>JADKKQ010000017.1 GCA_016720425.1 Betaproteobacteria bacterium | reverse complement strand
CCACATCCTCGACTGGGCCTACATGGGCGACCCGGTGCCCGGGGCGAAGTGGAGCCGCACGTCCAAGGTCAACGAGATGGTCAAGGACCTCAACCATTCACTGAACTGCTTCTTCTGCCACGACCCGCACTCGGCCAAGCCGCGCGTCGTCCGCGACGGCCTGATCCAGGCGTTGACGCGGCCCGAGAAGGACACGCTGTGGCATCGCGACGCGCGCGCCGCCAAGATCGACGTCAAGGACATGGGCGTGAGGGGCTACACGCGCAAGATCGCCGTGCTCGACCGCTACGACACCAACCTGCAGTGCGGGCAGTGCCACGTCGAGTACAACTGCAACCCGGGCACCGAGCTCGGCACCGGCACGGCCATCGGCATGACCGATGCGCGCACCAACCACTTTCCGTTCAAGAACGTGAACGAGATCGCCAAGCACTACACCGACCTCAAGTTCCGCGACTTCAAGCACGGGATCACCGGCGCGATGCTGTGGAAGGCGCAGCACCCCGATGTCGAGAACTACTACGGCTCCAAGCACCAGAAGGCCGGCGTCGAGTGCTCGCAGTGCCACATGCCCAAGGTCAAGGACGCGAAGACCGGCAAGACCTACACGTCGCACTGGCAGACCAGCCCCAAGCACTACATCAAGGAAACCTGCCTGCAGTGCCACCAGGGCTGGACCGCGAAGCAGGCCAACTACGTCATCGATTCGCTCAAGAACAAGCAGCAGGGCAAGATGCGCAAGGCCGAGTTCTGGCTGACGCGGATGATCGACAAGTTCGAGGAAGCCCGGGGCGCCGGCGTCGACGAGGCGGTGCTGGCCCAGGTCCGCGAAAAGCACTTCGAAGCGCACATCCACTGGGAATGGTGGGCGGCGAGCAACGGCGCGGCGTTCCACAATCCGGACCAGGCGCTCGAATCGCTGAACAAGTCGATGACGATCGCGCAGGAAGGCATCAAGCTGCTCGACGACGCGATGGCCGCGAAGCGTGCGCCCGCGAAGACCGCCGCGGCACCGGCAGCCCCGGCGGCGGCACCGGCGGCGCCCAAGTAGTCGCGGGTTGATCACGGACAAGGGCGGGGCGAAAGGCTCCGCCCTTTTCGTTGCTGCGGCGCGATAATGCCTGCTGATGCACGTCGAGGACCCGTCGCGACAATCGGCGCGCCGCCGGTTCGTCGGTGACCCCCATGCCCTTCGATTCCGATCCGTTGCTGTTCTGGCTGCTGGCCGCCGCGATGACGGCGCTGGCGCTCGCGTTCCTGCTGCCCCGCCTGTGGCGCGGGCTGCCGCCCCGTGCCGCGGTATCGCGCGCGGCGACGAACGCCGACGCCTACCGGGCGCAGCTCGCCGACCTCGAACGCGAGCGCGATGCCGGCCGGCTCACCGTCCGGCAGCACGCCGAGGCGCGGACCGACCTCGAGCGCCGGCTGCTGGTCGACGCGGCGGAGGAGGCTCCGCGCCCCGCACGCACCGGCGGCACGCACCGCACCGCCGTCGTCGTGTCGATCGCGCTGCCGGTGCTCGCCGCGGGGCTCTACGCGCTGTTCGGCGATCCGGACGCACTGCGCTCCGGGCGTGCGGAGCGCGGATTCGACGGCGGCTACGCCGAACGGCTCGCGGCGCCGGGGATGCGCGACGAGCTGCTGCGCCACCTGGAGAGAAATCCGCGCGACGGCCGCGGCTGGGTGCTGCTTGCCCGAATCGATTTCGCCGCCGACCGGTTTGCCGAGGCCGCGCTGGCATTCGAAAAGGCGCTGTCGACGGCGCCCAAGGTCGCGACCGACGCGGGCATCTGGTGCGAGTATGCCGACGCGCTGGGCATGGCACAGGGCGGCCGGCTGGCCGGCAAGCCGCGCGAGGTCGTCATGCGCGCACTGGCGCTGAGTCCCGCGCATCCGAGGGCGCTGGAGATGGCGGGCAGCGCGGCCTACGAGCTGCGCGAATTCGAATCCGCCGCGGGCTACTGGCGGCAGCTGCTGGCGCAGATGCCCGACGGCTCGGCGGCACAGCGTGAACTTGCGGCGGCGATCGCGCGCGCCGAGCGCCTTGCGCTGGTGGCCGGGTCGATGGCCCCGCGCGCGGCGCAGTGACGGCATTGACCTGGAGAACGTGGTGACGGCAACCGACGTGGATGTGGTGGTGGTCGGCGGTGGCATTTCCGGCCTTGCGGCAGCCTTCGGGCTGCAGAAGAGCGGCTACGCGGTCGAACTGCTGGAAGCCCAGCCGCGGGTCGGCGGCGTCATCGGCAGCCGGCGGCGCGACGGCGTGCTCTACGAGCTCGGTCCCAACAGCACGCTCGACACCACGCCGCTGATCAACGAGCTGCTCGACGACGTCGGTCTGCGCCAGCAGCGGGCCGAGCCCAGCGCCGCCGCGTCGATCCGCTATGTGGTGCGCGACGGCAAGCCGATTCCGCTGCCGACGTCGGCCGGCGGCTTCCTCACCACACCGGCGTTCACGCTGGGCGCCAAGTTGCGCCTGTTCAAGGAACTGTTCATCGCGCCGACGCCGCCGGGCGTCGAGGAATCGATCGCCGCTTTCGTCCGTCGCCGCCTCGGCGCCGAGTTCCTCGACTACGCGATCGATCCCTTCGTCGCCGGAATCTACGCCGGCGATCCGGAGCGGATCTCGGTGCCCGCCGCCTTCCCGCGTCTCCTGGCGCTGGAACAGAAGTACGGCGGGCTCATCAAGGGGCAGATCCGCGGGGCGCGCGAGCGGAAGAAGAGCAAGGAAGTCGCGAAGAACACGGCCAAGAGCTTCTCCTTCCGCGACGGGATGCAGACGCTGACCGACGGGGTCGGGCGCAAGCTCGACCGCGTCCGCTGCGGCGTGCGCGTGCGCCGCGTGGAGCGCGAAGCCCCCGAACGGTTCCGCATCGAGGGCGAGCAGGACGGTGCGACCTTCGTGCGCCGCGCGCGCGCGGTGGTCATCGCCACGCCAGCCTATGCCGCCGCCGACATCGTCCGCGACCTCGCCCCGGGCGCCGCCCAGGCGCTGGCCGCGATCGAATACGCGCCGATCGCGGTCGTCGCGGCGGCGTTTCGCCGCGCCGACGTCGTGCACTCCTGCGAGGGTTTCGGCTTCCTGGTGCCGCGCAAGGAGCGGCGCAAGGTGCTGGGATCGCTGTTCTCGACCAGCATGTTCGCCCACCGCGGACCGGAGGGGACGGTGCTGTTCACCACCTTCGCCGGCGGCCGGCGCGATCCCGAGATCGCCGCGATGGCGGACGATGCCGTCGTCAGGATCGTGCTGGGCGAACTCGAGGCACTGGTCGGTGCGGCCGGCCCACCGCTGTGGACCGAAGTCGTCCGCTGGCCGCAGGCCATCCCGCAATACGATCTCGGCCACCTCGCGCGCATCGGCCGGCTCGAGCAGGCGGAGCGGGAACTGCCGGGATTGCTCTTCTGCGCCAACTACAAGGGCGGCGTTTCCGTGAGCGACTGCATCAAGAACGGACACGGCGTCGCGGCGACGCTGGCCGCACGCATCGGCGCGCCCGCGGCGACCGGAGCCGTCGCCGCCTGACGCCGGGGCGCGGACCAGGCGCGGCGCCGCCGGACAGGAACTCAGCCGAGGTTGCGACCGCAGTTCCAGCACAGGTCGAAGTTGCCGGGGGACTCCTCGCCGCACGCGGCGCAGCGCCGCGGCTCCCCCGCGTCCGCGTCGGCTTCGATCGAGCGCAGCATCGTCTCGGCCCGCTCGCGGTCGCATTCCCGTTCCAGCCACACCTGCGGCTGCGCAACGTCGGGCGGCACGTCGCCGACGATCGACGACGCGTGCTGGTTGAAGACGTGCGCGCGGATGCCGGCCTGGTTCAGCCGATCGGCGACGAGGTAGGCGTCGTAACGCTGGCGGGCGATGTAGAAGCGGAACATCGATCAACCGCAACCGGGGCGCCGCTCCGGCGAGGAACCCCGCGCGAGCGCTTCGGCTCCGCCGACGCGCGATTCCGTCCCGCTGCCCGGCAGTGTCGTCGCGTCCATGGCCTGTGGGGAGGCGCGCACGGAACATCCGCCCGCGCCCCGCCGTTCTGTGATTGTAGGTCGAGACCGCACTGCGCGCCATCGGCGCGGGCGGCGCATTGACAGCGGCAGCCCGCGTGCCCGATGCTCGCGCCTGTCCCTCTCTCCACTCGCCAGGAGTTTCGCCATCGCCCGAGTGCATGGTACGACGTCGCGCGTCCGGCGCCGGCTGCTGGGCGCGCTGGCCATGTCTCCGCTCGCTGGCTGTACCGCTCCGCCCGCGGCACCCACCGCCGCGCCCACCGGCCGCCGGCCTGCGCCCAAGGAAGCGCCGTTCACCGCCAATGAACTCCTGAAATCCGACATCGATGCGGTGGCCGACCTCCACTTGCGCGAGAGCATGGCCTCCGCCCGACTGTTGATGGGCAAACTCTACCGCCGGAACCCGCGCGAGCTGCGCAAGGGCTCTGCGGCGACACCCGAGGCGGCGGTCGCGCGCGGGTTCGACCCGCGGCACCGCTGGCGCTTTGCCGAGCTTTCGAACCAGCGCGGGATCGCCGCGCTGCAGACCGCATTCCGGCCCGACTTCGCCGGCGATCGCGTGTTTGCCTTCGGCGTCGGCCTGGGCAGCATGATTGCCCAGGCCTACAACGACAAGAGCGAGTTCTTCCTCACCGACACGCTCGACGCCCAGCGCCTCTACAACGCCGCGCGCAACGTCGAGATTGCCGCCTGGAAACTCGTCCACACGCGGGGACCGAACGGCGAGCTCGTGCTGCTCAGCAACGACCCGGCGGCGGAAGCGCCGAATCTCTCGTTCGAGCGGGAGATCGGCAAGCTCGTCGCCTACCAGGACATGCTCGCGCTGGTGATGGCGCAGCGGACCAACCGGACGATCCGGCGCTTCTCGCAGGCGCTGGCAACCGCAGTGTTCCTGCCGCTCTGAGAACAAGGCGCCTTCGTCGCGCCGGCGGCGCGGGCAGTAAAAAGCCGGGCGCGAAGCCCGGCTCTTCTCCCGGCCGCGGCCGCGAAGCGGCGGCGCGCGACAGCCTACTCGGCCTTGGCGGGTGCGGCTTCGGCCACCGCTTCGGGCCGGTCGACGAGCTCGACCAGCGCCATCGGTGCATTGTCGCCCTGGCGGAAGCCGAACTTCAGGATCCGCAGGTAACCGCCCGGGCGCGCCTGGAAGCGAGGGCCCAGCTCGTTGAAGAGCTTGGTGACCACGTCGCGGTCGCGCAGGCGGTCGAACGCCAGCCGCCGGTTGGCCAGCGTGGGCGTCTTGCCCAGCGTGATCAAGGGCTCCGCGACGCGGCGCAGCTCCTTGGCCTTGGGCAGCGTGGTCTTGATGACCTCGTGCGTCAGCAGCGAGTTGGTCATGTTCCGCAGCATCGCGAGACGATGGCTGCTGGTGCGGTTGAGCTTACGCAGGCCGTGACGGTGGCGCATGATGTTCTTCCTTCGTGTCCCGCTCGGGAATTAGGGACGGTCGAGGCCGGCCGGCGGCCAGTTCTCGAGCTTCATGCCGAGCGACAGCCCGCGCGACGCGAGCACTTCCTTGATCTCGTTCAGCGACTTGCGGCCGAGGTTGGGCGTCTTCAGCAGCTCGGTCTCGGTGCGCTGGATGAGGTCGCCGATGTAGTAGATGTTCTCGGCCTTGAGGCAGTTGGCCGAGCGCACGGTGAGCTCGAGGTCGTCGACCGGGCGCAGCAGGATCGGGTCGACCTGCGGCGTGGAGCGTTCCGCCAGCGGACTGTCGGTGCCCTGCAGGTCGGCGAACACCGACAGTTGCTCGACCAGCACCGACGCGGCGTAGCGGACCGCCTGCTCGGGCTCGACGACGCCGTTGGTCTCGATGTCGAGGACCAGCTTGTCGAGGTCGGTGCGCTGCTCGACACGGGCGCTCTCGACCGCGTAGCTGACGCGGCGCACGGGACTGAACGACGCGTCGAGCAGGATGTTGCCGATCGTGCGCCCGCCTTCCGGCTTCACGCGCGCGGTCGCCGGCTGGTAGCCGCGGCCGCGCTCGACCTTGATTTCCATCTCGATCTTGCCGCCGGGCGTGAGGTGCGCGATGACGTGCTCGGGGTTGATGATCTCGACGTCGTGGTTGGGCTCGATGTCGGCCGCGGTGACGGCGCCTTCGCCGCTCTTGGCGAGTTTCAGGAGCACGTGGTCGCGGTTGTGCAGCTTCAGCACCACGCCCTTCAGGTTGAGGAGGATGTCGACGACGTCCTCCTGCACGCCGTCGAGCGCCGAGTACTCGTGCAGCACGCCGGTGATGCGGACCTCGGTCGGCGCGTAGCCCGGCATCGAGGACAGCAGAACGCGGCGCAGGGCGTTGCCCAGCGTGTGGCCGTAGCCCCGCTCGAACGGCTCCATCACCACCTTCGCGTGAAACGGCGATGAGGACTGGACGTCGATGATGCGCGGTTTCAACAAAGCATTGCTCTGCATGCGGAATCCCTAAGCGAATCTCAAACCGGCAAGCCGGGCGGTTACTTCGAGTACAGCTCGACCACCAGGCTTTCGTTGATGTCCTGACCGAACTCCGACCGCTCGGGCGAACCCTTGAACGTGCCGGACATCTTCTTGACGTCGACCTCGACCCAGGACGGGAAGCCCACCTTCTCGGCGAGCTGCAGCGAGTCCTGGATGCGCAACTGGGCCTTGGCCTTGTCGGTGACGCCGACGACGTCGCCGGCCTTGACCTGCGCCGAGGGGATGTTGAGGACCTTGCCGTTGACGGTGATCGAGCAGTGGCCGACGAGTTGCCGCGCCTCGGCGCGGGTCGAGCCCAGGCCCATGCGGTAGACGACGTTGTCGAGCCGCGATTCGAGCAGCCGCAGCAGGTTCTCGCCGGTCGAGCCCTTCTTCCGGGCTGCGTCGGCGAAGTAGCGGCGGAACTGCCGCTCGAGGATGCCGTAGGTGCGGCGGAGCTTCTGCTTCTCGCGCAGCTGCTTGCCGTAGTCCGACATGCGCATGCCGGACTTGACGCCGTGTTGGCCGGGCTTGGTTTCCAGCTTGCACTTGGAGTCGAGCGAACGACGCGCGCTTTTCAGGAAAAGGTCGGTGCCTTCCCGTCGCGCCAGCTTACATTTGGGTCCGATGTAACGAGCCACTTTGCTATCCCGGTTGCTGTGAATTCAGTTGGTGGATGTTGTCGTCGACGGAACGATGCGTGCTCTCCCCGGTGTGGTGCGAGGCCCGCGACGCGGAGAGGAACGCGGCTTCCGGTCGACCGTCAGATGCGGCGCCGCTTCGGCGGCCGGCAGCCGTTGTGCGGAATCGGCGTGACGTCGGAGATGCTGCTGATCTTGATGCCCAGCGCGTTGAGCGCCCGCACGGCCGACTCGCGACCGGGACCCGGGCCCTTGATCCGGACCTCGAGGTTCTTGATCCCGCACTCGACGGCGACCCGGCCGGCCTTCTCGGCGGCGACCTGCGCGGCGAACGGCGTCGACTTGCGCGAGCCCTTGAACCCGGCCCCGCCCGACGTCGCCCACGACAGCGCGTTGCCCTGGCGGTCGGTGATGGTGATGATCGTGTTGTTGAAGGAAGCGTGGACGTGCGCGATGCCTTCCGCGACGTTCTTCTTGATCTTCTTCCGCGCGCGCTGGGCGGCGGCTTTCTGGGAGGATTGCTGTGCCATGCTCTGGAGTCCTTGACCGTTACTTGGCGACTGCCGGCTTGCTCATGCCCGAGCGCGACTTCTTGGGCCCCTTGCGGGTGCGGGCATTGGTGCGCGTGCGCTGTCCGCGCACGGGCAGTCCGCGCCGGTGCCGGACGCCGCGATAGCAGCCCAGGTCCATCAGCCGCTTGATGCTCATCGTCACCTCGCGGCGAAGATCGCCCTCGACGGTGAACTTCTGGATCTGCTCGCGCAGACGATCCATGTCGGCATCGCTGAGATCCTTGACCTTGGTCGATCCCTTGACGCCGGCGGCGACGCAGATCGCCGAGGCGCGCGCGCGGCCGATGCCGTAGATCGCCGTCAACGCAATCTCGGCGTGCTGGTGGTTGGGGATGTTTACGCCTGCAATACGGGCCATAGCGGTTACCTGTGTCTGCCGTGTCGGGGTACTTCGTTAGCCTTGCCGCTGCTTGTGCCGCGGGTCGCTGCAGATGACGCGCACCACGCCGTGGCGGCGGATGATCTTGCAGTTGCGGCAGATTTTCTTCACCGAAGCGAGAACCTTCATTTCCGTCCCTTCCTGGAACCTGCGGCCGCGGGGGGCGCTGCTCGCGCCGGCCGCCCGCTGCGGCCCGTTGTAGCTATCCGCTCGTCACTTGGCGCGGAAGGTGATCCGCGCCCGCGACAGGTCGTAGGGCGTGAGGTCGACCGTGACCTTGTCGCCCGGCAGAATCTTGATGTAGTGCATCCGCATCTTGCCGGAGATGTGCCCCAGCACGACGTGGCCGTTTTCCAGCTTCACCCGGAATGTCGCGTTGGGCAACATCTCCAGGATTTCACCCTGCATCTGGATCGTTTCTTCTTTCGCCATCAGCGCGTGGGCAGCCCGCCCTTGAAGTTGGCCTTCTTGAGCAGGCTCTCGTACTGCTGGGACATCAGGTAAGCCTGCACCTGGGTCATGAAATCCATGGTCACGACGACGATGATCAGCAGCGACGTCCCGCCGAAGTAGAACGGCACGTTCTTCCACGCGATCAGGAAGTTCGGGACGAAGCAGACGATCACCAGGTAGATCGAGCCCAGCAGCGTGAGGCGCAGCGTGATGCGCTCGATGTAGCGGGCGGTCTGGTCGCCGGGCCGGTAACCGGGGATGAACGCGCCGCTCTTCTTCAGGTTCTCGGCGGTCTCCTTCGGGTTGTACTGGAGCGCCGTGTAGAAGAAGCAGAAGAAGATGATCGCCGCCGCGTAGAGGATCTCGTGCACCGGCTGGCCGGGGGCGAGCGTCGCCGCGAGGTCGCGCAGCCAGATCGTCCCCTCGCCGCTGCCGAACCACTGGGCCAGCGTCGCCGGGAACAGGATGATCGACGAGGCGAAGATCGGCGGGATCACGCCGGCCATGTTGAGCTTCAGCGGCAGGTGCGAGCTCTGGCCCTGGTAGACCTTGTTGCCGACCTGGCGCTTGGCGTAGTTGACGAGGATCTTGCGCAGCGCGCGCTCGACGAAGACCACGAATCCGGTGACGACGACGACCAGGATCACGATGCCGAGCACCAGCGGGATCGAGTAGGCACCGGTGCGCGCCTGCTCCAGCGTCTGCCCGATCGCCGCCGGCAGGCCGGCGGCGATGCCGGCGAAGATCAGCAGCGAGATGCCGTTGCCGAGGCCCCGCTCGGTGATCTGCTCGCCCAGCCACATCAGGAACATCGTCCCGGTGACGAGGGTCACGGCGGAGACGATCTGGAACGAGAGGCCGGGGTTCAGCACCAGCCCCGCCTGCTGTTCCAGCGCCATCGAGATGCCGAAGGCCTGGAAGAACGCGAGTCCCAGCGTGCCGTAGCGGGTGTACTGCGTGATCTTGCGCCGCCCGGCCTCGCCTTCCTTCTTCAGCGCCTCGAGCGACGGCACGACCACCGTGCACAGCTGCATGATGATCGACGCCGAGATGTACGGCATGATCCCCAGCGCGAGGATCGAGAACCGGGACAGCGCGCCGCCGGAGAAGACGTTGAACAGCCCGAGAATGCCGCCCTGCTGCGAGCGGAACAGCTCGTCCAGCACGCTCGCGTTGATGCCCGGCACCGGGATGTGCGTCCCGATCCGGTAGACGACGAGCGCGCCCAGCAGGAACCAGAGCCGCCGCTTGAGGTCGGCGTACTTGGAACCGCTCTTCAGGGCCGGATTGTTGAGGGCCAACGTGTTTCCCCGATCTGTCGCTGGCGGCCGTTCAGGCCACGCTGCCGCCGGCGGCTTCGATCGCCGCCTTGGCACCCTTGGTGACGCCGATGCCGGTGAGCTTCACTGCCTTCTCGAGCTTGCCGGCCTTGATGACCTTGGCCGCCTTCGCGAGCGAGGGCACGACCCCGGCCGCCTTGAGCGCCAGCAGGTCGATGTCGGCGACGGGCAGCCGGGCGAGGTCGGACAGGCGCACCTCGGCGGTGTCGTCGCGCGTCAGCGAGACGAAGCCGCGCTTGGGCAGGCGGCGCTGCAGCGGCATCTGGCCGCCTTCGAAGCCGACCTTGTGGAAGCCGCCCGAACGGGACTTCTGGCCCTTGTGGCCGCGCCCGCCGGTCTTGCCGAGGCCCGAGCCGATGCCGCGACCCACGCGGCGCCGCGACTTGTTGGAACCTTCGGCAGGTTTGATCGTGTTCAGCCGCATTTGCGGACTCCCCAGTGCTTGCTCAGACGTTGGCTTCCGCCACCTTGATCAGATAGCTCACCTTGTTGATCATCCCGCGCGTCGACGGCGTGTCGACGACTTCGACCGAGTGGTTGGTCCACTTGAGGCCGAGTCCGCGAACCGTCGCGCGGTGATCCTGCTTGGTATTGGCGACGCTCCGGACCAGCGTCAGCCGCAGCTTCTTTGCCGCCGCCATGGTCAGGCCTCCAGGATCTGGTCGACCGTCAGACCGCGCTTGGCGGCGATCTCTGCGGGCGAATTGAGGTTCGACAGCGCGTTCAGCGTGGCGCGAACCAGGTTGTAGGGATTGGTCGAGCCGTGGCACTTGGCCAGGACGTTGGTCACGCCGACGACCTCGAACACGGCGCGCATCGGGCCGCCGGCGATCACGCCGGTGCCGTCGGAGGCGGGCTGCATGAACACCTTGGTCGCTCCGTGACGCCCCTCGACCGGGTGATGCACGGTGCCGCTCTTGAGGTTCACCTTGATCATCCGGCGCCGCGCCTCTTCCATCGCCTTCTGCACGGCGACCGGGACTTCCTTGGCCTTGCCCTTGCCGATGCCGACGCGACCGTCGCCGTCGCCGACCACGGTCAGCGCTGCAAAGCCGAGGATCCGCCCGCCCTTCACCACCTTGGTGACGCGGTTGATGCTGATCATCTTCTCGCGCAGGCCGTCGCCGCGATCGTCCTGCTGCTGCTGCATTCTCGCCATGTTGAGCTTTCCTAGATCTGTTGCGGTGTCAGGCCGCCCGCCGGGCCGCCCCAGGGGCGACCTGCATCCCCCTCGGGGGGAGGCGAAGGAAGTGAGCTTGGGGGCTCATTCAGAACTTGAGGCCGTTCTCGCGGGCCGCGTCGGCCAGCGCCTGGACGCGACCGTGGTACCGGAAACCGGAACGATCGAAGGCGACGCTCTCGATGCCCAGCGCCTTCGCCTTGTCGGCGATCAGCTTGCCGATCACGGCCGCCGCAGCCTTGTTGCCGCCGTTCTTCATGTCCTTGCGCACGTCCGCCTCGGCGGTCGACGCGGCGGCCAGCACCTTGTCGCCGGTGGGCGCGATGATCTGCGCGTAGATGTGCGAGTTCGAGCGGCTGACCACCAGCCGCGTCGCACGCTGCTCGGCAATGCGCGCCCGGGTTTTGCGGGAGCGGCGGACTCGAGCTTCCTTCTTGTTCATCGTGGGTCCTTCCGACTGATCATGCCTGAGCCAAGACGTCCGGGATCGTCGCCGCCCGCCGCCGGAACAGGGCGCGGCCGACGGCGGGAGTCACCGGGCGATCCTACTTCTTCTTCGTTTCCTTGATGACGACCCGCTCGTTCGCGTAGCGGACACCCTTTGCCCTTGTACGGCTCGGGCGGACGATAGGCGCGGATCTCGGCCGCCACCTGGCCGACGGCCTGCTTGTCGATGCCCTTGACCAGGATCTCGGTCTGCACCGGGGTCTCCACCTTGACGCCCTGCGGCATCGTGTGGACCACCGGGTGGGAGAAGCCCAGCGACAGGTTGACCTTGTCGCCGGCTGCCTGGGCGCGGTAGCCGACGCCGACCAGCGTCAGCTTGCGCTCGAAGCCGACCGAGACGCCCTTGACCATGTTGGCGACGAGCGCCCGCAGCGTGCCGTGCATCGGCTTCGCCGCCTCGCTCGCGGCCTTGCAGACCAGGTTGTTGCCGTCCTGTTCGATCGACAGCGCGTCGCCGTAGCGGCCGGCGCCGTACTGGCGCGACAGCGTGCCGAGCGGCCCCTTGACGGTGATGGCGCCGGGCGCAAGCGTGACCTCGACCTTGGCCGGCAGCGGGATGGGGTGATTGCCAATTCGCGACATGTTGGTGTCCTCTCGCTCGACGGTCAGGCCACGATGCAGAGGACTTCGCCGCCGACGCCCGTTGCGCGCGCCTTGCGGTCGGTCATCACGCCCCGCGAGGTGGAGACGATGGCGATGCCCAGCCCGTTCATCACCCGCGGAATGTCGCCCTTGCCCTTGTAGACGCGCAGGCCGGGCGAGGAGATGCGCTCGATCCTCTCGATCACCGGCCGTCCCGCGTAGTACTTGAGCGCGATCTCCAGCACCGGCTTCACGCCCTCGCCGGAGACCTTGAAGTCGTCTATGTAGCCTTCGTCCTTCAGCACCTTCGCGATGGACAGCTTCACCTTGGACGACGGCATAGTGACGACCGCGTGCTCCACCATCTGCGCATTGCGGATGCGTGTCAGCATGTCGGCGATAGGGTCAGTCATGCTCATGAATCACCTCACCTGCATTCTTCGTTACCAGCTGGCCTTGACGACACCCGGAACCTCGCCGCGCATGGCGAACTCCCGCAACTTGTTGCGGCCGAGGCCGAACTTGCGGAAGAAGCCACGCGGGCGACCGGTGATCGCACAGCGGTTGCGCAGGCGCGTCGGATTCGCGTTTCGCGGCAGCTGCTGCAGCTTGAGCCGCGCCTCGTAGCGATCGTCGTCGGACGCCTTCGTGTTGTTGATGATCGCGACCAGAGCCGCGCGCTTCTTGGCGTACTTCTTCACCAGGTCGCGGCGCTTCTCGTCGCGGTTGATCAGGGACAGTTTGGCCATTGCGACCTCAGGGCTTGAACGGGAACTTGAACGCGGCGAGCAGCGCCTTCGCCTCGGCGTCGGTCTTCGCGGTCGTGGTGATGGTGATGTTCATCCCCCGTATCGCGTCGACCTTGTCGTACTCGATTTCCGGGAAGATGACCTGTTCCTTGACGCCCATGTTGTAGTTGCCGCGGCCGTCGAAGGAACGGCCCGACAGGCCCCGGAAGTCGCGCACGCGCGGCAGCGCGACGGAGACCAGGCGGTCGAGGAACTCGTACATGCGGTCCTGGCGCAGCGTGACCATGCAGCCGATCGGGTAGCCGGTGCGGATCTTGAAGCCGGCGATGGCCTTCTTGGCCTTGGTGATGACCGGCTTCTGGCCGGAGATCTTCTGCATGTCGGCGGCGGCGTTGTCGAGCAGCTTCTTGTCGCCGATCGCCTCGCCGACGCCCATGTTGAGGACGATCTTCCGGATGCGCGGCACTTCCATCGACGACTTGTAGCCGAACTGCTTGATCAGCGCCGGCGCGATTTCGTTCTTGTAGACTTCCTTCAGGCGGGCCATGGGTTCTCCTTACGCGCCGACGAGCTCGCCGTTGGACTTGAAGAAACGGACCTTGCGGCCGTCCTCGAGCGTGCGGAAGCCGACGCGGTCGGCCTTCTTGGTCACCGGGTTGAACACGGCGACGTTCGAGACGTGGATCGGCATGTCCTTGTTGACGATGCCGCCCTGCTCGCCCTTCATCGGGTTCGGACGCTGGTGCTTCTTGACCTGGTTGATGCCGGCGACGACGACGTGCTCGTCGTCGACGACGCGAACGACGTCGCCTCGCTTGCCCTTGTCGCGGCCCGAGATGACGATCACGTTGTCACCCTTCTTGACTTTGCGCATCACTGTCTCCTACAGCACTTCCGGCGCGAGCGAGACGATCTTCATGAATCGCTCGGTGCGCAGTTCGCGGGTGACAGGCCCGAAGATGCGGGTGCCGATCGGCTCGAGCTTGTTGTTCAGCAGGACGGCCGCGTTGCCGTCGAAGCGCACGCGTGCGCCGTCGTCGCGGCGCACACCCTGGCGGGTGCGAACGACCACCGCACTGTAGACCTCACCCTTCTTGACGCGCCCGCGCGGGGCGGCGTCCTTGATGGTGACCTTGATGACGTCGCCGATGTGGGCGTAGCGGCGCTTGGATCCGCCAAGCACCTTAATGCACATGACTCGCCGCGCGCCGGTGTTGTCGGCGACGTCAAGCATCGATTGCATCTGGATCATGCCACTTCTCCAACTTAACCCGCGGTGCTCGGGCGCAGCGTCCTGCTGCGTTCGGGCGGTTTGACCGCGGCCAGTTTTGGACCCCGACGGGGGAAGACCGCGGCCGTCGGGCCTGCGCCGTCCTCGGGAGCCTGTTCGGCCCCGAGAAAAGCCAGCCCGGGGTGACGCTTCTGCCGGCCGCGGCAGGTGAAACTGAAATTATGGCAGGGAATTGTGCTTCGCACAAGCCCCCACGAAATCGCTTCAGGCCAGCTTGGCCTTCTCGATCAGGCGGGTGACCCGGTAGGCCTTGGTCTTGGCGAGCTTGCGGCAGGCCTCGATCTCGACCAGGTCGCCTTGCTTGAACTCGTTGTTCTCGTCGTGCGCGTGGTACTTACGCGACCGGGTCACGACCTTCCCGTACAGCGGATGCTTGACCCGTCGCTCGACCAGGACGGTGACCGTCTTGTCCATCTTGTCGCTGACGATCCGGCCGGTCAGCGTCTGGAGGATCGGCTTCTTCGCCGGAGCCTGAGTGGTTTCGGTGGCCTGCGTCATGCCGCGCCCCCTGCCTTCTTCTGGTGAATGAGCGTCCGCGCGCGGGCGATGTTCCGGCGCGCGGCCTTGATCTTCGAGGTGTCCTGCAGCTGCTGCGTGGCCTTCTGCATCCGCAGCCCGAACTGCTCCTTCAGGAGCGCGTTCAGCTCGGTCTGCAGCTCGGTCGCGTTCTTCGCGTGCAGGGACTTCTTGGTGTCGGTCAGTTTCATCGTCGTCTCCGTCAGCCCACCAGCCGGTGGACGAACGTCGTCCGGATGGGCAGCTTGGCCGCGGCAAGCGCAAACGCCTCGCGCGCGATGATCTCCTCCACGCCGTCCATCTCGTAGAGCACCTTGCCGGGCTGGATCTCGGCGACGTAGTACTCCGGGTTGCCCTTGCCGTTGCCCATCCGGACCTCGGCAGGCTTCTTGGAGACCGGCTTGTCCGGGAAGATGCGGATCCAGACGCGGCCGCCGCGCTTGATGTGCCGTGTCATCGCCCGCCGCGCCGCCTCGATCTGCCGCGCGGTGAGGCGGCCGCGGCCGATCGCCTTCAGGCCGTACTCGCCGAAGCTGACCTTGTTGCCGACGGTCGCGACGCCCTTGTTGCGGCCCTTCTGTTCCTTGCGGTACTTCCTTCTAGCTGGCTGCAGCATTCTTCACTCCTGCTCGACGCGGGCGCTTCGGCCCTTCCGGCGCCGGCGCCGGGGCCTGAACCGGCTCGGCGTTGTGCGCCAGCCGTTCACCCTTGAACACCCAGACCTTGATGCCGATCACCCCGTAGGTGGTCTTGGCCTCCGCGAGACCGTAGTCGATGTCGGCGCGCAGCGTGTGGAGCGGCACGCGACCCTCCCGGTACCACTCCGTGCGCGCGATCTCGATGCCGTTCAACCGCCCGGCGCACATGATCTTGATGCCCTGGGCGCCCAGTCGCATCGCGTTCTGCATCGCGCGCTTCATGGCCCGGCGGAACATGATGCGTTTCTCTAGCTGCTGGCCGATCGACGCGGCGATGAGCTGCGCGTCGATCTCCGGCTTGCGGATCTCCTCGATGTTGAGGCCGACGTCGCCGCCCATCATCTTGCGCAGGTCGGCGCGCAGCGTCTCGATGTCCTCGCCCTTCTTGCCGATCACCACGCCGGGCCGCGCGCTGTGGATCGTGATGCGCGCGCTCTTCGCCGGCCGCTCGATGGTGATGCTGCCGACCGAGGCGTGCGCGAGCTTCTTGCGCAGGTATTCGCGGATCTTGATGTCTTCCATCAGCGTGGGCGCGAAGTTCTTGCTGTTCGCGAACCACTTGGAGGACCAGTTCCTGGTGACGCAGAGGCGGAAACCGGTCGGATGTATTTTCTGTCCCATGGATCCGTCCCTATTTGCCGTCGCCGACGGCGACGAAGATGTGGCAGGTCTGCTTCAGGATGGTGTTGCCACGGCCCTTGGCGCGCGCGGTGAAGCGGCGCAGGCTCTCCGCCTTGTCGACGTAGATCGTCTTGACCCGGAGCTCGTCGATGTCGGCGCCGTCGTTGTGCTCGGCGTTGGCGATCGCCGACTCGAGCACCTTCCTGATGATCTTGGCGCCCTTCTTGGGGCTGAAGGCGAGCACGTTCAACGCCCGGTCCACGGGCAAACCGCGGATCTGGTCGGCGACCAGCCGGCCCTTCTGCGCCGACAGGCGCACGCCGCGCAGCACTGCTTTGGTTTCCATCGCGTTTCCCCTCACTTCTTCTTCGCCGGCGCCGCGACCTTCTTGTCGGCCGAGTGGCCCTTGAAGGTGCGGGTCAGCGCAAACTCGCCGAGCTTGTGGCCGACCATGTTCTCGGACACGTACACGGGGATGTGCGCCTTGCCGTTGTGCACGGCGATCGTCAGCCCGACGAAGTCCGGGGTGATCGTCGAGCGCCGCGACCAGGTCTTGATCGGCTTCTTGTCCTTGGTCGCGCGCGCCGCGTCCACCTTGCTTACGAGGTGGTCGTCGACGAACGGACCCTTCTTGAGCGAACGTGCCATTTCCGGTTACCCCTCAGTTACCCTTTGGTCGCGTGCCGCCGGCGCACGATCATCGAATCGGTGCGCTTGTTGCTGCGCGTCTTGTAGCCCTTGGTCGGCGTGCCCCAGGGCGAGACCGGGTGGCCGCCGCCGTTCGAGCGGCCGCCGTGCGGATGGTCGACCGGGTTCATGCAGATGCCGCGCACCGTCGGTCGGATGCCGCGCCAGCGATTGGCACCGGCCTTGCCGATCGAACGCAGGTTGTGCTCCTCGTTGCCGACCTCGCCGATCGTGCCTCGGCAGTCGACGTGCACGCGGCGGATCTCGCCGGAGCGCAGGCGCAGCTGGGCATAGCTGCCCTCGCGCGCCAGGAGCTGCGCCGCGGTGCCCGCCGAGCGTGCGATCTGCGCGCCCTTGCCGGCGCTCATCTCGATGCAGTGGATCGTCGTGCCCACCGGGATGTTGCGCAGCGGCAGGCAGTTGCCCGGCTTGATCGGCGCCTCGGCGCCCGAAACAAGCTGGGTGCCGACGCTCACGCCCCGGGGCGCGATGATGTAGCGGCGCTCGCCGTCGGCGTAGAGCAGCAGCGCCAGGTGCGCGCTGCGGTTGGGGTCGTATTCGAGCCGCTCGACCTTGGCGACGATGCCGTCCTTGTTGCGACGGAAATCGACGATGCGGTACTGCTGCTTGTGCCCGCCGCCCTTGTGCCGGGTCGTGATGTGGCCGTTGTTGTTGCGCCCGGAGCCGCGCTTCTGGCTCTCGGTGAGCGCGTCGACCGGACGCCCCTTGTGCAGGTGCGGGTGGACGACCTTGACCAGCGCACGGCGACCGGCGGACGTGGGTTTGACTTTTTGCAGGGGCATTTCAGGTCTCCCGATGGGCCGCCCCGAGGGAGACCCGAGCCCCCTTGGGGGCAGCGAACGAAGTGAGCGTGGGGCCATTCAACCCTCCGCCGCGAAGTTGATTTCCTGGCCCGGCTTCAGGCAGACGTAGGCCTTCTTCCAGTTCCGGCGGCGCCCGGTGAACTTGCCGAAGCGCTTCACCTTGCCGCCGACGTTGGCGATCTGGACGCTCTCGACCTGGACCTTGAACATCGCCTCGACCGCCGCCTTGACTTCGGGCTTGGTCGCGTCCTGCAGCACCTTGAAGATCACCTGCTCGTGCTTCTCGGCGATGTGCGTGCCCTTTTCGGACACCACCGGTGCGAGCAGCACCAGCGCCAGGCGCTCGGAGTTGAATTGATTGGTGGTGGTCATCCCAGGATCTCCTCGAATTGCGCCACGGCACCCTTGGTCAGCAGCACGTTCTGGAAGCGGACGAGGCTCACCGGATCGACTTCGCGGGTCTCCAGCACCAGCACGTTCGGCAGGTTGCGCGACGAAAGGAAGACGTTGTCGTCGAGGTTGTCGGTGACCAGCAGCACGGTGCCGGTGAGGCCCAGCGCCTTGATCTTCTGGGCGAACAGCCGGGTCTTCGGCGCCTCGATCGCGAGGCCCTCGATGACCGACAGCCGGCCGTCGCGGACGAGCTGGGACAGGATCGCCGCGATCCCCGCGCGGTACATCTTGCGGTTCACCTTCTGCGAGAAATTCTCATCCGGCGAATTCGGGAAGATGCGGCCGCCGCCCCGCCACAGGGGGCTGTTGGCCTGGCCGGCACGGGCGCGCCCGGTGCCCTTCTGGGCCCACGGCTTCTTGTGCGACTTGTTGATGTCGGCGCGGCCCTTCTGGGCGCGGTTGCCGCTGCGCGCGTTCGCCTGGTAGGCGGTGACGAGCTGGTGCACCAGCGCTTCGTTGTAGTCGCGGCCGAACAGGGCGTCCGAGGCGGCGAGCGTCGCCGACGCCTGGCCCTGGTCGTCGATGAGTCTGAGTTCCATCGTCAGGCCCCCTTCTTCGCCGGGGCCTTCGCCGCCGGCCGCACGATGATGTGGCCGCCATCGGCGCCGGGCACCGAGCCCTTGACCAGCAGCAGCCCGCGTTCGGCGTCGACGCGGACCACGGTCAGCGTCTGCACGGTGCGGGTGACGTTGCCGTACTGCCCCGCCATGCGCTTGCCGGGAAACACGCGGCCCGGGTCCTGCGCCATGCCGATCGAGCCCGGCGTGTTGTGCGAGCGCGAGTTGCCGTGCGAGGCGCGGTTGGAGCGGAAGTTGTGGCGCCGGATGACGCCCGAGAAGCCGCGGCCCTTGGTCGTGCCGGTGACGTCGACCAGCTCGCCGACCTTGAAGGTCTCGACACTGACGGTCTCGCCCACCTTGAGGCTCGCGAGTGCTTCCGGCGACACCGGAAACTCGCGCAGCAGTTCGCCGGCTTCGACGCCCGCCTTCGCGAGGTGGCCGGCCTGCGGCTTCAGCACGCGCGAGGCGCGCCGCTTCCCGAAGGTGACCTGGACGGCGGAATAGCCGTCGGTCTCGGGAGTCTTGATCTGCGTGACGCGGTTGTTGGCGACGTCCAGCACCGTCACCGGAACGGCACGGCCGTCCTCGGCGAAGATGCGGGTCATGCCCACCTTCCGCCCAACGAGTCCTAGGCTCATTTTCGTGTTCCTTTCAAGCCGCCGATTTCGATTGACCGGCGGCGATCCTTGGGTCCCCGGCCATGGCCGGGCATTGTCTGCTGCAACTGTCTGATGCCTGTTACCTGTTACCTGTTACCTGTTACCTGATCCCTGCCGCTACTGCAGCTTGATCTCGACGTCGACACCCGCCGGCAGGTCGAGCTTCATCAGCTGGTCGACGGTCTTGTCCGTCGGGTCGATGATGTCCATCAGCCGCAGGTGCGTGCGGATCTCGAACTGGTCGCGCGACGTCTTGTTGACGTGCGGCGAGCGCAGCACGTTGTAGCGCTCGATCTTGGTCGGCAGCGGCACCGGGCCGCGGACGACCGCGCCCGAGCGCTTGGCCGTCTCGACGATCTCCTGCGCCGACTGGTCGATCAGCTTGTAGTCGAACGCCTTCAAGCGGATGCGGATTCTCTGGTTTTGCATCGTCTCACCTTTGGCTCCACCGTGCGCTCGCGCACTCGGTGTTGCGTTGTCCGTTTCAGGGAACAGGGAACAGAGGTCGGGGACCAGAGAAACCGTCGGCGCGCGCGCCCGGTTTTTCGTACCCTTGGCTGAAATTTCCGATACCTGTCCCTGTACGCCGACCTGCTATTCGATGATCTTGGCCACGACGCCGGCGCCCACGGTGCGGCCGCCCTCGCGGATGGCAAACCGCAGCCCCTCCTTCCATCGCGATCGGCGCAATCAGCTGCACCGTGATCGAAATGTTGTCCCCAGGCATCACCATCTCCGTCCCCGCCGGCAACTCCACCGACCCCGTCACGTCCGTCGTGCGAAAATAAAACTGCGGCCGGTACCCCGGGAAAAACGGCGTGTGCCGACCCCCCTCCTCCTTCGACAGCACGTACACCTCCGCCGTGAACTTGGTGTGCGGCGTGATCGACCCCGGCTTCGCCAGCACCTGTCCCCGCTCCACCTCCTCCCGCTTCGTCCCCCGCAGCAGCACCCCGACGTTGTCCCCCGCCTGCCCCTGGTCCAGCAGCTTGCGGAACATCTCCACCCCGGTGCACACCGTCTTCAAGGTCGGCTTCAGCCCCACCACCTCCAGGTCCTCGCCCACCTTCACAATCCCCCGCTCCACCCGCCCCGTCACCACCGTCCCCCGACCCGAAATCGAGAACACGTCCTCCACCGGCATCAGAAACGGCCCGTCAATCGCCCGCTGCGGCTGCGGAATGTAACTGTCCAGCGCCTCCGCCAGCTTCAGGATCGACCCCTCACCCATCGGGCTCGTGTCCCCCTCCATCGCCATCTTCGCCGAACCAATCACGATCGGCGTGTCGTCCCCAGGAAAATCGTACTTCGACAACAACTCGCGAACCTCCATCTCGACAAGCTCCAACAGCTCCTTGTCGTCGACCATGTCCGCCTTGTTCATGTACACAATGATGTACGGCACTCCCACCTGCCGCGCCAGCAAAATGTGCTCCCGCGTCTGCGGCATCGGCCCGTCCGCCGCACTCACCACCAGGATCGCACCATCCATCTGCGCCGCCCCAGTGATCATGTTCTTGATGTAGTCCGCATGCCCCGGACAGTCCACGTGCGCATAGTGCCGGTTCGCCGTCTGGTACTCCACGTGCGCCGTGTTGATCGTGATCCCCCGCGCCTTCTCCTCCGGCGCCGCATCAATCTGGTCGTACGCCTTCACCTCCCCACCAAACTTCCGCGCCAGCACCATCGTCATCGCCGCCGTCAGCGTCGTCTTCCCGTGATCCACGTGCCCAATCGTCCCCACGTTCACGTGCGGCTTCGTCCGCTCAAACTTGCCCTTGGCCATCGCTATCTCCAGCTCTGTCGTTGACGTTCATTCCGCGAGCCGACGGGCCCGGGGCCCGCGCTTCGTGGTAACCATTGCGCACGGCAGCAGGGATGTACCCCGGCGCGCTCAGCCCTTCTTGTTGATCACCGCCTCGGCGACGTTCTTCGGCGCCTCGGTGTAGTGCTTGAATTCCATCGAGTACGTCGCGCGACCCTGCGACAGCGAGCGCAGCGTCGTCGAGTAGCCGAACATCTCCGCCAGGGGGACCTCGGACTTGATCACCTTGCCGGTGGGGTTGTCCTCCATCCCCTGGACGATGCCGCGGCGGGACGACAGGTCGCCCATCACGTTGCCCATGAAGTCCTCGGGCGTCTCGACCTCGACCGCCATCATGGGCTCCAGCAGCACCGGGCTTGCCTGCCGCATGCCGTCCTTGAACGCCATCGACGCCGCCATCTTGAACGCGTTCTCGTTGGAGTCGACGTCGTGATAGCTGCCGTCGAACAGGGTGACCTTGACGTCGACGACCGGGTATCCGGCGAGCACGCCGTTCGGCAGCGTCTCGCGCAGCCCCTTCTCCACCGCGGGGATGTATTCGCGCGGCACCGTGCCGCCCTTGATCGCGTCGACGAACTCGAAGCCCTTGCCCTGCTCGTTCGGCTCCATCTTGATCCAGACGTGGCCGTACTGGCCGCGACCGCCGGACTGCTTGATGAACTTGCCTTCGACCTGGATCGGCTTGCGGATCGCCTCGCGGTACGCGACCTGGGGCGCGCCGACGTTGGCCTCGACGCCGAACTCGCGCTTCATCCGGTCGACCAGGATCTCGAGGTGGAGCTCGCCCATCCCGGAGATGATCGTCTGCCCCGACTCCTCGTCGGTGCGCACGCGGAACGACGGGTCTTCCTGGGCGAGGCGGTTCAGCGCGATGCCCATCTTCTCCTGGTCGGCCTTGGTCTTGGGCTCGACGGCGACGTGGATCACCGGCTCGGGGAAGATCATCTTCTCGAGCGTGATCACGTGATCCGGGGCGCACAGCGTGTCGCCGGTGGTCGCTTCCTTGAGCCCGACCGCCGCGGCGATGTCGCCGGCGCGGACTTCCTTGATTTCCTCGCGCTGGTTGGCGTGCATCTGCAGGATGCGGCCGATGCGCTCCTTGCGGCCCTTGATCGGGTTGTAGATGGTGTCGCCGGAGTTGATGACGCCCGAGTACACGCGGAAGAAGATCAGCTGGCCGACGTAGGGGTCGGTCATGATCTTGAACGCGAGGCCGGCGAAGGCCTCGTCGTCGGCTGCCCGCCGCACGCCCTGCTTGCCGTTCTCGAGCTCGCCGGTCACCGGCGGAATGTCGGTCGGCGCGGGCATGTACTCGATGACGGCGTCGAGCATCGCCTGCACGCCCTTGTTCTTGAACGCCGAGCCGCAGAGCATCGGCACGATCTCGCTGGCGATCGTGCGCTGGCGCAGGCCGGCCTTCACCTCTTCCATCGTGAGCTCGCCGCCCTCGAGGTACTTGTTCATCAGCTCTTCGTTGGCCTCGGCGGCGCTCTCGACCATCTTCTCGCGCCACTCCCTGGCGGTCTCGACGAGGTCGGCCGGGATGTCGCGCGTCTCGTACTTCATGCCCTGCGTCGAATCGTCCCAGTAGATCGCCTTCATGCGGACGAGATCGACCACGCCTTCGAACTTCTCCTCGGCGCCGATGGGCACCTGGATGGGCACGGCGTTGGCCTTGAGCCGCGACTTCATCTGCTCGTAGACCTTGAAGAAGTTGGCGCCCTGGCGGTCCATCTTGTTGACGAACGCGAGCCGCGGGACCTTGTACTTGTTCGCCTGCCGCCAGACGGTCTCCGACTGCGGCTGCACGCCGCCGACCGCGCAGTAGACCATGCACGCGCCGTCGAGCACGCGCATCGAGCGCTCGACCTCGATGGTGAAGTCGACGTGGCCCGGGGTGTCGATGATGTTGATCCGGTGCTCGGGGAAGGTGCTGTCCATTCCCTTCCAGAAGCACGTCGTCGCGGCGGAGGTGATGGTGATGCCCCGCTCGCGCTCCTGCTCCATCCAGTCCATGACGGTCGCGCCGTCGTGCACCTCGCCGATCTTGTGCGAAACGCCGGTGTAGAAGAGGATGCGCTCGGTGGTCGTGGTCTTGCCGGCGTCAATGTGCGCACTGATGCCGATGTTGCGATACCGATTGATGGGAGTGGATCGGGGCACTTTTCGTCAACGCCTTTTGCGGCGGCGAGAGGGAGTCGCCCTCGCGCGCCTGGTGTCCTGTCGGATGTTCCGGATTCGCCTGCGTCAGAACCGGAAATGCGAGAAGGCCTTGTTGGCCTCCGCCATGCGGTGCACTTCCTCGCGCTTCTTGACCGCTCCGCCGCGGCCCTCCGAGGCCTCGATCAGCTCGGCCGCGAGACGCTGCCCCATGGACTTCTCGCCGCGCTTCCTGGCGGCCTCGCGCAGCCAGCGCATCGCCAGCGCCATCCGCCGCACCGGGCGGACCTCGACCGGCACCTGGAAGTTGGCGCCGCCGACGCGGCGGCTCTTGACCTCGACCATCGGCTTGGAGTTGGCGAGCGCCTGGTTGAAGACCTCCAGCGGATCCTTGCCGCCCTTCTTGGAGATCGACTCGAACGCGCCGTAGAGGATGCGCTCGGCCACGGACTTCTTGCCGGCGGTCATCAGCACGTTGACGAACTTGGCGACGTCCCCCGAGCCGAACTTCGGATCGGGAAGGATTTCGCGCTTCGGTACCTCTCTGCGTCGGGGCATGTCTTCTCCATTCGGTCCAAAGTGAAACCCTACTTTGGACCGGAAGTTTCTCCATTGAATCGCTGGCAGAGCCAGTCGATTCAATGCGGTAAAAACAGGGTCAGGTGGTCTTGGGCTTCTTGGCGCCGTACTTGGACCGGCTCTGCTTGCGGTCCTTGACGCCTGCGGTATCGAGGCTGCCGCGCACCATGTGATAGCGCACACCGGGCAGGTCCTTGACGCGACCGCCGCGGATCAGCACGACCGAGTGCTCCTGCAGGTTGTGGCCTTCGCCGCCGATGTAGCTGATCACCTCGAAGCCGTTGGTGAGGCGGACCTTGGCGACCTTCCGCAGCGCGGAGTTCGGCTTCTTCGGGGTCGTGGTGTAGACGCGGGTGCAGACGCCGCGCTTCTGCGGGCTCTGCTGCAGCGCCGGGACCTTGCTTTTCGATACGACGGGCTCACGGCCCTTCCGTACGAGCTGATTGATGGTAGGCATCCTGATTTTCCGTTTCGTGCGACCTAGCGTTATCGGCCGCAGGGCTCATCGCTTTGCGAAACCGCTTCGGGTACGACAAATCAAAGTGGCCCCGCCTTGGCGCCTTGGTACGCGCGGGAGGCTCGGGCCACCTTTCTTGCGCCACGACCGACCCCTCCCGCGGGAGCAGCGACCGGGTACGCCCGCTCCCCGAGGGCGATTATCGGCCGGCCGGGGTGCGAAAAGACTGTCGATTTTAAGGCCTTGCTGAAAACATGTCAACGCCGTGCTGCACCGCGCAATCCGGCGGGCGCGACGGCACCGGCGCCGGCGGCGGGCAAGAAGTGGGGGCCGACGGTTGCCCGTCGACCCCCGGTGCCGCCATCCTCCGGCGCCGCGGTCAGGCCGCGTCGGCCGGTGCCTCGGTCGTCGGTGCCCCAGGCGCCGCAGGACCTGCGGGTGTTTCGGGCACTTCGGGTGCCTCGGGCACTTCGGGCGTTTCCGACGCGACCGGCGGCAGCTCCTCGGCGAACCCCGCCAGCAGCGCGTCCGGACCCATCGCCTTCTGCTTCTTGCGCGCGGTGTGGTAGGCGAGCCCGGTGCCCGCCGGGATCAGCCGGCCGACGATGACGTTCTCCTTCAGGCCCCGCAGCTCGTCCTTCTTGCCCATGATCGCCGCCTCGGTCAGCACCCGGGTCGTCTCCTGGAACGACGCCGCCGAGATGAACGAGTCGGTCGACAGCGACGCCTTGGTGATGCCGAGCAGCATGTGCTCGTAGGTCGCGGGGCGCTTGTCCTCGCCCTCGGCCAGCACCTTGTCGTTCTCGTCCAGCAGGTCCGAGCGCTCGACCTGCTCGCCCGGGATGAACCGCGTGTCCCCGGCGTCGTCGACCTGCACCCGGCGCAGCATCTGCCGCACGATCACCTCGATGTGCTTGTCGTTGATCTTCACGCCCTGCAGCCGGTAGACGTCCTGGACCTCGTCGGTGATGTAGCGGGCCAGCGCCTCCACCCCGAGCAGGCGCAGGATGTCGTGCGGGTCCGCCGGGCCGTCGACGATCGACTCGCCCTTGTTGACCACCTGGCCGTCGTGCGCGGTGACGTGCTTGTCCTTCGGGATCAGGTACTCGTGGGCGACGCCGTCGAGGTCGGTGATGACCAGGCGCTGCTTGCCCTTGGTGTCCTTGCCGAACGACACCGTGCCGGTGACCTCGGCCAGCAGGCCCGCGTCCTTCGGCGACCGCGCCTCGAACAGCTCCGCCACCCGCGGCAGGCCGCCGGTGATGTCGCGCGTCTTCGACGTCTCCTGGGGAATCCGCGCCAGGATCTCGCCGATGGTCACCTCCTGGCCGTCCTTCACCGTGATGATCGACCCCAGCTGGAAGGTGATGTTGACCGACAGCTCGGAGCCCGCGAGCTTGATCTCCTCGCCCGCCTGGTCGAGCAGCTTGACCTGCGGCCGCACGCCCTTCGCCGCCGCCCCCGCGCGCCGCTTGGGATCGATGACGACCAGCGTCGACAGCCCGGTGATCTCGTCCACCTGCTTGGCGACGGTGACGCCTTCCTCGACGTTCTCGAACTTCACCCGGCCCGCGTACTCGGTGACGATCGGACGCGACGTCGCGTCCCAGGTCGCCAGCACCCGGCCGGCCTTGACCACGTCGCCGTCCTTCGCCTGCAGCGTGGCGCCGTAGGGCACCTTGTGGCGCTCGCGCTCGCGGCCGTTGTCGTCGGTGATCATCACCTCGCCGGAGCGCGCGATGACCACCGCCTCGCCCTTGGCGTTGGTGACGTAGCGCATCAGCGCCGAGAACCGCACCGTGCCGGCCGACTTGCTCTCGAGCTGCGACGCGGCGGCGGTCCGCGACGCGGCGCCGCCGATGTGGAACGTGCGCATCGTGAGCTGCGTGCCCGGCTCGCCGATCGACTGCGCGGCGATGACGCCGACCGCCTCGCCGACGTTGACCAGGTGCCCGCGGCCGAGATCGCGGCCGTAGCAGGTCGCGCAGAGGCCGTAGCGCGTGTCGCAGGTGAGCGGCGTGCGCACCTTGACCTCGTCGATGCCGAGGATCTCGATCTGCTCGACTTCGTCCTCGCTCAGCAGCGTGCCCGCCTCGTACAGCGTTTCCTGCGTCTCGGGATTGACCACGTCGGCGGCCACGGAGCGACCGAGGATGCGTTCGCGCAGCGGCTCGATCACCTCGCCGCCCTCGACCAGGGCCTTCATCGCGACGCCGTTGGACGTGCCGCAGTCGTCCTCGGTGACGACCAGGTCCTGCGTGACGTCGACCAGGCGCCGGGTGAGGTAGCCCGAGTTGGCGGTCTTCAGCGCGGTGTCGGCCAGGCCCTTGCGCGCGCCGTGGGTCGAGATGAAGTACTGCAGGACGTTGAGGCCCTCGCGGAAGTTCGCGGTGATCGGCGTCTCGATGATCGAGCCGTCCGGCTTCGCCATCAGGCCGCGCATGCCGGCAAGCTGCCGGATCTGCGCCGCCGAGCCGCGGGCGCCGGAGTCGGCCATCATGTAGATCGAGTTGAACGACTCCTGCTTTGCCGGCTGGCCGTCGCGGGTGACGGTGTCGGTCTGCCCGAGCTGGCTCATCATCGCCTTCGCGATGTCGTCGCCGGCGCGGCCCCAGATGTCGACCACCTTGTTGTAGCGCTCGCCCTGGGTGACGAGGCCCGAGGTGTACTGCGACTCGATCTCCTTCACCTGGGTCTCGGCCTCGGCGATGATGGCGTGCTTCTCCTGCGGGATCAGCATGTCGTCGGCCGCGAACGAGATGCCCCCGCGCGTGGCGAGGCCGTAGCCCGCCTGCATCAGCTTGTCGGCGAAGATCACCGTCTCGCGCAGCCCGCAGCGGCGGAAGCTGGCGTTGATGATCCTGGAGATCTCCTTCTTCTTCAGCGGCTTGTTGATCGTCGGGAAGGGCAGGCCCGCCGGCAGGATCTCCGACAGCAGCGCGCGGCCGACCGTGGTCTCGAAGCGGACGATCTTCTCGACCGGCTCGCCGTCGGGGCCGTTCTCCTGCTGCTTGATCCGCACGTGCACCTTGGCGTGCAGCTCGACCTGCCGCGACTCGTAGGCGCGGGAGACCTCGGCGAGGTCGGCGAACGCCATGCCCTCGCCCTTGGCGTTGATCTTGTCGCGCGTGGCGTAGTAGAGGCCGAGCACGATGTCCTGCGACGGCACGATGCAGGGCTCGCCGTTGGACGGCAGCAGCACGTTGTTCGAGGCGAGCATCAGCGTGCGCGCCTCCATCTGCGCCTCGAGCGACAGCGGCACGTGCACGGCCATCTGGTCGCCGTCGAAGTCGGCGTTGAACGCCGTGCAGACCAGCGGATGCAGCTGGATCGCCTTGCCCTCGATCAGCACCGGCTCGAACGCCTGGATGCCCAGGCGGTGCAGCGTCGGCGCGCGGTTGAGCATCACCGGATGCTCGCGGATGACGTCTTCCAGGATGTCCCAGACCACCGGCTCCTGGTTCTCGACCATCTTCTTCGCCGCCTTGATCGTGGTGGCGAGGCCCATGGTCTCCAGCTTGTTGAAGATGTAGGGCTTGAACAGCTCGAGCGCCATCAGCTTCGGCAGGCCGCACTGGTGCAGCTTGAGCTGCGGGCCGACGACGATGACCGAGCGCCCCGAGTAGTCGACGCGCTTGCCGAGCAGGTTCTGGCGGAAGCGGCCGCCCTTGCCCTTGATCATGTCGGCGAGCGACTTCAGCGGCCGCTTGTTGGCGCCGGTCATCGCCTTGCCGCGGCGGCCGTTGTCGAGCAGCGAGTCGACCGCCTCCTGCAGCATCCGCTTCTCGTTGCGGACGATGATGTCCGGCGCCTTGAGCTCGAGCAGGCGCTTCAGCCGGTTGTTGCGGTTGATGACGCGGCGGTACAGGTCGTTGAGGTCGGAGGTCGCGAAGCGGCCGCCGTCGAGCGGCACCAGCGGCCGCAGCTCGGGCGGCAGCACCGGCAGCACCTCGAGGATCATCCACTCGGGCTTGATGCCCGACTTGTGGAAGGCCTCGAGCACCTTCAGGCGCTTGGCGATCTTCTTGATCTTGGTGTCGGAGCCGGTGGTCTCCAGCTCCTTGCGCAGCTTCTCGATCTCGTGCGGGACGTCGAGCGCCTTGAGGAGCTCGCGGATGCCCTCCGCGCCCATCGAGGCCGAGAAGTCGTCGCCGTGCTGCTCGAGCTTGGCCAGGTAGTCGTCCTCGGTGAGGAGCTGCGCCCGGTTCAGCGGCGTCAGTCCCGGATCGGTGACGACGAAGGCCTCGAAGTAGAGCACGCGCTCGATGTCGCGCAGCGTCATGTCGAGCACCATCCCCATGCGCGACGGCAGGCTCTTCAGGAACCAGATGTGCGCGACCGGCGAGGCGAGCTCGATGTGCCCCATCCGCTCGCGGCGGACCTTGGCCAGCGTCACCTCGACGCCGCACTTCTCGCAGATGACCCCGCGGTGCTTCAGGCGCTTGTACTTGCCGCAGAGGCACTCGTAGTCCTTCACCGGCCCGAAGATCTTGGCGCAGAACAGGCCGTCGCGCTCGGGCTTGAAGGTCCGGTAGTTGATCGTCTCCGGCTTCTTCACCTCGCCGTACGACCACGAGCGGATCTTGTCCGGCGACGCGAGGCCGGTCTTGATCGCATCGAATTCCTCTTCCTGCGTGACCTGCTTGAATAGATCGAGCAGTGCTTTCATTCGCTACTCCTTGAAGTCTCCTTGAGGATTTCTCAGAAGCGCTCGAGGTCGATGTCGATCGCCAGCGAGCGGATTTCCTTCACCAGCACGTTGAACGACTCCGGCATCCCGGCCTCGATCTTGTGCTCGCCCTTGACGATGTTCTCGTACACCTTGGTCCGGCCGTTCACGTCGTCGGACTTCACGGTGAGCATCTCCTGGAGCGTGTAGGCGGCACCGTAGGCTTCGAGCGCCCAGACTTCCATTTCGCCGAAGCGCTGGCCGCCGAACTGCGCCTTGCCGCCCAGCGGCTGCTGGGTGACGAGGCTGTAGGGCCCCGTGGAGCGCGCGTGCATCTTGTCGTCGACGAGGTGGTGGAGCTTGAGCACGTGCATGTAGCCGACGGTGACCGGGCGGTCGAAGGCCTCGCCGGTGCGCCCGTCGTGGAGCACGATCTGGCCCGACCGCGGCAGCCCGGCGAGCTCCAGCATCGCCTTGATCTCGTCCTCGTTCGCGCCGTCGAACACCGGGGTCGCGAAAGGAACGCCGCCGGTGAGGTTCTGCGCCAGCGTCCTGATCTCCCCGTCGCCGAGCGACGAGAGCGCCTCGTGCCGCCCGGCGCCGTTGTAGATCTGGTCGAGCAGCCGGCGCAAGTCGGCGACCTTCGCCTCGGCCTTCAGCATCGCGTCGATCTGCGCGCCCAGGCCCTTCGCCGCCCAGCCGAGGTGGACCTCGAGGATCTGGCCGACGTTCATCCGCGAGGGCACGCCGAGCGGATTCAGCACGATGTCGACCGGCTGGCCGTCGGCCATGTAGGGCATGTCCTCGACCGGGACGATCTTGGAGACCACGCCCTTGTTGCCGTGGCGGCCCGCCATCTTGTCGCCCGGCTGCAGGCGGCGCTTCACCGCGACGTAGACCTTCACCATCTTCTGCACGCCGGGGGGGAGTTCGTCGCCCTGCGTCAGCTTCTTCTTCTTGAGCTCGTACATCGCGTCGAACTGCAGGCGCATCGCCGACAGCGAGTCCTTCATCGCCTCGAGCTGGCGGGCGGCCTCCTCGTCGGCGAGGCGGATGTCGAACCAGTCGTAGCGGTTGACGCCCTCGAGGTAGTCGGCGGCGATCTTGGTGCCCTTGGCGATGCGCTTCGGCCCGCCGTTGACTGCCTTGCCCAGCAGCAGCTTCTCGATCCGCGCGAAGGCGTCGTTCTCGACGATGCGCAGCTGGTCGTTCAGGTCCTTGCGGTAGCCCTTCAGCTCGTCGTCGATGATCTGCGCGGCGCGCTTGTCGCGCTCGATGCCCTCGCGGGTGAAGACCTGGACGTCGATCACCGTGCCCGAGATGCCCGAGGGCACGCGCAGCGAGGTGTCCTTCACGTCGGAGGCCTTCTCGCCGAAGATCGCGCGCAGCAGCTTCTCCTCCGGCGTCAGCTGCGTCTCGCCCTTGGGCGTGACCTTGCCGACCAGCACGTCGGCGGCCTCGACCTCGGCGCCGATGTAGACGATGCCGGAGTCGTCGAGCCGCCCGAGCTGCGCCTCGCCCAGGCTCGAGATGTCGCGGGTGATCTCCTCGGGCCCGAGCTTGGTGTCGCGGGCGACCACGGTGAGCTCCTCGATGTGGATCGACGTGTAGCGGTCGTCGGCGACGACGCGCTCGGAGATCAGGATCGAGTCCTCGTAGTTGTAGCCGTTCCAGGGCATGAAGGCGACCAGCATGTTCTGGCCGAGCGCGAGCTCGCCCATGTCGGTCGACGCGCCGTCGCCGATCACGTCGCCGCGGGCGATGATGTCGCCGACGCGCACCAGCGGACGCTGGTTGATGTTGGTGTTCTGGTTCGAGCGCGTGTACTTGGTGAGGTTGTAGATGTCGACGCCGACGTCGCCCGCGGCGGTCTCGGTGTCGTGCACCCGGACGACGATGCGGTTGGCGTCGACGTAGTCGACCTTGCCGCCCCGGCGCGCCTGCACCGCGGTGCCCGAGTCCACCGCCGCCGTGCGCTCGACGCCGGTGCCGACCAGCGGCTTCTCGGCGCGCAGGCACGGCACCGCCTGGCGCTGCATGTTGGAGCCCATCAGCGCGCGGTTCGCGTCGTCGTGCTCGAGGAACGGGATCAGCGAGGCCGCGACCGAGACGATCTGCGCCGGCGCCACGTCCATGTACTCGACCTTGTCGGCGGTCGCCAGCATGAACTCGTTCTTGGCGCGGCAGGACACGAGCTCGTCCTGCAGCTTGCCGTGGGCGTCGAGCTGCGCGTTCGCCTGCGCGATCACGAACTGGCCCTCCTCGATCGCCGACAGGTAGTCGATGTCGTCGGTGACCTTGCCGCTGACCACCTTCCGGTAGGGTGTCTCGAGGAAGCCGTACTCGTTGGTGCGGGCGTACAGGGCGAGCGAGTTGATGAGGCCGATGTTCGGGCCTTCCGGCGTCTCGATCGGGCACACCCGGCCATAGTGGGTCGGGTGCACGTCGCGGACCTCGAATCCGGCGCGCTCCCGCGTCAGGCCGCCGGGGCCGAGCGCGGACACGCGCCGCTTGTGCGTGATCTCCGACAGCGGGTTGGTCTGGTCCATGAACTGCGACAGCTGCGAGCTGCCGAAGAACTCCTTGATCGCGGCCGAGATCGGCTTGGCGTTGATGAGGTCGTGCGGCAGCAGGTTCTCGCTCTCGGCCTGGCCGAGGCGCTCCTTGACCGCGCGCTCGACGCGCACCAGACCCGAGCGGAACTGGTTCTCGGCGAGCTCGCCGACCGAGCGCACGCGGCGGTTGCCGAGGTGGTCGATGTCGTCGATCTCGCCGCGGCCGTTGCGCAGCTCGACCAG
>JADKKQ010000016.1 GCA_016720425.1 Betaproteobacteria bacterium | reverse complement strand
CGGTTGGTAGGCCGTGTAGGGATCGAACCTACGACCAACGGATTAAGAGTCCGCTGCTCTACCAGCTGAGCTAACGACCCGGTGGAGGCAAATTATCGCACAAAATTTTCCGGGAACCAACGCCACCGGTTCGGCCCGGGTCGGCGCGCGGCCGACGTGGATTGGGGCCGCTGTCGGACCCGGCTTTCCCCCGTCGCCTCCCGCCACGCTGCTCGAGCGCGCCCTCGACCGTCACCCTATGCGCCAACGGCCGTGATCCGCAGTGCAGCGCTATTCGGCGAAGCGGGCAATCCCCGGGCGCCCCCAGAGGCCGCACGGCACTTCCTTCCCATCGGGGACCAAACCTCGAAAGGGGCGGGCACTGCGAGGGCCGTGACCGGTGTTGCTCGCGCCACCGCCCGTCGGCGGGTCCGGGTCCGGCCGGCGGCGCCTTTCCCGGGGGAGCGACGGACTATCCGCCGGGCGGGACGGTCAACGACCGAGGTGTAGCCGGCGTCGTGACGGCGTCGCTCGCTCCGGCGCCGGGGCGCCCCGGCACCAGCTTGGAACGGTCACATCCGGCACTCGACGCGGCGGCGGCATCGGTTTAAGGTTACGATTTGTGTGCCCGTAGAGGCCTGCTGTTCGCGGGCCCCGATTTTTCCAGGAGATCCCGACGTGAAAGCCCTACGCATCACCGGTACCGCCATCGCCATCGCCACCGCAGCGCTCTTCGGCAGCGCGTTCAGCACGCCGGCCGCCGCGCAGCAGAAATTCATCACCATCGGCACCGGTGGCGTCACCGGCGTCTACTACGCGGCCGGCGGCGCGATCTGCCGCCTGGTCAACAAGGACCGCGCCAAGCACGGCATCCGCTGCTCGGTCGAATCGACCGGCGGCTCGGTGTTCAACACCAACACCATCAAGGCCGGCGAGCTCGACCTCGGGTTCTCGCAATCCGACGTCCAGTACAACGCCATGAAGGGCATGCCCCCGTTCAAGGACGCGGGTCCCTGGGCCGAGCAGCGCGCCGTGTTCTCGCTGCACCCCGAGCCGATCACCATCGTCGCCCGCAAGGAAGCGAACATCAAGTCCTTCGCCGACTTCAAGGGCAAGCGCTTCAACGTCGGCAACCCGGGCTCGGGCACCCGCGCCTCGATGGAGGAAATGCTCGTCGCGATGGGCTGGAAGCTCTCCGACTTCTCGCTCGCTTCCGAGCTGAAGGCCGACGAGCACGGCCCGGCGCTGTGCGACGGCAAGATCGACGGCTTCGCCTATGGCGTGGGCCACCCGGCGGCGAACATCCAGGATCCGACGACGTCCTGCGGGGCGAAGCTCGTGTCGCTGACCGGCCCGGCAATCGACAAGCTGGTCGCCACGGCGCCGTACTACGCCAAGGCGACGATCCCGGGCGGCCTCTACCCGAACAATCCCGAGCCGACCCAGACCTACGGCGTGCTGGCCACGGTGATCTCGTCGTCGAAGGTGCCGGCCGACACCGTCTACCAGGTCGTCAAGGCGGTGTTCGACAACTTCGAGGAGTTCAAGAAGCTGCACCCGGCACTCGCCCACCTGAAGCCCGAAAACATGGTCCAGGACGGCCTGTCGGCGCCGCTGCACGACGGTGCGGCGCGCTACTATCGCGAAAAGGGCTGGATCAAGTAGAGCCCGGCAGGCCGCGGGACGCGGCCTCGGCAGCACGCGCAACCGGGGGCGAAGGCGACTTCGCCCCCGCCTGTTTTTGGGGATCAGGGAACGGGGAGCAGACGTGGCAACCGACATCGAGAAAGCACCGGAAGCGCTGCAGGCGCTGGTCGCCAAGGCGGACACCGGCGCGCGCAAGCCGAAGGGCCCGATGGGCAAGGTGATCTTCGCCGTGGCGCTGGCGTGGGCGCTGTTCCAGCTCTGGTACGCGTCGCCGCTGCCGTTCACGCTGGGCATCGGCATCCTCAACGACACCGAGGCCCGGGCGCTGCACCTCGCCTTCGCGCTGTTCCTGGCCTTCAACGCCTGGCCGGCCTGGAGCGGCTCGCCGCGCGACCGCGTCCCCGTCGTCGACCTCGTGCTGTCCCTGGTCGGGGCCTTCGCCGGCGCCTATCTGCTCCTCTTCTACCGCGAGCTCTCGCTGCGGCCCGGCCAACCGACGACGATGGACATCGCCGTCGCGGTCGCCGGGCTCGCGCTGCTGCTCGAAGCCACGCGCCGCTCGGTCGGCTGGCCGATGGCCACCCTCGCCCTCATCTTCATCGCCTACGCGCTCGGCGGCCCCTACCTGCCCGACCTCGTCTCGCACAAGGGCGCGTCGGTGTCGCGGCTGATGTCGCACATGTGGCTGACCACCGAAGGCGTGTACGGCATCGCGCTGGGCGTGTCCACCGGCACGATCTTCGTCTACGTGCTGTTCGGCACGCTGCTCGACCGCGCCGGCGGCGGCAACTACATGATGCAGGTGTCGTTCGCGGCACTCGGCCACCTGCGCGGCGGGCCGGCCAAGGTGGCGGTGGTGTCGTCGGCGCTGAACGGCATCATCTCCGGCTCGTCGGTGTCCAACGTCGTCTCGGGCGGCATCTTCACCATTCCGCTGATGAAGAAATCCGGCTACGGCGGCGTCAAGGCGGGCGCCATCGAGACGATGTCGAGCGTCAACGGCCAGATCATGCCGCCGGTGATGGGCGCCGCGGCGTTCCTGATGGTCGAGTACGTCGGCATTCCGTACTCCGAGATCGTCAAGAACGCGATCCTGCCGGCCACGCTGTCGTACATCGGCCTCTTCTACATCGTCCACCTCGAGGCGCTGAAGCTGCACATGGACCCGCTGATCCGGCGCGAGCCGCGGCCCTGGACGACCTCGGTGCTGCGCACGCTGCTCGGCCTGTCCGGCACGGTGGCGGTGATGGGCGTCCTCTACTACGTGCTGGCCGCGGTCAAGAGCCTGCTGGGCGAGGCGGCCTCGTGGGCGGTGGGCGTCATCGTGCTGGCGCTCTACCTGTTCTCGGTGTGGGCCGCGTCGAAGAGCCCCGACCTGCCGCCGGACATCGACATCGACCACCCGACGCCGCTGGAAACCTGGCCCGCGGTCAAGGCCGGGCTGCACTTCATCCTGCCGATCGGCATGCTGATCTGGTGCCTGATGGTCGAGGAGATGTCGCCGTCGCTGTCGGCGTTCTGGGCGATCGTGATGCTGGCCTTCCTGATGGTCACGCAGCGGCCGCTGATCGACTTCTTCCGCAAGACGCGCACGCCCAAGGCGTGGACCAGCGGGCTGGGCGACGTGCTGCAGGGACTCAACGACGGCTCGCGCAACATGATCGGCATCGGCGTGGCCACCGCCACCGCCGGCGTCATCGTCGGCAGCATCACGCTGACGGGCCTGGGCCTGCGGATGACCGAGTTCGTCGAGTTCGTCTCGCAGGGCAACGTGATGGCGATGCTGCTGTTCATCGCCTTCGTCTGCCTGGTGCTGGGGCTGGGCGTGCCGACGACCGCCAACTACGTGCTGGTCGCCACGCTGATGGCGCCGGTGGTCGTCGGAGCTCGGCGCGCAGGCAGGGCTGGTCATTCCGCTGATCGCCGTGCACCTGTTCGTCTTCTACTACGGGATCATGGGCGACATCACGCCGCCGGTGGGCCTGGCCACGTTCGCCGCCGCGGCGATCTCCGGCGAGGGCGCCATCGCCACCGGCGTGCAGGGGTCGGTCTACGCGTTGCGCACGGTGATCCTGCCGTTCATCTGGATCTTCAACCCGCAGCTGCTGCTGATCGACATCGACAGCATCCCGGCACTGATCAGCGTCATCGTCGCTTCCACGGTGGCGATGCTGATCTTCGCCGCGGTGACGATGAACTGGTTCCGCGTCAAATGCCGGCTGTGGGAGGTGGCGCTGCTGGCGATCGCCTGCCTGCTGCTGTTCCGGCCGGACTTCTTCATGGACTTTCTCGCGCCCGAGTACACGCACCTGCCGGCGACGAAGGCGGCCGAGGTGGCGAAGTCGCTGCCCGAAGGCGGGCGCCTGGTGATGGTGATCAAGGGCACGACCATCGAGGGCGACGACGTCACCAAGACGGTCGCCGTGCGCCTGGGCGCCGCCGGCGACGACGGCCGCAAGCGGCTGGCCGAGGCCGGCCTCACGCTGGCGACGCTGGGCGACGCCACGCAGATCTCCGGCGTCAAGTTCGGTTCGCGCGCCAAGAAGTCGGGCTTCGAGCAGGGCTGGGAGATTTCGCGGATCGAGGTGCCGTCCGAGCGGCCGACGCCGCACTGGTTCTACCTGCCGGCGTTCGCGCTGATCGCCGTCGTCTGGTGGTCGCAAGGGCGGCGACTGCCCGCGCCGCGCGCCGCGAAGCACGCGCCGGCCTGACGACGTCGACGCGACCGCGATCGCCCCGGCACGAGGTCGCCGGGACCGGAGCGCCGGGGGCCGCGCGCGGGCGAAGTGCCCATCGGCCATGCCCCCCGGGTGCCGGCTCAGGGCGCGCGCGGCTTGACCTTCACCCCGTCGCGGATCTTGTCGTCGGGGTGGTTGACGATGCTCTCGCCGACCGCGAGGCCGGCTTTCACTTCCGCGACCAGGCCCGCGCGCTGGCCGATCTGCACCGCCTTCATCCTTGCGCGCCCCGCCTCGACGGCATAGACGGCCCAGCCGTCGCGGTCCCGGAACAGCGCGCCGGCGGGTATCTGCAACACCTCGGCGCCCTCCCAGATCACGAACCGCGCCTCCACCCGATAGCCGTCGCCCAGCCGTCGCCACTGGTCGCGGTTCGAGGTGAAGTCGACGATCACCCGCACGCGCTGTTCCTCCACGCCGAGCGCGGAGACCTTGGTGAATCCGGTCGGCTCCACGATGCGCACGGCGCCCTGCAGCAGCGTGTCGCCACCCCAGCGGTCGAACAGCACCCGGGATCCCGGCGCGATCTTCACCGCCTGCGTGGACAGCACCTCGACCTCGACTTCCAGCGTTTCCGGATTGCCGATCTCGAGCAGCGACTGGCCCGCCTGCACCGCGCCTTCGCTCTCGCGGGCGAGCTTCAGCACCTGCGCGTCGACCGGCGCGCGCACGTCGATGGTTTCGCCGGGCCCGCCGGCCTGCAGCCCCGCGGTCCGGGCGAGCGCCGCACGCGCCACGTCGAGCTCGAACCGCGCCACGTTGGCCGCGTGCTCGGCGGCCAGCCGGGCGGCCTGGCTGCGGGCCACCTCGGTGCGCGCGCGATCGAGCGCCTGCTCGGCGATGAAGTTGGACTTGCGCAGCGTCTCGGAGCGCTCGAGCTCCTGGCGCGCGAGCTCGGCCTGCGCGGCAGCCGCGCGGGCGCTCTCGCGGGCCGCCGCGACCGCCGCATCGGCGGCCTTCACCTGCGCCGTCGCCTGCGCCCGCGAACGCGGATCGAGGGCCACCGCGCGCGACGGCTCGATGGCGGCGACGACCTGCCCGGCCTTGACCGCGTCGCCGACACGGAGGTCAATGCGCCGGACGTAGCCGGTCATCGGCGCGGATACGACGTAGCGCTCGCGCACCCGCGTCTTGCCTTCCTCCTCGACGGTCACCGACAGCGGCCCGCGTGCCACCGGAACCAGCTCCACGGGAACCGCCCGCGGAAGAAAGCCGTAGACCAGTCCGCCGGCGACGGCCAGCGCGAGAAGGGTGATGCCGATGCGTGCGCGTGTTTGCATGAAGAGGCTCTCGATGGCGGCTGGTCGGCGCTATTCCCGGGTCTTGAGCACGGCCACCAGGTCCAGCTTGCCGAGCCGGTGCCAGAGCATCAGGCCCGAGATCAGCGCGGACACGATCACCACCGTCGCGCCCAGCGCCATGTTGTCCGGGGTGAGCACCAGCGGCAGCCGATAGAGGTCGCTCTCGAAGGCCAGCACCAGGATGCCGACCAGCCCGATGCCCGCCAGCAGGCCGACGGGGACGGCCGCCAGCGTCAGCAGTGCCAGCTCGCCGAGCAAGATATAGGCGATCTCGCCGCGGGTGAAGCCCAGCACGCGCAAACTGGCCAGCTCGCGCCCGCGTTCGGACAGCGCGATGCGCGCGCTGTTGTAGACGACGCCGAAGCCGATCGAACCGGCGAGCACGGTGGCGACCAGGTTGTAGAAGAGCACGAACTCGCCGATGGTGGCGTAGAAGCTCTGGATCGCCGAAGCGTTGGCGACCATGCCCAGCACCCGTGGACGCGCGTGCAGCGCCGCGTACAGGTTCTGCTCGGCGCCGGGGTCGACCGCCAGGTAGGCCCCGGAGACGACGTCGCCCTCGCGCAGCAGTGCGTTCAGCGACTCCTGCTGCATGTAGGCCGACACGCCGAGGAACTGCCGGGTGATGCCCAGCACCGGCACCTGCACGACCCGCCGGTTGCCCTCCAGCACCTCGACGGTCAGCAGGTCGCCGGGCTTCACGTGCAGGATGTTGTCGGCAAGGTGATCGGTCAGCACCACGCCGCCGGCCGGCACGTGCACGGGCTGGAGGCTGCGATCGAGCGATCGGTGCAGCCGGCCCTCGGGTTGAATGCCGTAGACGGCGGAACGATGGTGGTGGTTGCGGAAGCGCAGGATCGCCGCGACGTCGCGAAAGCCCTCGACGTGCTGCACGCCGGGCAGCGCGGCCAGCTCGTTCAGCGCCGCCCCCGACGTGGGCTCGATGAAGGTCACCGCGAGATCCTCGCGCGCCGCCTGCCGGAACTGCACGTCGACCATGAAGTCGATCGCCCCCTTCTGGTAGTTGCCCACCATCATCAGCGCGCAGGCGCAGGCGATGCCCAGCACCGTCAGCAGCGACTTGATCGGCCGCCGCTCGACGTGCCGCAGGATCATCCGCGACGGCGCGGCGAACCAGCGCTGCAGGCCGATGCGCTCGACGAAGGTCGCGCGGTAGACCGTCGGGGTCTCCGGACGCATCCCCTCGGCCGGGGCGAGCCGCGCCGCGCGGAGGACGGCGAACAGCGTGCCGCTGACCGCGGCGGCGCCGCTGATCGCCAGCGCCACCAGCACCACGCCCGCCTGCAGGCGGAAGTCGAGATAGGGGAAGCGAAACGTCGTCTCCATGTAGACGTTGGACAACCCCTGGCCGAACCAGGCCCCCAGCGCCGCACCGGCCGCCACGCCCAGCAGCACCACCAGCAGCACCAGCTTGACGTAGTGCCAGACGATCGCGACGTGGGAATAGCCGAAGGCCTTGAGGATCGCGATCTGCTCGCGCTGCAGCGCGATCAGCCGGCTCACCACCACGTTGAGCAGGAACGCCGCCACGCCCAGGAAGATCGCGGGGAAGAGCGTCGCGGTGGTCTGCAGCTGCTTCAATTCCTCGGAGAGGAAGCGATTGGAGAACTGGTCCTTGCGGGCGTAGCTGCCGGTGCCGCCGTAGCTGCCCAGGATCGCGTCGACGCGGTCGATCACGTCCTGCACCTCGGCGCCGCGCGCCAGCGCGAGCGTCACGTCGTTGAACGCCCCCTGCATGTCGTAGGCGGCGGCCAGCGCGTGGCGCCCGGTCCACAGCACGCCGTAGCGCTTGAAGTCCGGAAACATCGCGCCCGGCGCGATCTGGTAGACGTATTCCGGCGACACGGCGACGCCGACGACGGTCAGCGCCTTGTGCTTGCCGTTGATGATGGCCGCCAGCCGGTCGCCGGGCTCCAGCCGATGGGCGTCGGCGAAGGAGTCCGCCAGCACGACCTCGTCGCTGCTGTAGGGCTGCACCATGCGCCCGCGCTTGAGGTGCAGGGCGTTCTGCAGCGGCGCCCCGCTGTCCGGCACCGACAGCAGCAGACCGGTGATCGGGTCGGTGAAGCCGGGCACCTCGAGCTTGACGCCGGCGGTCACCCGCGTCTCCAGCCGCTCCACCCCGGCGATGGCGCGCAGCCGGTCGGCCACCGGCTCGGGCGCGCGCTTCAGCCGGGCGAAGACGTCGGCGAAGCGATACTCGGCGTAGAAGCGATCGCGGGTGACGACCAGCGAGTCGTAGGTGGACAGCGACATCACCAGCGTCGCCACGCCGCCCATGATCACCGCGGCGATCGCCAGCACCTGCCCGCGCAGGTGCCAGAGATCGCGCAGCAGCTTGCGGTCGAGGGCGCGCATCGGCTACCAGCTCAGCTCGTGCGCCGGCTTCTTGGCGGCATTGGCGCGAATCTCGGCGATGTGCCCGTCGGAGAGCCGGATCACCCGGTCGGCCATGTCGGCGATGCCCACGTTGTGCGTGATCAGCACCGTCAGCGTGCCGAGGTCGCGATTGACCCTTTCCAGCGCTTCGAGCACGACGACGCCGGTGGCCGAATCGAGCGCGCCGGTGGGCTCGTCGCAGAGCAGCACCGCCGGGTTCTTGGCGATGGCGCGGGCGATGGCCACGCGCTGCTGCTCGCCGCCGGACAGCTGCGCCGGGAAGTGGTCGAGCCGGCTCCCCAGATCCACCCGCCGCAGCGCGTCCTCGGGCCGCATCGGCGACGACGCGATCTCGGTCACCGCGCTGACGTTCTCGCGCGCGGTGAGGCTGGGGATGAGGTTGTAGAACTGGAACACGAAGCCGACGTGCTCGCGCCGGAACCGCGTCAACTCCGCTTCGGTGGCGCCGGTGAGCTCGTGGTCGAGGTAATGGACCTCGCCGCTGGTCGGCACGTCGAGGCCGCCGAGGATGTTGAGCAGCGTCGACTTGCCGCTGCCGGAGGGACCGAGCAGCACCACGAGTTCGCCGCGGTAGAGCTCGAGATCGATGCCGCGCAGCGCCGGCACTTCGACCTCGCCCATCCGATAGGTCTTGGTCAGGCCCCTGGCACGGAAAACCGTTTCGGCAGGAACGGTCATGGCCATGCCATCATGCCACGGTGCGGGGCCCGGGGCTAACGACCGGACCGCCGATCGAACTTCGGCACCGCCGAAGGATCGATCCGCCATCCCGCAAGCGGTACTGCGACCTCGAACCTCTGCGACACGACCTCCGGACACGACCCTTGCCGCAAGCCATCGACATCCTCGAAACGAGCATCTTCTTCGGTCCGACACGTCACTTCGGTGCGCCCGGAGTCGTGTTCCAACTGCAGGTCCCGGCACTGGGCGACACCGACTGCGGGGCCGTTCGCAGGCGCGTTTCCGACCTGCTGCACGGCGCGGGCCTGCGGCTCGATCCAGCGCGAAATCCCGTACCCGAGGTCCATGGTCGCGAATTCATCGGCCAGCTTTTCGGAGAACTCGCAATCGTCTTCCAGCGGGCGACCGACGCCGGGGTGCGCCACTGCGCCGTGATCGTCGAAGGCGCGGAGGACAGGGTCAAGGTGCTGGTGGAGAAGGAGGATCAGGGAACGGCCTTCTATGCCGGGATGCTCGCGCTGCAGGTGCTGAACGCCGCGCTGTCCGCTTCGGACTCGCTGGAGTTGAAGCTGGACGATGAGCTCGGGGGCTTTCTCGATTACGCGGCGGAGCGCATGCTCGATCCCAATGCGCGGCTGATCCTGGCGGCGGCCAGGCGATACGGGATCCCCGTCCTGGATCTGGATCAGGATCCGTTCGCTGCGACGCGCGTCGATTCCACGATCGGCCACGGCCTGCTGCAGCTTGGGCTGTGCGCCCGGCAACACCGCTTCCTCGGGGCGATGCCGCAGGGGGCGGCGGCGAAACGCCCCCCGTGGATATACCAGCGCGAAGCCGTGATGCGCCGGTTGCAGGAGCGCGGCCTGCCCGTGCCGCGGCAGGATCTGGAGTTTCCGAACAAGCATCGCTACGGCAGGGTGTTGCGGGCGGCCGAGCGCATCGGCTTCCCCGTCGTGCTCAAGCGGCCGGTGTCCGGCGAGGCGCACGACGCACTGCCGACCAGCGGGGTGGTCGGACCGATCCACGATGCCGATCAGCTGGAACGGGCTTTCACCCGGTGCTTCGAGCCGACAAGCCCGGTCTGGGTCGAGTCCTACGTTCCCGGGACCACCTACCGCTTCCTGGTCATGGATTCCGAACCGGTGTCCGTCGTTCGTCTTCGCGCGCCGGCGGTCGTCGGTGACGGCCAGCGCGATGTGAGATTGCTGGCCGCAGCCAGGGCGGCCTCGTCCCTGTCCCTGCGCGAACGATGGGCCTGGACCCGGCTGACGTCCCACCCCGCGACCGCAGGTCGGATGGCGTTGAACGGCTCGAGCTTCGAAGCGGTTCCGCCGCGCGGCGCGTCCGTCGTGCTCGATCATCCCAGCGCAACCTTCACCGCGAGCGGGGGCGAAGAACGGGTCGACGGGATGCCCGATGCCTACCGCGCACTTGCCCGGCAGGCCGTCGCCGCCTGCGGCATCGATCATGCGGGCGTCGACATCGTGATCGACGATCCGGCCGGCCCGGCAACGTATCCGAACGCCGCGGTCATCGCCGTCAAGCCCGAACCCGACCTGCGCATCCATGCCGGGTCCGGTGCCGAGTCGGACTTCGCCGACCGGCTGGTTCGCTCGCACTTCCCGACGCGCGAGCATGCGACCGTCCCCATCGTCGCCGTCACGGGGACCAACGGCAAGACGACGACCAGCCGGATGATCGCCAGCATCTTCCGCCAGGCAGGCAAGCGCACCGGGCTCGCGTGTTCGGACGGCGTGTACGCGGACGACGAGTTGCTGGAGAGCGGCGACCTGGCCGGAATCACCGGCAGCCTGATGTTGCATCCGCGCACCGACATCGAAGCGCTGGTGCTGGAGACGGCCCGCGGCGGCCTGATCACCCTCGGGCGGTCGTTCGACGTCTGCGATGTCGGGGTCTGCCTGAACGTCGCGGCAGACCACCTCGGGCACGACGGTGTCGATACGGTCGAAGCGATGGCCGTGGTCAAGCGGCAGATCATAGAAAATGCCCGGGGGGCAGCGGTATTGAACGCCGAAGATCCGCTGTGCGTCGGCATGGCCCCTTTTTCTCCGGCACGGTCGACCATCCTGTTCTCCGGCGTGCCGAATTCGCCGCGCATCGCCGAGCACGTCGCGGCGGGCGGGAAGGCCGCCTATGTCCGCCGCGAGGGTGACGCGGAGACTCTCTGCTACTTCGACGGAGCAACCCTTGCGCCGATCGTTCGGGTCGAGGAGGTGCCGGCGACGCTGGGCGGGAAGGCCCGGCACAACGTCGACAACGCCGCTGCCGCCATCGCAGCGGCGCACGGCATCGGGTTGCCGGCGACCGCCATCGCGTCGGCCCTCAGGCAGTTCCGCATGGCCTTCGAAACGACCCCCAGCCGGCTGAACGAACTCCCCGGAAAGCCCTACCGTGTCCTGATGGACGCCGCCCATAACCGTCATGGGCTGCAGGCCCTGATGTCCTACATCGACCGCGAGTCCGTGCCGGGCAAGCGGGTGATCGTCTTCGGCGCCTCCCGCCGTTTTCCCGAGGCCGACGTGCGGGCGATGGCGCGATTGGTATCGACCCGCTTCGACCGCTTCGTCTGCAAGAAGTACCGCGATGCCGAGCGCTACTCCACCTGCGCCGAACCGTGGCAGGTGCTGCGGGACGAGCTGATGAATTCCGGCGTCCCGAGCGAAGCGATTCAGGTGGTGCCCGACCCCAAGGAGGCGGTCGCCGTCGCCATCGCCGAAATCGAACCGGGCGATCTGCTCCTGGTGCTGGTGCCGGCGGGAAGGTCGCTCGAATCGGGGATCTGGGAAGAGCTGCTGCGCTTGACCGAGGACAAGCGCTGATCGGGCGGGCGCGTCGCGACGAGAAGTTTCGGCCTTCCGTTGCCGCCGCGACCGACGTGACCAGGGACGACTGTCTCGCCGAACGGCAGTCTCTGCGGAGGTGCGCGCGGGGGGGCAACGCGGAACCGGCGACGGCGCCGAGGGGGCCCGCCGACACGACCCGCGCCTGGGTGGCCCACCCCGCCCCGCGGGGGCGGGGGCACGATAAAGCCGGACGAGCCGCCAAAGCAGCAAAACCGGCAAGGTAAGGAGAAAGAGGGTGAGGCGCGCTTGGGGGGCTCCAGCCCGCAGGGAAGATCCGGCCGCGAAACGACACCTGCCGTGTTCGCGCGGCCGCGACCCCGCACTGGCACGGAAGGGCGTCCGCGCCGGCAACCCGGCCGCGCGGCCCCCGCCGGGCGGGCCCGGGGGCCGAGAGCCGGCGGGCCGGGGGGGGGGTGTCCCTCCCCCGCCCTTTTTCGTGGTAGGCCGTGCGGGACTCGAACCTGCGACCAACGGATTAAAAGTCCGCTGCTCTACCAACTGAGCTAACGGCCCGCCGAAAGACCCAAAATCTTAGCACAGCGCGTGCCGGCGACCGGGACTCGCGCCCGGCGGTCGCGTCAGTGCGATTCGCGGGTGAGAAACGCGGGCAGCGCAGCGAACTCGATGCCCTCGTCGCGCAGCGCCTCGGCTTCGCTCGCCGACGCCTGGCCCCGGATCGGGCGGGCCGGTGCTTCGTCGTAGTGGATCTTGCGCGCTTCCTCGGGAAAGCGACCGCCGACGTTCTCCGTGGCGAGGACGATTTCGCGCAGCTTGCGCAGGAGTTCCGGCGGCAGCCCGGCCGTCACCGCCGCCGACTCGGGCTTCGGCGGCGACGTGGTCGCCACTTCGCGTTCCGCCTGACCGCGATCGCGGGCGGACCTGTCCGGCGCGACCCTGGCCGAGGGCACGATCACGATCTTGGCGTCATTGCACAGCGGACAGCGCACCAGCTCGGCGGCCGCCTGGCGGGCAAAATCGTCGGCCGAGGCAAACCAGCCCTCGAACCGGTGGCCTTCCGCGCAAGAGAGATCGTAGATGATCATGGTGCTGCAACGCTGCCGGGCGCACCCGGTTGACCGAAACGGCGCCAGGCCCGGCCTCCGGTTGCCGCCGGCGGGAGTTCAAAGCCGCCTCGTCGCTCCCGACGATCGACGCCAATGCGACGGACGAAGCCAGTGCCAGCGCCGGGATTCCAGCCGCCACATCTGGTACTTCATCGCCGCCATGCTGCCGACGATGATCGACGCCAGCGCGATGAACGACCCCAGCGACAGCGTCGAAATGCCGCTCAGCCCCTGTCCGATCGTACACCCCAATGCGGTGACGCCGCCGAACCCCATCAGCGTGCCGCCGACGATGTGGTGGGCGAGGTCCTCGACCGAGGCAAAGCCCTCCCAACGAAAGCTGCGCGTGAGGAGCGCCATCGCCAACGAGCCGACGGCCATGCCCAGCACGCCGGCGATGCCGAAGGTCAAGGCCCGCGATTGATCGGTCCAGAAGAGCAGCAGCTCCAGCGTTGCCGCGACCGGCCCGGTGAAGCTGAACGACTCGGCGCGGCCGGAGGTGGTGGCGACGAACTTCTCCTCCAGCGTCTGCGGATCCTCGGCCACGTAGCCCAGGTGCGCGGTGACGTACCAGCCGCCGACGACGACGGCGCCGATGACGACCCCGCCGAAGATCATCTCGCCCGTGGTGCGGAACTCCCGGTTGGCGAACACCCAGGCGGCGAGCGCCGCGGCGACCGCGAACCCGACCCAGGACTTGGCCGCGGCACCGAGACCGAGCGCGGCGACCACCGTCGCGAGATCGGACGTTTTGGCCCCCAGCGCGGCGACGTCGAAGCGCACGGGATCGAGCCCGTTGGCGCGCCAGACGGCAAACAGCCCCTTCAGCGTCATGTACGCCGACACCGCCAGGAACAGCAGCACGACCAGCGACTTCAGGTTGCCGCCACCCATGCGGATCAGCGTCTTGCTGCCGCAGCCCGAGCCCAGCGTCATGCCGAAGCCGAACAGCCATCCGCCGACGAGCGCCGACAGCCAGCTCACCTTGCTGCCGGTGTAGAGCGACTTCGACAGGTCGATGAGACCCGCGTTCTGCAGCGCGGTGGCGCCCGCGATCGCGACCGCCACCGCGAGCATCCACATCCGCATCCGGCGCCAGTCGCCGAAATTCATGATGTCGCTGACCGCGCCCATCGTGCAGAAGTTGACGCGATTGGCGACCGCACCGAAGACGAACGCCAGCGCGAACGCGCCGCCGGTCACGATCAGCGGAAGGTTGGCCGTCGGTTCCATCCGGCGAGGATAGCACGCAGAAATCGCGGTTCCCGTTCCCCCGGAAGGGGATAGGCGGATAACCCTTTCAGGGGAGTTTTCTGTTGCGGTGCAACCGGTTGCGCTCGCCCGGCCCGGTTGCGACGCCGCGCGATGCCGCCGGACCCGCTTCGGCGCGACGGCGCGCTTTCCACCCGCTTCCGTGCCGGGCATCGACCCCGTCGGCGACGCTGCCCCGTTGACAGCAAATGTGGCGGCCAGCGTGCCGCGCCCTCGTCCAGGAGACCGAACATGAATCCCCGCCCGCCCCGCGAACAGAACAGTGGTTTTGCCTGCCGTGCCTTTGGTCGAAAGCAAGCGCTTACATCGCTGGGCCTCGTGCTCGGCGCGTCGTTCGCCCTGGCGCCGTTGCCGGCAGCGGCGGTCGGATCCCTCGCCCGGGTCGACCTCGTCGCGCGCGGCGACTCGCGCGTGCTGCCGTCCACCTGGAGCCAGGGGCGGCACTGGGTCGTCGGCACGCCCGGACAGGAGTACGCGGTCCGCGTCTGCAACACCAGCGGCGGTCGCGTGCTGGCGGTGACCAGCGTCGACGGCGTCAACGTCATCACCGGCGACACCGCCGCGCCCGGGCAGTCGGGCTACGTGCTCGATCCCTACGCCTGTCTCGACATCGCCGGGTGGCGGAAGAACATGGCGCGCACCGCGGCGTTCTACTTCACCGAGCTGCCGGATTCGTACGCGGCGCGGACCGGCCGGCCGGACAACCTCGGCGTCGTCGGCGTCGCGCTGTTCCGCGAAATGGCGCCGCCGCCGGTCACCCGGCAACAGCCCGGGAAGATCGCCGCCGAGGACCGGTACGAGGCGCCGGCGGCGGCGCGGGCCGAGGGCTCCTCCGCCCCGTCCGGCGAAGCCAAGCGCCAGCGTGACGACGTCGCCGCGGCGGCGGCGCCGCTGCCGCGGACGATGCTCGGCACCGGCCACGGGCGCAGCGAGCACTCCCGCGCCTACCAGGTGCCCTTCGAGCGCGCCACCGCCGAACCGGCCGAGACGGTCGCGATCCACTACGACCGACGCGAGAACCTGGTGGCGATGGGCGTCCTGCCGCCACCGGTGGTGGCTGCGGTGCGCCCGGCGAATCCGTTTCCCGCCTGGCCGCACTTCGTCCCGGATCCGCCGCGCCGTTGAACGGGCCGACGCAAGCTTGCACGGCCGTGGGCTCGCTCGCATACTCGCGGGCGATGCCCGTTGCCACGCCGCCGCCCGCAAGCGACGAAGACCTGATGCAGGCCTACGCGGCGGGCGACGCGGCTGCGTTCGACCGGCTCTACGGTCGGCACAAGGGTGGCGTCTACCGCTATCTGTTGCGCCAATGCGGCGGTGCCGCCACCGCCGACGAACTCTTCCAGGACATATGGATGAGCGTGGTTCGTGCGCGTGCGACCTACACGCCGAGCGCCAAGTTCTCCACCTGGCTGTACCGGATCGCGCACAACCGGCTGGTCGACCACTGGCGCGCCCGCGGCCCGCTGACGCTTGCCTCGGACCTCGTCCGCGACGGCGACGACGACCCGCCGGATCCGCTGGACCTGGTGCCGGGAACGCGGGCGAACGAACCCGAGACGCGCGTCGCCAGCCGGGAACTGGCCGCGCGGATCCGTGCCGCGCTGGCCGCGCTGCCTCCGGCGCAGCGCGACGCGTTCCTGCTGCACCAGGAGGGCGGCCTCGAGCTTTCGGCCATCGCCGAGCTCACCGGTGACGGCGTCGAGACCGTGAAGAGCCGGATACGGTACGCGCTCGACAAGCTGCGGGCGCAGTTGGGCGATCTCAGACAGGACTTCCGATGAACGGCCGACGCAACGACGATCTGTCCGCGGACGACGCGCGCTTCGACGCGGCCTGGCGCAGCGTCTCGAACGAGGAGCCACCGCCGGCGCTCGATGCGGCGCTGCGCGCGGCGGCGCGGCGCGAAGTCGGCGCGGGCCCGCTGCGTGCGGAGAACGAGGTGCCCGAGGCGACCCGTCCCGAGCGCTGGTGGTTTCCGCTGGCCGCGGCCGCGACCATCGGCGCGATCGCGCTGGGCTTGCTGCAGATCGTGGGGACCGAGGGATTGTTCGATGGCGGCACGTCGACCGTCGTCTCCGACATCCCGCCGGGGACGACGTCGGCCAAGCGCGAGGCGGCGGCAGATGCACCGTCGCCGCCCCCGCAGCCGACGCCGGCGACCGATGCGCCGATCGCCCGCGGGCTCGTGATCCCGCCCGCAGCGACCGGGTACGCGACCGCGCCGAAGCCTGCCGCCGATACGGAGCCCTCCACGCCGCCGCGACCGGAAGCGAAACTGATCCGCCGCCAAGTCGCGGAGGCATTGCCGGACCCGGCACGCGCCGATGCTGCCGCGCCGTCGGCGCCGGGGAAACCCGCCGTCGCGCGGGTCGAGCCTGCGCCGGCCCCCCGCCCCCCCCCCGCCGCCGGGGCGGCCGGGCCCCCCCGGCCCCGCGCCGCCCCCGCGACGCCGCCGCCGGCGGTCGCACCGCGGTCGCCGCAGTCGGCGGTGGCTCCCCCGGCGGCCGCCAGGCTCTCAGCGACGCCGAGCGAACGGCGGCGCGACGACGCCGTGCGCGATGCACAGGACGCGCGGCCACCGCTTCCCGTCGCCGACTGGATCGCCCTGATCCGCCGGCTGCGCGACGAGGGCAAGCTCGACGAGGCCACCAGGGAACTGGCCGCGTTTCGGCGCGCGCACCCCGATCACCTGCAGTTGCTGCCGCCCGATCTCGCCCGCTGGCGGCCCGACGCCCAGTAGAGAGTACTCAGCGCGTTCGGGCCCGGGGCTGCCGGGACGGGAGAGCGGGAACCGCGATCGAGCGCAGGAGCTTGCGAATCGGCGCCGGCAACGCGGCGGCCAGCGCGTCGCCGGGCAACAGCCACGCGTAACCCGGGGCCTCGGCGCGCGCCGGCCAGCGACGCACGGCGACCCGCTGCGGATGCAGCGTCAGGCGAAAGTGGGTGAAGCCGTGCTCGATCGCCGGCAGCGCGTCGCCCACGGTCACCTGCGCGCCGAAGCGCGCGCGGCAGTGCGCCGCCACGTCGTCGTCGAGCGCCATCTCGGGCAGGCTCCACAATCCGGCCCAGATACCGACCGGGGCGCGCTTTTCGAGCAGCAGGTTGCCGGCGTGCTCGAGCAGCAGCACCCGCAGCGCGCGCTGCGGCAGCCGCCGGGCCGGGCGCGGCGAGGGCAGCGCATCGGTGCGGCCGTCCCGTCGCGCGACGCAGTCGCCGGCGACCGGGCAGCGCTCGCACTGCGGACGCGTCCGCGTGCACACGGTGGCGCCGAGGTCCATCAGCGCCTGCGTGTAGGTCTCGATGTCGTTCGCCGGCAGCAGCGACTCGGCGACTCGCCACAGCGCCGTTTCGACCCTGGCGCTGCCGGGAAAGCCTTCGATGCCGCGATGGCGGGCGAGCACGCGCTTCACGTTGCCGTCGAGGATCGCCGCCCGCACCGAAAACGAGAACGCGGCGATCGCCGCCGCGGTCGATCGACCGATGCCCGGCAGCGCCGCCAGCGCCTCGACGTCGCGCGGAAAGCTGCCGCCGTGCTCGGCGACGATCACGCGGGCCGCGGCGTGCAGGTGGTGCGCCCGGCGGTAGTAGCCGAGCCCGCTCCAGTGCTCCAGCACGCGCTCCAGCGGCGCCGCGGCGAGCGCGCCCACGTCCGGGAATTCGGCGAGGAAGCGCCAGTAGTAGGGGATGACGGTGGCGACCTGCGTCTGCTGCAGCATGATCTCCGACAGCCACACGCGATACGCATCGCGCGTGCCCTGCCACGGGAGATCCTGCCGGCCGTGCGCTGCGTGCCACGCGACCAGCCGCGAGGCGAACGGCCGGGTCACCTCTCAGAACCTGTGAATGAATCTACTGCGCGGGCGGATTGCAGCGTTGCTCACTCGCTCCCTCCTCGCCTATCCACCCGATAGGTCTCGTCGGTCGCATCGTTCGCGCCTTGCACTCCGCCCGCTCGCGACGATTTCTTCACAGGTTCTCAGCGCGCGGCCAGCCGCTGCCGCGCCTTGGCGGCCGCGTCGGAGGTCGGGTGCTTGGCGACCAGCTCCTGCAGCGTCCGCCGGGCCCCTGCCGCGTCGCCCAGCTCGAATTGCGAGCTGCCGATGTTGAGCAGCGCGTCGGGGACCTTCTGGCTGTCCGGATAGCCGGCGATCAACTGCCGTTGCGAGGCGATGGCGCCGCGATAGTCCTTCTGCGCGAACTGGGCGTTGCCGACCCAGTACTGCGCCGACGGCGCCAGCGGGCTCTTCGGGTACGCCTTGACGAACCCCTGGAAGCCGGCGATCGCCGCGGCGTAGTTGCCGCCCTTGAACTGGTCGAGCGCGGCGTCGTAGCTGCGCTGCTCGCCGGCAGCACCGGGCGCGGCGGCGGCCGCGGGGGGCAACGCGCCGGCCACGCCGGCGGCCGGGGCTGCGCCCGGGGCGACCGGGGCGTCGGCGGCGGGCGCAGCGGCGGCGGGCGCGGCGGCCGGAGCCGCCTCGAGCTTGCGCAGCCGCGAATCGAGGTCGACGTAGAGATCGCGCTGGCGCTTCTGCGACTGCTCGAGCTCGTGCGTCAGGACCTCGGTCTGTCCGCGCAGGCGGGCGATGTCGGCCTTGATCAGCTCGACCTCGCGGAACAGGTCGATCAGGCCCTGGTTCTTCATCTGCGACTCGAGGCCCGCGATCCGGTCCTCGAGCTGCTTCTGGACCTGGGCGAGCCGGGCGTTGGTCGCGTCGATGCGCTTGCGCGCCTCCTCGTCGTCGAACAGCGCCGCCGACGCCGCGTGCGCAACGCCCAGCGCTGCCAGCGCCGCCGCGAGCAGGCGCAGGCGCCGCGGGAAGGGCTGGCGCATCATTCGCCGGCGTGGACGATCTCGACGCGGCGGTTGTCCGCCCACGCGGCTTCGCCGCTCGCGGGATTGCGCGGCTTCTCTTCGCCGAAGCTCACGGTCTCGATCTGCATTTCGGTCGCGCCGAGCAGCAGCATCATCTTCTTGACCGCGTCGGCGCGGCGCTGGCCGAGGGCGATGTTGTACTCGCGCGTGCCGCGCTCGTCGGTGTGCCCTTGCATCGTGACCTTCGCGCCGCGGTTCGCCTGCAGGTACTTGGCGTGCGCGTCGACCAGCGCCCGGTATTCGTCCTTGACCACGTAGCTGTCGTAGTCGAAGAGCACGATGCGCTGCGACAGGATGTTGTTCGGGTCCTTGAGCGCTGCAGCGCCCCCGCCCGCGCCGGCGGAAGTGCCGCTGACGCCGGACGTCCCGGTGCCGGTCGTCGTGGCACCGCCGGCGGGTGCGGTGGTCGTGCCGGCGGCGCCTGCCCCGCGGTCCTCGACCGGGGCGGCGTCCTGGGTCGGGGTGCTCGAACAGCCGGCGAGCACGGCGGCGGCGAACAGTCCGAAAATCAGTTTGCGCATGCCGATATCTCCTTCAAAGGTGGTGGCCGCAGGCGGCCTCTGGCCATGGAATCAACGCGGGAGCGGGCCCCAGGCGGGCTCGCGCACATTGGTGGCGGGGGAAACGAGCCGCTGCTTCACTCGGCCGTCGGAGGAAACGCCTGCCAGTATGCCACGGCCACCCTGCTGGGCCGCGTAGATGACCAGGCGCGAGTTGGGCGCGACGCTGGGACTCTCGTCGAGCGGGCCCTGCGTCAGCACCTGCACCTGGCGCGTCGCGAAATCCTGAATGCAGATCGTGAAGCGCCCGCCTTCGCGGCGCACGAACACGAAGCCCTTGCCGTCCGGCAGCGCCCGCGGCGACACGTTGTAGCTGCCCTCGAACGTGAGGCGCTCGACCGCGTTGGTCGCCAGCCGCAGCCGGTAGATCTGCGGCGAGCCGCCGCGATCGGAGGTGAACAGCACCGACTGGCCGTCCGGCGCGAACGACGCCTCGGTATCGATGCCGGTGGACGACAGCAGGCGCTGGACGCCCGTGCCGTCGGCGTTGATCAGGAACAGCTGCGAGCCGCCGTCCTTGGTCAGGGTGACGATCAGCTTGCGCCCGTCCGGCGACCACGCCGGCGCGCTGTTGCTGCCGCGGAAGTTGGCCAGCACCTGCCGCCGCCCGGTGTCGAGCGACTGCACGTAGATCACCGGCTTCCTGTTCTCGAGCGACACGTAGGCGATGCGCGTGCCGTCCGGCGACCACGCCGGCGACAGCAGCGGCTCGTTGGACGCGACCACCGCCTGCGGGTTGCTGCCGTCGGCATCGGCGACGTGCAGTTCGTAGCGCGCGCCCTGCTTGGTGATGTAGGCGATCCGCGTGCTGAACACGCCGGCGTCACCGGTGAGCTTTTCGTAGATGACGTCGGCGATCCGGTGCGCGGTGGCGCGAAACTGCGCCGGCGTGACCGTGTAGGTGACGGCGGCCAGCTGCATCTGCTTGACCGCGTCGACCAGCGCGAAGCGAACCTCGACTCGCCCGTCGGCGAGGGAGCGCATCGAGCCGACGACCACGGCATCGGCACCGCGCGCGCGCCAGTCGGCACCCCGCACGTCCTCGGCGCGCACCGGGCGCGGCACCACGGCGTTGGCCTCGATCTGCCGGAACAGCCCGCTGCGCGTCAGGTCGGCAGCGACGACGCCGGTGATGCCCAGCGGCCAGTTGCTCTCGTTCTCGAAGGGAACGACGGCGATCGGGATGGCGGAACCGGACCCGCCGACGATTTCGATGGTGAGCTGGGCGCGTGCCGGCACGGCGACGACGAATCCCAGCAGCAGGAGCGGAAACAGTGCCTTGAGCAAGCGTCGCAAGCGATTCCCCGAAACGAATTGCATCGCCGGCGCGGCCGATGCAAGGCCCATCCGCCCTGCGTCGCCGACCGGCGACAGCGCAGAGCGCGGCACGGCAATTATAACGAACGTCGCCCCGGCAACGGGTCGATGCGCCTCCGTCCGCCATCGCCCGCGACGGGCGGTCAGTGCACCGCGATCGTCGAGTTCAGGCCGAGGGCTTCGCGCAGGCGATCGCTGGACCGCCTCGCATCGTCGCGCGCCGCGTACGGGCCGACGAAGACGCGGAACAGCCCGCCGACCTGCCGGACTTTCGCTTCGACCCCGATGGGCGCCAGTTGGTTCGCGAGATGAGCGACGAAATTCTGCGCATTGGCGTTGCTGGTGAAAGCGCCCAGCTGGACGACGAACCCGCCGTCGATCCGCGCGACCGGAACCGGGGCGCCGGCCTCGCCCGCCGGAGCGCCGGCGGGCGGGGGCGTCATCGGCGCCGCCGCCACCGGCGGCAGCGGAGCGCTCGCCGCGGTGACCGGATCGCCCACCAGGATCGCCTCGACCTCGACGGCGCCGCTGCCGCGCTGCGCGATGCCGATCCGGTGCGCGGCGGCGAAGGACAGGTCGATGACACGATTGTGCAGGAACGGGCCGCGGTCGTTGACGCGGACGACGACGCTGCGACCGGTGACGGTGTTGGTCACCCGCGCGTAGGAGGGCAGCGGCAGCGTCGGATGCGCCGCGGTCATCCCGTACATGTCGTAGGTTTCGCCGCTGGAGGTCTTCTGGCCGTGGAACTTGCGCCCGTACCAGGACGCGACGCCGCGCTCGCGATACGGACGCAGCGACGTCGCCGGGACGTATTCGCGACCGAACACCGAGTAGGGACGGTTGGCGAAGCGGTGCAGGGGCTCGACGCGGGGGACCGCGTCGGGGATCGCGTCGAGGTTGGCCGGCACGTAGTCGCCGGGACCGTCGTCGAGATAGTACTTCGACGAGGACGGCGGGGGCGCGGCGGGGGCCGGCCCGGGCGCGGCCGGCGCCGTGACCGGGGTCTCGGGCTTCGGCACGCTGCTGCAGGCGGCGATCCCGGCGACGACCGCGAGCAGGCAGAGGTGGCGGGTTCGCATGGGCGGCGATTATCGCTTAGACTCGCGCGCTGCGGGGGATGACGCTCTCGTCCCTCCGCAACCGCCACCCTTCCGCGTTCGCGATCGCGTCGACCGATGCCCCGCCTGCTCCGGCACCTCGCCTTGCCGATCCTGCATCCGACGAGCGCCTGCCCGATGCCGCTCGCGGCGGTCGCGGCGCCACGCCGCCGATGCGCGCTCCGACGACGCCAGCGTCGGGCGGCGCCGACCGGCGTGTGTCGCCGGCTGCGCGCGTTGCAACCCCGAGGAGACCCCATGCCGACCGATCTTGCCGACGGAGCGTGCCGCGCCGACAACGTGTGTCTCGCCGGCTCCACGTTCACGCACTCGAGCCTGGAGGGCGCGAAGTTCCACGACGTGAACCTGCGCGGCGCGGAGTTCGTCGACGTCGCGCTGACCGGGGCGCGCCTCTCCAATCTCTGCCTCGGCGACGTCACGATCGCCGACGCCAACTACGCGGGCATGCGGATCGAGGGCATTCTGGTCACCGAGCTGCTGCGCGTGTATCGTCGGCAGTCCGCTGCGCCGGACGCGGAGCCGCCGGGCACGGCCTAGCGAGTTGCCGTTGACGCGGCAGCGGAGGACGTCGAAGCCATGACGCGAATCGACCACGTCGCGCTGTGGACCGAGGATCTGGATCGCCTTGCGACCTTCTATGCGACCTACTTCGGTGCCAGCGCCGGGCCGCGGTACGCGAATCCGGCGAAGGGTTTCGCGTCGCGCTTCCTGGTCTTTGCCGAAGGCGCCCGCATCGAGCTGATGACCAGCACCGTCGTGGCGCCGGCGCGGCAGCCCCGGGGGGCGCAGCGGATGGGTCTCACCCACGTCGCCATCTGCGTCGGCACCGACCGGGAGGTCGACGTCCTGACCGGCCGCCTCCGGCAGGACGGCTTCGAAGTCATCGACGGCCCGCGCCGGACCGGCGACGGCTATTACGAGAGCGTCGTCCTCGATCCCGACGGCAACCGTGTCGAGATCGCCGCCGACACCCGTGCGCCTGCCGCCCCGGCGGTCGCATTCGATCGGCTGATCCTCGACACCGCCCGCCTGCGGCTGCGTCCCCTGCAGCCCGCCGACGCGGTCGCGCTGTTCGCGATCTGTTCCGACCCGGTCGTCATGCGCTACTGGAGTTGCGCCCCCTGGACGTCGGTCGCGACGGCGGAGGAAATGATCGCCCGGGATCGCAGGGCGATGCCGGCGGGCGAGTACCTGCGGCTGGGGATCGAGGTCCGCGACACCGCCCGGCTGATCGGGTTCTGCACGCTGTTCGCCTTCGCGCCGCAGTGCCGGCGCGCCGAAATCGGCTACGGGATGGCGCGTGCGGCCTGGGGCCGCGGCTACATGCACGAGGCGCTGGTCGCGCTGCTCGACCACGGCTTCGGCGCGCTGGCGCTGAACCGCGTCGAAGCGGACATCGATCCCCGGAACCTCGCCTCGGCCGGCAGCCTCGAGCGCCTCGGCTTCCGCAAGGAGGGTTCGCTGCGCGAGCGATGGATCGTCGACGGCGAAGTGTCCGACTCGAGCCTCTACGGCCTGCTGCGCAGCGACTGGCGTTCGGGGTCGACGCCGTGACGACACGGCCGGCGATCGGGCTCCTTCGCGCGTGCGGGCCTGCCGTCGGACTGGCCCGTTTCGCGCGCATGCCGGAACTTGCCCTCTGCATCACCTTCGGCGTCGCCGGCTGCACGACGCAGCAGACCTACAACTCGGCGCAGTCCTGGCAGCGCAACGAGTGCCACCGGCAGGTCGACACGATCGAGCGCGAGCGTTGCATCGCGGGCACGACGATGACCTACGACGACTACCGGCGCCGGCGGGATCGCCCGCAGCAGGCGACGGGCACGGGTGAGTGAGGGTCCGGCGTCGTGCTTCGCGCCGGCTGCCCGGTCGTCGATGCGCGGCGCCGCCGTCCCGGGAACAGGCGCTGCGTGTTTGCTATGCTCGCTGCATGAGCGACAAGTCGACAGCTGCACCCGCACCCGTATCGGGCGCCCCCGCGTTCGACTGGCGGGAGCGCAAGGACGGGGCGATCGAGATCCTGCATCACCAACGGCCGGTATCCCTGCTGCGCGGACGGCAGGCGCAGGCGTTCGCCGCGCGGATCGCCGCCGGCACCGCCGAGAACGGGCAACGGCTGATGGCCCGCCTCACCGGCAACTACCGGCGCGGCAACGAGCGCCACGCCGGCCACCACCTTCGCAACGGGCCCTGACGACACGGATCGGCGGTCCGGCACGGACGGTCGTGCCGCCGCGGCCCCGCGAACGACGACCGACCCCCGACGATGCGCCTGCTTCCGCAACTGTTCGCCAACAACCGCGCCTGGGCCGCGCAGCAGACCCGCGGCGACCCGCAGTTCTTCGAGCGCCTGTGCGCCATCCAGCGGCCGGATCACCTGTGGATCGGCTGTGCGGACAGCCGCGTTCCCGCCAACGAGATCGTCGGACTCGCGCCCGGCGAGCTCTTCGTCCATCGCAACGTGGCCAACATCGTGCGGCCCGACGACCGCAACTGCCTGTCGGTCGTGCAGTACGCGGTCGACGTCCTGCGGATCTCGCACATCATCGTCTGCGGGCACTACCGCTGCGGCGGCATCCAGGCGGCCTTCGGACCGGCGACGACCGAGCCGCTGGAAGGCTGGATCGCCCACGTCCGCGCGGTCCGCGCGGCGCACGCCGCCGAACTCGACGCGCTGCCCGACGACGCGGCGCGCTGGCAGCGCCTGTGCGAGCTCAACGTGACGGCACAGGTGCGCATCGTCTGCGGCCTCGCGCCGGTCGTCCAGGCCTGGGAACGCGGCCAGCCGCTGGCGGTGCACGGTTGGATCTACGACCTCAAGGACGGCCTGCTGCGCGACCTCGAGGTCAGCGTCGGCACCGCACCGGCGTGAAGGCGCCGGCGAGCCGATGAGCGTTCGCCGCCTCGTTCCGTCCCAGGCCGCCGCGTATCGAACGCTGATGCTCGATGCCTACACGCTGCACCCGGAGGCGTACACGTCGAGCGCGGAAGAACGCGGGGCGTTGCCGCTGTCCTGGTGGGAGTCGCGACTCGCCGAGGACCAGCGTCCGGCGGAACTGGTGCTGGGCGCGTTTCACGCCGGAGAGCTCGCGGGAGTCGCCGGCCTGTCGTTCGAGGCGCGCGAAAAGGCCCGGCACAAGGCCACGCTCTTCGGCCTGTACGTGCGTCCGGAGTCGCGGCACCTCGGGCTCGGCCGGCAGCTGGTCGAGGCCGCACTGGCGCAGGCCGGCGCGCGTCCGGGCGTCAGGCTGGTGCAGCTCACGGTGACGCAGGGCAACGACGACGCGCACCGGCTCTACGCGCGCCACGGGTTCGTGGACTTCGGACTGGAACCGCTCGCCGTGGCCGTCGGCGGCGGATTCGTCGCCAAGATCCACATGTGGTGTCCGTTGCGTCCCGGCGATGGCGATCTCTCCCGCATCGGGGCGGCGGTGCCGCACGACGACGCCGCCGGCATGCGCCGCACCGCGCACCAGACGTCGCATCCCGAGCGCGAGAAGTGACGGGGCGCCGGAACCTGCGCGCACCGCCGCCGCACTTCCTGCCGGCAGGCATTCTCGGCTATCGTGGCGGCTTGCAAGGAGAACGCCCGTGACCGCCTACGTGATCGCCGACATCGAAGTCACCGACCCTGCCGCCTACGAGGGCTACAAGTCCGCCGTCGGGGCGACGATCGCCGCGTTCGGCGGCCGCTACCTGTCCCGCGCGGGGCACACCGAGGTGCTCGAGGGCGGTTGGCAGCCGAGGCGCCTGGTCATCCTCGAATTCCCGTCGCTGGCGCAGGCGCAGGCCTGGTACCGGTCGCCCGGCTACGCACCGCTGCTGGCGCTGCGCAAGAGCGCGTCGAAGTCGCAGCTCGTGCTCACCGAAGGCCTGTGACGCCGTGCGTTGCGCCGACGATCGCGTGGTCGTGCTCGACGGCCATCCGGACCGCCGCGAGGCGCTGCCCGCGACCCGATCCCGGCGTTAGCATTGCCGCGCGACCGGCGGCGCCCCGGCGATGACGGGAGGCAGCGACGAAGCGCCGGTCGTGGTCGTGGCCTACGACCCGACGTGGCCCGCGCAGTTCCTGCAGGAACGCGCGCGGCTGGAAGACTTGCTCGCCGCGTGGCTGGCCGGGCCGATCGAGCACATCGGCAGCACCGCCATCCCCGGCATGATCGCCAAGCCGGTGATCGACCTCATGGCTCCGGTCGACGACCTCGATGCCTCGCGGCCGGCGATCGCGGTGGTCGAGGCCGCCGGCTACGCCTACTTCCCTTACCGGGCCGAGAGCATGCACTGGTTCTGCAAGCCGTCGGCCGCGTTCCGCACCCACCACCTGCACCTCGTCCCCCGGGACAGCCGCCTCTGGCAGGAGCGACTGGCGTTCCGCGACCGGCTTCGCGCCGAGCCGCGGCTGGCTGCGGAGTACGCGACGCTGAAAGTCCGCCTCGCGCGGCAGCACCCGCGGGATCGCGAGGCCTACACCGATGCCAAGGCACCGTTCGTCCGCCGCGTCGTCGCCGAAGCGCTTCCGCCCGGTGCCGGCGACCCGGCCGAAAGCGCCGATCCCGGCCGGCGCCGCTACGACGGACCCGGCGCCTGAGGACGGTGATGCGCGACGCTCGCCTCGACGCGATGCGGCGGTTAAGATGGCGCCGACCGAGCCGGAAGTCGATCGTGACCCGGATCCGCACGGCGCACGGCGAATGGCCGGACGATGCCGTCGTCGTCAGGTGCACGATGGTCCGCGAGTTCCCGCAACGCGCTGCCGGGGACGACGTGCCTGAGTGATGCCGACGGCGACCACCGCAGCCCGGAGTCCGAACCGATGAGCTTCGCCGCCTTTCTCGAAACCGCCTGGAACGACCACGCCGACCAGCCGGACGCGGTCGCCGCCCGCCTTGCGCTGGCGCCGGAACGCGTCGAAGCCGTGGCCGACATCCCGCCGCTGGCGCGGTTGATCACCCACGTCTACGGCGAGCACCTCGCGCGCTGGCAGGCCGGCATCGACCTGCTGACCTCGCTGCGGACGCTCCCCTGCTGGGACGGCAGCCGGGAAGCCGACGCCGCCGTGGCCTGCGGCATCGCCGTGCTGCGCTACGCCGGAGCGATCGATCCGTCGCTCGCCGATCTTCCGGGCGACGAACAGGCGATCGTGCTCGCGACCGCGGCGTCGGCGCTTGCCGGGCGGCGCGAGCTGCGGCGCGCGATCGCCGCCTACACGCAGGCCGTCGCGATCGGTGCGGGCCCGTCGGCCGCACGCGCGCTGGCCGTCGCCGGCAACAACCTCGCCGCCACGCTGGAGGAAAAGCCCGACCGCGACGCCTTCGAGACCGAGGGCATGCTCACCGCCGCGCAGGGCGGCCTGCACCACTGGAAGCTGGCCGGCGGCTGGATGGAGGAAGAGCGGGCCGAGTACCGGCTGGCGCGCAGCCTGTTGCAGGCCGGCGACCCTGCGACGGCCGCCGACCACGCGCGCCGCTGCATCGCCGTCTGCGAAGCCAACGCCGCGCCCGCCTTCGAGCGGTTCTTCGGTCACGCCGTCCTCGCGCTCGCGCTGCGCGCCGCGGGCGACGAGCCGGGCTGGGGCGCGGCGCGCCAGCGCGCGTTCGAGCTCCACGACCACGTCCCCGCCGACGAGCGCGAGTGGTGCGCCGGCGACCTGGCCGAGATCCGCGACCCGCCGGCGCCGGCGACCTGACCACGACGCGACGCGAGCCCTTCGGCCACCACGAACCCGGACAGAAGCAAACAGGGGATGCGCGCCTTTGCCATCGAAGGCGACTGGGGACTCGAGCACCTGCGTGCGGTGACGCGGCCCGAGCCGCGACCCGGGCCCGGCGAAGTGCTGCTGCGCATGCGCGCATCCGCGCTCAACTATCGCGACCTCGTGGTTCCGAAACGCGGCTATGGTGGCTACACCGGGACGCTGCCGCTGATTCCGGTGTCCGACGGCGTCGGAGACGTGGTCGAGATCGGCGCCGGCGTCACGCGGGTCGGCGTCGGCGACCGCGTCTGCCCGTGCTTCTTCCAGGGCTGGATCGGCGGCGAGCCCACGCTGCGGCGGCTGACGCGATCGCTCGGCGGTCCGCTCGACGGCACGATGGTCGACACCATGTGCCTGCCCGAGGAGGGGGTGGTCCGCGTCCCCGGGCACCTCGCCGACGTCGAGGCCGCGACGCTGCCCTGCGCGGCGCTGACCGCGTGGAATGCGCTGGCCGGGCTGTCGACGCTGCGCCCGGGCGATCGGGTGCTGGTGCAGGGTGCCGGCGGCGTCGCGCTGTTCGCGCTGCAGTTCGCGAAACTCGCCGGTGCGCACGTCACCGTGCTCACCTCGAGCGATGAACGGGCGGCCCGGGTGCGCGCGCTGGGCGCCGATGCGACCATCGACCGCATCGCCCTGCCGGAGTGGGCGAGCGCGGCGCGCGCGCTCACCGACGGGCGCGGCTACGACCACATCGTCGAGCTCGGCGGCGAGCAGACGCTGCCGCAGTCGCTGCGCGCCATCCGTCCGGGCGGCGTCATCTCGCTGATCGGCGTGCTCTCCGGCGGCACGATGAACGCGGCGCTCGGCCTCGCCATCACGCGGCAGGTGCGCCTGCAGGGCGTGACCGTCGGCCATCGCGACGGCTTCGAGGCGATGCTGCGCGCGGTCGAGCAGCACCGGCTGCGGCCGGTCATCGACCAGGTCTTCGCGTTCGCCGACCTGAAGGCGGCGCTCGCCCGGCTGGCGACCGGTGCTCAATTCGGCAAGATCTGCATCGATCATGCGGTGTAATCTGCAGCATCGCGGCGCCGTCGCCGCCGCCGCCAACCGAGGAGAGCCGCGATGAGTCAGTTCGTTCTCGTGCCCGGAGCCTGGCACGGTGCCTGGTGCTGGCAACGCGTGCTGCCGCTGCTGCGCGCGACCGGCCACGGCGCGCACGCGGTCACGCTGACCGGCGTGGGCGACCGCGCGCACCTCCTCGACGACCGCATCCGGTTGCAAACGCACATCGACGACGTGCTCGCCGTGGTCGCCTGCGAAGAGCTCACCGATGTCGTTCTGGTCGGGCACAGCTACGCCGGAATGGTGATCACCGGCGCCGCCGACGCCCTGCTCCGGTCGTCGCCGACGCCGCTGACCCACCTCGTCTACGTCGACGCAGTGACGCCTTACCCCGGGGAGAGCTGGTCCAGCCAGCACGCGGCGGAGATCGTCGCGGCCCGCGTGCAGGCGGCGAGCGCGACCGGCGGCCTCGCGCTGCCGCCGCCAGACGCCGGCGTCTTCGGCCTGGAGGGCGCCGATCGCGCGTGGGTGAACCGGCGGCAGACGCCGCACCCCTTCGCCGTCTACCGCGATCCGCTGCACTTCGACGCCGCACGCCTCGCGCAAGTGCCGCGCACGTTCATCGACTGCACGAGTCCCGCGCTGGCAACGATCGCCGTCATGCGCGAACGCGTGCGCCGCGACCCCGGCTGGCGCGTCGTCGAACTCGCGACCGGCCACGACCCGATGGTCAGCGCGCCGGCCGATCTGGCCGGCATTCTGCGCTCCTGCGCCGCCTGAGAAGCCGAGGTCGACGGTGCCGCCATTGCGCCGGGGCCCGAGCCCGACGGACCGCCCCGAGGGCGAACCCCGGAGTGCGCAGCACGCAGGTGCTCCAGTGAGTGCCGCAACCGATGCCTGCCGCCGGGCCGCACTGCGGCGGCTCGGGGTTTTGGCGACCTGCGGCGTGTTCGCCCGCGTCGACGCGAGCCCAGGATGGCCCGAGATTGCGCAGCCCCGCATCCCCGGTTCGGCGGCGTTCGCGGCGCGCGCCGAGGCGCTGCGCCAGCTCGCCATCGCCCGCGGCGACCAGCCCTACGGTGCGGTGGTCGTCAAGGGGGGGCGCATCGTCGGGGAAGGCGTCAGCGCGGTCGTCACCGATGCCGACCCGACCGCGCACGCCGAGCGGCAGGCGATCCGCGACGCGCAACGCCGTGCCGGCACGCTCGACCTCTCCGGATGCGTGCTCTACGGCACCTCCCGCGCCTGTCCGCAGTGCGAGGCCGCGGCGCAGGCGGCGCGCATCGCGCGGATGTACTACGGCAGCGCGGCCACCGATGCCGGCGTTCCCGGTTCGCGCTGAGACGGATGGCCTGGCTGCGCGCGCTGGCCGTCTGGCTGCTGATCGTCGCCGTGGAGACGCTGCACGGCATCGCGCGCACGTTGTGGCTCGCGCCGCAGGTCGGTGATCACGTCGCCCGGCAGATCGGGGTGCTCACCGGCAGCCTGCTGATCTTCGCCGTCACCTGGCTCGCCATCGGCTGGATCGGCATGCGCCGCACCCGGACGCTCCTCGCCGCGGGGGCGCTCTGGGTGGTGCTGATGCTGGCGTTCGAGATCGCCCTCGGGCGGGCCGTGTTCGGCTTCGGCTGGGAGCGGATCGCCGCCGAGTTCGACGTCTCGCGCGGCGGCCTGATGGGCTTTGGCCTCGCCGCGCTGCTGCTGATGCCGTTCGTCACCGCACGGATGCGCGGACGGGTCGACCCCGGGCCGTCTCGCTGACCCGGTGCCGCTCGCGCCGAGGGAGCGGAAGCGCCAGCATCGAAAGTGGTTCCCGTCGCGCGGCCGGGGACCCGAGGCGCTGCGACTGCCATGCCGAACCCCACTCCTGCGGACGTCGGGTGGAGCCTTCCCGCCGACACGGTCCGGGCGGCGCTGGGCGCCGGCCCGCAGGGACTCTCCGGCGCCGAACCGCCATCCGCCTCGCCCGCCACGGTGCCAATGTCGTCGCGGAGGAGCCCGAGCATGCGGTGTGGCTGCTGTTCCGCCACCGGCCGGCGAGCCCGCTGGTCCTGATCCTCATCGCCGGCGCGCGACCTCGTTCCCGGCGACGTCGTCGACCTCGCCGCCGGCCATGCGCTGTGCACCGAAGCGGTCAAGCTTCATCTTCCCCCGGCCAGGCATTCCCGGCGAACACCGCGGTGAGGGTTCGACGGAATGCTCCCCGCCCCCGCGCCCCCGCTATCATCGTCGACCGGGCCCGGCTCGCGCCGCGCGCGGCCTGCCGTCCACGAAGGGTGCCTCGATCATGAATGACCCATCGCGTCTGCTGTTGGCTGCCGGCCTCGCGCTCCTTGCCGGATGTGCCGCGACACCCCACGATCCGCGCGCCGACGACATGCGGCAGCAGGTGCTCGCCACCGAGCGCGCCTTCGCCGCCACCATGGCGGCCCGCGACCACGAGACGTTCATCGGGTTCCTGGCTGCGGATGCAGTGTTCGTCTCCGGGTCACGAACGCTGCGCGGCCGCGAGCAGGTGGCGACCGCATGGAAGCGCCTTTACGAGCGTCCGGAAGCGCCCTTTTCGTGGGAACCCGAGGTCGTCGAGGTACAGGACTCGGGCCGGCTGGCATTGAGTACGGGGCCGGTCCGCGATCCGCGCGGGAAGCTCGTGGCGCGGTTCACGTCGATCTGGCGGCAGGAGGCGCCGGGGATCTGGCGGATCATCTTCGACTCCGGTGCCGACGCCTGCGACTGCGTGCCGGCGCCGCCCTGAGGGATCGTCACCCGGCGATGTGGCGCCCGCAGTCCGGGTGAGCCCGCCGGGCCGCCCCGAGGGCGAACACCGGAGCGCGCGGCACGAAGGCAGCCCGGTGGGACACCGCCGGGCGGCGGGCACAGCCCCGCGGGTCGGGCACGGGCGCTGTCGGCGACACGCAACACCGCCGCGCGCGCCGCGGCGCGCGAGACTCCCCTTGCCCGCGCTTTTGAGGTAAAAGGAACGTCGGGTCGCGCGCGGCGCGGCCATCCCAACCCTCGTGGAGGTGCCCCTTTGGCAAGAACCAACTTCGAATTCCAGAAACGCCAGAAAGAACTCGAAAAAAAGCGCAAGAAAGAAGAGAAGAAGCTGAAAAAGCTCGAACGGGCTGCCGAGCCGGCGGCCGAAGGAACCGAAGTCACCGAAGCTGCCGCCGCCACCGACGCCACCGCCGAGCCGTCGGCCTGAGAGGCTGAGGGTCTTTCGCTCGTGCCGGGTCGGCGGCCGGCGGCACCGCCGGGGCCGGCATCGCGCCGGTCGGCCGTCCCCCGCTGATCCGATGCGCCTGCCGCTGCCCCTGCCCGAGGCGCTGCTCGCCGACGTCGAGTTCACCGCCATCCGCGCGCAGGGGGCAGGGGGGCAGAACGTCAACAAGGTGTCGAACGCCGTCCATCTGCGTTTCGACATCGCCACCTCGTCGCTCGCCCCGGAACTGAAGGCGCGCCTGCGCGAGCTCGGCGACCAGCGGATCAGCACCGACGGCGTGATCGTCATCAAGGCCCAGCGCTTCCGCAGCCTGGAAAAGAACCGGGCCGACGCGCTGGCGCGCCTGCAGCAGGTGCTGGCGCTCGCCGCCGAGATCCCGCCTCCGCGCCGCCCCACCCGGCCCACCGCCGGCTCGCAGCGGCGGCGGCGCGAGAGCAAGGCACGCCACGGCCAGCAGAAGGCGCTGCGCGGACGCGTCGTCGACTGAGCTTTGTCGCAGACCTGCCGATAGGCGTAGAGTAGGCGCCGAAACGCCGACGAGAGACCCGATGCCGCGCCCCTCCGGAACGCCCGACCCCGCCCGCCTCGACCGCATCGTCGCCGAGGCACGGCGCGCCCGCGACGAGCGGGAGCAGGGTTACCGCGAACGGGCACTGAAGATCTATCCCTGGGTCTGCGGGCGCTGTGCCCGAACCTTCGACCACACCACGGTGCGCCAGCTCACCGTCCACCACCGCGACCACAATCACGACCACAACCCCCCGGACGGCAGCAACTGGGAGCTGCTCTGCCTCTACTGCCACGACAACGAACACGCCCGGGAGACCGAGGCGCGGGCGGCGGGCGGCGGCGGCAACGGCGCCGCGGCGACCCCCGCCGCGACCCATCGGCCGTTCGCGGCGCTCGAGGCGCTGCTCAAGCGCGGTTCCTGAGCGCGCGGGCCGTCCCCCGATTTCCCGCACCGCCGCGCCGAACCGACCCCGCAGCTCTCCGAAAGGCGACGCCATGAGCCCCGCCCCCGCCCCGAAGCGACAACCCGCCCGGCAGTCCATGCTGCACGACGCTATCGACATCCAGCTGCTGGCACTGCACGAGGCGCACCGCAGCCTCGCCCGGGCGCCGGTCGATTTTCTCGAGCGCTCGGGCGCGCTGACCCCGCCGCTGGTGGCGCTGGGCCGGTGGCAGGACGCGATGCTGCGCACCGGCTATTTCTCGCTGATCGCGATGAACCGCCTGGCGGGCGCGCTCGCCGCGCGAGCGCTGGCCGCGCTTCCGGGCGGGATGCCGCCGGCGGGCTGACGGCAGCCTCGCCCGGGCGGCATTGGTCCATCGCCTGCTGGCCGACGCGCTGGTCGTCGCGCACCTCGGCTTCATCGTCTTCGTCGTTGCCGGCGGGCTGCTGGCGCTGCGCCGGCCGCGCGCTGCCTGGCTGCACCTGCCCGCGGTCGCCTGGGGCATCTACGCCGAGGCGACGGCAACGATCTGCCCGCTGACGCCGCTCGAGAACCTGTGGCGCCAGCGTGCCGGGCAGGACGGCTACGCCGGCGGCTTCGTCGAGCACTACCTCGTCCCGCTGATCTACCCCGCCGGGCTCACGCCCCGGCTGCAACTGGCCCTTGCTGCGCTCGTGTTGGGCATCAATGTCCTCGTCTACGGCATCGTCGCGGCACGCCGGCGACGGGGTCGAAGGCACGCGGTCTCCGCGCCCGGCGCGGCAGGGCCGACATGACGCAGGGGCACGAAAGGCGTACGCTAAGGCACGCGGATTTCCTCCCTGTGGCCGTTCCGGCCCCTCCCGCCTCCCCTTTCAAACGAGCCTCCCATGACCCTGTGCCCGATCGCCATCGCCGTTGGCTGCCCGAAGTGCCCGGCCTTTTCCGTGTGCCCGCTCAAGACCGTCATCGGCGACCAGCCGTCCAAGGAAGAGACCGCGGCCAAGACCGCCGGCAAGAAGGCGGCGTCCGGCGCCAAGCCGCGCAAGTAGCCGCGCTCCCGCCCACCAGAATGACGGCACCAGCCCGCGCCGAGGTCGCGCGGGCGAGCCTGCCGCGACCGAGGAGAGCTCCGCGATGACCTACGCTGCCATCACCGGCTGGGGCAAGTGCATGCCGCCCGCCGTGCTGAGCAACGCCGACCTGGCGACGTTCATGGACACCGACGACGAGTGGATCTCCACCCGCACCGGCATCCGCGAGCGCCGGGTGTCGCACGTCAGCGGCGTCGACCTGTCGCACGTCGCCAGCGTCCGCGCGCTGGCCTGCGCGGGACTCGCGGCAACCGACCTCGACCTCATCGTCTACGGCAGCTGCTCCAACGACGAGCAGATCCCCAACACGGCTTCCGGCCTGCAATACAAGCTCGGCGCGACGCACGCCGCCGCGATGGACGTCAACACCGCGTGCACGAGCTTCCTCTACTCGCTGTCCACGGCCAACGCGCTCATCCGCACCGGCGCGATCAAGTCGGCGCTGGTCGTCGGGGTCGAGGTCATCGCGCCGTTCATGGACTGGCACAACCGCAACGTCGCGGTGCTGTTCGGCGACGGGGCCGCCGCGGTCGTGCTCCAGGCCTCCGAGCGGCCCGAGGGCGTGCTGGGCGAGAAGCTCGGCTGCTATGCCGATGCCCGGCAGACGCTGCGCGTGCGCGGCACCGGTCTCGCCTACGCCAGCGGGGCGGTCACTTACGGCGACACGCTGTGGGATTTCGACGGCCAGGAGATCTTCAAGCGCGCGGTCGTCGGCATGAGCCACGCGTCCGCCGACGTGCTGTCCCGTTGCGGACACGGCATCGACGACATCGGTCTCATCGTGCCGCACCAGGCGAACCTGCGCATCATCGAATTCGTCGCGCGCAAGCTCGGCGCGTCGATGGACAAGGTGTTCCTCACCATCCAGCGCTACGGCAACATGTCCGCCGCCACGGTGCCGGTCGCGCTGGTCGAGGCGCTCGAGGAGGGGCGCGTGGCGCCGAATTCGCTGCTGCTGACGCCGGCCTTCGGCGGCGGCCTCACCTGGTGCTCGCATCTCATCCGCTGGGGCGAGCGCACGACCCCGCGCGACGGCACCGACGTCGACCTGCCGCCGCCGACCCGGTCGGCACTCGAGATGGTCCGGCAGTTCATGGCGAACAAGGGCACCGCCGGCCGCTCGACGGCGGGGCTCAACGCCGTCCGCTTCGCCGAGTCGCCGTAGCGCCGACGCGGCGCCGGGCGCCGCCCGGCCCTGGGGGCCAGGTGTCAAGAATCCCGCTGGCCGGGGCCGTCCCAGGCTCCATGACCCGGCGGGGGCGCGCAGCCCGGCCTTCGGACCTCTCAGGAAGTGACCAATTTCCGGTGCGCCTGCACGCTCATCAGGATCCCCAGGCCGACGAACAGCGACACCAGCGCCGTCCCGCCGTAGGACATCATCGGCAGCGGGACGCCGACGATCGGCAGCACGCCGCTCACCATCCCCATGTTGACGAACGCGTAGGTGAAGAACATCAGCGTGATTGCCCCGGCGATGAGGCGCGCGAACAGCGTCGAGGCGTTGGCGGTGATCACCAGCCCGCGTCCGACCAGCAGCAGGTAGAGCACCAGCAGCGTCACGTTGCCGACGAGGCCGAATTCCTCGCCGAAGACGGCGAAGATGAAATCGGTGTGGCGCTCGGGCAGGAAATCGAGGTGCGTCTGCGTGCCGTTCAGCCAGCCCTTGCCGGTCACGCCGCCGGAGCCGATGGCGATCGACGCCTGCGTCGAGTGGTAGCCGGTGCCGAGCGGATCGCGGGTGGGATCGAGGAAGGTCAGAATGCGCTCCTGCTGGTAGGTGCGCAGCAGCGGCCACACCATCGGCGCGGCAGCGCCGGCGAGCGCTGCCAGCCCGACGATCACCTTCCACGACAGGCCGGCGAGATACAGCACGTAGAAGCCCGAGGCGCCGATCAGCAGCGAGGTGCCGAGATCCGGCTGGCGCTTGATCAGGTAGACGGGGACCACGATCAGCACCGCCGCCAGCAGGAAGTCCTTCCATCCCAGCCGCCCCTCGAACTTCTGGAAATACCAGGCGAGCATCAGCGGCAGCGCGATCTTCATCAGTTCCGACGGCTGGATGCGCGCGAGGCCGAGGTTGAGCCAGCGCTTCGAGCCGTTGACGGTGACGCCGAACAGCGCGACGCCGACCAGCAGGACCACCCCCAGCACGTACAGCGGCAGCGCGACGCGCGCGATCGTCTGCGGCGGGACGTTGGCGATCAGCCACATCAGCACCAGCGCGACGCCGAGGCTGACCAGCTGGTTGTCGATCCGCGCAAAGCTCTGGTCGGTCGCCGAGTAGAGCGTGATCAGCCCGACGCCGACGATCGCCATGGCGACCGTCAGCAGGAAGGTGTCGATGCGGCGTGTCAGCGCCTCCCACAGCCGTGCGAGGAATGCCGTCATCAGTCGCTCTCGTCCTCTGCCTCGGGCGGGGGTGCGGGCGCCGCCGGCGCGGGCCCGGCCTTCTTCTCGCCGGTCAGATAGTAGTCGAACACCTGGCGCGCGATCGGCGCCGCCGCCTGGGCGCCGAAACCGCCGTTCTCGACCAGCACCGCCAGCGCGATCGTCGGCTTGTCGGCCGGGGCGTAGGCGATGTACCACGCGTGGTCGCGCAGCCGTTCGTCGATCTGGCTCGCCCGGTATTCCGCGCCCTTCAGCGAGAACACCTGCGCGGTCCCGGTCTTGCCACCGGACACGTAGGCGCTGTTCCGGAACGCCGCGGCGCTGGTGCCTTCCTTGGCCACACCGACCAGCGCCGTCTTGATCACCGCGAGGTGCTCGGCCCGCAGCGGCACGGTGTGCGTCGGCTCGGGCTCGAGCTGCCGGACGGTGCCGGTGCGAAGGTCGCGGATGTACTTGACGAGGTGCGGCCGGAAGGCGACGCCGTCGTTGGCCAGCGTCGCCATCGCGCTGGCGAGCTGGATCGGCGTGAAGGCGTTGTAGCCCTGGCCGATCCCCGCCGAGACGCTGTCGCCGAGATACCACTTGCGATGCTCGTCGCGGTAGTTCTTGCCGGCGAAGCGCTGCCGCTTCCAGTCGCGCGACGGCAGCACGCCGGTGAGCTCGCCCTCGATGTCGATCCCGGTCTTGCGGCCGAAGCTGAACTGCGTCATGAACCGCTGCGTGTCGTCGATGTCGGTCTCGTTGGCGAGCATGTAGTAATAGGTGTCGCAGGAGGCGACGATCGACTTGTGCATGTCGACGGTGCCGTGGCCGCCCTTCTTGTCGTCGCGGAAGCGGTGCGCCGAGCCCGGGATCTGGAAGAAGCCGGGATCGAAGATCGTCTGCGTCGCGCTGCGCTTGCCCGAGGTCAGCGCGCCCAGCGCCAGGAAGGGCTTGATCGTCGAGCCGGGCGGGTAGGCGCCGCGCAGCGGGCGGTTGAGGAGCGGCTTGTCCGGCGACTCGTTCAGCAGCTCCCAGTTGACCGCGTCGATCCCGTCGACGAAGAGGTTGGGATCGAAGCCCGGCCGGGACACGAAGGCGAGCACGTCGCCGGTCGCCGGCTCGATCGCGACCAGCGCGCCGCGGCGGGCGCCGAAGGCCGCCTCGGCGATCTCCTGCAGCCGGATGTCGAGCGACAGCTTGAGGTCGTTGCCGGCGACCGGCGGCGTGCGCGACAGCGTGCGCACCGCGCGCCCGGCCGCGTCGACCTCCACTTCCTCGACCCCGGTGGTGCCGTGCAGCTCGCGCTCGTAGGACAGCTCGACGCCGACCTTGCCGATGTAGTCGGAACCCTTGTAGTTCGCGGTCTCCTCCCACTCGGCGATGCGCGCGAGGTCGCGGTCGTTGATGCGCCCGATGTAGCCGACGACGTGCGAGGCGACCTCGCCGAAGGGATACTGGCGGAACAGCCGGGCCTTGATCTCGACGCCGGGGAAGCGATAGCGATTGACGGCGAACCGCGCCACCTCCTCGTCGGTGAGCCGGGTGCGCAGCGGCAGGCTCTCGAAGTTGCGCGACTCCTCGAGCAGCTTGCGGAAGCGCTTGCGGTCGCGCGGCTGGACGTCGACGATCGTCGCCAGCGCGTCGATGGTCTCGTCGAGGTTCCGGATCCGCGTCGGCTGCAGCTCGAGCGTGTACGCCGAATAGCTCTGGGCGAGGACGACGCCGTTGCGGTCGGTGATCACGCCCCGGTTGGGCACGATGGGCACGACGGCGATGCGGTTGGTCTCCGCCAGCGTCTGGTAGTGGTGGTGCTGGACGATCTGCAGATAGACGAAACGCGCGAGCAGCGCGCCGAACGCCGCCAGCACCAGCAGGCCGGCCACCACCACGCGGCGGCGGAACAGGAAGACCTGGCGCTCGGGATTCTTGAGCTCGCTCGAGCCCAGCTCCGCGACCGACGGGTAGCCGCGCTTGCCGGCACGGAAGGGGAATCGAAGGGCCATGGCGGGGTGCTCTGCCGTCCGGCGACCGGGCTCAGAGTTCCGACGTCGAGCGGGCGGGCCGCTGGGGCCACTGCAGCACCACCGACACCACCGGCCAGAGCAGCGCGCCCACCAGCGGCGGCACCGCGTAGGTCCAGCGCGGCGGCGGCGCGCCGCCCACCACGCGCACCAGCAGCACCAGCGCCGCGCAGAGAGCGAGCAGCAACGCCACCTGCGCCGCCTGCTGCCACAGCGGGAAGCGCAGCACGCGACGGCGGAAGTACTCGGCCGCATAGGCGAGCACCGCGTAGGCCAGCGCGTGCTGGCCGAAGAGCGTCGCGTCGCCGACGTCCATCAGCAACCCGAAGAACCAGGCCACGCCGACACCGACGTAGCGCGGCTCCTTGATGCACCAGTAGAGCAGCACCAGCGCCAGGAAATCGGGGCGCAGCGCCAGCGCGAGGCCGGTGAGCGGCAGCAGGTTGCCGAACAGCGCCAGCGCGAGCGTGAGCACGATGAACCAGCGCCGCGCCGGGCGCAGGATCTCCTCCGGCCGCGCCGGGTACAGCGGAGGAACGCGAGGCAGCAGCATCATGGCCGCCGCGCCTTGCCGCGGCCGGGCTTGCGCGCGGCGTCGGTCTCGGCCGGCTCTTCCGGCCGCGGAGGCGGCGACGCGGTCTCGCCCAGCACCATCAGGTAGCGGCCGCGATCGACGCCCGCCAGCGGACGGGCGGTGATGCGGGCGAAGACCTGGCCGGTGTCGCGCTCGAGCGAGGCGACGCGGGCGACCGCGAGACCGGGCGGATAGGTGCCGTCGATCCCGGAGGTCACCAGCGTGTCGCCGATCTCGATGTCCGCATTCGGTGCCATGAAACGCAGCTGAGGCAGGTTGCCGGTCCCGGCACCGAACAGCACCGAGCGCACGCCGCTGCGCTCCACCTTGACCGGCACCGCGTGATCCTTGTCGGTGATCAACGTCACCTCGGCCATGTGCGGATAGACCCGGGTGACCTGGCCGACCACCCCCTCGGCGTCGATGACCGCCGCGCCCGGCTTGACCACGCCTTCCTCGCCCTTGCCGACGAAGAGCTTTTGCGTGAAGGGGTCGCGGCCGGAATAGAGCACCTCGACCATGGTGGCGCCGGCGGCGGCGCCGCCCTTGAGGTCGAGCAGTGCGCGCAGGCGCTCGTTCTCCTGCCGCTCGCTGGCGAACCCCTGGGCCGCGGCGCCCTGCTCGACCAGCTTTCGCTTCAGCTGCGCGTTCTCGTCGACCAGCGCCCGCTGCGCGGCGAAGTGGGCGCCGACCTGCGCCAGCGCCGCGCCGGGGATCTGCGCCGCCTGCTGCAGCGGATAGAGGACGACCGCGGCGACCTGGCGCAGCGGCTCGAGGTAGCGATAGCGGGTGTCGGCGAACAGCAGCACGACCGACACCAGTCCGAAGAACGCGAGCCGGGTCAGCGGGGTCGGGCCGCGATGGAAGAAATCCGGAGGCTCAGCGGGAAGGTGGCGCATCGAACGGGACGGGGCCGTCCCCGATGAGTCTCGTTGGGCGACCTTCGTGCTGCGCACTTCGGTGGGATCGCAGTGCCCGGCGCCGCGCTCCGGGACCGGCGCCTGCGCGTCCCAACGTCAGTCCGAGGTGAAGATCGTCTGCAGCTTGTCCATGTTCTCGAGCGCCCGCCCGCAGCCGCGCACCACGCAGGTGAGCGGCTCGTCGGCGACGATCACCGGCAAGCCGGTCTCTTCCATCAGCAGCCGGTCGACGTCGCGCAGCAGCGCGCCGCCGCCGGTGAGCACCATGCCGCGCTCGGCGATGTCGGCGCCGAGCTCGGGCGGCGTGCGCTCCAGCGCGCTCTTGACGGCGGACACGATGCTGTTGAGCGGATCGGTCAGCGCCTCGAGGATCTCGTTCGACGACACCGTGAAGCTGCGCGGGATGCCCTCGGCCAGGTTGCGGCCCTTGACTTCCATTTCCTTCACCTCGGAGCCCGGGAACGCCGAGCCGATGGTCTTCTTGATGACCTCGGCGGTGGTCTCGCCGATCAGCATCCCGTAGTTGCGGCGGATGTAGTTGACGATCGCCTCGTCGAACTTGTCGCCGCCCACGCGCACCGAACCTGCGTACACCATGCCGCCCAGCGAGATCACGCCGACCTCGGTCGTGCCGCCGCCGATGTCGACGACCATCGAGCCGGTGGCGTCGGAAATGGGCAGGTCGGCGCCGATCGCCGCCGCCATCGGCTCCTCGATCAGGTAGACCTTGGACGCGCCGGCGCCGAGCGCCGATTCGCGGATCGCCCGCCGCTCGACCTGCGTCGAGCCGCAGGGAACGCAGATGATGATGCGCGGGCTGGGCGAGAACAGCCGCGAGTCCAGCACCTTCTTGATGAACTGCTTCAGCATCTGCTCGGTGACGGTGAAGTCGGCGATGACGCCGTCCTTCATCGGGCGGATGGCGGTGATGTTGCCGGGCGTGCGCCCGAGCATCTGCTTGGCGGCGAGGCCGACCTCCTGGATCACCCGCTTGCCGTTGGGCCCGCCTTCCTGGCGAATGGCGACCACCGACGGCTCGTCGAGCACGATCCCCTTGCCGCGCACGTAGATCAGCGTGTTGGCGGTGCCGAGGTCGATCGCGAGGTCGCTCGAAAAGTAACCCTTGAGGAACTGGAACATGAAAGCGGCAACCTGCGGAATGGGGAGCGGCGCAACCGCGCCGCCCCGAGGATGAGCGAGCGCCGTGGCGGCGCTCCGGAAATATGACAATATGATACCCTAAGCCGTTTTTCTCCTGCACTGATTCCGCACGGAATTTCACGGCGGCGGCGCCTTGGCGGCCCCGGGGTCGCCCGCCCACGAGCTTGCCGCGCATCGCCGTGCCCGCGAGACCATGGCCATTTCCCGCTCCGACGTCGAACGCATCGCCCACCTCGCGCGCCTCGAGATCGACGCCGGGCAGGCCGAGGACGTCCGCGCCAAGCTCGACGCGATCTTCGCGCTGATCGACGAGCTCAATGCCGTCGATACGCGCGGCGTGGTGCCGATGGCGCACGCGCAGGACCTCTCGCTGCCGCTGCGCGACGACGTGGTCACCGAAGCCGATCGCCACGCGCTGTTCCAGCGCACGGCACCCGCCGTCGAGGACGGGCTCTACCTCGTGCCCAAGGTCATCGAATAGCCCGCGCCCCGTGCTGACCGGAACCCTCGCCGAACTCGCCGCCGCGCTGCAGGCCGGGCGGATCTCCAGCGTCGAGCTGACGCAGGGCCTGCTCGCCCGCATCGCCGCCCACAACCCGGCGCTCAACGCCTTCGTCACCGTCGACGAGGAGGGCGCGCTCGCCGCCGCGCGGGCGGCCGACGCCGCGCGGGCCGCCGGGACCGCCGGACCGCTGACCGGGTTGCCGATCGCGCACAAGGACGTGCTGATGACCGCGGGCCTGACGACCAGTTGCGGGTCGCGGATGCTCGCCCGCTTCACCGCGCCGTACGACGCCCACGTGGTCGCCGGCCTGAAGGACGCCGGCACCGTCCTCGTCGGCAAGACCAACATGGACGAGTTCGCGATGGGCTCGTCCAACGAAACCTCGTTTTTCGGCCCGGTGCGCAACCCCTGGCAGCACGACCACGTCCCCGGCGGCAGCTCCGGCGGCTCGGCGGCGGCGGTCGCCGCCCGCCTGGTGCCCGGCGCCACCGGCACCGACACCGGCGGATCGATCCGCCAGCCGGCGTCGTTCACCGGCATCTGCGGCCTGAAGCCCACCTACGGCGTCTGCTCGCGCTACGGGCTGGTCGCGTTCGCCTCCAGCCTCGACCAGGCCGGCCCGTTCGCGCGCACCGCCGAGGATTGCGCGCTGCTGCTGAACGCGATGGCGGGACACGACCCGCGCGACTCGACCTCGCTGGAGCGGCCGGCCGAAGACTACACCCGCGATCTCGCCCGCCCGCTCGCAGGGCTGCGCGTCGGGCTGCCGGCCGAATATTTCGGCGCCGGCGTCGATGCCGAGGTCGCCGCGGCGATCGAGGCGGCCATCGCCGAGCTCCGGCGGCTGGGCGCCACCGCCGTCGACGTCCGGCTGCCCAACGCGCGGCTGGCGGTGCCGGTCTACTACGTGCTCGCGCCGGCCGAGGCCTCGTCGAACCTGTCGCGCTTCGACGGCGTGCGCTACGGCCACCGCGCGGAAAAATACTCCGACCTGCTCGACATGTACAAGAAGTCGCGCGCCGAGGGTTTCGGCGACGAGGTCAAGCGGCGGATCCTGGTCGGCACCTACGTGCTGTCGCACGGCTACTACGACGCCTACTACCTCAAGGCGCAGCAGGTGCGGCACCTGATCGCCGACGACTTCCGCCGCGCCTATGCGAGCTGCGACGTGATCCTGGGGCCGACCGCGCCGACGGCCGCGTTTCGCCTCGGCGCCAAGTCCGACGACCCGGTCGAGATGTACCTCAACGACATCTTCACCGTCGCCGCCAACCTGGCCGGCGCGCCGGCGATGTCGATTCCCTGCGGTTTCACCCGCGCCGGCCTGCCGATCGGCCTGCAGCTGCAGGGCGACTATTTTTCCGAGGCGAGGCTGCTCAACGTGGCGCACCAGTTCCAGCAGGCCACCGACTGGCACCGGAGGGCCCCCACGCTCGCCAGTGAAGCGTCCCCCCCCGCCCCGCAGGAGGTCGCGCCATGAAGTGGGAAGTCGTCATCGGCCTCGAGACGCACGCGCAGCTGTCGACGGCGTCGAAGATCTTTTCCGGCGCGTCGACGGCCTTCGGCGCGGCGCCCAACACGCAGGCCGCCGCGGTCGACATCGCGCTGCCGGGCGTGCTGCCGGTGCTCAACCGCGGCGCGGTCGAGCGCGCGATCCGCTTCGGCCTGGCCGTGGGCGCGACCATCAACCGGCGCAGCGTCTTCGCGCGCAAGAACTACTTCTACCCCGACCTGCCCAAGGGCTACCAGATCAGCCAGTACGAGATCCCGGTGGTCGTGGGCGGGACGATCGTCATCGCGACGCCGCAGGGCGACAAGACCGTACGCCTCACCCGCGCCCACCTGGAAGAGGACGCCGGCAAGAGCCTGCACGAGGACTTCCACGGCATGACCGGGATCGACCTCAACCGCGCCGGCACCCCGCTGCTGGAGATCGTCTCCGAGCCCGACCTCGCGAGCTCGGACGAGGCGGTCGCCTATGCGAAGACGCTGCACGCACTGGTGCAGTGGATCGGCATCTGCGACGGCAACATGCAGGAAGGCAGCTTCCGCTGCGACGCCAACGTCTCGGTGCGCCCGGCCGGCGAGACGAAGCTCGGCACCCGCTGCGAGATCAAGAACCTCAACAGCTTCCGCTTCATGCAGGCGGCGATCGAGTACGAGATCCACCGGCAGGTCGCGCTCATCGAGGACGGCGGCCGCGTGGTCCAGGAGACGCGGCTGTTCGACCCCGATCGCAACGAGACCCGGTCGATGCGCAGCAAGGAAGACGCGCAGGACTATCGCTATTTTCCCGATCCCGACCTGCCGCCGCTGGTCATCGGCGACGAGTGGATCGAGCGGGTGCGCGCCGCGCTGCCGGAGCTGCCGCGCGCGATGCAGCAGCGCTACGCGGCGGACTACGCGCTGCCCGCGTCCGATGCCGCCACGCTGACCGCGTCGCGCGGCCTGGCCGCGTATTTCGAGGAGGTGCTGCGCGCGCTGGGCGGCGGCGCCGCCAACGCCAAGCTCGCCGCCAACTGGATCCAGGGCGACGTCGCCGCGGCGCTCAACCGCGCCGAGATCGGCATCGAGCAGGCGCCGGTGCCGGCGGCGGCGCTCGCGCGGCTGCTCTCCCGCATCGTCGACCAGACGATCTCCGGCAAGATCGCCAAGGACGTGTTCGACGCGGCCTGGGCGGGCGAGCACGGCGGCGATCCCGATGCCATCATCGCCGCCAAGGGACTGACCCAGATCTCCGACGAAGACGCGCTCGGGCGGATCGTCGACGACGTGCTGGCGGCGAACGCGGCGATGGTGGCGGAGTTCAAGGCCGGCAAGGAGAAGGCGTTCAACGCGCTGGTCGGCCAGGCGATGAAGGCGACCCGGGGCAAGGCCAACCCGGCGCAGGTCAACGCGATCCTGCGCCGCCGGCTCGGCGGCTGACGCTGTCCTTGCGTGACAACTGCTACGCTCGCCCGCGCTCTGACGATGGGCGGGACAGCCAACGCGCTCGTTCCTGGCTCGGCCGCCAATCCCCGGGCGCGCTTCGCTGGCCTCGCCGGGCTGCGCGCTGGGTGCGGTCGACCTCACGTTCTCGACCGCCCGCGCGTGCTGTGTTTCGCGTCTGGGTTCGGCGCTGGCCGCCGCCTGCCGGCAGGGGCCTGGGACTGCCTGCCGTCTGCTGGCGATCGTCGGCCAGAACCTCGTCACCCCCCGCGTCTGGCCGCCCCCCTCGCCCGCCCGATCCCGAGCTCCCCCCCGCGCCCCCCCGCCCCGCGCGGCCCAGCCTCTCGTGGTCGCTGGCTGCCCTGCCTTGGATCTTGGGGCGATGCCGGCCTGCGCCGCTTGCTGCTGAGTGGCGTCCCAAGGACGCCCCGACCCTCCGACCTGCCTTCTCGCGTCACACATGCCTATCCTGTTGGGCGGGCGGCATCTTGGGGGCGGCCCTATGCAGGCTCAGCCCCTTGGCGACAGCCCGCGCGCTCCGGTGACGCTCGCCTCCGTTTACCGACGCGCAGGCGCTGGGGAGCTCCCCGGAACCGCCGGAACCGCGCGTCAAAACACCAGCGCCGCGACGAACACGCCGACCATCGCGAACACGATCGCGACCTTCGCCGCGGTGCCCAGCAGCATCCCGATCCAGGTGGCGACCCCGACGCGTCCGGCGCGATGGAGGTCGCGCTGCGCCACGTACTCGCCGATCGCGGCGCCGGCGAGCGGCATGAACAGCAGCCCCCATAAGCCGGTGAACACGCCGGCCAGCGTGCCCAGCGCCGCGCCCACCAGCGCCCAGGTGCTCGCACCCGCCCGCTTGGCGCCCAGCGCGCCGGCGACGAAGTCCACGCCCCAGGCCAGCAGCGTCAGCACGGCGAGCACGCCGAGCGTCAGTCCCGAGATGCGCGCGAAGCCGTCGATCCAGGCCGCGAGCGCGATGCCGCCGAAGACCAGCACCGCACCGGGCAGCGCCGGCAGCACCGTGCCGACGACGCCGATGGCGATCAGCGCCAGCGCGAGCGCCCAGAGGACGGCCGTCATCGGGGGGCGGGGCGTCCCGCTCGTGGCGTCATCGGCGACCTCGCGGCGGAGCGTTCAAGGTGCGGGCCCGCAGCGATCAGCCCTGCCGATACGGCGGCAGCGTGGCGCCGCAGTCCTTGCAGAACCTGGCGTTCGGCTCGTGGCCCTCGGTCAGGCAGGCGTGGCAGGTGCGCGTGGTCGGGTGCCCGCGGGCGAAGCGCAGCGCCGTCATCTCGGCGCTGACGATGCCGGTGGGCACGGCGAGGATCCCCCAGCCGAGCAGCATCATCAGCGACGCGATCACGCGACCGATGTCGGTCTTGGGCGCGATGTCGCCGTAACCGACCGTGGTCATGGTGACGATCGCCCAGTAGACGGACACCGGGATGCTCGTGTAGCCGTTTTCCGGGCCCTCGACCACGTACATCAGCGTCCCCATCACCAGCACCAGCATCAGCACGATCGACAGGAACACGAGGATCTTGCGCCGGCTCGCCGCCAGCGCGTGGCCGAGCGCGCGATACTCGCCGACGTAGGCGACGAGCTTCAGGATCCGGAAGATCCGCAGCAGCCGCAGCACGCGGACGTCGAGCAGGAAGTGCGCACCCGGAAACAGCAGGCCGACGTAGGTCGGCAGGATCGACAGCAGGTCGACGACGCCGAAGAAGCTCCGCGCGTAGCGCAGCGGATGCCGGACGCAGGCGAGCCGCAGCAGGTATTCGACGGTGAACAGCACGGTGAAGAACCACTCCAGCGCCAGCAGCGTGGCGCCGTGGCGCCGTTCGACCGCCTCGACGCTCTCGGCGACGACCGCGCCCACCGAAACGACGATCGCCACGATCAGCAGGATGTCGAACCAGCGCCCGGCGGGCGTGTCGGCCTCGAAGATGATCGTGTAGAGGCGCAGCCGCCAGCCGGCCAGCGGCCGGCCGAAAGACTCGCCGACGCGGCCGGCCGGTGTCGTCCCGTGCGATGCCGAGGCGCTGGAAAGCATCGTCGACGGCATTTCCATGTTGCGGATGTCAGTAGGCGCCGTGCCTGCGGCGCAGGCCGATCCGCTCGCGCAGGTTGTTGACGATCTCCTCCACCAGCGCCGCGGTGTCGTCGTTGCCGAGGTGCTCGACGGCGTCGGCGCGCACCGTGTAGTGCATCATCAGCAGCGAACGCAGCTTGGCGAAGGCCGCGGGGTTGGGATTGCCGCACACCGTGGCGTCGTTGTGGAGCACGCGCTCGATCACGCCGCGGCTGAAGATGTGGACCTCGCAGATCGTCGCCAGGCCCGCGATCTCGGTGTCGATGTCGTTGAACTTCTTCGCCCACCATTCGTGGGCGGCATCCATTTCTTGTTCTTTCATCGTCCCTCCTCACCGCTGTGCCGGGGCTCCGGCGGCGGGACAGGCCGGCGCGCCGCCATCGTTTCCGGGCACCCCGCCGGCGACGGTCCGCCCGCTGCCCGTCGCGCGATTATGGCAAAAAGCCCCCGCCCCGGGTGTTCACCCGCTGGCGACCCGCGCTTCCATCGCAGGGACTTGCCCCGCCACCGGCCTTGCGGCAGCTCAACGGAGCGGCGAATACCCGCGTTCGGCGCGCCGGGGCGGTCACTGCAGCAGCGGCTTGTAGCGAATCCGGTGCGGCCGGGCGCCCTCCTCGCCCAGGCGCTTTCTCTTCTCGGCCTCGTACTCCTGGTAGTTGCCCTCGAAGAACGCCCACTGCGAGTCGCCTTCGCAGGCGAGGATGTGGGTCGCGATCCGGTCGAGGAACCAGCGGTCGTGCGAGATCACCAGCACGCTGCCGGCGAACTCGGAGAGCGCGTCCTCGAGCGCGCGCAGCGTTTCGACGTCGAGGTCGTTCGACGGCTCGTCCAGCAGCAGCACGTTGCCGCCCTTCAGCAGCGTCGCGGCGAGGTGCAGCCGCCCGCGCTCGCCGCCGGAGAGCTGGCCGACCTGCTTCTGCTGGTCGGCACCCTTGAAGTTGAAGCGGCCGAGGTAGGCGCGCGAGGGCATCTCGAAGCGGCCGACGGTCAGGATGTCGAGGCCCCCGGAAATCGCCTCCCAGACGGTCTTGGCATCGGGCAGCGCCTCGCGCGACTGGTCGACGACCGCGATCCGCGCCGTGCTGCCGATCACCACCTCGCCGCGGTCGGGCGGCTCGGCGCCGGTGATCATCCGGAACAGCGTCGTCTTGCCGGCGCCGTTGGGGCCGATGATGCCGACGATCGCCCCCGGCGGCACGCGGAACGACAGGTCGTCGATCAGCAACCGGTCGCCGTAGCCCTTGGACACGCCCTTGAACTCGATCACCTCGTTGCCGAGACGCTCGGCGACCGGGATGAAGATCTCCTGGGTCTCGTTGCGCTTCTGGTGCTCGTGCGACGAGAGCTCCTCGAAGCGCGCGATCCGCGCCTTGCTCTTCGCCTGCCGCCCCTTGGGATTCTGGCGCACCCACTCCAGCTCCTTCTGCATCGCCTTGATCCGCGCTCCCTCCTGCTTGGCCTCGGTCTCCAGCCGCTGCTCCTTCTGCTCCAGCCAGGAACTGTAGTTGCCCTTCCAGGGGATGCCGTAGCCGCGGTCGAGCTCGAGGATCCACTCGGCGGCATTGTCGAGGAAGTAGCGGTCGTGGGTGACGGCGATCACCGTGCCGGGGAATTTCTGCAGGAACTGCTCCAGCCAGTCGACGCTCTCGGCGTCGAGGTGGTTGGTGGGCTCGTCGAGCAGCAGCATGTCGGGCTTCGACAGCAGCAGCCGGCACAGCGCGACGCGCCGCTTCTCGCCGCCCGACAGCACGCCGATCTTCGCGTCCCAGGGCGGCAGTCGCAGCGCGTCGGCGGCGATTTCCATCTGCACCTCGCTGTCCGCCCCCGACGCGGCGATGATCGCCTCGTACTTGTGCTGTTCCGCGGCCAGCGCGTCGAAGTCGGCGTCGGGCTCGGCGTAGGCGGCGTAGATCGCCTCGAGCTTCTCCTTCGCCTCGAGCACGTCGGAGAGCCCCTGCTCGACCGCCTCCTTCACCGTCTGCCCGGCGTCGAGGCGCGGCTCCTGGGGCAGGAAGCCGATGCGCATGTTCGGCATCGGCACCGCCTCGCCTTCGAACTCGCGGTCCTCGCCGGCCATGATCTTCAGCAGCGTCGACTTGCCGGAGCCGTTCAGGCCCAGCACCCCGATCTTGGCGCCCGGAAAGAAGGACAGCGAGATGTCCTTGAGGATGACGCGCTTGGGCGGCACGATCTTGCCCACGCGGTTCATCGTGTAAACGTATTGAGCCATGGCCGGTTTTTCGAAAGACGCGGGAGGGGACCGCGATTATCGCAGCCGACGGGCCTGCGGGTACGGATTTTCCCGCGGCACGCCATGCGGCGGCGGGCCCCGGGCGCGCGTCCGATCAGCGGGCGGGTGCGGCCGACTTGACCGGGACGGGGGCCGTCGCCGGCGACGGCGCGGCGGCGCGCGGCTTGTCGAGACCGGACAGCTCGCGCCAGCGGGCGCGCTCGGCATCGTAGCGCGCCGCGGTGGCGTTCCATTCGGCGCGTTTCTGGCGGATGAGCTCGGCCTGCTTGGCGAGTTCGGCCTGAATGCCCTCGTAGTCGCGCTCGAGCACCGCGGGCACCGGCTTGTCCCGGTATCCCGCGCGCCGCGCCTCGACGTCGACCTTGCGGCGGGTCAACTGGTCGCTGTAATGCTGCGCCGACTCGATCACCGCCTCGATGGTCGCCAGCGAGCGCTGCCGGGAGAGGTCGATCTCGCGCTCGCTGGTGTACGACGCGAGCAGCGCGCGGTCGCGGCGTCCGGCCTCGTCCTGCAACTTGGCGAGCTGGCGCCGGCGCTCGTCTTCGGCCTCGCGTGCCTTGCGCTGTTCCGCCGTGGGCAAGGGCTCGGTCTTGCGCAGCGTGATGCCTTCCTTGGTCAACTCCTGGCTGCCCTTGTTGACCACCTCGGGTGGCACCTTGTCGCTGTAGTGAACGACGCCTTTGTCGTCGACCCACTTGTACGTCGTCGCCGTGGCACAGGGCAACCACGACAGGCTCGCCGCAAGCAGCAGCGCCGGCAGCGCCGCCGGCACCACGGCGCCGAGGGACGCCTGTCCGCCCGGACCCGTTCCGTTGCCCTCGTCAGGATGTCTCGCCCAGCGCAATTCCCGTGCTCCTCGCGTCAACCCTGCCCGGCGCCACGCCGATCGCCCTTCATGGGCGTTCCCGGCGGGCGAATCGTCACCCGCTCTCACCCGCCGGCCGCCCCGTAGGCCGCGCGGTAGGCTTCGACCGCGGCGACGTGCCCCGCCAGCCGGGGCTCCCCGGCGAGGAAGCGCAGCAGATCGTCCAGCGTCGCGATGGCGATGACCGGCAGACCGTAGTCGCGGGAGAGCTCCTGCACCGCGGACAACTCGCCGCGACCCCGCTCCATGCGATCGAACGCGATCAGGACGCCGGCGGGCTCGGCACCTTGCGCGCGAATGAGGTCGATCGCCTCGCGCTTCGCGCCGCCGTCGGTGATGACGTCGTCGACGATCATCACCCGGCCACCGAGCTTCGCGCCGACGATCGTTCCGCCCTCGCCGTGATCCTTCGCCTCCTTGCGGTTGAAACTGAACGGCAAATTGTGCCCCTTTTCGGCCAGCGCGATCGCCGTCGCGGCGGCCAGGGTGATGCCCTTGTACGCCGGTCCGAACAGCTGATCGCAGGCAACCCGCGAAGCCAGCAACGCCTGGGCATAGAACTGCCCGAGCTCGCGCAGGCTGGCGCCGTCGTTGAACAATCCCGCGTTGAAGAAATAGGGTGTCCTGCGCCCCGCCTTGGTGACGAACTCCCCGAACCTGAGCACATCACGTGCCAGGGCGAAGGCGAGAAACTGCTGCCGAAAGTCGGTCATCACGGGCCCTGCGTCGACAAAATCGCGCCCAGTATAGCGCCGGCGATCCGGCCCGGCCCGTGACGCTGCCACCGGTCGCGGCGCGGCACCGACCCTCCGGCGCCCCGGCAGCAGCGTGTAAAATCGCGGGTTTCGGTGCGGGCCGCGACACTCGCGCGGCGAAGCAGTCCATGCGCGTGATCACCCTCAACGTCAACGGCATCCGCTCCGCCGAGCGCAAGGGACTCGCCCACTGGCTCGCGCGCACCGATCCCTGGGACGTCGTCTGCGTGCAGGAGATCAAGGCCGACGCCGACGACGTCCCGCGCGCCCTGCGCGCGCCGCGGCGATCGCACGCGGCGTTCTTTCCGGCGGCAAGGAAAGGCTACAGCGGCGTGGGGCTCTACGCGCGGACCAAGCCGCGCTTCGCCTCCGGCTTCGGCGTCCCCGAGTTCGATGCGGAGGGCCGCTACCTCGAGGCGCATTTCGAGCACGTCACCATCGTCTGCCTGTACCTGCCCTCGGGGTCGAGCGGGCCGCACCGCCAGGCGTCCAAGTTCCGCTTTCTGGCCGCCTTCCTGCCGCATCTCGCGCAGCTGCGCGCCAGCGGGCGCGAGATCCTGCTCTGCGGCGACTGGAACATCGCGCACCAGCCGATCGACCTCAGGAACTGGCGCAGCAACCAGAAGAACTCCGGCTTCCTGCCCGAGGAGCGCGCATGGCTGACCCGGGTGTTCGACGAGCTGGGCTTCGTCGACGTCTTCCGCCGCCTCGATCCCCGGCCGGGGCAATACACCTGGTGGTCGAATCGCGGGCAAGCCTGGGCGAACAACGTCGGCTGGCGCATCGACTACCAGATCGCCACGCCGGGTCTCGCCGCCACCGCGACGGCGACCCGGATCTACACCCAGCGCCGGTTCAGCGATCACGCGCCGCTGATCGTCGACTACGACTTCGATCTGCGATGAGCCCAACGCGGACCGGGCCTGCCCGCTCGCCCCTGATCCGTGCCACAGCGCCGCCCGGCGCCCGCCTTCGCCACTCCGTCTCTGATGCTGCGCATCACCAACCTCGTGCTCGCCCGCGGCGCCAAGCGGCTGCTCGACGGCGCGAGCATGACCGTGCACGACGGCCACAAGATCGGCCTGATCGGCGCCAACGGGGCCGGCAAGTCGAGCCTGTTCGCGCTGCTGCGCGGTGAACTCGTCCCCGACGCCGGCAACGTCGATCTTCCCGCAGCGTGGACGATCGCGCACGTTGCGCAGGAGACGCCCGACGCGCCACGCCCGGCGATCGAGTTCGTGCAGGACGGCGACGCCGAGCTGCGGGCGATCCAGCAGCAACTCGCGCTCGCGGAAGCCGCGCACGACGCGGATCCGGAGGCCGGCGGACAGGCGCTGGCGGAGCTCCACCATCGCTTCGAGGCGATCGGCGGCTACGCGGCGCGCGCCCGCGCGGCGATGCTGCTCTCCGGGCTCGGCTTCCCGTCCGCGCGGCACGAGGACCCGGTGGCGAGCTTTTCCGGCGGCTGGCGGATGCGCCTCAACCTCGCGCAGGCCCTGATGTGCCGGTCGGACCTGCTGTTGCTCGACGAGCCCACCAACCACCTCGACCTCGACGCCGTGCTGTGGCTCGAGGACTGGCTCGGCCGGTACCCGGGCACGCTGCTGCTCATCACCCACGACCGCGACTTTCTCGACGGCGTCGTCAACGGCATCGTCCACGTCGACCAGCAGAAGCTGAAGGCCTACGGCGGCAACTATTCGCAGTTCGAGCGCGAGCGGGCGCAGCAGCTGGCGCTGCAGCAGGCGAGCTTCGCCAAGCAGCAGCGGCAGATCGCGCACCTGCAGTCGTTCGTCGACCGCTTCCGCGCCAAGGCGACCAAGGCCAAGCAGGCGCAGAGCCGGATCAAGGCGCTGGAGCGGATGGAACGGATCGCCGCCGCGCACGTCGACAGCCCCTTCGAGTTCACGTTCGCGCCCTCGGGGCTCGCCGCCCGGCAGCTGGTCCGGCTCGAGCACGTCACGCTGGGCTACGCCGGCGCGCCGCCGATCCTGGCCGGGCTCGACTGGAACCTTCTCGCCGGGGAGCGGATCGGCCTCCTCGGGCCCAACGGCGCCGGCAAGTCGACGCTGCTGAAGGCGGTCGCCGGCCGCCTGGCCCCGCTTGCCGGCGAGCGGCTCACCGCGCAGGGACTGCGCATCGGCTACTTCGCCCAGCATCAGGTGGAGCAGCTGCGCGCCGAAGAGTCGCCGCTCTGGCACCTGTCGCGGCAGGACCCGACGGCGCGCGAGCAGGAGCTGCGCGACTTCCTCGGCGGCTTCGACTTTCGCGGCGACATGGCCGCCGCGCCGGTGGGGCGCTTCTCCGGCGGCGAGAAGGCACGGCTGACGCTCGCGCTGCTGGTGCGCGAGCGGCCCAACCTGCTGCTGCTCGACGAGCCGACCAACCACCTCGACATCGAGATGCGCGAGGCGCTCGCCGAGGCGCTGCAGGACTACGACGGCGCGCTGATCGTCGTCGCGCACGACCGGCACCTGCTGCGCGCGACGACCGACGTGCTGTGGCTGGTCGCCGACGGCCGGGTGGCGCCGTTCGACGGCGACCTCGACGACTATCGGGACTGGGTGCTGGGCCTGCGCAGCCGGGCGGCCGCCGCCGACCCCGGGCTCGCCGCGGGCGCGGAACCGCCGCCGGACCGCCGTGCGCAGAAACGGGCCGAAGCCGAGGCGCGGCAGAAGTCCTACGCGCAGCGCAAGCCGCTCGCCGACCGGCTCCGCCGCGTCGAAGCGGCGCTGGCCGAACTCGGCGCGGAGAAGCAAGCCCTCGAGGAGTGGCTGCTGCTGCCCGATGCCTACGCCGACGACCACCGCGAGGCGCTCAAGACCAGGATCGCCCGCCAAGGCGATCTGACCTGGCAGCTGGCGCGGCTGGAGACCGAGTGGCTGGAGCTCTCCGAGGCGCTCGAAGGCCTCGGGGCCGGCTGATCAGCGCGTGCGGGTTCCCGGCCGGGCGAAGAGGTAGACGCCGAAGCCCAGCGTGTCCCGGCCCCAGCGCAGGTAGGCGTCGCGCCACTTGCGGCTGCGCTCCAGCATCGCCGGCACGTCCGGGTCTTCCGGCTGTTCGCGGGCGTAGGCCTCGATCGACCGGCTGAACTTCCACTCGTACTCGTCCCATTCGTCCACCGACGCGGTGACGGCGTGCATCGGAATCAGCCCGGCGTCGATCCCGGCCTGGACGTTGCCGCGATGATCGAGGTACTGCGCCTCGGCGCCGCCCAGCAAAGCGAGATAGCCGGGCGGCGGCTTCTGCTTCCAGTAGCCTTCGCCGACCAGCACGTAGCCGCTGCCCCGCGTCCAGCCCTTGAGCTTGGCGCAGATCGCCGGCATCCCGCCGCCGATGCCGCCGGCGCCGATCATGACGGTGAGGTGGAAGGTCTCGGGATCGGCCTCGTAGCGGGCGATGTCGACGTCGTCGAGATGGAGCCTGCCCAGCGCCCCGGTCCACTCGGCGCGCTCGCGCGCCGCGTCCAGCATGGGCGAGGAGTTGTCGACGGCAATGACCGAGGCGCCGAAGCGCTCGATGATGCGCAGCGCGAGCTCGCCGCGGCCGCAGCCCAGGTCCAGCACGCGGGAATTGGCTTCCAGCGGCAGGAGGTCGAGCAGGCGCTCGATCTTCGTCGCGGCGACCGGATTGCAGTAGTCGTGGTCGCGATGGGCGATGGCGCTGAATTTCTGCCGGTTCATGACTTCCTTTCCCCGACCGCCGGCGGGGATCGCGGCGGCTCGTGCCAGGGAGCGACACGCAAGAGTAGTGCCATGCCCGGCAGCGCCAATACGGTGCAGATGAGGAAGAACGCGAACCAGCCGGTCTGCTCGACGACCCAGCCGGTCGAGGCATTGACGAGGGTCCGCGGCACCGCGGCGAGGCTCGTGAACAGCGCGAACTGCGTCGCCGTGTAGCGGGGGTCCGTCGCCCGGGCGATGAACGCGATGAACGCCGCGGTGCCCAGGCCCACGCCCAGCGCCTCGAAGGCGATGACCCCGGCCAGCAGCAGCTTGTCGGGGCGGGCCTCCCAGGCGAGCCAGGCGAAGCCGAGGATCGAGACCACCTGGACGACGCCGAACAGCCACAGCCCGCGGTTGATGCCGATCCGCAGCATCCACAGCCCGCCCAGCATGCCGCCGATCACACTGGCCCACAGGCCGGCGTTCTTGGCGATGATCCCGATCTCGGACTTGGTGAAGCCCATGTCGAGATAGAACGGCGTCGCCAGCGCCGTCGCCATGCTGTCCCCCAGCTTGTAGAGAAAGATGAACAGCAGGATCAGTCCCGCCTGGCGCCAGCCGCCGCGGCGGATGAACTCGCGGAACGGCTCGACCACGGCCTCCCGCAGCGTCTTCGGGCCGTGGCGGGAGAGCCGCGGCTCGTCGGCCGCGAGCGTCAGCAGCAGCCCGGGCAGCATGAACAGCGCGGTGACCCAGAACACGCTCGACCACGGCAGGTGGTCGGCAAGGATCAGCGACAGCGCGCCCGGGACGAGGCTCGAGATCCGGTAGGCGTTGACGTGGATGGCGTTGCCCAGGCCGAGCTCGACATCGGGCAGGATCTCGCGCCGGAACGCGTCGAGCACGATGTCCTGGCTGGCACTGAACAGCGCGACCGCGGTGGCGAGGTAGGCGATCGTCCAGATGTCGAGGCGGGGGTTGAAGTACCCGAACAGCGGGATCGACAGCAGCAGCAGCAACTGCGTGACCAGCATCCACCCCCGCCGGCGCCCGAGCAGCGGCAGCGCGTAGCGATCCATCAGCGGCGACCAGAGGAATTTCCAGGTGTAGGGCAGCTGGATCAGCGCGAAGAGCCCGATCGCCTTCAGGTCGACCTGCTCGGAACGCAGCCACGCGGGCAGCAGGTTGATCAGCAGGTAGAGCGGCAGGCCCGACGAGAAACCGGTGAAGATGCAGATCAGCATCCGCCGGTTGAAGAGCGCATCGCGCCACGTCGGGGGCTTGGGCACGGCGGCAACGCTGGCGTCGGTCATGCCGGATTGTAGCGGGAGAGCGGATGCGGACGTGATACGGGCGGCGTACCTGCGGCTCGATCCGGCCGGCCGCGGTCCGCCGCAGGTCGGCGTCAGCCGTCCGCGGTCGCGGCAAGCGCCGAATCGTAGGCGGCGACGAGCGCGGTCAGCAGCGCCGCCTGGTGGCGCACCACCGCGCGATAGACCGCCAGCAACCCCAGCCGCGACTCGACCGCCCGGAGATCCCGCAGGTCGATCGGCGCGTCCAGCGCTTCCGCGCGAAACGTGTGTTCGAGCAGCAGGCCCCGGCTGTCCTCGAACACCGTCTGCAGCACGTAGGCCCGGGTGAGTTCCCGCAGCTGGTCCGGCGCGATCGTGGGCAGCGCATTCGACAGCTGCGCGACTTCCCAAGCCGTGCGCGAGAGCGAAGCCAGCGTGATCAGCCGGTCCTCCGCCTCGGGCGGCGACGGCTCGAGCGGTGGGTCGACGGCATCGCGAAGGCCGTGCCAGAGGCGCAGATAGTGCTCGTAGTCGCCGTTCAACGCGTTGCCTAGCACCTCGAAAGTGCCGCGCGAAACGAGCAACCGCTCGCGATTCGCGCTGAGTTCGTTGCGCAGCGCACGGATCGTGTGGGCCAGCAGGCGGGAGCGTTCCCGCCGTTGTCGCCACTTCTGCACCAGCAGCGGCAACACGACACCGAGGACCACGATCGAAACGTAGAGCAGGTACTGGGCGATCGAGTCGATCGGCCCGAGCGCGAAGTTGGGACGCATGGCGATGCCGGAGCCTGGAGACGAATGGAAAACGGGAGCCGGCCAGACGGATGACGTGGGCGACGGGAACTGCGGAATCGCGCGGACCGGCAGGCATCGGCCGGGCGCCGACGCCCGGGGACGCACCGCTCCCGACGACCGACGCCGGCACGCGTCGACCGCTGGCTTGCCGGGACATTCTGGCATCGGCGCTTGCGCGTCACAACCCTCGATCGTGGGCGCGGGGAATCGTGATAGCCTTGCATTCGGGCGCTCGCCGCCATGGTTCGCAGGTCCCTCGGCAGGGACGCCTGCCGATTGCAGATCGGAGGGCGCCGAAGAGGAGCACGGGATGATCGACCGCCGGATCGAGGGGCTCACCGCCTGGTATCAACCCATCGTCGATCTCAACACCGGCAAGGTCGCGGGCTGCGAAGTCCTGAGCCGCATCGTCGCGGCGGACGGGCTGGGCGGATCGGCAGCCGCGTTGATGAACGAGCTCGAGCAGGAGCCGGAGGTGCAATACGCGCTGATCCGCAAGCTGCTCGAGTCGATCCGGCGCGAGATCGTACCGATCTTTGCGCGACACCCCGACTTCTACGTGAGCGTGAACATCCCGCCGTCGGTGTTCGGCACCGGCCGCATCGCGCCGCTGCTGTCTTCGCTCGACCTCGACCCGTGGCGGACGCGGCTGGTGGTGGAGTTGACGGAGCGGCAGGCGCTCTGCGACCTCGGACGGGCGGCCATACGCAACGCGCGATCGCTGGGCATCGCGGTGGCGCTGGACGATTTCGGCACCGGCCACAGCGGGCTCTCGCAGTTCGTCGGCCTCGACCTCGACATCCTGAAGATCGATCACCGTCTGCTCGAGTCCATTCTCGAGAACCGAACGGCGGCGCGCATGCTCCGCGGCATCGTCGGCCTCGCGGCGGCATTGCGCCTGCGCACCGTCGCCGAGGGCGTGGAGACCTGGGAGCACGCGTTCTTCCTGCGTGCGGCCGGCGTGGACTACGGCCAGGGGTTCTACTGGAGCAAGGCGGTTCCCGGGGCCGAGATCGAGGCGCTGCTGGCGCGCGGCTTCGCGCACAGCCTGGATCGGCCGCCGGCCCGGTAGGGCGCGCGCTGAAGTACTTTCGGGCTCACGCCGGTGGCGCGCCCTCGCGCACCGCGGTCCGGATCTGCGCCCGCAGGTCGGGGGTGTCGCTGTGCTTGTGCACGGCGACCGCGTGCTGCACGGCAGCGTCGATGAGTTCCTGCTCGGAGTCGGAGCTGATCGCGATCGTGCACTTCGATTCGCTCGGAAACTCGCGGCAGTCGATGTATTTGCGCATCTCGATCTCCTTGGCGGAAGGGTGTGCCGGCGCCGACCGGCACCGGAGTGCACCGGCAGGATTCGGACGACGTCGTCCTTGCGTGCAGGTCGATTCGCCTGCCAGGTCAGCATCGGGCGCTCGTCGAGCCCACGCAACCGCCAGGCGACGAAATCGGCAAAAGAGGGGGCAGGACCGGCGGGCGCGGGTCCGAACCGGGAATCGGCTGCGCACTCCGGCCCCCCGACCGGCCGGCGCTCGTGGTCGCCGAGGTCGCTGGAAGCGGGCCGACGCGGCGGCGAAGGCTTTGCGGTCTTTGGCCGGCGATGCGCCGTCGCCGTGCGGACGTCCAAGGGTTTCGCTTGCCTCGCGAAGATCACCCGACCAGTCAACCACGCCGGAAGCGGTAGATGGCGAGCTCGCCGCGCAGGTTCGGCAGCAGCGACACCGCGCGCCCGCCGGCGAGCACGACGCGGTTCTCGACCACGCAGCCGCGCTGGCCGAGGAAGACGTCGAAGTCGGCGACGGTGCACAGGTGGATGTTCGGCGTGTCGTACCACTGGTAGGGCAGCGAGCGGGACACCGGCATGCGCCCGCGCAGGATCTGCGACCGGTGGCTCCAGTGGCCGAAATTGGGGAAGGTGACGATGGCGTCGCGCCCGACCCGCAGCATTTCCGCCACGATCCCCTCGGTGTGCCGCATCGCCTGCAGCGTCTGCGACAGGATCACGCAATCGAACGAGCCGTCGGCGAAGCCGGCGAGGCCCGACTCGAGGTCGCTCTGCAGCACGTTGACGCCCTGCCGCACGCAGGCCAGCACCCCGGCGGCGTCGATCTCGATGCCGTAGCCGATCGCCGCGCGCTCGCGCGCCAGGTAGGCGAGCAGGCTGCCGTCGCCGCAGCCCAGGTCCAGCACCCGCCCGCCCTGGGCGATCCAGGGTGCGATCGTGGCGAAATCGGCCCGGCCCGCCGCGGCCGCCGCCGAGGGCCGATAGACGTCGCTCATCGTCCGCCCCGCTGCTCGGCAATGCGTTCGAAGTAGGCACTCACTACCGCGAGATACTGCGGATCGTCGAGCAGGAACGCGTCGTGGCCGTGCGGGGCGACGATCTCCGCGTACGCCACCTCGCGGTCGTTGTCGACCAGCGCCTGGACGATTTCCCGCGACCGGGCCGGCGAAAAACGCCAGTCGGTCGTGAACGCGACCACGAGAAACCGGCACCGCGCCGGCGCCAGTGCCTGCTTCAGGTCGCCGCCGGTCGCCTGCGCCGGGTCGAAGTAGTCGAGCGCCTTGGTGATGCGCAGGTAGGTGTTGGCGTCGTAGTACTCGGCGAACTTCTCGCCCTGGTAGCGCAGGTAGGACTCGATCTGGAACTCGGGCGCGAACGAGAACTTGAGCCCTTCGCGCAGCTCGCGGCCGAATTTCTCCTCCATCTGCTCATCGGACAGGTAGGTGATGTGGCCGATCATCCGCGCGACGCGCAGCCCCCGGCGCGGCTTGGTGCCGGCCGCCTCGAAATGGCCGCCGTGGAAGTCGGGATCGGTCAGGATCGCCTGCCGCGCGACTTCGTTGAAGGCGATGTTCTGCGCCGACAGGTTGGGCGCGGCGGCGATCACCAGCGCATTGCCGATCCGCTGCGGGTAGCGGATCGCCCAGCAGAGCGCCTGCATGCCGCCGAGGCTGCCGCCCATCACCGCGGCGAAGCGCTCGATGCCGAGGTGATCGGCGAGCCGCGCCTGGGCGTCGACCCAGTCCTCGACGGTGACCAGCGGAAAGTCGGCGCCCCAGGGCTTGCCGGTGGCCGGATCGACCGTCAGCGGGCCGGTCGAACCGAAGCAGCTGCCGAGGTTGTTGACGCCGACGACGAAGAAGCGATCGGTGTCGAGCGGCTTGCCCGGCCCGACCATGTTGTCCCACCAGCCGACGTTCTCCGGATCCCCGGCGTAGTGGCCCGCGACGTGATGCGAGGCATTGAGCGCGTGGCAGACGAGGACCGCGTTGGAGCGCTCCGCATCGAGCGTGCCGTAGGTCTCGTAGGCGAGCTCGTAGTGCGTCAACACGCGGCCGCAGGCGAGCGGCAGCGGCCGGTCGAACTGCACGCGCTGCGCGACCACCGGCCCGACCGAGCGGCCGCGGGCGGGGGCGGGGGCGGGGGACGGACCACCGGCATCGCCGCCGGTGGTCGCGGAAAACGAAGGCATGGCGACCCTGATTGGCGAAGGCAACAAAAAACCCGACCAGCCTGGCTTCGAGTCGGGTGGGTGTCGGGGTTTCCCTTGCCGCGCCGCTTTAGCCGTATTTGTTCGGGGAGGAGGCCCCGGCGCCCGCAAGCTGGTGCAAATCGGCGCGCGAACATTCTAGCAGCCCGCCGGACACGGGGTCCATCGGTCGGCGGCCGGCGCGCGACCGGCGTCGCTCGGGCAGGGCGCGGCGGCGACTACTGCGCGTTGAGCTTGTCGAGCAGGCCGATGAGCTTCGCCGGATCGTCGGTGCGGCGCATCCGCTCGATGATCGGCCGCAGCGAGCCGACCTCGCTGGTCAGAACCCGCTGCTTGATGCCCAGGATGTGCGCCGGGTGCATCGAGAAGTTGCGCAGGCCCATGCCGAGCCACAGCCGCGTCAGCTGCTGCTCGCCGGCCATCTCGCCGCAGACGGCGATCGGCACGCCGGCCTTGTTCGCGCCCCCGATGGCCAGCATCAGCAGGCGCAGCACCGCGGGATGCAGCGGATCGTAGAGGTGCGACACCGCGTCGTCGGAGCGGTCGATCGCGAGCGTGTACTGGATGAGGTCGTTGGTGCCGATGGACAGGAAATCGAGCTTCTGCAGGAACGATCCCATCGCCAGCACCGCGGCCGGGATCTCCAGCATGCCGCCGACCTCGACGCCCGAATCGAACGGCACCCCCTGCTCGCGCAGCGTCTCCTTGGCGTGCGCGATCATCGCCAGCGTCTGGTCGATCTCCGCGACCGACGCCAGCATCGGGATCAGGATCCGCACCTTGCCGTAGTGCGACGCGCGGAGGATCGCCCGCAGCTGCGTCTGGAAGAGCTTCGGCTCGGCGAGGCAGAAGCGGATCGCGCGCAGCCCCAGCGCGGGATTGGGCGCGACGCGCACCAGGCCGCCCAGCCCCTCCTTGTCCTTGTCGGCGCCCAGATCGAAGGTCCGGATGGTGACCGGGAGGCCGCCCATCCCCGCCGCGACGGCGCGATACGCCTCGAACTGCTCTTCCTCGGTCGGCAGCCCCTCGCGGTGCAGGAACAGGAACTCGGAACGGAACAGGCCGATGCCGGTGGCCCCGTTCTCCAGCGCCTGCTCGAGGTCCTCGGGAAGCTCGATGTTGGCGTGGAGTTCGACCAGCTCGCCGTCGATCGTGCGCGCCGGCTTGGTCTTCAGCCGCTTGAGCTTCGCCTTCTCGAGCCCGAGCTCGGTCTGCTTCAGCCGGTACTCGGCGAGCACCGACTTGTCGGGGTTGACGATGACGACGTGGTTGGTGCCGTCGACGATCAGCAGCTCGTTCTCGCGGATCAGCTGCCGGGCGTTGTGCGTGGCGACGACCGCCGGCACGGCGAGGCTCCGGGCCACGATCGCCGTGTGCGAGGTGACGCCGCCCACGTCGGTCAGGAACGCGCCGAAGCGGTGCTGCTTGAACTGGATGACGTCAGCCGGGGACAGGTCGTGGGCGACCAGGATCGTCTGGTGCTCGGCCCCCGCGGCGGCGGCCAGCCCGGGCTTGCCCATCAGCCGCTTCAGGATCCGCTCGACGACCTGGACGACGTCGGCCTTGCGCTCCCGCAGGTACGGGTCCTCGATCTCGTCGAACTGCTCGACCAGCACGCTCATCTGCTGGCTCAACGCCCACTCGGCGTTGCAGCGCTGCTCGACGATGATCTTCTTCGGCACCTCCGACAGCGTGCCGTCGTTGAGGATCATCCAGTGGACGTCGAGGAACGCACCGAACTCCGCCGGTGCGTCGCCGCCGGTCATCGCCGTGTGCAGCCCCTCGAGCTCCCGGCGGACTTCGGCGATCGCGTTGGTGAAGCGCGCGACCTCGGCGTCGAGCTTCGCGTGCGGGATCGCGTAGTGGGCGACCTCGAGCGTCGCGTGCGAGACGAGCTGCGCGCGCCCGATGGCGATGCCGGAGGAGACCCCGATGCCGTGCAGCGCGAAGCTCGCCATGGCGGGAACCGGCGGCGCGGGCGGCGCTCAGCCGCCCTCGCCGAAGTAGTCCTCGATCAGGCCCACCAGCGCCTCCAGCGCCTCGACCTCGTCGGCCCCGTCGGTCTCCAGCACCACGCGCGCGCCCTTGCCCGCGGCCAGCATCATCACACCCATGATGCTCTTGGCGTTGACGCGCCGGGTGGCCCGCGACATGTAGACGTCGCACTGGTACTTGGCGGCGAGCTGGGTGAGCTTGGCCGACGCGCGCGCGTGCAGCCCCAGCTTGTTGACGATCTCAACTTCGCGTTGCTGCATACGCCGGATCCGTCTCGATGTGCACGACGCCGTCGCAGCCGCCCGACACGGCCTTCTTGACCATCGTCTCCATGCCCCTCGTGCGGTAGGTGAACGCACGCACGAGCATCGGCAGGTTGACGCCCGCGAGCCCCTCCACGCGCCCCGGCTGCAGCAGCTTGCAGGCGAGGTTGCAGGGCGTCGCGCCGTAGATGTCGGAAAAGATCAGCACGCCGTCGCCGCTGTCGAGCCGGGCGACCTGCTCGCGTGCCGCCGGCAGCAGCTGCAGCGGATCGTCGGTGGCGGCGACCGACAGCACCTCGAACTGCGGCGGCCGCGTGCCCAGCACGTGCGTGACGGCGCGCACCAGGCTGTCCCCGAGGCTGTCGTGCGCGACGATGAGGATTCCGATCAAGGCCCGTCCCGTGGTGCGGCCCGCGGCCGCCCGCGATGGGCGACGCCGGCTTCGCGGCAAATGTTAGCACGCGCTCCGCGACGCCTCGCTCCGCCGCGTCGCGGGCTACGCGCAGGCGCGCAGCAGCGCGTCGGCGAACATCGCCGCCACGTCGAACCCGGTCTGCTCGGTGATCTCGACGAAACAGGTCGGGCTGGTGACGTTGACCTCGGTGAGACAGGCGCCGATGACGTCGAGGCCCACCAGCAGCAGGCCGTCGGCCCAGAGCGTCGGCCCGACCGTCGTCGCGATCTCGCGCTCGCGCGGGGTCAGCGGCCGCGCCTCGCCGCGCCCGCCGGCGGCGAGGTTGCCGCGGGTCTCGCCGGGCTTGGGGATGCGCGCCAGCGCGAACGGCACCGGCTCGCCGGCGATCAGCAGCACGCGCTTGTCGCCGTCGGCGATCTCCGGCAGGTAGCGCTGCGCCATCACCGTGCGCGCGCCCTGCAGCCCCACCGTCTCGACGATGACGTTGCGGTTCGGGTCGTCGCTGCGCAGCCGGAACACCGACGACCCGCCCATGCCGTCGAGCGGCTTCAGGATCGTGTCCCGATGGCGGTCGACGAACGCGTGGATGCGGCCGGGGTCGCGCGTCACCAGCGTCGGCGCGATGAACTCGGCGAAGCGGGCGATGGCCAGCTTCTCGTTGTGATCGCGGATGGCGCGCGGCCGGTTGAACACCCGCGCGCCCTCGCGCTCGGCCGCCTCGAGCAGGTAGGTCGCGTAGACGTACTCCAGGTCGAACGGCGGGTCCTTGCGCTGCAGGACCGCGGCGAAGCTGGTCAGCGCCCGATCGACGGGGGCCCCGGCACGGTACCAGTCCGCGTCGTCGGGCGTGAGCGTCAGCGGGACGACCCGCGCCTTGACGCTGCCCTCGTCCCAGCACAGGTCGGCCGGCTCCAGCGCGAACACCCGGTGCCCGCGCCCGGCCAGCGCGCGCATCATCGCGACGCTCGAGTCCTTGTAGGCCTTCAGCAATGGCAACGGGTCGAGGATGAAGGCGAAGTCCATGGTCGGCGATCGGTCGTCGGGGCGGGAGGTGGGGTCGCCGCATCCTACCAAATGCCGCCGCGCCTCGCGCCCGGCGGCGCCGCGAACGAGGTCATAATCCGCGCCCGCGCGCCGCCGCCCTGCGCGGCGATCCCCGCTTCCGGAGGTCCTGATGACCCTGTTCACCCGCTGCTTCCGCATCGCTGGTCTGGCCGTCGCCGCGAGCGTGCTGACGGCATGCCCCGCCAAGGACGAGAAAGGGCTCGACTTCACCAAGACCCAGCGCGAGGCGCTGGACAAGGTGAAGAGCCTCGAGCAGGAACGTGCGGATCCCGCTCTCGCCCTGGAGAACCGCATGGACGAGGCGTGTTGTGCGCCGCCGTGCTTCATGTCTTTCCCGGTTGCGTTCGTTCTTGCTGGAAGCCTGGATAGACAAATGCCGGTGCGATCCTGTTGCAGTCTCGTGCCGTGACGCCCGCCGCGCGGGCGATGGCGTACCAGGATTCGCGGACCCGTGCTGCCATCGCATCCACGATGGCGCGCGCTTCGTCGTCGTTCAGGAGGAAGCGGGCTCTCTGCGAAATCAAGTTCCCGGCATTCGCAAACCGGCCGGCGTCGCCGCACGCCATCGCCAAGTCGCGGCGTTCCAGGCTGACCGGCACGGCAGGGGTCAGGTCGTAGGCAGGCGAGAGGCCCCAGTCGGCATCGCGGGCGATGACGGCATGGTTGCGCGGGTGATCGTCGACGTTCGAGATCAACGCGTTGAAGCACATGCGCCGGAAGAGTTCTGCGGTGCTCTGCTGCGGGTCTGCGCACACACGCCGCAGCTCTTCCGCGAGCAGAACGTAGGACCACTTGTCGCGTGACTGATAGGTGTCTTCCGCTCGCAAAAGCGTCAAGGCGCTGACCATGCGTGCGCGCCTGTAACCCGCGTCCGTCTTCTCGCGATCGAACCGCTTGACCAGAAGAACATCGCGGCCGGCAACTTCGACGGTTCGGCTTTCGGCGGTCATGAGTCCGCACGCGCGCGCCAGCACGAGCATGGCGTGCTCGACGCGCGCATTGTTCCAGGGATCGTCAGGCCGATTGAATTTCGCCATCCACAGGCCATCGTCGTCCTCGACCACGGCCTTGGGACGCGCGCCCCCCATCGACGTCCCGATCGCCAGCAGTGCTTCGACTTGCTCATGATCGGCGCCCGTACCCGCCCGCGCAGGTGGAGCAGCCGTGACCGGCTGGTCTTCGTCCGCGACGATGGAGTCGGCGATCGCCTGAATGGTCGCGAGATCGAGCGTCCGGTTAAAGGTCCGTTTGGGTGCAGGCGGCG
>JADKKQ010000015.1 GCA_016720425.1 Betaproteobacteria bacterium | reverse complement strand
CGCAGGCGGGCGATCGTCGTCGAAACGCTGAAGAGGTCGTGGGCGATCTTGCACGCCACGAGGTTGGTCTCGTCGGCGGCCGCGCAGCCGATCAGCATGTCGGCGTCGCGGATGCCGGCCTGCTCCAGCACCGAGGGCTGGATGCCGTTGCCGGTCACGCAGCGCAGGTCCAGCCGATCCTGCAACTGGCGCAGCCGCCGCGGGTCGGTGTCGATGATCGTGATGTCGTTCCGTTCCGAGACCAGGCTCTCGGCCACGCTTTCGCCCACCCGGCCGGCGCCGAGAATGATGATGTTCATCTGAAGGTGCCCCGTGCCGGAGTGGAAGATGTGGCGGCCGCCGCGCACGCGGCCGGACGGTCAGCCCGCCAGCGCGTCGCCGACGATGCGCTGGGCCTCGGTCACGATCCGCTGCAGGTGCTCGGGGCTGACGAAGCTCTCGGCGTAGAGCTTGTAGATGTCCTCGGTGCCCGAAGGGCGCGCCGCGAACCAGCCGTTCGCCGTGGTGATCTTGACGCCGCCGATCAGCTCGTTGTTGCCGGGGGCGCGGGTGAGGCGCGCGACGATGGCGTCGCCGGCCAGCGTCGTCGTCCGGACGCGCTCGGGCGTGAGCTGCTTGAACGCCGCCTTCTGCGCGGGGCTGGCCGGGGCGTCGATGCGCACGTAGTACGGAGTGCCGTAGCGGGCGGCGAGCTCGCGGTAGTGGGTGCCGGGATCCTTCCCGGTCACCGCGGTGATCTCCGCCGCCAGCAGGCCCAGCACGACGCCGTCCTTGTCGGTCGTCCACGCGGTTCCGTCACGGCGCAGGAAGCTCGCGCCGGCGCTCTCCTCGCCGCCGAAGGCGATGCTGCCGTTGCCGAGGCCCGGGGCGAACCACTTGAAGCCGACCGGCACCTCGAGCAGGCGCCGTCCGAGGCCCGCGACCACGCGGTCGATCATCGCGCTGGAGACCAGCGTCTTGCCCACCGCCGCCTTCTCCGGCCACTGCGGACGATGGGTCAGCAGATAGCCGATGGCGACCGCCAGGTAGTGATTGGGGTTCAGCAGCCCGCCGGACGGCGTGACGATGCCGTGGCGATCGGCGTCGGCGTCGTTGCCCCAGGCGATGTCGTAGCGATCCTTGAGCTGCACCAGGCCCGCCATCGCGTGCGGGCTCGAGCAGTCCATCCGGATCTTGCCGTCGTGGTCGAGCGTCATGAACGCGAACGCCGGGTCGACGCGCGGGTTGACGACGTCGAGGTCGAGGCCGTAGCGGTCGGCGATCGGCTTCCAGTAGGCGACGGCGGCGCCGCCCATGGGATCGACGCCGATGCGCAGCTTCGCGGCGCGGATCGCCTCCATGTCGATCACCTGGTCGAGGTCGGCGACGTAGGCGGCGACGAAATCCTCGGCCATGGTCGTGGCGGCGGCGCGGGCGGCGGCAACGGGCAGGCGCAGGACGTCGCGATTGCCGTTGGCGAGCAGTGCGTTGGCGCGGCGCTCGATCCACGTGGTGAGGTCGCTGTCCGCGGGGCCGCCGTGCGGCGGGTTGTACTTGATCCCGCCGTCCTGCGGCGGGTTGTGCGACGGGGTGATCACGATGCCGTCGGCCCGCGGGGCGGTGGCTTCGCGGTTGTGCACCAGGATCGCCCGCGAGATCACCGGCGTGGGCGTGTAGCCGTCGCCGGCCTGCAGGTGCGTCTCGACGCCGTTGGCGGCCAGCACCTCCAGCGCGGTCGCCTCGGCGGGCGCCGACAGCGCGTGGGTGTCCTTGCCCAGGAACAGGGGGCCGTGGATGCCGTGATTGCGACGGCATTCGCACACCGCCTGGGTGATGGCGAGGATGTGCGCCTCGTTGAAGCTGCCGGCGAGCGCCGTGCCGCGATGGCCGCTGGTGCCGAAGGCGACGCGCTGCGCCGGCACGTCGATGTCCGGCGCGCGCCGGTAGGCGGCCAGCAGCGCCGGGATGTCGGTCAGAACCTCGGTGGGTGCCGGCTTGCCGGCCAGGGGGTGCGCCATGAGTGAGTCCTTGGGTGACGAAAACGGAGTAAACGAAGTCTGCACCATTCCGGGCGAACATTTCTTGACCCAGCACGGGGTTCGCCCCGAATCCCGGCAACCGGGCTGCACATGGATCAGGGTCGGGTCGGGGCCGTGCTAGCGTCGCTCCAGCCAGTAGAGCATCGACGCCGACAGCCCCAGGAACACCGCCAGCGGGAACAGCGCCGAGAACAGCGGCGGCCAGTCGTTCAGCACCCCGAGGTGCGAGAACAGGCGCCCGACGAGGAAGAACACCAGCCCGAGCATGGTCCCGGCGAAGATGCGGAACCCGACGCCGCCCTGCCGGCGCTGGAAGTGCGCGAACGGCAACGCGAGGATCATCATCACGATCACGGCCGCCGGGTAGAACACCTTGTTCCAGAACGCGATCTCGAACCGGCTGGTCTTCTGCGTGCTCTGGCTCAGGAGCCGCGTGTTGTCCCAGAGCGTGCCCAGTTCCAGCTTCTCCGGCGGCAGCTGGTAGACCATCAGCAGCGACGGCCGCAGCACCGTCTGCCAATCCCAGGTCGGCAGCCTGGAGTGGCGGACGCGATCGGCGCCGATCTCCGTGGTCTCGACGACGGCGAGCTGCCAGTGCCCCGCCGACGAGAAGCGGCCCGACTCGGCGCTGCGGATCGTGGTGAGCCGCAGGTCGCGGTCGAACTCGTAGATGCGGACCCCGACCAGCGTCATGTCGGCCAGCACGCTGCGGATGTTGACGAAGCTGCGGTCCTGCTTGAACCAGAAGCCCGAGGTGAACTGCTGCGCGACCACCTTGGCGGTGTCGCCGCTGGCCACGGCCTTGACCTGCCGCGCGAGGCGCTCCGCGGGAGGCGCCACGTACTCGCCGGCGAGGAACGTGACCAGCGCCAGCGGGATGCCGATCCGCATCAGCGCCCAGGTCACCTGCAGCAGCGAGGCGCCCGAGGCCCGCATCACCGTGTATTCGGAGCTCGCGACCAGCTGGGCGATCGCGAACAGCGTGCCGATCAGCGCCGCGACCGGGAACAGCTCGTACATCCGCGACGGCAGGTGCAGGGTGACGAACAGCAGCGCGGTGGTGATCGTGTAGTCGGCCTTGCCCACGTTGCCGAGCTCGGCGATGAGGTCGAAGAAGGCGAACAGCATGATCAGCGCCATGAAGATCAGCAGGATCGCGCCCAGCACCTCGCGGCCGATGTAGCGGGTGAGGGTTCTCATGGCGACGGATCCCCGTCGCTGCGGCGCAGGCGCCGGCCCATCGCCGCGAGCTGCCGGCTGAACAGCAGCACGACGACCAGCACGGCAACGACGTGCGGCACGACGAGCGCGATCCAGAACCCCAGCTTGCCCTGGGCGATGAAGCTCTGGACGATGTTGAGGGTGTTGCTGTAGAGCATGTACATGAACGCGGCGCCGATCAGGTTGAACGAGCGCCCCATCCGCGGATTGACGTAGGCGAGCGGTATCGCCAGCAGCGTCAGCACCAGCGCCGAGATCGGGATCGAGATGCGCCAGAAGAGCTCGGCCTGCTCGATCCGGCCGTCGCTGCCGAGCAGCACCGAGGTCGGGATCGACTTGGACGAATTCGGCAGCGCGCGCATTTCGGCGGGCTCGATCCGGCGCCCCAGCTGCTCGAACTCGACGACGCGGTAGTCGGCGGACCCGGGCTTGCCCTCGTAGCGGCGTCCGTCGGAGAGGATGATGAAGCGGTCGCCGTTCGCGGCCATTTCGAGGTGCCCCGAACGCGCGACCGTGGTGACGTCCTTGTCGTCCTCCAGCGAGTGCAGGAAGACGTTGCGGATCGTGCCGTCGAAGGTGTTGACGCTCTCGACGAACACCACCAGGTTGGCGCGCCGGAACTCGCGGAATAGCCCCGGCGTGATCAGACCGATCTCGTCCCGCGACTCCAGCTGCCGCTCGTACTCGTGCCGGCGGCGGTCGGCCCAGGGCGACAGGAACAGCGACAGGACGAGGATGGCGACCAGGAACGGCGCGGCGAACCAGAGGATCGGGCGCACCCACTGGGCGAGGCTCTGGCCCGAGGTGAACCAGACGATCATTTCACTGTCCCGGTACCAGCGGGTGAGCGTCAGCAGCACGGTCAGGAACAGCGTGACCGAGAGCAGGACGTTGAAGTAGAACATCGCGCCGAAGCCCAGCAGCGTGAGCACGCCTTCGGGCGCGACCGTCCCGCCGGCGGCACGGGCCAGCAGCTTCAGGACCAGGTTGGTGAACAGGATGCCGAGCAGGACGAGGAACAGCCCCACGGCCGTGGTCGTCATCTCGCGCACCAGGCTGCGCCGAAAAATCATGGATTCGGGAGAATTTTGACTTTTTCGGGCCGTTTTGCCGATAATGCGACCTCGGCCGCGTCAGGGCAAAGAAAACAAACCAGTCGGAGGCAGCGGAGCGCGATGGAATTTACCATAAAAAGCGGCAGTCCCGAGAAGCAGCGCAGCGCCTGCGTCGTGGTCGGCGTCTTCGACAACCGCAAGCTGTCGCTTTCGGCCGAACTTGTCGACCGGGCGTCGAACGGATACATCAGCGAGATCATCCGGCGCGGCGACATGGAAGGCAAGCTCGGCGCGACGCTGCTGCTGCACAACGTCCGCGGCACCCTCGCCGATCGCGTGCTGCTGGTCGGGCTGGGCAAGGAGCGCGACTTCCGCGACAAGGAGTTCCGGTCGGCGGTCAAGTCCGCGGTCAAGCTGCTCAACGAAACGGGTTCCTACGAGGCCGTCATCTACCTGACCGAGGAAAAGGTCAAGCGGCGCGAGGTCGCGTGGCGCGTCGAGCACGCCGTCGTCGTCGCCATGGAGGCGGTCTATCGCTTCGACCAGATGAAGAGCGAAAAGGCGGAGGTCCGGCGGCCGCTGCGCAAGCTCACGCTGTCGGTGCCGCAGCGCTCCGACCTGGCCGACGGCGAGACGGCGGCGGCGCGCGGACTGGCGATCGCCCACGGGATGGACCTCGCCCGCGATCTGGGCAACCTGCCCGGCAACGTCTGCACGCCCAAGTACCTGGGCGAGCGGGCGCAGGCGCTGGCGAAGGAGTTCCCCGACCTCAAGGTCACCGTGCTGGAGCGCAAGGACATCGAGGAACTGCGCATGGGCTCGTTCCTGTCGGTGACCAACGGCAGCGACGAGCCGCCGCGCTTCATCGTCTTCGAGTACAACGCGACGCAGCGCAAGACCCGGCCGCTGGTGCTGGTCGGCAAGGGCATCACCTTCGACACCGGCGGCATCTCGCTGAAGCCGGGCGCCGACATGGACCAGATGAAGTTCGACATGTGCGGGGCGGCCAGCGTCTTCGGCACCTTCCGCGCCCTCGCCGAGCTGAAGGCCAAGGTCAACGCCGTCGGCATCGTCGCCGCCTGCGAGAACATGCCGTCGGGGCGCGCGACCAAGCCCGGCGACGTCGTGACGAGCATGTCGGGCCAGACCATCGAGGTGCTGAACACCGACGCCGAGGGGCGGCTGATCCTGGCCGACGCCCTGACCTACGCGGAGCGCTTCGAGCCCGAGGCGGTGGTCGACATCGCCACGCTCACCGGAGCGATGGTGATCGCGCTGGGGCACGTGGCGACCGGGATCTTCAGCAACAACGACACGCTCGCGCGCGCACTGGTCACCGCGGGCGACGACGCCTACGATCGGGGCTGGCAGCTGCCGCTCTGGGACGACTACCAGGAGGGCTTGCGCAGCAATTTCGCCGATTTCGCCAACATTGCCGGCCGCCCCGGCGGCAGCATCACGGCCGCCTGTTTCCTGTCGCGCTTTGCCAAGAAGTTCGACTGGGCCCACCTCGACATCGCCGGCACCGCGTGGAAGGACGGCAAGGAAAAGGGCGCGACGGGACGGCCGGTGCCGCTGCTCACGACCTGGCTGCTCACGCACGAATCGGCGGCCGGGCCGGCGGCCACGCCATGAGCCCGCCGGGCCGTCCCAAGGGCGAACGCCGGAGTGCGCTGTACGCAGGCAGTTCGGTGAACCGCGCCGGAATCGCGACGCGCCCCGCGCGATGACGTCGATCGACTTCTACACGCACTGCGCCGATCGGCTGCAGGTCGCGGCGCGCCTGGTCGCGAAGGCCTGGGCGGCGCACGGCAGCGTGCGGGTGTTGACGCCTGACGCGGCGGCGACCGACGAACTGGATCGCCGGTTGTGGCAGTGGCCCGCCACCGGATTCCTGCCGCACTGCCGCCTCGCCCATCCGCTCGCCGACGAGACGCCGATCATCGTCGACCACTCGCCGGAGCATCGCGGGCGCGCCGACGTGCTGATCAACCTGCAGGCGGCGCCGCCGCCGTTCTTCGCCCGCTTCGAGCGACTGGTGGAAATCGTCAGCGTCGACGACGACGCGGTGGCGGCCGGACGCGAGCGCTGGCGCTACTACAAGTCGCGTGGTTACGAGCTGAAGCAGCACAACCTCGCCGAGCGCGAAGCCTCCGCTGCCGGCAGTCGGCCCTGACCGATGCCGACGGCACGCGAGCTGCTGGAGCAGGCCGACGCGCTGATGCGTCGCAACCGGGCGCGCGACGAATTGCCGCCGTCGGTGGAGGCCGTTCCGGTCCTCGCTCCGGCTGCGCCGGAGACCGTCGCCGCCCCGCCCGCGATCGACGAAGAGATTCCCGAGCTGACCGACGTGGCCCCGTCGCCCGACCCGGACGACGGCGAACCGCCGCGGCGGCAGGCGTTGGGGCGCGAACTCGCGACGGCGCCGTCCGAGCACTATCCGCTGCCGCCGGATGCCGCGCCGGCAATCACGCTCGACGACATTCCCGAGCTGACGGAAGTCGTCGAGGAGATCGAGGCGCCGTCGTTGCTCGACGTCGCCGGCGAATTCGACCTGGGCGAGCCGTCGGTGTGGATGGAGCCCGGGCACGGCGAGGTGAGCATTCTCGGTCCGTGGCCGGACGCCGCGGTCGAAGCGAGCGGCGAAGCGGAGGCCGACCCGTTCGATGCGGTCACGGAGTACGACGACGATTTCGTCGGCGGGGGAGAGGTCGGCATATTGCACGTGGCGCCGGAGCTGCTCGACGCCGCGGCGACGTCTGTCCCGAGCGTCGAAACCGAGACGAGGGTCGAAACCGAGGCGAGCGTCGAGCCCGAAGCGACCGTCGAGCCCGAAGCGACCGTCGAGCCCGAAGCGACCGTCGAGCCCGAAGCGACCGTCGAGCCCGAAGCGACCGTCGAGCCCGAAGCGACCGTCGAGCCCGAAGCGACCGTCGAGCCCGAAGCGACCGTCGAGCCCGCAGCGAGCGCCGGACTCCAGTTCACGTCGGCACCGACGTCCTGGCCGCCCCCGTTCGGTGCGCCCGACGCTGCCGGCGACGCGCGGCGCTGGGAAATGCTCGCCGAGGACGTCCGCATGCAGGTGCTGCAGCGGATCGACATCTTCACCGACACCGGGCTCCAGCAGCAGCTGGCCGTGCGCCTGCAGCCGATCGTCGACCGCGCCAGTGCCGAATTCGTCGCGGCGATCAACCAGCACGTCGGCCAGTTGCTGCGCGCGTACGTCGCCGAGGCGATCGAGCGCGAGATCGAGAAGTGGCGCTCGGGCGAGCGCTGACGCGGTGAGCGCGGCGCACCCGGTTCGACCCCCTCGGCCCCGCACCATGCCCACCCGCTCCGCCCCCGATTCCGCCGCCGCGGCGGCCGCGATCATCAACAAGCACGGTGTCCGATCGACGCCGGCGCGCGTCGCCGTGCTGGCGGCGCTGCTCGCGGCGCACGAGGCGCTGACCCACCACGACGTCGAGGAGCGCCTGAAGCGCGGCCACGACATCGATCGGGTCACTCTCTACCGGGTGCTGGAGTGGCTGGTCGAGCAGGGGTTCGCGCACAAGCTCGCCGGCGAGGATCGCGTGCGGCGGTTTTCGGCGTCCGGTCGCGTCGCGCGCGGCGGAGCGCAGGGCAGTGGGCACGCGCACGCGCACTTCGAGTGCGTCGAGTGCGGCAGGGTCGTCTGCCTGGACGAGGCGCGGATGCCGACGATCCCGGTGCCGCACGGATTTCGCCGGCGCGAAGTCGAGGTCACCGTCAAGGGCTGCTGCGACCGCTGCTCGCGCTGAGCGCCGATACGGCGGCCCGGCGCGGCCGCCCGAGTCTTTTCCGAGGAACGAAACATGATCATCGTGATGCAACCGGATGCAGGCGACGCGGCAATCGCGGCCGTCGAGGCGAAGATTCGCAGCTACGGTCTCGACGTCCACATCTCGCGCGGGAGCGAGCGGACGCTGATCGGCGCGGTGGGCGACGAGCGCAAGCTCGACCCGGCGATGTTCGACCCGATGCCCGGCGTCGAGATGTCGATGCACGTGGTCAAGCCCTACAAGCTCGTCGCCCGCGAGTGGCACAAGGCGAACACGGTGGTGAACGCCGGCGGCGTTCCCATCGGCGGGCCGACCGTGCAGGTGATCGCCGGGCCCTGTTCGGTGGAGACGCCGGCGCAGATGGAGGCGGCGGCGGCGGGCGTAGCGGCCGCGGGGGCGCGGCTGATGCGCGGCGGCGCGTTCAAGCCGCGCACCTCGCCCTACGCGTTCCAGGGCAAGGGGGTCGACGGCCTGCGCCTGTTGAAGGACGCCGCGGCCGGGCAGCGCCTGCCGGTGGTCACCGAGTTGATGGACGTGCGCATGCTCGATCGTTTCATCGAGCATGGCGTCGACGTCATCCAGATCGGCACGCGCAACATGCAGAACTTCGATCTCCTCAAGGCGGTGGGCCAGGTGACCACGCCGGTCATCCTCAAGCGCGGCATGTCGGCGACCGTGAGCGAGTGGCTGATGGCCGCCGAGTACATCGCCGCGGGCGGCAACCACAACATCATCTTCTGCGAGCGCGGCATCCGCACCTTCGAGACCGCGTACCGCAACGTGCTGGACGTGACCGCCATTCCGGTGCTGAAGAAGGAGACGCACCTGCCGGTGATCGTCGACCCGTCGCACGCGGGGGGCAAGGCCTGGATGGTGCCGGCGCTGTCGCTCGCCGCGGTCGCCGCCGGGGCCGATGGCCTGCTGATCGAGATCCACCCCAGCCCGAAGGATGCCTGGTGCGATGCCGACCAGGCGCTGACGCCGGCCGAGTTCAAGGCGTTGATGGGGCAGATCAAGGCGGTCGCCGCCGCGGTCGGACGCGACACCTGACGTTCGAGATCCGGTTCGCGGCGGACGTCGTCCCGGGGCGCAGTCAAGGGTCGGCAGCGCCGCTTTTGCCGCTGCCGGCGACGCGGTGTATCGTCCGCCGCTGGGCATCGCGAAACGCGACCGGCCCCTTTTCGTCCCCGCGTCGCTTCCGCACTCTGCCAGCCCCACTTCGCCAGGAAACCACCATGGAAATCCGTCAGCCGGTCCACAGCGAGCACGCGCGCACCCTCGACACCGCCGGCCTGCGCCGCCACTTTCTGGTCGAGCAGGTCTTCGTGCCCGGTGCGATCACGCTCACTTACAGCCAGATCGACCGCATCATCGTCGGCGGCATCGCGCCGGCCGGCGTGCCGCTGGTGTTCGCGGCCGACCTCGGCAAGCACACCGGCACCGCCTACTTCCTCGAGCGGCGCGAACTCGGCCTGATCAACATCGGCGGCGACGCCGTGGTCACCGTCGACGGCACGCGCTTCGACGTCAAGGCCGAGGAGGCGCTGTACATCGGCAAGGGCGCGCGCGACGTGCAGTTCGCCAACGCCGATCCCGCGCGGCCGGCGAAGCTGTACTTCAACAGCGCCCCCGCTCACGCGGCGTTCCCGACGCGCAAGATCACGTTGAGCGAGGCGTCGCCGGAGACGCTGGGCGACGCCAAGACCAGCAACCGGCGGACGATCTACAAGTACATCGTGCCCAACGTCCTGCCGTCCTGCCAGCTGGTGATGGGCATGACCAAGCTGGCCGAGGGCAGCCTGTGGAACACCATGCCCTGCCACACGCACGACCGGCGGATGGAGGTCTACTTCTACTTCAACATGCAGGACGACGGCGTCGTCTTCCACATGATGGGGCAGCCGCAGGAAACCCGGCACCTCGTCGTGCGCAACGAGCAGGCGGTGATCAGCCCGAGCTGGTCGATCCACACCGGCGTGGGCTCGCAGTCGTACACGTTCATCTGGGGGATGGTCGGCGAGAACCAGGTGTTCCCCGACATGGACCACGTGAAGATGGTCGACCTGCGCTGACCGCCGCCACCGGGGACGCGGGCTGCGCGACCGGGCCGGTGGTTGCGTTGATGCAACCCGGTTGCGTAAACTGGGCCGCATGTTCGCGCTGACAGGCATCGATCACCGCTACGGGCGCACGCCGGTGCTCGCGATCGACGACTGGTCGGCCGCGGCTGGCGAGCACTGGTTGCTGGCCGGACCCTCGGGCAGCGGCAAGACGACGGCGCTGCACCTGCTGGCCGGGCTCTGCGCCCCGACGGCGGGCCGGGTGAGCGTCGGCGGGGTCGATCTCGCCACCCTGCGGGGCGCGGCGCTCGATCGCTGGCGCGGCCGCAGCGTCGGGCTGGTGCCGCAGCGGCTGCATCTCGTCGGCGCACTCGACGTGCTCGACAACCTGCGGCTGGCGCGCTACCTCGCGGGCTTGCCCGACGAGCCCACCCGCGCGCTCCTGCTGCTCGAGGCGATGGGCATCGACGGCCTTGCGCGCCGGATGCCGCGGCAACTCTCGCAGGGCCAGGCCCAGCGCGTCGCCGTCGCCCGCGCCGTCGTCAATCATCCGGCCCTGCTGCTCGCCGACGAGCCGACCGCCAACCTCGACGACGCGCACGCCCAGGCGACGCTCCTGCTGCTGCGCGCGCAGGCGGTCCACGTCGGCGCGACGCTGGTCGTCGCGTCGCACGATGCCCGCGTGCGCCCCCTGCTGCCGCGGGTGTTCACGCTGCCCCCGCGCACGGTGAGCGCGTGAATCTCGCCTCGCTCGCGCTCGCCTATGCGCGGCGCCGTCCGCTGGCGACGTTCCTCAACGTGCTGCTGCTGGCGGTCGGCGTGGCGACGATCACGCTGGTGATCCTGGTCAGCAGCGAGCTCGAGGGGCGGATGCAGCGCGAGGCGGCGGGCATCGATCTGGTCGTCGGCGCCAAGGGCTCGCCGCTGCAGATCGTGCTGGCCGGCGTCTACCATGCCGATGTGCCGCCGGGAAACATCCCGCTGGCGGCGGTCGAGGAACTGGCGCGCGATCCGCGGGTGCGCGAGGTGATCCCGATGGCGATGGGCGACAGCTTCCGCGGCTTCCGCATCGTCGGCACGGTGCCGGCCTTCGTCGCCCACTACGCCGCGCGACTGCACGCCGGCGGCCTGTGGGCGGCGCCGCTGGAGGCGGTCCTGGGCAGCGAGGCCGCGCAGCGCACCGGGCTCGCCGTCGGCGGCAGCTTCGCCGGGTCGCACGGGCTGGCCGAAGGGGGAGGCGAGCACGGCGACCGCGCCTACCGTGTCGTCGGCGTGCTCGCCCCGACCGGAACCGTCATCGACCGGCTGGTGCTGACCGGGATGGACAGCGTCTGGGCGGTCCACGACGCGCACGGGCACGCGGAACCGCACGACGAGGACGCGGACGCCGCGCCGCCTGCACGCGAAGTGACGCTGGCGCTGGTCAAGTATCGCAGTCCCGTCGCGGCCGCGAGCCTGCCGCGTGCGATCAACAGTCGGACCGTGCTGCAGGCGGCGGCGCCGGCCTACGAGTCGGCGCGCCTGTTCAGCGTGTTTGGCGTCGGCACCGAGGTCGTGCGCGGCTTCGCGCTGCTGCTGGTCGCCGCCTCGGGGCTGGGCTTGTTCGTCGCCCTGACGCAGGCCCTCGACGAGCGGCGGCTGGACCTCGCGATCATGCGCACGCTGGGAGCGTCGCGCGGTCGCATCGTCGGCGTGCTGCTGCTGGAGAGTGCCGGGCTGGTCGCGCTGGCGCTGGTCTGCGGCCTTGCCCTCGCGCACGGCGTCGCGGCGACCCTCGGCGACTGGCTTCCCGCCGCGGCGCCGCTGGCCGCCGGCGCCGCGCGCTGGCGGGCCGAGGAAGGCTGGGTCGTCTTGCTGGCGCTCGCCGTCGGTATAATCGCTGCGGCGCTCCCCGCCTGGCGCGCCTATCGGCTCGATGTCGCCGCCACTCTCGCAGAAAGCTGATTTGATGCGTCGGATCCTCGTGCTCTTCGCCGCGCTCGGCGCGCTCGCCGCCGCCGAGGTGACCGCGTTCACCACCGGCATTCCCGCGGCCGGCTTGCCCAGCGCCAGCGACTACAGCGGCACGGTGCTGCCCGAGAAGGCCGGGATCGTTTCCTGGCGCACGCTGGCGCAGGTGCAGCCGGTCAAAGTGGGCGGCAAGATGGTTCCGGAGTTCTCGAAGGACATCCTCGCGCTCGATCGGAAATCGGTGAAGATCCAGGGTTTCATCATCCCGCTGGACATGGGCGACAAGCAGAAGCGGTTCCTGCTGACGGCGGTGCCGCCGCACTGCTCGTTCTGCCTGCCCGCGGGACCCGATGCGGTGGTCGAGGTGCAGGCCCGCGATGCGGTCAAGTACGGCTTCGAGCCGATCGTCGTCGAAGGGCGCTTCGCGGTCCTGAAGGACGATCCCGCCGGCATCCTCTACCGCCTCGCCGACGCCGAATTCGTCGGTCCGGCCACCGCCGCGCCGGCCGCGGCGGCTCCCGTGGTGCGGCTTCCCGCGCCGACCCGCTAGCTGCCGGCGGGGTTGCGGCGCCGCGCCGCAGGCCGCGGGTCGCGATGGAAGAGCCCGTGCGCGCCCCCGGCCCGCCGCCGAGACCGCTCGAAGTCGTCCCCGCGGCACGGTTTCTTGCGCCGGATCAAGGTTTCGCCGTTGCCGGCGGGGTTGGTTTGGCGGAAAATGCGAATCATTCGCGATATCTGCCTGTCATGATCCCACTCCACCAACTCGCCCCCGGCGACGACGCCACGGTCGCCGCCATCCACGCCGACGCGGCCCTGCGCAGCCGGCTCGCCGCGCTGGGCGTGCGCATCGGTCAACGCGTGCGGATGGTCCGCAAGGGCCGCTTCGCCGGCCCGCTGCACATCCGTCTCGGCACCACCGACGTCATCCTGCGACACCGCCAGGCCGGCCAGATCGAAGTCGCACGCTGATTCGGGGTTGCGATGAAGCGCCTGGCCCTGGTCGGCATGCCGAACACCGGCAAGTCGACGTTCTTCAACCGCGTCACCGGCGCCTCGGCGCGCGTGGGGAACTGGCCCGGCGTCACCGTCGACCTGCTCGCCACGCGGATCCTGCTCGGCGGCGACATGGTCGAACTGGTCGACCTGCCGGGCATCTACGACCTGCACGGCTTCGCCGACGACGAGCGCATCGTCCGCCATTTCCTCGAGCACACCCGCGTCGATCTGGTCGCGGTGGTGCTCAACGCCGCGCAGATCGATCGCCAGCTCACGCTGGCCCTGCAGCTGCGCGACATGGGCGTGCCCTGCGTGCTGCTGCTCAACATGTCGGACGAGGCGCGGCAGCTCGGCATCAGCATCGACACCGCCGCGATGGCGCGGGACCTGGGGCTGCCGGTCGCGCTGATGGCGGCGAAGCACGGCCACGGGCACGCCGAGGCGATGGCCCTCCTGACCCGGGCGCTGGCCACCGCGAAGGCGGCCGATCCCGAGGCCTTGCGCGCCCGCCTCGCCGCCGACGACCGCATCGAGACCGATGCGGCGGCGGTGCTGAAGGGCTCGGTGGTGATTCCCGAGCGCCTGCCCGCGCACCTGACCGACCGCATCGACCGGGTGCTGCTGCACCCTTGGCTCGGCCTGCCGCTGTTCTTCGCCGTGATGCTGCTGCTGTTCCAGGGCGTCTTCTGGCTCGGCGAGCCGCTGCAGGACGCGCTGGAGCGGGGCTTCGAGGCGCTGCGCGCGGCGGCACTCCAGCCGCTGCTGGCTTTCCTGCCCGCGGCGGTGCAGGGTTTCCTGCTCGACGGCGTCTACGCCGGCGTCGTCACCGTGGCCGCGTTCGTGCCGCTGATCATCCTCTTCTTCCTGTTCATGGCGGTGGTCGAGGACTCGGGCTACCTGTCCCGCGCGGCCTTCCTCACCGACGCGCTGATGGCGAGGCTCGGGCTCGACGGCCGCAGCTTCGTGATGCTGCTGATGGGCTTCGGCTGCAACGTGCCGGCGGCGATGGGCACGCGGATCATGCGCTCGCGGGGGCTGCGGCTGCTGACGATGATGGTGATCCCGGTCTCGCTGTGCTCGGCGCGGCTGCAGGTGTTCCTGTTCCTGACCGCGGCGATCTTCACCGCGCGGGCCGCGCCGTTCGTGATCTTCTCGCTCTACGTGATGAGCTTCGTCGCGGCGCTGGTCACCGCGGTCGTGTTCAAGGGGCGCTTCCGCAACGACGAGCCTTTCGTGCTCGAGCTGCCGCCGTACCGCCTGCCGACGCTGCGGCAGATCGCGCAGCGCGCCTGGCTCGAGGTGCAGCACTTCCTGCGCCGGGCGACCAAGTTCATCGTCGGCGGCGTGATCCTCGTCTGGCTGCTCACCCACCTGCCGGGTGGCGCGACCCCGGGCAGCGACGCGACCTTCGCCGGCATGCTGGGGACGCTGTTCCAGCCGGTGCTGGCGCCGATCGGCATCGACGAGCGGCTGACCGTCGCGCTGATCTTCGGCTTCGTCGCCAAGGAGGTGCTGATCGGCGCCTTCGCGGTGATCTTCGGGCTCGAGGGGCAGGCGCTGGCGGCCGATCTCGCCACGCGGATGGATTGGGTGCAGGCGTACAGCTTCATGCTGTTCACGCTCATCTACACGCCGTGCCTGTCGACCATCGCGACGCTGCGTGCCGAGGCGCGCAGCGCGGGCTTCGCGACGCTCTCGGTTGCCTGGTCGGTGCTGCTCGCCTGGCTGGCGAGCTTCGCGTTCTACCAGGCGGCGCGGCACCTCGGCTACTGACGCGCGGCGCCCAGGACGCCGGGGGCCATCCGCTATAATTCTGCGTTTGCGCACGCGATGCCGGTTGCGCCGGCCGACGGCTCCCCCATGGAACTCGCCAAAAGCTTCGAACCCCACGCGATTGAGGACAAGTGGTACCCGATCTGGGAGCAGCGGGGCTACTTCAAGCCGGACTACCGGCCGGGGGCACCGGCGTATTGCATCCAGCTGCCGCCGCCGAACGTCACCGGCACGCTGCACATGGGGCACGCGTTCCAGCAGACGATCATGGACCTGCTCGTCCGCTATCACCGGATGACGGGCGCCAACGCGCTGTGGCAGCTCGGCACCGACCACGCCGGCATCGCCACGCAGATCGTCGTCGAGAACCAGCTGAAGGCGGAGGGCACGTCGCGGCACGACCTCGGGCGCGACCGGTTCGTCGAGCGCGTGTGGGCCTGGAAGGAGGAGTCGGGCTCGACGATCACCCGGCAGATGCGGCGGATGGGCACGTCCGGCGACTGGTCGCGCGAGCGCTTCACCATGGACGAGGGCCTGTCGGCCGCCGTGCTGGAGACCTTCGTGCGCCTGTTTGATGACGGCCTCATCTACCGCGGCAAGCGCCTCGTCAACTGGGATCCGCTGCTCGGCACCGCGGTGTCGGACCTCGAGGTCGACAGCGAGGAGGAGCAGGGGAAGCTCTGGGAGATCCGCTATCCGTTGGCCGACGCAGGTGACGGGTGCGGGCTCGCTGGTCGTGGCGACGACGCGGCCGGAGACCATGCTCGGCGACGTCGCGGTGGCGGTGAATCCCGACGACGAGCGCTATGCGGCGCTGGTCGGCCGCCGGGTCACGCTGCCGCTGACCGGGCGCACCATCCCGGTGATCGCCGACAGCTACGTCGACCGCGAGTTCGGCACCGGCTGCGTCAAGATCACGCCGGCGCACGACTTCAACGACTGGCAGATCGGGCAGCGCCACGGCCTGGCGCCGATCCCCATCCTCGCGCTCGACGCGACGGTCAACGACAACGCCCCGGCGAAGTATCGCGGCCTCGACCGCTACGCGGCGCGCAAGGCGGTGCTGGCCGACCTCGACACGGCGGGCCTCCTGGTCAGCGAGAAGGCGCACAAGATGGTCGTGCCGCGCTGCGGACGCACCGGCGAGGTGGTCGAGCCGATGCTGACCGACCAGTGGTTCGTGGCGATGAAGACCCCGGCGCCCGCGAGTCACCCCCACTTCCCCGGGCGCACGATCCAGGACCTCTGCCTCGCCGCCGTCGACCAGGGGCTGCCGAGCCCGCGCACCGGCGCCACCGGCAAGGTCGAGTTCGTGCCGGCCGAGTGGCTGTCGACCTACCTGCACTGGATCAACAACATCCAGGACTGGTGCATCTCGCGCCAGCTGTGGTGGGGGCACCGGATTCCCGCGTGGTACGACGAGGCCGGCAACGTCTACGTGGCGCGCGACGAGGCCGCGGCACGGGCGCAGGCGCGCTCGAGGCTCGGCCGCGAGCCGCAGCGCTTCGAGCAGGATCCCGACGTCCTCGACACCTGGTTCTCGTCGGCGCTGTGGTGCCACTCGACGCTGGGCTGGCCGGCGAAGACGCGCGAGCTCGAGACCTTCCTGCCGTCGTCGGTGCTGGTGACCGGCTTCGACATCATCTTCTTCTGGGTCGCGCGGATGATCATGACGACGGTGTACTTCACCGGCGAAGTGCCGTTCCGCACCGTCTACATCAACGCCATCGTCCGCGACGAGGAAGGGCAGAAGATGTCGAAGTCGAAGGGGAACGTGCTCGACCCCCTCGATCTCATCGACGGCATCACGCTGGAGGCGCTGGTCGAGAAGCGCACCTACGGGCTGATGCTGGAGAAGCAGCGCGACCCGATCGCCCGCCGGACGCGCAGGCAGTTTCCCAACGGCATTCCGGCGTTCGGCGCCGATGCGGTCCGCTTCACCTTCGCGAGCCTCGCCACCTTCGGCCGCACGCTCAACTTCGACCTCAACCGCTGCGAGGGCTATCGCAACTTCTGCAACAAGCTGTGGAACGCGTCGCGCTTCGTGCTGATGAACGTCGAGGGCCAGGACGTCGGCCGCGACGAGTCGCTGCCGAAGACGCTGTCGTTCGTCGACCGCTGGCTGCTCGGCCGGCTGCAGCTGGCGAAGCAGGCGATCGCCGGCAACATCGCCGGCTATCGCTTCGACCTCGCCGCCAAGGCGCTGTACGAGTTCGTCTGGGACGAGTATTGCGACTGGTACCTGGAGCTCGCCAAGGTGCAGCTCGCCCGCGCCGACGCGGCGGGCGACGCCGCCGCCGGGCGCGGCACGCGCTCGGTGCTGGTCCGCGAGCTCGAGGCGACGCTGCGCCTCGCGCACCCGTTCATGCCGTTCATCACCGAGGAGCTGTGGCAGACGGTGGCCCCGCTCGCCGGCAAGTCGGGCGCGTCGATCTCGCTGCAGCCGTTCCCGCAGGCGGACCTCGGTCGCGTCGACGCGGCGGCCGACGCCGACATGGCGCTGCTCAAGGCGATGGTCAACGCCTGCCGGGCGTTGCGCGGCGAGATGGGCCTGTCGCCGGCGCAGAAGGTGCCGCTGGTCGCCGCCGGCGACGCCGCCGTGCTGACGCGCTTCGCGCCGTACCTCGCGCCGTTGGCAAAGCTCTCCGGCGTCGAGGTGGTGGCCGAGCTGCCGGCGTCCGACGCGCCGGTGCAGATCGTCGGCGAGTTCCGGCTGATGCTGCAGATCGAGATCGACGTCACGGCGGAGCGCGAGCGCATCGGCAAGGAAATCGCCCGCCTGGAGGGCGAGATCGCGAAGGCGCAGGCGAAGCTCGGCAACGAGGGCTTCGTCGCCCGGGCGCCGGCCGCAGTCGTCGAACAGGAGCGCGCCCGGCTCGCGGGGCACCAGGCGACGCTCATCCAGCTGCGCGAGCAGGTGGCTCGGCTCGCGGGCTGACGGACTGCTTGGCCCGATGACGATGCCGCGGCCCTCCGGCGGCCGGGCACGGCCGCGATGAAGCTCGACCTGGCGCACACGTTCCGCGCGCTGCGGCACGCGAACTTCCGCCGCTACTTCACCGGCCAGAGCCTGTCGCTGATCGGCACCTGGATGCAGCAGGTGGCGATGGGCTGGCTCACCTACCGGCTGTCGGGCTCGGCGTGGCTGCTCGGCGTCGTGGCGTTCTGCGCCAACATCTTCATCCTGCTGCTGGGGCCGTTCGCCGGCGTGCTCGCCGACCGCGTCGACCGCGTGCGCGCCCTTTATCTGACCCAGACACTGCTCGCGCTGCAGGCGACGACGCTGGCGGTGCTGACCTGGTTCGGCTGGGTCGAGGTCTGGCACCTGATCGCGCTGGCGACCTTCGCCGGCGTGGTCGCCGCGTTCGACGTTCCCTTGCGGCAGACGCTGTACGTGAACCTCGTCGACGATCGTTCGGTGCTGCCGAACGCGATCGCGCTCAACTCGTTCATGGTCAACGCGGCGCGCGTGATCGGGCCGGCACTCGCCGGCGCGCTGCTGGCACTCGCCACCGAGGCCGTCTGCTTCGCGCTGAACGCCTTCTCGTTCGTCGCGGTGCTGGCGGCGCTCCACCGGGTGCACTGGCCGAAGACCGCGCCCTCGGCGAGCCGTGGCGGCTTCCTCGACAACTGGAACGAGGGGGCGCGCTACGCTTTCGGCTTCGCGCCGATTCGCTCGGTGCTGCTGGTGATCGCCGCGGCGGCGTGGACGATCAGCCCGTACTCGTCGCTGATGCCGATCTACGCCAAGGACATCTACGGCGGCGGCCCGCAGACGCTGGGCTGGCTGCTGTCGGCGGCGGGTGCGGGGGCGCTGGCGTCGACGTTCTACCTCGCCGGGCGCGACACCATCGTCGGGCTGGGGCGCGTCATTGCGCTGGCCACCGTCACCGCGGGGCTGGCGCTCGCCGCGTTCGCGTTCCTGCGCGTGTTCGCCGTCGGCGTGCTGCTGATGACGCTGGTCGGCGGCGGCGTCATCCTCGCGGCGTCGTCGACCAACACGGTGCTGCAGACGATCGTCGAGGACCGGTTGCGCGGCCGGGTCCTCGGCTTCTTCACGATGGCCTTCCTGGGCGTGGCGCCGCTCGGCAATCTCGCCGCCGGGGCGCTGGCGCGGCAATTCGGCGCACCGGCGACGTTCGCGTTCAACGGCCTCGTCTGCGCCGCCGCGGGCCTGTGGTTCTGGTCGCGCCTGCCGAGGCTCACCGCGGCGATGCAGCCGACCTACAAGCGGCTGGGACTCGTCTCCGACGAGTGACGGACCGGGCGCGGCACCGCCGGCCCGAGTTCACTGGCGTGCGTTGCGCCGCGCTTCGCGCTTGCGCGGCCCGCGGTTTTGGGCTAAAAGAATGTCCATCCCACGGTCGGAAGACCGGAACCACGGAACGGTGATTCGTCCGGGTCCGGCGGCGGCCGGTTTTTCCCCAGTTCACTTTCCAGCCATCGAAGGCATCCATGCCGGCCCGCGTTTTCGCGACGGAGCGCGCACGTTGAGCAGGCATTTTTCGCCGCCGGCCACCAAGGGCATGGTTGTCTCATGGAGTTGAGACTCGAACAGGTCGAGCAGCGGCTCGGGGCGATCGTTCACCTCTACCCGCTGGACCTGACACTGGTGCCGCGCGCGGTCACGGTGCTGCTGGGCGCCACGCAGGCGGGCAAGACCAGCCTGATGCGCGTGATGGCGGGCCTCGATGCGCCGAGCAGGGGGCGGGTGTTCGCCGACGGAGCGGATGTCACGGGACGTCCGGTGCGCGAGCGCAACGTCGCGATGGTGTACCAGCAGTTCATCAACTACCCGTCGATGACAGTGGCGCAGAACATCGCGTCGCCGCTCAAGCTGCGCCGGGAGTCCGGCATTGACGCGCGCGTGCGCGAGCTCGCCGCCAAGCTGCACATCGAGCCGTTTCTCGACCGCCTGCCGGCCGAGCTGTCGGGGGGGCAGCAGCAGCGCGTGGCGCTGGCGCGCGCGCTGGCGAAGAACGCGCCGCTGATGCTGCTGGACGAGCCTCTGGTCAATCTCGACTACAAGCTGCGCGAAGAGCTGCGCGAGGAGCTGTCGCTGCTGTTTGCAACGGGCGAGTCCACCGTGGTCTACGCGACGACCGAACCGACGGAGGCGCTGCTGCTGGGTGGCTATACGGCGGTGATGGATGCCGGCGAAATGCTGCAGTACGGCCCGACGGCCGAGGTCTTCCGGCGGCCGCGGTCGATGCGCGTCGCGCGCGCCTCAGCGACCCGCCGATGAACCTGATCGCCGGCCAGGCGGCGACGGACGGCGTCTCGCTGCCCAGCGGACTGGTCCTGCCGCTGTCGTTGCCTCCGGGCCCGGCCGTCCCCCAGGACATGACGGTCGGGATCCGCGCCAGCGCGCTGCGCGTGCAGCCGCGCAACGGCGACACGAGCCTGCCCGGCACCGTCGAGCTCGCCGAGATCTCGGGCTCCGATACCTTCGTGCACGTCGGATCGCCGGTCGGCGACATGGTCGCCCAACTGCCGGGGGTGCACCAGTTCACGATCGGCGAGCCCATCACGCTCTACCTCGGCGCGGCGCAGGTCTACGTGTTCGACGCCGACGGCAACCTGCTGATCGCGCCGTCCGGCGCGAGCGGCATGGAAGACGCCTGACATGGCCCGCATCGCCCTCGACCTCGCCCACAGCTACCTGCGCAACCCGCAGCGTGACGAAGACTACGCGTTGCTGCCGCTGCGGATGACCTTCGAGGACGGCGGGGCCTACGCGCTGCTCGGACCTTCCGGCTGCGGCAAGACGACGCTGCTCAATCTCGTCTCCGGGCTCGTCTCGCCGTCGCAGGGCACGGTGACGTTCGGCGAGCGCGACGTGACGCGGCAGAGCCCGCAGCAGCGCAACATCGCGCAGGTGTTCCAGTTCCCGGTCATCTACGACACGATGACGGTGGCCGAGAACCTGGCGTTCCCGCTGCGCAACCGCGGCGTGCCGGCCGATCGCATCCGGCAGCGCGTCGGCAAAGTTGCCGAGATGCTCGAGTTGAGCGGCCAGCTCGACCTGCGGGCCTCCGGTCTTGCCGCCGATGCCAAGCAGAAGATATCGCTCGGGCGCGGGCTGGTGCGCGAGGACGTCAGTGCGGTGCTGTTCGACGAGCCGCTGACGGTGATCGATCCGCACCTCAAGTGGCAGTTGCGCCGCAAGCTGAAGCAGATCCACCAGGAGCTCGCGCTGACGCTGATCTACGTCACCCACGACCAGGTCGAGGCGCTGACTTTCGCGCAGCAGGTGGTGGTGATGACGCGCGGCCGGGCGGTGCAGGTGGGCACGGCGTCGGAGCTGTTCGAGCGACCGCGCCACACCTTCGTCGGCAACTTCATCGGCTCGCCGGGGATGAACTTCCTGGCCGCCCGCTGCAGCGGACGCGGCATCGAGGTCGCGGGCCACACGCTGCAGATGCCGGCCCCGGCCGCCGCGTTGTCCGCAGCGGGCGAGTTCACGCTCGGCGTGCGGCCGGAGTACGTCTCGCTGGCGGCCGCCGACGATCCGGCCGCAGTGCCGGCCAAGGTCGTCCAGCGGCAGGACATCGGCACCTACTGGCTGCTGACCGCGCGCTGCGGGGAGGCGCTGCTCCGGGCGCGCCTCGATCCCGAGTCGGCCGTGCCCGGGCTCGGCGAGCAGGTCTGGCTCAAGGTCGTCGGCCCGCACACCTGCTATTACGGCCGCGACGAGGAGCTGATTGCCGGCGCCGAGCGCGTCGCGGAGGTGCCGGCGTGAAGCCCGTCAACCAGAAGGCCTGGCTGTTGATCCTGCCGGTGGTGCTCTGCGTCGCCTTCTCGGCGATCCTGCCCCTGATGACCGTCGTGAACTATTCGGTGCAGGACATCATCTCGCCCGAGCGCCGCGTGTTCGTGGGCACCGAGTGGTTCAAGTCGGTGATGCGCGACGAGGACCTGCAGGGGGCGCTGTTGCGCCAGATGACGTTTTCCCTCGCCGTGCTGCTGGTCGAGATCCCGCTCGGCATCGCGCTCGCGCTGTCGATGCCGGCGAAGGGCTGGAAGTCGTCGGCGGTGCTGGTGCTCGTCGCGATCTCGCTGCTGATCCCGTGGAACGTCGTCGGCACGATATGGCAGATCTTCGGGCGCGTCGACATCGGCCTGATGGGAGCCGCGCTGGCGGCCCTCGGTTTCGACTACAGCTATACCGGCAACGCGTCCGACGCCTGGTTCACCGTGCTGCTGATGGACGTCTGGCACTGGACGCCGCTGGTCGCGCTGCTTTGCTTCGCCGGCTTGCGGGCGATCCCCGATGCCTACTACCAGGCGGCGAGCATCGACGGCGCGTCGAAGTTCGCGGTGTTCCGGTACATCCAGCTGCCGAAGCTGCGCGGCGTGCTGATGATCGCGGTGCTGCTGCGCTTCATGGACAGCTTCATGATCTACACCGAGCCCTTCGTGCTGACCGGCGGCGGGCCCGGGAACGCGACGACGTTCCTGAGCCAGTACCTGACGCAGAAGGCGGTCGGGCAGTTCGACCTCGGCCCGGCCGCCGCGTTCTCGCTGATCTACTTCCTGATCATCCTGCTGCTGTGCTTCATCCTGTACAACTGGATGCAGCGCGTCGGCACGGCCGACAAGACGGGGGCCGGGCATGGATGACCGCCGGTTCAGGAAGCGCGTCGTCTTCCTGGTTCTCTATCTCGCGTTCGCCATCCTGCCGGTGTACTGGATGGTCAACATGTCGTTCAAGACCAACGAGGAGATCCTGGGCCTGTTCTCGCTGTGGCCAAAGGACTTCACGCTGGACAACTACCGCGTGATCTTCACCGACGTCTCGTGGTACTCGGGCTACATCAACTCGCTGATCTACGTGGCCATCAACACCGTCGTCTCGCTGCTGGTCGCGCTGCCCGCCGCGTACGCGTTCTCCCGCTACAGCTTCCTCGGCGACAAGCACGTGTTCTTCTGGCTGCTGACCAACCGGATGACGCCGCCGGCCGTGTTCCTGCTGCCGTTCTTCCAGCTCTACACGACGCTCGGGCTGATGGACACGCACATCGCGGTGGCGCTGGCGCACCTGCTGTTCAACGTGCCGCTGGCGGTGTGGATACTCGAGGGTTTCATGAGCGGCATTCCGCGCGAGATCGACGAGACGGCGTACATCGACGGCTACTCGTTTCCGCGCTTCTTCCTGACCATCTTCATCCCGCTGATCAAGGCCGGCGTCGGCGTCGCCGCGTTCTTCTGCTTCATGTTCAGCTGGGTCGAGCTGCTGATGGCGCGCACGCTGACCAGCGTCAACGCCAAGCCGATCGTCGCGGTGATGACGCGCACGATATCGGCGTCGGGCATGGACTGGGGCGTGCTGGCGGCGGCCGGCGTGCTGACCATCGTGCCGGGCGCGATCGTGATCTGGTTCGTGCGCAACTACATCGCGAAAGGGTTCGCGATGGGCCGCGTCTGACGAGGGAATGGGCATGTTCGAGTGGATGGCCTGGACGTTGCCGGTGGCGGTGTTTTTCTGCGCCATCGTCGCGATGCTGGTTGCGATGACGGTGTGGGAGCTGAAGTCGCCGACGGTGCTGCGCAGGGGCTTCCTGCCGATCGCGACGACCCGCGGCGACCGGCTGTTCATCGGCCTGCTCGCCGCGGCCTACGTCAACCTCGCCTTCGTCGCGGTGAGCGAGCGGATGGTCGGCTGGTTCGGCCTCGAGGAAGAGCCCTCGATCTGGTTGAGTTTCTTCGCGTCGATGGCGCTGCTGGCGCTCATCATGCGCAAGGGTTGACAGCGATGAGCGGTGCCGGCGACAGCTTCCCGACCGGCGCCGTGAACGACCACGGGGAGCGCTCATGAGGAGATTCGAATGCAGATGCGCTTGAACGCCGTGGCTCTCGCGGTCGCGGCCCTGGCACTGGGTCAGAGTGCGTGGGCCGGCGAGCCGGAGGCAAAGAAGTGGATCGACAGCGAGTTCCAGCCGTCGACGCTGACCAAGGATCAGCAGATGGCGGAGATGAAGTGGTTCATCGACGCGGCCAAGAAGCTCCAGGCGAAGGGGGTGAAGGAGATCGCGGTCGTCTCCGAGACCATCACCACGCACGAGTACGAGAGCAAGACGCTGGCCAAGGCCTTCGAGGAGATCACCGGCATCAAGGTGAAGCACGACCTGATCCAGGAAGGCGACGTGGTCGAGAAGCTGCAGACGTCGATGCAGTCCGGCAAGTCGATCTACGACGGCTGGATTTCCGACTCCGACCTCATCGGCACGCACTATCGCTACGGCAAGATCATGAACCTCACCGACTACATGGCCGGTGCGGGCAAGGAGTACACGAACCCCGGGCTCGACCTCAAGGACTTCATCGGCACCAGCTTCACCACGGCGCCGGACAAGAAGCTCTACCAGCTGCCCGACCAGCAGTTCGCGAACCTGTACTGGTTCCGCGCCGACCTCTTCGCGCGCCAGGACCTCAAGGACAAGTTCAAGGCCAAGTACGGCTATGACCTCGGCGTGCCGCTGAACTGGAGCGCCTACGAGGACATCGCCGAGTTCTTCACCAACGACGTGAAGACCATCGACGGCAAGCCGATCTACGGCCACATGGACTACGGCAAGAAGGATCCGTCGCTGGGCTGGCGCTTCACCGACGCCTGGCTGTCGATGGCCGGCACCGCCGACATCGGCATCCCCAACGGCAAGCCGGTCGACGAGTGGGGCATCCGCACCACCGCCGACGGCTGCACGCCGGTCGGTGCCTCGGTCTCGCGCGGCGGCGCGACCAACTCGCCGGCCGCCGTCTACGCGCTGACCAAGTACGTCGACTGGATGAAGAAGTACGCGCCCAAGGACGCCACCGGCATGACCTTCGGCGAGTCCGGGCCGGTGCCCGCACAGGGACAGATCGCGCAGCAGATCTTCTGGTACACGGCGTTCACCGCGGACATGACCAAGCCCGGGTTGCCGGTGGTCAATCCGGACGGCACGCCGAAGTGGCGGATGGCGCCGGGTCCCAACGGCCCGTACTGGAAGCAGGGGATGCAGAACGGCTACCAGGACGTGGGCTCGTGGACGTTCTTCGACAAGCACGACGCCAACAAGACGGCCGCCGCCTGGCTGTACGCGCAGTTCGTGACCGCGAAGACGACGTCGCTGAAGAAGACCATCGTGGGCCTGACGCCGATTCGCGAGTCGGACATCCAGTCCAAGGCGATGACCGACCTCGCACCGAAGCTCGGTGGCTTGGTCGAGTTCTACCGCAGCCCGGCGCGCGTCGCGTGGACGCCGACCGGCACCAACGTGCCCGACTACCCGAAGCTGGCGCAGCTGTGGTGGAAGAACGTCGCCGTCGCCGTGACCGGCGAGAAGACGCCGCAGCAGGCGATGGACACCCTGGCCGAGGAGATGGACCAGGTGATGGGGCGGCTGGAGCGTGCCGGCATGGCCCGCTGTGCACCGAAGCTCAATCCCAAGGGCGACCCGAACAAGTACCTTTCCGACAAGGGCGCGCCGTGGAAAAAGCTCGCCAACGAGAAGCCGAAGGGTGAGACGATCGCCTACGACACGCTGCTCAACGCGTGGAAGGCTGGCAAGGTTCGCTAGACGTCAGGAGTGATCGAGCGGGGCCGCCGTCCGCGACCGGGGACGGCGGCCCCGCCGCATTCGGGCGCGCCGGCGCCGCGCCGGCGCCTGGGCGATCCTTCACCTGACGCCGACTTGATCTGCGGCAAGCAATGTCGACGGTAACGGTGCAAAATCCCCCAAAAAGGGGGAGTCTGGGCCCGCGGGGTTCGGTGGCGCTGCACTGGCGCTCGCCTGCGCCATCGGACCGACGGATGGGTGCCCGTCCGTGGGGTTTCTGACGACCGTAACGGAACCATGGAAAAGGAGATTCGTATGAAATTGATGCGCGCGGTACGTGTGCTGGCGAGTCTTGGGCTCGCCGGCGCCTTTGCGATGGGGTCAGTCGGAGCGGCCGCGCAGACGGCGGCGCCCGCAGGCGCGCCGAAGATCGGCTCGTCGCTGATCGGCAAGCTCCAGGGGCCGGAGATCATCCGTGACGCCAAGGCCTTTCCGAAGACCTTCAAGGAAGCCCCGACGCTCGCCGCGCTGGTGAAGGACGGCAAGCTGCCGGCAGTCGACAAGCGTCTCCCCGAGCCGTCGCAGCTCTTCGTCGTCAAGCCGCTGGACCAGATCGGCAAGTACGGCGGCAACTGGCGCCGGGCGTTCACCGGCCCCGCCGACCACGAGAACGGCAACCGCATCGTGTCCGCCGACAAGATCCTGACCTTCGACTACACGGGCACCCGGATCATGCCCAGCCTCGCCCGCGACTGGAAGGTCAGCGACGACGGCAAGACGACGACGATCTACCTGCGCAAGGGCGCCAAGTGGTCCGACGGCAAGCCGCTCACCGCCGACGATTTCATCTTCTGGTACGAGGACATCTACCTCAACAAGAACATCGTCCCCACGCCGTTCTTCGAGTTCCAGATCGACGGCAAGCCCGGCACGATGCGCAAGATCGACGACTACACGGTCGCCTTCGAGTTTGCCGAGCCGTACGCGTTCTTCGTCTACCAGCTCGCCGGCAGCACGGCGATCGGGGCTGGCCTCGCCACGCGCGGTGCGTTCCAGAACTGGGGCGGTGCCTACGCGCCGGCGCACTACCTCAAGCAGTTCCTGCCGAAGTACTCGTCCGAGGAGGCGGCGAACAAGAAGGCCAAGGACCTGGGTTTCGACAACTGGGTGTCGCTGCTGCGCAATCGCTACAGCTGGGCGCTCAACCCCGAGCTGCCGGTGATGACGCCGTGGAAGACCGTCTCGCCGATCAACACGCCGACCTGGGCGATGGAGCGCAACCCGTACTTCTGGGGCGTCGACACCGCCGGCAACCAGCTGCCCTACATCGACCGCATCACGATGAGCCTGGCCGAGAACGCCGAGGTGGCGAACCTGCGCGCCATTGCCGGCGAATACGACATCCAGGAACGCCACATGCACCTGTCGAAGCTGCCGGTGTTCCTCGAGAACCAGAAGAAAGGCAACTACACGGTCAAGCTCGATCCCGGCCTCAACGGCGCCGACGTCGCGCTGCACGTCGGCATGGCCTACGACGCCGACCCGGAGATCGGCAAGCTGCTGCGCAACAAGGACTTCCGCCACGCGCTCGCGCTGGGCATCGACCGCGACCAGCTGAACGAGGCGTTCTGGCTCGGTGTCGGCACGGCGGGCTCGGTCGCGCCGGCGCCGGACTCGGTCTACAGCCCCGGCGCGGAGTGGAACAAGAAGTGGGGCGTGCTCGACCTCAGGCAGTCCAACGAGCTGCTCGACAAGGTGGGCCTGACGAAGAAGGACCCCGAAGGCTACCGGCTGCGTCCGGACGGCAAGGGCCGCGTGCGGCTCGAGATGGTCACCGTGGGCGGGCAGTTCGTGCCGTACACGCAGGTCGGCGAGATGATCAAGCAGCAGTGGAAGAAGATCGGCATCGACGTCGACATCAAGGAGCTCGAGCGCAACCTCGCGTTCACGCGCGACAACAACAACGAGAACCAGATCATCACCTGGGCCAACGACGGCTCCGAGGTGCTGTTCCTGTTCCCGCGCCACGCGCTGCCCGTCGATGCCGCCGAAGCGCACATGGGCATCGCCTTCGCGAGGTGGTACGCGTCGAAGGGCCAGTCGGGCAAGAAGCCGGACGATCCGGAGATGCTGAGGGCGTTCGACCTCTTCCGCAGCGCGTTCGGCATGAAGGAAGAGGACCGCGTCAAGGCCGGCAAGGAGCTCTGGAAGATCATCGTCGAGCAGACGTGGAGCATCGGGACCGTCGGGCAGTCGCCGGCGTTCATGGGCGTTCGCATCGTGAAGAACAACATGGGCAACGTTCCCGACCGGCAGACCAACGCGCAGCACGTGCGCACGCCGTACTCGTCGCAGCCGATCACGTTCTACTTCAAGTAGCATAGGCAGCATCAACGGCGGCCGCCCGCGTCGCGGGCGGCCGTGCTTCCGACGGGCGCCGTCCGGCGCCTGGAACTGGACCGGGAAAACGCGATGGTCGCCTACATCGTTCGCCGCCTGTTGCTGGCCGTGCTCACCGTGTGGGCGATCTCGGTGCTGTCGTTCGCGATCATCCACCTGCCGCCGGGTGACTACGTGACGTCGTACATCGCGTCGATGTCGGCGTCGGGCAGCGCGGTGTCCGAGGGCGAGGCGATCGCGATGCGCGAGCAGCTCGGCCTCGACCAGCCCATCACGATCCAGTATGCGAAGTGGATGGGCCTGATGCTGCAGGGCAACTTCGGGATGGCGATGGAGTGGGGGCGGCCGGTGTCCGACGTCATCGGCGACCGGATGTCGCTGACGGTGGTCATATCGGTGGCCGCCATCATATTCACCTGGGCGGTCGCGCTGCCGATCGGCATCTACTCGGCCGTCTACCGCTACTCGATCCTCGACTACGCATTCACGTTCATCGGGTTCATCGGGCTCGCGATACCGGGTTTCATGCTGGCGCTGATCGTGATGTACATCGGCTTCGCCTACTTCGGGGCCAACGTGGGCGGGCTCTTCTCTCCGGACTACGCCGAGGCCCCGTGGAGCTGGGCACGGGTCTGGGACCTCACCCTGCACCTGCCGATCCCGGCGATCGTCCTCGGCATCTCGGGCACCGCGCAGCTGATCCGCATCATGCGGTCGAACCTGCTCGACGAGCTGCGGAAGCCCTACGTGATGACGGCCCGCGCCCGCGGGCTCCCGGAGTACCGGGTGATCCTGAAGTACCCGGTGCGCGTCGCCCTCAATCCGTTCGTCAGCACGATTGGCTACCTGCTGCCGTACGTGGTCTCGGGCAGCATCATCGTGTCGCTGGTCCTGAGCCTGCCCACCGTCGGCCCGCTGCTGCTCAAGGCGCTGATCGCGCAGGACATGTTCCTCGCCGGCACCATCGTGCTGCTGCTCGGCGTGCTGACGGTGGTCGGCACGTTCATCTCCGACCTGCTGCTGATGTGGGTCGATCCGAGGATCCGGCTCGGGCAGCAGTGATGAAACGTCCCCCCAAGCTCGCGGCAACGCCGCGGTCGCCCGCCGTCACGATCGATGAAGGGGTGGTGCTGGCCGCCGGCGGGCAGGCCGAGCAGCGCATCGCGGTCGCCACGCAGTGGCAGTTGATGTGGTGGCGCTTCCGCAAGCACCGGCTCGCCCTCGGCGGCACCTTCGTTCTGGTCCTGTTCTACCTGGTCTCGCTGTTCGCGGACTTCTTTGCGTACACCGACCCGAACGAGTCGGACGCACAGCGCTCGCTGATCGCCCCGCAGCAGATCCACTGGCGCGACGACGGGAGCTTCCGGCCCTACGTCCACGCGCTGACGGGCGCGCGCGACCCGCTGACGTTCAAGCGGGTCTACGTTCCCGACCCCGGGAAGAAGGTCTACCTGTCGTTCTTCGCCAGCGGCGAGCCGTACCAGTTTCTGGGCTTCATTCCGATGGATCGCCACCTCATCGGCGTGCAGGAGGGCCGGGCCGGCGACTCGCTGTTTCTGCTCGGCACCGACCTGCAGGGGCGGGACATGTGGTCGCGGCTCATGTACGCGACGCAGACGTCGATGACGATCGGCCTCGTCAGCGTGGCGCTCTCCCTGGTGCTGGGCGTCGTGCTCGGCGGCGTCTCCGGCTTTTTCGGCGGGATGATCGATACGGTGATCCAGCGGATCATCGAGATCCTGCGCTCGATCCCGACGATCCCGCTGTGGATGGGGCTCGCCGCGGCGCTGCCGGCCGAGTGGAGCGTCGTCCAGGTCTACTTCGCGATCACGATCATCATCTCGCTGATCGGCTGGACCGAGCTCGCGCGCGTCGTGCGCGGCCGGTTCATTTCGCTCAAGGAGGAGGACTTCGTGATGGCGGCCGAGCTCGTCGGCTGCAGCAAGTCGCGGATCATCTTCCGCCACATGGTGCCTTCGTTCATCAGCCACATCATCGCGGCGACGACACTGGCGATCCCGGCGATCATCATCAGCGAGACGTCGCTCTCCTTCCTCGGCCTCGGCCTGCGGCCGCCGGCGATCAGCTGGGGCGTGCTGCTCCAGGACGCGCAGAACATCCAGGCGCTGGTCATCTCGCCCTGGCTGCTGGTTCCGACCATTCCGGTCGTCGTTGCGGTGCTCGCGTTCAATTTCATGGGCGACGGCATCCGCGACGCCGCGGACCCGTATCTCTAAGCGGCGGCGACAACGATGAGCGGCGACGCCAAGACGCTGTTGTCGGTCCGCAACCTGCGGACCTGCTTCTACCAGGACGAGGGCACGACCAAGGCGGTCGACGGCGCGTCGTTCGACGTGCACGAGGGCAAGACGCTCGGCATCGTCGGCGAGAGCGGCTGCGGGAAGAGCGTGACCGCGCAGTCGATCCTGCGCATCGTCGAGGCGCCGGGGCGGATCGTCGACGGGGAGATCCTGCTCACGCGGCCGGACGGCGGCGTGACCGATCTCGTGCAGCAGAAGCCCGACGGCCGGGAGATGCGCGCGATCCGCGGCGGCGACATCGGCCTCATCTTCCAGGAGCCGATGACCTCGTTCAGCCCGGTGCACACCGTCGGCGAGCAGATCATCGAGGCGGTGCTGCTGCACAGCAAGGTGAGCCGGAAGGAGGCGCGGCTGCGCGGCATCGAGGTGCTGAAGAGCGTCGGCATCCCGAAGCCCGAGCGGCGCATCGACGAATACTCGTTCGAGCTCTCCGGCGGCCTGCGCCAGCGCGCGATGATCGCCGCCGCGCTGTCGTGCAACCCGCGGCTGCTCATCGCCGACGAGCCGACGACGGCGCTCGACGTCACCACGCAGGCGCAGATACTCGACCTGCTGAGGACGATCCAGCGCGAGCGCGGCATGGCGATCATGCTGATCACCCACAACCTCGGCGTGGTCGCCGAGATGGCCGACGACGTCGTGGTCATGTACCTCGGCCGCGTCGTCGAGCAGGGCGACGTCGACGCCATCTTCCACGACCCGAAGCACCCGTACACGAAGGCGCTGCTGCAGTCGATCCCCAGCATCGACTCGAAGCCGCGGATCAGGCTGCCCACGATCCAAGGGTCGATCCCGCACCCCTTCAACCGGCCGCCGGGCTGCCCGTTCCATCCGCGTTGCACGGCGTTCATCGCCGGCCGCTGCGACAAGGAGGAGCCGCAACTCGTGCCCGTCGGCGACGGGCGCCAGGTGAGCTGCTTCCTCTACGCACCGGCCGCCGCCGGGACCGCGCCATGACCGGCGACCACGCAGCTGCGACCAGGACCCGGCTCCTCGAAGTCAAGGGGCTTAAGAAGTACTTCCCGATCCGCCGGGGACTGCTGCAGAAGGTCGTCGGCCAGGTCAAGGCCGTCGACGACGTGACGTTCTTTCTCAACCAGGGCGAGACGCTGTCGCTGGTCGGCGAAAGCGGCTGCGGCAAGACGACGACGTCGCGTTGCATCCTGCGCGCGATCGATCCCACGGCGGGCCAGGTGCTGCTCGAGGACGGCGGGAAGATGATCGACGTGGCGACGATCCCGGCCGGCGAACTGCGGTCGCTGCGGCGCCAGATGCAGATGATCTTCCAGGACCCGTTCTCGTCGCTCAACCCGCGGATGACGCTGCTCGACATCGTCGGCGAGCCGCTGCTCGTCCACGGCGTGGGCAGCCCGCAGGAGCGCACCGACCGCGTCGTCGAGCTGCTGCGTCTCGTGGGGCTGCGCCCCGAATACATGCGCCGCTATCCGCACGCCTTCTCGGGCGGCCAGCGCCAGCGCATCGGCATCGCCCGCGCGCTTGCGCTGAACCCGCGGCTCATCGTCGCCGACGAGCCCGTCTCGGCGCTCGACGTCTCGGTGCAGGCGCAGATCCTCAACCTGCTGCTCGAGCTGCAGGAGCGGCTCGGCCTCACCGTCCTGTTCGTCGCCCACGACCTGAGCGTCGTCAAGCACATCAGCGAGCGGGTCGCGGTGATGTACGTCGGCCGGATCGTGGAGACCGCGCCGACCGAGGAGCTGTTCGCGTCGCCGCGCCACCCCTATACCGAAGCCCTGATGTCGGCGGTGCCCAAGCCGGATCCGCGGCTTCGTTCCGAGCGGATCGTCCTGCAGGGCGAGGTGGCCGATCCCGCCAACACGCCGCCGGGCTGCCATTTCCACCCGCGCTGCCGCTACGCGCAGGCCGTCTGCAGCCAGAAGGCGCCGGTGCAGGAAGAGATCGCCCCCAACCACTTCGTGCGCTGTCATCGGGCAGCGGAGCTTTCGCTGCGCGGTGTCGCCCGCCTCCGGGGCCCTGCTTCGGGCCCGTAAAGCGCGTCTCCCGTCCGTGGGGGCCCGGCGGCCCTAGCACTAGACCTTCTGTCCTGCCCCGGGGGCGGGGGCGTCCGGGCGGCGCGCCTATCCGGTTCGCAGCACGATGCCGGTGACTTCCTCGCGGTCGTGGTAGAGCTGGCGCAGCTGCAGCCGGTGGCGCAAGCGTGATCGCGCCAGCGCATCGTCGATGATCGCCCGGCAGCGCAGCATCTCATCGTAGCGCTTCTTCATCGGCAGCTTGAGGTTGAAGATCGTTCCTCGCGCGTGGCCCTCGGCGATCCAGCGCGCCACCAGCGCGGCGATGCGCGAGGGCTGGTCGACGATGTCGCAGACCATCCAGTCGACCGGCCGCCGCGGAACGTAGGTCAACCCGTCGACGCGCAGGTGGGTGACCAGCGGATCCTCGGCCACCTCGCCCTTCAGCGGACCGTTGTCGACGGCGGTGACGCGCAAGCCGCGTTGCACCAGCTGCCAGGTCCATCCGCCCGGTGCGGCGCCCAGGTCGACCGCCTTCATGCCGCCGCGCAGCAGGTCGCCGGCCTGGTCGCCCAGGAACGCCTGGATCGCCTCGGCGAGCTTCAGCGTCGAGCGCGACGGCGCGCCGCGCGGCATGCGCAGCCGGGGGATGCCCATCGCCCAGCGGCTGCCCCAGGGCGGCGCGCTGACGCCGATGTAGACCTCGGCCCCGTGGGCGAACAGCACGTGCAGCGCGGGCAGCACGGTCGGCGTGTCGGCGTCGTCGTGCTCGGCCAGCGCACCGTCGGCGAGGAGCTCCCCGGCGAGCGGCAGTTCCAGCCGGCGGCACAGTCCCGACAGCTCCTTGCCGTCGTTGGTGTCGGCGGTCTCCATCCGGAGCTCGCCGAACACCGCGGCGGCACGGTGCCGGACGCCGATGCCGGGCTGCCGGCAGTCGCGCCGGAATGCGGCGAGCAGCGCGGCGAGCGGCGCGACGCGGTCCGGCCGGCCGCGCGTCGCCGCGTCGTCGGCGAACAGCGCGTGGGGGCCGGTGCCGAAGAAGAGCGAGCGGACGAACACCGGCGGCGCCGCGTCGAGCGCGCGCGGCCAGCGCTGCGCGTCGAACGTCCGCGGCGTCGCGACGACGTACCCGCGGCCGGGCGGCGCGTCGACCTCGACCGTCGTTCCGGCCGCGGCCGCCACCGCGGCGAGGTCCGCCGCTGCCTCGGGCTCGAAGCCCGCGCGACAGTGCGCGACGACGACGCTCATCCCAGCGTCGCCCAGTCCGGCGCGATCTCGGTCAGCGCGTGGCGGGTGTGGCCGGCGAAACCGGTGACGGTGGTGGCGCTGAACAGCGCGTCGAGGATCGCCTGCTCGGTCACGTCGGCGGCGGCGCGGAACAGCGTCTCCAGCTCGGCCTCGACCAGGCAGCGCCGGGACAGCACCGTGCCCACCGCGACGTGCGGAATGCGCTCGGCGGTGGAGAACGCGACCACGATGTCGCCGCTGCCGTGACCGTAATACGAGCCGGTGCGGGCGATGCCGGCGGCGCCGCGCATCGCCACGCGGCGCAGCTGCCGATGGTCGAGCGGCGCGTCGATCGCGAGCACGACGATGACCGAGCCCTGGTCCCGCTGCGGCGCGGCGCCCTCGAGCCGCGCCGCGAGGGCGGGGCCGATCCGCCGGCCGGCGATGGTCAGGCTTTCCAGCCGGCCGAAATTGGCGAGCACCAGCGCACCGATGATGCCGCTGCGGCGGTCGCTGTCGAGGCGCCGGGAGGCGGTGCCGATCCCGCCCTTGAGGCCGAAGCAGGACATCCCGCGTCCCGCGCCGACCGAGCCGCGCTCGAAGTCGACCGCGGCGGCGGCCAGCGCGGCGGCGTAGTCGTCCTCCGTCACCGCCAGCGCCTGCATGTCGGACAGCCACGCGTCGCTGCACTCGAACACCAGCGGATTGACCGACGTGGTGGTCCGCGCGATGCCGGGGTTGGCGGCGATGGCCGAGCGAATCTGCGCGGTGGCGACGGTGCCCACGGCGAAGGTGTTGGTGAGCGCGATCGGCGTCTCCAGCACGCCGAGCTCGTTCAGCTGGAGGAGGCCGACGCTCTTGCCGAAGCCGTTGATGACCACCGCCGCTGCCGGCAGCTTCTGCAGGAACGGGTCGGCGAGGTGCGGACGGACGACGGTGACGCCGGTCTGCAGCGGGCCGGTCGCGATCGTCCGGTGGCCGACGGTGACGCCGGCGACGTCGCTGATCGAGCGTCGCGGGCCGGCCGGGAAGTCGCCGATGTGGGGCAGGTCGCTCATTGATGTACCCCCACATTGATGTACCCCCACGCTCGCGGCCACGGCCGCTTCGCTGCCCCCCGAGGGGGCGCAATTCGCGCCTTGGGACGGCCCGGCGGCGCTCATTTCTGCTCGATCTTGGGGTCGAGGGCGTCGCGCAGCCCGTCGCCCAGCAGGTTGAAGGCCAGCACGGTGACGAATATCGCCAGCGCCGGGAAGATCGCGACGTGCGGCGCCGTCATCATGTCGGCCCGCGCCTCGTTCAGCATCGCGCCCCACTCGGGCGTCGGCGGCTGCGCGCCCATGCCGAGGAACGACAGGCTCGCCGCGGTGATGATCGACGTGCCGATGCGCATCGAGAAGTAGACCACGACCGCCGAGATCGTGCCCGGGAAGATGTGCCGCAGGATGATCGTCGCGTCGGAGGCGCCGATGCTGCGCGCGGCCTCGACGTAGGTGAGGTGCTTGAGCGAGAGCGTGTTGCCGCGCACCAGGCGGGCGAAGGTCGGGATGCTGAACACCGCCACCGCGATGATCACGTTGGCCATCCCGCTGCCCAGGATGGCGACGATGCCGATGGCGAGCAGGATGCCGGGAAACGCGAACAGCACGTCGCAGAGGCGCATGATCGCGCGGTCCCACCAGCCCTCGTAGTAGCCGGCGACGAGGCCGAGCAGCGTGCCGACCAGCGCGCCCGCGGCGACCGAGACGAAGCCCGCGGTCAGCGAGATGCGCGCGCCCATGACGATGCGGCTGAAGATGTCGCGGCCCAGCGGGTCGACGCCGAACCAGTGTTGCCACGAGGGGCGGCGCGTTGATCCGGTCGTAGTCGAAGAAGTTCTCGGCGTCGTAGGGCACCAGCGCCGGCGCGACGACCGCCACCAGCACCAGCAGCACGACGAAGGCGCCCGCCGCGAGCGCCACGTGCTGGCGGCGGAACTTGCGCCAGACCTCGGTCCAGGGCGTGCGGACGCGCTCGCTGCCGGCAACGGTGGCGGTGGTCGCCATCAGCGGTAGCGGATCGTCGGGTTGATCAGCCCGTACAGCACGTCGACGATCAGGTTGATGAGGATGAACTCGAGCGAGAACAGCAGCACCAGCGCCTGGATCACCGGATAGTCGCGCATGCCGACCGCGTCGACCAGCAGGCGCCCGAGGCCCGGCCAGTTGAACACCACCTCGACGACGATCGAGCCGCCGAGCAGGAAGCCGAACTGCAGGCCCATCATCGTCACCACCGGGATCAGCGCGTTGCGCAGCCCGTGCTTGGCGACCACGGCGCTCTCCGGCAGGCCCTTGGCGCGCGCGGTGCGGATGTAGTCCTCCTGCAGGATGTCGACGAACGACGAGCGCGTGAACCGCGCCATGATCGCCGCCACCGCCGCGCCCAACGTCAGCGACGGCAGGACGTAGTGCCGCCAACTGTCCGCGCCGACGGTGGGCAGCCAGTTGAGCTGGACGGCGAAGACCTCCATCAGCACCATGCCCAGCGCGAACGCGGGAAACGAAATGCCGGAGACCGCGAGCGTCATGCCGACGCGATCGGGCCAGCGATTGCGCCAGACTGCCGACAGCACGCCGATGCCCATGCCGAAGATCACCGACCACGACATGCTGGTGACCGTCAGCCAGAACGTCGGCATGAACCGCTCGGCGATCTCGGTGCCGACCGGCCGCTTGGTGCGCAGCGAGCGGCCGAAATCGCCGCGCAGCGCCCCGGAGACGAAGCGCGCGAACTGCTCGGGCAGCGGCTTGTCGAGACCGAGGTCCTGGCGGACCAGCTCGACCGTCTCCGGCGTCGCGTCCTGGCCTGCGGCGAGCCGCGCCGGGTCGCCCGGCAGCAGGTGGACGAACAGGAACACCAGCACCGCGACGATGAACAACGTCGGCGCGAGCCCCGCGAGCCGCTTGGCGATGTATTGCAGCAAAGGGTTTGCCTGCGCGCAGAAGGGTGTTCAGGCCCGAAGGGTGTGGCTCATGCGTCTCCGTTCGCGGCGGAAGCCGCTCCTACGAAAAGCGGTCGCGTGTGCTTGCGGTGCAACCCTTCGCGGCTGAAGCCGCTCCCACGAAAAACAGCGGCATATGCTTGTAGGAGCGCCTTCAGGCGCGAACAAGCATTCGGCGATTCACGGCTGAAGCCGCTCCCACAAGGCGGGGTATGGGCAAAGGTTTTGTCGAGCGCCTTCAGGCGCGAACGCCGTCGTGTTGCGACGTTGCCGTTCGCGGCTGAAGCCGCTCCCACAGACCCCGAATTCCGAGCGGTTCCGCCCGGTCTACTTGAGGTCGGCTTCCTCGAACGCGAACGACGCATCCGGCATCACGTGGACGCCCGAGAGCTTCTTGTTGTTGACCGACAGCAGCCGCTCGGTGACGAGGAAGGCCCAGGGCGCGTCCTTCCAGATCTCTTCCTGCGCTTCCTTGTAGAGCTTCGCCTTCTCGGCGGAGTCGGTGGTGAGCTGCGCGCCCTTGATCGCGGCGTCGACCTTCGCGTTCTTGTAGTACGCGGTGTTGAAGAGGCGCGGTGGCGCGGACTCGCCGTAGAGCAGCGGGCGCAGCGCCCAGTCGGCCTCGCCGGTCGAGCTCGACCAGCCGACGTAGTAGAGGCGGATCGGCGCGGTGGCGGGATCCTGCCAGCTCTCGACCTTCTCGACCCGCGTCCCGGCCTCGAGCGCCAGGATCTTGGCCTTGATGCCCACCTGGGCCAGCTGCTGCTGCAGGAACTGGATCACCTTCTGCGCGGTGCTGTGGTTGTACGCGGACCACAGCTCGGTCTCGAAGCCGTTCGGGTAGCCGGCCTCGGCCAGCAGCGCCTTCGCCTTCGCCACGTCGTACGGCCACGGTCCGGTCTTCACGTGGTACGCGACCCCACCGGGCGTGGCACCCTCGGCCGGGAAGGCGAAGCCGTTGAACGCGACCTTCGCCAGCGCCTCCTTGTTGATCGCGTAGTTGATCGCCTGCCGCACCTTGGGGTTGTCGAAGGGCTTGTGCTGCACGTTCATCGACATGTAGCGGTGGACGATCGACGGCGCGGCAACGACTTCAAGATCGGCCTTGGCCTTCAGCGTGTCGACCTGCTCGTAGGGGACGGGGAACGTGAAGTGCGCCTCGCCGGTCTGCATCACCGCGCTGCGCGAGTTGTTGTCGATCACCGGCTTCCAGGTGATGGTGTCGACCTTCGGCAGGCCCTTCTTCCAGTAGCCGTCGAACTTCGCCACCTTGAGGTAGTCGGTCTGCTTCCACTCGACGAACTTGAACGGCCCGGTGCCCACCGGGTTGAAGGCGATGTCCTTGCCGTACTTCTTGAGCGCCGCCGGGCTGATCATCACGCCCGACGGATGCGCGAGCTGGTTGACGAAGGCCGAGAACGGCGTCTTCAGCGTGACCCGTGCCGTGTAGTCGTCGACGACCTCGGTCTTGGCGATGTTGTTGTACAGGCTGTAGCGCTTGAGCTTGTTGTCGGGGTTGGTCACCCGGTCCAAGTTGGCCTTGACCGCGTCGGCCTTGAAGTCGGTGCCGTCGTGGAACTTGACGCCCTTCCGCAGCTTGAACGTGTAGACGAGCCCGTCCTTGGTGACCTCGTGGCTCTCGGCCAGCACCGGGATCATCTTCATGTCCTTGTCGAAGCCGTAGAGCCCCTGGTAGAACGACTTGGCCATCGCCTGCGACAGCGTGTCGTTGGCGTCGTAGGGGTCGGTGGTCGTGAAGGTCGAGGCGACGGCGAAGACGACGTCCTTCGCCGCGTGGGTCGGGCCGGCGGCCAGGGCGGCGACGGCCGCGGTGCCGAGGAGGACGGAGCGGAACAGCGTTTTCATCGTGGTGACTCCTGCGTCGTACGGAAGAGGAAGACAAACGGGCCGGGCGCCCTCAGGCGGGACCGGACACGGGATGCTCGGCGACGAAATGCCCCGGGCCCACCTCGCGCAGCGGCAGGATCTCGGGCTCGTCGCCGACGTCGCGGATGGGGCTGGGGATCTCCGCCGATGATAACTCCCTTTTGCGCCGGCGGCGCCCCGGATCGGCGACGGGGACCGCCGCCATCAGCCGGCGGGTGTAGGCGTGCTGCGGGTTCTCGAACACTGCCCGCCGCGGCCCGATCTCGACGATCTGCCCGAGGTACATGACGGCGACGCGGTGGCTCACGCGCTCGACCACCGCCATGTCGTGCGAGATGAACAGGAACGACAGGCCGAACTCGTCCTGCAGGTCGAGCAGCAGGTTGACGATCTGCGCGCGGATCGAGACGTCGAGCGCCGACACCGCCTCGTCGGCGATGATGATCCTGGGATTGAGGGCGAGGGCGCGCGCGATGGCGATCCGCTGCCGCTGGCCGCCGGAGAACTCGTGCGGATAGCGCTGCGCATGGTCGGGGGAGAGGCCGACGTGCCGGAGCAGCCAGGCGACGCGGTCCTGCGCCGCGCTGGCGTCGGCGATGCCGTGCACGTAGAGGGGCTCGGCGATCGAGAAGCCGACGGTGAGCCGCGGATCGAGCGACGCGAAGGGGTCCTGGAAGATCATCTGGATGTCGCGCCGCACCGGACGCACCGCCGACGCCGGCAGCCGGGCGATGTCGCGACCGCCGAACTCGATGCTGCCGCCGGCAATGTCGACCAGGCGCAGCAGCGCGCGGCCGGTGGTGGACTTGCCGCAGCCCGATTCGCCGACCAGCCCCAGCGTCTCGCCGGCGGCGAGATCGAAGCTCACGCGCTCCACCGCGTGGACGCGGCGGCGGACGCGATTCAGGATGCCGCTGCGGACGTCGAAGCGCGTGGTGAGCCCGCGCACGCGGAGCAGCGGCACATCCTGCGCCGGCAGCGGTGCCCTCGGGGTGTGCGGATCGCCCGGCGGCGGCGCGGCCGCGTCGTCGACGTCGATCAGCGGGAACTTCGCCGGCGTGTCGGTGCCCTGCATCGAGCCGAGCCGCGGCACCGCCGACAGCAGCGCGCGGGTGTAGGGGTGCCGCGGCGAGGCGAAGACCGCCTCGGCCGGACCTTCCTCGACCTTCTCGCCCTGCCACATGACGACCACGCGGTCGGCGATCTCGGCGACGACGCCCATGTCGTGGGTGATGAACACGACAGCCATGCCGAGCTCGTCCTGCAGCAGGCGGATCAGCGCGAGGATCTGCGCCTGGATGGTGACGTCGAGCGCGGTCGTCGGCTCGTCGGCGATCAGCAGGCGCGGCCGGCACGACAGCGCCATCGCGATCATCACCCGCTGGCGCATGCCGCCGGAGAGCTGGTGCGGATAGCGATGCAGCACGTGCGCCGCCTCGGGGATGCGCACCAGCTCCAGCATGCGCAGCGCCTCGGCCTCGGCGGTCGCGCGGTCCTTGCCCTGGTGCAGGCGCACCGATTCGGCGATCTGCTCGCCCACGGTGAACACCGGATTGAGCGAGGTCATCGGCTCCTGGAAGATCATCGCGATCTCGGCGCCGCGGATCGCGCGCATCGTCGCGGCGTCGGCGCGCGCGAGGTCGAGCCGGGAGCCGTCGGCCCGCGTGAAGTCGATGCGGCCGCGCGTGATCCGGCCGCCGCCGTGCTCGACCAGGCGCAGGATCGACAGCGCCGACACGGACTTGCCCGATCCGGATTCGCCGACGATGGCGACGGTCTCGCCGGCGGCCACGCTGAAACCCACGCCGCGGATCGCCTCGACGGTGCGCTCGGTGGTGGCGAACTCGACGGTCAGGTCATCGACGCTGAGGACGGTGGCCGGCGCGGCGCGGGGGAGTGGGGTCACGTGTCACCGGGGAGAGAGCCGGGCGCGGTCGAAAGCCTCTCAGGCGCTGTCGGGTTCGGCTGGCGGTGCGGGCGGGGTGGCGCGCTTCATCAGCAGCGCCGGCACCGGCCGGCCGTGACCGAAGCCGGGACGGGTGGGGCGCGGGGGGCTGCGCGTGTCGCCGCTCGCGGCCGCGCTCGGCTCGGGCAGCGGCTGGTCGGGGTTGAGCGCATAGGCCAGTTCGCGCGCGATGCGGGGGTCCTCGCGCGGCGGCCGTTCCGCTCGGGTTTCGTCGCGCGGGGGACGCTCCGCTCGGGTTTCGTCGCGCGGCGCACGCTCCGCCCGCGGGGCGCGCGCTTCGTGCGTCGGACGGGCGTGCCTCGGGCCGCGCTCGCTGCGCTCGCCGTGGTCGCGTCGGCTGCCGGCCGCCGGATCGAAACCCTCGGGCACGACGATCGGCACCGCCTTCTTCAGCAGGCGCTCGATCTCGGACAGCAACCGCTCCTCGTCGGGAGCGACGAACGAGATCGCCTCGCCGGCCGCGCCGGCACGACCGGTGCGGCCGATGCGGTGGATGTAGTCCTCGGGGACGTAGGGCATCTCGTAGTTGACGACCAGCGGCAGGTCGTCGATGTCGAGGCCGCGGGCGGCGACGTCGGTGGCGACCAGCACCTGCAGCTTGCCGGCCTTGAACGCTTCGAGCGCCTCCAGCCGTGCCTTCTGGTCCTTGTCGCCGTGGATCGCCGAGGTGATGAGGCCGTCCTTTTCCAGCTGCCGCGCGAGCCGCGACGCGCCGTGCTTGGTGCGCACGAAGCAGAGCACCTGGTTGAGGTTGCGCGAGCGCACCAGGTGCTCGAGCAGGCCGCGCTTGGCTTCGCTGGCGACGCGGTAGGCGCACTGGGACACGGTTTCCGCGGCGGTGTTGCGCTTGGCGACCTCGATCAGCTGCGGCGCGTTGAGCAGCGCGTCGGCGAGCTTCTTGATCTCGCCGGAAAACGTGGCCGAGAACAGCAGGTTCTGCCGCTTGGCGGTCACCGGCAGCAGCGCCATGATGCGCTTGATGTCGGGGATGAAGCCCATGTCCAGCATGCGGTCGGCCTCGTCCAGCACGAAGATCTCGACCTGTCCCAGATAGACGCTCTTGTGCTCGATGTGGTCGAGCAGCCGGCCGGGCGTGGCGACCAGGATCTCGACGCCGGCGCGCACGATCGCCAGCTGCTGCTTGATGTCGACGCCGCCGTAGACGACCGTCGAGCGCAGGTTGGTGTACTTGGCGTAGGTGCGGACCGCTTCCTCGACCTGGATCGCGAGTTCGCGCGTCGGGGTGAGGATCAGCGCCCGTACCGGGTGCCGCGCCGGCGAAGGGCTGCTGTTGGCCATCGGCGCCAGCTTCTCCAGGATCGGCAGCGCGAAGCCCGCCGTCTTGCCGGTGCCGGTCTGGGCGCCGCCCATGACGTCGCGGCCGGCCATGATCACGGGGATCGCCTGCGCCTGGATGGGGGTGGGAACGGTATAGCCGGCTTCGGCCACGGCCCGCAGCAATTCGGGCCGCAGGCCGAGCTCGTCGAAGCTCGTTGCGTGCATTGCAACTCCTGAACGCGGCCCATCCCCTGCGGGATTTCCGGTCCAGGCTGCGGATGACTGGATGGGCGCTGGAAGGAGGGGGAGACGACGCCGTGGGCGGCTCGGGAGAGCGTTGCCGCGGTCGATCCCGGTCCGTAGCGAGTTGGGCGGTGACCGGAACGGCCGCCCGAGGCCGGATTATAGCGTAAGTTTCGGATTTGGCGAAATATTCGTGGCGTCCTCAGCCACTTTCGGGCTATAATTTCGGGTTGCCCGCCGCGGGGAGTTCCGTGGCCATCCCGCACGCCCCCAGAGAGACCCGGCCCGCCATCATGACCATCCGCCCCGCCGCACTGCGCAACATCGCCATCATCGCCCACGTCGACCACGGCAAGACGACGCTCGTCGACAAGCTGCTGGTGCAGGCGGGGACCTTCGCCAAGCACCAGCACGTGGGCGAGCGGATGATGGACAGCAACGACCTCGAGCGCGAGCGCGGCATCACCATCCTCGCCAAGAACTGCTCGATCGCCTACGGCACACCAAGATCAACATCGTCGACACGCCGGGCCACGCCGATTTCGGCGGCGAGGTCGAGCGGGTGCTGGGGATGGTCGACGGCGTGCTGCTGCTGGTCGACGCGGTCGAAGGCCCGATGCCGCAGACCCGCTTCGTCACCATGAAGGCGCTGCAGCAGGGCCTGCAGCCCATCGTCGTCGTCAACAAGGTCGACCGGCCGGGCTCGCGTCCCGAGTGGGTCGTCAACCAGACCTTCGAGCTGTTCGACAAGCTGGGCGCCAACGAGCACCAGCTCGACTTCCCGGTCGTCTACGCCTCGGCGCTGAACGGCTGGGCGACGCTGGACGTCGCGGTCGCCAAGGCCCACCTCCCCGGCGCCGACGCCGACATGCGGGCGCTGTTCGAGACCATTCTCGCCAGCGTGCCGCCGCCGGTCACCGACGTCGACGGGCCGCTGCAGTTCCAGGTGAGCGCGCTCGACTACTCGAGCTACGTCGGCCGGCTGGGAATCGGCCGCGTCCGCCGCGGACGGCTCGCCGCCGGACAGGAGGTCGCCATCCTCCACGGGCCGCTGGCCGAGGGGCAGGTGCCGGCCAAGGGCAAGGTCGGCCAGCTGTTCGCCTTCTCCGGCATGGAGCGCGTTCCCGTCGACGTCGCGACCGCCGGCGACATCGTGCTGGTCACCGGCATCGACACGCTGTCCATCGGCACCACGCTGGCCTCGCTCGAGGTGCCGGAGGCGCTGCCGCCGATCCTCGTCGACCTGCCCACGCTGTCGATGTACTTCCAGGTCAACACGTCGCCGCTCGCCGGCCGCGAGGGCAAGTACGTCACCTCGCGCAACCTGCGCGACCGGCTGGCGAAGGAACTCCTGACCAACATGGCGCTGCGCGTCGACGAGACCGGCGACACCGACGCGTTCCTGGTGTCGGGCCGCGGCGAGCTGCACCTCACCATCCTGATCGAGAACATGCGCCGCGAGGGCTTCGAGCTGGCGGTGTCGCGGCCGCGGGTGGTGCTGCGCGAGGTCGACGGCGTCACCTGCGAGCCCTACGAGGCGCTGTCGGTCGACGTCGAGGAGCAGCACCAGGGCGCGGTGATGGAGGCGCTGGGGCCCCGTCGCGGCGACCTCACCAACATGGAGTCCGACGCCCGCGGCCGTACCCGGCTCGAGTACCGGATCCCGGCCCGCGGCCTGATCGGCTTCCAGGGCGAGTTCATGAACCTCACCCGCGGCACCGGGCTGATGAGCCACGTGTTCGACGGCTACGCGCCGGTCAAGGGCGACATTCCTGACCGCCGCAACGGCGTGCTGATCTCGCAGGAGGAGGGCGAGGCCGTCGCCTACGCGCTGTGGAAGCTGCAGGACCGCGGCCGGATGTTCGTCTCGCCCGGCGACAAGCTCTACGAGGGCATGGTCATCGGCATCCACAGCCGCGACAACGACCTGGTCGTCAATCCGATCAAGGGCAAGCAGCTGACCAACGTCCGCGCCTCCGGCACCGACGAGGCGGTGCGCCTGGTGCCGCCGATCCAGCTCAACCTCGAGTACGCGGTCGAGTTCATCGCCGACGACGAGCTGGTCGAGGTGACGCCGCAGTCGATCCGCATCCGCAAGCGCTTCCTCAAGGAGCACGAGCGCAAGAAGGCGTCGCGCGAGGCGGCCTGACCCGTCGCCCTCCGCCCGTGACGCCGGCCGCGTCGGGTGCTTCCGTGCGGAGGTTTCCGCTGCCGGCACCGACCCGCCCGGCGCGAGGTAAACTCGCCGCGCGATGATCGATCCGCTGCTCTTTCCCATTGCCGTGCTGGCCTGCTGCATCGGGCTGGCGGTGCTGCTGGCGCTCGCCTGGTCGCGGCTGGGCGCGCTGGTCGCCGCCCGCGACGCGGCGGCGCGGGAAGCCGGGGAGCTGCGCGCCCGCGTCGAGGCCCTCGCGGCGCAGTCGTCGAACCTCGAGCGCGACGTGCGCGGCGACCTCGCCACCGCGCGCAGCGAGAGCGCGGCGGCGGCGGTCGCGGCGCGCGCCGAGCTCGCGACCAACCTCGCGCGCTTTTCCCAGTCGCTGCAGCAGCAGCTCGCCGGCATGGCCTCGGGGCAGGGCGAGCAGATGCAGCACTTTGGACTGCGCCTCGCCGAGCTCACACGCACGAACCAGGAGCGCCTGGAAGCCGTGCGCGCGACGGTCGAGCAGCGGCTCGACGTCATGCGCGACGAGAACGCGAGGAAGCTCGACGAGATCCGCGCCACCGTCGACGAGAAGCTGCAGGCGACGCTGGAGCAGCGGCTCGGGGCGTCGTTCAAGCAGGTGTCGGACCGGCTGGAGCAGGTGCACAAGGGGCTGGGCGAGATGCAGACGCTCGCCGCCGGCGTCGGCGACCTGAAGCGCGTGCTGGCCAACGTCAAGACCCGCGGCGGCTGGGGCGAGGTGCAGCTCGCGACGCTGCTGGCGGAGATGCTGACGCCGGCGCAGTACGCCGCCAACGTCGCCACCCGGCCGGGCAGCTTTGATCGCGTCGAGTTCGCGATCCGCCTGCCGGGCAAGGGCGACGCCGGGGTGCCGTGCTGGCTGCCGATCGACGCCAAGTTCCCGCTCGACCACTGGCAGCGGCTGCAGGACGCGACGGAGCGCGCCGATCTCGCGGTCATGGACGCGAGCCGCAAGGCGCTGGACGAGTTCTTCCGCAACGAGGCGAAGAAGATCCGCGACAAGTACGTCGAGCCGCCGCACACCACCGATTTCGCCATCCTGTTCGTGCCGACCGAGGGGCTCTACGCCGAGATGATGGCGCGCCCGGGGTTCGCCGACACGCTGCAGCGCGAGCAGCGGGTGCTGCTCTGCGGCCCGATGAATCTGGCGGCGCTGCTCAACAGCCTGCAGATGGGCTTCCGCACGCTGGCGATCGAGCAGCGCTCGAGCGAGGTGTGGAAGATCCTCGGCGCGGTCAAGACCGAGTTCCACCGTTTCGGCGACGTGCTGGCGAAGACCAAGGACAAGATCGACCAGGCGAGCCGCACGATCGAGGACGCGGGCGTGCGCACGCGGGCGATCGAGCGCCACCTGCGCGACGTCGAGTCGCTGCCCGAGCACGACGCCGTGCGGATCATCGGCAGCATCGCGCCGGGCGCCGACGACGGCGCCGGGACGCCCTGACCGGGGCGGGCGGCGCAGGTCCCGTGTTCGGTCTGCTTCGCAAGTGGCGTCGCGAGCGGGTGCTGAAGGGCGCCGCGATCCCCGACGCCCTGTGGCACGAGGCCTGCGCCACGCTGCCGTTCCTCGACCTCTACGACGCCGGCGAGATCGATCGCCTGCGCGCGCTGGTGGTGCTGTTTCTCGACGCCAAGGCGATCGTCGGCGCGCGCGGCCACGAGGTGACGCCGCTGCAGCGCGTGATCATCGCCATCCAGGCCTGCGTGCTGATCCTCGAGCTCGATCTCGCCTGGTACGACGACTTCGAGAACGTCATCGTCTATCCCGACGAGTTCGTCCCGGGGTGGGAATACGAGGACGAGGCGGGGGTCGTGCACCGGCAGGAGGGGCCGCTCGCCGGCGAAGCGATGCCGCACGGGCCGGTGGCGCTGTCCTGGCCCGACGTCGCCGCCAGCGGCGACTGGGACACCGCCGGGATGAACCTCGTGATCCACGAATTCGCGCACAAGCTCGACATGCGCGGCGGCGACGCGAACGGCTGCCCGCCGCTGCCGCCGGGGCTGTCGCTGCGCACCTGGACGACCCGGCTCGACGCCGCCTACGCGCACTTCCGTGCTCGCGTGCAGCTCGGCCGGCACACGCACATCGACCCCTACGCGGCCGAGAGCCCGGCCGAGTTCTTCGCCGTGCTGGCCGAGGTGTTCTTCGCCGATCCGCTGTGCTTTCGGCGCGAGTATCGCGGCCTGTACGAGCTCTACGTCCAGTTCTTCCGGCAGGATCCCGCGGCGCGGGTGGCGGCGCGGGCAGGCTCCGAGCGAGCGCCGCCGGCGCGCGGCTGAGAGGGGGTCAGGGCGCCTCAAGTCGTCGCGGCGCGCGTGCGAGCAGGACGACGGCAGCGAGGATCAGCACCCCGCCGGCGAGCTGCACCGCGGTGATCGTCTCCCCGAGGACGACCGCGGCGAGCAGCACGGTGAACAGCGGCTCGACGGTCGACAGCGTCGATGCCTGCGTCGGCCCGATGCGCGCGAGGCCGGCGAAGAACAGCGTGATCGCGGCGACCGTGGAGACGAGCGCGATGCCGGCGACGGCGAGCCAGCCCGCGGTCGTGCCGGGCCAGCGCGGGCCGGACAGCGCCGCCGCGAACGCGAACAGCAGCGCGGCGCTGCCGATGACCAGCGTCGCCATCGGCAGCGCGGCGACCCCCCGGCCGACGCGCGCGCCGACCAGGATGTAGCCGGCGTAGATCGCCGCCGCGGCGACACCGAACGCCACGCCGGACGCGATGCCCGGGTGGGCGGCCGGCGCACCGTCGCCCAGTGTCGGCAGCACCGTCAGCGCCATCCCGGCCAGGGCGACAACCAGCGCCACGACCTTGGGGGTCGACAGCCGCTCGTGCAGCAGCACGGCCGAGAGCACGGCGACCAGCGCCGGATGCAGGTAGAGGAGCAGCGCCACCAGTCCGGCGGGGGCGAGGGTCAGGGCGGTGAAGAAGGTGAACGCCTGCCCGGCGTAGCCGAGGGCGCCCATGCCGATCAAGGCGGCCAGCACCCTGCCGCGCGGCCAGACGGCGCCGCGCAGCCGCGCGACCGCCACCATGACGAGGGCGGCGATCGAAAAGCGCAGCGCGAGCAGCGTCGTGGTGTCGATGCCGGAAGCGTAGGCGATGCGGGCCATGATCGCCATGGCGCCGAAACACAGCGCCGACACGACGACGAAGGCGACGCCGGCACGACGGCGCGCGGCCGGCGAGTCGCCGGTGGCGCCGGCGGTCACGCGATGGCGCGCGTGCGGCCCGTCGCCGGTGCGCGGGTCACGCCGGGCGGCTCGCGGACGGGCGCAGCGCCGACTTGGGCCGGAACGCCTTGCACACCGCCTCGTCGGTCTCGACGTACGGGCCGCCGATCAGGTCGATGCAGTAGGGGACGGCGGGAAAGATGCCGTCCAGCGTTTCCTTGATCGCCTTGGGCTGGCCGGGCAGGTTGAGGATCAGCGCCCGGCCGCGCACGACGCCGACCTGGCGCGAGAGAATCGCCGTCGGCACGTAGCGCAGGCTCACCCGGCGCATCTCCTCGCCGAAACCCGGCAGCACCTTGTGCGCGACGGCGAGCGTGGCTTCGGGCGTCACGTCGCGCGGCGCGGGCCCGGTGCCGCCGGTCGTCAGCACCAGCGCGCAGCCGACGACGTCGACCAGTTCGATCAGCGTCCGCTCGATCAACGCCTGCTCGTCGGGAATCAGCCGCGTCTCCATGTGCCACGGCGTCGCGAGCGCGGCGGTGAACCAGTCGGTGAGGCCCGGAATGCCCTGGTCGGCATAGACGCCGGCGGAAGCGCGATCGGAGATCGAGACGAGGCCGATGAGGAGCGAGTCGGTGGCGGGCATGGCGAGGGGGCGGCGGGGAACCGCGAGTCAGGAGTCGGCGGCGGCCAGCGCCTTCAGTTCGCGAAAGAGTTCGCGGTAGGCGTGCGGCGGCGACGCGCGCTCGCGCTCGGCCCTGGCCTTCGCGATCAGCGAGCGAAAGCGCGGCCGGTCGAGCGTCGGGTATTGCGCGGCCAGCGCGTCGAGCGCCTCCGGCTCGACCAGCAGCCGGTCGCGCCAGCGTTCCAGCGCGTGCTGCTGGGCGGTGTCCATCGCGTGGCCCTGCGCCCAGGCGTCGAGGCGGCGCTCGATGGGTGCCGGATCGACGCTGCGCATCAGCTTGCCGACGTACTGCAGCTGCCGCTTGCGTCCGCCCCAGGCGGTGATGCCGCGCGCGGCGACGATGGCGTCGACCAGGCGCTCGGGGAGCGCGGTCTCCGCCGCGAGTTCCGCGAAGCGCCCGGCGTCGAGGGCGACCAGCGCTTCGCCGAGATCCTGGCGCGCGTGCATCTCGGCCTTGCGCTGCGTCTTCGACGGCGCATCGTCGCCGGGGGCGGCGGCGGGGTGGACGCGCTCGCTCGCGCGGCGGCGTCCCAGCAGGGGTGGTCCGTCGGTGGGGGACATCGGAGTGGCGGGTCGGATGGATCGAATCCGGGTCGCGGCAGCAGGCGTTTGCTATGATAGCTCACAGGGCCGGCCGTCGCCGTGCCGATCGGCAACGCGGGCGGTCGTCGTGCCCGGTGCGTGGGGGACGGTCGCCGGCATCCCTCCGCGGCCGCAGTCTTGCACAGGACCACGATGTCTTCTTCGCCCGTCGCCGCCCAACGCTTCCCGCTGCCGACGGACGAGCTCGCGCGCGTCGCCGCCGCCGTCCTGGCGGCCGCCGGCAAGGGCGGGGCGAGCGCCGCCGAAACCGAAGTTTCGCAGGCGGTCGGGCAGAGCGTCACCGTGCGCCGCGCCGAAGTCGAGACCATCGCCTACAACCGCGACAAGAGCATCGGCGTCACCGTCTACCTCGGCCAGCGGCGCGGTCACGCCAGCAGCGCGGATTTCTCCGACGAGGCGATCCGGGCGACCGTCGACAAGGCACTGGCGATCGCGCGCTACACCGCGCAGGATCCGGCGTCGGGCCTGGCCGATCCGGAGCGGCTGGCGACCCATTTTCCCGATCTCGACCTCTACCACCCCTGGGACCTGTCCGTCGACGACGCGATTCGCCTCGGGCGCGAAGCCGAGGCGGCGGCGCTGGCGGTGGACCGCCGGCACACCAACACCGAGGGCTCGACGGTCGCCTGCAACGAAGGCGAGTTCATCTACGCCAACACGCTGGGCTTCGCCAGGGGCTACCGGAGCTCGCGCCATCACATCGACTGCTCGGTCATCGGCGAGGACGAGGGCGGCGGCATGCAGCGCGACTACTGGTACAGCGCGGCCCGCGCCCCTTCGGACCTCGAGGCGGCGGCGGCCGTCGGCCGCATCGCCGGCGAGCGCACCGCGCGGCGCCTCAACGCGCGGCAGCTGGGGACGACGGAGTGCCCGGTGCTGTTCGAGGCGCCCGAAGCCGGCGACCTCATCGGCGCCTTCGTCGGCGCGGTGTCCGGCGGCTCGCTGTACCGCAAGTCGTCGTTCCTGCTCGATTCGCTGGGACAGGCGGTGTTCTCGCCGCAGGTGTCGATTCGCGAGGAGCCGCACCTCCCGCGCGGACGCGGCAGCGCCCCGTTCGACAACGAGGGCGTGGCCACCGCCGCGCGCGACGTGGTGCGCGACGGCGTCGTCCAGGGCTATTTCCTCGGCAGCTATTCCGCGCGCAAGCTCGGCCTCGCGACCACCGGCAATGCCGGCGGCAGCCACAACCTGATCGTCTCCCACGGCGACGACGACCTGCCGGCGCTGCTGCGCCGGATGGGCCGCGGCCTGCTCGTCACCGAGCAGCTGGGCCAGGGCGTCAATCCGGTGACGGGCGACTTCTCCCGCGGGGCGGCCGGCTTCTGGGTCGAGGGCGGCGAGATCGCCTATCCGGTCGAGGAGATCACCATCGCCGGCAATCTCAAGGACATGTACCGGGACATCGTCGCCATCGGCCGCGACGTCGATCGCCGCGGGTCGCGCCACGTCGGCTCGATCCTCATCGGCCGCATGACGATCGCCGGCCGGTAGGACCGCGCGCCCACGCCAACGGACTCCGGATGCTCCAGCCTGCCCTGAACTGGTTGCGATCGCTGAACGACCCGTTGCGCAACGCCGCCAACGCGGAGCAGTGGATCGCCGCGCTGCCCACGGGCGACATCATGGCGCTGCAGCAGGAAGCGCTGGAGCTGGTCGCGGTCTTTCCCGGCGCGCGCAGCGACATCCTTCCCGCGCAGGTCGAGGCGCTGCTGAAGGTCGATGCGCGGCTGGAACCCATCATCGCCCAGCTCACCGGCCAGTACACGGCGAACTACCAGAAGAGCTCGGCGATCGAGTCGCGCCTGTGGCACGCGGTGTTCGACCTGGTCAAGGCGTTCACGGCCGCGTACAACCTCTGCCTCAAGGCCGGCTATCCCAGCGCCGACAACAAGCAGTGGCGGGCGGTGCTGCCCTGGGTGCTGGTGCGGCTTGCGCACTACAAGGGCATCGACGGCAAGTTCCGCCTGTTCCGTTACGGGCACTGGATTCCGGCGCAGTGGCGCGAGTTCCACGAGCTCTACGAGTTCGCGCGGATGCGCGGCTGGCAGCGCGAGCAGCTGGTCTTCGGCGCCGGGATGTTCTCGCGGGCGGGCGTCTGCGTCGAGCAGGTCTACCTGCAGACGCTGCTGCTGATGCGCCTCGACTCGGGCAACTTCACCCCCGACCAGGTCGAGTGGGTGGCGCGGCAGCTGGAGGACTGGTCGCCGGCGCTGGCGCTGGTGCCGCCCCCGGGCACCGGGGCGAGCTTCTACGTCGATCTCACCGGCAACCGCGGCCTGCGGCGGCAGGAGAAGCCGTCGGCGGGCGGGCGGATCCTGTTCCTCGACACCGCACCGGTCTACAACCGCGTGGTCGAGTGCATGCGCTGGCTGCCGGAGCGCGACGACGGCGCCGTCAAGCCGAACGAGCTGCCGGTGCGCGAGCAGCGGCTGCTGCTGATGCGCCTCGCGTCGCTGTTCGGCCCGGAGGCGATCGCCCAGGCGCCGCGCGCGGCACGCTTCGCGACCGAAAGCGAAGTGCGGGTGGTCACCGGGCTGACGGCGGTGAGCCGGGCGATCGCCGAGATCGATCGCCTGCCCGATGCCGTGCGGTCCCCAGGCGTCAGCGCGAGCTTCGACGAGATCACCCAGATGATGAATCCGAACGCCAACCCCGAATCGGTCGCCCGGCGCGTCCGCGGCGGGATGTGGCGGATGGTCGATCGCAGCGAAACCGGGTGCCGGCTCGCCTGCGCGGCCAGCGAAGCGCCGCAGCGGCTGGGGGAGCTGCTGGCGATTCGCGAGAACGAGAGCTGGATCCTGGCGGTCGTGCGCCGGATGCAGCGGCACCAGGTGGACGAAGTCACCGTGGGGGTCGAGATCATCGCCCGGCGCCTGGTGCGCGTGCTGCTGCGCAGCTGGGTGACGCCCACCGATGCCGGGCGGGCGGGTGGCGACCGGCCGTTCTTCGGGGTCTACCTGCCCGCCCATCCGGAGAACCGGCAGGCGTCGCAGCGCAGCCTGATCGGGCCCGAAGACCGCTTCATCACCGGTACGATGGTCGAACTGGACACCGGCAACGCCCGTTACCTGATCCGCTTCACGCAGACGATGGAGCGCCAGGCGGGCTGGGCCTGGACGCTGTTCTCGGCGGTGCGGAAGCTGACGCCCTGACCGGCTCGGCCGCCGGCGATGCGCGCGCAGCGTCTCTGCGATTCCCGTCTCGACAGCCCGTGACGCCTCCGGAGCACAGCATGCAACGTCGACGTTTCCTGCAGCAGGCGGGCACCGCGGCGGCGGCCGGAGCGCTGGCAGCGCCGGCCCGGGCGGAGAGCTTGCCCGAGGTCAAGTGGCGTCTGCAGTCGAATTTCCCCAAGAGCCTGGACCTGGTCCACGGGAGCGTGGTCGATCTGTCCAAGCACCTCGAGGCGATGACCGCGGGCCGATTTCGGGTCGAGGTGTCGGCCAACGAAGAAGTCGTTGCCGGTGGACAGATTCTCGATGCGCTGCGGGACGGGACGGTCGAAGCCTGCCATGCCGACGCAAACAGCTTCGTCGACCGTGATCCGGTCTTCGCCTTCTTCGGCGCGATGCCCTTCGGGCTGACGCCGGGCCAGCAGGAGGCCTGGCTGCGCTTCGGCGGCGGGCTGCAACGCTTGAACGAAGCGCTCAAGCGCCACCAGGTCATCGGCTTTCCGGCGGGCGGAACCGGGGTGCAGATGGGGGGCTGGTTTCGCCGGGAGCTGAAGGCCGTGACCGACCTCGCGGGCCTCAAGCTGCGCGCCGGCGGCTTCAACGCTGCCGTTCTGGCGAAGCTCGGGGCGGTGCCGCAACGGCTGGCCGACCGCGACGTCCTCGCCGCACTTGGTGCGGGTCGCATCGACGGGCTGGAATCGACCGGACCCTACGACGACGAGAAGCAGGGCCTGTACAAGGCCGCCAGGTATTACTTTTTCCCGATGGGTCCCGGCGATGGCAACCAGTTCATCCTGCTGGTCGGCCGCAATGCGTGGACCGCGCTGCCGCCGGCGTATCGGGCCGCGTTCGGGGCGGCCTGCGCCGCCGCCGGTGTCGAGTTGCGCGCCCGGTACGACGCGTCCAACCCGAGGGCGCTTCGCACCCTGCTGGCCAACGGCGTGCAGCTGCGCCCGTTTCCCCAGGAGATCGCCAGGGCGGGGTTTCTGGCGGCCGACGAGGTGTATGCGCAGACCTTGGCCGGCAACGATGCGTTCCGGCAGATCTTTTCCGAATGGAAGGCCTTTCGCGACGAGCAGGTCCGCGCGTTCGGCCTGGCCCAGGCGCGGGTCCAGGCCTTCATCCACGCGGCCGTCGTCACGCCGGCGCCGGCCGCACGGAAGTGACCGGCGCAAACCCGGTGTTGCGCCGGGCGGCAGGGAGTCGACCGCGGTCGGTCGATTCCGCGCGACAGGCGCCCGAGATTGAATATAGAATCACCAGTTGTCAAGCAACTGGAGGACGGCGGACGCCCGGTCGACTGCCAGCGTATTCCACCCACAGGCTTGCAGACCGTGTAGCCCGTCGGAACATCCGACACCATTTCCAACGAGGAGGCATCAATGGAACGTCGTTCTTTCTTGAAAAAGGCAAGCGTCGGCGTTGCGGCCGGCGCGATTGCCGCACCGGCGATCGCGCAGGGCACGCCGGCGGTCAAATGGCGCATCACGTCGAGCTTCCCCAAGAGCCTCGACACGATCTACGGTGGTGCCGAGACGCTCGCCAAGCGCGTCAGCGCGATCACCGGCGGCAAGTTCCAGATCCAGGTCTTCGCCGCCGGTGAAATCGCCCCGGGCGGCCAGGCGCTGGACGTGGTTCAGAACGGCACGGTCGAGTGCTGCCACACCTGCTCGTACTACTACGTCGGCAAGGACCGCGCCTTCGGTTTCGGCACGTCGGTGCCCTTCGGCATGAACGCCCGGCAGCTCAATGCCTGGGTCTACCACGGCGGCGGCCAGAAGCTGCTCGACGAGTTCTACAGCAACTACAACGTCGTCTCGTTCCTCGGCGGCAACACCGGCGTGCAGATGGGCGGCTGGTTCCGCAAGGAGATCAAGACGCTCGCCGACTGCAAGGGCGTCAAGATGCGCATCGCCGGCCTCGGCGGCGCGGTGTTCTCTGCGCTGGGCATGGTGACGCAACAGATCCCGGGCTCCGACATCTATCCGGCGCTGGAGAAGGGAACGATCGACGCCGCCGAATGGGTCGGCCCGTACGACGACGAGAAGCTCGGCTTCTACAAGGTCGCCAAGAATTACTACTTCCCGGGCTGGTGGGAGCCGGGCCCGGCGATCCACTTCTTCATCAACAAGAAGGCGTGGACGGATCTTCCGCAGGAGTACAAGGAGGCGTTCCAGGCCGCCGCGTACGAAGCCAACGTCACCATGATGGCGCAGTACGATGCGCTGAATCCGACGGCGCTGCGCCGGCTGGTGCAGAACAAGGTGCAACTCCGCCGTTACTCCAACGAGATCCTCGACGCCGCGTACAAGGCCGCCGTGCAGCTGTACAGCGACGAGTCGGCGAAGAACCCGGCGTTCAAGAAGATCTACGATCCGTATCTGGCGTTCCAGAAGGTCGAGAATCAGTGGTTCAGCGTTGCCGAGCTCGGGATGGACCAGTTCCTGCAGTCGCGCATCAAGTAGCAATAGCGGCCGCCCCCACGGGCGGTGGCCCTGCAACACCGAGAACCCCCGCGGGTCGCCGCGGGGGTTCTCTTTTTTTGCCCCAGGGACGCGAGCAGGGCGGCCGGCCTCGCCGCCGCCGCCGGACGCTACTTCCCGGGTTCCTTTGCGGGCTCCTTCGCGGGTTCGCCCAGGGACTTCATCAGCGCGTCGTCGTCCTGCTGCTCCTGCGGCGCCTGCGGGCTCGCCGCATCGCCGCCGAACCCGCCGCCGGACTTCTCGGCGTCTTCCTGCAGCATCTGCTGGATGTCGATGGCCGGACCCGCACCTTCGGCCGTCGGCTTGTCGTAACCCACCATCTCCGGGAAGATGATGATCAGCGCCACCATGATCAGCTGGATGACGACGAAGGGGATCGCGCCCCAGTAGATCTGGCCGGTGGTCACCGGCGCGGTCATCTTGCCGCTGTGCGCATCCTTGAACGGCAGCGACGGCGCCACCGAGCGCAGGTAGAAGAGCGCGAAGCCGAACGGCGGATGCATGAACGACGTCTGCATGTTCACGGCCAGCAGCACCCCGAACCAGATGAGGTCGATGCCGAGCTTCTCGGCGACGGGGCCGAGCAGCGGCACGATGATGAACGACAGCTCGAAGAAATCGAGGAAGAACGCCAGCACGAACACCAGGATGTTGACGACGATCAGGAAGCCCATCTGCCCGCCGGGCAGCCCGGTGAGCAGGTGCTCGACCCACTTGTGGCCGTCGACACCGTAAAACGTGAGGCTGAACACCCGCGCGCCGACCAGGATGAACACGACGAACGTCGTCAGCTTGGCCGTGCTGTCCATCGCCTGCTTGAGCAGCGACCACGACAGGCGCTTGCGGACCAGCGCCATCAGCACCGCGCCGGAGGCCCCCATGGCCCCGCCCTCGGTCGGGGTTGCGACACCGAGAAAGATCGTGCCCAGCACCAGAAAGATCAGCGCGAGCGGGGGGATCAGCACGAAGGTGACCTTCTGTGCCATCGCCGACAGCAGGTTGAGCTTCAGCACCCGGCTGATCATCGCCAGCACGAACGCGATGCCGATGCCGACCAGCAGCGTGATGACGATGACTTCGTCCAGCGCCCGGTCCGCGGCCAGGTAGAACCGTGCGAACGCCCAGGCGCCGGTCACCGAGATCACGGTCAACGCAAGGAGCGATGCCACGCCGGACTTGCCGTTGGGTTCGCGGAACACCCGGGCCTCGGGCGGCAGCGCCGGCGCCCACTGCGGCTTGAAGATCGTGCAGCCGAGGATGTAGGAGAAGTACAGGCCCGCCAGCACGAAACCGGGGATGAACGCGCCCTTGTACATGTCGCCGACCGACTTGCCGAGCTGGTCGGCCATGATGATCAGCACCAGCGACGGCGGGATGATCTGCGCCAGCGTGCCGGAGGCGGCGATCACGCCCGACGCGAGCCGCCGGTCGTAGCCGTAGCGCAGCATGATCGGCAGCGAGATGAGGCCCATCGAGATCACCGACGCGGCGACCACGCCGGTCGTCGCCGCCAGCATCGCGCCGACCAGCACCACGGCGTAGGCGAGACCGCCGCGCACCGGGCCGAACAGCTGGCCGATGGTGTCGAGCAGGTCCTCGGCCATCCCCGAGCGCTCGAGGATCAGCCCCATGAAGGTGAAGAAGGGGATCGCCAGCAGCGTGTCGTTGTTCATGATGCCGCCGAAGATCCGCTCCGGCAGCGCCTGGAAGAACGTCGGCTGGAAGAGCCCCAGTTCGATGCCGATCCAGCCGAAGATGATGCCGTTGGCGGCCAGCGCGAAGGCGACGGGAAAACCCAGCAGCAGGAAGAAGACCAGCGACGCGAAGATGATCGGCGCCATGTTGGCGATGAGAAACTCGGTCATTTCCGCCCCCCTTGCGGGCCGCGGTCAGCCGTCAGGTCGTTCCCGGCGACAGCGGCGGCCTCGTCGATCTCCCGTTGGCGCTTGATTTCCGCGGCAAGCAGTTCCTCGGGCGTCGGTCCCTTGGCCTTGTCCAGCGGATTGGGTCCTTTGCCGGTCAGAAAGGCAAAGCGTTTGATGAGCTCGGAGATCCCCTGCAGCAGCAGCAGGAAGAAGCCGATCGGCATCAGGAGGCGCACCGGCCAGCGGACCAGTCCGCCGGGATTCGGCGAGGTCTCGTTGGAGACCCAGGCGTTCATGAACACCGGCCAGGAAAGCGTCATGGTCAGGATGACCATCGGCAACAGGAAGAAGATGATGCCGAAGACGTCGATCCAGTTCTGGGCTCGCGCCGACATCCGCCCGGTGACCACGTCGATGCGGATGTGTTCGTTGCGCTTGAAGACGTAGCCGGCCATGAGCAGGAAGACCGCCGAGAACAGGTACCACTGGATCTCCAGCAGGGCGTTCGAACTCTCGTTCAGCAGGTAGCGGACCACCGCATTGCCCGCGCTGATGACGACCACGATCAGGATCAGCCACATCGTGGTCTTGCCGACACGCTCGTTGATGTCGTCGATGATGCGCGACAGAGATAGCAATCCGTTCACGAACTCCCCCTTCCTCGGACGACCCACCGGCAATCGCTGCCCGTCGCCTGACCTTTCGACCGCTGGCAACGGCAAATGCCGGTCCGGAAACCGGGTCATTATAGACAGGGAAGGGGGTCTTGCGGGGCGGGTGCGGCCGGTGCTTCGGTCCCGGAAGTCGCGGAGCCGCGGGCAAGAGCCCTGCGGTCCGACCGGCGGGTCCCGGAGCACGGCGTCGACCGGCGCGGTGCTAGAATTCACCCGTTGGATCTCCCTCTACCATCGTTGGAAAGCCCCCCAATGTTTCACCGTTCGCAGACGCTGGCCCAGTCCGATCCCGACCTCTGGGCGGCCATTGCCGCCGAGAACCGCCGGCAGGAAGACCACATCGAGCTGATCGCCTCCGAGAACTACGCCAGCCCGGCCGTGCTGGCGGCGCAGGGCTCGCAGCTCACCAACAAGTACGCCGAGGGCTATCCGGGCAAGCGCTACTACGGCGGCTGCGAGCACGTCGACGTCGCCGAGCAGCTCGCCATCGATCGCGTGAAGAAGCTGTTCGGCGCCGAGGCGGCGAACGTGCAGCCCCATTCCGGGGCGCAGGCGAACCAGGCGGTGTTCTTCGCCGCCATCAAGCCCGGCGACACGATCCTCGGCATGAGCCTGCCGCACGGCGGGCACCTGACCCACGGGTCGCCGGTCAACATCAGCGGCAAGTGGTTCAACGTCGTGCCCTACGGCCTGCACCCGGACACCGAGCTCATCGACTACGACGCCGCCGAGCGCCTCGCGCACGAGCACAAGCCGAAGCTGATCATCGCCGGTGCGTCGGCCTACTCGCGGGTGATCGACTGGAAGCGCTTCCGCGCCATTGCCGACAGCGTCGGTGCCAAGTTCATGGTCGACATGGCGCACTACGCCGGCCTGGTCGCCGCCGGCGTCTATCCGAGCCCGGTCGGCATCGCCGACTACGTCACCAGCACCACGCACAAGACGCTGCGCGGCCCGCGGGGGGGCATCATCCTCACCGGCGCCGACAACGAAAAGGCGATCAACTCCGCGGTGTTTCCCGGCCTGCAGGGCGGGCCGCTGATGCACGTGATCGCCGCCAAGGCGGTCGCCTTCGGCGAGGCGCTGCGCAAGGATTTTCGCCGCTACCAGGAGCAGGTGCTCGAGAACGCGCGGGTGATGGCCAAGGTGATGCAGGAGCGCGGCCTGCGCATCGTTTCCGGCGGCACCGACAGCCACCTGTTCCTGGTCGACCTGCGCGCCAAGAAGATCACCGGCAAGGACGCCGAGGCGGCGCTCGCCAAGGTGCACATCACCGTCAACAAGAACTCGATTCCCAACGACCCCGAGAAGCCGTTCGTGACTTCCGGCATTCGCCTCGGCAGCCCGGCGGTGACGACGCGCGGCTTCACCGAGCTCGAGTGCGAGGAGTTGGGGCACCTGATCGCCGACGTGTTCGACGCCGTCGGCGACGACGCTGGCATCGCCCGGATCGCGACCGGCGTCGCCGCGCTGACCAAGAAGTTCCCGGTCTACGGTTAGCAGGGAACAGGGAACAGAGGTCAGGTATCAGAGAACACCGGCAGGCAAAGGCGTCGTGGGGCTTGTTGTCGAAGAGTGGGAAAGTCGTGTGCCGAAGCGGTCACTTGTGATGCCACGTTGTTTTCTCTGATCCCTGATCCCTGATCCCTGCCATGAAGTGCCCCTTCTGCGCCAGCACCGAAACACAGGTCATCGACTCGCGCGATTCGGACGCGGGTGACTCCATCCGCCGGCGCCGCCGCTGCCTCGCCTGCAAGAAGCGCTTCACGACCTACGAGACCGTCGAGCTGCGGTTGCCGCAGGTGGTCAAGACCAACGGCACGCGCTCGGATTTCAGCGCCGAGAAGATCCGCAACGGATTCGCCCGCGCGCTGCACAAGCGGCCGGTGCCGACCGAGTACGTCGACGCCGCGGTCGAGCGCATCGTCGCCCAGGTGCTGGCGCAGGGCGAGCGCGAGATCCCGTCGCGCCAGATCGGCGAGATGGTGATGCAGGAGCTGCACAAGCTCGACAAGGTCGGCTACATCCGCTTCGCCTCGGTCTACCGCAGCTTCCAGGACGTCTCCGACTTTCGCGACGCGATCAAGGAAGTCGAGGCGCCGACCAAGCGCCCGCGTCGCTAAGGCGGCGACATCGGCGGCGACATGGGCGGCGGCGCCGACACCGATCGCAGGCTGATGGCGAGGGCGCTCGCGCTCGCCGCCCGCGGACTCGAGACGACCACGCCCAACCCCCGGGTCGGCTGCGTGGTGGCGCGGGACGGTGTGGTGATCGGGGAAGGGTTCCACGCCCGCGCCGGCGAGGCGCACGCCGAGGTCGCGGCGCTCGACGACGCCCGCGCCCGCGGGCACGACCCCGCCGGGGCGACCCTCTACGTGACGCTGGAGCCGTGCAACCACACCGGGCGCACGCCGCCGTGCACCGACGCCGTGATCGCGGCGCGGATCGCGCGCGTGGTCGTGGCGATGGCCGATCCCAACCCTGCCGCGGCGCACGGCGCCGAGCGGCTGCGCGGCGCCGGCATCGCGACGGAGATCGGCCTGCGGGAGGACGAGGCCCGCGAGCTCAATCTCGGCTTCGTGAGCCGGGTGACCCGCGGCCGCCCCTGGGTGCGCATGAAGGCTGCGATCAGCCTCGACGGTCGGACCGGGCTCGTAAGCGGCGAGAGCAAGTGGATCACCGGTGACGAGGCGCGCGCCGACGGGCATCGCTGGCGCGCCCGCGCCTGCGCGATCCTGACCGGCATCGGCACCGTTCGCTCCGACGATCCCGAACTGACCGTGCGTGCGGTGCCGACGACGCGGCAGCCGCTGCGCGTCGTCGTCGACCGCCACGCCGAAACGCCCGCCGGGGCCAAGCTGCTCGCCGGCGGGCCGACGCTGGTGGTGACCGCCGGGCCGCGCAACGCGTCGTGGCCGGCGACGGTGGAGGCGCTTGCGCTGCCGGATGACGCCGGACGCGTCGACCTCGACGCACTGCTGCAGGCGCTCGCGCACCGGGGCGTCAACGAGCTGCACGTCGAGGCCGGGGCGGGTCTCAACGGCGCGCTGCTGCGTGCCGGATTGGTCGACGAGCTGCTGGTCTATCTCGCCCCCCGGCTGCTGGGCGATCCCGCCCGCGGGGTGGCCGATTTCGGCGCCGGCCTGCAGAAACTCGCCGATGGCGTCGCGCTGCGCTTCCACGACGTCGCCCGCGTGGGCGACGATCTGCGGGTGATCGCCCGCGTCGAACGAAAGGACTGACGGATGTTCACCGGCATCGTGCAGGCGAAGGGGCGGATCGTGGCGGCGGGCTCGGGACCCGACGGGCTGCGACTGGCGATCGCGCCCGGGCACCTCGACACCGACGACATCCGGATCGGCGACAGCGTGGCCGTCAACGGCTGCTGCCTGACGGTCGTCGAACTGCGCAAGGCGACGGACGGAATGCAGCTGCTGTTCGACGTCTCCGCGGAGACGATCCGGTGCACGACCGGATTGGCCGCCCCGGGACCGGTCAACCTCGAGAAGGCGCTGCGGCTCGCCGACCGGCTGGGCGGCCACCTGATGACCGGGCACGTCGACGGCGTCGGCGAGGTCGTCGCCTTTGCCGCGGTGACCGGGGACCCCGGAGGCAGCTGGCGCCTGGAGATCGCGGCACCGGAAGCGCTCGCCCGCTTCATCGCCGCCAAAGGCTCGATCGCCGTGCAGGGCGTGAGCCTTACCGTCAACGGAGTCGAGGGACGGCGCTTTCACGTGAACCTGATACCGCACACGCTGGCAGCCACCACGCTCGGGACGCTTTCGGCAGGCGATCCGGTGAACCTGGAAGTCGACCTCGTCGCGCGGTACGTCCAGAGGCTTTCCAGCGCAGAACTCTAGGTGACTTTGCTAGGGCAGCGGTAACACGAGTCCTCTGGTGTCTTCTGCTGTCCGGTAACACGGCTGGTAACACGGTGGTAACATGGACCCCTCGCCGTGTTACCGGTGTTACCGCCCATGACCCGTGATCTGCAGACCCTTCCGCCCGGTGAATACACGCTCGCCGAGAACCTGAGACTCGCCGTTCACCCGGGCGGCAAACGCACCTGGCGCGTTGCCTATCGGCTGCACGGCAAGCGCCGCCAGATCGTCGTCGGCACGTTGAAGGAACTCGATCTCGAGGCGGCCATTGCCGCCGCGCGCGGCGTCCACGATCAGGTGGCCGCTGGCAAGGATCCGGTTCAACATCGCAAGGTCGCGAAGACCAAGGCCGCCGTCGCCGCGGGCACGACGTTCCGTGGCATCGCCGAAGATTGGTTCCGCCGGTATGCCGCGATGCGCTCGGTTTCCTGGAAGAAGAACTGCCGGCGATGGCTCGACCGCGACATCCTGCCGACGCTCGGCGATCGCCCGGTGGCCGAGATCGAGGCGGTCGAGGTCCTGGTGTTGATGGAGGAGGGCGAGCGGAGGGTCAGCGCCAGCCACGCCAACGATCTGCGGGGGCTGGTCACGATGATCCTCGATCACGCGATCGCGCGAGGTGCCGCGCGGCACAACGTCGCCACCGCGTTGCGGCGGGCGATTCCGAAGCCTCCGTCGAAGCCGCATCCCGATCTGACGGAGAAGCATCTCGGCGAGTTCCTGCGCGCCGACGTCGAGGCGCTCACCCCGTCCGTCCTCTATGCAGTCAAGCTGCTGCCGCATCTGGCGCTACGCGTGGCCGAGCTGTGCCGACTGGAGGCCGCGGATGTCGACCTGAAGCTGGGCGTGATCCGGATTCCGGCCCCGCGGATGAAAGGGAGGCGCGAGCACATCGTGCCGCTCTCGAGGCAGGCAACCAAGCTGGTACGCGAGGCGATGCAGCTGCGCGGCCCGTCGCTCTACCTCTTCCCCGGCCTCAGTGCCCGCGATCAGCCGATCAGCAAGACGGCCATCAACCGCGCCATTGAGAGGATGGAGTTGCCGTTCCCGATCGTGCCGCACAGCTTTCGCTCAACGTTTGCAACGATCACCCGCGAGCACGACTTGGGCTCGCACGACGCGATCGAGCTTGCGCTGGCGCACCGCTTGGGGGGAGAGGTGGAGCGGGCCTACAACAGGGCAACTCTTCTGCAACGGCGCAGGGAATTAATGCAGAAGTGGAGTGATCTACTGACGCATTTGGCGACCAGGAAATAGGAGCACACCAGTGCGAAAATGGCGGTACGGTCCCGGCCTCGTGAGGCAACATCCAAGCCATGCTGCTCTACGCCGTCCACTTCGATCACCTTGGTCATAGTTGGTGAGAAAGAGACGGCTATGGAATCAAGGTGGCGCCTACGTTTGCGCGCCTAATTATTCCATAAGGCTTCGTGGATCTCGTCGACGATCCGCGCGCGATCTCCCCCAAACCACGCGTGAACTTTGACCTGCCGCAAACTTCGACCGTGGCGCCGCACCAAGCTCGTCCTAAACTACGATGATGCGCAATCCGATCGGGTTGCCGCTTGGTGGGCGTCGCAATAGCTGCCAGTGACCAGACTTGGGGTGCGCTGCTGCTGAAGGTGACCTCGTGGCCCCGATCCTCAAGAGCCGAGAACAGCGAGTGGGTGTTGCCGCGCGCCCGTACCAGATTACGATGACCCTGAGTCGCGAGCCGTGGTGGTGCTGCTCTGCGCCGTCCACACCATTTGACAATAGTAGGAGATATGAGATGCCTTCAATTCTCGAGCCGGAACGCCAACTGCCAGTCCGCTACGATGTCGATGTCATTGTCGTCGGTGGTGGTCCGGGAGGAATTGGCGCTGCATTAGGGGCCGCCCGAACGGTGCTAAGAACCTGTTGGTAGAACGCTTCGATGCTTGGGTGGCTCACAAACACTGACGTACTCCAGCAGTTTTTCGTTTGTGAACAGTGAACTTCACGGCGGCTTTGTCAAGGAAATTACAGAGCGGATGGACCAGGGCGGCGGGGTTGTGCATGACATCCCCGAAAAGTGGGACCGTGGTGGTTGGGGTCCCAAGCAAGGCGTCGTTTTTTTCGACGGGGAGTATTACAAACAGTTCCTCGACAATGTTGTCCTTGAAGCAGGCGTGAAAGTGTTGTTTCACACGTTTGCGGTCGGTGCAATTCGGGAAGGCAATAGCCTGAAAGCGCTCATTGTCGAAACCCGTGAAGGTCGGTTCGCGATCCGGGCCAAAGTGATCATTGATTGCTCTGGCATTGGCGACATTGCCTGGAAGTCGGGAGCGCCCGTCATTGGCGAGGAAGGCTTTCCGGACGGCCCATACAAAGGGCAGCATATGGGCTATGGATGGGCGTACTTCATCGGTGGGTTGGATGTGAAGAAGTACCGGGCATTCGAGCAAGAGCACCCAGAGGAATGGAACCAGTATATTTCTGGCCGCAAGCTAATTGCGGACGCCAAGGCGAAAGGAAACTTATATTTGCTGCGAAACAGCGTCATTCTGGGCGAACGGGAAAACGGACGCGTTTGGGTGCTGAGTCCCGGGTACACGCTGCAACCCGGTCAGCATCCGTGGGAAGTCGAAGCGATGACAGCCGGCGAAATTGATTTGCGTAAGCAGGCTTGGTCATTGCACAAGCTACTCAAAGAGAACGTCCCCGGCTTTGAAAACTCCTACATTGAGCAGACGCCGGTGCAGCCGTTACTGCGGGATGGGCACCGCCTCCGCGGTGAGCACATCTTGACTGAAGAAGACATGACGACAGTGAAGACGTTTGATGATGGCATCACCGTCTGCAATATGCCGCCGGACTATTTTCTGCCCAACGGTACGCATCACTTCGCATTTAACGTTACTCCCTACGACATTCCGTATCGCTGCTTAATTTCCACGGAAATTGACAATCTACTGGCGGCGGGCGCGTCCGTTTCCCTGGACTTCAAGGCATGGGCCGCGGTTCGGTATAACACGCCGAGCATGTGCACCGGCCAGGCGGCTGGGACGGCGGCGGCGCTGTGCGTACAGCAAAATGTAACGCCGAAGCGTCTACATGTTCCGACGCTGCAGGAGACGTTACGCGCGCAGGGATTGCGGACCACGGTTAAGGAGGTCCCGGAGCGGATTATTAAGCAATACGAGCGGATGGCCCAAGAGGCACTCGCCATCGAGGATTACGCTCACTAGCCTTACTGTGTTGCTGGAATCATTGCCGGCCAGCGCGGCTCGGCTACTCCAGTCGGTGGGGGCCGATGACGTAGGCACCGGCCTTCGCGACGGCTGTTCCTGCGGGGCTTACCTCATCACGCACCAAAGGGCATCGCCGCCGCCGCACCCTTTCTGCTTACCCAGCGCCTCATCGCGTCGCCAACAGCTCTGTCGCAACCGACTTCGGCGCAGTGCTGGCACTGCGCGAGGGCTGCCGGCACCCGCGGTGGCCGTGGGCCGGCAGCATCCCGAACCGGACTCGACCGGACTCGATCAGGAGGCTGTGCCTGGACCTCGCTGCCACGCTGATTACCTCCTTGAACGCTGCCCAGGCTGCGGTTGAAAGGGTAATATCCAATAAACATTACAGCATCAAGGGTCAATTGGAGTATCGGCCAGCCGGCGAGAATGCGCCGGCGACCTCGAAGATCTAAGGCGGTCTTTAAGGAATTTGTCGCAATGAATGGCGGCGTCCTACACGTGACGGAGGTTGTTCGATGGCAATGATCCGGGAACAAATTGACACCCAGGTTCTTTACGAAGCAGACGTGATTGTCGTTGGGGCGGACCTGGCGGCATCGGTGCCGCCTTGGCTTCGGCCCGCAACGGAGCCAAGACCATCTTGATCGAACGGTTTGGGTGCCCGGGTGGGTGCCAGACCCTCACTTTCTCCAATCTGTTCGCTTTTGTAGACCTGGAGAATTCAGGGCGGCATCATCCAGGAAATCATAGATCGGCTGGGCCAGGGCGGCGGCATTGTTGTGGACTGCCCTGACAAGGTCAACCGGTCCGGCTGGGGTCCCGGAGCAAGGGTCCACTTTTTCGATGGCGAGTACTACAAGTATTTGCTCGACGTGATGATTAAAGAAGCCGGCGTCAAGGTGCTCTTCCATTCGTTTGCCGTTGCCGCCATTCGCGAAGGCAACACGCTACAAGGGATCGTCGTCGAAAGTCGACAAGGGCGGTTTGCGGTCACCGCCAAAGTAATCATCGATTGCAGTGGACTGGGAGAAATTGCCTGGAAGTCTGGTGCGCCGGTCATTGGCACGGAAGGGTTTGCCGAGGGTGAGTGCAAGGGCCAACACATGGGTTATGGCTACGCGTACTACGCCTCCGGGATTGATGTTGATCGATTCCGAGCCCATGCAGCTGCGCATCAGGCCGAATGGGGCGAGTTTTCGGCGGGCCGTAGCCTTATTACGCAGGCGAAGGCTGACGGGCGTGTGCGTCTTCTGCGCAACAGTGCTCTCATTCGGGAGCGGATCGGTGGCCGGGCGTGATTCTGAACCCGAGCTACACGCTGCAGCCTGGTCAGCATCCGTGGGAAGTCGAGGCGATGACAGCCGGCGAAATTGATTTGAGGCGCCAGGCGCGCGAACTACATACGCTGTTTCGGGCTGAAGTGCCCGGCTTTGAAAACTCCGTCATCGAGCAAACACCACAGCAACCGCTCATGCGGGACGGTCATCGCATTTTGGGCGAACACATTCTGACCGAGAATGACATTCGCCACGTGAAAGCGTTTGATGACTCCATTGCTGTGTGCAACATGCCGCCGGACATCTTTTACCCGAATGGCGGGCATAAGTTTGCCTACGACATTACGCCCTACGACATCCCCTACCGTTGCCTAGTCTCCACCGAGGTAGAGAATTTGCTCGCGGCCGGTTCATCAGTCTCCATGGATTTAACCACCTGGGCCGCGGTGCCAAACACTCAAGTGTTTGCACCGGCCAGGCTGCCGGTACGGCTGCCGCCTTAGCCATAAGGCATAACGTTGCTCCCAAGCGGTTGAGCGTGAAGATGCTTCAGGAATCTTTGACTTCGGCTGGGCTGCGCACAACAGTGCGGCAACTACCAGACGCCGTGATTAAGGATTACGAGCGGCGGGCGGAGGAAGCGACCCCTCTGAAGATCTAACCTGGTTAGGCAGAGTCGAGGGTTCGTATGCCGCTACTGCGATTGGACAATGTCACCCGCAACTTCGGCGGCCTCGCTGCCGTCAAGGACGTGTCGTTTGAGGCGAAGTCCGGGCAAATTGTGGGGCTAATTGGTCCGAATGGTTCGGGCAAGACGACTTGTTTCAATCTGATCTCGGGCTTATACGCACCGTCCAGCGGAAAGATCCTCTTCAATGATGCGCAGATCAGCGGTCTGCCCCAGCATCGGATTGCGGCCAAGGGTGTCGCCCGAACGTTTCAGATAAGTAGCTATTTTCCTGCTTTGACAGCGCTGGAAAATGTCGTAACGGCCCACCATACACAACTGAAGTCGGGATTGTTTGCTGGCATTCTGCGATTGAATAAGACGGTGATGGAAGAAGCTGCCGCCGTAGAGCGCAGCCACGAACTCCTGCAATTTGTTGGGCTGGAACACCGCCATGGAATGCGAGCCGATGCTTTGGCGAGTGCCGAACAACGCCGGCTCATGGTGGCGATGGCTTTGGCCACGCGTCCGCAACTACTGTTGCTCGACGAACCTGGGGCCGGGATGACGAAGGAGGAACAGGTCCGGCTCACCGAGCTTATTTTTAAGGTGCGGGATGTCGGTGTCACGATTGTGCTCGTCGAGCACCATATGCGCCTGATCATGGGCATTTGTGACAATGTGGTCGTCCTTACCGAGGGAAAGAAAATTGCCGAAGGGACCCCCGCTGAAATTCAGGCCACTGAAGCCGTCATTGAGGCCTATCTAGGAAGGAGGGCGGCCCATGCTTGAGGTGGCGGATCTACGTGTCCGTTATGGCAATCTTGAAGTTGTGCATGGCATCTCCTTCCGTGCCGAGAAAGGCAAAGTTACTGCGGTGCTGGGCGGAAACGGGGCTGGAAAGACAACCGTACTCAAGGCAGTAATGGGACTTGTGCCGGCGTCGGCTGGATCGGTGACGCTTGGCGCAGTGCAGTTGAAGGGCAAGCCGGCGCATGAGGTCGCCCGCCTCGGACTCGCAATGTGTCCGGAAGGTCGGCAAGTGTTTCCCGAAATGTCCGTGCACGAGAACCTGCTCATGGGCGCCTACTTGCGCGGCGATCCGTCAGCAATCCGTGCCGATCTGGAGGAGATGTTTCAACGGTTTCCGCGTTTGCGCGAACGCCGTCTTCAGTTAGCCGGCACGTTGTCGGGTGGCGAACAAGAGATGTTGGCGATTGCGAGAGCCTTGATGGCCCGGCCACAATTGCTACTTCTGGACGAGCCGTCCTGGGGCCTGGCGCCCATTATCGTGGACGAGGTCGCCCAAGCAATCCGAGACATTAGCCAAACGGGCACAACAATTCTTCTAGTCGAGCAAAATGTCCAGATGGCGTTGGATCTCGCCGTTTATGCGTACGTTCTGGAAACGGGGGAGGTGGTGATGCAAGGTTCCAATGAGGAGCTGATGTCCAATAGTTATGTACAGAACGCATATTTGGGAGTGTAAACAAATGAGGAGCCATTCAATGTACAGACATCTTTATCGGCTGTTCCGCTCTGGACTTGCAGAACTGACGATTGCCGCTTTCCTTCTCGGGTGTGGCAGTGCTGGCGCAGCGGTGCTAAATATCGGCTTTGTAGACGCACTCACCGGCACTGGTGCCGTATACGGGCTACCCCAGTTTGAAGCCGTGACTCTTGCCGTGGAAAAAGTGAACAGTGCTGGCGGCGTACAAGTCGGCAACACGCGATACACGCTCAAACTAATTCATTACGATAACAAGAGCGATGCAACGGAATCTGTCTCAGCTGTGCGCAAATTGCTCGACCTCGATGATGTGCAATTCATCCTTGGTTTTGCCAGTACTCCGGCGACAACGCCTGTGGCGCAATCATTTGCTCGGGAAAAGGGCATTTTGCTCGTTGGTAATGCGGCCGGGCAAGCAATTACAACGCAAGGCGCCAAGAACGTCTTCCGAGCCCGCGCACCAAACTCTTACGTCGGCTCCCCTTTGGGTAAATGGCTCTACAAGCAAGGTCCCAAGAGTCTTGCGGTCATTGGTGACCTGACAAATGCAGGCTTCTCCGATGAATACCTGCTACTGAAGCAGGCGTACACCGCGCTCGGAGGAAAAATCGTCGCCGAAGAAACGTTTCATAGCGCCGACCGCGACATGTATACGCAGTTGACAAAGACCAAAGCGCCTTCATTTGACGCCTTGTTTGCCATCGGCAATGCCGAGCAGGTCGCCTTTGTGTACCGGCAGGCGAATGAACTTGGATATAAGGGAAAGATATACAGCGTTTCTGCCGGAACGGCGGCGCAGTTTCTGAAGGTCGCAACGCCTGAGCAAATGAAGAATGGTACGGAGATTTACCTCGTCGCCTTTGACCCGAACATCCTGGGTGAGAAAGGCAAGCAGTTCGCGGCAGATTTCCAGAAGCGGTTCAACCACGCACCGGATGCGACGACCGCCAACGCGTACGATATGTTTTGGGTGCTTATGGACGGGTTGAAGCGGGCCGGTACGACGGACTGGAAAAAGGTTGCAGACGCCATCCGCGACGCGGGTGTGCCGAAGGAGGCACTGCTGCCGTACTCACCGCTCAATGGCAAACTGTTTGATTCGAACGGGCAGGGATTTGCCCCCATCGGTGCATTTGACTGGAAGGATGGCAACTGGGTTTTCCGAGAGTTCCTGCCAGGTGATCCGGAAGGATTCTCGAAATTCCTTTCCCAACAGGTGAAGCAGAAGTAGTCACGCAAAGGGGGCCCTGCGACCAGGGCCCCTTTCCGGGGGGCGTTGATCACTATGACTGGTCCTGAGCTACTGCAGCAGTTAGTTAACGGTCTTGCTGCCGGGAGTGTCTATATCTTGGTGGGCTTAGGGCTGTCGCTGGTATTCGGCGTTCTGGGTATCGCGCACTTTGCCCACGGCTCTGTCGCGATGTTAGGCGGTTACGCGACACTAATCATTATTCAGAAGCTCGGCTTTAACCTATGGGTCGCCGTGCTGCTGGCCATGCCCATTGCCGCGCTTGTTGGCGTATTGATTGAGAGGTTGTTTTATCGGCCCGTGCGAAACGCGCCGCCAATCAACACTTTTATCATTGCGCTTGGATTGATGTTCATCCTGGATAACATTGCCCTACTTGTCTTTGGTCCGGAGCAGACACTCATCCGCTCTCCGTACACGAACGTCGTTAGCATTGGGTCGCTTAACGTCGTGGCGCTAAGAATCTATATGCTGGCAACCAACCTCATTTTATTGGTTGCGCTTGCGAATTGCTCAATCGATTAAGTTCGGTCGCGAATTCGTGCTGTGGCGCAAAAACCGTACGCTGCTGCGATGGTGGGTGTGAACGTCAACCGGGTTTCTGCCGCTGTCTTTGCCATTGGCTCAGCCTTGGCAGCAGCCGCTGGCGCTTTTGTTGGTTCGCTTACAGCTCTTTACCCGTCAATGAGCGGGGACCTCGTGCTCAAAGGTTTGCCGTCATGATTTTGGGCGGGATGGGTAGCGTTCCCGGCGCCGTGCTTGGTGGAGTGATAATTGGTCTGACGGAAAGTCTCGGTGGCGCCCTCATTTCTTCCCGCCTACAAAAACAGCTTTGGTTTTGTCGTCCTCATCTTGGTGCTACTGATAAAGCCATCTGGAATATTCGGCAAGGATGTCTAAGTGGAGCCTCGTCCTTTGAACACTAGGCGGTTAGGGCTATGGCTAGGAACGATCTTGCTGATCGTCATGGCCGCCCTGCCAGTGTTTATCGAAAAAGTGTACTACCTACACTTGGTCACCATAATGCTAATTTGGATTGTGATGACGCAAGGGCTTAACGTCATTCAGGGGTACGCAGGGTATGTATCCATCTGCCAAGCAAGTTTCTTTGGCATTGGTGCGTACGCATCCGCCTTGGTAACGACCAAATTGGGCTGGCCGGTAAGCGCTGGATTCTTGGCCGCGCTCCTTGCAGGCGTTCTGTCTGGTCTATTTATCGGCTGGTCAGCTTTGAAAATGAAAGGCCACTATTTTGCGATTGCCACAATGGCCTTTGCGGTATTGATCGGTTCCGTCATGCTCAATTGGAAGGCAGTGACCGGTGGTGATGCAGGTTTGCACGACATCCCTCGGCCGGAACTGACCGTGTGGGGTTTTGAATTCGGAAGCCCGCGTGGTTATTACTATATTGCCCTACTCGCCGCCGCGTTCAGTGTTTGGTTTGTCGGGCGGTTAGTGCGCTCGCGGGTCGGACGCTCCATTATCGCCGTGCGGGAGAACGAACGGGTTGCCATGGCCGTCGGCGTCGACACGACATGGAGCAAACGTTTGGCGTTTACGATTAGCGCCGTGTTCGGTAGCCTAGCCGGGGCGCTGTACGCCCATTACATCAACTTTGTTAACCCGACCCCATTTCATCTCGAAGCCTCCTTGAACGCCATTCTGGCGGTCATCATCGGTGGAAGCGGGACGGTATGGGGGCCTGTCATCGGTTCGGCACTGGTCGTCTTTTTGCCTGAATACCTGCGTAGCCACGACGTATCGCATGGTCATTTATGGCGCGCTAATTATCGTAGTGACGGTCTTCTGTGCCTCGCGGCGTCGTGAGCATCTTAGAGCGACTTTGGGAGCGAATTCGACCGAAGGTGTCGCTCGACAAATCGGGTGCCGGCTCCCACAAGACTTAAGGAAATGCCGATTTGATCGCCGCACTCGGCGACATTGCGCTCGTCAAAGTGCCATGCACAGGTATTTCACTTCGAGATACTCCTCGATGCCGTACTTGGATCCTTCGCGGCCAAGTCCCGACTCTTCTCACCGCCGAAGGGGTGCGATCGCCGTCGATATCATTCCCGTGTTGATGCCGACCATGCCGTATTCGAGACCCTCGGCGGCACGCCAAATCCGACCAATGTCGCGGGAGAAATAAGAGGCCGGACCGAATTGCGTGTCGTTCGCCATCCGAATGGCCTCTGCTTCGTCCCTAAACCGGAACAGTGGCGCAACCGGTCGAACGTTTCTTCAGTAGCGATTTGCATGCCGCGGTCCACGTCGGCGAGAACGGTCGGTTCGAAGAATTGCCCGCCCAATGCGTGCCGCCTGCCACCGACCACGACGCGGGCCCCCTTTGCAATCGCGTCGTCGATATGCGCCTCGACCTTGGCAACGGCCTTCGCGTCGATCAGCGGCCCTATGGTGACTCCGGGCTTCATGCCATTGCCGACCTTGAGATTCCTCACTCGCTCGACGAGCTTGGCCGCGAAGGCGTCGTACACCCTGTCCTGGACTAGTAGTCGATTCACGCAAACGCAGGTCTGTCCCGCATTGCGATACTTGGATGCAATCGCACCGTCCACCGCAGCGTCGAGATCCGCGTCCTCGAAGACGATGAACGGCGCATTGCCACCGAGTTCCATCGACGTCTTCTTGACGGTGTCGGCGCATTGCTTGAGCAGCACCTTGCCAATTTCCGTCGACCCGGTGAAGCTTACCTTGCGAACCAGTGGATTTCCGGTCATCTCGCCGCCGATCGCGGCAGCCGACCCGGTCACCACGCTGAACACACCTTTCGGGACGCCGGCGCGCTCGGCGAGCTCTGCCAATGCGAGCGCCGAGAATGGCGTGGCGCTCGCCGGCTTGACCACCATGGTGCAGCCTGCGGCCAATGCGGCGCCAGCCTTGCGTGTAATCATCGCTGCGGGAAAATTCCACGGAGTGATGGCCGCACATACCCCTGGTGAGGAGGAATCGTGTCCCCGTAGACGCGCTTCGCTTCCTCCGCAAACCATTCGATGAACGACGCTGCGTACTCGATTTCGCCGCGTGACTCTGCCAGGGGCTTGCCCTGTTCCGCCGTCATCAGAACGGCAAGGTCTGCCTGATTGGCCATCATCAGATCGTGCCATTTGCGCAGAATGACCGAGCGCTCCCTCGCCGTTCTAGCGCGCCAGGCTGGCCATGCCTTGTATGCAGCCTCAATTGCACGACGAGTCTCACCTACTCCCATGCTTGGAACGACGCCTAGCCGCTGGCCAGTCGCGGGATCGGTCACGGACAGTGTCTTGCCATCGTCCGCGTTCTGCCAACGCCCTTCGATGTAACGCTGTTGTCGGAACAACTCCCGGTTCTTCAGCTGCAAGGAGCTGGGGGCGACACCTGGCGCATTCATTCTCATACTCCTATCTGCTCAGACATCTCATCGTGCCACGAATCATATTGCATCGGGTACCGTGGGGAAGCGTCATGCCATCCGCAGTGGCTGCGGAGCGTCGTCGACATGCCGCTGCATTTCCTGGACCAGCCGAAACATGTGTTCGGACTTGACCGCAGCGACTGCCGGATCGGCCCATCGGTTGTGGCGTTCCTCCGGGTCGGATTCGAGATCGTATAGCTCGCCCCACGCCTCGTCCCCCCGGACCGAGAGGCGCCAGCGATCGGTGACGATTGATCGCACGCGCAGAGGAAATGGGGATCCCGGGTAGCGGTGGTGCGTTTCCTCCTCGATCAACACGGCTTCCCGGGCGGCCATCGTGCCGTTAGATGCACTCGACTCGTCTAGGAGGGCGCGACCCTGCATCCCGCGGTAAGCCGTTACGCCCGCTCGAGCGAGGATCGTCGGCGCGAGATCAATTGAACTGCACAGTCCGCGCTTCGTTCCGCCTGTGCGCCGGTGGGATCAGCCCAGATCAGCGGCGTCCTGATGAGGCTGCGGTAGTGGAGCGGACCCTTGTTGAGCAGGCCGTGGTCGCCCATGAAGTCGCCATGGTCCGAGGCGAAGACGACCACCGTATCTTCGCCAGCCCGGTGCGCTGCAGATATGCCCACAGGCGCCCTACGGCATCGTCGATTAGTGCGATCGACCCGAAGTTGAGCGCAATCGCCACCCGCGCTTCCTCCGGCGTCACGGCGATCGCTCGACTGGTGCCCTTGGGGCGTCGGCCGGCTGTACGTTCGGCATGGAGCGCCTGCTTGAGCGGCACGTCCTCCGGGCCGGCCGGTCCGCAGGTCGCGGGCAGCATGACGTCGGAGGGCGCGTAGAGATTCCAGTAGTCGCCGGGCGGGGTCAGCGGGTGGTGTGGGTCGGGGAATGAGCAATGCACGAAGAATGGATCGTCCCGGGCCGAACCTGCACGGTGCTTGTCGATCCAGCCCATGGTTCGCTCGGCGACGAAACTCGTCGGATAGAGCTCGGCGGGTATTGCAGTGCGCCATGCATCGAGCGCATCCGGAATTGCATGGGGAAGCGCGTTCGCGCGCCCACGGTGGGGCTCCGGGTCGAACCCCTTGCGCTGCAGCCATCGGACGTAGTCGCCGCCGACGCGGTCCCCGTGCTCCAGGCAGAGTTCGACATGCTCGAAGCCGTAGTACGGCAAACGCACTTCGTGTGCAGGGTCCCGCCAGCGCTCGATCGATTCCTGCCGGTAGCCGTCACCATCGCGCCGGTCCCGAACCGCCTCGCGCCAGCCTCCGGCCGCCGCAGAGTCCCGTAGCCAGGTCGGCAGCGCGTCGGTCATGTTCTGCAGGTGGCATTTGCCGAACAGCGCCGTACGCCAGCCAGCCTCGCGCAGGGCATCGACGAAGGTCGATGCATCCAGAGGCAACGGCACGCCGTTCATCCTGACCCCGGCCGCCGATGGCATGCGCCCGGTCATGATGGCACCCCGGTTCGGCATGCATACCGGGGAGGCGACGTAACCCCGGTCGAAAACGACGCCACGCTGCGCAATGGCGTCGATGTTCGGCGTGCGCAGCACAACGTTGCCGTAGCAGCCCAGGTGGTCGGCGCGCTGCTGATCGGTTGTGATCAGGATGAAATTGGGCCGCTTCATCGGACACACCGCAATCAGTTCTGCGGGTCGAGATTGATCTGGGTCGAAAGGATCCGGTAGCGCGCGATGTCCGCACTGACCTGGGCGGCAAGGGCTTCACCGGTGCCACCTTCAGTCACCAGCCCTTGCTGGCCGAGCTTCTGACGGACCTCGGGCAGCTCGAGTACGGCCCGGACCTCGCGGTTCAGCCGCGCGACGACCTCGGGCGGTGTGCGTGCCGGAGCGAACAGGCCGAACCAGCTCTTGGACGAGAACCCCTTGACCGTGTCGCCGATCGTGGGAACCTCCGGCAGCACCGGGGAGCGCACCGCCTGCGGCACGGCCAGGGCGACCAGCTTGCCGGAGCGGATGTGCGGCAGCGCGGGGGCGATGCCCGAGACCATGAACTGGATCTGCCCACCAACCAGATCCTGGATTGCCGCGGCACCCCCTTTGTAGGGGACGTGCACGGCGGTGAATCCGGCTTCCTTGGCCAACTGCTCCATGATGATCTGGTTCGGCGTTCCGACGCCAGCTGAGCCATAGGTTATTTTTCCCTGCTGCGCTTTCGCATAGTCCAGGAACTGCGGGAAGTTCTTCGGCGGCGCGCCGGCATTCGCGACGAGCACGAACTCATTGAATCCGAGCGGCGTCACGGGCACGAAGTCGCGGACGGGATCGTAGGGCAGATTCTTGTGAATGACGGTGCTGAGGGCCATCGTGCCGTCGTGTCCGATGACGAGCGTGTAGCCGTCCGGAGGCGCCTTGGCCACGCTGTCCACGCCAATGACGCCACCCGCACCAGGTCTGTTCTCGACCACGACCGGCTGCTTCAATATCGAGCCAAGCTTCTCGCCCAGGACCCGGGCGAGCACATCAGGGGCACTTCCCGGGACCGATGCCACGACCAGCCTGACTGGGCGTGACGGATATTCCTGGGCGAACGTCGGCAGCACCACTGCCACGCTGCTGAGTACCGCTGCCAACTGAATCAGACGACGGGTTGCACTCATCGCTTGCTCCTCCTCGTATTTAGTGCGTGGGTTGCGGCGCTGTCCAGACATTTCGCCGCGTGAAAGGCGGTGGACTCCAGATGCTCCTTGATTGCCGTCGCGGCGCCGTCGGCGTCACGGCTGGCAATTAGGGTCACGATGCGGGCGTCGTCGGTGACCATCGCGGCCAGCCGACCTGGCAAAGCGAGCTGCGCCTTGCGAAACGGTGCTGTGCGTACGCGGTAGGCATTGGTGGCTTCTGCCAGCGAGGCGTTGTGGGCACCGGCGACGATTGCCGTATGGAACTGGCGATTGGCAGTGGCGAACGCCTCGTGGCTCCGCCTGCCTACGGCGGTCACCTCGGCGACATGGATCTCTGCCAGCCGCCCGCGCTCGACCGGCGTCATGCGCACTGCGGCGAGCCGCGCACAAGCGGCTTCGAGGACGGCCACCACTTCGAAAAGTTCGACCAGCTTGTCGACATCCACGGCGGCCACGACGGCTCCGCGATTGGCAACGATCTCGACCAGCCCGGCCGAGTGCAGCTGGCGCAGCGCCTCGCGGACCGGTGTACGTGAGACCCCGAACTGCTCGGCCAAGCCTCGCTCGTCGAGTCGGCGCCCGGAGGGCAGCGTCCCACCAAGAATCCACTCACCGATCTGCCGCCGCAGTCGGTCGGGTAGCGTGTCGCCTAGGTCCGCTCGCTCGAGCTTCGCCTGGGAGGTGCGCGGCATTGGCGTCCTTCGGTAGCACTCTGCCTGACGGTATTCCATTGTTTATCTTGGTATACCATCTGTCAAGCGCCGTCTCGGGCGAGTGGGCGTGGGCTGCAGGGGGCAGCGTTCCAGGGTCCACAGGCCAACGACGGACCAATGCACCGGCGATGCCCAGTGGTCGAGTCCTGCTTCGGGAACTGTCCTTCGCTTCCTACGTCGGTTGGCGCCTAAGGAGTTGGATCCGACGGGCGTACGCCCGACCCGCGTCGGCGGTCCTCGCGTGCAGGTAGTGCTCTTCGGTTGTGTCGAAACGGCTGTGACCAAGAAGGTCGCGCGCCAGGAGCGCTTGATCCGGCCGGGCCAGCGCTAATGTCGTCGCCGCGGCGTCGCGGAACATGTGAGGATTCACCGGGTGCCCGAACGCGGCCGTGGTCCGCCGGATCACGATCTGCCGCACCCAGTTGGTCGTAAGTGGGCATCCCTTGCCTGACGGCCAAAGGCCGCAGTGCCGGTCGGCATGACGAAAGCGGAGCCGGACCACGGTCAGGTAGCGATCGAAGCAGGCCGCGAGCTCGTGAGGCAGCCAGCATTCGAGAAGCTGTCGGTTCTTGGTCTCCTCGGCGGGGAACCTGAGCAGGATCCTGTCACCGTGCACTTCGACGTGACGGTCGACGCGCAGCCCGGCGAGGTTGGCGACACGCAGCGGCCGAGTGGCGAGGATCGCGATGAGCAACCCGTCTCGATATGCACGGAGGTCCTGGACTTCGCTGTCGCGCATCGAGCTGGCCATGAGCTCACTGCCCAGCTCCACCAGCCGTTCGCTGGAGACAAGCTTCGCCCGCTTGTCGCGGGGCTTCGCGCTGCGCTGGACCGAGTTCTGGATGATGCGCAAGTTGGTCGAGTCGTAGCCGGGTGCGATGGCGCGCAGCGCCAGTGCGAGGTGCCCGAGCGCCGCTGCCGCTCCCATGGCGGTCATCCTCGACATCAGCAGCCTGAGGTAGGCGTACAGGCGATCGCGCGTTGCGCGCTGGCCAGGACCGAGTCGCAACGCCAACGGGTCGTTATCGGCGAGAAACCTGAGCCAATAGGAGTATCCGTTGATCGCGTCGGCCCTGGTCACAGGGCGCCAGCTCGAGGCTACGCCGCCTTCGGAAAATGTGTCGCCGGCCTCGAGGGCCTTGCCCCAGGCGCGGCGGTCACCAGCGGGCCAGTCTGCTAGCGGGATGCCGATTCGCCGCGGCATGTCAGGTTTTCTTCTTTGACGTACGGAGCTCGGCGAGAACCTCGTCGAACACCCGACCGGCGTTGCGGGCCTGCGACTCGGCGTAAAACGCGACTGTCGTCTTGAAGTTCTTGTGTCCCAGCAGGTGCTGTACCAGCAAGTACGCGCCAGGATTTGCATCCAGCATCAGCTTCGCGGCCAGGTGCCGAAATTGGTGAGGAGTCATGTGAACGCCGACGTGCCGCTTCACCGCCATCGTCACACCGTGGCGGAGCGAGTCCGAACTCTTCGGCTTGCCGCCTTGAGTGATGAACAGGTGATTGCTGATCCCGGTGTCGAGCAGCGGGCGGTAGTGCTTCGAGTACTCGTCGATGAGCAATTGGGTCGTCGGCGGTACGTCGAAGATCATCGACTGGTCGTTCTTGACCTCGTCGGAGTTGAAGACGAGTTGCATCGGCTTTCCCGGGCCGCCAGGCCGCAGGAGGTGTTTCCCGAACTCGAGTTGCGACAGGTTCTGGAGGCGCAGCGGTATTCCCAGCAGCAATTCCAGAAACAGCGCGATCTGCATCCGTTGAACCCGGCGTGCCGGCGACTGGGTGCGACGAGCCTCCGCCGCCAGCTTGGCGGGCAAGCCCAGGAGCGATTGCAGGATGCGCTCATCCTCGAACTTGTTGAGGAGCGCACGGTTCTTTTCGGTCAGGCCTCTGGGCTGTGTTCCGAGTTTGCTGCTGAGTCGCTTGATCTCGGCCAGAGCCTTCGGATCGACGTCGCACCTCTTGGCAAGGGCGACCAGGGAGATCGCCACACCGCGAATGAATGCACGGATCTCGCCTCCGTTGCCTTCGATCATCCTTGTCAGGAGCGCTCGAACTCGTGCCGGATCGACCAGATCCTTGAGGTTGGTGATCTCACTCACGGGCACGCCAGTCGCCACCAAGCTCGACGCGGCGATGCGCAGCTGCTCCCGCCGCAGTCTCAGCGTCGATTTCTTGCAGCCCTTGACTGGCGCGTCGTCGTCCATGAAATCGACGCCGGATGCCCACCGCAGGTAGCGATCGACGTCGCTCTGGAACTCCGGGGTGAAGGCGTCCCAAGGCAAGTGCTTCCTGGTTCGATCGACGGTCGGCTCCGCGAGCATGGTCTGCGGCCAGCCGGGGATCGTCGAGACGGCGCGATTCCAGAGGACTGTAGTGTCGCGATGGCGGCGAGCAACCTGGGCCACTTCGCCGCTGGCCTCCAGCTCGGCGACGAACCGGTCCAGTAGTTGTTGACTAACGCGTTCGGGCGCGACATCCAGCCGGTTGACGTAGTTGATGAAGCGCGACAAGCCGTTGCGAGATCGCTTGTCCGGGAGTCGGTGGTACAGAGCCTGCCATTCCGGCGCCAGCGGCGAACCGTCGGAGCGCACGCGACGGTGGAGACCGAGGTGGGCGAGCGCGGCCTTGACCAGCGACTTGGCGTTCGCCAGCGTCTTCGCCGACCGTCCCGTCGTTACCGGGGTCAGCGCAATCATCAGCGGCTGGAGCTTGGGAAGTGACGCCGGGATCTGGCCGGGCGGACGGCCGATCCACTTCGCCGTGGTCACGATGGCGGCGACCCACGTCTTGCGGCGGTCGGCTTCGATATCGGTGCTGCCGGCAAGGGCGGCGAGGGCGTCGGCAAGAGTAGGGCACGCGACAGGCCCGCGAGCCGAACCGGCGGCGGCCAACGGGCTTGGGAACTTGGTGGTGCGGACTCTAGTGGACATTGGGAGACAAGTGCGGCCGGACGGGTCTATTTGGGCATTCTACATCAAAGAATATGGAATAAATGTTGTAATGGAGTGTTCCCAATATTCGATAAAACAAAGACATAAGAGGACGCGAGTGGACTCTAGATTACGTGGTCCGGAGCTCATTCCGCTCGACGTAACGCTGCACGTCGGACGCGGCGATCCGCAGCAATCGGCCGATCCGGGAAGCGCGGATTTCGCCGTCGGCAATGCGCCGGGAGACGGTCTTGGTCGACACGCCCAAGAGC
>JADKKQ010000014.1 GCA_016720425.1 Betaproteobacteria bacterium | reverse complement strand
GCTGGCGGTGAGCATCAGCCGATTTCGAACTCTGCCGCTGCTGTTGCTGTTGGCGGCTCTCAGCGGCCCGACAACTGCCGTCGTGCCTGATGAAACCGCCATTCCCCCGCTGCCGACCTTTGACCAACTGCCGCTGGATGGTCCCATGGCCTTCGGCACCGGCGCATCCGCCGGCACGCTCACCTGGATTGGTTCTCGCCCGGTCAAGAACCAGCCGCTGGTCGACCTGGGCGCCAAGGAAAGGCAGTGCTGGGCCTGGGAGTTGGTGAAGCGCAGTTGGAACCCCGGCACTAGCGAGAGGGACGAGCATCCGCTGGGGCTTCCAGGAATGGTCATCGGGCAAACCCCGGTGGCGACCGGCATCCTGACGCTGACCGAACTGGGCTGTCAGACACCCAACAGCGGCGAACGGCTGCGTGTTGCCCTGTTTCCCACACAAGGGCCGCCGCGGATGCTCGAGACGACCGAAATGATCGCCGCGATGCCATGGCGGATCGTGTCCCTGAACGACAACACGGCGGCCATCGTCACGCGGGTCAAGTCCACCCGGCACATCCTGGTCTACGTCGTGCGCCATCGTGGCAATCGCCTGACGTTGGAACGCATGCCCGAATTGCCCATTGCTTACAACGGCGACTTTGCCACAGCCGTTGCCAGCACGAGCGACAGCCTTCGATTGATGATCCTGGGGGGCTCCGACGGCCGCTATCGCGGCTGCATGGAATGCCGCAGCGAAACGCACTTTCTCGATATTCGAACTGCGACCTGGAGCGCCGGCCCGCCTATGCTCGAAGCGCGTGCCGAGCACGACGCGACAGGACTGCCGGATGGCAGCGTGCTGGTGACGGGCGGCTGGACCAAGAAGGCGGAGTGGGGCAAAGGACCTTCGGCGACCGCAGAGCGTTGGAATCCCGCGACCAACCGCTTCGAAGCGGTCGCGCCGATGCCGACGGGCACCGCCCTGCACCGCGGCTTCTGGTTGCCCGGCCAGGAGGGCAAGTCCCTGCTCATCACCCAAGGCTTGAGCGGTACCGCCCAGGCCTACGATCTTGCGACGCAGACGTGGCGCACGGTGGGCTCATGGGGGGATGGTAGGCAGGAAGGTGCCTGGCTGTTCATGCCCTTCACGTTTGAGGGCAACGCCTATGCCTGGCGCTGCACAGGACCGAAGGTCATTACTCGAGCAAGAGCTGCATGGAGCAGAAGTTCGCCCGTCTGACCCTGCTGCGGCCGCTTGCGGGAACCAACCCATCCAATGCGCCAGCGTCCGAATTCCTGATCACCTATCGCGGTGGCACGGCCTTCGTGCCTGCGGCGACGAGGGGCAAGGATGAACGCCCGGCCCTGATCATCGGCGGCATCGCGCACGCCGGGATGAACAATTACATCGTGACGGCGACGGTGGAAGCGGTGGGCCGTGACGGGAGGATGTGGGCCTTCCCCTCGCTGAACAACGCGCGCAGCGATGCCCGTGCGTTCCGCTTCGGTGATGGCGTCCTGGTCGTTGGCGGTTGGGCTGCGCAGTCCCACAAGAATCCCGAGCTGGCCGCCATGAAGCTGCCCATGGAATGGCTTCCATCTTCCGCCCTGGACGGCAGGGCAAGCTGGGTCGAGGTCGTCGGCCCCGGGCCCTCCGCCAACAGCGCTGGCCCAACTGCAGAACGGCAGCCTGCTCGAGGTCAACGCCGCCGGCGAAATGACGGAGTGGAAACCCGTGCTGCGTGCGGGTAGCGCTGGCCAGCCGAGCACGCTGACCCTGGAACGCCACGCCTGGCCCAAGCTCAACCGTGCTCGCCGTGCCACCGAATCGAGCCCCATCAGCGTGCGCGAACTTGCCGATGGCCGCATCATCGTTGCGGGCGGCGAGATGCAGGTCCACAAGATTGCATTGATGAGCAGTGACTCGCATCGTGCCGACGCTGCCGACGAGTACGTTGGCATTGGGCCCTACCTGCCATCGCGTCGGCACGAGATCTACGATCCAGTGACCAAACTCTGGAAGAATTCGGCGCCGGCCGGGGCTCCGGGCGGACCAGCGGTCATCCTCGATGACGGTCGGGTGATGAAGGTCGGTACCGTGGCGGACGAGAGCAAGCCTGCCGAAATCTACGGCAAGCCCGATCGGCGCGTGCTCGAGATTTCCAACGCCGAAGGCACCGCGTGGACCGAGTGCCCCACCGGTCTTGGCGCCGGCTCGCGCATGCGCTTCAACGACCAGTACAAAGCCTTCACCGTCGACGCGAGGCTGTTTGTCAGCGGCGTCTGGCGGATCCCGATCCGGCAACCCGCCGCGCGGTGTCGAGTGGTTCAACGCCGCAACCAGCCGCTGGGAGGTATTGTGGGAGCGCAGCATCAAAACCAACTGGGAAGCTCGCCCGGGACGGATCCTCGTGCCGAAGCTCGCGAACGGCAAGACGGTGGTGCTGCCGGTGGAGGGGTTCTGATGCGACGCGCCAGAAAATTGCTGGGCGTGGCGGTGCTGTCTTGCGCCATCCTGCTGCTCGCTCGGGCAGGCTCTGCCGGGGCCGCGGTCGAGGCCGGCCGCAGTTCCTATGCCCAGGACATGCCGAATGGCGTGCGATTCGTGGTCGGCAATGACCAATGGCAACCCGGGAGGAACTACAAGAGCAGTGCGGATTGGCTGGCGCTGAATTGCACACCCTCCGGCTGCAGTCTCGAGCCAGCCCGTCTGACGGTCAAAGCCGAGTCATGGCAAGGCCATTACGACGACAAGCCCACCCGTGGGCAGAAGCTCAACTTCCGCAGGCTCAAGCCCGGGTCCGGCAGCGTCATTGCCTGGTTTCAGCTCGACGCCAAACACCCGTGGCTGAAGCCCGGCGCGGTGACCACCTATGCCTTCCAGCGCGGGACGCACGAAGCGCCCGGCGAGCGAAGGCACGCTCGAAGTCGCGATCGACTTGCCGGATGGCAAGCCGGTCACGCTGGTTCCCCTCTACGATCGCGAGAACGAGGTCTTTCTGCTGCAATTGCGTGAGCCCAAACGCCGGCAAATGCTGGGCCAGTTGGCGCATTGCTCCAGGGAGGTCGCCAACGATTTCTTTCTGTGGGCGGGCGACCTGGACGATGACGGACGCCCTGACTACCTGATTTCATTCGTCGACGATGACGGTCAGGTTGTCTTGTACCTGGGAGGCGCAGCGGACCAGGGCGAGTACGAGATCGCCGGCGTCGCCGGCGTCTACGAATCGCAGCCAAGTGATTTCGAATGCGATGGAGAAGGATGGCTCGAGAACCGATAGGTATCGCTACGATGGAAACTTCATGGTCGGATAGAGAGGGTCGCCATCCCGCCTGGCTTCGGCCTCGGCAGTGTCGGCGTACGGCCATGGCTCAGAGGTCCGCACACTGAAGGGTTGACCTGAGCATGACCGACTCCAGACACTGGTACCTTGTTGTTGCGTGGGCGATCCTCGCGATCCTGGGCGGGGTCTATGCGTGGGTCTCGCAGCCGATCGGCGGGCACCCCTCGATGGCAGGCGCCACCATTCGGGGAGCTGTCATCGTCGCCTGGGACACGCTTGCGTTCGCGGTCGTGGCCCGGAATCTCGAGCGTTGGGATTGGACGAAACTGGCACTCGGCTTTTGCCTCGGGGGTGGCTGGGTTGCCCCCGCACTCATCGGAGCGAGCAGCGCGCCGATGACGCTCGTGAGCTGCGGGCTGATTCTAGGCTCGGTCTCGGGCCTGTTCTCAAGCGTGGCGAAGACCTTGCCCCGCGCCGCCTTGGTGGGAGTGGGGGCGTTGGCGGCCCAGATCGCCGTCGACCTGGCACTCGCACTCACTGGGCTCACCCGCATTCGCTTCGGCATGTGATCGCCCTGCCGCACCGGGCGCGAGCGGCTGCTGCGCGGCGGTGCTCGACCGCGAGCACCTCGGCTACGACCCCCCGAGATCCGGCCCTGGAGGCGGTGGTCCGAAGGTCCTGGCGCCGCTGTAGCGCAGTCTTGGCGAGGGAGGCAAGATGTAGGTTCATGCCGGGTCCTACTGACTTTGAGGTTGCGTAAGCGATCTATCCGCGTCTTTCAGCCGGCTACGGCGTGATCTTCCGCACTCGATGCTGCGCGCGATCCCTAGGTGAGCGCGGTCCGGCGCTCGCAACGGGAGCGGCGCTGGTCCTTCGGGGCCCCGCCAACCATGACGGTGATAACGCCCGCGAAAGGGCTATGCGCGAGAAGCACCTCCTGCATGCGGTGCCGCGGTGGCTCGATGCGCTTCCGAGGCTCTGCCACAGGGGGCTGCGGGCAGCGCGCGGATGCTCGAGGAGCCGATAGTCCGTTCCCCCCGCGACGGTGAGGGGCAACGATAACGTCTCGCCGCCGCGCGGTGCCCGAATCAGGCGCCGCCGTGTGCGATCAGGTGGAGAAGTTCGAGGTGGCCGCGGGTGGGGTAATTGGGGTGGCCGCCGGGGCCAAGGCGCACACCGCGGCGCGGGCCAGGCGGCGAGCCTGCATCGTCGGTGGCGGCGTTCCTGTCTGCGAGCGGGACTAGCCTTTCGGCGCCGGCGGGTTCGTTGCGGACTTCGCAGCGCAGCGCTGGCCCGGCCAGACACCCACGAGGCGCTCGACCACCAGCGTGGTGCGCGGCGGCTGCGATTCCTCCATCGAGGGACGCGAGGCGAGCAGCCCCTCGACGCTCACCAGCAGGTGCTTCCCGGGCCTCGAACGCGCTTGCAGGTAGGCCGCTTCCAGCGCCTTGTAGTCCGCCTCCATCGCCACCGGCACCGAGCGCCTGTCGGCGCACAGCACGATGGTCGCGGCGTCTGCCAGGGTCGTGAACATGCCCGTGAGGAAGAGCCGTGGTTCGATGGGCGTGAAGGCCGGCTGGCGCGTCAGAATGTCGTTGAGGGCCGATTCGATCGGCGTGCCTTGCAGGTCGAGCTTGCGCAGGGCAGCGCCGCCGTCGGCCGGCAACAGGAAAACGGGCGCCTCGCGTCCGCCGCGCAGCACGATGCGACCGCTGCCGTCGCGCGACCAGCGTCCGATGTCGTCGAACTGGTTGGGTGCGGGCTTGTCGAGATACGTCGTGCGCAGCTGAAAATGGCCCTCGCGATAGAGGTCCAGATGCCAGCGGATCGAACTGTTCGCGCCCGGCAGGTCGCCCTCGAACGACGCGGGGAGGGTGCCGAGGTCGCCGCCGCGGGAGGCCGCGGAGGGCTCCCGGCGTGCAGATACGAGCAACAGTTCGAGCGGTGCGGTGCGGCCGTCGAGGACGGGGTAGATGCGGTCGGTCGTGAACAGAAGGCGCCCGCGATGGGTGACGGTGGCGCGCACCGCGTAGCGCGAGCCCGGCTTGACTGCGGCGTCGTCGTAAACGATTCCGAAGCGGAACGGCGGCTGCCCGGCCGGATCGATCCGGGCGCGGCCGAGCACCGCGGCCGGCGCGTCGGCGCGCGAGATGTCTTGCAGCTGCGCTTCGAATGCCGCATCCGGCGGCAGCATCATCCGCTCGCGGTACGTTGCGGTGCCCTGCAGCGTGCCGGCCGATGCGGTCCCGGCGACGCATGCGAGCGTGCAAAGCATTGCCGTCAGGCGGCAAAGGATCAATCGGATCATGGCATCGATGTCGAGACGGCCCCGCTGGTTAGCGAGGGGCCTGCAAGAATAGCCCAATTTCCGGCCGATTCGCCCGCCAACCTGCGTCAATGCCGATGCCACACGGAGCGGCGAAACAGGTGGCGGCGAAATGCCGGGCTGGAGTGGCCCCTTACCCGTGTGACCCGTATGTCGAGGACCCCATTCGGCGCGCTTCGCGCTTCCGCGGGGTAACATGCAGGCCCGCCCAGCCGCGCCGCTGCCGAAGCACCGGCGCCACGCCGATGACACCGCCCGCTCCTGCATTCCGCGGCAACAAGGCCGCCCTGCCCAGCAAGCCCTGCGTGGCGTGCGGTCGGCCGATGACCTGGCGCCGCCGCTGGGCCCGCAGCTGGGACGAGGTGAAGTACTGCTCCGACGCCTGCCGGCGCGCCAAGGGTGCGCGTGGCTGAGCTGCGCCACCTGGTTCTCGTTCTGGGTGACCAGCTCGACCTCGACGCGGCGGCGTTCGACGGTTTCGACGCCGCACGCGACGCGGTGTGGATGGCGGAGGTGGCCGAGGAATCGACGCATGTGTGGTCGAGCAAGCCGCGCACGGCGCTGTTTCTGGCCGCGATGCGCCACTTCGCGCAAGCGCTGCGCGCAGCCGGCAGACCCTTGCACTACACCCCGCTGGACGACCACGCCAATCACGGCAGCCTGCACGCACAGTTGCACGCCGACATCGATCGCCTGCGCCCCGCCCGGCTGGTGATGACGGCCCCGGGCGACTGGCGGGTGCTGCAGGCCATCCAGGCCGTGGCGCAGGCCCGCGGGCTGCCGCTGGACATCCGCGAAGACCGCCACTTCTACTGCAGCGTGCGCGAGTTCGCGGCGCACGCGCGGGGCCGCAAGTCGCTGCGCATGGAGTACTTCTACCGCGAGATGCGCAAGCGCCACGGCGTGCTGATGCGCGGAGCGCGCGGCGACGAACCCGAGGGCGGCCAGTGGAACTACGACGAAGACAACCGCGAGCCCTTCGGCGCCGCCGGTCCCGGCGACGTGCCGCCGCGCGCGGTGTTCGAGCCCGATACGCTCACGCGCGAGGTGATCGCACTGGTCGAGCAGCGCTTTGGTGCCCACCCCGGCCGGCTGGACACCTTCGCCTGGCCGGTGACGCGCGACCAGGCGCTCGTGGCCCTGCAGCGCTTCGTCACCGAGCGCCTGCCGCTGTTCGGCCGTTACCAGGACGCGATGTGGCCCGGCGAGCCCTGGTTGTATCACGCGCACCTCTCGGCCGCGTTGAACCTGAAGCTGCTGAACCCGCGCGAGGTGGTGGACGCCGCCGTGGCCGCATACCGCGCCGGCGCCGCGCCGCTGGCCAGCGTGGAGGGCTTCGTGCGCCAGATCCTCGGCTGGCGCGAATACGTGCGCGGCATCTACTGGACCCGCATGCCCGGCTACGCCGAGCTCAACGCACTGGACGCGCACGAAGACCTGCCCGCCTGGTACTGGACCGGCGCCACCGACATGGCCTGCCTGCGCGACGCGCTGGCGCAGACGCTGGAGCACGGTTACGCCCACCACATCCAGCGCCTGATGGTCACCGGCCTGTACGCGCTGATGTACGGCGTGCGACCACAGCAGGTGCACGCCTGGTACCTGGCGGTCTACGTCGATGCCGTCGAATGGGTGGAGCTGCCGAACACGCTGGGCATGAGCCAGTATGCCGACGGCGGCCTGTTGGCCAGCAAGCCCTACGTGGCCACCGGCAAGTACATCCAGCGCATGAGCCCGCACTGCGAGGCCTGCCGCTACGACCCCGCGCAGCGCACGGGCGACACGGCCTGCCCGTTCACCACGCTGTACTGGGAGTTCCTGATGCGCCACGAGACTCGGTTGGCCGCCAACCCGCGCATGGCGCTGCAGGTGAAGAACGTGGCGCGCCTGGACGATGCGCAGAAGCAGGCGATCCGCGAGCGCGCGGCAGCCATCCGCCGCGGCGAGGTGGCGTGAGCGCGCCGGGCCGCCCCCAGCGCGAACACCGGAGTGCGCCGCACGAAGGCCGCCGCGCGACGGCGCCCGGGCGAGCGCCCGGAACGCGAGCGCGGAGGGTAATCCGGCGACCATGGCCGACCTGCTGGCCGGAACTCCCACGATCTGGGCCGACGCGCTGCCACCCACGCGTGGCGCAGCGCTGGCGCGCATCGCCCGCGTGCGGCCCGCCGCCTACGCGCGCACGCGCAACCACCTCGACGGCGCGGTGACGGGGTTGTCGCCCTACGTGACGCACGGCGTGGTCACGCTGCGCGAGGTGCTGGCCGGCGTGCTGCAGCGCGAACCGCTGCCGGTGCAGCACAAGCTGGTGTTCGAGCTGGGCTGGCGCGAATTCTTCCGTCACGCCTGGACCCACGCGGGCGATCGCATCCTGCACTCGCTGCACCCGGGGCCGCGCCCCGACGCGGCGTACGGCCCGGTGCTGCCGGCCGACATCCGGCAGGCGCGCACCGGCGTGCCGGCCATCGACGAGGCCGTGCGCACGCTCTACGCCACCGGCACGCTGCACAACCACGCCCGCATGTGGCTGGCGAGCTACGTGGTGCACCTGCGGCACGTGCACTGGCGCGCGGGTGCCGACTGGCTCGTGGCGCACTTGCTCGATGGCGATCTCGCCAGCAACCACCTCAGCTGGCAGTGGGTGGCGGGCACCGGCAGCCACAAGCCCTACCTGTTCAACGCCGACAACGTGGCGCGCTACGCCCCTGCGCACTGGCACAGCGCCGGCTCCGTGGTCGACCAGTCCTACGAGGCGTTGGACCGGGCCGCGCGGGGCACCGGCGCGGTGGCCGGCCCGGGGCCGGCCGCCGCAGACGCCACGCCCGAGCCACCGCTGCACGCGGCACCGCCCCCCGACCTGGGCGTGCATGCGCCGGACGCCGCCGCCACCGAGCGCTTGCGCGGCCGCGAGGTCTGGCTGGTGCACCCGTGGGCGCTGCGTGTGCCGCCCGCCGATCTGCCGGACGGCGTCGTGACTGTCGGCCTGTACCTGCGTGAACACCACGAGGCCTGGCCCTGGCCCGAGGCGCGTTGGCGCTGGGTGAACGCGGCGATGGCCGCGGTGGCGTCCGAGCGCTGGCACGTCGGTGCCGCCGGGCTGGCCAACGCGCTGTCTGGCGCGGCGCGCGTGCGCAGCGTCGACGATCCGCACCTGACGCGGTGGCTCCAGCCCGTCGCACGGCTGGACGCGGCGCCGGCCCTGTTTCCGCCCGTGGACCGGCGCTGCGAGAGCTTCTCGCAATGGTGGACGCGCGCCACGCGCGGGCTGGATCGCGCCGCGGAACTGCTCTGAATCGGCCGGGCCGCAGCACGGTGGCGACGGCGAGGTCGCCGTCTTGGGAGATCGCCATCGCCCGTGCGTCCCGACGGTAGGTGACCGCGGCATCCGACGTGGCCGCAAAGGCGGCCAGCCTCCGTCGGCGTCATCGGTCGACATCGTCGGACTCGGTCCGGCGGGCCATCGGCGTGCAGATTCCATGCGCCATGACTCTCCGCACTTCGGCGATTCGTTCAGGCATGTGAGAATGGACCCCCAGGTTTGACGGGAACGGGTGTGACGATGGACCGGATGCGGTTCACGATGGTCCGCGAGGCGCGGTGGCAAGGTCGTGACCGGTGGCCCGGTCGGGTCGACCGGCGCACCGGGCAGGGCGCCATCCTGCCAAGTGCCGGCAGCCGTGCCCGAGCAGCGCGGGCGGGCCCGGCATGAGTTCCAGCGGTTCCGGCGACGCGCCGACCGCCAGCGCATGAGCCCCGAGTACAGGCGACTGACGCCTGCGCTGCTGCTCTCGCTGCTGGTCCACGCGTTGCTGTTGAGCCTGACCTTCGGTGGCCAGGGGTCCTGGCTTCCCGGTTTCGGCTTCCCCTGGCAGCTTCGCCGGATCGAGGCCCCCGACCTGCGCGTCACCGTCGTTCCGGCGCAGGTCATTGCCGGGGAGCCGGCAGTTGCGCCGGCCGCGGCGCCGTCGCAGAAGGCATGGGTCGAGGAGCCCCTTGCCAGTAAGCCTGCGCTGACCCCATCCGTGTCCCTTGCGCCCACCCCGACGCGGACTGCGGCAGCGGTCCTGCCGGAGGGTTCTCTCAGTGCCGAGGTCGCTGCAAGGCCAGACGCTGCTTCGAGGCCAGACGCGGCGACCGTTGCGGCCCCTGCGCAGATGCCTTTGCGCGCCGATCGACCAAGTGACGAGACGCCCCCCCCGATTCCTGCACCCGCGGTGATCGCCGTGGCGCGCACCGACGAGGCCACCTGGGTCGTACCCGTCACTCCGCCGATGCCGCCGCCCGTCGTGGAGGCAGCGTCAAGCGCGTCGAGCCTGGAGACCGCGATGCCGTCGCCTCAAGGTGCCGGCGATGCAGCGGGGGCGCGAACCGACCAGGAGACGCGGGACGAAGTCGTTGAACGGGATGCGCTCGATGCTTCCAGGCAGGAGGAGCAAAGGCGGGCGGAGCAGTTGGAGGTCGAACGCCAGCAGGCCGAAAGACAGTTGGCTGACCGGCAAGAGGCGGCGCGACAGGAGGCGGTACGAGGAGGCGGCCGGGCGGGGGGGCGGCCGGGAGCGGCGCGGCAGGAATCGGCGCGGCAGGAATCGGCCCGGCAGGAGGCGGCACGGCAGGAAGCGGCGCGGCAGGAAGCGGCGCGGCAGGAAGCGGCGCGGCAGGAAGCGGCACGGCAGGAAGCGGCACGGCAGGAAGCGGCACGGCAGGAAGCGGCACGGCAGGAAGCGGCACGGCAGGAAGCGGCACGGCAGGAAGCGGCACGGCAGGAAGCGGCACGGCAGGAAGCGGCACGGCAGGAAGCGGCACGGCAGGAAGCGGCACGGGTGGAAGTCGCACGCGAGACGGCGGCGCGACGGGAAGCGACGCTTCGGGCGATCGGACGCCAGCTCGACGAGGAGGCCGCCCGACGTGAAGCTCAGGCGGCTGCAGCGCGCCTGCCGCCCTCGTCGAGCAGCACACGTCGATACCGGCTCTGGGGTCGCACCGACCCCAACGCGGAACTCATCCTGTACGCGGAAGCGTGGAGCCGGAAGATCCAGCTGAACATGACCTTCGACATGGTCCGCGAAGCGGCGATGCAGCCGCACACCGATCCCCTGGTGACGGTGGCCATCCGCAGCGACGGCTCGGTGGAGTCGGTGACCTTCGTCAAATCCAGCGGCGCGGCGGCGCTCGACGAAGCGATACGACGCGTCGTGCAGAGCCAGGCACCGTACCAGGCGTTCCCGCCGGGTCTGGCCCGCGAGTTCGACGTGATCGAGATCCGCCGAACCTGGTATTTCGACGTGGCGATCCGGCTGTACTGAAGCTTCGGGTCGACTGCGCGCAGGGACCGCTCGCCGCGGATTGCGGCGATCGAGGGCGTCGGGAATCGATGCAACCGAGCATCCGGCATCTCATCGCGCCGGCGCGCCTACAATGTCGCTTTCCATCCGGCCGGGACAAGGCATGACGCACGTTTCCAACCCCCGTTTCGCCGAACGGGTCCGCGAAAGTTTCGACCGCCAGAACGTGATGCACCTGATACGGGCCGTGTTGACCGTCGTCGAGCACGGTTGCACCGAGATTCAACTTCCGCATTGGCGAGGCATCGAGCAGCAGCACGGCTTCGTGCATGGCGGCGTGGTCGGCACGATTGCCGATTCGGCCGCCGGCTACGCGGCGATGACCGTGGTGCCCGCCAGCGCCTCGGTGCTGACCGTCGAGTACAAGGTGAACCTGGTCGCGCCGGCCGACGGAGAAACGATCATCGCCCGGGGCCAGGTCGTTCGCCCCGGCCGCACGCTGATCGTCACCAAGGCAGAGGTAGTCGCCGTCAGCGATGGCAGGGAGACCCTTTGCGCGCTGATGCAGCAGACGATCATGGTGATGCACGGCAAGATCGAGAAGTAGGGTCGGTCTGCCGGCCATGGGCTCGCCCGGTTCGAGCGGCGGGTGGCCGGCGGAGCCGTCGCCTTCCGCTCCGCTCATCGAACGGGTGCCTGCACGCACTTGGTCAGCAAGGCCGTGAGCAGCTCGATCTGCGTGGCATCGAGCGCCCTCTTGATCCAGTCGCCCGTCAGGCCGACCGCCTCGGCCATCGCGGCTTCTATCAGACGCGCTCCCTTCGGCGTGAGCCGAACCGGCTTGACGCGCAGGTCGTCCTCGAACTGCAGGCGCCGGACGAGTCCGCGAACCTCGAGCTGACGCATCAGCTTGGTCAAGCCGCCCGAGGTGATCACCATCGCGTCCTGTATGCGGGATGGCGTGGCCTCGTGCGGCGGCGGGGTGTTGCGCAACGTCGCCAGCACGTCGAACTCCGCCAGCGACAAGCCGTGCCTGACCAGCGGCGGCCGCATCGAATCGAGCGAGCGGGCATGCGCCCACTGCAGGGCAAGGAACAACGGCACGACCTGCGGGTCGAGGGCGCTGTCCCACCGGTGGCTGTCCATGCGGTTGCTGGTCACGAAGTCGCCACTCTCAATGCACGGGCCGGCAGGCCAAAGGTGTTACAGAGTGTAAGTTATCTTGCGCGAAAGATAGTGTAAACGTAACCTGCCGGCACACGAATCGCAAGCGGGGCCATGCCATGAAACTGTCGAAGCAGGTCTTCTGGGGCTATCTCGTCTTTCTCAGCGCCGCGTGGTGGATTGCCGGTCGTGCGGACTGGGGAAGCCTGGACGGCATCTTCGCCTGGCGCGCCGTCCTGAGCCAATACACCGGGGTGATCGGCATCGGCGTGATGAGCCTGGCGATGTTGCTCACCGTCCGCCCGACCTTCCTCGAGAGGCGCTTGGGAGGGCTCGACAAGATGTATCGCCTGCACAAGTGGCTGGGCATCTCCGCGCTCGTCGTCGCGGTCGGTCACTGGCTGGTCGCGAACGGCCCGAAATGGCTGGTGGCGCTGGGTTGGCTGCAGCGCCGGCCGCGCGGACCGCGCCCGGTCTACGTGGACGAGCCGATTCGGCAGTTCTTCATGAACCAGCGCGGGCTCGCCGAAGCCATCGGCGAGTGGGCGTTCTACATCGCCGTGCTGATGATGGTCCTCGCGCTGGTCAAGCGCTTCCCGTACCGCCGCTTCTTCCAGACCCACCGGGTGCTGGCGGCGACGTATCTGGCCCTGGTCGCCCATGCGGTGGTGTTGTTCAAGTTCGAGCATTGGAACAGCCTGCTCGGCGTGACGCTCGCAGCCCTGATGACCGCGGGCAGCATCGCCGCGGTCATGTCGCTCTTCCGCAAACATGCCGGGGGGACGCAGGTCGGCGGTCGCGTGGTCGCGATCGAACGTCATCGCGAGGCCGACGTCATGGCCGTCGAAGTCCAGCTGGACGACGGATGGCGGGGACACCAGTCGGGCCAGTTCGCCTTCGTGACCTTTCACGCCGACGAGGGCCCGCATCCGTTCACCATCGCTTCGTGCTGGAACGACGACCGTCGGATTCGCTTCGTGATCAAGGCGCTGGGGGACTACACGCGATCCCTGTCGAAGCGCCTGCAGGTCGACGACAGGGTCAAGATCGAGGGCCCCTACGGCCGCTTCAACTTCGAGAGCGATGCGCCGCGCCAGATCTGGATCGGAGGCGGCATCGGCATCACCCCGTTCATCGCCCGGATGGGAGACCTGGCCCGCACCAAGGGCGGCGAAGCCGTCGACCTGTTTCACACCACCGCCGCCTACGACCGGGCGGCCATCGACAAGCTGGCGCGCGACGCCGCCGCGGCCAAGGTTCGGTTGCACGTGCTGTGGGACGCTCGCGATGGGCGGCTCGACGCCGAGCGACTCGTCAAGGCGGTGCCGGATTGGCGCAGCGCCGAGGTCTGGTTCTGCGGACCGGCGGGGTTCGGTCGGATGCTCCGCCAAGGCCTGATTTCGCTAGGGTTTCCCGCGGAACGATTTCATCAGGAGCTCTTCGAGTTGCGCTAGGCAAGCGTGGCGTTGCGGCGGTCGTTGCTCGTCCTCAGCGAGAAGCCCGCGGCGCGCGCTTCCAGTCCCGGTACACGTCGAGGTCGAAGCCGTCCGGGTAGTTCAGATAGCCCGGCGCGTGGCCCTTGACGCCGGTCACGCCGTACTGCCAGATGATCTCCTTGGTCTTGCGGTCGATCACGACGACGCGGTCGCGGAGGTCGTCGGCGACGAGAATGTCGCCGGTGTCCGGCAGCTCGCGCGCCAGCGACGGGTGATCGAGCATTCCTTCGCCGTCGCGCTGGAAATACTCCCAGGTCGGCTTGCCGGTGGCGGGGTCGAAGATCACGACGCGGCCGGGTTTGCTGAAATCGGCGACGATCACCTGTTTGCCGTCGACGGTGGGAAAGGCGTCCGAGGGATAGCGCACGTTCGGCGCCCGCCTGCTCCACACCACCTTGCCGTCGCGGGTGATGCGCGAGATCCAGGCGTCGGTGATCTCGGCGACCAGGATGTCGCCGTTGTCCATCGGCGTGGCGCCGTTCGGGTGCCCCAGCTGGTGCGGCGGATTGTGCCGGCACTGCCCGGGCTGACCCCATTGGGTGGCGATGCTGCTGTCCTTCGGGTCGATGATGAGGACGCGGCAGTTGCGGATGTCGGCCGTCAGGAATTTGCCGTCGGCCAGCAGATGGGCGTCGTCCGGGTAGTTCAGCAGACCATTCTTGCTGCCGCGCCGGTCGGGCACGCCGTAGGTCCAGGTGATCATGCGCTGTTCGTAGTCGACGATGTGCACGTCGTAGTTGTCCTCCTCGCTTACCGCGAGCTGACGGCCATCGGCGGAGAAGTTGACATCCTCGTTGCCACGGTAGACGGCGAGGCTGGGCGACGGAAACTCCCAGACGACCTGCTTGTCCGGCGTCACCTCGATCAGCCGGTTGTTGCGCCGGTCGGCGATCACGATCGGGTAGGGCAGCGGCTTGCCCCAGGAGGGCACCGGATTCCGGCGGTCCCCGGTGATGGGGGGGATCGGCGGCAACGCGACGCCGCTCGAAACGATGCCCGCGCCGATCATCTCCGGGGTCACCTGGACCGGCACGCCGGGAGGCTTGGCAGCCCGCGGCGACTTCACTTCGGCCTCGCCGGCGAACGCCGGAGACGCCGAAGCAAGAGCGATCGCCACCGCGCTTGCTCCGGCAAACGCCGTGCGGCCCAGCGCACTCGACAGAATGGCCTGACGCATGTCCCCGTCCTTTCGCGTACGAGTCACCAAGGTCGCACGATGTCCCTTTTTCGCGGCCGCTGCCTTGACCTGGCACAAATGGCCTGACCCCTGATCAGGGGACTTCGGTGACGACCCGGCCGTACAGCGGCTGCGCCGGGCGGGCATGGCTCGGGAACAGCCGGCCGAGCCGGGCCAGCTGCGCGCCGGAGACTTCGAGCGGTTGCTTCAGGACGATCCACTGCACGCCCTCGGTGCACGGCGGCGCGGTGAGCGACCCTTTGTAACGGTAGTAGCCATGTGCCGCCGGCAGCCACTGCGCGGGGTCGACCGAAACATCGGGCGAGGTCCGTTCCGCCGCGCCGCTGGCGGGCATCGCCGGCAGCAGCAACGCCAACGCCGGGTTCTCGGCCCCCAGCCGGAACAGCACGACCAGCGACATCAGGCCGCCGGTGCTGCTCCGATGCAGGAAGTGCATCGCCATCGGAAACTCCTCGCCTTGGAGGCGATCGCCTCCCGGCAGATGGAAGTGAAACTGCTGCAGCGCATAGGTCTCCCGACCGACCGACACTCGGCTGCCGTTGGCGAACCGCAGGCGCACCGTGTGGCCGTCGTTGACGATGCGCAGCGGCGCGCTGCGGTACTGGAACCGCAGCTGCGGCTGCGCCTGCCGGCGCGTGGCGACGATGTCGATCGGCGATTGCCGGCGGCCCCGGTCGCACAGCGTCAGGTCCCGCTGCACGTCGCTGCCTGCTGCCGGTGCCTGCTTACCGCGGGGTGGCCCCGGGGAGGCATCTGCCGCCTGGGCGACGACCGGCAGGCCCGCAACCAGCCACGGCAGCACTCTGCACAGCAAGGCGAGAAACCCAGTCACCGGGGCATTGTCCGCCGATTGCCGCCGGCGAAAAAGGCAACCTGCGACCGCGCGTCGATGGCGGCGCGCATGGCGGGGCAGCGCGCCCTAGTCGACCCGCTCGAAGGTCACGACAAAGACGATGTCCTGTCCGGTCTGCGGGCTCTTGAACGGCGCGGACGTCCACGTCAGCTGGTTGCCGACGATCTCGATCTGCCGCTTCTGGGTCGTTCCCGTCCACGACTGGTTCCAGGAACCGCTGTAGGTGAGCGCGAGCGTGTTGCCGTCGACCTTGTAGGTCCCCGTCGCTGCGGCCATCGTGTTGAACAGGCTGGCACGCTCGGCATCCGTCACCGGGGCGCCCGCAGGCGCCTTGCGGCTGTCGGCAAAGACCGCCCAGACCAGGTTTCCGCCGGCGGTCAAGACCATGAGACCCAACGGCCTCTCGCCGTAGACGTTGGTGGTCTTGCCCGTCGCCACCTCCTTGTAGACGTGGCCGGTCCACTTCCAGGCGCCGACGATCTGCGTCGCCAGGCCCTGCGCCGACGAGGCTGGCGCCAGCGCGGTGAGAAATGCGAACATTGCCGTCGCGATCAGGTAGCGCATCGTGTGTCCTCCCGCAGTCGACTTGCCGGTTGACTCCGGCCGCAGCCGGTCCCGGGCCGGTGATCGGCGGACCGCGATGCCAGAACTCGCGATGGGTCGGTCGCACGTTCCCGACCTCGCGGTGACCGCCACACCCCAGGCAGCTGCGAACAGGGACCGCCGACGGGATGCTGCGCGTCCGCGAAGCGACCCGACGCTGGCACCGACGACCGGAGGACGCCTTGATGCGAATCAAGAAATTCGAAGGCGGGCCTCGCGCGCGACGGCCCGTGCCATCGGGGTCGAATCGCTGCCCGTCGCCGGACATCGCCGCCTTGCGCTGCCGTCGCTCACGGGCTGAAGTCCGCGCGAGCGCGCGGCACGCCCCGGGCTTGCGCGGCGCTCAATCGGGCTGGATCTTCGCCTCGCGAATCAACCGCTCGTAACGCAGGCGCTCGGCGTCGAGCAGGGCGGCGAACTGCGCCGTGGGGCCGGGCAGCACCTCGCCGCCGGCCGCGGCGAGGCGGCGCTTCACCTCGTCGGAGGCCAGCGCGCGCTGGATCTCGACGTGCAGCCGGGTGACGATCGGCGCCGGCAATCCGGCCGGGCCGATGAAGCCGTACCAGACGGCGGCCTCGAATCCGGGGAAGCCGGCCTCGACGACCGTCGGGACGTCGGGAAAGATGGCCGATCGCGTCGGCGTCATCACCGCCAGCACCCGCAGCTTGCCCGCCTGCACCTGCGGCTGCACCTCCAGCGCATTGACCGCCACCACCTGCACGTGGCCGCCCATGACGTCGGTGATCGCCTGCGAGCCCCCTTTGTACGGAACGTGCGTCAGCGCGATGCCGGCCGCGCGCTCGAACAGCTCGACCGCCAGGTGCGGCGTCGAGCCGTTGCCGGGCGACCCGTAGTTGACCGCCTTCGGCTTCGCCCTGGCCGCGGCGATCAGCGCGCCCAGCGTCGCGTATTCCGACTTGGTGCTGACGGCCAGCACGACGGGCACGCGGCCGACCTGCGCGATGGGCGTGATGTCGCGCGCGAGGTCGTACGGGGGCGGCTGGTAGAGCGTCACGTTGGCGGCGATCGCGTTGGCCGTGAGCATCAGCGTGTAGCCGTCGGGCGGACTGTCGATCAGCGCGCGCAGCGCGATGTTGGTGCCGGCACCGGGCCGGTTTTCGACGACGATCGGCTGGCCGAGGCTCGCCTGCAGCTGCTGCGAGACCGCACGGGCGACGACGTCGACGGCGCCGCCCGCGGTGTAGCCGACGATGACGCGGATCGGCTTGGTCGGGTAGCTTTGCGCCCACGCGACCGGCGCGGCGACGAGGCATGCCACGAACGTCGCCAACAGCTGTCTTCTGTTCATCGAAATCCTTTCCGAGGAGGGGTTGCGGTACGCTGCCGGGCGATCGAGCGCAGTCCTCCGGCACCGGACGTCGCCGCCGGTTGCGGCTATTGCTTCTCTATCTTCGCGAGTTCGATCACCCGGCGCCACTTGGCGATGTCGGCGGCGACGAGCTGGCGCAATTCCTCCGGCGTGCTGCCGCGGGCGGTGACGCCGGCGGCTTCGAGCCGGCGCTTCACCTCCGGCGCGGCGAGTGCCGCGGCGATCGCCTGGTTCAAGCGGTCGACGATCGCGCGCGGCGTGCGCGCCGGCGCGGCCACCGCGTTCCACGACGACGCCTGGTAGCCTGGGACACCGCTCTCGGCCACCGTGGGCACGTCGGGCAGCAGCGGCGAGCGCCGGTCGGAAGTCACCGCGAGAATCTTCACCGCTCCGCTCTGCGCCTGCGGAATGATCGGCGCGAGCATCTCGAACGCGATCTCCACGTCCTTGCCCCGCAGTGCGCTGATGACCGCGGGGCTGCCCTTGTAGGGGACCGTCTCCGCGTCGATGCCCGCCATCGACTTGAACAGCTCGGCGGACAGGTGCTGCGTGCTGCCGACGTTGATGGTGCCGATGTTGAGCTTGCCGGGGTTCGCCTTGGCGCGAGCGATCAGGCCGCCCAGCGAGTCGATCTTGGTGTCGGGCGTGGTGACGACGGCGACGTCGAAGAACCCGAGCGTCGACACCGGTGCGAAGTCGGCGAGGGTGTCGTAGGGCAGCGATTTGAACAGCGAGGCGCTGACGGCGTTGCCGTTGGACATCAGCAGCAGCGTGTAGCCGTCCGGCTCGGCCTTGGCCACGGCCTCGGCGGCCACGATGCCGCCGGCGCTGGGCCGGTTGTCGACGACGAACTGCTGGCCCAGGTCCTGGGAGAGTTTCTGCGCGACCACCCGCGCGGTGATGTCGGCGACGCCGCCCGGCCCGAATCCGACCACCAGCTTGACCGGCCTCGCTGGCCAGGTCTGCGCCGTCGCCCAGGGCGCGCAGGCGAAGAGCGCCGCGGCGACCAGCATCGATATCGCACGAACGACTCGCGCCGGACTCCCGGGCGCCGCAGTGGCGAACGCACGCATTTACGCTCCTTCAGCCGTTGGCCTCGCCGGCCCGATGAAGGCCGGGGCTCCGGAATACGCCGATCGCACGCCGAGCGGCGGTCGAAATGACCTCCGCCGTGCCCGCGCACCGGGTGTCGTCGGAGCGATTGTGCGAAGTATGCGCGGCGGGCAGCGATCCCGAAAGCAGATGCCTGCACTAGCTGTTATGCCGATTTTGGCAGGTGGCGCAGCCCGTCCGGGCTGTCGCCTTCGGCTCCGGCGAACGACTCGCCGCCCGGCGGCAGGCCGTGCACTCCTCGGCGGAAGAGCCGCGCGGAAGCCCGCATCGGCGTCGCGATCCCGCTCGCCTTCATCGTCGCGCAGCGTCAGAGATACTTGAGGCGGCTGCCCAGGCTGCTCACGTCCGTCACCGCGTCACGCAGCACGGTTCCGTCGCCGGACGTGCCCACGATCAACGCCTTGCCCGCAATCGGGATCAGCGTGTCCAGCTGGAAACGGCCACCCGCCCCGCGGAGAAAGCACTCCTCGTCGAAGAAGAGGCGGTCGCCGGCGTTTCCCACCGCGTCGGATTCGACGGTGTCGAAACCGATCAGCCGGGCGATGTCCTCGCGGCCGGCGATCTCGATGGCCTCGATGCTGCGGTGTTCGGGGTCGATCAACAGCGCTTTCATTGGCTCTCTCCTTGTTCTCACTTGCCCAGCGTGGTGTCCAGCACCATCATCACGGCGAAGCCCAGCATCAGGCCCACCGTGGCAGCGGTCTGGTGGCCGTTGCGGTGCGTCTCCGGAATCACTTCGTGCGATACGACGAAGAGCATCGCCCCGGCCGCCAGCCCCAGTCCCGCCGGGTAGGCGAGGATCAGGCCGCTCGACAGCCCGACGCCGAGCAGCGCACCCAGCGGTTCGAGCAGGCCGCTCGCGGCTGCCACCAGCACGGCAACGCCCGGCGCGAAGCCGGCGCCGCGCAGTGCCAGCGCAACCGCCAGCCCTTCCGGAAGGTCCTGCAGCGCGATGGCGGTGGTCAGCGGCAGTCCGACCGCCATGTCCGCCTGCGAGAACGCGACGCCGATCGCCATGCCCTCGGGCAGGTTGTGAAGGGCGATGGCGAACACGAACAGCCAGATGCGGCCGCAGCGCTCGTGGCCCGGACCGCAGGGCCCCGTCTTGTCGTGCTCGTGCGGCGTGAACTGGTCCAGTCCGAGCATCAGCAGCACACCCAGCGCCATGCCGAACACCACCACGCCGGCGCCGAGGGGCTTGCTGCCGAGGATCTCGGCCGCGGATTCGAGCCCCGGGAGCAGCAGAGAGAAGGCGCTGGCAGCGAGCATCATCCCCGCCGCCATGCCCAACAGACTGTCCTCGACGCGCTGCGGCAGTCCGCGCAGCACCAGCGCCGGCAGCGCGCCCAGCGCCGTCGCCGCGAACGCCACCCCCCCGCCGAGCAGTGCCAGGCGCAGGCCCGGGGCGGCGACGCCGCCGGCGAGCTGCGCCACGCTCTCGACCAGCAACGCCAGCACGGCCAGCAGGGCGAGCGTCAGTCCCAGCGCGGCCGGCAAGTGGAGCCTGGCGTGGTCCCGCAGCAGCCCCCACCAGCCGGGTCGGCTCGCGGTGCGCTCGATTGCCGTTTGTTGCATGCCTTCCTCGGTCCGATGCGGTCACGGAGTTGACTCGGGCCGGCGCCACCTCGTCGCCGTCGGCCGAGGCTCCGTCCGGGTCGCGGCGCGGCGCGCAGTCTGCCCGTCGACCACTTTCAGCCCGAGATCATAGGGAATCTCGCTGCATAGCGCCAATGCATTGTGGTTAAGTTATGCATAGACGTCGTCTATGTTTTGCGGCCTCTGCCCGACCCGCCGCACCGGGCTTCGGTCGCCGCGAAGATGGCGAGCGACGCCGCTCCGGCATCGCGTTGATATACTCCGAGCGGAGGGCGCGGGCGGAGAGCGATGAGCGAACGGATCAATGTCGGCAGCGGCGCGCCCTGGGAAAGTCGGGTCGGCTATTCGCGGGCGGTTCGCGTCGATCGCCACGTGTACGTCGCCGGCACCACGGCCACCGGCGCCGACGGCGCGATCGTCGGCGGTGCGGATCCCTACCTGCAGACCCGGCAGGCGCTGGCCAACATCGCCGCGGCGCTCGAGCGCGCCGGAGCGCGTCTCGAGGACGTCGTGCGGACGCGGATCTACGTGACCGACATCGCCCAGTGGGAGGCCATCGGCCGCGCCCACGGCGAGGTGTTCGCCGCCATCCGGCCGGTGACGGCGATGGTCGAGGTCGCGCGCCTCATCGACCCGGCGATGCTGGTCGAGATCGAAGCCGACGCCCTGATCTCCGTGCGTCCGGAGGCGGCGTGAGCCGGCCGGGCCGTCCCAAGGGCGAACACCGGAGTGCGCAGCGCGCAGGTAATTCAATCAACCCTCCGAGCCGTTCCAAGGGCGAGCACCGGAGTGCGCAGCACGAAGGTAGTCCGGTGAGCGTCGCGGCGCCCGGCGCCGAGAGTGCGGATCTCGCGTTCATGCGCGCGGCGCTGGCGATCGCGGCCGAGGCGGCGGCGCGGGGCGAGGTGCCGGTCGGGGCGGTAGTGGTTCGCGACGGTGCGATCATCGGCCGCGGCGGCAATTCGCCGATCGCGCACAACGACCCCACCGCGCACGCCGAGATCGCGGCGCTGCGCGACGCGGGCCGCGCGATCGGCAACTATCGCCTGCCGGGCTGCACGCTCTACGTCACGCTGGAGCCCTGCGCGATGTGCGCCGGGGCGATCATGCACGCCCGCATCGCGCGGCTGGTGTTCGCGGCCCGCGACCCCAAGACGGGAGCCTGCGGTTCGGTCGTCGACCTGTTCGCCGAGGCGCGGCTCAACCACCACGCGGTGGTGACCGGGGGCGTCGACGCCGAAGCGAGCGCCGCGCTGCTGGGCGCCTTCTTCGCGGCGCGGCGCCGCACCGAGCCCGAGGCGTCGCCATCGTGACCGGGCGTCGCTGGGGGATCGGCCTCTACGCGCCCGCCGGGTTCGCCGTCGACCCAGGGGCGGTCGATCGCGCGGCGCAACACCTCGAGCGGCTGGGCCACCGGGTGCGGATCGACCCGGGCTGCCGGCGGCGCTGGCAGCGCTTCGCCGGCACCGACGACGAGCGGCTGGCTGCGCTGTGGCGGATGGCCGACGATCCGGAGGTCGAGATCGCGATCGCGCTGCGCGGCGGCTATGGCTGGTCGCGGCTGCTCGACCGCATCGACTTCGCGGCGCTGGCCCGCTCCGGCACGCGCTGGATGGGACACAGCGATTTCACCGCCTTTCAACTGGCGGCGCTGGCGGCCGCGGAAATGGTCACCTTCGCCGGCCCGATGGCCGCCTACGATTTCGGCGCCGAGGTGACGTCGCCATTCACCCAGCGGCATTGCTGGGATCTGCACGCGGCCGACCGGCACGTCGTCGATATGGCGCTCGAAGGCCCCGACCTCGAGGTGCAGGGCACGCTCTGGGGCGGCAACCTCGCGCTGGTGGCGCATCTCGTCGGCTCGCCTTACCTGCCGCCGGTCAAGGACGGTGTGCTGTTCCTCGAGGACATCGGCGAATCGCCGTACCGGATCGAGCGCCTGCTGCTGCAGCTCCACTTCTGCGGCGTGCTCGGTGCGCAGCGGGCGATCGTGCTGGGCAGCTTCAACGGCTACGAGCCGGGCCCGAACGACGGCGGTCACGATCTCGCGGCCGTCGTCGCGCAGCTGCGCAGCCGGATCGACGTCCCGGTGTACACCGGGCTGCCGTTCGGGCACGTCCGGGACAAGCTCACGCTGCCGGTGGGCGGACAGGCGCGGCTGGTCGTGCGCGACGGTCGCGCGCAGCTGGCGCTCTCGGGGTACGCGTGACGGCGGCAGCGCCCGGCTTCCGCGTGCGCCTCGCCGACTGGGCGCGGGACGTCGAGGCGCTGCGGCGCATCCGGCACGCGGTCTTCGTCGTCGAGCAGCAGGTGCCGGCCGACCTCGAATGGGACGGCATCGACGGCGACTGCCGGCACGCGCTGGCGGAGGATGCGGCGGGACGGCCGATCGGCTGCGGCCGGCTGCTTGCCGACGGTCACGTCGGCCGGATGGCGGTGCTGGCCCCGTGGCGCGGTCGCGGGGTGGGCGCGGCGCTGCTGGACCGGTTGGTCGAGGAGGCTCGCCGGGCCGGACAGCGGCGGGTCGTGCTGAACGCGCAGACGCGTGCGCTGGGGTTCTACGCGCGTCACGGCTTCGTGCCTTTCGGCGAGGAGTTCGTCGAGGCCGGCATCGCGCATCGCGCGATGGAACGACCGCTCGACTGACGCTCAGCGCTGCTGCAGCCGGAAGCGCAGCCGCACGTCGCCGGTGGGCGTACCGTCCGTGGCGAATGACCGCTCGACGAATTCCAGCGTGCGGTCGTGATCGAGCGCGAACACCGTCGAGCAGCGGGTGCCGTAGTCGTCGCCGACGATGAACGGGGCCGACAGGCGTCGCTCCCACTCGACCGGGATGCCGGTGGCGGGCAGCTCGTCGTCGGGGGCGCGCTCGCGGTCATCGAGCAGCGCGAGCAGCGTGTCGAGCGAGTCGTCACCGTTCGCGCACCACTGCCGGAGCGCGGCGGTCGAGCGGCGCAGCTTGGGCCAGGGCGTGTCGAGCTGCGCGTTGGACAGCCCGTGGATTCCCGGCACCAGCGTGCGCGGTTCCGGCGCCCGGTTCGAGCCCCAGACGGCCGTCGCCCCGACACCGCCGATGAGGTTGAAGCCGTTGCCGGCCGCGGCGGAGTCGACCGCGGCGGCGACCCCGCTCGCCGCATCGCCGTCGTGGGCGAGGAACCGCGGCACCAGCGTGCCGCGCGACGGTGCCCGCGGATCGTGTCGCCCCGGCTCGCGGACGTTGGTGACCAGCGCCCAGCGACCGGCCGGCGTCACGCCCAGCCAGGTGCCGCCGGCCTGGAGGTCGCGCCCCGCCAGCCAGCCCTCGGGCCACCAGCCGGCGGCGGCTGCGGGCCGGCGATGGAACTCGTCGCGATTGGCCGCGACCACCAGCGGGTAATGCGGGTGCGTGCGCAGCGCGACCAGGGCGAGGCACATGCGCGCCCGCGGTCAGCGCGCCGCGGCCCGCGGGCCGGCTGCGCGCGGCACGCCGAAACGCTCGGTGGCGCGCCGCGCGTCGACCGCGAAGGCGGCCAGGCCGTGCCGGCGGACGGCGGCGTCGAGCAGGCGCAGGAACGTCGCCGGCCTCGGCACCGGCTCGTAGACTTCCATCCAGGTGCGCGGTGCGTCGTGCCGCTCGAGCAGCCGGCCGCCGATGCCCGTACGCGTCTCGACGTCGGCGAACAGCCGCGCGACGGCGGCGCGGGCGGCAACGGGGTCGCCTTGAAGCCGGTAGTAAACGTAGACGTGCTCGGCGGCGCGGGGGACGCCCATCGCGTCAGCGCCTGGGTTCGGGCGGGGCGGGGATCGCGTACGGCAGCGCACGGTGCTCGAGGCGTGCGCCGTCGGCCGCGCCGAGCCGCAGGTCGCGGGCGGCGGCGGCAGCGATCTGGGCGACGGCGAGCAGCGCCCAGCCGCCTTCGGGGGACGGCGCCGCGTTGACCACGGTGCCGCAGGGCTGGTCGCCGAAGACGCTGCCGTAGAGGCGGGTGCCCGGTGCCGCGGCGACGTCGGCGTGCAGCGCGTAGAGACGTTCCTTGAGCCGTCCGAGATAGCGGGTCCGGGCGACGATCTCCTGTCCGGGATAGCAGCCCTTGTGAAAGCTCACGCCGCCGAGCACGTCCCAGTTCGCCATCTGCAGGACGAACTGGTCCTGGGTCGCGGCGGTGACCACCGGCACGCCGGCGTCGATCGTCAGCCAGCGCCAGACGGCGAAGCCGACGGGGCGCGCGTGGCGGCCCAGACGGTCGCCGATTTCGTCGATCGCCGCGGTGGGCGCGACGACGATGAAGCGGGGACCGGGCAGCGCGAGGATGGTGGCGTTCCCGGCGGCCGCCACGCCGAACACCGGCGGCGCGACACCCAACGCGTTGGCCAGCACCGTTTCAGCGGCCGGACCCCCGACACCGATCGCCGCGCGGGCGTCGCCCGGCTCGGCGATGGCGACCTTGGAGCGCAGCACGAACATCCGCAGCCGCTGGGCGACGCCGGCGGCCAGCTCGGCGGGCAGCAGTGCCCGGAACGACTCGGGACCGGCCTGCCAGAGCACGAAATTGGCCAGCATCCGGCCCTTGGGCGTGTTGTAGCTCGTGTATTGGCACTTTTCCGGGGTCAGCGCCTTGACGTCGTTGGACAGCTGGCCCTGCAGGAACGCGGGCGCGTCGGGACCGTCGATGGCGAGGGTCGCGCAGTGGCGCAGCACGGCGTGGACCGCGGACTGGCGTGCCGCGAGCAGGCCGTCGTGGTCAGGGATCGCCTCGGGCAGCGCGGGCGACGAGTCGGCGTCGACGGGATCGAGGTCGTTGGGCATGGAGGACGGTCGGTCGTGGGTGCGCTCCGGCGCGGCGGCGGTCGCGTGTCGCGCCGGAGGGGCACAGGGCTTTTGGGTGAAAACCGTGTTAAAATTCCAAGTTAGCTCGGCCTCGAGGCTCATGTTGCGCTGCCGGTCGCCCGGTTCAAGGGCGGCGGCGCGAAGCCGCGAGAACGGGCAATTCGCAGACCCGCACACGTCAGGGTGCCCGATCCTCCGTCGGCGCGCAAATCGCGCCTGGGGGCCGGGCCAGCAAGCGCGGGTCGTGGTCCAACCCTGCAAGGAGTGTCAGCATGTCCGTCACGATGCGCCAGATGCTGGAGGCCGGTGTTCACTTCGGCCACCAGACCCGTTACTGGAATCCGAAGATGGCCGAGTACATCTTCGGCCAGCGCAACAAGATCCACATCGTCAACCTCGAGAAGACGATGCAGATGTACCAGGAGGCGATGAAGTTCGTCCGCCAACTGGCCTCGAACAAGGGCACGATCCTGTTCGTCGGCACCAAGCGCCAGGCGCGCGAGATCGTCGCCGAGGAAGCCGCCCGCTGCAGCATGCCCTACGTCGACGCCCGCTGGCTCGGCGGCATGCTGACCAACTTCAAGACCGTCAAGCTGTCGATCAAGCGCCTCAAGGACCTCGAGCAGATGAAGGAGGAGGGCACCTTCGAGAAGATGAACAAGCGCGAGGCGCTGACGCTGCAGCGCGAACTCGAGAAGCTCGACAAGAGCATGGGCGGAATCAAGGACATGGGCGGGCTGCCGGACGCGCTGTTCGTCATCGACGTCGGCTACCACAAGATCGCCGTCACCGAGGCCAACAAGCTCGGCATCCCGATCATCGGCGTCGTCGACACCAACCACTCGCCGATCGGGATCGCGCACGTGATCCCCGGCAACGACGACTCGAGCCGGGCGATCCGTCTGTACGCGCGCGGGGTCGCGGACTCGGTGCTCGAAGGCCGCAGCCTGGTGATCCAGGAGATCGTCCAGGCCGGCGAGGAGTTCGTCGAAGTCGCCGACGACAACGTCGCCTGACGCGCCGGGGCTCCGCGCCCCGTGCGTCGTTCCACCCTCCCCGTGTCGGGGGAGGCGACGGCGGCCTCGCGGCGACGCCCGCCGGGTGATCGCGACAGTGCATCAACGGACCAACACGAACCACGGAGCATCGAGATGGCGGACATTTCCGCGAGCATGGTGATGGAACTGCGCCAGCGCACCGGGCTGGGCATGATGGAATGCAAGAAGGCGCTGACCGAGACCGACGGCGACCTGGCCAAGGCCGAGTCACTGCTGCGCATCAAGAGCGGCGCCAAGGCGTCGAAGGCAGCGGGCCGGGTCGCGGCCGAGGGCGTCGTCGGGGCGTGGCTGGCCGCGGACGGGCGCACGGCGGCGATGGTCGAGGTCAACTGCGAGACCGACTTCGTGTCCCGCAACGAGGATTTTCTCGCCTTCGCCCGGAAGCTCGCGCAGGCCATCGGCGAGAGGAACCCCGCCGACGTCGCCGCGGTCGCGGCGCTGGCGATCGACGGCGGTACCGTCGAGTCGCTGCGGCAGGCACTGGTGCAGAAGATCGGCGAGAACGTCGCGATCCGGCGCTTCGCGCGCTTCGCCACGCCGGCCCGGTTGATGCAGTACCTGCACGGCGGCGGACGCATCGGCGTCACCGTCGAGGTCGAGGGCGGCGACGAAGCCACCGGCCGCGACATCGCGATGCACGTGGCCGCCTCGGCGGCCCCCGGCGCGGTGCGCCCGGTCTGCGTGTCGCGCGACCAGGTCCCGGCCGAGCTCATCGCCAAGGAGCGCGAGATCTACACCGCGCAGGCGGCCGAGAGCGGCAAGCCCGCCGACATCGTCGCCAAGATGGTCGAGGGGCGGGTCAACAAGTACCTGGCGGAAGTCACGCTGCTGGGCCAGCCGTTCGTCAAGAACCCCGACGAGACGGTCGAGAAGCACCTCAAGGCAAAGGGCGCCACGGTCCGGGCGTTCACGCTCTACGTCGTCGGCGAGGGCATCGAGAAGCGGAAGGACGACTTCGCGGCCGAGGTCGCCGCGATGGCCAAGGCCTGACCGATCCGCCGTTGCACGCGCCCCTTCCCGATCGGAGTCAACGTACGATGAGCCCGGATTCTGCAGTCACCGCCGGCGGTGCAGCCGGTGTCTCGGGCGCGACGCCGGCGTACAAGCGCATCCTGCTGAAGCTGTCCGGCGAGGCGCTGATGGGCGATGACCCCTACGGCATCAACCGCGCGGTGATCGACCGGATCGTCGCCGAGATCGCCGAGGTCGCCCGGATGGGCGTCGAGGTCGCGATCGTCATCGGCGGCGGCAACATCTTTCCGCGGCGTCGCCCCCGGCGCGGCCGGGATGGACCGCGCCACCGCCGACTACATGGGCATGCTCGCCACGCTGATGAACGCGCTGGCGCTGCAGGACGCGCTGCGCCGCGCCGGCGTCGAGTCGCGCGTGCAGTCGGCGCTGCGCATCGACCAGGTCGCCGAGCCCTACATCCGGGGCCGCGCGCTGCGCCACCTCGAGGAGCGCAAGGTCGTCATCTTCGGCGCCGGGACCGGCAACCCCTTCTTCACCACCGACACCGCGGCGGCGCTGCGGGGCCGCGAGATGGGCGTCGACATCGTGCTGAAGGCGACCAAGGTCGACGGCGTCTACACCGCCGATCCCAAGCAGGACCCGACCGCGACCCGGTACGCGAGCCTCACCTTCGACGAGGCGATCCACCGCAACCTCAAGGTGATGGACGCGACCGCGCTCGCGCTCTGCCGCGACCAGAACATGCTGCTGAAGGTTTTTTCCATTTTCGTTCCCGGAGCATTGAAGCGCGCCGTGCTGGGCGAGGACGAAGGGACCCTGGTCCACTGCTGAACTGCTGCCGCAACGAGTCCACGGGAGACGGGCAATGATCGCAGACATCAAGAAGACCGCCGAGCAGAAGATGGCGAAGACGGTGGAGACGCTGAAGCACGATCTGCAGAAGGTGCGGACCGGCCGCGCGCACACCGGCCTGCTCGACCACCTGCAGGTCGACTACTACGGCGCGCCGCTGCCGATCACCCAGTGCGCCAACATCACGCTGGCCGACGCGCGGACCATCGCCGTCCAGCCCTGGGAGAAGAAGATGGTGCCGGTGATCGAGAAGGCGATCCGCGACTCCGACCTCGGCCTCAACCCGGCGACCTCCGGCGACATCATCCGGGTGCCGATGCCGGCGCTCACCGAGGAGCGCCGCCGCGACCTGATCAAGGTCGTGCGCCACGAAGCCGAGAATGCGCGCATCGCCGTGCGCAACATCCGCCGCGACGCCAACGAGCACCTCAAGAAGCTGCTCAAGGACCACGCGGTCGCCGAGGACGACGAGCGGCACGCGCAGGCCGACGTGCAGAAGCTCACCGACCGCTTCATCGGCGAGGTCGACAAGGTCCTCGCCGCCAAAGAGGCGGACCTGATGGCGATCTGAGCGCACGCTCCGACCGCTCTCCGGCCTTCACTTCCCGCTCCTGCAGATCGCGCGCCCTCCCGTGCACACGAGTTCCACCCGCAGCGTCCCCGCGGTGGGAGACGTCCCGCGCCACGTCGCCATCATCATGGACGGCAACGGCCGCTGGGCGAAGCAGCGGCTGCTGCCCGCGGGTCGCCGGGCATCGCAAGGGCGTCGAGGCGGTGCGCGCCACGGTCCGCGCCTGCATCGAGCGCGGCGTCGGCTACCTGACGCTGTTCGCCTTCTCGACCGAGAACTGGCGGCGTCCCGAGGACGAGGTCTCGATCCTGATGGACCTCTTCGTGCGCGCGCTCGACCAGGAGGTGAGCAAGCTGCACCGGAACGGCATCCGCTTCCGGGTGATCGGCGACACCTCGCGCTTCGATCCGCGCATCCGCGAGCTGATCGCCGCCGGCGAGGCGCTGACGGCGGGCAACCCGGGGCTGACGCTCTCCATCGCCGCCAATTACGGCGGGCGCTGGGACATCGCCCAGGCGGCGCGGCAGTACTTCGCGCGGCATCCGGAGGCGCTCGCTGCCGGTGTCGACCTCCCGCCGGAGGCATTGGAGCCTTTCCTCGCCATGGCGTACGCGCCCGAGCCGGACCTGTTCATCCGCACCGGCGGCGAGCAGCGCGTGTCCAATTTCCTCCTCTGGCAGCTGGCCTACAGCGAGCTGTACTTCACCGACCTGCTGTGGCCCGACTTCGACGCCGGCGCGCTCGACGCGGCGTTCCGCTGGTACCGGCAGCGCGAGCGCCGCTTCGGCCGCACCAGCGAGCAGGTCGAGGCCGCGCGCAGCGCCTAGCGGACCGGCGGCCATCGCGCCCCCGGTCGAGCGCCGACCGCCCGCACCCACGCCGATGCTGCTGACCCGCATTCTCACCGCGCTCGCACTCGTACCGCTGGTCATCGCCGCGCTGTTCGGCCTGCCGCCGCGGGGATGGGCGCTGGTGGCGCTCGGCTTCGTCGGCGCCGCCGCGTGGGAGTGGGCGGCGCTCGCGCGCTGGACTTCGCTGGGTCGCATCGCCTACGCGGCCGCGACCGCGGGTCTCGCGCTGGCCCTGCTGTTCGCCCCGATGGCCGGATTCGCCGCCGGCTGGCCGGCGGCGATCGCGGCCCCGCTGCTCGCCGCGGCCACGCTGTTCTGGGTCGCGCTGATGCCGTTCTGGCTGCGCGGTCGCTGGCAGCTGCCGCCGGGTCCCGCCGCGGCGCTGGTCGGCTGGCTGGTGCTGCTGCCGGCCTGGGTGGCGCTGGTGCAGCTGCAGGCGCGCTCGCCGTGGGTGGTGCTGGCCGCGATGGCGATCGTGTGGCTGGCCGACACCGCGGCCTATTTCGCGGGCCGCGCCTTCGGCCGGCGCAAGCTGGCGCCGATGATCAGTCCCGGCAAGAGCTGGGAGGGCGTCTACGGCGGCGTGATCGCCGTCGCCGTCTACGCGGCCGCGCTGCTGCCCCTCGCGCGCGACCATGGCTACGTGGCGGCGCTGACGCCGGCGTTCGCCGCAGGCTGGATCGCGATCGCGATCGCGCTGGCCCTGCTGTCGGTCGGCGGCGATCTCTTCGAGTCGCTGCTGAAGCGCCACGCCGGCGTGAAGGACAGCGGCCGCACGCTGCCCGGACACGGTGGCGTCCTCGACCGCATCGATGCGCTGCTGGCGGCAATGCCTCCGGCGGCCCTGGCGGCGATGGTCCTGCTGCAATGATCGCCCGTCGGGAAATCGTCGTGCTGGGCGCGACCGGTTCGATCGGCGACTCGACGCTCGACGTCGTCGGCCGCCATCCGGCGCGCTTCGGCGTCGCGGCGCTCGCCGCGCATCGCCAGTGGCGCAAGCTGGCGACGCTCTGCCGCCGTTTTCGGCCCCGTTTTGCGGCGCTGCTCGATCCCGCGGCCGCGGCGCTGCTCGAGCGCGACCTCGCCGGCGCCGGCGTGCCGACGCAGGTGCTGGCCGGCGATGCGGGGCTCTGCGCCGTGGCCGCGTTGCCGGAGGCGGACACCGTCGTGGCGGCGATCGTCGGCGCCGCCGGCCTCGCGCCCACGCTGGCGGCGGCGCGTGCCGGCAAGCGGATCCTGCTCGCCAACAAGGAAGCACTGGTGATCGGCGGCGCGGCGTTCATGGCCGCCGTCCGGTCCGGCGGGGCGTCGCTGGTGCCGCTCGACAGCGAGCACAACGCCATTTTCCAGTGCCTGCCGCAGGGCTATGCCGGCGTCCCGCAGGCGGCGGGCGTGCGCCGCATCCTGCTGACCGCTTCGGGCGGGCCGTTCCGCGAGCGGCCGCTGGCGGAACTTGCGCGCGTGACGCCGGACGAAGCCTGTGCGCACCCCAACTGGGTGATGGGCCGGAAAATCAGCGTGGACTCGGCGACGATGATGAACAAGGGCCTCGAGGTCATCGAGGCGCACTGGCTGTTCGGCGTGCCGGCGGCGGCGATCGAGGTCGTCATCCATCCGCAGAGCGTCATTCACTCGCTGGTCGAGTATCTCGACGGCTCGGTGCTGGCGCAGCTCGGCAATCCCGACATGCGCACGCCGATCGCGCAGGCGTTGGCGCATCCCGACCGGATCGACGCCGGCGTGCCGCCGCTCGACCTCGCGCGGGCGGGCCCGTTCGCGTTCGCGGCGCCGGACCACGCGCGCTTTCCCTGCCTCGGCCTCGCCTACGCGGCGTTGGCGGCCGGTGGCACGGCCCCCGCCGTGCTGAACGCGGCGAACGAGATCGCCGTCGAGGCCTTTCTCGCCGGACGGATCGGCTTCACCGACATCGCCGCGGCCTGCGCCCACGCGCTCGACGCGGTGCCGGCCGGCCCGGTGCACGCGCTCGACGACGCGCTGGCCGCCGACGCGGCGGCGCGCGCGGTCGCGCGGGCGCGGCTGGGCATCGCGGCGGCAACGGCCGCAGGGGAGGGGTGATGGACATCGCGACCAAACTGCTCGCATTCCTGGTCACGCTCGGGGTGCTGGTGATCTTCCACGAGCTCGGCCACTACCTGGTGGCGCGCTGGTGCGGGGTCAAGGTGACGCGCTTCTCGGTCGGCTTCGGTCGCGTGGTCTGGTCGCGCCGCTTCGCGCCTGGCGGCACCGAGTGGGCATTGTCGGCGGTGCCGCTGGGCGGCTACGTCAAGATGGCTGACGAGCGGGAAGGCGAGGTCGCGGCGAGCGACCTGCCGCACGCCTTCAATCGCCAGTCGGTCGGGCGGCGAATCGCGATCGTTGCCGCCGGGCCGGTGGCGAACCTGCTGCTGGCGGTGTTGCTGTTCGCCGGCACCTATCTCGCCGGCGTGCCCGGACAGCGCGCGATCGTCGCCGCGCCGCCGGCGGGAACACCGGCCGCCGCCACCGCGCTGCGCGAAGGCGACCTCGTCGCCGCGGTCGACGGCATCGCGGTGCAGAGCTGGCAGGACCTGCGCTGGCGGCTGCTGCGGGCCTCGGGGGCCGACGCCGTCGTGCTCACCCTGGCGCGCGAGGACGGCTCGAGCGCGGACACCGTGCTGTCGCTGGCCGCGGTCGGGCACGCCGACTGGGAAGGAAACTTCATGTCGGTGCTCGGGCTGAAGGCCGACTTCGGGCCACCGCTCATCGACGAGGCCGTGGCGGACAAGCCTGCGGCGCGCGCGGGGTTGCGCGCCGGTGACCGCATCCTGGCCATCGACGGCGTCGCCGTGCGTTCGCCCGCCGACGTCGCCGCGCAGACCCACGCCAAGCCCGGTGTCCCCGTCACCTTTCGCGTCGAGCGGGCGGGAGTGACGTTCGATGCCGATCTCGTCACCGAGGTCGGCGATCGCGGCGGGCGCCGCATCGGGCTCGCCGGCGTGCGGCTCAAGGTCGACCCGGCGCGCGCCGAGCAGCTTGCCGTCACCGTGCGCTACGGTCCCGTCGACGCGCTCGGCGCGGGCCTGCGCAAGACCGCGGAACTGTCCGTGTTCACGCTGCGGATGCTGGGTCGCATCGTCGTCGGCGAGGCGTCGGTCAAGAACATCAGCGGCCCGATCACCATGGCCGATTTCGCGGGGCAGTCGGCGCAGGCGGGCGCGCTCGTGTTCGTCGGCTATCTGGCGCTGATCAGCATCAGTCTCGGGGTGCTGAACCTGCTGCCGGTGCCGCTGTTGGATGGGGGGCATTTGCTGTATTATTTCGCCGAAGTCCTCAAGGGCAGTCCCGTTTCCGACCGCGCATTCGAGGTCGGCCAGCGCATCGGCATGGCCGTGCTGGCGATGCTGATGGCGCTGGCTCTCTTCAATGACCTCTCCCGCCTGTTCTGACCACCGTCGCCCGCCGCAACGCGCTCCGCGCCGGCCGGCGCTGCTCGCCGCGCTCTTCGCGCTGCTCGGGCTGATCGCGCCGACCGCCGGGCACGCCTTCACGCCGTTCGTGGTGAAGGACATCCGGGTCGAGGGCGTGCAGCGCACCGAGGCGGGCACGGTGTTCTCGTACCTGCCGGTGAAGGTCGGCGACCAACTCGACGACGAGAAGGCTTCGCAGGCGGTGAAGGCGCTGTTCGCGACCGGCTTCTTCCGCGACGTCCGGCTCGAGGTCGAGGACGGCGTGCTCGTCGTGCTCGTCCAGGAGCGGCCGACAATCAGCCGCATCGACATCTCCGGCAACAAGGAGTTCGAGACCGACATCCTCAAGAAGGCGCTGAAGGACATCGGCCTGGCCGAGGCGCGCATCTTCGACCGCTCGGCGCTCGAGCGCGCCGGGCAGGAGATGCGGCGCCAGTACATCTCCCGCGGCCGCTACGGCGCCAGCGTCACCACCACCGTCACGCCGCAGGACCGCAACCGGGTCGCGATCAACTTCACCATCGTCGAGGGCGAGGCGGCGAAGATCGCCCGCATCAACATCGTCGGCGCGCAGGCCTTCACCGAGAAGCAGCTGCTGGACGAGATGCAGCTGACGACGCCCGGCTGGACGACCTGGTACACGAAGAACGACCAGTATTCGAAGCAGAAGCTCACCGCCGACCTGGAAAACGTGCGCAGCTTCTACCAGAACCGCGGCTACCTGGAGTTCAACGTCGAGTCGACGCAGGTGTCGATCACTCCCGACAAGGAAGACATCTACATCACCGTCAACATCTTCGAGGGACCGCAGTTCCGGGTCGGCGAGGTGCGGCTCGCCGGCGACCTGATGGTGCCCGAGGCCGAGCTGCGGCAGATGCTGCGCCTGCGCACCGGCGACGTCTATTCGCGCGAACGGCTGCAGGCGACGGCCAAGGACATCAGCGACCGGCTGGGGGCCGAGGGCTACGCCTTCGCCAACGTCAACGCCATTCCCGAGATCGACCAGGAGAAGAAGGTCGCGTCGTTCACCGTGTTCGTCGACGCCGGTCGGCGCGTGTACATCCGCCGGATCAACATCAGCGGCAACGCCAGGACCCGCGACGAGGTGATCCGGCGCGAGCTGCGGCAGCTCGAGTCGGCGTGGTACGACGGTCCGCGGATCGAGCGCTCGAAGGTGCGCATCCGCCGCCTCGGCTATTTCGACGACGTGAACATCGAGACGCCGCCGGTCGCGGGCACCACCGACCAGGCGGACATCGACGTCACCGTCGTCGAGCGCTCCACCGGGACGATCAACGCGGGGGTCGGCTACTCGAACTCGGACGGCGTCGTGTTCAACGGCTCGGTCGCGCAGCAGAACATCTTCGGCAGCGGCAATGCGCTCGTCGCCGCCGTCAACACCAGCAAGGTCAACCGCACGATCAACTTCGCGTTCACCGAGCCCTACTGGACCGTCGACGGCGTCGCGCGGACGATCGAGGCCTACCAGCGCAACATCGACCCGACGTCGCTGTCGGTGTCGTCCTACTCGTCGTCGACGCTGGGTGCGGCGGTCAGTTTCGGCGTGCCGATCACCGAGTCGGACAACATCAATTTCGGTTTCCGCGCCGAGCGGACCGACATCACGCTGTACGACAACAGCCCGCCGTCGTACGTCGCCTACGTCGCGGAGTTCGGCTCGAAGACCGACAGCTACATCGTCACCACCGGGTGGTCCCGCGACACCCGCAACGACGTCCTGTTCCCCACCAGCGGGCGGCTGCAGAGCCTGCTGCTCGAGGTCGGGTTGCCCGTCGGCGATCTGTCGTACTACAAGGTCAACTACCTGCAGCAGGCCTTCTACCCGATCTACGGCGACTTCGTCCTGATGCTGCGCGGCGACGTCGGCTATGCCGACGGGCTCGACAACAAGCCGCTGCCGTTCTTCAAGGTGTTCTACGCCGGCGGCGTCGGCTCGGTCCGCGGCTACGAGACCGCCTCGCTCGGGCCGCGCGACATCTTCAACAACGCCATCGGCGGCAAGCGCAAGATCGTCGGCAACGTCGAGGTCTTCTATCCGCTGCTGAAGGGCGACAAGTCGGTGCGCGCCAGCATCTTCGCCGACGCCGGCCAGATCTACGCCTTCGGCACCCAGCCGACCTACGAGTCGTTCCGGTATTCGGCCGGCGTCGGCCTGGCCTGGAACTCGCCGGTCGGCCCGCTGAAGTTCAGCTATGCTATTCCGCTCGACGAGCAACCCGGCGATCGCCTCCAGAAATTCCAGTTCCAGGTCGGCACGGTCTTCTGACCCTCGCCACCCCAGCAGGAGAGTCACGTGCCCACCAGCTTCCGCAACTTCCTCGGCCTTGCCGTCTTCGCCGCGGCCTCGCTTGCCGCCGGCGCGGCGACGGCGCAGGCGGCCGACTTCCGGGTCGGCTTCGTCAACACCGAGCGGCTGTTCCGCGAGGCCGCGCCGGCCAAGCGCGCGCAGCAGAAGCTCGAGCGCGAGTTCGCCAATCGCGACGCCGAACTGCAGAAGCTGTCGAAGCAGGTGCAGGGGCTCCAGAGCTCGCTGGAAAAGGACGGCGTGACCCTGGCCGAGACCGAGCGCCGGAACAAGGAGCGCGATCTCGCCAACCTGACGCGCGACCTGCAGCGGGCGCAGCGCGAGTTCCGCGAGGATCTCAACCTGCGCCGCAACGAGGAACTGGCCAGCGTCCAGGAGCGCGCCAACAAGGTCATCCAGCAGATCGCCGAGGCCGAGAAGTACGACCTCATCGTCCAGGATCCGGTCGTCTATGCGAGCCAGCGCATCGACATCACCGAGAAGGTGATCAAGGCGCTGGCCGACAAGTAGCCGCGGCGACGGCCGCCGTCGCCCCATTCCCATGCCGTCATCCGCCGCCGGTACCCAAGGCATCGCCCTCGACCAGCTGGCTGCGCTCACCGGTGCGCGCGTCGACGGCGACGGCGGCGTGCGGGTCACCCGGGTGGCGACGCTGGAGGCGGCCGGGCCCGACGCGATCGCTTTCCTGGCCAACCCGAAGTACCGCGCCCAGCTCGGCGGCACGGGGGCGGGGGCGGTGATCCTCGCTCCAGCGTTCGCCGGCGCGACGACGCTGCCGAAGCTGCTCGGACCCAATCCCTACGCGCTGTACGCGCGCGTCGCGCAGATCCTGCACCCGCCGGCGCCGGTGGTTCCCGGGATTCACCCGTCGGCCGTGGTCGAGCCCGGCGCCCGCGTCGCGCCCTCGGCCTGCATCGGCCCGCAGGCCTACGTCGCCGGGGGGGCCGTCATCGGCGAGCGCGTGCAGGTCGGCGCCGGCAGCACCGTGGGGGCGGGCACGACCATCGGTGAGGACAGCACGCTGCACGCCGGCGTCAGCATCTATCACGGCTGCACGGTCGGCCCTCGCTGCATCCTGCACAGCGGCGTGGTGATCGGCGCCGACGGCTTCGGCATGGCCGAGGACGCCGGGCGCTGGATCAAGATCCCGCAGATCGGTGGCGTCGTCATCGGCGCCGACGTCGAGATCGGGGCCAACACCACGGTCGATCGCGGCGCGATCGGCGACACGGTGATCGAGGACGACGTCAAGCTCGACAACCAGATCCAGGTCGCGCACAACTGCCGGATCGGCGCCCACACCGCGATCGCCGGCTGCACCGGCATCGCCGGCAGCGCGCACATCGGCCGCAACTGCAAGATCGGCGGCGCGGCGATGATCGCCGGACACCTGAGCATCGCCGACGGGACGATCATCTCCGCCGCCACGCAGGTCTACGACTCGATTCCCGAGGCCGGCGTCTACACGGCGACCTTTCCCGCGCTGCCGCACCGCGAATGGCGGCACGTCGCCTCGGAAATGCGCCGGCTGCGCGCGCTGGCCGAACGCGTGCGCGAACTCGAACACCGATGCGAGGCGGTCGCTGGCAAGCCGCAGGAGGAGAAGACATGACGCCACCGGCACCGGGCGCAATGGAGATCCGGGAGATCATGGAGTACCTGCCGCACCGTTACCCGTTCCTGCTGGTCGACCGGGTGTTCGAGTGCGACGGCAGGCACTTCATCCGCGGCATGAAGAACGTCACGATGAACGAGCCCTTCTTCCAGGGGCACTTTCCGGGCTTCCCGCTGATGCCCGGCGTGCTGGTCGTCGAGGCGCTGGCGCAGATCGCGTCGATCCTCGCCTGGCGGATCGCCGGCGCCAAACCCGGCGGCGAGTTGCTGATCTTCTTCGCCGGCATCGACAACGCGCGCTTCCGGCGGCAGGTGCAGCCCGGCGACACGCTGCTGCTCGAGGGACGGGTCAACCGGATGATCCGCGGCGTCGGCAAGTTCGAGGTTCGCGCGCTGGTCGACGGCGAAGTCGCCGCCGAGGCCAACCTGTTGGCCGCGATGCGCCCGAATCCCTCGGTGGCGGCGGCCCGCTAGCGATGGCGTGCGTCCACCCGACCGCGCTGGTCGACTCCCGCGCCGAGCTCGCGGCCGACGCCGAGGTCGGCGCGTTCGCGATCGTCGGTCCCGACGTCGTCATCGGCGCCGGCACGGTGATTGCCGCGCACGCGGTGGTCACGGGACGCACGACCCTCGGCGCACGGAACCGCGTGTTCTCGTTCGCGTCGATCGGCGGCATCCCGCAGGACCGCAAGTACGGCGGCGAGCCCACGGCGACGGCGATCGGCGACGACAACGTCATCCGCGAATACGTGTCGATCCATGCCGGCACCGCACAGGACCGCGGCGTCACGACGATCGGCAACGGCAACTGGATCCTCGCGTACTGCCACGTCGCGCACGACTGCGTCGTCGGCAACAACACCACGTTCTCGAACAACGTCCAGCTCGCCGGACACGTGGTGGTCGACGACTGGGCGACGCTCGGGGGCTTCGGCGGCGTCCACCAGTTCTGCCGCATCGGTGCCCACGCGATGGTGGCGGCCGGCTCGATCGTGCTGCAGGACGTGCCGCCGTTCGTCACCGCCGCCGGCTATCCGGCGAAGCCGCACGGGACCAACAACGAGGGTCTGCGCCGCCGCGGTTTCACGGCCGACGAGATCCTCGCCGTGCGGCGGGCCTACAAGATCCTCTATCGCGAGAACCTGTCGCTCGACGACGCCCGGGCGCGGCTGGTCGCCGCGGCGGCCGAGACGCCGGTTCTGGCGCCGCTGGTGGCCTTCCTCGAAATCGCGGGGCGCGGCATCGTCCGCTGAGCCGGGGCGCGAGCGACGGGATGGCGGATTCGACGGTTTCGGCGCGTCCCCTCACGCTCGGCATCGTCGCCGGCGAGGCGTCGGGCGACGCGCTGGCGGCGACGCTGATCGAGGGCGTGCGCGCGCGCCATCCCGGGGTCCGCTTCGTCGGTGTCGCCGGTCCGCGGATGCAGGCGGCCGGCTGCGAGGCCTGGTATCCGCTGGAGTCGCTGTCGGTGCGCGGCTTCGTCGAGGTCCTCGGCCGGCTGCCCGAGCTCGTCGCGATGCGCCGGGCGCTCGCCCGGCGGCTGGTCGCCGAGCGCATCCCCGTGTTCATCGGCGTCGACGCGCCGGATTTCAATCTCGGGCTCGAGGCGCGCCTCAAGCGCCGGGGGCTGCGGACCGTGCACTTCGTCAGCCCGTCGGTCTGGATGTGGCGCCCCGAGCGCGTGGCCCGGATCGCGGCGGCCGTCGATCACATGCTGACGCTGTTTCCGTTCGAGGCGCCGATCTACGCCGACGCCGGCATCGCGGTCACCTACGTCGGGCACCCGATGGCGCGGCACGCGGCCGTGCCCGGCACGCGCCGGCTCGCCCGCGAGGCGCTGAAGCTGGGGCTCGCGCAGCCGGTGTTCGCGCTGCTGCCGGGCAGCCGCGCCTCCGAGCTCGACCTGCACGGCGATCTCCTGCTCGAGACGGCGGCGCTGCTGCACGCGGCGCGGCCGGACGCGCGCTTCCTGGTGCCGCTCGCCACCCGGCCGACGCGCGATCGCTTCGAGAGCGCGATCTACCGGCGCGGCCTCGGCGAGCTGCCGCTGACGCTGCTCTACGGGCACGCGACCGACGCCTTGCGCGCCGCCGACGTGGGCCTGGTGGCCTCGGGCACCGCGACGCTGGAGGCGGCGCTGGCCCGCTGTCCCCACGTCGTGTTCTACCGTCTGCACGCGCTCACCGCGCGCATCGTCCGGCGCAAGATGCTGCTGCCCTGGGTGAGCCTGACCAACGTGATCGCCGGCGGCTTCGTGGTGCCCGAGTTGTTGCAGGAGGACGCGACGGCGGCCAATCTCGCGCAGGCCGCGCTCAACCTCTACGACGACACCGTCACGCGCCGGCGGCAGGAGGCGCTGTTCGCCGGCTACGCGGCGGCGCTGCGTGCCGACACCGCGGCGCTCGCCGCCGAAGCGGTCACCGGCGAGATGCGGCGGGCCGGCGCGTGCGCCTGATCGCCGGCATCGACGAAGCGGGCCGCGGACCGCTCGCCGGCCCGGTGGTCGCGGCGGCGGTCATCCTCGATCCGGCGCGTCCGATCGCCGGGCTGCGCGACTCGAAGCTGCTGTCGGCGGCGCGGCGCGACGAGCTCGCCGTCGCCATTCGCGCCCGGGCGCTGGCCTGGTCGGTCGCCGCCGCGGACGTCGACGAGATCGACGCGCTCAACATCCTGCAGGCGACGCTGCTGGCGATGCGCCGCGCCTGCGAGGACCTCGACGTCGTCCCCGACGAGGCCTGGGTCGACGGCGACCGCTGCCCGGCGCTCGCCTGCCCGGCGCGCGCGATCGTCAAGGGCGATCGCGACGTCGCGGCGATCTCGGCGGCGTCGATCCTGGCCAAGACCGCGCGCGACGCGCTGCTGGTGGAGCTCGATCGCGTGTATCCCGCGTACGGCTTCGCCCGGCACAAGGGCTACGGCACGGCCGAGCATCTCGCCGCGCTGGCGGCGCTGGGACCCTGTCCCGCGCATCGGCGCAGCTTCGCGCCGGTGGCGCAGGCCGCTAGCTCCGGCCGATGTCGCTGAAGTACTCGTAGCGCGCGGTGTTGACCAGCGAGATCCGCAGTTCCACCGGCGCATCGTTGTAGGTCAGCGCCAACCGACGGATCTGCAGCAGCGGTGCACCCTGGGCAATTCCGAGCAGCGCCGCGGCCTCTTCGTCGGCCACCACGGCGCGCAGCCGCTCGCTGGTCCGGACGACCGACACCCCGAAGGCTTCCTGGTACAGGTTGTAGATCGTCGACGGCCGCGCGCGGAAGCGCCTCTCCGTCAGCCCCGGAAAGCGCGCCGCGGGCAGCGTGATGTCGTCGATCATCACCGGGGTGCCGCCGAGGCTGAGCGCGTTGCGGATGCGCAGCACCGCGTCGCCGGGCTCGATCTGCAGCCGCTCGGCGGCGGTGCGCTCGGCCTTCGCCCGGCCGAACGACAGCAGCCGGACCTGCGGATACTCCTTGGGGCCCTGTTCCGGCACGATGTGGAAGAAGTAGAACAGCAGCCGGTCGCGATTGTGGCTGGCGACGTAGGTCCCGCGGCCCTGCTGGCGGATGAGGATGTTCTCGCCGACGAGTTCGTCGATCGCCTTGCGGACGGTGCCGATGCTGATGCCGTAGCGCTCGGCCAGGCGCCGCTCCGCCGGAATCGCCTCGCCGGCCTTCCACTCGCCGCGCGTCAGGACCTCCATCAGCTGCCGCTTGACGTCCTTGTACAGCGGGCCGGCCAGCGGCACGCCCGGGCTGGTCGCATCGGGGGGAGGTCGTGCGGAAGGTCCTGCAGCGGATCGGCCATGGCGGGTAGGCGTTGCGGCGGGCAGAGCGCCGCATTCCGCCAGTGTAGCGCTCGCGGCGCAACTCATGCAAATCATATAGATGATATAGTTGACTTGCAGGGGGCAGGGGAATTAGCATTGGGGGTGGTCCGGCGGTGCGCGGCCCGGTGGCTGCAACGGTCCTGCCGCGGGCCCGATCCGCTTTCTTCCAGGAGTTTCAAGATGATCCATTGCGTATTGCACGATCCCAACGATTCGGTCGCGGTTGTCGTCGTCGAGGGCGTCAAGGCCGGCATGACGCTGACCGGTCTGATCCTCGACGAGAATCGGACGTTGAATCTTCCCTGCGTGCAGGACATCCCGCTGGGGCACAAGGTCGCGCTGAAGGACATGGCGATCGGCGACACCGTGATCAAGTACGGCATCGACATCGGCAAGGTCGTCGCGCCGATCGCCTGCGGGCAGCACGCCCACGTGCACAACATCAAGACCAAGCGCTGGTAGCCGCCGGGCGCCGACCGCCGGCTCCCGGGCCGCCGGTTGCGCACCTGTTGCCTCCTCGTTCCCGGCCCGCGGCCCCGCGCCGCCCGGCCTCCGCGTCAATCGCAAAAGAAAGACCCATAGCCATGCAGAAAACCTTCTGGGGTTACCGCCGCGAAAACGGACGCGTCGGCGTCCGCAACCACGTCATCATCCTGCCCGTCGACGACCTGGCGAACGCCGCCTGCGAAGCCGTCGCCCACAACATCAAGGGGACGATGGCGATTCCGCATCCCTACGGCCGGCTGCAGTTCGGGGCCGACCTCGACCTGCACTTCCGGACGCTGATCGGCACCGGATCCAATCCCAACGTCGCCGCCGTGGTGGTCATCGGCATCGAGGAGCAGTGGACCAAGAAGGTCGTCGACGGCATCGCGGCCACCGGCAAGCCGGTCGTGGGCTTCGGCATCGAGCTGCACGGCGACCACGACACGATCATGCGCGCCTCCAAGGCGGCCAAGGTGTTCCTCCAGGAGGCGAGCGAGAAGCATCGCGTCGAGTGCCCGCTGTCCGAGCTCTGGGTGTCGACCAAGTGCGGCGAGTCCGACACCACCTCGGGCTGCGGCGCCAACCCGACCGTGGGCGACGCCTTCGACAAGCTCTACGCCGCCGGCTGCACGCTGGTGTTCGGCGAGACGACCGAGTTGACCGGCGGCGAGCAGATCGTCGCCGCACGCTGCCGCAACGACCAGGTGCGCGCCGACTTCATGCGCATGTTCGATCGCTACCAGGACCTCATCAACCGGCACAAGACGTCGGACCTGTCGGACTCGCAGCCGACCAAGGGCAACATCGCCGGCGGGCTGACCACGATCGAGGAAAAGGCGCTGGGCAACATCCAGAAGATCGGCAAGAAGTGCGTCGTCGACGGCGTTCTCGACAAGGGCGAGGTGCCCGGCGGACCGGGGCTGTGGTTCATGGACTCGTCGTCGGCGGCGGCCGAGATGGTGACGCTGTGTGCCGCGTCCGGCTACGTCGTGCACTTCTTCCCGACGGGACAGGGCAACGTCATCGGCAACCCGATCCTGCCGGTCATCAAGATCTCGGCCAATCCGCGCACCGTGCGCACGATGAGCGAGCACATCGACGTCGACACCTCGGGCCTGCTGCAGCGCGAGATCACGATGGACGAAGCCGGCGACAAGCTGCTGGCGATGATGTTCCGTACCGCCAACGGCCGGCTGACCTCGACCGAGGCGCTGGGACATCGCGAGTTCGTGCTGACGCGGCTGTACGAGAGCGCCTGAGTCTGCGCCGCGGCCCGGGCGCGCGTCGGGTGCAGCGGCGTGCCCCGACGCCAGCGTCGGGGCCGTCGCGCTACCCGCATCCCCGCCGCCGCCCTCGTCACCATGGGCGCTGGCGGTGGACGGCGGGTTTTCGGTATGCTGACGCGCAATCGCCGGTCGACCGCGCGCGGGCGCGCGGTTCGCGCACGCCTTCCCTCACCCAACACCGAGCAAAGGAGAATGTCGCCATGATCACCGCAACGAGGGACGGCCTGCGATGGCTGCTGTGGGCGCTGGCTGCCGCCGCCGCCGCGTGGTTGCCGCAGGTGGCCGCGGCCCAGGAGTATCCGACCCGCCCGGTCAAATACGTCGTCCCGTTTCCGCCGGGCGGCCTCACCGACGTGATGGCGCGCAACGTCGGGCAGAAGCTCGCCGAGCGCTGGAAGCAGCCGGTGATCGTCGAGAACCGTGCCGGCGGCAACGCGCAGATCGGGGCCGACGTCGTGGCCAAGTCGCCGGGCGACGGCTATACGCTGCTGGCGGTCACGCTGACGCATGCGGTCAACGTCACGCTGTTCCCGGCCGCTCCCTACAGCCTGCAGAAGGACCTGACGCCGGTCGCCGTGCTGGGCTCGCTGCCGCTGATGATCGTCGTCCCTGCAGCGTCGCCGATCCGCTCGATGTCCGATCTGGTCGCGGCCGGCAAGGCCCGGATGCTGAACGGCGGGTCCAGCGGCAACGGCACGCCGCCGCACCTCGGCCTCGAGCTCCTGGCGCAGCAGGCGGGGATCAAGGTGCAGCACATCCCCTACAAGGGCGGCACACCGTCGCTGACCGACCTGATGGGCGGGCAGATCGATCTCATCGTCTCGAACTTTCCGGAATCGCTGCCGCACGTCAAGGGTGGCAAGCTGCGCGCGCTGGCGGTGACCAGCCGCCAGCGCCATCCACTGCTGCCCGACGTGCCGACGACCGCCGAGGTCGGCTACCCGCAGCTCAGCATCACCAACTGGACCGGTGTCATGGTGCCCGCGGCGACCCCGGCGGCGATCGTCGCCAGGATCAACGCCGACGCCAACGCCGCGCTGGCCGAGCCGGAGATGAAGAAGCGCATCATCGACCAGGGCTTCGAGCCGGTCGCGATGACGCCCGCCGAGGCGCGCACGTTCTTCGAGTCCGAGGCGGCGCGCTGGGGCAAGCTCGTGCGCGACGCCGGGATCAAGCCGGACTGACGCGGGGCGTGCCCCACTCGCTGCGGCTGCCCGATCTGGCCGCGATACGCGCCGCGCAGGCGCGGATCGCGCCGCACGTCCACCGCACGCCGGTGCTGACCTCGTCGTCGATCGACGGCGAGGTCGGCGCGCGGCTGTACTTCAAGTGCGAGAACCTGCAGAAGGTCGGGGCGTTCAAGGCGCGCGGCGCGGTGAACGCGGTGTTCTCGCTGCCCGCAGATGTCGCCGGGCGCGGGGTGGTGACGCACTCGTCCGGCAACCACGGCGCCGCGCTGGCCTACGCGGCCCGGCGACGCGGCATCCCGGCCTGGGTGGTGATGCCCGAGAACGCGCCCAAGGTCAAGATCGCCAACGTCGCGCGCGAAGGCGCGACGATCCGCTTCTGCGTTGCCACGGTCGCCGCGCGCGAGGCGGCCTGTGCCGAGGTGCAGGGCGAGAGCGGCGCCACGCTGATCCACCCGTTCGACAATGCCGAGGTGATCGCCGGTCAGGGTACCGCGGCGCTCGAGCTGCTGGCCGACGTGCCCGATCTCGACGCGGTGATCGCTCCCTGCGGCGGCGGCGGCCTGCTGGCGGGAACCGCGATCGCCGCGCACGGCCTGTCCGCGCGCCTGCGCGTGCTCGGCGCCGAGCCGGCGCAGGCCGACGATGCCGCGCGCAGCCTGGCGAGCGGCCGGGTCGAGCCGCTGCCCACGACGACGACGATCGCCGACGGCCTGCGCACGACGCTGTCGCCGCGCACGCTCGCGGCGCTGCGCGCGCACGTCGAGGCGATCGGCACCTGCAGCGAGGACGCGATCGTGCGCGCGATGCGGCTGATCTTCGAGCGGATGAAGCTCGTCGTCGAACCCTCGTCCGCCGTCCCGCTCGCCTGCCTGCTCGAGGGGACGCTGCCGCTGCGCGGCGCCCGGGTGGGGGTGCTGCTGTCCGGCGGCAACGTCGACCTCGACCGGCTCCCCTGGCAAACCTGAACCGGGCGCCGCCGGCGCGACCGCGCCCTGGCGCCGCCCCCGGAGAAAGCCCGATGCCCACCTTCCCGTTGTCGGATCTGGAGCGGCTGGCCGCCCAGGCGCTGCAGCGCGCCGGGGCCGGGCCGGCGATGGCCGCGGCGACCGCGCGCGCGCTGGTCTACGCCGACGCCCGGGGGCTGCCGTCGCACGGCGTCGCCCGCGTCCCGCAATATGCGGCGCACCTCGCCAACGGTCGCGCCGACGGAGCCGCCGCGCCCGCGGTGGTCGCGGCGCGCGGGGGCGCGGTGCTGGTCGACGCGCGCTGCGGCCTGGCCTTTCCGGCCTGCGCGCTCGCGGTCGACGAGGCGCTGCGACGCGCGACCGGGCACGGCGTCGCCTTCGCCGGCGTGACCAACAGCCATCACTTCGGCGTCGCCGCCTATCACCTCGAGGCCGTGGGCGCGGCCGGCATGGTCGGGCTGGCGCTGTCCAATTCGCCGTCGGCGATGCCGGCGGCCGGCGGGCGGCGGGCGCTGTTCGGCACCAATCCGATCGCCGCAGTGTTCCCTCGGGCCGCGGGGGCGCCGCTGCTGATCGACCTGTCGCTGTCCGAGGTCGCCCGCGGCAAGCTGATGGTCGCGGCCAGGGACGGCACGCCGATTCCCACGGGCTGGGCGCAGGACGCCGACGGCAACCCGACCACCGACCCGCGGGCGGGCCTGGCGGGGTCGATGCTGCCGATGGGTGGGACCAAGGGGGCGATGCTGGCGCTGGTCGTCGAGTTGCTGGTGACGGCGCTGACCGGTGCGGCCCAGGGCTTCGAGGCGAGCTCGTTCTTCGTCGACGAGGGCAACCGGCCGCGGATCGGCCAGGCCTTCCTGGTCGTCGACCCGGGCGCGCTGGCGGGCCGGGACACCTATCGGGAACGGGTCGAGACGCTGGTCGCGGCCATGCTGCAGGATCCGGGCGTGCGGCTGCCGGGCGATCGCCGCCGCGCGCTGGCCGAGCAGGCCGAGGGCGAAGGCGTGGCGATTCCCGCGGCGCTCGCGGCCGATCTCGCGCGACTCGCCGGCTGAACGCGCTTCACGGGCGCGCGGCGGCGATCGCCTCGCGCAGCGCGCCGAAGATCCCCGGAGCGGCGGCGATGAGTTCGTTGGTGCGCAGGAAGTCCGGGCCGCCGGCGAAATCGCCGATGCGCCCGCCGGCTTCCTCGACGATCAGCGCGCCCGCGGCGATGTCCCAGCTGCTGAGGCTCATCACGAAGAATCCGTCCAGCCGGCCGGCCGCGACGTAGCAGAGGTCGAGGGCGCAGGCGCCGGCGCGACGCATGCCCCGGCAGCGGGGCAACAGGCGGTTGAACACCGTCAGGTAGCCCGGCATCTTCGGGCTCGCACGCGTCGGAAACACGGTCCCGACCAGCGCCTCGTCGAGCGCATGGCAGGCCGAGACGTGCAGTGCTGCGCCGTTGCGCGTCGCGCCGCGGCCGGCGATCGCCGCGAAGAGCTCGTCGTGCACGGGATCGAGCACCACGGCGTGGGTGATCCGCGGGCCCTGCGCCAGCGCGAGCGAGATCGCGTAATACGGATAGCCGTGGAGGAAGTTCACCGTGCCGTCGATCGGGTCGACCAGCCACTTGCAGCCGCCGCCGCGCGCGGCCGTGGCGCCGCCCATCAGCTCGCCGGACTCCTCGCCCAGGATCGCGTGTTCGGGGAAGGCGGCGCGCAGCGTGGCGATGATCGCGTTCTCGGCGTCGGCATCCGCGGCGCTGACGAGATCGCCGTGCGACTTGGCGTGCGTGGGCAGGCGCTTGAGGTCGCGGGCGGCGTCGTCGATCACCGCCGCCGCCCGCCGCGCCGCGCGGATCGCCACCGCCAGCAGCGGGTCGTCGGCGATGCCGGCGGCAGGCGTCACGGCTGCGCGCCCCGGAGTTCTTCGTGCTCCGGCCGCAGCCGGGGCGTGCGGGCGTCGACGCGATGCGTCTGCTCGAACGCCGGCCGCCCCCGGCGCTTCGACCCGTCGGCGGCGGCGCGGCCTGCGCCGCCGGCAGCGGGCAGGGTCGGGCATGGTGCGAAGGCGCGCAGGTGGCGTTGCATGTTCGATCCCGGAGACGGAGCCCAAGCGACCACTGCGGATTCTAGCGCACCGCGGCGCGGCGATTTGCCGAGTCCGGCAGCGATGCCGCATCATGGAGGGTCTGGACGCAAACCAACCACGGGGGAACGATGGTCGAGGAGATTCTGCTGGGTGACGAAGCCGTGGCGCGCGGCGCCATCGACGCCGGCATCAGCGCCGCCTACGCCTACCCGGGCACCCCTTCCACGGAAATCTTCGCCACCGTCCAGGCCTACGCCCGCCACGCCGGATTGCCGATTCGCGGCCTGTGGTCGACCAACGAAAAGGTCGCGCTCGAAGAGGGCGTCGGCGTCTCCTATGCCGGCTGCCGGGCGCTGGTGGCGATGAAGCACGTCGGCCTCAACGTGGCGGCCGACCCCTTCATGAACGTCGCCCTGGCCGGAGCGCACGGCGGCCTGGTCATCGCGGTGGCCGACGATCCGTCGATGCACAGTTCGCAGAACGAGCAGGACTCGCGCTTCTTCGCCGACTTCGCCCAGGTTCCCTGCTTCGAGCCGGCGAACCAGCAGCAGTGCTACGACTTCACGCGCGAGGCCTTCGAACTGTCGGAGCGCCTGCGCGTGCCGGTGCTGCTGCGCCTGGTCACCCGCCTCGCCCACAGCCGGGCGGTCGTGTCGATGTCCGCGGCCCGGGCGCGCAACGCCGCCGCCTATGTCGACGATCCCGGCCTGTACACGCTCATTCCGGCCAACGCGCGCCGCGCCTATGCCAAGCTGCTGGACAAGCAGCCCGCGTTCGCCGCCCACGCCGAGGCGCACGCGGCGAACCGGCTCGACCTGCGCGGCGAGGGCCGTCCCGGCATCCTGGTCAGCGGCGTGGCGTCGAACTACCTGGAAGAGGCGCTGGGCGACCGGCTCGACGACTACAACGTGCTGCGCATCGGCGTCTATCCGCTGCCGGTGCAGAAGATCCGTCGCCTGCTCGACGCCTCCAGCGAGATCCGCGTGGTCGAGGAAGGCTACCCGTTCATCGAGCGCTACGTCAGCGCGCTGGGGCTGATGCGCGAGAAGCCGATCCGCGGCCGGCTCACCGGCGACCTGCCGCGCGCCGGCGAGCTCTCGCCCGACGCGATGCGGCGGAGTTTCGGGCTTCCCGTCGCGGCGTCGCTGCAGATCCCGGGGCTCGAGCAGGTGCTGGTCGGGCGGCCGCCCCGGCTGTGCGATGCCTGTCCCCACGACGACACCTACAACGCCATCAACGAGGCGCTCGTCGGGATGGGCGAGGGCATCCGCGTCATGGGCGACATCGGCTGCTATTCGCTGGGTTACCTGAAGCCGCACCAGGCGATCCACTCCTGCCTGTGCATGGGTTCGTCGATCGGCATGGCGATCGGCGCCGCCCACGCCGGGATGACCCCGTCGCTGTGCGTGATCGGCGACGGCACGTTCACCCACTCGGGCATGGCGCCGCTGCTCGACGCGGCGCACGAGAACACCAACATCAAGGTCTTCATCCTCGACAACAGCATCGTCGCGATGACGGGCGGGCAGCCGACGATGGCCACCGACGAGGACGTCGTCAATCTCGTCGCCGGCCTGGGCGTGCCGCGCGAGCACATCCGCGTCGTCCTGCCGGTGCCCAAGGAGAAGGACGCGAACGTGCGGGTGATCCGCGAGGAGATCGCCTACCAGGGGCTGTCGGTGATCATCGCCCGGCGTGCCTGCGTCACCTACGCCAAGGTCATCAAGCTGCACCGGCGCGAGCGTGCGGCGGCCGACGCATGAACTTCGACCTGGTGGTGTGCGGCGTCGGTGGGCAGGGCGTGCTGTCGGTCGCGTGGGTCGTCGATCAGGCGGCCGTCGAGGCCGGCTATCACCTCAAGCAGCCCGAAGTGCACGGCATGGCGCAGCGCGGCGGGGCGGTGTCGGCCTTCGTGCGCATCGCCGACGCGCCGATCGCCAGCGACCTCATCGCCGACGGCAGCGCGCACATGGTGCTCGCGGTCGAGCCGATGGAGAGCCTGCGCTACGCGCGGCTGCTGCGCCCCGACGGCTGGATCGTCACCGACGTGACGCCGCTGATCAACGTCGTCGACTATCCCGAGCGCGAAGCGCTCTACGACGTGCTGTTCGCGGTGCGGCGACTGGTCGCGATCGACGCGACGCGGCTCGCGCACCGCGCCGGCACGGTGAAGGCGCAGAACATGGTGATGCTGGGCGCGGCCGCGTCGCTGCTGCCGCTGCCGCCGGAGCTGCTGGAGCAGCGGATCCGTGCGCTGTTCGCCGGCAAGGGCAAGCGCATCGTCGACGCCAACGTCGCCGCGTTCCGGATGGGCGACGCGGCCAGCCGCTTCACCGCGGCGCTGGCCGCCCGCGGCCTCGCCCCGGAGGTGATCGCCCGCGTCGTGCCGCGGCTGGCGTTCGAGCCGATGCCGGTGGCCGACGACGTCGCGGCGGCCTGGGCGCGGCGCCTGCGCGCGCCGGACGGACCCGCGGTCGCGCGGCGCATCTTCGCGTCGGCGGACGACGTTCCGCTGACGGTGGCGTCGCTCCAGAGCGCCCGGCCCCCCGCCCACCCCCCCGGAGGAGCCCCCGGGGGCCCGCCCGGGCTCCCCGCCGCCCCAGCGCCGGCCGCGCGGCGCCCCTTCGCGCCCGGCCGCCCCCCCCCGCCGCGCGGCCCCGGCGCGACCGGCACAACCGTGAGGCCTGCCCTGGCAACCCGCAAGTTCGCACCGTGGACAGCGTCGATCTCGAGGTATTGAAGCAGAGCGCGGCCTGGATCGCCTCCGGGCGCCGGGTGCTGCTCGTCACCGTGGTCCGGACTTGGGGCTCGTCGCCCCGTCCGCCGGGGGCGATGCTCGCGGTCTGCGACGACGGGCGGGTCGTCGGCTCGGTGTCCGGTGGCTGCATCGAGGACGACCTGGTCGGACGGATGCGCGCCGACGGCCTCGCCGCGACCCGGCCCGAGGTCGTCACCTACGGCGTGACGGCCGACGAAGCGCGGCGTTTCGGGCTGCCCTGCGGTGGCACGATCGAGCTGGTGCTGGAGCCGCTGGGGCCTGCCTCGTCGATCGACGCGTTGCTGCAGGCGATCGAGGGCGGGCGACTGGTGGCGCGCCGGCTGGATATGCGCAGCGGTCGCAGCGAGCTCGTGCCTGCCGTGCCGGCGGACGGCGTGACGCTCGACGGCGAGGTGTTCACGACCGTCCACGGCCCGCGCTACCGCCTGCTGGTGATCGGCGCAGCGCAACTGTCCCGGTACGTCGCGCAGATCGCCGTCGGACTCGATTACCAGGTCGTCGTCTGCGATCCCCGCGCGGAGTACGCGGCGGGCTGGGACGTTCCCGGCGTGCAGCTCGTGACGACGATGCCCGACGACACCGTGCGGGCGCTGCAGCCCGACGCGCGGTGCGCGATCGTCGCCCTGACCCACGACCCCAAGCTCGACGACCTCGCGCTGCTGGAGGCGCTGAAGTCGCCGGCGTTCTACGTGGGCGCATTGGGCTCGCGCGCCAACAACGCCAGGCGCCGCGAGCGCCTGCGGCTGTTCGACCTGACCGACGTCGAGATCGCCCGCCTGCACGGTCCGATCGGCCTGCACATCGGCAGCCGCACGCCGCCGGAGATCGCGGTGTCGATCCTGGCCGAGATCACTGCCGTGAAGAACGGCGTGGCAGCGGCCGACCTTCGGAGCGGCGACGCCGTGGTTGCGACGCGTCCCGGGTCGGCCGCGTGCGGCAGCGCGACCTGACCGCGCGGTACGCACCGCAGCCTGGCCGCCGGGTGCTGCGCTCCAACATCGCGGGGGCCCGCCATGTTAGGGTAACGGTTTTTCCGACTGCGGGGACACGATGGTGAACAGCGACGGCGGCCGATTCGGGCGTGCACCGGCGGCGGCCGGCAGCACTTTTGCGCGCGCACGGGCCAATGGCGCGCTCGCGATGGTGCTCGCGCTCGGGGTCGTGCTGTCGACCCCGGCGGCCGCGCAGTCGACAGCTGCCCCCACCGACTCCGGCCTCGACACCGGCAGCTGCCTCGGCACCGGCGGCGGAGCCGTCGCCGTGGGATGCGCCGGAGCCGTGGCGGACCGACCGGTTCTACCTGCAGACGAGCCTCTACACGCTGCACTTCGACCCCAGCGACGACCACGTCAACCAGCAGTATCTCGTGGACCTCGAATACCGTTACAACAAGTCGTGGCTCGAGGGACAGTGGCTCGCCGGCGCGGCGTTCTTCTCGAACTCGTTCGGCCAGCAATCCCAGTACCTCTACGGCGGCCTGCTCTGGCGGCCGTTCGTCGACGCGCAGCCGCTCTACTTCAAGCTCACCGCCGGCCTGCTGCACGGCTACAAGGCGCCCTACGACGAGAAAATTCCGTTCAACGAGTACGGCGTGGCCCCGGCGATCCTGCCGTCGGTGGGCTACTGCTACCGGCGGTATTGCTCCGAGCTGATCGTCTTCGGCACCGCCGGGTTGATGGTGACGCTGGGCGTCACGCTGCCGTAGCGCCGCGTTGGCGGTCCCCATCGCGCCGGACACGGCGATCCGGGCACCTGGGCCGCGAACGCGCCGCCGCCGACGGCATTCGCGCCGAACCCGATCGGCCCGCGTTTCAGCGGTCGGCCACCGCTTTCGCCGCGGGCGGGTCACCGGAACGGTGGGCGCGTTGCCAGCGCGCGAGGCCCGCCTCGTCGTCGACGTCCCATCGCGGATCGAGCTCGCGCCAGCGGATGCCGGCGGCGGCGAAGCGCGCGCGGGTGCGGGCAGCGACGTCGGCGGTGCTCCAGGCGATGCCGGTGAAGGCATCGACCGCGCGGGCGAAGCCGATGGCGACGTAGCCGCCGTCCTCGGCGGGAACGAGCACGGCGTCGTGGTCGGCCAGCGCGGCCGCCGCTTCGCCGAGGGCGTCGGCGTCGAGCGACGGGCAGTCGGTGCCGATCAGCAGCACGCGCTCGCCGCGGGCCAGCGCGGAGTCGACCGCGTGGCGCATCCGGGCGCCGAGGTCGCCGTCGCACTGCCGGTGCAACGCGAAGCCGTGACCCGCGGCCCACGCAGCGCAGAGCGGCGCGTCCGCCGCCGCCGCGCACCACAACTCGACCGCCGCCACGCTGCCGCGGCGCCGCGCCTCCTGCGCGTTGGCGAAGCAGGCGGCGGCCAGTTCGGCGTAGACGCGGGCTGCGGCCTCGGCTCCCAGCGTGCGCGCGAGCCGGGTCTTGACCGTGCCCGGCACCGGCTCCTTGGCGAAGATCTGCAGCGTGGGGGCGGCCGCTGCGGCAGGCGCGGCATAGCGGGGGGCGAGGTGTCGCGGATCGACGCCGCGCCAGTAGGCGAACCGCAGGCGCCACATCGTCAGGATCGTCCGCAGCGCGCCGTGGTCGTCCCAGCGTCGACCCGAGGTGACGAGGCGCTGGCGCAGGCAGAGGGGCGCTTCGCCGGTGCGCTTGAGGCGGCGGCAGAACTCGATGTCTTCCATCAGCGGCTGTTCGGGAAAACCGCCGCTGGCGACGAACAGGCCGCGCTCGACGAAGATGCCCTGGTCCCCGGTGGCGATCCCGGTCAGCCGCGAACGCAGGTTCATCAACGTCGCGATCAGCGGCAGCGCCGGCGAGCGACCCGCGATGGCGACGTCGAAACGGCCCCAACGCCGCCCGGAAGACGGCAACGCCGCCAGCAGCGCGTGCGCGATCTCGGCGTCGAGACGGGTGTCCGCGTGCAGGAAGAGCAGGATGTCGCCGTCGGCGGCCGCGGCGCCGGCGTTCATCTGCGCCGCGCGCCCGCGGCGCCCGGTCAGGACCCGATCGACCAGCGGCTCCGCCGTCGCGGCGGTGGCGTCGGCGCTGCCGCCGTCGACCAGCAGGACCTGATGACCGCGCGCGCGCAGTGCCTGCAAGGGCGCGAGCGTGGCCGGGAGCGTTGCCGCCTCGTTCAGCGCCGGGATGATGATGGACAGTCGCAAGGGGCGAGGCGTCGTCAGGACCGCGGGGCGGTGCCGGTCAGCGTCCCATCATAGTCGATCCACCCGATCGGCGACGTCGAGGCTCAGGCGCCGCTCAGTGGCGCCGCTCAGTGAAAATCGCGCGACTTCGCCTCCAGCCGGCCCAGCAACGGCGACAGGTCGGCGAGCCGCCCCGCGATCACGTGGACGACGGCGCCTTCGCGCTCGACCTGGCCGTAGACCGCCATCAGGCGCGAGCCGAGCAACTCGCGCCGCTGCCGATCGCCGATGTCGCGCCAGACGATGACGTTGGTGGCGCCGGTTTCGTCCTCCAGCGTGACGAACACGACGCCGCTCGCGGTGTCGGGCCGCTGGCGGCCGATGACGAGGCCGGCGGTGCGTACGGGGCGCCCGTGCGGCGTCTGCGCGATCTCGGCGCTGGTGAGCAGCCGCCGGCGCGAGAGGCGCTCGCGCAGCAGCGCCAGTGGGTGCCGGCGCAACGTGAGGCCGAGCGTCCGGTAGTCGGCGACGATGTCCTGGCCCTCGGTCGGCACCGGCAGTTCCGGGGTCGCCTCGGCGACCACGCTGCCGGCCAGCAGCGGCGGCAGCCGCTCCACGCCGGCGACCTCCCACACCGCCCCGTGCCGGTGGCCGGCGAGCGCAGCGAGCGCGCCGGCATCGGCGAGGCAGGCAAGATCGCGGCGATCGAGCGCGGCACGCTGCGCGAGGTCGGCGACGCTGCCGAAAGCGCGGTCGCGACGCGCAGCGACGATTCGCTGCGCAGCACCCTCGGACAGGCCGCAGATCATCCGCAATCCGAGCCGCAAGGAACAATTGGGGTCAGAGCGACAATTGGGGTCAGGACAATTGGGGTCAGAGCCGCATTTCCCTTGCGATCGTTCAAGCCCTTCAATCGCCGGAGAAGGGAAATGCGGCTCTGACCCCAATTGCTCCGGAGAAGGGAAATGCGGCTCTGACCCCAATTGCTCCAGCGTGCAATCCCAGTCGCTCGCCGTCACGTCGGCGGGGCGGACTTCGACGCCATGGCGGCGCGCATCGGCGACGAGCTGTGCCGGCGCATAGAAGCCCATCGGCAGCGAGTTGAGCAGCGCGGCGCAGAACGCCGCCGGCTCGTAGTGCTTCAGCCACGCCGACACGTAGACGAGCAGCGCGAACGACGCCGAATGCGACTCGGGGAAACCGTATTCGCCGAAGCCCAGGATCTGCTGGTAGATCTGCCGCGCGAACGCCTCGGACAGGCCGCGCGCGCCCATGCCGTCGACGAGGCGCTGCTCGAACTTCTCCAGCCCCCCCTTGCGGCGCCACGCGGCCATCGACCGCCGCAGCTGGTCGGCTTCGCCGGGCGTGAAGCCGGCGGCGACGATCGCGAGCTGCATCACCTGCTCCTGGAAGATCGGCACGCCGAGCGTGCGCGCGAGCACGCTCTCGACCGCCACGCTGGGGTAGGTGACCGCCTCCAGGCCCTGGCGGCGGCGCAGGTAGGGATGCACCATCCCGCCCTGGATCGGCCCCGGGCGCACGATCGCGACCTCGATGACCAGGTCGTAGAAGCACGCGGGCTTCAGGCGCGGCAGCATCGACTGCTGCGCCCGCGACTCGATCTGGAACACGCCGACGGTGTCGGCGGCCTGGATCATCCGGTACACCGCGGGATCCTCGGCCGGGATGTCCTGCATCGCCAGCGGCCGGCCGCGACGCGCGCCGATCAGCGCCAGCGCCCGGCGGATCGCCGACAGCATGCCGAGCGCCAGGCAGTCGACCTTGAGCAGGCCCATGGCGTCGAGGTCGTCCTTGTCCCACTGGATCACCGTGCGCTCGGGCATCGCGGCGTTCTCGACCGGCACCATCCGCTCCAGCAGGTCGCGGGCGATGACGAAGCCGCCGACGTGCTGCGACAGGTGGCGCGGAAACCCCAGCAGCGCATTGGCGAGTTTGACCAGGCGCACGATCACCGGGTGGTCGGGTTCGAAACCCGCCTCGCGGATGCGCTCGGGCAGGACCTCGCGGCCGTCCCACCAGGCGAACACGCGCGTCAGGCGGTCGACCTGCGCCAGGTCGAGCCCCAGCGCCTTGCCGACGTCGCGCACCGCGCTCTTCGGCCGGTAGGTGATCAGCGTGGCGGCGAGTGCCGCCCGGTCGCGGCCGTACTTGGCGTAGATGTACTGGATCACCTCCTCGCGCCGCTGGTGCTCGAAGTCGACGTCGATGTCCGGCGGCTCGTTGCGCTCGCGGCTGATGAAGCGCTCGAACAGCATGGAGCTCCGTGCCGGGTCGACCTCGGTGATGCCGAGCGCGTAGCAGACCGCCGAATTCGCCGCCGAGCCGCGGCCCTGGCAGAGGATGCCGCGGCGACGGGCGAAGGCGACGATGTCGTGGACGGTGAGGAAGTAGGGCTCGTAGCCGAGCTCGGCGATCAGCGCGAGTTCGTGCGCGATCAGCGCCCGGACGCCGTCGGGCGCGCCCGGTCCCGGATAGCGCTGCCGCAATCCGGCCTCGACCAGTGCGGCGAGATGCGCGGCCGGCGTGGTGCCGGGCGGCACGATCTCCTCGGGGTATTCGTAGCGCAGCTCGGCGAGCGAAAACCGGCAGCGCCCGGCGATCGCGAGCGTCTCGGCGAGCAATTCCGGCGGATAGATCGAGGCGAGGCGGGCGCGCGAGCGCAGGTGCCGCTCGCCGTTGGGAAAGAGCGCGTAGCCGCATTCGGCCAGCGGGGTGACGAGGCGGATCGCGGTCAGCGTGTCCTGCAGCGCGCGGCGGGCGCGCACGTGCATGTGCACGTCGCCCGCGGCCACCGATGGCAATCCGCAGCCGCGGGCCAGCGCCGTCGCGCGGGCGAGGCGGGCCCGGTCGCCGGCGCCGGCGAAGAGCTCGACGGCGAGCCAGCCGCGGTCCGGGAAGGTCGCGGCGACCCAGCGCCCGGCCTGGAGCAGCGGGCCGTCGGGCGCGGCCGGCGGGCGCGGCGACAGGTCGGGCGGCACCCACAGCGCGAGCAGGCCGTCGGCGAGTGCCGCGACGGCGTGGCGGTCGAGCGCGTAGCGGCCCTTGGCCGCCTGCCGGCGCCCGCGGGTGACGAGCTGGCAGAGGTTGCCGTAGCTCGCGCGGTCGGTCGCCAGCAGGACGAGCCGGAGCCCGTCGGCGAGGGTCAACTCGCTGCCGACGACCAGCGGCAACCCGGCGTCGCGGGCGGCGAGATGGGCGCGGACGATGCCGGCCAGCGAGCACTCGTCGGTGAGCGCCAGCGCCGCGTAGCCCAGCGCCTGCGCCCGCAGGACGAGCTCCTCCGGGTGCGAGGCGCCGGACAGGAACGAGAAGTTCGAGCGGCAATGCAGTTCGGCGTAGGCGGGAAGCATGGATAATGCAGGGTTCGCGGGCGGTTCCCGGGCCGAAGCCGGGGGGTGCCGATACCGCATGAATATACGGTATTCGACCGATGAAAGCACCCCTGAGCCTCGCCGCCGGAGCCGCATCCGAAACCGGGTCGGCATCGCTGGCCGCCGCCGACCTCGCCCTGGTCGACGCCGCCCGCCGGATCATCGCGCTGCGGCGCCGGCCCGAGTGGCACAGCGTCGGCTGCGCGCTGCGCACGCGCTCGGGCCGCGTGTTCACCTCGGTGCACGTCGGCGCCTACGTGGGGCGCATCGACGTCTGCGCCGAAGCGATCGCCATCGGCATGGGGGCGGCCGAGGGCGACACCGACATCGAGACGATCGTCGCCGTCAACAAGGACGGCCACGTGGTCGCTCCCTGCGGGATGTGCCGCGAGCTGATCGCCGACTACGGCCCCGGCGCCAACGTCATCGTGCCGGGACCGCAGGGCGATCACCCGGTGCCGATCGCGAGCCTGCTGCCGAACAAGTACACCCGGCACGACGATCGCTGAGCGGCGGCCCTCGCCGCCGGGGCCCGGTCGGGCATTGGCCGGGGGCCGGCCCGACGACCTGCCCGGGCCGGACCGCCGATCCCCGTCCCATCTCCACTCCATGACCGTCCCCGGACCCGCGCCCGCCCAGATCGCAGCGGCGTTCGACGTCGCGTTGCGCCTGCATCGGCAAGGTCGTTGGCGCGAGGCGCTCGCCGGCTACGAGCGGGTGCTGGCGGTCGCGCCGGCGCATGCCGCCGCGCTGCACTACTCGGGGCTCATCCTCCACCAGGCGGGCCACCACGAGGACGCGGCGCGGCGCCTGCAGCGTTCGGTGCGGGCGGAACCGCAGCAGCCCGAGGTCTGGAGCAACCTCGGCCTCGTCTATCAGGCCCTCGGCCTGCACGGGGACGCGGTGGCCGCGCTGACCGAGGCGACACGCCGCGCGCCCGGCGACGCCGGCGCCTGGTCCAACCTGGCCGGCGGGCTGCTCGATGCCGGACGGCCCGAAGACGCCGATGCGGCCGCAAGGCGCGCGCTGGCCGCCGATGCGCGCCACGCCGGCGGCTGGTTCAACCTGGCGCTCGCCTGCCAGGCGTGCGGCCGGCTGGCGGAGGCGCAGGACGCCGCGCGCCGCGCCGTCGACCTGGCGCCGGCGGCGATGGCGCCATCGGGACTCAAGGCCCAGCTGGAGGAGGCGACCGGCCAGGCGGACGCCGCCCGGGCGACGCTGGAAGCGGCGTTGCGCGCGCAGCCGGCCGCCGTTCCGCTGCGCTTCCAGCTGGCCGGGGTCCTCGAGCGCCGCGGCGACCTCGCGGCGGCGGCGGCGGCGCTGGAAGCGGTCCGGCAGGCGGCGCCGGACGATGGCGCCGCGCTTTCGCAGCTGCTGGTCCTCCGCAAGCGGCTGGCGGATTGGCACGATCTCGAGGCGCTGCGGGCGCAGTTTCGCGCCGGTGTCCTGCGCGGACTGCCGCTGCTGTCGCCGTTCTGCCTGCTGTCCGACCCGTCGTCCCGCGCCGAGCAGCGACGCTGCGCGGAGAATTGGACCGTGGCGCTCGCGCCGCCGCGGCCCGGGCCGGCGTGCGCGCTGCACGCGGGACCGCGGCTGCGGATCGGCTATCTGTCGGCCGACTTCCACGCCCACGCGACGGCGTTCCTCGCCGCGGGCGTGTTCGAGGGCCACGACCGGGCGGCGTTCGAGGTGGTCGCGTACTCGACCGGCCCCGACGACGGCAGTGCGCTGCGCGCGCGGCTGCGGGCGGGTTTCGACCGCTTCGTCGATGCCGCCGGCTGGCCCGCCACGCGCCTCGCGGCGCAGATCCGGGCCGACGGCATCGACCTGCTGGTCGATCTGAAGGGCCACACCGAGGGTGCCGCGACGGCAGTGCTGGCGCAGCGCCCGGCCCCGATCCAGGCGCAGTGGCTGGGCTACCCGGGGACGATGGGTGCGTCCTACGTCGACTACCTCATCGGCGATCCCGTGGTGACGCCGTTCGCCGACGCGGCCGACTACACGGAGACGCTGGTCCAGCTGCCCGTCTGCTATCAGCCGAACGACCGCCAGCGGCCGGTGGCGGCGCCCGAGACGCGTGCCGCACTCGGCCTGCCCGCGGCCGGCGTCGTCTTCTGTTCGTTCCACAATCCGTTTAAGTTCAATCCGGAAGTCATTGATAGTTATTCGACAATACTCTCCAGAGTGCCGGCCTCGGTGCTGTGGCTGCTCGATCGGGGCGGGCGCGACCCGGCGATCGTCAACCTGCGCCGCGAGCTGGCGCGGCGCGGCATCGCCGCCGACCGCGTGGTCGCCGCGCGGTCGCGGCCGAATCCGGAATACCTCGCGCTCTACCACCACGCCGACCTGTTCCTCGACACCTGGCCCTACGGCGCCCACACGACGGCCAGCGACGCGCTGTGGGCCGGCTGCCCGGTGCTCACCTGGCGCGGCGAGACCTTCGCCGGCCGGGTGGCGGCGAGCCTGCTCGCGGCGGTCGGCCTGCCGGAACTCGTCGCCCGCAACGTCGACGACTACATCGACCGCGCGGTGGCGCTGGCCGGCAACGACCCCGAGCGGTCGCGACTGCGCGCCTACCTCGCCGGCCCCGGGCGGGCGAGTCCGCTGTTCGACACCGCCGCGACGGTCCGCGCGCTGGAGGCGGCGTACCGGACCATGGCCGAGCAGTGCCGGTCCGGGCGCCGGCAGCCATTCCGGGTCGACGCCGAGCGAGCGCCCGCCGGCTCGCCGCCGACGCTGTAGCATCGTCCTGTTCCCCGGATCGCACGCCCCCGACCCCATGCCCGACATCGCCTTCGATCGCTTCCACCGCTACGCCGAGCTCACCGCACTGCTGCACGATCTCGTCCGCGAGCACCCGCATCTCGCCGCGATCGAATCGATCGGCCGCAGCTTCGAGGGGCGCGAGATCTGGCTGCTGACGATCACCCACGCGGCGACCGGACCGGCCGCCGACAAGCCCGCGTTCTGGGTCGACGGCAACATCCACGCCACCGAGGTCGCGGCGTCGGCGGCGAATCTGTACTTCGTCCAGTGGCTGCTGACGCACTATGGCCACGACCCCGAGGTCACCCGGGCGCTCGACACCCGCGCGTTCTACGTCTGTCCCCGGATCAATCCCGACGGGGCCGAATGGGCGCTCGCCGACCGGCCGAAGTGGGTGCGCTCGTCGACGCGGCCCTATCCGTTCGACGACGAGGAAATCGAGGGGCTCACCGTCGAGGACGTCGACGGCGACGGGCGCATCCTGCAGATGCGCGTCGCCGACGCCAACGGCCTGTGGAAGGAACATCCCGACGCGCCGGGACTCATGATCCGGCGCGAGCCGACCGAAACCGGCGGCAACTATTATCGGGTGCTGCCCGAGGGCTCGCTCGAAGGCTGGGACGGGTACACGCTGCGGGTGAAGAAAAACAAGGAGGGGCTCGACCTCAACCGCAATTTCCCCGCCAGCTGGCGGCAGGAGTTCGAGCAGCTGGGCGCCGGTCCGTATCCGACCTCCGAGCCGGAAGTGCGCGCGGTCGTCGACTTCATCGCCCGGCATCCGAACGTCTGCGGCGGCACCACCTTCCACACCTGGAGCGGCGTGCTGCTGCGCCCCTTCGAGCACCTGCCCGACGAGGAGATGCACGCCGAGGACCTGTGGCATTACCGCCGGACCGGCGACAAGGGCCGGGAGCTCACCGGCTATCCGGCGGTCTCGGTCTATCACGACTTCCGCTACCACCCCAAGCAGGTGATCGGCGGCACTTTCGACTGGATCTACGAGCACCTCGGCCTCTACAGCTGGGTGGTCGAGATCTGGAGCCCGATGCGCGAGGCGGGCATCGAGAACTACCACTTCATCGACTGGTTCCGCGACCACCCGGTCGACGACGACGTCAAGCTGTGGCAATGGAGTCGCGACCAGCTGCACGGTCTCGCCCACGTCCCGTGGCAGCCGTTCGCGCACCCGCAGCTCGGCCGCATCGAGATCGGCGGCTGGAACCGCTTCCACGCGTTCTCGAACCCGCCGCCCGCGCTGCTCGAACGCGAACTGCGGCGCTTTCCGCGCTGGCTGCTCTGGCAGGCGCTGACCTCGCCGCGGCTGGAGCTGGTGACCGCGGAGGCGGAAGCCCTGGGCGGCGGCCTGTACAAGCTGCGGCTGGTGGCGCAGAACACCGGCTGGCTGCCGAGCTACGTGTCCAAGCGCGCGCTGGAGCGCAAGGTCGTGCGCGGCGCGATCGCCGAGATCGAATTGCCGTCCGGCGCCACGCTGGTGCAGGGCAAGCGGCGCGAGGATCTCGGTCAGCTCGAAGGGAAGGCCTACAAGCACACCGGCGTTTCGTTCTGGCCCGATGCGCACGTGACCGACGACCGGGTCAAGGTCGAATGGGTGGTGCGCGCCGCCGCCGGCGTCGAGGTCGCGCTGACGCTGCGGCACGACAAGGCGGGCGTGGTCCGCGCCCGCCTGGCGCTGCGCTGACGCGGACGATGCCGATGGCCGCTCTTGGCGCCGGGGCCGGGCGAGCTCGCCGTTATCTTGTCCCACCTCAAGGTCGACCGCGCGCCGAGCGAGGACAATCGCACGACGGGCGGCTTCGTCGCGAACCCGCGCCGGCACGGTGGACTGCGCACGGTCACGGTCGAATGCCCGAATGTCGCGAAGCGCGTCGCGGGCCGGTCCCGAACCCGCGCGAGACGCCACCGATGCCCGCCGGCCCACGTCCAGTCACGCCATGAGCGATCCGTTGTCAACCGCCGTCCTGCCGCCGCTGGTCGAGCCCTTCCTGCTGACGCTGGCGATCAGTTTTCTGATCGGCATCGGGCTGCGCGACTATTACGAGGGCGAGGGCAAGTTCGACACCTTCGGCACGGTGCGCACCTTCGTGTTCATCGGCATGCTGGGCTTCATGCTCTACACGCTCCCCGAGATCGGGAACTGGGCGTTCCTGCTCGGGCTGGTGACCGTGGTGATGTTCCTGCTGGTCTACTACATGGACAAGGTGCGGCACAAGAAGAGCCCGGGGCTGATCGGGGTCAGCATCGCGCAACTCACCTATGCGATCGGCCCGGTGTCGATCCACCAGCCGCACTGGTTCCTGGTGCTCATCGCCATCTCGATCCTCTTCGTCCTCCACTCCAAGGGTCGCGTGCGGCGGCTGACCGATCGGCTCGAGACCGGCGAGATCGTCACCGTCTGCAAGTTCCTGGCGATCGCCGCGGTGATCCTGCCGATGATCCCGGAAACGCTGCCCCCGGTCGGCGGACTGCCGGGCGCGATACTGTCGGCGCTGCCGGTGACGCCGCGGCAGATCTGGCTGGCCGTGGTCATCACCACCACGATCTCCTACCTCGGCTACGTGCTGCAGACCTACCTGTTCCCGCGCAAGGGACTGCTGCTCACCGGGCTGATCGGCGGCGTCTACTCCAGCACCGCGGCGGTGCTGGTGCTGGCCAAGCGATCGCGCGCCCAGCCGGGGCGCGACCGGGAGGCGGCGGCGGCGATCCTGCTGGCGGTCTCGATGATGTACCTGCGGCTGCTGGTGCTGGTGGCCATCTTCCGCGTCGAGTCGACGCTGCAGGTCGGCCCGGCGTTGCTGCTGCTGTCGGCGCTCGCGGCCGGCTACGCGGTCTGGATCGTCGGCGACCGCAAGCGTGCGAAGGCGTCGGCTCCGGTCGGCGCCGGGCAGGCGGGCGACGCCGTGGCGGAGGAGCCGGCGCTGCGGAACAACCCGCTGGAACTCAATTCGGCCTTCCTGTTCGCGTTCCTGTTCGTCGTCATCTCCATGGCCACGAAGTACACGCTGCTGAAGTTCCACGACGCCGGCTTGCGCGTGCTCTCGTTCGTCGTCGGCTTCTCGGACATCACGCCGTTCGTCGTCTCGGTGCTGCAGGGCGACCTCGGGCTCGGCACCGCGCAGATCCTGCAGGCGATCGTCATCGCCAGCGCCAGCAACAACCTGATGAAGCTGATCTACGCCTACGTGTTCGGCACCCGGAAGACGGCCAACCTGGCCGCGCTGGGCATGGGGCCCCTGGCGCTGCTGTCGCTGCTGTACGTCGCGGTCGTCCTTTGATGGGGGTCGGGCGAGCGGGGTGGTGTCACGCGAACAGCCCGTGCACGAACCACTCGCCGTCGCCTTCGCCGAAGCCGTGCCGGCCGTCGCGGTAGATCCAGACCCGCTCGCCGGCCGGACTCTCGGCGACGAAGTAGTCGCGCCGCACGTCGCGGCCGTCCCACCACCCGGACTCGATCCGTTCCGGACCGTCCTGCAGCACCCAGGGCCGCGCGGCAAGCCGCGCCCCCAGCGGTTCCGGCTCGGCCAGCAGCCACAGCGGTCGCGGCCCGGCAGGCAGCGGCAGCGAGGGTGACGTGTCGGCGGCTGCGCGGCGCGGAAGCCGGGGCGCCGATTTTTTTCCGCTGCGGGGCGCTGCCGCGTTGCCGGCGGCGGGGCGGAGGCCGGCGCCGGTCCACGCGCGCTCGGGACGATGCTCGGCGCAGGGGGCGATGCGCGTCACGGCATCCTCGCCCAGGCGTGCGCGCAGCCGGTCGAGGAGCGGCACCGTCGCCCGATCGTGATCGCCGGGCAGCAGGCCGAGATTGCGCCCGGCCAGCGGCGCGCAGAGCGTGCTTTCGAGCACGATGGCTTCGACCGGCCCCGGCAGCGTGACGCGCGCGAGGCGCTCGCGCAGCACGGCGAGCAGGTGGGGCACCTCGCGTGCGGGCGCGGCGAGGGCGAAGCGAACGAGGCTTCCCGGCGTGCCGAGGTGGCGGCGCAGGTGGTGCTCGTGCTCGAGCGTCAGCGCGAGTTCGAGCACCCCGAGCCCGCGCCCCAGCAGCCAGCCCGCGAGCTCGACGACCAGCCGCTGGACGGCGAAGGCGAGCGCTTCCGTCGCGTCGACCGGGGCGGGGAGCTCCAGCCGTCCTGCATAGCGCTGCGGCGGCACGAACCGCGGCCGGGGATCGGCGCGGACCCCGAGCGCGTGCTCGAGGGTCGCCAGCAGCGGCGCACCGCCGCGTCGCGCCAGCCCCGCGCGCGGCAGCGAGGAGGCGGCGCCGAAGGTGGTGATGCCGGCGGCGGCGAGCGTGGCGACGATGCCGGGATCGGCGTCGGTCAAGGCGAGGGGCAACGGGGCCAGTGCCGCCGGCAGCGCCTCGACCCGCACCATCGTGTCGGCGTGCCCGGCACGGGCGAGGAGCAGTGCAGCGACGGCGGTGGGGGCGATGGCCAGCCGGGCCGCGTAGCCGAGCGCGGCGGCCCCTTGCTGCAGCCGGGTGCGCAGCGTATCCAGGCCGCCGAACAGGCGCAGGCTGTCGCCGATGTCGACCAGCACCGCATCGGGCGGGGCGAGGCTGACGCCGGGCGTGAACTGCGTCGCCCAGGTGGCGACGGCGGCGAGCGCCCGCGCTTCGCCGGCGGGGTCGCGGTCGCGCAGCAGGACCGCGGGAGCGAGTGCGAGCGCCGCGGAGACGAGCATCCCGGCACGGATGCCGGCCGCGGCGGCCGCGGCGTCGGCGCTGACGATCCGCGGGTAATGTCCGCCGGTCGTGACGGCGAAGGGGCGCGCCGCGCTTTGGGCGGACGGAGCCTGCGCCCGCGCGAACACGTCGAGCGCAAGGCGCGGCAGCAGCAGGCAGGCCCACAGCATGATCGGACCGCGGGCGGCGACTACGGGATGCCGCGAAGAGACCCGCGTCCGGGCGCGCAGCGGGGGCCTGCATGAGCGGCAGCGGGCGGACCGCGGTCGCCGGCCGCCGCGCCCGCCGGGTCCTTGTCGCTGCGGCCGGAAGGCGTCGGCGCAAGGTCGAGATCGAGCAGCACCGGTCGTGCCACTTCGCCGCCGCGCCGCTTGACCACGTGCACGGCCAGCTGTTGCGCTGCCGGGGCCAGCGCCAGGCGCAGCGGTGCGGCACCGGCGATGCCCGGCTGCCCCGGCCGGCGCCACAGCACACCCCAGCTGCCGCCTTCGCGGGCGGCGACCTGCAGGCGGCGCGTGGCGCGGTCGTCGAGCACGCCCTGCGGCCAGAGGAACGCGGCGCCGCATTCGGGGGCGCGCAGCGCCTGCTCGAACGCCCACAGGGCATCGGCCGTCGCGGCCGGGCGGACGATGACCAGCCGGCGGAGATCGAGCCCCGCCGCCGCAAGTGCCGGCGCATACGGCAGATGCGGCGGCGCGATCCAGATCACGTCGCGCTCGTCGGCCTGCAGACGGGCGAGCCCGGGCAGGACGAGGCGAAGCTCGCCGATGCCCTCGCGCGCCAGCAGCATTTCGGTGAGTGCCGCCTGCGGCCAGCCGCCCCCCGGCAGGACGGCGTCGAGGGCCGCGAATCCGGTCGGTACGGCCGCCGGCTCGGGCGCGCAGTCGCCGCCCCGCCAGATCGCCGGATGGGCGAGCACGGCGTCGAGCGACGACGAGCGCAGCGATGAGGACAGCGCGTTCAACGGAGCTTTCCGGAAGACAGGGCGGCGCGGGGGGAGGCCACGGAGCGGGAATGCATTGCCGCAGGCTCATCGCCCGCCGGCATTGAGCGGAGCGGATTCGAGCGCTGCGCCGTTCGCGGCGGGGGCGGGTGGCGGCTTGCGCATGCGGGCGAACCTGGGGAAGGGCCCGGCTACAGCGCCCTGCCGCTGCGGAAGAGCCCGACGCCGATGCCCTCGATCACCAGCGCGTCGCGCCCGCCTTCGATGACGATCGGCGCGAACTCGGGGTTCTCGGCGACGAGCAGCACCTGCCCGCCGCGGCGCTTGAGGCGCTTGACGGTGACCTCGTCGCCGCCGGGACCGCTCAACCGGGCGACGACGATCTGGCCCGACCGGGCCTCGGTGCTGCGGTGGACGGCAAGCAGATCGCCGTCGAGGATGCCGGCGTCTTTCATGCTGGCGCCGCGCACCCGCAGCAGGTAATCGGCGCGCGGCGAGAACAGCGCGGGGTCGAGCCGCAGGTGGGCTTCGACGTGCTCGGCCGCGAGGATCGGGTGGCCGGCAGCCACCCGGCCGACGAGCGGCAACCCCATCCCCGGCAACTCCGGCCGGTCGACGAGGCGCAACCCGCGCGACGCGCCGGGCAGCAACTCGATGGCGCCTTTTCTGGCCAGCGCGCGCAGGTGGTCTTCGGCCGCGCTCGCGGTGCGAAAACCCAGCCCCGCGGCGATTTCGACGCGCGTCGGCGGCATGCCGGTGGTCTCGAGCCGGCGGCGGATCCAGTCGAGGATCTGCTGCTGGCGCGCGGTCAGCGGCGAAGGCTCGCGGCCGTCGCCGCGGGCAGGCTGCGGGGAGGACGAACGACGAGGACTCATCGGACCGCTTGCCGGTCGAAATGGGGATTTTCGATGAGGCCGAACACGTTGCCGAAGGGGTCGCGCACCGCGGCCACCCGGATGCCTTCGCCGACGTCGCGGACGGCCTCGTGCACGACGGCGCCGAGACCCTGCAGGCGCTGCAATTCGGCCGCCGCATCGGCGACGCCCCAGTAGGCTTGCACGCCCCCCGGCCCCGGGCTGCCGTCCGGGATCAGGCCCAGTTCGAAGCCGCCGACGGCGTAGCCGACATAGAAGGGCTGGTCGAAATAGGGCTCCCGGCCGAGGACGCGGCTGTACCACGCCTTGCCGGCGGCGAGGTCGGGAACGGGGTAGATGGCGGTACGCAGTCCGAGCACCATGGCGCCTCCGGAAATACCGTATAAACGTACGGTCTATGAATTATAGGCGACGCAGCGGCGAGGTCAACCTCAACCCAGGCGTCAGATCTCTCCCGCATCCGCGCCCCGCCAGTCGGGCGCGACGACGAACACGCGGACCGTCTCCCGCCAACCGCCGTCGGCATCCCGGGCGAGCCCGGCGAGCAGCTGCGCCTGCCGGGATGCGGCGAAGTGCCGTTCCAGGCAGGCCTGGGCTTCGGTCGCCGTCAGCGGCTCGGCCCGACTCCCGGCCGTCGCCGGCGGCAGCCACGCCGGCGCGATCCACGCGCGCTTGTCCAGCGTCACCCAGCGCGCGGCACGATCCGCCCATCGCGGCGCCGCACCGAAGCGGCACCAATGGCCCCGGGCGTGGCCGGGGGCCAGCGTGGCCAGCATCGGGTCGGGAGTGTCGAACGGGTAGAACACGTAGCCCTGCAGGCAGGCGCGGGGGATGACCGTCGCCGGGTCGACGCCCGGCGGCATCGCCGCCCGGCCGAGCGGCGTCTGCGACAGCGGCAGCTGCGCGTCGAGCATGTGCCGCCATTTGCGATCGAGGCGATCGAAGGGGTCGGGCCCGACGCAGCGCGACGCGTCCGCTCCCGGCGGACAGTAGAGAAAGAATTTGTAGCCGGTCTCGAGATGCGACACCCCCGGCAGGTCGGGCAGCGACACGATGAAGTCGAATTCGCCGCGCACGACGCCGCCGTCCTTCACCGACAGGCCGGCCGCGTGGACGCGCGCGCCGGGGAGGTGCGCGAACCAGAATTGCCACAGCGCTTCGGCATAGCGGCCGAGCTGCCGGCCGTTGGAACGGCTGACGTGCTCGGCCAGCGGCGCCGGCGCGGCGTCGAGCGCTTCCAGCCACCGCCGTCGGCCGGCGAGGCAGTCCCAGCGCCAGCGGTCCTCCAACAGCGCCACCGGGGCCTCGGTGCCGATCAGCGACGGCGTCGCCACCAGCGCCGCCAGTGCGCGAACGTCCGGCTGCGTGAGTCGCCGCAGGATGCTCTCGGCTTCCGGCCCCGCTCCGGCGGCGAGACCCCGGTCCGCCCTGCGGGTCGACTCGCAGGCCGCCCCCGGCGGGGCCGGTGGCACGACGGTGCCGGGCGAAGTGAAAAGGGGGCGCATGGTCGGTGGGCGGAAGGTCGCCGCGGTCGGCTGATTCTACGCGTGGCGGCGGGCACCGATGCGATCGCTGGGCCGGGCGGTCGATCTTGACTCGCGTCAACGCAACCGCGGCGCGTGCTGCTACGATGGACAATCATCGCGGCCGCGCGATCGGCAGCGGTGTCGGCGATCCGGCGAGCGCGTCAATCCGGAGTCCCCCGCCCGCAGGTTTCTTCCCCCACCACGTCAAGGAGTGTTGAGCATGGCGACCAAACCGATGTCCAAGACTGCAGCACCCAAGAAGGCGGCGAAGAAGGCGGCGCCGCGCGCGGCCGCGGCGAAGCCCACCCTGCCGCCGATGTTCACCCTGCCCGACGCCAAAGAGCTCGCGTCGTTCGCCAAGACGCTGACGCCCGAGCAGGCGTTCGATCTCTACCGCCAGAATGCGAAGCTCGCGCTCGACGTGATCGACGCGGCGATCGAGAGCACCGCCAAGGTCCGGCGGCTGCAGTTCGAAGGCGAGGAGAAGGCGCGCACGATGCAGAAGAAGGCCGCGCGCAACGCCGCCGAGGCAGGCGACATGCCGGCGCTGATGGCCGCCGGGCAGACTGTCTCGCAGGAGGCCGTCGAGCAGGCGATGGCGTACTGGGGACAGATGTTCGACCTGGTCGTCGAGGTCCAGAAGCGGCTGTTCTCGCTGATGGAAGACCAGATGTCCGGCGTGCCGGGCGTCAAGGAGGCGAAGGCGGCGATGGCGATGATGCCGGACATGCGGCAGACACAGAATCTCGTCTCGGCGCTGCAGGGTGTGATGTCGTCGGGCGGTACGGCCTTCGAGTCGATGCAGCGGGTGATGGGTGATTTCGCCAAGATGATGCCCGGCGTCAAGCGCTGACCGCAGCACGCAAGACGCTCCACCGGGCCGCGGCGATTGCCGCGGCCCTTTTTGCATCCGGGTTCCGGACCGTGCGCCGCGTGGGTTACCGGCTTGACCTGGATCAGAGGCCCGTGCCGCGGTTGCGGGAGAATCCCACGTGGGATTCGATCCGATGGATTTTGTGTCGCCCGTCGTCGTCGCGGATGCGCATGCGCGTGCGGTGCGGGAAATCTGCAGCGAACTGGGCGTCGACCCCGCACGGGGGCTGGATGCCGGCGTGGCGCGGGCGCGACTCGCGGTCGCCGGTCGCAACGAACTCACCCAGGCGCCGCCGGTTCCGGCGTGGCGCAAATTCCTCGCCCAGTTCGAGAGCCCGCTGGTTCTGCTGCTCATTGCCGCAGGCGGCATTTCGATCGCCGTGTGGTATCTCGAGCAGGGAGGCAGCCTTCCGTACGAAGCGCTGACCATCCTCGCCATCGTCCTGCTGAACGCGCTGCTGGGCTTCTACCAGGAAGCGCGGGCGGCGGAGGCCGTGGCGAGCCTGCGCCGGATGACGGCGGCCACGGCATCCGTGCTGCGGGGAGGCGAGCGGCTCGCGCTGGCCGCCGCCGAACTCGTTCCCGGCGACGTCCTGCTGCTCGAGGAAGGGGCCACGGTTCCGGCGGATGCGCGGGTGATCGAGTCGGTCGTGCTGCAGACGGGCGAAGCGGCGCTGACCGGCGAGAGCGTCCCGGTGCTCAAGGAGAACGGGACGCTGGCTGCCGACACCGGCATCGCCGATCGGGTCAACATGGTGTTCGCCGGCACGACGGTCACCTATGGCCATGGCCGGGCGATCGTCACCGCGACGGGGATGCGGGCCGAGATGGGCCGGATCGCCGGCATGCTGCACGCGGCGACGGCCGAGGCCACCCCGCTGCAGCAGAATCTCGACCGATTGGGAAAGATTCTCGGCGTCGCGGTCATCGCCATCGCCGTCGTGGTCGCCGGCGTCATCCTGCTCGTCAACCGCGACCACTCGACCGCGGCGCTGGTCGGTGTGCTGCTCTACACCGTGTCGCTGGCCGTGTCGGCCGTGCCGGAGGGGCTCGCCGCGGTGACCACGGTCGTGCTTTCGCTCGGGATGCAGCGGATGGCGAAGCGCAACGCGATCGTCCGCCGGCTGTCGGCGGTCGAGACCCTGGGCTCGGCGACGGTGATCGCGAGCGACAAGACCGGGACGCTCACGCGCAACGAGATGACCGTGCGCGCGGTGCTGACCGCGTCCGGGCGCACCGAGGTCACCGGCAGCGGGTACCTGCCGGAGGGCGAATTGCGCAACGCTTCCGGCGCGCTCGGGCGCGGGGTCCAGCGCACGGAGGTCGAGCGCGTGCTTGCCGCCGGCGCGCTCGCCAACAACGCCGAGCTGGTGCAGCGCGACGGGCAGTGGATCGTCCTCGGCGATCCGACCGAGGGTGCGCTGAAGGTCGCGGCATTGAAGGCGGGAATCGACGAAGCCCGGATCTCCGGACGCTTCGAACGGGTGGCGGAAATTCCCTTCTCGTCGGAACGCAAGCTGATGAGCACGGCGCACGCCGATGCGCACATTGGCGGCCAGGTCGTCCTCTTCAGCAAGGGCGCGCCGGACCTTCTGCTCGCGCGTTGCGCGCTGGAGCGGCGCGGCGCCGACGAAGCGGCACTGACCGACGCCGCACGGCGCGCGATCACGCGGGAGATCGAGGCGATGGCCGGCGAGGCGCTGCGGCTCCTGGGTCTCGCCTACCGGCGCCTGCCCGAGGGTGTCGTGGCCGGCGAGGGGGCCGAGGAGGCGCTGGTCTGGCTCGGCGTCGTCGGCATGATCGATCCGCCGCGGGCCGAGGCGGCGCGGTCGGTGCGGATGGCGCAGCGGGCCGGCATCCGGGTGCTGATGATCACCGGCGACCATCCGGCGGCCGCCGCCGCCATTGCCGCCGAACTCGGGATCGCGGCGCGGGGTGAACCGGTCCTCAGCGGGGCCGATCTCGCGCGGCTGTCGCCGCCCGAACTCGCCGCCGCGGTGGCGACGACTGCGGTCTATGCGCGCGTGGCCCCCGAGCACAAGCTGGCGATCGTCCGCGCGTTGAAGGCCAACGGCGAGATCGTGGCGATGACCGGGGACGGCGTCAACGATGCGCCGGCGCTCAAGGCGGCCGACATCGGCATCGCGATGGGGATCGCGGGCACCGACGTCGCCAAGGACGCGGCCGACGTCGTGCTCGCCGACGACAATTTCGCCACCATCGTCGCCGCCATCGAGGAAGGGCGCGCGATCTACGCCAACATCCAGAAATTCCTGCGCTACCTGCTGTCGACGAACATGGGCGAGGTGGCGGTCATGTTCTTCGGCGTCGCGCTGGCGGAGGCCCTGGGCATCGTCGCCGGTCGCGGCGAGGCGCTGGTGTTGCCGCTGCTTCCGACGATGATCCTCTGGGTCAATCTCGTCACCGACGGCTTTCCGGCACTGGCCGTCGGCGTCGACCCTCCGGACGCCGAGTTGATGGGACGCAGGCCGCGCGCCACCGATGAAGCGGTGGTCACCCGCCGCATGTGGGCGTGGATCGGCGTCGCCGCCGTGGTGATGGGCGTCGGGACGCTGCTGGTGCTCGACGCCGGACTGCCGGGCGGACTGATCGACGGCGACGGCGAAGTGCGCGAGGCGAGGACGATGGCCTTCCACACGCTGGTGCTGTTCCAGCTGTTCGGCGTGTTCTGCATCCGATCGGACACCGCGCCCATCGGTCACCAGCTGTTCGCCAACCGCTGGCTGTGGCTGTCGCTGCTCGCGGCGTTGGGGCTTCAGGCGGCGGTGCTCGGCGTTCCCGCGCTGCGACTCGCCTTCGGCACCACCGGTCTCTCGGTCCGCGACTGGCTGACCTGCCTCGCCGTCGCCAGCACGATCGTGCTGGCCAGCGAGATCGTCAAGGCGATGTGGCGCCGGGTCGACCGGCGCGCGGCGATGGCGTGACGGCGCGCCATCGCGCGGTCGGCATGGCGGCGTACCCCTGCACACCGGTCCGCGCGTGACTTACGCGCGGATTGCGCAGGGGATAGAATGCCGCACAGTGCCGGGGTGGTGAAATTGGTAAACACAGCGGACTTGAAGCAGCTTGAGCAGCGGGGCGCGAAAGCTCCCGTGTGAATCCCTTCAAATTCGGCGAACCCCCTGAGGGAATCGAGGCAACGCCGAGCCAAGCCCCGCTTGCGGGGAAGGTGTAGAGACTAGACGGAGGGCGCCTGCCGCTCGGTACGAGCAACGGCGAAGGCATAGTCCAGCGCACGAACAGCCCCTGTGCGATCGGGCTGGCGCCGAAAGGCGAAGTGTGAAGAAAATCCGCCGCCGCAAGGCCTGCCGGTTCGAGTCCGGTCCTCGGCACCAGATACGCAGGCCTTCGTTGCGTACCGATCTGCCCGCCTGCGGCCGGCAGCCTGCGCAGGCGTTCAGTGTCTCTCCGAGCCGAACGCTTGCCCGGCAACCGCACCGAAAGACTGCTGCCGCAATCGGCACCCTCCGGCGCCGATCACTTCACCTTGAAATCGAACCGCGGGTGGCAGTCGAGGCAGAAATTCTCGGACTTCCGGTGCTGATGGTGGCAGAGATTGCAGTCGGCCTCGGTGCCGTAGTGACGCGACTCGTGCGGGTTCGTCGGCTTCACGCTGGCGGTCTTCGCGGCCAGCGCTTTCGTATCGCCATGGCAGGTCAGGCACTGTTCCATCGGCACCGCCTGCGGCTTCTTCACGTTGCCGTGGCACCCGGCGCATTGGACACCGCGGGTGGCATGCAGTCGGCCCAGTCCCTCGTCGTTCGTCCCGGCGGTGTTGGCGGCCTGCACGGCACTCGCCAGTGCGACGCCCAGAAACAGCGCGATCGAGGCGGAGAAGAGTCTTTGCAGAGGTCTGTTTTTCATTTTTCGCAGTCGTGGAAATTGTGCAGGGAACGCAGGGTCCGTTCCCCGCCGATCAGCGCGAATTGGAACGCCTGTTCGTCGTCGGCATGGGTCACTGCTTCGCCACGTGCCTGCCGGCCAGGTAGCCGAAGGTGTAGCAACGCCCCAGCGACAGGCCGAAGACGGTGAGCGGATAGTCGACGCCGCCGTAGAAGCCACCGCCCAGGTTGCCGATCAGGTACAGACCTTTGATCGGCTTGCCCTCGGCGTCGAGGGCCTGGTGGTTGGCGTCGACGAGCACGCCGGAGCAGATCGCGGACACGCGCACTCGGCGGTGGATGCCGTAGAACGGCGGCTTCTCGACGGGGATCAGCCGGTCGGCGGGCTTGCCGAAGTCGCTGTCCTTGCCCGAGGCTACGACCTCGTTGTAGCGCCTCACCGTCGCGACGAAGTTCGCGGGATCGATCTCCAGCTTCCGGGCGAGCTCCTCGAGCGTGTCCGCCACGTGCGTGTTGACCTGCGACTCGAAGACCCCCTTCTTGGGGCCCGGATCGTCGGGCATGTAGTTCTTCAGGCCCTCCGGCGGAACCAGCTTGCCCGGCCAGCTCGCAGCCTGCGTCATGTAGTTCGAATCGAACACCTGACAGTAGTGCCCGGCGTCCTTGGCATCCCGGAGGTAATTGTTCAACAGCGACATTTCGACGGTCTCGTTGACGAACCGCTGGCCCGCGCGATTGACGGCCAGGAACGGCATGTCGCACATCGAGGCCGGACCCGCGTCGAAGTCGTGCAGCATCTTGGTGTGGCCGATCGGCTCGATCACGCCGCCCGCCCAGTAGGCCAGGGCGAAGCCGTCTCCGGTCCGGTCCATCTGCTTGCGGCCGAGGTGCTTGAGGTCGGGGATGAAGTAGTCGCACATCGCCTTGTTGTTCTGGTAGTCGCCGGTCGCGAGAATGACGCCCTTCTTCGCGAGGAACCGGGTGTACTTGCCGTCCCGGCCCTTGGCGATGACGCCGAGGACCTCGCCGGACTTGCTCTGGACCAGCTGCACCGCGGGCATGCGGAAGAAGAAGCGGACGCCGGCCTTTTCGGCAACCTTGGCCAGGGCGCGCATGCCGTCACCCGTGGTGTAGGGCTTCGGTCCGAAGAACGACGTGACGTAGTTCAGCGTGTAGCCATTGACCTTGCGGATGGCGAACTGCGGCGCGCTGCCCTGGTCGACGACCTGTGCGCCACCCTGTTTGGCGCGATCGATGACCCAGCGGACGGCCTCCCCGGAGTTGTAGGCCCATTGCCGGATGAGCGCGGGATTGCAGCGGTGGGCGCTGTCGCTGATGAGCCTCGCGACGAGCGCCTCGACACCGGCCTTGTCGCTGCTCGCCAGATCGATGCCCGAACCGGTATTGCCCTGCGAGACGGGCATCGGGTGCTTCTGGATCACCGCGACGCTGGCGCCGTTCTCGGCCGCGGCGAGGGCCGCGGGGACTCCCGAGGCGCCTGCACCGACGACCACGACGTCGAAGGTCAGCGTTTCCTTGATGTCCTTGTCGGCGATGGGCTTCGGCTTCGGCAGGAACGAGAGGCTCGCGCCGCCGTCCGAGCTCCTGGCGAAGTCCGCGCTCTTGTCCGCCGCAGGGTTCGCAGCCTCTGCGGCAGCGCCGCCGAGCGCCAGCATGCCGACACCGGCGGCGCCGGCCGCCGAGCGCGTGAGGAAGTGCCGACGCGACAGGCCGTGCGCAAGCGTGTCCCTGGTGTAGGGGTCCATTGCATTCTCTTCCTGCGGACGGTCTTTGTTCATCATCCTTTCCTCGTGGGTGGGTTCGCGCACGGAGCATCGCCCCGTTGTCGTCGCCCTGGGTTGTTCGTCGGTGGGCGGGAGCGGCAAGGACACCGTGGCCGCGGACCGCGGGTCGTTGCGCTGCGCCTGCCCGATGGGCAGGGACGACGAAGGTGCTGCCGTAGATCGGGTGAAGCTTAGGGCCGGCGGGAGCCGCAGCCCTTGATCGGCATCAAATATTGTTCACGTGGTGAACAGTACTTCCACGCGACAAATGGTCGCGACCGATGGCCGCCTTGGGGCGGTCACGCGCCCGGCGGACCCACCTTGTCCAGCAGCGCGAGCAGTTTCCGCTTTTCCGCGGGCGTGAGCCGCGAGCTCCAGCGGTCCTCCAGCGCGGCAACGCGGGATTTGGCCACGGCGAGATGCGCCGCGCCCTTCGACGTCAGGCGCAGGTGGTAGGCGCGCCGGTCGCCCGCCTTGCCGTCGCGCCGCACCCAGCCCTCGGCCTCGAAGAAGTCGATCAGCGCCACCATTCCCGAACGCACGACGCCGATCAACTCCGCCAGTTGCGTCTGCGTCAGCCCCGGATTGTTCTCGATCAGCAGCAGCGACGAAAAGCGCGGCGGCGTGATCTTGAGCGGCAGCAGCTCGCGGTCGAACTCCTCGTAGATGGCGATCTGGGCGCGGCGGATCGCGTAGCCGACGACGTCGTCGAGCATTCCGTAACGGATGCCCGGCACGTGCCGCTCGAACGGCTTTCTCGGGTTCTCGACCTTGCGCGGTCGGGGCGGTTGGGTCTTCGGCATCGGTCTGACAAGGATGTTTTGCCCGCGCGGTGCGATGGAGTCCGCTGTGTCGTCGAGCTTCACCGCCGGGGCGATGACGTCATTCTACGCACGCGCGGTACCGAACCGGACGGCGCCTCGCGTCCGAGCTCTGATACAGCCATCGGCCTTCATGCGACCTTTGCCGAGGCTTGGCGACTCGTAACCGGGGCCGGCGGCGTCTTGGCGGGGACCTTCCTGTCGGGCCGATCGGTGGCGAACCTCGCAATCGGACGTATCATGATCGAGACGTCCGGCAAATCCGATCCGACGTTGCTTTCAACCGTTCGCACCATGGCCAGGACGCCCCGCCTCGCGCACCGATGCCTGCCCCACGACAGAATCGTGCCGGCTCGGGTGCCGCGCGGTCGGCAACTCCGGCGCACCGCGGCGAACGGACCCATGACTTTCGGGAAGGAGTTCGAGTCGCGATGAAGAAGAGCCTCCTCGACATCCAGGTGAACGGCTTTGCCGGCGTCGACTTCCAGCAGCCGAGCCTGTCGGCGGCCGAATTGCGGCGGGCGGTGGATGTGCTGGCGGCGCACCAGACCCGGCGCTTCTTCGCCACGCTGATCACGGACGCCGTCGCGGCCCTGGGCGCCAAGCTGGAGAATCTCGAACGCCTCCGCGCGGCCGATCCCGTCGTGGCCGAATCGCTCTGCGGCTATCACCTCGAGGGGCCGTGGCTTTCGCCGCAACCCGGCTTCCGTGGCGCGCACGACGCGCGGCACATGGGGCCGCCGGAGCCCGGCGCGTTCGATCGCCTGCAGGCCGCGGCCAACGGCAACATCCGTCTCGTCACGCTGGCGCCGGAGTGGCCGGGCAGCGCGCCGTTCATTCGCCACGTCACGGCCGCCGGCGTGCAGGTTTCGCTCGGCCACACCGACGCATCCGACGCGGACATCGACGCCGCCGTCGCTGCGGGCGCGCGATTCTGCACGCATCTCGGCAACGGCGTGCCCATCCAGATGCACCGCCACGCCAATGTGATGCAACGGCTGCTGGCGCGGGACGAACTCACGGCGTTCTTCATTCCCGACGGCATCCACCTGCCGCCTTCGGTGCTGAGGAATTTCTATCGCGCCAAGCCCGCCGGAAAGGCGCTGTTCACCACCGATTGCGCGGCACCGGCCGGCGCGCCTCCCGGACGCTACCGGATGGGCCAGGTGGAAATGGAAGTGGGTGACGACCGTGTCGTTCGTCTGCCCGGGACCCAGCACTTCGCCGGTTCGGCGCTCTGCCCCGACGAGGGGGTGCGCAATCTGCAGCGGTGGCTCGGGCTCGACCTGCAGGCGGCACGGGACCACTTCTCGACGCTGATCGCGGCTCGCTTCGGCATCGAACTGCCCGAACTTGCAACCTGATCCTGCTCCAGCATCCATCGACCACCCGCTGACGAACATGCCCCCCACGCCAAGCACGCACCCCGACGTCACCCACTTCGCGGTCGATCGGCTGCAGGTCTTCATCCACCCCGATCGCAACGCGATGGGCAGAGCCGCAAGCGAGCAGGCCGCGCAGGTGCTGCGCGCGGCGATCCAGGCGCAGGGCCGGGCCCGCATCATCGTGGCCAGCGCCCCGTCGCAGGACGAACTGATCGCCGGCCTGGCCGTCGCGCCCGGCATCGACTGGTCGCGGGTGACGGTGTTCCACATGGACGAATACGTCGGCTTGGCGGCCAGCCACTCGGCCAGCTTCCGCCATTACCAGCAGCAACATCTGCTGGCGAAAGTGCGCCCGGCGGCGTTTCACGGCATCCGCGGCGAAGCTCCCGATCCCGCGGCCGAGTGTCGGCGCTATGCCGCCCTGCTCGCGGCCGCGCCGATCGACCTGGTCTGCCTCGGCATCGGCGAGAACGGGCACATCGCCTTCAACGACCCGGCGGTCGCCGACTTCGACGACCCGCAAGCCGTGAAGATCGTCGAACTCGATGCAGCCTGCCGCCAGCAGCAGGTCAACGACGGCTGCTTCGCCGATATCGGGGCCGTGCCGCGCCAAGCCATCACGTTGACTTGCCCGGCGCTGCTGTCCGGGAGAGTGCTGGTTGGCGTCGTGCCCGGCGCACGCAAGGCGGCCGCCGTCGACAGCGCGCTGTGCGGGGCGGTCGGCACCGCCTGTCCGGCCACGATTCTGCGTCGGCACGCCAGCGCCACGCTCCACCTCGACGATGCGGCGGCCGGTTTGTTGCGGCAGCGTCTCGCCGCCTCGCAGCCAAGCCAAGCAGGGAGAGCCAGATGAGCAAGGACAGCGTACGCTTCGGGATCGTCGGCGCGGGAACGATAGGCGCGTTCCATGCCGAGGCGATCCGGGCCGTGGAAGGCGCGCGGCTCACCGCCGTTTTCGACAGCGTCGCCGAGCGTTCCCGCGATTTCGGCGCCAAGCACGGCATCGAGAGCTATGCCGACCTGGACCGGTTTCTCGCGCAGGCGCCGATCGACGCTGTGACGGTGGCGACGCCCACGGGTCTGCACGCGAGCGTCGCGATACCGGCGGCCCGGGCGGGCAAGCACGTGCTCTGCGAGAAGCCCCTCGACACGACGGCCGAGAAGGCCCAGTCGATCGTCGACGCCTGCCGGCAGGCGGGTGTCATCCTCTCGCCCGTGTTCCAGAATCGCTTCGGCGCCGGGGCGATGGCGATGAAGGAGGCGATCGTCGCCGGCCGGTTCGGGCGGCTGCTGTTCGTGAGCGGCAGGATCAAGTGGCTGCGCAGCCAGGAATACTACGATTCGGGGGCCTGGCGCGGAACGTGGGAATTCGACGGCGGGGGCTGCCTGATGAACCAGTCCATCCACACCATCGATCTCATGCTGCACTTCGCCGGGGCACCTGCCGAAGTGTTCGGCTACACGGCCACGCGCACGCACGCGCGGCTGGAAACCGAGGACAACGCCTGTGCCGTGGTTCGCTTCGCCAGCGGCGCGATGGGGGTGATCGAGTCGAGCACCTCCTGCGCGCCGGGCTTTCCGCTGCAGATCGAGGTCTCGGGAGAGCGGGGGACGGCCGCCATCGAGGGCGACGCGATCGTCCGCTGGCAGTTCGCGGACACCGATCCGCTGGACGCGTCGATACTGGCCGGGATGGGCGGCAAGAGCCTCGGCGACGGCGCGAGCGACCCCAAGGCCATCGGCATCGAGGGCCACCGGCGGCAGATCGAGGACATGGTGCGAGCCATCCTGCAGGGCACCAAGCCGGCGGTGGACGGCGCGGAGGCGAGGCTGCCGGTGGAACTCGTCTGCGGCATCTACGAGTCGATGAAGACCGGCAGGCCCTACCGGTTCGCGGGCGGCACGCCGTGATCGACCTGCCGGCGATCGCCGGCAGCCGGTAGCGATCAGGAACCGTCGTTCGGCCCGGCAGGGAAGGCCGCCTTCAACTCCAGGACGAAGCGCGCGGCGTTCCCGACCGCGCCGTCGATCCAGGCGCGGCCCTTCTGCGCGGTTGCGATGCCGCGCACCGCGCCCCATGCACCCGAGCGGCAATAGTCGCGGAAATTGCCGTAGGCGACGAAGGCCGACCCCGGTCCGTGCGCAGCGACGAAGGACAGCGCGGGAAGCGGCGATTCGTCCTCGGCGCTGTCCAGGTCGACCGTTTCCGGGGCAAGGGCGAGCATGACGCTGGTGATGACCTCCCCGCCGTGCCCGAACGGTGCCGCCGATCCCGTCTGGCCTTTCGCCGCTTCGCCGACCGCCTTCCACCAGTCGATGGCGCCGACGCCCCAGCCTTGCATCCGCAGTCGACGGCAGACGCTGTCCACGGCCCTGAGATCGAGCGAGTGGGTGCACAGGAAGACGATGTTGCGAAAGCCCTGGCGCAGGAAGGAACCGGCGACGGCCTCGACGTAGGCCGCGAATGCAGCCGTACCGGCATCGACGGTCCCGGGTCCCGAACCCAGTTCGAGCGTGTCGCCGTAGGGGATCGTCGGGGCGACGAGGCAGTCGGCCTGCTCCGCGATCAGCAGCGCGACGGCCTCGGCGGTGATGACGTCGGCGCCCAGAGGGCAGTGGCTGCCTCCCTGCTCGACCGAAGCGAGGGGCAGCAGCAACGTGTCGCACGCCGCGACGGCCCGGGCGAACTGCGGACTCGTCATCTCCGCGATGCGCCGGGTCGTGACGGGCACGGGACGTGACCCTTCGGTTCCGGGCAGGCGTGAAGTCATCCGGCGCCCTTCCCGACCGCCGCCGGCAGGTCCTCGGGGGCGGCGATCCCGACGGGCCTTCCGCTCTGCGCCGACTCGGTGATGGCAAGGCAGATTTCCATCGACCTGCAGGCGTCCGCGACGTCGGACAGCACGGGCGCGCCGGTCAGCAGCGCGTCCACGAAGTCGTCGATCTCGCGCTTGAAGGGGTGGTGGGCCACCGATCCGGAATTCGGGGTGTCGCCGGGGATGAGCGAGAAGTCCTTCTGCCCGGGGAAGAGCTCGGTGGAGAAGAGCCGGTTGTCGCGGATCGCGCCCCGCGTGCCGAGGAGGTCGATGTTGAACTGATAGGGGAAGCTGACCCCGTCCAGCGACGCCGACAGGCGGCCGAGCGTTCCGTCCCGGAACTTGACCGCGGCCGACACCGTCGTCGGGTAGTCGAAATCGTCGCGCGCGCGGGTCGAATACGCCGCCACTTCGGCGACCTCGCCCTTCAGGTGCCGGGCGAGATCGGCCGCGTGGCAGCCGCCGGTGATCATCGCGCCGCCCGCGAACTCCCGGCGGCGAATCCACTCGTAGCTGGGAAAGCTCGCCTTGATCCCGTGCCAGTAGTCGAAGCCCGAGAAGTAGGGCTCGCCGATGACGCCGCGCGCCAGAAGGCCCCTGATGGTGGCGACGAGGGGGTGCCAGCGCAGCACGAAGCTGACCACGCTCCGCGTGCCGGCGCGCCGGCAGGCATCCTGGAGAAGGGCGAGTTCCTCGCGGTCGATGGCGACGGGCTTCTCGAGGATCAGGTGCTTGCCCGCGTCGAAGGCGGCGATCGCCTCGCGCGCGTGGAGATGGTTGGGCATGCACTCCGACACGATGTCGACCGCGGCGTCGGCGAGCAGGTCCGGGTAGTGCGCGAACACGCTGACCGGCGGGCCTTCCTTGGCGGCGCCCGCGAACTCGCGGGCCAGTCGCTCCGCGCTCTCGCGGCTGCGCGAGCACACTGCCGCGAGCCGCAGCTGCGGGTTCGCGGCGATCGCCTCGGCGTGCTGGCGCGCCACCTGGCCGGCGCCGCGGATGCCGACGCCGAACACTCTGTGCCGGTCCACCGTCTCGCTCTCCGTCAGGTGATCTCGAGACCCTTGTAGATCTCGAGCGCATAGCGACCGAACGCGGGGTCGGTCCTGACCTCCTGCGATCGTGGCCGGGGGAGGTCGATGTCGAGCGAGGCTGCCATCCGGGACGGGCGCGCCGTGAGCACGATCACGCGGTCGGAGAGGAACACCGCCTCGTTGATGCCGTGGGTGACGAAGAGAATCGTCTTCTTGGTTTCCTCCCAGATGTGGAGGAGTTCCATGTTGAGGCGCTCGCGCGTGATCGCGTCGAGAGCGCCGAAGGGTTCGTCCATGAGCAGGAGCTTGGGATCGTGGATCAGCGCGCGGGCAATGGACACGCGCTGTTGCATGCCCCCGGAGAGCTCGTTCGGGTAGCGGTCCTCGAAGCCGTCGAGCCCGACCAGCGAGAGCAGCTCCCGCGCCCGGCCGACCATGCTCTTGCGGTTGATCTTCAGGATCTCGATGGGCAGCAGCACGTTGTCGAGCACCTTGCGCCAGTGCAGCAGCAGGGGCTTCTGAAACACGAAGCCCACCTCCCGTTCGATGTCGAAATTCTCGCTCTCGACGACGATCTCCCCGGACGAGTGGGGCAACAGACCCGCCAGGATCTTCAGCAGCGTGGTCTTGCCGCAGCCCGAGGGGCCGACGACGGACACGAATTCCCCCGGGAAGACATCGAAGCTGACGTCGCCGAGGGCCTCGAGCTCGGTATCCCTCGTCCGGTACACCTTCTTCACGTTGCGCAGGGATATCAGCGCCTTCCGGTCGTCGCTCACGTGCCGTTCCGCCTCGTCGGGATGCTCGTCGTTCGGCGGCCCGCGCCCCGCGCGGGGCCGGGCCGGCCGGGGGTGGTCAGAAGTTGTACTTGTAGGGCGGGACGGGGAGGAAATCCACGGTGTAGAAGTCCTTGGGGTCGCCCTTGATGTCCACGCCCTTCTCCTTGACGGTGTTGATCGTGTCCTGCATCCGCGCGGCGTCGATGTAGCCGATGCCGAAGTTCCGGTACCGGTCGGTCTTGAAGAACTCGCGCACCGCGGTGAGGTTGGCCACGAAGTCGTCGCGATTGATCGGATGGTACTTGGACAGGATGTCGATCGACTCGGGGATGTTGTTGAGCGTGAACTCCCACGACCGGTACACGACCTTGAGGAACTTGCGCAACGCCTCGGGGTTGGACTTGATGAAGTCCTCGCTGGCGATGTAGCTGTGGGCGTAGGCGTTGAAGCCGTAGTCGGCCCAGAGCAGGACGCCGAGCTTGTCGGCCGGCACGGCCTTTTCCATGAAGGGCTTGCCCGTGTACAGCTCGAAGACGACGTCGGCCTTCTTCGTTCCGAGGGCCGCCGGCTTGGCGGTCGGCTCGATGTTGACGAACTTCACGTCGGCGGCATTGACGCCGATGAGGTTCGCGAACGCGGGCCACATCACCTTGTGCCCGTCCGAGGCCGGAACGGCCACCGTCTTGCCCTTGAGGTCCTGCGGCTTGGCGATGCCCGAGTCCTTCCAGAAGAACATGGCATTGGGATGCTTGTCGAAGATGATGCCGACGATCTTCACCTTCGCGCCCTTCGACCGGCCCTCGATGGGCACCGGCGCGTCGGAAATGCCGATCTGCGCCTTGCCGGCATCCACCATCTGGACGGTGAAGCCCGAGCCCTGGCCGATCATGACGTTGACGTCGAGCCCTTCCTGCTTGAACCAGCCCTTTTCGAGGGCCACGTAGTAGGGGGCGTGGTCGCCGGAGATCTTCCAGTTGAGCTGGAAGTCGATCTTCGTCGGGGCCTGGGCGAAGGCTCCTCCCGCCGTCACCGCCGCGGCGAAGCACACGGCCGCAATCTTCAGTCCGAACATATGCAGTCCTCCTTCTCGAGAAAAAGAAATCGCGCGCCCGCCGATTGGGCACGTCGATTCCGGATCACTTCTCCGCGACACCTCGTCGTGCCCACGGCATGAGAATCCTCTCCGCCAGGCCGACGAGACCGAACAACGAGACGCCGAACAGCGAGACGAGCATGAGCCCCGCGTAGATGGGCGGGGAATCCATCGTGTACTGCGAATTGATGATGATGTAGCCGAGGCCCCGGTCGGAGGCAATGAACTCGCCGACGATCGCGCCCACGACGCACATCGTCGAGCAGATCTTGAGGCCGGTGAAGATGTAGGGGAGGGAATTGGGGATCCGCAGCTTGAGGAAGACCTGCAGCTTGGTGCCGTGCAGGTATTTCACGAGGTCCAGCAGTTCCTCCTCGATGGCGGCGAGGCCCGCGAGCGTGTTGATGACCACCGGAAAGAAGGACACCAGGAAGGCGATGAGGATGTTGGTCTTGAGCCCGTAGCCCGACCAGAGGACGAGAATCGGGGCGATGGCGATGATGGGCAGGGAGTTCACGAACACGAACAGCGGCATGCTCACCTTGCGGCTCGCTTCGCTCCACGCCAGGGCGATGGCGATGGAGATGCCGACGACCGAGGTGATGACGAAGGAAAGGCCGATCTCGAGCAGGGTCGCCCGGATGTGCACCATCCAGTTGTAGTTGGCGTCCGGCTGCGGCAGGAAGAGGTGCTCGAGCGCGGAGAGCGGCGTGGGCAGGATGAATTCGCGGATCTCGAACAGCCCCACGGCTCCCTGCCAGATAGCGAGGATGGCCAGGATGACGGCGGGCGTCTTGAGCTTCGGGGCGAGGGTGGCGAGGCTCATCGCGAACCTCCCTCGGCCGGGCTCCGATTCCAGGGCATGAAGATCTTCTCCAGCGCGGCGATGGCGGCGAACAGGCCGAGGCCGATGCAGGAGATCAGGATGAGGCTCGCGAACATCGGCGGCGTGTTCATCATGGCCTGGGAGTCCTTGATCAGGAAGCCGAGGCCCTGGCTCGAGGCGACGAACTCCCCGACGATCGCGCCGACCACCGACAGCGTCGCACTGATCTTGAGACCCGAGACGACGTAAGGCAGGGACATCGGGATCCGTATCTTGAGGAAGACCTGGAGCTTGGAGGCGTGCAGGTAACGCACGAGGTCGAGCAGATCCTCGTCCACGTCGTCGAGTCCGGTCGTGGTGTTGAGGACGACCGGGAAGAAGGCGACCAGGATGGCGATGGTGACGTTGGCGGTGAAGCCGTACCCGAACCAGATGAGGAAGAGCGGGGCGAGGGCGATCTTGGGCAGCGAGTTGAACACCGCGATCACGGGCATGGCGATGCCGCGCACGATGTCCGACCAGGTGATCAGCAGCGCGAGGACGAAACCGAACACGGCGGTGAAGACGAAGGCCGCGAGGATCTCGCCCAGCGTCGTCCCGATGTGCGTCCACCACTGGTATTGCGCCGCCGTCTCGGGCGAGAACAGGGCGTTGAACACGGCCAGCGGCGAGGGGACGAGGAATTCCTTCAGCTCCAGCACGACGATCGCCGTCTGCCAGAGCGCGATCACGATCGCCGCGTAGAGAAGCTTGGGCAACAGCCCCCGCGCCAGCCGTGCCGTGCCGCTCATCGGACTATCTTCGTGCTGGGAACGAAGGTATTCGCGCTCGAGGCGGCCCTTCGCGCTCATGTTGCGCCGCTCGTCAAGGAAGGGGCGGGCAGCGAGCGGGCGATCTCGCCGACCCGGTAACCCATGCCCTCGTGGCCCAGGGACTCGAGCGAGACCCGGCCCATCCTCCGCCTGAACATCCCCGGATGCACCGCTTCCTCGGGCGCCGAGGCGTCGGGGTAGAACTGCATGGCATTGGTCTCGACGCCCATGATCGTCCCCGCGTGGGCGGCGAGGAGAAGGTGGGAGACCTGCGCCAGCATCGGGTTGGTCAGATCCTGGACCATCAGCGTCATCCCTGCGGTCCTGGCCCAGCACAGGCTCAGGAGGGCGCCGGTGAGCGTCTTGCAGGTCTTGAGCGCGACCCCCGTCCAGCCCAGCGTCCTGCCCAGGGCGACGTGTTTCCAGTCGTGCGCGCTTTCGTCCATGAACAGCGGCTTGCGCGCGCTCACCGAGTGGACGTCGATGCGATGGTTCTCGAGGTCGTAGGGAAACGGCTGCTCGACGTAGAGGATCATCGCGTAGATGCGCGGTTCCGCGACCAGCAACCGGTCGAGGATCTCGTTCACGTAGGCCGGATCGAGGACCGTGCAGTTGAAGTCGGCGGAGAGCCAGAGCACGTCGCGTTCGATGGCGATCCGTCCGACGGCGCACATGCGGGCGTAGTCCCACTCGGCGTCGGTTCCGGTGAGCTTGACCTTGAGGCACTGCAGGCCGTCGCGCTCGATCCAGTCCGGCAGGAACACCGGATAGCCGTCGTCGGGCTCGGCACCCGTGGCCTCGGCGGGCAGCAGCAGGTCCTTGCCGCCGACCAGGTGCCATGCCGGCAGGGATTTCGGCACCGGCCGGGCGAAGAACTCCTGCGGGTAGCGTCCGGCGAAGCGATCGGCATACTCGGGACCGTAGTACCAGCCGAGGTCCCGGTTCATGTAATCGGCGCCATAGGTCGCGAAGCTCGGCATTCGGTGGAGGATGCCGTACGCGTCGTGGGTCGCGATGTCGAACGCCGAGGAGCAGACGAGGGCCGCGAGCCAGGGCATCGCCGGCTCGCCCGCCGCGACGCGCGCGTCGTTGAAGCCACGATGCAGCGCGGGCAGCCGCTCCTGGACGAACAGGTGCCCGATCTCCAGCGGATGGCCCCATTCGCCGGATTGCGCCCACGCGGTCCCGACCAGCGCGGTGAACTCCTGCATCGCCGCCAGCCGTGTCTCGTAGCCGAGCGTCGATGGCCACACCCAGGCGACGCTGAGCGGCGTCTCGCCCCAGCCTTCCGCGATCGCGCCGCTTCGGTTCTCGACCCGGACGAGCGCGCGGGCGCAGGTCGTGTGCGTGGTCGTCTCGGGCCCGAACTTGAGGGGCAACCGCGTCTTGATGGGCAGGTAATAGAGGGTGACGTTCCGGACCCGGACGTCGTTACCGTGAGCCATGGACCTACGATACCATGGCGCGGTAATATGTCAACTTGCTTTACAAAACACAATTCGTGCCTCGAAAGCGGTCGTCGTCCCGACCTTCAGGTTGCGGTGGGCGACGACGTCACCGGGCTTGCCAAGGTGACGCAATCCCTTCCATTCCCGATCGCCCGCGACCGGTGCGGATTTGCACTTGCGCGGGCGCGATTGACCACGCGTAGCGCTGCCAGCCACCGCCATGGAACCAGCGACGAGACGAGAACGCACTACGGCCGTTCCGGACGCGGTCAACACCGAGGCGGTGCTCTCGGTGGTCGGTGTGGGCAGCGCGCGCTCCCGCGCGGCCGTCGCGCGCCGGCTCGGCTTGAGCCGGACGACGATCTCGACCATTGTGGGCAAGCTGATGAGCCTGGGTCTGGTGGCGGAGAAGAGCGCCCGGAGGAAGGGGCGCGGCAGGCCGGGCATCGACCTCGATCTGGACGACTCGCGCTGGCGTGCTCTTGGCGCCGAGTATCACTCGGGCCGATGGTCGTTCGTCGCGACGGACCTCAAGGGCGCGATCGTCAGGAGCGAGACCCTGGGTGTCGATGGCGCCGACCCCGACGCCTTTCTCGACAGCCTCGTCTCCGGCCTGCGCGGCTTCATCGCGGGCATCCCCGAGGGCATCCTGCCCGCCGTCGGCATCGGGGCGCCCGGGCTGGTGGACTGCGATCGGGGCATCATCGTCCGCGCCGACGACTTGTGCTGGAAGTCCGTGGCCGTCGGCGAGGCGGTCGAGAAGGCGCTCGGGCTCGAAGCGCTGCTCATCAATCGCAATCGCGCCAGCGGCCTCGCCGAGGCGAGGTTCGGCGCCGGGCGCGGCGTGCACAGCCTGGTCTACATCGGCATCGGCACCGGGATCAGCGCGGCCTTCATCAACGACGGCGTGTTGATGAACGGCAGCAGCTACAGCGCCGGGGAGATCGGCCACGTCGTCATGGACACCTCGGGGCCGGTTTGCGGCTGCGGCAAGCGCGGCTGCCTCCAGGTGTATTCCTCGGGCAGCGCGATGGGCGCACGCGCCGCCGCGCGCATCGACTCCGGACGGGTCTCGTCGCTGGCAGCACAGCTTTCCCCAGCGGTCGGCCGGTCGTCCTCGGCCAGGAGGGATTCTCGGATAGCGGGCGAAGCGGTGTGCCTCGCGGCCGCCGCGGGTGACGAACTGGCGCTCGAGTGCGTGGCGGAGGCGGCGCACTTTCTCGGTCTCGGTGCCGCGAACATCATCACCTCGCTCAATCCCGACAAGGTCGTCATCGGGGGGCCGATCGGTCTCGTCGACGGCCCGCTGGTCGATCTCATCCGCGAGGAGGCGGCGCGGTGGGCCATGCCGGACGCGTTCGAGGTGGTGACGATCGAGCGCGGACAGTTGGGGGACTATGTGGGCGCCCTTGGCGCAGCGTGCCGCGTCCTGGATAACAAACTGCAGCTCGCGCTCGCAGCGACGTCGGGAGAGACGGGCTTTGCAACACCTCGCCCGGGCGTGATCTGAACCGCTCGGGAGGCCGAAGTTCACGAGGACACGCGCCCTCCGGTGTGTGCTAGATTTTCTGCCGGGCGACTACCGGAGGGTGGGACGTGAGGCGAGAGCTCGGTGCGGTCATGGGTCTCGGTGCACTGCTGGCAGCGAGTGGCGGGGCGTGGGCACAGGATCCTTGCGCCACCATGACGTTGCAGGGGGCGTCACTGAGCGGCTTCGCCGGCGCGAGAGCCGAAGCCCTGAAGTCCGGCAGCAACACGATCTGCGACATGTGGAGCAAGGACCGCAAATCCAACCTCACGCTGATCGTCGAGCCGCCGCGGGCCGCCAGCGGGATGGCGATGCGCAAGATGCTGGCCGCCAACGCGAACGAGCCGGGAATGACGGTGAAGGACGAGCCCGCGCTCGGAGCCAGTGCATTCTCGTTCGTGCGAAGGGAGCAACTCTCCTTTACCGGGGCCGGCAAGGGCGGGGTGTACACGCTCTCGCTCAATCGCGACGCCGGCATCGTGCCGGGCGACGAGGATCGCGTGCGCGCCATCACGAAGCAGATCGTGGAAGGCCGCTGATGCCGGGCTGTTGGAGGCGGGGGTCGGAATCGAACCGGCGTGGACGGCTTTGCAGGCCGCTGCATGACCACTCTGCCACCCCGCCAGGAGCGGCCGCCGACCACGGCCGCGGCGGCAAGTCAGTAACGAAAAGGAGAGCCGCCTGCGTCTTGCCTGTGGGCTCTCCCCTGTGGAAATTTGGGCGGGAAGCGAGTCTCGAACTCCCGACCTCAACCTTGGCAAGGTTGCGCTCTCCCAACCGGGCTATTCCCGCGTGAGACAGCCTGTGCATTATAGCGAAAAAGTCCCCCTGTCAAAGCACGGTGCTGTTACCCCCCGTCGGCGCGGGGGCGTCAGGTGCCGCGGCGCGTGGGCACGCCTGTCGCCGCGTTGCCTGCGGTCAGCGCACCGCGGCGCAGGCGAGCAGCGGAGCAGACGACGGCGGTCAGCAGCCGTCGCAACCGCAGGTACCACGCCGGAAGGCCAGAAAGCGGGCCAGTCGGTGATCGAGCGCGAGGTGGACGACGAACGTGGCAACGAGCAGCGCGACGGCGACGCGAAACGGCAGCATGCCGGCGCCCCAGGCGGCCAGCGCCGGCACGACCGACCAGCCCATCCACGTCCACCGCTCGCGCTCGGTCATTGCCGGCGTCTTCATCGTGAAGCCCAGTGCAGGCGCCAACGAAGGTCAGGATGATCATCTCGCATAGGTTAACAGGGCGTGCTGCGCCCAGGCGGCGCAGGCCGGGTGCCAGCCACACGGCGAACGTGAAGGGCGACGAAGGGAGCACCGCGCCGCCGGCACCGAGGACCGAGCGCCGGCGCGGGAGTCGAACGCTCGACGCCGGGCGGCGCCGCGGCGATCGTCATGGCACCGGCGACGGTCAGACGATCACCTTGGCGATCGACTGCGCCACACGTGCTCGACATTGTGCGAGTTGGAGCGCCGCGACGCAGATGCGCCCGGTATCGATGGCGCCACGGAGAACCCTCCGCAGGCGCTCGACCTGGTCCCTGGTGAGCCCCGAGTAAGAGAACATGCCCCGTTGCCGCAGCACGAAGCTGAAATCGGCCTGGGGTGCGAGCTGCCTGAGCCGCTCGACGAGCATCTTGCGCACCGTGTGGATGCGTTCGCGCATCGTGCCCAGCTCGGTTCCAGCGCCCGCAGCTCGGTAGTTGCCGAGCACGGAGGCCACCAGCCGCCGCCATGCGTGGGGATTCGAGTAGTTGGTGCGGATGATCCGCTTGAGTTGCGACAACGCGCGTCCGGCTTCGTCCTTGCTTGCGCCGACGATGGTCAGAGCGCCGACCTGCTCACCGTAGAGCGCGGGTGACTTGGAGAACGAGCTGGCGATGAACAGCGGTCCCGGCGTCGCGGCGAACCGGCGCACCGGCGCCGTCGGATTCCAGCCCTCGTTGAACCCCTGGTAAACGGCGATGTCGATGAACGGAATCAGGCCCCGCGAGCGGACGAAAGCTCGATGATCGTCAGTCCACTGCGATTCGCTGGGATCGACGCCGGTCGGGTTGTGGCAGCAGGCGTGCAGCACGACGATCGACCCGGACCGGGATCCGCTGCGGGTCCGCCTGCATGGCGGCGAAGTCGAGGCCCGCGGGTGGCGGGGTCGTAGTGAAGCGTAGTTGTTGACGAGTGAAGCCGGCCCCTCGAACAGCGCCCGGTGGTTCTCCCCAGGATGGGTCGCTGATCCAGACCTGCGCTTCCGGCGCGAACCGGTGCAGGAAATCGGCGCCGACCTTGAGTCCGCCGGTGCCGCCAAGCGCCTGCACGATGATCGCGCGTCCCGATTGAACGATTTCGCCGTCCGTGCCGAAGAGCAACGCCTGCACCGCCTTGTCGTAGGCGGCGAGGCCGTCGATCGGCAGATAGCCGCGGGGCGCGGCGTGGGCGGTGAACTCGCGCTCCGGCCCGCTTGACGCCCTCGAGCAAAGGGCACCTTGCCCGTGGTCGTCGTGGACGCCGACGCCGAGATTCACCTTGTGCGGGTTGGTGTCGGCGACGAAGGCTTCGGAGGAGCCGAGGATCGGGTCGCGCGGTGCGAGTTCGATGGCGGCGGGCGGGGCGGCCGGGGGGAGTGCAAGGATCTGGCGATGGGTGGCGGAAGTGGATGAGGTGAGCGGAAGGCTTGCAAGCCGCTCATTGTACCTTGCGCGACCCCGCGGAGCCCGCGGGCCGTTCGCCGCGTGGACCGTCGCGGGTGCCGGAAGACCGGCCCGTGCCGCAGGACCGAACAACGACGGAGGCACGAATCTGCTGGATCGTGACGACGCGCCGAAGCTTGCGCCGGCCACGGCGCTGCGGACGCTCGCCCGCATCGGGCTCTTCCTTTCCGCGCCCGTATCGCGGCCGCGCGTCGCACTGGCACTGATCGCGCTGTTCATCGCCGCCCGGAGCCACGCTGGCGATCGGGCCAGGCTTAAGGGAAGTGATCGATCGCGGCTATCGCCGCGGGCGACGCGGCCGAAGCTCGATCGCACGCTGGTGCTGATGCTGGGCATCGTCGCCCTGATGGCGGCGGCGACGTACCTGCGCTTCTATA
>JADKKQ010000013.1 GCA_016720425.1 Betaproteobacteria bacterium | reverse complement strand
ACGAAGATCACCGGCGAGGACCATGCCCAGCAGCAGCGAGGCAATGTTCGAACGGCCGCTGCATGTCCTCCGGTCGGAAACCGGGGACCGAACGCAACGCTGTTTCACCGCGCTTGCGGCGGCAACAGGTGGAGCGTCATCGCGAAACTCAGGCAGACCATCAGCACCGGCACGCCGACGAATCAGGCCGACCGCCCGCCGTTCGTGACCAGCACCGGCGCCACGAACAGCGCGAAGAGCAGCGTGCGTGCTTCGGGCTCGAGCCTTGCGGCCGCGAGCATCACCGGCACGAAGACCCGCATCCGGAGCCGCGGATTGCGACGGACGTCCTGGAGCAGCGGGTTCATGGTTCGAATTCTCGCTTCTCCCCGTCGCCGGTCGCCGCGGTCAACGCCTTCACCGCGATCGCCGCCACCAGCGCGGTTACCAGCACGCCGCACACGCCGATGGCAATCGCCAGCGCGCGGGTGAGCAGCGACTTGGGCGCAAGATCCCCGTAGCCGATGGTCAGGCCCGATACGAAGGCGAAATAGATCGACTCGTGGATCGACCAACCTTCGAGCAGGCCGACAACCAAGCCGAGCGCGATGATCAGCACGAGCAGGATGGACAGGATCGGCCACACCACGCGCAGCCCGGCGAGCAGCCCGACCGCGAAATTCCTTCGCAACGTGCGCGAGTCCATGCTGCCTCCGAGTTTTACGCGATGGTACACGGCGGAATCCGCGAAATCCGCCGGTTCGAGATCGAATTCGACCCACGCCCGCGCCGGGGCGACCCCGGGTTCGCGCAGCGGAGCCGACACTGCCATGAGGGTTCCCGGTCCGGCAGCGATCGAGCCGACCCGATTCGCCGCATTGCGGCAGATCAAGAATCCTCCAGTTTTCCTGCCGGGTCGCCGCGAAGTGGCGCCGGAGTGGAATTGCTCAATTGTCGTTCGGCGATAGACTTGACCTCGCAGGCCGTCCACCAGGACGCGGCCGGCGAAGGTGCCGGGTGCATTCCAACCCTCAGCAAGGAGTCGATCCATGACCGTCACGAACGCCTGCGCTGTCCGCCGTCCGACCCGTGGTTGCCGGTGCTTCGTGGCTGCGCTGTTTATGCTCGCGCTGTCGGGTGCGGCCGGCGCACAGGGCATCTCTCCGGGCGACTTGCCCAAGGATGGGTACAAGCTGCCGGGCGGCATCGAACCGGTCGTCCAGCTTCGCACCTACTATTTCGAGTCCGAGAGCACCAGCGGCAAGGAGACCGAGGCCTGGGCGCTCGGCGGCTGGCTGGGCCTGCGCACGCCGTGGTACGGCGACGTCTTCCAGGCGGGGGCCAACTACTACATCTCCGGCAAGCTCTACGGCCCGGAAGGCAAGGGCGGCACCCGCCTGCTCACCTCCGATCAGGACTCGATCTACGTGCTGGGCGAGGCCTTTGGCGCGTTCCGTTTCGCCGGCCAGACGTTCACTGCGTACCGGCAGCTCGTCAACCGGCCGTTCATCAACCCGAACGACAGCCGGATGATCCCGAACACGTTCGAGGCGTACACGCTGTCCGGCAAGCAGGATGACGTCGCGTACACCGGCGGCTACATCACCAAGGCAAAGTTGCGCGACACCGACGACTTCCGCTGGATGTCGAACGTCGCCGGCGGCACCGGCGACCAGGCAGGTGTCGCGTATGCCGGGATGACCTGGAATTTCGGCAAGGGCGGCAGCGTCCGGCTCGACGAGCAATACGCGGTCGACGTGTTCAACACGTTCTACGCCGACGTCCGCTACCCGATCGCGCTCGACGACAAGACCAGTCTCGCGCTGGGCGCGCAGTACTATCCGCAGACCTCGGTCGGCGACGAGCAGATCGGCTCGTTCTCGACCTGGGGCTACGGCCTGCAGGCAGTCGTCAACCACGGGCCGTTCGGCGGCCAACTCACCTGGACGCAGACCGGCACCGGCTACAGCACGCAGAACCCGTTCGGCTCGCACCCGTCCTACAACTCGATCCAGCAGGTCGACTTCAACAGCGCCGGCGAGAAGTCCTGGGGCATTCGCGGCGACGTCGACTTCGCGAGCCTGGGCGCGCCGGGACTCACCGCGTACGTGTTCTACGTTGCCGGCACCGACCGGCTGGCCAACGGCACCGGCGCGCCGCTGCCGGACCGCAACGAGACGGACGTGCGCGTCGACTATGCCTTCGCGAAGGGCACGCTGCTCGAGGGCCTCAGCGCGACGTTCCGCTACTCGTGGCTGCACGAGGACGGCGCCGCGCAGACAGGAACGCAGCTGCGCGCTTACCTCAACTACGCGGTCAGTTTCTAGGCAGGAAGTCGCGTCGCGGAGGCTCGACGGCCGAGCCGGTTTCCGGAACCGTCCCTGGCGACAAAGCGGGGCGCAGTGTACAGACCCTCGGCCTGCCCGCGCGCGATCAGTTCAAAACTGCCGTCACGCGGGGTGAACACCGAGAACTTGAGGCTCGACGAGCCCGCGTTCAGTACGACGATCGCATCGAGCATCTCAGGCGACCGCCTTGCCGGCGGCCCCGCGCCGGGTGCTGGCGACCAGCGCCGCGACCGCGCACGAAGCGAGCCGCGTCATCACCGAGTCGGCGCGGCTGGTGAGGATGATCGGCACCTTCGCCCCCAGCACGATGCCGGCGGCGTCGGCACCGGCGAGAAAGGAGAGACTCTTGGCCAGCATGTTGCCGGCCTCCAGGTCGGGGACCACCAGCACGTTGGCGCGCCCGGCGACCGGCGAGTCGATCTTCTTGATCGCGACCGACTCCAGGCTGATCGCGTTGTCGAGCGCCAGCGGCCCGTCGAGGATCGCGCCGGTGATCTGGCCGCGATCGGCCATCTTGCACAGCGCGCCGGCCTCGACCGTCGACGGCACCTTCGGGTTGACGGTCTCCATCGCCGACAGGATCGCGACCCGCACCTCGGGGAAGCGCAGCGCGTGCGCGAGGTCGATCGCATTCTGGATGATGTGGACCTTGTCCTCCATCGTCGGCGCGATGTTGACCGCGGCATCGGTGACGATCAGCGTCTCCGTGTAGCTCGGCACGTCCATCACGAAGCAATGGCTGACGCGGCGCGACGTACGCAATCCGGTGTCGCGCCGGACCACCGCGCCCATCAGCTCGTCGGTGTGCAGGCTGCCTTTCATCAGCGCCTCGGCCTTGCCCTCGCGCACCAGTTCCACCGCCTTCTCGGCCGACGCCTCGCTGTGCGGCGTGTCGACGATCGGCAGTCCCGCGATGTCGATGCCGAACTCCTTCGCCACCGCCTCGATCCGCGCGCGCGGACCGACCAGGATCGGTGCGATCAGGCCGAGCTTCGCTGCGTCGACGGCACCGCGCAGCGAGCTTTCGTCGCAGGGATGGGCGACGGCCGTCGGCGTGGGCGGCAGCGTCCTGCAGACATCGATGAGGCGCTGGTACTTTTCGTGTTGCTTGCTCATAGAGGCTCCGCTTCGACGGTCGAGCTCATCCGACTTTCTTCCTGGTGCGGACGCCTGCGGCTTTCCGCGCCGGAGCCGGCTTCCTGCCCACTGCCTTGCGGCCGGGACCTGCGGCGGGACCGGCTCCGAACAGCTTCTCGATCTGCGCCAGCCGTTCGGCCCGCTCGCCGCTCGGCTCGCCGACGGCGGACACGACCCGATGAACCCGCCCGAGGATCTCCGCGCGGACGGACGAACCGGCGGGCAGCATCTTCGGAATCGCGGCGAGCGCCGCGTCGCGATCGAGCAGCAGGGCGAAGAACTGTTCGCGCAGCATCCGCTTGAACTCGTCGAGCGTCACGGCGCCGTGATCGGCGCGGATCTGGTGCAGTTCGTTGAACGCGCGCTCGTCCACGCCCGGCCCGGCCATGCCGACGTACACCAGGCTGCGCAGGGCTGCTTCGCGCGCGCCGCCCTCGGCCACGCGCGCCTTGATCTCGGCGATCCTCTGCTGGACGAACGCAAGTCGTTCGGGTTCGACGCCCGGGCGGTGGCGCGGTGGCGCGTCCGAGGCGCGCATCCCGAGCAGCGCCTGCAGCAGTGGCGAGCCGTACACGGAGAGGAACATCTGCTCGAAGCCGCGGTCTTTCGTCTCGCCAAAGCGTTCGAGTGCGGCGACGATCGCTTCCGAGACCTGTCCCTGCATCTTCAGCAGCGGGTTGTCGGGCGCCACCTGCACGCGGTTCTGGCGGACCTGCTCGGCCAGCCCGGCGACCTGCTGCATCAGCGGGTTCTTGTCCGAGAACAGCTGGTACGGCAGTTCGGCCGGGTTGAACGCGTGCAGCTGCTGCGCGAACTGCGTGCCGGCGAAGGCGCGGACGAAGGGCTGCAGCAGCGTGCGATAGAGGCCGAGGTTGATCTCCGACACCCGCCGCGCGGCGGCGAAGCGGCGCTCGTTCTCGTCGCTGGGCTGCACGATCGCCGAGAGCTGCGCCAGCGTGCGCGGCTCGAAGCGCACGATCCAGTCGCCGCCGACCAGATCAGGGTGGGCCGTCTCGCCGGACTTGCGCGTCATCACCGCCTCGTACAGGCCCGGCGGCAGCACGTCGATCAGGTCGATGTTGGAGGCGAACTCGTCGTGCTCCTTCCGCGCCACGCCGCCGGAGACGAAGATGCCCAGATGGCCGACGCTCTCGTGGATGGCGTAAACGATCGTCTGGCCGCCGGCGCGGATGTCGTCGTCCTTCTGGTACAGGTCGACGATCCAGCCCAGTGCCTGCTGCGGCGGCGTGATGTTGTCGCCCTTGGAACAGAAGCACAGGATCGGCGAGCGGATGTTGCGCAGGTCGATCCGCTGGCCGTCGCTGGTGACGAGCTCGCCGGTGGCCAGGTGGTTGCCGATGAACAGCTGGTCGACGATCCACTGGATCTCCTCGGCGTTGAGGTTGACGTGGCCGCCCCACCACTTCTCGAACTCGAGGAAGCGCTCGGCCTCGGTGTCGATCTTCGACCACAGGTTGAAGTTCTTGCTCCAGTAGGTGTTGGCCGGGTTCAGGCTCTCGAAGTTGCTGACCAGGTGGCCGCCGTCGAACTTGCCGCCGCCGAGGTCGCTGGTCAGCGCCGTCAGCCAGCTGCCGCCCAGCACGCCGCCGGTGTAGCGCATCGGGTTCTCGCCTTCGACGCCGGCCCAGTACGACAGCGGCGACCCGGGGATGATCAGCGGGCCGAACAGCTCCGGCCGCGTCGCCGCCAGCATCATCACCGCCCAGCCGGCCTGGCAGTTGCCGATCACGCAGGGCTTGCCGTCGGCCTCCGGGTGCAGTTCGATGACCTTCTCCAGGAAGGTCGCCTCGGCGCGCATGACGTCTTCGATCGTCTGCCCCGGCATCGGCTCGGGAGTGAAGCCGACGAAGTAGGCGGGATGCCCCGCCCGCATCGCCACGCCCAGCTCGCTGTCGGCCTTGAAGCCGCCGATGCCCGGGCCGTGGCCGGCGCGCGGATCGACCACCACGAACGGGCGCTTCTTCGGGTCGATGCGCACCCCGGCCGGCGGTTTGATTCGCACCAGCAGATAGTTGGCGGGCCGCTCGAAGCTGCGGCCATCGAGCACCAGTTCGGCGTCGAAAGTGAGGACGTGCGGCACCGGCTTGGCCCGCTGCTCGTAATAGGCGTCGCTGCGCCGGCGCAGCACGTCCCAGAACAGGATCGTGCGCTGCCAGCCGTCGATCCAGTACTCCATCGCCTGCCGGGCAGGCCCGGTCAAGGCTGGCATGGGTTCGAAGGCGGTCGGGGTTCGGTCGGTCATGGGTCAACCTATTCAGGGAAGAAGTTCACGGTCGGTCGGAGCGGTGCAATCGGGGCCCACTCGCGGCGGTCGGTCAGGCATTGACATAGGATGCGCCCCGGTTGTTCCATCATTGTGTCTGGCCAACCGCTTTTCTTCAACGCAATGGAAAGACGCTCAGAAGGTATGAACGAACCTGTCGAGCAGCGCCGCCGGTGTGCCGAAGAGGCAGAGATCCGACAGCGGAATCTCGACGCCGTACCGCTCCTCCAGCTTGCCGATCAGGCCGCCGATCGTTTCGGTGAACTCCACCGCGCGGGCGCATGGAGGGTGACCGTCTTGCCATCGAAGATGATCTGACGCTCCGAACGGGCGCTTTGCATCCCTGGGAGTATCCTGTTCGGACGGGGGAGGTCCATTTCGGCTGTCGCTGTGGCTGCAGCTTCTGTCCGTCGGCCGGAACCCGCTCGCCGGTCACCTCGAGTCGGAGGGTCCGGCTCGCAGATCGACCGATCCGATGAGGAGGGAGCATGAATCGTCGCATGATGGTCGTGGTGTTGGCTTTCGCGCTGGCGGCGCCGGGCGTGGCGCTCGGCGCCGACAAGGCGAAGGAGCAGGCAGAGGTGCGCAAGGCCGGGCAGGATGCGCTCGCCGCCGTGTACAAGGCGCAGCCCTCGGCCCGGAAGGCGGTCGAGTCGGCCGCCGGCTACGCTGCGTTCAGCAACTTCGGGATGAAGATCCTGGTGGCCGGCGGCGGCTCGGGCAAGGGCATCGCGGTCAACAACAAGACCAAGGCCACGACCTACATGAGGATGGCCGAGGTGCAGGCCGGCCTGGGCTTCGGCGCCAAGAAGTTCCAGGTGGTCTGGGTGTTCGAGACCGAGAGCGCGCTCAACAACTTCGTCAACTCCGGCTGGGAGTTCGGCGCCCAGGCGACCGCGGCGGCGAAGACCGGCGACAAGGGTACCGCGTATCAGGGCGCGCTCGCGGTGTCCCCGGGGGTCTGGATCTACCAGATGACGGACAAGGGCCTGGCGCTGGAGCTCACCGCCAAGGGCACCAAGTACTACAAGGACAGCGACCTCAACTGAGGCGGTCGCCTCGATCGTGGCGGTGCCGCCGTCCTTTCGCGTCGACGATCGAGGCGCAACGGAGTCCCGGCGCCCCACGGGACGCTCGGGCGCGTGCGTGATTCACGCTCGTGCGCCACGATGCAGGCCGCAAGCCCGGGCGCGAGCACGTACAATGACGGTGCCGTCCGGAGACAGGCACCGCTGTCTCGGCGTGCCGCGTTGGTTCCCGTTGCCGCCGATCATGCGCCCTCCGCATTCATTCGCCCGGATTGTCCTCGCGTGCTTGCTCGGGCTGTGCGCATCGGCCGCCCGCGCGCAGCCGGCCACCGACGCGGTGCGCGAGGCCGAGCGGCTGTCGCACACCGAGCCCGCGACGGTGACCCGCGAAGGACGCGCCCGTTTCTTCGATCCCGTCGACGGGCAGCTTGACTTGAGCCAATACCTCGAGACGGCGCGCGGCTTCCTGCCGATCCCGGTGCTCGTCACCGAGCCTGCCGTCGGCTACGGCGGCGGAGGCATTGGCATGTTCGTGAGGCCGCGCAGGGAAGCCGGCGAGGCAGGTTGGGCGCGGCCGGATCTCTCGGGCGTAGGCGGCATCGCGACCGAGAACGGAACGTGGGGCGTGTTCGCGGGCGACGTGACGCAGTGGCAAGACGGGCGCGTGAAGACGCTTGCAGGGCTCGGCACCGGACGCGTCAACCTCGATTTCTACGGGCTTGGCGAGAATCGCCCGTCGTTCGACCAACCGGTGCGCTATTCGCTGGACTTCACGGGCGCGGTCGCGCAGGGGAACTGGAGGATTGCGCCGAAGTCGCCATGGTCGGTCGGCTTGCGGTACGTCTACGCCGAAGTGGAGCCGAAGCTGCGCGACGACCCGCTGTTTCCGGGCCTCGCCGACCGCATCCGGATCAGGATTTCCGCGCCCGGCGCGATCCTCGAGTACGACACCCGCGACAACGTCTTCACGCCCACGCGCGGCGTCTACGCGGAGTCGTTCTACATGGCGTCGCGGGAGTCGCTGGGCTCGACCGACGATTTCGAGCGCTTCCAGCAGGTGCTGATCGGCTGGATTCCGCTGCCGCACGAGGTGACGCTGGGAGGACGCACCGACTACCAGTGGTCGTCGACGGGCACGCCGTTTTTCCTGCGCCCGTTCGTCATGCTGCGCGGCGTCCCCGCGATGCGCTACCAGGGCGACCAGATGGCGTCGGCGGAGGTCGAGGCACGCTGGCAGTTCCACGGCCGCTGGAGCGCGGTCGCGTTCGGTGGCTACGGCACGACGCGGACGAGCCGCGACGCGCTTTCGCTCACGCAGGACGTCACGAGCGGCGGCGTGGGCTTTCGCTATGAGCTCGCAAGCAAGTTCGGGCTGCACGCGGGAATCGACGTCGCGCACAGCCCCGGGACGACCGCGGTCTACTTTGTCGTCGGCAACGGCTGGTTCCGGCCGTAACCCGCTGCCTGACCGGACGATCGAAGACCGCGCGCTGCACGATGCGCCGGAAACATCGCGTCGATGCGACCGTCCGGGGTCCCGGCGCGCCAGTCATCGCGCGTGTGCGCCGCTGCCCTCATCTGCATACCCATCGGGTCGTGCAGTTTTGGCCGTCGCAGCTCGTCGGCTCGACCATCACGGCGACTTTGCCTGATTGGGCGCATTCCTGGTTGGCTGCCGCCTGTGCCTGGGCTTGACTGGAGGGGGCAGGGGCTGCCGGATAGTACGCAGGATAGGCGACACAGCCTGAAAGCAGGGCGGCGACGATGAGCAGGTGGATTTTCACAATGGACTCTCTCGGGTTGAAATTCGGGCATCGACTTCCAACGTGCAGGAGATCGGACGGATGAACGGCTGCGGGCCATCGATCCGACGCCACGCCACGCCGATCGCAGCACGGTAGCACGACCTGGCCCCCGGCTTGCCCGGGTCGACGGGAAGCGGGGAAGGCCATGGGTCGCAACACCGCGCTTGCGCGGCGCCCGGCGGACCCCGATTTGCGGACCGGGGCAGGTCTCGTCGACAATGTGCGTCATGCGAACTCCCCGTTGCCTCATCGTTGCCCTGCTGGCGGTCGCCGTCGGCGTGGCGTCCGCGTCCGCGCCGGCGCAGGCCCAGCCGTCGGATGCCGACTTCCTCGCCGCCCGGACGGCGTTCGAGCGCGGACAGCGGGACCGCCTCGAGGCGCTTGCGCCGCGGCTCGACGGCCACCTGCTGCAGCCCTACGTCGACACCTGGCGCCTGCGCCTCGCCCTCGACACGGCGACCGACGACGAAGTGCGCGCCTTCCTCGACGCCAACGTCGTGCCGCCGCTGACGCAGCAGTTGCGCGTCGACTGGCTGAAGAGCCTCGCCCGGCGCGGCCAGTGGGCGCGCTTCGCCGTCGACTATCCGCCGCCGGCCGGCGAGGACAGCGAGCTCGCCTGCTACGGCATCCAGTACCGCCGCCAGCGCGACGGCGACGCGGCGCTGGCGGCGGCCAAACCGTTGTGGTTCAGCGGCCAGGCGCTGCCCGAGGCCTGCGATCCGCTGTTCGACGCGCTGATCGCGCGCGGCAGCCTGACCGTCGCCGATCGCCGCGAGCGCTTCCGGCTGGCGACGCAGGCCGGCAACGTCCGGCTGGCGCGGCTCATCGCCGGCGACCTGCCCGCCGGCGAGCGCATTTCGCCGGCCGAGTTCGCGCCGGTCGACAAGGATCCGGCGCGCTCGCTTGCGTCGGGCAACTTCCGCTGGCGGCAGCCGGGCGGGCGCGAGCTCGCGCTCTACGCGCTCGAGCGCGCCGCCCGCAGCGATGCGGCGCAGGTGCGCCCGGCGTGGGAGAAGCAGCGCGGGCAGCTGCCGGAAGCCGAGCGCCGCTACGGCAACGCGCGCATCGCCTATCACGCGGCGCGGCAGCTGCGCCCCGAGGCCCACGCCTGGTATCTCGAAGCCGGCGAGCAGCCGCTGGGCGAGGTCGAGCGTGCCTGGCAGGTGCGCGCGGCGCTGCGGGCCGGGTCTTGGAACGGCGTGCTGGCGGCGATCGACCGCATGCCTGCGGCCCAGGCCGCCGAGCCGGCGTGGCGCTACTGGCGCGCCCGGGCGCTGGCCGCGCTGGGCCGGGGGACCGAGGCCGACGCGCTCTACGCGGCGCTGGCCGCCGAGGACGGCTTCTATCCGCTGCTGGCGGCCGACGCGCAGGGCCGCGGGGCCGAGAAGATGCGCGAGCCGCGGCCGGCGGCGGTCGTGACCGATCCGCAGTGGCTGGCGGCCTTCGGCGCCCGTGCCGACGTCAAGCGGGTGCTGAAGCTGGCGCAACTCGACCTGCGGCCCGAGATGCTGCGCGAGTGGGCGCAGATCGTCCGCGGCGCCGACGACGACACGCTGCTGGCGGCCGCCGACTACGCGCGCCGGCAGGGGCTCTACGACCGGGCGATCAACACCGCCGAGCGCACCGGGTCGCGGCACGACTTCGGCCTGCGCTACCTCACGCCCTACCGCAGCGAATTCGGCAGCGCGGCGCGCGACCACGCGGTCGACGAGGCGCTGCTGTTCGGCATCGCGCGGCAGGAGTCGCGCTTCGTCGCCGACATCGTCTCCTCCGCGGGGGCGGTCGGCCTGATGCAGCTGATGCCGGCGACCGCCCGCTGGGTGGCGCGCGAGTTGAAGCGCAGCGACTTCCGGCCCGACCGCATCGCCGACGTCGGCACCAACACCGGCTTCGGCGCGTTCTACTTCAAGTACTGGCTGGACCGCCTCGACGCGCTGCCGGCGCTCGCGGCCGCCGCGTATAATGCGGGTCCCGGCCGGGCACAGGCCTGGCGCAACGGCGCCCCGCTGGAGGGCGCGATCTGGGTCGAGACGATTCCCTTCAACGAGACCCGCGATTACGTCAAAAAGGTGCTCGCCAACGCCATGTATTACACGCGCGAACTGAACCAGCCCTACGTGTCGCTGACCGCGCGTCTCGGCACCGTGCTGCCGCGCGGCACCACCGCGCCGAACGGCGGCAATCTCGCGCTGTCTCCCTGACCGGCAGGGCACCCGTTCGCATGGCACCGCGCAAGATTCTGGTCGTCGGCGGCAGCGGCTTCGTCGGCCGCCACCTCATCGCCCGGCTGGCCGCCGACGGCCACCGCGTCGTCGTGCCCACCCGCCGGCGCGACAACGCCCGGCACCTCTTCCTGCTGCCCACCGTCGAGGTGGTCGAGGCCGACGTCGCCGCGCCCGCGGTGCTGCCGCGGCTGGCGCAGGGCGCCGACGCGATCGTCAATCTGGTCGGCATCCTCAACGAAGGCGGCGCCGAGACCTTCGACCGCGCGCACGTCGAGGTGACGCAGCGCTGCCTCGACGCCGGCAAGGCTGCCGGAGTGCGCCGGTTCATCCAGATGAGCGCCCTCAACGCCGACGCCGAGGGCCCCAGCGGCTACCAGCGCAGCAAGGGCCGGGCCGAGGCCGCCGTCGTCGCCTCCGGGCTCGCCTGGACGATCTTCCAGCCGTCGGTGATCTTCGGCCGCGAGGACGCGTTTCTCAATCTCTTCGCGCGGCTGCTGCGCTTCCTGCCGGTGATGGCGCTGGCCGGCGCCAACGTCCGCTTCCAGCCGGTGTTCGTCGGCGACGTCGCCGCGTGCTTCGTTCGCGCGCTCGATCTCGACGCGGCGATCGGCCAGCGTTATCCGCTGTGCGGGCCCAACGTCTACACGCTGCGCGAGCTGGTCCGCTACGTCGGCGAGGTGGCGGAGACGCCGCGCCCGATCGTGCCGCTGGGCGCGTCGCTGGGCAAGCTGCAGGCGCTGGTGCTGGAGCAGTTGCCGGGCAAGCTGATGAGCCGCGACAACCTCGCCTCGATGCAGCGCGACAGCGTCTGCGACTGCCCGTTTCCCGAGCTGTTCGGCGTCACGCCGACGGCGCTCGAAGCGGTCGCGCCGCTCTACCTCTCGCCCGCGGCGGCCAAGAGTCCCTACGACGACTATCGCGCGCACAGCGGCCGCTGACGCGAACGCAGCCCGGGGCCGGAGTTGCAGGAGCGGCTGCCGCCGCGAATGCCTCGTTCGTTTGGGCGGCTCGCCGCACCCTTTCGGCGACGATTCGCGGCTGACGCCGCTCCTACAATGATTGAGGTTGCATGCCGCGGAGTCGCGATTCGCGACCGAAGTCTTGCAGGAGCGGCTGCCGCCGCGAACGCCGCGCACCGCGCGTCGGGTTTTGTAGGAGCGGCGTCAGCCGCGAACGCCTTTGCGCTGTCACGATTCGCGGCTGAAGCCGCTCCCACACTGAGCCTGCCAAGCTCCGGAACATGAACCGACGGTCTCTTCCCCGCGAAGTCGTCGTCTACCGCGTCGGCGGATCGGTGCGCGACGAGCTCATCGGGCGCGCGGTCGCCGATCGCGACTGGGTCGTCGTCGGCGCGACCCCCGAGCTCCTGGTCGCGTCGGGCTTCCGCCCGGTCGGGCGCGACTTTCCGGTGTTCCTCGACCCCGAGACGCACGAGGAGTACGCGCTGGCGCGGACCGAGCGCAAGCACGGGCGCGGCTACCGCGGCTTCGAGTTCTTCGCCTCCCCCGACGTCACGCTCGAGGAGGACCTGCGCCGGCGCGACCTCACCATCAACGCCATGGCGCGCGATCCCGAGGGCCGCCTCGTCGACCTGTTCGGCGGCGCTGCCGACCTCGCCGCCGGCGTGCTCCGCCACGTCTCGCCGGCGTTCGCCGAGGATCCGCTGCGCGTGCTGCGCGTCGCGCGCTTCGCCGCACGCTTCGGCTTCGCCGTCGCGCCGGAAACCGACGCGCTGATGCGCGAGCTGGTGGCCGCCGACGAGCTGGAGGAGCTCTCGCCCGAGCGCGTCTGGCAGGAGTTCGCGCGCGGGCTGATGGAGCCGCAGCCGTCGCGGATGCTGGCGGTGCTGCGCGACTGCGGCGCGCTGGCCCGGCTGCTGCCGGAAGTCGACGCGCTGTACGGCGTGCCGCAGCCGTTCGCCCATCACCCCGAGTTCGACACCGGCGTCCACGTCGCCCAGGCGCTCGACTGGGCGGCGGCGCGCAACTGTCCGCTCACCGTCCGCTACGCCGTGCTGCTGCACGACCTGGGCAAGGGGACGACGCCCCCGTCCGCGTGGCCGCGGCACGTCGCGCACGAGGCGCGCAGCGTGCGGCTGGCCGAGCGCGTGTCGGCGCGGCTGCGGGTGCCGGTCGACTGCCGCGACGCGGCGCGGCTCGCCGCCGGCCTGCACATGAAGGTGCACCGCGCGCAGGAGCTGCGGCCGGCGACGCTGCTCGACCTCCTGCTCGCGGCCGACGCGCTGCGCCGCCCCGAGCGCCTGGACGCGTTGCTCGCGGCCTGTGCGGCCGATGTCCGGTCGCGGCCGGGCGGCGACGGCGACTACGCCCCGGCGGCGCTGCTGCGGGAGGCACTCGAGGTGGTTCGCGGCGTCGACGCGGCGGCGGTGGCCCGTCGTGCCATCGAACGTGCGGGCGGCGCGGATCGCGGCGACGCGGTCCCGGCGGCGGTGCGCCGGGCGCGGCTCGCCGCACTGCGCGCGTGGCGGGCCGGCGAATCGCCGCGGGTTGAAGGCGGAGGCTGACCCGCGGCGCTGCGCGGGGCGACCCGCGCGTCAGACCCGATAGGCCACCGTGCGCATCACGTCCGCCGCGACGCGCATCAGCCGCCGGACCGGGAACGGCAGCGGCGCCGCACCCGCCGCCTCGGCCATCGCGCCGTGGCGCGCCTCGTCGTCCTTCATCTGCAGGACGATGGCGCGGCTCTTCTGGTCTGCGGCCGGCAGCTGCTCGAGGTGGCCGGAGAGGTGGTCCTCGACCTGCCGCTCGGTCTCGACGACGAAGCCCAGGTTGACGCGGTCGCCGGCGAGACCCGCGGCCACGCCGATCGCGAACGAACCGGCGTACCACAGCGGGTTCAGCAGCGACGTCCGGTCGTCGAGTTCGGCGAGCCGTGCCTGCGTCCACGCGAGGTGCTCCTCCTCCTCGCGCGCGGCCTGCGCGAAATCGGCGGCGATCGCCCGGTCGCGCGACACCAGCGCCTGCGCCGAGTAGAGCGCCTGCGCGCAGACTTCGCCGGTGTGGTTGACGCGCATCAGCCCGGCGGCGTGCCGGCGTTCGCTGTCGGACAGCGGTGCCTCGGGCAACCCGGCGCCGGGGGTCGGCCGCGCCGAGGCGGGATGGCCGGCGAGCGTGCGCAGCGCGCGATCGAAGCCGATGATGAGCTGGTCGATCATGGCGATGGCCTTCTAGAATGAATGCGCGGTGCCCAGCACGAAGCCGCTGGGGTTGGCGCCGACGGCGACCGGATAGCGGTTGACGTAGAAGTTGTAGGTGGCGTTGGCGGCGTTGCCGATGTAGTTGTAGCCCGAGTACACCATAAGCCGCTTCGACAGCCGGTAGGTGTAGCTGACCATCCACTGGTCGGCGCTGCTGTCCGGGCCGCGCGCGAGGCTGCCGACGCGGGTGCCGTCCGCCGCGCTGCCGCCGCCGTCGCCGGCGTGGCCGTAGAAAACGTAGAAGGTGCCGGAAGGACCCAGCGCCGCCGTCGCCGAGACGCCCCAGAAATTGCGCGTCAGGTCGCCGGACAGCGTCTCGTAGCGCAGCCGCTCGTAGACGCCGCCGATGCGCAGCGTCCCGAAGTTCCAGGTGCCGGCGAAGGACAGCGCCTGATCGGTCAGCGACGGCCCCCGGATCTCGACGTTGCGCTCATAGCCCAGGCCGACTTCGAGCGGGCCGTTGACGTAGAAGCCCGCCAGCGACAGCGTGTGGTCGGTGCGCAGGTTGGTGTTCTCGCTCTCGCCCAGCGACAGCTGCACGCTGCCGGTGAAGCCGTTGTAGATCGGGGCGTCGTAGCGGATGGAGTTGGGCAGCCGCGTGTCGAAGCCGCCGTTCTGCTTGGACTGCGCGCCCTGCGACCACAGCGTCGACGTCGACAGGATCGACGTCAGGTAGGTCGGCACGCTGCCAAAGAGCGGAGAGACGTCGTCGTAGGGGGCGAGAAAGTACCCGAGCTGCAGCGAGCCCCAGTCGCCCTGCAGACCGACGAACGAGTCGCGCAGCGGCTGGTTCGCGCCGCCTTCGTCCGGGGCGACGGCGTACTCGACCTGGAAGAACGCGGAGAGGCCGCCGCCCAGCGCCTCGCTGCCGCGCAGGCCGACGTTGGACGAGTTGCTGCTGACGCGGAAGGTGGTCGGATTGCTGCCGTCGGGCAGCGTGCCGCGGACCGCCTCGACGTCGAGGTTCAGCGTGCCGTAGACGCTGACGGTGCTGAACTGCGCCTGCGCGAGCGGCGCCGCGGCGAGGGCGGCGACCAGCGTTGCGAGCTTCGGGGTGATTCCGCGAATCATCGACCGGATGTTACAGCCAACGGGCGCGGTTCGCGCGCGTCGGGGCAAGAAGTCGTTCCATGACGATCCCGGGTGCGACGCCATGGCATCGGGACGGCGTCACGGTGCCGCGCCCGGCCGGTGCCAAGAAAAAGGGCGCCGAAGCGCCCCTTTTCCATTCGAACCGGACTTGTGGTCGCGGATCAGAAGGTGTGCCACAGACCGGCGGACAGCGCCCAGATCGTGCTGTCGCCCTGCAGCGTGCCGGCCGCGGTGTTCGACCCGCCGACCAGCGTGCCTTCGTTCTGCAGCCAGGCGCCGTACATGCGGACCGTCGTGCGCTTCGACAGCGAGTAGTCGGCGGTCAGCGCGAAATGGTCGCCGCCGCCGCTGTCCCAGTGGCGCAGGTTGGCGTAGGTCGGGCTGTAGGTGTTGGTCGAGGCGTTGTACGCGGTGGCGAGGCCCTTGTCGCGGCTGTTGTACTGCGCGCCGAACGTCCACGGACCCATCGGGGCCAGCACGCCGATCGCCCAGTTGGCGTACTTGTAGGTCTGGTCGACGCTGAAGTTCGCGGGAACGAGGTTGCCGGCGAACTTGTACTTGGCCTGGTCGTAGTAGCCGTCGATCTGGAAGCGGCCGAAGTTCCACTTGCCCGCCAGGCGCCACGACTGCTGGTCGTTCTTGCCGGCGATCGTGCCGCCGAGGCCGGCGAAGTCGCCGTGGTACGCGTAGGTCAGGCCGAAGGTGGCCGGGCCGGCGGCGTAGATCAGCGCGGTGTCCCAGCCGAAGGCCTGCTGCGCCGGGCTTTCGTCGATGAACGCGTACTGCGTGCGCAACGTGAAGCCGGAGAAGCCCGGCGTCTTGTAGCTGATCGAGTTGCCGTAACGGGCGTCGAACGCACCCGAGTTGGTGACGGCCTGGCCGTTGCCGTAGTTGGTGAACAGGCCGTTGGCGGCGAAGCCGGGGCCGGAGGACACGCCGTTGTTCGGGTTCTCGAAGCCGTTGGAGCCCTGGTGGTCGGTGAAGCCCTTGACGTCGTCGTACGGGGTCAGGCCGTAACCGAGCTTCATTTCACCCCAGCGGCCGTTGAGGCCGACCCAGCCTTCGCGGCCGCACATGACCGAGGAGCCGCTGGCGCCTTCGTCGGCCGCCAGCGGGGTTTCGCACTGGAAGATCGCGTTCATGCCGTTGCCGAGCGCTTCGGAACCGCGCAGGCCCCAGCGCGACGAGATGCTCTGCACCTTGCCGACGGTGTTGTCGCCGGACGGGCCGTCGTAATTGACCATGTCAACGTCCATGCTGACGCGACCGTACAGCGTGACGTTCGCGGTTTGTGCTTGCGCCAGCGGGGCGGCGAGCAGACCCGCAATGGCGACAGCGACGAGCTTCTTGTTCATTGAGTCTCTCCTCTAACGGATTAAATTGGCAAGGAGACAGGCGTTGGACCTTGCCATCGAAACCTTCTCAGACGTATCGAGAAGTTGACGTCATTGTGCCAAACGGCTTCTTGCAGAGGCAAGGTAAAGTCCCGCGCGGTCGTCAATGGGGGGGCGCCTGTTGCTAAAACGCGACAGGAAACGATGCCGCCTGCGGCAAGCGGCCGCCTGCCGCACGCTGCCAGCCACGCAAACAATCGCCGCTAAGCGTATGATCGGGTATGGAAAAGTGTTGTTTGGGCGGCAATCCGGCGCGCGCGCGCGCGGTTTTGCCGTTTGTCCCGGTTTTCGGCCTGCGGGCGCGCGTCGCCCCGGGTGCCGGAGGTTCCTGCGCGAGGCGGCCGTGCCGTCCCTCTTTCCGCTGACCGGGGCCGCCGCGGGCCCGGCGGAGCTCGCCGCCACGGCCGGCGCCGCGGCGCTGGTCGCGGCGCTGGGGCTGGCGCTGCTCTTTCGCCACGCCTCCCGGCTGCCGCAGGCGCTGCCCAACGCCCGGACGCTGCACCAGCGGCCGGTCTGCCGCGTCGGCGGGCTCTCGGTCTGGGCCGGATGGCTGGCGGCGATGGCGCTGGCCGGGGCCGCGCTGCCGGGCGGGGGCGCCGGCTGGGCCGGCTGGGGCGCGATCGCGGCCATTTCGCTGCTCGACGACTGGCGCGGCGTGCCGCCCTTGCCCCGGCTCGGCGTCCACCTCGCCGCCGCCGCGCTCGCCGCCGCCGCGCTGCCGGGGGTGACGGGCGTGGCCGCCGTCGCCGGCGCGGCGCTCGCGCTCGCCTGGTCGGCCAACCTGTTCAACTTCATGGACGGCAGCGACGGCCTGGCGGCGACGATGGCGGTCTGCGGCTTCTCGGCACTGGCTGCCGGGGCGTGGCTCGGCGGCGCGCCCGCCGCGCCGATGCTGGCGCTGGCCGCGGCCTGCGTGCCGCTCCTGATCGTCAACGCGCCGCCGGCCCGGATGTTCATGGGCGACATCGGCGCGGTGCCGCTGGGCTTCCTGGCGGCGCTGTTCGGCCTTGCCGGCTGGGGCGGCGGCGTCTGGCCGGCGTGGTTCCCGCTGCTGGTCTTCCTGCCCTTCATCGCCGACGCGACGGCGACGCTGGCCCGGCGCGGGCTCGCCCGCGAGCGGGTCTGGGAAGCGCACCGCTCGCACTACTACCAGCGGCTGCACCAGCTCGGCGCCGGGCACCGCGGGACGCTGGCGTTCTTCGGCGTGCTGATCGCCGGCACCGGCTCGTCGGCGGTGTTCGCGCTGGCCACCGGGGCGTCGGCGACGTGGGCGATCGGCGGCTGGACGATCGCGATCGCGGCAGTCTTCGCCGGCATTGATTATCATTGGCGGATCCGGCAACCGAAACTGCGATGAAAAGACTCTCCAACTGGCGGGCGTGGCTCGCCTTCGCCCACGATCTGTGCGCCGCGGGGCTCGCCTGGGTCGCGATGTACTGGCTGCGCTTCAACCTCGACATCGGCGAGCCCTACGTCGCCGACATGTGGCGGACGCTGGCGTGGATCGTCCCGCTGCAGGGCGCGATCTTCTACGCCTTCGGCCTCTATCGCGGGCTGTGGCGCTACGCGAGCACGCCCGATCTCAAGCAGATCGTCCTCGCGGCGGGCCTCGGCGCGCTGCTGATCCCGGTCGTGCTGGTGATGCTGCAGCTGCAGACCGTGGTGCCGCGCAGCGTGCTGATCTTCTATCCGGTGCTGCTGATCTTCATCATGGCCGGCAGCCGCTTCGCCTACCGGATCTGGAAGGAGCACCGCCTCTACAGCCCGCTCGCGGCGCTGGGCGAGCCGGTGCTGATCGTCGGCGCCGGCGAGGCCGGCGCGCGGCTCACCAAGGAGCTGGCGCGCAGCCGCCAGTGGCGCGTCGTCGGGCTGGTCGACGACGACCCCGCCAAGCAGGGCCGGCAGCTGCGCGACCACAGCGTGCTGGGCAAGATCGCGTCGCTGCCGCACTGGGCGCAGCGTTTCGGCGTGCGCAAGGTGATCATCGCGCTGCCCTCGGCCGATCACGGCGTGCGGCGGCGCGCCGCCGAGGTCTGCGCCGCCGCCGGGCTCGAAGCGCTGACGGTGCCGTCGTACGAGGACCTCATCAGCGGGCGCTCGGAGCTGACGACGATCCGCAACATCGAGCTCGACGACCTGCTCGGCCGCGATCCGGTGGTGCTGGACAGCGCGGGGCTGGGCGAGTGGCTGGGCAACCGCGTCGTGCTGGTCACCGGCGCCGGCGGCTCGATCGGCGCCGAGCTGTGCCGGCAGATCGCCCGCTTCCGGCCGGCGCGGCTGGTGCTGTTCGACATCTCGGAGGCGGCGCTGTACGAGATCCAGATGACGCTCGCCGACGCGTTCCCGCGGCTGCCGCTGACCTGCGTCGTCGGCGACGTCAAGCACGTTGCGCTGGTCGACGAAGTGCTGGCGCGCGAGCGCCCGCAGGCGGTCTTCCACGCCGCCGCGTACAAGCACGTGCCGCTGATGGAGGACACCAACGCCTGGCAGGCGGTGCGCAACAACGCCTACGGCACCTGGGTGCTGGCGCGCGCGGCGGTGGCCGCCAAGGTCGAGAAGTTCGTGCTGGTGTCCACCGACAAGGCCGTCAATCCGACCAGCGTGATGGGGGCGTCCAAGCGCTTCGCCGAGATCGTCTGCCAGAGCCTGCAGGACGGGCCGACGCAGTTCGTGCTGGTGCGCTTCGGCAACGTCTTCGGCAGCGCCGGCAGCGTGATCCCCCGCTTCAAGGAGCAGATCGCCCGCGGCGGCCCGGTGACCGTCACCCATCCGGAGATCACCCGCTACTTCATGTCGATCTCCGAGGCCACGCAGCTGCTGCTGCAGGCGGGGCTGCAGGGCCGCAGCGGCGAGATCCTGGTGCTGGACATGGGCGAGCCGGTGCGCATCGTCGACCTCGCGCGCGACCTGATCCGGCTGTCCGGCGCCGATCCCGATCGCATCGCGGTCGTCTTCACCGGCCTGCGGCCCGGCGAAAAGCTGTTCGAGGAGCTGCTCGCGACCGAGGAAGCGACGCTGCCGACGACGCACCCGAAGCTGCGCATCGCGCAGGCGCGCGCCGCCAACCGCGACGCCGTCGGGCAGATGATCGCCTGGTGCGAGCGCGATCGCGTGGCCGACGACGCCGAGGTCCGCGCGCGCCTGAAGTCGTGGATTCCCGAATACATGCCGCCGGCGGGCGCGCCGGTGAAGCCGCTGCCGACGGAATCGCCGCCCGGCGAGGCGGCGGTGCCGCTGCCGCTGCGGACGCCGCGCCGGCGGAGCTAACCCGGCGATCTCGCCGCCGCCATCGCGGCGCGCAGCCGCGCGTCGTAGCCGAGCAGGATCGCGTTCAGCGCCCAGAACTCCTTGGCGTTGCTGCCGAAGAAGAAGTCGTCGGTCAGGTTCTTGACGACGAAGCCGGCGAGCAGCGAGAGCCCGATCACGCCCAGCAGCGCCCGCGTCGGGTCGGCGGAGCGCAGGCTCGCCGCGTGCGCGGTCGCCAGCGCCGCCAGCAGCGCGACCAGCAGCGCGAACCCGGGCGCGCCGGTCTGCAGCCACTGGCTCACGAACACGTTGTGCGCGTGCGCCAGCAGCGGGTCGCGCAGCGCCGCGCGGAGTTCGTCGCCGATGATGCCGCGGCCGAAGCCGAAGCCGGTCCACGGCCGCTCGCGGATGCGCTCGACCGTGTGGTCCCACAGCACGATCCGCGGGTCGGTGGCGAGCGCCTGCGCCACCGAGGTCTGCGGCGGGTGGTGCTGCTGCGCCTTCTCGCGGACCGCGTCGGCGAACAGCGCGCCCAGTGCCACCAGCAGGCACAGCAGCGGCACCAGCCAGCGCAGCGGCGCGCGGCGCAGGCTCGCCCGCCAGCGCAGCGCGCCGAGCAGCGACGCGGTCGCGAACACCGCCGCGAGCGCGATCCAGACCATCCGGTTGTCGGTGGCCCGCGCGGCGGCGAGCAGCAGCGCCAGCAGCAGCACGCCGCCGACGAGGCTCGCCCGCCGGTCCGCGAACCCTCCCGGCGGCGGCGCCAGCAGCGTCAGCGTGAACGGCGCGACGAGGACCAGCCAGGTCGACCACAGGCCGACGTCGCCGTGCCAGACGCCGGCATTCCAGCGGCCGACGGTCAGCGCCTGGACGCCGGCGAAGGTCGCGAGGACGACGAAACTGCCCAGCGCGGTGACGACGAACCCGCGCCAGGTGCGCGCGTCGCTGCAGGCGACGAAGAACGTCGCCGCCGCGAGCAGCGTCCAGGCCACCTCGCGGCGCAGCTGCACGGCCGTGTAGTCGGGGTGCACCGACCACGCCAGCGACGCCGTCGACCACAGGCCCCAGGCGACGAAGGCGAGGGTGACGGCGCGCGGCGGCGCGGGAATCGACGGTGCGCGGTGCCGCGCGGCCGCCATGGCGACGGCGAGCGTCAGCAGCGCGCCGAGCGCGAACGTCGTCGAGCGCCAGAACGTCAGCGCATGGGTCGGCAGCAGCGCGAGGTAGGCGGCGGCCACCAGCGGCTGCCAGAAGAGCAGGCGGTCGATCATCGGGGAGCGCGTCGATGCCGCGCGCACGGCTGCCGGTCGCATGCTCAGCCCGGCGTCCCGGAACCCTCGGCGGGCTCGTCGGGCCTGAGGTCCGGCCGGCGCGCCGCGGACGCCGGCGCCTCGCGCTGCAGCGTCGGGACGTCGTCGTCCGGCGCCACCGGCCGCGCGCCGGGAGCGGGCGGGTCGGCGCGGCGCGGCGGGACCGTCGCGGCCAGCAGGTCGCGGTACAGCAGCACGGCCTGCAGCGTCATCGCCGCCGCCGTGAAGGGCAGCACCGCGTTGCGCGCGTTGACGGCCAGCCGCGCGCGCCGCGCGGGGTCCTGCAGCGCCTGCATCGCCGCCGCCAGCGCCGCGCCGTCCTTCGGCGACACGACCAGCCCGCAGTCGCGTTCGCGCACCAGCGCGGCGGCGCCCGAACGCTCGCCGACGATCGGCGGCAGGCCGCTGGCCATCGCGTCCAGCACCACCGTGGGGCGCGGGTCGTAGCGCGCGGGCAGGATCAGCGCATCGGCGGCGCCGAGGTAGGGTCGCGGGTCGGGCGGCTGGCCGACGAAGGTGGCGCGGTCGCCGGCGCCCAGCTCGCGCCGCAGCGCGTCCGGCGCGCCGGCGGTCGGCGGCTGGCCGAGCAGCAGCAGGTGCGCGCCGGCGGGGACCCGTGCCACCGCCTCGATCGCGGCGCGGGCGCCGTCGCGGCGCCAGTCGTTGCTGGCGAAGAGGAACACCGTCGCCGCGGGGTCGATGCCGTGCCGGGCGAGGGTCTCGGTGCGATGCACGCGCAGCGCCGGCGACAGGCCGGCGGTGTCGACCGGCTGCGGTATCACCGGCAGCTTCGCCTCCGGCAGCCCGAAGCGGGCGGCGATCTCGTCCTTCACCATGGTCGACGGGCAGATCACCGCGCGCAGCCAGGGGCTGGTGAACATCCGCCGCTCGGCGGCGAGCAGATAGCGCCAGTAGGGGCTGAGGCGCAGCCGCCACCGTCGCGGCACGCTCGCGTTGGCGAGCTCCTCGTCGAACCACGACGCGTAGACGCCGGCATCGGCGCGATAGACGTCGCAGCAGGGCAGCGGCTGGTGCGCCTCGACGAGGTTGGCGCGCGCCCTGCCGATGACCCGGCACACGGCGCGCGCGAAGCCGGCGTCGCGCCACCAGCGGCCGACGTGGAAGGGATCGCAGTGGACCTGCTCGATCAGCTGCAGCCGCGTGGGCGTGACCGCGCGGCTGTACAGCGACACCGCGACGTTGCGCTCCAGCAGCGCCTCCAGCGCCGCTTCGAGGAACAGCTCGGTCGTCGCCTCGGGCGCATAGTCCTGGCGGATGATCGCGAGACGCATCGGCGTTCGTGGCGGCGTGGGCGGGGGCGGGAGGAACCGGGCGCAGGGCGCCGGAGGCCGCCGCAGGCGAGGCATGGGGGCGAACGATAGCAAAAAAGCCACCCGCTGGCGCGCCCGGCGCCGGCGGCGGCGATCGGTTCCCCGGCAATCTCCGGCGGCGGGGTTCCGGTACAATTCCCGAAGAGCCGGTGTCCATCCGCCAACCGCAGCGGGTGCCGGTCCCGCCCCACTCCGCGCCCCGCCCGCCATGCCCATCGACGCCGTCAATGCTGCCCTGAAGGCGCAGATCCTCGCCGAGGCCCTGCCCTACATCCAGCGCTTCCACGACAAGACGATCATCGTCAAGTACGGCGGCAACGCGATGACCGAGCCGCAGCTGAAGGCCGGCTTCGCCCGCGACGTCGTCATGCTGAAGCTGGTCGGCATGAACCCGGTGATCGTCCACGGCGGCGGCCCGCAGATCGGCGACCTGCTGAAGAAGATGGGCATCGCCAGCGAGTTCCGGCAGGGCATGCGCGTCACCGACGACCGGGTGATGAACGTCGTCGAGATGGTGCTGGGCGAGCTCAACCAGGAGATCGTCGGCCTCATCAACCAGCACGGCGGCAAGGCGGTGGGACTCACCGGCCAGGACGGCGCGTTCATCCACGCGCGCAAGATGCTGCTGAAGAGCGAGACCGTCGACGGCGAGATGATCGACATCGGCCTGGTCGGCGAGATCGAGCGCATCGATCCCGAGATCATCCAGCTGCTCGACTCGCGCGACTTCATCCCCGTGGTGGCGCCGATCGGCGTCGGCCGCGAGGGCGAGGCCTACAACATCAACGCCGACCTGGTCGCCGGCAAGCTCGCCGAGACGCTCAAGGCCGAGAAGCTGGTGCTGATGACCAACACCGTCGGCGTGCTGGACAAGCAGGGCACGCTGCTGTCCGGCCTGACCGCCACCGAGATCGACGGGCTGTTCGCCGACGGCACGATCAGCGGCGGCATGCTGCCCAAGATCGGCTCGGCGCTCGACGCGGTGAAGAACGGCGTCAAGAGCTCGCACATCATCGACGGCCGCGTCGAGCACGCGCTGCTGCTCGAGGTGCTCACCAACGAAGGCGTGGGGACGATGATCCGCGCCGACGATGCCGAGGCCGTGCACCCGCGGTCCGGCGGCTGAACGGCGCGCTCGCCCAGGCCGGGATCCGCACCATGGCGCCAAAGTCCGGGGAACGTCGGCTGCAGATCCTGCAGACGCTGGCCGCCATGCTCGAGAACCCGCGCGGCGAGAAGGTCACCACCGCGGCGCTCGCGGCCCGGCTGGACGTCTCCGAGGCGGCGCTGTACCGGCACTTCGCCAGCAAGGCGCAGATGTTCGAGGGGCTGATCGAGTTCATCGAGACCACGCTGTTCACGCTGATCAACAAGATCGCCGCCGAGACCCCCGACGGCGCGCTGCAGGCGCAGCAGATCGTCGGCGTGCTGCTGGGCTTCGCCGACAAGAATCCCGGCATGACCCGGGTGCTGATCGGCGACGCGCTGGTCAACGAGGACGCGCGGCTGCAGGCGCGCATCAACCAGCTCTACGAGCGCATCGAGGCGGCGCTGCGGCAGGCGCTGCGGATCGCGCAGGCCGGCGGGCAGTGGCCCGGGGATCCCGGTGCCGAGGCGGGCGTGCTGCTCGCCTACGTGCTCGGCCGCTGGCTGCTGTTCGCCAAGACCGGCTTCAAGCGCAAGCCGCAGGACGGCTGGGACCCGCAGCGCAAGTTCCTGTTTGGCTGACCGACCGCGTCAGCGGCGCTCCGGGCCGCAGACCGGGCACGCCGGGTCGCGCGGCACGCGCACCTCGCGCCAGGTCATCGCCATGGCGTCGAGCAGCAGCAGCCGGCCGGCGAGCGATTCGCCGACGCCGGCGACGAGCTTCAGCGCCTCGGCGGCCTGCGTGGCGCCGACGATGCCGACCAGCGGCGCAAACACGCCCATCGTCGCACAGCGGGTCTCCTCGATCTCCTCGCCCTCGCCGAACAGGCAGTGGTAGCACGGCGCGCCGGCGACCCGCGCATCGAACACCGCGACCTGGCCGTCGAAGCGGATCGCCGCCCCCGACACCAGCGGCTTCCCGGCCGCGACGCAGGCGCGGTTGACGGCGTGCCGGGTGGCGAAGTTGTCGCTGCAGTCGAGCACGACGTCGGCGGCGGCGACCGCGTCCGCCAGCGCCTCGCCGCCGATCCGGGCGATGACCGCGGCGATCTCCACCTCGGGGTTGATCGCGAGCAGCCGGGCGCGGGCGGCGGTGGCCTTGGCCGTGCCGATGTCGGCGGTGGAGAAGAGGATCTGCCGCTGCAGGTTGGTGAGGTCGACGCGGTCGGGATCGCACAGCGTCAGGTGGCCGATGCCGGCGGCGGCGAGGAACTGCGCGGCCGGGCAGCCCAGCCCGCCGGCGCCGACGATCAGCGCCCGCGCCGCCGCGAACTTCTGCTGCGCGGCGATGCCGAGCTCGGGCAGCAGGATGTGGCGGCTGTAGCGGAGCAGCTGGTCGTCGTCCATCGGCGGGGGTTCCGGTGGCGGGGTGCGGTCGGGGCGGCGGCTGCAAACGAAAACGCCCGGCACGCCGGGCGCTTTTCGCGGCCGCGGGCGCCTATTGCGGCTTGGCCTGCGCGGCCATCGACTTGTTCGAGGCGATCACCGGCTGCCCCTTCAGGTGGTTCATCGCCTGCGCGAGCTGGAAGTCGTCGTCGGCGCCGAATTCGAAGCGCGGGGGCTGCGGCTGCACTGCGGACTTGTTGTCCTTCGGTGCCGCCTCGGGCGCGTTCGGCGCGGCCGGTGCCGCGGATCCTGCGGGGCCCGTCGGCGCGCCGGCCTTGTTGGTCTCGAGATGCCGCTCGAGATTGGCTTCGCGGATGCGGTTGCTCGAGTCGCGACCGTCGTCGACGTAGATGTCGGGCTCGATGCCCTTCGCCTGGATCGACCGGCCGGCCGGCGTGTAGTAGCGGGCGGTGGTGAGCTTCAGCCCGGCGGTGTTGGACAGCGGCAGGATCGTCTGCACCGAGCCCTTGCCGAACGTCTGCGTGCCCAGCACCGTCGCGCGCTTGTGGTCCTGCAGCGCGCCGGCGACGATCTCCGACGCCGACGCGGTGCCGCCGTCGACCAGCACGGCGATCGGCACCTTCTTCACCGCCGCCGGCAGGTCCTTCAGGTAGTCGTCGCCGCGGCGCGTGTAGTTGTCCTTGGTCGCGGTGAGGCGCATCTTCGCGTCCGGCGTGCGGCCGTCGGTGTAGACGACGAGGGCGTCCTTGGGCAGGAACGCGGCCGAGACGGCGACCGCCTGGTTGAGGAGCCCGCCGGGGTCCGAGCGCACGTCGAGCACGAGGCCCTTCAGCTCGCCCTGCTTGTAGAAGTCCTTCAGCGCCTTGGCGAGGTCCTCGCCGGTGCGCTCCTGGAAGCTGCGCACGCGGACGTAGCCGTAGCCGGGCTCGAGCATCTTCGCGCGCACGCTCTTGACGTTGATCTCCTCGCGCGTCAGCGTGAACACCAGCGGCTGGTCGGCGCTCTTGCGGACGATGGTCAGCACCACGTCGGTGCCGGGCTTGCCGCGCATCTTGTCGACCGCCTTGGAAAGCGGCAGCCCCCGGGTCGCGGTGTCGTCGATCTTGACGATGAGGTCGCCGGTCTGGATGCCGGCGCGGAAGGCCGGCGTGTCCTCGATCGGGGAGACGACGCGGACGACGCCGTCCTCGACGCCGACCTCGATCCCCAGCCCGCCGAACTTGCCCTGGGTGCTGATCTGCAGGTCCTTGAAGGCCTCGGCGTCGAGAAAGTCGGAGTGCGGGTCGAGGCCGCGGACCATCCCGTTGATGGCTTCCTTGATGAGCTTCTCGTCGGACACCGGCTCGACGTAGTCGCTCTTGATCTTGCCGAACACCGCCGACAGCAGCTGCAGGTCCTCGTAGGGGATCGGCAGCTTCGCCTCGCGCTGCGCAACCGCGGAGAAATTGAGCGACAGCAGCACGCCCAGCACCGCGCCCAATCCGATCAGCCCCGCCTTTTTCCAGTTGCCCATCGCGTCGTGCCCCTTATCTGCCGATCCAGGTCGCCGGATCGACGGCCGCGCCCTGATGGCGAATCTCAAAGTATACCCCGGGTTCCGCACTGCCACCGGAAGCCCCTGCCTGCGCAATGGCCTCTCCTTCGCGCACCGTCGCACCGACGACCGCGAGCAGCGCGTCGTTGTTGCCGTAGAGGCTCATGTAACCGTCACCGTGATCCACGATCAGCAGGTTGCCGAAGCCGCGCAGCCAGTCGGCGTAGACGACCTGACCGGCGGCGATGGAACGCACCTCCTCGCCGGTCGTGCAGCGGATGAACCAACCCTTCCAGGCCGTTTTTCCACCGTCTCTTGGGGCACCGAAGCGGGCGGTAAGTTCCCCCCGGACCGGCATCGGCGTGCCGCCGCGGCGCAAGCCGTTGCCCGCGGCCGGCGCGGTGGCGGCCTCGGGCGGCCGGTCCGGCGGCCGGTCCGGCGGCGGCCGGCTCCGCGCGAACTCGGCCAGCCGGTCGAGCAGGCGCGCCAGGCGGGCCTCGTCGCGCTGCAGGCGATCGAGTTCCCGCTGCTGGCGGCGGATGTCGGCGGCGACCCGTGCCTGCACCTGCGCCTGCTGCCGGCGCCCCTGCTCGAGGAGCGAGCGCTGCGCCTGCTCGTCCTGCGCCAGGGCGTCGAGGCGCTGCTGCCGCGCCAGCGCCTCGTCGGCCAGCGCCTGCGCGCGCTGCTGATTCGCCCGCAGGCCGGCGATCGAGCGCGCACGCGCCTCGCTGATCGCGCGGTAATAGTGGAGCAGGCGGCTGATGTCGCCCGGATCGCGCCCCGACAGCAGCAGTTTCAGCCAGTCGTGCTCGCTGCCGCGCTGTTGCCGGGCGAGCAGCCGGGCGAGCAGCGTCTGCTCGCCGCGCACCTGCACGGCCAGCGCGCTGCGCTCGGCGTCGAGCTTCGCGAGCGCCGCCACGATTCTCCTGCGCTCGGCAGCAAGGTCGTGGAGGCGGCGGTTGGCGTCGGAAATCGCCAGCGCCGAGGTCTGCAGCGCGTCGGCCGCGTCGGCGCGCGAGGTCTCGGCGGCGGCGAGCTCGCGCTGCACCGCCGCGACGCGCGATCTCAACTCCTGCCGTCGGGCTTCCAGCGCCCGGGCGTCGCCGGCGGCATCGGCCTCCGCGGCGCCCGCGCCGGGCCCCGCCCCGGCGCGGCGAGGACCCGCGCCCACGCGGCCGGCGGCGGGCGTCGTCACCGCTCGGCGCCCGGTGAATCCGTCCGCGGACCCCGCATGCGCTATCATTTTACGCTTCGCCCGCATCCCGACCCGTTCCGGAATCCATGTCCTTCATCCAAAACAACTGGCTGTTGCTCCTCGTGCTGTTCCTGTCCGGCGCCATGCTCATCTGGCCGCTGGTCCAGCGGCGCTTTTCGCCGATGAAGGACGTCGGCAACCTCAACGTCACGCACCTCATCAACACGCAGGACGCCGTGCTGCTCGACGTCCGCGAAACCAAGGAGTACGAGGGCGGCCGATTGCCCAAGGCGATCCACATCCCGCTGTCACAGCTCGACAGCCGGGCCGCGGAGCTGGCCAAGCTGACCTCCCGGCCGGTCGTCGCCTATTGTGCCCGCGGCAACCGCAGCCGCATGGCCGGCGCGGCGCTGGCGCGGATGGGCTTCACCGACATCTACAACCTCCACGGCGGCTACAACGCGTGGAAGGACGCCGGGCTGCCGGTGGAGAAGTGACATGCCGCAGATCACCATGTACGCGACCGCCGTCTGCCCGTACTGCATCCAGGCCGAGCGGCTGCTGAAGTCCAAGGGCGTCGCCGACATCGCCAAGGTCCGTGTCGACCTCGACCCCGCGGTCCGCGAGGACATGATGCGCCGGACCGGCCGGCGGACGGTGCCGCAGATCTACATCGACGAGTTTCACGTCGGGGGCTACGACGATCTCGTCGCGCTCGATCGCTCCGGGCGGCTCGATCCGCTGCTCGCCGGCGCGCCGACCCCGCCCGCCTGACACCGGGGCGCGCCGCGTGGGGTAAAATGCGCGGTCCCACTTCCCAAGCGAAAGACCGCACCATGGCCGAAGCCCAGCAAAGCGCCCCCCAGGGGCCGGTATTCACGATCGACAAGATCTACGTCAAGGACCTCTCGCTGGAGAACCCCGGCGCGCCGAAGTCCTTCCTGACCCAGGAGGCGCCGCAGGTCGAGGTCGGGCTGCGCACGCGCGGCGAGCAGGTCGAGCCCGACATCTACGAATGCGTGCTGACGGTCACGCTGACCGCCAAGGCCGGCGACAAGACGCTGTTCCTGGTCGAGGCCGCGCAGGCAGGCGTGTTCACCATCCGCGGCGTGCCGCCCGAGCACATGCAGCAGGTGATCGCGATCAACTGCCCGACGGTGCTGTTTCCGTACGTGCGCGAGACGCTGGCCGACGCGATCACCCGCGCCGGTTTCCCGCCCGTGCACCTGGCGCCGATCAACTTCGACGCGCTCTACCAGCAGCAACTGGCGCAGGCACAGGCCCAAGCGCCCGCCGTCACCAACTGACGCGACGCCGCCGATGACGCTGCCCCTGTCCGGCCTGCGGCGGCGCGCCACCGGTCGGCTCGGCGTCATCCTGGTCGCGCTCGCCTGCGCCGGCGCGGCGGCGACGGTCGCGGCGCTGGAGTTCCGCTCGACCGCGGAGCCGGCGACGGTCCTCTACGACGCGCCGTCGACGCGGGCCAAGGCGCTGTTCGTGCTCGGCCGCGACACCCCGCTCGAAGTCATCGTCGCACTGGAGAACTGGACCAAGGTCCGCGACGTCGGCGGCACGATCGGCTGGGTCGAGAAGAAGACGCTGGCCGAGCGCCGGACGCTGGTCGTCCGCGTGCCGCTCGCCGAGATCCGGGCGAGCCCCGACGAGGCTGCGCCGCTGGTGTTCCGGGCGGAACTCAACGTGCTGCTCGAACCCGCCGAGGCGGTGACGTCGGCGTCGGCGACCGCGAGCCCGGGCTGGGTCAAGGTCCGCCACCGCGACGGACAGACCGGTTTCGTCCGGGTCGCGCAGGTGTTCGGGCTTTGACCCCGGGCGGACTGCGCGCGCGCATCGCAGTCGTCGGCGCCGGGGCCTGGGGAACGGCGCTCGCGCTGCACCTCGCGCGGCGCGAGGGCTCGTCGACGGTCCTCTGGGCGCGCGATCCGGCGCAGGCGGCCGCGATGGCGAGCGAACGGGTCAACGCGCGGTACCTGCCCGGCGTCGCCTTGCCCCCTGCGCTGGCCGTGACCGCAGGGCTCGACGACCTCGCGGACGCCGAACTGCTGATCGCCGCCCCGCCGGTGGCCGCGCTGCCGGGGCTCGCCCGCGAGCTGCTGGCGGCTGGTCTGCGCGCCCCGCTGGTCTGGCTGTCGAAGGGCTTCGTCGAAGCGCCCGCGGTGCCGGGCGGGGCCGCGCTGCCGCACCAGGTCGTGGCGCCGCTGTGGCCGGCGCCCGTCGGCGTGATCTCCGGACCGAGCTTCGCCGAGGAAGTCGCCGCCGGGCTGCCCACGGCGGTCGCCGTGGCCGCGACCGCCGGCGAGGTGGCGGAGCAAGTCGCGTCGCGGCTGCGCGGCGACGCGCTGCGCGTCTATGCAAGCGACGACATCGCCGGCGTCGAGGTCGGCGGCGCGGTGAAGAACGTGCTGGCCATCGCCGCCGGCGCCAGCGACGGGCTGGGCTTCGGCAACAACGCGCGCGCGGCGCTGATCACCCGCGGGCTCGCCGAGACCGGGCGCCTGTCGGAGGCGCTGGGCGGGCAGCGCAGCACGCTGATGGGGCTCGCGGGCCTGGGCGACCTCGTGCTGACCTGCACCGGCGACCTGTCGCGCAACCGGCGGGTCGGGCTGGCGCTGGCCGAGGGACGACGCCTCGCCGACATCCTGCCGCAGCTCGGCCACGTCGCCGAAGGAGTGGCCGCCGCCCGGATGCTGCGCGGACTGGCGCGGCATCTTGCCGTCGACATGCCGATCTGCGACGCCGTCTACCGGACGCTGTTCGAGGACCTGCCGCCGCGCGACGCGGTGCTGTCGCTGCTGCGGCGCGAGCCGCGCGCCGAACGGCACTGAGCGAAGGACTGTCCGCCTCTCAGTCGGGGGCGCCCGGCGCGGCACCGGCGAATCCGGACTGCCGCCAGGCTTCGTAGACGGCGACCGCCACCGCGTTGGAGAGATTGATGCTGCGCATCTGCGGCCGCATGGGGATGCGCAGCCGCCGCGGGTCGGGGAAGCCGTCGAGCAGGTGGTCGGCGAGCCCGGCGGTTTCGCAGCCGAACACCAGCACGTCGCCCGGAGTGAAGCGCGCGTCGTACAGCGAGCGCGCGGCGCGGGTGGTGAACGCGAACCAGCGGCGCGGGCCGCCGGCGTCGAGCGCGGTCCGGCAGGCGGCGAAATCGGCGTGCACTTGGACTCGCGCGTACTCGTGATAGTCGAGCCCGGCGCGCCGCAGCTCGCGATCGTCCATCCGGAATCCCAGCGGCCGGACCAGGTGCAGCTCGGTGCCGGTGTTGGCGGTGAGGCGGATGACGTTGCCGGTGTTGGGGGGAATCTCGGGCTGGACGAGGACGACGGCAAAGGCGGGCGGCATGGGCGGCTCGGAACGCGGGACCTGCGACGTCGGCATCGTCTCACGATTGCGCCTGCGGCAGCGTGCGCGCGACGACCCAGCACTCGACGCGCGCCGCGCCGGCGGCCCGGGCGGCCGTGGCCGCCGCGGCGAGCGTCGCGCCGGTGGTCATCACGTCGTCGACGAGGACGACGTGCGCGCCGTCGAGGCGATCGCGGGCGGCGAAGGCGCCGCGGACGTTGCGCACCCGCTCGGCCCAGGGCAGATCCGCCTGGGGCGGCGTCGTCCGCGTGCGCAGCAGCGCGGGCGCGACCGGAAGTGCCAGCAGGCGGCCGAGCTCGCGGGCGATCTCCTGCGCCTGGTTGAAGCCGCGCTGCCGCTGCCGCGCCGGCGCGAGGGGCAGCGGCACCAGCAGCGGCGGCGACGAGCCGGCGAGCGCTGCCGGCGGGACGCGCCCGGCCCGCACCCGCGCCGCCAGCGCCGCCGCCGCCCAATCGGCCAGCGCCAGCCGGCCGTTGTACTTCAGCGCCTGCAACAGGCGATCGACCGGGAACGCGTAGGCGTGGGCGGCGATCGTGGCGTCGAACGGCGGCGGCTGCGCGAGACAGGCGCCGCAGGGTACGCCCGCGGTCGACGGCAGCGCGCAGCGCGGGCAGGCGTCGCGGAGGGTCGGCAGCGCCGCCGCGCAGGCGGCGCAGACCAGCGCGTCGGGGGTCGGTGCAGCACACAGCGCGCAGCTCTGCGGCAACAGCCGTCGCGCCTGCAGCCGGGCCTGCCATCGCGCCGTCTGCGCCGCCCGGGTGGCGAGCGCCGCGCCCTGCGCAATGGCGTTGTAAAACGTCGCCCGTCGTGGATTTGACAATGCTGGGGTGCCCCTCGACACTGCGCTGCGTTTTGCGATCGTGCTGCCCGCGATTCCCTTCCATTCAACGCCGAGTTGCCCCGCCATGCCATCGCTCGAACGGACGATCCCGATCCAGCCGCAATCCTCGCCGCCGCCGGAGCTGCGTCCGGTCGGCGGCGGACGCTGGGCGGTCGACGAGGTCGAGGCGCTGTTCGCGCTGCCGTTCGCCGATCTGCTGTTCCGCGCGCAGCAGGTGCACCGCCAGCACCACGCCGCCAACACGGTCCAGCTGTCGACGCTGCTGTCGATCAAGACCGGGGGCTGCGCCGAGGACTGCGGCTACTGCTCGCAGGCGAAGCGCCACGGCGCCGTCGTCGAGGAGACGCCGTTGCTCGATCTCGCGACCGTGCGCACGACGGCCGCCGCTGCCAAGGCGCAGGGCGCGACGCGCTTCTGCATGGGTGCCGCGTGGCGCGGCCCGAAGCAGCGCGACCTCGAGCCGGTGCTGGAGATGGTGCGCGAGGTCAAGGCGCTGGGCCTCGAGACCTGCTGCACGCTCGGCATGCTGAAGGAAGGGCAGGCGGAACAGCTGCGCGACGCGGGCCTCGACTACTACAACCACAACCTCGACACCGCGCCCGAGTACTACGGCGAAGTGATCACCACCCGCCAGTACCAGGACCGGCTCGACACGCTGCAGCGCGTCCGCTCCGCGGGCATCAACGTCTGCTGCGGCGGCATCGTCGGCATGGGCGAATCGCGGCGGCAACGCGCCGCGCTGGTGGCCGAACTCGCGAACATGGAGCCGTACCCGGAGTCGGTGCCGATCAACAACCTCGTCCAGGTCGAGGGGACGCCGCTGCACGAGCGGCTGGGTGGGGTCGCCGCGCTCGACGCCTTCGAGTTCGTCCGCACCATCGCCGTCGCGCGGATCACGATGCCCAAGGCGCTGGTGCGGCTGTCCGCCGGCCGGCGCGAGCTCGGTGACGCCGGCCAGGCGCTGTGCTTCCTCGCCGGCGCCAACTCGATCTTCTACGGCGACCGGCTGCTGACCACCGGCAATCCCGACGTCGACGCCGACCAGGCGCTGTTCGCGGCGCTGGGCATCGTGCCCGCGTGAGGGGACGGCCGGTCGCGGTCCGCGGCATCACGACAGTCCGATGAGCGTGACGGGCCGCCCCGAGCGCGAAGGTGATACGACGAGCCTGATCGCCGCGCTCGAGGTCGAGCTGGCCGAGCGCCGGTCCGCGGGGCTGTGGCGGCAGCGCCGCGTGCTGTCGTCGCCGCAGGGCGCGCGCGTCGTCGTCGATGGCCGCGAGCTGGTCGCGTTTGCCAGCAACGACTACCTGGGGCTGGCCAACGATCCCGCCATCGTCGTCGCGGCCGCGGCGGCGGCGCGATCCTGCGGCGTCGGCGCCGGCGCCTCGCATCTCCTCTCCGGCCACCACGCGCAGCACGACGCGCTGGAGCGCGAGCTGGCCGCCTTCGTGCAGCCCTGCCCGGGCGCCCGCGCGCTGCTCTTCTCGACCGGCTATCTCGCCAATCTCGGCATCCTGACCGCGCTCGCGGGGCGCAAAGACGCCGTCTTCGCCGATCGCCTCGACCACGCCTGCCTCAACGACGGCGCGCTGCTGTCGCGCGCGGCGTTCCACCGCTACCGGCACGGCGATCTCGACGACCTCGCGCGCCAGCTCGCGACGACGACCGCGCGGCGCCGGCTGATCGCCACCGACACGGTGTTCAGCATGGACGGCGACCTGGCGCCGTTGCCGGCGCTGCTCGAGCTCGCCGACCGGTTCGACGCGACGCTGGTCATCGACGATGCGCACGGCTTCGGGGTGCTGGGCGAGCGCGGCCAGGGGACGCTCGCGCACTTCGGGCTGCAGTCGGAGCGCGTCGTCTGCATGGGCACGCTGGGCAAGGCCGCCGGCGTCGCGGGGGCGTTCGTGGCCGCGCACCCGGCGGTGATCGAGACGCTGCTGCAGACGGCGCGACCGTACGTGTTCACCACGGCGTCGCCGCCGCTGCTCGCCGCGGCGCTGCGCGCGGCGCTGGCGATCATCGGCGGCGAACCCGGCCGACGGCGACACCTCTTCGCGCTGATCGACCTCTTCCGCGACCGGATGCGCGGGCTGCGCTGGCCGCTGCTGCCCTCGCCGACGGCGATCCAGCCGCTGGTCGTCGGCGACAACGACGCGGCGGTGGCACTGTCGGCCGCGCTGCTGGAACGCGGCTTCTGGGCGCCGGCGATCCGCCCGCCGACGGTGCCCGCCGGCACCGCGCGCCTGCGCATCACGCTGACCGCGGCGCACACCGCGGCGGAGGTCGAGGCGCTGTGCGCCGCGCTGCGCGAACTGGCGGGGGCGGCGTGAAGCCGGCCGCGGCCGCCGCGAGCGCCGCCGGGTGCCGCCGCCGGTGGCCGCGGGTGCGGGCGCAGGCGCGCCGGGTCCCCTGCGCGAATGCCGGCGTGCGCAGCACGAGGACGTTCCGGTGAGCGTGCACGTCGAATCGGTCGGGCAGGGTCCGCCGCTGGTGCTGCTGCACGGCTGGGCGCTGCACTCGGGGCTCTGGGGCCCGCTGCTGCCGCAGCTCGCCACCCGCTACCGCGTGCACGCGGTCGACCTGCCCGGGCACGGGCACAGCGCCGCCACCGATCCCTACACGCTGGACGAGATCGTCGCCGCGGTCGCCGCGGCGGTGCCGCCGGCGGTGCCGCTCACGCTGCTGGGCTGGTCGCTGGGCGGCGCGGTGGCGATGGCGTGGGCGCAGGCGCTGCCCGCGCGCGTGGCGCGGCTGGTGCTGGTCTGCACGTCGCCGCGCTTCGTCGCCGACGCCACCTGGCCGCACGCGATGACCGCCGCGACGCTGGCGCGCTTCGGCGACGAGCTGGGCGTCGCCTACCGGACGACGCTGCAGCGCTTCCTGTCGCTGCAGCTGCACGGCAGCGACCACGGCCGCGCGGCGCTGGCGCTGATGCGCAAGCACCTGTTCGCGCGCGGCGAGCCGGCGCCGCAGGTGCTGGGCGCGGCGCTGGACATCCTCGCCGGCATCGACCTGCGGGCCGCGGTCGGCGGGCTGACGCAGCCGACGCTGGTGATCGCCGGCGACCGCGACACGCTGGCGCCGGCGGCGGCGGGGCGCTGGCTGGCGCAGGCGATCCCCGGTGCCCGCTGCGTCGAGATCCGCGGCGCCGGGCACGCGCCGTTCCTGTCGCACCCGGAAGCCTTTCACGCCGCGCTGGACGGATTCCTCGATGGCCGCTGAAGACGCGCGCGCCGCGGTCGGCGGCATCGACGTCCGCGCGGTGCGACGCCACTTCGCGCGCGCGTCGGCGACCTACGACGCCGCCGCGGTGCTGCAGCGCGAGGTCGCCGCACGGCTGGCCGCGCGCCTCGACGTCGTCAAGCTCGTGCCGCGCCGCCTGCTGGACGCGGGCTGCGGCACCGGCGACGCGCTGGGCGAGTTCGCGCTCCGCTACCCGCAGGCGCAGCGCGTGGCCCTCGACCTCGCGCTGCCGATGCTGGCCGGCGCGCGGGCGAAGACCACGGCGCGGCGCTCGCTCGCCGGCCGCCTGCTGGCGCCGCTGCGCTCGCGGCAGGGGGCCGCGGTGCCGGGCTTCGCCTGCGGCGACATCGCCGCGCTGCCGTTCGCGGCCGCGAGCTTCGACCTCGTCTGGAGCAACCTGGCGCTGCAGTGGGTCGCCGACCCGCGACAGGCGTTCGCCGAGGTGCTGCGCGTGCTCGACACGGGCGGGCTGTTCGTGTTCACGACCTTCGGCCCGGACACGCTGCGCGAGCTGCGCGCGGTGTTCGCCGCGATCGACGGCGAGCCGCACGTGAGCCGGTTCCTCGACCTGCACGACGTCGGCGACCTGCTGGTCGAGGCGGGCTTCGCCGACCCGGTGATGGAAATGGAGCGCTTCACGCTGACCTACGCGGGAGCGGCGGATTTCCTGCACGATCTCAAGGCCATCGGGGCGACCAACGCGGCGTCGGCGCGCGCGCGCGGGCTGATGGGGCGCCGGCGCTGGCAGCGCGCGCTCGCCGGGCTCGACGCGCTGCGCGCGACCGCGCCCGAGGGACGGCTTCCCGCCACCTACGAGGTCGTCTACGGCCACGCGTGGAAGGCTCCCGCGACGACGACGGCCGACGGCCGCGCGATCGTCAATTTCGTCCGCGCGCCGCGCGCCGGATCGCGCTGAGCGACGGGGCCGCGGGACGGGCAGGCAGCGATGGCCGCGGGGATCTTCGTCACCGGCACCGACACCGGCGTGGGCAAGACGCGGGTGGCCGTGGCGCTGCTGCGCGGTCTCGCCGCGGACGGCTTCCGGGCGGTGGGGATGAAGCCGGTCGCCGCGGGCGTCGACGACGGAGGCTCCGGCAACGCCGACGTGCGGCGACTGGCCGCCGCGTCGACCGTCGTCGCGGCTCCGGCGGACGCCAATCCCTACGCGCTCGCGGCGCCGATCGCGCCGCATCTCGCCGCTGCGCGGGCGGGCGTCGCCATCGACCTCGACCGCTGCGCGGCAGCCTGCCGGCGGCTCGCGGCGGCCAGCGACTTCGTCGTCGTCGAGGGCGCGGGCGGGGTGCTGGTTCCGCTGGGCGAGCGGATCGACATGCTGGACCTCGCGCGGCGGCTCGGGCTGCCGCTGCTGCTGGTCGTCGGCATCCGCCTCGGCTGCCTCAACCACGCGCTGCTGTCGGCGCTGGCGATCCGCACGCGGGGACTGACCCTCGCCGGCTGGGTCGCCAATCGGGTCGACCCGGCGATGGACGCGGCCGACGCCAACGTGGCGGCGCTGGCCGAACGGCTGGGCGCCCCGCCGTTCGCCGACCTCCGCTGGGCGCCGGGCGACGAGGGTGCGCCTGCGCTGCGCGGCGCGGCGCGGCTTTTCGGCCCGGCTGCATGAGCGGAGGCGCATGCGTTCGACGGGCCAAACGTACTCTTTTTGATCATTCCTTGATCCATGTTAAGATCCGCCCGCTTTGCAGCATTCCGGCGTGGTGGAAGCGGGCTGCGGGCGGACCGCAGCCGGAGTTTTCGACCCGCGACCGGTCTGCCCATCTTCTGCCGGGTGACGGTGCGACCGTCGCCCTCGGCAACCCGTTCGACATCCTTTCACCGTCTGCCGGCACCCGCCGCACCGTCGCGGAGCGCGACGGTTGCCGGCGCAGCACATCAACATCGCAGGCCATCGAGGGAAGCATGGTGCGCAATCAAGCGAAGGAACGGGCCGGTCGCCGGCGGGTGGGGATGGCGGGGATCGCGGCGCTGTTGTCGCCGGGCATCGCGCTCGCGGCACGGGAGTGGAACCTGCAGCCGCCGGTCACGACGATCGCGCAGCAGCAGAACGACCTGCACGTGTTCATCTTCTGGATCTGCGTCGTCATCTTCATCGCCGTCTTCGGCGTGATGTTCTATTCGATCTTCAGGCACCGCAAATCGGTGGGCCACGTGCCGGCGCAGTTCCACGAGAACACGCTGGTCGAGATCGTCTGGACGGTGGTTCCGTTCCTGATCCTGCTGTTCATGGCGTTTCCGGCGACCAAGACGATCCTGGCGATGAAGGACACCTCGGCGCCCGACATGACGGTCAAGATCACCGGCTACCAGTGGAAGTGGGGCTACGACTACCTGCAGGACGGCTTCGGCTTCTACTCCAGCCTGAAGACGCCGCTGGCGCAGATCGAGAACCGCGAGCCCAAGGGCGAGAACTACCTGCTCGAGGTCGACAATCCGCTGGTGGTGCCGGTCGACGCCAAGGTTCGGCTGCTGATCACCGCCGACGACGTGATCCACGCCTGGTGGGTGCCCGCGTTCGGCGTCAAGCAGGACGCCATCCCCGGTTTCGTCCGCGACACCTGGTTCAAGGCCGAGAAGCCCGGCGTGTACCGCGGCCAGTGCGCCGAGCTCTGCGGCAAGGAGCACGGGTTCATGCCCATCGTCGTCGAGGTCAAGACCAAGGCCGAGTACGCCACCTGGGTCGCGGCGCAGAAGGCGAAGGTCGCCGCCGCGGCCGACGATCCGGCCAAGGTCTGGGATCTGCGTGACCTCGTCGCCCGCGGCGAGAAGGTCTACGCCGCCAATTGCGTCGCCTGCCACCAGGCGAGCGGCAAGGGCGTCGCCGGGGCGTTCCCGGCGCTCGACGGCTCCAAGGTGGTCAACGGCCCGGTGGCCGAGCAGCGGGCGCTGGTGCTGAACGGCAAGCAGGGCACCGCGATGGCGTCGTTCAGGCAGCTGTCCGACACCGACATCGCCGCCGTCATCACCTACACGCGCAACAGCTGGGGCAACAAGACCGGCGAGGCCGAGCAGCCCGCCGCCGTGCTGGCCGCCCGCAAGTAGCCGCCGCCGCGAATCCGACTGGAGAACCCGAGATGAGCAGCATTCCCCACGACCACGTCGCCGGCCACGACCACGCGCACGACCACCGTCCCTCCGGCATCGCGCGCTGGCTGACGACGACCAATCACAAAGACATCGGGACGATGTACCTGATCTTCTCGTTCGCGATGTTCCTGGTCGGCGGCTGCATGGCGCTCACCATCCGCGCCGAGCTGTTCCAGCCCGGGCTGCAGGTCGTCCACCCCGAGTTCTTCAACTCGATGACCACGCTGCACGGCCTGATCATGGTGTTCGGCGCGATCATGCCGGCCGCGGTCGGCTTCGCCAACTGGATGATCCCGATGCTGATCGGCGCGCCGGACATGGCCTTCGCGCGGATGAACAACTGGAGCTTCTGGCTGCTGCCCCCGGCGGCGATCCTGCTCGTCACCTCGCTGTTCGTGCCCGGCGGCGCCGCCGCGGCCGGGTGGACGCTCTATCCGCCGCTGACCATCCAGGCCGGCATGGGCACCGACCTGACGATCTTCGCCGTGCACATCATGGGCGCGTCGTCGATCATGGGCTCGATCAACATCATCACCACCATCCTCAACCTGCGCGCGCCGGGGATGACGCTGATGAAGATGCCGATGTTCTGCTGGACCTGGCTGATCACCGCCTACCTGCTGATCGCGGTGATGCCGGTGCTCGCCGGCGCGGTGACGATGCTGCTCACCGACCGCCACTTCGGCACCTCGTTCTTCAACGCCGCCGGCGGCGGCGACCCGGTGCTGTTCCAGCACATCTTCTGGTTCTTCGGCCACCCCGAGGTCTACATCATCATCCTGCCGGCGTTCGGGATCATCTCCGAGATCATCCCGGTGTTCTCGCGCAAGCCGCTGTTCGGCTACGCGTCGATGGTCTACGCGACCGCCGGCATCGCCATCCTGTCGTTCATCGTCTGGGCGCACCACATGTTCACCACCGGCATGCCGCTCGCCGGCACGCTGTTCTTCATGTACGCGACGATGCTGATCGCCGTGCCCACCGGGGTGAAGGTGTTCAACTGGCTGGCCACGATGTGGAAGGGCGCGATGACCTTCGAGACGCCGATGCTGTTCGCCGTCGGCTTCCTGTTCCTGTTCACGATGGGCGGCTTCACCGGCCTCGTCCTCGCCATCATGCCGATCGACGTCCAGCTGCAGGACACCTACTACGTCGTCGCCCACTTCCACTACGTGATGGTCGCCGGCAGCCTGTTCGCGTTCTTCTCCGGCGCCTACTACTGGCTGCCCAAGTGGACCGGCACGATGTACGACGAGAAGATCGGCCAGCTGCACTTCTGGACGTCGTTCGTCACCTTCAACATCACCTTCTTCCCGATGCACTTCCTCGGCCTCGCCGGCATGCCGCGGCGGATCCCCGACTACGCGCAGCAGTTCGCCGACTGGAACCTGGTCGCGTCGGTGGGCGCGTTCGGCTTCGGCCTGTCGCAGCTCATCTTCCTGTGGGCGGTGATCAAGTGCGCGACCGGCAGCGGCGCCAAGGCCCCGGCCAAGCCCTGGGAGGGCGGCACCTCGCTGGAGTGGACGCTGCCTTCGCCGGCGCCGTACCACACCTTCGAGACCCCGCCGGTGGTGAAGTGACGCCGTGCCCGTCCCGCATTCCCCGACGAGTCCCGCCGCGATGACCGCCGATCCCTCCCGCACGCCCGACGACCGCGCCCGGCTGCGCGCCGCCAACCTGCGCACCGCGTGGGTGCTGGCGACGATCGCCGCGGTGTTCTTCGCCGGGATCATCGCCTCCAAGTTCCTCGGCACGCCCTCGACGGCGATCAGCGTGATGGGCGCCGCGGTGCTGCTGTTCCTCGTCGTCGCCATCGGGCGCAACCTGCGGCGATGAGGCACCTGGCGAGGGGCCCCGGCAGGCAGCCGGGGATCGACGGCAGCCGGGGATCGCCGGCAACCGCTCGCTGCTGGTGAAGCTCACCGTCGTGGTGCTGGGGATGTTCGCGTTCGGCTACGCGCTGGTGCCGTTCTACGAGAAGATCTGCCAGGTCACCGGCATGCGCGACGTGGCCCGCGCCGACGAGGTGCGCAACACGCAGATCGACGTCACCCGCAGCGTGCGCATCGAGCTCGACTCCAACGTCCGCAAGCTGCCCTGGGAGTTCCGGCCGCTGGAGACGATCGTCGGCGTCCATCCGGGCGAGCTGCGCCAGGTGACCTACGAGATCGTCAACACCACCGGCCGCGACATGACCGGGCAGGCGATCCCGAGCTACGGGCCGCCCGAGGCCGGCAAGTACTTCAAGAAGCTCGATTGCTTCTGTTTCACCAAGCAGACGCTGAAGGCCGGGGAGCGGCGGCAGATGCCGGTGGTCTTCGTCGTCGACCCGGAGCTGCCGAAGGACATTCCGGTGATCACGCTTTCGTACACGTTCTTCGAAGTCGAGGGCCACGCGAAGAACTGATGCACCGGCATCTGCGGCAACAGGCAACACCCGGCACCGGGGGCCGGGACTATCGACCAGGGAGTCACCGATGAGCGCAGCACAGACCGGCACCACGCCGCACTACTACGTCCCGCAGCCGTCGCACTGGCCGATCGTCGGCTCGGTGGCGCTGCTGCTGATGGGGATGGGGGCGGCGTTCTGGATGAACGACGTCGCCGCCGGACGCTACATGCTCGGGGCCGGGTTCATCGTGCTGCTGGTGATGCTGTTCGGCTGGTTCGGCACGGTGATCCGCGAGTCCGAGGGCCGGCTGTACGGCAAGCAGGTCGACGCCTCGTTCCGCTGGAGCATGGGCTGGTTCATCTTCTCCGAGGTGATGTTCTTCGCCGCGTTCTTCGGCGCGCTGTTCTACGTGCGCAACCTGTCGGTCCCCGACCTCGGCAGCCTCGGCGGCAAGCTCGTCTGGCCGGACTTCGCCGCCGGCTGGCCGTCGGTCGGCCCCTACGTCAAGGAGCAGTTCACGCCGATGGGCGCGATCGGCATCCCGCTGCTCAACACCATCATCCTGCTCACCTCGGGCTTCACGCTGACGCTCGCGCACCACGCGCTGAAGGAAAACAACCGCGGCGGGCTCAAGTTCTGGCTGTTCTGCACCGTCGCGCTGGGGATCACCTTCCTCGGCTTCCAGGCCTACGAGTACGTCCACGCCTACCAGGACCTCAACCTCAAGCTCACCACCGGCGTCTACGGCTCGACGTTCTTCATGCTGACCGGCTTTCACGGCGCGCACGTCACCGTCGGCGCGATCATGCTGACGGTGATGCTGGTCCGCGCGATCAAGGGCCACTTCACGCCCGACCACCACTTCGCGTTCGAGGCCGCCGCGTGGTACTGGCACTTCGTCGACGTGGTCTGGCTGCTGCTGTTCGTGCTGGTCTACTGGCTCTGACGCAGGCACCGATTCGCGGCTGAAGCCGCTCCTACAGGACGGGCGAATCGCGCAGCACTTGTAGGAGCGCCTTCAGGCGCGATGCCCTGCTATCGATTCGCGGGAGCCGCCCGGGACGGGCTCGCCCGCGCGCGGGAGCGCCTGAGGCGCTGCCGCCATGCCGCGTCGAGATTGGGGCGGCGACGCGCAGCCTTGGGGCGCCTTCTGGCGCGATGCCTTGCATGATCGAAAGCCTCGCCGCGCTCAGCGCAATCCCGCCGGCGCGATCCAGCCCATGCGGTACGAGAGCACCAGGAAGCCGACCAGCGTCGCCGACAGCGCGACGCGCAGCGCCAGCGCGCGTACCATCCGCGTGCCCTGGCCGCGATCGCGGTAGAGGTAGAACAGCGCCGAGAACAGGCTGGCGATGACGGCGACGAGGCCGACGACGACGATGATCTTCATGCGGGGCCGATCCGAGATGCTGCAACCGTCCGAGTGTAGAAGACTCGGGGCCGTCTGCCAATGAACGCTTCCGACTGCAACGCTTCCTGCCCGCCCGAGCGCCGTCGGCTGCTCCGCTGCCCCTGGGTGCCCGTGGCCGCCGCGCTGGTGGCGGTGGCGATCTTCGTCAGTGCCGGGAACTGGCAGGGGCGGCGGATGCACGAGAAGGAGCGGCTGCGCGCCCAGTTCGACGCCGCGGCCGTGGCCGACGCGGCGCCGCTGCCGGCAGTCGACGCGGCGGCGGACTGGGCGGCGTGGCGCTACCGTCCGGTGCGCGTCGAGGGCGAGTTCGACGGCGCTCGCCAGATCCTCGTCGACAACCGCATCCACGGGGGACGCGCGGGCTATCACGTCGTCACGCCGTTGCGGCTGGCCGACGGCCGGGCGGTCCTCGTCAACCGCGGCTGGGTCGCGCAGGGCGCGACGCGGGCGGACCTGCCTGCGGTGCCGCCGCCGTCCGGCCCGGTCGTCGTCGACGGGCGGATCAATCTCCCGGCGAGCGGCTACCTCGAGTTCGATTCCCGGCCACCCGACGGCGTGCTGTGGCAGAACCTCGACCCGGCGCGCTTCGCCGCCGCCACCGGACTCGCGGTGCTGCCGATCGTGATCGAGGCGACGGGCGCGACCGCGGCGGCAGACCGCCTGGTGCGCGAGTGGCCCGCACCGGACTTCGGCATCGACAAGCACCGGATCTACCGGGTGCAGTGGTATGCGCTGGCCGGCCTCGCCGTGGGACTGGTGCTCTACTTTCAACTTCGCCGCCGGCGCGTGCCGACACCCTCGCCATGACCGATCCCAACCCTCCCGCCGCGGGCGTGCCGGCAGCCGCCGCACCCGGACCGGACGCGGCGAAGCGCCGCTCGGCCCGGCGCACGATCCTGCTGCTCGCGGCGATCGCCATCGCCCCGGTGGCCGCGTCCTACGCCGTCTACTATTTCTTCCCGCGCGAGGTCCAGGCGAACTACGGCACGCTGCTGCCGACGGCGCCGGCCCCCGAGCTCGCCGGCGTGCGCGCCGACGGCCAGCCGTTTCAGCTGACCGGGATGAAGGGGCAGTGGTCGCTGGTCATCAACGCCGGCGCGCGCTGCGGCAGCGACTGCGAACGGATGCTCTACGCCACGCGGCAGGCGCGCACCATGCAGGGCCGCGAGCAGGAGCGGATCGCCCGGGTCGTCGTCGCCACCGACGACGCGACGCTGCCGCGCGACCTGGCGGAGCAGCATCCCGGGCTCGTCGCCGCGCGCGTCGAGGCCGCGGCGCACGCGCAGTTGCCCGGTGGCCCACCGTCGATCCTGCTGGTCGATCCGCTGGGCAACCTGGTCCTGCGCTATCCGGCCGACCCCGACATCAAGGGCCTCGCCCGCGACCTGACGCGCCTGCTGAAGGCGTCGCGGATCGGATGACCGAGGCCCCCATCGCCGCGGCGCCCGATGGTAGAATCGCCGGCTCATTTCGGCTCGGCACCGCCGGCCAACGCCCATGTCGACCCTCACTCTCAACGAAGACCGCCTCCGGCAGTTCCTCGCGCTGACCAAGCCGCGCGTCGTCTCGCTGGTCGTCTTCTGCGCGGTCATCGGCATGTTCCTCGCCGTGCCTGGGCTGCCGCCGCCGGCGGTCGTGTTCTTCGCCACCGTCGGCATCGCGCTGGTCGCCGGTGCCGCCGCGGCGTTCAACTGCCTGGTCGAGCAGAAGATCGACGCGGTGATGGCCCGGACGCGCCGGCGCCCGCTGCCCAGCGGCACGCTCACGTCGTGGCAGACGCTGGTGTTCGCCGCGATCGTCGGCGCGGTCGGCCTGTTCATCCTCCACCGCTACGTCAATCCGCTGACGATGTGGCTGACCTTCGGCACCTTCGTCGGCTATGCCGTCGTCTACACGGTGCTGCTGAAGCCCGCGACGCCGCAGAACATCGTCATCGGTGGCGCGTCGGGCGCCATGCCGCCGGTGCTGGGCTGGGCCGCGGTCACCGGCGAGGTCGCGCCCGAGTCGCTGCTGCTGTTCCTCATCATCTTCGTCTGGACGCCGCCGCACTTCTGGGCGCTGGCGCTGTACCGGGTCCGCGACTACGCCAACGCCGGGCTGCCGATGCTGCCCGTCACCCACGGCCGCCGCTACACGCAGCTGATGATCGTCCTCTACACCTGCGCGCTGGTCGCCGTCACGCTGCTGCCGTTCGCGATCAGGATGAGCGGTTACCTCTATCTCGCCGCGGCGCTGGCGCTGGGCGGCTGGTTCCTGCTGTACGCGGTGCAGCTCTACCGCGACTATTCCGACCTGCTCGCCCGCGCCACGTTCAAGTACTCGATCTGGTATCTCGCGGCGCTGTTCACCGCGCTGCTGCTCGATCACTACTGGCACTGATGACGCCCCTCAATCCGCGTACGGCGCGCCGTGCGTTCTTCGCGCTCCTCGGGTTCGCCGCCGCGGCCGCGCTCGCGGGTTGCGACCGCGCGCCGCCGAAGTTCAGGGCGTCGGACATCACCGGCACGACCTACGGCAGCACATTCGCGCTGACCGACCACCACGGCAAGGCGCGCACGCTCGCCGATTTCCGCGGCAAGGCCGTGGTGATGTTCTTCGGCTACACGCAGTGCCCCGATGTCTGCCCGACGACGCTGACCGAGCTCGCCGAGGCGATGCGCCGGCTGGGTGCCGATGCCGAGCGCGTGCAGGTGCTGTTCGTCACCATCGACCCCGAGCGCGACACGCCGGAGCTGCTGCGCAACTACGTGCCGGCGTTCCACCCGTCGTTCCTCGGGCTCTACGGCGACGCGGCGGCGCTGGAGCGCACGGTCAAGGACTTCAAGGTCTTCTACCAGAAGCAGCCCGGGCCGACGCCCTCCACCTACACGGTGGACCACTCCGCCGGTGCGTTCGTGTTCGATCCCCAGGGCCGGCCGCGCGTCTACGTGAGCTACGGCGCCGGGCCCGAAGTGTTCGCGCACGACCTCGCCCTGCTGCTGCGCGCCGGCGGCTGACGTTGGCGTTCGCTCCGGGCGCGCCGCGCGATCCGGACTTGCGCCGCGAATCGGCATGATCCCCGTCCAGCAGGCGTTCGCCCAGGCCTTCGCGCACGAAGCCGCAGGGCGTGCCGACCGGGCGGCATCGATCTACCGGCAGATCCTGGCGGCGATTCCGGATCATCCGGGGGCGTTGCTCAAGCTGTCCGAGCAGGACCTGGCCGCGGGGCGGCTGGAGGTGGCACGGGAGCAGCTCGTGCGTGCCTGCGCGGCGGCCCTGCGGCAGGCGTTGCCCACGGGGGATCTCTGGCTGGCGTTGGGCCGCGTCGAGGCGGCGCGCCGCGACGCCGCGGCGGCTCGCGCGGCGTTCGCGCGTGCGCTGGCGACGGTGCCCGAGAACGTCCCGACGCTGCTGGCCTGCGGCGAGCTCGCGCTGACGGAGCGCGATGCGCCGGCGGCGGAAGCGTATTTTCGCCGGGCGGTTGCGCGCGATCCCGGCAGCGCGCCCGCCCGGTCCAATCTGGCGCTGGCACTCGCGGCACAGCGGCGCTGGACCGAGGCGGGCGACGCGGCGCGCGAGGCGGTCGCCCTCCCGGCAGCACCCGCCCACGCGTTCCAGGTGGCGGCGCACGTCGCGCTGCAGGCGGGTCGGGTCGGCGCCGCCCTCGACGCGGCGCGCGAGGGCCTCGCCCGCTTCCCGGACGACCGGGATCTGCTGCTGCGCCTGGTCGATGCGCTGCGGAACGCCGGCCGCGCGCCCGAGGCGCGCGCCCGGCTCGAGGCCGCGCTGGCCGGGCGGCACGACGACCCGGCGCTGCGTTCCTGCCTGGGCGCGGTCCTGTTGCAGCTGGGGGATCCGGCGCGGGCGCGCGAACAGCTGCGCCTCGCGACGCGCCGGGGACCCGTGCCTGCGACGACCTGGGACAACCTCGGCCTGGCCGAGCGGGCGCAGGGCGATCACGGCGCCGCGATCGAGGCGTTCGAGGCGGCCCTCGCGGCCGATCCCCTGCTCACGACGGCCGCGACCAACCTGGTGAAGACGCAGCAGGAGATCTGCGCCTGGGGCGGCGTCGAAGCGGGCGCGGCCGCGTGGCGCGCGCTGCTCGACCGGCCCGACGCCGACCCGCGGTTCAATCCCTTCGTCGCCTTGGGGTTGCCGGTGACGCCGGCGCAGCAGCTGGCGATCGCCCGACGCTGGTCGCTCGCCACGCTGCCGCCGGTGGCGCCGCCCTTCGTGCGCGCCCGCGGCGATCGACTGCGCGTCGGCTACCTCAGCGGCGACCTGCACGCCCACGCGACGGCGTACCTCATGGCCGGGCTGTTCGAGCGTCACGACCGGTCGCGGTTCGACGTTCGCGTCTACAGCCACGGCCCCGACGACCGCAGCGCCGTGCGGGCCCGGATTCGGGCCGCGGTCGGCGCCTGGGTCGACGTCGCGGCGCTGGACGACGAGGCTGCGGCCCGGCGGATGCGCGATGACCGCCTCGACGTCCTGGTCGACCTCAAGGGTCACACGCAGGACGCGCGACTCGGCATCCTCGCCCGCCGTCCGGCGCCCTGCCAGCTGCACTATCTCGGCTTTCCGGGAACGCTGGGCACCGACGCCGTCGACGGCATCGTCGCCGACGACACCGTCGTGCCGCCGGGCGACGAGCGCCACTTCCACGAGCGCGTCCACCGGCTGCCGCGCTGTTACCAGGTGACCGACGGCACGCGCGAGCTGCCCGATCCGAGGCCGCGCGCCGCGCTGGGCCTGCCCGCCGACGCGGTGGTGCTCGCCTGCTTCAACCAGACCTACAAGCTGTCGCGCGAGTTCTTCGCCCTCTGGCTCGCCGCGCTCGAACGCGTGCCGCAGGCGGTGCTCTGGCTCTACGCGCCGCTCGCGCCGGCCCGCGCGAACCTCGTCGCGGCAGCCCGCGCGGCCGGTGCCGACACCGCGCGCATCGTGTTCGCGGACGCGCTGCCGCAGCGCGAGCACCTGGCGCGGCTGCGCGCCGCGGATCTCGTGCTCGACCTGCTGCCCTACGGCTCGCACACGACGGGCAGCGACGCGCTCTGGGCCGGCGTGCCGATGCTCTCCTGTCGCGGCGACCGCTTCGCCGGCCGGGTCGGCGCGAGCCTGCTGCAGGCGGTCGGGCTCGACGAACTCGTCGCCGAAACGCCCGCACAATACGGGGCGCTGCTGCTGCGGCTGGCCGCGGACCGCGAGGCGCTTGCGGGCTATCGCACCTATCTCGACCGCGAGCGCCCGCGCCTGCCGCTGTTCGACACGGCGGGATTCGCGCGCGACTGGGAAGCGCTGCTGACGGCGGTCGTCGCCGAATCCGCGCCGGCGCCTTCGCCCGGCTGAACGTTCAGCTCGCCGGCCGGCGTTCGATCAGCTCGATCTTGTAGCCGTCGGGGTCCTGGACGAACGCGATCACCGTGCTGCCGCCCTTCACCGGACCGGCTTCGCGGGTGACGGTGCCGCCCCGGGCGCGCACCGCCGCGCAGGCCGCCGCGGCATCGGGCACCTCGACCGCGACGTGGCCGAAGCCGCCGCCGAGGTCGTAGGACTCGACCCCGTAGTTGTAGGTGAGCTCGAGCACCGCGCCAGTCGCCTCGTCGCCGTAGCCGACGAACGCCAGCGAGTACCGCTGCTCCGGCCGGTCGGTCGTGTGCAGGAGCTGCATGCCCATGACGTCGCGGTAGAACGCGATCGAGCGCTCGAGATCGCCGACCCGCAGCATGGTGTGGAGGATGCGCATCAGAATTCCGCCATCTCGAAGTCGTCCTTGCGCGCGCCGCACTCGGGGCAGGTCCAGTTCGGCGGCACGTCCGCCCATCGGGTGCCCGGCGCGATGCCGTCGTCCGGCGCCCCCGCGGCCTCGTCGTAGATCCAGCCGCAGATCAGGCACATGTACTTTTTCATGGGTGGCGAAGGGGCTTGGAGTAAAATGCAATTCTAGCAAGCCACGCGCCTGCCGGCGCGACCGGCGGGGCGACACCGAGGTCGCCGTGCCCGCCGAAACCGTCCACGCCTTTCCGCCGATCGTCCTCACCTTCGCCGCGACCGATCCTTCCGGCGGCGGCGGGCTGCAGGCCGACATCCTGACGCTGGCGAGCATGGGTTGCCATCCGCTGTCGGTCGTCACCGCGATCACCGTTCAGGACACGCTCGGCGCCGACGGATTCTTCGCGCTCGAAGCCGAGTGGGTGGCCGACCAGGCGCGCTGCCTGCTCGAGGACATGCCGGTCGACGCCTTCAAGATCGGCGCGCTGGGCAGCGTCGAGAACGTCGCGGCGATCGCCGAGATCATCGCCGACTATCCCGAGGTGCCGCTGGTGCTGGACCCGGTCCACGCCTCGGGCCGCGGCGACGAGACGGCCGGCGACGAGATCATGCACGTGGTCCGCGAGCTGCTGCTGCCGCACGCGACGATCATCACCCCCAACGGCATGGAGGCGCGACGCCTCGCGGAGGCCGACGACGGCGACGAGCCGACGCTGGCCGTCTGCGCCGAGCGCCTGCTGGAGTCCGGCGCCGGGCACGTGCTGATCACCGGCACGCACGAGGCGACGGTCGAGATCGTCAACACGCTGTACGGTCCGGGCGGCATCGTCCGCAGCGACAGCTGGCAGCGCCTGCCGGGCAGCTTTCACGGCTCGGGCTGCACGCTGGCGTCGGCGATCGCCGCGATGCTCGCCAACGGCCTCGATCTCCCGGAGGCGGTGCGCGAGGCGCAGGAGTACACGTGGCAGACGCTGCAGAAGGCCTACCGGCCCGGGATGGGGCACTTCCTTCCGGATCGGCTGTTCTGGGCGCGCGAGGATCCGGAGGCGCCGGCCGATGCGGCCGCCGCCGCGGCGCGCGCACCCGACGCCCGCAGCAGCCACTGAAGCGACCCGCGCGCGTCGCGGTGGCCGCGGCGCGTGACGGCGGCAGTCCCTTCCGCAACTTCCCGAGCGAATCCGAGATCATGAGCCGCAACGACGAACTCTTTGCCCGCGCCCAGCGCAGCATTCCCGCCGGCGTCAATTCGCCGGTGCGCGCCTTCCGTTCGGTGGGCGGGACACCGCGCTTTTTCGAGCGCGGCGCAGGGGCCTACCTGTGGGATGCCGACGGGACCCGGTACATCGACTACGTCGGCTCCTGGGGGCCGGCGATCCTCGGTCACGCGCACCCGGCCGTCGTCCGCGCCGTCGTCGAGGCGGCGCCGAAGGGCCTGTCGTTCGGCGCGCCCACCGAGGCCGAGATCGAGATGGCCGAGACGCTGATCCGGCTGCTGCCGTCGATGGAACTGGTCCGGCTGGTGTCCTCGGGCACCGAGGCGACGATGTCGGCGCTGCGCCTGGCCCGCGGCTACACCGGACGCAGCAAGATCGTGAAGTTCGAGGGCTGCTATCACGGCCACGGCGACAGCCTGCTGGTGAAGGCCGGCTCGGGCGCGCTGACCTTCGGGCAGCCGTCGTCGGCCGGCGTGCCGCCCGCGATCGCCAACGAGACGATTGTGCTGCCCTACAACGATCTCGGCGCGGCCGAGGCGGCGTTCAAGGCGCAGGGCGACGACATCGCCTGCGTGATCGTCGAGCCGATCGTCGGCAACATGAACCTGATCGTTCCGCGGCCCGATTTCCTGCCCGGCCTGCGCTCGCTCTGCGATCGCTTCGGCGCGGTGCTGATCTTCGACGAGGTGATGACCGGTTTTCGCGTCCACCCCCGCGGCGTCCAGGGCCTCTACGGCATCACGCCCGACCTGACGACGCTGGGCAAGGTCATCGGCGGCGGGATGCCGGTCGGCGCGTTCGGCGGCAAGCGGGCGATCATGGAAAGGATCGCGCCGCTGGGTCCGGTCTACCAGGCGGGCACGCTGTCCGGCAATCCGGTCGCGGTGGCGGCGGGGCTGGCCACGCTGGCGGCGATCCAGGACCCAGGCTTCTACGACCGCCTCGGCGCGATGACGCGGTCGCTGTGCGAGGGGCTCGCGGCCGCCGCAGCGCGCGCCGGCGTGCCCTTCGCCGCCAACAGCGTCGGCGGCATGTTCGGCCTGTACTTCGCGCCGTCGGTTCCCGACACCTACGACACGGTGATGGCCTGCGACAAGGCGCGGTTCAACCGCTTCTTCCACGCCATGCTCGACGCCGGCGTCTATCTCGCGCCGTCGGCGTTCGAGGCCGGGTTCGTCTCCGCGGCGCATTCGGCCGCCGACATCGCGGCCACGGTGGCCATGGCGGAAGCAGCATTCCTGCGCTGAACGCACGCCGGGCGATCCGCTTCCGGCGGTGTCGCGCCCGTCGGCCGTTGCAGTTTCCGGAATCCCCTGCAATGTCGGGCTGCGGCGACAGCAACGGAGAACAAGTTGCGGCATACCGACAGATTGCAGGAGAAATCTCCCGCAAATCATTGATTTGGACGACGAAAATGCTTTCGTGGCCGGGGCTGCGTGTTATGATTCGCAGCTCGAGACACCGAGAATTTTCGGATGAAGCCCCTGTCTGACCCGACAGGTCGAGTTCGTTTGCCGACCAACGGATCCGTGGACACTGTTGCCAGAAAACGCATCGGCGAGATTCTGATCGACCGCGGCAAGCTGGATGCCGCCGGTCTCGATCGCGCGCTGCGTTTGCAGCACGACACGCCCGAGAAACTCGGTGCGTTGCTGGTCACGCTGGGCGTGTGCGCCCAGCGCGACGTGGCCGAGGCGCTGTCGACGCAGCTCGGCCTGCCGTTTCTCGAGGCGGCCGGCTACCCGGAGTTCCCGATCCTCGAGGAGCGGATCTCCCCGCGCTTCCTCCGCGAGTCGCGGGCGCTGCCGGTGCGCGAGAGCGAGACCGAGCTGGCGCTGGCGATGGCCGATCCCACCGACGAATACACCATCGGCGCGTTCCGGATGGTGACCGGTCGCGAGGTGAAGCCGTTGGTGGCCATTCCCACCGACCTCGAGGCGGCGCTGGAGCGTCTCTACGGCGCCGGCCGTTCGGCGGTGGGGCAGATCGTCGGCGACGTCGAGACGCGCGGCGACGAGCTCGCCTTCGATGCCGACGTCCAGCAGTTGAAGGATCTCGCGGCCGAGGCGCCGGTCATCCGCCTGGTTTCGCTGGTCATCACCAACGCGCTCGACGCGCGCGCCTCGGACATCCACTTCGAGCCCTTCGAGAACCGGCTGGTGGTGCGCTACCGGATCGACGGCGTGCTGCACGAGGTCGAGTCGCCGCCGCGCCGCTTCTCGGCCGCGGTGATCTCGCGGATCAAGATCATGGCCAACCTCGACATCGCCGAACGGCGGCTGCCGCAGGACGGTCGCATCCGCCTGCGCGTCCAGGGCAAGGAGATCGACCTGCGGGTGTCGACGGTGCCGACGATGCACGGCGAGTCGGTGGTGATGCGGATCCTCGACAAGGGCGGCGTCGCGCTCGACTTCAAGAAGCTGGGTTTCGAAGACGACACGCTGCAGGCGTTTCTCGACGTGCTGATGCAGCCGCACGGCATCGTGCTCGTCACCGGGCCGACCGGATCGGGCAAGACGACGACGCTGTACACGGCGCTCGACCGCCTCAACAAGCCCGACGTCAAGATCCTCACCGTCGAGGACCCGGTCGAGTACCAGATGCCGGGCATCAACCAGATCCAGGTCAAGCCGCAGATCGACCTGACCTTCGCCAACGCGCTGCGCTCGATCGTCCGCCAGGACCCGGACGTCATCATGATCGGCGAGATCCGCGACCTCGAGACCGCGCAGATCGCCGTGCAGTCGGCGCTGACCGGCCACCTCGTGCTGTCGACCGTGCACACCAACGACGCGGCGGCGACGGTGAACCGCCTGCTCGACATGGGCGTCGAGGACTACCTGCTGACGTCGACGGTGATCGGCATCCTCGCGCAGCGGCTGGTGCGCACGCTGTGCCCGCACTGCCGCGAGCCCTACACCGCGCTGCCCGAGGTCGTCGCGGAACTCGGATTGGCGCGCTTCGCGCCCGGCGGCGGCGACATCACGCTCTGGCGCGCCAAGGGCTGCGGCGAGTGCGCGCACACGGGCTTTACCGGCCGCGTGGGCATCACCGAGATCCTGCCGATGACCGATCCGCTGCGCAGCATGGTGATGAAGCACGCGACCGCGGCGGAACTGCGCGCCGAGGCGATCCGCGAAGGGATGCTGACGATGTACGAGGACGGGTTGCGCAAGGCGATCCGCGGCGTGACGACGTTCGAGGAAGTCCTCCGCGTCACGCGCGAGGGCTGAAAGTCGCCCCCCCCCGACACCGATGGTCGCGCCTGACGGGTCGGCATGCCGGTCTTCCGCTACAGGGCAGTCAGTCCCGCGGGCGAAGTCTCGACGGGCGAGCTCGACGCCGCCAACGAAGGCGAAATCGTCGGCCGCCTGCGCGACCAGGGGCTGTTGCCGACGCAGGTGCTGCCCGCATCCGGTGCCGCCGGCGCCACGCGCGGACCGCGGACGCCGCGGCGTTCGCTGTTCGAGGCCCGGCGCGTCAACAGCGATCACCTGATGGCGATGACGCGCGAACTGGCGACGCTGCTGCGCGCCGGATTGCCGCTCGACCGCGCGCTGGAGCTCCTGATCGGGCTGGCCCCGGTGCCGCCGGTGGCGCTGATGCTGCAGCAGATCCGCGACGACGTGCGCGGCGGCAAGGCGCTGTCGCAGGCGCTCGACGCGCGTCGCGACGTGTTCTCGCGCTTCTACGTCAACATCGTGCGCGCCGGCGAGGCCGGCGGCGCGCTCGGCCTGGTGCTGACGCGCCTCGCCGACACCATGGAGCGCAACAAGGAGCTGCGCGAAAGCGTCAAGAGCGCGCTGATCTATCCGGTGATCCTGATCGGCGTCGCCGTGCTGTCGGTGATGGTGCTGCTGGTCTGGGTCGTGCCGCAGTTCGAGCAGACGTTCCAGCAGGCCGGCAAGGCGCTGCCGCTGCCGACGGCGATCGTGGTCGTCGTCGGCGGCTTCCTGCGCCGGTGGTGGTGGGCGGTCGCGGGTGCGACGGTGCTGGCGGCGCTGTGGCTGCGCCGCCGCAGTCGCTCGCCGGCCGTCCGGCAGCGCTGGGATCGTCGCCTGCTGTCCTGGCCGCTGGTCGGCGACCTCGTCACCAAGGTCGAGGTCGCGCGCTTCGCCCGGACGCTGGCGACGCTGCTCGGCAACGGCGTCACGCTGCTCGCGGGCCTCGGCATCGTCAAGGAGACGCTCGGCAACAGCGTGCTCGCCAATGCGCTCGACGGCGTCACGGCGCGGCTGCGCGAGGGCAAGGGTTTCGGCCGGCCCCTCGCCGAGACCGGCTTGTACCCGAAGCTCGCCACGCAGATGATCCTGGTCGGCGAGGAATCCGGTCGGCTCGAGGAAATGCTGAACCGCGTCGCCGACGTCTATGATCGCGAAGTCGCGATGGCGGTCAAGCGCTTTCTCGCCGTGCTGGAGCCGGCCCTCATCCTCGGCCTGGCGGTGATGATCGGGGGCATCGTGTTCTCGATCCTGCTCGGCGTCATGGGCATGAGCGAACTCGTGCAGTGATTCGTGTCTAACCCTGGGCCCGTCGTGGTTTCACGACGGCAACCCGTGGAATTCTTGCAGGAAGGAAGGCGAAAGATGGCGGCAGACAAGATGCGGGCGCGGCAGCGCGGCATGACCCTGATCGAAATCCTCGTGGTGCTGGTGCTGATCGGCATCGTGCTCGGCATCGTCGGCGGCAACTTCATCGGCAAGGGCGAGAAGGCCAAGGCCGACGCGGCGAAGATCGAGATCGGCCAGATCTCGCAGACGCTCGACCTCTACAAGCTCGAGATCGGACGCTACCCGTCGTCGCAGGAAGGCCTGCAGGCGCTGATCAACGCACCGGCCGGCGTCGCCAACTGGAACGGCCCCTACTGGAAGAAGAGCACGCTGCCCAGGGACCCCTGGGGCAACGAGTACAAGTACCAGGCTCCCGGCAGCAAGGGGCCCTACGACATCATCTCGCTCGGTGCCGACGGCAAGGAAGGCGGCGAAGGCCCCGACAAGGACATCTCCAGCGCCCAATGATCGTCGCGCCCGCGCTCGCAGTCGGTTCGCCCGTCGCGCGGCCGCGCCGCGGTGCCGCGCGGCCGCGCGGCGTCACGCTGCTCGAGCTCCTGATCGTGCTGTCGATCATGGGCATCGTCGCCGCGATGGTCGTCCCGATGCTGGGCGGCGGGGTGTCGACGACCGAGTTGAGGAGCTCGGCGCGGCAGATGGCGGCCGCGCTGCGCCTCGCCCGGAGCGAGGCGCTCTCCACGCGGCGCGAGCACTTCGTCCTTCTCGACCTCGAGCGGCGGGTCTTTCGCGTCGACACCGACACGCGCGAAATCACCTTGCCCCGCGACGTCGAGTTGAAGCTCTTCACCGCGCAGAGCGACCTCGTCTCCGAGAAGGCGGGCGCGATCCGCTTCTACCCCGACGGCGGCTCCAACGGCGGGCGGGTCACGATCGCTGCCGGCGAGCGCAAGTACGAAGTGGATGTCGACTGGCTCACCGGTCGCGTCGCCATCCTGGACTGACCGATGCGGGCGGCGAACCGACTTTCCCCGACCGGCGCGCGCCGCCGCGCGGCGGGCTTCTCGCTGCTCGAGGTGCTGGTCGCCTTCGTCATCCTGACGCTGGTCGCGACGTCGCTGTTCCGCCTGTTCGCAGGGTCGCTCGCCAACGTCGGCGCCGCAGAGGAATACAGCCGGGCCGTACTGGTCGCCGAGAGCGTGCTGGCCGAAGTCGGCAGCGCGAGGCCGTTGCGCGAGGGCACGCGCGCCGGCAGCGTCGAGGACGGCCGGATCGAATGGAAGGCGAGCGTCGAGCCGTGGCTGGCCCCCGGGGTGCCGCCGGATCTCGAGCGCGCGTCCGAGTCCCTGCCGACGCGGCTGTACCGCATCGCCGTCGAGGTCAGCTTTCCGTCGCCAGCGGGCGGGCAGCGCACGTTCGCGCTGGCGACCACGCGGATCGGCCCGCGGGGGGCGCCATGACGCGCGCGCGCCGCCGGGCCGCCGAGCGCGGCTTCACGCTGCTCGAGCTCATCGTCGCGTTGCTGCTGCTCGCGCTGATGGCCGCAGTCATGGTGGGCTCGGTGTCGCTTTCGGCGCGCAGCTGGGACGGCGGCGAGGCCAAGGCAGCCGACGTCGCGGATATGCGCCAGACGCAGGCGTTTCTCCGCGAGCAGTTGTCGGCGCAGTACCCGCAGCGCGTCAGGGGCGCGGTCGACCTGCCGCTGATGTTTGCCGGAGAGCGGGACGAAATCCGCTATGCGGCCGCGCTGCCGCCACGAGTCGCCGGTGGCGGCGTGTACTTCTTTCGCCTCGCGCTTGCACGGAGCGGCGCCGTCAATGAGCTCGTTCTCGAACGTGTGATACCGGAGCCCGGCGCGGCGGAGCTGCCGTCGCTCGACGATTCCGAGCGTTCGGTGCTGGCCAGCGGCATCGCCGAGCTGCGAATCGGCTACTTCGGCCGCGATCCCAACGCCCAGATCGCGGACGAGCCGACTTGGCGTGACCGCTGGGACGACCGGCAGCGCCTGCCCGATCTCGTGCGCGTCGACGTCAAGCCCGAGCGCGGCGCGGCCTGGCCGACACTCGTCGTCGAGCCGCGGCGATCGCCCGAGGCCGGCTGCCGCGCATGGGATCCGGCGCGCGGACTCTGCGTGGGGTTGAGTTGATGCACGCGCTTCCGGCCCGCTGTAGGAGCGGCTTCAGCCGCGATGCGGCGCTTCACTCCGCGCCTTCGCGGCTGAAGCCGCTCCTACAGGGAGCGGCGTCCCCCCGCCCCCCCCCCCCCCCCCCAGCCGCCCCTGCAGGGAACGAAGCGGCGTCTCCCCCCCCGCCTCGCGGCTGACGCCGCTCCTACACGGGAACGATGCGGCGTCTCCCCCCGCGCCTTCGCGGCTGAAGCCGCTCCCACACGGGGTTGCCGCGTACCGCGGACGTCAGCGCGGCATCGCCCTCATCGCCGTGCTGTGGCTCACCATCCTGCTCACCGTGATCGCCAGCAGCTTCGCGTTCAGCATGCGCAGCGAGGCGCTCTCCGCTCGCAACGCACTGTCGCTCGCGCAGGCGCGCGCGGCGGCCGACGGCGCGGTCGAGCGGATGGCGTTCGAGCTGCAGCGGCCGCGCAATCTCCCGGAGGTCTGGAATGCCGACGGGCAGCTGCGCGCGTGGCAGGACGGCGACATCGCGATCGTGGTCTCGGCAGTCGACGAGGCGGCCAAGATCGATCTCAACGCGGGCGCCGAGCCGTTGCTGAAGGGGTTGTTCACGGTCGTCGGCGGACTCGATGACGAGGCTGGACAGCGACTGGTGGATGCGATCGTCGACTGGCGGGACGCCGACGAGTTGCGGCGGCCGAACGGTGCCGAGGCACCCGAGTACCGCGCGGCCAACCGTTCGTACCGGCCGTCGAATTCGCCGTTCGAGACCGTTGGCGAGGTCCAGCGTGTGCTTGGAATGACCCCGGCGCTGTTTGCCCGGATTGGCGGACAGCTCACCGTCTATTCGCGGCAGCCCGGCGTCAACTCGGCGACGGCGTCCCGCGCGGTGCTGCTCTCGATTCCCGGAGTCAATGCCGAACAGGTCGATGCGTTTCTCGCCCTGCGGCAAGAGGCGCTGCAGGGCAAGCAGCCGCTGCCCTTGTTGCCGCAGGCACAGGTCTTTCGCGCCGGCACGGTTCCGGTCTGGGCGATTCGCGCCGAGGCCCGCGCGCCCGATGGTGTAACCTTCGTCCGCGACGCGGTGCTGCGCGCCAGCACGAACCCGATGCAGCCGGTGGTCGCCTACTCATGGCAGGACGGCGTGCTGTCGTCGCCCCCCGAAACCAGCGCCGGCATCCCGGCGCCTCCGAGCAATGGAACAGGCAACCGCTAACCTTCGGCAGGGCGTGCGCGACACGGCGCATCGGTTCGGACTCCCGGCGCTGTGGCGCTGGTGGCTGGCCGAGCTCGCCGGGTCGACGCCGGCGGGGCCGCGCGCCGCGGTGCAGCGGCGGCGGATGCGGCCGATCCTCGCATTCTCCGCCGAGGCGGCCGTGGTCTGGGTGCCGCGCGTGAATGCGGGCAGGCTCGAGCTCGTCGAGCAGGCGCGGATTCCGCTGGCTGGCGAGCCCGCGACCGTCGCCCAGGCGGGCCGCACCGCGATCGACGGCCTCGCCCGCCGCGTCTACGGCGGGGTGGTGGCTCCGACCAAGCTGCGCATTGCACTGCCCGCCGCACAGGTGCTGCGCAAGCAGCTGGTGCTGCCCGCGGCGGTCGAGGAGAATCTCCGACAGGCGATCGCCTGGGATCTCGACCGGCACACACCGTTTCCGGCGGAGCAGCTGTACTTCGATGCGGTCGTCGTGGCGCGCGACGCGCGGAAGAAGGAAATCCGCGTCGACTGGGCGGCGGCGCTGCGGGCGCACGTCGACCAGGCATTGCGCCAGGCGCAGGCCTGGGGGGCGACGGTGGTCGGCGTGACGCCGGACACGCCGGTGGAAGGGCGCCCGCTGACGCTGCCGGCATCGCGGCTCAACCTGCTGCCCGACGAGGCCCGTCCCGATTCCGCGCCCTGGCGCCGCTGGCAGGTCTGGCTGCCGCTGGCGCTGCTGGCCTGCGCGGTCGCCGCCGCGGTCGCGCTGCCGATATGGCAGAAGCGCGAGGCCGTGCTGGCGCTCATGAAGGACGCCGAGCAGGCGCGGGTCCAGGCCGCAGCCGCCGATGCTCTGCGCACCGAATTCGAGCGCATGACGGGCGACTACAACTTCGCTCTGGCCAGGAAGTACGGCTATCCGCCCGCCGTGCAACTGATCGAGGACGTCTCCCGGCTGCTGCCCGACGACACCTGGCTGCTGCAATTCGAGCTCAAGACCTCGGCGCGCGCGAAGGAGCCGCTGCGCGAGGTCGTGCTGCGCGGCGAAAGCGGCAGTGCCGGACGCCTGGTGGCGCTGCTCGAAGACTCGAAGCTCTTCGAGCAGGCGAGCCCGCGTTCGCCGATGACCAAGATCCAGCCCGGTCCCGGGGAGATTTTCGACTTGGGCACCCAACTGAAGCCGTTGCCGCTGCCCGCGATGCTCGAGCTGGCCGCGCACGGACAGGCTGCTCCCGCTGCGGGGCCGGAGGGTCAGGCAGCGGCAAGCGCGCCCGGATCCGCGGTGGCGGACTCCGGAGCGAGTCTCTCGCCTGGCACGCTGCGGACGAGCGCAGCGGTGTCCGCGCCGGCGGAGGTTTCCGCGTCCTCGCCCGCGACCGGCGCAACCGAGGCGCCGCCGGCTGCGCGTCCCGCCGTACCCCCCGCCACGACCGGCCGGGAGGCAGCGAAGCCATGACTGCGGTGCTGACCCGTCTGTCCGCGACGCAGCAGCGCGTGCTGGCGTTGCTGCTGCTGCTGCTCGCCGTTGCCGCCCTGCTCGCCGTCGTGCTGCTGCCGGTGCTGCTGCTGCATCGCCACTATGACGACGCGCTGGCATCGATGTCGCAACGGCTCGCGACCTATCGCCGGGTCGCGGCGCAGGCGCCGGAGTATCGGAAGGCGCTCGATGCCATGCGCGAGCGCGACGCGCGCAGGTTCTTTCTCAGGAACACTGCCGCCAACCTCGCCGCGGCTGAACTCCAGGAACTGGTCCGTGCGGCCATCGAAAGCAATGGCGGGCGCATCTCGACCAGCCAGAATCAGAGTCCCCGTGACGATGGCCGCTTCAGGCAGATCGTCGTCACCGTGCAGTTCTTTGCCTCCACGCCGAACCTGCAGAAGATCCTGTACGCGATAGAAACGCAGCAGCCCTACCTGGTCGTCGACAATTTCACCCTGCGACCGCTGAATGCGTTCCGCGGCTTCCGGCCGGCGGCGGGCCAGGAACCGGAGGTCAACGTTCAGCTCGAGGTGTCCGCCTACGCGTATCCCGAACCGCCGAAGGGGGCGCCGCCGGCAGGGAGCGCCCAGCCGACCCGAACCTCCGAGCCGCCGCCGAAGACCGCCGACCCCGCACGCAAGCCCGAGCCGCCGAGGACCGCCGAGCCGAGCAAGGGCGGCGAACCTGTCCGAGCTGTCGAGCCCGCGAAGGGAGCCGAGCCGGCGAAGCGGCCCGAGCCCGTGAAGGACGCCGCGCCGGCCAAAGCTCCTGAAGCTCCGCCGCAGTGAGGGATGCCGCCATGAATCGCCTCCTGGTTTCGATGGGCTCCGTCGTGTGGTGGCTGGTGCCGCTCGTGGTGATCGTTGCGGCCATCGGTTGGCAAACCGACTGGGGCCGACACCTTCGCCCCGAGCCGCAATCGGTCGAGCCCATCACTCCGAAGCCGGTGTCGATTGCCGTGCTGCCCGACTACGAGCTTGCAGGCGGTCTCGCCGCGCGCACCGAAACCACGGCCCGCACGCTGTTCAATCCCACGCGCCGGCCCGCGCCGCCGCTGGTCGCCGAGGCACCGAAGCCGACGATCAAGCGCGGCCAGTTCACGCTGACCGGGACGCTCGTCGTCGACGGCAAGAGCACCGCATTCCTGCGCGAAGTCGCCGGTGGCAAGTCGCGACGGGTGCTGCAGGGCCAATCGATCAATGGCCTGCTGGTCGCCGAGGTCAAGCCGGATCGGGTGAAACTGACGATGGGCGACGAATCGGAGGACCTGGTCCTCAAGGTCCAGCCCAATCCCAAGCCGACGGCGGTGGCGACCGCGCCGCCGGCGGCGCCGGGCGCCTCGCCGCCCCCCCAGGCTCAGGGTCAGGTGCCGCCACCCGCGCCGGCGCAGCCACCGGCCAGCGGCACGGCCGGGGCCGGTGATTCGCTGGCCGAGCGACGGCGTCAGGCGCGGGAGGCACAGGCGACGCAAGCGGCGCAGGCCGCGCAGGCCGCTCAAGCGGCGCAAGCGGCGCAGGGTGGAGCGACCGCAACCCCGGCTCCGGCACCGACCGACCCGAGCTGGGGCTCGGTCTACCAGCGCTACCAACAACGCAACCCGACGACGCGAAAGTAGTCCGGAATTCAAGCAACACGGCCGCCGGCAGGCAGGGTGTCCGCCGTGGTCGTGCGACGATGGAAGCACAAAAAAACCGACCGGTTGCCGCGGTCACTGGATGCAACGAATGACGACGATCTCCTTGCTCTATCGTGCGGCCGCGCTCGCCGCGATCCCCATCGCCCTCGGGGCTTGCGCCACGTCGGGGGGCGAAGCCGGCGGCACCGTGACGCGCACCGTGCCGCACCGTTCGGACATCACGATGTCGCCGTCGCTGGCCGACACCGTCGCGCGTGCCGCCGCACCGGCCGCGGAGAACACGGATGCCGCCAGGCTCTTCAAGGGCAGCGGCGTGCTGGTCAAGGGACAGCAGCCCGGCGGCAAGCTGCCCCCCGGGCAGGTCACGCAGCCGGCGGGCGGCGGCGTCGTCCTCAACTTCGAGGGCGCCGACCTGCGCGAAGTGATCCGCAACATCCTCGGCGACATCCTCAACGAGAGCTACACCATCGACCAGTCGGTCGGCGGGACGGTCACCATCCGCACGTCGTCGGGGATCCCGCGCGATGCCTTGATCGCCACGCTGGAGACCCTGCTGCGGATGAACGGCGCGGCGATGGTGAAGGAGGGCGGCCTCTACAAGATCGTGCCGCAGGCGGCGGCGGTGCGCGGCAATCTCGCGCCGCAGCTCGGCAATTCGGCGCGTTCGCTGCCGGCGGGATATTCGGTGCAGATCGTGCCGCTGCGCTACATCGGCGTGCGCGAGATGGCGCGCATCCTCGAGCCTTTCGTCAAGGACGCGACGGCGATCCGCCCCGACGACCTGCGCAACCTGCTGGTCCTCTCCGGCACCGAGCGCGAGCTGAAGCACCTGCTCGACACCATCGACACCTTCGACGTCGACTGGATGGCCGGGATGTCGGTGGGACTCTTCACGCTGCAGAGCGCCGACGTGAAGACGGTCGGCCAGGAGCTCGACAAGATCATCGGCGACCGCAACCTGAGCCCGCTGACCGGCATCCTGCGCATCATCCCGATGGAGCGGCTCAACGCGCTGCTGGTGATCACGCCGCAGCCGGCGTATCTCGAAGAGGCGAAGAAGTGGATCGAGCGCCTCGACCGCAGCGGCGGCGAGGCATCGGGGCTGCGCTTCTTCGTCTTCAACCTGCAGAACCAGCGGGCCGAAAAGCTCGCACCGTTGCTGCAGCAGGCGTTCTCCGGCCGGCCGTCGGCTGCCGCGCCGACGGCCGCCCCCACCGTCGCCCCGGGCACCCAGGCCGGCACGATCACCACCCCGCCCGCCTTCCAGGCGCAGGCCGGTGCCGCGGCGCCGGCCGCCACGCAGGTGCCGACGCCGGCGGCGGCGCTCGCCGCCGCGCGTGCGGCTGCCGCGTCGGCGGCCGGTGCCGGCGGCGGCGTCGTCCGCAATGTGCAGGTGGTCGCCGACAAGGACAACAACACGATCCTGATCGTGGCCACGCAGTCCGAGTACTCGGTCATCGAGGCGGCGCTGAAGAAGCTCGACGTGCCCTCCCGGCAGGTGGTGATCGAGGTGACGATCGCCCAGGTCGCGCTGTCCGACGACCTCAAGTACGGCGTCGAGTGGTACTTCACCAACGGCGTGAAGCAGGCGGGCGGCCTGTTCCGGGCGGGCACGGTGCCGGGCAACCTGTTCGACGTCGCGGCCAGCGCCGCGGTCGCCGGCATCGGACCGGTCGTGCCGGGCTTCTCCTACCTCCTCGCCGGGCTGGTCCCCGGCGGCGTCACCGCGGCGCTGACGATGCTCGGCACGGCCGGCGACACCAAGGTCGTCGCCAACCCGCACGTCGCCGCGCTGGACAACCAGAAGGCGACGATCAAGGTCGGCGACCGGATCCCGATCTGCCAGGAAACCTACGTCGGCAGCACGACGGGGGCCACCAACAACGCGGTGACGACGACGTCGCAGTACGTCGACACCGGCGTGCTGCTGCAGGTGACCCCGCACATCAACGCCGGCGGCCTGGTCCAGCTGGAGGTGCAGGCCGAGGTGAGCATCCCGGGCGCGACCACGCGGACCTGCGAGGCGCCGCCGATCAACACCCGCTCGGTGCAGTCGATCCTGTCGGTGCAGTCGGGCCAGACGATGGTGATGGGAGGGCTGATCAGCGACCGCAAGATCCTGGAGTCGAACGGCCTGCCGCTGCTGTCGAAGATCCCGGTGATCGGTGCGCTGTTCGGCACGCAGAGCTTCAAGGACGAGCGCACCGAGCTCGTGCTGTTCATCACCCCGCGCGTGGTCGAGAACGAATACGACGTCAAGGGCGTGGTCGAGGACCTGCGCAAGCGGATGGAGCGCCTGGAGGGCGCTTTCCCCGGCTCCACCAAGCCCTGGGGGGGGAGCCTGGTGCACTGAGATTTTGCGGCCGGATCGTCGCCAATAGGCGACATGCACTGGGAAAATTGCATAAAGCGTCGCTGAAACACGACAAATCGATGTTGCAGTCCGACAACAGCAGACTTGTCACCGGTGCGTGCCCCTGATCCCCGTTGACGATCGGCGGTCGATTGGATAGATTTGGGTCAAGGATCGGCGCGCCATCGTACGGTTGGAGGGGATCGCGGGGCAGTCCGGCAGTCGTGATTCCGCAGTGCCTTACCGGTTTTCGAGGGTGCAAGCCAGATGAAGTCGAGCGGTTTTGGATCGGGCGTCACAGGGGTTTCGCGAAGGCTTTCGCGTGTTGGCCGCAGTTTGGCGGCGGTCGTCGCGGCGGCGGGTCTACTGGCCGGTTGCGCCGGGATGCCGGGAAGCGGAACGTTGACCCGCGAATCGCCGGTCGAGGTTCGGCAGGCGGCGGTCGCGGCCCGAGCGCAGGAGCGGTGGGACGCGGTGATCCAGGGAGATTTCGCGAAGGCATACAGTTACATGACGGAGGCATCGCGCGAGGTGGTGACCCTCGAGCGCTTCAAGGGCCGGTTGGGGGCGGTGGCCTACCGGAGCGCCAAGGTCCAGGGCGTCACCTGCAACGCCGACGCCTGCACCGCCGAGATATTCGTCGGTTACGACCACCGCCGGTTCAAGGGCGGGGCGACGCGATTGACGGAGACTTGGGTTTTGGAACGGGGGCAAATGGCGTACGTTGACCCCATCAGATAGCAGTGCGTTGCATGATTCCAACAGAGGGCGGCCGGTTTATTTGCAATTTTGTTGTGTGGATCGCCTGAAGTTGGATACAATCTTGTCGTTGTCGGTTCAAAAAGTGATCACTTTTTTCGGCATTTCAGAGGAGTGGAATAACCCATGAAGAATTTCAAAACGAAGACCCTCGTAGCTGCGTTCGCCGGCCTCAGCGCCGCTGGCGCCGTCGGGGTGGCGGAAGCCGTCTACCTGAACCCGGACGGCCTGGGCCAGGTCCTGATCTATCCGTACTACACCGTTCGCTCGAAGGCCGCCGTTGCGCCGTTCGACACCTACCTATCGGTCGTCAACACCACCAACTCGGCCAAGGCAGTCAAGGTCCGTTTCATCGAAGGCAAGAACAGCGCTGAAGTGCTCGACTTCAACTTGTTCCTGTCCAAGCACGACGTCTGGGTTGCCGGCGTGATCCGGACGGCCGAAGGCGCTGGCGTCTACACGCCCGACAAGTCGTGCACGGTGCCGGTCGTTTCGGCCGATCCGCTGAACCCGACTCCGTTCGTCAACTTCGCGTATTCCGGTGACGGCGCGGGCGACTCGCTCGACCGCACTCGCGAAGGCTACGTCGAAATCATCGAAATGGGCTCGATCACCAGCTCCACGGTCGAGACCTCGGTGACGCACGTCGCCGGCGTGCCGCCGTGCTGGGTGAAGCCCAGCCTGCTGGCCGACGCGACCGTTTCGGGTGCCGTGGGCGTCCCGACGGGCGGCCTGTTCGGTGGCGTGACGCTGATCAACGTGCTGTCCGGCGAAGACTTCACCGCCGACGCCGTTGCGCTCGACAACTTCCGCACCACCGGCAAGTACGACCTCCCGGGCGACATCAAGCCTGACCTCCAGGACGTCGGCACGGTCGCGCAGATCATCGACGGCGCCAATGTCATCACCGACGACTATGCGATCCAGCCGGTCGACAACGTCAGCGCGATCATGATGCGCAGCGCCGTGTACAACGAGTTCGTGCTCGACACCGGCACCAAGTCGACGACCGACTGGGTGCTGACGATGCCGACGAAGCGTTACTACTACGACAGCGACGGCGTGGTCCAGTACCTGTTCCAGCGCAACTTCAGCGCGACCGGCGCCTGCGACGACGTCAACGCGATGATCTACGACCGCGAAGAGCAGTTCAAGACGACGCCGCCGGGATTCTCGCCGCCGCCGCCTTCCGGCAAGCCGGGCACGGTCTGCTGGGAAGCGAACGTCCTGACGTTCAACGGTGGCAACGCTCTGGCCTCGACCAACAACGTCAGCCTGACGACGTCCTATGTCAACGGCTGGATGGACCTGAGCTTCCCGGTCGCGTCGAGCAGCATCTACCAGGGCAACTACCACGAACTGCCGATGACCTCCGGTGTTTTCCAGGGTCTGCCGATCATCGGCTTCGGCGCCCAGACGTTCCTGAACGGCACGCTGACCGACAGCACCGGCAAGCTCATCCAGTCGAGCTACGGCGGCAGTTTCATCCACAAGTACAAGCGTTCGTACGCGGACTGAGCGACGTTACGACAGGTGGTCGAAACCGACCGTTTGTCGGAAAATCAGGAAAAGCGGGGCTTCGGCCCCGCTTTTCTCGTTTTCGCAGGCCGGAAGGCCGCAGGAGTTATGCTATCATCATGACGATTGCAGTTTCGGGGCGCAGGACTCTGTAAATGGCCACCGCACGGGGGAAGTGGACGCGGTGCGGCTGCGAATGACGACCCTTGGCATGGAGATTCGAGAATGAAGCATCATCGCAAGACAACGATCTGGTCGGCCTTGGGCGCATTTGCCCTGGCGTCGATTCCTCAGCTCGCTCCGGCCGCGACGCTCACGATCAACGGTTGCGCCACGCTGACCGTCGAGACGGACGGGACGATCACCTGCAACGCCGTGGCGCCTCCGCCGCCGGTCGAAGGTGCGCCGACGGGCTGTACGGTGAAGCCGTCGAGTGTTTCGTTGCCGAACACCGGGGGCGAGGTCAACGCTCCGACGGTGGCGTGCACCGCCGGTGGGCAGGTGGCCCAGACCACGTGGACCCGCCTTCAGGCTGCGGTGTCGTTCCCGGTGGCGCTGCCGGCAAACGCCCTTGGCAGCCCGCAGACGTACACGTATGCCGGTTCCGTTTGCACGGCGACCAATCTGTGCACCCCGGTCTCCTACAGCGCGACGGTCGCCGCCGGTGAGACGGTACCTCCGGTCGCCGGATCCTGCGGCAACCTGAAGGTGATCACGCCGACCGAGGAAAAGGACGCCTCCAACACGACGATGACTTTCACCGGCCAACGCTACCTGACCTCGGGGCTCGCGGGCGCGGATACCGTTGCCGTCGCCAAGATCGTGGTCCCGGCCGACATTTCCGGCTTGACGACGCTATCGATCGCGCCCTGGGGGGTCAACACGACCCGCAGAGCCTGGCTGTCCAAGACGGTATGCGACACCTCGGCGAACGAGAGGCCCTATATGAACCAGGCGGGCGGTGGGCCGACGATGAACATCAAGGTCGGTGGCGACCCGGACCCTGCCTACGTCCACATGCAGCCGGGCGAAACCTGGTACCTGATGGTCAAGAACGAGCAGTTGCGGTCTAGTGTCACCAGTTGCACGTCGGGAAGCTGTGACATCGGGATCAAGCTCTACCATCCCTGATCCCCGGTCTGGTTGACCACCGATGCGGGCGCCGGTTGACGGTGCCCGCATTTTCTTTACACTCGCCGTTCCCCGAGCAATATCCCCGACCGGTCATGCGTTCCCCTTCCGTTTCCCGCCTTTGCGCACTGGCCGCTGCCGCCGCGCTTCTTCTGTCGAATCCGGCGCTCGCCGCCGAGGATCCGCAACCGCCGCGTCCTGGCGTCACCGTGCTGGCGCGCACCGGCAAGATCGAGATCACCGTCGCCGACTATCAGGCCGAGCTGACCCGGCTGCCCGAGGACTCGCGGGCCGGCTTCGGCGCCGATCCTGCGCGCGTCGAGGCACTGCTGAACAACATGCTGCTGACGCGAATCCTGGCCGACCAGGCGCGCGCGCGCGGCCTCGACGACAGCGAGCAGATGCGTTACCGGGTGCGCTCCGAAATCGACAAGCTCTACGCCACCGAGCTGCTCGCCCGGATCGACGCGGCGGCGGGCAAGGAGTTCGACGCGCTGCCGAACGTCGAGCAGCAGGCGCGCGAGCGGTACCTGGTCGAGCGCGACAGCCTGCGCACGCCCGAGCAGATCAGCATCACCCACATCCTGTTCGACGCCACGCGCCGAAGCCGGGACGAGGCGATGCGCCTGGCGCGCGAGGCGCGCGCGCGGATCGCGGCCGGCGAAAGCATGACGCTGCTCGCCCGGCAACTGTCCGACGAGCCTCTGGCCAGGCGCAACGGAGGCCGCCTGGAGGCCGTCACGCGCGACAAGCTGGATCCGGCGCTGGCCGATGCGGCGTTCGCGCTGACTGCGGTGGGCGACGTCTCAGAACCGGTGTCGGGCGCCCAGGGCGTGTACCTGGTGCGGCTGGAGGGCAGGCGTCCCGCGTCGACCCCGACCTACGAGCAGGCGCGCGGCAGGATCGTCGCCGCGTTGCGCAAGAGCCACGTCGAGCGCCGCCGCGCCGAAGAGATTGCGAAGCTGCGCGACCTTCCGGATCTGTACGTCAACAAGGGTGCGGTCGACGCGCTGATCACGCTCCCGAACATGGACCTGCTGAAGCCATCGCCGGCAAGATAGCGAGGCGGCGGTGGACGTTCTGCAGGAGCGCCGTCATGCGCGAACGCGGTGGTGGTGGATGAAGAATTCGCGGCTGAAGCCGCTCCTACAAATGCTGGAGAGATGGGGGCCTTTGTAGGAGCGCCGTCAGGCGCGAACGCGGTCGCCCACAAGTGCTGGAGAGGCCCAGGAGCGCCGCGGGTGGCGGATGAAGAATTCGCGGCTGAAGCCGCTCCTACAAGTGCTGGAGAGATGGAGGCCCTTGCAGGAGCGCCGTCAGGCGCGAAAGCGTTGGTGACGGATGAAGAGTTCGCGGCGGAAGCCGCTCCTGCAGGCAACCCGAGGCCGAGCCATTCGAGCCCTCATCGTTCCGGAACACTGATGGCGCCGACGCCGGGCGTGGCACGTCACCGTGCGCTCCTCCGGAATTTCCTTCGCCGCGAGCTTTCCGTCCGCTATCTGGGAAGCTACACGGGGCTCGCGTGGGCGCTGCTCCACCCGCTGGCGCTGCTCGCCGTCTATTACTTCGTGTTCACGATGGTCTTCCGGGCCGGCGGCTATCAGGGCAAGAGCTTCCTGCTGTTCGTCGCCGTCGCGCTCTGGCCCTGGCTGGCGGCGCAGGAGGCGCTGCAGCGGGCGACGGTGAGCCTGGCGAGCTACGCCGGCCTGATCCGCAAGGTGGCGTTCCCGCACGAGATCGTGATCTACGCGTCGGTCAGCGCGACGCTGCTGCTGCAGTTCGCCGGCTACCTGATCGTCCTCGTCGCGCTGGCGGCCTTCGGCGAGCCGGTGCGCTTCGCCGGGCTGCTGATCGCGGTGCCGCTGTGGCTGGTGATGGCGCTGGCGGTCACCGGGCTGGCGCTGGCCCTGGCCGCGCTGCAGGTCTACATTCGCGACATCGAGCACATCCTGATGCCGACGCTGATGATCCTGATGTACCTGACGCCGATCCTCTACCCGATCGCGCTGGTCCCGGACGAGCTGCGGCCGTGGGTCGTGGCCAACCCCTTTGCCTGGCTGGTCGACCGGATGCGCGACGCGCTGCTCGAGGGGCGCATCGCCTTCGCCTGGGGCGATCTCGCCGCCCTGGCCGTTGCGGCCGCCATCTTCGCCGGCGGCCGCTGGGTCTTTCTCCGGCTTTCTCCGCAGTTCGAAGACCTCATTTGACTACGCTGCTCACCCTGTCGGGAGTCGGCAAGGACTACGCCAAGATCGACACCAACGGGGGTCGGTTGCGGCTGGTCTGGGAGCTGCTGCGCGGGCACGCGGCGTCGAACGTCTTCCGGGCGCTGGACGGCATCGGTTTCGAGATGCAGCGGGGCGCGTCGCTGGGGGTCATCGGCGAGAACGGTGCCGGCAAGTCGACGCTGCTGAAGATCATCGCCGGCGTCGTCAAGCCGACGCGCGGCTCGGTCACCGTCAACGGCCGCGTCGGCGCGCTGCTGGAGCTGGGGTCGGGCTTCCATCCCGAGTACACCGGCCTCGCGAACATCGACTTGGCGGCGGCGCTGCTGGGACTCGGTCCGGACGAGATCGACGCCAAGCGCGAGGAGATCATCGCCTTCGCCGACCTGGGCGAGCACATCCGCGATCCGATCAAGCACTACTCGTCGGGAATGGTCGTGCGGCTGGGCTTCGCCGTGGCGACGGCGCTCCGCCCCGACGTGCTGATCACCGACGAGGTGCTCGCGGTCGGCGACGAGTCCTTCCAGAAGAAGTGCGTGGCCTGGATGGAAGGCTACCTCGAACAGGGCGGCACGCTGCTCCTCTGCTCGCACAGCATGTACCACATCCAGCGGCTCTGCCGCAGCGCCTTGTGGCTCGATCACGGCCGGGCGCACATGTACGACAGCGCCGACCTCGTGGCGCGCGAGTACCTCGCCTGGCACGAGCAGCGCAGCAGCAAGGCCCGGCAGGCGGCGCTCTCGGCGGCCGGCGCGCTGGACTACCAGGTCCGCAGGGTGTCGCTGCGGGCCTGCGGGAGCGGACCGGAAGTCGATCCGGCGGCGGGCTTCGACGTCGACGCCGCGGTCTTCTCGCCGGACGGCCGCCCCCCGGTGCTCGCGCTGGGCGTCGTGCGCGCCGACGGGACCGCGGTGTACGGGAGCACCAGCGAGATCGACGGCGCAGCGCCCTGCGGTCGCGAGGACGGGTCGTTCGTGTTCCGCGTGCGGTTCCAGGATCTGCCGCTGCTGCCCGGCCACTACCGGCTGCGCGCGCATGCGATGGACCCCGAAGGCCTGCGCCTGTTCGACACGCACGAAGTTCCCTTCGTCGTGGCCGGCACCACGCGCGAGCTCGGGCACGTCCGCCTGCCGCGCGCCTGGCAGCCGGCCGCCGGCGACGCAGCGCCCGACGCCGTGCGCTGTCGCGTCGACACCGCGGGCCACTGATGCTGCGGCTGCGGCGCGAACTTTCGGATCTGGCCGGCTACTGGGCGCTGCCGCTGCTGGTGGCGCTGCTGCCCTATCGCGCGGGCATCGCGCTGGCGCGCCTGGTCGCGCGGACGTTCCCGCTGTACGACGCGGCGGCGCAGGCCGGTCTCGTCGAAGTCCGCGCGGTCTGCGGAGGGGACGGGCAACGCTGGCTGGCCGACTTCCGTTTTGCGCAACTCATCGACCGTGCGGACCTCTTCTGGGCGCTCACCCGTCGCCGCCGCTTCCTGCATTCGCTGATGGACGCCTCCCCCGAGGTGGACCGTGGCCCCCTGCTGGTCGTGAGCATGCACTTCGGCCAGGGGCTCTGGCTGCTGTCGTGGCTGCGGGACCGCGGAATGCCGGCGCGCTTTCTTTCCGTGCGCTTCGACGCCACGACTTTCGCCAGCACCGCGCACCACCTCTACGCGCGGCTGCGGATGGCGACGGTCCGGCGTCTCTCCGGCGTGCCACCGATCTACACCGGCGGCGCGAAGCGGGAGATCGCCGCGACGCTGCGCGAAGGGGGCGTCGCCTACGGCCTGATCGACGTGCCGGCAGCCGGCGCGGTCGCGCCGGCGAACGCCGTGCTGTTCGGGGCGCCGGTCCACTGGCCCACGGGGCTGGTGGACTCCGCGCGGGCGGAGGGCGCGGACTTGCTGCTGCTGACCGCCTACTGCGAACGCAACGGGCGCCGGCGCGTCGAGGCGGATCGCGTCGCCGCGGTCGACGTGCAGACGATCGCGGCGAACTTCGAGCGGCGCATACGCGCGCAGCCCGGTGCCTGGCACTTCTGGCACCTCCGTCCCGCCTTTGCCGCGCGATGAGCTACCAGCGCACCATCGACCTCGACAGCGGCGATTCGCTGGCCAGGCTCGCCCGCTGGATCCGCCCCGGAGCGACGGTGCTGGAACTCGGCCCAGCCACCGGCTACTTCACCGAGTGGCTGCAGGGCCGGGGATGCACGGTCGACGTGGTCGAGATCGACCCGGAGGCGGCGCGGCGCGCTGAACCGTTCGCCCGCCGCGTCGTCGTCGCCGATCTGGATGCCGACGGTTGGGACGATGCACTGGGCGCCGCCCGCTACGACTGCGTCGTCTGCGCCGACGTGCTGGAGCACCTGCGTCATGGCCAACGACTGCTCGAGCGCCTGCGCACCCGCCTTGCCCCCGAGGGCGAGCTGCTGCTGTCGGTGCCGAACGTGGCCCATGCCGCGATCATCATGGAACTGTTGGACGACCGCTTCGAGTACGGCGGCGAGGGACTGCTGGATTCGACCCACCTGCGTCTCTACACCTGGCGGTCGCTGGCCGCGGTGCTCGCGGCGGCCGGGTTCGAAGTGCGCGCCTGGGACGCGACCGAGAAGACGCCCTGGGAGAGCGAGTTTCGGGCCCGGACGGAGGTGCTGCGGCCCGAGTTGCGCGGCGCCCTCGGTCCGGGGACCCGGCACCACGCCTATCAGTGGCTGGTGCGGGCGGTGCCCGGCAGCGGCGGATTGGCAGCGACCCCGCCGGCGCTCGCGGGTGGCGAGCAGGTTCCGCTGCGCTTCCTCTGCGCCCCCCGCACCGACGAACTGTCGCTGGATCGCGCCGAGACCGTGTTCGTTCCCGCGAACGGCGATCCCCGGGACTGCGAGTTCCGCTTCCCGGCAGGCTCGCAGGCGCTTCGCGTATTCCTCGCCGACCGCGTCGGGGTGATGATCGTCGACGAGTGCGCGCTCCTTGCCGGCGCGCGCGAAGTCTGGCGCCTCGGCATGCCGGGGGGCAGGCTGGTGGCCGGTGCCGATGCCGTGGCGCTGGACGAGCACCGCTTTGCGCTGATTCGCCCCGATGCCTGGATCGAGCCCGCGCTCGATGCCGGGCTTGCGCCGGAGGTCGATCGCCTGGTCATGCGCCTGCGCTGGATCGGCGACTGGGCCGGCGCCGCCGCGTGGTCGGCGTTGAGCGCGCTCGCCGAGGCCGACGCCGCGCGCCGGGACGCCGCCGCGGCGCGGGTGATCGCACTCGAGGGATTGGTGGAGGAGCGGGACCGGGCCATTGCCGCCCGCGACGAAAGCCTTGCGGCCCGTCGCCGCGAGTTGGCGGTGCGGGATGCCGAGGTCGAACGCCTCGAGGCCGCGCTCGCCGCGCAGGCGCGGCTGATCGCCTATCGCCAGAGCTGGACGGGGTGGTTGCGCCTGCCGTTGCAGAAGCTCAGGCTTGCGCTGCAACGGCGGACCGGAACGGATTGAGGCGACAGCGACATGGCTGCGACCCCGTCGACCCCCGCCGTCGACATCGTCATCCCGGTGTACAACGCACCCGATGACCTGCGGCGCTGCGTGGACAGCGTGCTCGCGTGCACGCACGGCGATTACCGGCTGGTCCTGATCGACGACGCGTCACCGGACCCGGCGATCGCCGCCTTCTTTGCGGCACTTGCGCACCGCGCGCTGTCGCAGCTCGTGCTGCTGCGCAACGACACCAACCGCGGATTCACCGGGACGGCGAACCGCGGGATGATGCACGGCGCCGGCGAAGGCCGCGACGTCGTGCTGCTCAATTCCGACACCGTGGTGACGCAGGGCTGGCTCGACGCGCTGCGCCGCTGCGCCGCGTCGAGCCCGCACATCGGCACGATCACCCCGTTCTCGAACAACGCGGAGATCTGCTCGTTCCCGCGCTTCTGCGCGGACAACCGCTGGCCGGAGGGCACCGACCCCGAGGGGGTGCGCGCGGCGCTGGAGCGTGCCGCCGTGCCCACGTATCCGGAACTCCCGACCGGCGTCGGATTCTGCCTGTTCGTCCGCCGCGACCTGATCCGGGGCATCGGCCTCTTCGACGAGCAGGCGTTCGGTCGCGGCTACGGCGAGGAGAACGACTTCTGCCTGCGCGCGTTTCGCGCCGGATGGCGCAACGTGCTGTGCGACGACGCATTCGTGCTGCACCTCGGGGCGCGCTCGTTCTCGGCGGACAAGGCAGCGCTGGTCGAGAAGAACGCGCGGGTGCTGAACGATCGCTTCCCGCATTACGACGCGATGGTCGCCGACTACGTCGCCCGCGATCCGCTGCGGCCGATCCGCGACGCCGCGCTGGCGCAGCTGCGCGCTGCCGGCGATCAGGAGCCCGGGCTGCTGCACCTGATCCACGGTCACGGCGGCGGCACCGAGCACCACGTGCGCGCGCTGATCGACGCGTCGCGCCGCCGCTATCGGCACTACCTGGCGATCGCCGCCGGTCCACGGTGGCAGGTCGAGGAGCACCTCGGCGACGGCGGCGTGCGCAGCTTCGCGTTCACCCGCGCGCCGGCGGAGACCGTGCGCGAACTTCTCGGGGCGCTCGCCGCGACCTTCCGCATCGGCCTCGTCCACCTGCACAACGTCTCCGGCTGCCGCGAGGGGCTGGAAGACGCGCTGCGCGCGCTGCGCCTGCCTTACGGCTGCACCGTGCACGATCTCGACTTCGCCTGCCCGACGATCACGTTGATCGGCCGCGACGGCTTCTTCTGCGGCGGCGAAACCGACGTCGCGGTCTGCCGCGGTTGCCTTGCCGCGCAACCGGGGTTCGAAGGCGTGGACATCGCGCGCTGGCGCGACGCGCATCGCGAGCTGGTCGCCGGCGCCCGCTTCGTCATCGCCCCGTCGCGGTGGGCCGCCGGCGTCTGGCGCCGCTACTTCCCCGCGGCGGCGGTCGACGTCATCGCGCACGGGGCGCCGGGCGTGTGGGCGAACCGGACGTTGCCGGACAACGCCGACCGGCGCGAATCCGGGCCGCGGGTGGCGGTGCTGCTGCCCGAGGACGACGTGCCGACCGTCGCCGTCCTCGGTGCGATCGGCCCCGACAAGGGAGCGCGGCGGATCGAGCGCATGGTCGCACTCGCCCGCGGTGCGGGAATGCGGCTGCGCTTCGTCGTCGTCGGCTACCTCGACGTTCACCCGGTCGCCTGGCAGAGCGACGATGCGCTGCTGACCGTCCACGGCCGCTACCGGCCCGATGACCTGCCGCGACTGCTCGACCACTATCGCGCCCGGCTGGTGGTCTTTCCGTCCGCGGGGCCGGAGACGTTCAGCTTCACGCTGTCCGAGGCCTGGGCCGCCGGCCGGCCGGTGGTCGTTCCCCCCGTCGGCGCACTGGCCGAACGGGTGGCGGAAACCGGCGCCGGCTGGATCCTGGACGATGCCGACTGGCGCGACGAGGCGCGAATGCTCGCGCGCATCGCCGTGCTGGTCGCCGATCGCGGCGCCTTGGCTGCGGCGGCGGAGCGCGCGCGAGCCGTGCGCCAGCCGACGCTTGCGGACATGGCCGAGCGCACGCTCGCCCACTACGCCGCGGTCGTGCCGGTGTCGCCGGCGGACGATTTGCGCCTGCCGGCCGAGCGGCTGCGCGACGCCGCCGGTTACCGGCTGTGGTGGCCGCCGGAGGCGCATGACGACGCGAACGTCGGGCCGGGTGCGTCCGCGCTGCCTGCGCCGGCGGCGCCGTCGGGCGGCGTCGCGCAGGTGGCGTATCGGCTGCACCGGACGCGACCGGGTCGCGCGCTGGCGCGGCTCCTGCCGGAGCCGCTGGTCGCCGCCTTGCGGGCGCGGCTGCGCTGATGGCGACGCCCGAATGCGCGCAGTGGCTCGAGCGCGGGCGGGCGCATCAGGCCCAGGGTCGCGCCGTCGACGCACTGCTGTGCTACCGCCGCGCGCTTCGCGCCGATGCACGCACTCCGGAGGCGCATTACCACCTGGGCGAGGTGCTGCAGCAGCTCGGGGTGCCGACCGATGCGATCGCCGCCTGGACCGAGGCGGTGCGGGTCGCCCCGACCTTCCTGCCGGCGCAGTTGGCGTTGGCCGAGGCGCACTTGAACCAGGGAGACGCCGCCGCGGCGCGCAAGGCGGCGCAGGCGGTGCGGGAGCTGCGGCCGGCGAACACCTATGTCGCGGCACTGTGTTCGCTGGCCGAATTGCTGGCGGCGATCGATGCTTCGGACTTCGACGCCGCCGCGGCGTCGGCCGGCGAGATCCGTGCAATGCTGGATCGCGAACCTTCGCTGGTCGCCGTGCCGGCGTTCGCCGGTCACCTGGCGCGCGCGCTGGATCGCCTTCCCGACACCGTGGCCACGGCGCTGCGCGATCGCCTGGTCATGATCGCCGGGGATCCGGGATGGCGTGCCGGGATGCCTGCGGCGCTGCTCGCGGTCGCCTGCGAACGCGCGGCAGCGGGCCGAGTGCCCGCAGCGATTTCGGCCGGGTGGTACGAGTACGCCGCGGGTCGATCCTGGCCGGCGGAAGAGTGCGACCTGCTGCGCCGGATTGCGCTGGCCGCCGCAAGGGTCGCCGACCCTCGGGCGGAGCTGCTGCGTGCCCGGCACAGCGAGCTCTGCGCGCAGGCTCACGCGTCCACGATCCCGCTCGCCTGGCCGCGACGCACGGCGGGCGCGGCGCTGCGCGTCGTGGCGTTGATCGGATCGACCGGGCCCGATCCGCAGGCGCTGGCGACGATCGAGGCGCTGGCCGCCGATCCGCGACGCTGCGACGTCTGCGTGGCGATCATCGGCGCCACGGCCTTGCCGGCGGAGTGGCCGCTCACGGACGCGGTGCAGGCGCTGCGCGTGCTGCCCTTGCCGGCGGTCCCCGGGAGCGACGACGCGCGGCGCATCGCCGCGCTCGACCCCGACCTGCTGCTCGATCTTGCCGGCCTCACCGCGGCCGGCGGGCCGTTGCTCGCCCAGCGGCCGGCGCGCGCGATCGCCACGCGGGCCGACGCACGCTGGGCGCACGTTGCCCCGCTCGCGGATCCGGCGTGGGTGTTTTCCGGTCGATCGATCGACGATCTGCTCGCCGCCGGGACGGCGGCAGCCGAACGGGCGCCGGGTTGCGGCCTCGACGTCGCCGCGATGTCGGCGCTGTGGAACGACGCGGTCGCGGCGCACCAGCGCGGCGATCGGGACGCGGCGCTGGCGGGCTACGCGCAGGTGCTGGACCAACAGCCGGGGTACGCGCCGGCCGAGTATCTGCGCGGCATCGCCGCACGGGACGGCGGCGATCGAGCGGCCGCGAAGGCGTTTCTTGCGGCGGCGATCGCGGCGGCACCGCGTTACGCGGACGCACTGGTCGCGGCCGCCCGGCTGGCACTCGACGACGCGGAACCGGAAGCGGCCATCGCGCTGTGCGAGCGGGGGCTGGCCGCCGGGCAAGCCGGAGCCGAGATGTGGCGCGTGCTGGGCCTGGCGCGGCTCGCGCTGCGCGACGGGGGGGCCGCCGCTGCAGCGTTCGTCCGCGCACTGGCGCTGGCGCCGCTGGACGGGGAAACGCACTACAACCACGGCGTCGCGCTGCAGATGCAGCGCGATCTTGCGGGGGCCGCACGCGCGTACCAGCGGGCGCTGTTCTTTCGTGCCGACCTCACCGCCGCCCACTTCAACCTCGGCGTGGTCTTCCAGGAACAGGGAGCGAGCGACGCGGCGGCCGCCGCCTACGAGACGGTGCTCGAGGCCGAGCCCAAGCACGTGGCCGCGCACAAGAATCTGGGCGAAGTGCTGTTGGGCGCCGGCCGCATCGATCGCTGGCTGGCCGCGTTCGAGCGTTTCGAGGCGCGCTGCCCCACGGCGCTGCCGCTCGCGGTGGCGGCGCTGGAGGCGTGCCAGTACCTCGCCGACTTCGCCCGTCTCGGGCGCTATCTCGAGGGCCTGCGGGCCGAGGCCTACGTCGTCCGCGACGAAACGGAGCTCGTCGATTGCCTGGAGCAGATTCTCTATCTGCTGCTGTTCTTCGACGTCGAGCCGGATCTCGTCCACCGCTTCGCACACACCTACGACGCGGCGGCGCGCCGCGTCTACGGGCCGCCGCTGCCGCGCGCGGAGCACCGCCGTCCGGGGCGCCTGCGCGTCGGCTACCTGTCGGCGGACCTGCGCGACCACGTGATGGGCAAGATGATGTGGTCGGCGCTCCGGCACTCCGACCGGTCCCGCTTCGAGCTCTTCTTCTATTCGCTGTCGGACCGCGAAGACGACTGGACCGCGAAGTTCCGCGGCCTCGCCGACCGCTACGACGTCGTCGCCACGCTGTCCGAGAGCGAGGCCGCCCGCCGCATCGGCGCCGACGACCTCGACCTGTTGGTGGACCTGTCGACGCACACCCGCGGATCCAGACCCGGCATCCTCGCGCTGAAGCCCGCGCGCGTGCAGATCACGCACGTCGCGAGCGCCGGGAGCCTCGGCCTGTCGACGATCGACTTCAAACTCACCGATCGTTTTGCCGACCTCCCGGAGAACCAGGCCGACATGATCGAGACGCTGCTGCCGATGGCCGGGTGCGTCTACCCCTACCGGCACGTCGCGCCGGCGGCCGAACACCCGTTCCGGCGGGAGAGGTTCGGGATCGGCGCCGACGCCTTCGTCATCGGCGCGTTCGTCACCGCGCTCAAGCTCTCGCGGCGCTGCCTCGGCCTGTGGCACGACGTGCTGCAGCGGATCCCGCGGGCGAAGCTCGCGTTCTCGCCGGCCAATCCGGCGCTGCGCGTGCAGTATGCCCGGCTGGTCGCCGCCGCCGGCATCGCGGCGGATCGCATCGTGTTCCTGCCGCAGGGGCGCAGCGAAGCCGAGAACCAGGCACGCTACTCGATCGTCGACGTCGTGCTCGACCCGCTGCCCTTCGGCGGCGCCAACGGCACGCTCGAGGCGCTGGACATGGGCGTTCCCGTGGTGACGCTGGTCGGCCGGCGCCACGGCGAGCGCACCGCGTACTCGATGCTCGCGAACCTCGGCGTCGAGGCCACCGTCGCGCACAGCGGCCGCGAGTACGTCGAGATCGCCGTGCGCCTGGCCGACGATGCCGCGTTCATGCAGCAGGTCCGGCAGGCGATTCGCGAGCGGCTGGCGGGTTCCGCGTTGACCGACGCGCCCGGCTACATGCGCCATCTCGAGGCCGCCTATGTCGAGGCGCTGGCGGCGCGCGCGCCGGAATCGCTGGCGGGGCTCGCGGTCGCGGCCGAGTCGGCACCGGGGGCGTAGTGGACGCGGCGCGAGTCCAGCAGCTGCTGGATCGGGGCGACGCGATGGCGGCGATCGCGGAGGCGTCGGCGCTGCTGCGCACGGCCGACGCCAGGCCCGCGGAGCGCGCCGGCATCCTGTGCCTGCGCGCGCGGGCCCACGAGATCGCGGGCGATGCGGCCGCCGCGGTCGAGGACCTGCGTTCGGCACTGCGCCTGTCGCCGCAGGATGCCCGCCTGTGGAACGAGCTCGGCGTCGTCGCGGCGTCGCGGAACGATCCCGATGCCGCCGCAGACGCGTTCCGCCGCGCGGTGGCCGTCGACCCGGGGTACTTCCGGGCGTGGAACAATCTCGGCAACTGCCTCAGCACGCGCGGCGACACGCGCGGTGCCGCCGACGCGTTCCGCGCCGCCGTCCAGCGCAAGCCGGATTACGCGCTCGCCTGGGCGAACCTCGGTGCGGCGCTGCGCAATCTCGGCGACGCGCCGGCCGCGGAGACGGCGCTGCAGAAGGCGGCGAGCCTGGATCCGAAGTCCTCGACGGCGGTCTTCGCGCTGGGCGGGCTCTGCCGCGACCAGGGGCGCCTGGACGACGCGGTTCGCCATTTCGCGCTGGCCGCGCAGCGGTCTCCCGCCGCGACGGCGGCGTGCCTGCAGCTGGCCGGCGTGCTGGCCGAGCGCGACGAGCTGGACGAGGCGCGGTCCGTCTACGCCGAAGCGATCCGGCGCGATCCGACCGAGCTGCGCGGATGGCTGGGGATGCACCTGTCACTGCCGATGGTGCCGGCCGACGCCGAGGCGATTCGGGACGCGCGTGCGCGGTTTGCCCGCGGCCTCGACGAGCTGCCGCCGCTGCTGCGCACCCACGCGGCGGCGCTCGCGCCGGCCGAGATCGTCGATCGGCTGGTCTGGAGCAATTTCCTGCTGGCCTACCACGGCGAGGACGACCGGCCGCTGCAAGGCCGATTTGCGTCGATGCTGCGGGCGATGGTCGCGCCGCTCGACGCCCCGACGGCCGCCGTCGGCGCGGCGTCACGCGCCCGGCCCGCCGGCGGGCCGCTGCGCGTCGGTTTCGTCTCCTCGTTCTTCCGCGACGGCACCGTGGGCCGGTACTTCGAGCACTGGATCACCGGGCTCGACCGCGAGCGCTTCGACGTCCACGTCTATCACCTTGGCGCCGGCGTCGATGCGCTCGGGCAGCGACTCGCCGCGCGCGCCGACGTCATGCGCGAGATGCCCCGCTGGGCGCCGTCGCGCGCGATCCCGGTCATCGGCGGCGACGCGCTGGACGTGCTCGTCTATCCCGAGCTCGGCATGGACGCGAGTTGCGTGGCGTTGGCCGCGGTCCGGCTGGCGCCGCTGCAGTGTGCGGCCTGGGGCCATCCGGTGACGACCGGCCAGCCGGCGATCGACGTGTTCCTCTCCTGCGCGGCGATGGAGCCCGACGACGCCGCCTCGCACTACACCGAGACCCTGGTGTGCCTGCCGGGCATCGGCACCCGCTACGCGCTGCCCGCGCTGCCGGACAGCGCCGACCGGGCGGCGCTGGGATTGCCCGCCGACGGCCCGCTGTTCCTCTGCCCGCAGTCGCTGTTCAAGATCCACCCCGACGACGACGCGCTGTACGCGCGGGTCCTCGCGGCGGTTCCCGCCGCCCGCCTGGTGCTGTTCCAGGGCCGCCACCCGCGGATCACGGCGCGGTTTGCCGCGCGGCTGAACGCGGCGTGCGAACGCGCCGGCGTGGACATGGCGGCGCGCCTGCTCTGGCTGCCGCAATGCAGCCACGAGACGTATCTGCGCATCAACATGGCCTGCACGGCGATGCTGGACACGACCCGCTGGTCCGGGGGCAACACGACGCTCGACGCGCTGGCGACCGGGCTGCCGGTGCTGACCCGACCCGGTCGATTCATGCGCGCGCGGCAGAGCGCGGCGATGCTGCAACTGCTGGGCGTCGGCGAACTGGTGTCCCGCGACGACGACGACACCCTTCGCCTTGCCGCGCGCCTCGCCGGCGACACCGCGTGGCGCGACGCGCTGCGGGCGCGGATCCTGGCGTCGCGACCGCGGATCTTCGAAGACCCGACGCCGGTGCAGGCGTTCGCCGACTGGCTGGCGAGCGCTGGGCGCCCGCCGCGCCAAACGAACGCCGGATGACGTCGGCAACGTTCCGCCTGGGGCTCCGCCGCGCGCTGCGCGCCGTGCTGCTGCCGGCTGTTCTTGCCAGCCTGTCGGCAGGCGCCGGCGCCGAGGACTTCGTTTTTTCCAAGACAGGGAATGTTCGGTCGGTCACCTCGGCGACGCGGTCCTGGGACGGGCAGCTGCATTCCGCGGCGCGCGCGAAGCAGCCCCCGCGGACCACCGCGCATCACCTGAGCTTCGAGTTCGAGACCGACGACTATTTCCGGCCCGACAACGCCGGGCACTTCGCGATCGGGCTGCGCGGCGACGGCTTGTCCGACGCCGACGGCGACGGCGCCCCGGACCTGCGCGGCGGCGGCGTCGTCCTCGGCAACGTCACGCTCTACCCGAGGCACGATGGCTGCGGGCCGACGAAGCGGCCGAGCACCATCGTCATCGAGGGTTTCTGGGCCGGGGGCAACTGCATCTATCCGCGGTCCGAGGGCCCGGAGCTGCGCAACGGCCAGCGCTATCGCGTGGCGATCAGCTACCACGTCGATGCCGGTGCGACGCCCGCGCGCCGCATCCGCTACACGCTGTCGCGACGGACGCCCAGGGGGTGGGAGCGTCTGGCCTCGCACTCGGCGGACGACACGATGAACCGCTCGCCGCCCGATCTGGGCGGCTGGTTCTTCGTCGAGGTGTTCAGCACCCACGACTGGACGCTGCGGGTCTACAACCTGCGGGACTGGTGGAGTTGACGTTCGTGCCGACGGTTTCGCGCGTCGGCGCCCGGTGACGGGCACGCCCGCGTGTGCGCAGGGGAAGGAGGCGATGCGGTGATCGAGATCGTGGCGGCGACCCGGTTCGCGGAAGCGGACTTCTGGAGGAAATCCGCGCTCGGCTGGTCGTTGCGCCGACTCGCCTACGACAGCCGCCTGGTGGCGCGGATCGCGTTCGACAACCGGCGGGGCCTGCCCGACGTCTTCAATGCCCGGATCGCCGCGCCGGATGCCGCCGAGCACCTGGTGTTCGTCCACGACGACGTCTGGATCGACGACTACTTCATCGCCCAGCGGGTGGCCGAAGGGCTCGACGCGTTCGACGTGATCGGCGTCGCGGGCAATCGCCGTCGCGTGGACGGTCAACCCGCCTGGCTGTTCGTCGACGAACGACTCAACTGGGATGACCGGAGCAACCTGAGCGGCAGCGTCGCGCACGGCGTCAACCCCTTCGGCCCGGTGTCCTCCTTCGGCCCCGCTCCCGTCGAGTGCGAGCTGCTGGACGGCGTCTTCATCGCCGCGCGGAGATCGACGCTGCGGCAGAAGGGCGTGTCGTTCGATCCCCGCTTCGACTTTCACTTCTACGACATGGACTTCTGCCGGCGTGCCCGCGCGTGCGGCCTGCGGCTCGGCACCTGGCCGATCTGCCTCACGCACCAGAGCGGCGGGGCGTTCGGAACGCCGGCCTGGCGGGAGAAGTACGCCGCGTATGTCGACAAGTGGGAGCGCGGTTGATCCGGCGCGAACCGTCGGTCTGAGTCGGGCGCGATGCGTCGGGCCCGCAGGAGCGGCTTCAGCCGCGATTGCATCCCCTTGCGATACGTCGTTCGCGACTGAAGTCGCTCCTACAAGGGCACCGCATCGCCGGGGTCCTGCACGAGCGGCGCGCGCCGCGATCGCATCGCCTCGCGATACGCTTGCTCGAGCTGCCGCGCGTAACGCGCCGGATCGGCGATGCCCGATGCGGGGATGCGCTCGCGAATGCGGGCGGCAAGCGACGCGCGGTAGGCGGCATCGTCGGCCAGCCGGCAGGCGATGGCGACGTACTCGTCGTCGGTGGTCGCGACGGTGTCGTGCACGCCGAGGTGCGCGAGGATGCTGTAGCCCATCCGTTCCGCCTGTCGCGTCCCCTTGAGCGTCACCACGGGTACGCCGCTGTCCAGCGCCGCGACGGTGGTGTCGCCGCCGGTGTAGGGCGTGGTGTCGAGCGCGATGTCGACGATCGAGTAACGGGTGCGGTCGGTCGGGACGTGGCCGGTCATCGGCACGAACACCAGCCGCTCCGCGGGAATCCCGAAGCCGGCGGCACGGCGAACGTAGGCGGCGCGGTCGAAATCGCGCGTCGGCGAGAACGCGAGGCGGGACCCGGGCACGCGTTCCAGGATGCTGCGCCACAGCGCCAGGCAGTGCGGACTCAGCTTCAGGAGGTTGGTGAACGCGCCGAACACGATCGCCGAATCGTCGATGGAAAGCTGCCGGCGATCGGCGAGCGACTTCCCTTCCGGTGCAGCGTGAAAGAAAGGCATGACGCAGCCGGCGAGGCGCAGCGGAGCTTCGACGCAGTATTCCGGTGCCGATTCGGTGTCGGCCAAGGGATCCGTCAGCTTGAAGTCGACCTGGCGCAGGCCGATCGCACCGTGCAGGCCGAGATGGGAAATGATCACCGGCGCGGGCTTGCGCAGCAGCAGGCCCGGGCGGCTGCCGGCCGTGTGTCCCATCAGGTCGACGAGGATGTCGAGGTCGTCCTCGGCGATTCGCTCCGCCGCCGCGAGATCGTCGAGCTTGCCGAGCGGAACGAAGCCGTCGACCAGGCTGCGGATGTGACCGGTCATGCCGTCCTCGTCGCGCTCCGGGACCAGCGAGTACGCGCGCACCGAGAACGCCGTGCGATCGTGCTGCCCGATGATGCCGTGCATCAGCAGGCCCATCACGTGGATGCGGAAGTCGGCGGACAGGTAGCCGATGCGCATCCGGCCGTCTGCGCGCGCGCGGCGGCGGTGCAGCGGCGCCGCTCCTCCGAGCCGCGCCTGCTGCAGTTCGTCGTAGCGGTGGAGCAGGCGGCGGACGTCGGCGATGGCGACGTCGAAGTACTGCAGCGTCGCGATCACCGACGCCAGCGACTCGACGTCGTCGGAGCCGTAGGCGAACGAGAGCGCGAGGTCCAGGTACTTCCGTTCCAGAGGGTCGTCGCCGAGCTGTCGCGACGCCCGCAGCGCGGTCACGATCAGCTTCGCGGTGACCTGCGCGGTGGGCAGGAAGCGAAGCAGGTCCTGGAGCGCGTCCTCCGGGCGGTCGCGCAGCAGGATCGTCCGCAGCGCGAGAAAAACAGCCTCGTCGCGCGGCGCGAGGACGCGCGCTCGCTCGAGCAGCGGCCTGGCCTCGTCCGGCCGGTCGAGCTTGTCCAGCGCCAGCGCAAGGTTGCACCGCGCCTCGATCGAATCCGGCGCCAGTCCCAGCGCCCGCCCGAAGTGCGCGCGTGCATCGTCGTAGCGCTCACCCTCGAACGCGATGTGCCCGAGCGCCAAAGCGGGCGCCGGCCACGCCGGGCGCAGCCGTTCCGCGTCGCGGAAGGCGGCCTGCGCCCGCTCCGACGCGCCGGATTTCTTCAGCAGGGCGCCGAGGTTGTAGCGCAGGTCCGCCCGCTGCGGCACGAGTGCGACGACCTCTTCGTACCGCGCGATGGCGGACCCGAGATCGTCGGCTGCAACCGCCGCCGCCGCCGAGCGCAGCAGGGCTTCGGCCTGGGGAGTCACGTGGCGAACGAGTTCATGAAGGCAAGGGAGCCGGATGCTGTCCCGCTGGGCGCGGATCAGGCAGGACGGCTGCCCCCGGTGGCGCCGGCGTCCTGCACGGTCGGGGCCACGCGCATTCGGCCGGACCAGTCGCCGAACACCAGCATCACCCAGACGACCAGGAGCGGCGCGAGGTGCAGCGTCGCCCGGTTGACGGTCGACTGGTCTTCGACCCAGGCGTAGGCATTGGTGAAGGTGAAGCCGAAGAACAGGAATCCCATCCCGATGGCCAGCGTCACGGTGATCGGGGCGATGCCCGGGCGCAGCAGCGAGCGGTAGCCGACGAGGGCGACGGCCACCACCGCCAGCGCCAGGAGGTGCCAGTTGGCGTAGACGAAGTAGGCGTCGAGCAGACCGCGTCCGGGGAAGGTTCCGCGGAGGTGAAGCTGATAGCCGAGGATCGTCGGCCGGGTCTGCGCGAGCACGAGGACGGCCAGCACGCCGAGTCCGGCGGCGATGCCCGCCACCCGCAAGCCCTGTCGCGGCGCCAGTGCGACCAGCAGTGTCAGCAGCAGCAGCAACGCCCAGACCTTGCCGGGGTTCTTCAACGTGGGCAGCGCGATCAGGAGCAGCGCGAACAGGACGAGATCGCGCAGGTTGCGTTCGCGCGTCCAGCGCAGTGCGGCCAACACCGCCAGCGTCAGGTAGCCTGCGATGGGAAGGTCGGCATAACCGGCCAGCGCCACGTGCGTGTCGAGAATGGGCAGCGAGCCCACGAACCACGCGGCGACCAGCGCGGGCAGCGGCGAGGCTCCGGTGCCGCGCAGATGCCCGTACACGACACAGGACAGCGCCACCGCCGTCGCCCACCACGCGAAATTGGTCAGCGAGTCATCCCAGCGGTCGATCAGCAGCGCGGACCATACCTGCCAGAGCGGGATCGTCGCCGGATAATGCGGGGCCGCGTCGATGTAGGTGGCACCGTTGCCCGTCAGCCACGTCTCGAACGGCGCAAACGGGGCCATGGTCTTGAGCGCGAACCAGACCCGCGCCTTGGTCGCCCATTGCATCCACGAGTCCCAGGCGTAGAGGGGTCGCAGCGCCGACTCCGCGAGCAGAAGACCGAAGCGCAGCACGAGCCACGCCAGCAGCGCGTACCAGAGCCAACGCTGCCATCCCGGCGGCAGGGCCGCACTCGAAGGCGCTGCCGCGTCGCCGACCGCGGGGAAGCCGCGGCCTCCCCGCGCGCGCCGTAACGCGAGCACTGCGAACAGGATCGACAGCGCCAGCAAGGGGCCGGCGATCGACAGCCGGCTGAAGGGCACCCCGGCCGCGTCGACGCCGCGCATCGCCAGTGTCAGCACGAACGCGCCCGCAAACCAGCCGGCACCCAGCGTCCAGGCGATCTCGCCGGGCGCGCGCAGCCCCCCGGCCGCGTCGGTGGCGGGAGCAGGCTTGCGCCCGGGGAGACAGAGCAGCAACGCGACGCCCAGGCCCCAGACCAGCGCGTGCCCGAGCAACAGCAGCAGGATGTCGATCATGGGTTCACTTGACCTGGAACAGCGCGGCACCGGGTCCGGCGACCTTCATTTCGGCGGCGACTTCCGTTGCCCCGTCCCAGCGCAGCGTGCGGCGCGTCTCGCTGAATTCGACACCGCGCCGGTTGAACACCAGCAGCCAGTCGCCGGGCTTGACCCAGCCGCGTTCGGGCAGGGCGCGTCCGCGCGCCTGAAAGTGGACGTTGTGCGGATACAGCTGGTAGGCGGCGCGGCCGCTGAAGTAGGGGGCGTCGGAGACGACCCAGACGCGCTGCGGCGTCGCCGGCAGCGCCGTCCGCACGTTCTCGATGAAGAGATAGAGCTGGCCGTCGACGTCGGCGAGGCGCTTCTCGCGCTCGCTCTTGCCCCCGAACGTCTGCCAGGTCGTCGCCACCTGGCGGACCAGGTTGGCGGTCCACCGAAGATCCAGGACGAACCAGCCGACGAGGAACAGGCACGCCACCCCTGCCGCAACCTCGGGCACCCGCTGCGGCTTCCAGCGATGCAGCCCCAGCAGCAGTGCCGCGCCCAGCGCGACGACGACCGCCACCAGCGGGGTCAGCGGCAGGTCCTGCGCGTCGGCGCCGCCGGCGACGACGTTGACCGAGGTGCCGCTCCAGCCCTCGAAGGCGAGCCATTCGCCGGCCCGGTCGCGCAGGATCTCCATCGCGCCCATCGGCTTGGCTGTCACGCCGGTGATGCGCAGCGGTGCGACGAGCCTGCCCGAGACGACCAGTCCCAGGCCGTTGATGTTGCCGATCCACCCCGGGGCGTCGGCGACGATCACCGGGCGCATCCGGCCGCCTTCGACGATCGCCGGCAGACCCTGGGTTCGGCCGGGCTGCGCATCGCTGCGCCACGCGATGCCCACCTTGGCGTTCTCGGGAATGCCGCTGACCGACCACGCGACCGCGCGAAAGCGATCGGCCCGCAGGTTGGCGTCGACGGAGACGATCGTCACTCCATCCTCGGCCGGGGCGGACACGACCAGCTCTCCGCCGACCTGCTCGCCTTGGCCGCCGACGAGTCGCAGCGACGCGCCGGAGAACGACTGCGGACGGCTTTCCGGGAACCAGGGGCCCGGGACCACCACGGCGAGGTAGGCCAGGATCACGGCCAGCGCGGCGAACAGGCCGAGCGCGGCGGCAAGCCACAGCGGCCGGCGCAGGCCGGGCTTCGGCGCCGGGCCGGAGACCGGCGCTCCGCTGGTCCCCGCCGGCAATTCCGCGGCATCGGGCGCCGCCGGTGCCGTGGCTGCCTTCAGGCGATCCAGGCGCTGCTGGATGCGCGCCATGTGGGCAGCGAGCTCCGCGTCCGGATCGACCGCGGCGCCCTCCTGTTGCGGCCGAGGCATCGAAGCGGGAGGCGAGGCGGGCGCCGCGGCCGGCGCAGCGCCCTCCTGCGGCGCAGGTGCACCCAGCGTCCCCAGCCTCACGGTGCCGCTGTCGAAGCGGAAGGGCGTCTCACCGGGAGGCTTGCCGGAAGGGTCGGAGTCGTCGGCGCGCGTCATTCGTTCAGACCGCCCGCACGGCGTGGCGGTGGCGATTCAATGCGCATGTTCGCTGCGACACACGTGCAGTGCGGTCAGCGCCAGTATCCGAAGGTCGAACCAAACCGACCAGTTCTCGACGTAGAAGAGATCGTATTCGACCCGCTTGACGAGGTCGGAGTCCCCGCGCAGGTCGTGAATCTGCGCCCAGCCGGTGATCCCGGCCTTGACGAGGTGCTTCTGCATGTAGCCGGGGATCTTGCGCCGAAACTGGTCGACGAACTCCGGGCGTTCCGGGCGAGGCCCCACCAGCGACATCTCGCCTCGCAGCACGTTGAACAGCTGCGGGAGCTCATCGAGGCTGAACCGGCGCAGGAATGCACCCAGCGGGGTGGCGCGGCGGTCGCCTGGTCGCGACCACACCGGTCCGGAATTCGCTTCCGTATCGACGGGCATGGTGCGGAACTTGAACATCGTGAAGTGCGCGCCGTTCCAGGTGACGCGGTCCTGCCGATAGAGAATCGGTCCCGGAGAAGTGAGTCGCACGCCGATCGCGATCAACCCCATCAGCGGCAACGCGGGAACGAGGATCAGAGCCGTCAGCATCCAATCCTCGATCGCCTTGGCAATCCGGTTGGGCCCCGACATGGGCGTTTCGGTCAGCGAAACGACCGGCAGCCCGGCGATTTCGGTGACCGAGTGGTTCAGGAGGTGAAAACTGTAGATATCCGGCACGAACCGGATTTCGAACGACGACTTGCGAAGCTCCGACAGCAGTTCGCGGATCCGGCGTTCGGCCCGCAGCGGCAAGGCGATCCAGACCTGGTCGACGCCGGCCCGATCGGCGTCGCGGACCAGGGCGTCCGGGGAGCCCAGTACCGGCCGCCCGGCAACCAGCAGTCCCGCCTTCCTGGGGTCGTCGTCGTAGAGCTTCAGCACGCGGTAGCCGGTCCAGTTGGCCTCGTCCAGGCGCCGCATGATGCGCTCTCCCAGGGTGCCGGCGCCGATCAGCGCCACGTGCCTCAGGTTGTGGCCGCGTCGTCGCAGCATGCGCAGCAATCCACGGATCGAGAATCGCAGCACGACCGTCGCCGCGAATCCCCCGCTCAGCCAGATCGCCACCCAGACACGGGAGAACGCGTCTCCCGACTTGGTCGCGAAGAGGGCCCCGCCGGTGATCCCGGTGAGCAGCGCCCACGCGAGCGTGAGCTGGCGCAGCTCGACGACGATGCTGATGCCACGCTGCGGTTCGTAGAGTCGGAACAACGGGAACAACGCGGCGACGGACAGGGCGCCGACGATCAGGAAGAGCCAGTAATGCTCCGGCAACGCGAGGCTGCGAAGGTAGGCGACGTAGCCCCCGACGCCGACGACGACCGTCGCCAACGGATCGCTCATCCGCAGAATGCCGGCGAACAGCGAGGCGTGGGGCTTGAGGATGCTCCTCTGCATAGTCGACCATTATCGCCTACCGGTCGTGAAGTTCCCACAGGCGCGCTCGACGAAGCTCTTCATTTCGCGCGCGAAGATCCCAGTGGCAAAGCGCTGCGCGTTCTCGGCGCAGGTTGCGGGTGCGATCGTCGACAAAGGCAGGTCGAAATCACGAATCGCCGCCGCAATCGCCGCAGGCGTCTGCTCGCGGAAGAAGGCGCCGGTGCGCGCTTCCCCCCGCTGCGTGACGGTCTCCAGTGCGCCCCCATGTCCATAGGCGATCACCGGAGTGCCGCAGGCCTGCGCCTCGACCGGGAGGATGCCGAAGTCCTCGTCTGCGGCAAAGACGAAGGCCTTTGCTCCCTGCAGGAGGTCGCGCAGCCGTTCACGCGGCAGTTCGCCCACGAATTGCACGTTGTTGCCGGCCGCGGCGCGAACTCGGGGTGCCTCCGGGCCGTCGCCGGCCACGACCAGCGAGCGATCGGGCAACGCGCGGAACGCCTCCACGATGGCGTCCATCCGCTTGTAGGGGACCCAGCGCGAGGCGGCCATGTAGTAGGTGCGGTCGATCGGCGCCTGCGGCGTTGCCGCAGGAGCAAAGAACTCGACATCGACCGGCGGATAGACGACCGTCGCCTCGCGGCCATAGCAACGGGCGATCCGGTCACGGATGTTTGCCGAGTTGGCCACGAAGTGGTTCACCCGCGGGGCGGTCGCGCAATCCCACCGGCGCAGGTGGTCGAGCAAGTGCCGGGCAAGCAGGCCCTTGAGCCCGCGGTCGAGTCCTCCCTGCGACAGGTACTGCTCGCGCAGATCCCACGCGTACCGCATCGGCGTGTGGCAGTAGCAAATGTGAAGCTGCTGCGCAGATGTCATCACTCCCTTGGCAACCGCATGCGAACTGGAGAGGATGAGATCGTACGACCGCAGGTCCAGCGACTCGATCGCCCGTGGCATCAAGGGCAGATAGCTCCTGAAGTGCGAGCGCGCGAAGGGCAGGTCCTGCAGAAACGAAGTTCGGGCGCGCTTGCCATGAAGGCGTCCGCGAAGGCGCTCCGGCAGGAAGTCGACAAGTGCCAGCAGGTCGGCGGCCGGGTAGAGGGCGATCATCGCGGCGAGCACGTTCTCGCCGCCGCGCCAGGTATCGAGCCAGTCGTGGACGATGGCGATTCTCATGAGCGGCAATCCGACGCTGCGGCAGGATCGGCCGGGGCAAGTGCGCGTGGCGTCACGGCGAGCGGCGCCGGGCGCAGTTGCGGTTCGCCGGCCGGAAGGGGTGTGCTTGGCATTCGCGACCGGGCTTCTCTGGCGCTGGCGGGCCGGATCACGCGGTGTCGGTCATGGCAGCGCGCAACTCGGCCGAGGTCCTCGCCGCACACGCCGACCACGTGTAGAACGCCGCGCGTGCACGCCCCCTGGCAGCCAGGCCGGATCTCAGCTCGACATCGCTCGCCACGCGCAGCATGGCCGCAGCCAGGCCGTCGACGTCCAGCGGATCGAAGAGCAGTGCCGCGTCGCCGCAGACCTCGGGCACGGAGCCGGCACGGCCGGCGATCACGGGCGTGCCGGCTGCCATCGCCTCCAGTGGCGTCAGCCCGAATCCTTCGTAGACCGAGGGATGCACGAGGGCCGTTGCCGAAGCGACGGTGGACATCAGGTCCGCGACCGGCAGGTCGCTCCGGATTCGCACGCGCGGCGACATCCGCTGCGCCATCGCGATCGCGTCGCGATCGTAGGAGCGCAGGCCGGACCAGTCGGTGATCAGCACCAGATCGTGGGGCAGGGTGGACGTCAATCGCGCGTAGGCGGCGAGCAGCGTCGCCAGGTTCTTGTGCCGCTTGGGGAGTCCCACGTAGACGAAGTAGGGCGGCGAGGATTCAGCTCGCGGCGGATCGCGCCACGCCTCGGCGACGCCGAGCGGCACGACTGTCGCGCGCACGTCGCGGGCGAAGGCCAACTGGCGGAGCTCGCTCTGCGTAAAGGCCGAGACGCAGAGGAAGACGGCATTCCTTGCAACCGCCCGGCGAAGCCAGGCGAGCACGATCCGGCGCCGAAGCCGACCGCCGCCCAGATCAGGGCGGATGACGGGGAGAAGGTCGTGCAGCGTGACCAGCAATCGCCCGCGCCAGCGAAGCGGTACGTTGAAGTGCGGCGACCACCAGAGACTGCCGGCATCCACGGGGGGCCGGGCGAACAGCTCGTGGGCCGACAGGGGGGCGACATTCCACGGCACCGCGGTGCCCAGCCTGGCGAGTTCCGTCGGCAACGGCGCTCCGGGACAGTGGAGCAGCTCGAAGCGAACGCCCGGCAGCCTCTCGGCAACGGCGGGCACCGAATGACGCAGGTACGTGCCGATGCCCGAATGTGCGTGCATGCGCGCGTCGATGACCAATCGCTGCTCACTCATGGTGCCACTATAATCGGCCGTTGCCCTTGCCGCAGCCACAGTTCAGGGATCATTGCTCCGGTTCAGCGTCTGGCGCTCAAGCATCGTGTTTGCAGCTTACCTCTCGGCGGCCTGGCGCGTAATGCGCCGGCACCTCCGCTACGCCTGGCGTGACCGGCAGAAGCTCGCATGGGTTGCCCGCCGCTCGCTGTCCATCATCATGAAAGGCGAGCTCCGGGGGGTCCTCGCCCGACACGCCGTCGAATCGGAGGTCTACGCCGATTATCCAGCGTGGGCGGCGCGTTCGGAAGCCGCGATCGACCATTCGTCCATCCGATCACGCACGGTGGGGCACCCCGATGCCCCGCGCATTTCGATCGTCATGCCGGTGTTCGATCCGCCGCCGGCCTATCTCGAAGAAGCGATCGCGTCGATTTGCCGGCAGAGCTATCCCGATTGGGAGCTTTTGCTGGTCGACGATGGCAGTGCGCGCGCCGGAGTAGCCGAAATCCTGGACCGGGCGGTGACGCGCGAGACGAGGATCCGCCTCTTCCGGCAGCACCACGGCGGCATCGTCGCTGCCAGCAACGCCGGCATTGCCAATGCGAGCGGCGACTTCGTCGCCTTTGTCGATCACGACGATTGCATTGCAGAGCATGCGCTGCTGCTCGTGGCTGACGCAATCGTCGCGGACCGGGGGCTGGACCTCCTGTATTCGGACGAGGATCGCATCGACGAGCACGCTCGTCGCCACGCGCCGCTGTTCAAGAGCGGCTGGAATCCGGAACTGCTTCGTGTCACGAACAGCGTGCTGCACTTGACGGTCGTTCGTGTCGACCGTCTGCGCGCGATCGGCGGGTTGCGCGAAGGATTCGACGGTGTGCAGGATTGGGACTGCGTGCTCCGGGTGGCCGAGAACCTGCCGCGCTCCGGAATTCGTCATCTGCCGCACGTCCTCTATCACTGGCGCGAGCACGCGGGCTCCACTGCGGCTGCACCCTACGAGAAGGCCGGGATGCCGGCAAAGCAGCGCGCGGTGATCGCCAGTCTGCTCGACCGCCGGCGGGAGCAGGCAGCGATCGAAATGACCGACGGCGGCTGGCATCTGCGCTATGCGGCTCCGGAGCCCAAGCCGCTTGTCACTCTGGTCATTCCAACGCGTGATCGTGCGGACCTGCTGCGCCGCTGCCTCGACAGCGTCGCGCAGCGAACCGCATGGCCGAGCTGGGACGTCGTCGTCGTCGACAACGAGTCGAGCGAGCCCGCTACGAAGGCGCTCTTCGCCGAACTGGTTGCGAAGGGCAGGACCGCAATCGTTTCCTACCGGGGTGAGTTCAACTACGCGGCGGAGTGCAATCTCGGAGTGCGGGAGGCGAGGGGCGAGTTCGTCGTGCTGCTGAACAACGACGTCGAGATCATCTCGCCGGACTGGATCGACGAGCTGGTCGGGCTTGCGGCCCGTCGCGACGTCGGCATCGTCGGGGCGATGCTCTACTATCCCGATGACACGATTCAGCACGCCGGTGTGATCCTGGGACTGAACGGAGTGGCGGATCGTCCTTACATCGGATATCCGCGTGGCTTTCGCGGCATCGACGGACGCCTGGGCGTGGTGCAGGAGGTCGGAGCGCTGGTCACCGCATGCGCCGCACTCCGTCGTGACCGCTATCTGGAATTGGGTGGCATGGACGAGGAATTCCCCGTGTCCTGCAACGACGTCGACCTCTGCCTGCGTCTGCGTGCGCAGGGCCTTTCGGTGCTGTGGACGCCCTTTGCCGAGCTCTACCACCACGAATCGGCGAGCCGCGGCTATGACGATTCCGTGTCGGCGCGACGGCGCGAGAGCGAGGATCAGCGGCGTCTGCGGGAGCGCTGGGGAGAGAAGGCGCTGATCGACCCGTACTACAATCCCAATTTCACGCGCCGGGGCCGGGCGTATGAGCTCGCGGGATCTTCGGGTGCTCCGTCCACCTGAGTGAACGCTCCGCTGCGATGCGTTGCTTTGCGGCCGCAGCACACCGGGGGTCGCGGCCACGGGCACAAGTGCGGACCGGCGCACCGCCGGTCGCAGGGAGCCCCGCCTCCTTGCGGGCTCGGCCTCGGCAATCCAGCGACCTCAATGCACTACCTTCCCGGCGTAGTCCCAGGTGGCGCGGCCGCCGTGGAGGGTGAACGCCATGCCGTTGACGGTGCGTCCTTCGAGTCCGACCTGGGCCGCCGGCACCTCCAGGCGCACCCACTGCCCCGCTGCCGGCAACGCACCCATGGACCTTCGGCTCGGGGTCCCGTCGGTGCCCCAGGGGATCCGGTCCGCACCCCAGTACGCCCGGTGCTCCCAGGTGCCGTCGTTCCATTGCAGCATGACCGTGTCCGGCGGATTCGCCGGATCCAGGTAGACGTAGGCGAACAGCGTGTCGCCCGCCCCGACGGCCATGGTGGTGGTCGGCGTCGCGTTGTAGAAATAGTGTTGGTGGATGCCCGCCGCCGAGACCGACGGGTGCGCCAGCGCTCCCGAGAACGGGGCCGGGTTGCTGCTGGTCCACTGCCAGCTGTCGACGTCGGCAATCAGCAACGCGCCCTGCGGGACCGCATCTTCGATCCAGGGGACCGTGGTGGTAGTGGTGGCGGTGGCAATCGCGCCATAGTCCTGCGCCGCGAGGCTGCCGGTGACGTTGGTGTAACTGCGCGACGCCGGCGTGAAGCCATAGCCTGGCAATCCCGGCGTCACCGTTCCGGTCCAACCCGCCGGCACGGTGCAACTGTACGCGCCGGCCGCATTCGTCGGCGTGCAGCCGGCGCCACCCGCGGCCGTCATCGCGACCCCGCTCAGCGCCGCACCGTTGTGTGTCACGACGCCGCTCATCTGGTGGATCGGCGACGGCGCGCTGGTCCGCTTCCCGGCGTAGTCCCAGGTGGCGCGGCCGCCGTGGAGGGTGAACGCCATGCCGTTGACGGTGCGTCCTTCCAGGCCCACCTGGGCCGCCGGCACCTCCAGGCGCACCCACTGCCCCGCTGCCGGCAACGCACCCATGGACCTTCGGCTCGGGGTCCCGTCGGTGCCCCAGGGGATCACGTTCGCACCCCAGTACGCCCGGTGCTCCCAGGTGCCGTCGTTCCATTGCAGCATGACCGTGTCCGGCGGATTCGCCGGATCCAGGTAGACGTAGGCGAACAGCGTGTCGCCCGCCCCGACGGCCATCGTGGTGGTCGGCGTCGCGTTGTAGAAATAGTGTTGGTGGATTCCCGCCGCCAAGGCCGACGGGTGCGCCAGCGCTCCCGAGAACGGGGCCGGGTTGCTGCTGGTCCACTGCCAGCTGTCGACGTCGGCAATCAGCAACGCGCCCTGCGGGACCGCATCTTCGATCCAGGGGACCGTGGTGGTAGTGGTGGCGGTGGCAATCGCGCCATAGTCCTGCGCCGCGAGGCTGCCGGTGACGTTGGTGTAACTGCGCGACGCCGGCGTGAAGCCATAGCCTGGCAATCCCGGCGTCACCGTTCCGGTCCAACCCGCCGGCACGGTGCAACTGTACGCGCCGGCCGCATTCGTCGGCGTGCAGCCGGCGCCACCCGCGGCCGTCATCGCGACCCCGCTCAGCGCCGCACCGTTGTGTGTCACGACGCCGCTCATCTGGTGGATCGGCGACGGCGCGCTGGTCCGCTTCCCGGCGTAGTCCCAGGTGGCGCGGCCGCCGTGGAGGGTGAACGCCATGCCGTTGACGGTGCGTCCTTCGAGTCCGACCTGGGCCGCCGGCACCTCCAGGCGCACCCACCGTCCCGCTGCCGGCAACGCACCCATGGGCCTCCGGCTCGGGGTCCCGTCGGTGCCCCAGGGAGTCAGGTTCGCACCCCAGTACGCCCGGTGCTCCCAGGTGCCGTCGTTCCATTGCAGCATGACCGTGTCCGGCGGATTGGCCGGATCCAGGTAGACGTAGGCGAACAGTGTGTCGCCCGCCCCGACGGCCATGGTGGTGGTCGGCGTCGCGTTGTAGAAATAGTGTTGGTGGATGCCCGCCGCCAAGGCCGACGGGTGCGCCAGCGCTCCCGAGAACGGGGCCGGGTTGCTGCTGGCCCACTGCCAGCTGTCGACGTCGGCAATCAGCGACGCGCCCTGCGGGACCGCATCTTCGATCCAGGGGACGTCGGTGGCAGGAGGTGTCGTTGGCGCATCCTGCGTCACGGTCACGGCATTGCCGCCGACGATCAGCGTCGCCGCCCGTGCGGTTCCGTCGTTGGCGCTGACGGTGTAGCCGACCGTTCCGTTGCCCGTGCCCGACGCTCCGGATCCCACCGTCAGCCAGCCAGCGCCGCTGGTCGCCGTCCAGGAGCATCCCGATCCGGACGTCACGGCGACAATCCCGTTGCTCGCGGCCGCAGTGGCCGAAATGCTGGTCGGTGACACCGAATACGTGCAGCCCGTCGCTTGGGTGACCGGGAACACCTTGCCGCCGATGGTCAGGTTGGCAGCGCGAGCGGGACCCGTGTTCACCGCCGCCGAGTAAGTGACCGACCCGTTCCCCGATCCTGTCGCTCCGGCAGTCACGGTCAACCAGGAGGCATTGCTGGCGGCCGTCCAGGCACAGCCGGCCGAGGCGGTCATCGTCGCCGTCCCCGTGCCGCCTGACGCCGTGAAGGAGCCGCTGGCGGGGGACAGCGTGTAGCTGCATGACTGGGCGGCCTGAGTGACCGTGACCGCGTTTCCACCGATCGTCAGCGTCGCCGTCCGCACGCCGCCCGCGTTGGCGCCTGTGGAATACGCCACGGTACCGTTGCCGGACCCGGACGCGCCCGACGTTACCGTGAGCCACGATGCGCTGCTGGCCGCCGTCCAACCGCAGCCGGTGCCCGACGTCACCGCGACGGCTCCGCTGCCTGCGGTGGCCGCCGTCGAGATGCTGGACGGCGACACGGCGTAGGTGCATCCGGTCGCCTGCGTGACGGTGAATGTCTGGCCGCCCACCGTGAGATTCGCAGTGCGGGTCGTGCCGGTGTTCGTCGCGGCCGCGTAGGTGACGGTCCCGTTGCCCGAGCCCGAGGCGCCGGCAGTCACGGTCAGCCACGAGGCACTGCTGGCGGCGGTCCAGGCGCAACCTGTCGGCGCAGAGACGGCGACCGTGCCGGCGCTGGCTGCGGCGGCGACGGAGCTGCTGCCAGGTGAGAGCGAGTAGCTGCAGATCAACGCTGCCTGGGTTACGGTGACCGTGCTGCCGCCGATGCTCAGCGTGGCGGTCCGCGCGGCCCCGGTGTTGGCGCTGGTCGCGTAGCTGACCGTTCCATTGCCTGTGCCGCTCGTCGCGCCGGAGATCGTCAGCCAACTCGCGCTGCTGGTCGCCGTCCAGGCGCACCCGGCTTGCGTTGTGACGGAGACGGTGGCCGACCCCCCGGTCGAAGCAGGTGACGCCGCCGTCGGCGACAGCGCGTACGTGCATTGCGGACCCGCGGCTGTCGGGCGAAACGCGGCCACGGTTGCCGCCACCTGGTTGTGGACGCGGGCGTTGTCGGCGGTGGGCGTGCTTCCTGCGGCCGCCGTGCCGAGCGGGGCACCGCCATAGGTGAGGTTCGGGTTGGAAAAATAGGGAATGCGCGTGCAGGAGGTGCCGGGCGCCGTGGCCGCGCACTGATCGTTGTACGACATCACCGTGCGCCAGCGGGCGACCAGATTGACGTGACCGTGGCCGTAGCTGTAAGGGTAGGTGCTGCTGTCCACATAGGGGTCGTGCAGCGCGCCCATGTTGTGCCCCAGTTCGTGGGCAAACGTCGAGTTGCTGGTCGCGCAGCCGCGGTTGACGACCGTGAATGCGTACGATGCGCTGGGACCGATCCATCCCAGGCCGCAATAAGTGCCCGTTTCGATCCAAAGACTCACCATGTCGGCACCGTAGGCGTCGCGCAGCGCGTGGACGTTGTCCATCGCGCCGTCGCCGGTGCCGGTCAGTCGATCGAGGTCCGTGTAGAAGTCGCCGCTCTGGCTGTAACTGGCCGGCCCGCTGTAGACGAGGCGCAGGCGTGTATCGACGCCGCTGTTGGCGTAGATCGAATTGGCCGAGTCCACGGCGGCCTGGATCTGGGCGTCGATCGCGCTGCCGGCGGCCGACGCGGTCTGGCTGCTGTAGACGACCATCACATCGACGGTCACGGTGGCGCCCGACTTTTCGTTGACCCTGGGCGTCGGTCCATCGAGACGCATCGGCGGAATCGGCGGCTGCAGGTCGATTCCGGGCGGATGATCCTCGGGAAAGGCGGAAGGATCGATTTCTTCGAGTAGATAGAGACCATCCCCCGCGGACTCGATCTGATAGCTGCCCTTGACCCGATGCCAATCGTCGAGAACGATGAGATTGCCGGCGAGGACTCCCTTCACGACCGTCAGGGTGGCGCGACTGTTCGGCAGGCCCCGGATCCTTCCGAACCACGAATAGCTCTGTGCGCCGCGGATCTCTATGCGGTCGAGGTCGGCCAGCAGCGCAACGCCATCGAACAGTTCGACGGTCAGGGCAACGCTGCGGCGGCCCTCGCGGGGTTCCAGTGACGGGAAATTGATCCCGACCGCACGCTGCCGGGCGACGTGGGGTTTGCCCGAGGCACGCTTCTCGGCGAGGCGAGCGGTCGCGGCGGTGTCGCCGGGAGCGGGCGTGAACAGCGCCGCGGTCGTCTCGGCCGCTGCCGCTTCGCCGATTGCGCCCACGAAGAATCCGATGATCAGGGTGGCCAGCAGGCCCGCCAGCGCTGACTTCAGCGTGATGAGAGCGTGTTTCATCGTCTGCTTTCGATCCGGGCCCGCGGAAGGACGGCGAGCCATTACTCTGGCGCGGACTTGGACGCCGCGGGGCGCGTTGGCGGCGTCAGTGGTGTAGTCGCACGGCAACCAGCTTCGGTCGGGTTCAGCGTTACGGGTACGGCGAAGCGACATAGTCTAATGGATGTTGACCGCAATGACATCGGCATTTCCCGCGCGATCTGAAGGACAAATCGACAGGCGCCATCGATTCGTCCCACTTCGATCAGGTTCGTTGCCGCGGATGGTCGGTCCGCGGTCGCTTTGTAACCCACAGAATCCCGAGATTGTGGGCGGGGCCGGTTGCCCAAGATGATGCCAGGACCTGCGGGTGTGGCGCCCAGCCGCAAGTGCGCCTCTGGCGGGGAGGCAAGCCGAGCTCGAGCTTTCCCGGTCCGACGGGCTGCGAGAAGCGCATGCCCGAGGGGAGGAGTGAGTGTCGCGAGGGGGTGTTGACGTCCCCCATTTTCGATGTATAATCGCGCCTCTCTGCTGCAAATTTCCCGAGCGATGTCGCATGTCCCGGGTCACGTGCAGCCTGTTCTTTAATAATGTGCAACCGATAGGTGTGGGTGCTGGGGGGTCTTGGTGGTTTGGTGCTGGGGCGCGAGTTCTGGTGCTGGACGGTTGAGATATTTTTGGTGCTCACACGACGCAATGCGTTCTTGTCCCTTTGGGGATGGGAGCGAGTCTTGTCTTGGCCTGAGGGCGTGAGTCTTTGGGTTGGGATGGGGCCAACGTCGATTGAGTTACTTGTATGGGATTGAACTGAAGAGTTTGATCCTGGCTCAGATTGAACGCTGGCGGCATGCTTTACACATGCAAGTCGAGCGGCAGCGCGGGGGCAACCCTGGCGGCGAGCGGCGAACGGGTGAGTAATGCATCGGAACGTACCCTGGAGTGGGGGATAACGCCGCGAAAGCGGCGCTAATACCGCATATGCTCTGAGGAGGAAAGTGGGGGACCTGCAAGGGCCTCATGCTATGGGAGCGGCCGATGTCCGATTAGCTAGTTGGTGGGGTAAAGGCTTACCAAGGCGACGATCGGTAGCTGGTCTGAGAGGATGATCAGCCACACTGGGACTGAGACACGGCCCAGACTCCTACGGGAGGCAGCAGTGGGGAATTTTGGACAATGGGGGCAACCCTGATCCAGCCATGCCGCGTGAGTGAAGAAGGCCTTCGGGTTGTAAAGCTCTTTTGGTCGGGAAGAAAGTGCTCTGCTTAATACGTGGGGTATTTGACGGTACCGGCAGAATAAGCACCGGCTAACTACGTGCCAGCAGCCGCGGTAATACGTAGGGTGCGAGCGTTAATCGGAATTACTGGGCGTAAAGCGTGCGCAGGCGGTTCGTTAAGTCTGATGTGAAAGCCCCGGGCTCAACCTGGGAATGGCATTGGAAACTGGCGGGCTGGAGTATGGCAGAGGGGGGTGGAATTCCACGTGTAGCAGTGAAATGCGTAGAGATGTGGAGGAACACCGATGGCGAAGGCAGCCCCCTGGGCCAATACTGACGCTCAGGCACGAAAGCGTGGGGAGCAAACAGGATTAGATACCCTGGTAGTCCACGCCCTAAACGATGATCACTGGGTGTTGGGGAAGCGATTCCTTGGTACCGTAGCTAACGCGTGAAGTGATCCGCCTGGGGAGTACGGTCGCAAGATTAAAACTCAAAGGAATTGACGGGGACCCGCACAAGCGGTGGATGATGTGGATTAATTCGATGCAACGCGAACAACCTTACCTACCCTTGACATGTCCGGAACCCTGCTGAGAGGTGGGGGTGCCCGAAAGGGAATCGGAACACAGGTGCTGCATGGCTGTCGTCAGCTCGTGTCGTGAGATGTTGGGTTAAGTCCCGCAACGAGCGCAACCCTTGTCCCTAGTTGCTACGCAAGGGCACTCTAGGGAGACTGCCGGTGACAAACCGGAGGAAGGTGGGGATGACGTCAAGTCCTCATGGCCCTTATGGGTAGGGCTTCACACGTCATACAATGGACGGTACAGAGGGTTGCCAACCCGCGAGGGGGAGCCAATCCCAGAAAGCCGTTCGTAGTCCGGATCGCAGTCTGCAACTCGACTGCGTGAAGTCGGAATCGCTAGTAATCGCGGATCAGCATGCCGCGGTGAATACGTTCCCGGGTCTTGTACACACCGCCCGTCACACCATGGGAGCGGGATGTACCAGAAGTAGGTAGGCTAACCCGAGGGTAACTGAGGGGGGCCGCTTACCACGGTGCGTTTCGTGACTGGGGTGAAGTCGTAACAAGGTAGCCGTATCGGAAGGTGCGGCTGGATCACCTCCTTTCTCGGAATCAGGGATCAGAGGTCAGGGTACTGGGATCAGCGATGATGCCGGCCCGGGCCGCTGGCCATCCCTCCCAAGTCGTTCAGTGCCCACAACCTATCGGTTGCTGTCAGGTCTCAGAGGTCAGGTAACAGGGATCAGAAGTTAGGGCGCGCAGCGCCGTGACCGGGGTACCTGACCTCTGATACCTGTACAGGGGCCTGTAGCTCAGTTGGTTAGAGCATCGTCTTGATAAGGCGGGGGTCGATGGTTCGAATCCATCCAGACCCACCAAGTTGTAGGGGCTGTAGCTCAGTTGGGAGAGCGCCTGCTTTGCAAGCAGGAGGCCGTCGGTTCGATCCCGTCCAGCTCCACCATGGCAGGGTGGCAGGGAACAGAGGACAGGGATCAGGGATCAGGGATCAGAAGAAGGCAGAGGCAAGCCGGATGGCTTACCTCTGGCTTTTTGGTCAGAAGATATCGGTTGTTCTTTAACAATGTGGAAGAAGTAAAGGTCTTGCTCGAGAGCAGGGGATCGCCTTGTGCGGTGTCCTGAAGAAGAGCGAGATTGGGTTGGATTGTATCGTCGGGTGGTAGGTGGACGGTGGTGGGGGTTTCTGATCCCTGATGCCTGATCCCTGTTACCTGACACGCGAACACCCGTGGCGTTGAGCGTATGTCAGTGCTTAGCGTTATGGGGTCAAGCGACTAAGTGCATGTGGTGGATGCCTTGGCGATTACAGGCGATGAAGGACGTGGCAGCCTGCGAAAAGCTGCGGGGAGCTGGCAAACGAGCATTGATCCGCAGATGTCCGAATGGGGAAACCCGGCCCGCAAGGGTCACCGCCGTCTGAATCTATAGGACGGAGGGAGCGAACCCGGTGAACTGAAACATCTCAGTAGCCGGAGGAACAGAAATCAACCGAGATTCCCAGAGTAGTGGCGAGCGAAATGGGACGAGCCGTCGCGATTTAGCATGTGTTTCAGGGGAACGGTCTGGAAAGGCCGGCCGCAGTGGGTGATAGCCCCGTACCTGAAGGGACGCATGTGGAACCAGGCGCGAGAGAAGTAGGGCGGGACACGTGAAATCCTGTCTGAAGATGGGGGGACCATCCTCCAAGGCTAAATACTCGTAATCGACCGATAGTGAACCAGTACCGTGAGGGAAAGGCGAAAAGAACCCCGGGAGGGGAGTGAAATAGATCCTGAAACCGCATGCATACAAACAGTCGGAGTCCCTGCTTCAAGTGCTTTGCCCTTGCAGCAGGGCAGGTATCAGAGGTCAGGTATCAGGTATCAGAGGTTAATGCGCGCCGCGATTGCGGCGCGGTGATTGACTCTGATTCCTGATTCCTGATTCCTGACATCTGCCCTGCTTCAAAAGCAGAGCTTTTGAAGCAGGGATGACGGCGTACCTTTTGTATAATGGGTCAGCGACTTACGTTTACCAGCGAGCTTAACCGTATAGGGGAGGCGCAGCGAAAGCGAGTCCGAACAGGGCGTTTGAGTTGGTAGGCGTAGACCCGAAACCGGATGATCTACCCATGGCCAGGCTGAAGGTGGGGTAACACTCACTGGAGGGCCGAACCCACTAGTGTTGAAAAACTAGGGGATGAGCTGTGGGTAGGGGTGAAAGGCTAAACAAATCCGGAAATAGCTGGTTCTCTCCGAAAACTATTTAGGTAGTGCCTCAAGTATCACCCTCGGGGGTAGAGCACTGTAATGGTTGCGGGGGTCATTGTGACTTACCGCGCCATAGCAAACTCCGAATACCGAGGAGTGCGAGCTTGGGAGACAGACAACGGGTGCTAACGTCCGATGTCAAGAGGGAAACAACCCAGACCGCCAGCTAAGGTCCCCAAGACACAGTTAAGTGGGAAACGAGGTGGGAAGGCACAGACAGCCAGGATGTTGGCTTAGAAGCAGCCATCATTTAAAGAAAGCGTAATAGCTCACTGGTCGAGTCGTCCTGCGCGGAAGATGTAACGGGGCTCAAACTGTGCACCGAAGCTGCGGGTTTCAGGAACAGAGTTCAGGAATCAGGAATCAGAATGGGCGTGCATCGATTTGAAGAACTCGATGTGTTCCAGCGGGCGTACAAGCTGTCGTTGGAATTGCATCGGGTATCGTTGACGATGCCGCTGCTGGAGCAGGCTGCGCTGGCGGATCAATTGCGGCGAGCGAGCAAATCCATATGCGCGAATTTGGCGGAGGGCTTTGGTAAGCAGGCCCAGTCCAAGGCCGAATTCAAGCGTTTCATTCTGATGAGTATCGGATCCGCCGATGAAATGAGGGTGTGGATTCGTTACTGTGTAGATTTGGGATACATAGACGAGGCGACTTGGCAGCGCTGGCGCGACGAGTACGAAGCGATCGCGAAGATGCTGCAAGGGTTGTGGGCCAAAGTCTGATCCCTGATCCCTGACCTCTGTTCCCTGAGACGGTAGGAGAGCGTTCCGTAGGCCTGTGAAGGTGAGGGGTAACCCTTGCTGGAGGTATCGGAAGTGCGAATGCTGACATGAGTAGCGATAAAGCGGGTGAAAGGCCCGCTCGCCGAAAGCCCAAGGTTTCCTACGCCACGTTCATCGGCGTAGGGTGAGTCGGCCCCTAAGGTGAGGACGAGAGTCGTAGCCGATGGGAAGCGGGTTAATATTCCCGCACCGATTTGGAATGCGATGGGGGGACGGAGAAGGTTACCTCGGCCGGGTGTTGGACGTCCCGGTTTAAGCGTGTAGGCGTGGCCCTTAGGCAAATCCGGGGGTCTTAGCTGAGGCGTGATGACGAGGCCTGGCTTGCCAGGCTGAAGTGAGCGATACCCTGCTTCCAGGAAAAGCCTCTAAGCTTCAGTTCCAAGTTGACCGTACCGCAAACCGACACAGGTGGGCAGGATGAATATTCTAAGGCGCTTGAGAGAACTCAGGAGAAGGAACTCGGCAAATTTGCACCGTAACTTCGGGATAAGGTGCGCCCCTGGTAGGTGAAGGCGTACAGCCGGAGCCGAGAGGGGCCGCAGTGAAATGGTGGCTGCGACTGTTTAACAAAAACACAGCACTCTGCTAACACGAAAGTGGACGTATAGGGTGTGACGCCTGCCCGGTGCCGGAAGGTTAAATGATGGGGTGCAAGCTCTTGATTGAAGCCCCGGTAAACGGCGGCCGTAACTATAACGGTCCTAAGGTAGCGAAATTCCTTGTCGGGTAAGTTCCGACCTGCACGAATGGCGTAACGATGGCCACACTGTCTCCTCCTGAGACTCAGCGAAGTTGAAGTGTTTGTGAAGATGCAATCTCCCCGCGGCAAGACGGAAAGACCCCGTGCACCTTTACTGTAGCTTTGCATTGGACTGTGACAAGACTTGTGTAGGATAGCTGGGAGCCGATGAAGCGCTGTCGCTAGATGGCGTGGAGGCAACGTTGAAATACCAGCCTGGTGTTGTTGCGGTTCTAACCTGGGTCCCTTATCGGGATCGGGGACCGTGCATGGTAGGCAGTTTGACTGGGGCGGTCTCCTCCCAAAGCGTAACGGAGGAGCTCGAAGGTTGCCTAGGTACGGTCGGACATCGTACTGATAGTGCAATGGCACAAGGCAGCTTGACTGCGAGACTGACAAGTCGAGCAGGTGCGAAAGCAGGACATAGTGATCCGGTGGTTCTGTATGGAAGGGCCATCGCTCAACGGATAAAAGGTACGCCGGGGATAACAGGCTGATACCGCCCAAGAGTTCATATCGACGGCGGTGTTTGGCACCTCGATGTCGGCTCATCACATCCTGGGGCTGTAGCCGGTCCCAAGGGTATGGCTGTTCGCCATTTAAAGTGGTACGTGAGCTGGGTTCAAAACGTCGTGAGACAGTTTGGTCCCTATCTGCCGTGGGCGTTGGAGATTTGACGGGGGCTGCTCCTAGTACGAGAGGACCGGAGTGGACGTACCGCTGGTGTACCGGTTGTGACGCCAGTCGCATTGCCGGGTAGCTATGTACGGAAGCGATAACCGCTGAAAGCATCTAAGCGGGAAACGTGCCTGAAGATGAGATCTCCCGGGGCCTTGAGCCCCCTGAAGGGTCGTGGCAGACCACCACGTTGATAGGCCGGGTGTGGAAGGGCAGTAATGCCTTAAGCTAACCGGTACTAATAACCCGTGCGGCTTGACCCCATAACGCTACGCATTCCAGGTATCAGGTATCAGAGGCCAGGGATCAGAGCAACACCCGGCCATTGCCTCCGGTGCCGCTGCGCCAAGCGGTGTTCGCAAGACACCAACCCAAGCCCTTACTTCTTCCCTCGCGCAGTGGCCACGCCACGGGGTTCTCTGATCCCGGATGCCTGACCTCTGTGCCCTGTCAATGCCTGACGACCATAGCCCGTTGGCCCCACGCCTTCCCATCCCGAACAGGACCGTGAAACGACGGCACGCCGATGATAGTGTGGATTCCCCATGCGAAAGTAGGTCATCGTCAGGCACCCTACACCCACGACGCCCCGCTCGATCCCGAGTGGGGCGTCGTGCTTTTGGTGCCGCGGAATCGACCGCAGGTCGTCCTGCGCTGGACAGCGCGGATTCCGGGCAAGTAGCGTTGCACCTGCATGCCCCGCCGACGGACCGACCGGCCGGAAGGCAACGACCAACCGAAAAGGCAGGGACGTTTCGATGATCCTTCCAGTCATTCTCTCCGGCGGCGCCGGAACCCGCCTGTGGCCGCTCTCGCGCGAGGCCGCGCCCAAGCCCTTCATGATCCTGCCCGACGGCGGAACGTTGCTGGGCAAGACCGCGGCCCGCGCGCTGGCGCTGCCCGGGGTCGAGAGCCTGCTTACCGTCACCAATCGCGAACTCTATTTCGCGACGCGCGACGTGTACGCCGGGCTCGACGACCGCCGGGTCGACGGCGCGTCGTTCCTGCTCGAACCGTTCGGCCGCAACACGGCGCCTGCGGTGGCGCTCGCGGCGCTGCAGGCCGAGTCCGCGGGCGGCCCCGATGTCGTGATGCTCATCCTGGCGGCCGACCACCTGATCCTGGATCAGCCGGCGTTCGCCGCCGCGGTGGCCGACGCCGTCGAGGTGGCGCAGGGCGGAAGGATCGCCACCTTCGGCATCACCCCGACGCATCCGGAAACCGGCTTCGGCTACATCGAGTGCGGCGCGGCGTTGCGCGACCGGGTGTTCTCGGCGGCACGGTTCGTCGAAAAGCCGCGGTTGGCGACCGCGCAGGAGTATCTCGCGTCGGGCCGGCACGTCTGGAACTCGGGGATGTTCGCGTTCACGCCCGCCACGGTGCTGGCGGCTTTTGCGCGCCACGCTCCGGAGCTGCTCGCGTCGGCCCGTCAGTGCTGGCAGAGGCTGCAGCCGATGTCGGCGGCGGGCCAGACCGCACTCGAGATCGATGCGACGCTGTTCAAGGCGGTGCCCGACATCTCGATCGACTACGCGGTGATGGAAAAGGCGGCGGCGGAAGGCGAGGTCGCCGTCATTCGCGCCGCCTTCGACTGGAGCGACGTCGGGTCGTGGAAGGCCGTGTCCGAACTGGTCGGCGCGGACAAGGATGGCAATCGTGGCCAGGGCGAGCGCGTGACCGTCGCGACCCGCGGCACCTACGTGCACGCCGAGGACCGCGTCGTGGCGACCGTCGGCGTGGAGGATCTGTTCATCGTCGACACGCCCGACGCCGTGCTGGTCGCGCATCGCGACCACCTGCAGCAGGTCAAGGACGTCGTCGGCGAGCTGAAGGCCCGCGGTCACGAGTCGTACAAGCTGCACCGGACGGTGGCGCGCCCCTGGGGCGCGTACACGGTGCTGCAGGAGGGCCCCGGATTCAAGATCAAGCGCATCGAAGTGAAGCCCGGGGCGTCGCTGTCGCTGCAGCTTCACCATCGCCGCAGCGAGCACTGGATCGTGGTGCGGGGCGTGGCCGACGTCACCTGCGGCGAGCGCGTCTATCCGGTCCGCGCCAACGAGTCGACGTACATTCCGGTGGAGACGCGGCACCGCCTGGGCAACTCGACCGCCGAGCCGCTGGTGATGATCGAAGTGCAGTGCGGCGACTACCTCGGCGAGGACGACATCGTCCGCTTCGACGACCACTACGGGCGCGCGCCGGTGGCGACCGGGGGCCGCTGATGCCGACGATACTGCTCACCGGTGGCGCCGGCTACATCGGCTCCCACACCTGCGTCGCGGTGCTCGAGGCGGGCTGGGAGGCGGTGATCGTCGACAACCTCTGCAACAGCTCGCCGGTGGCGCTCGACCGGATCGCGACCATCACCGGTCGCAGGCCTGCGTTCATCGCGGCCGACGTCCGCGACCGCACGGCGCTGGATCGGGTGTTCGGCGGGCAGCGGATCGACGCCGTCGTCCATTTCGCCGGTTTGAAGGCGGTCGGCGAATCGGTGGCGCAGCCGGTCCGCTATTACGACAACAACGTGACCGGCACGCTGGTGCTGGTCGAGGCGATGGCCGCGCACGGCGTGCCGAGGATCGTCTTCAGCTCCTCGGCCACCGTCTACGGGCTCGCCGAGAAGATGCCGCTCGACGAAAACGCGCCGACCGGACCGATCAACCCCTACGGCCGCAGCAAATTGATGGTCGAGGAGATCCTCGAGGACCTTGCGGCGGCGGATCCGGCGTGGCGGGTGCTGCTGCTGCGCTACTTCAATCCGGTCGGCGCGCATGCCAGTGGGCTCATCGGCGAGGATCCGGTCGGCATCCCGAACAACCTGATGCCCTACGTCGCGCAGGTCGCCGTCGGCCGGCGCGAACGGCTGCGCGTGTTCGGCAACGACTATCCGACCCCGGACGGCACCGGCGTGCGCGACTACATCCACGTCGTCGATCTGGCGGCCGGGCACGTCGCTGCGCTGCGCCGGATCCTCGCGGCCGACGCGCCGCGGACGGCAACCGTCAATCTCGGCACCGGGCGCGGTCATTCGGTGCTCGAGGTAGTCCGCAGCTTCGAGACGGCGTCCGGGCGCCGGGTACCCTACGAGATCGTCGCGCGCCGTCCAGGGGATGTCGCCACCTGCTATGCCGAGGTCACGCGCGCCCGCGATCTGCTGGGCTGGCAGGCGCAGCGCGGCTTGCCGGAAATGTGCAGCGACGCCTGGCGCTGGCAATCGCAGAATCCCGAAGGTTTCCGCGGCGCGGATTGATCGCGCGATACGCGGACCTCGTAGGAGCGCCGTCAGGCGCGAAGCATTTTGCGTGGCATCGCAATCGCGGCTGGCGCCGCTCCTACGAATGGTAGCAGTGCGCGAATGCAGGCGCCCTCAGGCGCGCCTTGGCTGTCCGTAGGTCGCGAACTTGTCCAGCACGACCCGCATCTCGTCGTCGGAGAGCAGTGTCGGCTCGCCGATCTGCAGCACGCGCCAGTACATCTCGGCGAGCGTCTCGACCTCGACGGCGAGGGCGAGCGCCTGCGCGAGCGAGGGCCCGGTCGCGATCATCCCGTGGTGGGCGAGCAGGCAGGCCCGGCGGCCGTCGAGTGCCGCCACCGCGTGGTCGGACAGCGCCTGCGTGCCGAAGGTAGCGTACGGGGCGCAGCGGATGTCGCTGCCGCCGGCGATCGCGATCATGTAGTGAAACGCGGGAATGCCCCGGTCGAGGCAGGCCAGCGTCGTGGCGAACGGTGCGTGCGTGTGGACGATGGCGCCGATCCCGGGCCGCGCGCCGTAGATGTCGCGGTGGAAGCGCCACTCCGACGAGGGCAGTCGCGAGCCGATCGCGTCCGCCTCCTCGCCGGTCAGCGGCATCGCCACGATGTCCTCGGCGCCGGTTTCGGCATAGGGCAGGCCGGTCGGCGTGATCAGATAGCCGTCGAAGCCGGGATGCGCGAGGCGCGCGCTGACGTTGCCCGACTTGCCGCGGTTGATGCCGAGCGCGTTCATCTCGCGCGCCGTCGCGACGACGGCGGCGCGCAGCGCGCGCTCGTCGCGGGCGGCGCCCGTGCTCACGGAAAACGCTCCGGGAACAGCGCGACCAGCGCATCGCGCCGCGCGGTGGCGATGCCCCGCTCGGTGACGAGCCCGGTGACCAGTCGCGCCGGCGTCACGTCGAACGCGTAGTTGACCGCCCGCGTCCCCGGCGGCGCGATCGCCACCGTCATCGTCTGTCCGTAGCTGTCGCGGCCGGTGATGGCCAGCACTTCGTCGGGGTTGCGCGTCTCGATCGGAATGGCGTCCCCGCCGGCCAGTGCCGGATCGAGCGTCGGCGAGGGCAGGGCGACGTAGAACGGCACCGCGTTGTCGCTCGCCGCGAGTGCCTTGTCGTAGGTGCCGATCTTGTTGCAGACGTCGCCGTTCGCCGCCACGCGATCGGCGCCGACCAGCAGGATGTCGACGTCGCCGCGGCGCATCAGCAGCGCGCCGGCAACGTCGGGAAACAGCGTGTGCGGCACGCCGCGCGCCTGCATCTCCCAGGCGGTGAGGTTGGCGCCCTGCAGCCTGGGCCGAGTCTCGCTGACCCAGACGTGCAGCGGCAGGCCCTCGGCATGGCCGAGGAACACGGGCGCCGTCGCCGTGCCCCAGGCGGTGGCCGCGAGCGCGCCGGCATTGCAGTGGGTCATCACGTTGACCGGGCCCGGCTTCCGCCGCGCGATGTCGCGCAGCAGCTCGAGCCCGACACGGCCGATGGCGTGGTTGATCGCGGCGTCCTCGGCGCAGATCGCGTCGGCTTCCCGCCACGCGGCGTCCGCCCGGGCATCGGCCGGCAACAGCGCGACGGCGGCGCGCACCCGGTCCAGCGCCCAGCGCAGGTTGATTGCGGTGGGGCGCGTGGCATCGAGCGCAGCGTGGGCTTTCGCCAGGGTCGCATCGGACGCGTCGCGGTCGAGGGCCAGGGCAAGACCGTAGGCGCCAACGGCGCCGATCAGCGGCGCGCCGCGGACCCACATCCTGCGAATGGCCAGCGCCGCGGTGTCGGCGTCGGCGATCTTCACCGGCAGCGCGACGTGCGGCAGTGCCCGCTGATCGAGCACCTCGATGAAGCGTGCGTCCGGCGGATGCGTGAGTGCGCGATACGGCGCGGGATCGACGACGGAGTCGCGGGACATGCCGGAATTCTAACCCTTGCGGTTCCGGTCGACCCCGATCGTCCCCGTCCCTACTTCAACACCTGCACGAGGTTGTTGAAGGCGTCGGTCCACAGCCGCCAGTCGCGGCGCGCGACGATTTCCTGCGCGTGACCGGCCAGTTCCGGCCGCGCCAGCAACCGGACGTCGGTCGTCAGCAGCACCCAGTCGCTGCGCGTCGCCATCGCGTCCAGGCCGCCATCCGGGAGGTGCATCACCTGCAGGCCGTGCGCCTGCGCCAGAGCCTCGACCACGGGGATCAGGTTCAGGAAGCGGTTGGTGACGTGGAAGGCGATGACGCCGCCGGGTTTCAGGTGGCGCCGGTAGATGCCGACGGCTTCCGACGTGATCAGGTGTACCGGAATCGCGTCGCTCGAGAACGCGTCGATCGCCAGCACGTCGAGATTCTGCGCGGGCTCGCGCTCGAGCGACAGGCGCGCATCGCCCAGCGCCAGCTCGATGGTCGCGTCGCTGTCGGAGAGGAAGGTGAAGTCGCGCTGCGCGACTTCGATCACGTCCGGATTGATTTCGTAGAAGCGGTAGACGTCGCCCTTGCTGCCGTAGATGGCGAGCGTGCCGGTGCCCAGCCCGATCACGCCGACGCGGATCGGATCCATCCGCGGGTGCATCGACTCCAGCAGGCGACCGATGCCCGAGGTCGCGGTGTAATAGGTCGTCGCACGCTGCCTGATTTCGGGGCCGAGATACTGCGTTCCGTGGAGTATCGTGCCGTGGACGAGCGAACGGCGGCGGTTGGCGTCGTTGTCGCCGAGCTCCTGGACCCGCAGCACGCCGTAGAAGTTGCGCGACGCGACGATCGCGTTCGCGTAGAACGCCGTGACGCCCCAGATCGCGCAGCCGACGGCGACGGCCGTCCCGACCAGGCCCAGCACGCCGTAGACCGGCGCCTCGCGCCGTACCTGCCAGAGCAGCAGCAGCGAGCAGAGGATGAGGCCGGCTGCGAGCTCGAAATAGGCGGGCAGCACCAGCGGCGCGACGATCCCGACCAGCACCGAGCCCGCCGCCCCGCCGACCGAGATCATCAGGTAGAACCGGGTCAGGTAGCGCGGCGCCGGCTTGAGGCGCGTCAGCTCGCCGTGGCAGAACATGCAGGCGATGAACAGGCCGCCGCTGAAGACGCCGACCTGAATCTCCAGCTCGTGCGTCAGCTTGGGATCGGCGAGCGTCCACGCCATCACACCCAGCGCCGCCGCGAGCATCGACAGGAAGATCTCGCGCCGGTACCAGCCGCTGCCGTCGAAACAGAGGATGAAGGTCAGCAGGTAGAGGGCGAGCGGGAGGATCCACAGCAGCGGCACGGCGGCGATGTTCTGCGTGATGTGGTTGGAGACCGCGAGCAGCAGCAGCGAGCCGGTCGCCGACAGCGTGCACCAGAGCAGCTGGCGCGCCAGCGTGGGCGGGGCCTCGCCGCGATCGGTCCCCGCTCCGCCCGGCGCGTCGTCGGCGAGCGCGCGCACCGTCGGCGTCGTGTGTTGCCGCAGGCTGCGCCATCCCGCGGCCGCGCACAGCAGGACGAACAGCGCGTAGCCGAACGACCAGCCGATCGCCTGCTCGCGCGTCGGCGCCCAGGGCTCGAGCAGGAACGGGTAGCCGACCAGCGCCAGCATCGAGGCGAAGTTCGACAGCGCGAACAACCGGTAGGGGCTCGCCCCCGGCCGGGCGCGGGCGAACCACGCCTGCACCAGCGGGCTGGTGGTCGAGAGCAGGAAATAGGGCAGCCCGATCGTCGCCGCCAGCATGCCGAGGATCAGCCACGAAGGATTCTCGGCGCCGCCGGGCTTCCACTGGACGCCGGGGATGATCGGCAGCAGCGCGAGCGAGGCCAGCAGCAGCAGCGCGTGCAGCCTGACGCCGGCCCGCGGCGTCAGCCGGCGGACGGTGACGTCGGAATAGGCGTAGCCCGCGAGCAGCGCGGTCTGGAAGAAGACGAGGCAGGTGGTCCAGACGGTGGCCGACCCGCCGAACCACGGCAGGATCTGCTTCGCCATCACCGGCTGGACGAGAAACAGCAGGAAGGCGCTGACGAAGATCGTGGCGGCGTAGAGGAGCATCGGGAGTCGGGCGCAACGGCAGCCCGCGGGGTGGAAACCGGGAGCCTGAAGGCGCGGGCGGAGCGCATTCTACCCGCGCCGGACGGTCTTGGGGTGCGGAACCGATCTCGCCGGTGTGGTCGCGTCGCCCAGCCACCTGCGCTGCCCGCCGCGTCGTCGTCGGATGCATGCATTACACTTTGCGGCGGATCGGAAATGACTTCGACCGGACCGGCCGCGAAGGTCGCAATGCCGCGTCCACCGTCGCTTGCCTGCCGCTCGGCCCGATCAAACTGTGCCGGATGCCACGGAAATGACCGCCCTCACCCACCTCCAGCGACTCGAGGCCGAAAGCATCCACATCATGCGGGAGGTCGTGTCCGAAGTTGAGAAGCCGGTGATGCTGTACTCGATCGGCAAGGACAGCTCGGTGATGCTGCACCTGGCCCGCAAGGCGTTCTACCCGGCGGTGCCGCCGTTTCCGCTGCTGCACGTCGACACGACCTGGAAGTTTCGCGACATGTACGCAATGCGCACGCGGATGGCCGACGAGATGGGGATGGAGCTGCTGGTCCACGCCAATCCCGAGGCGCAGGCGCAGGGGATCAATCCCTTCACCCACGGCTCGGCCCTGCACACCGATATCTGGAAGACGCAGGGGCTGATCCAGGCCCTGGACAAGTACGGCTTCGATGCCGCCTTCGGTGGCGCCCGGCGCGACGAGGAGAAGTCGCGGGCGAAGGAGCGGATTTTCTCGTTCCGCTCGGCGCAGCATCGCTGGGATCCGAAGAACCAGCGCCCCGAGTTGTGGCGGCTGTACAACACGCGCAAGCACAAGGGCGAGAGCATCCGCGTGTTCCCGATCTCGAACTGGACCGAGCTCGACGTCTGGCAGTACATCCACCTGGAGAAGATCCCGATCGTGCCGCTGTACTTCTCGCAATTGCGCCCGGTCGTATTGCGCGAAGGCGGGCTGATCATGGTCGACGACGACCGCATGCCGCTCCGGGCGGGCGAAGTGCCGATGCTGAAAATGGTGCGCTTTCGTACGCTGGGCTGCTATCCGCTGACCGCGGCCATCGAGTCGGAGGCGGACACGCTCACGGCGATCATCCAGGAAATGCTGCTGACGACGACGTCGGAGCGTCAGGGCCGGGTCATCGACCACGATTCGGCCGGCTCGATGGAGAAGAAGAAGCAGGAGGGGTATTTCTGATGTCGCACGTCTCCAGCCTGATCGCCCAGGACATCGGGCAGTACCTCGAGGCCCACCGGCACAAGAGCCTGCTGCGCTTCATCACCTGCGGCAGCGTCGACGACGGCAAGAGCACGCTGATCGGCCGCCTGCTGTACGAGTCGAAGATGATCTTCGAGGATCAGCTGGCGGCGCTGGAGCGGGACTCGAAGAAGGTCGGCACCCGTGGCGACGAGATCGACTACGCGCTGCTGCTCGACGGCCTGCAGGCCGAGCGCGAGCAGGGGATCACCATCGACGTGGCGTACCGGTTCTTCTCCACCGACCGGCGCAAGTTCATCGTCGCCGACACCCCCGGACACGAGCAGTACACCCGCAACATGGTGACGGGGGCGTCGACCGCGGACCTCGCGATCATCCTGATCGACGCCCGCAAGGGGGTGCTGACCCAGACCCGGCGGCACAGCTACCTGGTGTCGCTGCTGGGCATCCGGCGGGTGGTGCTGGCGATCAACAAGATGGACCTGGTCGACTATGCGCCGGAGGTCTTCGCCCGCATCGAGGCGGACTACCGGGCGTTCGCGGCCCGGATCGGCCTGACCGACATCGTCTGCATTCCGATCTCGGCGGTCCATGGCGACAACATCATCGAGCCGCGGGGCAACACCCCCTGGTACCAGGGGCCGATGCTGATGGAGCACCTGGAGACGGTGCCGGTCGACGACGACCTGCAGGCGCGGCCGTTCCGCCTGCCGGTGCAGTGGGTCAATCGGCCGAACTCCGATTTCCGTGGCTTCGCCGGGACGATCGTGAGCGGGGTGGTCAAGCCCGGCGATTCGATCAAGGTGCTGCCTTCCGGCCGTGAAAGCCGGGTGCTGCGCATCGTCACCGCCGACGGGGATCTGAAGGAGGCGGTGGCCAACCAGTCGGTCACGCTGACGCTGGCCGACGAGATCGACATCAGCCGCGGGGACGTGCTCGCCGCGGCCGACGACCCGGTGCCGGTCGCCGACCAGTTCGAAGCGACGGTGGTGTGGATGAGCGAGGCGCCGATGCTTCGGGGCCGCAATTACCTGCTCAAGATCGGGACCAAGACGGTCACCGCGACGATCGCCCCGCTCAAGTACAAGGTCAACGTCAACACGCTGGAACATCTGGCCGCGGACAGGCTGGAGCTGAACGACATCGGCGTCTGCGAGCTCGAACTCGACCAGGTGATCGCGTTCGAGCCTTACGCCGTCAATCGCGACTTGGGCGGCTTCATCCTGATCGACCGGATGACCGATCACACGGTCGGTGCGGGACAACTCAACTTCGCGCTGCGGCGCTCGCAGAACATCCACTGGCAGTCGGTCGACATCCACAAGCAGGCGCGCGCCGCGAGCAAGGGCCAAAGGCCCTGTGTGCTGTGGTTCACCGGGCTTTCGGGGTCCGGCAAGTCGACAATCGCCAATCTGGTCGAGAAGAAACTGCACGCGCTTGGCAAGCACACCTACCTGCTGGACGGCGACAACGTGCGGCACGGGCTGAACAAGGATCTGGGTTTCACCGCCGAGGATCGGGTCGAAAACATCCGCCGGATCGCCGAGGTGGCGGCGTTGATGGCCGACGCCGGTCTGATCGTGCTGACGGCGTTCATTTCGCCGTTCCGCAGCGAGCGGCGGATGGCGCGGGCACTGTTGCCCGAGGGCGAGTTCATCGAGGTCTTTGTCGATACGCCGCTGGCCGTGGCCGAGGCCCGCGACACCAAGGGGCTATACAAGAAAGCCCGACGGGGCGAGCTCAAGAACTTCACCGGCATCGACTCGCCGTACGAAGCGCCTTCCGCCCCCGAGATCGTCGTTGGCGATGCGGATGGCGACCCCGACAAATCGGCATTGCGGATCGTCGCCGAGCTGCGGCGGCGTGGAATCCTGTCCGCGAGTTGAAGCTGCCGGCCGTCGAACGCCGACCGGCGTCAGTGCATCGTCTTCGGCCGGAAGTAGTCGATGCGGTCGATCGAGCGCAGTTTGAGATCCTTGACCTCGACCCCCTGCAGCACGCGCAGCGGCACCTCGCTGCCGGCGGAGCCGCCGCCCCAGACCTTGCGGTAGAACTCGGCCTGCGTGCGCACCGGTTCGCCCCCGACGGCGAGGATGATGTCGCCGACCTCGATGCCGGCACTGTCGGCGGGGCCGTCGGCCGAAACGCGGGACACGACCAGCCGTCCCTGCGCCTCGTCGGCGGCGAGGCCGAGCCAGGGACGCGCCGGCCCGGCCCGCCGTCCGGTCTTGACCAGGTCGGCGAGGATGGGCTTCAGCGCGTCCACGGGGACGAACATGTTGCCGGGCTCGCGCTCGCCTTCCTCGGTCGCGTTGCGCACGATCAGCGAACCGATGCCGAGCAGTCGCAGATCCTTGTCGAGCAGCGCGGCCCCGCTCCAGTTGAGGACGGGCGGCGACGTGAAGATCGCCTGCTCGAGCAGGTATTCCCAATTGGCGGTGAACAGGCGGCGGGACGCGACCTGCGCCAGCGTGACCTCGTCGGGGCCCTCGTGGGTGACGACGAGCACCGACTCCCGTCGCGCCAGCCGGCCCGGTTCTCCCAGCGCGACCGGCGTGGCGTCGAGCGGCACCACCGAGCGCAGCAGGCCGAGACCGGTGGCGTGGTCGTAGCCGACGACCTGGGCGGGCAGCGAGCGCCCGCGGCGATCGATCAGGGTGACCGTGTCGGCTTCGACGATCAGGTAGCCGATGGTCACGATGAGATTGTCCTCGCCGATGACGATGCCGGTGCCCTCGCGCTCGGTGCCGAGGCTCGCGCTGCTGCGCGCGTCCGGGACCGCGCGCACCTGCACCTTGACGATCGCCTTGAACAGCTTTTCGGCGTCCGGCGCGACCGCGCCGACGGACGTGGCGGCCGCGGCGCTGGCCGGCGCATCGGTGGCCGCTGCCGGTCCGGAAGCGCCGGTGATCCAGATCGACAGCGACACCAGGAACGCGGCGACGCGGAACGGGAAGCGCTGCGATGACCTCGGACGGTGAGCCATGGCGACCTCGGGCAAAGGGATGTACGCAATTCGCACGATCATCGCAATATAGCGCGCCTGCGGCGGGACGCAATACGACAGCCGCGGCGATTGCGCGGTTGCAGCTCCGCCACGACTCCGCGCGGGGCCGACGGCGCCCGCGCTGACGTATGATTCCATCGCTTACCCACACCGGTGACAGGCCCGAGGAGGCTCCGGCATGGCCGCCACGACGGAAACGCTCTTTCCCGGCTTCGAATCGCGACGCATTGCCGGCGACGGTGCGGACGTGCATCTGCGTATCGGCGGCAGCGGACCGCCGCTGCTCCTGCTGCACGGCTACCCGCAAACCCACGCGATGTGGCACCGCATCGCGCCTCGGCTCGCTGCGCGCTACACGGTCGTCTGCACCGACCTGCGCGGCTACGGCGATTCCGGGAAGCCGGACGGCGGGCTGCGGCACGTCAACTACTCGAAGCGGGCGATGGCGGCCGACCAGGTCGCGGTCATGCGAACGCTGGGATTTCCGCGCTTCATGCTGGCCGGACACGACCGGGGCGGACGAGTGGCGCATCGGCTGTGCCTCGATCATCCGCAGGCGGTCGAAAAGGTCGCCGTGCTGGACATTTCGCCGACGCGGGTCATGTACGGCAAGACCGACAAGGCCTTCGCCAGCGCGTATTACCACTGGTTCTTCCTGATCCAGCCGTTCGACCTGCCCGAGCGATTGATCGGTGCCGACCCCGTCTACTACCTGCGGAAGAAGATCGGCGGCTGGTCGGGCGGGATCGACCTCTTCGACCCGCGGGCGCTGGCCGAGTACGAGCGCTGTTTCCGGGATCCGGCCACGGTCCACGCCACCTGCGAGGACTATCGCGCCGCGGCCGAGATCGATCTGGAGCACGACGACGCCGACCGTGACGCACGCATCGGCTGCCCGCTGCTCGCGCTCTGGGGCGCCAAGGGCGTCGTCAATCGCCTGTTCGACCCGATCGCGGACTGGGGGAGCGTCGCGCGCGACGTGCGGGGCCGCGCGCTGCCCAGCGGGCATTTCCTCGCCGAAGAGGCGCCGGAGCAAACCCTCGACGAGTTCCTGCGGTTTTTTGGCTGAATGCAGGTTGGGCCCGAAGCGGTCGCGGCCGGTTTTGATATAATGCCGGACTTGGCCAAGTAGCTCAGTTGGTAGAGCAGAGGACTGAAAATCCTTGTGTCGGTGGTTCAATTCCGCCCTTGGCCACCATTTCGCGGGACGCGTAGCGGACCGCAAATTGCCAGGTTTCAAGCCTTGGCCACCAAAACAATCAGGGGGTTAGCGCTGCTCGCTGACTCCCTTTTTCTTTTCCAGCGTAGCCAAATCGTAACCGCCGAGCATCGAGTCGAGGCGGTTGGCGGCTGTCGCCAGATGATCGGGCGCCAGGTGCGCGTAGCGTTCGACCATCACCGAAGTCCGCCAGCCACCGAGGCGCTGCAACTCGTGCGTCGGCGTCCCCGACTGGCGATGCCACGTGGCCCAGGTGTGCCTCAGATCGTGCCAACGGAAGTTCTCGATACCCGCACGCTTGAGCGCCCGCTGCCACGCGTGCGTGTTGGCTCTGTCCAGTGGCCTGCCCGCGTACGTAAACACACGAACCGCGTGCTTGCCGACCTGCCGGCGCAGCACCTCCACCGCCTTCGAGTTGAGCGGCACGGCAATCGCCCTGCGATTCTTCGATTGATCCGCGTCCACCCAGGCATGACCGCTTTCGAGGTTCACGTGTGACCACTCGAGCCTGAGCACATTTGACTGCCGCAGCCCGGTGGCCAGCGTGAAGAGCACGACGTCGCGCTGATGTGCCGGCAATTCGCGCAGCAGTGCCTCCGCTTGCTCAACCGTGATCGACCGTTCCCGCCCGGGAGGTTCCCTGAACAGCTTGACCTTCGGCGCCTTGTCGATCCACTCCCATTCGTCCCGTGCCCGCAACAGAATGGATCTGACCACAGCCAGGTAACGGTTGACCGTCGACTTGCTTACCGTCTTCAGTCGCTCGGACTTGACGCGGTCAATGACGTCCAGCGTGATTTCGTCGAGCATCAGTTTGCCCAGGAACGCATCCAGCCACCGCAGCTTCTTGATGTCGCCGTCGTGAGTGGCCTTGTCGGATGTCTCGGCAAGCCATCGTACGACCGCTTCCTTCCATGCGCGGCGCGGCTTGACGCCGAGCCGTTGTTGCTCCCACAGCGATACCTTCAGCTTGTCGTGGTACTCCTTGGCTTGGGTCTTGTCTTCAGTCCCAGTGCTGCGCTGTATTGTTCTTCCGCCGTGGCTGATCTTGACCCACCAACGCGGTGAATCGGTGCGTTTGTAGAGTGACATGGTTCCAACTCCTTGCGTTCACTCTGCAACACACGCCGCGGATATTGTGACCGGATGTGTTCGACGAGGTCAACGTCGACGAACACCCAGCACTTGCCGATCTTGGCGCCGGGAATTTCGCCGGTCCGGGCCTTCTCCTGCAGCGTCACCGGATGGATGTGCAGGAAGGCGGCGGCCGCTTGCAGATCGAGTGTGTTCATGGCGCGCGTCAGCGTCCGCAATAGATCGCCGTGACCTGCTCGCGCTCGTGCCCGAGCTCGCGGCTGATGGTCAGCCGTGCGTCGCGATCGATCAGCTTCTGCTCGCGCGTAAGCTCCTTCGATCGTGGTCCGCCGGCGGCCGGCGCCGACCAGCCGGTCAGTTCAAGGTAGCGCTGCTTGGGCGTACTGATGGCGGTGACCGTGCACCCGGTGGATGTCCGCCTTGTCGCATTGGTACTCGAAGCGGCGCAGCTGCTGCACGTAGCTCTGGTCGGCCGGAATCAGGCTGCCCCTGCCGGCGACGCGCTTTGCCTCGTCCAGGACTTGGCGTTGCTCGACATGGCGGATTGGGATCTCGCGGGCGCGACCGCCTTTGGTCCAGCTGTCCTTGAGCACGAGCCGGTCGCCGCGGTCCGCCCAGGCCGGCTGGATCTTGAGCGACTCCTCCCGCCGCAGGCCGAACGCCGCCTGCAGTTGGAGGGATACCCGGGAGTACGGGTCGGTGACCTGGGCGAGGTCGCCGGCAGTCAGTTGGCGGGCTTTGCTGACGTTGGTCACGTACCGGCGGTCGGCAATGCCGTAGACGTCGTTGCTCTTCGCGACGACGTTGGCCTTGCCGATCTTCTCCGCCCACCAGCGCAGTTCGGTCATGCGATTCTTGACCGTGCCCATGCTCAACCCCTCGGCGGTCCAGCGCTCCACCAGCTTTTCCACATGCTTGGGTTTCAGGCTCTGCGCCTGCATGTTCACGAAGCCCATTTCCCGCAGCTGGTTGGCGACCAACGTGAGGATGCGTTCCCGGTCGGCCTGGGTGGCAAAGCTGCCGTCCCGATTGCGGGCACAGAGTTGCTTCAGTTCGTAGTTCAAGGCTTGCATCGGCCTCTCGGTAGGGGCGGTTCGCTTCGTTGCTGCTGGTGTCTGTGCAGGTCTGGTCAGTGCTTCTGTCCGTCTCACCGCGCCTGGGCGGGGCGAGATTTGCAAGGGACGTCGGGACACCACTCCCGTTTGTGCCGTTTCGTTACTGCTGGCCACCGCGGCACGCGGTGCTTGGCGTCGATGTCGCTCCCGGTGGGGAGTCGCTGCATCGATTCGAGCCCTTGACCCAGGGTTCATGGGGACGCCGTGGCGGCGCCACTTGACGCCCGCAAGGTGCGGGCAGACGACGAGCCGCATTGCACGGCCCAACAGCGATGACGATGGGTCAGGGAGCCCATCACTTGGGGATGTCACCTGCGCCAGCGGCACGCAACTCCATGTCGGAGCAGGGGATCGACGCGTCGTCACTACCGGCTTCGCCGCCAGTAACGACGCGCGCTGGGCAAGGGGGTTGGCGCAGGGGTCCGGCGTCGATCGCGTGGGCAGCACGAGGCTGCGGCACACGATCGGCGAAAGGTCGCGCCGATCACGATGGGCACAGGGGACGCTTTCGCGGGCGAAAGCGGGCGGGGAGGCCCGAGCAGGAACACGACACCGCACGGCCCATTGCCGGTTGCGGCAATGCACAACCTGCCGCAGCGAACATTTCGACTGAACCTCAGGCCCGGGCGGGCCCACCGTCTTTCAGAGGCAGGACGGCATTGAGCGCCGATCGCTCGGCAAAGGGCGACGCGTGAGGAGCGTCATTCCGGCCTGGCGTGGCCAACGTACTGCAACAAACCAAAACGGGCGCCGCCCATCATGGACGGCATGGGGCGCACTGTCGCTCTGGGCGACGGTCGCTGTCCACCGGAAAATGTATAGTTGCATCTGCGACTTTTCGCCTGCCCGACTATTGGCGGCGCCGGAGGCCCTGCCGGTATGTCGCGGCCACCTTCGGAAGATTTGAGGTGGGCGCCGACGGTCCGCTCCGGACACTGAAAGCGTGGCCGGCCGCCTCTCGCTTCCAAGGGGCGCGATCGACCCTTCGGCGACAGTCAAGAGGACAAGTTCGTAACCGTAAAGCCGACGACCAGGATCGGGATCCCCCCATGGTCCTGCCACTGCCAGCCGGGGCCACCGGCTGGCCGCGCGCGTGGCAAAGCGCCGCGAGCGACCCACCGTCGATCGCCGGCGCTGCCTATCGCCGCAAGCCACCGCGCGGGCGCGACTTGCTGGCTCGAGGCGCTGCATCTGCGGCCGACGTCTCGGTCTCGATGGCACGCCAGGTGTCGATGAAAACGCGCGCGGCTGGCGCCAGGCTGCGGCCGCGAAGATAGAACACGCCAGGGTCGGTGCGCAGCGCGGGTGCATCGACGTCGAGCCTGACGAGGCGCCCTGCCGCCACGTCCTCGGCCAGGATCGCGACCGAGCCTGGCACAAGCGCATTGCTTTCGCGCGCGATCAGCCGGGCTGCGGTCATCGAATTCACCTGGATCTGCGGCACGAAATGGCCGGCGTCCAGACCTTGAGGCGGGGTCGTGCCGCCGCGCGTGGCGGCCAGCATGGCGTGTTCCGCGCGCAGCGTCATTGTCACCAGCGGAAAGGCCAGCGCCTGGGCCAGTGACGGCGACGCCTCCAGGGTCAGCGGGTGTCCGGGACGGCAGGCAAGATAGATGCGCTGGCGTGGCAACATCTCCACCACCAATCGCTCGTCCTGGTCCAGTCCGGTGGCGGCGGTCACGCCCAGGTCGAAGCGCTCGGCCAGCACCTCGCGCAGCACGTCGGCCGGGTCGGCCGACACGCAGCGGATGCGCAGTCGTGGGTGCGCCATGCTCAGCTGCGCGATCGCGCGCGCCGCGCTGGATTCGGCCAGGAAGGGGCCGGCACCCACCGTCAGCGAGCCCTGCTCCAGCCCGGCGAGCATGTCGATCTCGCGTCGCAGGTGGGCCTCACGCTGAAGCACGCGCTCGCCGCAGTCGAGGGCGCCTCGGCGGCGCGCGCGAAGTTGCCGTGCTCGCCCAGGGCCAGCGCGTAGCGGATCAGGCGCAGTTCTATCGTCATACGTTTAGGCTATCACGGCCGTGTCGGCCCGACATTGGACGCGGCATCGCCACCATGCAAGACTGCTCGACCTTCGGACACCTTGCGGAACGAACATGACAAAGCCGGCTCGTGGATTGCAGGCGCTGATCCTGGCAAGTGCAGTCATCGGTCTGGCGGGTATGGCCGCCCAGGCGCAGGACACCCCCGGGCCGTCGACCAAGAAGATCAATTACTCGCCCTACCCGGCGAAGACCTTCCCGAACCGGGTGTACTTCGGCGACACGCACCTGCACACCTCGTACTCCACGGACGCGGGCATGGTCGGCAACAGCCTGGGCCCCGAAGAGGCCTATCGCTTCGCGCGCGGCGAACAGGTGACCACGAGCACTGGCCTGCCGGCCAAGCTGCAGCGCCCACTGGACTTCCTGGTGGTGGCAGACCACGCCGAGAACCTGGGCCTGGCGCCGCAGATTGCGGCTTCAGACCCGGAACTGCTGAAGTCCGCATGGGGGCCTTCAAGGTGCACGACCTGGTCAAGGCCGGCAAAGGCCCGGACGCCTACAACGCCTGGATCGAGCGCATGAACGCGCTGGACGATCCGTTCAAGGGCAACGATGCCCTCAGCCGGTCTGCCTGGGCGCGCGAGACTGCGGCGGCCGAGAAGTACAACGAACCCGGCCGGTTCACCGCCTTCATCGGCTTCGAGTGGACCTCGATGCCCGACGGCAACAACCTGCACCGCAACGTCATCTTCCGCGGCGGCAAGGCGCAAGCCGACAAGATCATCCCGATCTCGCAGTACGACACCACCGACCCCGAGGTGCTGTGGCAGTGGATGAGCGACGCCGAGCAGAAGACCGGCACCAAGCTGCTTGCCATTCCGCACAACGGCAACATGTCGCTGGGCCTGATGTTCGACGATGTCACCCTGACGACCAAGAAGCCGATCGACCGCGAGTACGCCAAGGCGCGCATGCGCTGGGAGCCACTGTACGAGGTCACGCAGATGAAGGGGGACGGCGAAACGCTGCCGGCGCTGTCGCCCAGCGACGAGTTCGCCAACTTCGAGCGCTGGGACCGCGGCAGCTTTGGCACCGGCACGCACACGCCGGCGATGCTGCCGCGCGAGTACGCCCGCGAGGCCTACAAGCGCGGCCTGCAGTACGAGCAGAAGCTGGGTGCGAACCCCTTCAAGTTCGGCATGGTCGGCTCGACCGATGCCCACACGTCGCTGTCGACGACCACCGAGGACAACTTCTTCGGCAAGGTGGTGCCGCTCGAACCCTCGGCGCACCCGGACCGTTTCGACGAGGTCATCGCCGGGCGCTTCACCGACGACAAGTCGCGCAAGTCCTACGCCTGGATGACCAGTGCGTCGGGCCTGGCTGCCGTCTGGGCGCACGACAACACGCGCGAGGCGCTGGACGCGATGGCGCAAAGAGGTCCGTGCCACCACCGGCACGCGGCTGCAGGGTGCGTGTTCGGCGGCTTCGACTTCACCTGGGACCTGGAGCGGGCGACTTTGCTGAGACCCGGCTACAGCGCGCGGCGTGCCGATGGGCGGCGACCTGAAGGCGGCGCCCAAGGGCAAGGCGCCGACCTTCCTGGTGCGCGCGGTGCGCGACGCGGACGGCGCCAATCTGGATCGCGTGCAGGTGATAAAGGGCTGGCTCGACGCGGCCGGCAAGACGCTTCGGGAGAAGGTCCACGACGTGGCCTGGTCTGGCGGCCGCAAGCCCGGCGCCAACGGCAAGTTGCCACCGGTGGGCAACACGGTCAATGTCGGGCGGCGGCGGGTACACCAACGCCATCGGCGCGCCCTTCCCTGCACGCATCCTGGAAGGACCCGTCGTTCGATGCGGGGCAGCGCGCCTTCTACTACGTGCGCGATCGAAATCCCGACGCCGCGCTGGACCACCTTCGACGCCAAGTTCTTCGGCACCAAGCCGCCTGCGGCCGCGCCTGCCGCGATCCAGGAGCGCGCCTACACTTCGCCGATCTGGTACACGCCAGGCTGAAGCCATGGCGACACGCTGGTGGCGCGATCCAATTCTGCACTTCCTGCTGATCGGCGGCTTGCTCTTCGTGGTGTATGCAAAGGTCACGCCCAAGGACAACGGGGGTGAACGCATCGTCGTCACACAGGCCATGGCCGAGGAGCTGTCGCGCCAGCACCAGGCGCGCTGGATGCGTCCACCCAACGAGCAGGAGCTGGCCAGCTGGTCGACGCCGTACGCGACGAGATCCTGGTACCGCGGGCCTGGCACCGGGACTGGACCGCGACGACCCGGTGATCAAGCGCGTGCGCCAGAAGCTCGACATCGTGGTCGAAGACAGCTGGGCGGTGCCGCGCCGAACGATGACGAGTTGGCGGCCTACATGACACGACACGCGGCCCGCTACACGCGGCCGGCGAGCCTGACCTTCGAGCAGATCTTCTTCGACGGCTCGGCCACGGTGCCCGAGGTCGAGCGCGCCGTCGCCGTGGCCCGGACCGCGCTGGCGCGCGGGGTCGACGCACAGGCGCTGGGCCAGCCTACGCTGCTGCCGCGCAGCGCGGACCAGCAACCCGCGGACCGCATCGAGCGCGACTTCGGCGCCGTATTCACCGAAAGCCTGAACCAGCTGCCCGTGGGTGTATGGAGCGGGCCGGTGGCCTCGGGCCTGGGGGCGCACCTGGTGCGCGTCTCCGCTCGCACACCAGCCGTGCTTCCGCCGCTGGACGAGGTGCGCCAGCAGGTGACGCGAGACTGGGAGAACGAGCGCCGCGACCGCTCGCGCGAACAGAGCTACCGCAAGCTGCGCGAACGCTACGACGTCGTGATCGAGCCGGCGCTGACCGCCTTGGCAGCGCAGCGGTGAGTTTCGCTGGCCGCGTTGTTGGGGCTTGCTGCTGTGCGGCGCGGCGCACTGGGTGGCCGACGAGTTCCGCCCGCGTATCTGCAGCTGACACAGATCGACGCCAGCACCTACGACGTGCTGTGGAAGCTGCCCGCTGAACGACGATGACGCTGAAGCTGCGGCCGCAGTTCCCGGTGGGCACTCGTGCACTGACGCCGGTGGTCAGCAGCTACGCAAAGAGGCAGCGCCACGCGACCCTGGCGCATCGAAGTCGCCGGTGGGCTGGCGGGCCAGGCAGTGCACTTCCCCGGCCTCGCGGCCACGCGCATCGATGTGTTGGTGCGGTTGGCGCGCAGCGACGGCACGGCGCAGCTCGGCCGCGTGCTGGCGCTGGAACCGCAGTTCGTCTTCACCGCCAGCCCGGGCGCGATCGAGGTGGCACGGAGCTACACCGTGCTCGGCATCGAGCACATCCTGACCGGCTTCGACCACCTGCTGTTCGTGCTGGCGTTGGTGATGCTCGTGCGTGGCAGGCGCCGACTCATCGCCACGATCACCGCATTCACCCTCGCGCACAGCCTGACGCTGGCCGCCGCCGTGCTGGGTTTCGTGACCGTGCCCGGGCCGCCGGTGGAGGCGGCCATCGCACTGTCCATCGTGTTCGTCGCCGCCGAGATCGTTCATGCGCACCAAGGCCGGCCGGGCTGACCCAACGCTACCCGTGGCTCGTCGCCTTCAGCTTCGGGTTGTTGCACGGAGCTGGGCTTTGCCGGCGCGTTGGCCGAGGTCAGCCTGCCACCGCTGTCCATCCCGCTGGCACTGCTGTCCTTCAATATCGGCGTTGAGATCGGCCAGCTGCTCTTTGTTGCCGCCGTCTTGGGCGTGATGGCGGCCGGGCGCAGGGGGCGACAAGCCGCCTCGCCTCTTCCACGCCTGCCTGGCTGTGGCGAGATACCTCCTACGCGATCGGCAGCATGGCGACCTATTAAATGGAACGCTCAGCGGCGTTCTGAAACCGACGTGAACGGGCGTTGAAGTGCGCTTTGCGAAGGCTGAGCAGCTTCGAAGCGCAGCCTCCCACGGGCGACTGCTGATGGCCGACTGCGCCCACTGACCAACCACGACCGAACGGCCGCTGTATCGACATTGCAGCCGCATTCGGCGTCCACGTGGCCGGCAGCAGGGGATCGACGCCGGTCGACCGTCCGCGATCAGGCGGCACGCACGCGTGAGCAGGCGTTCGGGGAGGCGGATCAAGCGGACCTGGTTCGGATTTCGCGTCCGCTCGGTCACATCCAACGCCGGCAAATTGCAAACGAATTGCGCCATCATATCTATATGGGTATAATCTGTCATGGCGGCGAAACCTCCTGCCGAGTTCAAGTCGCTTGCTTGGGTTGGCAGCGCAAAGAAGGATTTGCTGGCATTGCCAGAGGAGGTGATCGATACCTTCGGGTACGCCCTTCACGTCGCGCAGGCGGGGAGGAAGCACGACAAGGCTAAGGCGCTACACGGTTTTGGCTCTGCAGGCGTCCTGGAAGTGGTCGAAGACTGGCGGGGGAACACGTACCGCGCGGTCTATACCGTGCGCTTCGCTGCCGCGGTATTTGTATTGCATGTGTTTCAGAAGAAGGCCATGCGCGGAATCGCCACTCCGAGGCACGACATGGAATTGATCAGGGAGCGTTTGAAAGTTGCGGAGCAGATGGCGAAGGAGCTGCCAAGATGAGCAACGCCAAGGTGAAGGGCGTGGAAGTGGAGATGGGCACCGGCAACGTCTACGCCGATCTCGGATTTGCCGACGCCGACGAGATGCTGATCAAGGCCCAGCTCGTGAGCAAGATTGCCGAGATCATCAAACGCAAAGGCATTACCCAGACCCAGGCTGCACAATTGCTGGGGCTGCCCCAGCCCAAGCTTTCCAACCTGCTGAGCGGTCGGTTCCGCGGTGTTTCCGAGCGCCGCTTGATGGACTGTCTCACCAAGCTTGGACGCGACGTGCAGATCGTCGTCAAAGCGACGCCACGGTCGCGGAAAGACGGTCGGCTGTCGATCGTGTTCGCCTGAACGACTTCCCGCGCGTCAAAAGATCGGCACCGTAGCTACGCCGTAACTCCTCGTGGCTTCGTTGGACTCGTTCCAGCCTTCGTGCCGCTGCTCTCGAAACGTGGCGTGTGTTGCAAGAGCTTGATTAATAATAAGATCCCGTTTGTCTGAGCGGCCTGAAAATCCTTGTGTCGGTGGTTCAATTCCGCCCTTGGCCACCAAATTGCCAGAGAATCAGGCGCGACGCCTGATTACCATGGCTCGCCTCCTGGCCTGTTCCGCTCGCGCAGGTCGTCACGAAGCGAGCTAGGATCGCCCCTCCCGCTCGTTATGGCATCGGCGTTGTGGGCCATGGTCGCCACCCGCATCGCTGTCGTGGTGCTGGTCGACACCTCCGCCTTTCCCGCGATCAACCAGCGCTGCTTGATCGCGGCGACCCCGCTCCTGTGCATGGCGTCCGTGCTCGGCATCTTGGCCCTCGGTGCGGCAATACCCGTCCGGGGCGCGCGGCGCGACAATTGGTTTCACCGCACGGGACTCACGCGGATCCGTCACATCTGCGGATTGACCACGGTCGGCCCGCCATTGCCTCCGGCGTTGCCGACGACGCGATTGTTGCCGAACGAGACGATGTTGCCGCCGCCGACACTGGCCAGGCCGACGTCGCCGTTGTCGACGACCGTCGACGTGTGGATCCGCACCGTCGACAGCGGCCCGTTCGCGCGCACGCCCGCCCCGTCGTTGCCGTTGGCGGCGGAGTTGTCGAGCGTCAGGATCGCCGGCCGCGCGCTCGACGTCACGTTGTAACCAGCGAAGCCGTTTCCCGACGCCGTGCTGTTCTTGACCACCACGGTTGCGGCATCCTCCACGCGCAACCCCTGCTCGTTGCCGACCATAAGCACGTTGGTGATCGAGACCATCGCGCTGCCGGCGAGGCCGGGATGGACATGAATCGCCCGCTGCCGGTTGTTGCGCAGGGTGGAACTGTCAACGTAGAGGGCGCTCGCCCCCGACGGCGCGAAGTTGATCCCGGAGAGATCGAATCCGTAGATGCTGCAATCCTCGACGTGGAGCGCACCTCCGGCGAGGAAATTGATGCCACTCAAGTCAGTGCCGGCACCGACGCCCACGATGTCGAGGCCTCGCAGGTAGACGACGTCGTTCGCGCCCGCATTGACAGTGATGCCGTTGGTCCCGGACGTCAGAACGCCGCCCATGGTAGCTCTGGCGTTGATCGTGATGGCTTTCGTGATCGTCACACCACCGAACCCGCCTGGGTCGAGCGCATTGATCTCCCCACCCGCCGCCGTCTTGGAGATGGCGCCAGCGAAGGTCTTGCAGGGTGCGGTCCGGCTGCAGGGGTTTGCATCATCGCCCACGCCCGACACCCACGTTCGTGTCGCCTGCGCCAGGGCACCCGCTGCAAATGCCGCCGAGACGGCGGCGACAAAGACCATGGCACCCAGCTTCATCGCAATCTGTTTCATCACGCTCCCTGGACAGGTTGGGGAATGGCACATTCGCTGCGGGAGTTCCCGCGCGCGACCACTGCACGGGCGAGTCTGTCATGCCTCGCCGAACTTCGTCCACGTGCCCGGTGCGCTGCGCACGCCGAACGGTCCCGTCGCGTTGCCGTGGCACAACATACGCTCCGCGCCGGTTCGCGGGCGACGTCCTCGCCACGGGGAGCGACTCGTCAATCCGCCCGGCAGCTGGACGATGATGCGTGCCATCCAACTGCCCACACCCAGTCCGCCCCCAACCTCTCGCGCGATCGCGCAAGCTCGCTGCCGCCACGGAGTTCAGCAGTGCCGATGCCCCCTCACGAGGGGCTTGCCAACCCGGACCTCCACCTCAAGCCCTGGTGGGCCACCACCCACCCGCCGCACCTCCGCGTCCGGACTGCCTTCATCGAGCGCAGGGACTGGGTACCCCTTGGTTGAGGAATCTGTCGTCCGGCACGGCAATCGGCCCACCCGTCCGGCCGGTGTAGACTGGCCTGGGTCTCCGGAGGCGCGTCTTTCCGCACCAAGGATCTCGATGATCGAAAATCTCACGTCGCTGATGGCGCTCGGGATCGCTCTGGCGGTGACCGCTGTCACCCCTGCCTCCGGCGCAGACCGTCCGCCGGGCGTATTGCGGGTCGGCATGCCGCTGATCGCCGAGACGCTCGACCCGCCGCGCGTGGACAACACCCAGGCGACGGTCGTCATGGCCGGGATCTACGACACGTTGTACGGACTGGACCCCCTCGCCCGCCCTGCGGCGCTCGTTCCCGTCGCGGCGACGGCGCTGCCCGAGATCTCGGCGGATTTCCGTACGTTCACCATGCGGGTTCGACCCGGCATCTTCTTCACGCCGCACCCGAGCTTCGGCGGCAAGCCCCGCGAACTCGTCGCCGCCGACTTCGCGTACTCGATCCGGCGAGTGCTCGACCCCGCGATCCGGTCACCGATGCTGATTCTGCTCGGAGGCAAGATCGAAGGGCTCGACGCGCTGGCGAAGCGCGCCCAGGATGCGGGGCGCGCCATCGACTACGACACGCCGGTCTCCGGTCTTCTGCTCGTCGATCGCTACGCGCTGCGAATCCGCCTCAACGCGCCGGACCCGACCTTCCCGTTCCTGCTCGCCGATCCCATCCTCGCCGGCGTGGCGCGCGAGGTCGTGGAGGCAGAAGGCGAGCGCTACGGACAACGTCCCGTGGGTACCGGGGGCTTCACGGTTGCCGCGTTCACGCCGGGCCAGCGCATCACGCTGCTTCGCAATCCCGCCTTCCGGTCGATGCATTGGGAAGACCTGCTGACGCCGGCCTCGCGCGCCGCGCAATCTGCGCACCCGATGCGGGGCCGCAAGCTGCCCGCCGTCGAGCGCGTCGAGCTGTCCCACACGCCCGAAGCCTCCGCCGAGCTGCTTGCGCTGCGCGCAGGCGAGGTGGACCTGATCTACCTCAACCAGCCTGAGCTCGCGACCCGGAACGGTCGTCTCAACGACGAACTCCTGCGGGACGGCCTGACACTGGTCCGCGACCCGGCGCCCATCACCCTGATGTCCCTGTTCAGCATGCGCGACCCGGTGGTCGGCGGCAATGCCCCGGAGAAGATCGCGCTGCGCCGCGCCATCCACATGGCGTTCGACGACGACGAGTGGATTCGCGTGCTCGACGGTGGTTTCTCGTCGGTGCGCCAGCAGTTCGTCCCGCCCGGTATCGAGGGTTACATTCCCGGCTATCGCAACCCGAACCGGTTCGACCCGGCCGCGGCGAACGCGCTGCTCGACCGGTTCGGCTACCGGCGCGGGAACGACCGCATGCGACGCAATCCCGACGGGTCCACGCTGTCGGTCGGCTTTCTGATGGACACCGGGTCGCAGGGGCGCAAGCGCGCGGAGTTCATCAAGCGGATGCTGGATCGGATCGGGATCCGTGTCGCCTTCGAGTCCACGGGGAAAGCCGAGCTCCTGAAGCGCATGCTGCACTGCCGCTTCGGCATGGCCCTGATGGACTTTGGCTTCGAGGTTCCCGACGGCACCAACCTGTTGGTCATTTTCTTCGGCAAGTCGATCGGCGGCATGAACATGAGCTGCTATGCCGATGCCGAGTTCGACACTGCGTACGAGCAGGCGCTGGTGACGCCGGCGGGTGCCGCACGGACCGCGCTCTTTCGCACCATGCAATCGCGCCTCGATGCCTACGGGCCGGCGCGGCCACTGCCGTTCGGCGATCTCCTGTTCCTCAAGCGTCCCGGGGTCGTCGGACCCTTCGCCACCAGCAACGACTGGCTGCGGCTGATGACGTTGGCGGTCGAGCCGCCGTCCGCTCCTGCGCGCTGACCCGCGGCGCCCGCGCGGAGAGCCCGCGCGAGGTTCCGCGATCGGCTTCGAACCAAATCCGGCAGCCGTTCCGCCGCCTGCCCGAGCCGCAGGCGGCAGCGACTCTATCCCATGACAATTTTGTGGACATTGGGCGCGCCGGATGTACACTGCACTCGATTTGGCACGCCCGATTCAGCATCTCGTCTGGAGGGCAGTCGCATGCAGATCCCGCGGAAGTGGCTCGCAATCGCGTTGGGTGTCAGCCAGATCGGCCTCGGCGCCTCCAGTCCGGCCGGCGCGCAGGACCTCCGGGTCAGTGTCACCGGCTCCAACATCAAGCGGGTCGACGCCGAAGCTGCCGCGCCCATCCAGACCATCACGCGCGAGGATATCCAGGCCTCCGGCCTGCAGACGATCCACGACGTGGTGCGGCAGATCACGGCGAACAACAACGGCTCGATCAGCCCGTCGTTCACCAACGGTTTCTCGGCGTCGGGCACCGCCGTATCGCTGCGCGGCCTGGGCCCCAACAACACGCTCGTGCTCGTCAACGGCCGCCGCATGGCGAACTTCGGCCTCGCCGACGACGGCCACATTTCGTACGTCGACCTGTCGCAGATTCCGTTCGACGCCGTCGAGCGCATCGAGGTGATGAAGGACGGCGCGTCCGCGATCTACGGTTCGGACGCGGTGGCCGGTGTGGTCAACGTGATCCTGCGCCAGCAGTACACCGGCGTCACGGTCACCGGCACGGCCGGCACCAGCTCCAACGGCGAGGGCGACCAGTACCGCGCGGCGATCACGGCCGGCGTCGGCGACCTCACGAAAGACCGCTACAACGCCTACGTCACGCTCGACTACCAGAAGCAGGACGCGTACCCGATGAACAAGGGCCGGCAGTACGTCGGGACCAACGACCTGCGCTTCATGGGTCTGCCCGACGCGCGTGGCGGCAACCCGGTGAGCGGCTTCTTCCAGTGGGGCCTTCTCGGCAACGTGGCGCCCGTGAGCGCGGCGGACCCGAACGGCGAGCCAGGGAACTTCCAGTCGCTGCCGGGCGCGTGCGCCCCGGCGAACCAGGACAGCGGCTTCTGCCGCTGGGACTTCAAGGACTATCTCGACATCCTGCCTTCGATCGAGCGCATCAACGTGCTCGCCCGCGGCACGTACAACGTCACGGACGCGATCCAGGCCTACACGGAGCTGTCCTTGTTCCAGGTGAAGAGCTATCTGCGCGGTCCGCCGAGCCTGACACCCGTGTACTGGCTCGACCCTTCCACGCTGAGCATCAAGTCGACGGCCAACGTCTACCTGCCCGTGGGCCATCCGGACAACCCGTTCGGGGCGAACGACGAGGTCGCCCGGCTGTACTACGCCGACGGCGCGCTTGGCGGCCTGGCGACGCAGTACACCACGGACACTCAGCGGTATCTGCTGGGAATGAAGGGCACGAACGCGGGCTGGGACTGGGACGTCGCCGGCCTGTACATCCGCACGACGACCGACATCACGATCGACAACGCCTACCAATACGACCGGTTCCTTGCCGGATTGGCGGGCACCGGCCCGTACGGGTACTACCGGATCGGCGCGGCCGCGTCGAAGAACGATTCCGCGATCTACGACTGGATCGCACCCGACCTCTCGTACAGGACGACTTCGGAAAACACGATCGTCGACGCCAAGGCGTCGCGCGACATCCACAAGCTCGCCGGAGGGCAGCTGGCGCTGGCGGTCGGCTACGAGTTTCGCCGCGAAGAGCTGAGCAATCCGGGAATCCCCGGGGCGGCCACTGGCGAGGTCGTGGGCGGGAGCCAGTCCAGGGCGTTCGGCGCACGCAACGTCAACGCACTGTACGCCGAACTCTATGCGCCGATCCTCTCGACCCTGGAAGCCACGGCCGCGGTCCGCTACGACCACTACTCGGACGTCGGCAGCACGTGGAACCCGAAGATCGGCGTCAAGTGGGCCGCCGTCCCGTCGTGGGTCCTGCGCGGCACGTGGCAAACGGCGTTCCGTGCCCCGGGTCTCTACGAGACGAGCACCGCCAACGCCTACGGCGCGCTGCCGGTCGTCGTCGATCCGGTGCGCTGCCCCGTCACGCAATCGCCGGCCGACTGCCAGGCCTACGTCCTTGCCGTCATCACCGGCAATCCCGAGATCCGGCCGGAGACGTCGTCCACCTACACGATCGGCACGATCTGGGAGCCGATTTCCGGCCTGAGCGCCACCCTCGATTACTGGAACATCGAGGTCGAGGACCAGATCACGATCGGAAGCCTGCAGGCCACCGTCAACAATCCTGCCGCCTTTCCCAACGCGCAGATCGGCCGCGGCACCGACGACCTGCCGGGCATCCCGAACTCCGGAACGATCATCTACATCAAGTCGCCGTACCAGAACGCGAACTCGGTGAGGACCGACGGCGTCGACCTCGACGTCTTGTGGAAGTGGAATCTCAAGGACCACGGAACACTCACGACCGAGTTCCAGTGGACGCACGTCTTCGACTACGACCAGACGTTCGCCAACGGGGAGACGTACAAGTACGCTGGAACGCAAGGCAACTACGACGTGTCGTCGGGATCGGCGACGCCGGAAGACCGGATGAACCTGATCGTGGGCTGGCAGCGCGGCCCATGGAACGTCGCCGGCACGATCCGCTACGTGAGCGACTACACGTCCACTCCGTATCAGGGCGTGCCGATCCCGGACGGCTGCCTTTCGATCCTCGACAGCGCGACCTGCCACGTGTCGTCGTTCACGACGCTCGACCTGTCGGCGGCGTACACGGGGTTCAAGGGCTGGCAGATCTTCGGGTCGATCATCAACGTGTTCAACCGGATGCCTCCGTTCAACCCGGCCGCGGGCTACGGCACCATCAACTACAACTACAACTATGCGTTTTCCGGCGCGACCGGCACGCAGTTCAACCTGGGGGTGCGGTACACGTTTCAATAGTGCGGGCATCAGGTGCCCGGCAGCGCGACAAGCCAGGCCTCGGCCTCCCTGATTGCCGTACCGGAACCCAGTGCCCGGCCGGCCGCGAACGCGGCGTCCGCCGGGTCCGCACCGACGGCCTCGCGCGCCGTGGACATGCTCCGTGCGTGAAATCGCGCGTCGACAAAATCGAACAGGTTGTTCTCTTCCTGACACGCCGTGGCGGTACCACCCCACCGCAGCGCCTGCACCCACTCCCCGCGCAGCGCGGCAAGCCCGGCACACAGCCACAGCAGGGAAGTCGCGGCGTGATGCTCGTACTTTCCCCCCGAGATCGCCACAATTTCGTGCAGGTAACGGATGGCTGCGGCCTCGGCGCGAAGCGCGATCGCATTGCGGGCAAGGTTGCCGAGTGCGACACCTTCGCTTACGGTGTTTCCGGGAAATGCGGCACGCGCCTCCAGATAGGCCGCTTCGGCGAGCTCGAACTGGTCCTGCAGCGAATGAACTTCGCCCAGCCCCGTCGAGAAAGCGGCGATCAGCCCGCGTTTGTCCGATTTCCGCGCCAGTTCGAGTCCCTCGCGCAAGTGCTCGAGCGCGTCGGCCGTTCGGTCGAGTTCCAAGGCCGCGTATCCCAGCCGACAGAGCGCTTCGGCCAGCTCGAGTGCATCGCCGCATGCACGGGCAATACCGGCGCTGGATTGCGCCAACGCGTATCCTTCCGCGGGCCGGCCGGTCGCGGTGGACATGGTTGCGGCAACGTACAGCGCACGACATCGCGCCACATCCGCCTGTTGCGCGCCCGGATGTGCGAGCGCTTGCAGGGTCACACCGAGCCAGAGCTCGACTTCGCGCAGCACCATCCAATGCAAGAGGGCGTGAACCAGCCTCAGGCCCGCTGCGCCACCTCCGGGAGCACATCGCGTCTGTGCGAACGCCAGCAGAATGTTCTCGCGCTCGGCGTCGAGGCGGACGTACCACGTTTCCCGTTGCGGGCCGCCGAGCTCGCGCTCCGCACGCTCGGCGAGCGCGACGCAAAATTGCAGATGCCGGTCGCGGGTGCGCGTTTCCTCGCCCACTTCTGCGAGGCGCTCCAGCGCGTACTGCCGCACCGTCTCCAGCAGCCTGTAACGGTCGGTCGTGGCGTCGAACGTGACCAGCGACTTGTCGACCAGGTGCCCCAGCAGGTCCAGGACATCGCGCGACGCGACGCCATCGTCCGCACCGACCGCCTGCGCGGCGTCGAGCGCGAAGCCGCCGGCGAACACCGACAGCCGTTGCAGCAGCACGCGCTCCGGTGACGCGAGCAGGTCGTAGCTCCAGTCGATCGCCGCGCGCAGCGTCTGGTGGCGTGGCAACGCCGTCCGGTCGCCGCCCTTCAGCAGCGCGAACCGGTCCGTCAGGTGCCCGGCGATCGCTTCGGCCGACATCGACCGTATCCGCGCCGCGGCGAGCTCGAGCGCCAGCGGAATGCCATCGAGATCGTGGCAGATGCGCGCGACAGCCGCGGCGTTCTCGTGCGACAACGCGAAGTCCGGACGGACGGCGACCGCGCGCTCGAGAAACAGCCGCACCGCTGCGTACTCGTTCATGGCGTCGAGCGGGTGCTCGCCCGCCGGGTTCGGTGCAGGCAGCGTCGCCAGCGGCAATGTCGCCTCGCCGGACACGTGGAGCGGTTCGCGGCTCGTTGCAAGGATCGTGACGCGGCGACCGGCCTGCAGAAGATCCCGTGCCAATTGCGCGCACGCGAGCACAAGATGCTCGCAATTGTCGAGCACGAACAGGAGCGCCCTGTCCTTGATGAATCCCTGCAGCGTTGCGATGACCGGCCGGCCGGGCTCGTCCGGGACCCCAAGTACCGTGGCGACCGCATTGGCTACGAGGCTCGGATCCGAAATCGGCGCGAGATCGACGAACCAGACGCCATCGTCATACGCGTCGACCACGCCGGCAGCAAGCTGCAGCGCCAGCCGGGTCTTGCCGATGCCGCCGATCCCGACCAGCGTCACCAGCCGATGACGCGCGAGCATCGCGCGCAAATCCGTCAGTTCCCGCTCGCGCCCGATGAACGACGAGACCTGCGCCGGCAGGTTGTGCTTCGCGACGGGCGGCGGCGGTGGTGCGGACGCGGCGGCCTGCGCCGGCTCCAGCGTGAAGCGATAGCCGCGGCCGGCGACCGTAGCGATGGCATCCTGCCCCAGCAGCTTGCGCAGCGCCGAAACCTGCACCTGCAGGTTGTTCTCCTCGACGATCAATCCCGGCCAGACCAGTTCGAGCAACTCGTTCTTGGTGACCAGACGATCGCGGCGCTCGATTAGTGCCAGCAGGAGGTCGAATGCGCGGGCGCCGAGGGTTGCCGGCTGCTCGTCCACGAGGAGCTGCCGCGTGGTCGGGCGGAGCTCGAAGCGACCGAACTGGTAGGTCAGCGTCATGGCGTGCGTTCGTCGGGCGGCAGCGCATCCAGCCAGGCTTCGGCTTCGCGGAGCGCCGCGTCGACGCCCATCGCCCGACCGGCCGCGATTGCAGCGGTTGCGCTGGCACCCATGGCCTCGCGCGCAGGAGCGATGCTCGCAGTGTGAAATCGCGCGTCGACATAGTCGCCCGAAAGGCCGTGCTGCTCGCGAATCGAGTCCGCGGCACCGCTCAACTGCAGGGCAAGCGCCCATTCCTCGCGAAGCGCCGCAAGGTCGGCACAATTGGACAAGAAATACACTGCGACGGGGCCTGTGTACTTCCGAGCCGTGATCGACGCCATTTCACGCAGGTAGTGCACGGCTTTGGCCTCGGTGCGGAGCGCGATCGCATTCCGGGCAAGGTTGGAAAATGCGCCCGCGGCATTCACGCGGTCGTCGCCCAAGCCGGGAAGCGCCTCCAGATAGCAACGTTCGGCGCGTTCGAGTTCACCCTGCTGGGAAAGGAGCTCGCCCATGCAAAAAGACATGTCGGCAACGAGCCTCGAATCGCCCACCTGCCGCGCCACTGCGAGGCCTTCGTCGAAGTGCTCGCGGGCATCGGCCTCTCGGCCCACGGTGATCGCCATGTACCCCAAGTTCCCGAGCGCTACTCCCACCGCATGCAGGTCGCCGCATGCGCGCGCGATCCGGACGTTGGCCTGCGCCAAGGCGAACGCCTCCTCGTAGCGACCGGTGGCGTACGCGATCATCACGGCGGGACGCAACGCGCGGCTTCGCATAGCACTTTCCTGCTGCGCGTCCGGATGCGCCAGCGCTTCCAGCACCACCCCGCGCCAGAACTCGAAGTTGCTCAACGTGATCCACATGTCGAGCCCGTGCAGCAGCGCCAGGCCCGCAGTGCCGCCCCCGGGCGCGCGGCGCGCGTGGGAGAACGCGAGCAGGATGTTCTCGCGCTCCGCATCGAGCCGCTTGTGCCACGCGTCCTGCGCGGGTCCGAGGATTTCCGATCCTGCACGCTGCGCGAGCGTCACGTAGAACGCAAGATGCCGGTCGCGGCTCGCCGCTTCGTCGCCCGACTCCGCGAGACGCTCCAGCGCGTACTGCCGCACCGTCTCCAGCAGCCGGTAGCGCTCCGTCGGTGCATCGAACGCGACCAGCGACTTGTCGACCAGGTGATCCAGCACGTCCAGTACGTCGTTCGGCGCGACGCCGTCGGCGGCACCGACTGTCTCGGCCCCGTCGAGCGCGAAACCGCCGGCGAACACCGACAGCCGTTGCAGCAGCGCGCGTTCCGGCGGGGCCAACAGGTCGTAGCTCCAGTCGATCGCGGCACGCAACGTCTGTTGGCGCGGCAGCGCCGTCCGGTCGCGTCCCTTGAGCAGCGCGAAGCGGTCGGTCAGGTGGTCGGCAATCGCGTCGACCGACATCGATCGCGCTCGCGCCGCCGCCAGCTCGAGCGCGAGCGGGATGCCGTCGAGATCGCGGCAGATGCGCGCGACCGCAGCGGCGCTCTCCCGCGTCAATGCGAAGTCCGGACGGGCGTCGATCGCGCGGTCGAGAAAGAGCTGCGCCGCGGCATACCCGCCCAGCGTGTCGGGAGCGAGATCGCCCGCCGGCTCGGGCACGGGCAGTGGCGCAACGGGAAACGTGGCCTCGCCCGGCACATGGAGCGGCTCGCGGCTGGTCGCGACGATGGTCAATTTCCGGCCGGCCTGCAACAGGTCCCGTGCCAGCTGCGCGCAGGCAACCAGCAGGTGCTCGCAATTGTCGAGGACGAGCAGCAGCGCCCGGTCCGCGACGAACCGCTGCAAGGCTCCGATGATCGGCTGCCCCGGCTCCTCCCTGACCCCGACGGCGGTGGCGACCGCATTGGCGACGAGGCGCGGATCGGACACCGGCGCGAGGTCCACGAACCAGACGCCGTCGGCATAGGCATCGGCCAGAGTCGTTGCAACCTGCAGCGTCAAGCGGGTCTTGCCGATGCCGCCGATCCCGACGAGCGTGACGAGCCGATGACTCGCGAGCATCGCGCGCAGATCGCTCAACTCCCGCTCGCGCCCGATGAACGACGAGACCGGCGCGGGCAGGTTGTGCTTCGCAACAAACGAAGAGGCATGAGGCGCCGAGGTCGTCTGCGTCGGCTCGAGCGTGCAGCGGTAACCGCGGCCGGCGACGGTGGCGATGGCATCCTGCCCCAATAGCTTCCGCAGCGCGGAAACCTGCACCTGCAGGTTGTTCTCCTCGACCACCAATCCCGGCCAGACCAGTTCGAGCAGCTCGTTCTTGGTGACCAGACGATCGCGGCGCTCGAGCAACGCCAGCAGGAGATCGAATGCACGGGCGCCCAGCGCCGCCGGTCGGCTGTCGACCAGCAGCTGCCGCGCGGCCGGGCGGAGCTCGAAGCGACCAAATCGGTAGATGAGCGTCATGGCGGCGGGGCCAGGCCGGCAGCGGGCGGGGCGATACCGATGAATCTACTCCACTCACAGCATTTTCAGAACGTTTAAGGCCGGCTAAAGGACGGCGGGTGCCGCTTGGAAGGACATTACATCCCAGCAACACCGAGTCCTTACAGAGACCAAACCAGGAGACCACCATGAATGCCAAGCGGACCCTTCCCCAGCTCTCGTCGCTTTCGACCGCCGTCGTCGCCGCGCTGGCGGCATTCATTGCCATTGGCCTTCTGAGCGCCGTCGCATGGCTGTTCCAGCGGGAAGGTGCGCCGATGGAGCAACTGGCGGCCGCCGAGCGCGCCTGCACCCAGCGCGCCTACGTGTCCGAACGCGAAGCCTGCATGAACGAGTGGCTCGCCGCTTCTCGCGCGTCCAGCGTCGCCAGCAAATAGCGGCCCCGGGGCCGCAAGGCCAAGCCGGTCATCTCCGGGGAGCGGTTGCACCGAATTCGGCGCAGCCGTTCCAGGCACCGGGCTTCACCACGGGGTCGAACGGCCAACGGGAAAAGCGCAAGGTGACTACGCCGATCCCGATCGTCAGGGCATTTCGAGCACCGCGCGGCGCCGGTCAACCTGCCGTTGCGCAGCGTTTCCAGCGCTTCGTTCGCGCGCTCCAGCGCAAAGGGCACGACCGTCGTCCGGACCGGGATCCGGCGGGCGAGTTCGATGAACTCCTCGCCGTCGCGGCGCGTGAGGTTGGCGACCGAGCGGATCTGCCGCTCGCCCCACAGCAGGTCGTACGAAAACTGCGGGATGTCGCTCATGTGGATGCCGCCGCAGACGACGGTGCCGCCCTTGCCGACATCGGCGAGGGCCTTGGGCACCAGCGACCCCACCGGGGCGAACAGCAACGCGGCGTCGAGCTCGGCCGGTGCCCGGACGTCGCTGTCGCCGGCCCAGACCGCGCCGAGTTCGCGGGCGAAGGCCTGCGCGGCGACGTCGCCCGGCTTGGTGTAGACGAACACCTCGCGCCCCTCGTGGCGCGCGAGCTGCGCGACGATGTGCGCCGCGGCCCCGAAGCCGTAGATGCCCACGCGCCGCGCGTCGCCCGCCATGCGCAGCGTCCGGTAGCCGATCAGCCCCGCGCACAGCCAGGGAGCGAGTTCGGTGTCGGAAAATCCCTTCGGCAGCAGGAAGCAGAACCGGGCGTCGGCCACCGCATACTCGGCGTAGCCCCCGTCCTGCGTGCAGCCGGTGAACTGGGCGGCGGAGCAGAGGTTTTCCCGGCCGCTCCGGCAATGCCTGCAGCTGCCGCAGGTGTGGCCCAGCCAGGGGATGCCGATCCGGTCGCCGGCGTGGATGGTGTGCACTTCCGGACCGACCTCGGTCGCGATGCCGACGATCTCGTGACCCGGGATGACCGGCGATCGTATGCCGCAGAGCTCGCCATCGAGGATGTGCAGGTCGGTGCGGCACACGCCGCAGGCGCGCACCTTCACCAGCACCTGCCCGGGGCCGGGCCGTGGGACGGGCACGTCGCGCAACTCGAGCGACGAACCCGGGGCAGCCAACACCATCGCACGCATCGCGATCTCCGACGGGCGCAACCGAGGGCGCAATGCACCGACCGATCACGCCTGCCGCTCCACACTAGACCCCTGGCGGGCGCACCGTCTTGACCCGCGTCAAGCACCGTTCAGGACAAGGAGATTCCTGTCCGAGCCCCCCGCGGGGGTCACGAAAACGCGGCGATGAAATCGGCTTCGAAGCGCCCGAGCTCGGCGCCGGGAAGGTGGTCGATCCCGGCCGCCGTGGCGCGACCGCCGCCACTGGCATAGCGCCGGCAGAGCCGATCCGCGCCGGTGCCTGCGCGTCGCGGCGCGCGGACGCTGACGACGAAGCCGCCCCGCCCATCCGGCGTGAGAATCGCGTGCGCCCGCTCCGGCGACGCGAGCGCCAGCTCGTTGCCGAGCGCGCCGCGGACGCGATGGCTCCAGGCCGCAGCGGGCAGGACGTAGAGCGCGCCGCTTGGCAGGTCGAGCGAAGGCGCGACACTGCGGGCGAGCGCCAGGTCGGTGCGCATCGTGGCCAGGATCCGTGCGATCACCGGCTCGTCTTGCCGGCAGGCGAACGGATCGGCGTGCCGGGACAGTGTCCGATAGAGCGCCGCGGGGGCGATGACGAGATCGGCCTCGCGCTCGCCGTAGGCGTTGTATGCCAGCGCCTCGCCCAGTTCGCGCAGCGCCACGACCTGCGATCGGTCGAGTCCCTGCTGCGCCGCCAGCTCCGAGGCCGGCCCCGGCAGCGCGTCGCCGTAGGCCGCGACGATCGCCCAGAGGCGTTGCCGGCCGGCGAGGAAACGGTCGACGATCAGCCCGGTGCAGGTGTCGGGCGCCGTGTCGATGTGCAGCTCGAGCGCGGGGTGCGACGGCGGGCTCCCCGCGAAGTGATGATCGAAGTATTGGACGGCGACGCCGCGGCCGAGCAGCGCATCCAGCGGCGCCCGATTGGCGGCCAGCGAGACGTCGAGCACCGTGACCGAATCACCGGGACCGGCGGCGACCCGGTGGAGCAGCGCGATGTCGCGCTTGACGCCGGTGACGAGCGTCGCCCGGCGGGGCGCGCAGAGGCGCAGCTGGTGCAACGCACAGAGGCCGTCGGCATCGCCGTTGAAAACGTCCCAGTGCATCAGCAACTCACCGGCGGCGCCGTGCGCTGTTCGGTCGCGGCGTCGGCGGCGCAGAGGTCGGCGAGGCCGCGCAGCAGCGTCGCCGACACGACGCCGGCAGGTCCCTCCGCGTCGACGGTCAGGGTGCGCGGCAGCTCATCGTCGGCCAGCGCCTCGTCGACGCGCTGCTGCTGCTCGAGCACGGCGAGGTCGGCCTCCGAGGCGTCGTCGCCCGCCGCCCGCCGTTGCACGACGCGCTGCCGCAGCGTTCCGGCCGACGCGTGAAGGTCGACGATCGCGAAGGGAATGCGCAGTTCCGCGGCGAGATCGCGAAAGAGGTCGCGCTGCCAGCGCGCCAGGCAGGTGGCGTCGACGATGGCGACGCGATGGCTGGCCGCGATCTCGCGCGCGAGGTCGCGCGCCTGAAGGTAGGTCGCGCGGGTCGCTTCGGGCGCGTAGAGGCCACTGGCCAGTCCGGAGCCGCTGTCGTCGTGCGGCCCCAGCCCGAAGCGCCGCTTGCGCAGCACGTCGCTGCGCAGGCGGATCGCGCCGAGCGCTTCGAGCAGCGCTTGCGTGCAGGTGGTCTTGCCGCTGCCGGCGAAGCCGTGGGTGATGACGATCGCGGCCCGGCCCGGTTCGGCCTCGCGCACCGCGAGATCGACGTAGTCGCGAAATTCGCGGTGCAGCGCGTCGCGCGCGGCACCCGGCGGCAGCTGGCCGGCCCGCAGGCAGGCCACCTTGGCCCGCACCAGCGCGCGGTAGACGACGTAGTAGCGCAGCACGGCGAGGGCCTCGTAGTCGCCGGTGGCTTCGAGGTAGGCATCGAGGAAGCGGTGGGCGAAGGCCGCCTGGCCACGATCCTTCAGGTCCATCACGGTGAAGGCGATTTCGCTGGCGACGTCGATCCAGCGCAGCGCCGCGCTGTACTCGATGCCGTCGAAGACCGTGATCTCGCCGTCGATGCGCGCCACGTTGGCGAGGTGCAGATCGCCGTGGCACTCGCGCACGAAGCCACGGCGCCTGCGGGCGCTGAAGAGCGGGTGGAGCCGCGCGTGCTCGCGCCGGGTCCACTCGCGCAGGGCAGCGAGCGCGGCGGCCGCGGCGCCGGCTTCGCCGGTGGCCAGGATCTGCACGAAGTTGTCGTCGGCGTAGCGCAGGATCTCGTCGGGACCGCCGAGGGCGGCATTGGGCGGTGCAACCGCGATCCGCTGATGAAAGTTCGCGACCGTCGCCGCCAGTGCGTCGATGTCGGCGGCGACGAGTTCGCCGCGCGCGGCGATCCGCGACAGCAGCGCCGACTGCGGGAACTCCCGCATCCGCACCGCGTACTCGATCGCCGGGCCGGGGCCGCCGATGACCGGCTGCGCGCTGCTGCCCGTGATCGCGACGACGTCGACGTAGAGGCTCGGGGCGAGGCGTCGGTTGAGACGCAACTCCTCTTCGCAGCAGCGTTGCCGCGCGGCGAGGGAGCCGAAGTCGAGGAACGACAGCGTCACCGCCTTCTTGACCTTGTACGCGTAGGTGCCGGTGAGCAGCACCCAGGAGATGTGGGTTTCGACGACCTCGACGGCGGCGCAGTCGTCACCGAAGACCGCGGGGTTGCAAAGCGCCTCGATCAGCGGCTGTTGCGCCAACAACGCTTCCTGTCGCGGCATCGGTCGGGTTCCGGACGGCCGGCATCGCACTCCGCGGTGCGTCGCGCAGCGCAGCGGCGAACCGCCGCGCACACCGCAGACCCTTCGCCGTCGGGCAGCGGCGGCGAGAAACACTGCCAAGTCATTGTAACGCCGGGCGCGGCGGGCGAGCGACCGCCGGGCCCCCGCGCGGCCGGCGACGTCGCCGCGGGCGTGAAGTCAATCCGCGATCGGGCCCGTGGCATCCTGGAACGGAAACAGCGGCTGCGGCAGGTGGCGGAAGGGCAGGCGGCCGAAGTCCGCAGCCGCGGCCCCGGGGCCGTGGACCAGCAACGCGTGTCCGCCGTAGCGGCCGAACCCGGCGCGAAAGCCCACTCGCGAGAACACCAGCACGTAGCGGGCGGCCGCGGGGTCGAGCCCCGCGTGGGTGAACATGCCGGCGTCGAAGCCCTCCACGCGCCGCTCGGCGAGCACGAGTTGCGCGGCGCCGATGTCGAACACGACGCAGGCGCCGAGCTCGATCAACATGCCCGGATAGACCGGGCCGAGCGCGTGGAAGCGGCCGTCGGTGACCCGGCGCACGCGGCCGGTCAGCCGCAGGGCGCCGACCGGATCGTCCGGATAGCGATGGTGGCCGCCGAGCGCGAGGGTCACTTCGTCGCCCGGTCGCTCGCGCAGCAGCCGGGCGACGGCCGCGGGGTCGCAGTACACGCCGGCGATGACGTCGCGCATGCCTGCGTCCTGCATCGCGGCGAGCACGGTCATCGTGTCGCAGGTCCCGCCGGCGCCGGCGTTGTTGCCGCAGTCGGCGAGCACGACGGGCGGCGCGAGCGCGACGGCACGGGCGAGCGTCTGCGCGATGGGTTCGGCGCCGGCATCGACCAGGTGCGCGCGTCCCGCCCAAACGACCTGCGCGACGCGCCGGCTCGCTTTCCGCGCTGCGGCCGCGCCGCCGCCACCGCCGACCACAACGACCGAGGGCCCGGTCACCGGGCTGTCGGCCAGCGGAAAGCCGCCGAAGACCGAGACGTCGACCACGTCGCGGCCGTCGGTCAGCGACTCGGCGAGGGCCATGGCGGAGCGCATCGGCTCGTCGGCGGTGACCTGGCGCAGCATTTGCGGCAGCACCGGTATCCGGCAAAGGGCAACCACCGGGCGCAGCGTCCCGGCGAGCGTGGCGAACAGCAGGCGCGCCGCGCGCAACCCCGTCTCGTAGGCGTCGACGTGCGGGTAGGTGCGATAGCCGCAGACGATCGTCGCCAGGTCGACGACGTCCTGCGCGAGGTTGGCGTGGAAATCGAGCGCTAGCGCGACGGGCACCTGCGGCCAGCGCGCGCGGACGGCGCGCAGGATCCGCGCCTCGCCGTCGCTGCCGTCGTCGAGCGTCATCGCGCCGTGGAGGTCGAGCAGCACCGCGTCGGGCGCATCGCCGCCGCCGGCGAGGACGAGTTCGATCAACCGGTCGAGCGTCGCCGCCGACGCCGGCGCCGAGGGCAGCGCGTCGGCGAACAGCGGCAGGTCGATGGCGGCGCCGACCTCGCGCGCGGCGTCCAAGAGCCCGCCGAACGCGGTCTTGGCGCCGTCGTGCGCGGCCAGCACCGCCGCGCCGGCGACCGGCTCGCCGTCCGGGAAGAACGCCGCGAACGGCGTTGGCAGCGGCGAGAAGCTGTTGGTCTCGTGACGGATCGCCGCCAGCAGGACGCGCATGACCATGGACGATGCCTCGAACTCCCTGCGCGGCTGCCGTCCGGCGGCGTTCGTCGGTCGGGGCGCACGTGCGTTCGCCGTCATCGTACACCGCCGACGATCGGCTCCGGTCCGGGCGGAACGTCGGCGCCATTCGCGCCAATCCGGGGCGAGTCCTCGCCTGTTCGAGGAGGCGCCATCGGCACGCGTCCGTGGAATCGAGCGAGGCCGAGCGCGGAGGGCCACCGAGCTGCGTGAGCATGTCGTTCGGCCTTGGCGCCGCGATCGTCGCGCCGGTCGGTGTCGCGCTTTCGGCGATCCGTTTCACCCAAGCGATCGCCGCATCGGAGAGCGAGGCCGCCGCAGGGCTGAACTGCCCGCGCCGCTTCACGCTGACGCTGGATTTCGCGAATGCCCGGGCCCCCGCTGCCATCGATCCCGACGCTGGGCGACCGCGCGCAGCGGCTGCGGCTACGCCGCTGATCCTGCCCGCGGCGCCGTCGCGGGCCCGGTATTCGACCGCTCCTTGATCGGCCTCAAGCTCGCGCGCGGCGGACACGCCCCGGTCGGCTCACTCGCGCAGGGGGCGGCGCAGAATGTGAGCGCCGGGCCCGCGTCCGCCCGCACATGATGAACCGCCTACGCTTTGTCCGTTCGCTGCTGTTGGTGTGGATCCCGCTGGCGCTGCTCGTTGCCGGCGTGATCGTGCACCTGGCCGAGGACAAGATCGACTCCCGCGGCACGCTGCTGCGGGAGTCGGAGACCCGCAACGTCGCGCGCGGCGTCGAGGCGATTTCCCACGCGGTCGACCGCGTCGTCCGCGATGTCCGCTTCCTGGCTGCGCACGGTGCGCTGCGTGCCGCCGTGAACGCCGATGGGCCGGCGGCGGTCGCGGCGCTGGCCGAGAGCTTTCTGGCGTTCTCCGACAGCCAGGGGATCTACGACCAGATCCGCTGGATCGACGAGACGGGGATGGAAAGGGTGCGTGTCGAGCTGGCGGACGACCGCGCGAAAATCGCTCCCGCCGACCGGTTGCAGAACAAGGCGCGGCGGTATTTCTTCGTCGACACGATGGCCGTCGCCCTCGGCGAGGTCTACGTCTCGCCGCTCGACCTCAACGTCGAGCGCGACCGGATCGAGGTCCCGCACAAGCCGACGCTGCGCGTGGGCACCCCGGTGTTCGATGCGGCTGGCCACCCGCGCGGGATCGTGCTGGTGAACTACTTCGGGCGCGAACTGCTGGACGCCTTCGGCCGGGCGGCGTCGACCACCGCCGAGCGCGCGATGCTGCTCAATCGCGATGGCCACTGGCTGAAGGCGCCCGATCCCGGCGACGAATGGGGCTTCATGTTCCGGAGCGCCGACACCTTCGCGAAGCGTCATCCCAACGTCTGGGCCCGGATTCGGGCCGAGGAGCGCGGCCAGTTCGAGGATCACCAGGGAATTTGGACTTTCGCGACCGTCCATCCGCTCGTCGCCGGCGAGCGATCGAGCCGAGGCTCGGGGCAGGGGTTCGCGCCCGGCAGCGCGCGCCTGGACGCGCCGGAGTACTACTGGAAGGCGGTGGCACGGGTCTCGGCGGAACAGCTCGCCGCCTATCGCGCCGAAGTCTGGACCGAGTACGCTCCGGCACTGGCCTTCCTGCTGCTGCTGGCGCTGCTGACGAGCGCCCGCATCGCCCAGGTGCTCGAGCAGCGCCGCAGCGCCGACGAGCAGCTGCGACAGAGCCATGCCGAACTCGAGCAGAAGATCGTCGAGCGCACCGAGCTCCTCGCCGAGCGTGAGCGCGAGCACCTGCAGATCCTGGCGGATTCGCCGTCGGCCATCATCGTGCTGCGCCTTGCCGACGCCGCGTTCGTCTATGGCAATCCGGCGTCCCAGCTGCTGCTGGGGGTCGCGGACTCGAGCCGGACGCGCCGTCGATCGAGCGCCTTCGTCGATCCGGCGCAGGGGCGGGACGTGCTCGCGACCTTGCGCCAAAGCGGCCATCGAGAGCGAGTAGCGCCTGCGCGGCCGACAACGCGGCGGCGGCGCGCCTGTACGGCTACACCGCCGACGAGCTGCGCGGGATGTTCAACCACCAGCTCTCCGCCGAGCCGGAGGCGACGCAGCGGGTCTCCCGATTGACCCCCGCCGACGTCGGCGGCGTGGTGGTGATCCCGCTGCGCCTGCATCGGCGGCGCGACGGCACGGTCATCCCGGTCGAACTCTCCGTGCGCTTCTTCGAGCTCGGCGGGTTGCGCGTCCACATTTCCGCCATCCGCGACATCGGCACGCGAC
>JADKKQ010000012.1 GCA_016720425.1 Betaproteobacteria bacterium | reverse complement strand
GACTTTCGGCGGCGTGAAACGTTCGCGTATGCCTGCGAAGCCTACAGCCGCATCCGCGAGTGCGGCGCCAGCCCCCACGCGCGGCGGCAGCTGCTGGCCGACCTCGAGCCGGGAACAACGCTGGCGGACGACCGCGTCGATGCCGGCGAGTACCTCGACATCCTGGGTGAAGCCGTCGCCGCCCGCAACGGCTGGAAGCGCATCCTGGCGCGCTGCGCTGCACCCCGGCCGGTGCGCGCTCGGGGAACCAGCGCCGCGTGATGCGGGGTGGCGCTCCGGGTGGATGCAGCCGGAGCATCGCCACCGTTCCTGCCCTGACCACCGATCAGGCCCCAGGACCGCGCGATCCGCGCGGCGGATAAAGCAAGCCCCCATCGCTGGGGGCTTGTAAGGACACCACTCATCCAACCACTCTTCTTGGGCAACGCCGCTGCGATCGAATCGCCGCCCTGGTCGAGGATACCCATTGCGACGGAGACCCCCGCAGATCGACACCTGCCCGGCACAACTCGGAGGCACGAGCATGGCGCCCACCCCCGGTCGAAGCGATCAGGCCGCCTCGGCCAGCTCTTGCCATTCCCGCGAAGACAGTTCGATCAACTTGCCGCCCAGCGCTTCGAACTCCGTTGCCCGGTCGTAGTCCTCGACGTCCTGCGAGTAGTGCGTGACGGCGTTGACCAAGCCGTAGGCGGACAGATCGCCGGCGACAATGAGGTGCCGCAATACGCCGGCACGTTCACCCTCGTTGAGGGCGTAGCGATTGGCGAGCACCTCGACGGCCTGGACCGGATCGCCGGTGAGCTTGATGGCGAGCGTGGTCTGCATCTTCTGCACCACCTGCCGGAAGGCCGCCTCGGAGACCGCCGCCTCGACCACGTCCCGAACCTTGAGGAAGAAGGCCTGGTCATCCGCCGCCAGCGTATCGTCGCGAAAGACGGTGATCGCCCCCTCCCCCGCGTCCAGAATGCGGCCGACATGCGTCTTGCGCAACGCGCGATCGGACGCAATCAGCCCGTTGCGGCACACCAGCCGGTACACCAGAGGCTGCACCGACAAGGTACCCTGACCGACTTCGGAGTTGGTGATCACGATGCCGGCTTGCACCACATCCCCCGGCGCGATCTCGACCTCGACCCGCGGCGTGACGACCTTGAGATACATCCGGGTCTCGGTCAGTTCGACCGACTCGAAGCGCGCCTCGGGCAGCCGTTGCAGCAGCGGCAGCACATGCTCCGCCAGATCGTAGTGGTCCAGGCGGCGGTAACGGTCGGACAGCACGGCGCGCACCTGCCCATCCAGCGTACGCAGCATCCTGCGCTCGGGGTCGGTCTGCAACCAGGTGTTGACGTTGCGGTCCAGGAGGTCGGGTTGGTCCGCCCGCATGCGTTCGAAGTACGCGAACGGAATCTTCAACTTTTCGGCCAATTGCCGCCGGGCGAGGTCGGTAATGCCGTACTCCCCGCCCCCGTCCTGGGCATCGATCAGCATCCGGCAATGGCCACCGTCATCGGTGTGGCAGCGCAGCAGCGACGACGGCACGACCAGATCCTGCTTGGTCGCCAGTTGGCGCTCGAGTTCCTGCGCCAGATCAACGAGAGTACGTCCGCTTTTCATGGTGAAACCTCCCAACGAAAAGCGGGGACGGCAGACCCCGTACGGGGCTGCACGTCCCCGCTGGGGTCAATGAACCGGCACGGAGGATTCCGCGCCGGACGTTCAGCGCGACTTGCGTCGCGCTCGCTACCGGGGCGACCTGAAGGGAAGACATTCCCTCCACGTCGTCCGGTACACAGCTACAACAAACCGCGTTCGGCAAAACTGACGGTACGACTGCCAGCCACCACGAAGTGATCCAGCACCCGGACGTCGATCAGGGCCAGCGTCTGCTTCAGCGTTTGCGTCAGCAGTTCGTCGGCCCGGCTCGGTTCCGCGACCCCGGAGGGGTGGTTGTGCGCGAAAATCGCTGCGGCCGCGTTGTCCTGCAGCACCAGCTTCACGATCTCCCGCGGATACACCGACGTCTGCGCCAGCGTTCCGCGAAAGCACTCGTGCACCCGCAACAGGCGATGCTGGGAATCGAGCGTGAGCATCACGAACGCCTCGTACTCCCGGCCCCCGAGATGCCAATGCAGGTAATCGCAGACGGCTCGGGGCGAGCTGAAGCAATCCTGCCCGCCCAACTCTTCCAGCGCCGCGCGTCGTCCACACTCGGCCGCCGCATCGAAGAGGCGGCTTTGCCGGACGTAGAGCTTGCGCGACAACTTGAGCAACAACGACAGCCGGCCTTCGCTTTGCAGCAGCAAAGCATCCGTGCGTTTGCCAAAGAACGGCAGCAACAGGTCCTTCAATGACGCAGTGTCGAATGACGAAAACGTGTCCATGCGAGGTTCTCCTGAGAATGCAGGGAACACCGCCCCGGCAGGGAGTGGTGCTCCCTGCGGGAATGACGACGGAACCAGCTACTGCACGGTGCCAGCGGTGGCTGGACACTGCCAGGTCTTGGTCAACGGGTCGAAGGTGTAACCGACTTCCTTCAGGCGCAGCCGCTGGCGGGTGAACTGCTCCCGCCCCACTTCTGGCAGCAACCGGATCGGAGCGCGCGCCGCGAACACGGGGTACAACTCGATCCCCAGGAGTTCGTAGTCCTGCTTCTCGGCATCGGTTACCAACTCCAGCTCGATCGGCGGTAGGGCTACCGGTTCGCTGGGGGCTGACGACGACTCCACGGGCGCCTCGACGGCGAGACCCACTGCGACTGGCTCGTCCACCGGATCCGGTTCAACGGGAGTGGGTTCCGCCGGCCCTTCGTCGGCCTGGTCGAGAAAGATGTCGGCCAGCCAGGCCCGCACTTCGATCACCACCTTGCCACCGAAGAAATAGCTCGACGGTGAGATATTGGAGATCAGAAACCGGCCCTGATACTTGCCTTCTTCGAACTGATCGAGCAGCGGGTCCTTGATCTTGAACTCGCCGACGTCGGTGACGAGGTCGCCCACGGCAAAGACGCCGCGCGATCCGTGAACGTGTTTGATACTGAGCGTGCCAGGTACTTGAATCATGGTGGACTCCTTTGACGACATGAATGCCTTCGCGGGAGACGCACCACCCCTCGCGGGAGTGAGCCTCTCCCGTCAGGGCGGATGTGGAACAACGATGCTAGGCCGCGGTGGTTTCCGCTGCGACCGCTTCTTCCGCCGGCAGCTCGACGGTCTGGCCGTCGATCTTGGCGAAAGTCACCTGCAACAGGCGTCCCTTGTTGACGACGCCGGTCTCGCCTTTGCGCTTTCCGTTCTGGTACACGAAGAGCTCGGGCACGAAATCACCGATGCGAAAACCGATGAAGACGCGTTGCTCGGCTTTCACGGCGGCTTCGAGTTGCTGCACGATCACCTGCGCCCGTGTGCCGCTGATCCGGCAATCGAACTTGGTGGTCGTCGGACTGGTGGCATCGCCATGTTTCGCCGCGATGGTGCAGGCGAGATAGGGCGGCCCTTTTTCGGGTTTCACGGTACGGACGCGATTGAGATAACCGCAACCTTCGGCGTGCAGGTTGAAGTACGACGCGGGTTGGGCGACATTGAGTTCAGACATGACAACTCTCCTTCCTCGAAACAACAAAAATGGGGAGCAGCCATCCCTGGCGGGGACGACAAACTCCCCGCTGGGGTGGAACGACTTCGACTGAACCTCGGACCCGTAAGGGGCCGCCGTCTTTCAGAGGCAGGACGGCATTGGGCGCCGATCACTCGGCAAAGGGCGACGCGTGAGGAGCGTCATTCCGGCCTGACGTGGCCAACGTACTGCAACAAACCAGAATCGGTGCCGCCACTTACGGGTGGTCTCGCGCGTTACTATCGAACGCTGCGAGCCAAGCTGTAAAGGCAGAAAACGAAGGTTTCGGGTGACGGGTTTCGCTGGCGGCCAACGCACCTCTGCGCGCCACAGTCGCCGCGCGCTCAATCGTCGGCGGGAACGCGACCGATGCCGGGAAGTTTGAGCGCCGGGCGGGCGAGATCGAAGCCGGTGACGAGCCCCAGCACGTTGAGCTCGAAACCTTCGTCCCCTCCCGCGATCAACCCCAGCAGACCCGCGATCGACGCCTGGTATCCGGTGCCGCTGGGCGTGCGCGCGAAGATGCGGCCGTCGGGCAGGTAATCCTTGCCGATGGCCGTCGGCGGCAGCGTCAGGCGTAGCTCCGGCATTTCGCGGCCCAGATGCGCGAGGAACGTGTTGCTGTTGGGTCCCGGCCACGCGCGGTAGGTTTCGGCATCAGGGATACGACGCGACGGCACCGGCCAGCTTCGCGATGATCGCTTCGGCCTCGGCGCCGCGCAGGTCGCGCAACAACGTGGGTCGCGCACCGAACCATTCCGTGTCCGGCGTGCGCCCATCCTTGACCGAAACCGCCGAACGACCCGAACGCGCGTACCAGCCGATCACCTCGTAGCGGGCGTATTCGTCCGCGCCGGCCGGCTTCGCGGCGAGCCAGGTGTGCACGGCGAACGCGCCGCGCCAGCCGAACGTGCGCGCGGCGTAGACCTGAACCACGGCCGCAGGATGCGCAGCGGGATCCGGTGCCAGTCCGGCGGGGCGGTGGGTCGCCGTGCGCCAGTCGCCGGCGCTCGGCCCGCCACCAACGGCCAGCGTCAGCAGCGGCACCGACACCAGCAGCGCGACGAACAGGATCGCGCCGAGGAACACGCGCCGCAGGGTCACCGCTTGCAATTTGAGCATCGTGTTTCGATCGCGAAGGTGGCGATTGGTTCGATCGCCACCGACCGGTCGTCATGCCGACGGCATCGTCCTTTGCATCGACGTGCGCTTTGAGAACTCCACGAACCAGCCGTCCAGCCGTGGTCGTGCGACGCGCCAGTTGATGTCGGCGAAGCGGAAGTCGAGGTAGCCGAGCGCGCAAGCGACGGCGACTTGGCCGAGATCGACGTCGCTCGCCCCGGCGTTGCCGATGACCGCAACGTTCGACTCGAGCCAGTCGAGGCCTCCGGCGATCTTCTTCATCTGGCCTTGCGTCCAGTCGGGCCAGCGCAGCGCTTCCGGGCGAAGCACGTTCTCGTAACGGCAAAGTATGGCCGCATCGGCTATGCCGCTGCCGAGCGCATGCACCGTCAACACCTCCCAGCGCCGTGTACCGGCGGCGGGGAGCACCTTGCTTCCCGTGTGCAGCGTGTCGAGGTAATCACAGATGACGAACGAATCGTAGAGAGAGCGACCGTCATCGAGGACCAGCGTGGGAATCTTGATGAGCGGGTTGTCGCGCGCCAGCGTCTCACTCGGTGCCGAAGGTGCCGTGGCCATCGCGACGTACTCGATCTTGTCCATCATCCCCTTCTCGATCGCGACAATCTTCACCTTGCGCCCGAACGGGGATGCCGGCGCACTCAGAAGCTTCATGTTCACTCTCCTCTTCTATCGTCGCCCGCGGACGGCGATCGTCATCTCGGTGGCTTTTTGCGGCAAGGGCAGCCAAAGTTATCGCGTCGGCGAGTGCACCGACGCGGAACCTGTCATGCCGCCCCTCTGCTGGCGTAGGGCCCAAACGTATCACGCATCGGCGGGGGCCACAAAGGCGACAGCGCTGCCGCCCACGGCGCGACCATCGATACCGATCAGCCGTGATGCCGTCAGCAGGGTCAGGCATCGCCCCGTGACGCAAGTTGGCAGAGCGAGGCCACGCAATGTACCCGCGCCAAGATAACGCCACTGTGCCAGATCGTAACGGCGACCGCGGCCACCCCCTGCTCCTTCACTTGCAGGCAGGTGGCACGAACCACGAAGTGATGAAACTCGCCGGCAAACGGGCGACCGACCGCCGCGGCGACGACTGCCGACTGCACGATCGCGCGCAGCATCTTTTCTTCGGCGGGGTCGAGATCCATCGCGATCTCAAGCGCCGGCAACGGGCGGAACCTCGCGCTTCGGCTTGAAGCGGACCGCTTCGATCTTGACCAGACTCGGGTACACCGCGTCGAGATTGAGCTTGAACTCCGAACGCTCGTCGCCGGTCTCCCGGTCGGTCCAGGTCTCCTGCACCAGTTCCCCGATCGCGTGCACCCGGGCGCCGCGCTGCAGGTGCTCGACGCAGGCCTCGGCGCGCTGGTCCCAGATCGACCCCGTCAACCAGAACCCGCCGTTCGGCACGTAGCTGCCCTGCCCGTCGCTCTTGAAGCGGTCGAAGAAGATGCGCAGCTCGGCGACGCTGTGCGGCTCGCCGTCGACCAGCACCTTCTTCAGCGTCGGTTGTGCCCCCAGATTGCCCTCGCCGCGAAAGTCATTGCTCATGCTGTTCTCCTGTCGTTGTAGTGAGCGCAATCGCGCTCGGTGGCGGAAGCCGGTTCCCCGCTTCCGTGGATGCAGTGGATGCCGACCCCTCGCGCAGCAGCCGCTCGGCCAGGCCGAGGGCATGCCGCAGCGCACACTCCTGCGCGTTCAACCACGCCGCGTACTGCTGGGCCTCGGCGTACCACGCGCGCAGGGCGGGCGGCAGCTGGCGCACGCTCGGCTGCAACGTGGGCCAGGTGACGTAGCGACCGGTGGTCTGCCGCCAGCGCAGGGTGACCGTGCCGGTCTGGCCGCGGCGAAAGCGCTCCAGGTAGAAGAAGCGGCTGCGCACCGCCTTGGTGGCCTGGTGCAGCGTCGTCATGGCCGCATGCACTTGCGCCACGGCCACGATCAGCTCGTTGCGCCAGCGGAGCGCCTCCCCCTTACCCGTAAACCCTTTGGGTAACACGTTGCGGCACAAGGGCGCCCTGTTGCGGCAGGGGGCTGCTGCGCCGTCATAGCAGGGTGGCCTCGTCGCTGTCGCCGGCCGCAGGGGACCCACTCAGGTCGGCGTCCTGCAGCAGCCGGAGCTCCTGCGCGGTCAGCTCGACCCGCCGCTGGCTGTGCCGCGGCACGCGGGTCCCGGTGAACACGTCGCGCGGCACCGGACCGAACAGCGCCAGGACCGCGGCGACACGCTTGCTGGCCTCCGCCCCTGCTGCAGGGAGGAAGTCGTGGCGGGAGAGTGGCCGCAGTTCGTCGCGCATCAGCCAGCGCTCGAAACGCACCGGCTCTTCGAACAGGCCGCGCAGGCGCCGGGTATAGCTGTAGATCAGCGTCCGACCGTCGCGATCGGGGAGCAGGTCCTTGCGCACCAGGGTCTTGAGCACCCGATTGCAGGTGTCGAAGCGCACGACCAGATCGGCCACGGCGTAACCGTAGGGACTGCGGAAGCCGAGCTCGACCCGTTGCGGGACGCGCGACTGCAACACCGAGAAGTGGAGACCGCGCTGCTGCAGGGCGCGCAGCTGGTCCTCGCCGCGCTGCGTTTCCCGCTGCAGGGAACTGCCGATCTCGACCAGGCGCTCGCCGATGTTGACCAGCACCCAGTCGGCGTACGGGTTGTCGTTGCCGGACAGGTGCCAGATCGCCCGCAACGCCGCCGCCACCCGGCGACCGCCGACGATGGCTGCGCGCGGGCTGGCGGCATCGAGCGAGCGCCCGACGAAGAGCCGATAGGCCTCCCGGGTGTGCAGCGCCATCGTGTCCGGCGCTTCGTCGACCAGTTCGCCGAGCGCGGGCAGTGAATGCCGGGGCGCCTCGACCGGCATCTTCGCCAAGGCCATGGCCACAGGGGTGGGTTCGTTCACGTCAGGCTCCTTGCTCGGGTGCGGTCAATGCGGTGGGCGCAGCGAACGCCGCTGCGGGGATGGCCGGTCGCGCCGCTGTCGCCCGGGGAGACAGCCATGGCAGGGCGGTACCGCCTCATGGCCGCAGTCCTGCCGACTCGCGCCGTGGCGCCAGCACCGCCCGGATGCGGGCGAGACACTCGGTACGCAGGGCCGCGGCCGCCGCGCGTTGCCGCGGATCCGCCGCCGCAGTCGCCGCGCGCTGCCGGTCCGCGCGTTCGGCCTGTTGCGCCCGTTCGGCGGCGTGGCGCTGCGCGCGCGCCGCCGCCACCCGCAGGGCCGCTTCGGGGACGAACTCGCCGGCCAGCGCGCGTTGGGTCAGGGTCCGCGCATAGGCCAGCGGATTGCCGATCGCCGTGCGGCGCGCCGGGTTGTGCGCCTGGCCGGCGAGTTCATCGAGGATCGCTTGCGCCTGCGCCGGGCATTGCCCGACGATCTGCGCCAGCCGTGGCCGCTCGGCGGGCAGGATGAAGTTTGGAAATTCCCACGCCTCCACCTCCGCTCTTGCCGCGGTCCGCACGGCACCTGGCCCTGCAGCGGCGGGCCCCTTCGCGCCCCCCGGGGGTAGGGGGTTGTTCTTTGTCGTAATCTCCTTCTTATGTGCAGCGCACGGTAGCGCCAGCCATGGTTGGCGGATTGGGCCGTTGCTGTTTGGCGGATTTTGCGCGGCCTCCTGGGCGCCCAGTGGCACTGTGGTGGGGCGACCCCGGGCCGGGCGCGGGCGTTTGCCTTGCCCCGGTGCCGCGCCCCTTCGCGTCGCCGCGCGGCCGGCGCCCGCCAGCGCGCGGGCAAGCGCCTGCAGGTCGAGGCGGGTCATCAGCCGCCGGCGCACGCCCGGCACCAGCCGCTCCTCGAGGAACCCCTGCTGCCGCAGCCGGGCACGCGCGTGCTCCTGTTGCCGGCGACCGAAACGCAGGATCTGCTGGCTCTGGAAGATCGGACGATGGAACCACTCCGGCTGCGGCTTCCATTGCTGCAGCGCCAGGCGCTGCCAGAACAGCGCCCGCGACAGGTACAGCGCCGCCGTCACGCTGCCGCTCGCCTCGCGCAGCCGGCGCCAGTAGACGAGGGGCGGACCCAGGCGCCGCGCCAGCGCCGAGTCGGCCCCGATCCAGTGCGGGCCGCAGTCGATCGCCGCCGGCGCCGGGCCCAGTTGCTGTTCCAGCGCCGCGACATCGATGCGAAACCAGCGCTTGGCCGGCATCCCGGCGCGTTTCTCCTCCAGCAGCCCCAACGCCCGCAACCGGCAGCGCGCCGTCTCCTGCTCCCGTCGCGTCAGGCCGATTTCCTGGCGCCATTCGACCGCCGTCTTCCAGAACCAGCCCTCCCGTTCCGGCTGTTGCCGCAGCACCCGGTCCGTCCAGTAGAGGCACTGTCCGAGCAACAGGGCGGCGGTGACGCTTCCGGTGAGGTCTGCCAAGCGCGGATAGAACGCAACGCAACCCGAGCCCAACAGGTCGAACACCGCGCGCACGCGGGTGCACTGTTCAAACCGATCGACAGGGGGCTGGACGGGGCTCATGACCGACCTCCGCGCAGCGCCACCACGGCGGCCTGGGTGTGCACCCGTGCCGCGGTGGCCGTCCCGGTCAAGGTGACGTCGCCGCGTTGCATCATGAGCGGCAGTGGCCGGGCTCTCCCGGCGGCGGAGAGCAGTGCGGAGGACTGGTGTTCGGCTGCGTTAGACATGCTGACTCCCGGAGTGGTGGGGCGGTGGCGGGTGCGGTGTCGAATTCATGGAGCACCGCAGAGAGAACCACCAGCGGATAAGCAGCGAACTGGTGGTGCAATTGCTGGAGACGCCGGCGCAGGTCGCTCTCGTGGCGACCGAGATCGGCCCAGCGGCGATGGATCGCATCGCGGGTGGCGGGATCCGGCAACGGCGGCCGGCCCTGGCCGAGGCGGACGCCGAGCCGCCGGCGCTGGCGCGTGATGGCGTTGTGCGACAGGTGGAACAACTGATGCAGCATCCCGCGCGAGGCCCCGTGGCTGACGAAGTAGGCCGCCAGCGCGGCTTCCTCGTTGCTGTGGCGCAGTGCGCGCAGGTTCTCCGCCAACTGGCGGGTATCGATCACCAGCGCCAGGCCGCTCTTGCGCATCCCGCTCAGCCGCCAGGTCTCGAGCGGCGACAACGCGCGCAACGCCGCCAGCGTTGCGCATGAGGTTCCGGGCGCCGGCGCCAAGCTGCCGCCGTCGCCCTGGGCAATGACCCGCAGGAGCAACGCCCCCACCAAGGGCGGATCGCCGCTGATGGGCAGCACGATCGAATCGTCGGACGTCGTCATGCCACGCTCGACGCGGGGGGATCATCGGGCGGCGCCGCGTGCAGGCGCGCAGCCCAGACCTGCCGGGCGCGCTGCAAACACTGCCAGGCGCGCTCCCCCGCCACGTCGGGCGGGCGCGTCAGCCACGCGACCAGCGCGTCGGCGGCGAGCTGCCCACCCAGGGCGGCGGGAATGAGCAGGGGCACCTGCCCTTCCGTGTCCTCGTCCACGGGAACGACCGCGCGGCGCCAGGCGGAATCGTCCGGCAGCAACCCGGCAACGTCGGGATCGAGTTGCCCGGACAGGAAGGCCAACAACCACCAGCCCGCATGCCGCTGCGGTCGCGCCGGGTTCAGGTCGAGCGGCAGGGTGGGGACTTCGACGTAGAAACGGAACGGCAAGCCCGCATGCCAGTGCAGGCAGTCCGCGCAGTGCGTCGCCTCTGCGAAGGCGAGCAGTACCGGCTGGAGCGCGTCGACCGGATCGGTGGCCAGGTCGGTCGCTGTGCCGGCGTCGCCCTCGGTGCGGTGACTGTCTCCCGGGGAGACAGTGAGCGGCGCCCGCAGGCCGGCTGCCCCGGGACAGCCTCTACGAGCCCTCCGCCCAGTACGACCGGTGCGCCCTCCTCCACTCGGCGCTTGTCTCCCCGGGAGACAGTGGAAGGCCGATCTGCCGTCCCCCCTTCGTGCCCCCCCCCCCCCCCCCCCCCCGGTGCTCCGGCCGAACCGACTGTCTCCCGGGGAGACAGCGTCGGCGTGGTGAATGCCGTTCGCCTGGCGGTAACGGCGGGACGTCACGGCCGGAACGGTGGAGTTCGATCCGTCAGCCAGCGCAAGAGCGCCGCGCGCGCGCAACGCGTCCAGCGCCAATTCGGGCGACTGGTCGAGCAACGCCAGCAGGGACTGCAGCGCGGGCACGGCCATCTGCAGGGTCTGGGCCAGTGCCAGCTCACCCTGTTGCGCCAGTTCTGTTGCATCGAAGCTGCGCGTGGTCTGATAGCTTTCCGCGAACCGTCGCAGCACCGGATCCAGCGTGTGCGCGTACAGCGCGGCCTCCCCCAGACCGAATCTCTGCGCCAGGCGGGCCCAGCAGCGGAACCGCGGCTGCAGCTGATCGCGCACATCGTGGCGGCTCAACGTCGCCATCACCGGGCCCAACGGCGCCAGGCGTTCCACGGCAAATAGATACGTGCTGAGGACGTCCTTGCCGATCTGGAGCCCCAGATCGAGCAGCGCGCTTTCCCATTGCCGCAAACTGAGCGCCGCCGCGCGTTCCTGCTCCAGCGCGGCCTTGAGCGCCACCACCCCTTGCGCCTTGTCCCAGAAGGTCAAGTCGCTGCGTTGCTCGTTCTCGATCAGGTGGCCGGCGAGGACATCACTCTCCGAACACCACGCCTTGATGACCACCGGCACCGTCTCGAAGCGCCGGTCGGCGGTCTCCTGCCAAAGCTGCAACTGCGCCAGCAACCGCGTGTTGCCGCCCGCGGCGACAACGTAATGCGCTGCCCCCGGTCGCCGCGTGACCTTGAGCGGCGCATCCATGCCGCGCTGCCGGATTGACGCCTTGATGGTTTCGAACAGCGGGTTGGCCGATTGCCTTGGGTTGTGCTCGTACGGCTCGATGTCGGTAACACGCAGGACGGTCACGCCAGCATCGCTCGGCGCCGTTGCCGGCAATGGACTCGCCTCCGGCGTCACCGTGCCGGTGCCGGTGATGCCTGATCCATGACTTGGCGCAACGGCCGTCGCGCGGACCCCGAACTTGATCCTTCCCCACCCGAACCTGATCACCCGTCGCCCCCTGCCTGTCCATGGCTTACAGGGGTACTTACGGATTACTTGTGGAAAGTGTCGGGATCGGACGAATTATTTTTGCTGGGGGTCCGACAGATCGCGCAACCAGTCCGTATGTACCAACAGGAGCGCCATCGGGGCGGCGCCTGGCCGCAGGAACCTGCCTGAGTCGGCGCAGGTGGTTTTCCCCGCTTGAAGGACGCCACCGCACCAAGTCTTAGCGACTGCGGATCTGGGCCATGAGTCGTGTCGAATATCGGGGTCTTCGCGAATGCAAACGTTTGGCATCGAAGAAGCAGCAGCGTTCTTGAAGATCCACCCCGTGACGCTCACACGGATGGCCGCGCGCAGTGATGCCAAGTGACCCGATGAAAACCCTCGGTCTGCACGAGGCGGCGGCATTTCTCCACTGCCACCCGGAGGAACTGCGCCGGCGCGCCAAGGCAGGTGGTATCCCGGGCGCCAAGGTGGGCCGGGCCTGGGTGTTCCTGGAAGAGGATCTTGCAGCCTACCTGCGCTCCCTTTATGCTCAGCCTCGGCAAGCGTTGCAAGTGACCCTGAGAAAGGAGATGGAATGTCACTTCGCAAACGCGGCGGTATCTGGTGGATCGACGTCTATGCCCCCACCGGGGAACGAATACGCCGAACTACTGAAACTGCCAACAAAGCCCTAGCGCAGGAGTTGCACGACCGGTTGAAGGCGGAGCTGTGGCGGGTCGGCCATCTGGGCCAGAAGCCACGCCACACGTGGAACGAGGCCGTCGTACGGTGGCTCAAGGAGCAGTCGCACAAGGCGACCGCAGGCGAAGACGTCACCAAGCTGCGGTGGTTGGATCAATTCCTGGGCGGCAAGCCGCTGGACACGATCTCACGCTCCCTGGTCGACCGCATCACCGACGCCAAGCTTGCGCAAGGGTGCAGTAACGCCACGGTAAATCGGACGCTGGAAGTGCTGCGCGCGATTCTGCGCAAATGCGTCAATGAGTGGGAGTGGCTCGATCGGGCGCCGCAAATGCGGATGCTCAAGGAGTCCACCCGACGCATTCGGTTCTTGCGGCATGAGGAAGCACAACGGTTGCTGGATGTGTTACCGCCCCACTTGTCGGACATGGCGGCGTTCACGTTGGCAACGGGGCTGCGCGCCGCCAACGTCACCGGTTTGCAGTGGACGCAAGTGGATTTGGTAAGAAGGTTGGCGTGGGTCCATGCCGACCAAGCCAAGGCGCGCAAGGCGCTGCCGGTCCCGCTCAATGCGGAAGCGGTCGTGCTCATACGCAAGTGGCTTGGCAAGCATCCGACGCACGTGTTCAGCTTCCGGGGTAGGCCGATCACGCAAGTGAGTACGAAGGCGTGGTATGCGGCGCTGGAGCGGGCCGGCATCGAAGACTTCCGCTGGCACGATCTACGGCACACCTGGGCGAGCTGGCATGTACAGAACGGGACGCCGCTGTACGCCTTGCAGGAAATGGGGGGCTGGTCGAGCGCGGAGATGGTGCGGCGTTATGCGCATCTCGCCGCGGATCACCTGGCGCCTTTTGCCGAGCGTCTGTGTGCTTTGCGTGCCGTCGATGTGGAGATCGTAGGCACAAAAAAGTCACAGTCCGCAAATTGAAAGGGCCTAGCCGAAGCTAAGCCCTTGATTTGTTGGTTGCGGGGGCCAGATTTGAACTTGCGACCTTCGGGTTATGAGCCCGACGAGCTGCCAGACTGCTCCACCCCGCGTCTGAGCCGGGAAGTATATCGCGCCGCATGGCCCTGGGTCAATGTTTGTCGGCGGGTCTGTCGATGCCTCGACCGACGGTGACACCCGGAGCTCGGCCCGCGGCGAATCGCATATCCTCACTCAGGACGCGGCCGGAAACGCGACCACGTGATCGATCGCCAGCCGGATGCCGATCTTCTCGCCCAGCGCGTGGTTGTGGTGCGACGGCACCAGCGACAGCACCCGCGAGCCCGAAGGCAGCACCAGCGTGTACAGGAAATCCGCGCCGCGAAACGCCTTGGCCACGACCTCGGCCTGCCAGGGCGCCGCGTCGTCGTGGACGATGTCGTCGGGTCGGACCAGCACGTCGACCGCATAGCCGTCCGCGGCCAGCAGCGGCGCTCCGGTGTCGAGATCGCCCAGCTCGGTGACCACGCGCGCGGGGCCGGCGACGATCCCGCGCAGGAACACGCCCTGCCCGACGAAGTCGGCGATGAAGCGGGTCGTCGGCTGGTGGTAGAGGTCGTAGGGCGAGTCCCACTGCTCGATCCGGCCTTCGTGCATGATGCCGATCTCGTCGGCGATCGCGAACGCCTCGTGCTGGTCGTGGGTGACCAGGATCGCCGTCGTGCCGGTCGCCTTGATGATCGAGCGCACCTCCAGCGACAGGCGCTCGCGCAGGTCGACGTCGAGATTGGAGAACGGCTCGTCGAGCAGCAGCAGGTCCGGCTCGGGGGCGAGCGCCCGCGCCAGCGCGACGCGCTGCTGCTGCCCGCCCGAGAGTTCGTGCGGATACGTCCTTGCCGCGCCTTCGAGCCCGACCAGCGAAAGCATCTCGGCGACCCGCCGGTGCTGGTCCGGGCTCGGGCGCCGACCGAAGGCGAAGCCGACGTTGGCGGCGACGCAGAGGTGCGGGAACAGCGCGTAGTCCTGGAACACCATCCCGATCCGCCGCGCCTCGGGAGGGACGATGCGCCCGGGCGCGGAGACCTCGCGCCCGGCGAGCGCGATGCTGCCGCCCTGCACCGGTTCGAATCCGGCCAGGCAGCGCAGCACCGTGGTCTTGCCGCACCCCGATGGGCCGAGCAGGCAGCCGATCGCGCCCTGGTCGAGCGTGAAGCTCAGGCCGCGAACGACCCGTTGCACGCCATAGGAATGTTCGAGGTTGCGAACGTCGACGGAAGCGGCCACGGGCGCGAGTTTACCCTGCGCGACACGCGGCGGGTCACACGCTGCAACGGGCACACGCCGCAACGATCACGCGTTGCAGTGGTCACACGCTGCGGCTCGCTCGCCGCGCGGCGCGCCCGCGCTCCAGTTCCTGCAGCTTGCCCGCCATCGCGGGGCCGATCACCATCTGCGGCGCGCCTGCCGCCGCCTCCCCGGTCCGGGCGGCCTCCCCGGCGACGAGCTTGCGGGCCAACTCGAAGGCGCCGTCCACGGTTTCGGCTTCCGTCATCCCTCCGCCGAACAGCGCCTTGCCGAACGCGGTTCCGTCGCTGCCCAGCGTGCACCCGGCACCGGCGCTCTGCGCGTCGGTGGCCGTCATCACCAGCGTCGTGTCACCGGCCAGCGCCTCCAGCCACGCACCGGAATAGCACGCGGTCACCACGATGATCCGCCAGCGCACGCCGGCGTCGTCGAGCATCCGGCGCACGCCCGGCGGCGTCAGCGGCACCAGCGCAAACGGCGGCAGCGCGACTTCGACGCTGCCTCCCGGCGCGCCCTTGCCCGCGACGTACAGCATCACCACGTCCTCGTTCGGGTCCAGCACCTGCTGCAACTCGGCCAGGGTCTCGCGCAAATTGGACATCGTGGCCATCGGCTGCTCGAGCACGCTGCCGCGGTGGTTGACGAGCGCCACCGACCGGCCGTCGGTCGCCCAGCGCTCGTCCATGACCTCCACGGCGGACAACACGTCGCTGCGCAGCGCGTCGGATTCGCCGGCGGCGAAGGCGATGAAATAGAGGTCGGTCACGCCGGCGCGCGCCTCGTCGAGTCCGGCGAGCGCCTCGTCGAGCAGCACCTTCTGCACTTCCATCACCGCTTCGGAGGCAGGATTCGGGTACCCGTAGGCCGCGCCGTCATCCGCGCCATCGGCACGCCACCACGGCACGTCGGGCGCGAAGGTCGAGCCGAACCAGAGCGGCGCCAGCAGCGCCAGCGCGCCGAGCATCGCGCGGGGCCAGCGCAGCGGCCGCACCGGGGCCAGCGCCACGGCCACCGCCCGGACGAACACCGCGATCGTCCACGCCAGCAGCGCTTCGTCCTGCCAACCCGACAGCGCACCGCCGGCGGGCAGCCAGCGCTCCGCCAGCGCCGGCGCGACGTGCAACGCCTGGATCGGCGGGTACGAAGCGAAGACGACCGTCGGCAGCGCCAGCGCCAGCGCGGGCTGCCCGAACAGCGAAGCGAGCAGCGCCGACACCAGCAGCACCGCCCCCGCCGCGTAGGTCTCGCCGGCGACGCCCAGCCACGAGAAAGCCCCGCCCTCCCCGTAACGGACGAAATCGATGCCGACGTCGACCACCGCCGACAGCAGCAGCAGCACGACGAGCGCCGGGACGCCGATGCGAAAATCCAGCCGCGTGACGCGCAGGAAGAACGCCAGCCGGAGTCCCGCGCGAAGGTTGCGCGCGAGGTCGGCCAGCAGGGGCTTCAGCATCCGGACTCCGGCTGCACCGGGACGCTGCCCACGGCCGCACCGTCGGCCGCGGCGGCCTTCAGCTCGCGCTCTCCGCGTGGGCGACGATGTAGTCCTTCACCCGCGCGACGTCGGGCGGCAGCACCGTCGAGCGCTGGGGTCGCGATTCGAGATCGGCGTACACGGCCGGGCGTTCGGGATCGTGGCCCAGCGCCTCGCGGATCGTCGCCGCGAACTTGGCCGGCAGCGCGGTCTCGACGCAGACCAGCGGCACCTCGGGGTCGAGGAACTCGCGGGCGACCTTGACGCCGTCGGCCGTGTGCGGATCGAGGGTCACCCCGGTGCGCCCGTGGACGTCGCGGATGGTGCGGATCCGGTCGGCGTGCGTGCTGCGGCCGGAGACGAAGCCCGACGCCTGCACCATCGCCCAGTACGGCGACGCCGCGAGATCGAAGCCGCCGTCGTGCTCCATCTTCATCCAGAGGTCGCGGACGGCGACGGGATCGCGGCCGACGATGTCGAGGATGTAGCGCTCGAAGTTCGACGCCTTGGAGATGTCCATCGACGGGCTCGACGTCGCGTGCGTCTCGGCCGTCTTGCGCGGCCGGTAGCGGCCGGTGCGAAAGAACTCGTCGAGGACGTCGTTCTCGTTGGTGGCCAGGATCAGGCGGCGGATCGGCAGTCCCAGCGACTTCGCGACGTGGCCGGCGAGGATGTTGCCGAAGTTGCCGGAGGGAACCGCGAAGTCGACGCGGTCGCGCGCCTTGCCGGTCACCGCGAAGTAGCCCCTGAAGTAGTAGACGACCTGCGCCGCGATGCGCGCCCAGTTGATCGAATTGACGGTGCCGATGTGCCACCGGTGCTTGAACTCGGCGTCGGCGCTGACGGCCTTGACGATGTCCTGGCAGTCGTCGAACACGCCCTCGATCGCGATGTTGTGGATGTTGTCGTCGGCGAGCGAGAACATCTGCGCCTGCTGGAACGGGCTCATCCGGCCGTAGGGCGACAGCATGAACACGCGGATGCCGCGCTTGCCGCGCATCGCGTATTCGGCCGAGCTGCCGGTGTCGCCGGAGGTCGCGCCCAGGATGTTGAGCCGGCTGCCGTCCCGTGCCAGCACGTACTCGAACAGGTTGCCGAGCAGCTGCAGCGCGATGTCCTTGAACGCCAGCGTCGGGCCGTTCGAGGCGTGCAGCAGGTGCATGCCCGGCTCGAGCGGCGTCACCGGCGTGATGTCGGCGCTGCCGAACGTCGCCGCCGTGTAGGTGCGGTCGATGATCGCGCCGAGGTCTGCGGCGGGGATGTCGGTGATGAACCGTGCCAGCACCGCGTGGGCGAGCCGGGGATAGGCGAGACCCCGCAGCGCCTCGATCTCGCCCGCCGTGAAGCGCGGGTAGGACTCGGGAATCGCGAGACCGCCGTCGGGGGCCAGCCCCTCGAGCAGGATCGCGGAGAACGGGAGCGGCGCATCGCGCCACGCGCCGCGGGTGCTGATGTAGCGCATGGTGGCGGTCAGTTGAGTTCCTCGAGGCGGATGCGGATCACCGGGCCGGCCACCGTCGGCAGCGACTCGATGGCCCCCAGCGCCGCGACCACGTTCTTCTCGCGGGTGCGATGGGTGAGCAGGATGATGTCGGTCTGCGCCTCGCCCTCGGAGGGCTCCTTCTGGATCATCGCGTCGATCGAGATGTCGCGGTCGGCGAGGATGCGCGTGATGTCGGCCAGCACGCCGGGCTTGTCGTCGACGCGCATCCGCAGGTAGTAGCTGGTCTCGACCTCGGCCATCGGCAGGAACGGCGTGTCGGACAGCTGGTCGGGCTGGAAGGCGAGGTGCGGCACGCGATGCTCGGGGTCCGCGGTGTGCATCCGGGTGACGTCGACGAGGTCGGCGATCACCGCGCTCGCCGTGGGCTCGGCGCCGGCGCCGGCGCCGTAGTAGAGCGTCGCGCCGACCGCGTCCCCCTTGACCAGCACGGCATTCATCACCCCCTCGACGTTGGCGATCAGCCGCCGGGCCGGGATCAGCGTCGGGTGCACGCGCAGCTCGATGCCGGCCGGCGTGCGCCGCGTGATGCCGAGCAGCTTGATCCGGTAGCCCAGCTCCTCCGCGTAGCGGATGTCCTCGCGCGTGAGCTTCGAGATGCCCTCGGTGTAGCACTTCTCGAACTGCATCGGCACGCCGAAGGCGATCGAGGCCATGATCGTCAGCTTGTGCGCGGCGTCGATGCCCTCGATGTCGAAGGTCGGGTCGGCCTCGGCGTAGCCCCTGGCCTGCGCCTCCTTCAGCACCTCGGCGAACGGCGCGCCGCGGGCGCGCATCTCGGAGAGGATGAAATTGGACGTGCCGTTGATGATCCCGGCGATCCACTCCAGCCGGTTCGCGGTCAGGCCCTCGCGCAGCGCCTTGACGATGGGGATGCCGCCGGCCACCGCGCCTTCGAACGCGACCATCACGCCCTTCGCGTGCGCCGCGGCGAAGATCTCGGTGCCGTGCCGCGCGAGCAGCGCCTTGTTGGCGGTCACCACGTGCTTGCCGTTGGCGATCGCCTTCAGCACGAAGGTCTTCGCGGGCTCGATCCCGCCGATCAGTTCGACGACGATGTCGATGTCCGGGTGGGCGAGCACGACCTCGGCATCGTTGGTGAGATTGACGTCCGTCACCCCGCGCGTGGCCTCGCGCGCGACGTCGAGCGCACGCTCGGCGATCCAGGTGATGCGGATCGGGCGACCGGCGCGGCGCGCGATCTCCTCCTCGTTGCGTCGGAGCACCTTCCAGGTGCCCATCCCTACGGTGCCCATGCCGAGCAAACCGACTTGCAAAGGTTTCATGTCGAGGCGTGACGGCGCGGGTAGCCGTCCAGAAAGTGTGCGATGCGGCCGATGGCGTCGGAGAGGTCGTCGCTGTTCGGCAGGAAAACCAACCGGAAGTGATCCGTGTCGGGCCAGTTGAAGCCGCTGCCCTGTACGACCAGCACCTTCTCCTCCTCGAGCAGTTCCAGCACGAATTGCTGGTCGTCCTCGATGGGATAGCGCGCCGGATCGAGCCGCGGGAACAGGTAGAGCGCCGCCTTGGGCTTGACGCAGGTGACGCCGGGGATGGACGTGACGAGATCGTGCGCGAGATCGCGCTGTCGGGTGAGCCGCCCGCCCGGCCCCACCAGGTCGTTGATGCTCTGGTAGCCGCCCAACGCCGTCTGGATCGCGAACTGGCCGGGAACGTTCGCGCACAGTCGCATGGAAGCGAGGATGTTCAACCCCTCGAGGTAGTCCTGCGCGTGGCGACTTTCCCCCGAGATCACCATCCAGCCGCTGCGGTAGCCGCAGGCACGGTAATTCTTCGAGAGGCCGTTGAACGTCGCAAACAGGACGTCGTCGGCGAGCGAGGCGATCGACGTGTGCGTGGCGCCGTCGTAGAGGGTCTTGTCGTAGATTTCGTCGGCAAAGACGATCAGCTGGTGCCGCCGGGCGATCTCGACGATCTCCCGCAGCAGGTCCGGCGGATACAGCGCACCGGTGGGGTTGTTGGGGTTGATGATGACGATCGCACGCGTGCGCTCGGTGATCTTGCCGCGAATGTCGGCGAGGTCGGGCAGCCATCCCGCGCCCTCGTCACAGAGGTAGTGCCGCACCCGGCCGCCCGCGAGGCTGACCGCCGCGGTCCAGAGCGGGTAGTCCGGGGCCGGCACCAGCACCTCGTCGTCGTCGTCGAGGAGCCCTTGCATCGCCATCACGATCAACTCCGACACCCCGTTGCCGACGAAGATGTCGTCGAGCCCCACGGCGGCGATGCCCTTCTCCTGCGTGTAGTGCATGATCGCCTTGCGCGCGGCGAACAGCCCCTTGGAGTCGGAGTAACCGGACGCCTGCGGCAGATTGACGATCACGTCGTGGCGGACTTCGTCCGGAGTGTCGAAGCCGAATGGCGCGAGATTGCCGATGTTGAGCTTGATGATGCGCTGGCCCTCTTCCTCCATCAGCTTCGCGCGGGCGAGCACCGGCCCGCGGATGTCATAGCAGACGCTGGCGAGCTTCTTCGACTTGCGGATCGTCTTCAGCACGGTCATGTAGAGCCCCCACACCCCCCGAGGGGGCGCAGTTCGCGCTCGGGGCGGCCCGTCGCGCTCACGCCGCCACCGCCAAGCCGTCGCGGCGGAACATTTCCCTCACCCCGCGCACCGCCTGCCGGATGCGGCTCTCGTTCTCGATCAGCGCAAAGCGGACGTACCCGTCGCCGAACTCGCCGAAGCCGATGCCCGGCGACACCGACACCCTGGCCTTGGCCAGCAGCGCCTTCGCGAACTCGAGCGAACCGGCGGCGCGGTAGGCCTCCGGTATCCGCGCCCAGACGTACATCGACGCCTTGGGGTTGTCGACCATCCAGCCGGCCTCGTGCAGCCCCTTGACCAGCACGTCGCGGCGCCTCTGGTAGTTGAGGGCGATCTCGGCGACGCAGTCCTGCGGCCCCTCGAGCGCGGCGATCGCCGCCACCTGGATCGGCGTGAACGTGCCGTAGTCGTGGTAGCCCTTGATCCGCGCCAGCGCGTGAACCAGGTCCTTGTTGCCGACCATGAAGCCGATCCGCCACCCGGCCATGTTGTAGCTCTTCGACATGGTGAAGAACTCGACGGCGACGTCGCGCGCGCCCGGCACCTGCATGATCGACGGCGCCTTCCAGCCGTCGAAGCAGATGTCGGCGTAGGCGAGGTCGTGGACGACCCAGATGCCGTATTCCTTGGCCAGCGCGACGATCTTCTCGAAGAACGGCAGCTCGACGCACTGCGCCGTCGGGTTCGACGGGAAGCTGACGATCAGCATCTTCGGCTTCGGGAAGCTGGTGTGGATCGTGCGCTCGAGCTCGGCGAAGAAATCGCCGTCCGGCGTCATCGGCACGTGGCGAATGTCCGCGCCGGCCATCACCGGGCCGTAGATGTGGATCGGGTAGCTGGGATTGGGCACCAGCACGGTATCGCCGCGCCCCAGCGTGGCCAGCGTCAGGTGGGCGATGCCCTCCTTGGACCCGATGGTGACGATGGCCTCGGACTCGGGATCGAACTCGACCTCCCAGCGCCGCCGGTACCAGTGGCAGATCGCCCGGCGCAGCCGGGGAATGCCCTTGGACACCGAATAGCCGTGCGTGTCCGGGCGCAACGCGGTCTCGACCAGCTTGTCGACGATGTGCTTCGGCGTCGGGCCGTCGGGATTGCCCATGCCGAAATCGATGATGTCCTCGCCGCGGCGGCGCGCGGCCATCTTGAGCTCGGTGGTGATGTTGAAGACGTAGGGCGGCAGGCGCGTCAGACGCGAGAACTCTTTGCCGGGGGAGATGGCCATGCGGATCTTTCTATCGTAAGCGCCCGGAACCGTCCGAGCGACGTAGAAGCGGAGGTGGGTTATGATTTTACCGTCGGCGTTCGCCCGCGGCAATCGGAATCGACGTCGCGCGAGCGCCGATCGCGCTCGACCCACCGCTCGACCACTCACACCACGCTGCCGCAAAGAGAGAAGGCGACGACCTTGAAGTTCCACCTGGCCACCGCCGCGGGCAACGTCGTCACCGGCGTGGGGGCCGGCTGGTTGCGGGTCAACGCCGACGTCCATCGACAGAGCCTGCTGCTCGCGCCCGACGCCATCGTCGCGCCATGGGCGCCCGCCGGGTTCGCCGGGTTGACCGAAGAGGACTTCGCCCCGCTGCTCGACCTTCGCCCCGCGGTGGTCGTCTTCGGCAGCGGCGCGACGCTGCGCTTCGCGCATCCGCGGCTGACCCGTGCGCTCGTCGCCGCCCGGATCGGCGTCGAGACGATGGACACCGCCGCCGCCTGCCGCACCTACAACATCCTCGCGGCCGAAGGGCGCCGGGTCGCCGCAGCGCTGATCGTCGAAGGCACCGCGGCGCCCGCTTCGCCCGCCGCGCGCTGACCCGCAATGCCACGATCGCCCGCACGCCTTCGCTCCGCCACGATGACCGAACGATGACCGATCCACGCGCCGAGCACTCCCAGACGACGACCGGCGAACTCGAGCGCTTCCGGGTCCGCACGCGTGCCGAGATCGTCGCCATCCTCGGCGGACTGCTGCAGCAGAACGCGCTGGTCACCGTCTACTTCGGGCCCGGGCCCGATTTCTTCGTCACCGCGCTGCTCGCCGTCGATGCCGAACGCGGGACCGTGGTGTTCGACCACGGCGCCGATCCGCTGCAGAACCAGCGCGTGCCCCGGGCGCCCGCGGCCAGGCTCGAGACCTACGCCGAGCACATTCGCGTCGAGTTCTCCGTCGGCTCGATCACGACGGTCGACTTCGACGGCAAGCCGGCGTTTGCCGCGCCGCTGCCCCCGTCGTTGCTGCGCATCCAGCGTCGCGAGACCTACCGCGTCCGGGTCCCGAAGAGTCGCCCGATCGTCTGCGAGTTGCCGCCGGCCGGCGGCAGCAGCCAGCCGGTGCTCGCCCAGGTGCGCGACATCAGCCTCGGCGGCATCGCGCTGATCGATTTTCCGCCCGCGTTCGCGCTCGTCCAGGGCACGGTGTTCGAGCGCTGCGGGTTGCGGTTGACGAACGACGAAAGGCTGGACGCGGGGCTGGAACTGGTGCACGTCTACCGCTCGCCGCACGCGCCGGGCGGACGGGGACAGCTCGTGGGCTGCCGCTTCCTGCACCTCAGTCGCGCGGCCGAAGCCCGGATCCAGCGGCTCGTCCACCAACTCGACCGCGACCGGCTGATCGCGGACTGAAGGCGCTTCAGCAGTCGATCGTCTGCCGGCAGTACTGGGCGAGTTCGCGCACGACGGCACGCTCGCCCGTCGGCAGCCTGGCCTTGCCCTGGCCGTACTCCAGCGCCAGCTTGAATTCGTACTTCGCGAAGAACGCGTCGAACTGCTCGGCCCCGAGCGTGCCGCTGGCGAAGAGCCCGTCGGAGGCTGCGTCGTAGTCGAGGACGATCGCGGCGAGCGGCTGCGGCGCGGGCCCGGAGACGACGCGCCCTCCCACCGCGGGGTCGTAGACACTGTGATCGGCGCAGCAATGGATCACGCGGGCGTCGCCGGTGGTCGACTTGCCGGCCTTGTAGCGGATGAACGAGACCTCGCGCGTCGGATAGACGAGCTTGTGCGCGCAGATCGCCGAGAAGGCGACGATGCCGCGCCCGGGCCCGACGCCGCCCTGCCAGCCGTAGGTGCTTCCGTTCTCGCGCCGCAACGGCGCCGCCGCGGACACGGGACGGCCGAGGTCGAGCAGGAAGCACGGCGTCGATGCGTACGGGTAGTGGAACAGGTAGTTGGTGTCGGCCGCGAGCGCGCTCGCCCGTACCGGCGTGCCGTGCACGTCGACCAGCCGCGCACGGGGGTAGGGTCGCGGCGCCGAGTCGGCCCACGCGGCGGCGGCCGTCGCGAGTCCGGCGGTGCCGCCAAGAACGGCACAGGATTCGAGAAACCTCCGTCGCTCCATCGCTGCCCCCTCCGGTCGGGTCCCGCTCGCTCGCGCGCCTGCGCCTGCCCGCCCGCTGCCGCCCGTCGCCGGCGGTGCGCGGCCGAGGCGCGTCAGGCGGCGAGAATCTCGCGGATGTGTTCGGTGACGCTGCGCCCCAGCGCCGAGAGCGCGTAGCCGCCCTCGAGCGTCGAGATGAGTCGGCTCTGGCTGTGCTTGTGGGCGAGCGACATCAGTTCGCGCGTCACCCAGGCGTAATCGGCTTCGGTGAACTTGAGGCCGGCCAGCGGATCCTCGCGATGCGCGTCGAACCCGGCCGACACGTAGATGATCTGCGGTCGATGGCGATCGAGCGCCGGAATCCACTGCTCGCGCACCGCGGCGCGGAACGCGTCGCTGCCGCTGCCCGCGGGCAGGGGAACGTTGACCATGTTGTCGGCGACGTTCTCGGTGCCCGAGTACGGATAGAGCGGATGCTGGAAGATCGACGCCATCAGCACCCGCGGGTCGCCGGCGAAGATGTCCTCGGTGCCGTTGCCGTGATGGACGTCGAAATCGATGACGGCGACACGTTCGATGCCGTGCGCCTCGAGCGCGTGGGCGGCACCGACGGCGACGTTGTTGAACAGGCAGAATCCCATCGCGCGGTTGCGCTCGGCGTGATGTCCCGGAGGCCGCACCGCGCAGAACGCGCTCTTGCACTCCCGCCGCAGCACGAGGTCGGTCGCAAGCACCAGCGCGCCGGCCGCGTGCTTCGCCGCCGACAGCGAGTGGGGGTTGAGCGCCGTGTCCGGATCGATGAAGTGCAGGCCGTCCGTCGGGCTCGCCTCTTCCAGCGAATCGATGTACGCATCGCCGTGGACCCGTGCGATCTGCGCCCGCGTCGCCGGCAACGCCGTGTAGTGCCGCAGATAGGCATCGAGCCCGGCGGCGATCAGCCGGTCGCCGATCGCGTGCAGCCGGTCGGGGCACTCCGGGTGGTAGGGCCCCATGTCGTGCAGCAACGACGACGGGTGCGTGATGTAGGCGGTTGGCACGGCGAAGGGCGCGGTTCCGGGACAGAGGCAGGATGGGTGGACGAAGCCGGACGGGGCACCTGGCAGGGCGAGGCGCCGGTTCGGAAAACTGCCGGAATGCCTCCTGGACCCGCTGGAAGGAGTGTAGCGTCTGCCCGCCGGGGATGACTAGTCCGATCGGCCGCGCTACATTCGACACTCGCGCCCGCCCCGAGGCCTGCCCGGCTGCCGGCGGCCGGATCTCCCGCAGAGAGCATTCGATGACCGTACGCACGCTCAACGACGCCAAGGTTGCCACCGCCCAGCGGCTCGCCGCCGTCGTGGCCCAGCTCAACCGCATCGTCGTCGGCAAGGACGAGGCGATGCGGCTCGCCCTCACCTGCCTGCTCGCCCGGGGCCACCTGCTGATCGAGGACATTCCCGGCGTCGGCAAATCGACGCTGGCGCAGGCGCTGGCGGGAACCCTCGGGCTGCGCGCGGCCCGGGTCCAGTTCACCAGCGATCTGCTGCCCGCCGACATCCTGGGCGTTTCGATCTTCGACGCCCCGGCGCAGGCGTTCCGCTTTCATGCCGGCCCGGTGTTCAACTCGGTGGTGCTCGCCGACGAGATCAACCGCGCGCCGCCGAAGACGCAGAGCTCGCTGCTGGAGGCGATGGAGGAACGGCAGGTTTCCATCGACGGCACGACGCGCAAGCTGCCGGACCCCTTCTTCGTCATCGCCACGCAGAACCCGGTCGAGCAGATCGGCGCCTATCCGCTGCCCGAATCGCAGCTCGACCGGTTCCTGATGGCGGTCGAACTCGGCTACCCCGACGCCGTCGCCGAGCGCGATCTCCTCGCCGGGGGCGACCGGCGCGGGCAGGTCGCCTCGCTCCCCGCCCTCGCGGACCCACCGACGCTGCTCGAGTGGCAGCACGAGGCCGCCGCGGTCCACGTCGCACCGGCGCTGCTCGATTACGTCCAGGCCCTGCTGGCCGCGACCCGCGGCAACACCGGCGGCGAGACCGACGCCGGCGCCCGCCGCGGCCTGTCGCCCCGGGCCGGCCTGATGCTGCTGTCCGCGGCACGCGCGTGGGCGCTGCTCAACGCCCGTCCGATGGTGCTGCCCGAGGACATCCAGGCGGTCTTCCCGTCGGTCGCCGGACACCGGCTCGCCGCGGGTGCCCGCGCCGGCGCTCTGCAGGCGCGCGCCCTGCTTCGAGCCGTCGCGCTGCCGTGACGTCGGCGGCCACCGCGAACCGGCGTTTCCCCTCGGAAACGCTCGTCGGGCGGGTCCGCCAGCGGATGTTCCGGCACGCCCCGGCCGACGACCGACCGGTCGTCCTGCGCCACCATCGGATCTACATCCTGCCCAGCAAACGCGGCTGGGCATTCATGGGCACGCTCGCTCTGTTGTTGATAACGTCCCTCAATTACGCCCTTTCTCTTGGATTTGTCGTTACTTTCGCACTTATCGGGCTGGCCGCGATTGCGCTGATCCACACCTTTCGCAACCTTGCCGGCATCGAATTGCGCCCGCTGTCCGCGGGCGAGGCCTTTGCGGGGAACCCGCTGCCGTTCAGCCTGGCGCTCTCGGGCGGTTCGCTGCCGCGGTACACCGTGCATCTCTGCGCGAACGAAGGCACCGACGTCACCACCGACATCACGCCCGACGTCGCGTTGCCGGTGACTCTCGAACTCCCGACGCGCCGCCGCGGGGCGCGGCCGCTCGGCCGGGTGACGCTGTCGTCCGACTATCCGCTGGGACTGTGGCGCGCTTGGGCCTACGTCCACTTTCCCCTGGAGGGCGTGGTGTTTCCGACGCCCGAGCCGGCGCCACCGGCGCTGCCGATCGCTCGCCTGGGGCAGGCCGACGACGGGCCGCTGGCCCGCGACGACGCCGACCTCGCCGGACTGCGCGAGTATCAGCCGGGCGACCCGATGCAGCGCGTGGCCTGGAAGGCCGTGGCCCGCGGCGCCGGCTGGTACTCGAAGGAGTTCGACGGCCGCGGCGGCGGCGGCCCGTTGGCACTGGCCTGGCACGAGCTGCCCGAAGCGCTGGATGGCGAGCAGCGGATCGCCCGCCTCACCGCCTGGGTGCTGGCCGCCGAGCGAACCGCCCGGCCGTTCTCGTTGACGGCGCCGGACATCGCCATGGCCTCGGGCCAGGGACGCGACCACCGGCGCCAGGCGCTGACCGCACTGGCGCTGATCGAGGGCACCGAGAAGTGAGCCGGACGGGCCGCCCCGAGGGCGAACACCGGAGTGCGCAGCGCGAAGGTGCTCGTGCGCGCCCTGCCTCTCGCCCGCGCGCTGTTCGCCCGGCGCCCCGCGCGGGGGGTCGCGTTGTCCGCACACCAGACGCACTGGCTGGCGATGCTGCTGTTCGCAGTCCAGTTTCCGCTGCTGCCGTTCGTGCCGCTGTGGATCGGGCTGTTCGGCATGCTGCTGGTCGGCTTGCGGTTGCTGTTCCTGCGCCGCGACCGTGCGCACGGCGAGGGCCCGTCGCGGCCGGCCTCGTCGTGGCTGCTGCTCGTCGCCGCGATGGTCGCCGGCTTCGCCATCCGCCAGGACTTCGGCTACTTCGCCGGCCGGGATCCCTGCGTCGCGTTCCTGTTCATCCTGCTCGGCATCAAGTTCCTCGAGGCGCGCAGCTCGCGCGACGGCGCGCTGCTGGTCTGCCTGTCGGGCTTCCTGCTGGTCGCACTGTTCTTCTACAGCCAATCGCTGCTCGCCGGCTTCGCGGCGCTGCCCGCGCTGCTGCTGATCGCTGCGACGCTGCAGCAGTTGACGGTGCCGGCGCGTCGGGCTGCGGGGCTCGCGGCGTGGCGCAGCGTGCTCGGCAGCGCCGGCCGCATGCTGCTCCAGGGCCTGCCGCTCGCGCTGCTGCTGTTCGTCTTCTTTCCGCGCCTCAGCGCTCCGCTCTGGGGGCTGCCGACCGATCGCTCCGCCAAGACGGGCCTGTCCGATCGCATGGCGCCGGGTCTCATCAGCGAACTCTCGTTGTCCGACGCGGTCGCTTTCCGCGTCGACTTCGACGGGGCGCCGCCGCCGGCACGGCAGCGCTACTGGCGCGGCCCCGTGTTCTCGCTCTACGACGGGCGCGAGTGGAGCCCACTGCCGAAGCCGCAGCCCGGGCGGTTCGAACCGGCGGGCAGTGCGCCGATCTCCTACGTGGTCACGCTGGAGCCGCACGACAAACCCTGGCTGTTCGCCCTCGATTTCGCCGTGGCGCCGCCGGGACCCGCCGCCCCGACTGGCGACGACGCGCCGGATTCGACGCTGGCGCTGCTGACGCGCGATCAGCAGCTGATCGCGCCCACCCCGGTCACCCAGCCGCTGCGCTATCGCCAGCTGTCGGTGCCGAAGGCGAGCTTTTCCGCCGGCGACGGACGATGGCGGACGGAGGAGATCGCCGCCAACCTGCAGCTGCCGAGAAACTTCGCGCGCACCCATCCGCGGACGCTGGCCCTCGCCAACGAACTCCGGGGCCGCCACGTCGGCGACGCCGAGTTCGCCGGCGCGGTCCTGAGTCATTTCAACGAGCAGCCGTTCGTCTACACGCTGTCGCCGCCGCCGCTGGGGGCGTATCCCGTCGACGGGTTCCTGTTCGACACGCGCCGGGGCTTCTGCGAGCACTATGCGAGCGCCTTCGCCGTTCTGCTGCGGGCCGCCGGCATTCCCGCCCGGGTGGTGACCGGCTACCAGGGCGGCGAGATGAACCCGCGCGGCAACTACATGATCGTGCGTCAGTCCGACGCCCACGCGTGGACCGAAGTGCTGCTCGACGGGCGCTGGCAACGCTACGATCCGACCGCCGCGGTGTCGCCGTCGCGCATCGAGATGGGCCTCGGTGGCGCGCTGCCGCTGGGCGAACCGGTGCCGCTGCTGGCCCGGCTCGACAGCCACTGGGCCAAAGGGCTGCAGCTCGCCTGGGACGCCTTGAATCACGACTGGCGGCGGCTGGTCGTCGGCTTCAACCACGAGCGGCAGCGCTCGCTGTGGCAGGAACTCGACCTCGGCCGCCTGCCCGCCTGGCAGATGACCACGATCGCGATTCTCATCGGGACCGCGTGGCTCGGCCTGCTGCTTGGCTGGCTCGCCTGGCGGCGCCGGCGCCGCGACCCCGTGCACGCGATGTGGCAGACGCTTTGCCGGCGGCTGGCGCGCGCGGGGGTCGCGCGGGAGGTGCACGAAGGTCCGCTCGCCTATACGGCCCGGGCGGCGCGGCGCTGGCCGGAGTTCGCCGCCGTCTTCGACATCGTCGGCGAAGCCTATGCCCAGCTTCGCTACGGCCCCGACGTCCGCGCCGAGCGTCGTGCGGCGGAAAGGCGTCTGCGCCGCGCGCTGCAGGTGCTGCCGCGCGCGCGCCAGCTGGCCCGCAGCTGACCGGCAGAGGGTGCGCTTCCTTCCGCCGCCTACAGCAAGGCGTCGCGGTCGAGTCCGCCGCGCTTGAGTCGCGCCCGCAGGCGATCGAGCGCTTCGGCCTGGATCTGCCGCACGCGCTCGCGTGTCACGCCCAGCACCCCCGCGAGTTCCTCCAGCGTCGCCACGTCGCGGCCATTGAGGCCGTAACGGTGCTCGATCACCGTTCGATGCCGTTCGCCCAGCTCCGCCAGCCACTGCCGCACCCAGGCCTCGATCTCGGTGTTGTGCAGCAAGAGCTCCGGGGCGAGCGAGGCCTCGTCGGCGAGCCCTTCGCTCACCGACACGCCGGAGTGCCGGTCCAGCGGCGCATCCAGCGAAGTCACGTGATCGTTGTAACCGAGCATCCGCCGCACCTGCTCGACCGGCTTGCCGAGGAGATGCGCAACGTCGTCGGGCGTCGCCTCGCGACCCTCGAGGCCGCCGTGCGTCTCGAGGTGGCGCAGCGCGCGCAGGACCACGTTGAGTTCCTTCACCACGTGTGCGGGCAGCCGGATCGTCCGCGACTGGCTCATGATCGCCTTCTCGACCGCCTGGCGGATCCACCACGTCGCGTAGGTGGTGAAGCGGAAGCCGCGCTCGGGATCGAACTTCTCCAGCGCGTGAATGAGTCCGAGGTTGCCTTCCTCGATGAGGTCGGGCAACGCCAGCCCGCGGTTCGTGTAGTGCTTGGCGATGCTGACGACCAGACGCAGGTTGTGTTCGATCAGCGTCTGCCGGGCGGCGAAATCGCCGGACTTCATCGCCCGCGCGTGTTGCAGCTCCACGTCGGCCGGCAGCAGCGAGTGCTGTCCGATCTCGTTGAGATAGATCTGGGTGACGTCGTTGACGAAGTCGGCTGCGAGTCCCGGCGCCGGCTCGTCCAGCGGCAGTTCGCGGGTCCAGGTGTCGGGCTCCTGCGGCGCCGGGTGCGGCGCCAGCTGGTGGATCAGCTCGAGGTCGGGATCGTCGAGCGCGTGCTCGTCGATGGCGCCCGCGACCTCGTCGATCTCCGGCAACTCCGGCGCGGTGTCGCGGGACGCGCGGCGCGGCGCCATCAGCGGCCGCCGTGCGACCGCCGCCGCGGCGTTCCTGCCGTGATCCGCCGCGCCGGTGCCCTCATCCCGGCCCCAACGTCGCTACGCCGGCGGGAGGAACCGGAGCGGGTCCACGGGCTTGCCCCGTTGGCGGATCTCGAAGTGCAGCTTCACCTGGTCGGTGTCGGTGTTGCCCATCTCCGCGATCTTCTGCCCCTTCGTCACCTGCTGCCCTTCCTTGACCAGGATCTCCCGGTTGTGCGCGTAGGCCGACAGGAACGTGGCGTTGTGCTTGACGATGACGAGCTTCCCGTAGCCGCGCAGGCCGGTCCCGGCGTAGACCACCTTCCCCGCCGCGCTGGCGATGACCGGCTGACCTGCCTTGCCGGCGATGTCGATGCCCTTGAGGTTCGCCGTGTCGGAAAACCCGGTGACGACCTTGCCGGAAGACGGCCAGACCCAGTCGATCGTGCCCTCGTCCGTCGTCGTGGCTGCCGCGGGCCGGGGCTCGGGCGCCGCAGCCGGCGCCGGCTTCGGCTCGGCCCGCGGCGCTGACGCCACCGGCTCCGGCGCCGAGGCGACCGGCGCCGAGGCGACCGGCGGCGGCGCCGGCGCGCGCTGCAGCTCGCGCAGCGCCTGCTCCGAATAGGGCTCCTTGATTGCCTTGGGCGACGACTTGTAGTTGTCGGCGCTGCGGGGTCCGGGCATCGCCAGCGGCTGCGCCGACGGCGAAGGCACCGGCCGCGCATCGCCGGGCAGCACCGGCGGCGCCGAACGCAGGGGCGCCGTGACCGCCCCCGAACCGGGCGCGGTAGCCAACGGCCCGGCGTCGCCTGGCGCCGTCAGGCGCAGCACCTGGCCGACGCGAATCAGGTTCGCATTCTCGAGGTTGTTCCAGGCGGCGAGTTCGCGGTAGTCGAGACCGTGGTCGAGCGCGATCGCATGCAGCGTGTCGCCGCGCTTCACCGTGTAGGTCTGCGGCCGCCAGTCCGGCTCGGGCTGCGGTTCGGCCGCCGGCGGCGGAGCCGGAACGGGGGCAGCCATCGTCCGCGGCGGCGGCCCCGGGCGCTCGACCACGGGGGCCGGGGTGCGCGACGCGCAAGCGGCGAGCAACAGCAGCAGCGCGAGCGCGCCGCCGCGTGCCAGCAACGAGCGCAGCAACGGCCATGCGAAAGAAAAAGGCGATGACCTTGGCATCGGTAGCGGGTCGCGGGCGCCGCGGCGGGCCGTCAGGCCAGTCCGGACAGCAACGGCACAAATCTTACCGCATCGAATGCCTGCTCACGGTAGGCGGTCGGTCCCGCCTCGATCACCGTCAGCCGCTGCACGCCGTCGCCGTGCTCGCCGTGGCTCGTCAACGGCAGCACCATCCGCCCGCCCGGCTTGAGATACTTGAGCAGCGCCGTCGGCACGTGCGTGGCACCCGCGGTCACGACGATGGCATCGACGACCAGGTCTTCGCCGAGGTCGGCGGACCCGTCGCCGTGCTTGAGGCGCACGTTCTTCAGCTTCAGCGCCAGCAGATTGCGCCGCGCCTTGGCCACCAGCGCGGCGATGCGCTCCACCGTGTAGACCTCCCCGGCGAACTGCGCCAGCACCGCCGCCTGGTAACCGCAGCCGGTGCCGACCTCGAGCACCCGTTCGAGATCGCGGCCGTTGCGCGCGAGCTCGGTCATGCGCGCGACCACCCAGGGCTGCGAGATCGTCTGCCCGCTGCCGATGGGCAGCGGCGTGTCCTCATAGGCGCGGATCGCGAGCGCCTCGTCGACGAAGATGTGCCGCGGGACGGCGTTGATCGCCGACAGCACGACCTCGTCGCGAATCCCCTGCTCGCGCAGCCGCTCGACCATCCGGGCGCGCGTGCGCGCCGACGTCATTCCGATCCCGGACATCTTCTCGCCGAGCGTGCCCATCGACCGCGCCGCCTCCCGCCCGCTCAGGAACCGCGCATCCAGGCGGCGACGGAGGCCATCTGGTCGTGGTGGGTGAGGTCGATCTGCAGGGGCGTCACCGAGGCGTAACCCTGCTCGACCGCGTGAAAATCGGTACCCTCGCCGGCGTCCGCCGCGGCACCGGCGGCACCGACCCAGTAGACGGTTTCGCCGCGCGGGCTCTTCGCCTTGATCACGTCCTCGGCCCGGTGCCGGCGGCCCAGGCGCGTGACCCGATAGCCCTTGAGGGCGGCGTGCGGAATGTCGGGAACATTGACGTTGAGCAGCCACGGACCGAGTGCCGCGCCGGCGTGGCGATCGACGAGCTCGGTCGCGATCGCCGCCGCGGTCTCGAAGTGCGCGGCCGTCTTGGAAGCGAGCGAAATGGCCAGCGAGGGAATGCCGAGCAGATAGCCTTCGGTCGCGGCTGCGACGGTGCCCGAGTAGATCGTGTCGTCCCCCATGTTCGCGCCGAGATTGATGCCCGAGATCACCATGTCGGGCAACGCGTCCAGCAACCCGGTCACCGCCAGATGGACGCAGTCGGTCGGCGTACCGTTGACGAACAGGAATCCGTTGGGCGCGCGGCGCACCGTCAGCGGCCGATCGAGGGTGAGCGAATTGGACGCCCCGCTGCGATCGCGCTCGGGGGCCACGACGGTGACCTCGGCCCGGGACTGCAGCGCGGCGACCAGCCGCTCGATGCCGGGGGCGAAGTAACCGTCGTCGTTGGAAACGAGGATGTGCATGTGAGTGGCCGGGACGCAGCGGGGGAGACGCTCGCCGCTCGGACGATTATAACCGCGGGCCCGGCCGCATGCCGTCCGCTGTCGCCGCGAGCCGTCAAGGAATCAGCGGAGGGAAACCGGGGTCGCGCGCCTATAATCGCGCGATGCATCGCACACCGCGCAAGCATCCCGCTCCGGCAGAGCCGGGCGGCCGCCCGGCCGAAGGCGTCGCCCGTGCGTAGCGGCAGCCCCGCTCTCGTCGCCACGGCGTGCACCCTGTCGGCGCTGGCCGCGCTTCCGGTCGTCGCCGTCGTGATGACCGGCCTCGCGCCGGGACCGGCGGGCACCTGGGCGCACCTCGGCGCGACGGTCCTGCCTGGATACCTCGGCAACACGCTGCTGCTGGTCGCGCTGGTCGGCGCCGGGGTCGCGTTCGGCGGCACGGTGAGCGCCTGGCTGGTCACCAGCCGCCGCTTCCCCGGCTCCGGATTCTTCGAGTGGGCGCTGCTGCTGCCGCTGTCGATGCCGGCCTACGTGATGGCCTACGCCTACACCGACTGGCTCGAGTTCGCCGGCCCCGTGCAGACGGCGTTGCGGAACGCGTTGCACTGGTCCCGCGACGATTACTGGTTTCCCGAGATACGGTCGATCGGGGGTGCGGCGGCGATGTTCATCGTCGTGCTCTACCCGTACGTGTACCTGCTCGCCCGAACCGCGTTCATCGAGCGTCCGGCGTCGCTGATCGAGGCGGCACGCACGATGGGCGAGAGCGCCCGCGGAGCGTTCTGGCGCGTCGATCTGCCGCTCGCCCGTCCGGCCATCGCGGGCGGGGTCGCGCTGGCGCTGATGGAGACGCTCGCCGACTACGGCACCGTGGCGTACTTCGCCGTCGACACCTTCACCACCGGCATCTACCGCGCCTGGTTCGCGCTGGGCGACCGCGTCGCCGCCGCGCAGCTCTCCGTGGTCCTGCTGCTGCTGGTCGTCGGTGCCGTCGCAATCGAGCGCTGGTCCCGCCGCGCCCAGCGCTCTGCCGGCGGAACGCGCCAGCGCAGCCCGCTGCCGCCGGAGCGGCCGCGACTGGTGGGGGGGCGCGCGCTGCTGGCGACGCTGGTGTGCACGATCCCGGTGGTTGCGGGCTTCCTGCTGCCGGTGTTGCTTCTCGTCCGTCTCGCCTGGGGCGAGGTCGAACTGCTGCCGCTGGCCCGCTTCGTCGAGCTGGGCTGGAACAGCTTCCGCGTCGCGGCCGTGGCGGCGGTGCTGGCCGTCGTCCTCGCCGTGCTGGTCGCGTACGCGCTGCGGCTGGCACCGGGGCCGCTGACCCGCGGCGCCAGCCAGGTGCTGGCGCTGGGCTACGCGGTGCCCGGCACGGTGCTCGCCGTCGGCGTATTGCTGCCGGTCGGTGCCCTCGACGTCTGGGTCGCCGAGCGCCTGCTCCCGCTCGTGGGGCTCTCCCCGCGACTGCTCTTCACCGGCACCGTCGTGGCCCTGGTCTACGCCTATCTGGTCCGCTACTTCGCCGTCGCGTGGAACGGCATCGAGCCCGGCTTCGCCCGCATCACGCCCAGCATGGACGCGGCGGCACGCGGCCTCGGTGCCGGGACCGCGGGCACGCTGGCACGGGTCCACGCGCCGCTGCTCGCGCGCAGCGCTGCGGCCGGCGCGCTGCTGGTGTTCGTCGACGTGATGAAGGAACTGCCGGCGACGCTGGTGATGCGCCCGTTCAACTTCGACACCCTGGCGACACAGACCTACACGCTGGCCAAGGACGAGCGCCTTGCGGAAGCCGCGCTGCCTTCACTCGCCATCGTCGTCGTCGGCGTGCTGCCGCTGCTGCTGCTCGCGCGGGCGGTGCGGCGCGGTGGCGTTCGCCGCCAGGACCGATCGCCGACGCGTGACCGGTCGCCGGGCGGCGCACCCGCCTGACCCGGGGGGGGGGCGGGCGACCCGACCGGCGAAGACCACCGCGTCGGGGCTACTTCCAGCCGGCGCGGTCGAGCAGCCTCTGCGCCGCCGGCGTGTTGCGCCCCAGCACGGCGATCGACAGCGGGTCAGCCTTGAAGCTGCCCAGCGACTCCAGTTCCGCGTTCTTCGCCGCCGCACCCTTCACCGCCGGCCACTCGTTGTTGCCGTTGGCGAAATACGCCTGTGCCTCGTCGCTGGCAAGGTATTCGAGGAAGCGGCGCGCGTTCTCGGGATGCGGCGCGTGCTTCAACACCCCGGCACCGGCGATGTTGAGATGCGTGCCGAAAGCGCCCTGGTCCGGCCAGACCAGCCCGACCTTGGAGACCCACTCGCGCTCGTCGGCCTTGGCCGAGCGCATCAGGCGCACGTAGTAGTAGGTGTTGGTCAGCGCCACGCCGCATTCGCCGGCGGCGACCGCCTTGATCTGGTCGGTGTCGCCGCCGCGCGGGGAGCGCGCCATGTTGGCGACGACGCCGCGTGCCCACGTCTCGGTCTTCGCCTCGCCGCCGTGCTCGATCTGCGCGGCGACCAGCGACAGGTTGTAGGGATGCCCGCCCGATCGCGTGCAGACGCGCCCCCTGTTCTTCGGGTCGGCCAGCGACTCGTAGGTTGGCACGTCGGCGGGGTTCACCGTCGCCTTGTTGTAGACGATCACCCGCGCGCGGCTCGAAAACCCGTACCAGTGCCCGCCGGGATCGCGCAACGACGCGGGGATCCGGGCTTCCAGCGCCGGGGATTTCGTCGGCGCGAACAGGCCCTGCTGCTGCGCCGTCCACAGCCGTGCCGCGTCGACGATCAGCAGCACGTCGGCGGGGCTCATCGCCGCTTCGCTCTTCAGGCGTTCGAGCAGCTGGTCGTCGCCGGCCTCGATGCGGTTGATCCGGATGCCGGTCGCCTTGGTGAAATTGGCGTACAACGCTTCGTCGGTCTGGTAGTGGCGCGCCGAGTACAGGTTGAGGACGGGCTCCTCGGCGGCCTGGGCCTCCTGGTTGCCGCCCGCCAGCAGAGCGAGCGCAGCAAAGAGCATGGAAGCCGCGGCTCCGCGGCGGCGAACGGTGGTCTTGAGCATGGCGGGTCTAGGGATGGTCGGGATTGACGACGCCATTCTGCCGCCCGTCGCACTCGATGTCAATACGAATGCGAGTGATTCGTATTTGCGTAGAAGCACCCCTTGCCCCGTCGCCCGGCCGGTGCCGCCTGCGGGCCCAGGCGCCCCGGGGCCGGCGGATGCCGGTCAGCCGCTGTTGCGCAGCCCCGCCGCCAGGCCGTTGATCGTGAGGTGGATCGCGCGCTGCGTGCGCACGTCGGTCTGCCCGCTGCGGTAACGGTGCAGCAGTTCGACCTGCAGGTGATTGAGCGGATCGAGGTAGGGAAAGCGGTTGCGTATGCTCCGCGCGAGGATCGGGTTGTCGTCCAGCAAGCCCTTGTGCCCGGTGATCGCGAGCACCTGTCGCACCGTCGTCTCGTGCTCGGCGGCGATGCGGCCGAAGATCGCCTGCCGCGTGCCCTCGTCCGGGCACAGCTCGGCGTAGCGCGAGCCGATGGCGAGGTCGGTCTTCGCCAGCACCATCGCCATGTTGGACAGCACGCTGCGGAAGAACGGCCAGCGATCGTGCATCTCGGCGAGCAGCCGCAGCCCGCGCCCGTCCGCCTGCGCGGCGAGCCAGGCCTCGACCGCCGAGCCGAAGCCGTACCAGCCCGGCAGCATCAGCCGGCACTGACCCCAGCTGAACACCCAGGGGATCGCGCGCAGATCCTCGATCCGCGTCGACGCGGTCCGCGACGCCGGCCGGCTGCCGATGTTGAGGCCCGCGATCTCGGCGATCGGCGTCGTCGCCCGGAAATAATCGACGAAACCCGGCGTCTCGTAGACCAGCGCGCGATACGCGCTGCAGGCGTGGACCGAGATCTCCTCCATCGCCGCGAAATAGGCACCGGCACGTTGGCCCAGCCGCTCGTTGTCGAGCATGCTGCCCTCGAGCGCCGCGGCGACCAGCGTTTCCAGATTGCGCCGACCGAGCTCGGGATCGGAGTACTTGCTGGCGATGATCTCCCCCTGCTCGGTGACCCGCAGCCCGCCGCGAACGCTGCCCGCGGGCTGGGCCAGGATGGCCTCGTAGCTCGGCCCGCCGCCGCGACCGACGGTCCCGCCGCGGCCGTGAAACAGGCGCAGCCGGATGCCGTGCTCGCGGAAGACGTCGACCAGCACCCGCTCGGCGCGGTAGAGCGCCCAGTTGGCGGTGACGTAGCCGCCGTCCTTGTTGCTGTCCGAGTAGCCCAGCATGACCTCCTGCCACGCACCGCGCCCGTCGAGCCAGGCGCGATAGCGCGGCAGCTCGAACGCCGCACGCATGATGTCGCCGCAGTGCGCGAGGTCGTCGATGGTCTCGAACAGCGGCACGATGTTGAGCGCGAGCGCATCGCCCCGCAGCAGGCCCACCTCCTTCAGCAGCACGCCGACTTCGAGCAGGTCGCTCACCGACTGGCACTTCGAGATCACGTAGTTGGGCAGCGCATCCGCACCGTAGCGGCGATGAATCGCCGCCGCGGCGGCGAGAATCGCGAGCTCCGAGGTCACCCGCGCCGAATAGTCGAGGTGCGGCGAGTGCAGCAGCCGCGGGCTGCCGAGTTCGCGGGCCAGCACTTCGACGCGCTCGCCTTCGGACAGCTGCGCGTAGCCGCCGGTCACGCCGGCGGCGGCGAGCAGCTCGGCGACCACGGCCTCGTGCACGTCGGCGTTCTGCCGCAGGTCGATCTCCGCCAGGTGGAATCCGAACACCTGGACCGCCCGGATCAACGGCCGCAGGCGGCGCTCGGCGAGCGGCTGCGCACCGTGGGCGGCCAGCGAGTCGCGGATGGTCGCGAGATCGGCCAGCAGCTCGCGCGGGCTCGGGTAGGCCGCGAGTTCGACGTGCGCTGCGCGGGCCGGGGCGTAACCGGACAGCTGTCGCGCCGTCGCCGCGAGGCGGGCATAGACGCCGATCAGCGCCTGCCGATAGGGCTCGTCGGAGCGATGCGGGTTGGCGTCGTGCGCCGCCGCCGCGAGGCCCAGCAACTCGGGCGTGGGCTCGACCAGCCGGGTCGACAGCGACAGCTCGCCGCCGAGTGCGTGCACCTGGTCGAGATAGTGTGCAAAGGCGACCGCCGCCTGGGCCCGGATCGCGTAGTCGAGCGTCTCCGCGACCACGAAGGGATTGCCGTCGCGGTCGCCGCCGATCCAGGAGCCGAGGCGCAGGAACGCCGGGGGCGAAAATGCCGGCAGGGCGAAACGCTGGCGCGCGTGCGCCTCCAGCGCCAGGTAGATCCGCGGCACTTCCTCGAGAAACGTGTACCGGTAGTAGGCGAGGCCGTTCTCGACCTCGTCGCTGACCTTCAGCTTTTCGAGCCGGATCATCGCCGTCTGCCACAGCGCCAGCACCTGGCGCTGCAGGTCGGCGTCGAATTGCCGCGCCTCGTCGCGGGTGAACTGGACCCGGTCGCGCCATTGCAGCAGGCGGGCGATTTCGCGTTCGCAGTCGAGGATGCTCTTGCGCTGCACCTCGGTGGGGTGCGCGGTCAGCACCGGCGCGATCACCGCCTCGCGAAACCACTGCTCCAGCGCGTCGCCCCGCGTGCCGTGCGCGGCGACGCGCTCGAGCGCGTCGGCGAGGCTGCCGCGCTGCGGCGGCGAGCCCGCCAGCGCGTGCGCGCGGCGGCGGCGATTCTGGTGGACGTCCTCGGCGATGTTGGCAAGGTGCGAGAAATAGCTGAAGGCCCGGACCACGTGCAGCGTCTCGGCGATCGGCAGGCCGTTCATCAGCGCGTCGAGTTCGGCCTTGACCGCGCTCGCCTGGTCCTGCCCGGCACGCCGGAAGCGGATGGCGGTCTGCCGGATCGCCTCGATCCGGGCGTAGACGGCGTCACCCGTCTGCTCGCGCAGGACCTCTCCCAGCAGTCGGCCGAGCAGCCGCGTGTCGTCGCGCAGCGGAAGGTCTTTGTCGGGCGCGTCGCCCGGGGGGTGGCTCATGGCGGAAGGACCGGGGTCGAAATGGTGCCGGTGGAGGGAAGAGGCGGCCGTGTCGCGGCGCAGCAATTGTCGCGATTGTAGCGACTTTGCGCCGCCGTCCCAATCGATTATGCTGCACTGCATCCGCCCGCTCCGCGTGCGGGTCGACTTCTACGGAACGCACCGAAATGGCCACCCTCCAGGAATCCCCCCCTCGCTGGAAGCATTGCGCAACTCCCTGCGCTCGACGCCGCTGCTCGGCCTGTTCGCCGCCGACCCGCAGCGATTCTCCCGGCTGTCCTTCGACTGGGATGGCTGGCTGGTCGATTTCTCCAAGGAACGGGTGACCCGCGACGTCATCGCTGCGCTGCTGCGCGAAGCCGAGGCCGCCAATCTGTCGGCCTGGATTGCCGCGCTCTTTGCCGGCGAGAAGGTCAACCAGTCCGAGGGGCGACCGGCGCTGCACATGGCGCTGCGCCAGCAGGACGACACGCCGGTCCACGTCGATGGCCGCGACGTGCTGCCGGCGATCCGCGCCGCACAGGCGCGCATCACCGCGCTCGCCGGCGCACTGCGCGACGGGCGGCGCACGGGCGCCACCGGGCGGCCGATCCGCGACGTGGTGCACATCGGCATCGGCGGCTCCGACCTCGGCCCGCGGCTGGTCTGCGACGCGCTGGGTGCCATTCTCCCGGCCGGCGAGCACCCGCCCGGCGTGCGCTTCGTCTCCAACGTCGACCCGGAGCACCTGACCCGCGCCCTGCACGGCCTCGACCCGGAAACGACGCTGTTCGTCGTCGTCTCGAAGACGTTCACGACGCAGGAAACGCTCGCCAACGCCGCGGCGGCACGCCGCTGGCTGCAGGCCGGGCTCCCTGCGGGGGCTGCCGCGGGAACGCATTTCGTCGGCGTCTCGAGCAACGTGGCGGCGGCGGAGTCGTTCGGCATCGCCGCCGACGACGTCCTGCCGATGTGGGACTGGGTCGGCGGCCGCTATTCGCTGTGGTCGGCAGTCGGACTGCCGATCGCGATCCGCCTGGGTCCGGCGCGCTTCGCCGAACTGCTGGCGGGTGCGGCGAGCGTCGACCGGCACTTCCGCACCACGCCGCTGGAGAGCAACCTGCCGGTCCTGCTCGGGCTCGTCGGCTGGTGGAACGCGCGCCTGCTGGGACACGCCGAGCGGGTCGTCGTCCCCTACGCGCACGCGCTGGGACTGCTGCCCGCGTTCCTGCAGCAGCTCGTGCTGGAGAGCAACGGCAAGCGGGTGCAGCGCGACGGCACGCCGCTGACGCTGCCGTCCTGCGCCGCCCTGTGGGGGATGACCGGCACCGACGGCCAGCACGCGTTCTTCCAGTGGCTGCACCAGGGGCTGCGCGAGGCGCCGGTGGAGTTCATTCTGCCGCTGCGGGCCGCGCACCCTGCCGGAACGCAGCAGACGCTGCTGGTGGCGAACGCCCTCGCGCAGGCGCAGGCGCTGCTCGGCGGTCGCGACCCCGGCACGATCCGGGGCGAGCTCGCCGGCAAGGGACTGTCGGCCGAGGCGCTGGAGGCGGCGATCGCCGCCCGCGTCTGTCCGGGCGACCGCGCGTCGACGATGATCCTGCTGCCGCAGCTGGACGCCCGGCGCCTGGGACAGCTGCTCGCGCTCTACGAGCACCGGACGTTCGTCGAGGCCGTGCTCTCGGGCATCAACTGCTTCGATCAGTACGGCGTGGAGCTCGGGAAGACGCTGGCCGCGCCGATCATCGCCGCGCTGACCGACGGCTCGCCGCTGCCTGCCGCCACCGATGCGTCGACGCGGGGCCTCGTCGCCCGGGTGCGCGCGGCCGACGCCGCCGCGACCTAGCAGCCGGACGCGAGCGGCGGCAGTCAGCCCGAGCCGCGCGCGGCCTTCAGTGCCACGGCGAGCTCCCACACCGCCGCGGCATAGAGGCGACTGCGGTTGTAGCGGGTGAGCACGTAGAAATTGTGGCAGGCGATCGCGTAGCGCGCGGTCTCGCCGGCGGGGGAGCTTTCTTCCAGCAGCAGCAGTCCCACCGGGTCGGCGGCGAGGTCGGCCGGCGGGTCGGCCGCGCGGACCCCGTCGTTCGCCCAGGCGGCGGCCGAGCGGCGCTCGCTCAGGCCACCGTCGAGCCGCCGCAGCACGGCTTCGCTGTCCGCCGCGGCGATGGTCGCCGGCAGCAGCACCGGCTGGCCGCGCTGCCAGTCGTGGCGCGCCAGATAGCTCGCGACGCTGCCGATGACGTCGTCGGTACTCGACCACAGGTCGCTGCGCCCATCGGCGTCGAAGTCGACCGCGTAGCTGCGATAGCTGCCCGGCATGAACTGGGGAATGCCCATCGCACCGGCAAACGAACCGCGAGGCGCGAGCGGCGACAGCGACAGCTCGCGCGCGAGCAGCAGGAAATGCCGCAGCTCGCCGCGGAAGAACGGCGCCCGGCGCGGATAGTCGAACGCGAGCGTGGCCAGCGCATCGAGGACCCGATAGCGCCCGGTGTTGCGGCCGTAGAACGTCTCCACGCCGAGGATCGCGACGATCACCTCGGGCGGAACGCCGAACGTCGCCTCGGCGCGCGCCAGCGTCGCGGCATGGGCATTCCAGAATGCGACGCCGGCGTCGATGCGCGGGCCGTTGAGGAACTGCGGGGCGTACTCGTACCACTTCGGCGGAGCGAGCACCGGCCGCTGCATCGCGGCGACGACCTGCGGCTGGAACCTGGCCTGCGCGAGCACGCGACGCAGCCCGGCACGGTCGAATCCGTGCTGCTCAACCATCTCGTCGACGAACGCACGGACGTCGGCACGCTGCGCATAGGCCGGCGGCGCCGGGTCGCGGCCGGCGGCCGGGCCCGTCGACAACAGCAGCAGCGCGAGACCCCAGGCCAGACGGCGATGCGACATGGTGCGCGGTGCGCGCGGCGCGGCCGCGCGAGGCAGTGGCAATGGCGGGAATGTTATCATTGGCGTCTCGCCCCCGCCGACGCCGTGCGGCCCGGTTCGCCCCTGTCGCAGCGCCGTTTCCGATGCTCTATCAGGCCTTCCGCCCGGCCCTCTTCGCCCTCGAACCCGAAAGTGCGCACGAGCTCGCATTCGGCAGCCTCGACCTCGCGGCGCGGCTGGGTGTCGCCGGATGGTTGCTGCCGCGGGTTGCGCCGTCGCCGGTGACGGCGATGGGGCTGACGTTTCCGAACCGGATCGGCGTCGCCGCCGGACTCGACAAGAATGCCGAGCACATCGACGGTCTGGCGGCCTTCGGCTTCGGCCACATCGAGTGCGGCACGGTCACGCCGCGGCCGCAGCCGGGCAATCCACGGCCGCGGATCTTCCGGCTGGTCGCCGCCGAGGCGCTCATCAACCGGATGGGTTTCAACAACGCCGGCATCGAGCGTTTCCTCGCCAACGCCGCCCGCGCGCGCTGGACCGGCATTCTCGGGCTCAACATCGGCAAGAACTTCGACACGCCCAACGAGCGCGCGGTCGACGACTACCGGCACTGCCTCGCCGCCGTCTACCACCGTGCCTCGTACGTGGCGGTGAACGTCTCGTCGCCGAACACCAAGGGACTGCGCGACCTGCAGGGTGAGGACGCGCTCGACGCACTGCTGGCCGCGCTCAAGAACGAGCAGCAGTTGCAGTCCGACCGGCACGGCAAGTACACGCCGATCGCCGTCAAGATCGCGCCGGACCTCGAACCGACGGCGATCGAGGGCATCGCCAGGCTGCTGGTCCGTCACCGCATCGACGGCGTCATCGCCACCAACACGACGCTGGCGCGCGACGCCGTCCGGGGCGTGAAGCACGCGGACGAGACGGGCGGGCTGTCCGGCCGGCCGCTGCGCGACAAGGCGACCGAGGTCGTGCGCACGCTGGCACGGGCGCTCGACGGCGCCCTGCCGATCATCGCCGTGGGCGGGATACTCAGCGGCGCCGACGCGCGGGAAAAGATCGACGCCGGCGCGACGCTGGTCCAGCTCTACACCGGCCTCGTCTACCGCGGCCCGGCGCTCGTGGCCGAGTGCGCGCGGGCCACGGCCGCCGCGTAACGCAGCATCGCGGGGCACCGGGAGAATCAGGGCCTGGCGGCGACGAGGATCTTGCCGTCGGCCTCGGCGACGACGACGCCGTCCTGGTTGGTGCACACCGCCCGGAGCACGACGACCCCGCCGGCGTGCCGCGGCTTGTCCTGCCGGTCGGTGACCGTCCACAGCGTCGCCAGCGTGTCGCCGGCGCGCACCGGCGCGGTGAAGCGCGCGGCGTGCTCGAGATAGGCGATCGCCGTGCCATGGAAGTACATCCCCACCGGTGCGCCCATCAGCGCGCTGGTGATCATCCCGTGCAGGATCCGGGTGCCGAAGCGCGAACGCCGCGCGTAGACGTCGTCGACGTGGTGGGGATTGAAGTCGCCGATGAGCCCCGCTCCCAGCACCAGGTGCGTTTCGGTGATCGTCACCGTGCGCGAGAACGTGTCGCCGACCCGCACGTCGTCGTACCAGCGCCCGCTGCCGTCCATCCCGTCTCCCGCGTGCTGCGCGGTCACGGCGCCCCGGCGCCGGCACCCCGGTCGTGCTCCCAGCGGAAGCCGCCCGCTTCCACGCCGGCGATCAGGTGCGCGATGGCGGCGTCGAGTGTCTGCGGGTCGCCCTTCACGCCGAGCTCGATCCGCCGTTCGCCGTTCGGCGCCAGCGAGGGCAGGCTGAAGAGCCGCAACTGCGGATACCGGCGCACGTTGTCTTCCATCAGCGGCAGCAGCTGGCTCTCGCCGGCGCCGTAGACGACGATCGCCCGCTCGCCGTCGGGCGTCGCGACCAGATCCGGATAGCGGGTGGCGAGCACCCAGTCGAGCATCGGCCAGGCCATCTGCGGAAAGCCCGGAAAGAAGTGGTGGTGCCGGATCGAGAACGAGGCGACACGGTTCACCGGATTGGGAATGATCGCGCTGCCCTCGGGAAACTCGGTCATCCGGATGCGGTTCGGATAGGCGTCGCGCCCGAACTGCGCCTCGAGTTCGGCGACCGCCTCGGGATGCCGCAGCAACGGGACCCCGAGCGCCAGGGCCGCCGCCTGGCGCGTGTGGTCGTCCGGCGTCGCGCCGACACCGCCGCAGCTGAACACCAGATCGCCGGCGGCGAAGGTCTCGCGCAGCACCGCGGCGAGGCGCGCGCGGTCGTCCCCCTCGTAGCGCGCCCAGGCGAGCTTCAGCCCGCGGCGGGCGAGGACCTCGACCACGTGCGCGAAGTGCCGGTCCTGCCGCTTGCCCGATAGGATCTCGTCGCCGATGATCAGCGCGCCGATGCGGAGGTGTTGCACGGGAACGGACACGGGAACGGGAACGGAACGCCTATGCGGCCTCGGGCTCCGGGTACTTTTCGCCGAACGAGGCCATGACGCTCGACAGCGCGCGGTCGAGCAGCGGCTCGGCCTCGACCAGGCGTGCCTGGTCGTTGCGGAAGCGCTCGGCGAGTTCTTCGGCGGTCATCGACAGCGCCTTCTGGCCCTGCCGGTTGGTGAAGAGGTAGGTGCCGCGCAGCGGGCTCACCCAGGCGAGCTTGGCGAACGCGAGCTGCCCGTCGTCGGCCTCGAACTCGATCCACATGCCGCGCTCGAGGCTCTGCGCGATCTCGAGATAGTGATCCTCGATGACTTCCGGCTCCGGCGCCGCCGGCTCCGGCTCGGCGGCGGTCATCGCCACGACGAGCTGCTCGGCCTTGGCCGCCGCGACCTCGTCGCCGGCGGCCTTCGCCTGCACGGCGACGATCCGCGCCTGCTCGGCCACCGCCATCGTCGGCAATTCGACCGACGCGAGCGACGGCTTGACCGCCGCCGCGTGCGCCTCGACCAGGTTGGACATGAAACGCTCGCGGTCTTCGGGCGGCCAATGCCCCGCGCGCGTCCCGACCGCCATGCGCTTCAGCAGCGACGGCAGCATCGCCACCAGGTGCTTGCGGTCTTCGGTCGTCTTCTTCGGCTGGACGCTCCAGACGAGATCGTCGAGCGTCGAGACCGACTGGCCCCACGCGTCGCTGTCCTCGCCGTCGTGCGCGTGGACACCTTCCAGCGCCGGCACCCACTGCCGGCGCAGGAAGTCGGCCAGGAACTGCGGCACCGGGTGGCTGCCGATGCGGCGCTCGACCTCGGCCTTCGCGACCTCGGCGGCGATCTGCCGCCGATCGCGCAGGTTGACCTCGTCCGCCGAGCTGGAGATGTTCGCTTCCGCGGTCGCTTCCTCGGCGGCGAGGAACTGCGCGAGATCCTCGCGCAACTCGTCGAACAGCGACAGGTTGTCGGTGAAGTCGTTGAGAATGCGGTGGACGATCTCTTCGAGCTTCTTGTACAGCGGATCGGCGCTGCCCATCGACGGCGACCAGCCGAGCCCCGCGTTGGCCAGGGCGTTGACCAGCACGCGGGACGGGTGCGACTTCTTGGCGAAGAACGCGCCGTCGAGCATCGCCGCCTTCAGCACCGGTATCTGCAGGCGGGCCAGCAGCGCCTTGATGCCGTCGGGCAGGTCGCGGGTGTCGAAGATGAAGTCGAACAGCATCGCGACCAGCTCGATGGTCATCGCCTCGAGCTGCGTCGACCGCCGGCCGAGCGGCGACTCCTGCAGGTCGCGCAGGACGTTGTGCTTGCCCTCCGGTATGCCGGAGAACTGCACCATCGCGCCGCCCACGTCGAAATCCATCTCGCCGCGCTGCAGGCGGTGCAGCCCCTCGCCGAGTTCGGGGGTGGCGATGATCGGCGTCCCGGGGATGTAGCCGGAGGGGGTCGGCGCCAGCGGCCCCGCGGGAATCCACATGCTGCGAGCGCCCCCCGGCATCTCGATCTGCGGCAGTCCATCGCCGCCCTCGGGCATCGCGTAGGCCCGCGGACCGCCCGCCGGGTGCGCGAAGTCGGCGGCGCCCTGCCCGCCGGGCACCGGCTGCCCCGCGGCCTGGCCTCCCGGCAGCGCCGGCGCCGGCGCGCCGCCCGACATGCGCCGGAAAAGGGCCATGACGTCGATTTCCGGCGAGGCCGGCGGATGGGCTGCCGGCGACGGCTGCGGGCGCAGCGCCCGGGTGCGATCGACCGCGGAACTGCGATTGATGATCGACGCGCGCGCCCCCGCCGGCACCACGTGCTGGTTGATCAGGTGGCGGTTGAGATCGGCATAGATGGCGGCGATCTCGCCCAGCGGCGCCTGGTTGAGCTCCTTCAGGATGGTGAAGCGGATCCTCTGGTCGAGCTTGCTCTGCTTCAGCGCGGCGGCGAACGCGTCGACGATGGTTACCGGGGCGAGAGGGTTGCGATCGGTCTCGAGCTCCGGCTGCCCCATCAGGTGACCGAATCCACGATTCAGCACCTGCAGCTCGTCGTGGCACTGGTTCTCGACCACGCGGGTGATGTTGCCGGTGACGACCGACTCGTCCATCGCCGCGGTGTCGACCAGCGTCAGCTTGGTCGCGTCGACCTTGGCGAAATCGGGCTTGGGCTCGCTGCGACCGGCAATGCGGGCATCGACGCCACTGCGCAGCTGCCTCTCGAACTCGACCATCAGCGCCGCCCGTCCGCCGACGATGGCGCCGCGGGTGTCGAGATAGAGCGTCTGGTCCTCGCGCACGTCGGAACGGCTGGCCCGATCCATCAGCATGTCGCCGACGCGGTCGAGCATCTCGCCGAACGCGAGCAGCAGCCGGTGAACGGCGAGATCCCGGCAATCGCCGAGGATCTTCGCGATCTCCCGGGCGGGGCGACGGCCGGCAGCTTCGGTGGTCAGTGCGTTCACGCGTGAAAAACGATCCCCATGGCGCCGCTCGCGGGCTCGTCCGAAGCCGCACCGGCGAAACCCGCCCCTCGCCGCGCGCGAGGCCCGGAGAGTCTCGAAACGGGTGGACGAAAAAACGCTAACCTACTGTAGCACGCACGGATTCTCGCCGCCACCGGGGCGGCTCTTCACGCTCACTGCCCGAGGTCCGTCCAGGCCCTGTCCACGCGCTTCAGCGACACCGGAAGCGGCGTCTTCAGCTCCTGCGCGAACAGCGACACCGAGAGCTCCTCCAGCAGCCAGCGGAAGCCCTCCAGCCCCGGCTCCGTGCGACCCAGCGCCCGGTTGCGTTCCAACCGCTCGCGGTAGCGCTGCCACCACTGGCTCACCGTCGCCGCGTGCCGGGCGTCGCGGGCCGGATTCTCGAGGCACTTGACCCAGCGCCGGTCGAGCGCCTTCAGGTAGCGCGGCAGGTGCTCGAGCTGCGACCAGGGCGTGGCGGCGAAGAACCCCGGGTGGACGAGCGCGTCGCGCCGCTGCCGCAGTTCCGCCGCCAGCCGGGACAGCGCCGGTGGCGCCGCCGCGAGCCGCTGCGTCAGCGCCTGCTGCTCGGCTGCGATCGCAGCCAGCAGGCGGACGGCACCCTCGGCCACCGCCGGCAGCCGTGTTCGCCCCCGCTTGACCTGCTCGGCGAACGCCGCCTCGGTCCGCGGCAGCGGATCGTCGCCGAGGAAGGCGCGGTCGCAGATCGACGCCACGACGTCGGCCAGCAGCCGGTCGGTCGGAATCGCCGTCTTCAGCAACAGCGCGGCCTGCGCGAAGCCCGGGCCGCCCTTGTCGTAATTCGCCAGCGGCCCCTTGAGCGCGATCCGCATCAGGCGCAGCACGCCGGCCCGCGTCGATGCCAGCGCGGCCGGCGCGGTGTCCTGCAGCGCCAGCGAGACGCTGTCGCCGTCGTCCACCAGCGCCGGATAGCCGGTCACCCGGCGTCCGCCCTTCACCGCGGTCAACGTCTCCGGCAGGTGACCGAAGTCCCAGCTGCGCAGTCCGCGCCGTTCGAACGCCGGGCCGGCCTCCTGAAACGACAGCTGCGCCGCCTCGCCGAGCTCGGCGCGCAGGCGCCCGAGATCGCGCCCGCTGCCGAGCTCGCGCCCCGCCGCGTCGACGACCCGGAAGTTCATCTGCAGGTGCGCCGGCAGCTCGATCGCGTCCCAGGCGTCGACCGGCAGCGCCTCCCCCAGCCGGGCACGAAGGTGACCGCGGATCGCGTCGGGCAGCGGTTCGGCGCCGGCGACGGTCGCCTCCAGAAACGCGGTGACCGCCTCCGGCACCGGGACCAGCCGGTTGCGCAGGCCTTTGGGCAATGCGCGGAAATGCGCGGCGACCTTGTCGCGAATCATCCCCGGCACCAGCCACGACAGCCGCGCCGCGTCGAGCTGGTTGAGGAGCGGCAGCGGCACCGTCAGCGTCAGCCCGTCCTGCGGATGTCCCGGGGCGAACCGGTACTTGAGCGGCAGGTCGGCGCCCGCCATCGGCAACCGCTCGGGGAAGAGCTCGGCCGTCACCTGTGCCGCCGCGTGCCGCATCAGCGCCTCGCGGGTGAGGTGCAGCAGCGTCGGCCGGTCCCGCTCCGCCGTCTCGCGCCAGCGCTCGAAGCCGGCCAGCGAGTGGATCTCCGGCGGGACCCGCGCGGCGTAGAACGCGGCGATCGCCTCGTCGTCGACCAGCACGTCCTGGCGTCGCGCCTTGTGCTCGAGTTCCGCCACTTCCGCGATCAGCCGCCGGTTGTGCTCGACGAACTTGCCGCGGGTGGCGAGCACGCCGGTCGCCAGCGCCTCGCGCACGAACACCTGATGCGCGAGCACCGGGTCGATGCGGCCGAACGACACGCGCCGGCGCGGCACCAGCGTGAGCCCGTAGAGCTGCACGCGCTCGCTGGCCACCACCTCGCCGCGATCGTTGTCCCAGTGCGGCTCGAAGTGGTCGCGCGTCACCCGGTCGCCCGCGACCGCCTCGATCCAATCCGGCTCGACGCGCCCCGCGCAGCGCGCGTAGAGCCGCGAGGTCTCGACCAGCTCGGCGGCGAGCACCCACCTGGGCTTCTTCTTCGCCAGCCCCGATCCGGGATGCAGGTGGAAGCGGATGCCGCGGGCGCCGAGGTAGCCCTCGCCGTCCTCGTCGCGCAACCCGATGTTCCCCAGCAAGCCGGCCAGCAGCACCTGATGGATCGACGCGTAGCGCGCGTTGTCGATCTCGCGCGGCAGCGCCGCGGGCCACTCCCATCCCAGCTCCGCCATTTCGGCGACCAGCTGGGTGTGGACGTCCCGCCACTCGCGCAGCCGCAGCCAGGAGACGAACTGCGCGCGGCACGCCTCCACCAGCCGCCGATGCGTGAGCTTCTCGGCCAGCTTGCCGTCGAAGAACTCCCACAGCGCCAGCAGCGAAAGGAAATCGGAACGCTCGTCGCGAAAGCGCAGGTGCGCCTGGTCGGCCGCCTGCTGCTTCTCCAGCGGCCGGTCGCGCGGGTCGGGCACCGACAGCGCGCTGGCGATCACCAGCGTCTCGGCGACGCACTGGCGCTCCTTCGCGGCGAGGATCATCCGGCCGACGCGCGGGTCGACCGGCAGCCGCGCGAGATCGCGGCCGAGCGCCGTCAGCCGGCGTTCGCCGTCGACGGCGCCGAGCTCGTGCAGCAGCTGGAAGCCGTCGCTGATCGCGCGCGGCGACGGCGGGTCGAGGAAGGGAAAGGCCTCGACCGCACCGAGATCGAGCGCGGCCATGCGCAGCACCACGGCAGCCAGCGACGAGCGCAGGATCTCGGGGTCGGTGAAGCGCGGTCGCGCGGCAAAGTCGTCGGCGGCATAGAGCCGGACGCAGATCCCGTCGGCGACGCGCCCGCAGCGCCCCGCGCGCTGATTGGCGGCGGCCTGCGAGATCTTCTCGATCTGCAGCAGCGTCGTCTTGTTGCGCAGCGAATAGCGCTTGACGCGGGCCAGCCCGGCGTCGATCACGTAGCGGATGCCCGGCACCGTCAGCGAGGTCTCGGCGACGTTGGTCGCCAGCACGATCCGCCGTCCCCGCGACGGCGCGAACACGCGCTGCTGCTCGGGCACCGAGAGCCGCGCGAACAGCGGCAGGATCTCGACCGCCGCCGCGTAGGGGCGGCGCTGCAGGCCCCGGCGCAGCAGCTCCGCCGTCTCGCGGATCTCGCGCTCCCCTGGCAGGAAGACCAGGATGTCGCCGGGACCCTCGCGCCAGAGTTCCTCGGCCGTGGCGACGATCGCGTCCTCGAGCTCCTCCTCGTCGTCGACCTCGTCGGCGCCGGACTTAAGCGGCCGGTAGCGCTGCTCCACCGGATAGGTGCGCCCCGACACCTCGATCACCGGCGCCGGCCGGTCGCCGAGCGCGAAGTGCTGCGCAAAGCGCGCGGCGTCGATGGTGGCCGAGGTGACGACGACCCTGAGATCCGGCCGCTCGGCCGCGAGCTGCCGCAGATACCCCAGCAGGAAGTCGATGTTGAGGCTGCGCTCGTGCGCCTCGTCGACGATGAGGGTGTCGTAGGCGCGAAGCTGCCGGTCGCGCTGGGTCTCGGCCAGCAGGATGCCGTCGGTCATCAGCTTGACGTAGGCGTCGGGCCGCGTGTGGTCGGTGAAGCGAACCTTGTAGCCGACGTCCGCCCCGATCTCGCCGCCGAGCTCCTGCGCGATCCGCGTCGCCACCGCGCGGGCGGCGATCCGCCGCGGCTGCGTGTGTCCGATCAGACCGCGCTCGCCCCGCCCCGCCGCGAGGCAGATCTTGGGCAGCTGCGTGGTCTTGCCGGACCCGGTCTCGCCGCAGACGATGACCACCGGATGGTCGCGGATCGCGGCCGCGATGTCGTCGGCGCGGGCCCCGACCGGCAGCTCCGGCGGGTAGCTGATCGCGGGCTTGCGCGCGGCGCGCTCGCGGCGACGCGCCACCGATCGCGCCACCGCCGCTTCGATCCGCGCCCACTCCGCGGCGGGCGCGCGGGCCGCGCCCGCCCGCTCGATGCGGCGCGCGAGCGCCACCGCGTCGGCCGCCATGCCTTCGGTCAGCAGTTCGAGAAGCCGCGAGGCGAGGGCCGGGGCAGGCATGGGGAGGGGATAGGGGGCTACGGCCGCGGCGCCCGCCGATCGGACGCGCTTGGCGGCGCGGATTCTAACGCGCGCCACGTCCCGCCGGTGGACGTTATCATCGCGGCTGGCCCCGGGCCGCGCCACCGTCCACCCCGTCGAGCCGTGCCGGAGCTCCCATGTACCGACCCTCGCTGATCGCGCTCCTCGTCGTCGCCGCCACGCTGTCCGCGCTCGCCGACGAGACTGCCGCCGGGACGCTGCGTTGGGCCGGCCGCGGCGACCTGCAGACGGCGGACCCGCACGCGCAGAGCAACGGCCTCACCCGCAACCTCAATGCGCTGGTCTACGAGTCGCTGGTCACCCGCGACCGGCAGCTGGCGCTGGTGCCCGCGCTGGCGACGTCGTGGCAGCGGGTCGACGCGACGACCTGGCGCTTCCGCCTGCGCCCGGGCGTCCGGTGGTCCGACGGCTCGCCCTTCACCGCCGACGACGTGGTGTTCAGCTACGAGCGCGCCCGCTCCGCCACCTCGCCGCTGCGCGCCCACGCCGACGCCGCCGGCACCGCGCGCCGGATCGACGACCGGACCGTCGAATTCGTCACGCCGGGGCCCAACCCGATCCTGCTCGAGCACGTGGCGACGATCGGCATCATGAGCCGCGCCTGGTGCGAAAGGAACCGCGCGGCGACGCCGCCGGACGACGCCGTCGGGGTCGACTCGATCACCGCCCGGCAGGCGATGGGGACCGGCCCCTTCGTGCTGCAGACGCGCCAGCCCGACGCGAAGACCGTGCTGGCCAGGAATCCCCACTGGTGGGGAGCCAGGGACAGGCGATTCGAGGGTAACGTCGACGAAGTCGTCTACACGCCGATTCCTTCCGACGCCGCCCGGGTCGCCGCGCTCATCGCGGGGGACGTCGACCTCGTCGCCGATCCGCCGCCGCACGACGTCCCGCGCCTTCGGCAGACCCCGGGCATCGAGGTCGTCGCGGGCACCGAGCACCGGATCGTGTTCCTCGGCCTCGACCAGGGGCGCGACGAGCTCCTGTACGCGAGCGTCAAGGGCAGGAACCCGTTCCAGGACCCGCGGGTGCGCCAGGCACTCCACCGGGCGATCGACATCGACGCCATCCAGCGCACGACGATGCGCGGGCTGTCGCAGCCCACCGGCGCGCTGCTGCCGTCGCCGGCACAATCCACGCCGGAGCTCGAGCGCCGGCCGCCGTTCGACCGCGAGGCCGCGCAGCGACTGCTCGCCGCGGCGGGCTACGCCGGCGGCTTCGAGGTCACGCTCGACTGCCCGAACGACCGCTACGTCAACGACGAGAAGATCTGCCAGGCGGTCGCCGCGATGTGGAGCCGGATCGGCGTCAACACCCGCGTCAACGCGCTGCCCTGGGCGAACTACCTCCCGAAGCTGGAGCGACGCGACACCAGCGCCTACCTGCTGGGCTGGGACGGCGCGTCGCCGGACGCGATCTTCACGCTGCAACCGGTGCTGGCCACCTGGAACGGGCGGGGCGACGGCGACCACAATTACGGCCGGGCCTCGAACCCGAAGCTCGACGCGCTGACGGCGAGGATCAAGGTCGAGCTGGACCCCGAGCTGCGGTTGCGGATGATCCGCGAGGCGCTGTCCGCCCACCAGGCCGAAACCAACCACATCCCGCTGCACCGGCAGGTGCTTCCGTGGGCGATGCGCGTCGGCGTCCGCGTGCCGCACCGCGCCGACAACGTCGTGCTGCCGCACGAGGCGAGCGTGCCCTGAGCCGGTGCCCGGCTGCCCACCGGCGCGCGGCCGGTCAGCGGATGCCGACGACGCCGCGCCGCGCGAGTTCGTCGATTGCCGGGTCGGCGAACCCGAGGCGCTCGCGCAGGATCTCGGCGGTGTGCTGGCCCAGCAGCGGCGGCGCCGCTTCGTAGCGCACCGGCGTCGCCGAAAAGCGCACCGGGTTGCCGACCTGCGGAACGCTTCCGGCGAGCGGGTGCGGAAGGTCGACGCGCAGGTCGCGCGCCACCACCTGCGGGTCGGCGAACACCTGGTCGATGCGGTTGATCGGGCCGCAGGGAATGCCCGCGGGCTCGAGGGCGTCGAGCCAGGCGCGCTGCGTGCGCTCGCGCAGCACGCCGGCGACGAGCGGCACCAGCTGGCCCCGGTGCGCGACCCGGCTGGCGTTGGTCGCGAAGCGGGGGTCGGCGGCAAAGCCCGGGACGCCGGCGATTTCGCAGAACTTCGCGAACTGGCCGTCGTTGCCGACGGCGAGGATCAGGTGGCCGTCGGCACAGGCGAACACCTGGTAGGGAACGATGTTGTGGTGCGCGTTGCCGGCCCGTCCCGGCGGCTTGCCGCTGACCAGGTAGTTCATGTTCATCACCGCCATCATCGCCACCGTGGTGTCGAGCAGCGAGGTGTCGATGTACTGGCCCTGCCCGCTGATCTCGCGCTGGGCGATCGCGGCGAGGATGGCCGACGACGCGTACATGCCGGTCATCAGGTCGGCGATCGCGACGCCCGCCTTCTGCGGGCCGCCGCCGGGCAGGTCGTCGCGCTCGCCGGTGACGCTCATGAAGCCGCCCATTCCCTGGATGATGAAATCGTAGCCGGCGCGGTCGGCGTAGGGTCCGGTCTGCCCGAAGCCGGTGATCGAGCAATAGACCAGCCGGGTATTGATCGCCGCCAGGTTGGCGTAGTCGAGGCCGTACTTCGCCAATCCGCCGACGCGGAAGTTCTCGACCACGATGTCGGCCTGCACCGCCAGCTCGCGCACGATCGCCTGGCCTTCGGGCTGGGTGAAATCGACCGCGGCCGAGCGCTTGCCGCGATTGCAGGCGAGGTAGTAGGCGGCTTCCGAGGTGTCGCGGCCCGCCTCGTCCTTGAGCCAGGGCGGGCCCCAGGCGCGGGTGTCGTCGCCGGTGCCGGGCTTCTCGATCTTGATGACGCTGGCGCCGAGGTCGGCGAGAAACTGCGTGCACCAGGGCCCGGCGAGCACCCGGGAGAGGTCGAGGACGGTGAGGTGGGCGAGCGGTCCGGCCATCGCGGGCGCGATCGGGCGGCGGATCGGGTCGCCCCGGCCGCCCGACCGGAGTCAGGACTTCAACGCGACCAGGACTTCGTCCAGCATCTTCTTGGCGTCGCCGAAGAGCATCCGGTTGTTGTCCTTGTAGAAGAGCGGGTTGTCGACCCCCGCGTACCCGGACGCCATGCTGCGCTTCATGACGATCGACGTCTTGGCCTTCCAGACCTCGAGCACCGGCATGCCGGCGATCGGGCTGCCGGGGTCGTCCTGGGCGCTGGGATTGACGATGTCGTTGGCGCCGATGACCATCGCGACGTCGGTCGCCGGGAAGTCGTCGTTCAGCTCGTCCATCTCCAGCACGATGTCGTAGGGGACCTTGGCCTCGGCCAGCAGCACGTTCATGTGGCCGGGCATGCGCCCGGCCACCGGGTGGATGCCGAAGCGGACGTTGACGCCCTTCTCGCGCAGCAGCTTGGTGATTTCGTACACGGTGTGCTGGGCCTGCGCGACCGCCATGCCGTAGCCCGGGACGATGATGACGCTCTTGGCTTCGCGCAGCAGTTCCGCCGTCTCGATCGAGCTGACCGGCGTGACCTCGCCCGCCGGCTGCGCACCCGCCGCCGGCGCCGTGCCGCCGCCGGTGCCGAAGCCGCCGGCGATGACGCTGATGAAGTTGCGGTTCATCGCCCGGCACATGATGTAGGACAGGATCGCGCCCGACGAACCCACCAGCGCGCCGGTGACGATCAGCAGGTCGTTGGAGAGCATGAAGCCGGTGGCCGCCGCCGCCCAGCCCGAGTAGCTGTTGAGCATCGAGACCACCACCGGCATGTCGGCGCCGCCGATCGCCATCACCATGTGGATGCCGAACAGCAGCGCGATTACGGTCATCACCGCCAGCGGCAGGTAGCCGGCGGCGATCGAGTGGGCGTTGACGAACTCGCGGCCGTACCAGATCACCAGCAGCAGCAGCACGAGGTTGATCCAGTGGCGCGCGGGCAGCAGCAGCGGCTTGCCGCTGATCTTGCCCGACAGCTTGCCGAAGGCGATCACCGAGCCGGAGAAGGTCACCGCGCCGATCAGGATGCCGATGTAGATCTCGATCTCGTGGATGGCCTTCTCGGCGCCGGTGAACTGGATGGAGGTATCGACGTAGCTGGCGTAGCCGACCAGGCAGGCGGCCAGGCCGACCAGGCTGTGCATCAGCGCGACCAGCTCGGGCATCTGCGTCATCTGCACGGTGCGCGCGGCATAGAGCCCGATGGCGCCGCCGACGACCATCGTCCCGACGATCCAGGGAATGCCGGCCATGGTGACGCGCGGCCCGAAGATCGTCGCCAGCACGGCGATCGCCATGCCGATGATGCCGTACAGGTTGCCGCGACGCGCGGTTTCGGGATTGGACAGGCCGCCGAGGCTGAGGATGAACAGGATGGTGGCGGCGATGTAGGAGACGGAGGCGAGGCTGGCGGACATGATCGTTCTTCCTATTTGCGGAACATCGCGAGCATGCGGCGAGTCACCGCGAAGCCGCCGAACATGTTGATCGCCGTGAGCACCAGCCCGACCGCGGCGAGGCCCAGGATCCAGCCGTCCGGCCGGTCGGCGCCGGCTCCCGCGAGCGGCGGCGCGATCTGCACCAGCGCGCCGATGGCGATGATGCTGGAGATCGCGTTGGTCACGCTCATCAGCGGCGTGTGCAGCGCGGGCGTGACGTTCCAGATCACCATGTAGCCGACGAAGCAGGCCAGCACGAAGACGGTGAAGTGCGACAGGAAGCTGGCCGGCGCGTAGGCCCCGACGAACGCGAACAGCAGCGCACCCACGCCGAACAGGATCGCCAGCGACTTGGCCGGCATCTGCTCGCCGCCGCCGCCGTGCCCGGAAGCGGATTTCTTGGCGACCGGAACGGCCGCCGGCTTGGCCGCCTGCGGCGGCGCCGCCGACAGCTTGGGCGCGGGCGGCGGCCAGGTGACGCTGCCCGCCTTCACCACCGTCGTGCCGCGCAGGACCTCGTCATCCATGTCGACGTCGATCACGCCCTCGGGGGTGACGCTCTTGGTCTTGACCATGTCTTCCATCAGGCGGAACAGGTTCGTCGCGTACAGCGTCGACGCCTGCTTCGACAGACGGCTCGGCAGGTCCTTGTGCCCGACGATGGTGACACCGTGCCTGACCACCACCTTGCCCGGCTCGGTCAGCTCGCAGTTGCCGCCCTGCTCGGCGGCCATGTCGACGATGACGCTGCCCTGCTTCATCGACCGGACCATCTCTTCGGTGATCAGCTTCGGCGCCGGCTTGCCGGGAATCAGCGCGGTGGTGATGATGATGTCGACCTCCCTGGCCTGCTTGGCGAACACCTCGCGCTGGGCCTTCTGGAAGCCTTCGCTCATCACCTTGGCGTAGCCGCCGACGCCCGCGCCCTCCTCCACGTAGTCGACCGGCACGAACTCGCCGCCCATCGACTTGACCTGGTCGGCCACCTCGGAGCGCGTGTCGTTGGCGCGCACGATCGCGCCCAGGTTGGCCGCCGTGCCGATCGCCGCCAGCCCGGCGACACCGGCGCCGATGACGAAGACCTTGGCCGGCGGCACCTTGCCGGCCGCGGTGATCGAACCGGCGAAGAAGCGGCCGAACTCGTGCGCGGCCTCGACGACCGCGCGGTAGCCGGCGATGTTCGACATCGAGGAGAGCGCGTCGAGCTTCTGCGCGCGCGAGATCCGCGGCACGCTGTCCATCGCCAGCACGGTCGCCTTCCTCGCGGCCAGCTGCTGCAGCAACTCGGGGTTCTGCGCCGGCCAGATGAAACTGACCACCGTGCCGCCCTCGCGCAGCAGGCCGACCTCCTCGCTGTTCGGGCTGCGCACCTTGAACACGATGTCGGAAGTCGCCCACAACGCGGCGCGGTCGGCGACGATTTCCGCCCCGGCCGCGCGGTAGGCGTCGTCGCTGATGCTCGCCGTGTCGCCGGCACCGGTTTCGACGGCGACCCGGAAACCCTGCTTGATCAGCTTCTCGACGACCTCGGGGACGGTTGCAACCCGCCGCTCGCCGGGAAAGACTTCCTTTGGAACTCCGATCAATAGTGACATTCAAGTCTCCGTGGGTACGAACATCGATTCGATGGCGACGGCGAAGGGGCGCGCTGCGACCGGCGTCGGCCGGTGCGGCGAACGTCCCCCCGATGGAGAGCCGTGTCGTTCGACCGCGGCAGCGTCGATGCCGCGGCAAATCGCCGCACGTGGAGCGTGGACCGCACGACGCGGGCACCGCTCCGGGACAAACCTACTCATTGTCTCAGATTTCGCCGGCGACGGCCCGGCCGAGATCCGCCGTGCGCGCGTTGCCGCCCAGGTCGGGGGTCTTCGGCGCGGAAGCGGCGCACAGCACGCGCTCGATCGCCGCCTCGACGGCGGCGGCCGCCTCGCGGTGCCCGAGAAAATCGAGCATCAGCGCGCCGGACCAGATCTGGCCGATGGGGTTGGCGATCCCCTTGCCGGCGATGTCGGGTGCGGAGCCGTGGACCGGTTCGAACAGCGACGGATGGTCGCGCTCGGGGTTGAGATTCGCCGACGGCGCGATGCCGATGGTGCCGCAGACGGCCGGGCCGAGATCGGACAGGATGTCGCCGAACAGGTTGGAGCCGACGACGACGTCGAAGATCTCCGGCCGGCGCACGAAGTGCGCGGTCAGGATGTCGATGTGGAACTGGTCGACGCGGATGTCGGGGTACTGCGCCGCCATCGCCCGGAAGCGCTCGTCCCAGAACGGCATGCTGATCGCGATGCCGTTCGACTTGGTGGCCGAGGTCACGTGCTTCGCCGGCCGCGTGCGCGCCAGCTCGAATGCGAACCTCAGGATCCGGTCGACGCCCTGGCGCGAGAACACCGACTCCTGGAACACGACCTCGCGCTCGGTGCCCTCGTACATCCGCCCGCCCACCGACGAGTACTCGCCCTCGGTGTTCTCGCGCACGACGACGAAATCGATGTCCCCCGGCTTGCGGTTGGCGAGCGGCGTGGCGATGCCCGGCATCAGCTTGCAGGGGCGCAGGTTGACGTACTGGTCGAAGCGCCGCCGGAATTGGAGCAGCGAGCCCCAGAGAGAGACGTGGTCGGGCACCTGCTCCGGCCAGCCGACCGCCCCGTAGAAGATCGCCTCGAACGGCGACAGCTGGTCGAACCAGTCGTCGGGCATCATCTTGCCGTGCTTGAGGTAGTAGTCGCAGCTCCAGTCGAAGTGCTGCCATTCGAACTCGATGCCGAACCGGCGCGCCGCGGCTTCGAGCACGCGCAGTCCTTCCGGCACGGTTTCCTTGCCGATGCCGTCTCCGGCGATGACGGCGATGCGATGCTTGGCCATGCGCGACCCCTTGGGGCGCTGCGCCCCCTGCCGACGACAGCGCATTCTAGGCTGCGACCGCGGCGCTCGCCATCGTCGCCGGGCGCCTGATGGCCGAAAACGGGGGCGCCGAGAACGAACGTTGACCTGGCGCAAGTTCGCGTGCGCGGAGCCCGTCGGCCGCGCTATGCTGCGCGTCGGGGTTCGCCCCCTGCCGCCGCCGATCCGCATGCGCTCCCGCCTCTACGTCGCCGCCCAGTTCGCCTGCATCGCCGCGCTGCTGCTGCCGGGCGGCGGCTGGCCGGCGTCCGCGCTGGCGTTGCCGCTGGTCGCTGCCGGCGCGGTGGTCGGGCTGTGGGCGCTGACGGCGAATCGACCCGGCAATTTCAACATCCGGCCCGACCCGAAGGACGGCGGTCGGCTGATCTGCGTCGGCCCGTACCGCCACGTCCGGCATCCGATGTACCTCGCCGTGCTGCTGTTCTGCGCCGGCGTCACCGTCGGCTTCGCCGACGCCTGGCGGTGGCTGGCGTTCGCGCTGCTGGCGCTGGTGCTGCACCTCAAGGCGGCGTTCGAGGAGCGCGCGCTGGCGGCGCGGTTTCCCGACTACGCCGCCTACGCGCAGCGGACGCCGGCGCTGATCCCCTGGCTGCGCTGGCCTTGACGGGCGGGTGCGGCAGGCGCCGCCGCGGATCGACCAAGCGGCCGATGGCACGGCGTGGCTCGACGCCCTAGATTGGGCAGGCGGGCGGCGTTCGCGCCCGACCGATCAACCCCTTGCCGAAAGCACGCCCATGTTGCGCCTGACCTATCTCCTCTCGCTGTCGGTGCTGCAAATCGCCCTGGTCGTCGACGTCGTTCCCGTCCTCGCCGAGGCGCTGCGCCTGCGCTCGGCCGTCCTGCAGGCGCCGGACGCCGAGACGGCACTGCTGCGCTTCGCCATCGCCGGTGTGGGCATGCTCGGCGGCAGCTTCGCGCTGACGGCGCCGCTGTTCGCACTGCTGCGCCACCACCAGCGCGGCGCCTTGCGCTTTCTCGGCCTGCCGGCCTGGGCGGTGGCGGTGACGATCGCCGGCGCGGCCGCCTTCCTGCTCGCCATCGCCCTCGCCGCCTGGCTCCCCGAGGTCGACCTGCCCTGGGTCGATGCGTTGCTCGACCCCGAGCCGCCGATCGCGCTGGCCGCGATTGCCCTGATGGCCGGTGGCGCGTTGGCGGCCGAGTTGCTGCGACGCAGTGTCGCACCGCCGCGGCGACTGCGCGAACTCATGCCGGCGCGGCCGGGCCGGGTCGAAGTCGTCCATCCGGATGACCTGCGCACCCACGCCGGTTGACCAGTCGTCTGGCGCATCTGACGGGTGTCGCCGGCCGCGGCGGGGTCGTCCGCCGCCGACCGATCCCCCGCGCGAGCGCCTGCATGGGTGCCTCGACGCTGCACCGCCGTTGCGCTAAGGTCGGGCGCATGGAACTCCCACCTTCCGCGGCGACGCCCGGTTCGACACCGCGCTGGCAGTGGTCGCGGCTGCCGACGCTCTCGCCGACGGCGCTGTACGCGGCGCTGGCCGCACGCCAGCAGGTGTTCGCCGTCGAGCAGCAATGCGCCTACCTCGACGCCGACGGGCTCGATCACCGCGCCTGGCACCTGCTCGGCTGGAGTCGCACCGAGCCGGCGATCCTGGTCGCGTACCTGCGCGTCCTCGATCCGGGCGCCAAATACGTCGAACCGTCGATCGGACGCGTGCTCACCACCTTGGCGCTGCGCGGCCGTGGCCAGGGTCGGGGGCTGATGCGCGAGGGCATCGCCGGTTGCGCGTCGCGGTACCCCGGCGCCGCGATCCGCATCTCAGCCCAGCGCCACCTGGCGCCGTTCTACGCGTCGCTCGGTTTCGCCACGGTCTCGCCGCCCTACGACGAGGACGGCATCCCCCACGTCGAGATGCTGCTCGCCGCGCCGCCGGCGTCGACTGCCCACCCGTCGACTGCCTGCATGGACAGCCCGGCGGGGTTGCGTTAACCTTCCGGTTAACAGCGATTCCGGCGCGCCCGCGCGCTTCCGGCCCTTCCGCCGCTGCCCTTGAACCGGCGTTCCGCATTGCCTCCCGCGATGAGTTCACCCACGGCGCTCCCGGCGCACCGCCGCGCCATCCTGATGATGATCGTCGCCGCGATCTGCTGGTCGTCCGGCGGCATCCTCGTCCGCCAGCTGTCGATCACCAACGCCTGGGAGATCGTGTTCTGGCGCAGCGTGTTCATGGCGCTGTTCGTCGCCGGCGTGCTGGGCGTGATGCACGGCCGCCGTCTGCCGCAGGCGGTGGTGGCCGCCGGCAAGCCGGGGCTGCTGGCCGGGTTCTTCCTGGCCGGCACGTTCTTCTTCTTCATCGCCTCGCTCACCCGCACGACCGTCGCCAACACCTTCGTGCTGATGAGCGTGTCGCCGTTCCTGGCCGCGCTGGCAGGGCGCCTCATCCTGCGCGAGCCGGTACCTTTGCGCACCTGGCTGGCGATGGCGGTCGCCTTTGCCGGCGTCGTCATCATGTTCGCCGACTCGCTGGACGCGGGGCGGCTGGCCGGCAACCTGCTGGCGCTGGGCGTGTCCTGCTGCTTCGCCGCCCAGGTCACCGTGCTGCGCCGCTTCCACGCCACCGTCGACATGCTGCCGCAGGTGATGATCGCGGGCGTCATCTCGCTGGTCATCGCCTTCGCGCTCTCGCCGCCGTTCGCCGCCACCGCGCGCGATCTCGCGTTCCTGGCACTGATGGGCTGCGTCCAGCTCGGCACCGGCTGCCTCCTCGCCACCGCGGCGTCGCGCCACCTGTCGGCGACCGAACTCGGCCTGCTCGCGCTGCTGGAACCGATCGCCGGACCGCTGTGGGTCTGGCTGCTGATGGGCGAGGACCCCGGCGCGGCCACGTTGACCGGGGGGGCGATCGTGCTGCTGGCGGTGCTCGCCAACGAGGCCTTCGCGGCGTGGCAGGCGTCGCGCCGGGGCCCCGCTTCGGTGAATTGAAACGGTCGACCCCGATGGCCTGGCCCGACTTCCCGCTCGCCTTCTTCCCCGTGGCGGTGCTCGCGGTCCTGCTGACCGGCATCGCCAAGGGCGGGTTCGGCGCCGGGTCGGGCGGGCTGGCGGTGCCGATCATGTCGATCTTCATCCTTCCGGCCGAGGCGGCCGGCATCATGCTGCCGATCCTCTGCGCGATGGACCTGTTCGGGGTCCACGCCTACCGCGGACGCTGGTCGGCGCGGCATCTCAGGATCATGCTGCCCGGAGCGATGCTCGGCATCGCCGCCGGCGGCTTCGCCTTCGGCACCCTGCCGGTGAACGCGATCCGCCTGCTGCTCGGCCTCATCGCGGTCACCTTCGCGCTGAACCGCTGGTTCTCGATCAGCGAGCGCATCGCCCGGCACTTGTCCGCCAACGAGCGCGTGCCAGGGACCGCCGCCGGCGTCTTCTGGGGCACGCTGTCGGGTTTCACCAGCACCCTCGCCCACGCCGGCGGCCCGCCGTTCGCCGTCTACATGCTGGCACAGAAACTCGACAAGACCTCGCTGGTCGCGACGTCGGTGCTGTTCTTTTTGGTGACCAACTACACCAAGCTGGTGCCTTACGCACTGCTGGGACAATTGAATCACGCCAACCTCGCCGCCTCGCTGCTGTTCGCGCCGCTGGCGCCGCTGGGCATCTGGCTCGGCGTCTGGCTGCACCGCCGGGTGTCGGAGCAGGCGTTCTACCAGGTGAGCTACACGCTGCTGTTCGCCACCGGCCTGAAGCTGATCGCCGACGCGATCCTCCGCTGAGCCCCCCGCGCGGCCCGCGCGCCACGGCCCCCGGCGGCGATGCGCTATGATGCCCGCCATCGGATCCCCGTTGCCGCCGCCATGAAGCAGACTTTCCTCGACTTCGAGCAACCGATCGCCGAACTGCAGGCGAAGATCGACGAACTGCGCTTCGTCCACGAGGACTCGGCCGTCGACATCTCCGACGAGATCAACCGGCTGCAGAAGAAGAGCCAGCAGCTCACCCGCGACATCTACGGCAAGCTGACCTCGTGGCAGATCGCGCTGGTCGCGCGCCACCCGCAGCGGCCCTACACGCTCGACTACATCAACGGCATGTTCAGCGACTTCCGCGAGCTGCACGGCGACCGCGGCTATGCCGACGACACGGCGATCGTCGGCGGCCTCGCCCGCTTCAACGGCCAGCCCTGCGTGGTCATCGGCCACCAGAAGGGTCGCGACACCAAGGAGAAGATCCACCGCAACTTCGGCATGCCGCGGCCCGAGGGCTACCGCAAGGCGCTGCGGCTGATGAAGCTGGCCGAGAAGTTCGCGCTGCCGTTGTTCACCTTCGTCGACACGCCCGGCGCCTATCCCGGCATCGACGCCGAGGAGCGCGGCCAATCCGAGGCGATCGGGCGCAATCTCTACGAAATGGCGGGCCTGCGCACGCCGATCATCGTCACCGTCATCGGCGAGGGCGGCTCGGGCGGTGCGCTGGCGATCGCCGTCGGCGACGTGACGATGATGCTGCAGTACTCGACCTATTCGGTGATCTCGCCCGAGGGCTGCGCGTCGATCCTGTGGAAGAGCGCCGAGAACGCCTCCGAGGCGGCCGAGATCCTCGGCATCACCGCGCCGCGGCTGAAGCAGCTGGGCCTCATCGACAAGGTCGTCAACGAGCCCGTCGGCGGCGCCCACCGCGATCACGCCGCGATCATGGTCAGCCTCAAAAAGTCGCTCGCCGAAGCGTTGCGCCAGTTGCAGGACCAGGCCATCGAGTCGCTGCTCCAGGCGCGCGAGGAGAAGATCCTGTCCTACGGCAAGTTCAAGGAAATCACCGCCGGGTGATGGTGCGGCGCGACTCCGGCGTCGACGCTCCCGGGCGCTGCCGGCGCCGATGACCCGGCGCGCGCAGCCTTCGCCGGTCGACGCCGTCCGCGATGCGGTGGCAGAGGCGCTGCGCCGCTGCCGCGACGGCGTGACCCCCGGCGGCGCCCTCGCGCCGCGCGTCGCGGTCGCGCTGTCGGGCGGCGGCGACTCGATGCTGCTGCTCGACGTGCTGGCCGAACTCGCCGCGGACATCGGCGTCGTCGCGTCGGCGGTGCACGTCCACCACGGGTTGTCGCCGCACGCCGATGCATGGGCGGCATTCTGTGCGACGGCCTGCGCCGCGCGGTCGCTGCCGCTGGTGCAGGCGCGCGTCGCGATCGCCCGCGAGCCGGGCCGCAGTCTCGAGGCCGCCGCCCGCGCGGCGCGCTACGCCGCCTTCGCCACGCTCGGCGTCGACGCCGTGGCCCTCGCCCATCACGCCGACGACCAGGCGGAGACGCTGCTGCTGCAGTTGCTGCGCGGCGCCGGGCCGGCGGGACTCGCGGCGATGGGCGCGCAGCGCGCGCCGCGGCACGGCCCGCTGCTGTTGCGCCCGCTGCTCGCCCTGCCGCGGTCGACGCTGCTGGCGGCCGCGCGCGCGCGCCGCCTCGACTGGATCGACGACGAGTCCAACGCCGACGTCCGCATCCGCCGCAACTACCTGCGCACCGAGATCACGCCGCGGCTGGCACGCGCCTTTCCCGGCTATCCGCAGACGCTGCTGCGCGCGGCCGCACACCAGGCCGATGCCGCACGGCTCGCCGACGAACTCGCCGCGATCGACGCGCAGGGCGCGCTCGGGTTCGATCCGGTCGACGGGCCGACGCTCGAATGCGCGCGCCTCGTCGCGCTTGCCGCCGGTGGCGAGCACCGTGCGCGCAACCTGCTGCGCTGGTTTCTGCGGCGCCACGATCTCGCGGCGCCGTCCGCCGATCGCCTCGACGCCATGCTGCGGCAGCTGGTGGGCGCCGCCGCCGACGCGCGCGTGCGCCTCGTCCACGAGGGCCTGGAAGTCGGCATCCACCACCGGCGGATCGTCGTCCACGCGCCGGCGGCGCGCTGGACCGAGCGGCGCTGGAACGGCGAGAGCGAGGTCGTCCTGCCGCACGGGCGCCTGGTCTTCGCCAGCGCGCGCGGTCGCGGCCTGGCCGGCGACGGCTTGGCGTCCGGGTCACTCCTCGTTCGTCCGCGCCAGGGCGGCGAGCGGCTGCGCCCGGGCCCGGGACGCCCGCGGCAGCTGCTCACCCACCTGTTCCAGCAACAGGGCGTCCCCACCTGGCAGCGGGAAGGCTGGCCGCTGTTGTATTGCGGCGATGCGCTGGTCGCCGTTCCCGGCGTCGGCGTCGACCCGGGGTTCGCCGCGGCCGGCGAGGATCCTGGGGTCGAGCTCGTGTGGCTGCCGCAACCGCGGCAAAGCTTGATGCCCGTCAATCCGGAGGGCGGGATTGCGGGTTAGCCTGCGGCAACTTGTCGCGCCGTTTGCCGCCTTCGTCGCCAATACCCGTTCTTTGGCGACGAACAGCACGCGGCGCGCGGACCCCGGCAAGCCCGCCCTCGCCGCATGGGATTCGGTTGACAGGCTTGGCGGTTGTCTGCCTAATCACGGGCAGCACGGGCTGCCCCCCTGCGCCGCAGGGCGATCGACGACAAGAATCGCGGCCGGCGAAGCGTTTTTTTTCTTCGTTGCTTCACAGGAGGATGTCATGAAGTTCACGCCTTTCCGTTTGGTCCTGGCCCTGGCGACGTCGGCGGTGTTCGCCGCCGGCACCGCGCTCGCGCAGGCGCCGATCGTCATCAAGTTCAGCCACGTCGTCGCGCCCGACACGCCGAAAGGCAAGGGCGCCGAGAAGTTCAAGGAGCTCGCCGAGGCGCGGCTGAAGGGCAAGGTCAAGATCGAGGTCTATCCCAACTCGCAGCTCTACAAGGACGGCGAGGAGATGGAAGCGCTGTCGCTGGGTTCGGTGCAGATGCTCGCCCCGTCGCTGGCCAAGTTCGGCCCGCTGGGCGTGCGCGAGTTCGAGGTGTTCGACCTGCCGTTCATGTTCGACAACTTCGACGAGCTGCACAAGGTGACCGGCGGACCGGCCGGCATGGCGCTGTTCAAGAAGCTCGAGCCCAAGGGCATCGTCGGCCTCGCCTACTGGGACAACGGCTTCAAGGTGCTCTCCGCCAACAAGCCGCTGAAGCTTCCCGCCGACATCAAGGGCCAGAAGCTGCGCATCCAGTCGTCGAAGGTGCTCGAGGCGCAGATGCGCGCGGTGGGCGGCATTCCGCAGACGATGGCGTTCTCCGAGGTCTACCAGGCGCTGCAGACCGGCGTCGTCGACGGCACCGAGAACCCGCCGTCGAACATGTTCACGCAGAAGATGCACGAGGTGCAGAAGCACGCGATCGTCACCGACCACGGCTACCTCGGCTACGCGGTGATCGCCAACAAGAAGTTCTGGGACGGCCTGCCGGCCGACGTGCGCAAGGAACTCGAGGCGGCGATGGCCGAGGCGACCAAGTACGCGAACTCGATCGCCAAGCTGGAGAACGACCAGTCGCTGGAAAAGATCAAGGCTTCGGGCAAGACGAACGTCTACGTGCCGACCGCGGAGGAACGCGCCGCGTGGAAGAAGGCGATGATCGCCGTGCACAAGGACATGGAAAGCCGGATCGGCAAGGACACGATCCAGGCGTTCTACAAGGAAACCGGCTTCAAGGCCGACTGAGAGCCTGCCGCACCGGACGCCCGCCCCCGCGGCGGGCGCCCGTTTCGTACTAGCCGTTCCGCCGACCGGGAGGAGACCGGAAGATGCTCAATCGCGCCCTCGACCATCTCGAGGAATGGATCATCACCTTCCTCATCGGCGCCGCGACGGTGATCATCTTCGTCGCCGTGCTGCACCGCTACGCGTCCGGCATGCCGATCCCCGGCGTCCAGGACTTCCTGCTCGGCATCCACATGGGCTGGGCGCAGGAACTGTGCATCTTCATGTTCGTCTGGATGGCCAAGTTCGGCGCCGCCTACGGCGTGCGCACCGGCATCCACGTCGGCGTCGACGTGCTGATCAACGCGCTGTCCGACCGGGTGCGCGCCAAGTTCGTCATCTTCGGGCTGCTGGCCGGGGCGCTGTTCACCGGCATCATCGGCAGCTTCGGCGCGCACTTCGTCTGGGAGCTCTTCCACACCGACCAGGTCTCGGCCGACCTCGAGGCGCCGAAGTGGCTGGTCTACCTGTGCATTCCGCTCGGCTCCTACCTGATGTGCTACCGCTTCCTGCAGGTGACCTGGAGCTTCATCAGGACCGGGCACCTGCCGCACGCCGACCACGGCCACGTCGAGGGCATCGACAAGGAGGACGCGACCGAGTGGGCGAAACTGCCCTCGGACCTCCACCCCGCTGACGTCAAGCCGGAGAGCCGGCCATGACCGGCCTCGTCATCTTCGGGCTGCTGTGCGCCCTGATGATCACCGGGATGCCGATCTCGATCGCGCTCGGCCTCACCGTCCTGTCGTTCCTGTTCACGATGACGCAGGTGCCGCTGGAATCGGTGGCGCTGAAGCTCTTCACCGGCATCGAGAAGTTCGAGATCATGGCGATCCCGTTCTTCATCCTCGCCGGCAACTTCCTCACCCACGGCGGCGTCGCCAAGCGGATGATCCGCTTCGCCACCGCGATGGTCGGGCACCTGCACGGCGGCCTGGCGCTGGGCGGCGTGCTCGCCTGCGCGCTGTTCGCCGCGGTGTCGGGCTCGAGCCCGGCCACCGTGGTCGCCATCGGCTCGATCCTGCTGCCGGCGATGGTCAAGCAGGGCTACCCGATGAAATTCGGCGTCGGTGTCATCGGCACCGCGGGTGGGCTGGGCATCCTGATCCCGCCGTCGATCGTCATGGTCATCTACGCGGTGTCGACCAACTCGTCGATCGGCAAGCTGTTCATCGCCGGCATCGTCCCCGGGCTGTTGCTCGCCGCGCTGCTGCTGTCGGTCACCTGGGCGGTGGCCAAGAAGCGCAACTACCCGCGGATGCCCAGGGCGAGCCTCGCCGAGATGGTCGCCGCGTTCCGCGAGAGCTTCTGGGGACTGGCGCTGGTCGTCGTGGTCATCGGCGGCATCTACTCCGGCATCTTCACGCCGACCGAGGCGGCGGCGATGAGCGCCGCCTACGCGTTCTTCGTCTCCGTCTACGTCTACAAGGACCTGACGCTGAAGCAGGTGCCCAAGGTGCTGCTCGATTCGGCCAACCTGTCGGCGATGATCCTCTACATCATCACCAACGCGGTGCTGTTCTCGTTCCTGCTCACCTCCGAGCAGATCCCGCAGAGCCTGGCGGCGTGGATCAACGACATGGGGCTGTCGCCGTGGATGTTCCTGATGGTCGTCAACGTCCTGCTGCTGATCGCCGGGAACTTCATGGAGCCGTCGTCGATCCTGCTGATCACCGCGCCGATTCTCTTCCCGGTGGCGATGAAGCTCGGCATCGACCCGATCCACCTCGGCATCCTGATGACCGTCAACATGGAGATCGGCATGATCACGCCGCCGGTGGGCCTCAATCTCTACGTCGCCTCGGGCATCGCGAACATGGGGCTGACCGAGGTGACCAAGGCCTGCGCGCCGTGGATCCTGGTGATGCTGCTGTTCCTGCTGCTGATCACCTACGTGCCGGCCATCACCCTCTGGCTGCCGAACCTGCTGATGCCCTGAGCCAACGCCCCGCGCCCGATCGAGCCCGGCTTCGGCCGGGCTTTTTCTTGGCGGCGCCACGGCCTCTGCGCCGCGGCCGGACACTCGCGGCGCCGATCGGACATGCTATAATTTTGAATTTACTCGCAATTATCCTGTCGGAGCACAAACATGGCGGTCGAACGCACGCTTTCCATCATCAAACCCGATGCCGTGGCCAAGAACCTCATCGGCAAAATCTACTCGCGCTTCGAGACCAACGGCCTGCGGATCGTCGCCGCGCAGATGCGCTGGCTGTCGCGGTCCGAGGCCGAGGGCTTTTACGCGGTGCACCGCCAGCGGCCCTTTTTCAAGGATCTGGTCGATTTCATGATGTCGGGGCCGGTGATGATCCAGGTGCTCGAAGGCGAAGGCGCGATCGCCAAGAACCGCGACCTGATGGGTGCGACCGACCCGAAGAAGGCCGCCGCCGGCACCATCCGCGCCGACTTCGCCGAGTCGATCGACGCCAATGCGGTCCACGGCTCCGACGGACCCGAGACCGCGGCGGTCGAGATCGCCTACTTCTTCCCGGCGCTCGCCGTCTACGCGCGCTGACCGCTCTTTGCCACCCCGGACCCCTTTGCCCGTGATCAACCTGCTCGACCTCGACGCCGACGGGCTCGCCCGCCTCTTCGCCGAATTGGGCGAGAAGCCGTTCCGCGCCCGGCAGGTGTCGCAGTGGCTGCACCAACGCTTCGCCGACGACGTCGCCGCGATGACCGACCTCGCGCGCCCGCTGCGCGAGAAGCTCGCCGCGATCGCCGAGATCCGCGGCCCGACGGTGATCCGCGACACGACGGCGTCCGACGGCACGCGCAAGTGGCTGCTCGACGTCGGCGGCGGCAACGCGGTCGAGGCGGTCTACATCCCCGAAGGCGATCGCGACGATGCATTCGACGACGACGCGCCAGCCGCCCTTGACGAGTCGGCGAACACCGCAACCGCGATCGCCCTCCGCAGCTCCGCGGGTCCCTCGCCCCGCGCTCGGACGCGGTACCGCGGCACGCTCTGCGTCTCCTCGCAGGCGGGCTGCGCGCTCGACTGCGCATTCTGTTCGACCGGCAAGCAGGGTTTCAACCGCAACCTGACGGCGGCGGAGATCATCGGCCAGCTGTGGCACGCCAACCGCGCGCTGCTCGCCGACGGCGCTACGGGTCCCTGGGTCGAGCAGGGCCGGGCGCCGATCACCAACGTCGTGCTGATGGGGATGGGCGAGCCGCTCGCCAACTTCGACCACGTCGTCACCGCATTGCGCGTCTTCCTCGACGACAACGCCTACGGGCTGTCGCGCCGCCGCGTCACGCTGTCGACCTCGGGCCTCGTGCCCGCGCTCGACCGGCTGCGCGACGCCTGTCCGGTGGCGCTCGCCGTCTCGCTGCACGCGCCCGACGACGCGCTGCGCGACCAGCTGGTGCCGATCAACCGCAAGTACCCGCTGGCCGAGCTGCTGCCCGCCTGCGTCCGCTACCTCGAGCGCGCGCCGCGCGACTTCGTCACCTTCGAGTACGTGATGCTCGACGGCGTCAACGATTCGGTCGCGCAGGCGCGGGCGCTGCTCGCCCGCGTGGCCGACGTGCCGTGCAAGGTCAACCTGATCCCGTTCAATCCGTTCCCCGGGTCTGACTTCCGCACCAGCCCGCGTGCGCGCGTGCTCGCGTTCCAGAAAGTGCTGCAGGACGGCGGCCTGATCACCACCATCCGCAAGACCCGCGGCGACGACATCGACGCCGCGTGCGGGCAGCTCGCCGGCCGGGTCGACGATCGCAGCAAGCGCCGCCTGGCGCGGCTGCAGCCGGTCGCCGTCGCGCTTCCGGCGGCGGGCGCCGCGGCGCGTGCCGGGAGGACCGCATGATTCCGCTGCCACGCCCTGCGCGCACGCTGGCCGGTGCGGCGCTGCTCGCCGTGCTGCTCGCCGGCTGCGCGTCGAAGCAATCCGCCGAGAACGTGCCGCCGCCGCAGTCGACGCTGCCCCCGGTCAAGCAGCAGGAAGTCTCGCCGCAGGACCGGGCGCAGCTGCATGCGCAGCTGGGCGCCGGCTACTTCGAGCGCGGACGGATGGACGTCGCGCTCGAGGAGCTGAACGAGGCGGTGAAGCTCGACCCGGCCAACGCCCGCGCGTGGAGCGTGCTCGGCCTCGTCTACGCGTTCCTCGGCGAAAACCCCAGGGCCGAGGAAAACTTCCAGCGCGCGCTGCAGCTCGCGCCGCAGGACTCCGAGACGCGCCAGAACTGGGGCTGGTACCTGTGCACCAACGGCCGGGCCCGCGAGTCGATTCCCGAGTTCGAGGCGGCGCTGCGCAACCCTCTGTACAAGTCGCCCGACGTCGCGCTGATCAACGCCGGCAAGTGCAGCGCCTCCATCGGCAATGTGGCCCAGGCCGAGACCTATTTCCGGCGCGCGCTGCAGGTCTCGCCGGGCAACGCGACCGCCGCCTACAACCTGGCGCTGATCGCTTTCAAGTCGTCGCGCTTCGACGACGCAAGGGGCTGGATGAAGACCGTCATGCAGGAAACCAACCCGCCGCCGGAAGCGCTGCACCTCGGCATGTGCATCGAGCGCAAGCAGGGTGACGCGCAGGCCGAGCTCTCCTACGTGTCGCAGCTGCGCAACCGCTATCCCGACGCCCCGGAGACCAAGTCCATTGCCACGGGGGCCTGCGAGTGAGACCGGCGCGCGTAGCGAAAGCCCGCACGGCCTGCCGCCGGTCGACCGAGGTCGGCCGACCCCCCGGCATGGCGATCCGCAATCAAGGATCGGAGGACGACGAGTGAGACCGGCGCGCGAAGCGAAAGCCCGCAGGGCCTGCCGCCGGTCGACCGAGGTCGGCCGACCCCCCGGCATGGCGATCCGCAATCAAGGATCGGAGGCCGACGAGTGAGACCGGCGCGCGAAGCGAAAGCCCGCAGGGCCTGCCGCCGGTCGACCGAGGTCGGCCGACCCCGTGGCATGGCGATTGAAAGTCAAGGATCGGAGGCCGACGAGTGACCACGCCCGAACGCGAGCTGCCGCCGGCGTCGGCACCGGCCGGATCCGCCGCCGCGGGTGCGCTGCTGCGCGCCGCCCGCGAAAGCGCCGGCCTGTCGCTGGACGCCGTCGCGCAGCAGCTGAAGCTGGCGCCGCGCCAAGTCAAGGCACTGGAGGACGACGACTTCGCGCTGCTGCCCGGGCGCACCTTCGTCCGCGGGTTCGTCCGCAACTACGCGCGCCTGGTCAGGCTCGATGCCGACGCCGTGCTGGCCGCGCTGCCCGGCGGCAACGCTGATTCCGGGCTCGCGGCACCGACGCTGCACCCGACCGCCCAGTCGATCGGCGAACTGCCGCTGTCACAGCATTCGCGGCCGGGCTGGACCCGCTGGGCGATTCCGCTGACGCTGATCGCGATCATCGCCGCGGGCGCCGCCTACGAGTTGCTGCGCCCCGCGGCCACGACGCGCCCGCCGGCCCCCGTCGCGACGCCCCCGCGCGAACCGGTCGCCGAGCCGACCCCGGTCGCGGAGCCTCCGGTCGCGCCGCCGGCGCTCGCCGGCGCGGTCACGACCCTGCCCAACCCCGTCGCCGCCGCCGAACCGGCCGCGACCGGAACGACGCCGACGCCGGGCACGCCGCCCGGCGACCGCGAGCTGGTGCTGTCCTACCGCGACCACTCGTGGACCGAGGTGCGGGACCGCAACGGTCGTGTCCTGCTGTCGACGATGATGACCCCGGGCGCTCGCCAGGTGCTGTCCGGGCAGGGACCGTTCGAGCTCGTCATCGGCAACGCGGCCGACGTCAGCGTCACGCTCGACGGCCGGAAGATCGACCTCGCCCCGCACATTCGCCAGAGCGTCGCCCGTCTGACGCTGCAATAGTCGATGGCCAGCGACCTACGCCACGCGCGCCGGACGTCCCGGCAAGTCGACATCGCCGGCCACCCGGTCGGCGGCGGCGCGCCCGTGCTGGTGCAGTCGATGACCAACACCGACACCGCCGACGTCGCCGCGACGGCCGCGCAGGTGAAGGCGCTCGCCGACGCCGGTTCCGAGATCGTCCGCGTCACCGTGAACACCGCCGAGGCGGCTGCGGCCGTGCCGGCGATCCGCGCCGCCCTCGACGCGCAAGGTTGCGCGGTGCCGCTGGTCGGCGACTTCCACTTCAACGGCCACAAGCTGCTGACCGAGCACCCGGAGTGCGCGCGGGCGCTGGCCAAGTTCCGCATCAATCCCGGCAACGTCGGCAAGGGGCACAAGCGCGATACGCAGTTCGCCGTGCTGATCGAAAAGGCGATCGAGTTCGACAAGCCGGTGCGCATCGGCGTCAACTGGGGCAGCCTCGACCCGGCGCTGCTCGCGCGGATGATGGACGCCAACGCCGCGCGCAGCGAGCCCTGGACCGCGGACGCGGTGATGCGCGACGCGCTGGTCGTCTCGGCGCTCGAGAGCGCGCAGCGTGCCGAGGAGCTCGGCCTGCCCGGGGATCGGATCATCCTGTCCTGCAAGGTCTCCGACGTGCAGGACCTGATCGCCGTCTACACCGACCTCGCGCAGCGCTGCGACTATCCGCTGCACCTGGGCCTCACCGAGGCCGGCATGGGCAGCAAGGGCATCGTCGCCTCCACCGCGGCGATGGCGGTGCTGCTGCAACGGGGCATCGGCGACACCATCCGCGTGTCGCTGACGCCCGAGCCCAACGGCGATCGCACCCGGGAGGTCATCGTCGCCCAGGAGATCCTGCAGACGATGGGATTGCGCTCGTTCGTCCCGATGGTCACCGCCTGCCCGGGCTGCGGACGCACCACCAGCACCACGTTCCAGGAGCTCGCCGAGAAGATCCAGGCGTACCTGCGCGCGCAGATGCCGGCCTGGCGCGCGCGCTACCCCGGCGTCGCCGGGATGCAGGTCGCGGTGATGGGCTGCGTCGTCAACGGCCCCGGCGAGTCGAAGCTCGCCAACATCGGCATCTCGCTGCCCGGCACCGGCGAGACGCCGGTCGCCCCGGTCTACGTCGACGGGCAGAAGACGGTGACGCTCAAGGGCGCGCGGATCGCCGAGGAGTTCCAGGCCATCGTCGACGACTACGTCCGCGCCACTTACGGCGGCGCGCCGCGCACGCCGCAGCTCGACCCGGAACGCCGGACCATCGCCGTCAAGGCGGTCGGCTGAGATGACGCCCCCCCCCGTTGCTCACTACGTTCGCTTCCCCCCGAGGGGGCCCAGGCCTCCTTTGGGGCGGCCCGGCAGGAGGCCTGAGATGACGCCCCCCCGTCGCTCACTACGTTCGCTTCCCCCCGAGGGGGCCCAGGCCTCCTTTGGGGCGGCCCGGCAGGAGGCCTGAGATGACGCCCCCCCGTTGCTCGCTGTGCTCGCTTCCCCCCGAGGGGCCCAGGCCTCCTTTGGGGCGGCCCGGCAGGAGGCCTGAGCCATGGCCGACGCGCTGCAGGCGGTCAAGGGGATGAACGACGTGCTGCCCGGCGAGGCGTCGCTGTGGCAGCGCTTCGAGGACGTTGCGCGCCGCGTGTTCGCGCAATACGGCTACCGCAACCTGCGCGTCCCCATCGTCGAGCCGACGGCGCTGTTCGTGCGCGGCATCGGCGAGCACACCGACGTCGTGGAAAAGGAGATGTACTCGTTCGAGGACCGGCTGAACGGCGAGCGGCTGACGCTGCGGCCCGAGGCCACCGCCGGCATCGTCCGGGCGGCGATCGAGCACAACCTCTGCTACGAGCGGCCGCAGCGCGTGTGGACCGCCGGCGCGATGTTCCGCCACGAGCGTCCGCAGAAGGGCCGCTACCGCCAGTTCCACCAGTTCGACGTCGAGGCGCTGGGCTTCGCCGGACCCGACGTCGACGCCGAGCAGATCGTGCTGCTGGCCCGGCTGTGGCGCGAACTGGGACTCGACCGCGGCATCACGCTGCACGTCAACTCCATCGGCGACGCCGACGAGCGCCGTGCCCACCGACAGGCGCTGATCGACTATTTCGAGCGGCACGCGGAGCAGCTCGACGACGACGCGAAGCGGCGGCTGCACGCCAATCCGCTGCGCATCCTCGACAGCAAGAACCTGGCGATGCAGGCGGTGATCGCCGGCGCGCCGCGGCTGCTCGATCGCCTCGGCGGCGCCTCGCGCGCCCACTTCGACGGGCTGCAGCAGCTGCTCGCCGACCACGGCATCGCCTTCGCGGTCAACGCGCGGCTGGTGCGCGGGCTCGACTACTACAACCGCACGGTGTTCGAGTGGGTCACCGACCGCCTGGGCGCGCAGGGCACCGTCGCCGGCGGCGGCCGCTACGACGGCCTGTTCGAGCAGCTGGGCGGCAAGCCGACGCCGGCCTGCGGCTTCGCGATCGGCGTCGAGCGCATGGTGCTGCTGCTGCAGGAGGCGGGCACCGCCGCAGCCGACGCGCCCGCGGCATACATCGTGCACGCCGGCGAGGGCACGCAGCGGCTGGCGGCGATCGCCGGCGAAAGCCTGCGCGACGCGGGCGTCGACGTCGTCGTCAATGCCGGCGGCGGGAGCTTCAAGTCGCAGATGAAGAAGGCCGACGCTTCCGGCGCGCGCTTCGCGCTGGTCATCGGTGAAGACGAGGTCGCCGCGAACACCGTCGGCATCAAGCCGCTGCGCGAGAGCGGCGACCAGACGACGGTTCCGCTGGCCGCGCTGGCGAGCACGCTTGCCGCCCGCACCATGGGGTCAGAGCCGTAACTATTCGCGCCGACCCGTCGGATGCCGCATTGCGGCTCTGACCCCGATCTGGATTCGCAACCAAGGAACGACGATGGCAGTCTACGATCTCGAAGAGCAGGAACAGCTGGAAGACCTCAAGGCCTGGTGGCGGCGCTGGGGCAACCTCATCAGCGGCATCGTCATCGCCGTCTGCGTCGCCATCGTCGCCGTGCAGGGGTGGCGGTGGTGGCAGCACAACCAGGCCGAGCAGGCCGCGGTGCTCTACGGCGCGATCGCGTCGGCGGCCCGGGGCAACGACGTCGCCAAGGCCAAGGACGCGATGAGCCAGCTCGCCGATCGCTTCGCGGGCACGAGCTATGCGCCGCGCGGCGCGATGCTGCTCGCCGGCCTGCTGTTCAAGTCCGGCGACCAGGCCGGCGCGAAGACCCAGCTGCAGTTCGTTCTCGAACGCGCCAGCGAGGATGACCTGAAGCAGATCGCGCGCTTTCGCCTGGCGGAAGTGCTGTTCGACGAAAAGAAGCACGACGACGCGCTGCGGACGCTCGACGCGCGGCACGACGAGCCCTTCGCCGGGATCTACTCCGACCTGCGCGGCGACATCCTCGCCGCTGCCGGCCGCGGCGCCGACGCCCGTGCCGCCTACGAGACGGCGCTGGCGAAGCTCGACAGCAAGTCGCCGTATCGCGCCTACGTCCAGGTGAAGCTCGACTCCCTCGGCGGCCCGACCGCCGGCAGCCCGGCGGCCGCCGGCGGCAGCGCATCGGCGACACCGGCGGCACCGGCGGCACCCGCGGCCCCGGCGACCGCGGCGGCACCGGCGAAATGAGGCCCGGCGTGCGCGCGCATGACGCCCGCCCGGCGACGGCCCGCCCGCTTGCCGTCGCCGTGGCCTTCACTGCCGCGATGCTGCTCGCGGGATGCTCGACGCTGTCGTCCTGGATACCCTCGATCCCCGTCCCCTCGTTCGGCTGGCTCACCGGCAGCAAGAAGAAGCCGGGGCCGCTGCCCGAGTTCACGGCCGCGGTCACGCCGCAGGTCGCCTGGCAGGCGGCGGTCGGCAGGGCCCGGCCGGGCTTCGCGCCGGCGTCGGTCGGCGATGCGATCTTCGCCGCGGCCCCCGACGGCACGCTGGCGCGTTTCGAGTCCGCCACCGGGCGCAGCGCCTGGCGCGTCAGCGCCGGCAAGTCGCTGTCGGCCGGGGTGGGCGCCGATGCGAACGTGATCGTCGTCGGCACCGACAAGGGCGAAGTGCTCGCCTTCGATCCCGACGGCAAGCCGCGCTGGCAGGCCAAGGTCAGCAGCGAGGTGGTGAGCCCGTCCGACGTGGCCGAGGGCATCGTCGCGGTGTCGTCGGGCGACGGTCGCACCTACGGGCTCAGCGCCGCCGACGGTTCGCGCAAGTGGGTCTACCAGCGCGTCAATCCGCCGCTCACCGTCCGCAATTACGCCGGGGGCACCGCCACCCGCGGCGGGCTGTTCACCGGCACGCCGGGCGGAAAGCTGCTGGCGCTGGACCACGCAACCGGCACCATCGGCTGGGAGGGCAGCGTCGCCACCCCCAAGGGCGCGACGGAGCTGGAACGCATCGCCGACATCACCAGCCTGCCGGTGGTCCGGGAGCGGCAGGTCTGCGCGGTCGCCTTCCAGGGTCGCGTCGCCTGCTTCGACGCGACCCGCGGCACGCTGCTGTGGTCGCGCGACATATCGAGCCTGGAGGGTCTGACGCTCGATTCGCGCTACCTCTACGTGACCGACGACAAGGGCAGCCTGCACGCGCTGGACAACGCGACCGGCGCGTCGATCTGGAAACAGGACAAGCTCGAGAAGCGCTTCATCGGCGGCCCGGTGATCGTCGGCGACCACGTCGGTGTCGTCGACGGCGAAGGCTACCTGCACCTCATGGACCGCAATGACGGCAATCTCGTCGGACGCATCGCGACCGACGGTTCCGCCGCCGCCGCGCAGCCGATTGCGGTCGGCGACCGGGCGGTCTGGCAAAGCCAGGGCGGCACGCTGTACGCGGTCGGCACGCGGTAGCCCCCGCGGCGCGCGCGCCGGCGGCGGCGCCCGTCAGCCGTCGCCGGGCACGCGTCCGAACCCCGGCAGCTTGAGCGCGGGATTCGCGACGTCGACGCCGGTGACGAGCCCCAGCAGGTTGACTTCGAGCCCCTCCTCGATCCCCGCGCTGACGCCGAAGAGGCCGTACACCGAGAACTGGACGCCGGTGTGGCTCGGCGTCGGACCGAGCATCCGGTCGAGGGGCAGGAAGTCCTTGCCGATCGCCGTCGGTGGCAGCGCGAGCCTCAATTCGGGCAACGCGCGGCCGAGGTGGGCAACGAAGGTGTTGCTGTTGGGGCCGGGCCAGGCGCGGTAGGTGTTCGGGTAGCCGTAGGCGGCGATTGCTTCCGGCAGGCGGGCGATGACGCGTTCTGCCGCGTGGCCCCGCAGCTCGCGCACCAGGCGGGGCGGATTGCCGTACCACTCGGCGTCCGGTGCCCGCCGGTCGGAAACCGCCACCACGCTGCGGTCGCCGCCGGCATACCAGCCGATCACCTCGTAGCGGGTGTACGCGGCGGCTCCGGCCGGCTTGGCGGCGAGCCAGGTGTGGTCGGCGAACGCGCCGCGCCAGCCGAACGCCCGGCCGGCGTAGACCTGGACCACCGCCTCGTGCGTCGTCGCCGGGTCGGGCGCGATGCCCGCCGAGCGGTGGGTCGCCGTGCGCCAGTCGGTCCCCGCCGCGACCCGTCCGGACAGCAGCGTGACGACGGGTCCCGCGAGAAGCAGTGCGAAGACCGCCAGCGCTCCGGAGGCGAGGCGGCGCGCGCGGCGCCTCCGCGGCGCGGCAGCAGTCGGCGATTCAGCAGCGGGCATCGTTTCTCCGGGGTACCGCAACGCGGCAGGTTAGCACGACGCCACCGACGCCGCCCCAGCGGCGCTGCGCCGTCGCGGCGCCCCGGCAGTCCGGGCCGCGCCGCAGCACGCGGCGACCTCGCGTAAACTTCGCCACGACGCGCCGCTCCCGCGCGCATCCCTCGACACGCCCCGGCCGCGCACCCTGCAGGCGGCGCGTGCGGGCCACCGTCACCGCAAGGCGCAGAGTTCATCTTGGCCCACTGGCTACCCACCATCGTCCTCGTCGGCCGTCCCAACGTCGGCAAGTCGACGCTGTTCAACCGCATCACCCGCACCCGCGCGGCGCTGGTCGCCGACTTCCCGGGCCTGACCCGCGACCGGCACTACGGTCGCGCGCGGATCGGCGAGCGCTCCTTCCTGGTCGTCGACACCGGCGGCTTCGAGCCGGTCGCGACCGAGGGCATCCTGCACGAGATGGCGAAGCAGACGCGGCAGGCGATCGCCGAGTCCGATGTCGTCGTGTTCCTGCTCGACGCCCGCGGCGGCCTGACCGACCAGGACCGCGGCATCGCCGACCTCCTGCGGCGGTCGGGCCGGCCGATCGTGCTGGCCGTCAACAAGGCGGAAGGCCTGCAATCGGAGCGCGCCGCCGCCGAATTCTACGAACTCGGGCTGGGCGAGCCGCACCCGATCTCTGCGGCGCACGGCGAGAACGTCTCCGTGCTGATGGAGGAAGCGCTGGCGCGGCTGCCCCCGGAAGCCGCCGCCGAAGCAGCCCCGGACGAGCCCGAGGACGAGGGCGAACCCGGCGAAGAGCGAACCGCCGGCCCGATCAAGGTGGCGATCATCGGCCGCCCCAACGTCGGCAAGTCGACGCTGGTCAACACGCTGCTGGGCGAGGAGCGGGTGATCGCCTTCGACCAGCCCGGCACGACGCGCGACTCGATCTATCTCGACTTCGAGCGCCACGGGCAGCAAGTACACGCTGATCGACACCGCCGGCGTCCGCCGCCGCGGCAAGGTGTTCGAGGCGGTCGAGAAGTTCTCGGTGATCAAGACGATGCAGGCGATCGAATACGCCAACGTCGTGGTGCTGCTGCTCGACGCCCAGCAGCAGATCTCCGACCAGGACGCACACCTCGCGGGCTTCATCCTCGAGTCCGGCCGGGCGCTGGTCATCGGCATCAACAAGTGGGACGGGCTGCCCGCCGACCGCCGCGACGAGATCAAGCGCGAAGTCGACCGCAAGCTCGCCTTCCTGTCCTTCGCGCACCACCACTACGTGTCGGCCAGGGCGGGCACCGGCGTCGCGGCGCTGCTGCGCTCGGTGGATGCGGCTTACGCGGCGGCGATGGCGCGGCTGCCGACACCCAGGCTCACCCGGGCACTGATCGCCGCCGTCGAGAAGCAGCAGCCGCCGCGGGCGGGGGGAGGCCGGCCGAAGCTGCGCTACGCCCACCAGGGCGGGCACAACCCGCCGCTGATCATCGTCCACGGGACGGCGCTCGGCGAGGTGCCCGAGTCGTACCGGCGGTATCTGGAACATTTCTTCTCCGACGCGTTCAAACTGCGCGGAACCCCTCTTCGGGTACAATTCAAGACCGGCGCCAACCCGTACGCGGACGTCCCGGCTCGCCGCAAGGGCCGTTGAAACCCTGCGCTGCGTCCCCAACTGGGATGGGCGGGGTTCCGTCAAGCCCCGAGGCGGTCCGCCAGCGGCGGCCCGACCAACAACAACCGCGGAGCAAGCGATGAGCACCAAAGGGCAAATGCTACAAGACCCGTTCCTGAACACCCTGCGCAAGGAACACGTGCAGGTCTCGATCTACCTCGTCAACGGCATCAAGCTGCAGGGGCAGATCGAGTCGTTCGACCAGTACGTCGTCCTGCTCAAGAACACCGTCACCCAGATGGTGTACAAGCACGCGATCTCCACCGTCGTCCCGGCGCGCGCGGTGACCATGCCGCAGCACGCGCCCAGCGGCGACACCGAGGGTTGATCACCGCCGCATCGCTTCCCCTGCCCGGCGTGGCAGCGCCGGCTTCGCGCCGTCCGTTCCGCCGCAGCGCCTTCGCTCATGTTTGAACGCCCCTCCGGCGGCGACCGCGCCGTGCTCGTTTGCCTCGACCTCGGCGAGGGCGACCCGGCACAGCGCATGGGCGAACTCGAGGCGCTGGCGGTGTCCGCCGGCGCGACCGTGATCGCTCGCGTGACCGGCCGCCGCCTGCGTCCCGACGCGGCGCTGTTCGCCGGCAAGGGCAAGGTCGAGGAGATCGCCGCCTGCCGGACCGCCGGCGACGGCGACGTCGTCATCTTCGATCACCCGCTGACCGGCGCGCAGCAGCGCAACCTCGAGCAGACGCTGCAGTGCCGCGTCGTCGACCGCGTCAGCCTGATCCTCGACATCTTCGCGCTGCGCGCGCGCAGCGCCGAGGGCAAGCTGCAGGTCGAACTCGCGCAGGTCAAGCACCAGCTGACGCGACTGGTCGGCGGCTGGACCCACCTCGAGCGGCAGAAAGGCGGCATCGGGCTGCGCGGCCCCGGCGAGACGCAGCTCGAAACCGACCGCCGGCTGCTGGGCAACCGTGCCCGCGTCCTCAACGATCGTCTCGCGCACGTCGCCCGCCAGCGCGCCACGCAGGGCCGCACCCGCCGGCGGGCATCGGTGCGCACCGTTGCCCTGGTCGGCTACACCAATGCCGGCAAGTCGACGCTGTTCAACCGGCTGACCCGGGCCCGGGCCTACGCCGCCGACCAGCTGTTCGCCACCCTCGACACGACGCTGCGCCGCTTCCACGTCCCCGGCGCCGATCCGATCGTGCTCTCCGACACCGTCGGCTTCATCCGCGACCTGCCGCACGACCTGGTGGCGGCATTCCGGGCGACGCTGTCCGAGGCCGCCGACGCCGACCTGCTGCTGCACGTGATCGACGCCAGCCACGCCAACCGCGACGAGCAGATCGCGGCCGTCGAGGCCGTGCTGGCCGAGATCGGCGCCGACCGGGTGCCGCAGATCCGCGTCTGGAACAAGATCGACGCCGCGGGCACCGCGCCGGGCAGCGAACGGGACGAATCTGGTATCATTTGCGGCGTCCGATTGAGCGCTTTGACAGGCGAGGGTTGCGCTGATCTGCGCGCCGCGCTGGCCGAGCGTTTTCCGGCCCACGTCCCGCTGCCGAACGTTCTCGACCTCCCCGCTGTCAGACTCTGATCGCGTGCCGAAGTCCACGGCAGCCCCGATCCCGCTTTTTCGGTAACGTCTCTCAATTCATGTCGCTCAACGATCCACAGTGGGGCAAGCGCGGCGGCGGCGGCGGACCGCCCGATCTCGACGAGATCTGGCGCAACGTCAACCGCCGCCTCGCCGACCTCTTCGGGCGCAAGTCGGGCCCCGACAACAACCCGCCCCCGTCCGAGCCTCCCGGCCGCCGCCTGCGGCTGCCGATGGGCGGCGCCGGCCTCCTGGTCGCGCTGGTGCTGGGCGTCTGGCTCGCCAGCGGGTTCTACATCGTCGACGAGGGTCGCCGCGGCGTGGTCACGCGCTTCGGCAAGTACACCGAGACCACGCAGCCGGGGCCGCGCTGGCACCTGCCGTTCCCGGTCGAGGCGGTCGAGCTGGTCGACTTCTCGCAGGTCAAGACCATCGAGATCGGCTACCGGAACACGCCCAAGAACAAGGTCGAGCGCGAGGCGCTGTCCTTGACCGACGACGAGAACATCATCGACATCCAGTTCGCGGTCCAGTACAACCTCAAGAGCGCCGAGGGCTACCTGTTCAACGTCCGGCGACCCGAGCAGACGGTCGCCTTCGTGGCCGAGACCGCGATGCGCGAGGTCATCGGCAAGGCGAAGATGGACTTCGCGCTGTACGAGGGCCGCGAGCAGATCGCCAAGTCGGCGGAGAAGCTGATGCAGGAGATGCTCGATCGCTACGGCACCGGCATCTACGTGCAGAAGGTCACGCTGCAGAACGTGCAGCCGCCGGACAAGGTGCAGGCGGCCTTCGACGACGCCGTCAAGGCGGGCCAGGACCGCGAGCGATTCCGCAACGAGGGCCAGGCCTACGCCAACGACGTCGTGCCGCGCGCCCGGGGCAACGCCTCGCGGCTGCTCGAGGAAGCGAACGGCTACCAGGCGGAAGTCGTGCAGAGGGCCGAGGGCGACGCGTCGCGCTTCCGCCAGATCCTGGTCGAGTACACGAAGGCCCCCGCCGTGACGCGGGAGCGGCTCTACCTCGACATGATGCAGTCGGTGATCGGCAACTCCAGCAAGGTGCTGGTCGACCAGAAGGCCGGCGGCAACAGCCTGCTCTACCTGCCGCTGGACAAGCTGGTCCAGCAGAGCGCGCCCGCCCCCGCCGCCGCCCCGGCCGCCGACCTGTCGGCGGCGCGGCAGTCGACGCCGCCCGCCGCCGAGCCGACGGTGAACCTCGACCCCGGTCGTTCGCGCGAGGCGCTGCGCACCCGCGAACGCGGAGGTGAATCGCGATGAAGTTCACGATGCCGTTGCTCGCCCTGCTCGTCGCCGCGCTGCTGGTGCTGTCGCAGGCGATGTACACGGTCGACCAGAAGCAATACGCGATCCGCTTCCAGCTGGGCGAGATCATCGAGACGCAGCCCAACGCCGGGCTCTACTTCAAGGTGCCGCTGCTGCAGAACGTCAAGTACTACGACAAGCGCATCCTGACGCTCGACAACCCCGAGCCGGACCGGATCACCACCTCGGAAAAGAAGCCGCTGCTGGTCGACTTCATCGTCCAGTGGCGGATCATCGACGTCAAGCAGTACTACATCAGCGTCCAGGGCGACGAGGAGGCCGCGCGCCGCCGGCTGTCGCAGACGGTGCGCGCCAACCTCGCCGAGGAGTTCAACAAGCGGACGATCCACGACGCGATCTCGGGCGAGCGCGACAAGATCATGACCACCACGCGGCAGAAGGCCGACGCGGACGCGAAGACGATCGGCGTCGAGATCGTCGACGTGCGGCTGCGCCGCGTCGAGCTGCCTCCGGACGTCACCGGGCCGGTGTTCGCGCGGATGGAGTCCGAGCGGCGCCGCGTGGCCAACGAGCTGCGCTCGCTCGGCCAGGCCGAGTCGGAGAAGATCCGTGCCGACGCCGACCGGCAGCGCGTGGTCATCCTCGCCGATGCCTACAAGCAGGCGCAGAAGGTCAAGGGCGAGGGCGACGCCAAGGCGGCGGCGACCTACGCGCAGGCCTACGGCGTGAACCCCGAGTTCTACGCCTTCTACCGCAGCCTCGAAGCCTACCGGGCGACGTTCCGCAGCAAGAGCGACGTCATGGTGCTCGACCCGAGCTCCGAATTCTTCCGCTACCTCAGGAATCAGGGCGGCCAGGGACCGAAGCCCGGCAAGTAGCCGGCGCGCAGTCAGGGCGAGGCCCGGGGGGATGGAGTGCAGGAATCGCTGCTCGCGGCACTCGCGCTGGTGCTGGTCGTCGAGGGCTTGCTGCCGCTGTTCGCGCCACGCGTCTGGCGCGACAGCTTTCGTCGGCTGCTCGACCTGAGCGACGGTCAGCTGCGCTTCGTCGGCCTGGTCGCGATCGTTCTCGGCCTGCTGGGCTACGGCCTCGTCTCCCATGCGTAACTGGATTCTCCCCGAGCACATCGACGACGTGCTCCCCGCCGAGGCCGAGCGCGTCGAGGCGCTGCGCCGCCTGCTGCTCGATCACTTCCGCGCCCGCGGCTACCGTCTCGTGCAGCCGCCGCTGGTCGAGCACCTCGACTCGCTGCTGACCGGCACCGGGCGCGACCTCGACCTGCAGACGTTCAAGGTCCTCGACCCGCTCTCGGGGCGGCTCCTCGGCGTGCGCGCCGACATCACGCCGCAGGTCGCCCGCATCGACGCGCACCTGCTGAACGAGCCGGGCCTGACCCGCCTCTGCTACGCCGGCAGCGTGCTGCGCACGGTGCCCACCGGCCTCGCCCAGACGCGCGAGGTGCTGCAGATCGGCGCCGAGCTCTACGGCGAGCCGGGCATCGCCGGCGACCGCGAAGTGCTGACGCTGCTGCTGTCGTCGCTCGCGGCGGCCGGGGTCCGCGGCCTGCACCTCGATCTCGGTCACGTCGGCGTCTACCGGGCGCTGGCCGCGGGCTCGGGCGTCACCGCCAACGGCGAGGACACCGAGCTCTTCGCCGCGCTGTCGGCGAAGGACCTGCCGACGGTCACGCAGCTGACCGCCCGGCTGCCGGCGGCCTGGCGCGACGCGCTGGCCGCGCTGCCCACGCTCTACGGTCCCGCGGCCGAGGTCCTCGACCGGGCGCGCGAGCGGCTGCCGGACACGCCGCCGATCCGCAACGCGCTCGCTGCGCTGGCGGCGATGGTCGACACCGGCGGACCGCTGGTCGACGCGCTGCACATCGATCTCGCCGACCTCACCGGCTATCATTACCAGAACGGCGTGATCTTCTCGGTGTTCACCGCCGGCGAGTCCAACGCCATCGGCAACGGCGGCCGCTACGACGGCATCGGCAAGGCTTTCGGCCGCGCACGGCCGGCAACCGGATTCACGCTGGACCTGCGGCAGCTCGCCGGCGTCGTCATGCGCGCGCCGCCGGCTCCGCCACACACTTGATCGAGAGAGGCTCGGGGAACCATGGGGAAGAACGTCGTCGTCATCGGCACGCAGTGGGGCGATGAGGGCAAGGGCAAGGTCGTCGACTGGCTGACCGAGCAGGCGCACGGCGTCGTGCGCTTCCAGGGCGGGCACAACGCCGGCCACACGCTGGTCATCAACGGCAAGAAGACCGTGCTGCGGCTGATTCCCTCCGGGGTGCTGCGGCCCAACGTCGACATCTTCATCGGCAACGGCGTCGTGCTGTCGCCGACCGCGGTGCTGCAGGAGATCGGCGAGCTCGAAGCGGCCGGCGTCGCGGTGCGGTCGCGGCTCAGGATCTCGCCGGCCTGCCCGCTGGTGATGCCCTATCACGTCGCCCTCGACCACGCCCGCGAAGGCGCGATGGGTGAGGCGAAGATCGGCACCACCGGCCGCGGCATCGGCCCCACGTACGAGGACAAGGTCGCGCGGCGCGCGATTCGCCTGCAGGACCTGTTCTTTCCCGATCGCTTCACGGCCAAGCTCGAGGCCGTGCTCGACTACCACAACTTCATGCTCACGCAGTACTACCGGCGCGAGCCGGTGCCCTTCGCGCAGACCCGCGACGAGACGCTGGCGCTCGCACCGCAGCTCGCGCCCATGGTCGCCGACGTCGCCGCGCTGCTGCAGGCGGCGCGGGCGCGGGGCGAATCGCTGCTGTTCGAGGGCGCGCAGGGGGCGCTGCTCGACATCGACCACGGCACCTATCCGTACGTCACGTCGTCGAACTGCCTGGCCGGCGCCGCCGCGCCGGGTGCGGGCGTCGGCCCGCAGTTCCTCGACTACGTGCTCGGCATCGTCAAGGCCTACACGACGCGGGTGGGCACCGGCCCGTTCCCGACCGAGCTCACCGACGACGTCGGCGCCCTGCTCGCCAAGCGCGGCAACGAGTTCGGCTCGGTCACCGGCCGTCCGCGCCGCTGCGGCTGGCTCGACATCCCGGCGCTGCGCCGCTCCTTCGGCCTCAACGGCGTCACCGGCCTGTGCATCATGAAGCTCGACGTGCTGGACGGGCTGGACGAGATCCGCATCTGCACCAGCTACATGGCCGACGGTCGGCCGCTCGACCTGCTGCCCTCGGGCGCGGACGCGGTCGCCCAGTGCCGGCCGGTGTACGAGACGGTGCCGGGCTGGAAGCAGAGCACCGTCGGCATCCCCACGTTCGAGCAGCTGCCGGCGGCGGCGCAGGCCTACCTGCGGCGCATCGAGACGCTCACCGGCGTGCCCATCGCGATGGTCTCCACCGGTCCCGACCGCGCGGAGACGATCCTCCTTCACCACCCGTTCCACTGACGGCGTCGGGACGGGCCAAGCCGCCGCTGCCGGATCGCGCGCGATCCGCCGGCCGTCCGCACACCACCGGGGGAAACCGATGTCAGGCCTGCACGTCAGCTGGGACCAGTACAACACGCTGGTCGAGCGCCTCGCGCTCAACGTCTTTGAGGCGGGCTTCGACTTCAACCAGATCATCTGCATCGCCCGCGGCGGCCTGCGTGTGGGCGACGTGCTGTCGCGCATCTACGAAATCCCGCTGGCGATCCTGTCCACCCACTCCTACGCGGCCGAAGGCGGCACGATTCGCGGCGAACTGGTGATCGCCGACCACATGACGATGACCTCGCCGCGGCTGGGCGATCGCATCCTGCTGGTCGACGACATGGTCGACTCGGGGCACACGCTCGCCGCGGTGCACCGGACGCTGCCGGAGCGCTGGCCGCACATCACGGCCTGCAAGACCGGGGTCCTCTGGTGGAAGGGCTGCTCGGTGTTCAAGCCCGACTTCTACGTCGACCACCTGCCCGACAACCCCTGGATCCACCAGCCGTTCGAGGTCTACGACAGCCTCCGCCCCGGCCAGCTGCGGGCGCGAATCGGCGGCTGACCGGCAGCAGCACAGGAGAAAAACGGCCCGGAATACCGGGCCGTGGTGGCGAGCGACCGACGGGGATCGCCGCGACGCTTCGGCGGGCCCTACTTCGCGGTCTTGCGGACGACCTTCCTGGCGGCCGGCTTCTTCGCGACCGATTTCTTCGCCGCCGCCTTCTTCGCGACCGCCTTCTTCGCCGCGGGTTTCCTGGCCGCCGCCTTCTTCGCGACGGGCTTCTTCGCGACCGCCTTCCTGGCGGCCGGCTTCTTCGCCGCAGGCTTCTTGCCGATGGCCTTCTTGACCTTGGCCGTCGCCGACTTCACCGTCTTCGCGGCGCTCGCCTCGACGCTCTTCGCCTTCTTGGTCACCGCGCGCTTGGCCTTCGCCACCTCGCGCTGGGCGCCCTTGGCGGCACCCTTGGCCTTGGTCGCCATCTTCTTCGCTTCGGCCTTCACCTTCCTGGCCTCGCCGACGACGGCCTTCTTCGCCGTGCCGACGGCCTTCCTGGCCTTGGCCTTGGAGCCCTTCATCATCTTCGTGGCGCCGGCTTCGACGCTCTTCGCCTTCTTCACGACGGCGCGCTTCGCCTTCACCATCTCGCGCTGCGCGCCCTGCGCGACGTCCTTCGCCTCGTCGGCGATCGACTGCCCGACTTCCTGCGCCTTCTCCTTCACCGACTCGACCATCGAACCTACCTTGGACAACAGATCATTGCTCATACGTCGCTCCGGATTCCTGTCCTGGGTTGCACGGGTTGTTGTGGCGAGCACAGGATTCGGGTTCTGCACCTCCGCGCTCGCGGGCGTTGCATCGCATGCCCACTTGGAAGAATACCGCGAACCGGCACGGCAATCCCGCCCGTTGCGCTTCGCGCGCGATCCCCGCGCGGCCTGCGTTGTGTCGCGGCAACGATCCCCGGCCCTCACGCCGCACCTGCGGCACGGCTGCGCGCGCAGCGCCAGCGCCGGTGTGACGTCACGCGCGGCCTCTGCGACAATGCACCGCTCCCTGCGCATGCCAGTCGCGTCCCCGCGCCAACGAGACACCGCGCCCGCCGCCATGATGACCGACCCCTCTTCGACGCCTGTCGTGCGCTCCCGCCTCCCCGCCACCGGAACCACGATCTTTTCCGTCATGTCGGCGCTGGCGGCGCAGCACGGAGCCGTCAATCTGGGCCAGGGTTTCCCCGACTACCCGATCGATCCCTCGCTGGTCGACCTCGTCACCGCCGCGATGCGGGCCGGCCACAACCAATACCCGCTGATGGCCGGCGTCCCGGCGCTGCGCGAAGCCATCGCGCGCAAGGTCGAACGCCTCTACGGCCGCGGCTACGACCCGGAGCACGAGGTCACCGTCACCACCGGGGCGACGCAGGCGATCTTCACCACCATCGGCGCCCTCACGCATCCCGGCGACGAGGTGATCGTGTTCGAGCCCGCCTACGACAGCTACGTGCCCGCGGTGCGCCTCGCCGGCGCGATTCCGGTGCTGCTGCCCCTCGGCTTTCCCGGCTACCGGATCGACTGGGACGCGGTGCGTGCCGCGGTCACGCCGCGCACCCGCCTCATCGTCGTCAACTCGCCGAACAACCCGGGGACCAGCGTCCTCGGCGCCGACGACCTCGACGCGCTGGCCGCGCTGACCCGCGGCACCGACATCCTCGTGCTGAGCGACGAGGTCTACGAGCACATGACCTACGACGGCTGCCCCCACCGCAGCCTCGCCGGGCACGGCGAACTCGCGCCGCGCAGCGTCGTCGTCGGCTCGTTCGGCAAGACCTTCCACGCCACCGGCTGGAAGGTCGGCTACGCGCTGGCCCCGCCCACGCTCACCGCCGAGATCCGCCGGGTCCACCAGTTCACGGTGTTCACCGTCAACGCGCCGATGCAGCACGCGCTGGCGGCATTCCTGCGCGAGCCGGCGCACTACGACGACCTGCCCGGATTCTTCGCCCGCAAGCGCGACCTGCTGCGCGATGCGCTGGCCGGCACGCCGCTCGAACTCCTGCCCTGCGCGGGCAGCTATTTCCTGCTCGCCCGCTACGGGCGGATCAGCGACGAGCCGGCAGCCGCGTTTGCGCAGCGCCTCGTCCGCGAGTTCGGGGTGGCGACGATCCCGCTGTCCGCCTTCTACCAGGACGGCACCGATCACCGCGTCATCCGCTTCTGCTTCGCCAAGCGCGACGAGACGCTGCGGGAAGCCGCGCGGCGGCTGCAGCGTCTCGGCCGCGGACCGGCGCCCGCGGGGACCGGCTGACGCGATCGGCGCCCGCGACGTCCCCGGTGGCCAGGCACCGACGCGAGCCCGACGGCGCGCCCGGCGAGGCTCCTCCAGCGTATAGTAGGCGAGGCGTGCGCGCCGGTGCCCCCCGGCGGCGGCGCGCGGGCGCCGGCCGGCGCGGTGCCTGCAGCGACCCGCGGGCGCGGAAAGCAAAACAGGCGCTCGAAGCGCCTGTTTTGCGGGTTGCAAGCTTGGTGCCCAGAAGAGGACTCGAACCTCCACGGTGTTGCCACCGCTAGGACCTGAACCTAGTGCGTCTACCAATTCCGCCATCTGGGCAACGGCAATCGCGAATTTTACTTTCACCCTCGACCCTTGTCAAAAAAGATCCCTCCTTCTCCCGACAGCCGGCGTGCCGCCAAACCCTCGGCGGCGGCCACGCCCCGGCGCCACGCCGCCGGCGCCGCCGGCGCCGCCCCGCGCGCGCCGACGGCGCCGCCGGAACCCCTGAACGCCCCGGAACGCGCACCGCGCCGCCGCGGCGACATCGACCCGGCGTTGCTTCCGTCCCGGACCGCCATCCTCGAGGCGCTGCAGCAGGCGGGCGTGCCGCTGCCGCCGGACGACCTCGCCGCCGAGATGACGGTGGACCCAAGCGCCCGTGAGGCCTTCGCCGGCCGCGTCGCGGCGATGCAGCGCGACGGCCAGCTGCTGATGAATCGCAAGGGCGAGCTCTGCGTCGTCGCCAAGCTCGATCTCGTCGCCGGCATCGTCCAGGGCCACCCGGACGGCTACGGCTTCCTGGTTCCCGAGGACGGCAGCCCCGACGTCTTCCTCGGTCCCCGTGAAATGCACAAGCTGCTGCACGGCGATCGGGCCGCGGTCCGCCGCACCGGTGTCGACCGCCGCGGCCGCCCCGAAGGCGAAGTCATCGAGGTGCTGGAGCGCGCCAACCGCAGCATCGTCGGCCGGCTGTACGAGGAGCACGGCATCGGCTTCGTCGTCGCCGAGAACCGGCGCATCAATCAGGACCTGCTGGTTCCACCCGGCGACCGCGGCCAGGCGAAGCCCGGCGACGTCGTCGTGGTCGAGATCGTCGAGCAACCCTCGGCGCAGCGCGAGGCGATCGCCCGCGTGGTCGAGGTGCTCGGCAGCTACACCGACCCGGGGATGGAAATCGAGATCGCGCTGCGCAAGCATGACCTGCCGCACGAGTTCTCGCTCGCGGCGCGCAAGGCCGCCGGCAAGCTGCCGCGCGAAGTGCGCGACGAGGACCGCCGCGACCGCGTCGACCTGACGGCGCTGCCGCTGGTCACCATCGACGGCGAGACCGCGCGCGATTTCGACGACGCCGTCTATTGCGAGCGCAAGGGCCGCGGCTATCGGCTGCTGGTCGCCATCGCCGACGTGTCGCACTACGTCCGCGACGGCGATCCGCTCGACCGCGACGCGCGCGAGCGGGGAACCTCGGTCTACTTCCCGCGGCGGGTGATCCCGATGCTGCCCGAGGCGCTCTCCAACGAGCTGTGCTCGCTGAAGCCCGAGGTCGACCGACTGTGCATGGTCTGCGAGATGGACGTGTCGGCCGAAGGCGCGATCCGGAAGCACCGGTTCTATCCGGCGGTGATGCACTCGCGCGCGCGGCTCACCTACACCCAGGTGTGGAACTGGCTGTCGGAGCCCGCGTCGGTACCGACCGGCATGCGCGACGTCCTGCCGCACCTCAAGCACCTCTACGCCCTCTACGGCGTGCTGAAAGAGGCGCGCGAGAAGCGTGGCGCCATCGACTTCGACACCGTCGAGATGCAGCTCGAGTTCGACATCCAGGGCAAGATCGTGCGCATCGTGCCGGTCGTGCGCAACGACGCGCACCGGCTGATCGAGGAGTGCATGCTGGCGGCGAACGTCTGCACCGCCGAATTCCTGGCCGCCCACGGTCATCCCGCCCTCTACCGCGTGCACGAGGGCCCGACACCGGAAAAGCTGGGCGCGCTGCGCGATTTCCTCGGCAGCTGCGCGCTGACGCTGCCCGGCGGCGACGACCCGACCGCCTCCGACTACGCCGCGCTGCTGTTGCGGATCAAGGACCGGCCCGACTTCGCGCTGCTGCAGACCGTGCTGCTGCGCTCGCTGCAGCAGGCGCGCTACCGGCCGGACAACGTCGGCCACTTCGGGCTTTCCTACGCCGCCTACGCGCACTTCACGTCGCCGATCCGGCGCTATCCGGACCTGCTCGTGCACCGGGCCATCAAGGCGGTGCTCGCCAACGCGCGCTATCAGCCCGGCGCGGGCTCGTGGGCCGAGCTCGGCCTGCACTGTTCGCTGACCGAGCGCCGAGCCGACGACGCGACGCGCGACGTCACCAACTGGCTGAAGTGCTATTTCATGCAGGACAAGGTCGGCGAGACCTACGAAGGGACGATCAGCGGCGTCACCGGCTTCGGCCTGTTCGTCACGCTCGACGAGCTGCACATCGACGGGCTGGTGCACGTCACCGAGCTCGGGCGCGACTATTTCCACTTCGACGCCGGCCGCCACGCGATGATCGGCGAGCGCAGCGGCCGGGTGTTCCAGCTGGCCGGGCGGGTCCGGGTGAAGGTCGCACGGGTCGACCTCGAAACGACGAAGATCGACTTCACGCTGGCCGAGCCCGCCGCCGAGGCGGCGCCGGCGCGACCCGTCTATCCCGAGCCGCTCCCGGGGGGAGCGAAGCCGCGGGCACCGCGCAAAAAGCGCTGACCGGCCGCGTTCCGATGCCGCCGCAGGCCGACCGTCGGTCGCTGGCCAAATACTGATTGCACTATGAATCAAGAGCTTGAGTCACTTGCCGGCGTTTTCTGTGCGCTGCAACATTTTGCTGCGCGGACTGTTAGAATGATCCCCTCCACCCCTGCCCGATCGATTGTCGCCTGGCGGTGACGATCGTCCCCCGGTATGCACATCGGCACTCCGCTCACGCCCTCCGCCACCCGAGTGATGCTTCTCGGCAGCGGCGAACTCGGCAAGGAAATCGTCATCGCGCTGCAGCGCCTGGGCGTCGAAGTGGTCGCCGTCGACCGCTACGCGAACGCCCCGGGACACCAGGTCGCGCACCGCGCCCACGTCATCGCCATGACCGACGCGGCGGCGCTCAAGCGGCTGATCGAGCAGGAGAAGCCGCAGATCATCGTCCCCGAGATCGAGGCCATCGCCACCGACGTGCTGGCGGCGGTCGAGCGCGACGGCCTGGCCCAGGTCGTCCCCTGCGCGCGTGCCGTGCAGCTGACGCTGAACCGCGAGGGCATTCGCCGGCTGGCCGCCGAGGAGCTCGGCCTGCCCACCTCGCCCTACCGGTTCGCCGACAGCCTCGTCGAGCTGCAGCAGGCGATCGACACCACCAAGGGCATCGGCTACCCGTGCATCGTCAAGCCGGTGATGTCCTCGTCGGGCAAGGGCCAGTCGCTGGTGAAGAGCGCGGCCGACGTCGCGTCCGCGTGGCAGTACGCCGAGAGCGCCGGCCGCGTCCGCGGCAGCCGCGTCATCGTCGAGGGCTTCATCGCCTTCGACTACGAGATCACGCTGCTCACGGTGCGCGCGTCCGACGGCGCGGGCGGCATCGCGACGCAGTTCTGCGCGCCGGTCGGCCACCTGCAGGTCAACGGCGACTACGTCGAGTCGTGGCAGCCGCAGCCGATGTCCGAGAAGGCGCTGAAGAAGGCGCGCGACATGGCGCGCAAGGTCACCGACAGCCTCGGCGGCCGCGGCATCTTCGGCGTCGAGCTGTTCATCAAGGGCGACAAGGTGTGGTTCTCCGAAGTGAGCCCGCGGCCGCACGACACCGGCATGGTCACGATGTGCACGCAGGCGCAGAACGAGTTCGACCTGCACGCCCGCGCGATCCTCGGCCTGCCGGTCGACGTCGGCCTGCGCGCGCCCGGCGCGTCGGCGGTCATCTATGGCGGCATCGAGGGTCGCGGCATCCGCTTCGACGGCATCGACGATGCGCTGTCGGTGCCCGAGTCCGACCTGCGGCTCTTCGGCAAGCCGGAGTCCTACAGGAAGCGCCGGATGGGCGTGGCGCTGGCCACCGGGCCGGACGTCGAGACGGCCCGCTCGCGCGCCAGGGACTGCGCCGGCCGCGTCAAGCCGCGCCCGTAGTCCCCCCGGCCCCGGTCGGCATGGACCTGATCATCCAGGCGCCCACGCTGGACGCGGCCACGGCGGCGTCGATCGCCGAACTGTGCGGCGCCGCATCGATGCGTGCGCTCGACGGCGACGGCCCGCCGGCCTGGCGCCTTTCCGCCATCCGCTCCGGCGACGGGATCGCCGCCGCCTGCGCGCGGGCGCACTGCGACCACGCGCTGGTTCCCGCCGACCTCGTCCGGTCGTCGGTGCGCGTCGTGGCGATGGACATGGACTCGACGCTGATCACCATCGAGTGCATCGACGAGATCGCCGACCTGCAGGGCATCAAGGCAGAGGTCGCGGCGATCACCGCCAGCGCGATGCGCGGCGAGATCGACTTCCGCGAGAGTCTCACCCGGCGCGTCGCGCTGCTGGCCGGCCTGCCGGTGTCCGCGCTCGAAGCGGTCTACGATCAGCGGCTGCAGCTGTCGCCGGGCGCCGAGCGCATGCTCGCGAGCTTCCGGGCGCAGGGCGCGCGGACGCTGCTGGTCTCCGGCGGATTCACGTTCTTCACCGACCGGCTGCAGCGCCGGCTCGGTCTCGACGCCACCGCGTCGAACACGCTGGAGATCGCCGCGGGCCGGCTCACGGGGCGGCTGCTGGGCGAGATCGTCGACGCCGAAGGCAAGGCGCGCGAGCTGCGCGCGATGCGGGCGCGCCACGCGGCCGACGGCGGCATCGTGCTGGCGCTGGGCGACGGCGCCAACGACCTGCCGATGCTCGCCGCCGCCGACGTGTCGATCGCCTACCGCGCCAAGCCGGTGGTGCGTGCCCGGGCCACCTACGCGCTCGACTACTGCGGGCTCGACGGCGCGCTCAACCTCTTCGCCTGAACGATCAATCGTCGGCCTTCCGCGCCACCGCGCCAGCTCCCCCCGCCTCTCCGTCGGCCGCCCTCGGTCGCCCGGCGGCGGGCCCTGCGGGCCTTCGCTTCGCGCTCACGCGCTCGCGCGCCGTGCTCACTCGACCTCGTCGATCCAGGCCATCTGGATCGCCTCGAGGATCTTCTCGCCGCTCCTCTCCGGCGCGTCGGCGAAACCGGGCAACGCGCACACCCAGGCGTGCAGGTCGGTGAAGCGCACCTGCAGCGGGTCGACGTCGGGGTGCGCGTCGACCAGCGCGATGGCGATCTCGCGGGTGTCGGTCCACTTCATCGCGCGCCCTCCTTCGCGTGGTTGATCGTGTACTTCGGGATCTCGAGCACGAGTTTCTCGCTGCCGACCCTGGCCTGGCAGGAGAGGCGCGACACCGAGGTCAGCCCCCAGGCGCGGTCGAGCAGGTCGTCCTCTTCGTCGGTCGACGGCGCGAGCGAGGCGAAGCCCTCGCGCACGATGACGTGGCAGGTGGTGCAGGCGCAGGACTTCTCGCAGGCGTGCTCGATCTCGATGCCGTGCGCGAGCAGGCTGTCGCAGATCGACACGCCGGAGGTCGCCTCGAAAGTGCGGCCTTCGGGGCAGAGCTCGGCATGGGGCAGGACGACGATTTGCGGCATGGTGGCTTCCGGTTTCAGCTGAGAGTGTCGACCTGGCGCCCGGTGAGCGCCCGGGCGACGGTGCGATTCATCCGCCGGGCGGCGAGCTCGCCGGTGGCGCGGTTGAGCGCTTCGGTGGCGGCGACCAGCGCCCGATGGTCGCTGCCTTCGCGGCAGCGCGCCAGCGCCGCCAGGCTGGCGTCGATCGCGGCCCGCTCGGTGGCCGAGAGCAGGTCGCCGTCGGCCGCCAGCGCGGTGCGGGTGACGGCGACCAGCTGGTCGGCCTCGACCTGCGCTTCGCCCAGCGCGCGCGCCGCCATGTCGTCCGCGGCGTGAGCCTGCGAGTCCTGCAGCATCCGGGCGATGTCGCCGTCGGTCAGGCCGTAGGACGGCTTGACGGTGATCGCCGCCTCCACGCCGGTGCCCTGCTCGCGCGCCGACACCGCGAGCAGGCCGTCGGCGTCGACCTGGAAAGTCACGCGGATCCGCGCCGCGCCGGCGGTCATCGGCGGAATGCCGCGCAGCTCGAAGCGCGCCAGCGAGCGGCAGTCGGTGACGCGCTCGCGCTCGCCCTGCAGCACGTGGATCGCCATCGCCGTCTGCCCGTCCCTGTAGGTCGTGAACTCCTGCGCGCGGGTGACGGGAATCGTCGAGTTGCGCGGAATGATCTTCTCGACCAGCGAGCCCATCGTCTCCAGCCCGAGCGACAGCGGGATGACGTCGAGCAGCAGCCAGTCGTCGCCGGCCCGGCGATTGCCGGCGAGCACGTCGGCCTGGATCGCCGCGCCCAGCGCGACGACCTGGTCGGGATTGAGATTGGTCAGCGGCGGCTGGCCGAAGAAGTCGCCGACCGCCTTCTGTATCTGCGGCATCCGCGTGGCGCCGCCGACCATCACCACGCCCTGGATGTCCCGCGGCTGCAATCCGGCGTCGCGCAGCGCCCGGCGGACCGGGGCCAGCGTCTTGGCCACCAGGTTCTGCGTGATGGCGGTGAAGTTCTCGGCGGTCAGCGTGAGGTCGACCTTCTGCCCGTTGGCGAGCGTCACGACGATCGGCGCCGTGCCGTGCAGGGTCAGGTTCTCCTTCGCCTCCCGCGAACGCAGCATCAGCAGGCGCGTGTCCTCGGCCGACAGCGGCGGCAGTCCCGCGGCTTCGATCACCCAGCAGTAGACGCGGTGGTCGAAGTCGTCGCCGCCCAGCGCGGAGTCGCCGTTGGTCGCGAGCACCTCGAACACGCCGCGCGTGAGCTTCAGGATCGAGATGTCGAAGGTCCCGCCGCCGAGGTCGAACACCGCGTAGGTGCCCTGCGACGCGTTGTCGAGGCCGTAGGCGATCGCGGCGGCGGTCGGCTCGTTGAGCAGGCGCAGCACGTCGAGGCCGGCCAGCCGCGCGGCGTCCTTGGTCGCCTGGCGCTGCGCGTCGTCGAAGTACGCGGGGACGGTGACGACGGCGCCGACCAGCTTGCCGCCGAGACTCGCCTCGGCGCGCTCGCGCAGCACGCGCAGGATCTCGGCGGAGACCTCGACCGGCGACTTGGGGCCGGCGCGCGTGCCCAGCCCGACCATGCCGGGCCCGTCGATGAAACGATACGGAAAGCGCCGCGCGTCGGACAGATCGGCGAGGCCGCGTCCCATCAGGCGCTTGACCGACACGATGGTGTTCTGCGGGTCGCGCGTCTGCTCGTTCTGCGCCTCGTGGCCGACGTGGACGCCGTCCGGCAGATAGCGGACGATCGACGGCAGCAGCGGCCGCCCCTGCGCGTCGGGCAGCACGACCGGGATGCCGTTGCGGACCGTGGCGACCAGCGAATTGGTCGTACCGAGGTCGATGCCGACCGCCAGGCGCCGCTCGTGCGGCAGCGGCGAGGCGTCGGGTTCGGAGATCTGCAGCAGCGCCATCAGGTTCGCTTTCCGGTGTCGGGCGGGCGGCCCGGCCAGCCATCGTGGGGCATCATTCTTCCAGCACCGCCGCCATGGCGCCGATGTCGGCCTGCAGCTTGGTCAGGAAACGCAATTCGCGCACCGGCATGCGCGCCGCGGCCCAGGCACCGTCGCCGTCGAGCAGTTGCGCCAGCCGCCCCTCGATCGCGGCGGCCTCGGCGCGCACGTCGGCCTGCAGCGCGTCGAGCGCCGGCACGTCGCCGGCCGCGGCGGCCTCGTCGGCGGCCTCGCGCCGCTCGAGCTGCCGTTCGAGGAAGGCCACCGGCAGCACGGTGTCGGTGCCCGACGTCGGGTCGATCCCGTGCAGCTGCAGCAGGTATTCGGCCCGCGTCACGTGGTCTTTCAGCGTCCGGTAGGCTTCGTTGACGCGCGCCGACGCCTGCAGCGCCAGGCGCTGCTGCGCGTCGTCGCCGGCGACGTGGCGGTCGGGGTGGACCTCCGTCTGCAGCGCCCGGTAGGCGCGGTCGAGCGCGTCGGCCTCGAAGCGAAAGCGCTCCGGCAGGCCGAACAGCGCGTAGTGGTTACGGGAGAAATCGATCATGGCAACGCCGGCCGGCGTCGCGACGCCGGCCGATCGTGAAGGGACGCCGGCGCGCGGCGCCGGGGCCGCGACGGGCCGGTCAGACGTTGAAGCTCTCGCCGCAGCCGCAGGCATCCTTGACGTTCGGGTTGTTGAAGCGGAAACCCTCGTTCAGCCCTTCGCGCGCGAAGTCGAGCTCGGTGCCGTCGAGGTAGGGCAGGCTCTTGGGGTCGACGAACACCTTGACGCCGTGGCTCTCGAACGCGAGGTCGTCGGCCTTCGCCTCGTCGGCGTACTCGAGCTTGTAGGCCATGCCCGAGCAGCCCGAGGTGCGCACGCCGAGGCGGAGCCCAATGCCCTTGCCGCGCTTGGACAGGTGGCTGGCGACGTGCCGCGCAGCCGTTTCGGTGAGCGTGATGGACATGATGCGTGTTGCCTTTCGGTGCAGTTCGTTCAGTCGGCCGCGAGGCGGCCCGGCGGCGTGCAGGCGTCGGCTTCCGCCGCTCCCGCGCTGCCGTCGGCGTGCTTGTTGCGGTAGTCCGCGACCGCGGCCTTGATCGCGTCCTCGGCCAGGATCGAGCAGTGGATCTTCACCGGCGGCAGCGCCAGCTCCTCGGCGATCTGCGTGTTCCTGATCGCCATCGCCTCGTCCAGCGTCTTGCCCTTGACCCATTCGGTCACCAGCGACGACGAGGCGATCGCCGAGCCGCAGCCGTAGGTCTTGAACTTCGCGTCCTCGATGACGCCGTCGGCGCCGACGCGGATCTGCAGCTTCATCACGTCGCCGCAGGCCGGCGCGCCGACCATGCCGGTGCCGACGTCGCCCGCCTCCTTGGCGAAGGAGCCGACGTTGCGCGGGTTCTCGTAGTGGTCCAGTACCTTCTCGCTATAAGCCATTGCGTTCTCCGTGTTGCGGATTGCCGGCGGCCGCTAGTGCGCCGCCCACTGCACCGAGTCGAGGTCGACTCCGTCCTGGTGCATCTCCCACAGCGGCGACAGCTCGCGCAGCTTCGCCACCTTGCGCTGCATCAGCGCGATCGTGTAGTCGATCTCCTCGGCCGTCGTGAAGCGGCCGACGGTGAAGCGGATCGAGCTGTGCGCGAGCTCGTCGCTGCGCCCCAGCGCCCGCAGCACGTACGACGGCTCGAGCGACGCCGAGGTGCAGGCGGAGCCCGACGAGACGGCGATGTCCTTCACCGCCATGATCAGGCTCTCGCCCTCGACGAAGTTGAAGCTCACGTTGAGGTTGTGCGGCACGCGCCGGTCGAGGTCGCCGTTGACGTAGACCTCCTCGATCTTCGACAGCCCCTGCCAGAGGCGGTCGCGCAGCATCCGGACGCGCTCGTTCTCGGTCGCCATCTCCAGCCGCGCCAGCCGGAACGCCTCGCCCATGCCGACCAGCTGGTGCGTGGGCAGGGTGCCCGAACGCATCCCGCGCTCGTGGCCGCCGCCGTGCATCTGCGCTTCGATCCGCACCCGCGGCTTGCGGCGCACGTACAGCGCGCCCACACCCTTCGGGCCGTAGGTCTTGTGCCCCGAAAACGACATCAGGTCGACCTTGAGCGCCGCGAGATCGAGCGGGATCTTGCCGGTCGCCTGCGCGGCGTCGACGTGGAAAATGATGCCGCGCTCGCGGCAGATCGCCCCCATCGCGGCGAAGTCCTGGACCACGCCGATCTCGTTGTTCACCGCCATCACCGAGGCGACGATGGTGTCCGGCCGCAGCGCCGCCGCAAAGGCCTCGACGTCGACGAGGCCGTCGGGGCCCACGTCGAGATAGGTCGCCGAAAAGCCCTGCCGCTCAAGCTCGCGCACGGTGTCGAGCGTCGCCTTGTGCTCGGTCTTGACCGTCACCAGGTGCTTGCCCTTGTCGGCGTAGAAGTGGGCTGCGCCCTTGAGGGCGAGATTGATCGACTCGGTGGCGCCCGAGGTCCAGACGATCTCCTTCGGGTCGCAGTTGACCAGCGCCGCGACCTCGGCGCGCGCGTCCTCGACCGCCTTCTCGGCGGTCCATCCGTAGGCGTGCGAGCGCGACGCGGGATTGCCGAAGTGCTCGGTGAGGTAGGGAATCATCTTCTGCGCGACCCGCGGATCGACCGGGGTCGTCGCCGAGTAGTCGAGGTAGATCGGGGTCTTCATCGCGAGCTGTCCGTCATGTTGGCTGGCTGTCGTTGTCCGCCGGGCGTCGACCGGCGGTCAGAGCGCGGCCGTGGAAACGGTTTCGCCGGCGACCTTGGCGCTGCCGCGCTGGTCCTGCAACACCGTCGTGTCGGCGCGCTTCGCCCGCTGCTCGCGCACCAGCTGCTCCAGCGTGACCGCGCGCAGGAAGGTGAAGATGTGGTCGTTGAGGCTCGACCACAACTCGTGCGTCATGCAGCGCCCCTCGTCGTGGCAGTTCTCCCGGCCGCCGCACTGCGTCGCGTCGATCGGCTCGTCGACGGCGAGGATGATCTCGGCGACCGAGAGCGTCGCGGCGTCGCGGGCGAGATTGTAGCCGCCCCCGGGGCCGCGGACGCTGTCGACGAGTCCGTGGCGCCGCAGCTTGCCGAACAGCTGTTCGAGGTAGGAGAGCGAAATCTTCTGGCGTTCCGACACGCCGGCGAGGGTCACCGGACCCTTGCCGTTGTTCAGGGCAACGTCGATCATCGCCGTGACTGCGAATCGTCCTTTGGTGGTGAGACGCATGGCTGTGCACCTTTGCAGAGGTTTTCTCGGGTCGCGCCAAGCCCGCGGGCGGCGCGCGTCGGGACGTCCAGGTTCGGCACTTCCCGAATCCTATCAATCCCGACTACTTTGATCAACTACTTCCCCGAAAAGTTCAATCGATCATCCGATTCAGCCGCTGCGGGTCGAAACCGTCGGCGGTGGCCTGGGCATCGCCGCAATCGACGCCCCCCTGCTGCAGGCGGGCGATCAATGCCTCCATCCGCGCGTCGGTGAGCGCCGCATGGTCGATCAGCCGATGAATCGCCTGGACGACCGGGTCGTTCATGTCGGCGGCGATCGCGTACGCCGAAAAACCCAGCTTGACGGCATGGTCTTCGCGCCGCTCGGCCTCGTCGGCGGTCAGAATGCGAGCCGGAATGCCGACCGCGGTCGCTCCGGGCGGAACCGCGCGGACGACCACCGCGTTCGAGCCGATCTTGGCGCCCTCGCCGACGACGATCGGGCCGAGGACCTTCGCTCCGGCGCCGATGACCACGCCGCGGGCCAGCGTCGGGTGCCGCTTGCCCTGGTTCCACGAGGTACCGCCCAGCGTCACGCCGTGGTAGAGGGTGCAGTCGTCGCCGATCTCCGCGGTCTCGCCGATCACCACCCCCATGCCGTGATCGATGAACACGCGGCGGCCCACCGTGGCGCCGGGGTGGATCTCGACGCCGGTCAGGAACCGCCCCCAATGCGCCAGCCAGCGCGCCAGCCAGCGCCAGTTGGCGCGCCACAGCCTGTGCGACACCAGGCGGTGCCAGACGAGGGCGTGCAATCCCGGATAGCAGGTCAGCACCTCCCAGGTCGAGCGCGCGGCGGGGTCGCGTTCGAACACGATGGCGATGTCTTCGCGCAGGCGGGAGAACATAGACCGCCATTTTCTCATTTTCCGAGTCGGCCGCTCAACCAATTCCTCGCCAGTTGCTCGCTTCCACCTCGCCGGGTCGACCGCAGCGGCCCGGACGTCGCGCTTCCCCGCGGGCGCCGGGCAGACGCCGCCGCGCGTTTGCGGATACCATCCCCCGTTCGCGACCGCCCCGGACCATCCGGGCCGCCGCGGCACGACGGCGACCGACCGTCCACTCCGAGGAGAAATCGATGATCCGTCCCTTCCGCCTCACGCTGGCGCTCGCGTCGGCGATGCTCCTTGCCGCACCCGCGCTGGCGCAGGAGATCACGCTCAAGGTGCACCACTTCTGGCCGTCGACGGCGATGGGGCCGTCGACGCTGCTCGCGCCCTGGTGCGAGAAGATCGGCAAGGACTCCGGGGGCCGGATCAAGTGCCAGATCTATCCATCGATGCAGCTCGGCGGCACGCCGCCCCAGCTCATCGATCAGGTCAAGGACGGCGTCGCCGACATCGTCTGGACGCTGCCCGGCTACACCGCCGGCCGGTTTCCGCTGATGGAAGTCTTCGAACTGCCGTTCATGACCAACAGCGCCGAATCGGCCAGCCGCGCCGCCTGGGACTACTTCGTTCAGTCCGCGCAAAAGGAGTTCCCGGGCATCAAGGCGCTGGCCATTCACGCGCACGACGAAGGTTACGTGCACACGGCGAAGACGCAGGTCAGGACGCTGGCGGACTTCAGGGGCCTGCGGATGCGCGCGCCGACGCGGCAGACCAATCGGATGCTGAGCGCGCTCGGCGCCACCCCCGTCGCGATGCCGCTGCCGGCACTGTCGGAAGCGCTGTCCAAGGGCGTCGTCGACGGTTTCCTGCTGCCGTGGGAGGTGATCCCGTCGATCAAGGCGCACGAACTCGTCAAGTACCACAGCGAGACCGATCCGCAGGCCCGGTCGCTGTACACCGCCGTGTTCCTGCTCGCCATGAACCAGGCCCGCTACGACGCGTTGCCGGCCGATTTGCGCAAGGTGATCGACGACAACTCCGGCGCCGCGCTGTCCGGCACCTTCGGCAAGGCCTGGGACGCGTCGGCCCCCGCCGCGCGCCGGCTGGCGGTCGAGCGCGGCAACGTGATCTACACGATCCCGTCGACCGAGCTCGTCAACTGGCAAAAAGCCACCGCCGCGCTGTCCGACGACTGGGTCAGGGACGTCACCGCCAAGGGCAACGACGGCAAGGCGCTGCTGCAGGCGGCCAAGGACCTGATCCGGAAATACGCCCGACGCCGAGGTAGCCTAGCCCTCGATGGCACCACAGGGCTTGGGGGCGTTCAGCCCGATCGCCGCCCAAGCCGGAGTTCAGCCTTCTTCGCGCCGCCTCCCTGAGGGCCGCCTCGAGCGCGCACCCCGGCGCACGCCGCGCGACGACCGTCAGCCCAGCAGGATCGCGCTCACCAGCAGCAGCACCGTGACCAGGGCGAACATCGTCAGATAGGCGACGGCGACGATCGCCCCGCGCGCGAGCGCCCCGCTCCAGCGGCCGCCGTAGACGTTCTTCAGCGACGAGAAGAGATAGAAGAAAGTCCACAGCGTCGCCAGCGCGCTCACCGGTTCCCACGGCGAGACGACGGTGACGATCAGCATCAGGCACGCGAGCGCGTGGTTGTGGGCACCGAAGACCAGATGCTCGGCGTAGCGGCGCGGCCGCTGCGGATAGCGGCGACTCCGGCCCGCGTAGACGACCTGCAGCAGCAGCGCGAACCAGGGCAACAGCGCGATCAGCGCGTAGGGGCCGTAGCGGAGCACGCCGGCCTGCACCTGTTCGGCGCGGTCCTGCCTGTCCATGCGGTTGATCCGGTCGATCCGCTGTTGCAGGCGGTCGCGCACCGGGCCCCCGGGTCCGAGCACCGTGATGCGCAGGTCGTGGTCGAAATGCGCACCCCACGGGATCCCCAGATCGAACAGCCCGATCGTGCCGCCCTCCTCCGACGCCGTGGCCTTCACGACGGCCTTGCCCGGCGGGTGCTCACCCGGCACCGTCGCATTGGCGCCGACGGGCTCGCCACCGTCGTCGAAGACGATCGCGGCACCGGGCTGCACCTCGCTGGCCAGCCGCAGCACGGCGAACAGCGCCAGCGCCAGCACGAGGAACAGCCGCGCCGGGCGGATGTAGCGCTTGCGGCGCCCCGCGAGGTATTCGCGGGTGAGGAACCCGGGCTTGAAGGACAAGTGATACAACGTGCGGGCGAGCCGCCCATCGAGCGCGACGTAACGCCCCGCGGCCTCGCGCAGGAACGCGCCCGCGGCCGGCAGCGCGAGCGCCGTCTCCTGGCCGCAGGACGGGCAGTAGCGCCCCGGTGCCGCGGCACCGCAGTTGCGGCAGGCCGGGACCGTGACGGGCGCGGGTGGCGGCGAATCGGCCACGGTCAGAAGACGTGGTACTGGCCGCGCTCGCAGCCCAGCGGCCAGCGCCCGGCCGCGAACAGCGCGTGCTTGCGGAAGAAGGGATGCGCGTCCGGCGCGTGGGCGAGAACCGCGAGCGCGTGGTGATGGATCGCCAGCAGCGCGGCGCCCAGCGCGGCATCGCCGAGCACGGCGTCCGCGACCCCTGCCCGCGTCATCGCGGCCGCGATCGCGCGCGTCACGCCCTCGCGCGCCGCGTCGGTCGCGGCGGCAATCGCCTGCTGCAACTCGTCCTCGGTGTGCTGCGCGCCGGCGGCGAGCCAGAGCTGCTCGCGCTCTTCCTCTTCGTAATCCCACCAGCTGTCGTCGCGATCAAGGCGCTGCAGCGTCCGCGCCAGCGCCGACCAGTCGGCGACGACGACGATGGCGTCCGGGCGCAAACCGCCGCGCTCGGCGAGGATGCCGGCGACGAGCGCCCGCTCGGCTGGCGCGAGCGGGTCGCCCAGCGCGTGGAACCACGACGGCGCGGCGCTCATCGCCGCATCGTCTCGTCGATGCGCGCCAGGATTCCGCGCAGGATGTTCACTTCCTCCTTCTCGAGACCGGCGCGCGCGAACAGCCGCCGCAGCCGCGGCATCAGGCGCCGCGGCAGCCGCGGATTGAGGAAGCGCAGGTCGACCAGCGTGCGTTCGGCGTGGGCGTCGAGGGCGGCGATCTCGTCGGTGGTCGCGGGCGCGAAGCGCGGCGCCTGCCAGACGCGATCGCCGGTCAGCGCGACGCGCAGCTCGTAGCAGGCCACCTGCACCGCCGCCGCGAGGTTGAGCGAGCCGTAGGCCGGGTTGGTGGGAATCGTCGCCACGACTCCGCAGCGCGCCAACTGGTCGTTCGACAGGCCGGACATCTCGGTGCCGAACACCAGCGCCACGTCGCCGCGGTCGGCGTGCGCGATGGCGGTCTCGGCCGCCGCGCGGATCGGCAGCACCCGGCCGGCAAATTCGCGCGGCCGCGCCGACAGGCCGAGTGCGAGCGCGCAGCCGGCGATGGCCTCGTCGAGCGTGCCGACGACCTGCGCGCGATCGAGCACCGCGTTGGCGCCCGACGCCCGCGCCACCGCGTCGGCGTGCGGAAAGCGCAGCGGATCGACCAGCAGCAGCCGCGTCACGCCCATCGTCAGCATCGCCCGGGCGGCCGCGCCGATGTTGCCGGCGTGGCTGGTCGCGACCAGCACGATCCGGATCGAGTCGAGGGGCGAGGTCATCGTTTCCTGTGCGGCACCGTCGGCAGCGTACAATGGAACTTTCGTTCTTTGCGCTCCGCGCCGCGCAGCCTGCGCAGTACGGGGCGAAACCCCGACCATGCACCCGATGCTCTCGATAGCGGTGAAGGCTGCGCGCCGCGCCGGCAACATCATCAACCGCGGTGCGCGGGAGCTCGATCTCCTGACCGTCACGACCAAGGGGCCGAAGGACTTCGTCAGCGAGGTCGACCGCCAGGCCGAAGGCGCGATCGTCGAGACGCTGCTCGACGCGTATCCGGACCACGCGATTCTAGCAGAGGAAGGCACCGCCAAAGGCGCGAACGCCGACGCCGAGAACGTGTGGATCATCGATCCCCTCGACGGCACGACCAACTTCCTGCACGGCTTTCCGCAGTACTGCGTGTCCATCGCGCTCGCGCATCGCGGCCAGGTCACGCAGGGCGTCATCTACGACCCGGTGCGCAACGACCTGTTCACGACCAGCCGCGGCCGCGGTGCTTTCCTCAACGAGCGTCGCATCCGCGTGTCCCGGCGCCAGCACCTGCGCGATTGCCTGATCGGGACCGGCTTTCCGTTTCGCGACGGCGCCTACCTCGAGACCTACCTGCGGATGATGAAGACGATGATCGAGCAGACGGCGGGGCTGCGGCGTCCCGGTGCGGCGGCGCTCGATCTCGCCTACGTCGCCGCCGGCTTCTACGACGGCTTCTGGGAAGTCGGGCTCAATCCCTGGGACGTCGCCGCCGGCAGCCTGCTGGTGCAGGAGTCCGGAGGGCTCATCGGCGACATGGGCGGCGAAGGCAATTTCCTGCATGGCGGCCAGGTCATCGCCGCCAATCCGCGGATCTTCGCGCAGATGGTGACGGCGCTCGCGCCCTTCCGTGACGAACTGACGCGCCAGCGTCCGCCCCGGCCGGCCCACCCCTCCGCAGGCTGACGTCCGGGACCCGCTGCGGGTGGGCAGGCGACGAAGCGAACCGCGATGGCCATCGGCTGCCACGGTGCCCGGCGGTGGTGCTGCGCGTTGACGATGTGTCCCCGAACCCTTTCCCTGGCATTTTCCTTGCGTCCGCCTGACTCGACCTGCCACGGGCCGCCCCGAGGGTGAGGGCCGGAGTGCACGACACGACCGTCGTCCCGTCAGCCCGTCCGCGATTGAAGGAGCATTCGATGCCTTGCCGTTACCCCGCTTTCGTTCCCGCGCCACGGGCCGCCCGTGCGTCGCTGTCGCTGTTCGCCGCCCTGCTGCTGACAACCGCCGCGCTGCCGACGGCAGCGGCCACCGAGACCGCCCATCTGCGCGTGATGCTGCACCCGACCGCCGCCCCGCGGGGCCAGCTGCCGGCCGAGCGACGGGTCAAGCTCGAGGCCGTGGCAGGCGCAAAACTGACGCTGGCGGGCGTGACGCGGACCGGCGGCCTCGACCTCGCCGTGGACGGCAGTCCGGATCCGGCCACGATCGCCGCGCTGATCGGCCGCCTCCGCGGCGACCGCGCGGTGCTGTGGGCCGAGCCGGCCAAGCCCGCGTTCTCCGCCCGCCGCGCGACCAAGGCCGCCGCCACCGCGCCCGGCCACCAGCTGCTGGTGCGCCTCGCCGACGACGCCGTCCCCGATTGGCCGACACTGCTGCCGCGTCTCGCCGAACGGGCCGGGGCCGCGCTGGCGGTCGGCCGGTCGATCGGCAACGTCTGGGTGCTCGAACTCGCACAGGCGCAGCCCGCGTCGAAGCTGGCGGCCATGGCGACGGCGCTGCAGGACGACGCGGCCGTCCAGTACGCCGACCCGGTGCTGCGCAAGTATGCGCGCACGCTGCCCGACGATCCGCGGTTCGGTCAGCAATGGGCGCTCACCGATCCGCTGGCCGGCATCGCCGCCCCGGCGGCGTGGAACGTGAACCAGGGAGTCGCCGGAATGGCGATTGCCGTCATCGACACCGGGATCCTGCCCCATCCCGACCTCGCCGGGCGGATCCTCGCCGGCTACGACTTCATCAGCGACGAAGGGAATGCCCGCGACGGCAGCCCCCGCGACCCGGATGCCAGCGACGAGGGGGACTGGACCGAGGCCGGCGCCTGCGGCGGCTTCGACGCCCAGGACAGCTCGTGGCACGGCACGTTCATCGCCGGCCAGCTTGCCGCCAACGCCAACGACGGCAGGGGTGTCGCCGGCGTCAACTGGCGATCGTCGATCCTGCCCGTCCGCGCGCTGGGGCAATGCGGCGGCACCGACGTCGACGTGTTCGAAGGCATGCTCTGGGCCTCGGGGGTGCCGATCGCCGGCGTGCCCGCGAACCCGAACCCGGCCAAGGTCATCAACATGAGCCTCGGCGGCGCCGGCGCCTGCGCGCAGGCGATCCAGGAAGCCGTCGACGACGCGCTCGCGCAAGGCGCCGTCGTCGTCGTCGCCGCCGGCAACGAAGCCGCCGACGCGCAGGACTACGCTCCCGCCAACTGCAGCGGCGTCATCACCGTGGGCGCGCACAACCGCAACGGCGAGCGCGCGTACTACTCGAATTTCGGTCGGCGCATCGACCTGTCGGCGCCTGCCGGCGACGGTGACGGCATCGACGACGCGATCCTTTCGACGTCCAACGACGGCCGCACCGTGCCCGGTGCCCCGAGCTACCGCTACGGCATCGGCACGAGCTTCGCGACGCCCTACGTCGCCGGCGCCGCGTCGCTGATGCTCGCGCGCAATCCGACGCTGACGCCGGGACGCGTTCTCGGCATCCTGCAGGGCACGGCTCGCGATTTTCCGCTCGGCTCGACCTGCCGCACCGGCGGGCTGTGCGGTGCGGGGATGCTCGACGCGGGCGCGGCAGTCGCCAGCACGCCGCCGAGCACGCTCAATCCGCCGCCCGGGGCGGTGCCCGTCGTCGAGTATTACCATGCCGCGCTGGATCACTACTTCATCACCGCGTCGGCGGCGGAAATGGCGGCGCTCGACGGCGCGACCGATGGCGCGTTCGTGCGCACCGGCTATTTCTTCTACGGCTATGCCGACGCATCGACCGCGCCGGCCGGCGCGCAACCCGTGTGCCGCTTCTACGCCGATGCCGACGTGCTCATCAACTCGCACTACTTCACCGCCGACGCGACCGAGTGCAGCTTCGTCCGCAGTCGCTGGCCGGACATCTGGCGGCTGGAGCAGCCCGACGCGTTCTACGTCCAGGTCCCCGACAGCGCCGGCAGCTGCCCCGACGGGACGCTTCCCGTCTATCGCTTCTTCAACAACCGCCGCGACGCGAGCCACCGGTACACGATCGACCTGTCGGTGCGGCGGTCGATGATCAACCGCAGTTGGGTGCCCGAAGGCAACGGCGCCGCGGCAGCGGTGTTCTGCACCCCGATCTGACCCCGGGCGGCGGCCGGAGCGCCGCCGTTTGTTTTTGCGAGTCCGGTGCCGGAGCGGTTATAATCCGCGGCTGCGGAGAGATGGCCGAGTGGTCGAAGGCGCTTGACTCGAAATCAAGTATAGGCGGAAGCCTATCTAGGGTTCGAATCCCTATCTCTCCGCCACTTCCCTTTGTAGGACATGAACTTCCGG
>JADKKQ010000011.1 GCA_016720425.1 Betaproteobacteria bacterium | reverse complement strand
GGGAACCCGCGTCGGCCGCCGCGCTGATCGACAGGCAGTTGACGGAGCGAACGACACATTTCCGGACTTCGCCAGTCCGCCGCGATGCGGTTGGCCAACCAGGGAAACTGGGTCACGAGCGCGCGGCTGCACGTCCGGACGCAGCATGTCCAACCATGCCCTCGTGGCGAGAGAAGCACCTTGATCAGGCCAGCCTTGCGCACAGGAATCACCCGGCGTCGTCGTCACGATCACCGGCAACGCCGTGGGAAATTCCGCGTGGGTATCGACGCCCGCGCCCAGAAGACACGTCGTAGCCTGAACCAGGGCGCAATGCGAAATCGCGATAGATTGACGTCATGGGCTGAGAATGCGCGCCCCGTGCTGGAGCAAGATGGATATTGTCGCTGTGGCGTCCGCAGGTCGAGACGTCATTGTACGTTCAGCAATGTCCGTGCCGCATTACGCATCATCATGATTGTTAATCCATAATTTTCATGGCGAACGCTGCCATTATAAGCTTTTCCGACATCGAGTCAGGATTCTCCCGCAACGTGTCCCATGGGACGCAGTTGCGAATTTCGAAACGACACTCAGGCACGTTCGCAGGCGATCGACAGGCTCCGCAACACGGTTCCCATCCCAGCCAGTGCGGCGAAGGGCCTGCGATGCTCGCCGTCCTCGTCTGCCGCGGTCGGCAGCGTGCCCAGCGCGCCCCTGCGCGACTCCTGTACCGTTCGCGCCGCAAACGTCACCTCAAGCGCTGATGGGACTTTCTGCAATCTCGGCAACGCGGTCGCCACGCCGACACGCTCCCGGATGGACGCTGCACCGCTTCGAAGGCAAGGCCGGGGCGTGGACAGCGCGAGACATCGGCGCAGCGAAGCGGTAGACTGATCCGAGTGTCCTGGCAGCTGGCAGATGAAGCACGGCGGCGATGATTGCGTGGCAGCGACCTGCGGCAGCTGACGTACTTTCTCGTCCTCAAGGCGTCGCGATGTCGCAAACCTCAAGACAGGAGGAAGCTCATACGGGCCACAAGAGGGGTGAAGGGCTGGATCATTGTTGCAGGGCTCAACTTCGCTCTCGCTGGGGGCGCCAGCTGAGCCCGGGACGTTGACGGTCAACTGCCCGGGCAGTTCCTCAGGCCACGGTGGAACTCATGGTGGCAGGCGACTACCATACAGATCACCGGGACCTGTACCGAGCAATAACGATCCGCAACGAACAAATTCCGAATCGCGCTGGACGGTGGGAATGTGGCAATCAGCCCCACGTGTCAGGACATGCCGCATTCACCGTGCGCGGGAAGGATCACGATCCGCAATTTCACGATCACCGGCGGGCCGGGGGGCGGGTATCTGGGTCAATCGGGGGGGTCGAATGCGGTCATCACCCAGAATCACATTTATGCGATGGGCGGCAACAGAATCACGGTCAACCAGCTTTCGTTCGCGGTGATCAGGAACAACAACATCCACGACAACGCGGGGATGGAATCGCGATCCGACGAGACTTCGGACAGTCGGATCAGGTTCGACCAGAACTACGATACGGCGGCGAGCCCCAACACCATTCAGACGGCAGGGGGGCCGGGGATCACGGTATTAGGGGTCATCAAAGCGCGCATCGTGGGCAACACCATCACCGGCAACGTCGGCGATGGCATCGGGTCTTCAGGAACGCTCAGGCGGACGTACAGGGCAATACCCTCAACAACAACGGCGGAAGCGGAGTCAGCGTGGGTTTTCAATGGCGGGGTCCAACTGAGGCGAGGACAACCGTCGACCTTCTTCGATCAACCCAACTTATCCCCGTGCCAAGAACTTTGACCACGGAATCCTCTGCTCGCTGAGGGCTTATGTCCGAGGTCATCTCAAACACCAACCAAATTGACGGCGCGCGCTTGCCCAGACCAACGTGGGTCCCAGCTGCCCAAAGCAGCCTGGTCACGCCTTGACGAGGCGTGAGGACGTGCGCCACGGCAGCTACCGGGCCGATCCTCGATGCGCCGGACATGTCGAGGCCGGGATGCGGCGCGTCACGGTCCGAGTCCGATTACGCGGGTGGCGAGAACGGCCTCGGAGTGACACCGCTCCTGCCGAAGCCGAAATGCTTTAGTATCCCCACCACGGCATGAGCGCGAGGGTCGCCCCGAGCGTGGATGCCGGGTGCGCAGCACGAAGGCAGTCAATGAGGCTTCGCAGCGCGTGTTCGCACGTGGAATGGCGACCCGCCAGTACCTGACACAAGCGCCGGCCCTCGATGGGATGGATCTCCCGTACGACGGATCTGCCACGCGCGTCGCGAGACGATCAGGACCCGGAGTCCAGGCCCGACGCGATCGGGCAACGTCGCCGCCATCTGCGTACGGGCCTTCCCTGTCGGAACACTTGACACACGCACGTTGTAGTGGGCAAACGTTCCAACGTATTGAAAATAAAAGTTAAAGTACGAGGCACTTCGTGCTGCTCACCCCTCGCAAAGTCGCTGTCGTCACACATTGCCATGGGAGGCCACGATGCGAGAACGATGTTCGAGCACGAATTGGAGCAGATGAGAATCGCGTTGGCGGATCTGTTGGAGATCGGTCTCAATGGCCGCGACGTTGGAGCCTTTGCTGACCGGCTGTACGGCGAGGGAGTCGCCACATCGCTGGAACAGGGGACCAGGTCGATCTCGCCGACTATAGCTACATCTCCGCATCGTGGCGGATTTGCAAGCAGCGTTCGTTGATTCGAACGGAACGGGCATCGCCGTGCGCTGAAATTCCGGGCGCCGCCGACGGTTGTCGGAAACCATTGCGGTGGTACTGCCGCGCAGGCGCAAGGCGTGGAAACGCTCTGCGCCTCGCACAGGTTCGACGCGAAGGAATCGGATCACGGTGTCGGCACTCGTGCGCAGCGGGCGGACGGTGCTCGGTGCAGTCTCTCGGCGGCGATGCCCCGACGCCAGCAACCGACACCGGCACGCGTTGCGGTGACGCTGACAGAGTGACCACGCAGCGGTGCGGCGATCGTGCGAAGCGCCGCGATCAATCGCGGCGACTGCTGCGCACGGTGACGCGCTCAGGCAGTGGTCGGCGTCGCGACCCGTGTTTCGACATTCGCCCGCGTCGACACCGGCGGGAGATCTGGCGGAGAGTGCCATTCACATTACGAGGCTACGAGCATCTAAACACTGTGACCTGCCCCAAAGTTGCCCCCAACAGGGCGTCAGCGTAATTCCTGGATTCGCCGAGAACCTGCGCCAGTCGGGCCCCGCTGGCTGACGCCAGCGCGCGCCCCGGTGAGCAAATCACAAGTGTGTCGAGCAAGCGAGAACAGCGCGAAACCTTGCCTCAACGGCATCCCCGTTGGTCGGCGGTGTTGATCGGGGCTGCGACCGCTCGAGGCAGGCCGGCTGCCCGCAACCGTCCTGCCCTCAAGTGGGGGGGGTGAGTCCCCGATCAACACTTTCCACAACCGTGCAACGCCTCCGCGTGCGACGGGGATGATAAGCGCGGGGATGGGCTCGCCGAGGCAGGAGAGCCGGGCGGGGCGACCCTTACGGTCTTCCCGGTTTCCACAGGAATCCCCTGCTGCACGGCCGCAGCCGCGCCATGCACCAGACCGCAGTGTTGTCCAGGCCCCATCACCTCGGGCGAAGAAGCGAAATGCAGCGCCCTCGCTCCCCGCTGTGAGTATGCGGCCGATCGCCTCGACGGTCTCGCGGATGGCCGGCGACACGGTCGCCTCGACGCCCTCGGAGATGATCTCCGCCAGCAGGTCGCGCACCGCCTCGTAGTCCTCCAGCGTGGCGAGGATGCGCCCGGCGCAATCGCGTGCGCGAGTTGCCTGGTGCAGGATCGCGTGGGCGCGGATCAGGTTCAGCAGTTGACCGAAGTCCCGCCGCAGGCGCTCACCGCAATGGGCGGAATGCGTTCGGCCAGGGCCGGGGAACCCCGGGCAGGACCCTCGCGGTGTTCCCCGCGCGCGATCCACTGTTGCAGGGCAATCCACAGCGCCGGCTCGAAGTCGGCCCGCGCCGAATGGGCGATCGCCCGCATGACCTCCAGGTCTGCGCCCGGGTAATCGGTGACCTGCAGCGGTAACGGCCGGGTTTCGTTCTCCGGATGCAGTCGCACTGCCGTGGTGGTGACGATGAGTCCGGTCGGCCGCTTCCGCACCTACCGATGCGGCGCGGGACCAGCCCGGAGGGACTGCCGTTCGACCATCTCGTAGACGATGCGTCCCTCAGACAGGAGCAAACGGACTGGGTAGCTCGCAGAACTCTGTGTACCAGCCGCCTCGTAGATCACCAGGAACCGGTGGCGAAACCCGCCTGGTAGCAAGCCAGCGCCCGATCTTTGATAGCCATCACGCCGTACACCGCCTCCGCCGGAAAGAAGCGCAGCACCGTCTCGACGCTGAAACTCTTGCCCCCAGACACGGGGCCCTTGACGGCTTCGGACACCGGCCGCGGCGAAACCAGGACGTCAGCGCCAGATAGAGGGGCTTTCCATTTGCGCTCCTCACCAAACTGGCGCAGACGCTCCGGTAGGCATCGGCGAAGGCCTCCAGTATTCGCGGCCGCTCGGCGATGGACCGGCAGAGGACCCACGCCTCGCTGGCGACCCTTGCCTCCTGTGCCTCGAGCAGCCGGGCGACGGGCCTTGCCCGGACCAGCGCCTCCTGCAGCCTTGTCTTGAACGATGCCGGATCGGCGCAGTGCAAGCGCACTGGGGTCCGCGGGGGGCCCAGCTCCGCAGGAAGGCACGCTCGCGAATGGCGGAGCGCTTTCGATCCAGCGCTGCACCGCCTGCCCGCCGGCGTCCAGGTTCGACGACGACATAGATCCGCTCGATGCCGAAGATGAGCTCCACTTGCGCTCCAGGCTTCATTCCGAGAGATTGGCGCCGGGAATGCCCAGCGCCGGAACGTCGTGGAACGAGAGGCGGGTAATGACGGTCGGACTCGCCCTCGACGAAGCACCACGTACGCAGGCGCTCCGATCCGCCACAGGCCGTAGAGGTCTTGAAGCGTAAGCGCGCCAGACGAAAGCGCGGATCGCGATCGCTGTCCTTGTCCAGGCAGCGCCAGTTGCACACCGCAAGGTCGTTGCCTTCACGCCTGACCAGAGTAAGGAATCCATAACGGGGGCTCACGAGATAACCCAGCCGGATCTCGGTCGGGTCGAGGAACGCGGGAAGTCTTCCGGCAGCTGTTTGTGTGCAGCCCAGCTTTGCACCGTTGCGCGATTGCGGTGTTGATCAAAATTGTTGCCCCCCCCTCCCCCTGGGGCGGCGGCGAGCGCACGCGCTGCCCGGCGACGACAGATGAAACCCGGCCTTCCGCACGGCTCTGGACGTAGCCGTGTTTCGTGGCTTCGAAGAAGAGTGTGGCGAGGTTGATGCCGCCGTCGGGCGAAATCGAACGCCAGACGTCGCGTGCATCGGTATCACGGTAGCGCGCGCTCGGTAGGCGGTAATTTTAAGCTCGAAGCCGTCCTCGCCCAAACCCGCCTTGAATCGCCATGCCGATCCGAAGCCTGAGTCGCGATCGTCGGCGGGGAAGGTAGCGCAACGCGACCTCGATGCGCGGACGGTCATCGCGACCGCCGGCAGGCGTACCGCAGCGGGCATCATTGTGGCCGCGCTGCGGCCAGCTGCAGCACTCGACCCGGGTTTCGATCCAGCGCGCCGATCTCGGCCTCGAAACTGACCCACGGCGCGCGGTCCCAGCGACACCTGGGTGGAAACTCGCCCGCCTTGATCCGCAGGTAGATCGTGCTTCAGAAGCCCGGTGCGCGCTTCACCTGCGTCAGGCGCAACAGGGCGGCGGCGAACCTTCAGGATGCTGTCAGTCATGTGGTGGTTCCTTCGTGGTCGTTTGCTGAACGCAAGGAATCATTCCACACGACGGCGCCGACTTCGCGCCAGATCAGGATCTCGATGAAGCCACAAAAGCGCACGACCGCCTCCAACACGCCCGGGACGTCACGCCGCGCTATGGCAGGTGTCCGTCACCGCGGCGACCCTGCTACCCGGGCCGTCTTGTACGGATTTCACCTCGTGCAGCAGCGTCGAAAGCGTTTGGGGAGCGATGAGAGTTCCTGACAGCGGAAGCGTGATTCGGATACCGGAAGGAATTCATCGACCGCGTCAAGCCAGGTGGTTTCCACGGGCTCCCGAATCTGTCAAGGGCGTTCGACGATGCGCGATGCAGGCCAGAACGATGGTTCAGGGTGGTCGTGCAGATCTACCGGCGACGCCAGCGACGTCGCGCCCGGGCCGAGGACTGAAGGCTGAGCGGATTTACGTTGCCGCGGCGGAACCAACGCCAAGATCGCGCGACGCTTGCAGAACGGAGTCTCGATGTTACGCGGGCCAGCGAGTCCGCCCGACCGATGCACGTTACGCATCGCCGGTTGCTCTTGAAGCCAATCCTGAGTCATCGCGCCAATCGCGCTTGAACAACGCGCAACGAACGTTGGACGGACTGCTACCGACCGCAATAGATCGCCGTGACCTGCTCGCGCTCATGCCCGGGCTCGCGACTGATGGTCAGCCGTGCCTCGCGATCGATGCTCTTCTGCTCGCGTGGGCTCTCGAGCAGGGTCCGCCGGCGTAACTTCGACCAGCCAGTTGCTCAGTGGCGCTCCTGGGCGTACTGGTGGCGGTGACCATGGGCCCGGTGGATGCCGGCCCGATCGCACTGGTACTCGAAGCAGCGCAGCTGCTGCAGCAACTCGGTCAGCCGGAATCAGGCTGCCCCTGCCGGCGACGCGCCTTTCGTCCAGGACTTGGCGTTGCTCGACATGGCGGATCGGGATCTCGCCAGGCATGACCGCCTTTGGTCCAAGCTGTCGCGGGCACAGGCCGGTCGCCACGGTCCGCCCAGGCCAGCTGGATCTTGAGCGACTCTTCGCCACCAGATAGACGCCGCCTGCAGTTGGAGGGGGATACCCAGGGTACGGGTCGGCGACCTGCGCGAGGTCGCCGGCAGTCAATGGGCGGGCTTTGCTGACGTTGGTGACGTAGCGGCGATCGGGAATGCCGTAGACGTCGTTGCTCTTGGCCACGACGTTGGGCTTGCCGATCTTCTCCGCCCACCAGCGCAGTTCGGTCATGCGATTCTTGACCGTGCCTGGGCTCAACCCCTCGGCGGTCCAGCGCTCCACCAGCTTTGCTACATGCTTTCGTCTCACCGCGCCTGGGCGGGCCAGGATTTACAAGGGACGTCGGGACACCACTCCCGTTTGTGCCGTTTTCGTTGCCAGGCCACCGCGGCACGCGGTACTCGGCGTCGATGTCGCTCCTGGGCAGAGTCGCTGCATCGATTCAGACCCTTGACCCAGGGTTCGCTGGGGACGCCGTGGCGGCGCTTCTTGACGCCCGCAAGGTGCGGAGCATGACGACAGGCCCGCATTGCACGGCCCAACAGCGATGACGATGGGTCGGGGGCCCATCGCGGGGATGTCACCTGCGCCAACGGCTTACCGCAACTCCATGTCGGAGCAGGATCGGATCAGCGTCGTCACTACCGGCTCCGCCGCTAAGTAACGACGCGCGCTGGCACATGAATAATGTGTTGTTGGCGCAGGGGCCGCGTCGATCGCGTGCACAGCACGGGAACGCGGCACGCGATTGGCGACGGGCCGCGCCGGTCGGTCAGGGGAGACAGACGGGAGCGCGATCGCGGGCGAACCCGGGCGGGGACGCCCGAAAATGGAACCCGGTACCGCACCGCGTAGTGCCGGTTGCGGCTGCGGCAAGGCTTAACGATGTTGCGGCATTGCCCAACCTGCCGCAGCGAGCTTTCCGACTGAACCTCAGGCCCGGGAGAGCCCGCCGTCTTTCAGAGGCAGGACGGCATTCGGCGCCGATCGCTCGGCAAGGGGCGACGCGTGAGGAGCGTCAATCCGGCCTGGCGTGGCCCGGCGTGCTGCAACAAACCAATAGGAGCGCCGCCCGGCTAGGACGGCATCGGGCGCACTGTCGCCCACAACGCCGTCGATGTCCACCGGAAAATGAAGGCCTGCATCTGCGGTCTCTTGAGCGTCCGACCATGGGCGGCGTCGGCGCGCCTGCATGAGCGGCACTGACCGGCCCTCTTTGGACGATCAAGGTCTACCGTCGGAGGTCCGCTGCATCCTGACACCGGTCGCTCAGTCACGGGGAGGCAATGGGCGCGATCGACCCGTTGCAGAAGTTCGAGCAACCCGGAAGCTGTCATCCAAGGCTCTGAAAGCTGACGTTCAGAGCACGCAGTCCTCAAGTGTTGTCCACTGGCCGGCCGTGCAACGTATGCCGGGCGAGGACTCCGGACTGAATGCAGTGGGCGGCAGCGCATTGCTGCTTAGGGTTTCCCTCCGTGGTCCGATTGCATTATTGCCGCGTCTACGCAGCGTCGGCGCCACGATTCACGTCTGCAGCTCTCCCGGCTTTCGTCGCAGGGTGTCCGACGGCAGTTCACCGAAGCAGTCCTTGTAGGCGCGCGAGAACTCGCCGAAGTGCCAGAAGCCCCAGTTGAGCGCCTCGGTGGACACCGTGGTTGATCCCTGAGTCGCTGCCAGGAGCACCCGGCGCACGCGGTGCAATCGGAGTCGGATCAGGTAGGTCACCGGTGTCAATCGCATGACCGCCTTGAATGCGTACTCCAGGGTGCGCTCGCTCACTCCGGCGACCTTGCACAGGTCGCTGACGTAGAGGTGATCATCGGATTGCGACAAGGCAAACTCTTCGGCGATCTTGACGATGAGAGTCTGCGCCTGCCGGTTCCGGTCGCTCTGGCTAGGCTCGAAGTCGTGTGCCCCGCCAAGGACTCCCAATAGAAGCTCGACCAACTCGACGTGGGCCGCGTTCCGTTCCGTCTCTCGCTCGTTGAAAAGTGCCGGTTGCCGTGCGGCAGTATCCACCAGTCGCTTGCCCCACTCGAATAGCTTCCTAGCACTATCGCGGTCGACCTGCAGCGATTCCACGCCGCGCGGCACACGAAACTCGCTTTCGCGCTGGCGGGCCGTGAGATGCGCACGGATCTCGTCTGGCGAAAGCAGAAACGTAATGCTCTCGTACCCGGCGTCGGCTACAAAGATGGCCTCCGAATCGGGCGCTGCCGCGAGCATCAAGCCTGCGCTCACCGGTAGTCCGTTCACAGTCCCGCTCGATTTTGGTCCAAACATGACGTAAGCAAGCAGGCCCTTGCGGGCGCTCGTGCGCGTCCGCACGCGACGGTTGGTCGAATAGAAAACGACCGCAGACGCCCCGAGACGAACAATCACTCGGCGCGCCCGAAGCGACATCTCCTGGAGCTGTACAGCATCCTGCTCGATCAGCTCAATACCGGCGCCAACCGCCGTGGGATCGCTGATCTCGACGACCGAAACTGCAGGCTGTGTGCTGGTGAACGGAGGGTGCTTCACGAATGCGTTCTGCGGAATTCCGATAGACGACTACGTGCCAAGTCGGGAAAGTGTAGCAGTGGCTGTAGTTCCAGCGAGGCAGAGGCTCCGGTCCGGATCAGCTGGTATTCACGGTGCCGTTGCCAGACTTCAATTGTTCATCGAAACGCAAGTCGATACTTCGGACGCGGCGCCCCCTCGTCGACACGCAATCTGACCTGTCCCACGCGCGTCGAATGGCTGAGTTGTTCGGCAGCATCTGGCAGGGCGTGCCGAAGCGCGTGGTCAATACCAACGAGAGCGGTGACCATGTGTGGGGCAACCAGGTCTTTTCGGGCGCCGAGATTATCGCGCATCGAACGGTGCCGGACCGCATGATGCAGGCTGCCACCCCGAGGGAATTCAAAAGCTGCTCGGTGGCTTCGACGGCTTGCTCTCTCGTCTAATGCTCAGGGCAACCCGTCCGGGCGTACTAGCAATCGGTAGGCAGCTGCGGCAGGACTACGACTTCGACGGGATCGAGCCGGCGCTTCCGGCGACGCTGTTCGACGAACGATTCGTGCGCTTGATCTCGAAGGCTTGGAGGTTCACATGATCTCTGTCGGGCCATGCCACCGGGTCGGGGACACGATTGTTCACGTGCCCGCGGAAGGGGTTGTCTTTGCCGGAGACGTGGTCTTCCGTCAGTGCACGCCCATGGGCTGGCATGGCACCAGCACGAAATGGCTGCAGGCCCTCGACCTCATCCTCTGGCTCGATCCGGAAGTCATCGTTCCCGGGCACGGCCCGCTGTGCGGGATTGAAGGTGCGATGGAGCTAAAGGCGTACCTCGAATACGTGCGCGAGGAGTCGAGGCGGTGCTTCGCGCAGGGGCCTAAATGCCCTGGAGGCCGCCAAACGGATCGAATTCGGACCCTATCGAGAGTGGCGAAGCCCGGCGCGTCTGTTCGCGAACGTCGAGAGCGCGTATCGGGAATTCCGCAATGAGCTTATGCACGCGCCGTCGGATACGGCAAATACTTTCAATTCGATATACGAAGTCGCGAAAGCGCGTGGAATCGAGGTGGAATTCTGATGCAGGGATACAGGATGGAGTTGGCAATGAATAACGTGCTGCAGTACCCATTGCCTGGCAAAGCTATGAAGCCGGGCAGGCTGAGACCACTATTGATGGCGTTGGGCATCGCCGGCGTCTTCGCGTCGATTGGCACGCCCTCAATAGCCGACGCCACCGACGCGCCTCGCCGGCCAAACATCGTCGTCATCCTCGGCGACGACCTGGGCTATTCCGACTTGGGATCGTTCGGCAGCGAGATCAAGACGCCGAACCTCGATTCGCTGGCCAACGACGGCGTGCGCTTTTCCAACTTCTACACGCACGCGAGCTGCTCGCCCACGCGCGCCATGCTGCTGACCGGCGTCGACACGCACCTGAACGGCCTGGGCAACATGGACGAGTGGACCGCCCCCAACCAGCGCGGCGCAGTCGGCTACGAGGGCTTACCTCAACAATCGGGTCGTCACGCTGCCGCAACTGCTCCGCGGCGCCGGCTATCACACCTACATGGTCGGCAAGTGGCACCTCGGCAAGGCCCCGGACCAGATCCCCGGCCGCGCGCGGATTCGAGCGCGACTTCTCGCTGCTCGACGGCGCGGGCAGCTACTGGGACATGACGAACTTCACCGCTGCATCGCCGCAGTCGGTCTTCACCGAGGACGGTCGCTATCTGACGAGCCTTCCCAAGGACTACTACGCGACGAAGACCTACACCGACAAGCTGATCGGCTACATCGATGCCAACCGTGGCGACGGCAAGCCCTTCTTCGCCTACGTGGCCCATCAGGCGCCGCACGACCCGTACCACCTGCCGAAGGAGTGGCGCTCGCGCCACGTCGGCGAGTATGACAAGGGCTGGGACGCCGTGCGGCAGGAACGACTGAAGCGACAGGTCGAACTCGGCATCATGCCCGCAGGCACGCAGCTCGCCGAGCGCATGTGGTTCGTGCCCGACCCCATCGTGCTGGCGCCGGCGAGCCGGGCGATCCTCGGCAAGAAGATGGAGCTCTACGCCGGCATGGTGGAGAACCTCGATTTCCACATCGGGCGGCTCATCGACCACCTGAAGCAAATCGGCGAGTACGAGAACACGATCTTCATCGTGTTCGGCGACAACGGCGCCGAGGGCACCGACCTCTTCAAGATGATCGCCGGCACGCCCGGCACGCGCGACTACCTCTTCGCGGCGATCAACTGGTCGCAGACCCATATCAATGCGTGGGGCGACCCGGGCTCCTACGTCGGGTACGGCCCGATGTGGGCGCAGGTGTCGATGACGCCGTTCAGCCAGTACAAGGGCTGGCTGGCTGAAGGCGGCATCCGGAACGCGCTCATCGTCAGTGGACCGGGCGTCGCGCGGACCAAAGGGAGCCTCAACCAGGGGCTCATGCATGTGGCCGACCTCATGCCGACCCTGCTGGAGATCGCGGGCACGCGCTATCCGGCAACGCTGGACGGGCGCGAACTCCCTGCACTCATGGGCAAGTCCTGGGGCCCGATGCTGGCGGGCAAGGTGGATTCGCCACGGACGGGACAGGATTTTCTCGCGTGGGAACTCTTCGGCAACCGGGCGCTGCGCCAGGGCGACTGGAAGCTGCGCTGGCAGTACAAACCCTACGGCAAGGCAGCCTGGGAACTCTTCAACCTTGCGACCGATCCCGTCGAGCGCAAGGATCTCGCCGCCGAAAACCCGGACAAGGTGCGGGCGCTCTTGACGCTGTCGGACGGCTATGTGAGGGCCAACAACGTGGTGCTGCCCAGTCGCTCCACGTTCGAGACGCTGGAGGACCAGCTGCCGCCACGCACGCCGGACGATCCCGGCTACCCGCCGCTCATCTACAAGCGACAGTTCGTGCCACCCAAGGATTTGCTGGCCGACCCGAAGCCCTGAGTTCCGGCGATCCGAAATTTCATCAATTGGGACGACGAATCATGAACAACGACGCAGGACCTACGAAGCCGGTGGCATGGGCGCGATGGATGGTTGCAACGATCTTCGCGACGGGCTTGCTCGGCGGGACGCAGGCCTTGGCGCAGGTCCCGGCTCGCTTCTATTGGAAGTCGCTGTCGGACGGCAATGCGGTGCCGCTGATCATCAACTCGATCAGCGGCAACACGAACCCGTTCGATCCGGCGCTCACCGTGACGCCGGGTGCGAACTTCGACGCGACGATGGCGATCATGGGGTACGCGCACACGTTTTCCCTGTTCGATCGTTCGGCCATGGCGGCGATCCTTGTGCCGATGGGCCGCGTGTCGGGCGAGGTGACCGTGGCGGGCAGGACCTTCGCTCAGACCAGCAGCGGGTTCGGCGATCCGATGCTCGAGTTCAACCTCAACATCCTGGGCCCGAAGGCCCAGAAGAACATTCCCGACGCCTTGCGCTACGAGCCGGGCCTCTCGGTCGACCTGCTCGCCGATCTGGCGCTGCCGATCGGCGAGTACGACAGCAGCCAGCCGCTGAACATCGGCCAGAACCGCTGGTACGGCCGCGTGGGCATGCCTGTCGTCTGGCAGCTCGGCGATTGGGTGCCGGGCCGGCGCACGACGCTCGAATTCCTGCCCGCCGTCTGGATCTTCGGCAACAACACCGACTACGTCGGCCAGACGCTGAAGACCGATCCGATGTTCCAGCTTGACGCACACCTGACGCGCGACTTCACCGAGCACTTCTGGGGCGCGCTCGACATGGTCTGGTACAGCGGTGGGAAGGCGACCATCAATGGCGTCGCCGGGGAGAAACTCAACAACCTGGGCGTCGGGCTGACGCTCGGCTACCAGGTCAACGGCAACCTGGGCCTCACGTTCGGCTACAAGTCGACCATCAACGACAACGGCCCCGGCGATCTGAAAATGGACGTCTTCCAGATCTCGCTCGTCTACGGGTGGCACCCGCTCATCGAAGGTTCGCGCCGCCTGAAGAGCGAATGACCGGTGTCGTGCCCAATCATGAAAGGAGTACGAAATGCTGAAGACATCTGCGTTGCTGCTGGCTATTGCCGCAGGTTATTTTGTTGGAGCCGCCAACGCCGCCGTGGTTTACTGCACTGCACCGGGCATCCCCGCAGGCTGCGTGGTACGCACTGCGGCACCGGCTGCGGCCGCGAACGCGGCGACCGCCAAGGCTATCTACTGCAGGTCCCCCGGAGTTCCCGTAGGCTGCGTTGCGCGCCCGGCAGCGAGGGCCGCTGCGGTGACGCCTGGCGTGGGGGCGCCGGGTCGCGGTGCGGTCGACCCCGGCATCAACCAGCCGGGCGCCTTGGGAAACCGCGGTGGCGGTGCGCCCGGCGTCGGCGTTGTGGACCCAGGAGTCAATCAGCCCGGAGCCACGGGAAATCGCGGCGGTGCTGCTGTGCATCCCGGCGTGGGCGCCCCAGAGGTTGGCGTCAACAACGTCGGCACCAACGGGCCTGGCGTCGCCAACCAGAACGGCGGCGTGAATCGAGCTGGACGACGTTGATCTGAACAACGCTGCGGCGCCGGTCGAGACCGCGCGAAGTACCGAGAGCGGGTAAACGGAGCGTCAATCGGTCACGCTCCGCATTGCTTTCTCACCCGTGCGCGTCAGCACCTGAATCCAGGATCAAATCTGCGCCACCTCGCGAAGAGGTTCGCCCTTGGCACCGCTGTAGGGCTGGCCGTTGATTGAGCTTGATGCATGGCCGCTCTGAAGGAAATTGGGCGGCAGCGCCGACGGGTGGAAATGGCCGAGAAGGGAGCGCCTGTTGACCAACCGCGACCAAAGAGCTGACCGGTGTCTCGACATTGCAGCCATACTTGGCGTCCACGTGGCCGGCAGCAGGCGATCTACTGCCGCCGACGTTCGACGCGGCAGTGATTCCGTTCCGTCACTTCGTCTTGCGCTGCAACGGGATTACCTGCGCCCCCTGTGCCAGCGCGGCGAGCATGTCCGCCCATTGCTGCATCAACTTTCGACGCTCGGGCAGGTATTCGGCCCTGTTGTACGCGCCGCGAATTTCGTTGCGCTCGCAATGCGCCAACTGGCGTTCGATGACGTCGGCCCGAAAGCCCGCTTCGTTCAGGATCGTGGACGCCACGGCGCGGAAGCCATGCCCCGTCATTTTGCCCTTGTAGCCGAGGCGGTACAGTGCGAACAGCATCGTATTGTTCGATATGGGCTTGTCCGGATTGCGGCCGGGGAGAACGTACCGGCTCCCGCCGCCTACGGCGCGCAGTTCGTGCAGAATCTCGACGGCCTGCCGGGAGAGTGGCACGACGTGCTCGGTTTTCATCTTCATGCGCGTCGCCGGGATGACCCACACGGCGCTGTCCAGGTCGATTTCACGCCACTCGGCACCAATCAGCTCGTTGGTGCGGACGAAGGTCAATGCCAGCAGGCGAAGGGCATGGCCGGTCAGCTTGTCGCCCACATCGCCGTACCCATCAATGGCCCGCAGCAGCGCCGGCAGCTCATTGGGAGTCACAGCGGCCTGATGCTTGCCCTTGTGCGGGGTAAGCGCCCCGCGCAGGTCGGGAGCAGGATCGCGTTCGCACCGTCCGGTGGCGACGCCGTAGCGGAACACTTGCCCTGATACCTGCAAGACCCGGTGCGCCAAGTCATAGGCACCGCGATGTTCGATCTTTCGCACCGCCGCCAACAGCATCGGTGCCGTGATCTCGGCAATCGGTTTGTCGCCAATCTCGGGAAACAGGTTCGATTCGAGTCGGCGTAATACGTCTGCCGCGTGATGCGGCACCCAGATATGCGCTTGCTTGCCGTACCACTCGCGCGCGACGGCCTCGAAACTGTTGGCAGCGCGGCCGGCTGCTGCTTGCTTTTCGGCCTTGCGTTGCTCGCTCGGGTCAATGCCGTCCGCCAGCAGGTCACGCGCGGCATTGCGGCGGCCGCGTGCCTTTGCCAACGAAACTTCTGGGTACACGCCGAGCGAGAGCCGCTTTTCCTTGCCTCCGACGCGGTACTTGAGCCGCCACCACTTGCCGCCGCTCGGGGCAATTTCCAGATAGAGCCCTTCCGAATCGTGCAGGCGCTTCGGCCTCGTCCGGGCTTCGCCGCCCGATTTCCTCTCGGCGGCGATGCCCTGACGCGGCAACCTCACACCGGCACGCGTTGCGGTGACGCGACGAAGTGAAGCCGCAGCGGTGCGGCGATCCTGCGAAGCGCCGCGATCATCGCGGGGCTTCGCGGCTGCGAAGGGCCTTCAGGCGAGTGGTCGGCGTCGCGACCGTGTTTCGACATTCGCCCGCGTCGACACCGGCGGGACATCTGGCGGAAGGTGTGAGATTCGAACTCACGGTGCCGTTGCCGACACGCCGGATTTCAAGTCCGGTGCATTAGACCGCTCTGCCAACCTTCCGATGTCGCCGGCCGGGATCGTGGCCTCACGCCGGTCGCTGCGGGGGCTTGAAGCCGTGCAATGCGGGCGCCATGTTAGCATGCTCACCCCACCGTCATCGCGGTCATAGCGCGTTGAAACTTTTGGCCTTTCTGTTACTCTAAACGCACGTTCAGGCCCGGTTCGGGCCTCTTTCGGAGGAACCATGGAAACGAAGCTCCAGCCCATCCCCATCAACGATGGCCGCGGATCGCTGCCGCGCGGGGATTCGTCGCTGGCAGTCCAGCAGAATCGCGTCCTGCGCAACACCTACATGCTGCTCGCGCTGTCGCTGCTGCCGGTCGTCGCCGGGGCCTATGTCGGCTCGGCCTTCAATTTCTCGGCGCTGTTCAAGGCCGCCCCGATCATGACCCCGCTGCTGATGTTCGGCGCGATGATGGGGATGCTGTTCGCCGTCACGGCGCTGCGCAACAGCGCCTGGGGCGTCGCCGCGCTGTTCGGGTTCACCTTCGTCTCCGGCGTGTTTCTGACGCCGATCCTGTCGGTGGCCGCGGGCTTCCGGAACGGCGGGCAGCTGGTGGCGCTGGCGGGCGGCATGACCGCGGCGATCTTCTTCGCCATGGCGACGATCGCGACGGTGTCCAAGCGCGACTTCTCGTTCCTGGGCAAGTTCCTGTTCATCGGCATGATCCTGCTGATCGTCGCCTCGCTTGCCAACCTGTTCTTCCAGGTGCCGGCGATGTCGCTGACGATCTCGGCGATCGCCGTGCTGCTCTTTTCCGCCTACCTGCTGCACGACATCAGCAACATCGTCCGCGGCGGCGAGACCAACTACGTGATGGCCACGCTGGGCGTGTTCCTCAGCCTGTACAACATCTTCACCAGCCTGCTGCACCTGTTGCTGGCGTTCACGGGCGAGCGCGACTGACGCTTGCCGGCGCGCTCCATCGGCAAGGCAAAGGGCGACCTTCGGGTCGCCCTTTGTCCTTCCGCCGCGCGCGGAATCCCGGCGCGACGGCTGCCGCCGCCTCAGCCGCGATCGAACACGGCGATCGACTCGACGTGCGCGGTGTGCGGGAACATGTTGACGATGCCCGCCGCCGACAGCGCGTAGCCGTGGTCGTGCACCAGGATCGCCGTGTCGCGGGCGAGCGTCGCGGGGCTGCAGGACACGTAGACGATGCGCCGCGGCGGGCCGTCGCCCGGCAAGGCCTTGACCAGCGCGATCGCGCCCTCGCGCGGCGGGTCGATCAGCACGCGGTCGAGCGGACCGAGCGCCTCGAGGCTCTCGGGCGTGGCCTCGAACAGGTTGGCGGCGACGAACCGCGTCGGCGCCGAAAGCCCGTTCAGCGCGGCGTTCTCCTCGGCGCGGCGGACCAGCGCGGCACTGCCCTCGACACCGACGACGCTGGCTCCGCGACGGGCGATCGGCAGGCTGAAGTTGCCGAGCCCGCAAAAGAAGTCCGCGATCCGCTCGCCGGGCTGCGGATCGAGCAGGCGCAGCGCGCGCCGCACCAGCACGCCGTTGATCGCCGGATTGACCTGGGTGAATTCGGTCGGCGCATAGGGAAACCGCAGGTCGAATTCGGGCAGCGTGTAGGCCAGGCGCCGGTCCGGCGGATGGAACGGCGTCGCGGTCTCCGGCCCGGCGGGCTGCAGGTAGAACTGCACGCCGTGGCGGTCGGCGAAGGCGCGCAGCAGGTCCCGGTCGGCGGGGGACGGCGGTTCCAGCACCCGCAGCACCAGCGCCTCGACCGGCGCGTCGCCGTCGCCGACGGCGAGTTCGATCTGCGGCAGGCGGTCGCGTATCGATAAGTCACCGACGAGCTCGCGCAGTCGCGGGAGGAGGCCGGAGACGTGCGGCGGCAGGATCGCGCACGACAGCATGTCGGCGACGTAGCTCGACTTCCTTTCGTGAAAGCCGACCAGCACGCCGCCCTTCTTGGCGACGTAGCGGACCGACAGCCGCGCACGGTGGCGGTAGCCCCAGGCCGGACCGTGGATCGCGGGCAGGATCTCCCGGGGCCGCACGCGGCCGATGTGCCACAGCGCGTCTTCGAGCGAGCGCTGCTTGGTCGCAACCTGCGCGGCGGCGTCGAGGTGCTGCATCGAGCAGCCACCACAGACCGAGAAGTGCGGGCAGCGCGGAACGGTCCGCACGGCGCTGGGGCGGAGGATGGTCTCGGCGCGCGCGATCTCGAAGCTGGGCTTCTTCCTCAGCGTCGTGTAGGTCACCCGCTCGCCCGGCAGCGCGCCCTCGACGAAAACGGCCTTGCCGTCGACGCGGGCGACGCCGCGCCCCTCCTGGTCGAGCGAGGTGACGTCGAGGAACTGGGCGGGGTGGAGATGGGCGGCAGGGGTCATCGACGGCTAGCGCGGCCTTGCGCGGCGCGGGGGCAAATCACCTGGAATTGTACCCGGCGGGGCATCATCGAAGGCAGGCCGCCCGCGGTCGAGTAAAATCCCGCGATGCGCATCCTGGCCCTCGACACCTCGACCGAATGGTGCAGCGTTGCCGTCGGCGATGCCGGCGCGTGGCTGGAACGCTCCGAGCACGTCGGGCAGGCGCACTCCGAGCGCCTGCTGCCGATGGTCGATGCGGCGCTGGCCGCGGCCCAATGGGCGCCGGTCGATCTCGACGCCATCGCCTTCGGCTGCGGCCCCGGGTCGTTTACCGGCATCCGCATCGGTTGCGCCGTTGCGCAGGGGCTCGCGTTCGCGCTCGATCGGCCGCTGCTCGGCGTTCCCACGCTGGAGGCGATCGCCGTCGCCGACGGCAGCGACGACGTGCTGTGCTGCCTCGACGCGCGGATGCGCGAGGTGTACGTGGCCGCGTATCGCCGGATCGAGGGGCGACTGACCGAGGTGGCGGCACCGGCCGTGCTCCCACCGGCCAGGGTCCGGCTCCCCGAGGGCATGCCGGCCGCGCGGCGCTGGACGGGTGCCGGCCCCGGCTTCGCCGCCTACGCCGATCTCGCGCCGCGTCTGGGATTGGCGCGGGTCCATGCCGCCGCCTTGCCGACGGCCACAGCGATCGCGACGCTGGCTTCGCCACGGCTGCTGGCGGGCGAAGGTGTGCCGGCCGCCGCGGCGCTGCCGCTGTACGTCCGCCACCACGTCGCGCTGACGACCGCCGAACGTGCGGCCGGAGCGGTGCTCTCCTGATGGCGCAGGTGGCGATGCGGCCGCATGCGGGTCTCGTTCCCGACGTGGTCTGGCGTCCGCTCGGGGCGGGCGACCTCGCCTACGTCGCGGCGCTGGAAGCGCAGATCCACGCGGCGCCGTGGACGGTCGGCAACTTCCGCGACGCGATCGCGGCCGGCTATTGGGCGTCGGTGGGCGAGTGCGAAGGCCGGATCCTGGCGTACGGCGTGCTGATGCTGGCGCCGGGCGAGGCCCAGGTGCTGAACCTGTCGGTGGTGCACGACGCGCGGCGGCGTGGTTTGGGCCGCGCGCTGCTGCGCCGTTTCGTCGCCGTCGCCATCGAGCGCGGGGCGGAGCAGGTGTTCCTCGAGGTCCGTGCCGGCAACGCGCCGGCGATCGCGCTCTACGCGGCCGAGGGCTTTCTTCCCGTCGCGCGGCGGGCCGACTACTACCCCGGCAGCGCGCCCGACGCGCCGCGCGAAGATGCGCTGGTGATGCGTTTCGCCTTGTCGCGACCGGCGGTGGAAGGGTTGCGGCGTGGCGACGCGTGACGATCGGCTGCGCGAACTGGGCCTGTGGCCGCGGTGGACCCGTCGCGGTGAATCCGCCGCGGCCGCGCCGCCTGCCGTCGATGTTCCCGATGGCGCGGGCGGTGCCAGCCGCGAAGCACGTATCGCGGGCCTGGGGTGGGAGAGCCTTGCCGCCGACGTCGATGCCTGCACGGCCTGCGGTCTCTGCCGCACGCGGCAGCGCTCGGTGCCGGGCGTGGGCGACGGCGCCGCCGACTGGCTGTTCGTCGGCGAGGCGCCGGGGGCGGAGGAGGACGCACAGGGCGAGCCCTTCGTCGGGCAGGCGGGCAGGCTGCTCGACAGCATGTTGGCGGCGCTGCAACTCGCTCGCGGCCGCAACGTCTACATCGCCAACGTCCTCAAGTGCCGCCCGCCGAACAACCGGACGCCGACCCCGGGCGAGGTGGCCGCGTGCCGACCATACCTCGACCGGCAGGTCGCCCTGATCGCACCGAAGATCATCGTCGCCCTCGGCAAGAGCGCAGCCAACACGCTGCTCGACAACGAGGCCACGATCGGGAGCCTGCGCGGGCGCGTCCACGCCTACCGCGGCGTGCCTCTGGTCGTCACCTATCATCCCGCCTATCTGCTGCGCACGCTGCAGGACAAGGCGAAGGCCTGGGAAGACCTGGTGCTGGCGCGGCGGACGCTGCAGGCCGCGACCGTCGCCACATCCGTCACACCCGTCGCCGGCAGCGGGCCCTGATCACACGCCGACGGCCTTCGGTCGCGAAATCGCTTGCATAATGAGAGTCGCAGCCCTATCTTCTCGCCCGCAGGCGAGCTTGCCTGCATTCCCCGACCTCCGGAGCAATCCATGATCCGCAAACTGGCTGGCCTCGTGGCCATCGTCGCAACGCTTGCCCTGACCGGCTGCGGTTACAACGACTTGCAGCGGCAGGACGAAGGCATCAAGGCCGCCTGGTCCGAGGTGCTGAACCAATACCAGCGGCGCGCCGACCTGGTGCCGAACCTGGTCAACACCGTCAAGGGCTACGCGGCCCAGGAGGAGAAGGTGCTGATCGAGGTGACCAACGCGCGCGCGAGCGTCGCCGGCATCAAGGCGACGCCGGAGCTCGTCAACGATCCGGTCGCGTTCCAGAAGTTCATCAAGGCGCAGGGCGAGCTGCAGGGCGCGCTGTCGCGCCTGCTGCTGGTCAGCGAGAACTATCCGCAGCTCAAGTCGGACGCGCTGTTCCGCGACCTCACCGCGCAGCTCGAGGGCACCGAGAACCGCATCACCGTGGCGCGCAATCGCTACATCAAGTCGGTGCAGGAGTACAACACGACGGTGCGGAGCTTCCCGACCAACCTGACGGCGATGCTGTTCAAGATGGACGCGAAGCCCAACTTCACCGTTGAGAACGAGGCGGCGATCAGCGCGCCGCCCAAGGTCGACTTCAACAAGGCCCCTCCGGCGGCGCCCGCCCCGGCGCCGGCTCCGGCGCAGAAGTCCGACACAGGTGCCGAGCCGAAGGTGGCCGGGGTCCCCGACGCGGCGGCCGAGCTGCTGAAGAAGGGCTACTGACCGCCGGTGGAGCGATTGCCATCGCTCCCGGACGGCCCCGCCATGAGTGCCCACCGATCGGTTTGCGGCGACCCGTCGACGCATTCGCCCGGCGTGCCTGAGACTGCGGCCGCGGGGTCGGGGCGCCGCCCGGCGGCGGTGCAGCGCCGGCGGTCGCGGTTTCGCGGCTGGATCGTCGTGCTCGCCGCGTTGCTGCTGCTGCCGGCGGCCTCCGCCTGGGCGTGGGAGGCGGGCACCGACGGTCTCAACCGCATCCCGCCGCTCGCCGCGCGCGTCACCGACCTCACGCAGTCGCTGGCGGCGCCCGAGGCGCAGGCGCTGGAAGCCAAGCTTGCCGACTGGGAAGCCCGCACCGGCAACCAGATGGTCGTGCTGCTGGTGCCGTCGACCCAGCCCGAGCCGATCGAGGCTTATTCGCTGCGGGTGGCGGAAGCCTGGAAGATCGGACGCAAGGGGCAGGACAACGGCGTGTTGCTGCTCGTCGCCAAGAACGACAGGAAGGCGCGCATCGAGGTCGGCTACGGCCTCGAGGGGACGCTGACCGACGTGACCGCGCGGCGCATCATCGCCGAGAACATGGCACCGCAGTTTCGCGACGGGCGCTTCGGCGCGGGCATCGGCGCCGCCGTCGATCGGATCATCGGCATCGTCGCCGAGGGCAGGCCGCTGCCGCCGCCGCAGAAGAAGCAGGCGAGCCCGCAGGGCGGCGGATTCGACTTTCCGCTGCTGCTGGTGATGCTGTTCTTCGTCGTTCCGCTGGTGGGCAGCGTGCTGCGGCGGATGTTCGGCAAGCTGCTCGGGGCGACCGTCGGGGCCGGCATCGTCGGCACGGCCGCGTGGATCGTCGCCGGGAGCCTCGTGGTCGCCGGCCTCGCCGCGGTCATCGGGTTCGTGATCATGATCTTTACCGGCAGCGGCGCGGCGTTCTCCGGCCGGCGTGGCGGGGGGGTATGGTTCCCGTCCGGCGGCGGCGGATGGGGCGGCGGCGGGGGCGGCGGCGGCTTCTCCGGCGGCGGTGGCGGGTTCGGCGGCGGCGGCGCGTCGGGCGGCTGGGACTGAGAAGCTAGGAGACGACAGCGTGCCCTGGCGAAAGCCCCACCGTTTCTGGCGCCATCTCGTGACCGACGACGGCAGCGCCCGGCGCGCGTTCCCCGAGGCCGCCGCCGAACGCCTCGAAGCGGCGATCGCCGCGGGCGAGAAGGTCCATCGCGGACAGGTTTGCCTGGTCGTCGAGTCCGCGCTTCCGTTGGCGCGGGTGGTGCGGCAGCTGCCCCCGCGCGAGCGCGCGCTGGAGGTGTTCGGCCAGCTGCGGGTCTGGGACACCGAGGAAAACTGCGGGGTGCTGGTCTACCTGCTGTTGGCCGATCGCGACGTCGAGATCGTCGCCGACCGCGGCATCCACGCTCGCGTCGGCACGGCGGCCTGGGAAGTCATCTGCAGGTCGATGGAGGCCGCGTTCCGCGAGGGCCGCTACGTCGACGGCGCGGAGGAGGGCATCCGGGCGATCAACGCGCTCCTGGCCGAGCACTATCCGCACGACGGTCACGCGCGGGGCAACGAGCTTCCGGACCGGCCGGTGATCCTCGGTTGAGGCGGCACGCAGAAGGCTGAACTCCCGCCAAGATCGTCGTTGGCTGCCCGTGGTGCCGGACCGACAGTGGCTGCAACGCCGCCACCGAAATTGCCTGACGCCCCGCGCTGCACCGATCGCGAGGTTCAGTGGCCGTGGCCCGGCGGCTTGTCGATGCCGATGAGGTGCAGCGAGTCGCCCTTGGCCTGGTTCAGGCGGTGGCGCAGCATCACCAGCGCCATCGTGCCGGAGACGAAGAGCCCGAACAGCACGATCGCCTGGTTGACGCCGAGCCCGAAGCGCACCATCAGCGCGTACAGGCCGACCATCGTCAGGATGCCGATGTTCTCGTTGAAGTTCTGCACGGCGATCGAGTGGCCGGCGCCCATCAGCACGTGACCGCGATGCTGCAGCAGCGCGTTCATCGGCACGACGAAGAAGCCGGCGCAGGCGCCGACGGCGACCATCAGCACGATCGCGAGCGGCATCGCGTGGACGAAGATCATCACCATGACGATGAGGCCCATGGTGACGCCGATCGGCAGCACGCCGACCGACCCGCGCAGGCTAACGACCCGCGCCGCGATCACCGCGCCGATGGCGATGCCCACGGCGACCACGCCCTGCAGCATCGAGGCCTGCGACAGCGACAGGCCGAGCGCCTTGCCGGCCCAGTCAATGACCATGAACTGCAGCGTCGCGCCCGCACCCCAGAACAGCGTGGTCGTGGCGAGCGAGATCTGCCCCAGCTTGTCGCGCCAGAGCAGCCTGTTGCAGTGGGCGAAGTCGCGGATGAGCGCCAGCGGGTTGCGATTCACCATCCGGTGATCGACGCCCGTGTCGGGGATGTACCAGTTGAACAGCGCGGCGACGACGTAGAAGACGACGATGATCGCGATCGCCGCCTCGGGCGGGGTGTCGATGCCGGTGTCGATCCGGGGCAGGTCGAAGCCCAGCAGCGTCGTCGACAGCCGGTCGCTGATCAGCGCGCCGCCCATCAGCACGCCGAGGATGATCGAGCCGACGGTGGTGCCCTCGATCCAGCCGTTGGCGACGACGAGTTGCCTGGGCGGCAGCAGCTCGGTGAGGATCCCGTACTTGGCCGGCGAATAGGCCGCGGCGCCGAAGCCGACCACCGCGTAGGCCGCGAGCGGGTGCAGCGTGAACAGCATCATCGCGCAGCCGACCACCTTGATGCCGTTGGTGATCAGCATCACCCGACCCTTGGGCATCGAGTCGGCAAACGCACCCACCAGCGGCGCCAGCACCACGTAGGACAAGACGAAGGACATCTTCAGCGCCGGGGTCATCCACGCAGGCTCGTGCAGGTCGCGCAGCAGCGCGATGGCGGCGATCAGCAGCGCGTTGTCGGCGAGCGACGAGAAGAACTGCGCCGCCATGATGATGTAGAAGCCGGGCTTCATCGTCCTCCGGAAATCGCGGGCCGCGGCACCCGCGTCGGGGTGCGCGAGGGCCATTGGGTATAATTCTTGTGCTCGCGTTCCCGGCCCCGCGCTTTATACCATGATTGGGGAGGGCGCCCAACCGGACGGGACCGCGCGCCTTCGTCGCCCGCCTTCGGCACTCCCGGTCGCTTCGATCCCGCCACCGCGCCACGCGTCATGTCCCGACCCATCCTCGCCCAGGTCAATCTCGCCGCGCTGCGGGCGAACGTAGCGCGCGTGCGCGCACTGGCGCCCGATGCGCAGGTGCTGGCGGTGGTCAAGGCCAACGCCTACGGGCACGGGCTCACGCGCGTGCTCCCGGCGCTCGACGGCGCCGACGGCCTGGCGCTGGTCGAGCTCGAGGCCGCGGTCCTGCTGCGTGCGGCGCACTACACGCGGCGCATCCTGCTGCTCGAGGGGTTCTTCGCTCCCGACGAACTGCCGGAGCTGTCGGCGCGCCGCCTGGCGACCGTCGTGCACCACGAGGAGCAGGTGCGCATGCTCGAGACGGCCAGCCTCGCGCGGCCGCTCGAGGTGTTCGTCAAGGTCAACACCGGGATGAACCGCCTCGGCGTTCCCCCGGCCGCGGTGCGCACGCTGGTCGAGCGGCTGTCCCACTGCGAGGCCGTCGCGGTGATCCGGCTGATGATGCACTTTGCCCGGGCCGACGAGGACGACGGCATCGCCGGGCCGCTGCGGGTGTTCGACGAAGCCTGCAAGGGTCTGCCGTATCCGCGGTCGGTGGCCAACTCGGCCGGCGTGATCCGCCACGCCGAGACCGGCGACGACATCGTGCGGCCGGGGATCATGCTCTACGGCGCGACGCCCTTCGCCTACGACTCGGCCGAGACGCTCGGCCTCGCGCCGGTGATGACGCTGCGCTCCGCGCTCATCGCCGTGCAGGAGCTGCAGCCCGGCGACGCCGTCGGTTACGGGGCGGCGCACGTCGCCGTGCGGCCGCAGCGGATCGGCGTCGTCGCCTGCGGCTACGCCGACGGCTACCCGCGCCACGCGCCCAACGGCACGCCGGTGCTCGTCTGCGGCCGGCGGGTCCCGATCGCCGGCCGGGTGTCGATGGACATGATCACCGTCGATCTCGGCGACGTGCCCGAGGCGCGCGTCGGCAGCCCGGTCGTGCTCTGGGGCGAGGGCCTGCCGGTCGACGAGGTGGCCGGGGCGGCGTCGACCGTGGGCTACGAGCTGCTCTGCGCGGTTGCGCCGCGCGTCCCGTTCGCGGTCACCGAGGTCGGCCGGATCGACCTCGAACTCTGAACCTTCACTCACGCAAAGGCTGCCATCGTGCACATCGTCGTCACCGGCGCCGCCGGGTTCATCGGCGCCAACCTCGTCAAGGCGCTCAACGCCCGCGGTGAGCGGCGCATCATCGCGGTCGATCACCTCGCGCGCGCCGAGAAGTTCCGCAATCTCGTCGACTGCGAGGTCGCCGAGTTCGTCGACAAGGACGAGTTTCTGGTCCGGGTGGCCGAGGGCGACTTCGACGACGACGTCGCCGCGGTCCTGCACCAGGGGGCCTGCTCCGACACGATGGAGACCGATGGCCGGTACATGATGCGCAACAACTACCGCTATTCGGTCAGCCTGCTGCACTGGTGCCAGGACAACGACATCCCGTTCCTCTACGCGTCGAGCGCGTCGGTCTACGGCGGCGGCAGCGTGTTCCGCGAGGAGCGGGCGCACGAGTCGCCGCTCAACATCTACGGCTACTCGAAGTTCCTCTTCGACCAGTACGTCCGCGACCTGCTGGCCGAGCGCACCGCGCAGGTCGCCGGCTTCCGCTACTTCAACGTCTACGGGGCCCGCGAGCAGCACAAGGGCAGGATGGCGTCGGTCGCGTGGCACTTCTTCCACCAGTACCGGACGGAAGGCCGGGTGAAGCTGTTCGAGGGCACCGGCGGCTACGGCAACGGCGAGCAGCGCCGGGACTTCGTGTCGGTCGAGGACGTGGTCAAGGTCAATCTCGATTTCCTCGACCATCCGGAACGATCCGGCATCTTCAACCTCGGCAGCGGCAGCGCGACGACGTACAACCGGATGGCCGCCGCCACCATCAACGCCTGTCGCGCGCTCGACGGCGCCGCCGCGCTCACGCCGGACGAACTGATCGCTGCCGGAGCGATCGAGTACATCGCCTTCCCGCCGGCGCTCGCCGGCAAGTACCAGAGCTGCACCGAAGCCGACCTCTCCCGGTTGCGCGCGGCCGGCTACCGGGCGCCGATGCTGACGGTCGAGGAGGGCGTTGCGCGCTACGTCGGCTGGCTCGCCGGCAACGCGGCCTGATCGGCCGGTCTAGACTGCGTGGTCGATGGCGCGCGGCCGTCGATCCTTCCTATGCTCGTGACCACCTCCCGAGCGCCGGGCGCTGCCCGGCGGGGGCGGAGGTTCACGCTGGAGCACGGAGGAAACCATGAGAGTTTTGCTGGCCGCATGGCTGTTCGCGCTGTCGACGGGATGGGCGCTCGCCGCCGTCAACCTCAACACCGCCACCAAGGACGAACTGATCGCCCTGCCGGGCATCGGCCCGGCCAAGGCGCAGGCGATCATCGACCATCGGACGGCACACGGGCCGTTCAAGTCGGTCGAGGAACTCAAGGACGTCAAGGGCATCGGCGCCAAGCGCTTCGAGAAACTGAAGCCCGAGCTGACCGTCGCTGGCAGCGCAGCCAAGGCACCGGTCGCGGCCAAGGTCGACCCCGCGCCGGCCCGCAGCGGCAAAGGGGAGATCGTCACCACCGGGGCCACGAAGCGCGACGCCGCGGCCACACGGCCCAAGCCCTGACGGCCGCGGCCGGCGAACGCCTGCCCGCCGGCGCGGGCGGGCGTCGCGCATCCCGCACCGCCGGCGCCCACGCCGCCGACGCGCACCGTGCGTTCCCGTCGCCCTCGTCGCTGCGGGGCGCTTGCGCTGTTCGTCGGCCGGGCGGAACCTTGATCGACCGCAAGGCGGGCGTCGCGGTCAACGGCTACGCTCCTCCGGGCGTTTTGGCGCCGTGTCGGCTCGATTTCGGCATCGGTGCGGCGCACCCGCTCAGAAAAACATACCCGGAGAAACTCCATGAAACGGTTCCTGCTGTTGCTCGTCGGCCTCGTCTTCTCGGGGCTGGCGCTCGCGGCCGTCAACGTCAACACGGCCACCAAGGAAGAGCTCGAGGTGCTGAACGGCATCGGGCCGGTCAAGGCGCAGGCGATCATCGATCACCGCACCGCCAACGGCCGCTTCAAGTCACTCGACGACGTCAAGAACGTCAAGGGGATCGGCGACGCGACCTTCGACAAGATCAAGGGCGACCTCAGCCTGACCGGCCCGACCAAACTGCCGGCGGGCGCGGCGGCGCCGGCAAAGGCCGAGGCACCGAAGGCTGCTGCTGCGGCAACTCCGGCCAAGGCCGAAGCACCGAGGGCTGCTGCCGCGGCTCCGGCTCCGGCCCCGGCCCCGGCCCCGGCCAAGGCGGAGGCACCGAAGGCGGCCGCTGCGGCGGCACCGGTTGCGGCGAAGGCCGAAGCACCGAAGGCGGCTCCCGCTGCCGCCCCGGCGAAGGCGGAAGCACCGAAAGCGGCACCCGCTGCGGCCCCGGCGAAGGCCGAAGCACCGAAGGCTGCCGCTGCGGCGGCACCGGCCAAGGCAGAAACGCCCAAGGCAGCTGCCGCCGCTGCGCCGGCGAAGGCCGATGCCAAGAGCGCGGCGCCGGCGAAGGACGACAAGGCGGCCAAGGACAAGGCCGCGAAGGAAGAGAAAGCCGCGAAGGACAAAGCTGCCAAGGAAGAGAAGGCCGCGAAGGACAAGGCCGCCAAGGAAGAGAAGGCGGCCAAGGACAAGGCGGCGAAGGAAGAGAAGGCCGCCAAGGAGAAGGCGGCCAAGGAAGCCAAGCCGACGAAGTGATCCCGGGTCCGTCCGGACCGGAAGCCCCGCCCTTTGCGGCGGGGTTTCTTTTTCGCGCCGCAGGCGACCGCTCCCCGCGCCCCGGGCACGACGCCGGGCGCCGATGCCCGTCGGCTACAATGTCGTCCCGCGCTGATCGTCAGCCACGGCACTGCCCTTTCCGACGCTGCCATGTTCCCTTCCCTCGAATCGACGGTCGGCAATACCCCGCTGGTGCGCCTGCAGCGCCTGCCGGGAACTTCGACCAGCATCGTCCTCGGCAAGCTCGAGGGCAACAATCCGGCCGGATCGGTGAAGGATCGACCCGCGCTGTCGATGATCGTCGAGGCCGAGCAGCGCGGCGACATCCGGCCCGGCGACACGCTGATCGAGGCGACCTCCGGCAACACCGGCATCGCGCTGGCGATGGTCGCGGCGGCGAAGGGGTATCGCATGCTGCTGGTGATGCCCGAGAACCAGTCGCAGGAGCGTCGGCAGGCGATGCGCGCATTCGGTGCGGAGCTCGTCCTCACGCCCAAGGCGGGCGGCATGGAGTCGGCGCGCGACACGGCGGAGGCGATGCAGCGGGAGGGGCGCGGCGTCATCCTCGACCAGTTCGCCAACGCGGACAATCCGCTGGCCCACTACCGGGGCACCGGACCCGAGATCTGGCGCGACACCCACGGGCGGGTCACCCATTTCGTCTCGGCGATGGGCACCACGGGCACGATCATGGGCGTCTCGCGTTTTCTCAAGGAGTGCAATCCGGCCATCCGCGTCATCGGCGCGCAGCCGGCCGAGGGCGCGCAGATTCCCGGCATCCGCAAGTGGCCCGAAGCCTATCTGCCGAAGATCTACGACGCGTCGCGGGTCGATCGCATCGAGTCGGTGACGCAGGCCGAGGCCGAGGAGACCACGCGCCGGCTGGCCGCGCACGAGGGCATCTTCTGCGGCATTTCCGCCGGAGGTGCCTGCGCGGTGGCGCTGCGCATCGCGCGCGAGGTGGAGCGGGCGGTGATCGTGTTCATCGTCTGCGACCGCGGGGACCGCTATCTGTCGACCGGCGTGTTTCCCGGCTGACGCGCTGACCGCCGCCTGCGATGACGCCAATCCTCGTCTTCGACATCGAGACCGTCCCCGACGTCGCCGGGCTGCGGCGTGCCCATCAGCTGCCGCCCGCGCTCGACGACGCCGCCGTCCTCGATTGGGCGCTCCAGCGGCGGCGCCTGCAGACCGGCGGCGATTTCCTGCAGCTGCACTTCCACCGCGTGGTGGCGATCAGCTGTGCGCTGCGCGATGGGCAGAGTTTCAAGATCGCGTCGGTGGGGTCGCCCGACGACGCCGAGCCCGAGCTCATCCGACGCTTTTTCGACCTGGTCGACAAGCACACGCCGCAGCTCGTGTCGTGGAACGGCGGCGGCTTCGATCTGCCCGTGCTCAACCACCGGGCGCTGATCCACGGCGTGACCGCGGCGAAATTCTGGGATTGGGGCGACGACGATCGCGAGTTCAAGTACAACAGCTACCTCGGTCGCTATCACACCCGCCATCTCGACCTCATGGACGTGCTGGCGATGTACCAGCCGCGCGCCGCCGCCGGGCTCGACGCGATGGCGCGGCTCTGCGGCTTTCCGGGCAAGCTCGGCATGGACGGCAGCGCGGTCCACGCCGCGGTGAAGGCGGGCGGCCTGGAGGACGTCCGCCGCTACTGCGAGACCGACGTGCTCAACACCTGGCTCGTCTACCAGCGCTTTCGCCTGCTGCGCGGCGAACTCTCCGCCGGCGAGTACGCGAAGGAGATTTCGCTCGCCCGCGACCGCATCGCGGCGATCGGCGCGCCGCACTGGCACGAGTTCCTCGCCGCCTGGGACGCGAACGCGAGCGGGTGACGCCGCCGCCGGGGCGCTGCAGCCAGCAGCGGCGACCATCGCCACGGGGTCGACGCGACTGCGGCGCGCAGATGCAATCTTTCGTCAGCGATCGCCGGTCGGCAGCGACACCGATCCGCGGCCGAGTTCGATCACCCGGCCGGAGACCTCGATCGCGCCCTCCGCGGTGACGTCGAGGTGCAGGCGGCTGGGCCGTCCGACGGCGTCGCCCTGGTCGATCGCGAGGCTTTGCGGCAGGCGCGCTCCGGTCGCCAGCAGCCAGCCGCCGAGATTGGCGCAAGCGGAACCCGTCCCCGGGTCCTCGAGCACGGCGCCGTGCTTGGGAAAGAAGAAGCGGGAAACCACCGTGCGCGTTCCGTCGGCGTCGCCGGTGGCGGCGAAGACGTAGGCCATCGCGCGCTGGCCGTTGCTGGCGTGGGCCTGCATCAGGCCGGCCTGCGGCCTGGCCCGGCGCACCGCCTCGGCCGAGGCCAGCGGAATGATCAGCTGCTCCGAACCGGTGTCGACCCACAGCGGCGGCCGCGTCGGATCGGGGGCCACGTCGGCCTCGTCGAGGCCCAGCATCGTCGCCAGGTCGCCCCGGCGGGCCGCCACCGGCCGGTGGCGCGGCGCATTCGCCGCCAGCGTCCAGCGGTCGCCCCGGGCGCGGACGGGAATGATGCCGGCACGCATTTCCAGCGTCACCGCATCGCCGGTCGCGCGGAGCGCGCGCACGACGTGGGCGGTCCCCAACGTCGGATGCCCGGCGAAGGGCATCTCGAAGGTCGGCGTGAAGATCCGCACCCGCGCGGTGGCCGCCGACGACGGCAGCAGGAACGTCGTCTCGGACAGGTTGAACTGCAGCGCGAGTGCCTGCATCGTCGCGTCGTCGAGGCCTGCCGCGTCCTCGAACACGCACAGCGGATTGCCCGCGAGCGGGGACTCCGCGAAGACGTTGACCAGGCGAAAGGCGAAATCGGTCATCGGGCCGGCTCCGGGTCGGGGACGCGGCGCGCAAGCTCGCCGTCGAGCTCCGCGGCGAGCCGCCGGAAGTCCGCGTCGTCGACCCCGGCGGGGACGACGGTGAGGGCGCTTTCGATCCGGGCGAAATTGCGCTCGATCGCCCGCGCGTAGGTGGGGTCGTAGTGCTGCACCAGCAGCTCGTCGACCAGCGCGTCCCAGTCGCCGGCCGCCGCCGCGGCGGCCCAGCGCGCAATGGTCTTCCCGCCGTGCAGTCCGGTGAGATGCGCGAGGCGCTCGTTGAGCGCCGCGGTGTCGGCGAGGAAGTGCGGGTACTCGTCCTTCAGCAGCGCGACGCGCAGCGGCCGCGGCGTGTCGACGCGGATGCAGTCGGCGCTCCGCATCGCCTCGAGCAGCGCGTCCGGCACCTGCAGCGTGCCGATCTTCTTGCTCTCGGACTCGACGTAGACCGGGCGCGCCCGATCGAGGTGCAGCAGGGCGTCGAGCACTTCGCTGTCGAAGCGCTTCTGCGACGGCTGCGGAGCGTCGGGCAGGTCGCCCAGCAGCGAGCCGCGGTGGCGCGCGAGCGCTTCGAGGTCGAGCACCTGCGCGCCGCGGTCGGCGAGCGAGCGGAGCAGCCGGCTCTTGCCGGAGCCGGTGAGCCCGCAGATGACCCGGAACCGGAACTGCCTCGGCTGCACCGCGAGACGTTCGAGCACGTGCCGGCGGTAGCTGCGGTAGCCGCCGTCGAGTTGCGCGGCCTTCCAGCCGATCTCGTTCAGCATGTGCGCGAGCGCGCCGCTGCGCTTGCCGCCGCGCCAGCAGTAGACGAGCGGCGCCCAGTCGCGCGGCCGGTCGGCGAACGCGGTCTCCAGCATCGTGGCGATGTTGCGGGCGACCAGCGCAGCCCCCACGCGCTTGGCGACGAACTCCGAGTCCTGCGCGTGCAGCGTGCCGACGCGCGCCCGCTCGTCGTCGCTCAGCACCGGATGGCTTTCGGCGCCGGGAAGGTGGTCGTCGGCATACTCGGCAGGGCTGCGCACGTCGATGCGATCGCGATAGTCGGCGATGGCGTCGATCGGGACCTTGGGCGGGGCGCGGGGCGGGGTCATCGCCGGACGGTGACTCAACGCCGGCCCAGGAGCGGCACCAGCGCCGGCCAGACGTTGGCCAGGAGCTTCGGCTGCGCCGCCGCGGTGGGGTGGATGCGGTCGGCCTGGAACAGGCTGTTGTCGTCGCCGAAGCCCTCGAACAGGAAGGGGACGAAGGCCGTCTTGCGCGCGGCGGCGACCCCCGCGAACAGCGCGTCGAACTCGCGCGTGTAGGCGGGGCCGTAGTTCGGTGGCAGCTTCATGCCGAGCAGCAGCACCCGCGCGCCGGCCTTCTGCGCGGCGACCACCATGGCGTCGAGATTCTCCCGGGTCGATTTGAGAGCGCCGCCGCGCAGGCCGTCGTTGCCGCCGAGTTCGAGGACGACGACGGCCGGCCGGTGCTGGGCGAGCAGCGCCGGCAGCCGCGCCCGTCCCCCCGCCGTGGTGTCGCCGCTGATGCTCGCGTTGACCATCCGGTGCCGGTAGCCCTCGCTTTTCAGCCGGGCGGCGAGCAGGTCGACCCAGACCTGACCGGGCGCCAGGCCGTAGCCGGCGGAAATCGAGTCGCCGACCACCAGCACGACCGGCGCCCCGTCCGCCGCGCGCGCCGCGGCCGGCAGCGTCGACAGGGCGAGCAGGAACAGGAGGATCAGCAGGCGGCGCGGCGGCATCGGGCGGGAGGCGGAAGGCACGCGGGGCGTGCAGCCGCGATTGTAGAGGTTTGCAGCGGTCGCGGCGCGGGGCGTGCGGGAGGCGCTGCAGTAGAATGGCCGGGGAACCAACGCGCCCGCCGGGAGTCTTTCGGGGGGTGTGGCTTGCGGCGGGTCGGTTTCGCCCCCAGCTTGCAGCCTGCGGTACCTCCCCGTCTCGTCCCCCCTGCCCATGCCCGCCCCCATCCTCCGCGTTGCCGAATTGACCAAGGTCGTGACCAGCGGCGAGTCGCCGCTGACGATCCTCGACGCCGTCAGCTTCGACATCGACAGCGGAGCTTCGGTGGCGATCGTCGGCGCGTCGGGCTCGGGCAAGACCACGTTGCTGGGGCTCCTGGCCGGACTCGACCGTCCGTCCTCCGGCGAGGTCTGGCTCGACGGGCTCGCGCTGTCGGCGCAGGACGAGGATGCGCGTGCGGCAACGCGCCAACGGCTGCTCGGCTTCGTCTTCCAGTCGTTCCAGCTGCTGCCGGCGCTCACCGCGCTGGAGAACGTCATGCTGCCGCTCGAGCTCGCCGGTGCGCCCGACGCCGCGGCGCGGGCGCGCGACTGGCTCGCGCGCGTGGGCCTCGCGCGGCGGACCACCCACTATCCGAAGCAGCTGTCCGGGGGCGAGCAGCAGCGGGTCGCGATCGCCCGTGCGTTCGCCGGCGAGCCCAAGCTGCTGATGGCCGACGAGCCGACCGGCAATCTCGACGGTGCCACCGGCGTCGAGGTGGCCGAGCTCATGTTCCGGCTCAACCGCGAGCACGGAACGACGCTGGTGCTGGTCACCCACGACAACACGCTCGCATCGCGCTGCGGCCGGCGCATTGCGCTGGCCGCCGGACGGCTGGTCGACGACGTCACGACCGCGGTGCCCGGATGAACACGCTGCGGCTCGCTCTCCGGATGCTGCTGCGCGATTGGCGCGCCGGCGAACTGCGGGTGCTGCTGTTCGCGCTGGTGCTCGCGGTGGCGAGCGTGGGCACCGTCGGCTTCTTCGCCGAGCGGGTCAAGGGCGCGCTGACGCGCCAGGCCAACCTGCTGCTCGGCGCGGACGTGCTGATCTCGGGCGACCGCCCGCTGCCACCGGAGTTCGCGGCCGAGGCGGCGCGACGCGGGCTCGCCTCCAGCCCGGCGCTGAAGTTCAACAGCATGGTCCAGCCGGGCGCCGCCGCCGGTGCCGCCGCGGGCAGCCCGGTGCTGGCCGACGTCAAGGCGGTCGCCGAGGGCTACCCGTTGCGCGGCGCCATCCTGCTGGTCGATCCCGCGCTGCCCGGGGGGAAGCCCGCCGTCGGCATCCCGGCGCGCGGCGAAGCCTGGCCCGACACCCGGCTGGCGGCGCGGCTGGGGGTGAACGTCGGCGACACCATCATCGTCGGCGATGCGACGCTGAAGATTGCCGCCGTGGTGCAGCAGGAACCCGAGGTCGCGAGCGGGCTGCTCGCGATCGGCCCGCGATTGCTCGTCCACCTCGACGACGTGCCGGCGACCAACCTGCTGCAGCCCGGCAATCGTGCGGCGCACCGGCTGCTCGTCGCCGACACCACCGAGCGCAAGCTGCTCGAGCCGTATCTCGACTGGCTGCAGCGGGAGATGAAGCCCGGGCAGCGGATGGAAAACGTCCGCGACCTGCGGCCCGAGGTGCGGCAGACGCTCGACCGGGCCGAGAAGTTCCTCGGTCTCGCCGCGCTGGTCGCCGTCGTCCTCGCCGCGGTGGCGATCGCGCTCGCCGCCTCGCGCTACCTGCGCCGGCACCTCGACACGGCGGCGATGCTGCGCTGCTTCGGCGCCGCGCAGCGCCGGACGCTGGCGCTGTTCGTCGTCCAGTTCGCGGTGCTCGGCGTCGTCGCCAGCCTGGTCGGCGTGCTGGCCGGCCTCGCCGGGCAGGAACTGCTGGTGACGCTGCTGGGTGGCATCACCGCCGCCGAACTGCCGCCGCCGGCGCCGCTGCCCGGGATCGCCGCCTTCGGCACCGGCGTGCTGCTGCTGTTCGGCTTCGCCCTGCCGCCGCTGATCGCGCTGTCGTCGGTGCCGCCGCTGCGCGTGCTGCGGCGCGACCTGCCGCGACCGCGGCCCAGCGCGCTGGTCGCCTACGGGCTCGGCGCAACGGTCATCGCCGTGCTGGTCGGCTGGCAGGCGCAGGACTTCAAGGCCGCCGGGATCATGATCGGGGGCATCGCCGGGCTGCTGGTCGCGGCCGGCGTCGTCGCCTGGCTGCTGATCGTGCTGCTGAAGCGCCTGCCGCAGCGCGGCGTCACCTGGCGCTTCGGCCTCGCCAACCTGCGCCGGCGGCCGCTGGCGTCCTCACTGCAGATCGGTGCGCTGGCGCTGGGGCTGATGGCGCTGCTGCTGCTGACCGTCGTCCGCGGCGACCTGATGCAGAACTGGCGGCAGAGCCTGCCCGCCGATGCGCCGAACCACTTCGTGGTCAATGTGCTGCCCGACCAGGTCGAGGGCGTGCGGGCGGCGCTGCGCGCGGGGGCGGGCACCGAGACCGAGCTCTATCCGATGGTCCGCGGAAGGCTGGTGGCGGTCAACGGCAAGCCGCTGGAGACCTCGGGCTTCGAAGATGCGCGGGCGCGGCGCCTCGCCGAGCGCGAATTCAACCTGTCCTGGGCCGCCGTGATGCCATCGACCAACCGGGTCGTCGCCGGCACGTTCTGGGCGCCCTCGGCCGGCAAGGAGGCCGGGCTGTCGATGGAGGAGGGGATCGCCAAGTCGCTGCGGCTGAAGCTCGGCGACACGCTGACCTACGACATCGCCGGCACGCCGGTCTCGGCGCCGATCACCAGCCTGCGCAAGGTCGATTGGGACAGCTTCCGGCCCAACTTCTTCACGCTGTTTCCGCCGGGGGTGCTGGAGGCCATGCCGCAGACCTGGCTGGGCGCGGTGCGCGTGCCCGAGGGGCCGGACAGCGTCGCCTGGCTGTCGGGGCTGGTCCGCGAGTTCCCGAACGTGCTGGCGATCGACGTCGGCGAGATCATCCGGCAGGTGCAGTCGATCATGGACCAGGTCGCGCGCGCCGTCGAGTTCGTGTTCCTGTTCACGCTCGCCGGCGGGCTGCTGGTGCTGCAGGCGGCGATCGCCGCGACGCAGGACGAGCGCCGGTTCGATGCGGCGGTGCTGCGCACGCTGGGCGCCTCCAGCGCGCAGCTCAACGCCGCGCAGCTGGCCGAGTTCCTGGTGCTGGGCGCGCTGGCCGGACTGCTGGCGGCGGGCGGCGCGACCGCCGTCGGCTACGTGCTCGCCGATCGCGTGTTCCAGATACCGTTCAGCGCCAATCCGCTGGTGTGGCTCTACGGCCTTGCCGGCGGGGCGGGCGCGGTGACGCTGGCCGGGTGGCTGGGCACGCGGGGAACGACCCGGCAGCCGCCGCTGGCGGTTCTGCGCCAGCTCGGATGAACGCGGTGTCTGCCGCCGCTGCCGGCTGACGCGCAGCGCGTGCTGCGCGACGAGCGACCGCGACTTCCGCGGGCGCTCGCCCGCCGGCCGGGACGGCGACGTCAGCGGAACAGCGCCTGCTGCTCGGGCGGATTGTGCTGCTGCAGCGTGTGCACCCACTTGTGGAACGGCAGCCCCAGCCGCTCGCGCAGCCGCGCCGCGCGGCTGCGCAGCTGCGCGACCGTCGTCGTCGCCGGCGGGTCGACGAAGGCGCTGACGACCACGTTCTTCGACTCGGCGGACGGCAGCCGCAGCATGCCGCGCGGAAAGGCCTCGCGCAGATGGCGCATCGTCTGCGCGTGGCCGCGGACCTGGCCGAAGACGTTGCTCACCAGCACGCCCTGCGGCGCGAGCCGGGCCACGCAGGCTTCGTAGAACGCGGGCGTCTCGAACTTGCCGGGACGCGCCCGATGGTCGTAGCCGTCGACGAAGATGGCGTCGAAGGTCGCGCCGGACTCGTGCACCCAGGCGTAGCCGTCGCCGACCTGCACGTCCAGGCGATCGTCGTCGTCGGGAACGCGGAAGAGGTCGCGCGCGATCGGTATGACCGCGGGATTGACCTCGACGACGGTGATCGCGGTGTTCGGCAGCTCCTTGCGGAAGAACTTCGGCAGCGACCCCGCGCCGAGGCCGATCATCAGCACCTTGAGCGGCGCCGGGCGGAAGAGCAGGAACGAGAGCATCTCCTGCGTGTAGGCGAGCACCAGCTGGTGGGGTCGGGACAGCCGCATCGCGCCTTGCACCCACTCGGTGCCGAAGTGCAGGTAGCGTACGCCGCGCTCCTCGCTGACCTCGATGCTGTGGCCCATGCGCGGCGCGCGATGCGGTCAGCCGGCGTGGCTGACGATGATGCGCACCAGCACGATCAGCGTCAGCACGAACACGGCGCCGAGACCGAGGCCGACCAGGATGACGTGCAGCGGCTTGATCGAGCCCATGTCGGCGGCCATGTGCTTGCCCTTGCGCACGCCGAAGAAGCTCCAGAACACGGCGCCCACGAGCTGCAGGAAGCCCGCCTGCTGCGGGGGTGTGGGCGGCGGCGGGGACGGATCGGCGGACATGAGGGCGGGCGGCGCAAAGGGCGGCGGGAAGGCGCGGATCTTACCACTGCCGGCGCGGGGTTTCGCCGCGCCGCCGACGGTCCCCGGCGCCCTCCCATACCCTTGAATTCGACGCGGTTTCCCCCATGTGAGTGACGACACGGAACCCGACCGAGGGAAGACCCCATGCGTTTCGACAAGCTCACCACCAAGTTCCAGCAGGCGCTGGCCGATGCCCAGAGCATGGCGCTCGGCAACGACAACGGCTTCATCGAGCCGCAGCACCTGCTGTCCGCGCTGCTGAACCAGGAGGATGGCGGCACGTCGTCGCTGCTCGCCCGGGCCGGCGTCGCCGTGCCCCGGCTCAAGTCCGCGCTGGCGAAGTCGATCGAGCGGCTGCCCAAGGTCGAGGGCCAGGGCGGGGAGATCGCGGCGTCGCGCGACCTCGGGAGCCTCCTCAACCTCACCGACCGCGAGGCGACCAGGCGCGGCGACCAGTTCATCGCCTCGGAGCTCTTCCTGCTGGCGCTGGCCGAGGACAAGGGCGACACCGGCCGGCTGCTGAAGGACCACGGGCTCACCCGCAAGGCGCTCGAGGGCGCGATCGACGCGGTGCGCGGCGGCGGCAGCGTCGACACGCAGGAAGCCGAAGGCCAGCGCGAGGCGCTGAAGAAGTACACCATCGACCTCACCGAGCGCGCCCGCGACGGCAAGCTCGACCCGGTCATCGGCCGCGACGACGAGATCCGCCGCACCATCCAGATCCTGCAGCGGCGGACCAAGAACAACCCGGTGCTGATCGGCGAGCCGGGCGTGGGCAAGACGGCGATCGTCGAGGGCCTCGCCCAGCGCATCGTCAACGGCGAGGTGCCCGAGACGCTCAAGAACAAGCGCGTGCTCACGCTCGACATGGCGGCGCTCCTGGCCGGCGCCAAGTACCGCGGCGAGTTCGAGGAGCGCCTGAAGGCGGTGCTGAAGGACATCGCCGCCGACGAGGGCCAGACCATCGTCTTCATCGACGAGCTGCACACGATGGTCGGCGCCGGCAAGGCCGAGGGCGCGATCGACGCCGGCAACATGCTGAAGCCGGCGCTGGCGCGCGGCGAGCTGCACTGCGTCGGCGCGACGACGCTCGACGAGTACCGCAAGTACGTCGAGAAGGACGCCGCGCTCGAGCGCCGGTTCCAGAAGGTGATGGTCGACGAGCCGACGGTCGAGTCGACGATCGCCATCCTGCGCGGCCTGCAGGAGCGCTACGAGATCCACCACGGCGTCGACATCACCGACCCGGCGATCGTCGCCGCCGCGGAGCTCTCGCAGCGCTACATCACCGACCGCTTCCTGCCCGACAAGGCGATCGACCTGATGGACGAGGCGGCCGCACGCATCCGGATGGAGATCGATTCCAAGCCCGAGGCGATGGACAAGCTCGACCGCCGGCTGATCCAGCTGAAGATCGAGCGCGAGGCGGTCAAGAAGGAGAGCGACGAGGCGTCGAAGAAGCGCCTCGCGCTGATCGAGCAGGAGATCGCGAAGCTCGAGCGCGAGGTCGCCGACTTCGACGAGGTGTGGCAGGCGGAAAAGGCGCAGGTCGCCGGCTCCCAGCACATCAAGGAAGCGATCGACAAGCTCAAGCTGCAGATGGAAGACGCGCGGCGCAAGGGCGACTGGCAGCGGATGAGCGAGCTGCAGTACGGCAAGTTGCCGCAGCTCGAGGCGCAGCTCAACAAAGCCGACAAGGCCGACGAGAAGGCCGGCGCTGCCGGCGCGAAGCCGAAGCTGCTGCGCACCGAGGTCGGCGCCGAGGAGATCGCCGAGGTGGTGTCGCGCGCGACCGGCATTCCGGTGTCGAAGATGATGCAGGGCGAGCGCGACAAGCTCCTGCACATGGAAGACGCGCTGCACCGTCGGGTCGTCGGCCAGGACGAGGCGGTCCGGCTGGTCTCCGACGCCATCCGCCGCTCGCGGTCGGGCCTGGCGGACCCCAACCGTCCCTACGGCTCGTTCCTGTTCCTCGGGCCCACCGGCGTCGGCAAGACCGAGCTCTGCAAGGCGCTGGCCGAGTTCATGTTCGACTCCGAGCAGCACCTCATCCGCGTCGACATGTCCGAGTTCATGGAAAAGCACTCGGTTGCGCGGCTCATCGGCGCGCCGCCGGGCTACGTCGGCTACGAGGAGGGCGGGCACCTGACCGAGGCGGTGCGGCGCAAGCCCTACAGCGTGATCCTGCTCGACGAGATCGAGAAGGCGCACCCGGACGTCTTCAACGTGCTGCTGCAGGTGCTGGACGACGGGCGGATGACCGACGGCCACGGACGCACCGTCGACTTCAAGAACACGGTGATCGTGATGACGTCGAACCTGGGCTCGCAGCGGATCCAGCAGATGACCGACGAAGGCTCGGAGCAGGCGCTGATCAAGATGTCGGTGCTGGCCGAGGTGAAGACCAGCTTCCGGCCCGAGTTCGTCAATCGCATCGACGAGATCATCGTGTTCCAGCCGCTGGCGCAGGCGCAGATCGCCAGCATCGCGAAGATCCAGCTGCATGCGCTGGAGGCGCGGCTGGCCAAGCTCGAGATCAAGCTGGCGGTGACCGACGCGGCGCTGCGGCTGGTCGCCGAGGCCGGCTTCGATCCGGTCTACGGCGCGCGGCCGCTGAAGCGCGCGATCCAGCAGCGGATCGAGAATCCGCTGGCGAAGGAGATCCTCGGCGGCGGCTACGCGGCCGGCGACACCGTCAAGGTCGGGGCGAGCGGCGGCGAGGTGACGTTCGCCAGGGCGTGAGCCGCGGCGCGGCCGGCGCTACACGGTGCGCTGGCGCAGCCGGCTGGCGAGCTCGTCGCCGGTGATCGGCTCGGCGACGAGAAAGCCCTGGATCTGGTCGCAGCCCTGCGCCTCCAGCAGGCTGCGCTGCTCCGCCGTCTCCACCCCTTCGGCGACGACGTCGAGCTTCAGTCCGTGCGCCATGGCGATGATCGCCTGCGTGACCACGGACTTCTCCGGCGACATCGTCGACTCGTTGACGATGCTGCGGTCGATCTTCAGCCGGTCGAAGCGCACCCGGTGCAGGTAGCTGAAGCTCGAGTAGCCGTTGCCGAAATCGTCGAGCGCGAACTTGACGCCCAGCCGGCGGATGGCGTGCACCCGGGCCAGCGTCGCCGCGTCCTCGGACAGCAGCAGTGACTCGGTGAGTTCCAGCTCGAGGTCACCGGGGTCGAGGCCGCTGTCGGCGAGCGCGCTGCGGATGTCGACGATCAGCGACTCGGAGCGCAGCTGCTGCGCCGAGACGTTGACGCCGACGACCAGCCGCTCGGCCGCGGCCCGCCCCAGCTTCCTGTGCACCCGTGCCGACGCGCGACAGGCCTCCTTCAGCGCCCACGCGCCCAGCGCCGAGATGACGCCGTGCTCCTCGGCCAGCGGGATGAACTCGTTCGGCGGCACGATGCCGAAGACCGGGTGGGCCCAGCGCAGCAGCGCCTCCATCCCCACCACCTTGTCGTGGCGCAGGTCCCACTGCGGCTGGAAGTGCAGCAGCATCTCGCGCCGGTCGAGCGCGTGCAGCAGGTCCTGCTCGAGGCGCATCCGGCGCTCCATCGCCCGCGCGATCGTCCGGTCCAGCCGCACCACGCGGTTGCGCCCGCGCTCCTTGGCCAGCAGCAGCGCGTGGTCGGCCTTGCGCAGAAGGTCGTCGACACCCGCCGCGTCCTCGGGGCACACGGCGATGCCCACGCTGCAGGCGACGCGCAGCTGCACCCGCTCGACGACGATCGGCGGGTCGAGCGCGTCGAGCGCGGATTGCGCGACGCGCATGATCTGCTGCGTCGACAGCGCGTCGCGCACCAGCAGCAGGAACTCGTCGCCGCCGAAGCGGAACACCTGGCTGGGCGGCGCGAGCAGTCCGCGAAAGCGCTCGGCGACGATGCGCAGCACCTGGTCGGCGACGAGGTGGCCGTGCGCGTCGTTGAAGGACTTGAAGCGATCGATGTCGACGAACAGCGCGCCGACGAGCCCGCCGTTGCGGCGCGCGTCGACCAGCGCTTCCTCGAGGGCGTCGTGCAGGCCGCGACGGTTGGGGAGGTCGGTCAGCCAGTCGTGCCGGGCGAGGTACTCGGCCCGCTCCTCCGCCCGCCGCCGTTCCTCGACCTCGGCCGCGAGCTCGGCCGTCCGCTCGGCGACCCGCGACTCCAGCGTCGACTGCGTCGCCAGCAGGGCGGCGTGCTCGTGCTCCCGCTCGCGCAGCCGCATCGACGCCTCGAGCGAGCGCAGCTTGCCGGCGGTCTCCCGGTCGAGGGTCCGGCGCTCGGCCTCGCGCAGTGCCCGCAGGTGCTGCACCGTGGCCCCGGTGTCGCCCTGCGCCTCGGCGATCTCGGCACGCAGTTCCAAGAGCTGCACCGCGTAGGCGTCGAGCTGGGTCGCGGTGGCGATGTCCCGCGCGCGCTGCAGCGCCGCCATCGCGGCGTCCGGCTCCCGGCGCAGCAGGTGCACCCGCGCCGCGGTGAGAAAGTGGTCGGCACCGTAATACGGCTGGTCCAGCGTGGGCAGTTCGCGTTCGTTCGCGGCGAGCAGTGCCAACGCCTCGCCGCTGCGACCGGTGCCGGCCAGCGCGATCGCGCAGGTGCAGCGCACCCCGATCAGCAGCAGCCGATGGGCGATCGGGTCGGCGATGGCGATGGCCTCCAGCGCGTGCGGAAGGGCGTCGGCGTACTCGCCGCACTGCACGTGGAGGAATGCGTGGTTGTTGAGCGCCTTGGCGAGCGCGGCGACGTCGCTGCCGGAACGCAGCAACGCGATGGCGCGCTCGAAGGCGCGGTGCGCCTCGTCGCGGCGCTGCAGGCGTCCGAGCAACGCGCCCAGCGCCGAGAGGATGCGCGCTTCCGCCCCGCGATCGCCGGCAGTCGCCGCCAGGTCGAGCGCGCGCTGGAAGGTGTGCAGCGCGTCGTCGGCCTGGTCGAGGTAGTTGCCCTGCACCGATCCGAGGTGGCGCAAGGCGTCGATTTCGGCCGCCGACTCGGCGCGGCCCGCGAACCGGCGCACCGCGCTCTGGAGCAGCTCCAGACCCTCGAAGGGGTGGCCGGCGGTGGCGGTCGCGATGCCGAGGGCGTCCTCCGCGCGGGCGAGCAGCCCCGCGTCGCCGGCCGTCTTCGCCAGCGCGTGAGCCCGGCGCGCGATCGCCTCGGCCGTCGCCGTATCGGCCGCGAGCGCCTCGCGGGCCTGCTCGATCAGCGCCGCGATTTCCGGCGCGGGGTCCGCGCCGGCCGCGGGAGCGGGAGCAGGGGCGGGCGCGGCAGACCGGGGCGGCCGGGGCGGGGACATCCGCGAATTATGCCCCGTGCCGGCGCGCGGCAGCAGGGGGGGCAGGCCAGCTGGCGTCCGGGCGACGGCTGCAGGCGCGGCGAGGGTCCGCGCGCGCCGGACCGAAGCGGCCTGCCCGCCGCCGCGGCGCCGTTGCTATGCTTCGGGCAAGCACCCGCTGCTACCCGCCGCCCGGAACCGCCCGCCATGGCTCACGCCCTTCCCGCTGCACCGCCGGCCCCGTCGCCCTGGGTCGTTCGCTTCGCGCCGCTGATCGCGCCGGGGGCGCGGGTGCTCGACCTTGCCTGCGGCGAGGGGCGACACGCGCGGTTCCTCGCGGGCGCAGGCCACCCGGTGCTGGCGGTCGACCGCGACGCGGCCGCGCTGGCTGCGCTCGGAACGCACCCGGGCGTCGTGACGCGACAGGTCGACCTCGAGGCGGGCGCCTGGCCGCTGGCCGGCGAACGCTTCGCGGCGATCGTCGTGACCCGCTACCTGTACCGGCCGATCCTGGGCGCCCTCGTCGCCGCGCTCGACGACGATGGGATCCTGCTGTACGAGACGTTCGCCGCAGGCAACGAGGCGTACGGTCGGCCGGCGAACCCCGAGTTCCTGCTGCGCGAGGACGAGCTGCTGGCGTCGTTCGGCGGGCGTCTGCGCGTCGTCGCCTTCGAGCAGGGCCGCGTGCAACGGGACGGCCGGGTCTGCGTGCTGCAGCGGATCGCGGCGGTGGGTCGCGCACGCGCCTGGCCGCCGCCGCTGCCGGAAGCCGCTGCCGGACGCGACGGGCCGCGCGGGTCATCGGCCGGGGGAATCGGGTAAAATGCTCGATTATCCCGCCGCACCGAGCTCTCCCATGCCGCCTCCCCCGTTGACCGGAAGCATTGTCGCGATCGTCACCCCGATGCGGGAGGGCGGCGCGCTCGACCTCGCCGCACTGGCGCGGCTGATCGAATTCCACATCGACAACGGCACGTCGGGGATCGTCATCGTCGGCACGACCGGCGAGTCGCCGACCGTCGACTTCGACGAGCACTGCCTGCTGATCAAGACCGCGGTCGAGGTCGTGCGCGGCCGGGTGCCGGTGATCGCCGGCACCGGCGCCAACTCGACGTCGGAGGCGATCGAGCTCACCGCGTACGCCAAGGACGCCGGCGCGAACAGCGCGCTGTCGGTGGTGCCGTACTACAACAAGCCGACGCAGGAAGGGCTCTACCGGCACTTCCGCGCGATCGCCGAGCGGGTCGACCTGCCGCTCATCCTCTACAACGTGCCCGGACGCACCGTGGCGGACCTCGCCAACGACACCGTGTTGCGCCTGGCCGAGGTGCCCGGGATCGCGGGCATCAAGGACGCGACCTCGGACATGACCCGGCACATCGAGCTCGTGCGCCGGCTGCCCGGCGCGCGGAGCTTCGCGCTGTACTCGGGCAACGACGACACGGCGCTGCCCTACATCCTGCTCGGCGGGCACGGCGTCATCTCGGTGACGGCCAACGTCGCGCCGCGGCTGATGGCCGACATGTGCAAGGCGGCGCTGGCCGGCGACATCGCCGCCGCGCGCCGGCACAACGACCGGCTGATGCCGCTCAACACCCGCCTCTTCGTCGAAGCCAACCCGATCCCCGTCAAGTGGGCGCTGGCCGAGATGGGGCTCATTCAACCCGCGCTGCGCCTGCCGCTGGTTCCGCTGTCGGCACCGCAGCACGCGACCGTTCGCGCCGCGCTGCGCGAATCCGGCGTCGTCGGCTGATCTCTGGAAGGTTTCCCGCATGGAAGTCCTCAAGCTGTTGCTGCCCGCGCGCGTGCTGCTGCTCGCCGCGGGTGCCGTGCTGGTGCTGGGCGGCTGCGAGTCGATGTCGACGTCGCTGGGCAAGAAGATCGACTACCGGTCGGTCACGGTGGCGCCCGCGCTCGAGCTGCCGCCCGACCTCACCGCTCCGCAGTACGACGAGCGCTACAACGTCGCGACGGCGTCGGCGGTGGCCGCGACCCGCGACGCCGCACGGCCCAAGACCGCCGATCAGATCGCGCCGATCGCCACGCCCGACGCGCGCATCGTCCGCAACGGCAACGACCGCTGGCTGGTGGTCAAGGCCACGCCCGAGCAGGCCTGGAACACCATCTACAAGTTCTGGATCGACACCGGATTCGCCATCGCCGTCGACCAGCCGCTGATCGGGGTGATGGAAACCGACTGGTCCGAGAACCGCGCCGACCTGCCGGTCGACCCCATCCGCGGCATGCTGGGCAAGTTTTCCGAGATCCTGTACACGACCTACAAGCGCGACAAGTTCCGCACCCGCGTCGAGCGCGGCACCGAGCCCGGCACGATGGACGTGTACGTCACCCACCGCGGCGCCGAGCAGCTGCCCACCGCCTACAGCGCCTCGTCGCCGGTCGCCTTCGCCTGGACGGTGCTGCCGCCGAACCCGGACCTCGAGGCCGAGATCCTCACCCGCATGCTGGTGCGCTTCGGCGCCGCCGAGACCGTGGCCCGCACGGCGGTGGCGCAGGCCGTCGCGCCGGCCGGCTCCGGCGCCGAGCGGGTGCGGCTGGTCAAGGCCGCCGACGGCGCCAACGCCCTCGAGGTCGACGACAGCTTCAGCCGCAGCTGGCGCCGCGTCGGCCTCGCCCTCGACCGCATCGGCTTCACCGTCGTCGACCGCGACCGCACCAAGGGCGTCTACTACGTCCGCTACGCCGATCCCGACACCGCCAAGGTCGAGCCGGGCTGGTGGTCGAAGCTCCAGTTCTGGAAGGACACCTCCGAGAAGCCCGAGCAGTACCAGATCGCGGTGGCGGGCGGCGAGCAGAAGAGCACGGTGGCGGTGCGCAACGTCGAAGGCGCGCCGGACCGCAGCGCCAACGGCGAGAAGATCCTCTCGCTCATCCGCGACCAGCTGAAGTAGCGCCGCGCGCGATGCGGTTCTCGTCGTTGGGCAGCGGCAGCGAGGGCAACGGCCTCGTTGTCGAGTCCGGCGGCACCCGCGTGCTGATCGACTGCGGCTTCGGCCTTCGCGACACCGCCTCCCGCCTGGCGCGGCTCGGCCTCGAGCCACGGGCGTTGACGGCGATTCTGGTGACCCACGAGCATGCCGACCACGTCGGCGGCGTGCCTGCCTTCGCGGGGCGACACGGCATCGCGGTCTGGGGCTCGTTCGGCACGCTGGCGGCGGCCGCGCACCGCTTCGACGGCCTCGACCGCGTCTGCGGCTTCGACAGCCACGTCGCGTTCGCGATCGGCGACCTCGAGATCACGCCGATTCCCGTGCCGCACGACGCGCGCGAGCCGACCCAGTTCGTGCTCGGCGACGGCGCGGTCCGCCTCGGCGTGCTCACCGACCTGGGCGTCAGCACGCCGCACGTCGAGGCGACGCTCTCCGGTTGCGACGCGCTGGTGCTGGAGACCAACCACTGCCTCGATCTGCTCGCCGGAAGCGACTACCCCTACCCGCTGAAGCAGCGCATCGCCGGCCGCCTCGGCCACCTCGACAACGGAAGCTCGGCGGCCCTGCTGGGCCGCATCGACACCTCGCGGCTGAAGCACGTCGTCGCCGCGCACCTGTCGCAGCAGAACAACACGCCCGCCAAGGCCCGCTCGGCGCTGGCCGAGGCGCTGGGCTGCACGGAAGACTGGATCGGGATCGCCGATCAGGCCGAAGGGTTCGGCTGGCGCGATCTCTGACGGAGACCCACGATGGAAAAGCGGCAGGAGCTCTACAAAGGCAAGGCCAAGACCGTGTACGCGACCGACGACGCGCAGCGGTTGATCATGCACTATCGCGACGACGTCTCGGCGTTCGACGGCGCCAAGCTCGCCAAGCTCGAGGGCAAGGGCGAGACCAACAACCGGATCAACGCCTGGGTGATGGGCAAGCTCGCCGCCGCCGGCGTGCCGACGCACTTCGTCGCGCTGCTGAACGAGCGCGAGTCGCTGGTCAAGGCGATGAAGATGGTGCCGGTCGAGTGCGTCGTGCGCAACGTCTGCGCGGGCTCGATGGCCAAGCGCTACGGCATCGCCGAAGGCACCAAGCTCGCCGAGCCGATCTTCGAGTTCTTCCTCAAGAGCGACGCGCTGCACGACCCGCTGTGCAACGAGGACCACATCCGCGTGCTGGGCTGGGCGACGCCGCGCGAGATCGACGAGATGAAGGCGATCACCCATCGCGTCAACGCCGTGCTGAAGCCGCTGTTCGCCGGCGCCGGCATCGACCTCGTCGACTACAAGCTCGAGTTCGGCCACCCCGCCGACGATCCGCAGGGGCCGCTGGTGCTGGGCGACGAGTTCACGCCCGACGGCTGCCGGCTGTGGGACGCGACCACCGGCGAGAAGCTCGACAAGGATCGCTTTCGCCGCGATCTCGGCGGCGTCATCGAGCACTACCGCGAAGTCGCGCGCCGCATCGGCGTGCCGCTGTAGCCGGCGCCGTCGGCACCGGGCGCCGCGGCCGGATCACAGCCCCAGCGTCGTCGCCGTCAGCCCCGGCTCGCCGGTGGCCCAGATCTCCTCGAAGCGGGTGATCAGCGGGCGCGCGTCCTGCGGGGCGTCGATGCCCAGCACCGCGCGCGGGTGGTCGAGGTGCAAGCGGTGCAGATAGTGCCGCCCGTCGACCAGCAGCAGCGGATCGGCCGCGGCGCGGGCGTCGGCGCCGGTGCGGTAGATCGTGATCGCGTGGCTGAACTGGCGCAGCAGCGTCGTGAGCCTCGGCGCCTTGCCCTCCAGCCAGCGCGTGTCGTGGACGATGATCTCGAGCCTGGCGTTGCGCGAGCCGCGCAGGAAGGCGGCGAGGCGCTCGGCGCGCGCGACGCTGTTCCAGCCCGTCTGCGCGAGATCGCCGTCGAAGACGCGGATCGACAGCCGGGCGAGACCGACCAGGCGGTCGATCGCCGCGACCTGTTCGGCGAGGGTTTCCAGCCGCTGCTGCTGCGGCAAGGGCGGCGCGGTCGCGCCGGCGTCAGGTGGTGGTGGGATCGAGGTAGCCATCGCAGTGCCATCGGTGCAGGAGGGAAACGCAGGCCGCGGGCAGTGCGCCCGCGGCGTCGGCGGCCAGCCGGCGGTCGTCGGCCAGGCGCCGCAACGCGGGAGCGCCGTCGCCCAACGGCTCCCAGGCGACGGCGGTGCCGTTGACGAACAGGTGCCGGTCGTCGTAGAGGAGCTGCGTCTTCCGGTCGAGGCGGACGCCGTGCCGCGCGAGCCGGCGGGCAAAGGCGGCCGGCGCGAGCGGCCGGGGAGGCGGAGCGAAGAACACCGTGGGTTTGGGCTCCGACAGCCAGCTGCCGAGGAAGCGCGCCACCGTCGCGCCGTCCCAGCGCAGCCGCGCCAGCTGCCGCGCGCACTGGCGGCGCATCGCGGCGCCGATCCGGGCCGGTTCGCGCGTCGCCGCCAGGTCCGGGTCGGCGTAGCGGCCGTCGAGATCGACTTCGTCGCGCAGGAAGTCGAGAAACGCGGCAGCGAGCTCGTTGACGCTGGCGGCGCGGAAGCCGATCGAGTAGGTCGTGCAGGCGTCGACGGCGATGCCGTCGTGGGCGAACTGCGGCGGCAGGTAGAGCATGTCGCCGGGGCCGAGCACGTCGTCGTGGGCCGGGGCGAAGCGGCGCAGGATCTTGACCGGCAGGCCGGGCTTGAGCTCGAGGTCGTCCTGCGGCCCGTAGCGCCAGCGCCGGCGGCCGAAACCCTGCAGCAGGAACACGTCGTAGGAGTCGAAGTGCGGGCCCACGCCGCCGCCCGGCACCGCGTAGCTCACCATCAGGTCGTCGAGCCGTGCGTAGGGCAGGAACGAAAAGCGGCGCAGCAGCGCATCGGCGGGCGCCGAGTGCAGGTTGACGCCCTGGACCAGCAGCGTCCACTGGCGCGCCGGCAGCGAGCGGAAATCGGCGCGTCGAAACGGGCCTTCGGCGAAGCTCCACCGGCTGCCGTCGCGAACCACCAGCCGCGATTCGACGTCGTCGCGCATCGCCAGCGCCTGCAGTTCGGCCGCCGTGAACAGCCCGGCGAATCCGGGCAGCGCCGCACGCACCAGCAGCGCGTCCTTGTGCCAGAAGCCGCGCAGGAAGCTCCGGCACGCTGCGGCCTCCGAGCAGCGCCGCCGGGGCCGCGGCGGGCGTGCCGCGCGGTCGGTGGACAGGCGCTGCGGGCGCCCCGGCGCTGGACGGCGTCATGGCGCGATTATAGCGACCGCGCCTGCCCGCCGGTGCCGCCGCCGCTGCGCTACAATCCGCCTTTTCTTGCCGGCGCCAGGCGGCGCCGGTAGCGTCCGCCGCCGGCCTGCGGCCCGCCTCGCGTTTATCCCGTCCCTTCGCTCCGGAAGCCAACATGAACATCTTCACCAACACCGTCGTCACGCTCACCTTCCAGCTGTACGACGGCGAGGGCACGCTGCTCGAGGAAACCGAGCAGCCGATCACCTACCTGCACGGTGGGCATTCCGGCATGCTGCCCAAGCTCGAAGAGGCGCTGACCCACAAGCAGGTCGGCGATGCGCTGTCGGTGACCGTCGAGCCGGCCGACGGTTTCGGCGACTACGACCCCGAACTGGTCAAGATCGAGCCCGTCGATCGGCTGCCCGCCGAGGTCGAGGTCGGCATGCAGTTCGAGGCCTACGCCAATCCGGGCGATCCCGAGGGCTCGGGCACGGTCTTCACCGTCACCGACATCGCCGACGGCAAGGCGGTCCTCGACGGCAATCACCCGTGGGCCGGCAAGCTGCTGCGCTTCGACTGCCGGATCGTCGACGTGCGCCCGGCGTCGCGCGAGGAAGTCGAGCACGGCCACGTGCACGGGGCCGGCGGGCACCACCACTGACGTCGCGGCCGCCACGGCCTATTCGCCGGCGCGCTGCTTCAGTTCGTAGAGGATCGCCAGCGCGTCGCGCGGCGTGAGGGCATCCGGATCGAGTGCCGCGAGACGGTCGCGCAGCGCCTGCGCGGCGTCGTCGCGCCCGGGCGGCGCCTCGGCGCGGTCGGCGCCGGAGGCCCCCGCGGCGAAGAGATCGGCCTGCGCGTGGCCGGCGGCGTTGAACCTGTCGAGGCGGGCGAGGTAGACCTTGGCCCGGCGGATGGCTTCGCCCGGCACGCCGGCCAGCTTCGCCACCTGCAGCCCGTAGCTGCGGCTCGCGGGTCCGTCGGCCGCCGCGTGCAGGAAGACGATGCCGTCGGCGTGCTCGACGGCGTCGAAGTGCAGGTTCGCGCAGCCCTCGATCTCGGCCGGCAGCGCGGTCAGCTCGAAGTAGTGCGTCGCGAACAGCGCCAGGCTGCGGTTCTTCTCGGCGAGCTGGTGCGCGATCGCCCAGGCCAGCGCCAGTCCGTCGTAGGTCGACGTGCCGCGGCCGATCTCGTCGATCAGCACCAGGCTCTGGGCGGTGGCGCGATGCAGGATCGCCGCTGCCTCGGTCATCTCCACCATGAAGGTCGAGCGCCCGCCGGCGAGGTCGTCGGAGGCGCCGATGCGGGTGTGGATCGCGTCGAGCGGGCCCAGCGTCGCGGCGACGGCCGGGACGAACGAGCCGCAGTACGCGAGCAGCGCGATCACCGCCGTCTGGCGCATGTAGGTCGACTTGCCGCCCATGTTCGGGCCGGTGACGATCAGCAGCCGGCGATCGGGGCGCAGCGCGACGTCGTTGGGAATGAACTCGTCGACCTGCCGCTCGACGACCGGATGGCGGCCGCCGGTGATGCTGAGGCCGAGGTCCGGAACGAAGGCCGGCCGCACGAGATCGAGGGCCAGCGCGCGTTCGGCCAGCGTCGACAGCACGTCGATCGCGGCCAGCGCCGCGGCCAGCCGCTGCAGGGCGGGAATCGCCGCCGCCAGCTCGCCCAGCAGCGCGTCGTAGAGCAGCTTCTCGCGGGCGAGGGCGCGGTCCTGCGCCGAGAGCGCCTTGTCCTCGAACGACTTCAGCTCCGGCGTGACGTAGCGCTCGGCGCTCTTCAGCGTCTGCCGCCGCCGGTAGTCGTCGGGGACCCGGCTCGCCTGCGCGTTGCTGACCTCGATGTAGAAGCCGTGCACCCGGTTGTACTCGACCTTGAGGCTGGCGATGCCGGTGCGCGCGCGCTCGCGCGCCTCGAGCTCGACCAGGAACGTGCCGCACTGGCGGTCGATGCCGCGCAGCTCGTCGAGCTCCGCGTCGTAGCCGTCGGCGATCACGCCGCCGTCGCGCAGTTGCGCCGCCGGTTCCGTGGCGACGGCACGGGTCAGCAGCGCGGTCCAGTGCGCGTCGACGTCGAGCTCCACCGCGAGCGCGGCGAGCAGCCCCGCCGCGTCGGTGGGCAGGCCGGCGCGCAGCGACGGCAGCAGCGCCAGCGTGTCGCGGAGGCCCGCGAGGTCGCGCGGCCGCGCGGAGCCGAGCGCGACGCGCGCGGCGATGCGCTCGACGTCGACGGTGCGGGCCAGCGCCCGCGCGAGCGCTTCCTGCGCGCGCGGCGCCGCGACCCAGGCGGCGACGCACTCGTGGCGCGCGGCGGCCGCCTCCTGGCGCCGCAGCGGCCGCGTCAGCCATTGCCGCAGCAGGCGGCTGCCGGCCGCCGTCGCGCAGCCGTCGAGCAGCGACAGCAGCGTCGGGGCGCTCTCGCCGCGCAGCGTCGCCGTGAGCTCGAGGTTGCGGCGCGTCGCGGCGTCGAGCTGCAGCGCCTCGCGATCCGACTCGACCGTCAGTGAACGCAGGTGCGCGAGCGCCGACTGCTGCGTCCCGGTCGCGTAGCCGAGCAGCGCGCCCGCGGCGCCGACGGCGAGATCGCGGTCGTCGACCCCGAACGCCGACAGGTCCTGCGTGCCGAAGTGCCGCGCCAGCGCGCGCGCGGCCGCCGCGGCATCGAATTGCCAGGCCGCCAGCGCGCGGGTCGGGACCGGCGGGCCGCGCCAGGGCGAGACCGTGCCTTCCGGCAGCAGCAGTTCGGCCGGGTCGAGCCGCTCCAGTGCCGCCGCGGTTTCGCCCGCGGGCACCTCGGCCAGCACGAACTGACCGGCGGCGAGGTTGAGCCACGCGAGCCCGGAGCGGTGCTTGCCGGGAAGCAGCGCCACCAGCAGGCTGTCGCGCTTGGCGTCGAGCAGGTTGGCGTCGGTGACCGTGCCGGGGGTCACGACGCGGGTGACCCGCCGCTCGACCGGCCCCTTGCTGGTCGCCGGATCGCCGATCTGTTCGCAGATCGCGACCGATTCGCCGAGCCGCATCAGCCGGGCCAGATACTGGTCGACCGCGTGGTAGGGAACGCCGGCCATCGGTATCGGCGCTCCGGCCGAGGCGCCGCGCGCAGTCAGCGTGATGTCCAGCAGGCGGGCGGCGCGCTCGGCGTCGCCGTAGAAGAGTTCGTAGAAGTCGCCCATCCGGTAGAACAGCAGCTTGTCCGGATGCGCCGCCTTGAGCGACAGGTACTGCTGCATCATCGGCGTGTGCGCGGACGCGACGCCGGGGCCGGAGGCCGACGAGCTCACCGGATGACCTTCTTGCTGCGCACTTCGTTGCCTGCCCTCGCTGCCGACCCGCCGGCGCACTGCCGGCGCCGTGGCTACCGGTCCTTGGCGAGCACCAGCGTCGCCTGTGTCGCGGTCCCGGCCACGTAGAGCGTGTACACGGTCGAGATCGCCGAGGTGTAGCTGACCTGCGCGGGGAGAACCGCCCCGGTGGCGGTGTCGCGCACCGTCAGCGTGTAGGTGCCCACGGCGATGTCGAGATAGGCGGGGGTCGACGTCGGCGTGATCCCGGAGGCGATCACCGTGGTGCCGGCGAGCACGTCGATGGTCGCGCCGTTGCCGGTGACGTTGACGATGCGCAGGCGCCCGAGGCCGGACAGCGCGGGGATGTTGTCGTCGGCGAGCGCGACGATCGCCTGCGATCCCGGGTCGCCCCGGACGTAGAGCGTCGTGTCGGTCGCCGGCGCCAGCGCGCGCCCGAGGGCTGCCAGCACCGCGCCGGGCGTGGCGACGGCTTCGGCGGTGAAATCGTAGCTGGCGTTGGCGACGCTGGCGTAGTCGGCCGGAACCCCGTAGCCGAGGTTCGGAAACAGCACCGCCTGGTTTGCCAGCAGGTTGAGCGCGCCGGTGTCGTTGGCCAGGTGCAGGGCGCGCACCCGCGCGGCATTGCTTTCGAGCGTGGTCGCCGTCGCGGCACCGGTGGTCTGCAGCATCGCCAGGTTGACCAGCGTGCCGCTGCCGCGCGAATACACGACCAGGTTGGCGTTGGTGTCGCCGGGGAGCGTCACCGGCCCCGAGTCGTAGATGACGGTCTTGGTGCCGGCGGTGGTGAACCGGATCCGGGAGGCTCCCGGCGGGTAGTTGTCCAGAACGCCGACGCTGCCGTAGGCCACCGCCTTGGCATTGGCATTGGGCGACAGGTTCGCGATGTCGGCGTCGGGCGCGGTCAGGTACATGTCGACCGCGGCGACGTTCGGCGCGAAGCTCAGCACCCGGGCGCGGAAGTTGCCGCTGCCGGGCCCGTCCTTGAAGTCGCCGACCATTACCGTCGACGTCAGCGCGGCGGTTCCGTAGGCGATGAGCGTGTAGTTCTGCTCGCCGTTGAGCGAGTAGTCGGCACTGCTGGTCTGCGCCGCGGTCCCGGTGATCCGCAGCGCGAACGTGTGCTGCACCGGATCGAGCGGCTTGTAGGGCGTGACCGCTTCCGGCGCGATGCCCGACCAGAACGCCGCGGTGTCGACGAGCACGTCCATGCCGGCCGCATCGGGCACGTAGTTGGCGAATCGCACCTGCGCGGACTTCTCCGGGAAATAGTTGATGGTTTCGATCCGGCAGCCGGCAAGCAGCAGCAGCGGCAGGAGGAGTGCGGTGACGAGCAGGGAGCGGCGGGCAGGCATCGATGGGGTCCGGCGGCAAAAGGGGAATGATGCCACGCCTTGGCCCCGCTTCCCAACCGCCGATCGCCCGGACATTCATTTTTCCGGCGCGGCGCCGATGAAGCAGCGAGGATCCCGGTTTCGCGGCGGGGAGGGGGCCGCCGCGGGCGGGCCGAAGCTCTGTCGAGGAGTGACCATGCGGCGGTTGGCGTCGGTTCGATCGTGGGTGCTGTTGCTGGCTGTCGTCGCCACCGGCGACGCGGCCGCGCTGTCGCGCGCGATGTGGGCGGAGTTCAACGCGATCTACCTCGTCAACCTCAAGCCGACCGCCGAGTGCAGCGCGTATCGAACGCGGTCGCTCGACCTGCTCAAGGACGGGTCGATCAAATCCGACGAGCTCGACGCCCGGATGCGCGCGCTGTGGCGGGAGGCGAAGCCTTCCTGCCTGCAGCCGCTCCGGGATCTGGTCAGGGCCGCCGCACCGACGACAGCCGCCCCCGTGACCGAGGCGACGGCGGCTCGCGTCGCGCCGCCGACGCCGCCGCAGGTCGCCGCCGCCCCCGCTTCCGCGCCGGCGGAGTCCACGGTCCCCGGGGCGCCGGCGCTTCGGGCACCGACCGCCGCAGGGACTGCTCCGGAGGGTGTCGCCGTGCGCGCGGCCGAGGAGGCGCCGACGCCGGCGCCAGCGATCGTCGTCGCCGACGCCCCGTCGACTCCGGCTGCGGCCTCCGGCGCGCGGACGCCGGCAAGCCCGCCCATCCGGCCGGACAATGCGCGTGCTCCTCTGCCGCGGGTCAAGCCGCCGATCGAGCGGCCGGCGCTGGCCGACCTGCGGCTCGAGGCCGCCTGTGCCAAGCGCAACCCCTACGCGTACCAGGAGCAGTCGGACGACGACCCCTGCGTGCGCCTGGCCCGCAGCAGGGCCGCCGCCGCCGAGGCTGTGGCGGCGCCGACGGTGAAGGGACCGGCCGCGATCACGACCGCCGCGATCGCGCTGGCGATCGTCGCGACGGCGTCGGGCACGGCACTGTGGCTGGTACGGCGCCGGCGGCTGCGTCACGACACGACCCCGCCGCTCGCCGCCGCCGCTCCCTGCGGCACCGATCACCCGGACGATGCCGTCGTGCCGACCGACGGTCCGTGGTCGGGGCGCGTGCCGGCGTAGCGCGTGCCCCGCGCGGGCGCGCGACCCGGGCGCTCCCTCCCGCGTCCGTCGATCCGCCTCGCTCCGCGGCAGCGGCACGCGGCGAGCACCGCGTCGCGCCGGCACCCGCCGTCCGCCTGCCGGCGGCGATGACACGGGCTTGCATTAGCTAATATAATTGCCCATTCGACCGCTGCCCCGCACGCCCGGGACGTCGGTCTGCGCATTGCGACACATTGCCGGCGGGGCGCGAATCGCGCGCCCTGTGATCGTGGCTGGCATCCAACTCCGGGGAGGATCTGCAATCATGGCCGTGCATCTCTACTTTTCGCTGATTCCCGAGGCGCTGATCGCGTCGAACCTGCCGCCGGAGAAGTTCGGGCAGTACTACGCCACCGGGGCCAAGTACAAGTCGAAGGGGCAGTCGATCTTCTTCGAGATCGATCCGCATTTCCGCCACCCCTATTTCGAGATCGACACCGTCTACGCGCGCTGTGTGCCCGCCGCCGACGGCACGCCCAAGCACTCGGTGTACGTGTCGGTCTACCGGGTGCTCGAGCACCTGCCACTCTCGGCCATCGGCCGGCTGTACCTGACGACGGCCTACGGGCACACCATCGGTCTCGACCGTGCCGACCGGATGCCCGAGCCCAAGGGCGGGTTGCACATGTACCAGGACCTGGCGCCGGTCAACAGCCTGGTGGTGAGCCGCCAGGACCCCGCCACCTACTACGAGGGCATCACCAGCAAGCCGGCCAAGTTCATCCGCTTCCCCGGCATGTGCTTCGTCGAGCTTGAGCTCGGGGCGCTGGCCAAGGATCCCGAGAACGGGCCGGTCGGCGACCTGCCGTACTCGTTCATGCACCACCTGCGCGAGGCGCTGCTGATCCTCGAGCCCAACGCGAAGGAGAGCAAGCTGGTGCATCGCGTGCATTCGCTCGAATTCCCGTACCGGATGGTCAAGGGCGGGTTCTACATGGGCAACGGCAAGGACCTCGCGTTCTACCCGATGCCCACGCACGCCGAGCTCCGCCGCGACCACAACAGCTGGTGGCGGTCGGCGAACCTCTGATCCGCCGCAGCCGGTTCGCGCGCGGCGCCGGTGCGCAGGTGCCGCGGCGGCCGTAGCGTCGCCGGCAGCGCGGTGGCGACCTCGTCGGTCGCGCTGCGTTTGCCCGCCGCTGTCGATCGGGCTATAATCATCGATTGCCCGCTCGATGTACCCGGGCGGCACTTCCACAGGAGAAAACCACCATGTTCCATCGCATCCTGCGCTCGGCTGCGGCCGCGGCGCTGTTCGTTGTCACGGCAGGCTTCATCGCCTCGCCGGCGGTCGCCCAGACCGACCAGCAGAAACTTCTCGCGGCGTCCGAAACCTCGCTGTCGAATTTCATGCGCGATCCCGAAATGAAGTGGCTGCAGCAGAATTTCGGCCGGGCGAAGGCGGTCCTGATTTCGCCCGAGATCGTCAAGGCCGGTTTCATCTTCGGCGGCTCGGGCGGCCGCGCGGCACTGTTTGCGCGCGACGCGAAGTCCGGCCAATGGCTCGGGCCGACGTTCTACAACATGGCCACCGCCAGCGTCGGCTTCCAGGCCGGCGTGTCGGTGTCGGAGACGATCACCCTGGTGATGACCGACAAGGGCTTCAACTCGCTGCTCGCCACGTCGGTGAAGCTCGGCGGTGACGCCAGCGTCGCCGCCGGCCCGGTGGGCGCGGGCGCCAAGTCCGACGTCGTTGCCGACCTGATCGCGTTCAGCCGCGCCAAGGGCGTGTACGGCGGCCTCAATCTCGACGGCACCGTCGTGACCGCCGCCGACGACTGGAATCAGGCGTTCTACGGCAAGAAGGTCCTGCCGCCCGACATCCTGGTTCGCGGCGACGTGAAGAACGCGCAGGCCGACAAGCTGCGCGGCGAAATCGCCAAGGCGGCCGCGAAGAAGTAATCGCGCCACGTCGGTTCTGGCAGTTCGATACGGGGGCCCTGCGGGGTCCCCGTTTTTCTTGCCGGCGCGTCGATCGTGGACGACTGCCGCGCGCCTGGCCCTGGGACTAAACTATCGTCCAGGCTTCGCCCTCACAGGAGGCGCCGGATGAAGACGGGGATGGTGCTGCTGCTTTGCGCGTTGCTCGCGGCCTGCGCCGCCGCGCCGGTGACGCAACGCGACGAACGGTTTTTCGGCGATCGCCTGTTCGCGCCGCCGACCCGGCGCATCAGCGCCGACGACGTGTTCGCCCTCAGTGCCGAGATGCGGCGTTACCTCGACCGCGAGATTGCCGAACTGGCACGCGTCAAGGGTCGTCCGCGGGCCCTGTTCGACGCGCTGTACGACAAGGGCCAGTTGCGGCTCGAGTACGACACCGAGATGACGCGCAATGCCGCCGAGGCCTTCGCCGCGCGGTCCGGCAACTGCCTGTCGCTGGTCATCATGACGGCGGCCTTCGCCAAGGAGCTCGGGCTGGCGGTCGAGTACCAGAAGGTGTACGTCGACGACGCCTGGGCCCGCGCCGGCGACGTCTACCTGGCGATCGGTCACGTCAACCTGACGCTGGGTCGTCGCCGCACCGATGAGGCCCCCGTCGCCCATCGCGTCGGCGGTCGGCCGCACGAAACCGACGCGATGACCATCGACTTCCTGCCGCCGAAGGACCTGCGCACGGTGCGCAGCCAGCCCATCGGCGAGGAGATCGTCGTCGCGATGTACCTCAACAACCGCGCCGGCGAGGCGCTCGCGCTGGGGCAGCTGGACGACGCCTACTGGTGGGCCCGGGAGGCGATCGTGCAGGCCCCGGGGTTCCTGGTCCCGTACAACACGCTGGGCGCGATCTACCAGCGCCACGGCAATCCGGCCGAAGCCCGGCGGGTGCTCGCCCACGTGCTCGAGCGCGAACCCGGGAACACCCAGGCGATGGCCAACCTCGTCCCGGTGCTGGCGGGTTTGGGGCAGGTCGAGGAGGCGCAGCGCCTGGCCGCCGTGCTCGAAAGCATCGACCCCGAGCCGCCGTTCAGTCACTTCAAGCGCGGAATGGCGGCGCTGCGGGCGGGCGACGCGCGGGGCGCCAGGGACGCCTTCGCGCGCGAGGTCGCCCGCGCCCCCGACTACCACGAGTTCCAGTTCTGGCTGGGGGTCGCCTACCTCGACACCGGCGACGTCGAGGCGGCGCGCAGGCACCTGACGCTCGCGATGCAGAACAGCACGACGCGGCGCGACCACGATCTGTACGCGGCGAAGCTCGACCGGATCGACGGACGGCGTCAGCGGGCGCCGGAATCCTCCGTCAACCCCGCGGTCGCGGATCTTCTTCCCGGCGGGAGCGCGCCGCGCTGACCGCAAGCCCGCGGGCCGCGATGCTCTGTCACAATGGCGTTGGGCAGGGAGACCGAACCGCGCCCGGATCACGCGACACCCGGTCGCCCGATGGAACGACAACTCAGGCAAGGAACGAGGACATGGCCGCAACCTTTGAATTGACGAAGAGCAGCACCGGCAAGTTTCGCTTCAACCTCCTGGCCGCCAACAAGCGCGTCGTCCTGACCAGCGAGAGCTACGGCACCCGCGCCGCCGCGGTCGCGGGCATCGCGTCGGTGCGCAAGAACGCAGCGCTGCGCGAGCGCTTCGAGCGGCGGGTGGCCAGGAACGGCAAGACGTACTTCGTGCTGCTGGCAGGCAACGGCGAGGTCATCGGGCAGAGCCAGATGTACGCGCATCCCACGTCGTGCTACGTCGGCATCCGTTCGGTGATGGGCAACGCGGCGAAGGCCGGGTTGGTGGAGTGCTGACTGCGGCGAGCAGGCAAGGGGTTCGGCGAACGGTACCGGACTGGCAGGCACCCCGGGTGCACGGCCCGGTGTTTCGGCACCCGGCGTTGCGCCGGGCGGTCGATCATCGGGTCGGGGTGAGAGGATTTGAACCGGCGGCGGCACGCTGGGACGTGTTCTGGATGTTGGTGGTCAACGTCAAGCCGGGCGAGGGTCAAATCGGAACCACATGCAATGTTGCAATTGCGCTCGCGGCGTCGGCATTCGACAGCAACGGGTCGTACCGCGCCGCTCGAAGCTTCGGCTTCGCCCGGTTGAAGAGGACGACCGCGCAATCGTCGTTGATGTGCCGCGACATGTACAGGAACCCATCAACACCTCGCGGGTGGTCTTGGATGGCGACCGACCATTGCTGCGTCTCGTCGTACGAAGCGTCGGCAGAGAAGCGCCCGTCGAGGCCCATGCGCTTGAGCGCCACTCCCGTGCAGTCGGCCAGCGTCAGGGGCGACCCGGTGAACGACACGACGTAGCGTCTCTGCAGTTCGTCCAGCGCCACCTTGAATTCGCCGTTGACCGCGACTTCGTCGTGCAGCACCGTCTCGGCCATGGCTACCACGACGCTCCGCCCCAAGTAGCACGTCCCGAATCGATTGCTCTCGGGCAGCCGTGGATCGTCGAAGCGGTTAGCACCGTGCCGGCCGAAGTACGGCTCGCCGCTCTTGTGGCCTGAGACCCGCGCGAGACTCGCGGGATCCTGGGAAATGGTGACCAGCGGCTGCGACGCAAGATCGGCGGGCGGCAACCTCGACACGGCCGGCTATCGCTCGGCGAAGCCAACCGCAGCGCGACGGGCGTCGTTGAACCGCCCGTCTTTCAAGGCCTCGAGCGGCGTTGCCCCGCCCAGAGAAGCCTTAGGGGTGGTGAAGAACTGCCACTTCGACCACCCGGGCAGGTTGCCGAGTTCCTTGGCCACACTCTCCAACTGCTGCCGGTCCAGGCTCGTGTCGGCGTAGAACGCCGGGTAGAGCCGTTGGCTGCCAACGACCAACCTGAACATCCGATGCTCCTTCACGGCTTGGCTCAGCGCTTGTCGCGAGAAGCTCAGCGTTGCACAGATAGCCTTGGAGGGGACAACTTGTCGCGACTCCAGCAGCGCCGAGCGCGCCGCCGTTACCCCGGCAGTCAACGGGTCTACTGGCGTTGCCGGCTTTGCGGTTTGGGCGCGAGGAGGGCGTGTCACGGGAGGCTCCAGGTCGGCAATCAGCCTGGCGATATGCGTGACCTTTGCTGACCCATCCCGCGGGAGCACGAATCGAAAGGCCGAACGAACGGTCTTCGGCTGCATCGGCATGAGCTGCTGAAGTCGCGCCACAACTTCGCGCGCGACGGCCCGAGCGCTGGGCGCCTTGGCGCCCGGCTTCGCGGACCTTTGACGCTTTTGGCGGACTTGGGAGGTAGGCATGTTCCGGATCCAATGAAATCTTGGCTACACCCGACATCGTACGTCAACCATGTCAACCATGTCAATTGATGTCGTTGACGAATGCCAGGCACCCGCCTGAAGCTCTCGCGGGGTTGGCGGCGCCTGAAGCGGCAGAACCACGCAACGTCACATGAAGCCAGGAAGGGTCGACTGGAGTAGGCGGTGTCCGCAAGCGACCTGATCCAAGCTCCTCTGCGCGTGCTGTTTGGCTATGGCGTCAGGTCGTCCTCGTCGTCGTGACGGTCGCGGCGCGTTCCGTTCACATACGCCCAGAACGCAGCCTTGCGTCCGTGACGGGCACGGATCTCGGTCACGAAGTCTTCGTGCGACGGCAGGTGCAACAGGTTGATGCCGCTGTCCGCGATCTCGCCCAGTCGGGCCCAGTAGCGCGCCGCGTGGCCGTAGGCGCGCGCGTAGGCCCGATCGAGGATGCCCTTCAACAGCGCACGGTAGACGACGGTCTCGCCACGCGGGCACTCGTGGGCGCGCAAGGCCTTGGCCAGCGGAACGAGGCGTCCGTAGTCATTGCCGTCGATGCGCCCGGGTTCGGCCAGCAGCCTGGCCTCGGCGGCGTCCGCGTCCCCGAGTTGCAGCAGCAGCGTGGCTGCGGCCGTCAGGTCGTCGTGGCGGAGCGCGAGTTGCCGGGCATGGGCGACGGCTTCGGGACGTGCAGCCTCGGGCAGGTGCTCCAGCCAGCGCTGGAAATGGAAGTCCGAGAGCGTGCGCTCGAACATCCGTTGCCGGATCGGCGAACTCTCCTCGAAGCGGCCAAGTCGCTCCAAGGCATCGGCCAGAAGGTCCTGCCGACTGTCTTCGAGGTGGCCCCAGGCGTCCTGCAGCCAAACCATGGCATCGGCTGGCCGGTCGGCGTCGAGGTAGGCCCGCACGAAGGCCTGCCGCTGCACGGGGTTGGGGTTCGGGCTGTAGCGCAGCGAGGCGCGCACCATGATGTCGGGGTCGCGCAACGACTCGGCCAGCAACGACAGCGCGCCCGAGATGCGGAAGACCTCGATCGGCGGACTCTCCCCGCGCGGGGACGCGTCGAGTGCCTGCGCCAGCTGCGATTCGAGCCGGGCGACGAGCCCGCGCTGCGCCGGCTCGGCAAGCAGCAGATCGGCACGCCGCAGCAATTCGTCGCGCGCGCCGTATTGGTCGGCTTGGTATAGCTTCAGCAGGCGTTCGGGCCAGACGTCGCGCGGGGTCTCGCAGCGTGCGGCGGCCTGCAGCCAGTGGCGACAGGCTGCACGCACCGCGTCGCCGATCACACCGTCGGAGTCGTCGGCACGATCGAACCAGGCTGCGTCGGTCTCGATGAAAGCCTCGAAGAGCGAGACGGCGGCTGGGGGATCCTTGGGCAGCAGCTCGCGCGCCACCTGGTCCAGCCAGCCGTCGAGCATGCGGCCGAACTCGCCCGCCTCGCGGTAGCCGTAGAACCTGGTCGAGCGCCGCCAGCCGGACAGCGTCTTCTTGAAGCCGGCGGCGAGCTTGTCCGGCCGATCGGCCAGCTGCATGCGCGCGAGGCGTGCCTGAACGGCCTCGTGGTCCTTGGCGAGTTCGAGCAGCACGGCGACCAGGTCCCCCGCGTCCTGACGGCGGAGGAAGGTTTCCAGGTCTTCGTTGGGTGGTTTCGCCATGGGGTGGGGCAGTGGCCTTCCCTTCAATTCGACGGCGTGCCCTGGCTCAAGTCCCAGAACGTGCCCTGCCAGTTCGAGATCTGCCCCTCGGCGTCGCAGGCGAGGGAGCGCCAGACGACGACATCATCTTCCGTGATGCCGGTCTCGACGACACGCTGGTCACGCTTGCGGCACTTGAAGCAGATCAACGGCGTTGCGAACGGGACAAGCGCGTGGAAGGCCGCTCGTGGAAAGACTTCGCATCGACTCGGAGCACATCCCGAGCGTTTGGCCTGACGACCTCTCAGCAATTACGATCAGATGACTGTCTCAGGTCTTGGGTGCTCGATGTAGGAATATTTCTATCGTTCGAACAAAAATGAACCCAAAGACGCAAAGGGCCCACGTCAGGGCAACGGCGTAAGGGCCGACATTCGGTTGGAAGAGAAGTCCTGCGACGTTGAGCCAAAGACCTGCCACCGCCATGATTGAAACACCGTAAATGGCGAACACCCAAAGAGGAATCCGTCCGGGCTCGACAGCGCGGCGACGACGGAATTGGATGACGAGAACAAGGGACAGAACTGAGGCCGCGACCGCGCTGGATACGGGCCAAATGATGGTGCCGGGGACGTGAAGAAGGTTGAGAAGGGTGGGCACTACCGCTAGTGTGGTGACGAGAAACCCACCTTCAATGTACAGGCGCACGAGGCGGAGGTGTCGATTGCCGAGTTCACCTCCCAGCGCACCTCGGAGGGTGACTACAACCGCCGAAAAGCCGACAAACGACAACGAGAGGGATGCAAGGCGAAGAAGGTAATCAGACTCAACCGATGTCACGATTGCATCCTCAATAGTTAGGTGTAACGCATGACTTATGCGTCTGCAGGGCACTCAAGGCGTTGACCTGTTTCTGCAAACGTTCTACAGGCGGCAACGCTTCGACTTGCGCCTGGCGAAGAGTTGCATCGGGAACACGCCGCGATGGCCATGGAAGATACGAGCCGACAACAGCATCAACCACAAAACCGAAAAGGGATACCAACCGGCAACGCCAGTGTTGGTGATGAACTGACTATGG
>JADKKQ010000010.1 GCA_016720425.1 Betaproteobacteria bacterium | reverse complement strand
ATTGAAGGCGCTGCTGCCAGGCATCGAGCGGCCCGCGTCGCGCGACCAGCGCCATCAGCCCCGACAGCAGCAGCACGAGCGGAGCCGGTTCCGGGACGGGCGTGCCGATCTCGGCGGACTGCCCCGTCTTCGGATCGACCAGGAAGCCGATGGTGAAGGGCGGATCGACGTCTATGCAGGGATTGGGCGGGAAACACGCACCGACGACATAGTTGCCCGCGGCGAGCGGTGAACGCGTGAGATCGATCACGCCGCCGGGACCCAGGCATGGATCGGTCGGGGTGCAGGGATCCGCTCGCCCGGCATCCTCGCGGAAGAGCGCGATGGGCAGGGTGCGCATACCATTGATGGAACTTTCGAGCTGCGCCGTGACGTAGAGCGTGCCGCCGCCGAAAAAGAAGCGGAAGGCATCCACCGAGTCATCCCCGCCGATGCTGCCCTCGATCGACGTGATGCCACTGCCGATCACGTCCTGCGGATGGAAAATCCCCAGCGTCGCCCGCTTCGTTGTAAACGCCGGCCCCGACGCCATGGGCGCAAAGGAGAAACGCGAGAACCGCAAACGAACCACGGACATCGACATGGCATCTCCCGTTGACCACTCCAGCGGCGACCACGCCAGCCGCGAGCTTCGCGTCGTTACGGCAATTACGTCGGCCGCAACCCGGCGCCCCCGCTCCGCGGCAGATATCCGCGGTTTCTGGCCGCCATCGACACCGCGCGCGCTACCCGTCCGACGCGCTCCCGACGGCTTGATCGCGACGTGCTTTGGCGTCCGGCGCGGACCGGCGCGCGGCGTCGCAACGAGCCCGATAAGCCCCGCCAGCACGAGCGCCAGCGCGCCGGGTTCCGGCACCGCCTCGATGCGAGCCAGATAGGAGGTGTCACCGACGAGCGGTTCGGTGAGCGGAGGGGCACCCTCCGGCGCCGACCGTGGCAGGCCATTGCCGTCCAGATCGACGCCGAGGCGGCGGAGGCCTGCCTCCAGCTGCGCGATGTCGAACGGCGCGCCGGAAACGAGGTCGGGCAGGCCGAGGATCGCGAGCAACTGATCGTAGCGCGGCGTGACCTCGACGGGATCGGTGCGCGTCGCCCCCGGGCGGTAGTCGACGCGCAGCGGAACGAACGTTTCGTCCATGCCACAGGCCGGATCGAGCGGGTCGAGCAGACCGAGGAGGCAATCGTCGGCGAAGTTCGTGGCGCGGTAAATGCGATCAGACTGCCAGTCGGCGTCGAGGGCCGTGGCGGCCGTCAGGAACCCGGTGACGAGGCATGCTGCGGGATCCGTACAGAGGTCGACGAGGACTCCGTCGGCGTCCGCCACCAGCGGGTCGAACTGCAGCGTCATCGGCTTGCCCGTGGTCCAGTAGCTGCGCGTCAAGTTCGTGGCATCGAGCTCGACGTGGCCGAGGTTGTGTTTGATGGGCTCGTTCACGAGGGGCCCGATGTTGACGCCATGGCCATAGACCTCCATGGCCCGCACGCCGCCGCCGGCGAACGGCACGAGGTCGAGCGTCGCATCGACGTCGGTGTACAGCCCGTACCAGGGCGTGATCCCCAGCGTCTTGCTTGCCTGAACCGGCCGGACCTCGTACACCTTTCCGGCCTCGGGAGTGAACGAATTTTTCGCGGCGCTCCACGCGCCGTTCTCCCGAACCTCGACGGGCGCCGAGAAGGTGAGGCTGGTGTAGAGCTTCGTCGCGGCAATCTGGAACCAGCGCTCGAGATCCAGCCCGAGCCCCACCAGCGCCTCCAGTAGTGTGTAACCGAACCCTCCGATGTTGCCGGAGAGCGGAATCGGCAGGCCGACCAGATCGGCGACCAGTTGCGCGAGGTTCACCGACATCATTCCGAGCAATTGCTGGCTCGTGTGCGTGACCGGTGCGGCCGAGCCGCTGGGGGAAATCGTGGCTGCGAAGTTCGGCGCGCCGACGCTGAGCTTCAACAGATTGTCGGACGACGTGTACGTGTAGGGCAGTGCGTCGGCTACCTTCTTGCCGAGCACCAGCAGGTCCACGTCTCCCGGCTTGCTGAGAATGGAAAAGATGTTCTGCGCCTGGTTCAACTTGGCAGAGAGGTCGAGATTGATGCAGCCGCCGAGGCAGCCGCTGGCCGTGGCCGACCCGCTGAACGTCTCGCGCAGGCCGACGTTTCCCTGGAAGCCCGGATCCTGCAGGTGGACCTTGCCCCAGCTCAGCGGGCTTGCGCCGGTTGAAACGAAGAACGACTCGCCGACCGACAGGTCGCCGTCCCACGCAACGTTCACCTTGTTGGACGACTGGAACGTGAAGCTGTAAGTGGGCGACCAGAACGCTTCGGCCACGCCTTCCAGCTTTACCGCTGCGCTGGCCGAGGCCTTGGCGCCGACGCCACCGACAATGGTCCCGATCGAGACGGAATCACCGTCCGAGAAGAGCGGGAATGCATACTTCGAGCCGGTGCCCAGATAACCCGCCTTGGGCTCGGCGAACGTCGCAATCGCCTGCGACGAAAGGCTGTCCGCGTGCGCGGCCACGCACGAGGCGCCCACGAGCGCGAGGCACAGGATTGCGACCGCATGCCTGCGTGGCGCGATCGGGCGAGCACCGGCGCGATGCCGATCGGATGCGTGAAACTGAGGTCCTTGCATCATGGCTCTCCCCGGTGGCCGCCGAGCGGCAATGCTTCCAGAAGAACAAGCAACGATCGGTCCCCGCGGGCGTGTGGGCGGAGGCGCATGGGGTAGCGACACCGGCACCGCGGCACCGGCATGCGCCCGCGACGCCATTTCACCGCTATGCCGGCGCGGGCCGCGGCCCGGGCGCGCCAGCACCGCTGCGCAAACGGCTGGTGAAGAGCCAAGCCAAGGCCAACGCTGCGACGAGCAGGCTCGATGCGGTCGGCTCGGGCACGCTCGCCGGCACCGACGAGATCGCGCCAACGGCGTCGATGTCGGCGCCCACGCTTTCGCCCGTCGTGGCCCCCTGGCTGCGGTCATCGGTGAGTTGGACGAACGAGAACAGGTCCGTCGGGCTCCAGCCGAAGAAATCGAGATCGATGCCGCGCGTACCGCCAGAGATTTTGCCTACGGCATTCCACTGCCCCCGTCCTTGCTGATGTCCCCGGAGGTGCTTTCGATATTGCCGCCGACTTCGAATATCCACAGATCCGGATCGGAAGAGCCGCCACCCGTGAGGAAGTTGTCGGTGAACCGAAGCGTTACGCTCCCACCGCTGCCCAGCGACACGGTATTGCAGGTCGCCGCACTCTGGCACAAGCCTTGGCCGTTCCAGTCGGGTGCCCCCAGCGCCTTGTTGGCGTCCAAGTGCGGTGCGGTTGGTTCGCCCGACACGATCGCCGGATCGAAGCTCTGCACGACATCGGCGAAAGACGACATCCCTTGCGGAAACTCGACCCCGCCAAATTGCGCAGCGGACGCCGGCGGCATGCCGCAGAGGCTAGTGACCGTCAGGATTCCCGCTGCTGCAACTGATGTGAATAACCGTGCCATGGCCATCATCCTCCTTAGCGTCGATCAAGAGCCAGTAGCCCGATGGTCCGGGCGCCGGCAACGATGAGCACTGCTCGTTCCCCGCTGCAGGAGTCGGCGAAAGATCGTTCGTCGTCTCGCGCAGCATCGAACGGGACAACTTCAATCACCGCCAGCAGTGCCGCCCCCCTAGGCGTCTTACTCGGGCGTGAAGTCCGCTGCCGCGATGCACCAGTAGTTGCATCCTCGTTGGCTACGATCGCCGGCTCCGGCGCCCGCAGCAGGTCGTCCGGTCTCCGCCGGTTCTGCTCACCAACAGCCCAAAGCCAATCCCGCGCCGAACTAATGAACCCGTTCGAAGGCGATCAGTCCCTGGATCTGGGCGGAACCGCACACCGCGCTCGCGTGAGCTCGCACGAACACGGAGGTGTCCGAATCGAAGCCGATGTAGCCGAAAGACGTCTCCGAGTAACTCAGCTCGCTCTTGCTCCTGTGATAGCCGTACTGCGCGAGCGCCTGGCCGGATGAGGCCGCAACGACCTTGAGGTCTACGGAAACGGTGCCCCCGAATGGGTAAAGGCTGGCGAAGCCCTGGAAAACCGGACGATAGGTTCCGGCGGCAAGCAGCAGCGGGTCGGTGTCCAAGGTCGACACAGCGGGGCTCGATTCCGAGCAAGCGCTCCAAATCTGCGCAACCACGGGAGGCAACGGTACCGCCCCGCTGAATGAGGACGGCGTTGTACCCGCCTGGCCCTGCGGGCCCGGCGGACCCTGCAGCCCTGGGTCACCCTTCGGGCCCGCCGGTCCGACAAGCCCTGCGGGTCCCGGAGGCCCCGCCTGCTGCCAGACGATCGGCGTTTCACGCTTTGCATCGCATGCGGTCGCGTCGGGACGACGCGCAAGGTGCCGTGCTTGGTATCGACGCAACCGCGAATCGCCGAACCCGTTCCTGCCTGTGCCCATAGGGCGCCAGGCGCCAACAGGAACGTAGCCAATGCCACTCCGCCAGCGAGTTTGGACACGAATCCTCCTCCCGTTCGTAACCAACATGCCCGCGAAATGCAGCCGCGGGAGCGCCCGAGCGTCTGGTTCGACAAGCCTTCCACCAGCGACCCTCGAGTTCCTTGATGCAAATTAAGGTTCAAAGAAACTTCTGAGGCATGCGAGCGAACACGACTGTGCTGCTGCGCCGAAGCCGTCCACTCTCGCAGTGTCGAACAGGAACACGCGCGCCCTCATGGCCTGCTGCCGCAATCGTGCGCGCGAACGGAAGCACGTACACCGAGCAGCCGTTGCCTAATACTCGTCGGTCCACAGGCCAACCCCCGAACCCGAGCTCGGGCCGCCCCCGCGCTGCTCGCCCAGCACGCGCTCGATGCCCTTGTCCGGGTCCCCACCGACGTCCTTGATCGTTCGCTTCAGCAAATCGCCGAGTACATCCGGCTTGGCCAGCTTCTGCGCGGTCTCCGGCCGGGTGAACAGCCGCGTCAGCGCGTCGTCGAGCTTGGTGCCCAGGGCGCGGAGGAGATGGCGAGCCTTGTCAAGCGCCCCCGGGTTGCCCTCGGCGATTCCGGCGACGAAGCCGACGCAGGCTGCCGCGAACGTCCCCTTCGCGTAGTCCTCTGAGGAATAGTCGACGAGTGGGGACGGATACGCGCGCCCGGCCACCAGGTCCTCCAGCGAGGCCTGCGGAACCGCGTATCCACTGGATTCCAGAAGCATCCGGTTTACGCTGTCGGCGAGGATCGACAGCCCGATGGCGGGGTTCATCAGCGCGTAGGCCTCGACCTGCCCCTGCTGGACGAAGCCGACGGCGGTGTCCCAGGCGCTCGCGCCGGTGGGATCGACGAGGTTGACCGGATCGTTCGCGGCGTAGCGATAGAGGTTGGTGTCGAGGCCGCCGAGGCCGCGCGGGTCCTTGGTCGTCCAGCGCCCCGTCTTCGCGTCGTAGTCGCGGGCGCCGATGCGCACCAGACCGGTATCCGGATCGTACAGCCCGCCGGCGAAGCCGAACGGCTGGAAGCCGGGATTGGTGTCGAGCACGACGTTGCCGAACGCGTCGTAGTCGATCCGCTGCGCGACGGCGCCGGTGGTGGCGTCGACCACCAACCGCACGCTGCCGACCGCGTCGGTGGCGAAAAGGTAGGTCGCGCCCGCGCGCGTCATGTAGATCGGCACCCGGCCGCCGCCGTAGACGAACCGGTTCACCAGGTTGCCGGCCCCGTCGAGCTCGGCCGCGACCCGCAGCGCACCGGCGTAGAGGAACCGTTTCACCACGCTGCCGCCGACCTTCCTGGCGACGCGGCGCCCGCGCCCGTCGACGACGTAGGACACCGTGTCGCCCGCCGCCGGGACAACCGACAGCAGGTTCCCGAGCGGGTCGTACTGGAGCGTGGTCGTCTGGCCGCCGGTCGTCCGCGACCGCAGCGCACCGGCGCCGTCGTGTACGAACCTGGTTGCGCCGTGGGTGAGGATGCGGTCCTGGACGTCGAAGGTCGCGGTTTCGACGACGCCGCCGACGTTCGTGCTGGTACGGTTCCCGTTCGCGTCGTACGCGTATTGCTCGAAGGCGGCGCCGTTGCGGGCGACGCTGGCGAGCTGTCCCGACGCCGCGTACGCGTAGTCCCAGGTGGTGGTGACGCCGCCCAGCGTCTCGACCCTGCGCGTGATCCGGCCGAGCTTGTCGCGAGTCCAGGTCGTCGCCAGCAGCACGTTGACCCCGACGCTGGTGCTCGCGGAGGCGACCTCGCCGAAGCCGTTGTGCGTGAGCGCGGTGGTGGCGTTCCCCACGCTGATCGCGATCGGCAGTCCCGAAGCCGCCGCGCGCGTGATCGTCGCGGCACCGGCAGACGTCGGCAGGTCGTCCGCGTCATAGGCGAACGCGGTTGTGTTGCCGCCGTTCACCGACTCGCTCGCGAGCCGCAGGCTGCTGTCGTAGGTGAGGGCGACATCGCCGGCGACCGCGCCGGACCAGGTGATCCGGGTCGGCAGTGATCCGTCCCAGGTGTACGTCACGGTCACGCCACCCGCCGCGGCGATCCCGATGAGCCGACCCGCGGTGTCGTACGCAAAGGTGTCCGTGCTCGTCGGGACGCCGCCGGCGGTCAGCGCGCGCGACGCGCGCCGGCCCCGAGTCGTACGCGAGGCTCGCACCGCTGCCGTCGCCACGCACGAACGCCGTCGGTTGCCGGTCGAGGTCGTACGCGAACGTCGTCGGTCCGCTGCCGGACACGGCCGGCGGCGTCACCTGGGTGAGCTCGTTGCGCGCCGAGTGCGCGAGCTGCCACGCCGGCCGCGACGGCGGTGTCACGCTGGTCACGTTGCCGGTGGCGTCGTAGCCGATGCCGACCGTCCGCCCGTCGGCGAAGACCTTGCTCACCACCCGGCCGGCGGCATCGCGCACGTACTGCACGCTGCGTCCGAGCGGGTCGGTGACTGAGGCGAGCTCGCCGGCGGCGTCGTAGGCGAAGGTCGTCGTTCGCGATTCGGCGCCGTCGCTGCGGGTGAGCGTGGCCAGCCGGCCGCGCGCATCGAGCGTCGCGGCGAGGCTGCCCACGCCGGGAAACTGGCCGGAGGAGAAGCGTCCGAGGTCGTCGAGCGTCACCGCCGACGCGCGACCGGCCGGACTCGTCGTCGCCGCGGTCTTGGTCGCCCGCGTGAACGTGGTCGACAGCGTACGACCCGAGACCGTCGCGACGCTGACCAGCGACTGCAGGCTCAGCGGATCGGCGGGATTGGCGAGGGTGGCCGTCTGGGTGGCACTCGCGGTCACCGACAGCCCGCCCGCGGAAGGCTGCGGCGATCGACTTCGGGAACGCCCCTGGCATGCCGAATCGCGGGTCCGGCGCGAGCGCGACGTCGGTCACCACGGCCTCGGCGGTGGTGAGCCTTCCGCTGCCCGCGTCGGCGAGGTCCTCGGCGACGCGCGCGGACCCGTCGGCGAAGCTCACCGTGCGTCGGTGCGCACCATTGGCGAGGCTCTCGTTGTCGATCGTGCTCACGCGGCCCTGCGCGGTCGTGCGAGTGACGCGCACCTTGGCGCCGACCTTGCTCCAGGCCAGCGCCTGCGAGCCGCCGGAAGGATCGGTCGTGCTCGCGAGCCGCCCACGCGCGTCGTACGCATAGCTACTCATGTTGCCGCGCGGATCGGTGTAGGCGGTCAGCAGCCCCGAGGCCGTCGACGCGAACCGGTGCGTCTCGCCCGCCGGATGCGTCAAGCTGGCGAGGAAGCCGTTGGCGTCGACCGCGAGCGTGGTGCGTTGGCCGTACGGGCCGACGATCGCGCCCGGCCGGCCGGTCGCGTCGTGCTCGATGATGGTGACGTTGTCGGTTGCGCCGGTCTTCTCGGTGACGCGGGCGAGCCGGCCGTCGGCGTCGTAGCCGAACTCGCGTGTCACGGCGCTGGTCAGCGCGTTGCGCGTGCGCAGGTGCCGCCCCGTCGCGGCGAACTCGTAGATCTCTCCGCCGTCGGCAGAGGGGACGAGGAACTCGGCGTCGCCGGGGCCGGGCAGCGTCGGGGCGATGCGGCGGATGCTCCGCGGCGTGCCGGCGCTCGCGTCGAGCACATAGGCGTCGCCGTTCGGCGCGATCGCGATCGATAGCGGATTCTGGATCGACGCCCTCAGCGCGGGACCGCCGTCACCCGACGAGATCGGCGGGCTGAAATCGCAGGCCGAGCCGGAACCGGCGATGGTGGCGACGGTGCCGTCGGTGTCGATGCGTCGCAGCCGGTGATTCATGCGGTCGTTGAGCCACAGCGCCCCGTCGGGCGCGACCGCGAAGTTGGTTGCGCTGCAGAAGAGCGCGTCGCGCGCCTTGCCGCCGTCGCCGGAGAACCCCTGCTGGCGCCGCTTCCCGGCGATCGTCGAGATGATGCCGTCGACACCGACGCGACGGATGCTGCTGGCGTCGCCGATGAGCACGCTGCCGTCGGGCGCGACGGCGAGCGAACCGCCGAACTCCGAGGTGAACGAAGCTGCGAGTGCCGGCCCGCCGTCGCCGCAGGTGCTGCTGCCGGTCGTGGGGCACGCTACGCCGTTCCCGGCGAACCGGTAGACGAGGCCGTCGGGGCCGATCCGCATCACGTAGGCACTCTCGCTGGTGTACGGACTCGAGCGCCGCTCGACGAAGTAGATCGTCCCGTCGGGTGCGACGGCGAAGTCCTGCATGCACAGGTTGATCGCAGCTGCCACCGATCCTTGCGCGAGCGTGGCGCCCGGGCATCCCGGGTGTGGCGGGCTGAGGCGATCCTTGCCCGCAACGCGACGAATGATGCCGTCGCGGCCGACGCGAAGGATGGCGACATCCTGGATGTAGAGCGAGCCGTCCGCGCCGAAGGCGAGGCCGGACGGGTTGAACAGCGTCGCGCCAATCGCCGGCCCGTTTTCGCCGTAAGGGGGAGGCGGGGTGGGATTGCGCTTGCCGCCGCCGGCGAAGACGGTGTCGGTGCCGTCGGGGGCGACCCGGCGCACGACGGTGGGGTCGGAGATCGAATCGATGTAATAGACGGACCCGTCGGGCGCGATCGCGATCGCGTTCACGTTCGAGGAACCGCCCGTCGGCGCCTTCGCCGTCGCCACGCGATCGATGACCCGGCCCAACGCGTCGGCCTTGCGCCGGCGGCCGTCGCCCAGGTGCAGCTCGCGCGCGACCGGGTCGTAGAAGTGGTGGACGTCGAGCGTCCAGCCGCCGAGCCCGACGTCGCGGGCGTCGACGAGCCCCTCGCCGAGCAGCACGCTGTGGTGCGTCGTCGACTCGAACCGCGCGCGCAGCATATTGGCGACGAGGACGGGATTGCGGCCGTACCACCCGAACGACTGAGCGAACTGGCCGGCCGTCTTGTATTCAGCCGGGTAGTCGTAGGTGATCGCGATGCGCGCGACCTGGCCGCCCTGGATCCGTCGGCCGTAGCCGTCGCGCCCGTCCCACTGGAAGCTGAAGCCCTGGTTCGGCGCACCCGGGAGCGTTCGGCGGCTTGTTTGCCCGGCGACGGAGACCTGCACGGCGATCGAGCGCAGGCTCACCGGCACCGTGGCCCCGCTCGCGGTGATGTCGATGCCGCGCGATCCGCCCGGCGTCCGGTTGCTCCAGTAGACGAGGCGGTACGGCGAGCCGGCGACCTCCAGCGCCTCGCCGAGCGCGCGGTTCTGGCAGTCGACCAGGCTGCCCTGCGATTGGCACGAGCCTTCCTCCTCGGGGTCCTGCCGGGCGACCCCGGCACCGGCGTCGGCCGGCGACTGCGCGTCCGCCGGTGGGCCGTACGGCCAGTTGTAGTCCCACGGCGTGAAGTGGGTGACCGGCACCCGCCAGAGCGACTGCCCGGGAGAGTAAAGGGTGGCGAGCGTCGCGCGCTCGGCGTCGGTGACACCCAGCGCGGCGAGCGCGGCCGCGTCTTCGGCGACGCCGTCGCCGTTCGCGTCGAGGTCGGCGAGGCCGCCGGTGACGCCGAGCAGCTTGACGATCCTCCCGTCGGCCGACGCCACCCACGCCGCTCGCGCCCGGTCGTAGTAGCCGGCGGGCACTGCGGTGCCGACCGGGAAGCCGAGGAAGTTCTCGACGTAGGTCGGCACCGGGCGATCGAACTGCACGCTCGTCGCACCTGGCGGCCACCGCCTCGTCGGCGCCCAACTCCACCGCGTAGGTGTACATCGAGCTCGTCGGCAGCGGCCCGGCATCGCTAGCGGTCCATTGGCGCCGACCGTGTACTCGGTCGCGCGGAAGCCGAAGCGCGTCAGCGGCTGCGTGCTGCCGTCGGGCATCTGCATCTGCGCGGTGAGCCCCTGCGGAAAGAGCACGGTCGCGCGGCGCGTTCCGTCGGAGTCGGTGACCGTGCTGCCGCGCGCCACCTGGATCGGCGCGGTCGAGGCGAGGTCGACCTGCGTCACCTGCGCATCGACCGGGATCAGCACCACGTCGGGCAGCGTGACGTAGTCCTGCCACGGCACGTCGATCGACCGCTGCGCCGGCAGGTGGCCAGCCAGCCGGTAGTCGACCGTCAGCCGCAGGCCACCGTTCACCGCGAGATCGAATGCGCCGTCCGCGCGGCTGTGTGTCGACCCGTACTCGGGGTGGCCGAGGATGCCGACCACCACGTTGGGAAGCGCGCTGCCGTCGCGCGCGCGGACCGTGCCGCGCACGACTGCGGCGCGCGCGGTGGTGATCGTCCCGGGCGCCACACCCGTCTGCACCGGATTCGTGCCCGGAATAGAGGAAGGCAGTGGCGTCGCGCACCGTGGTGGCCACGGCATTGTTCGCCGGCGGGGCGAAGAGCACCGGTGGCGCTCCGGCCGCGCTGACCGTCACCTGCATGTCGTCGGCCTGCGCGAGTGCGCCGTCGTTGGCGGTGAGCCGAAGCACGTAGGCGCCTTCCTGCGAGAAGCTGGCCGTCGTCTGCGCGGCGGCCGCATTGGCGAAGGCGACGGTTCCGGGCCCGCTCACCTTGCTCCAGGCGAGCGTCAGCGCGCCGGGAGGATTGGGCAGGCCGTCGTCGCCAGCGGTGCCCGCGAGACTCGCGCCGGCCGGTAGCGTGATCGACTGGTCCGCTCCCGCACTGACGGTGGGCGGCTGGTTGGCCGCGACCGCGGGATTCACCGTGACCTGCACGTCGTCGCTCATCGCCAGCGCCCCGTCGCTCGCGGTGAGCCGCAGCACGTAGACGCCAGGCGCACCGAAGCTCGCGTTCGTGCTGGCGCTGCCCGGGCTGCCAAAGGTCACCGTGCCGGGCCCGCTCACCTTGCTCCACGCGAGCGTCAGCGCGCCGGGAGGATTGGGCAGGCCGTCGTCGCCAGCGGCGCCCGCGAGGCTCGCGCCGGCCGGCGGCGTGATCGTCGAGTCGATCCCGGCGTTGACCGAAGGCGCCTGGTTCACCGGCCCGCTGTCGAGCTCGATGTCGGCGTCGACACGGAAGGCGAGCGTGGTCGCATCGCTCTGGGCGAAGAACGCGACCAGATCGGCGTTCTTCGGCGCATCGCCCTTCGCGTCGGAGGCGAGCGGCGCTACGCCGGCCCAGTCGCCGGTCTGCCCGTCGGTGAGCACACTCGCCGCCCAGGCGACCCCGGCCGCGGCGGCGGTCAGGAGCGCGGCGAGCGCGATGGCGTGAATGCCGTGGCGCCGCAGCGCGAGTGCGGCAAAACCCGCCAGCGCCGCCGCCAGCAGTGCGAGCAGCGGCGGTGCGAGCAGCGGAATCTCGTTCGGCGGGACGACCCGGCCCGGCAGCGCCTGCAGCACGACGTCCAGCAGGGCAGTGCCACCGGGAATCGCGTCGCTACCGCCGTTGCCGGAGGCGACGACGGCGGCACGAACGCGGGTCGCGCTGCCGAGCGCGCTGCGCGGCAGGACCGTCTCCACCACCGCGGTGCCGAGGGTGCCGTTGCCGAAGCCGACCGGCCAGCCGCCCGAAGACACCGCCTGGGGGGCGCCGAGCGTGCCGCTGGAGCAGCTCCGGCGCGCGACCCCCGAGACCGATGCACTCGCGGCGCCGGCGGTCACCGTCGTGACCAGGACCTCGTCGATCCCCGGCACCGTCCCACCCGGGGTCGCGATCGCGCAGCCGGTGGCGGCGTTCAGATCGACGTCGAGCAGGACTTCGTAGGTGGCGGTGGCGGCCGTGGCGTTGGCCGCCGCGATCGCCAGCAGCGCAGCGCCCGCGAGCCGTCGCGCGAGCCGGCCGCAGAACGGGAAGACAGCTCCTCCGATGCGTGTGCGCATGCCGTCCTCCTGCGTCGTCGATCGGCACCGGCTGATCGTTTCTCTGGAGCTGCCGGCCGCGCCGGACGCCGCTACCGTGGCGTCGAGCGTCCCCGCTGGCGCGCGTCACCCCCCGCCGCGTCGCGCTGCTACACTTGGCGAGCCGTCGAACGCCGGGCGCCAACTGAGCGTTCCCCGGATGGGAATTTGGCGCACGCTTGGCGCGAAGTCCCGAGGAAGTTGTGATGAATTTCGGAGGACGCGTTCTGATTGCCCGGTCGGCAGGTCGTCAGACCCGGGCCGAGTCGGCAGAGGGGATGGCGTGATCGTTGGTCGTGCGGCGGGTTTCGGGATGGCGGAGTTCCGGGTCGATCCGGCGCGTCGCAGCATCGTCGGGCCGCACGGCGCGAGCCGCGTCGAGCCCCGCGTGATGGACGTGCTCGTCGCACTCGCCCGGCGCGCTCCGAGCCCGGTTACCCGCGACGAACTGATCGACCAGGTCTGGGGAGGCGCGTTCGTCACCGACGGGGTGCTCACGCGCTGCATCTCGATCCTGCGCGAACGGCTCGGCGACGAGCGGGGCCGTCCTCGCTTCATCGAAACGCTCGCCAAGCACGGCTACCGGCTGATCGCCCCAGTCACGTTCGTCGACGACGAGGCGCCCGTATCGGCGGCGATGACGACGACTGCCCTGGACCGCGCACGCACGGCGATCCCGATCGTGGTGCTCCCCTTCGTCAATCTTCGTGGCGACGCGGCGGACGAACACCTCTCCGACGGTCTGACGGAACTGCTCACCGCGAGCCTCGCCGGCGTCGCCTCGCTGCGCGTGATCGCGCGCACGTCGGCGGAGTGGCCTACAAGCGCACGAGCAAGCGGATCCGCGAGATTGCTGCCGATCTCGGCGTCGACTACCTCGTCGAAGGCTCGGTCCTCGGCGAACGTGGGCGCGTGCAGGTCGTCGTGCAGCTCATCGACGCGCGTACCGAACTCCACGTATGGGCCCAGATCTACACGCGCTGAATTGCGCGACGTGCTGACGCTGCTCAACGAGGTTGCGCGCGCGATTGCGAATGCGATGAGCGTGCGGCTCCGCCCGAGCGAGGGCGCGCGCCTTGGGCGGCGGGTCGCGATCGACGAACCCGCACTGCAGCACTACCTCAAGGGGCGCTACTTCTGGGCCCAGCGCGGCGCCGATCCGGTGCGCAGGGCGATCGCCGAATTCGCCGCCTGCGCAAGTGTGGCGCCCGATTTCGCCCCTGCGCATATTGGGCTCGCCGACAGCCAGATTCTGCTGGCGATGTACGGCATCGAAGCGCCGCTCGCCGTGGCCGCGCGCCCGCGCGAGCACCTCGCCCGCGCGCTCGCGCTCGATCCGACAGCCCCGAAGCACTGACGGCGCAGGGCGCCACGCGCCTGTTCTTCGACTGGGACCTCGACGGCGCTGAGCGTGCGTTCGCGCGCGCGCTGGCGATGAATCCCAGCTACACGAACACCCACCTCGGGTACGGCGACCTGCTGATGATGCACGGCGAGTTCGACCGCGGCCTGGAGTTGATTCGGGACGCGGTCAAGCTGAGCCCACTGGACCTCGGGCTCAACATGAACGTCGGCGACTTCTTGATCTTCGCCCGGCGTTTCAACGAGGCCGTGCGCCACCTCGAGCACCTAATGGAGATGGACCCGCGCTTCGTTCCCGGTCGCCTGCGGCTTGCCGAGGCGCTCGCGCTCGAGATGCGCCACGACGCGGCGCTCACCCATGCCGAGACCGCGCTGGCCGCGGCTCCGTCGCTGCCCCGAGTCCGCGAAACACATGCACTCGTGCTCGCCGCGGCCGGCCGCCAAGACGAGGCTCGAGGCGAACTGGCCGTCCTTGCGCAGGTGCGCCGCGAGCGCTACGTCAGCGCCTGGGAAATCGCGCGCGCATTCGCCATCATGGGCGACGCCGACGAGGCGATCCGCTGGTTACACGACGCGATCGCCGAGCGGGCGCCGATGACGCTGTTCGCTGGCATCCACCCGACCCTCGACCCGATCCGCGGCGATCCGCGCTTTCCCGCGATACTGAGCAGCATCGGCTTGGGGCCTTCGGGTAGGCAAACGGCGGCAAGCCAGCAGTGATCGGCCACCGTCCCGGACCAGATTGCCGTTAAGCGGCCGTTCAATCTGGATGACATGCAGAGGCAGATCACCCGGCCGGGGCATGCGCCGCCAATGGGTGGCGGCAGTGGATGGAAGTGCGAGGGAAGGTCAGAGCGAGTGTGAACCAAATCGAACGCGCAGCTTGCAAATGTCAATGCTGCACACGATCATGGCTACCATGACGCCCGAGACACGCTACGCCAAGAGCGGCAACGTCAACATCGCCTACCAGATCGTGGGCGACGGGACCCGCGATTTGATACTGGTTCCAGGTTGGGTCTCGAACATCGAGGTCCTCTGGGAAGAGCCCGCTGTTGCACGGTTTCTCCGGCGGCTTGCGTCGTTCTCGCGGCTGATCATCTTCGACAAGCGCGGCACGGGACTCTCCGATCGATCTGGTGAGTTGCCAGACCTTGAAACGCGGATGGACGATGTGCGGACCGTCATGGATGCCGTCGGTGCGGAACGCGCTGCGCTCTGTGGCTATTCCGAGGGCGGTGTAATGTGCGCGCTTTTCGCCGCGACCTACCCCACCCGCACCTCCAGCCTGATCATGGTGGGCAGCTACTCCCTGCTGAAGCCGGCGCCCGACCATCCCTGGGGGCGAACAGCTGAGGGGCAGCAGCAGCTTCTCGATACGACACAGGAGGCATGGGGAGGACCCGTAGGGATCGAGGCCCGGGCTCCAAGCATGGCGCACGATGAGCGCTTCCGCCAGTGGTGGGCGCGCTTCCTGCGGCTGAGTGCCAGTCCGGGCGCTGCCGCTGCCCTGCATCGCATGAATTACGAAATCGACATCCGTCATGTGCTCCCTGCCATACGGGTCCCCGCACTGTTGCTCCACGCCAAGGATGATCTGGCGGTTGACGTGCACTGCAGCCGCTACATGGCCGAGCGAATTCCGAGCGCGAAGTTCATCGAGCTATCAGGTAGCGACCACCTGCCCTGGTGCGCAAATGCCGACGCCATTGTCGATGAGATCGAAGAGTTTCTGACTGGGGTGCGCCACGAACCGGCACTGGATCGCATCCTTGCGACGATCTTGTTCGTCGACATCGTCGCCTCGACCGAGAGGGCTGCGGCGCTTGGCGACCAGCGCTGGCGCGATCTCCTTGAGGATTTCTACGCACGGGTACGGCGCCAACTTCAGCAATTCCGTGGCGTCGAGGTGGGCACAGCGGGTGACGGCGTTCTCGCCACATTTGACGGACCGGCGCGTGGCATTCGCTGTGCGCGAAGCATCGTCGACGCCGTTCGCGCGATCGGCATCGAACTTCGGGCTGGGCTCCACACAGGAGAATGCGAGGTGATCGGCAAGGACATCGGTGGGATAGCAGTCCATACGGCCGCCCGAGTCGCTGCCCTGGCGACTGCTGGAGAAGTTCTCGTCTCGAACACGGTGAAGGATCTGGTTGCCGGATCCGGCATACGCTTTGACTCTCGCGGCATCCACACGCTCAAGGGTGTCCCTGGTGAGTGGCCCCTTTTCGCCGCGTCGTTGTCGAGCACCGCGTAGCCGCAAGCTGTTGAGCCCGTAGCGGCACGACGCTGTCGCATCGCAGATGCTCTTTGGTTCGATGCTGTCGTCTGTTGATGCACGCAACAATGGCGTCGCGGCTATGGCGCATCCCCATTTGGTACCAATACCTAAAAAGGGGCATGCGGTCCCGTGCGGCACTTTGGATCGGACCCCGTTACCGAACGGCGGCTCTCACGGTCTTGGAGGGCCGGTCTAGGCCAATCGATGAGTTCGAAGCGGGTCGCGTTGCTGAGCTATGCATCGCGACCCCGACGCGCAGTGCGCACTACGGAATGTCTTGCATGACGACCCGTTCCGGTCTCCCGAATCGAACCCGCCGTTCATATCGGCCAGAGCGGTCGTCCGCAGGACGGCGGTGTCCGGAGAGATGGCCCGACTATTGGCAAAACGGTCCCGGTGACGCGTACACCTGCCGGGTCAGGGCTTTGGTCTGGCTGATGCCGTTGACCGTGTAACTGAAGCTCGCGCTGTTGCCGTTGGCTAACGTGACGGTGGCCGTGCCCACCTGCGTATCGTTCACCATCGCCGGATCGAAGGGCGCCGCATTGAACGCCGGTCCGGTGACCGTCGACACCGGTCCCGCGTACACGCCGGCTGCGGCCTTGTGCAGCTCGGCGACAAGCCACTACGGCTTGCCCGCGGCGTCGTAGGTGAACCAGGTCGCGAAGATGACGGCGCCTTGGTGGGTCAAGTTGATGCCCCAGCCTGACTCCCCTCAGGTCGGCGCGCACATGATGACTCCGCTGGCACCATAGCCCTCCGGAACCCAGCCCCATCCTCGCGTTCGCTCCCGGGTTCCGGCGCTCGTGGTGTAACGGTGATTTGGCGCGCCGCTGCGCCCGTCGTTGTAGAGGCGGTAGACCGGACGGGTTCCGGAGGGACATCCGCCCGCAGCGTCCGGGCGGGCAAGCCGGAAGACGGACCCCTCGAACGTCCAGTCGGCGTTCGCCTTGACCTTTGCGCATTCCTCGGCGTCGGCGGTGTAGAAGTGCGAGCTCTTCGGCGCGAATGCGGCGCTGAAGAAGCGACACACCGGATCGCTGCCGTCGACGGCCGCGTGGAACACCTGGATCGCTTCACCGGTGCGCGACCAGCCGGCGAAGGTTCCGGCGTCGAGCTTCGCGATTTCGTCGGGCAGGGCGGTGAGGAAGTAGTGGTCGAATCCCTCGTGGTGATATTCAACCGCGGCCACCTGCTCGATTGCGCGTTGGCGCGCGTAGGCGTTGCGGATCGCTTCCTGCGCCGGCTTGCAGTAGACGTTGTGAGAGACGTGGGAACACAGCCAGTCGACCTGGTCGACGAAGATGAACGTGTCCCAGACGAACGCGCCCGCGATAAGGTCGTCGTGGCGCTCGTTGACGTTGAAGAATGCCTCGAACGCATTGTGCTGCTGGCGCATGCCGTCGGTGACGCCGCTGGCATCCCGCCCCGTGATCGGCCAGAAGCTGGGAGCGGCCGGCTGGTCCAGCGTGCTGAGGTCGTCGAAGAAGCCCATTTCCGTCAGCGCGATCGGCTTGCCGGGATTGCGTTCCTTGAGCGGAAGAAAGTGGCGGCGGTAGAGTTCCTCCCACAGCAACTCGATCTCCGCCGTAGACAGCACCCGCGCGGGCCTGGTGTCGATCAGCGGAAAGTAGGAGCTGATGCCGACGACGTCGAGCCCCAGGTCGGCGAACAAGTGGTCGGTGGTTTGCGCGCCGCCGTACATCGCCGGCCACTCCATCACCGAGAAGTGCTGGTCGTAGGTGACGAGGCCCGAGTAAACTGCCCGCACGGCCGCAACCATGCTCTTGAGCTCGCTGGCGAAGGGGCGCGCGTGCGCGCCGGTGCCGGGTCGGGTTCGAAACAGCTGGTCGGTCTCGGTGCCGAGCGAGTACAGTTCGACGCCCCATTGCTGCGCGAGCTGCGCGTACTTGACGGCGACAGCGGTGTAGCTCCCCCAGAATTGCGCCGCGTTCGCCGTGAACTTCGGATGCGACGGATTCCACCACCACAGCGCCGGGTCGATGCAGGGCGTGAGCATCGTGCCGGGGTCGCCCAGCAGCCAGCGCGGGAAGAGAAATCGCTCCGTCCGGCAGGTGGGGTCGGCCGGCGATTCGGTCGTCGGCGCCTCGAACGAGAGCGTCAGGTAGATGCGGAAGCCGCGTTCACGAGCCTGCGCGATGAAGTGCCCCAGCGTCGCGTCGTCGAACGTGAAGATCGTCCAGGTCGCCGGGGCTGGGCTCGGTTCGTACTTCACCCGCACCGTGGGGTCGGCGATGCTCTCGTAGAAGATCGCCACCGACACACCGATCCACTGCACGTTAAGGCCGGCGAGGTAGTCGAAGTACTCGGAAAGGTCCCGGGTCATCGCGGCGCGCGCACGCGCCATGGTTTCGACGACGGCGGCCCGGTCCAGCGTGGCCGGCGGCTGCACGTCGAACGCGGCACCGGCAAGGAGCTCCGACGCGTGCGCAAGCACCGCGGCGACGTACTCGGCCGCAGGGCCGGTGAGCTGCGTGAGGGGCTTCACGTCGATTCCCTTGCCGTCCGCTGACAGGCTGAGCGTCACGTCCCCGGCGAACCCCGGGATGCCTGCGAGCGAAGGGTCGAGCGAGGGCCGGAACTGGAGGAACGTCGCGCCGTCGCTCACGTGTCGCACCACCCAGAACCCGGCGCGCTCGAAATGCGCGCCCGTGCCGAGGCGCACGTCGCCCAGGCTGATCACCGCGCCGTCGGTGATCACCGTCGTGCCGCTCGCGTCCACGTAACTGCTGCGCACCACGCTCGCCGCGGCGCTCGCGGCCGCGATCGTCGTGGCCGCGGCCAGAAAACCGGGATTCGCGCGCTCGATGCTGAGGTAGTTGCCGCCCCAGTTGCCGCCGACGTGGACCGCGCGCATGTGCGCCGGAAGTCCGCCGGCTTCGGCCAGGCCGGTGACAATGAGCATGGCCGAGGCAACCAGCAGCCAAGTACGCCTGGTCGGGGTGCCTGCGGTCGGATCCGCGATGGCGCTGGAATGCAAGATTCGACGCGCCGCCGTGCGCCAGCCGGTCCAAGTTGGCATGGCCGCCCTCCCGTCAGGATGGTCCCGCACCCGAGCGATCGATCATAGACGAGACCGGTCGCGAAGGGTAGATCGGCGCCGGTTGCCTGACGGTTACCGGGATAGACCTTGCCCCACCAAGAGCGGAGCCTGGCAACCGAAGCGCTCGCACATAACGTCTACTCTCGGACGTGAACGCGAAGGCAAACCACCAGCCACAATCCGGCGAAACGATTGCGTTGTCGAAGCGAGCCCTATTCGACCCGTTCGTAGGTCACGACAAAAGCCGTCTCCTGGCCGGACTGCGGGCTCTTGAACGGAGCGGACATCAGCGTCAGCTTGTTGCCGACGATCTCGATCTGCCGCTTCTGCGTCGTCCCGGTCCAGGACTGGTTCCACGAGCCGCTGTAGGTCATGGTGAGGGTGTTGCCCTCGACCTTGTAGGTCGAGGTCGCCGCGGCCATGGTGGAGAGCAGCGCCGCACTCTCAGCTTCCGTCGCCGGATTGGCTGCTGGCGCCTTGCGGCTGTCGGCGAAAACCGCGAACAGGGCATTCCCGCCCTGCGTGAAGACCTGGAGGCCCGACGGCTTTTCGCCGAAGACATTCGTGGTCTTCCCGGTCGCGACTTCCTTGTATACGTGGCTGCTCCACTTCCAGGTGCCGACGATCTGCGACCTCAAGTCCTGTGCCGACGCGGATTGCGCCAGCGAAATGAGGAGTGCAGCCGTCGCCGTCGTGATCAGATGATGCATGACCCACCTTACCGATCGACTGTCGGATGAACCGGGCGGTCGTCGGTCCTGGAGCGGCGATAGGGAGATATGAAGACCGGGGTCGAGTGAACACATAGGAGCCTCCTGCGGCTACGGACATCTGCAAACGGACACTGCAAGTGCAGCGCAATGCAGTGCGATTCGCCGGCGTGGCGCAACGCGCCTATGTGTCGGAAGTGAAGAGAAAGCAAAACGCCGTTGCTTCGACAATTCATTGATATCGATCAAGGATTTGTGATTCGACGTCGAAAATGTCGACGGCAAATGCTGTCGATGATTCGGTATGTGGATGTCCGTAGCTTCGCCATCAAATGTCGGCTTGCCCAAGAGACGACGGACGGCAAGGGGTCGATCGCGCCCATTAGCCAACGATGACTGAGCGACCGGTGTCCGGATGCAGCGGACCTCCGACATTAAGCCTTGATCGTCCAAAGAGGGCCGGTCAGTGCCGCTCATGCAGGCGCGCCGGCGCCGCCCATGGCCAGGCGCTCGAAAGGCCGCAGATGCAGGCCTTCATTTTCCGGTGGACATCGACGGCGTCGTGGGCGACAGTGCGCCCCATGCCGTCCATGAAGGGCGGCGCTCCTCTTGGTTTGTTGCAGTACGTTGGCCATGCCAGGCCGGATTGACGCTCCTCACGCGTCGCCCCTTGCCGAGCGATCGGCGCCCAATGCCGCCCTGCCTCTGAAAGACGGCGGGCCCTCCCGGGCCTGAGGTTCAGTCGAAAGGTTCGCTGCGGCAAGTTGGGCAATGCCGCAACATCGTCAAGGCTTGCCGCAGCCGCAATCGGCACTGCGCGGTGCGGTACCAGGTTCCTGTCTCGGGCATCCGCGCCCGCATTCGCCCCGGCGAGAGCGCTCTCCTGTCTCCGATGCGATCGGCGCGGCCTGTCGCCAATCGCGTGCCGCGGCCTCGTGCTGTGCACGCGATCGACGCGGCTCCCTGCGCCAATCTCCTGGCCCAGCGCGCGTCGTTACTGACGGCGGAGCCGGTAGTGACGACGCGCCGATCCCCTGCTCCGACATGGAGTTGCGTGCCGCTGGCGCAGGTGACATCCCCAAGTGATGGGCTCCCTGACCCATCGTCATCGCTGTTGGGCCGTGCAATGCGGCTCGTCGTTTGCCTGCACCTTGCGGGCGTCAGGAAGCGCCGCAATGGCGCCCCCATGAACCTTGGGTCAAGGGCTCGAATCGATGCAGCGACTCCCCACAGGGAGCGACATCGACGCCAAGCACCGCGTGCCGCGGTGGCCAGCAGTAATGAAACGGCACCAACGGGAGTGGTGCCCGACGTCCCTTGAAATCTCGCCCGCCGAGGCGTGGTGAGACGACAGAAACACTGACCAGACCTAACAGACACCGGCAGCAACGCAGCGAACCGCCCCTACCGAGAGGCCGATGCAAGCCCCTGAACTACGAACTGAAGCAGCTCTGCGCCCGCAATCGACGGCAGCTTTGCCACCCAGGCCGACCGGGCGCGCATCCTCACCTTGGTCGCCAACCAGCTGCGGGAGATGGGCTTTGTGAACATGCAGGCGCAGAGCCTGAAGCCCAAGCATGTGGAAAAGCTGGTGGAACGCTGGACCGCCGAGGGGTTGAGCACGGGCTCAGTCAAGAATCGCATGACCGAACTGCGCTGGTGGGCAGAGAAGATCGGCAAGGCCAACGTCGTCGCCAAGAGCAACGACGCCTACGGCATTGCCGACCGCCGGTACGTGTTCAACGTCAGCAAAGCGCGCGACCTGACGTCCGGTGATCTCGCCAAGATCACCGACTCCTACACCCGCGCATCCCTTCAGCTACAGGCGGCCTTCGGCCTGCGGCGCGAAGAATCGCTAAAGATCCAACCAGGCTGGGCGGACCGCGGCGACACCCTGGTGCTCAAAGACAGCTGGACCAAGGGTGGCAGGTCACGCGGAGATCCTGATCCGCCATGTCGAGCAACGCCAGGTCCTGGACGAGGCAAAGCGCGTCGCCGGCAGGGGCAGCCTGATTCCGGCCGACCGGAGCTACGTGCAGCAGCTGCGCCGCTTCGAATACCAGTGCGATCGGGCCGGTATCCACCGGGTCCATGGTCACCGCCATCAGTACGCCCAGCAGCGCTACCTTGAGCTAACCGGCTGGTTTCCGCCACGCCGGCGGACCACGATCGAGAGAGGCTTACGCGCGAGCAGAAATTGATCGATCGCCACGCACGGCTAACCATCAGCCGCGAGCTCGGGCACGAGCGGAGCAGGTCACGGCCATCTATTGCGGGCGGTAGCAGTCCGTCCAACGTTTGTTGCGTGTTGTTCGGCGGATTGGCGCGCAATGAATCAGGATTGGGTGCTCGTAAGAGCAACCGGCGATGCGTGAGGTGCATCGTTGAACGCCCCTTGGACCAATTCGGAGCCCCGTGGAAACCAATTCGGCTTGACTCGGGACGATGAATTCTTCAGGTCCGAATTTATCGCTTCGCGCGGTCCCGAACGTCTCATCCCTCCCTGAACGCTCTTTGACGCTGCCGCACGAGGAGTAATCCGCATGCGACGGCCCGCAAGCAGGTCCCCGGGGTGACGGAATCTTGCTGTAGCGCAGCGTGACGCTTCCGGACATGTTGGAGGCGGTCAAGCGTTTTTGTGACTTCATCGAGATTCCGATTCGGCGCGAAATCGGCGCCTTCGTGTGGAATGATCCCCGTGCGTTCGGCAACGACCACGAAGGAATCATCATGACCGACAGCATCCCAAGGCCCGCCGCCGCCCTGCTGCGCCTGACGCAGGTGAAGGCGCGCACCGGGCTTTCCCGAAGCACGATCTACCTGCGGATCAAGGCGGGCGAGTTTCCCAGCCAGGTGTCGCTGGGACCGCGCGCGGTGGGCTGGCTCGAAGCCGAGATCGAGCGCTGGATCGAGATCCGGGTCGAGCGTAGCCGACCGTACCGCGGCCGATAGCCGATGCCCGCTGCGGTGCGCCTGCCGGGCGGTCGCGACGACCATCCGCGCATCGAGGTCGCGTTGCGCCACCTTCCCGCCGACGATCGCGACCTGTGGCTGCGGATCGGCATGGCGATCAAGGCGGGCATGGGCGAGGACGGCTTCGAACTGTGGGACGATTGGAGCCGATCGAGCGCGCGCTACCGTGATACCGATGCCCGCGACGTCTGGCGTTCGATTCGCCCGGACGGCGGCATCAACCTCGCGACACTCTTCTTCGAAGCCAAGAAGCACGGCTACGTCCAGAACCGTTCGGGGAAGGTCAGTCGACCTGTCGTCGCGCCGGCAGCGCGTGCGCTCGCCGCCGCCCCGGGGGGTGGGGGGTAATACCCCCCGATCAACACTGCAACCGTGCAACGGTGCCCGGCTACGCGGCGCGCAAACAGCTGCCGGAAGCCTTTCTGCGTTCGCTCGATGTGACGGAGATCCGCTATCTCGGTGGCCCGGCGCTTCGGATTCCGTACTTCGGCCGTGACGGCAACGAGGTTGCGGTGCGCATCCGGCGCTGCCTGGACAGGGACGGCGATCGCGATCGGCGCTTCGCCTGGCGCAAGGGCGACAAGCCACGACTCTACGGCCTGTGGCGGATCGGAGTGCCGGAGTACGTGGTGCTCGTCGAGGGCGAGTCCGACTGCCACACGCTCTGGTTCCACGACGTTCCGGCGCTGGGCATTCCCGGCGCTGGCCTCTGGAATGAAGCCCGGGATGCGGCGGAGCTCATCGGCATCGAGCGGATCTATGTCGTCGTCGAGCCCGACGCCGGCGGGCAGGCGGTGCAGCGCTGGATCGAGCGCTCCGCCATGCGCGATCGTGCCTTCTTGGTGGAACTCGGCCCCTTCAAGGACCCCAGTGCCATGCACTGCGCCGATCCGGAATCGTTCAAGACGAGGCTGCAGGAGGCGCTGGCCCGGGCAAGGCCCGTCGCCCGGCTGCTCGAGGCACAGGAGGCAAGGGCCGCCAGCGCGGCGTGGGCCTTGTGCCGCCCCATCGCCGAGCAGCCGCGGATACTGGAGGCCTTCGCCGACGCCTACCGGAGCGCCGGCGCGGTCGGTGAGGAGCGCAATGCGAAGCTTCTCTATCTGGCGTTGACCTCCCGGTTCCTGCCACGGCCGGTGTCCGTGGCCGTGAAGGGCCCCAGTTCGGGCGGCAAGAGTTTCAGCGTCGAGACGGTGCTGCGCTTCTTCCCCGCCGAGGCGGTGTACTGCCTGACCGCGATCAGCGATCGGGCGCTGGCTTACACCGAGGCCGAGCGCAAGCACCGGTTCCTGGTGATCTACGAAGCGGCCGGGCATGATGGGCGAGTTCGCGAGCTACCTGGTCCGCTCGCTGCTGTCCGAGGGCCGCATCGTCTACGAGATGGTCGAACGGCAGGCCTCCGGCCTGGTCCCGCGCCGCATCGAGAAGGAAGGACCGACGGGATTGATCGTGACCACCACGGCGGTGCGACTGCATCCGGAGAACGAAACCCGGCTGTTGTCGCTGCACGTCACCGACACCCGGGCGCAGACCCGGGAGGTCATGCGGGCGATCGCCCATTCGACGCGGGCCGACTTCGACCTGGCGCCGTGGATTGCCTTGCAGCAGTGGATCGCGCGCGGGGAACACCGGGTGGAGATTCCGTTTGCCCCGGCTCTGGCCGAGCGCATTCCACCGATTGCGGTGCGCCTGCGGCGGGACTTTGGTCAACTGCTGAACCTGATCCGCGCCCACGCCATCCTGCACCAGGCAACGCGCGCACGCGACAGCGCAGGGCGCCTCCTCGCCACGCTGGAGGACTACGAGGCGGTCCGCGAACTGCTGGCGGAGATCATCGCCGAGGGCGTCGAGGCGACCGTGGCGCCGGCCATCCGGGAGACCGTCGAGGCGATCAGCCGCATCCTCGCAGCGGGGAGCGATGAAGTCAGCATCGCGCAGCTCGCCCAGGTGATGGGGCTCGACAAGAGTGCGGTCTCGCGGCGCGCGGCTGCGGCCGTGCAGCAGGGATTCCTGTGGAACCGGGAAGACCGCAAGGGTCGCCCCGCCCGGCTCTGCCTCGGCGAGCCCATCCCCGCGGCCATCGGCATCCTGCCTGCGCGGGAGGTGTTGCACGGTTGCAGTGTTGATCGGGGGGACTCACCCCCCTCCCCCCCACTTGAGGGCAGGACCGAAGCGGGCAGCCCAGGTCGTTCACCTTCTCCCGGCGCACATGAAACATGACCAGATGGCAATCAAGGCGCATTGGGTCCGTCGCTGCTACGTTACCGGTATCGGGGCATCGGCCCCAATCGTTGAGACAATGCTGGCGTGTGGAACTGATTCGACGTCGCGCGGCTCTGATTGATTTTCACGAGGCTACGATCGCGTTCCAGGTGCCATTGGCCGAGGTGACGCGACGACGGCCTTGCGCAATTCGTTCGCTGTTGTGATGAGTTCGGCAAGCAGCAGGTCGTCGTGCTCGAGATGCCCCTCGTACTCGGCGAGATTGCGCCGCTCGTGCGCCTTCGCCAACACGCGCCACTTTTCCGCGGCCAAGCCAACGGTGTGAGCCAGTGCTTGAAAGACAAGGTAACGATTGTCCGAGCGGTATCCGGCACGACGCAGCGCGGCGAGTGCCAATGCGTGCGCCGCGTTGTACGCGAGATCGAATCGGCTGGAGTAGGAAAGGTCGGCGCGGCCCGCATCGTTCAGCCGATCCTCGGCGGACTGCAGCAGACCTCGGATCTCTTCGTCTGACGCCGACTCGCGCTTGAGTTTGCCGATCCGAACCAGATTGTCGAGCTCAGGCGATGTCATCGTCGGACCCGATGACGAAGAGTCGCGGCTGGCCGGCGACGCGCGACACGAAACCGGAGGCTTGAGTGCGCTTGCGTCGCCATTCCGCCAGGCGCATGACATTCGGATTGACGGTCCGCGCGAGTTCCGCCTCGGCCATCTGCAGCGCCGAGAAGACGTCCGCGTAGTCGAGCTTGTCGGCAATCACCATCAGGTCGATGTCGCTCGTTGCCCGATCCTGTCCCTTCGCGATCGAGCCGTAGACGAAGGCCGCATGAATGCGGTCGGCGAGTGGCGCCAGCGCGGCACGTAGCGGCGCCACCAGCCCGGACGTCTTGACGATCAGCCCATGCAACTCCGCGAACACCGGGCTGGCCCGGTTTGCCTGGTAGTGCTTCTGGTTGCCGATCCGCTCCACGGTGACCAGTCCGACCTCAGCGAGGCGGGTCAGCAGTCGGTGCGCCGCGCCGGTACCGGAAGCGGCGAGACGGATCAGCTCGGCGCTCTGGAAGCGACGATCGGGCTGGCCGAACAGCAGTCCCAGGACCCGCTGCTGGACGGGCGTGAACAGCACGCCCCCGAGGCCGGAGACAGGTGCAGCAGGCGGGCTGGCTTTGGACGACGTTCCCATCTGGGGAATAATCATACTTGATATGGGAATTGGGACAAAATGAACAATCCAACTCAAGGCCGCAAAGAAGACGCCCGCTGGCGGTCGGGGGGCAACCTTTGGGGGCAACTCTGGGGGCAACGTTTCCGTTTCCTGCGACCTACGCCCCGCAATGTGAATGACGCCCTCCGCCAGGATCGCCCTCCGAGACCGGCCAGAACCATCCAGAACCGTCCGGGCCCAAGCCAAAGAGCAAAAGAATCTTTGGGCCAACTCCTCGCAGTCAGCCACGTCCGCTTCGCCGCGCAGGCAAGGGCAAGTCCTCCCCGCAGCGGCGAACCGGCCAGACGCTCGGTAGTGAATGCCGGGAAAAAATCCGCTAGTCTCTTCACTCGGGCGGCCCATTGCGCCTCCGGGTGTTTCTGAGCATCCCGAGCCCGCATTACCCCGGACACGGTGTTGATGAGTAGACAGTAACCTACCGTTTCGGTTGCTCGAGAGGTGCAGGCCAATTGGGGGGTGATTGTGGCGAGGAAACGACTTTAGCAGCGTGCCGAACCTGACATTGATCCGTCGCAAGCCTGAGGTAATCGCGGCGGCGCATTGTTGCAAACGCCATCGTCCAGCCATTGGGAAGAGGCATCGAGCCGTGCGCTTGTCCCGATGACCATAGCTCGTTTCAGCAATTCTCGCCGCCACGGTCGTGGCGGCATCAACGGGAGACACGAAATGTTGCGTCGCGCCATCGCCCTGCCAATAGTCGTGCTTGTCCTGTCCATGCTTACCGCCACGAATGTCATGGCGGTCGGGCAACGGACCTTTGTCGCCTCTTACGGCGACGATCTCAATCCCTGCACGCTTCAGCTGCCGTGCCGTGCTTTCCTTGCAGCAATGCTGCAAACAAACCCCGGAGGCGAGGTAGTCGTGCTCGATTCGGCCGGCTACGGTCCGGTGACGATCACCAAGGCAGTGTCGGTCATCGCCCCGCCGGGCGTCTACGCCGGCATGAGCCCCACTGCAGGGGTCGATGGAATCGTGGTGGCCGCTGGGCCAAGCGACAAGGTCGTGCTGCGCGGCCTGACGATCAACGGTCAAGGCGGCAACCGTGGAATCGTAATCACGTCGGCCGGTGAGGTGCACATCGAGCAATGCACCGTGGCCAACATGGGCCAGGACGGCATTCAGATCAACGGTGGCGCACGCGTGCACATTCGTTCAAGCACGGTCCGCAGCAACGGATGGCGTGGCTTGGCTGTGCTGACGGGGTCGCCCGCGGTCCAGGTGCTCGACTCGCAGTTTGCGAACAACACGCTTGCCGGTGTCCATATTGTCGCCGGAACGCTGGACGCGGCCCGCATCGCCGCCAATGAAAATTTCGCGGGCATCGTGGCCGTGGCCCCGCCTGAAGGCGCCACTGTCGTCGTCACAGTCTCGGACAGTGTTGCTTCTGGAAATGCCACCCATGGTACGAACGCGATTACCAACACCCTGGCGTCGGCGATCCGGATGGCGATCGTTCGCACCACCAGCGCCAGAAATGGAAGCGACGGATTCGGAGCCTATACGCAGGACGTGGGGACCGTCTTCCTGTCAGTGTCGGACTCCGTTTCGGTCGGCAACGTCTGGGGACTGACCTCCTCAGGCTTGGGTGCGACCGCGGTCATCACGCGATCGACGTTCGCCGACAACGTCGCCTACGACATCGTAAAGGGCTCCACGGCCGTACTGCGTACATCTGGCAACAACACGCTGACGGGAACCGGGACCACGGTCTCCGGAGCCTATACGCCGAATCCGCTGTTCTGATTGGGTCGGCGGGCAATGCACACGAGGGAGACGCCGTCTGGGTGCGCGCTTGTTGCGTGGTGAGCGCGCCCGCAATCCGTAGCCGTTGGGAGTCGAGCCAATGACCGATGGGGCACGGCGAGCGCATCGGCCGTTCTCGCCGCAACGTCGGGGCGCACGTCGGCAACGAGATCCGTCACCGCGAACGACAAGCCCCGCCGGAGCGGGGCTATCGTCGAAGCGGAATCGGTTGCCGCTTGCGACGCGAGACGCCGAGACCGGCGAGGCCGAGGCCTAGAAGCGCCAGCGTCGCGGGTTCCGGTACGCTGGCGCCCAGGGGAGGTTGCACGCCGCTGAACTCAGACACGGAGAGCGCTCCATTGGGATCGAACCCGGCCGCAGCCGCGTCGATGGCGGCGAATTTGAGGACTGCGGCAAACGCTATCGAATCCCCGGTACTCGCGTCGTCAAGCAAGTCAATGAGCTCGTTGTGACGGATCCTCGTCGATTATCATAAGGCCACGTCTTCCAACCAACAGTGTTGGGTCGTCGCGTTAGTGCAAGAGTTGGTATCGGAGAACCTCGTTGAGCGGGTCTCGGACTCAGGGCCATTCCGTCTACGGTGACTGATGCTGCGGCAGCCTAATTGTTGATGGTTTGCAGTCGACATGCCATATCACTACTGTCCGGTTAACGTGGCTGACTGCGGCGAAAGGGTTTTTGGCGACATGGCGACTAGCCGATCGCGGGGCTACCGGGGTCGAAATCCGGAGATGTTTTCGGTATGGGGACGAGAGCAGCTGCCGCTAGTACACTTGCGAGGCAATATCAGCTTCCTGCACAAATGCCTTGAATTGGGAGATCGAAGATATGCCTCGTAAAGAACCAGGTTTCGCGGAACGCCTGCAGACGGCGGTCAAGGCGAAGACTACACAGTTGGAAAGGATGCGCGCAACGGCGTTGGCTAACGAACCGCACCGCCACGCGGCAGGCTGCCGGGTGGAAGCGGCAGAAGCGCGCAAAATTCGCACGGCCGAACAAAGACACGCGAACCGGGTCACCGCCGAACTCAGAGACGGCACAACGCGCGGCCGAGAAGGCCGCGCAAGCCTGATTGTCCAGGAAGAAAAGGCGCGCAAGGATGCCGAGCGCGCCACGAAGTGGCGGCCGATGCCGCGCTCAAACAGGATCAGAAGACTGCACGCGACTCAAGTACGCCAGCGCAAGGCGCGGCAGAAATCCCAGAGGGCAGGCAGTTGAGCCGCTGATCCGCCTGTTCGCAGCAGCGACGGCACATCCAGAAGCCGCGCCAGGTTGACGCGGGGCTGAGTTCACGCAGTGGTTTCCGGCAGGGGATGACAGACTGGCACCGGCACGCAAGCGGTGACACCGGAAGGCGAGCAATGGCATTGAATGCAGACTCCTCGGCAACCGGGGGTCGTGATCGACACTCGACGGCCTTGATCGACACCGCCCGAAGGCCGGGCGCGAGCGAAAGCTTCTCGACCGCGCTTGGCGACGAAGTGGCGCGAGCTACAAGTGTCGTGCGGTACGCTTCCGGATCGTCGTTTGCCTCTCACGAACATGTCCTTGGCGAGGAGTTCCTTGTGCTTTCCGGGACGTTCGCCGACGAGAGGGGGGAGTATCCAGCGGGTTCTAACATGCGGAACCCACCGGGCTCGCGGCATCGACCGTTTTCGACGTCGGGCTGCGAATTGTTCGTGAAGCTGCGTCAATTCCGACCTGAGGATGGATCGCGGCAGGTCGTGATCGACACCAGGCGGGCCGACCGGCGCCCCGCCTTGTGGCGGGTTTGTCGGTGTTTCCGCTGCACGAATTTGGCGGCGAACATGTCGCGCTGGTCCTGCTGGGCGCCTGGAACCACTTTCAGGCCCAGCTACACACTGGGGCGGCGAGGAAATATTCGTGCTTGAGGGCACGTTCAGCGATGAACTTGGCGACTACCCTGCAGGGACATGGATTCGCAGCCCGCACCTCAGACCGCCACCAGCCCTTCAGCAAACCAGGGTGCCTGATCCACGTGAAGATCGGACATCTCGCCGACGAATAGGATAAGCCCCGCCGGGAGCGGATTGCCGCCGCCTGCGGCGGAGAGGGTGAACGCCGGCAGGCCAACGCCGAGCAAGGCGAGCGTCGCAGGCTCGGGAGCGGCGAAAGCCTCACCATCGCGCACAAGCCATGCGAGATATGACGTGGTGCGGTCGTTGCTGGCGTCTATCGTGCCGTACCCGAACGAAAAGTGAGTGAGCCATCAAAAGTGGACTCCATGTTTCGGACCCGCAGTAGGTCTGGTCTGGATGTTCGAGAACATGGATGCGAGGCCGTCGTTCACGCCGAGAATCGAAGTCCCCCTTACGCCGCCTGGTTCGTCGTGGAGCCGGTGAACCATGTCGCTCCCGGTGCAGCCGACACTTCAGAGAGTCGAGCAGTGAATGTCAGCCATATGCGGTTCGCGGCAGATGCCATCTTTGAACCGCGGTGGCTGGACGTCCTCCCAATGATCGTTGTATAACTCGCGCCCTTGATTGATCGTGGAGCGCAGCGCATGCGTATTCTGGCCGTCATCGACGTCATTGGCGTTTTCGCCTTCGCGCTTTCGGGGCTGATCGAGGCGCGTCGGCGGGACATGGATCTGGTCGGCCTGTTCGTCGTCGCGCTGGTGACTGCGTTCGGCGGCGGTACCTTGCGCGACCTGCTGCTCGATCGCACACCGCTGTTCTGGATCGAGCACGACATCTACGCCATCGCGATCCTCGGCCTGGCAGTGGCTTTCGCACTGATTCCCGCGACCGGAAGGTGCCACCGGGCGTGTAGTGGTCGCCGACGTTCCGGATGGGCCTGTTCAGCGTCGCCGGCCGGCTATGCGCTGGAGGCCGGGACCTCCGCCTTCATTGCCGCGCTGATGGGAGTCATCACCGGAACCTTCGGCGGCGTGATCCGCGACGTGCTTTGCAACGAGCTGCCCTCGTTGTTCCGGCAGACCCGCTCTACGCGACCTGCGCTTTCGCTGGCTGTTATCTCTACATGGCGCTGCTGCGTGCGCCGCTGATGGGCGAAATCGCGGTCGGGATCGCGATCATCCGATCGCCGCCTTGGTTGGCTGCCGTGCGCTGGCATTGGGTGCTGCCCGTTTCGCGGCATTGACCCGGCCCGCAGCGGAACGGCCGGTGACGCCCGGCTAGAACTCGAGGATGCCCTTACCCGATACGGGGTCGGTTACGCCGAGTCCGCCGCCCAGGTCTTCCAGCGTGTCGCGAAAGGAATCGAGCATTGCAATCATCTTGGGCCGCGCGCCGGCAAGGCTCTGAGGGCCATCCCATTCACCGATGACACAGTAGGTTCGGTCGCCGGTATTGACCAGCACGAATCGCTTGAGTCCCGTGAACTCCGGATGGGCATTGCGATGCGCGGCGACGAACTCCGATTCGCGACCGGGTTTGACCCGGAAGCGCACGACGTTGAACGCGGACATGGTGCGACCTCTCCGTAAGTCGGTGACGCGCCGTCCCGAAAGTCGGCACTGCCGGAGATGCGGGATCGGGCATTCGGGATCATGCTTCCGCGCTCACCGACCGGGCAATCCCACGGAAGTGGTAGTTCCGGCCGACCAGAGTGGAGGCGAGGAGAGGATCCTTCCCTTTGCCAGGCGGCACGTCGTGAAGAGCGCCGACCATGGTCGCCGTCAGGCCGCGACCGACCCGCACGCAGGTGCCTGCCTGGCGAACGAAAGACGGCGGGGCCGTCGCTCGACCCCGCCGCCGGACGCCTCTTGTCGCGGGCGCTTGCCGCTTACCGGATGGCGTCAGGACCCCAGTGATCCGGCTTGAAGTTGCCCTTGCCACGCCTGCCGTTCACGGCCTGGGTGTTCATCGCGAACTGCAGCACCGCGTAGGCCACGGCATCCGCGTTGACGTCGAGCGCAAAGTCGTTGACGTTGGCGTAGGTGTCGCACGCCTGGTGGTAGCACGGATCGTAGGCGATCCCCGCCGTGCCACCCCAGCTGGCCGCCTCCGCGGCAGACTTGATCCCTTCAGCGCCCGTGAACAGGCCACCGGCCGGAATCCCGGCCGCGATGAACGGACCGTAGTCCGAGCGCCCGGTGAAGTCCGTGCCCTTGAACGGATGGCCGCGCATCGAATAGTAGGTCTCGAACACCTTCTCGATGGCGGCAGAACCCGTGGGGCCCGCTCCGGCACCCACGAGGTCGGAGTCGTCGCCGTCGAGGATGAAGAACACGTGGTTCGGCGAGGCGATCATGTCTAAGTTGAGGTAGAGGGCGATACGCGCCTGCTCCTCCGGCGACAGGTTGCTGACGTAGTAGGTCGACCCGACCAGCCCCGCCTCCGGCCCCCCACCATGCGAAGCGAACCTTGTTGCGCGGCTTGACCTTCGCCATCTGCAGCGCGGTCTCGAGTATCGCGGCGCTGCCGGAGCCGTTGTCCTGGATGCCGGGACCGGCGTTGACGGAGTCGAGGTGCGCGCCGGCCATGATCACGTTGTTCGGATCGCCGCCCGGTGTTTCGGCGAGGACGTTGTACGACGTGGCGATGCCGCGGAACGCTTCGGTCTTCAGGCGCATGACGAGACCGGGTGTTGCCGCCAGCTGCTGACCGACGGCCTGAGTCACCGACGTCACCGGGATGTCCAGCGTGAACCCATTGCCCAGCGTTCCGTTCAACTCTCCGGCAGCGTTGTTGTAGATGACCACGCCGGAGGCGCCGGCACTGTAGGCGTTCGTCGCCTTGATGGCGAAACTGCACACGCCGCGACTGATCAATGCGATGTTCCCGGCCGGGAACCCAGCGAAGTCGGCGGCCTCGCACCCCGGCGTCAGATCCGCCGGTGGGGCAGCGAGCGCAGTGACCGCCGCCGTGACGTCGCCGCTGCCGGAGTACGAAAAGATCGCATTGGCCACCGGCCCGGCTGGCGGCGGCGCCACCTGTTCGAGGACGGACGGCGAGAGAGAGATGAACGTCTGGAACTGGAACGGCTGGACGGTCACCAGGTAGCCGGCATCTTCGAGCAACGTCGCAACGTAGTCGACCGACTCGTCATGGCCGGGTGCTCCTGCCACGCGGTGGCCGTTGTTGGCGTCGGCGATCGCCTGGAAGGCGGCCAGATGGTCACTGACACCCTCCGGCGTGACGCATTCCAGCAGCTTGGCGTGCGTATTGTTGACGCGCGTGGCGCAGGCCTGTGGGCCGGCTGCGGCCACATCGGCGAAGCCGACGGCCAGCGACACGACGGCAGCACAGGCTGTCGTCACGGACAACATCGAGGTCTTCATTGGAGCCTCCTGCAATGAGCGAGCAATCAGAGTGCGACGATGGCGCGATGACCTGTGGTCACCAGCGGTCACCCCGTGACACAGCGAGTTGCATCAATTTCCCTCACCCTCTCCCCCGAGAGAGCTGCGTCGGACAGGAATCGCCGAAGGCCCGGATACCGCCGCCTACCCACGCGGAGCGCGCGTCTTGGGCGACGGCAAACGAGTCAGCGGAACGCGCTGAATGGCGCAGGGCGCGTCGATCAGCGTTGAAGCAGGCTACGCTCGGGACTTGGGCGCGTCAATGCGAATCATTGCGATTCCGCATTTGCGAAGGCTGCGCAATCGCTCGATTGCTCGATCGCTCGTCGACAGCGGGAACAGGACCCCTCGCGCGGCGGCTTCATCGGTCGCGAGGCATCGCAATCACGATGCGGCGCGATGGCGAGCGCCCGGAGGCGCACGAAGACATCGAGCGCGCCAACGGCCCTCTGTGCGCGTCAACGAAGGCAATGCAGCGCGGGTGGCACGCCAGGGCCAGGGGCGAAGGCCCTGTTGCGCGGCAGCAGGGCCCTCATCCGGGTCATCGCCGATCGGCGTGGTCACGCCGGCGACGATCGACCTGTGGGCGGCGGTTGCGGATGCGCGAAACGGGCATCCCGGCGAGGTCGACAATGCGCGGTGCCGACCGTCCGGCGCAAAACGAAAACGCCGGCACAGGCCGGCGTTTTCTGGTTGGAGCCCGACGCGGGCTCAGCCCCTGCGTCGCCGAAGGGCGGTCAGGCCGATCAACCCGGCTCGAGCATCAACACCGGCTCCGGAACCCGGTGGGTGGTGGCCCCAGGCCTTGTCGCCTGCATCCCGCGTGTGGTCCCGCGAGAGCTGCTCGCCGGATTCCAACCACCCCGAAGGCGGCTTCGGTCAGGCCGAAGTCGGGCGTGGTCCAGAGAACGTCTGAATGCCGTCGTACCATTGTCCGCAAGTCTGAACATCAGTTCACAGTCACCGCCACCCAACGCCGGCAGGCTAAGGCCATTTAGGTTACAACCTTCGCCGCAGCCGTCGCTGGTGGTGTGGTGGCGGAACCACGACCCCTGGTGGGAAGGACATTGGTCAGCGCACGGAGTCGGATCGGTGACCGCGCCCAGATCCACGAACAGCCCGAGCGCCTCGGCGTTCCACGGGTTGACGGTCAGATTCCAGTTGAACAGGTTTGACTCACCGGTCTCTGTAATCGTCAGGATGTAATTGCCGTTCGGTGACTCATTGCTCGACCAGGTGTTGTAAGTCCGGATCGCTTCGGCGTAGCCGGCGAGCGCCAAAGACCCACAGTTGCCGCAAATACCTTTTCGGGTCATGCATTTTCCTGCTCCATCGCATGGTTATTCGTCGGTGATGGTGCTTCAGATGCAAGAAACGTGCCGGATTAGAATGTCATTAAAAACAATGTGCTGCGACTGCGCGGGTGCAGGAGTCGTAAAGCCGGCCGACACTATCGAAGCTGCGTCAAATGAGCGCACCCGCGACCGCGGTCCCCCCGCGCGGCGTGCGGGCTTGCCGCTCCCACCGCCGGAGCGCGTCATCGAACCGGGCGAGCACGCGGCGAACATCGGCGCGGCTCGCCCGCTGCGGGCGTCATCGGCGACCGACGGGCAAAAAGCAGCCGTCCTGCCCGATGCGATCGACGTGTCGCCGATCGGCAGGGAACGCCGGCCGCCGTTGGATCAGTCGAGGCCGGGCCTCCCGTCATCGACGGCGGCGGCGACGATCCGTTGGCGCGCATCGTAGAATGGTCGCGGCCTGAGCCCGCCGCTCCGGGATCCGGGGCGACGGCGTTGGCAGGGGGCGGCGACCCTTTCGTCCCGGCGCCACGGGCGTGCATCCCGCAACCGGAGGCCCCGCCGCCGGGTGCAGCCCCGGCCGCCCCGACGGAGAACCAGACGCGATGAACGACGATCTCCGCATCTTCGCCTGCAACAGCAACCGCCCGCTCGCGGCGGAGATCTGCGCGCACCTCGGCCGCGCCCTCAGCCCGCTCGAGATCTCGCGCTTCTCCAACGACAACCTGCACGTCCAGATCCAGGACAACGTGCGCGAACGCGACGTCTTCGTCGTGCAGTCGTTCACCGAGCCGGTGAGCGACCACGTCATGGAGCTGCTGATCACGCTCGACGCCCTCCGCAGCGCCTCCGCGCGGCGGGTGACGGCAGTGATCCCCTATTTCTCGTACGCCCGCTCGGACAAGAAGGACGCGCCGCGCATCTCGATCACCGGCCGGCTGGTCGCCGACATGCTGCAGACGGCCGGCGCCAACCGCGTGCTCACCATGGACCTGCACTCGGACCAGGTGCACGGGTTCTTCAGCGTGCCGGTGGACCACCTGACGGCCATCCCGACGCTGGCGAAGCACTTCGAGGCCAGGCTCGACACCTCGCGGATGGTGGCGGTCGCGACCGACGCGGGTGGCGCCAAGCGGGCCGGGCGGTTCTCCGAGCGGCTCGGCATCCCGCTGGCGATCATCGACAAGCGCCGCGTCACCGACGCCAGGGTCCTGCAGGGACACGTGGTGGGCGAGGTGCGCGGTCTCGACGCCGTGATCATCGACGACGAGATCGCCACCGCCGGCACGCTCGTCGCCACGATAGCGACACTGCGCGACGCGGGCGCCCGGAGTGTCCACGCCGGAGCGACGCACGGCGTGCTCTGCGGGCCGGCGGTGGCCCGCCTGCGCGACGCCGAGGTCGAGTCGATCGTCGTCACGGACACCGTCCTCGTGGCGCCCGAAAAGAGGATTCCGAAGGTCGCAGCGCTCTCCGTGGCGCCGCTGCTCGCGGACGCCATCGATCGGATTCACACGGGCGGGAGCGTCGGCGCGCTGTTCGAATAGCGGCGGGACTCCTCCGGTGAGCGTGTGCTCGGTCGGGGGCGCCTGCCGGCGATTGATCAGCCATCGATGCTCGCCCACCGCCATGCTGTCGATCCTGACCATCACCGTCCCGATCTATCTGGTGATCGGCATGGGCTACCTCGCCGTGCGCCGCGGCATGTTCGGCGGCGTCGAATTGCGGGCGCTCGGCAAGTTCGTGCTCAACTTCGCGCTGCCTGCGCTCGTGTTCCAGGCGCTCGCGCAGCGTCCGCTGGCGGAAGTCCTCAACGGCCCCTTTCTTGCGGCCTACGCCGGCGGCTCGATCGCCGTGCTGCTGGGCGCCTTCGCGCTCGCCCGCTTCGGGCGCGGCAAGCCGATGCCGGACAGCGCGTTGATCGGGATGGGCTCGGCGTTCTCGAACTCGGGCTTCATCGGCTACCCGATCGTGCTGCAGTGGCTGGGGCCGCCGGCCGCCGTCGCGCTGGCGCTGTGCATGCTGGTCGAGAACGTCCTGCTGCTGCCGTTGACGCTGGCACTGGCGGAGAGCCGCGGGGGCAACTCGTGGCAGGCGGCCTTCGCGCAGTCGCTGCGGCGCCTCGCCGTCAATCCGCTCATCCTCGCCATCGTCGCCGGTGCCGCGGTGGCCGCCACGGGACTGGCACTCCCCGAACCCCTCGGGCGCGCGATCGGCATGCTGGCCACCGCCTCCGCCGCCGTTGCGCTGTTCGTGATCGGCGGATCGCTCGTCGGTCTCAGCCCCGCCGGAATGCGGGGTGACGTCGCGCTGGTTGCGGTCGGCAAGCTGGTCGTGCATCCGCTGGCCGTCTTCGCGTGCCTGCTTCTGCTGCCGCCGGTCGACCCGACGTTGCGCGCCGCGGCCGTTGCCTACGCGAGCATGCCGATGCTCTCCATCTATCCGATCCTCGCGCAGAAGTACGGCCGGGAAGGCTTCTGCGCGGCCGCGCTGCTGGTGACGACGCTGGTGTCGTTTGCCACGATCAGCGGCGTGTTGTGGATTCTGTCCGCCGGACTGGGCTGGCGGGGATGACCGACCGAATGCGGCTTGCGTGCGGCACGAGGCTCGCCGCGGGTCGTTCTCCGCCACGGGATGCTGAACGCATCTGCGGCCGGGCAACGCTGCCGGAGGTCGAAGGAGTCGCTGGAGTCCGGGCAGTCGAATGCGACAGGATGGGTCACGGATCTCGGTCCAGGTTGTTGAATATGGTAGCGCTACCGTAACTGCGTTATAGTGACGGGATGATTGACGACCCTGCCATCCGCGCCGGCGGAGAGTCCAACGGCGAGCGCGAGCGCCGTCCGCGCCGGCGTTCCGGGGGGGTGACGCTGCGCGAGGTGGCGAGGCTTGCCGGCGTGGCGATGATCACGGCGTCGCGCGCGATCAACACGCCCGACCAGGTTTCGGCGGCAACGTTGGCGCGCGTGCGGGAAGCGGTCGAGACGACCGGCTACGTGCCGAACATGCTGGCGGGCGGACTCGCTTCGACCCGCAGCCGCCTCATCGCGGCCGTCGTCCCCACGATCGTGGGGCCGGTGTTCCTGGAGACGATCCAGTCGCTGACGGAGTCGCTGGCCGCCGCCGGATATCAGTTGATGCTGGGCCAGAGCGGCTACGACGGGTCACGCGAGGATGCACTGCTCGACGCGATCATCGGTCGCCGACCGGACGGCATCATTCTGACCGGCATCATGCATTCCGAGGAGGGCAGGCGACGGCTGCTTGCGTCGGGTATCCCGGTGATCGAAACCTGGGATCTGACACCGAATCCCATCGACATGCTGATCGGGTTTTCCCATGAAAAGATCGGCCCGGCGGTGGTCGAGCACCTGCTCGCCAGAGGGCGTCGGCACCTGGCCGCGCTCACCGCGGACGACGAGCGCGCACTGCGGCGCAAGTCCGGATTCGTCGACGCCGCGCGCGCGAAGGGATTGACGTCGAGTGGCCTGGACGGGCTTCCCACCGGAATCGTGCGCGCACCGACGACCCTGGGCAGTGGCCGCACGGGGCTCATCGACCTGCTCGCCCGCCATCCGGACATCGACGCCATTTTCTGCAGTTCCGATCTGCTTGCCCTCGGCGTGCTCATCGAGGCACAAATGCAGGGGATACCCGTTCCCCGGCGGCTGGCCGTGGTCGGATTCGGAGACCTCGCGTTCGCCCGTGATCTCAACCCGGCGCTGACCACGGTGCGCATCGACGGCACCTCGATCGGTCGGCTCGCCGCGCGCCTCATCGTCGACCGGGCGGAAGGCCGACCGGTCAACGACCGCGTCGTGGATGTCGGATTCTCGATCATCCCCCGCGCCAGCACCTGACCCCGGCGCTGCGAAGCCGCTGCATTTGCCCTCTTGACATGCTCGGACTGGTAGCGCTACCATAATTTGAGATTGGTAGCGCTACCATCCGAACGCTCCAGAATAGGCCAAACCCGCGGAGCGCGGATTGGATTCCAACCAGCGCCTATCGGTCGACCGGAGGAGGCTCGACCTCGTGTGCCCCTTGCCCTCGCAGCCGTGCTCCACCGCCAACGCTTCCTCCCGAGGTCGTGAGCGAAACGCACGGTCACGGCCGTCACCGGAATTTGCATCGACCATTGGGTCGCCCCGCGCGGACCTCGTCCGCATCCACCGTCGTCGCTGGAGGATCTGAAGATGAAAAAGCTCATCACCGCCGTCGCGCTTGCCGTGGGCCTCGTCGCCCAGGCCCACGCCGCCTATCCCGACAAGGCCGTCACCATCATCGTGCCCTTCCCGCCGGGCGGTTCCACCGACATGGTCGCCCGGGCCATCGCGCCCAAGCTGCAGCAGAGTCTCGGTCAGCCGTTCGTGATCGACAATCGCGCGGGCGCCACCGGGGCCATCGGCGCCACCGCGGTCAAGAACGCCGCGCCGGACGGCTACACCTTCATGGTCGCCTCGATCGGGGTCTTTGCGGTCAATCCGTTCATCCAGAAAAAGCTGCAGTACGACCCGGTCAAGGACCTCGATCCCATCACCGTCGCGGTCCGCGCCCCGAACGTGCTGGTGGCGAGTCCCGGCTTCCCGGCCAATACGGTGGCCGAGCTCGTCGCGTTGCTGAAGAAGACGCCGGAGAAGATCACCTTTGCCACCTCCGGCGCGGGTTCGTCGGACCATCTCACCGCCGCCTTGTTCTGGCAGAAGACCGGGACCACCGGCGTCCACGTGCCGTACAAGGGCGGTGCGCCCGCGATCACCGACCTGCTCGCGGGTCACGCGGACGTCTCGTTCCAGAACATCAATGCGGTGATCGCCCACATCAAGGCGGGCAAGCTCAAGGTGCTGGCCGTCACCGGCGACAAGCGTTCGCCCCTGCTGCCGCAGGTCCCGACGCTCGGCGAAGCAGGTGTGCCCGACGTGAACGTCTTCTCCTGGCAGGGGATCGCCGCACCCAAGGGTCTTCCCGCGGAGGTGAAGCAGAAGCTGCACGCCGCCATCGTCGCGGCCCTGAACGATCCCGAGAATCGCAAGCGGATGGAAGACATCGGGTTCGAGATCGTCGCCAACACGCCCGAGCAGATGGCGCAATTCCAGGCGCAGGAGCTCGCACGCTGGAAACAGGTGATCGAAGTCGGCAAGATCGCGCTCGATTGACGCTCCGAAGCAACCGAGGTCGATGATGAAGCAGGAAGATCTTCGGGTGCACCTCACCGGTGTGCCCAAGGTGGACGCGATGCGGGTGATCCCGGTCGCGGGGCGCGACAGCATGCTGCTGAATCTCAGCGGCGCGCACGGGCCGTTCTTCACCCGCAACCTGGTCGTCCTGACGGACAGCGCCGGCAACACCGGCGTCGGCGAGGTCCCGGGCGGAGAGCGCATCCGGCAGACGCTGGAAGACGCGCGGTCCTTCGTCATCGGACGGAGCATCGGGGACTTCCGCGCGGCGCTGAACGAGGTGAAACGACGCCACGGCGCGCAGGATCAGGGTGGACGTGGCGAGCAGACCTTCGACCTGCGCGTCACCGTCCACGCGATGACGGCACTCGAAGCGGCGTTCCTCGATCTTCTCGGGCAGCACCTCGAGGTGCCCGTGTCGGCGCTGCTGGGGGAGGGCCAGCAGCGCGACGAGGTCGAGGCGCTGGGCTACCTCTTCTACGTCGGCGATCGTCGGCGCACCGACCTGGCTTATGCCGGTGATCCCGAGGCGGTGGACGATTGGTGCCGCTTGCGGCACGAGGTGGCGCTCACGCCGGACGCGATCGTCCGCCTTGCCGAAGCAGCGCAGGCGCGCTATGGGTTCAACGACTTCAAGTTGAAGGGGGGCGTGTTTTCCGGTGCCGAGGAGGTCGACGCGATCACGGCGCTGGCCGAGCGCTTCCCCGATGCGCGGGTCACGCTGGACCCCAACGGCGCCTGGTCGCTGGACGAGGCGATCCGGCTCTGCCGCGATCTCCACGGGGTGCTCGCCTATGCGGAAGATCCCTGCGGCGCCGAGGGCGGGTACTCGGGACGCGAGGTGATGGCGGAGTTTCGCCGGGCCACCGGGCTGCCGACCGCGACCAACATGGTCGCCACCGACTGGCGCGAGATGAACCACGCGATCCAGTTGCACTCGGTCGACATCCCCCTCGCCGACCCGCACTTCTGGACGATGCAGGGTTCGGTCCGGGTGGCGCAGATGTGCCACGAATGGGGCCTGACCTGGGGGTCGCACTCGAACAACCACTTCGACGTCTCGCTCGCGATGTTCACTCACGTCGCGGCGGCCGCGCCGGGAAGGATCACGGCGATCGACACCCATTGGATCTGGCAGGACGGGCAACGTCTCACCCGGGAGCCCTATGCCATCGTCGGGGGTCGCCTGTCGGTACCGAAAAGCCGGGGCTCGGCATCGAGCTCGACATGGCGGAAGTCGAGAAAGCGCATCGCCTCTACCTCGACCATGGACTGGGCGCCCGCGACGACGCGATGGCGATGCAATACCTGATCCCGGGCTGGAAGTTCGATCGCAAGCGGCCCTGCCTGGTGCGCTGATGCAACGAACCCGCAGCGCTGCGGACGTCTCGAACCCGTGGCGCCGTTGCCGGAGGAATCGGCGATGACCGGTGTGATTCGCAGTCCCAGGGACTTCTGGGCGGGCGTGCTGTATGCCGGCTTCGGTGCCGCAGCGGTGCTGATCGCCCGCGATTACGGGCTGGGCTCGAGTTCGCGCATGGGACCGGGGTACTTCCCCACGGTGCTGGGGAGCCTGCTGTTGCTGATCGGGCTCGCGTCGCTGGTCCGCTCGTTCTTCGCCGCGGGCGAGCCGATCGGCGCGATCGCCTGGAAGGGCCTGCTGCTGGTGACGCTGGCGACGGTGCTGTTCGGCGCGCTGCTGCGGCCGGCCGGCCTGGTGATCGCGCTGGCGGCGGTGATCCTGGTCAGTGCGGCGGCGAGCGTCAAGTTCCGCTTCGACGCCCGGGCGCTGGCGCTGATGGGTGCACTGATCGTGTTCTGCGGCCTGGTGTTCGTGACGGGGTTGGGCCTGCCGGTGTCGCTGCTCGGCACCTGGTTCACCCGCTGAGCGGCCGTGGACATGGATCTCTTCTCCCATCTCGCGCTGGGCTTCTCGACCGCAGCCAGTGCGGCGAACCTGTCCTATTGCCTGCTCGGTGTCTTCCTGGGCACCGCCATCGGCGTGCTGCCGGGCCTCGGTCCGGTGGCGACCATCGCCATGCTGCTGCCGGTGACCTTCGGGTTGCCGCCGGAGACCGCGCTGATCATGCTGGCGGGGATCTTCTATGGCGCCCAGTACGGCGGCTCGACCACGGCGATCCTGGTCAACCTGCCGGGGGAGTCGTCGTCGGTGGTGACCGCGCTCGACGGCTACCAGATGGCGCGCCAGGGCCGCGCCGGCACGGCGCTGGCGACGGCGGCGATCGCCTCGTTCTTCGCCGGCACGGTGTGCACCTTCCTGATCGCGCTGGCGGCTCCGCCGCTGTCGGAGGTGGCGCTGAAGTTCGGTCCCGCCGACTATTTCTCGTTGATGGTGCTGGGGCTGGTGGCCTCGATCGTGCTGGCCAGCGGGTCGCTGCTGCACGCGCTGGGAATGATCATCCTGGGCCTGCTGCTGGGGCTGATCGGCACCGACGTGAACTCGGGCCTGCCCCGGTTCTCGTTCGACCTGCCCGAGCTCAGCGACGGCATCAACTTCGTGGTGGTGGCGATGGGTGTCTTCGGTCTGGGCGAGATCATCGCCAACCTGCAGACCGAGAAGACGCGGTCGGTGGCGCTGGCCCGGATCACGGGTCTGATGCCCAGCCGCGACGATCTCAAGCGGATCATCGCGCCGATCCTCCGCGGGACGGCGCTGGGCTCATCGCTGGGCATCCTGCCCGGCGGCGGGGCGATGCTGTCGTCGTTCGCCGCCTATTCGCTGGAGAAGAAGACGTCGAAGAACTCCGCCCAGTTCGGCAAAGGCGCGATCGAAGGCGTGGCTGCGCCCGAGGCGGCCAACAATGCCGGGGCACAGGCGTCGTTCATCCCCATGCTGACGCTGGGCATCCCTTCCAATCCGGTGATGGCGCTGATGATCGGCGCACTGATCATGCACGGCATCCAGCCGGGACCGCAGGTGATGGTCGAGCAGCCGGCGCTGTTCTGGGGACTGGTGGTGTCGATGTGGATCGGCAACCTGTTCCTGCTGATCCTCAACCTGCCGCTGATCGGGCTGTGGGTGAAGATGATCTCGGTGCCCTATCACTTCCTCTATCCGGCAATCCTGGTGTTCTGCGGCATCGGGGTGTTCAGCCTCAGCAACACCTCGTTCGACGTGTTCATGATGGCTGGCTTCGGCGTGCTCGGCTACGTCTTTCGCAAGCTCGACTGCGAGCCGGCGCCGATGATGCTGGGCTTCATCCTGGGCCCGATGATGGAGGAGTACCTGCGCCGCGCGATGCTGATGTCCAAGGGCAACGCGATGGTGCTGGTCACCCGGCCGATCAGCGCCACGCTGCTGGCGGTCTCCGCCGTGGCGCTGGTCGTCGTCCTCCTCCCGGCCTTGCGCAAGAAGCGCGAGGAAGCGTTCAAGGATTAGCTCTGAGGACAGGTCGAGGCCCCGATGAAACCCACCATTCCCTACACCGGCATTCCCAACGCGTTTCGCCGCGACCTGCTGGCCGGCAAGCCGCTGATCGGCTGCTGGTCGTCGCTGGCGAACCCGATCACCACCGAGGTCCTGGGGCTGGCCGGGTTCGACTGGCTGCTGCTCGACGGCGAGCACGCGCCCAACGACATCGGCACCCTGATTCCGCAGCTGATGGCATTGAAGGACAGCTCCAGCGCGCCGGTCGTGCGTCCGCCGTGGAACGATGCCGTGATCATCAAGCGACTGCTCGACGCCGGGTTCTACAACTTCCTGATCCCGTTCGTCGAGACCGAGGCCGAGGCGCTGGCGGCGGTGAAGGCGACCCGCTATCCGCCGGCGGGCATCCGCGGCGTCTCCGTCGCGCAGCGCCACAACCGCTACGGCACGGTCCCCGACTACCTCGCCACCGTCAACGACCACACCTGCGTGCTGGTGCAGATCGAGAGCGGTCCCGGGCTCGCCGCGATCGACGCCATCGCCGGGGTGGACGGTGTCGACGGCATCTTCGTCGGCCCGTCCGACCTGGCCGCCGCGCTGGGGCACCTGGGCCAGGCCGGGCATCCCGAGGTGCAGCAGGCGATCCGCCACGTCTTCGCCCGGGCGAGGGCGCAGGGCAAGCCCAGCGGCATCCTGGCCCCGGTCGAGGCCGACGCGCGGCGCTACCTGGAGTGGGGGGCGACCTTCGTCGCCGTCGGCAGCGACCTCGGCCTCTTCCGTGGCGCCACCCAGGCACTGCGCGACAAGTTCGCGGCGGGCTGACCCGCGCGCGACGTCACCATCCTCAATCACCCAAGGATCAAGGCAATGAGCAAAGTCGGATTCGTCGGATTGGGCATCATGGGCACGCCGATGGCCGGGCACCTGTTGGCCGGCGGGCACGAGCTCTTCGTCCACGATCTGCGCCAACCCGCACCCGCACTGGTCGACCAGGGGGCAAAGGTCTGCACGTCCGGCAGGGAAGTCGCGGAGCAGGCGGACATCGTCATCGTCATGGTGCCGGACACGCCGCACGTCGCGTCGGCGCTGTTCGACCCCGCCGGCATCGCCGCCGGACTCTCCGCCGGCAAGATCGTGGTCGACATGAGCTCGATCTCGCCGGTGGAGACCAAGGTCTTCGCGCAGAAGATCAACGCGCTGGGCTGCGCCTACCTCGACGCGCCGGTGTCCGGCGGCGAGGTCGGGGCCAAGGCGGCGAGCCTCACCATCATGGTCGGGGGTCCGGCGGAAGCGTTCGCGACGGTGCGACCGCTGTTCGCGCTGATGGGCAAGAACATCACGCTGGTCGGCGGCAACGGCGACGGGCAGACCTGCAAGGTCGCCAACCAGATCATCGTGGCGCTCAACATCGAGGCAGTGGGCGAGGCGCTGTTGTTCGCCTCCAAGATGGGTGCCGATCCGGCCAAGGTGCGCCAGGCGCTGATGGGGGGCTTCGCCTCGTCGCGGATCCTCGAGGTGCACGGCGAGCGGATGATCAAGCGCAGCTTCGACCCGGGCTTCCGCATCCGAGTTACACCAGAAGGACCTGAACCTCGCGCTGTCGAGCGCGAAGGCCATCGGCGTGTCGCTGCCCAACACCGCCACCGCGCAGGAGCTGTTCAACGCCTGCGCCGCTCACGGCGGGAAGGCGTGGGACCACTCGGCGATGGTCCGCGCGCTGGAGATGCTCGCCAATCACGAAATTGCCGGCATGACCTGAGGCGCAGAGCGCAACGTCCTCGCCGGCACCATCGGTGCCCGGCGAGGATCCTTGTGGGAGCGGCTCCAGCCGCGAATTGCCGCCTCGGAACTGCATTCGCGCCTGACGGCGCTCCCACAGGAGTTCGGCACGCTCGTGCCGACTCAATAGGGGTCCTGCACCACCACGTCGACGGCGCGTTCGAGCCGCGCGCTGCGTGCCATCGCCTGCAGCGTCGCGGCGTTGTCCAGGCTGGCCTGCGCGGCGCGTTCCGCGGCCGCGACATCCCGCGCGGCGACCATCCTGGCGAACGCTTCGGCGGCAAACCGGAAGCCGCTGCCAACGGGCGAGCGGATGTCCTCGAAGGGAATCGAGTTCGCCGTTCCGCGGCGGATCCGCAACTGGCTGGGCAGGTAGCCATGAGGGTGGCCGCCGGCCTGCGTGCTGGTGTGGTTGAGGTATTCGGTCTCGATCGTGCCGTTGGAGCCGACGATGGTGGCGCGGCGATGGTTGGCGGCATCCATCGCGCAGGACAGCTGCGCGCGGCGCCCATCGGCGTACTGCAGCGTCGCCATCAGGCTGCGGTCCACCCCGGTGTCGGTCCAGGTCGCGTCGGCACGCACCGTTCGCGGCGCGCAGCCCATCACCAGGCGGATCAGGCTCAGCGGATAGCTCCCCGCGTCCAGCAACGCGCCGCCGCCTAGCTCCGGCTTCAACCGGATGTTGTCTGTCGAGTTGGGCAGCGTGAAGCCGAAGCTCGCCTGAACCGAGCGAACGGCGCCGATGGCACCGGTTTCCAGCAGCGCCCGCAGGTCCCCGGTCTGGGGCTGAAACAGGTAGGGCAGCGACTCCAGCAGCAGGACGTCGTGGTGCCGCGCCGCGTCGAACATCGCGGCCGCTTCGTCGCGGCCCAGAGCCAGGGGCTTTTCGCACAGCACGTGCTTGCCGCTCTCGAGCGCCTTGATCGCCCATTCGGCGTGCAGGCTGTTGGGCAAGGGCAGGTAGACGGCGTCGAGTTCGGCGTCCGCCAGCAGCGCCGCGTAGCTGCCGTGGTGGCGGTCGATCCCGCAGGCCGCCGCAAACGCCGCCGCGGTGTCCGCGTTGCGGCTGCCCACGGCCACGATCCGCACCGCATTGCTTGGCGTCAGGTCGCGCACGAACTGCCGGGCGATGTTGGCGCAGCCAAGCACGCCGATGCGCAACGCCGGGTCACGGTCCCGCCTTATCGTCGTGGGCTCGCTCATGTGCCGCGCATTGGCTGCGCATTGGTGCCATTGTCGCACCCGACGGCTCGACAGCCAATGCGCGGACACTCCGCGACAAGGGTGCCTGCACTGCCATTCACTTTCGCTACCACCGTCACCGCCCGACGGGTTGCGGGCTCATCGCTGCTGGAAAATGATTCACAATGTGCGGCCTTTCGCTCCCGCCGCTCGATGATGACGAACAGCACGAAATCGAAATTGGACCCGGCGGGGACCCGGTACTCGGCGCTGGCGCTGACGGCGCCGGTCGCCATGGGGTACATCCCACTGGGCACCGTGTTCGGCTTTCTGTTCGTCCAGGCCGGCGGGGACGGGTGGTTGGCCGTATTGGCCAGCCTCTTCGTGTTCGCAGGCGCAGCGCAGTACATGATGATCCCGATGATCGCCGCCGGCTCGTCCGCGGGAACGATCGCGCTGGCCACGCTGATCGTCAATCTGCGGCACGCCTTCTACGGCCTGTCGCTGCTGGACAGGTTGCCACGGGCCGGATGGCTGCGCTGGTACCTGGTCTTCGGGTTGACGGACGAGACCTATTCGGTGCTCACCACGATGCCGGAGTCGACCAGCCTTCGGCAGATGGCTTGGGTGGCTCTGCTCAATCATGCGTGGTGGGTCACCGGCACCGCCATCGGAGCGACGATCGGCGCCCGGGCGCAGGTGCCTCTGGCCGGTCTCGACTTCGTTCTTGCAGCCCTGTTTGCCGTGCTCGCCGTCGAACAGTGGCGGACCCGGATGAGTCCCGCTCCCCTGTGGATCGCGTTGGCCGCCTATGGCGTGGCCTACTCGCTGGCACCCACGCACGCGCTGGTGATCGCCATCGTGCTCAGCACCGCCGCCGGCATCGTCTGGCAAGCCAGATCCGCAACAGCGGCAACGGAGGCACGGGATGATTGACAGCGGGTACGCGTTGGGCGTGATCGCGGCCATGGGGCTGGTCACGTTCGGCCTGCGCGCCCTTCCATTCGTGGCCGCCGAATGGCTGAAGCGGCATCCGATGGTGCCGCGCCTGGGTCGGTTCCTGCCGCTGGCCATCATGACGATCCTGCTGCTGCATTCGATCGCAGGCGCCGCCAGTGCGCATGCGGCAGGGCCCGGGCCGGAGTTGCTGGCAGCAGCGCTGGTGATGCTGCTGCAGTGGTGGAGGCGGAACGCGCTGCTCAGCATATTGACCGGTACCGTCGTGTACGTGCTTTCCCGCAATCTCGGCTGGCTGTGAGCCCCACCTCGCGGCGCCTGTAGAATTCGAGGTCGTTCCACGCTCGCCCGAAAGGATACGCAGCATGTACGTCGTGATGATCGCTTCGGAGTGCGCTCCGGTGGCGAAGGTCGGCGGCCTCGCCGACGTGGTGTTCGGCCTCTGCCGCGAACTCCAGCTCCGCGGCCACTCGGTCGAGGTGGTGTTGCCCAAGTACGACTGCATGCGCTACGACCAGATCTGGGGTCTGCAGGTGACCTACGAGAACCTCTGGGTGCCATGGGACGGCGGGCGCATCCGCTGCACCGTCTGGTTCGGGTTCGTCCACGGCCTCAAGTGCTTTTTCATCGAGCCCCACAGCTTCCAGCACTTCTTCGACCGCGGTGCCTACTACGGCTTTTCCGACGAGGCGCAGCGGTTCGCCTTCTTCAGCCGGGCAGCGCTCGAGTTCATGTGGGTGACCGGCAAGAAGCCCGACGTCATCCACACCCACGACTGGCAGACGGCGCTGGTGCCGGTGCTGCTCTACGAGATCTACGCCGGCCTGGGGATGGGCGACCAGCGCGTCTGCCACACGATCCACAACTTCCGGCACCAGGGTGTCGTCGGGCCCGACCTGCTGTGGGCGACCGGACTCGGCCGGCCGGAGTACTACGGCGCGCGCGACCGGATGGGCGACGAGCAGGATCCCGACGCGATCAACTTCACCAAGGGCGCGCTGCTGTACGCCAACTTCGTCACCACCGTGTCGCCGCACCACGCGTGGGAGGCGCGGCACACCGACCAGGGCTGCGGCCTCGGCCACCCGCTGCACGAGCAGCAGCGCAAGTTCGGCGGCATCATCAACGGCATCGACTACGCGATGTGGAATCCGGAGATCGACCCGCTGATTCCGGTGCCGTTCAATGCCGACACGGTCGCCGCCAAGGAGGGCAACACACAGGCGCTGCGCGAGCGACTGCTGCTGCGCGACGCGGGGCGGCCGATCCTCGCGTACGTGGGCCGGCTCGATCCGCAGAAGGGCCTGCACCTCATCCGGCACACGCTGTTCTGGGCCCTCGCCAACGACGCGCAGTTCGTGCTGCTGGGCTCGGGGTCCGAGCGCGCGATCGACGCCGACTTCAGGCACCTCAAGCAGGAGCTGAACGACAACCCCGACTGCCACCTCGAGATCGGCTTCGACGAGAACCTCGCGCACCTGATCTACGCGGGCGCCGACTTCGTGGTCATGCCCAGCCTGTGGGAGCCCTGCGGCCTCGCGCAGATGATCGCGCTGCGCTACGGCACGGTGCCGATCGTCCGCGCCTGCGGCGGTCTCGCCGACACCGTCTTCGACTGGGACCACTCGCTGCGGCCGCAGAGTCAGCGCAATGGCTTCGTGTTCGAGCACGCCGACCACGAGGGCATCGAGTCGGCGCTGCGCCGCGCGCTGGGGCTCTGGCGCGAGGCTCCGGCGCTCTTCCGCGAGCTGCAGGCGCAGGGGATGCGCTGCGACTACTCGTGGCGGCTGCCCGCGCAGTCCTATCTCGACGTCTACGACTTCATCCGGCACCGTTGACGCGCCAAGCCGGCCGAACGTTCACGGAGACGCACCGATGACCACGTTGCCCGCAAGCCGCGACGGCCTGCCCAACTTCTGCGGTGCCGAGGACGTCGTCGCCGCGGCGATCGCGCAAGCTCGCGATGCGCCGGTCTTCCTCGGCGGGAGCGGCATCGCGTTCGACCGCATCCGCGCCGGCTGCGCGATCGCGCTGCACATGCATCAGCCGCTGATTCCGGCGGGGGGCGACGACCTCCGCAGCGCAGCGCTGATCGGGAACCTGCAGGCGATGGAGGCGCACCCGGGAATCGGCGACAACCACAACGCACCGGCGTTCCGCCGCTGCTATGCGCGGATGGGCGACTTCGTCCCCGAGCTCCTCGGCGAGGGCAAGGCGCCGCGGGTGATGCTGGAGTACTCCGGAACGCTGCTCTGGGGGCTCGAGCTTGCGGGCGCCGCCGACGTGCTCGACCGGCTGCGGACGATCACCTGCGACGCGCGCCACCGCCGCGCGGTCGAGTGGCTGGGCGCGCCCTGGGGTCACGCTGTCGCGCCGTCGACGCCGGTGCAGGACTACCGGCTGCACGTGCGGGCGTGGCAGCACCACTTCGCCGCGCTGTTCGGGCTCGAGGCGCTCGCCCGTGTCCGCGGCTTCTCACCCTCCGAGATGGCGCTGCCCAACCACCCCGACGTCGCCTACGAGTTCGTCCGCACGCTGGTCGATTGCGGGTACCGCTGGATCCTGGTGCAGGAGCACACCGTCGAGGAGCCGGCGACCGGCGCGGCGCCGCGGCGGCCGCACCTGCCGCACCGGCTCGTCTGTCGCAATGCCGCGGGCGAGACCGCCAGCATCGTCGCGCTCGTCAAGACGCAGGGGTCGGACACCAAGCTCGTCGCGCAGATGCAGCCGTACTACGAGGCGAAAGGGCTGTCGCGGCAGCTCCTGGGCGGGATCGAGGTGCCGCCGCTCGTCACCCAGGTCGCCGACGGCGAGAACGGCGGGGTGATGATGAACGAGTTCCCGGGCAAGTACTTCGAGGTCGTCCGCGAAGCGTCGGGATCCGCGGTGCCGCTGGTCAACGGCACCGAGTACCTCGAGCACCTCCGCGCGGCCGGCGTGAGCGACGACATGCTGCCCGAGGTCCAGCCGCTGTTCCAGCATCGGATCTGGGCACGGATGAGCCCCGGTGAGGGGTCGGATCGGCTGCGTGAAGTCGTCGCCGAACTGGGGCGTGAAGACGGCCGCTTCCACATGGAGGGCGGCAGCTGGACCGGCAACCTGTCCTGGGTGCGGGGCTACGACAACGTGCTGGGCCCGATGGAGGAGGCCAGCGCGCTGTTCCACCAGGTCGTGCTCGCACCGGGCCGCCCGACGAAGGAGACGCGCTACCGCAATGCGCTGCTGCACCTGCTCGCCTCGCAGACGAGCTGCTACCGCTACTGGGGCCAGGGGCTGTGGACCGACTACGGTCGCGAACTCTGTCGGCGCACCACCGAGATCCTGAAGCACGACTTCTGACGCCGGCTCGCCCGGCGGGGGCGGGAGGGCGGTGACCGCCTGCACCGGCCGCGCCGCCTTGGTCCGCAAGTTCGACCGCGCGATCGGGTTCGGCCGCTCCGTCGAAAAGCGAATTCCGAACCGACGCAATCGGAGCGCTGTTAGACTACCGGTCCTTGCGAAGGACACGTAGCCATGATCGAAACCCTGCAGTGCCTGAAGAAATACGGTCAGCGACTCGATCTGGAGATCGCCAAGGAAACCGGCGTGCCGCTTGCGACGGTGCGCCAGCGGCTCGCCGACCTGACGGCGACCGGGGAAGTCATCATGTGCAACCTGACCCGGTTCGAAAACGGCAAGAGGATCGACGCCTGGCAGTGCCGCGTATCGGGTTATGTCCCGCCTCTGGCCCCGGGTCGCAAGGCCAAGCCGACGACTTAGCGGACTGCCCGTTGCCCGGGCGGTCCCGGTGACCGTCGCGTCGGGCGCGAGTCGGCGCGGCATCCACCGTTCGACGCGCGGGTGGAGCGATTCTCCGACCCGCAGCGGCGACATCCCTCAGAATTCGACGGCCGGTCCCGCCCAGGCGTCGCCTCGCGGTCGGGCGCGCGCGAGCGCCGCGCCGGCCGCGCACCAGCCATCGCAGGCGTTGCGCCCCGGGCGGCGACGCCACAGGTTGAGCAGCGCCTTGCACCGGGCGTAGAAGTGAAAGAAGCGCAGGATCCGCCGTTGCTCGGCCGCATCGACCGCGGTGCGGCTGCAGATGAGCTTGTCGTCGGTCATGCCACGGTCGGTGAGGATGACCGCACCCCAGGCCCGCACGGTCAACCGGGTGCCGACCGGCAACCGTGGCCCGAGCACCACCGCGTCCAGCAGATCGCCTTCCTGCCCCAGGTAGCGCGGCACCGAGCCGTAGTTGAACGGACAGGGCAACGGGGAGACGAAGTCGATGTGGCCGACGGATCCGCGCTTGAGAAAGCTGCCGCGCGGAATCTCGATCACGACCTCGACTTCGGGTGCCGCGGGGTGCGTCGGTCCCACGTCGGGCGCTGGAGCTTCGGGAGGGTGCAGGGGGAGGGCGCGCAGCGACGTGGCAAGGAGCCCGCCCGACGGGGGGTCGCTGCGCGCTCTCTCGCCCAGAGCGCCCCCCCCCCCCCCGACCCGCCGGCGCCCCCCCCGGGCGACCCAACCGCCTGGCCCCTGCCCCGCCGCCGCCGCCGGACCGCCCGGCAATGCGAGCGAAGCCCCACGAGAACCGCGGGGCTTCACAGGCTCGCCACATCGCTGTGGCTTCATTTCGTCGCGTCACCGCGACGTGTGCCGGCAGTGGGTTACCGGCGTCGAGGTCGACCTGTAATTATTGTCATCGATAGAGAACCTCCTCGCGCGTTGTGTGCTACAACGTCCACGGCTTGCTGCGTTTGCGATACCGCGACGAATTGCGGATCGACCACACTTCGGTCAGCCAACCCGCAGCGCCTTGCTCTCGATCGCACCCGCAGTCGCCGCCCCACCAACCACTTCACCTGCAAGCTCAGATTACGCCGGGATGCAACGAGTTGCAAGCGTCTCGGGTTTCCGCATCGAACGTCGAACGCGTCGTTGGCGCGGCGGGAACAAAGGCCGGTCGCAGCTGTTGAACTCGCAAGGGAAACCGTGCCGCGCCGGATGCACCGGCCCGAGACGGCGCCACCGATCGGCCATGGCTCAGGCTCTGCAGCCGGGGCCGGGCATGACGAGCGCGGGACGATGCGATGACGAGCACACCACACCTTCCGCAATCCGCGTCGACCGGGTCGACCGAGCTCGCGATGCTGGCCATTGCGTTGGCCCTCGCGTCGCTGGTCGCGGTCGCGACGCCTGCAGACGCGGCTACGATCAGCATCGGCGTACAGCGCCGCGGCGACCGCATCGACATCGAGGCGAGCGCGCAGCTCGACGCCGATGGTGCCACCGCCTGGCGCGTCCTCGCCGACTACGAACGCTACGTGGACTTCATCCCCGACCTGCGCGTCAGCCGGGTGTCGGCCCGCCGCGGCGCGACGGTCATCGTCGAGCAGTCGGGCGACGCGACGCTGTGGCTGCTGCGCATGCCGCTCGACGTGACCTTCGAGATCACCGAAATCGCGCCGACGCGGCTGCGGTCGCGGGCGATCGCCGGCAGCTTCCCGACACTGGAGAGCGACTATCGGCTGACGCCGACCGGAAGCGGGGTGCGTCTCGAATACCAGGGGCGGGTGGCCACCGGCTGGGCGCTGTTCGGGCCGCTCGAGCAGCTGGCCGTCGAGCGGAACATCGCCCGTCAATTCCAGGCGCTGGCCGACGCCATCGAGCAGCGCAGCGCCGGGGACGTGACGCGACGCCGGATCGACGCGCCGAACCCGCGCGACGACTGATGCCGTCGCGGCGCGGGCGCGGCGGAAACGGCAGCGCGGTGCCCGGCGCGGATGACCTATAATCGATGCATCCCGTCATTCGGCAGGAGGAACTCGATGCCCGCGCGCTCCGTTGAACTCAGGCCGTTGGCCGGCCGCACCCTCGCTTCGCCGGGGAACGACCCGTGGCGCGTCGCCGCGACCGACGACGCGCGCAAGGTGATGACCGATTTTCGCGAGCGCTCGGCGATCAGCGTCCGGGAGCACAGCTCGATCGACGCGGCGCTGGAGCACATGAAGCACGCCGGCGTGCGGTCGGCGTTCGTCCTCGACCGTGACGGGCAGAAGGTGCTGGGCATGATCACCGCCTACGACATCCAGGGCGAGAAGCCGCTGCGCCACATGCAGTCGGTCGGCGGGATAGGTCGCGGCAATTCGCGTGAGGACGTGCTGGTCCGCGACATCATGGAACCCATCGAGCAGTGGCGGGTGACCGACATCGGCGAGGTCGAAAAGGCCAGCGTCGCGATGATCCTGGACGCGTTCCGCAGGAGCGGGCGGACCCACATCGCGGTCGTCGAGCGCCGCGACGAAGGCGGCGAGCACCTGCGCGGCCTGTTCTCGTTCGCGAAGATCACGCGCCTGCTGACGACCGAATGACGCGAAACCGCGTCGCCTGACCGACCGCGGTCGCGATCCGCGGGGATCGGCGCGCGGCGCGCCATAACGCTTCGCGACCGGAGGCATCACCTTGGTGGGCGAGTCCGCCGCGGCAACGTTCCTCTTCACCGACATCGAGGGCAGCACGCGCCTGTGGGAGGAGTCGCCCGCGCGCATGCGCGTCGCGCTCGCCTGCCACGACGCCCTGGCGCGAACGGCGGTCGAGCAGCACGGGGGCACCGTGGTGAAGACCACCGGCGACGGCGTCCACGCGGCCTTCGCGCGGCCCCACGATGCGCTCGCCGCGGTCGTGCAGATGCAGCTGGCACTGTCCGATCCCGAGGCCACCGCCGGCATGGGGCTGCGCGTGCGCTGCGGCCTGCACGCGGGACCGCACGAGCGCCGCGATGCGGATTTCTACGGCCCCGAGGTCAACCGCGCGGCGCGGATCATGAGCGCCGCCCACGGCGGCCAGATCCTGCTCTCGCAGGCCGTGGCGGAGCTCGTGCGCGACCGCCTCCCGGCCGACGTCACGCTGCGCGACCTGGGAGCCGTGCGCCTGCGCGATCTCAGCCGGCCCGAACGCGTCTGGCAGCTCGACCACGCGCGCCTGCCCACCGAGTTCCCGCCGCTGCGGTCGCTGGCGGCGACGCCGAACAATCTCTGGCAGCAGTTGAACACCTTCATCGGCCGCGAACGCGAGATGGCCGAGGCGAAGCGGCTGCTGGCGGGGAATCGGCTGTTGACGCTGGTCGGCGCCGGCGGGATCGGCAAGACGCGCCTGTCGCTGCAGCTCGCGGCCGACGTCCTCGACGACTACCCGGACGGCGTGTGGTTCGTCGACCTGGCGGCGCTGACCGACCCGCGCCTGGTGGCGCAGGCGTTGGCATCGGTGCTCGGCGTCAAGGAAGAAGCGGGGAGGCCCGTCGTCGACGCGTTGCGCAAGTTCGTCGGGGACCGCGCGATGCTGGTGCTCCTCGACAACTGCGAGCACGTCCTGCACGCGTGCGCCGAGCTGGCCAAGGCGCTGCTGCAATCCGGGCCCGCGCTGCGCATCCTGGCCTCCAGCCGCGAGCCGCTGCGGGTGGCCGGCGAGACGGTCTATCCGGTGCCGGCATTGACGGCACCCGCGCCGGGTGCCGGCCTGGCGCTGGAGGCGGTGACCCGCCACGACGCGCTGCGGCTGTTCGTCGACCGGGCGCGGGCAGCGCAGCCCGCGTTCGCGGTGAACGAGCGCAACGTCGCTGCCGTGGTCGACATCTGCCACCGGCTGGACGGGATTCCGCTGGCGATCGAGCTCGCGGCGGCCCGCGTGCGGTCGATTCCGGTGGAGACCATCGCCGCCCGGCTCAAGGACAGCTTCCGCCTGCTGCGCACCGGCGACGCAACGGTGCTGCCGCGGCAGCGGACGCTGCGCGTGCTGATCGACTGGAGCGTCGACCTGCTCGCCGAGACCGAGCGCAGGTTGCTGCGGCGATTGTCGATCTTTGCCGGCGGCTGGACGCTCGAGGCCGCCGAGTCCGTCGGCGCGGGGGACGGGATCGACGCCGGCGACGTGCTGGAACTCCTCAGTGCGCTGGTGGAAAAGTCGCTGGTGGTGATGGACGCCGAAGGCGAGCGTTACCGGCTGCTGGAAACGGTGCGCCAGTACGCGCAGGAGCGCCTGCAGGAGGCCGGCGAAGCGGTGTCGGTCCGCGATCGGCACCTCGCGTTCTACCTGGCGTTCGCCGAGGCGGCGCAGCCCGAGCTGGCGGGGCCGGAGCAGGGGCGTTGGATGGCCCGGCTCGACGTCGATCACGAAAACCTGCTCGCGGCGCACGCGGCTGCCGATCGGGCGGTCGGGGGTGCCGAGCTCGGCCTGCGCCTCGTGCGAGCGCTGCGTCGTTACTGGATCCATCGCGGCCTCGGCACCCTCGGCTACCGGTTGACGGTCGAGGCGCTGGCGCGCGCGGGTGGCCCGGAACACGATCTCGCCCGTTACCGCGGGCTCTTCGGTGCCGGCCAGTTCGCGCATTCGATGGGTCGCTACGCGGACGCGCAACGGCACCTGGACCAGGCGGCCGCCATCGCGCGCGGCATGGGCGACACGACGCTGGTGGCCAAGGTGCTGCAACCGCTGGGCCTGGCCGGTCTCGGTGCCGGCGACTTCGACCTCGCGCGGAGGCATCTCGACGAGGCGCTGGACCTCGCGCGCGGGCTCGGCGACAAGCGGGAACTCCTCGCCGCGTCCAGCGCGCTCGCCCAGCTGCATCGGATGGACGGGCGCCTCGACACCGCCCTGCTGCTGTCGCGAGACGCACTGGCGCTGGCGCGCGAACTGGGGGACCGGTTGAGCGTCGCCATGGGCCTGCTCAATCTCGCGATGGTGTCGATCGACTGCGGATCCGGCAAGGAGGCGCGCGCGATGCTGAGCGAGGTGCTGGCGATCGTCGAGGAGATCGGTTCGAAGCCGGCGGCGCAAAGCGCGCTGGAAGTGTGCGCCGCCCTTGCCGCGCTGGGCGAAGACTGGGAGACGGCAGCCTGCCTCTTCGGCGCCGCCGAGGCGCTGGCCGCGCAGACCGGGCTGCAGCGCGACCCCGCCGACGCCGCATTCCTGCGGCCGCGGATGGCGCGCGCGCAGGAGGCGCTGGGCGCCGCGGACTTTGCCGCGGCCGCGGCCGCGGGCCGCGCGCTTGCCGCCGACGAGGCGATGCGTCGGGCGCGGGCGTCGGTGCTTCGCCGCGTCTGACGGCGAACCCGGGTCAGAACCTGTGAATAAATCTATGCGGCGGGCGCGCGCGTCGCTCCTGCTGTCGCCACGTCCGCCTTGCACCCCTCGCGGCGAGTCTCACCGGTTCAGTCGTCGTTGTAGATCGTCGGGTCGAGCGGTTCGAGCGGCCGCGACCCGTCCAGCACGCGGATGGTGTACTTGTATTTGCCGGCCCGGGTGTGCCGGTTCAGGCAGGAGAATTCGAGGCCCTCGCTGCGCACGCCGCAACGGACGATTTCGTCCTGCTTGCCCTCGACGACGATCCCGTTCTCCGGGAAGCGGTAGGTCGATCCGCGCGGCAACTGCCAGGTGATCACGACTTCGCCGCCGCCGCGCAGGAAGACGAGCGGTTCCGGGCTGACGACGATCTGGCGGCCACCGACGACGGAGACCTGCGGATACGCGGGGTTCGGCACCGCCGCATACCGTCCGCCCGGGCCGTGGTGTTGGTAGTGGTGGGCGCAGGACGCGAGCAGCAGCGTCGACAACGCGGCGATGAGTGTGCGTGTACGCATTTCGATCTCCCTCGGCATCCGACCGCGCCGATAGTGCCGCAGAACCCGCGCAGCGGCAACCGCGACGACGGCCGGGCGCCATCACGCGGGGCCCGGCCAGGGGCGACGGGCGGGGGCACCGCCCCTGCGGGCCGGACGATCCGCAGGTGGGCACGAAATTCGCACCGGGGTCGGATCAAGCTATAGGCGGCGGCAGGCGGGGCCGCTAGACTAGCGGGCAAGTCGAGTTCCGCGGCGGCGCGGACCGAAACGAACGGGGGAGGGGAATCCGCATGGAGGTTGCGCGTCGCCGGTTTGCCGACGTGGTCGTGGTCGCCCCGGTCGGCCGCCTCGACCACGGCAGCGCCGATGAACTCGAGCGCGTGCTGCGGCCGCTGGTCGAGCCCTCGGGCGACGCTCCGGCCGGGCTGGTGCTGGACTTCGGCCGGGTCGACTACGTCAGCAGCGTCGGCCTGCGCGTGCTGATGATCGCGGCGAAGGAGATGCGCCGGCGGGGTGCGCGGATCGCCGTGGTCGGGCTGCAACCGGTGGTCGCGGAGATCTTCGCCATCAGCCGCTTCCACAGCGTGCTCGATGTCTTCGACGCGCTGCCGACGGCACTGAAGGCGATCTCGGCCGCGGCGGCGGCCGCCTACGGCTCCCCCGCGGTTTCAACGTCGACGTGAAGCTCGTCCGCTTCTGGGGCACGCGCGGTTCGCTGCCGGTCGCCCTCACCGCCGCCGCGCTGCGCGGCCGCCTGATCGCCGCGGTGCGCGGCGCACGGGGACTCGCGCTGGCGTCGGAACGCGCGGTCGAGGACTACGTGGACGGTCTCGACTTCGCGCTGGCCGGCACCTTCGGCGGGCACACGTCCTGCGTGCAGATCGAGACCGGCGATGCCGACTACGTGCTCTGCGACCTCGGCAGCGGCGTGCGCCCGTTCGGCGAGGCGGCCATCGCCCGACACGGTCCGCGGACGCCGCAGACCTACCACATCTTCATGTCCCACGTGCACTGGGACCACATCATGGGGCTGCCGTTCTTCGCGCCCGCATACATCCCCGGCAACCGGGTGCGCATCTACGGCGGACACGTCGATCTCGAAGCGGCGCTGCGGCGCCAGATGGACCCGCCGTCGTTCCCGGTCGACTTCGACACCATGCGCGCCGACATCGAGTTCGTCCATCTGCCGCCCGGCATCCGGCACGAGGTCGCGGGGATGACGGTGACGACGCTGCGCCAGCGGCACGCCGGCGACTCCTACGGCTACCGCTTCGAGCGCGGCGGCCGCACGGTCGTCTACACCACCGACTCCGAGCACAAGCTGACCGAGGCGGCCGAAACGCGGAGCTTCGTCGACTTCTTCCGCGACGCCGACCTGGTCGTCTTCGACGCCATGTACTCGCTGGCGGAGGCGACCACGGTCAAGGCCGATTGGGGGCACTCGAGCAACGTGGTCGGCGTCGAACTCTGCCAGCTGGCTGGCGTCGCGCACCTGTGCCTGTTTCACCACGAGCCGGCCGCGGACGACGCGCAGATCGCGGCGGTGCTGGCGGACACGAGGCGCCTGGAGGAGATCACCCGCAGCGGTCGGCCGATGCGCATCTCCTCCGCCTACGACGGGATGGAAATCGCGCTTTGACGGGGGTCGCCGCAGCGGACCCGCCGGCGCCACGCAGAGATCGCATCCGCCGCGTGGGTGCCGTGCTGGTCACCGCGCTGGCGCTGCTGATCGTCCTCGCCCCCCGCCTCACCGCCCCGCTGCGGGAGGCCTGGTTCGATGCCTGCCAGGCGTTGTCCCCGCGCGTGGTGACCGCCATGCCGGCCGTCGTGGTCGCGATCGACGGGCCGAGCCTCGCGGCCTTCGGTCGCTGGCCCTGGCCGCGATCGTTGCTGGCCGAGCTCGTCGACCGGGTGAACGGCGCGGGCCCCGCGGCGCTGGGGATCGACATCCTGATGCCCGAACCCGATCCGCTGTCCCCCGAAGAGCTGCGCCAGTGGCGGGGCGCGGGTCCGCCGGCGCGCCATCGCGAACAGGCCGAATGGCCGACCAACGACGCGTTGCTCGCCCGCGCGCTCGCGGCCGCGCCAGCCGTGCTGGCGGTGGCAGGATTGCCGGAGCGCAGCGGCAGGTCGCTGCGTTCGCCCCCGTTCGTGGTCCAGGACAGGGCCGCGGCGAGCGCAGCGGACGGGCTCGCGGCAGCCCGGATCGAGCGCTTCGCCGGCGCACTGACCAGCGTCGACGCGGTCGATCGGGTGGCCCGCGGCTGGGGACTGGTGTCGGCCGATCCGGTGGGCGGCGTGATTCGCCGCGTGCCGCTGGTCGCCGAGATCGACGGCACGCTGATCGGCGCGCTGGCGATCGAGATGTTCCGTGTCGCCGCCGGTGCGACGTCATTGCGCCTGGTGCTGTCGGGACCCACGGTGGACGGCATCGCCGTCGGGCGCGCGCTGGTGCCGACCGAGGCCGACGGCGGCGCCCGCGTCTATTTTTCGCGTCGTCACGCGGGCCGCTTCGTCTCGGCCCTCGACGTGCTCGAGGACCGCGTCGACCCGGAGCGGTTGCGGCAGAAGCTGGTGCTGGTCGCCGTCACCGGCCTCGGGCTCGGGGAGGTCCACGCCACCCCCGTCGGCGAGCGCATGCCCGGCAGCGAAATCCACGCCCAGCTGCTGGAGAACCTCTATGATGGGACACTGCTTTCGCGGCCGTCCTGGGGCCCGGTCCTCGAGGCGGCGCTGTTCGCGCTGCTGGCGACGCTGCTGATCGTGGCGACGCCGGCCTGGGCGCCGCGGCACGCGCTGTGGGTCGCGGTGGGCGGCGTGGCCATACTGTTGGCGTCGGGCTACGCAGCCTTCCGGACGCAGCGCCTGCTGTTCGACGCGGCGACGCCGTCGCTGGCCCTGCTGCTGGTGTTCGGCGCGCTGCTGGTGGCGACGCTGGCCGAGGCGACGCGGCACCGCCGGTCGCTCGAGCAGGTGCTGCAGCGCCAGCGCGAGCACAACGCCCGCATTGCCGGCGAACTCGACGCCGCGCGGCGGATCCAGACGGCGATGCTGCCGCGCGCCGAGAGCCTGGGCCCCGATCGTCGCCTCGATCTCGCCGCCGCAATGCTGCCGGCACGCGAGGTGGGCGGCGACCTCTACGATTTTTTCCGGCTGGACGAGCGGAGGCTCTTTTTCCTGGTCGGCGACGTCGCCGGCAAGGGGCTGTCGGCCAGCATCTTCATGGCCGTGAGCAAGGCGCTGTACAAGAGCGCGACGCTGCGCATGGAGACGCCGGACCTGGGGACACTGATGGCGGCGGCGAACGCCGAGGTGTCGCGCGACAATCCGGAGGCGCTGTTCGTCACCGCTTTCGCCGCCATCCTCGATCTCGATTCGGGCACGCTCGCGTATTGCAACGCGGGACACGAAAACCCGTTCCGCGTCGATCCCGTCGGGGCGGGGGTTCTGCGCATCACCGACGGCGACGGCCCGCCGCTGTGCGCGGTCGATGCCTTCGCCTACCGGGGCGCGCGGTTGCAGCTGGAGCCGGGGGAGTTGCTGTGCGTCGTCTCCGACGGGGTCACCGAGGCGCGCAACCCGGGCGGCGACCTCTACGGCAGCGCGCGCCTGGCGGCGGTCCTCCACCGGGGGCGCGAAGCCCCCGTCGCGGCCGGCGCGGTCGTCGCGACGCTGCTCGCCGATGTGGCGAACTTCGCGGCCGGCGCCGAGCCGGCCGATGACATCACCGTGCTCGCGTTGCGCTGGAACGGTCCCTCTGCGGGCCCGGCGCCCGGCCAGGTCGGCCGCTCCGAACCGGTGAAGAAATCGTCGCGAGCGGGCGGAGTGCAAGGCGCGAACGATGCGACCGACGAGACATATCTGCTGGATAGGCGAGGAGGGAGCGAGTGAGCAACGCGGCAATCCGCCCGCGCAGTAGATTTATTCACCGGTTCTGAGCGTCCGCGGCACCGGCGACAGGTTCAGCGCACGACGATCTCGACCCGGCGATTGAGCGGTTCGGCGACGCCGTCGGCCGTGGGCACGATCGGCTCGCGTTTGCCGCGGCCGACGGCGACGATGTTCTCGGCGGCGATGCCGCGCTGCGTCAACCCCGTCCGGACCGTCTCGGCGCGCTTGCGGGCGAGCGCGTCGTTGACGACATCGCTGCCGACGCGGTCGGTGTGCCCGACCACGACGATGTCGGGCACTGGATGACGGGCGATCTCGGCGGCGACGGTGTCGAGCATGCGCCGGGATTCGTCGGTCAACGTGTCGGTCTGCTCGACGAAGTAGAGCGTGTACACCCGGGGACGCGCAGGCTGGGCGGCGAGCGCCGCGGCGAAGCGGCGATCGACTTCCGCCGCGCTGGACGCCCTCGGCTGCGGTCCCGTCGAAGTGAGGTCGGCTGCCGCGTAGGGCTGGTCGAGCACGAGCGTCCGGTCGCCCTGGCGAACCGTCACCGCGGTGTCGCGGCCGCCCTGCTCGGGCAGCAGCACGACGGTGCCGGACTGCGTCGCACAGGCGGCCAGCCCGCCGGCCACGCAGGCGGCGACCAGCGCGCGTTCAATTCGGCGCAGCAGTCGGAGCATGGGCGCTGACCACGAACTCGGTGCCGCGGACCCCGAGGATTGCGAAGGGGGTGCGGACGGTCATCGCTTCGGGCGACTGCTTGGCGATGCGGCCGGAAACCACCGCCAACGAGCCCGTCGAGAGCGACGCGTCGAACCGGCCGCGACTGGTCGTGGCGTCGAACTCGTAGCGATCGAGCGACAGCGTGCTGTTCGGGCCGGCGGACAGCAGCGAATTGTCGCCCATGGTGATGCCGACCGAGGCATCGGCGCCGGTGGTCACGACGTCGGCGGTCTGCACGCGCATGCCGACCGCAGCCGGCAGCGTTTGACCGCCGCGTTCGATCGTCACCGGACCCTTCGCCACCTTGATCTGCCCGATGTCGGCCGCCGTCGCCAGAGAGGCGAAGGCTGCCGCGAACAACGCGGCGGCGATCCGCCGGCGCAACTGCGCACTCGTTCCCATCTCGACTCCATGCTGTGTCGCGGCCGCCACCGGGGATTCGGGGCCGGTCCCCGACCATGCCTGTCAGCGCGAATGCTGCCCGAATCGCCGCCGATTGTCGAAGGGGCGCGGCGCGGCAACGGAGGCCGCCGACCAGGCGCGCAGAGGCGTCGCTGCTGCGCTGCCGCCGGATCGCAGACGCCCCTCGGCGGCGTCGGGTCCCCCTCCGGCGCCACGGGGGACGTTAGAATGACGCATTCGGGAAGGTCCCCGGCGCGCCGCGCGGTGCCGGATGGGCCGCCCGTTCCGATCCCGGTTGAAAGGAAACGCCATGAACCTGTCGCCCGTCGCCGCACTGCTCGCCGTCGCGCTCGCCACCACGCCGCTGGCATGGGCGCAGGGCAAACCCTTCGACGGCACCGATTTGCAGGCGTTGAAGGTCGCGGTGAAGGCCGACAAGAAGGCGCTGGTCGCCTCGACGCTGACGCTCTCCGAGGTCGAGGCGAAGAAGTTCTGGCCGCTGTACGAGGATTACCAGCGCAAGATCGAGGCGTTGAACCGGCGCAGCACGCGCCTGATCGAGGAAGTCGTCACCCAGAGCAAGCCGGTGTCGGACGTCCTCGCCAAGTCGCTGCTGAAGGAGTCGCTGGCCATCGAGGACGAGGAGGTGCGCGCCCGGCGCGCCTACCAGAGCCGCCTGGTCCGCGTGCTGCCGGCGGCCAAGGTGCTGCGCTATCTGCAGCTCGAAAACAAGATCCGCACCGTCCAGGACTACGAGATCGCGACGGTGATGCCGCTGGTCAACTGACCGCCTGAACGCTGCGTGTCGCGGGCGTCCGTCAGCGCAGGTAGAACGCGTAGTAGGGCTCGTCGCGGGCGAGGCGGCGGATGTAGAGCGCCAGTTCGCGCAGGTGGTAATCGCCCCACATGCAGGATTCGCCGCAGGGGATCCGCCGGCCCTTGGGCACGTGGTCCCAGCCGTTCGGCCGGTGGTACACCGCGTGCAGCAGCAACCCCTGGTGCTGCGGGTGCGTCGACAGATAGGGCTCGGCGAACAGCGTCCTGGCGACGCTGAGGCCGGCCGCGACGTAACGGGCGCCGGCACGCGCCTGGCCATGCGCGTCCAGGTAGCGGCCGAGCCGGATCAGGCCCTGCGCGGTGATCGCCGCGGCCGAGCTGTCCACCGGTTCGTGCTCGTTGGTCGGGTCGGCGGGCCGATCGAGGTAGTCGCCCAGGTGCACGAGCCCGGGCGCGCCGGTGTCCCAGTAGGGCACGCCGCAACTCGGCGTATTCTCGAGGTAGAAGTCGGCGGTGGCGCGGGCCGCCGCGAGATAGCGCGCCAGCACCTGCTTCCTGCCGCCGAAGGGCTTCAGCTCGCCGTCCTTCAGCGTGTCCAGGAATTCCAGCAGTTCCGCATAGCCCAGTTGCACCCAGGCGAGGCCGCGGGTCCAGGTCGAGAACGGCGTGTAGCCCTGCTGGCTGCTCGGGCAGCGGTACGAGCCGTCGTTGGTGTTGAAGATCGACTCGTGCGCGACGCGGCCGCGGACGTCGTAGCTGTCGCGTCCCTCGCCGAAGTAGACGTTGTAGCGTGCATTGGTATCGGCGTGCTGGACGAGCCGCTGCAGCAGCGAGATCCGGCGGTCGCGCTCGCCCATCAGCACGTGACCCAGCTGGTGGGCGACGGCCAGCGAGCGCAGCGAGCGCATGGTGTCGGCGAACAGCGAATGCGGTCCGTTGAACGAGTGGATGTAACCCAGTCCGTCGGGCAGATCGGTCCAGCGGGCGGCCTGCACGGCGCCGGAAACCTTCAGCGCCAGCTCGCAGAAGTGGCTGCGCCAGGCGTCGGCCGGCAGCCGTCCCTCGCGCGCGAGGCGCAGCAGGTTGCCGTAGGTCGAGATGTTGTTGAAGCCGTGGTCGTGGACGCCGACGTGGCTGACGTGGCTGGCCATGTACCGGAGCGTGCCCTCGACGCCGATGTCCAGCATCTTCCGGTCCTCAGTGACGTCGAACTGCAGGATCGCGGCGCCGAACTGGAAGCCCTGCGTCCACTCGGTCCAGCCGCGCGAGGTGTAGCGGCCGGCGACGGTGAACACCGGGGTGCCCTTGGCGGAGTCCCAGTGCTTCTGGATCAGGGCGATCTTCTTCGCCGAAAGCTCGAACACGCGGTCGATGGCGGGGACGAGCGCGGCGGCGGTCAACTGCGGGTCGATGCGGATCATGAGGGCTCGGGTCGGGAGGGAAGTTCCGGTGCTCGATGGGCTCAGAGGCGGCGCAGGTGGAAGCCGCCGTCGAGGTGGATGACGTCGCCGGTGGTGAACGGGAACTGCCCGGCGAGCACGGCGCGGACCGCGCGGCCGACGTCCTCGGCCGTGCCCCAGCGCCGCTGCGGGACGAGGCCCTCGGCGATCAGCCGGTCGTACTTGTCCTTCACGCCGGCGGTCATGTCGGTGGCCATGATTCCCGGGCGCAGTTCCAGCACCTGGACGTCCTCCGCCGCCAGCCGCACCGCCCACAGCTGGGCGGCCATCGCGAGCCCCGCCTTCGAGATGCAGTAGTCGCCGCGGTTGACCGACGCGGTGTCGGCCGAGATCGACGTGACGAAGATGATCTTGAAGCCGCCCGGAAGGGCCGGCGCATAGCGCTTCTCGAGCCAGTGGTTCGCCACCCGCTGGGTGAGGAAATAGGGGCCCTGCAGATTGGTGCGGATGATTTCCTCGAACGACGCCTCGCTGGCTTCGGTGACGTCGGCGCGCACGCGCGGCGCGATGCCCGCGTTGTTCACCAGCGCGTCGAGGCGTCCCAGCGCGGCCAGCACGCCGTCGACCAGCGCCAGGCGATCGTCGCGCCGGCTGATGTCGCCGGCCACCGGGACGAAGCGCTGGGCAGGGTTCGGCGCGACCTGTCGGCACAGCGCCGCGGTTTCGTCGGCGGCGGCACGGTTGGACGCGTAGTTGACGGCGACCGACAGGCCCTGCGCCGCCGCCTCGATGGCGACGCCGCGACCGAGTCCGCGGCTTGCACCGGTGACGAGGACGGCGGGAACGGGATTCATGGCATCCGGGATCGGGGCGAGGGATCGGGACGGGGACGTTGCACCGGGCATCGCGCCGCGACCGACCGGCGCTCATTCTACCCTTCCGCGATCCGCCGGATCGCCTGCGGGGAGCGGGACCGGGCGCGGGACGGAGCGGTTGCATCGCCGGGCGAAACGCGTGATCATCGCGCCTTTGTCTTCGGCCCCACCCTCCGGCGTGTCACTCCTGCTCCGGGCGCCCCTCCGGCGCTCGCATCTCCTCGTGCTCCGGGCCGTCCTCGCCGGCGCGCTGGCCTTCGCGGCCGGGCCGCTGGCGCGGGGCCAGCCGGCCGCCGGCCCGCTGCCGGCCGCCGACCGCTGGTCGCACGCCTACTCGGCCTACGGCCAGCCCCGGTATCCGCGCGGCTTCTCGCACTTCGAATACGTCAACCCGCAGGCGCCCAAGGGCGGCACGCTGCAGCTCAACAACCCCGACCGGCGGACGAGCTTCGACAAGTACAACCCCTACACCATCAAGGGTCAGTCGCCCGCCGGCCTCACCACGCTGATGTTCGAGACGCTCGCCCAGCGTTCCGGCGACGAGCCGGACACGATGTACGGGATGGTGGCCGAGGACATCCAGGTCGCGCCCGACAAGGCGTGGGTCGCCTTCCGGATCCATCCCCGGGCGCGGTTCATCAACGGCGATCCGGTCACTGCCGCGGACGTCGCGCACGTGTTCGAGATGCTGACCAGCAAGGAGGTCTCGCCGGCGACGCGCACGCAGCTCGAAGGCGTGGCCAGGGCGACGGTGCTCGATCCGCGGACGATCCGCTTCGACCTCAAGGAACGCACCGCGGACACGATCTTCAACGTCGGCGGCCTGCCGGTGTTCTCGCCCAAGTGGTCGCTGGACGCCGACGGCAAGCCGAAGAAGTTCAGCGACGTCGTCAACGAGTTTCCCATCACCACCGGCCCGTACAAGGTCGGGACCGTCGAGGCGCCGCGCCGCATCGAGTTCGTCCGCGACCCGGACTACTGGGCGCGGGATCTCGGCGTGGCGAAGGGGCAGTACAACTTCGACCGCATCGTCTACCGCTATTACCAGGACAACGCGATCTCCATCGAGGCGTTCAAGGCCGGCGAGTTCGACTTCCTGATGGAGTACTCGGCGCGGCGCTGGGCGCGGCAGCACTCCGGGCCCAAGTGGGACGACGGCCGCATCGTCAAGGAGGAGTTCCCGACCGGCTTCGGCATGGGCCTGCAGGCGTACTACTTCAACCTGCGCAAGCCGCTGTTCCAGGACCGCCGCGTGCGCGAGGCGCTGGGTCTCGCCTACGATTTCGCGTCGATCAACGTCTACCGGCAGTACAAGCGCGTCAACAGCCTCTTCGCCAATTCGGAGTTCGCGGCCCGCGGCGAGCCGTCGGCCGGGGAGCTGGCGCTGCTGGAGCGCTTCCGCAGCGAACTGCCGCCGGCGGTGTTCGGCCCGCCCTGGGAGGATCCGCGCACCGACCTCGACCCGAACGGCCTGCGCAACAACCTCAAGCGGGCGCGCAAGCTGCTGGAGGAGGCGGGCTGGAAGGTCGACGCCGACGGCGCGCTGCGCAACGCCAAGGGCGAGCGCTTCGAGTTCGAGTGGCTGGAGGCCGGCGAAGCCTTCGGCCGCCGCGAAGCCGTCTACCAGCGCAACCTGGCGCTGCTCGGGATCAAGCTCAACGTCCGCCTGGTCGACTTCGCGCTCTACCGCAAGCGGCTGGAGACCTTCGACTTCGACATGATCAACCTCAAGAGCGGGGACTGGGCGCTGCCCAATGCCGCCGACCTCAAGGCGGCGCTGGGCAGCGCCGCGGCGGACGAGCAGGCGTCGGCCAACTACGCCGGCATCAAGAACAAGGCGATCGACTTCCTCGTCGACCGCATGGACAAGGCGACGACGATGGACGAGTTGCGCACGGCGACGCGGGCGCTCGACCGGGTGTTCATGCGCGAGCACTACGTCGTGCCCGACCTCTACGGCGCCTCCAACCGCGTGTCGCGCTGGGACAAGTTCGGCATCCCCAAGGTGGTCCCCAAGTACTACACGATCGCCACGCCCAGCGACTACCTGCAGTGGGCGGTGACGACCTGGTGGGACAAGGCGCTGGACAAGCCGGCGGCACCGGCCCAGGCGAAGTCGGCGAAGCCGTAGTCGGGGAGACCACATGCTCGCATACATCGGCAAGCGGCTGCTGCTCATGATCCCCACGCTGATCGGCGTGCTGACGCTGACCTTCGTCGTCATCCAGTTCGTGCCGGGCGGCCCGGTGGAGCAGATCCTCGCCGAGGCGCGCGCGGGCACCGGCGGAGAGACCGGCGGCTTCTCGGGCAAGCGCGATCTGGACCAGAAGCAGATCGAGGAGCTGAAGAAGCTCTACGGCTTCGACAAGCCGCCGCTGGAGCGCTACCTGTCGATGATGAAGAATTTCGCGCAGTTCGACCTCGGCCGGAGCTTCCTGCGCAACAAGGACGTCTGGCAGCTGATCAAGGACAAGCTCCCGGTGTCGGTGAGCCTCGGGCTGTGGACGTTCCTCGTCTCGTACCTGATCTCGGTGCCGCTGGGCATCGCCAAGGCGGTGCGCGAGGGCACCCGCTTCGACACCGTCACCACGCTGTTCGTGCTGGTCGGCTACGCGATTCCCGGCTTCGTGCTGGGCGTGCTGCTGATCGTGCTGTTCGCCGGCGGCTCGTTCCTCGACTGGTTCCCGCTGCGCGGGCTCACCTCCGACAACTGGGCGAGCCTCTCCTGGCCGGCGCGCGTCGCCGACTACCTCTGGCACCTGGTGCTGCCGCTCACCTGCTATGCGATCGGCAGCTTCGCCATCGTCACCATGCTGACCAAGAACACCTTCGTCGAGGAGATCCGCAAGCAGTACGTCCTGGTCGCGCGGGCGAAGGGGCTGTCGGAGCGCAAGGTGCTCTACAAGCACGTGTTCCGCAACGCGCTGATCCCGATCATCACCGGCTTCCCGGCCGCGTTCGTCGGCGCGTTCTTCGCCGGGTCGATCCTGATCGAGACCATCTTCTCGCTCGACGGGCTGGGCCTGCTGTCCTACGAGTCGCTGATCCGCCGCGACTACCCGGTGGTGCTGGGGACGCTGTACTTCTTCACGCTGATCGGCCTCGTCGTCAAGCTGATCGGCGACCTGCTGTACGTGGTCGTCGATCCGCGGGTGCAGTTCGGGGCGGTGGGCAAATGAGCGCCGGGACCTCGCGATGAGCCTCGCCACCGGGCCGACGACGGGGGAGGGCATGCCGCAGTCGCCGCCGGCTGCCGCGCCGGGCCGGCGCGCCACGTCGCTGTCGCCCAACCAGCGGGCCTGGGCGCGCTTCAAGCGCAACCGCCTGGGCCACGTCTCGCTGATCCTGTTCGCGGCGATGCTGATCGTCGGCAGCTTCGCCGAGCTCTTTTCCAACGAGCGCCCGCTGCTCGCGCGCTACAACGGCGACTGGTTCGTGCCGGTGGCGAAGAACCCGCCGGAGCTGCGTTTCGGCGGCGACTTCGCCACGCCCACCGACTGGCACGACCCGTTCATCGTCCAGCAGTTCGCGCAACCCGGCAACTTCGCGCTGTTCACGCTCAACACCTGGGGCGCCGGCACGCTCGACTACTACGCGCGCGCCGCCGATCCCGTGGCGCCCGGCAAGGGCCACTGGCTGGGGACCGACTCCGCGGGGCGCGACATGACGGCGCGGCTGCTCTACGGCTTCCGGGTCAGCATCTACTTCGGGCTCGCGCTGACGTTCGTCGGCACGGCGCTGGGCATCCTGGTCGGCGCGCTGCAGGGCTACTTCGGCGGCCGCGTCGACCTGACCGCGCAGCGCGTGATCGAGATCTGGAACGCGGTGCCCGAGCTGTACCTGCTGATCATCATCGCGTCGATCTTCGCGCCGACGCTGCTGCTGCTGATCGGGGTGTTCGCGCTGTTCGGATGGATCGGCCTGTCCGACTACGTCCGCGCCGAGTTCCTGCGCAACCGCAACCTCGAATTCGTCAAGGCGGCGCGGGCGATGGGGCTGTCCAACGCGCAGATCATGTGGCGGCACATCCTGCCCAACTCGATGACGCCGGTGATCACCTTCCTGCCGTTCCGGATGAGCGCGGCGATCCTGTTCCTGACGGCGCTGGATTTCCTCGGCCTGGGCGTGCCCGACCTGCCGTCGCTCGGCGACCTGCTGCGCGAAGGCAAGGACAACCTCGACGCCTGGTGGATCGCGATCCCGACCTTCGCCGTGCTCTCGGCGACGCTGCTCCTCCTCACCTTCATCGGCGACGCGCTGCGCGACGCCTTCGACACCCGGAAGTCCTAGGATGAAACGACCCCCACGCTCGCTACGCTCACTGCCCCCCGCGGGGGGGCGGTCAGTACCCTTCGGGCGGCCGGGCGGGTACTGACGTGGCCGATACGTTGCTTTCCGTCGAGAACCTGTGCGTCAACTTCGGGCCGTCGCGCGTCGTCGACCGCGTGTCCTTCGCGGTCGATGCCGGCGAGAAGTTCGCGCTGGTGGGCGAGTCCGGCTCGGGCAAGTCGGTGACCGCGCTGTCGGTGCTGAAGCTGGTCGAGACCGCGAGCTACGAGGGCGCGATCCGCTTCCAGGGCGAGGACGTGCTGGCCAAGAGCGAGCGGCAGATGCAGGCGCTGCGCGGCAGCGACATCGCGATGATCTTCCAGGAGCCGATGACGGCGCTGAATCCGCTCTACCGGGTCGGCAACCAGATCGCCGAGGTGCTCGAGCTGCACGAGGGCCTCGACCCGCGGAAGGCGCACGCGCGCTCGATCGAGCTGCTCGCGCGGACCGGCATTCCCGATCCCGAGCGCCGCGTCGACGCGTTCCCGCACCAGCTCTCCGGCGGGCAGCGCCAGCGCGCGATGATCGCGATGGCGCTCGCCTGCCGGCCCAAGCTGCTGATCGCCGACGAGCCGACGACGGCGCTCGACGTGACCATCCAGGCGCAGATCCTGGCGCTGCTCGACGACCTGCAGCGCGAGTACGGGATGGCGATCCTGTTCATCACCCACGACCTCAACCTCGTCCGCCGCTTCTGCCACCGCGTCGGGGTCATGGAGCGGGGGCGGCTGGTCGAGCAGGGGTTGACGGCCGACGTCTTCGCGCGGCCCGCCGATCCCTACACCGTCAAGCTGATCAACAGCCGGCCGCAGCGCGCCGTGCAGCCGGTCGCGGCCGACGCGACGGCGCTGGCGGCCGCCGCCGACGTCAGCGTGGACTTCGTCTCCTCGCGCGGCTGGTTCGGCAAGGACGTCTTCCGCGCCGTGCGCAACGCCACGCTGGAGTTGAGGCGCGGCGAGACGCTGGGCATCGTCGGCGAGTCGGGCTCGGGCAAGACGACACTCGGCATGGCGCTGCTGGCGCTGCAGCCGGTGGCCGCGGGCAGCGTGACGCTGGAGGGGACGCGGATCGACAACGCCGACCGGCCGACGCTGCGCGCGATGCGCCGGCGGATGCAGGTGGTGTTCCAGGACCCCTTCGGCTCGCTGTCGCCGCGGATGACGATCGAGCAGATCGTCGGCGAAGGGGTCGCGCTGCACCTGCCCGAGCTCGCGCCGGCCGCGCGTCGGCAGCGCATCCTCGACATGCTGGCCGAGGTGGGACTGTCCGAGGCTGCCGGTCTCACCGACGTGCTGACCCGGTATCCGCACGAATTCTCCGGCGGGCAGCGGCAGCGGATCGCGATCGCGCGCGCCGTCGTGCTGCGGCCCGAGGTGCTGGTGCTGGACGAGCCCACGTCGGCGCTGGACGTCTCGGTCCAGCAACAGGTGCTGGCGCTGCTCGCCGCGCTGCAGAAGAAGTACGGGATGAGCTACGTTTTCATCAGCCACGACCTCGCCGTGGTGCGCGCGATGGCCCACCGGGTGCTGGTGATGAAGGACGGTGCGGTGGTCGAGGAGGGCGAGGCCGAGGCGCTGTTCGCGGCGCCGCGGCATGCCTACACGCAGGCGCTGCTCGCGGCGGCGCACCTCGCCTGAACCGTCCCGGCCGGGGCCGCGGCCGTCCGGCGAGTTCATCCGGATTCGCGGTTTCGCGCGCCAGGCACCGATTTCCATTGGACTTTTCGCCCCGCGTCTCCTATAACCCATGAAAGGCCGGTCGGCCGGGGGGAGGGATCCGGATGGTGTCGATCTGGTGGGTGGTGGCAGCGTTCGTCGCGGGCGGCTACGCCGGCGCACTGGTATTCGCCTTGCTCTGCGTGGCGCGGGCGACCGACGACCACGAATCGGCGCCCGGCGCCGCCGGGTGAGACCCGGCCGGCGCAGCCGGACGCCTCGAGCGCGACGCCGCGGCCCCGGCAGGCCGCGGCCCCGCTCCGGCCAGGCCGGACTGCAGGTCGAATACCGCCGTCGTGGTGTCGCGCACGAATCCATCCAGCGATTTGCTGCAACGCAGCGCAGCTTGGCCGGTCGTCCCCCACGGCCGTTCTCGCATCCGGCGAAGAATCAGTCGAAGATCCCGGCGCCGTATTCCGCCTCCTTCAACCGGGCCTGGGCGGCGGCGAGCCGGGCGATGGGCACCCGCGGGCCGGAGCAGGACACGTAATCGAGTCCGGCCCAGTGGCAGAAGCGGATCGAGTCCGGCTGCCCGCCGTGCTCGCCGCAGATCCCGATCTTCAGCGCCGGATTCTTGCCGCGTCCCCAATCGATGGCGAGCTTCATCAGCCGACCGACCCCCTTGACGTCGAGGATCTCGAACGGGTTGTCGCGCAGGATGCCGTTCTCGATGTAGTAGGGCAGGAACTTGTTCTCGGCGTCCTCGCGCGAGAACGAGAACGTCGCCTGCGACAGGTCGTTGGTGCCGAAGGAGAAGAACTCGGCGACGTCGGCGATCCGTCCCGCGCGCAGACAGGCGCGCACCACCTCGATCATCGTGCCGAACCTGACCTGCAGCTTGACGCCATAGGCGGCTTCGACCTGCGGCTGCAGCGCGTCCAGCATCCGCCGCACCCGCACCAGTTCCTGCACGGTGGCCACCTGCGGCACCATGATCTCGGGCTGCACGGCGATGCCCTCGCGCACGCACTCGGCCGCCGCCTCGAGGATCGCGCGCACCTGCATTTCGTAGATTTCCGGGTAGGTGACGCCGAGACGCACGCCCCGGTGGCCCAGCATCGGGTTCACCTCGTTCAGCGTGCGGACCTTCTTCAGCATCGCCTCGCGGCGGGCCAGCGCGGCGTCGTCGCGCCGCGCCTCGCGGTATTCGTTGAGGCTCGTCTGCAGCCTGGCGAGGCTGTCCACGTAATCGCGCGGCAGTTCGGGGTCGAGCAGCCGCAGCGTCTCCGGCAGCTCGGCGATCGATCGCGTCGCGCGCTGCAGCTGGTGCAGGTGGCCGATCTCGTACTCGAGCTGCGAGACCGTCGGCAGGAACTCGTGCATCGGCGGATCGAGCAGGCGGACGGTGACCGGCAGCCCCGCCATGGCGGTGAAGATGCCCTTGAAGTCGCCGCGCTGGATCGGCAGCAGGCGGTCGAGCGCCGCCTGCCGCGCCTCGCGCGTCTCGGCCAGGATCATCTCCTGGACGATCGGCAGCCGCTGGGTGTCGTTGAACATGCGCTCGGTCCGGCAGAGGCCGATGCCCATCGCGCCGTACTTGCGCGCCCGCACCGCGTCGGCCGGCGTGTCGGCGTTGGCCATCACGCCGAGCCGGGCCACCGCGTCGCCCCAGGACAGGAGCTTCGCCAGGTCGGCGAAGAACTCGGCCTCGACGGTGGGGATCTCGCCCGGGTAGACGTTGCCGGTGGAGCCGTCGATGGTGACGACGTCGCCCTCGCGCAGGATCGTGCCGCCGACGCGGGCGCGGCGCTCCCGGACGTCGATCTCGATCGCCTCGCAGCCGGAGACGCAGGGCTTGCCCATGCCGCGGGCGACGACGGCGGCGTGCGAGGTCTTGCCGCCGCGCGAGGTCAGAATGCCTTGGGCGGCGAAGAAGCCGTGGATGTCCTCCGGCTTGGTCTCCTCGCGCACCAGGATCAGCCGCTCGCCGCCCTTGCCGCGCTCCTCGGCGGTGTCGGCGTCGAACACGATGTGGCCGGAGGCCGCGCCCGGCGAGGCCGGCAGGCCCTGCGCCAGCGCGACGACCTTGTGCGACGGGTTGAGCGTCGGCACCAGCAGCTGCTCCAGCAGCATCGGGTTGATGCGCAGTAACGCCTGCTCGCGGTCGATCAGTCCGGAGTCGCACATCTCGACCGAGGTGACCACCATCGCCCGGGCGTTCATCTTGCCGTTGCGGGTCTGCAGGCAGTACAGGCGCCCCTTCTCGATGGTGAACTCGAAGTCCTGGACCTCGTGGTAGTGCGCCTCCAGCCGGTCGCGCAGCGCCAGCAGCTCGGCGTAGAGTCCGGGCATCTCCTGCGCCATCGCGGCGATCGGCTTCGGCGTGCGGATCCCGGCGACGACGTCCTCGCCCTGCGCGTTGGTCAGGTACTCGCCGTAGATGACGTTCTCGCCGGTGCCGGGATTGCGCGTGAAGCCGACCCCGGTCGCCGAGTCGTCGCCCATGTTGCCGAACACCATCGTGCAGACGTTGACCGCGGTGCCGTTGGCCATCTCCCGCGTGATGCGGAACTGCTTGCGGTAGTCCACCGCCCGCTTGCCCATCCACGAGCGGAACACCGCCTGGATTGCGAGTTCGAGCTGCTCGTAGGGATCGGCCGGGAAGGGGCTGCCGGTGTGCTTCTGGTAGATCGTCAGGAAGCCGTCGGCCAGCTCGCGCAGCTGGTCGGCCGACAGGTCGACGTCCTGCTGCGCGCCGGCGTGCCGCTTCAGTGCCGCCAGCGCGTGGTCGAAGGCCTCGTCGGGAACGCCCATCGCGATCTTGCCGAACAGCTGGATGAAGCGGCGCCAAGCGTCGTAGGCGAAGCGCGGGTTGCCGCTGGCGGCGATCAGGCCCTGCAGCGTGGTCGCGTTGAGCCCGAGGTTGAGGATCGTGTCCATCATCCCGGGCATCGACATCGCCGAGCCCGACCGCACCGACACCAGCAGCGGCGCCCGGGCGTCGCCGAAACCCTTGCCGGTCTTCTTCTCCAGCACGGCGACCTGCTCGCGCACGCCGTCCATCAGCCCCGGGGGCAGTGCCTGGCCGTCGAGGTACGCGAGGCAGGCCTCGGTGGTGATCACGAAGCCGGGCGGCACGTTGAGGCCGATCTGCGTCATCGCGCAGAGGTTGGCGCCCTTGCCGCCGAGCAGCATCTTGTCGCGGGGATCGCCCTGCTCGAAGGTGGTGAGAAAACGGGACCCGTTCATGCGGCTTCTCCAGAGATGGACCCCGCTCGCGGCGAGACGCGCGAGCGAATCCTTCGCGGCATCGGCGGCAGGCTGCGACCGGACCGCGGGTTGGACAAACCCGTCGTCGCGCGGGAATCGCCGCAGGAACCGGTCTCGCCGCAGCTGGCCCGCCCCGAGCCCTGCTGCCGGCCGGCCCGTCGCCGGGGTCGGGGCCGACGGGCGAGACCGGGTGCCTGGCGGCGGCCGGCTGCAAACCGGCGACTTCGCCATGATCGTACTGCGTTCCGAAATCGGCGGCGCCGGGAACGGACCGATCGCTTGACCAGGATCAAGGCGTCGACCCGAGGTGTGCGAGAATCGACCCCTGCCTTCGCATTCCATGGTCCGTTCCATGCAGCAATCCGGCAAACTCAGCGCCAAGCTCGTCGGCATCCAGGTCTTCTTCCTGGTGGTCGCGCTGGTGTCGATCGGCCTCACGCTGCTCGTCTCGTGGCGGCTGGAGGGCAGCGCCGCGGCCATCAACGACGCGGGCAGCCTGCGGATGCGCACCTATCGGCTCGCCTACCTCGCGCAGGAGACGTTGCCGCAGGCAGCGGAGCCCGCAGCCACCGCGCTGCTGATCGAGGCCGACATCGCGGCGTTCGAGGCGGTGGTCGCCACGTTGCGCACCGGCGACCCGGCGCGGCCGCTGTTCGTGCCGCGGACCGACGCGATCGCCGCGCAGTTCGCCGAACTCGACCGCGAGTGGCGGTTCCTGCGTCCGGCGCTCGAGCGCTCGGTCACCGGGGGCGGGCTCGACGTCGATCGCGCGCGCATCGAGCAGTTCGTCGCCGTCGTCAACACGCTGGTGGGCACGCTGGAGCAGGACATCGCGCAGGCGACGTCGTTGCTGCGCACGATCCAGCTCGCGCTGGTCGCGCTGGCGATCATCGGCTCGGTGGCGCTCATCTACCTCTCGTTCCTGTTCATCATTCGGCCGGTCCACCAGCTCGACGACGGCCTGCAGCGGATGGCGAAGGGCGATTTCGACGTCCGCCTGCCCGTCGAGTCCCAGGACGAGTTCGGCGCGCTGGCCACCGGCTTCAACCACATGGCCGGGCAGCTGCAGGAGTCGTACCGGACGCTCGAGCGCCGCGTCGCCGAGAAGACGCGCTCGCTCGAGCGCCAGAACACGCGGCTGGCGACGCTCTACGACATGACGGCGCTGCTAAACGCGCCCTCGACGCAGGAGGAACTGTGCCGCGGGTTCCTGCGCCGGCTGCTCGTCGTCGCCGGCGCCGACGCTGGCGCGGTGCGCCTGATGTCGCCCGACGGTGCGACGCTGCACCTGTTCGTCGAGGACGGTCTCGCCGCCGCGTTCCACGACAAGGAGCACTGCATCGCGCGCGGCGAGTGCGCGTGCGGCGAGGTGGCCGCGCGCGGTGCGACGGTCGTCCACGTCTTCAGCGCCGGGCGCTCGCCCGGCAGCGTCACGCTGCCGCACTGCCGCGAGGCGGGGTTCGCCACCGTCGCCGCGCTTCCGATCGCCGCGCAGCAGCAGGTGCTGGGGATCTTCAACCTGTTCTACCGCGAGGCGCGCGAAGTCCCCGCCGAGGAGCGCCACCTCTACGAGAGCCTGGGACAGAATCTCGGCGTCGCGATCGAGAGCCTGCGCCTGGTCTCGCGCGAGCGGGAGCTCGCGATCGCCGAGGAGCGCAACCTCCTCGCCCAGGAACTGCACGACTCGATCGCGCAGTCGCTCGCCTTCCTCAACCTGCAGACGCAGATGCTGAGGAAGGCGCTGGCCGCGCCCGACCCCGGCGAGGCCAAGCGCGTCCTCGACGAGATCCAGGCCGGCGTGCAGGAGTCCTACGCCGACGTGCGCGAGCTCCTCGTCCACTTCCGTACCCGGGTGGCCGACGGCGACGTCGAGCTCGGCGTGCGGACGCTGCTCACGCGCTTCGAGCACCAGACCGGCATCGCGGCCGAGCTGCGGGCGACCGGATCCGCGGCGCCGCTGGCGCCCGACGACCAGCTGCAGGTCATGCACATCCTGCAGGAGGCGCTGTCCAACGTGCGCAAGCACTCCGGCGCGTCGAAGGTCGAGGTCGACCTGGCCCGCGGGCCGGGCTACAGCTTCGCGGTTCGCGACGACGGCCGCGGCTTCGATCCCACGCGCCCACCGGACGATGCCGCCGATCACGTCGGCCTGCGCATCATGCACGAGCGCGCGGCCCGGATCGGCGCTCGCGTCGACGTGCGCTCGCAGCCGGGCCGCGGCACCGAGGTGCGGCTGCGCCTGCCGGTCGCGCAACGGGAGGCCGCGTGACGGTTCGCGCCACCGCGCGCGGCCGCGAGGCACGGCGATGAGCGAGCCGGCGATCCGCATCGTCGTCGTCGACGACCACACGCTGTTCCGGCGCGGCATCATCGCGCTGCTCGGGGGCGTCGCCGACTTCGCCGTCGTCGGCGAGGCGGCGGACGGGCTGGAGGGCATCCGCACCATCGCGGCGCTGCAGCCCGACGTCGTGCTGCTCGACCTCAACATGCCGGGCATCTCGGGCATCGAGGCGATGCAGGCGATCCTGCGCGAAGCCCCCGGGCTCCCGGTGGTCATGCTGACGGTGTCGGAGAACGCCGAGGACCTGATGGCGGCGCTGAAGGGCGGCGCGCAGGGCTACCTGCTGAAGAACATCGACAGCGATTTCCTGGTCGATTCGGTGCGCCGCGCGGCGGCGGGCGAGTCGGTGATGTCGCCCGAGATGTCGGCGAAGCTGCTGCGCGAGCTCCGTGGCGCCGGCGCGCCGGCGCTGCCCGCGCTGTCGCCGCGCGAACGCGAGATTCTCTCCTTCATCGCCCGCGGCGCCAGCAACAAGGAAATCGCGCGCACGCTCGAAGTCGCCGAGAGCACCGTCAAGATCCACGTCCAGCACATCCTGCGCAAGCTCGAGCTCTCGAGCCGGGTGCAGGCGGCGGTCTGGGCGATCGAGCACGGGATTGCGGCCAGACCCTGACCGGCCGGACAGCGCCCGCGAGTACGCACGCCATCGGCTGCCGCTGCGGCCGATCCTCGGTGCCCAGGCGGCCGGGTTCGTCGTGGCCGGCCTGCTGCTGGCGCTGCTGGAACCCGGGCCGCTGCGGCAGCCGCTGCCGCTGGCGCTGGTCCAGGGCGCCGTCGCGGCGACGGTGGCGCGAGGGCAGGGCGCCCCGCGCTGGTGGTGGGCGATCCACGCGGCGTTCGTGCCGCTCGTCGTGCTCGCGTCGCGGCTGCCGCTGCATCCGGGCTGGTGGCTGGGCGCGTTCGTCGCGCTGCTGCTGGTCTTCTGGCGCACCGATCGGAGCCGCGTGCCGCTCTACTTCTCGAACGCGGCGACGGCCGACGCGCTGGCGCAGTTGCTGCCGCAGGGCGCTTGCCGCATCGTCGACCTCGGCTGCGGCCACGGCGGGCTCCTGTTCCGCATCGCGGCGGCGCGGCCCGAAGCGCGCCTGGTCGGCGTCGAGCACGCGCCGCTGCCGTGGCTGCTCGCGCGCCTGCGGGCTGTCCGGCACCCGAACGTGACCATCCGCTTCGGCGACCTGTGGCAAGCCGATCTGTCCCGCGCCGACGTCGTCTACGCCTTCCTGTCGCCGGCGCCGATGCGGCGGCTCTGGGCGAAGGTCGTCGGCGAGATGCCGGCGCAGGCGCTGCTGGTGTCGAACAGCTTTCCGGTGCCCGACGTCGCCGCCTGGCGGGAAATCGCCGTCGGGGACCGGCGGCAGACCCGGCTCCACTGCTACCGGATCCCGACCGTCGACTGATCGTCGTCGCGGCCAGCACAGGCGTTCGCCGGCCGCCATACTCCTTTGGAACTATCAGACGCCTCGCCCTGCGGCGAATGCCGGCGTGCGCGGCTGCAGTCCAGAATGGCCGCACTGCAGCAACGCCTGTGCGCGCGAGGGAGCGGGGGATGGCCAAGACACAGAAGGCGAAGGGCATTTCGGTACTGATCGTCAGCACGCTGGCATTCACCGTGTGCTTCATGGTCTGGATGATGTTCGGGGTCATCGGCATCCCGATCAAGAAGACCCTCAACCTCAACGCGACCCAGTTCGGCATCCTGACCGCGATGCCGGTGCTCACCGGCTCGCTGATCCGCGTGCCGCTCGGCATGTGGACCGACAAGTTCGGCGGCCGCATCGTGATGTTCTGGCTGATGATGGTCTGCGTGGTGCCGATCTGGCTGATCGGCTACGCCACCGAGTACTGGCAGTACCTGGTGCTCGGGCTCTTCGTCGGCGTCGCCGGCGGCTCGTTCTCGGTCGGCACGCCCTACGTCGCGCGCTGGTTCGACCGCAAGCACCAGGGTTTCGCGATGGGCGTCTACGGCGCCGGCAACTCGGGCGCCGCGGTCAACAAGTTCGTCGCGCCGGCGATCGTCGTCTCGGTCGGCTGGGCGGTGGTGCCGCAGGTCTACGCCGCGGTGATGCTCGGCACGGCGATCCTGTTCTGGATCTTCAGCTACAGCGATCCCAAGCACCTCGTCGATTCGCGGATCACCTGGCGCCAGCAACTGGCGGTGATGCGCGACCCCAACGTCTGGAAGTACTGCCAGTACTACTCGATCGTGTTCGGCGGCTACGTCGCGCTGGCGCTGTGGATGACGCAGTTCTACGTCGCCGAGTACGGCTTCGACATCCGGCTGGCCGCGCTGCTGGCGGCGGCGTTCTCGCTGCCGGGCGGCGTGCTGCGCGCGGTCGGCGGCTGGATGTCGGACAAGTGGGGCGCGCACAAGGTGACGTGGTGGGTGCTCTGGGTGTCGTGGATCTGCCTCTTCCTGCTGTCGTACCCGCAGACCGACATGACGATCACCACCGTCGACGGGCCGAAGACCTTCCACGTCGGCCTCAACCCCTGGGCGTTCACCGCGCTGATGTTCGTCATGGGCATCGCCTGGGCGTTCGGCAAGGCGTCGGTGTTCAAGTACATCTCCGACGAATACCCGCACAACATCGGCGTGATCTCCGGCATCGTCGGCCTCGCCGGCGGCCTCGGCGGCTTCCTGCTGCCGATCCTGTTCGGCGTCCTGCTCGACCTCACCGGCATCCGCTCGTCGTGCTTCATGCTGATGTACGGCATCGTCTGGGTGTCGCTGATCTGGATGTACTGGACCGAAGTGCGCAAGGCCGAGCTGATGGGCCTGCGCTCGAAGAACTTCAGCCTCAAGGGCTGAGATCCGTCCCGGATGGCGCGAAGAAGGCCGAACCTCTGCAGGAGCGCCCTCCGGCGCGAACCGTGCACCGAACAATTCCTGCATTCGCGGCTGAAGCCGCTGCTACAAGAACCCGCCATCCATAGGCAAGGGAGTAGACGATGAACACCGCACAAGCTGCCCCTCCACCCAAGGTCTCCGGTTCGGCCGACGTCGTCGACTGGCGCCCCGAGGACAACGCGTTCTGGGAGGCGACCGGCAAGCGGATCGCGTACCGGAACCTCTGGATCTCGGTGCCCGCGCTGCTCTGCGGCTTCGCGGTCTGGGGCATGTGGGGAATCATCACCGTGCAGATGCTCAACCTGGGCTTCCCGTTCACCCAGGCCGAGCTGTTCACGCTGACCGCCATCGCCGGCATCGCCGGCGCGACGATGCGCATCCCGGCGTCGTTCCTGATCCGCCTGGCCGGCGGGCGCAACACCATCTTCCTGACCACCGCGATGCTGCTGGCGCCGGCCATCGGCACCGGCATCGTGCTGCAGCACAAGGACTGGCCGCTGTGGGCGTTCCAGCTGATGGCGCTGTGGTCGGGCGTGGGCGGCGGCAACTTCGCCAGCTCGATGTCGAACATCAGCACGTTCTTCCCGAAGCGGCTGCAGGGCACCGCGCTGGGCCTCAACGCCGGCCTCGGCAACTTCGGCGTCACGACGATGCAGGTCGTGATCCCGCTGGTGATGACGGTCGGCCTGTTCGGCGCCTTCGGCGGCGAGCCGATGACGCTGATGAAGGACAGCGGCTGGATCCTCGGCAAGATCGCCGCCGGCACGCCGACCTGGATCCAGAACGCCGGCTTCGCCTGGGTGCTGTCGCTGGTGCCGCTGTCGGTGCTGTGCTGGTTCGGCATGAACAACCTGAAGACGGTCACGCCCGACAGCGGGAATCCGATCGTCGCGTTCGCCAAGATCACCTGGCTCTACTCGCTGGCGTTCGTGCCCTCGATCCTCGGCCTGTACCTGTACCTGCCCAAGCCGACGGGCCTGGGCCTGATCAGCATGTGGGTCGCGATTCCGCTCGACGTCGTCGCCGCGCTGCTGATCATGAAGCTCGCCGCCTTCGGCCCGATGAAGGAGAACGTCGCCAAGCAGTTCGCCATCTTCAAGGACAAGCACACCTGGTCGATGACGGCGCTGTACATCGTGACCTTCGGCTCGTTCATCGGCTTCTCGATGGCGCTGCCGCTGTCGATCACGGTGATCTTCGGCATCAGCCACGTGCCCGATGCCAACGGCGTGCTGCAGCACACGCTCAAGAACCCGAACGCCCCGTCGGCCTTCACCTACGCGTGGATCGGCCCCTTCGTCGGCGCCGCGGTGCGTCCGATCGGCGGCTGGATCTCGGACAAGCTCGGCGGCTCGATCGTCACCCAGGTGATCTCGGTGGTGATGGTCGCCGCGTCGGTGGCGGTCGGCTACGTGATGATGCAGGCCTACGGCTCGGCGACGCCGGAGCAGTACTTCCCGCGTTCCTGGGCCTGTTCATCGTGCTGTTCTTCGCCAGCGGCGTCGGCAACGGCTCGACCTTCCGCACCATCGGCGTCATCTTCGACCGCACGCAGGCCGGGCCGGTGCTGGGCTGGACGTCGGCGATCGCCGCCTACGGCGCGTTCGTCGCCCCGATCGTGATCGGCGACCAGATCAAGGCCGGGTCGCCGCAAGTGGCGATGTACGGCTTCGCGATCTTCTATGCGCTCTGCCTGGTGCTGAACTGGTGGTTCTACCTGCGCAAGAACGCCTACGTGAAGAACCCCTGACCGGCAGCGGACGCGAGCCAGGCGCGCGGAACGCAGCCGAACTGCCCCCATCCGCCCGCCGGGCTTTCCGCCCACCCCGACCCCGTGACCGCCATGGCACCGCAGATCGCCTACTGGGAACCCGAGGACCGCGCGTTCTGGGCCCGCGAGGGCGCGCGCGTGGCCCGGCGCAACCTGCTGGTGTCGGCGCCGGCGCTGGTCGTCGCGTTCGGCGTCTGGATGCTGTGGAGCGTCGTCGTCGTGCAGCTGCCGCGGATCGGCTTCTACTTCAGCCCGAACCAGCTGTTCTGGCTGGCCGCGCTGCCGGGGCTCGCCGGGGGGACGCTGCGGCTCTTCTTCTCGTTCATGGTGCCGATGTTCGGCGGCCGCACCTGGACGACGCTGTCGACGGCGGCGCTGCTCGTACCGGCCATCGGCCTCGGGCTCGCCGTGCAGGATCCCGCCACCGGCTATCCGACGTTCCTGCTGCTGGCGATCGCCGCCGGCATCGGCGGCGGCAATTTCGCCTCGAGCATGGCGAACATCAGCTTCTTCTATCCCGCCGACCACAAGGGCGAGGCGCTGGGGTGGAACGCCGGCATCGGCAACCTCGGCGTCAGCCTCGCGCAGATCGTCATCCCGCTGGCCACCGGCGTCGCGCTGTTCGGCGCGTTCGGCGGTGCGCCGCAGACCTGGACCGACGGCAGCGAGTCGCGCGACATCTGGCTGCAGAACGCGGGCTTCATCTGGGTGCCGCTGATCGTGCTGGCGACGGCCGCCGCATGGCTGCGCATGGACGACCTCGAGCCGGTCCGCGCCTCTGCGGCCGATCAGGCGGTGGTGTTCCTGCGCCCGCACACCTGGATCCTCGCCTGGCTCTACCTCGGCAGCTTCGGCTCGTTCATCGGCTTCGCGGCCGGCTTTCCGCTGGTGGCGGAAATCGAGTTCGCCGGCGTCGACATCTTCGGCTACGCGTTCGTCGGCCCGCTGCTGGCCGCGCTCGCCCGGCCGGCCGGCGGGTGGCTCGCCGACCGCTGCGGCGGCGCGCGGGTCGCGCTGGCTTCGTTCACGGCGCTGGCGCTGATCGTGTTCGCGCTGCTGCTGCAGGGCGCGGGGGCGCAGAGGACCGGCGGCTTCGCCGCCTTTCTCGGGCTGTTCGCCCTGCTGTTCGTGGCCAGCGGCCTCGCCAACGGTGCGGTGTTCCAGCTGATTCCCGCGGTGTTCATCGGCGCGGCGCGGCGCTCGCTGGCCGCGGGGCCGGAGGCGGAGGCCCGCGCGTTGCGCGAAGGCACGCTCGAAGGCGCCGCCGCGCTTGGCCTCGCGTCGGCGATCGCCGCGTTCGGCGGCTTCTTCATCCCCAAGGCCTACGGCACCGCGATGGCAATGACCGGGGGCACGCTCGCCGCGCTGTATCCGTTTCTGGTGTTCTACCTTTCCTGTATCGTCGTCACCTGGTGGTTCTACGTCCGCCGGCGCGCGGAGATCGCATGCTGACCGCCGCCGTCTGGCCCGTGCAGTACCGCGATCGCCACGCTGGCGCGATCGTCCCCTGTCATTCGTAACCGCCCCAACGGGAGCACTCCATGAGTCATTTTCTCGACCGCCTGACACACTTCACGCTGCCCAAGGAGGCGTTTGCCGACGGCCACGGCAAGACCACCGGCGAGGACCGCACCTGGGAGGACGCCTACCGCAGCCGCTGGGCGCACGACAAGATCGTGCGCTCGACCCACGGCGTGAACTGCACCGGCTCGTGCTCGTGGAAGATCTACGTCAAGGGCGGCATCGTCACCTGGGAGACCCAGCAGACCGACTACCCGCGCACGCGCGCCGACCTGCCCAACCACGAGCCGCGCGGCTGCGCTCGCGGCGCCAGCTACTCCTGGTACCTGTACAGCGCCAACCGGCTGAAGTACCCGCTGGTGCGCGGCCGGCTGCTGGAGCGCTGGCGCAAGGCGCTGGCGATCGCCAAGAGCCCGGTCGACGCCTGGGCCAGCATCGTCGAGGACCCGGCGGCACGGCGCGACTACCAGCAACTGCGCGGCATGGGCGGCTTCGTCCGCTCGAGCTGGGACGAGGTCAACCAGCTGATCGCCGCCGCGAATGTGTACACGATCAAGACGCACGGCCCGGACCGGGTGGTCGGCTTTTCGCCGATCCCGGCGATGAGCATGGTCAGCTACGCCGCCGGCAGCCGTTATCTGTCGCTGATCGGCGGCGTGTGCATGAGCTTCTACGATTGGTACTGCGACCTGCCGCCGGCGAGCCCGCAGGTCTGGGGCGAGCAGACCGACGTGCCGGAAAGCGCCGACTGGTACAACAGCAACTACATCATCGCCTGGGGCTCCAACGTGCCGCAGACGCGCACGCCGGACGCCCACTTCTTCACCGAGGTCCGCTACAAGGGCGCGAAGACCGTCGCGGTGACGCCCGACTATTCCGAAGTCGCCAAGCTCGCCGACCTCTGGCTGCATCCGAAGCAGGGCACCGATGCCGCGATCGCGATGGCGATGGGCCACGTGGCGATGAAGGAGTTCTATTTCAACAGGCGCTCGGCCTATTTCGACGACTACGCGCGCCGCTACACCGATCTGCCGCTGCTGCTGCGCCTGAAGGAGACCACGCTGGCCGACGGCAAGACGGTCCTGGCGCCCGACCGCTACCTGCGCGCCAGTGACTTCGCCGACACGCTCGGCCAGCCCAACAATCCCGAGTGGAAGACGGTGGCCTTCGACACCGCCGGCCAGGTCGCGCTGCCCAACGGCTCGATCGGCTTCCGTTGGGGCCCGGAAGGCCGCGCCGACGCGGGCAAGTGGAATCTCGAGGCCAAGGACGCGCGCGACTCGGCTGACGCCAAGCTGAAGCTGTCCGTGCTCGAAGTCGGGCCGCAGCCGCACGAGGTGGTCGAGGTTGCCTTCCCCTACTTCGCCGGCGCCGACACGCCGCACTTTCCCAGCAACAAGCGCGACGGCGATCTGAACCGCGCCAAGGTCCCGGCGGTGCGCCTGAAGCTCGCCGACGGCGACGCGCTGGTCGCCACCGTGTTCGACCTGCAGGCCGCGCAGTACGGCATCGACCGCGGGCTGGGCTCGGGTGCGAAAGACTACAACGACGACTACCCGTACACGCCGGCCTGGCAGGAGAAGATCACCGGCGTGCCGCGCGACCAGGTGATCACCGTCGCGCGCCAGTTCGCCGACAATGCCGACAAGACGCAGGGCCGCTCGATGATCATCATCGGCGCGGCGATGAACCACTGGTACCACGCCGACATGAACTACCGCGGCGTGATCAACCTGCTGATGCTGTGCGGCTGCGTCGGCCAGACCGGGGGCGGCTGGGCGCACTACGTCGGCCAGGAGAAGCTGCGGCCGCAGACCGGCTGGACCGCGCTCGCCTTCGCGCTCGACTGGATCCGCCCGCCGCGGCAGATGAACAGCACCAGCTTCTTCTATGCCCACAGCGACCAGTGGCGCTACGAGAAGCTGGGGGTGCAGGAAGTGCTTTCGCCGCTGGCGGACAGGTCGAAGTTCGGCGGCAGCCTGATCGACTACAACGTGCGCGCCGAGCGCATGGGCTGGCTGCCGAGCGCGCCGCAGCTCAAGACCAACCCGCTGCAGGTGGTCAAGGATGCCGCCGCAGCGGGCATGGACCCGAAGGACTACACGGTTCGCGCGCTCAAGGACGGCAAGCTCGAGCTGAGCTGCGAGGACCCGGACGCACCGCAGAACTGGCCGCGCAACCTCTTCGTCTGGCGCTCCAACCTGCTCGGCTCCTCCGGCAAGGGCCACGAGTACTTCTGCCGGCACCTGCTCGGCACCGAGAACGGCATCCAGGGCAAGGACCTCGGACAGGATGAAGCGCGCCCGACCGAGGTCAGGTGGCACGACAAGGCGCCCGAGGGCAAGCTCGACCTGGTGGTCACGCTCGACTTCCGCATGAGCACCACCTGTCTTTACAGCGACATCGTGCTGCCCACGGCGAGCTGGTACGAGAAGAATGACCTCAATACCAGCGACATGCACCCGTTCATCCATCCGCTGTCGGCGGCGGTGGACCCGGTGTGGCAGTCGAGATCCGACTGGGAGATCTACAAGGGCTTCGCCAGGGTGTTCAGCGAGGTGTGCAAGGGGCATCTCGGCGTCGAGAAGGAGGTGGTGCTCACGCCGCTGATGCACGACACGCCGGCCGAGCTGGCGCAGCCGTTCGACGTCAAGGAGTGGAAGAAGGGCGAGTGCGACCTCGTCCCCGGCAAGACCGCACCCGCGATCGCCGTCGTCGAGCGCGACTATCCGGCCGTCTATGAGCGCTTCACCTCGCTGGGGCCGCTGATGAACAAGCTCGGCAACGGCGGCAAGGGCATTGGCTGGAACACCGAGACCGAGGTCCGGCAGCTCGGCGACCTCAACGGCGTGGATGGCGCCGGCCGGCCGCGCATCGTCAGCGACATCGACGCCTGCGAGGTGATCCTGCAGTTGGCGCCCGAGACCAACGGCCACGTGGCGGTCAAGGCCTGGGAGGCGCTGTCCAAGGCAACCGGCCGCGAGCACGCGCACCTGGCGCTGCACCGCGAAGACGAGAAGATCCGCTACCGCGACGTGCAGGCGCAGCCGCGCAAGATCATCAGTTCGCCCACCTGGAGCGGCCTGGAGAGCGAGAAGGTCTCGTACAACGCCGGCTACACCAATGTCCACGAGCTGATCCCGTGGCGGACCATCACCGGGCGCCAGCAGTTCTACCAGGATCACCCGTGGATGATCGGCTTCGGCGAGGGCTTCTCCAGCTATCGCCCGCCGGTGGACCTCAAGACCACGGCCGGCATCCAGAACATCAAGCCCAACGGCAACCCGGAGATCGTCCTCAACTTCATCACGCCGCACCAGAAGTGGGGCATCCACTCCACCTACAGCGACAACCTGATCATGCTCACGCTCAACCGCGGCGGCCCGGTGATCTGGCTCTCGGAGGAGGACGCGAGGAAGGCGGGCATCGAGGACAACGACTGGGTGGAGCTGTTCAACATCAACGGCGCGATCGCGGCGCGCGCGGTGGTGAGCCAGCGCGTCAACCCGGGCATGACGCTGATGTATCACGCGCAGGAAAAGATCATCAACACGCCGGGCTCGGAGATCACCGGCGTGCGCGGTGGCATCCACAACTCGGTCACCCGGATCGTCACCAAGCCGACGCACATGATCGGTGGCTACGCACAGCTGTCCTACGGCTTCAACTACTACGGAACCATCGGCACGAACCGCGACGAGTTCGTCGTGGTGCGCAAGATGAAGACGGTCGACTGGCTGGATACGCCGCGCGACGACCACCTCGCGAAGGCCTACCAGGCCCAGGGCGAGAACCCCTAACCCCACGTCGATCGAGAGGAGACATTCGATGAAAGTTCGTGCACAGATCGGCATGGTCCTGAACCTGGACAAGTGCATCGGCTGCCACACCTGCAGCGTCACCTGCAAGAACGTCTGGACCAGCCGGCCCGGCGTGGAGTACGCGTGGTTCAACAACGTCGAGACCAAGCCGGGCATCGGCTACCCCAAGGAGTGGGAGAACCAGGACAAGTGGCGCGGCGGCTGGGTGCGGAAGGCCAGCGGCGCGATCGAACCGCTCCAGGGCGGGAAGTGGCGGCTGCTGCTGAAGATCTTCGCCAATCCGCACCTGCCGCAGATCGACGACTACTACGAGCCGTTCACCTTCGACTACGACCACCTGCACTCGGCGCCGGAGATGAAGCACCAGCCCACCGCGCGGCCGAGGAGCCTGATCACCGGCCTGCGGATGGAGAAGATCGAGTGGGGCCCCAACTGGGAGGAGATCCTCGGTGGCGAGTTCTCCAAGCGCTCCCGGGACAAGAACTTCGACGGCGTGCAGAAGGAGATCTACGGGCAGTTCGAGAACACCTTCATGATGTACCTGCCGCGGCTGTGCGAGCACTGCCTCAACCCCGCGTGCGTGGCGAGTTGCCCGTCGGGCTCGATCTACAAGCGCGAGGAAGACGGCATCGTGCTGATCGACCAGGACAAGTGCCGCGGGTGGCGGATGTGCGTCTCGGGCTGCCCGTACAAGAAGATCTACTACAACTGGAAGAGCGGCAAGGCCGAGAAGTGCATCTTCTGCTACCCGCGCATCGAAGCGGGCCAGCCCACCGTGTGCTCGGAGACCTGCGTCGGCCGCATCCGCTACCTCGGCGTGCTGCTGTACGACGCCGACCGCATCGCGCAGGCCGCCAGCGTCGAGCAGGACCGCGACCTGTACCAGGCGCAGCTCGACGTCTTCCTCGACCCGAATGATCCGGAGGTGATCGCGCAGGCACGCAAGGACGGGGTGCCCGACAATTGGCTGGAAGCCGCCAAGGCGAGCCCGGTGTACAAGATGGCGGTCGATTGGCGCGTCGCGCTGCCGCTGCATCCGGAGTACCGCACGTTGCCGATGGTCTGGTACGTGCCGCCGCTGTCGCCGATCCAGGCCGCCGCCAACGCCGGGCAGGTCGGGACCAACGGCGAGATTCCGGACGTCAACCAGCTTCGCATCCCCGTCAAGTACCTCGCCAACCTGCTGACCGCCGGCGACACGGGCGCGGTGATTCGCGCGCTCGAGCGCATGCTGGCGATGCGCGCCTTCCAGCGGAGCAGGCACGTGGACAAGCGCGAGAACACGGCCGTACTCGAGCAGGTGGGCCTGACCAAGGCCGAGGTCGAGGACATGTACCGGGTGATGGCGATCGCCAACTACGAGGACCGCTTCGTGATCCCGACCACCCACCGCGAGTACGCGGAGAACGCGTTCAGCGTGCGCGGCGGCTGCGGCTTCTCGTTCGGCAACGGTTGTTCGGAAGGGGTCACCGAGACGAGCCTGTTCGGCAGCGAGAAGAAGCGGACCATCCCCATCAAGGCGGAGGTGTGATGATCTCTTCCCGAAGCGCCTGTGGCGCCCCCGAGACGTCCTCGCCGACTTCTACGGGGTCTTGCCTTCGCCGGACCGGCCTCGCCGCATCCGTCGTGGCGCCCGGTTTCCCGTTCTCGTCATGCGGCGGCCGTGCCCCGGTCGCCGATGGAGCACTGACATGAGCAATCGAAAGTTGGCGCACACGCTGCGCGCGCTGGCCTGGCTGCTGCGCTATCCGGATGCGGAGGCGCGCGCCGCGCTGCCTGCGCTGGTGGGCGCGCTGCGCGCCGAGGCCGCGTTGCCCGCCCCTCGCCTCGACGAGCTCGACCTGTTGGCCACGCGGCTGGCCGCGCTGCCGCCGATGCGCGTGGAGGCCGACTACGTCGATCTGTTCGACCGCAGCCGGCAGACCTCGCTGCACCTGTTCGAGCACGTGCACGGCGACAGCCGCGACCGCGGGCCGGCGATGATCGACCTGGCGCAGACCTACGAGCGTGCCGGCCTGCGCCTCGCCGAGGGCGAGCTGCCGGACTACCTGCCGGTGGTGCTGGAGTTCGCCAGCACGCAGCCGCCGGACGCAGCGCGCGCCTTTCTCGCCGAGACCGCGCACATCGTGCGTGCGATCTTCAGCGCCCTGCTCAAGCGCAACAGCGGGTACGCCAGCGTGCTCGCCGGGGTGCTCGATCTGGCCGGCGAAAGAGCCGAGCCCGTCGTGCTGGCCGAGGAGCCGCCGCTCGACGAAACCTGGGAGGAGCCTGCCCCCTTTGAAGGCTGCTCCACCGCCGGCCAGAGCAAGCCGGGCCAGCCGCAACCGATCCACATCGTCCCCCCCGCGACGGCGCAAGCGCGCCACGTCGTCTAAGGAGCCCCGCAGATGAACACGCTCTACAACTTCCTCTTCGTCGTCTATCCGTATGTCTGCCTGGCGGTGTTCCTGATGGGCAGCCTCGCGCGGTTCGACCGCGACCAGTACACGTGGAAGAGCGATTCCTCGCAGCTGCTGCGCGCCAAGCAATTGCGCTGGGGCAGCAACCTGTTCCACTTCGGCATCCTGTTCCTGTTTTTCGGCCACCTGTTCGGCCAGCTCACGCCGCACGCGTTCTACGAACACTTCGTCACCGCCCAGCAGAAGCAGCTGCTGGCGGTGGTGGCGGGCGGCGTGGCGGGCGGCCTGTGCTTCATCGGCCTGACGATGCTGCTGCACCGGCGGCTGTTCGACCCGCGCATCCGGTTCACCAGCCACCGCACCGATCTGGCGGTGCTGATCATCCTCTGGGTGCAGCTCACCATCGGCCTGGCGACGCTGCCGACATCGCTGCACCACGTGAAGGACCCGCAGACGATGCTGACGCTCGCCAACTACCTGCAGGGGATCGCCACCTTCCGGCCCGACGCCAGCCAGCTGGTCGGCATCGAGTGGCATTTCCTGGTGCACATGCTGCTGGGAATGACGATCTTCCTGCTGTTTCCGTTCAGCCGGCTGGTGCACGTCTGGAGCGGGCTGGCCACGGTCGTCTACCTGTTCCGGCCCTACCAGCTGGTGCGCTCGCGCAGGCTCAACGTTCCGGCCGGCCAGAACGTGCCGCGCAGCGCCTCATGAGCCCGACGGGCCGCCCCGAGGGCGAATACCGGAGTGCGCAGCACGAAGGCACCCAAGTGAGCCCGACGGGCCGCCCCGCACCGAAGCACGTACCCAAGTGAGCCCGCTCGACCATCGTGCGGCGGTCGCGGTGGCATCCGTCAACGGGGTGCCGCTGAACAACGCCACAGAGTCCCTGCCGGACGAAGAATTGCGGCAGCGCGCCTGCACCGAGCTGCTCCGCCAGGCTGCGATGCGGGCCGGCCTGCTGTCCGGGGACGACCCGGCGCCCGAAGGCGGCGCCATCAGCGAGGCCGCCGCCGGCGCGATCGAGGCGCTGCTCGACCGCGAGATCGCCGTGCCCGAGCCCTCCGAGGACGCCTGCCGCCGCCACTATGCCGCCCACGCGGCACGCTTCGCCGTGGGTGAGCGCGTTCTCCTTCGCCACGTGCTGTTCGCGGTGACGCCGGGCGTCGACGTGACCGCGCTGCGGCAGCGGGCCGAGGCCTGCCTGATCGACCTGCGCGCGCGCAGCCGCGACGAGGCGATCGATGGCGCCGACCGCTTCGCCGTCGCCGCGCGCGAGTTGTCGAACTGCCCCAGCGGAGCGGAGGGCGGCGCCCTCGGCTGGCTGACCACCGCCGACTGCGCGCCCGAGTTCGCGCGCGAAGTCTTCGGCGATGCCGCGGTCGGCGTGCTGCCGCACCTCGTGCACAGTCGCTTCGGCTTGCACGTGGTCGAAGTGCTGGCGCGCGAACCCGGCCGGCAGCCGGCGTTCGAGACCGTGTCTGCGGGCATCGCGCAGTCGTTGCGCCAGCAGGCCTTTGCGACGGCGATGCGCCAGTACCTGCAAGTGCTGGCCGGGCGGGCGGCGATCGACGGCGTGGCGCTGGACGGTGCCGTCACGCCGCTGGTGCAGTAGTTCCCCTCCGGCCGCAACGCCGAGCGCAGCCAAGCCTATGCCCGGCCGCGACGAGGATCGCGACGAACTGCTCGACCGGCTGCGCCGGTTCGAGACGCGGTTCTTTCCGCGCTACCGGCGGGAGTACCGTCGCCTGGTCGAGGAAGGGCAGCACCCGTCGACGCTGTTCATCGGCTGCTCCGACTCGCGGCTGGTGCCCTATCTGCTGACCGGTGCCGGCCCCGGCGAGCTGTTTCTCGTCCGCAACGTCGGCAACCTGATCCCGCCCTGGGACGCGTCGCACGGCTTTCACGGCACCACCGCCGCGATCGAGTTCGCGGTGCTGAAGCTCGGCGTGCGCGACATCGTCGTCTGCGGCCACAGTCACTGCGGCGCGGTCAAGGCGATGTACGAGGATCCGATTCCCGAGGCGCCGCACATGAACCGCTGGCTCGATCTCGGGCGCGACGCCGTACTGCCCGTCGTGCCCGGCGAGGACGCGTTGCGGCGGACCGAACAGCGACTGGTCGTGCTGCAGCTGGAGCGCCTGCTCGGGTACCCGATGGTTGCCGCGAGGGTCCAGGAGGGCACGCTGTTCCTGCACGGCTGGTACTACCTGATCGAGGACGGCAAGGTGCTGGTGCTCGACGCCCAGTCCGGCAGCTTCGTCGCGGCCGATCCCGAATCGGGTCCGCCGGGCGACGATCCGCCGGCGCGCTACCAGCTGCAGTGACCGGCGCGCTGGGGCGCGCGGACCCGCGCGGCGGTCATCCGGGCGCCGATCCGGGAAGCGCAGTCATCGTCGGCAATCAATCCAGAAACGACATTAGATATTGAATAAAAGTATTTGATTTAATTATATTTAATAAGAAAATATACCGGATACTGCCGGCCGACCATAGCCTGACGATCGCCCCGGCCGTGCCCCGGCGGCAGCTGATGCGCCCGGCACCGCCGGCGGGGCGAGTCCGTGCCGGCGCGGCGCGAAAGTCAGGATGCCACCGGGGCGCCGTGGTGGCGCGGCGGTCGACGCCGATGCGGCCGCCACGCGGGCAGGCGGCGGACGGGGCGCCGCGCGATGCCTTTGCAACACCGGGGTTCTGTGGAACAATCGGGTCAACCAAAACTTTCGGGGTGACCGCGATGCTGGATCGTGACGGTTATCGCCCGAACGTAGCCATCGTCATCGTCAACGTCAAGAACCAGGTTTTCTGGGGCAAGAGGATTCGCGAACACTCGTGGCAATTTCCACAGGGCGGCATCAATTTCGGTGAGACGCCCGAACAGGCGATGTACCGGGAACTGCACGAGGAGGTCGGGCTCCATCCCCAGCATGTCCGGATTCTGGGCCGCACGCGCGACTGGCTGCGTTACGAGGTGCCGCAACGCTGGGTGAAGCGGGAATGGCGGGGCAGCTACCGTGGGCAGAAGCAGATCTGGTATCTGCTGCGGCTCGTCGGGCGCGACTCCGACTTCAAGCTGCGGGGCAACGAGCGTCCCGAATTCGACGCCTGGCGCTGGCACGACTACTGGGTGCCGCTCGATACCGTGATCGATTTCAAGCGCGAGGTCTATCGCCGCGCGCTGACCGAGCTCGAGCGTTTCCTGCACGCGCGGCCGCAGACCCGCCGGCAGCGCCTCTACGGCTTCCCGCACCCGGTGATGCCGCCGTCGTACTGCGAACCCGGCACGTCCACCGCCGACTGATCCGGCGCCGGGCCGCCCGCGTCGCGGGCGCCCCGTCCGTCTAGAAGTCGTGAAGAAATCGTAGCGAGCGGCCCGAGGGCAAGGCGCACGGAGCGCAGCGACGAGACATATCAACGAGATAGGCGAGGAGCGAGCACCGCGCAACGCAGCCATCGGGACGCGCAGTAGATTTATTCACGACTTCCGACTCAGTTCATCAGACCGGCCCCGCCCATCATGGCGCCGCCGAAGAACATCGACATCAGCGCGCCGAACAGCACGATTCCCAGCAGCAGTCCGCAGACGACGATCGCGACCGTGTAGACGACCGCCTTCTCTTCCGGGCACTTCTTCATCACCGCCACGCCCAGGTAGAACGTGTACCAGGCGTAGATCGCGCCCAGCAGGCTGAGGACGCCGCCGAGCAGGGGGATCAGCTGCAATACGGCGGCGATCCAGGCGGCGGTGTACGAGTAGGCGGTGAGCTTGAGCGACTGGATGAAGTTCTTCTCGCCGCCGAACGTGGGCGCCAGCGCGTCGACGATCATCGCCAGCAGGTAGGTCACCCCCAGGCTGATCGCGTAGCTCAGCAGCGCGATGCCCAGCCCGGTCTTGACGGCCATCGCCAGCGGGCCGATCGCGGCCAGCAGCATGATGTAGCCGGTGAAGAGCGAGCTCGTCGTCGCGCTTTCCTCGGCGATCTTCGGCCACTCGAACCGCGGTTTGAGCAGGATGTTGGTGATGCGTTCGACCAGTGCCATTCCGATTTTCTCCCCGGGTGAGGACCGCCGCGACGGCGAGGCTCGCCGTCGCGCTGCGCTCGCGGCCGGCAACCACCCGTGCGGGACCGTCCGGCCCGAAGCGGGTGTTGCCGGTCGTCAGTGTAGCCAACCGAGGGGACGCGGTCGACCGGGTGGCGCCCGCACGCGGCGGCGCCGGCGCCGGTCAGGGCTCGATCCGCGTGCCGAGCACCCGCAGGAACTGCGCCAGCCATGCGGGATGCGCGGGCCAGGCCGGTGCGGTCACCAGATTGCCGTCGACGTGCGCCTTGTCGACCGCGATCTCGGCGTACTTGCCGCCGGCTGCCGTCACCTCCGGGGCGCAGGCCGGGTAGGCGCTGCAGCCGCGACCGGCAAGCACACCCGCGGCCGCCAGCAGCTGCGCGCCGTGGCAGATGGCGGCGATCGGCTTGTTCGCAGCGGCGAAATGCCGGACGCAGGCGAGGACCTTCGGATCGAGGCGCAGGTACTCCGGCGCGCGGCCGCCGGGAATGACCAACGCGTCGTAGTCGTCGGGCCTGACGCCGTCGAAATCGGCGTTGAGCGTGAAGTTGTGCCCGGGCTTCTCGCTGTACGTCTGGTCGCCCTCGAAATCGTGGATCGCGGTGCGGACCGACTGGCCCGCCTTCTTGCCGGGGCAAACCGCGTGCACGGTGTGGCCGACCATCGACAGCGCCTGGAACGGCACCATCGTCTCGTAGTCCTCGGTGTAGTCGCCGGTGAGCATCAGGATCTTCTTCGCAGCCATGGGATCGCCTTCTGTCGGGTGTCGGGGGAAACGTCGATGACGCAGCGCGGGAAGCGCGCGGTCATTATGCGACAGAGGCGCGCGCCGCGTGTTGCCGCCAACCTTTCGGAGCCCGCTTCTGTCGCGCGGCGATCGGGTTCAGAATGGGGTCGACGTCCGGGTCGCGGGCGGCCTGGGGTGTCGCGACGGTGACGCGATGCATTGCCTGTTCGATTCCTCTCTCGTCAACGACAGCTTCGGCGATCCCGGCCTCTACGTCGATTTCCGCGACCAGCGGCGGGCGCTCCTCTTCGACCTCGGCGACGTCAGCGGGCTGCCACCGCGCCGGCTGATGCGGCTGTCGCACGTCTTCGTCACCCACGCGCACATGGACCACTTCGCCGGGTTCGATCACCTGCTGCGGGTCGTGCTCGGGCGGAAAGCGCAGATCGTGCTCGTCGGCGGGCCGGGCTTCGTCGCGCAGGTGGAGCACAAGCTGCGGGCGTACACGTGGAACGTCGTGCACCGCTACGAGGTTCCGCTGCTGATCGAAGCACGCGAGCTGGGTGTCGACGGGGAGGGTGCCTGCGCGCGGTTCTCCAGCCGGAGCGGATTCGAGCGCGAACCGGACGCGCCATTCAACATCGCCGCCGCCGGCGACGTGCTGCACGACGAGACGGCATTCCGCGTTCGTGCCCGCTTCGTCGATCACGACACCCCGTGTCTTGCCTACGCGATCGAGGAGAAGCTGCGGGTCGGCATCGACAACGACCGGCTGCTCGCGCAGGGGCTCGCGGCCGGGGCGTGGCTGGGCCGGCTGAAGCACGCGCTGCTGACGGGCCTGCCCGACGACACGCTGCTCGACGTGCAGTGGCGCGACCGCCAGGGCGAGCACGCGACCCGCCGTGCGCTGGGGGAGCTGCGGTCGCTGGTCGTCGACATCGCCCCGGGCCGAAAGCTGGGCTACGTCACCGACCTGCGCTACACGGAGGAGAACGTCGCCGCGCTGGTGCAGCTGCTGGCCGGTGTCGACCAGCTCTACATCGAGAGTGTCTTCCTCGACGCCGACGCGGAACACGGCGCGCGCAAGCACCACCTGACCGCCGGCCAGGCCGGGCAGATCGCGCGCCGGATCGGCGCGCGGATGGTCGTACCCTTCCACTTCTCGCCGCGCTACCAGGGCCGTGCGCAGGCGCTGATCGACGAGCTGCAGGCCGCGTGGGCCGGGTCGCCGGTGGCGCGACACCGCGATGGCGTTCCCGGCTGATCGGTCGCTTTTCGCGCCGGGATTTGACCGGGCGCAAGGCGCCGGCGGCGCGGGGCTCCTAGGCTTGACACAGGAGGACCGCATCATGGGCACGAAATTCGTCGCGGCTCCGGCGGTTGGTCGGCGGATCTTCCTGCGCGGCCTCGGTGCCTGGCTGGCAGCGATGGTCGCGGGAGGTTCTGCGCCGGCAGCGGGCGAGGCTCTAACGCAAACGGTCGCCGCGCTGCGCTACGCGTTCCAGCGCGAAACCGATGCTCACCGGCGCTATCTGGAGTTCGCCGCCATCGCGCAACGCGAGTCCTATCAGGGCATCGCCTACATGTTCGCGGCGTTCGCCGTGTCGGAAGGCGTGCATGCGCGCAATTTTCGCAATCTCCTCCTGCGGCTCGGCGGATCGACGGTGGCCGCGCCGACACCGATCGAGACCAGGTCGACGAAGGAGAACCTCATCGCCGCCGTCGACGACGAGATCGACTCGATCGACCGCCTGTATCCGGGCACGCTCGAGCGGATCCGGCCGGAAGGGGATGCGGAGGCAGCCCGGCTGGTGACCTTCGCCTGGGAGTCCGAGCGGCAGCACCGCGACCTGATCCGGAAGATCCGGCGCTATTCGCCGCTGCTGTTCGAGCAGGTCGCAAAGACCATCGACGCCAAGACCGGCCGCTATTTCGTCTGCGACCATTGCGGCTCGACGACCAACCAATTGCCCAGCCCGAGCTGCATCGTCTGCGGGAGCGCAGCACAGCGGATTCGGCCGGTGTCCCCACCGGGGTGAGAATGTCCGCCGTGGTCCATCGCCTCCCGCCGCAGGAACTCGTCGAACCGGCGCTGTGCTGACCATCCTGTATCGCGACGAGCATCTGGTCGCCATCGACAAGCCCGCCGGCCTGCTGGTCCATCGCAGCAACATCGATCGCCGGGAAACGCGTTTTGCCGTGCAGCTGCTCCGCGACCAGATCGGCTGCCGGGTGCAGCCGGTGCACCGTCTCGACAAGGGCACCTCCGGCGTGCTGCTGTTCGCCACCGACCCCGAGTGCACACGCCGTCTCGGTGGGCAATTCGAGTGCAACGAGGTCGGCAAGGACTACCTGGCGGTCGTGCGGGGCTGGCCGCCGGAGTCGGGTTGCATCGACCACGCGCTGTCGCGGACGCACGACGACTACGGCGCCGCCCCGGGCGCCCGGGCTTCGCTGCCCGCGCGCACCGATTACCGGCGTCTGGCGACGGTCGAGCTGCCGCACGCCGTCGACCGCTACCCGACGGCGCGTTATGCGCTGCTGGCGCTGACGCCGCACACCGGCCGTCGCCACCAGCTGCGCCGGCACCTGAAGCACCTCGCGCACCCGATCGTCGGCGACGCCACCTACGGCAAGGGCAGCCACAACCGCTTCTTCCAACGGCAGTTCGGTTGCCATCGGCTGCTGCTCGCCTGCGTGCGCCTGCGCCTCCGTCATCCGGTGACCGGCGTCGAACTCAGCGTTCGCGCCCCGGTCGGGGCCGAACTCGCCCGGCTCTTCGACGCGCTGGGCTGGACCGACGCGGTGGCCCGGCAGGGTGCCGCGTGACCGCCGCGCCGGCGGCGACGGGCTGGCCGCGGACCCTGTTTGGTCGCTATGCTATCGCCTGGCGTTGCCGATGCGCGACCGACGCGGGCCGGTCGCGCGCGGACACGCAAGGGATTCATCGCCGCGATCACCTGTCGACTCAGCAAGGAGCTCACCATGCCGGCCCCCCGGAAACGCGCAACGAAGAAGAACGTCACTGCGGACACGTCGTCCGCCAAGGCCGCGGCCGTGACGCCGGGGGCCGAGTCGGCGTTGCTCGGTGTCGCCCGCCAGGTCCGGTCCTGGTCGGATTCGGTGCTGGGGATCGCCGGCGCCGCGGCCGACGTTTCGATCGGCGCGGCGAAGGCGATCCTGGTCAAGCCGGAACAGCGCGGCGCGCTGGAAAAGGCCGGCACGGTGCTGCGGGGCATGCGCGAGGCGGCCGGGCTGTCGTTGTCGGAGGTGGGCGAGGCGATCAACCTGAAGGATCCCGCGCTGCTGGAGCTGGTCGAGAACGGCAAGGTGGCCCTGCCGTTCGAGATCATCCTGCGGCTGGCCTCGGTGCTCGGGCGCAACGACCCGATTTCGTTCGTGATGCGCTTCACCCGCTCGTACAACCCCGACGTCTGGCATACGCTGGAGAACCTCGGGATCGGGCGCTTTGCCGTGCAGGCGGGGCGCGAACGCGAGTTCGCGAACATCTATCGGGGCAGCGACGCCGCGCGCCGGCTGTCGGACGCCGAGTTCGCCGCCGTGCTGTCGTTCACCAAGGCGGCCTTCGAGATGGCGCTGGCGTTCCGCGGCAGCAAGCCCGCGCCCGTGCGGCCGCCGGCGCGGACCCGGCGCGGATGACGGGGAGGGTTGCCGGCCGGCGTGCGCCGCTGCCTTCGCCCCGCGCCGCTCGCGCGGGACCCTGCGGGACGGCGCCGCGGCCGCGTCAGCTGCCGTCGCGGATGACGCGGCAGGATTCGATGTCGAAGCTCACCGCGCCGACGGCCAGCGTCGCCTGATCGCGGAATCCGGCGGCGAACTGCAGGAAGCGCTCGACGTCGGCGAAGTTGCTCGCCAGTCCCAGCGACACGCGGATCGCGCCGGCGCTCTTGCCGCCGCGGTGCTGGATGATCTCGCGAAAGCGCGGCAGCGTGATGGCGGCGCCCTCGGCCGTGCCGGCACGCATGTCGTCCTCGGTCAGGCCCTCGGCCGTTTCGCCCGCGCCGGGATTGCAGAAGCACCCGGTCCGCAGCGAAATGCGCTCCCGTCCGGCGAGCTCCTCGATGCGCCGGTAGTCGAGCAGGTGGCCGTCGGGGTCGTAGAAATTCATCGCCAGCGTTCCGCCGCGCTCCACCGACGACGCCGGTCCGTAGAGCCGCACCAGCGGATGGCCGTTGCCGTGGCGCAGCGCGAGCAGTTCCGTCAGCAACCAGTCGGTGAGGCAGTGGACGCGGGCCTGGATCGTCTCCATGCCGACGCGCTCGAGATGACGGAGGCCGATCTCCACCGCCGGGATGCCGAGGTAGTCGAGCGTGCCGTCCTCGAAGCCCGCTTCGCGCGGCGACCGCACGTGCAGGCGACCCTGCACGGTGGCGAAGTTCACCGTGCCGCCGGCGAACCACGGGCGCCGCAGCCGATCCAGCAGCGCATTGCGGACCAGCAGGCAGCCCACGCCGGTGGGATAGCCGAACATCTTGTAGAACGAGACCGTCACGAAGTCGGGCATCGTCGCTCGCAGGTCGAGGCGGTTGGTCGGCACGAACGCCGCCGCGTCGAGCAGCACGTGCCAGCCGCGGCTGCGCGCGGTGGCGATGAGCGTCAACGGGTGCCTGACGCCGGAGAAGTTCGACTGCGCGGGAAAGGCCAGCAGGTTGGCGCGCGCCGGGTCGGCCTCGGCAAGCAGCGCGTCCAGCGCGGGGGCGTCGAGGCGCAGCTCCGGCGTCTGCAGCGGCGCGTAGTCGACGCGCGCGCCCTTGGCCCGTGCGAACTCGCGGATGCCGTTGACCGAGTTGTGGTTGTCGACGGTCAGCAGCAGGCGCCCGCCGGGCTCGAACGGATACGACTCGCCCACGAGCTTCAGCGCGCCGGAGGCGTTCAGCGTGAAGACGGCCGTGTACTCGCCCGTGCCGTTGAAGTAGGCGAGCACCGCGGCACGCGTGCGCTCGACTTGCCGGGTCGTCTCCGCGGAGCTGGGGTTCGCCGAGTGCGGATTGCCGCAGACGTGCTCGCCGAGCAGCTGCGCGTGCTCGCGGACCTGCGAGTCGGCGTGGAGGCCGCCGCCGGTGTAGTCGAGATACACCTGTCGCTGGGCGTCCAGGCGGCCGTACTCTGCGGCGCGCAGCGCGTCGAGCCCGCGGGTGGCGGCGTAGCCGGGGTGGCCGGCGAGGAAGCGTGCGTAGGCCGTCACGGACGCGGCTCGGGCATCGGCCGTCGCGTGCCGGGCAGCTGCGGCATCGGGCCTGGCTATTTCGGCGCGGGGGCGGTCTGCGGCTGCGGCGCGGCCGCGGGCGGCGGCACGGGGACGACGATGCCGGGTGCCAGCGGGATGTCCTCGACCGTCTTGACGCCGCTGACCCAGTGGCGCGTTTCGCCGAAGCAGGTGCCGGGCAGGCCGACCTTTTCATCGTAGTGCAGCGACACCCGCTTGCCCATCGCCGCGTTGACCTGCTTCGCGACCTCGTCGTCCCAGACCGTGAACAGGAACTTCTCCTGCGCGGTCCCGGGCATCGTGACCAGCGCGATCTCGCCTTCCCAGGTCTTGCAGAGCCAGCCCTTCTTCGAGAATTTCTGCACCCACCCGGCCCGCTCGCCCGACGAATAGCTCCACGCCAGCATCGCCCAGAGATAGAGGGCTGCGACCGCGACCACGGCAAGCAGGGCGAGCCACACCCAGCCGCCGCTGCGGCGTCGCGGTCGGGGAGCGTTGGCGGGGCGGGGGGGCGGGACGGCTGCGACCATGGTGGCGGGCTTTCGGTTCGGGTCGGCGGGGCGGGTCTGGCCTCGGGCTGCGCACTCCGGTGTTCGCCCTCGGGGCGGCCCGGCGGGCGCGGGTCCCCTCGGCGGCGTGCGCGTTCCAGCGCGGATTATCGCCCAAGCGCCGGCCCCGTGGTGCGCTGCGGGCAACGACGCAGGCGTGCGCCGGCGGCCTCCGCGCTCGCCGATCAGTGCCGCGGCCGGGCGACGGCCGGGCCACGACCCTCGATGTGACGGAAGGTGATCCGCCCCTTGCTGAGATCGTACGGCGAGAGTTCCAGCGACACCTTGTCGCCGGCGATGATGCGAATGTGGTGCTTGCGCATCTTGCCTGCGCTGTAGGCGATGAGATTGTGACCGTTGTCGAGCGTGACGCGAAAGCGCGCGTCGGGCAGCACTTCAACGACCATGCCGTTCATTTCGAGCAGTTGTTCCTTGGCCATGGCCATGCCTCACGAAGCGGGTGGGAAAGAAAAAGCCCGGCAGGTGCCGGGCCTTTCGAGCAGGACTGACGGCAGGGCGGATACACCCGGCCGGCCCCGATGCTCAATCCGCCGAGCGGATGTTGGACGCCTGCAGCCCCTTGGGGCCGGTGGTGGTGTCGAAGGAGACCTTCTGGCCTTCCTTCAGCGTCTTGAAGCCCGTTTCCTGGATCGCGGAAAAGTGGGCGAAGAGATCGTTGCCGCCGTCTTCGGGGGTGATGAAGCCGAAGCCCTTGGCGTCGTTGAACCACTTGACTGTACCTGTTGCCATGTCTTGAATGTCCTGAGAGAGAAAATAGGGGACTGCCCCTAGGCTGGGGCGAAGGTCAAGACGGCGGGGTGGTGAACGGAGAGCCTCCGCAGGACTGCGGAGGCCGAACCAGACAACAACAGCACTACTTGAAGATCGCTGACCCGGATTGTGCACGCTTTCGGCGCAAAAGGCAAACAAAATCAAAGGGCGAACCCGGTCGCTGCGCCGCCGGCGTGCCGCGCGCCCGGTTTGCTCTGACCCCGATATCGGGGTCCGATATCGGGGTCAGAGCACCTTGCTGAGGAACTGCCGCGTCCGCTCCTCGCGCGGATGATCGAGGAGCTCGCTCGGGGTTCCCTGCTCGACCAGCCGGCCCTCGTCCAGGAACAGCACGCGATCGGCGACCTGCCGTGCGAAGCCGATCTCGTGCGTGACGACGACCATCGTCATGCCCTCCTCGGCCAGCGCCTGCATCACCGTCAGCACTTCGCCGACCATCTCCGGGTCCAGCGCCGACGTCGGTTCGTCGAACAGCATGATCGACGGCTGCATCGCCAGCGCCCGGGCGATGGCGACGCGCTGCTGCTGGCCGCCGGACAGCTGGTTGGGAAAGGCGTCGATCTTGTCCAGCAGCCCCACCTTGGCGAGCAGCGCCCGCGCGCGCTCCGCGGCGGCGGCCGGCGCCAGCCCGCGCACCGTCACCGGCGCCAGCGCGATGTTCTCCAGCACCGTCTTGTGCGGAAAGAGGTTGAAGCGCTGGAACACCATGCCGATCTCGGCCCGCAGCGCGTCGATGTCGGTCGCCGGATCGTGCACGGCGATGCCGTTGACGATGACCTCGCCCCCCGTCGCGTGCTCGAGTCCGTTGAGGCAGCGCAGGAAGGTGCTCTTGCCGGAGCCCGAGGGCCCGATCACGCAGACGACCTCGGAGGGGCTCACCGTGCAGTCGATGCCGCGCAGCACCTCGAGGGTCCCGAAGCGCTTGGCGAGGTCCCTAACGCGTATCACCGCGTCCATAGCGCGCCTCCAGGTGCCGGACGACGTACGCGAGACCCAGCGTCAGCACCCAGTACATCAGCGAAATGGTGAGATACGGCTCCCAGTAGCGGCCGTAGGCGCCGGCCACGGTCCGCGCCGCGTACGCCAGCTCGGCGAGCCCGATCGCCGACACCAGCGACGAGTCCTTGAGCAGCGCGATCGCATTGTTGCCGAGCGGCGGCAGCATCCGCCGGAACGCCTGCGGCAGCACGACGTGGTACATCGTCCGCCCGTAGGACATGCCGAGCGACCGCGCGGCCTCGATCTGGCCGCGGTCGATCGACTGGATGCCGGCGCGGAAGACCTCGGAGATGTAGGCGCCGGAATTGAGCGTCAGCGCCACGACGCCGGTCAGGAAGGCGCCGTAGTTCTGCTTCAGCTCGCGCGCCGCTTCGCCGGAAACCAGCAGCCCGTCGGTCGGATGGACGAACAGCGGCATCGCCGCGAAGTGGATCAGCAGGATCTGGACGAACAGCGGCGTCCCGCGAAAGAAGCTGACGTACACGGTGGCGGGCCAGCGCAGCCCGAACCGGCACAGTTCCCGGGCCGGGGAGTGGCGTGCGTCCGCCAGCCGGGCGAGGCCCAGCGCGAGGCCGAGCAGCGTGCCCTGCAGGATGCAGATCACCGTGAGGCCGATCGTCATCTGCAGGCCGCGCCAGAACAGCGCCGCGTACTCGGCGATGATGTCGGCGCGGAACCAGCCGAACCAGAGGACCGCTTCCATGGCAGCCGTCGGCCGGGCGCGCGCGCGCGCCGGCCGGACCCGTCAGCGCGTCACTTCGCCGGCAGCGCGGGCGCGTCGGTCAGGAACCACTTCCTGTGGATCTGCGCATAGCTGCCGTCGGCCTTGACCGCGGCTAGGCCGGCGTTGATCCTGTCGAGCAGCGCCTTGTTGCCCTGCTTGACGACGATGCCGAAGTACTCCTTCGGGAACGACGGGTCGTCGACGGTCTTCAGGTTCTTGTGCTCCTGCACGCGGAAGGCGATGACGCCGTTGTCGCCGATCGCCGCGTCGACGCCGCCGTTGGCGAGCTCGGAGATGATCGTCGGCGTGTTCTCGAAGCGGCGGATGTCGGGATTGGTCTTGCCGAACTCGCGCGACGCGGTGTCGTCGCCGGTGCTGGCGTTGACGACGGCGATCTTCTTCCCGGCGAGGTCCTTGAGGCCCTTGGCGGTGCTGCCGGTCGGCACGGCGATGAGCTGCCGGGCCTCGAAGTAGGGCGCCGAGAAATCATAGGACTGCCGGCGCTTGTCGTTGATCGTCACGCCGGAGATGATGAGGTCGACGTCGCCGTTGTTGAGTGCGGCGAAGATGCCCGTCCACGGCGTGTTGACGATCTTGATCTTCAGCCCCGCCTTCTGCGCGACGGCCCGGATGATGTCGATGTCGTAGCCGACGATCTCCTTGTTCGGGTTCTCGAACGCGAAGGGCCGGTAGGTGGCGCTGGAACCGACGACGAGTTCCTTGTCCTGGGCGAGGACCGCGCCGGATGCGCAGGCGAAAATGGCCGCAGCGGCCAGCAGTTGGCGAAGCAGTGTCATCGGAGCGACTCCCGTCGGAGGAAGGTTGGCGAGGCAGGCCGGCCGCGAGGGCAGGCAGCGCATTCTAGCCTAACGGCGCCTGCCCTCCCCGCGGAGTCCGGCGAAGCGACCGCACGGCCGGCGGGCGCATGCACCTCCTTGCGGCATGCCGCGCGACGGATTGTCGCAGCGTGCGCGACGCCCGGCGTGCGCAAAGACGCGCAAGTTTGCGCCAGGCCAAAGCACGCCCGCGGCTTCCGGCAGGATAATCGTCGCCATCGTTCCCGCGAACCGGCAGATCGCGCCGATGTCACCGCGATGCCGGCCCGAGGGGCGCATACCCAAACGAGGTGTCAGGAGGAGATCATGGAGTTCGGACAGGCCATCCCGGAGCCGGCACGCGGCCGCGCGGGAGCGCGTTTGCTGTCGCTGCTGCTGGGGCTGCTGGTGGCGGGGGCGCTTCCGGCGCTCGCTTCCGGCGGACACGTCAGCGAAGCCAACCTCGTGCTGCCCGACCTCGGCGACGTGTCGCTGGTCGCGTTCTTCGGCACGATCTCGGGCTGGACGCTGCTTGCCTACGGTCTCCTGGTCTGTCTCGGCGGCCTCGCCTTCGGCGCGGTCTTCTTCAGCCAGATCCGGCGCCTGCCGGTGCATCGGGCGATGGCCGAGGTGAGCGAGCTGATCTACGAGACCTGCAAGACCTACATGATCACCCAGGGCAAGTTCCTGCTGATCCTGGAAGCGTTCACCGCGGTGATCATGATCGGCTATTTCTATTTCGTGCAGGGGCTGCCGGTCCCCGACGTGACGCTGATTCTCGTGTTCTCGCTGGTCGGCATCGCGGGCTCGTTCCTGGTCGCGTGGTTCGGCATCCGCATCAACACGCTGGCCAACAGCCGGACCGCGTTTGCGTCGCTGGCGGCGAAGCCGTTCCCGGTCTATGCCATTCCGATCAAGTCCGGGATCTCCATCGGGATGCTGCTGATCTCGACCGAGCTGCTGATCATGCTCGGCATCATGCTGTTCGTGCCCGCGGCGCTCGCCGGCAAGTGCTTCATCGGCTTCGCCATCGGCGAGTCGCTGGGCGCTGCCGCACTGCGGATCGCCGGTGGCATCTTCACCAAGATCGCCGACATCGGCTCGGACCTGATGAAGATCGAGTTCGGCATCCAGGAGGACGACGCGCGCAATCCCGGCGTGATCGCCGACTGCGCCGGCGACAACGCGGGCGACTCGGTCGGCCCGACGGCCGACGGCTTCGAGACCTACGGCGTGACCGGCGTGGCGCTGATCAGCTTCATCATGCTGGCGATCCCCGAGCCGGCCGTGCAGGTGCAGCTCCTCGTCTGGCTGTTCGCGATGCGGGTGATGATGATCGTGGCGTCGGGCGTGTCGTACTTCGGCAACCAGCTGCTCGCACAGCGCCTCTACGGCGACAAGCAGCGCTTCAACTTCGAGGCGCCGCTGTCCGCGCTGGTGTGGATCACCTCGATCGTGTCGCTGATCCTGACCTTCATCGTCTCCTGGCTGCTGATCGGCAACTTCTCGGTGGCCGGCCGGACGGTCCCGAACCTCTGGTGGCAGCTGTCGCTGATCATCACGCTGGGCACGCTCGCCGGCGCGATCATCCCGGAGGTCGTCAAGGCGTTCACGTCGACCAACTCCAAGCACGTGCGCGAGGTGGTCACGGCGTCCCGCGAGGGCGGCGCCAGCCTCAACATCCTGTCGGGGATCATCGCCGGCTACTTCTCGGCGTTCTGGATCGGCGTGGTGATCGTCGCGCTGATGGCGGGGGCCTACGTCCTGTCGCAGTTCGAGTTGACCGCCGTGATCAACCCCGATCACACGAAGGCGGTCATGATGGCCGCGGTGTTCTCGTTCGGCCTGGTCGCGTTCGGCTTCCTCGGCATGGGCCCGGTGACGATCGCGGTCGACAGCTACGGCCCGGTGACCGACAACGCCCAGTCGGTGTACGAACTGTCGATGATCGAGCAGGTGCCCGGCATCGAGGCCGAAGTCAAGCGCGACTTCGGCTTCGACCTCGATTTCCGCGCGGCGAAGTTCCTGCTCGAGGAGAACGACGGCGCCGGCAACACCTTCAAGGCCACCGCCAAGCCGGTGCTGATCGGCACCGCGGTCGTGGGCGCCACCACGATGGTCTTCTCCATCGTGATGCTGCTGACCGGCGGGCTCACCGAGAACCTCGACAAGCTCTCGCTGCTGCACCCGCCGTTCCTGCTGGGACTCGTGGCCGGCGGGGCGACGATCTTCTGGTTCTCGGGCGCATCGACGCAGGCGGTGTCGACCGGCGCCTACCGCGCGGTCGAATTCATCAGCACGCACATCCGGCTGGACGAGGTGGTCAAGGCCTCGCAGAAGGACAGCAAGAAGGTGGTCGAGATCTGCACCATCTACGCGCAGAAGGGCATGTTCAACATCTTCCTCGCGGTGTTCTTCGGGACACTCGCCTGCGCGTTCATCGAGCCGTTCTTCTTCATCGGCTACCTGATCTCGCTGGCGATCGTCGGTCTCTACCAGGCGGTCTTCATGGCCAACGCCGGCGGCGCCTGGGACAACGCCAAGAAGATCGTCGAGACCGAGCTGCACGCCAAGGGCACCGACCTGCACAACGCCTCGGTCGTCGGCGACACCGTCGGCGACCCGTTCAAGGACACCGCGTCGGTGGCGATGAACCCGATCATCAAGTTCACGACGCTGTTCGGACTGCTCGCCGTCGAGATGGCGGTCGGGCTCGAGCTGCAGGGCTTCAGCGCGCTGGTGTTCGCGCTGGCGGCGGCGTTCCTCGCCGTCAACTTCTTCTTCGTCTACCGGAGCTTCTACGGCATGCGGATCGTCGTCAAGAAGGAGGAACGGTAGCGAGTAATCCTGCCGGTGCCGTCGTTGCCGGCGGGTGGCGCGAGGATCACGCCGCCGTGGCGCCGGCGGCAAGCAGGCAGCACAATGGACTTACCCGAAGGAGGCATCAAGCCATGTCGATTCATCTCTATTTTTCGCTGATTCCCGAAGCGCTGATCGCCTCGATGCTGCCGCCCGAGGCGTTCGGGCAGTACTACGCGACCGGGCACAAGTTCAAGTCCAAAGGTCAGGCGGTCTTTTTCGAGATCGATCCGGCCTACCGGCACCCGTACTTCGACATCGAGGGCTGCTACGCGCGCTGCACGGCCAAGCCGGACGGCAAGCCGAAGAACTCGGTCTACGTCTCGATGTACCGGGTGATCGAGCACCTGACGGTGAGCGCGATCGGCAATCTCTACCTGACGACGGCGATGGGCGCGACGCTGGGCCTGTCGCGCGGCGGCGCCCTGCCGCCGATCGTGCCCGAGCGGCACATGTACCAGGACCTGACGCCGATCAACAGCCTGGTCGCGAGCATCCTCGACCCGGCCGCGTACTACCGCGACGTCACGACTGCGCCGTCGCACTCGTTCAGCTTCCCGGGCATGTGCTTCGTCGAGCTGGAGCTCGGGCGGCTGGCGCGCGACCCCGAGGACGGCCAGGACGAGGACCTGCCGTACCCGTTCATGCAGCACCTGCGCGAGGCGCTGCTGGAGCTCGACCCGGTGACCAAGCAGAACAAGCTCGTCCACCGGGTGCACTCGCTCGAATTCCCGTACCGGATGGTCAAGCAGGGCTTCTACGTCGGCATCGGCCCCGAGCTCGTCTTCTACCCGATGCTCGCGCAGCAGGTGCTGCGCCGCGATCACCCGAACTGGTGGCGCTCGGCCAACCTGTAGCGCGGCGGCGTTGCCGCCGACGGCGGGTCAGCCCAGCAGCACCAGATTGTCGCGGTGGATGAGCTCGGGCTCCTCGACGTAGCCCAGGATGGTCTCGATCTCGCTCGAGGGGCGGCGGATGATCCGTCCGGCCTCGGCGGCTCCGTAGTTGACGAGGCCGCGCGCCACTTCGCGGCCGGCGGGGTCGTAGCAGCCGACGACCTCGCCGCGCTCGAACTCGCCGTCGACCGCGACAACGCCGATCGGCAGCAGGCTCTTGCCCTCGCTGACCAGCGCGCGCACCGCTCCCTGGTCGAGTTGCAATCGTCCGGCCAGCTGCAGGTGGTCGGCGAGCCACTGCTTGCGCGCAGCGAGCGACGCCGCGTCGGCGACGAGTGCGCTGCCCAGCGCCTCGCCGGCGGCGAGCCGGGTGAGCACGTTCGGCTCGCGGCCGCTGGCGATCACCGTCGAGGCGCCCGATCGCGCGGCGCGCTTCGCCGCCAGGATCTTGGTCAGCATCCCGCCGCGACCGAGCGCGCTGCCGGCACCGCCGGCCATCGCCTCCAGTTGCGGATCCCCGGCCCGGGCGGTGCGCACGAGCGTCGCCGCAGGATCCTTGCGCGGGTCGGAGGTGTAGAGGCCCTGCTGGTCGGTCAGCAGCAGCAGCACGTCGGCTTCGATGAGGTTGGTGACCAGCGCGCCCAGCGTGTCGTTGTCGCCGAAGCGGATCTCGTCGGTGGTGACGGTGTCGTTCTCGTTGATGATCGGGATGACGTCGAGCTCGATCAGCGTGCGCAGCGTCGACCGGGCGTTGAGGTAGCGCCGGCGGTCGGCGAGATCCTCGTGCGTCAGCAGGACCTGCGCGGTCTGCAGCCCGAACTTCGCGAACGCCGTCTCGTACGCCTGCACCAGCCCCATCTGGCCGACCGCGGCCGCGGCCTGCAGTTCGTGCATCGCCGAGGGACGGGCGGTCCACCCGAGGCGCTTGATGCCCTCGGCAATCGCTCCCGACGAGACGAGGACGATCTCCTTGCCGGCGCGCTTGAGGTCGGCGATCTGCGCCGCCCAGTTCGCCACCGCGGCGTGATCGAGACCGCGCCCCTCGTTGGTGACGAGGCTGGACCCGACCTTGACGACGAGGCGGTGGGCGGTGGTGACCGGGGTGCTCATGACGAGATCACGGCGCGGAAGGCGGGTTGACGGGGGCGGCCTCGACGCCGGCCGCCGAGTCCGGCGCCACCGGCGTCGCCGGATGGGCGTCGAGCCAGTCCTGGATCGCATAGACCAGCGGGCGGCAGCCCTCGCCGTTGACGGCGGCGATGGCGAACACCGGACCCTTCCAGCGGTACTTGCGCACGAAGGCCTTGACCCGGGCCGCGCGCTCCTCCGCGGGCAGCAGATCGAGCTTGTTCAGCACCAGCCAGCGCGGCTTGTCGTGCAGCGACGGGTCGTAGTGTTCGAGTTCGGCGACGATTGCCCGGGCATCGTGGACCGGATCGGCGTCGGGGTCGGGCGGCACCAGATCGACGATGTGCAGCAGCAGGCGCGTGCGCTGCAGGTGGCGCAGGAACTGGTGGCCGAGCCCGGCGCCCTCGGCGGCGCCCTCGATGAGCCCGGGGATGTCGGCGACGACGAAGCTGCGGTCGACGTCGGTGCGGACGACGCCGAGGTTCGGCCCCAGCGTCGTGAACGGATAGTCGGCGACCTTCGGCCGCGCGGCGGACACGGCGCGGATGAAGGTGCTCTTGCCGGCATTCGGGAGGCCGAGCAGCCCGACGTCGGCGAGGACCTTGAGTTCGAGACGCAGGTGCCGCTTTTCGCCCTCGCCGCCGCGCGTGAACTGCCGCGGTGCGCGGTTGGTGCTCGACTTGAAATGCAGGTTGCCGAGGCCGCCGGCGCCGCCCCGGGCCAGCAGCGCGCGCTGCCCGTCCGCGGTCAGGTCGGCGATGAGCTCGCCGGTGTCGGCGTCGGTGATCACGGTGCCCACCGGGACGCGCAGCGTGACGTCGTCGGCACCCCGGCCGTACTGGTCGGCCCCGCGCCCGTTCTCGCCGTGCCTGGCCCGGTGAATCCGCGCGTAGCGGTAGTCGATCAGCGTGTTGATGTTGCGGTCGGCGACGGCGTGGATGCTGCCGCCGCGTCCCCCGTCGCCGCCGTCGGGGCCGCCCTGGGGGACGAACTTCTCGCGCCGGAAACTCGCCGAACCGTTGCCGCCGTCGCCGGCCAGCACTTCGATTCGTGCCTCGTCGATGAACTTCATGGCGCCACCTTTTGGTACAGCACGAAACGCTCGTTTTCGTCGCCCCGGCGGCGGCCTTCCCAGGCCACGGTCCAGCCGGTCGGTGCCGCGGGGTCGCGGTCGACGCGGCCGTACTGGACCAGCAGCGCGCCGCAGCGGTGGTCGGGCTGCCGCTCCTCGCGCACCGTCGTCAACCCCGCGTAGTAGTGCAGCAGCGCGCGCTGCGGCTCACCCAGCTGGCGGCTCGCGACGCACCCGGTCGCCGGCAGGTGGGTGGCGATCGACTCGGCCATCGGGCGATAGCTGCGCCGGGCGTCGAGGTAGGGCAGCCAGATGGTCGTGTACAGCCCCCAGAGCAGCGTCATCCCGGCGGCCCAGTTGAGCACCGCCCGCCGGTTCGAGCGGCGCGCCGGCCGCACGAGGGCGAGCCAGAGGACGGTGAGAAACACGGCGATCGCCAGCGCGAGCCAGCGGAGGTCGGGCTGGTATCCGGACTCGGAGTCGCGGAACAGGCGGGCGATGCGCGGCGCGAGCCCGTGCACATAGGCGTCGATCCAGATCCACCACACCAGCGCGGCGAGCAGCCCGAAGGTGAGGATGCCGAACCAGTCGAGCGCCGCCGAGAAGCCGCGCTTCAGCGTGTCGATCTCCAGCGCGGCGATCAGGCACAGCGGCACCAGCAGCGGCATCACCATGATGGCGCGCGGCTCGGGCAGCAGCGCGAGCCCGACGATCGTCACGCCGGCCAGCGTCGCGGGAATCTCGACGCCCGGAACGCGCAACCCGCCGTTGAATCCGCGGCCGCGCATCCACAGCGTCCACAGCGCGAGCGGAAGCACCGGCCAGGCGAACCACGGCAGGTTCTTGGCGAGGGCCAGCGGGTCGCCGCCGAGCGTGGTTCCGATCCCCGCCGGCAGCTGCCGCGCCCACCATCCCGCCAGGTGTTCCGGCGCGGCCGGCAGCAGCATGGCCGGCCACGCGGCGGCGACGACGGCGAACGCGAGCAGCGCCGCGATCGTCGCCAGCAGGTGGGACCGCGAGCGGTAGCGGGCGCCGACCGCCGTCAGCGCGAGCAACGTCGCGCCGATCCACAGCGGGCCGGTGAAGCCGTGGGTGAGGAAGGCGAATCCGGCGGCGCTCCCGGTCAGCACGCCGCCGCCGACCGGCCGCCGCAGCGCCAGCGCCAGACCCCAGACCGCGGCGGTCATGCCGACCAGCAGGCCGAGCTCGGGCGCGAGCTGGTGGGCACGGTCCCACAGCCCGACGCAGCCGATCAGCAGCAGCAGCGGCAGCCAGCGGGTCTTGCGGCCGTTCAATTCGATGCCGGCGGCGGTGATCGCGAGCAGCGTGACGCCGAGCAGCAGTGCCGCCGCCAGGCGCGCCGCATCGTGGACCGCCAGCACGCCGCCGAGCGCCTTGCCGAGCAGCGCCGCCAGCGCGTAGAGCAGCGGCGGCTGTCCGTAGTAGGGCTCGCCGGCCAACATCGGGACGAGGAAATTCCCCGACTGCATCATCTCCCAGGCGATGCCGAAGGCGGTCGCGTCCTCGGTCTTCCACGGGTCGTGGCCGACGACGCCGAGCAGCACCCAGGTCAGGCAGAGCAGCAGCAGCCCCGCCTGTTTCAGCGTCCGATACGGCCCCGCGGGCGACAGTTCGTCGCCGGGTGTCGCGCTGCGGGATGAGGAGGAGCGGGGCATCGAAGTGGGCGGCGGGCGGGGAGTCCGGGGCGTTCGGGTCGGGGACCGGCGGCGAAAGAAAAAGGCAGCCGAAGCTGCCTTGATCGTGGGGTGCGGCTGGGGGGACGACCGCGGGCAACCCGCGCGGCGCGCCGGTTCAGGCTGCAGCGGACCCGGACTTGCTCCCGTAGCGCTGGCGGAACTTGTCGATCCGGCCGGCGGTGTCCATCACCTTCTGCTTGCCGGTGTAGAACGGGTGGCAGGACGAACACACCTCGACGTGCAGCGGCTTGGCAACGGTGGAGCGCGTCGTGAACTGGTTGCCGCAGCTGCAGGTCACCTGGATTTCGGAGTAATTCGGGTGGATGCCGGTCTTCATGAGGTCCTCTCTTCGGTCCACGCACCGGAACCCGCGGTTCCTTCGGCGCGCCCGGACCGGGCGGTGACGATGGGGGCGGATGCCCCGAGCGCAACCAACAATCGAGCATTATGCCTCGTTCGCCCCGCGTCCGCAAGCGAGGCGATGCCGTGGCTGCGGCCAGGCGACGTCGAAAATGCGTTTCGAATCAGCGCCCTGAAGCGCGGCGCCGGGACGCCGGATGGGGCGGTCGCGGGTTCGCGGGGTCAACCGCGGCGCATGCTGTCGAAGAACTCGGCGTTGCTCTTGGTCGCCTTGACCTTGTCGACCAGGAACTCGGTGGCCTCGAGGTCGTCCATCGGGTAGAGCACCTTGCGCAGCACCCAGACCTTCTGCAGGATTTCCGGCTTCAGCAGCATCTCTTCCTTGCGCGTCCCCGACCGGTTGACGTTGATCGCGGGGTAGGTGCGCTTCTCGGCCATCCGGCGGTCGAGGTGGATTTCCATGTTGCCGGTGCCCTTGAATTCCTCGTAGATCACGTCGTCCATCCGCGATCCGGTGTCGATCAGCGCGGTGGCGATGATCGTCAGCGAGCCGCCTTCCTCGATGTTGCGCGCCGCGCCGAAGAAGCGCTTCGGCCGCTGCAGCGCATTGGCGTCGACGCCGCCGGTCAGCACCTTGCCGGAGGCGGGGACGACGGTGTTGTAGGCGCGCGCGAGGCGGGTGATCGAGTCGAGCAGGATCACGACGTCCTTCTTGTGCTCGACCAGGCGCTTGGCCTTCTCGATCACCATTTCCGCGACCTGCACGTGCCGGGTGGCCGGTTCGTCGAAGGTCGACGACACGACCTCGCCGCGCACCGTGCGCTGCATCTCGGTGACTTCCTCGGGGCGCTCGTCGATCAGCAGCACGATCAGGACGACGTCCGGGTGGTTGGCGGCGATCGAGTGCGCGATGTGCTGCAGCATCACCGTCTTGCCGGACTTGGGGCTGGACACGAGGAGGCCCCGCTGGCCCTTGCCGATGGGCGCGATGATGTCGATCACGCGGCCGGTGATGTTCTCCTCGGCCTTGATGTCGCGCTCGAGCACCAGCGGCTCGTCGGGGAACAGCGGCGTCAGGTTCTCGAACAGGATCTTGTTCTTGGACGCCTCGGGCGGCTCGCCGTTGACCTTGTCGACCTTGACCAGCGCGAAGTAGCGCTCGCCTTCCTTGGGCGTGCGGATCTCGCCTTCGATGGTGTCGCCGGTGTGCAGGTTGAAGCGGCGGATCTGCGACGGCGAGATGTAGATGTCGTCGGTGCCGGCCAGGTACGAGGTGTCGGGCGAGCGCAGGAAGCCGAAGCCGTCGGGCAGGACCTCCAGCGTGCCGTCGCCGAAGATGCTCTCGCCCTTCTTCGCGTGCGCCTTGAGCATCGCGAAGATGAGGTCGTGCTTGCGCATCCGGTTCGCGCCTTCGATCTCCATCGCGTTGGCGACCTCGAGCAGTTCACTGACGTGCTTGACTTTGAGTTCAGACAGTTGCATGGCGCAAAGGGAAGGGGAACCGGCAGGAGGGAGGGAAGGCGGGCGAAGGGCCGGGCGCGGCGGGCGCCGCGGTGGGGCTTCGGGATCGGGCGCCTGCGAGTCGCCCGGGATTTCAGGGGACGGCGCCTTGAACGCGGTGGTTCGCAACCACCCTCCGCGCGGGCGGAGGGCTCACTACATCGTCGAAGAGGGTAACGGGTTCAGAGATTGCTGTCAACAAACGCCGTCAGCTGCGACTTCGACAGCGCGCCGACCTTCTGGGCGTGGGGCTTGCCGTCCTTGAACAGGATCAGCGTCGGGATGCCGCGAATGCCGAACTTGGCGGTCGTGCCGGGGTTGGCGTCGATGTCGAGCTTGGCGACGGTCAGCTTGCCGGCGTACTGCCTGGCGACGTCCTCGAGCACCGGCGCGATCATCTTGCAGGGGCCGCACCACTCGGCCCAGTAGTCGACCAGGACCGGGGTTGCCGATGCCAGTACGTCCTGGTCGAACGAGGCGTCGGATACGTGCTTGATGTTTTCGCTCATCGGTTTCCTCTTGATCGCGGGGGGCGCGGTGTCGGTCGTGACGTAACGGGGGATGCAGCACCGCCCGGTCGTCCGTGGCCGGCGGTCGCAAATGGAAGAGACGACAGTTTACGCTAGCCGAACCGGCAACCCGGCGCAAGCGCGGAAACGGCGCCGGTGGCCGAATTTTACGACCTAACGCGACATGGGGCTCCGATTTGCTAAACTCAAGCCCCCTTTTTCGCTTTTCCGGACCCCGCAATGACCTACGTCGTCACCGAGAGCTGCATCCGCTGCAAGTACACCGACTGCGTCGATGTCTGTCCGGTCGACTGTTTCCGCGAAGGGCCGAACTTCCTGGTGATCGACCCCGACGAGTGCATCGACTGCACGCTGTGCGTGGCCGAGTGCCCGGTGGAGGCGATCTTCGCCGAGGACGACGTGCCGGCCGATCAGCAGCACTTCACGGCGCTCAACGCGGAGCTGTCCAAGATCTGGAAGCCGATCATCGAGCGCAAGCCCGCGCCGCCCGACGCCGACGAGTGGAAAAGCGTCAAGGGCAAGCTGCCGTTGCTCGAGAAGTGAGGGCCGCCCCGGCGCGGTGTTTGACCGCGCCGGGGGCCTGCCTCTAGAATCGCGAACTTTTGCGCGCCGCGTTCCGGCGGGAGTCCGGAGCGCCGGGACCTGCCGTTCCAGACGACTTCCATCCATCACGCATGAGAACCGCATGTTCAAGATCCCCGTTGCCGCGCCGTTGCTCGTCGCCGCGCTAGCTGCCCCCCCGGCATTCGCCCAGAATGCGCCGGCCGGCGACCCCGCCAAGGGGCGCGAGAAGGTCCAGATGTGCCAGGGCTGCCATGGCATCGAAGGCTGGAGGACCGCGTTTCCCGAGGTCTACAAGGTGCCGCGGCTGGCCGGTCAGCACGAAGCGTATCTCGTCAAGGCGCTGCAGGCCTACAAGAGCGGCGAGCGCAGTCACCCGACGATGAAGGCCATCGCCGCGTCGCTGACCGAACAGGACATGGCGAATCTCGCCGCCTATTACGCGCAACCGGCCGCCAAGGTGGCGGGGAAATGAACATGAAGCTTCCACTGTCCGCCCTGCTGCTCGCCCTGGCCTGGGTTCCGCCGGCGCACGCGACCGACCTCGCGGCCGGCGCGGCGAAGGCCAAGGAGGTGTGCGTGGCCTGCCACGGCATCGACGGCAACAGCCCCTCGCCCGAGTTTCCCCGGCTCGCCGGGCAGCATCGCGACTACCTCGAAAAGGCGCTGCGCGACTACAAGTCCGGCGCGCGCAAGAACGCGATCATGGCCGGTTTCGCGGCCGCGCTGACGCCGCGGGACATCGAAAACGTCGCCGCCCACTATCACAGCCAGCCGTCGGTGCTCGCGACACGGTACTGATTGCGATCGACAGCCGCAGCAGCAGGCGCCGCAGGGCGCCTGTTTTGCATGGCAGGGTCGCTCGGCACCCCGGAACCCTTCCGATCGCCGCGAGGATTCGCCGTGCGGGATCAGCGCGTGGGGATTGCCCCGGGGGTAGCCGAGCGCAGCACCCGCAGGATGTCCCCGCCGTAGGCTTCGAGCTTCTTCACGCCCACGCCGCTGATCTGCGCCAGTGCGTCCAGCGAATCGGGCGCGGCCTGCGCCATCTCGGCCAGCGTTCCGTCGTGGAATACGATGTACGCGGGCAGGTTGTGCGCGCGCGCCACGTCGGCGCGCCAGGCCTTGAGTGCGGCGAAGCGTGCCAGCCCCGGCACGTCGAGCGGCACCGGGGGCACCGCGTGCGCGCCACGCGCCGTTTTGGTCGTCCTGGCGCCCTGGCCGCGCTTCGGCGCGTCGCTCGGCTGGCGCAGCAGCATCCGCACCTCGCCGCGGAGCACCTCGCGGGCCGTCGGCGTGAGTTCCAGCGTGCTGTATTCGCCGTCGGCGCGCAGGTGGCCGAGCGCGATGAGCTGGCGCAGCACCGCGCGCCATTGCGCTTCCCCCAGGTCGGCGCCGATGCCGAAGGTGCTCAGGCGCTCGTGCCCGTACTGCGCCACCTTGTCGGTGCGCTTGCCGCGCAGCACGTCGATCAGGTGCACGGCGCCGAAGCGCCGGCCGCGGTCCTGCTGGAACCGGTAGACGCAACTGAGCGCCTTGCGCGCGGCCTCGGTCGCGTCCCAGGTGGCGGGCGGGTCCCGGCAATTGTCGCAGGCGTTCTGCTGCGCGGTGCAGGGCGCGCAGGTCTCGCCGAAGTACGCGAGCAGCCGGACGCGACGGCAGTCGTGCGCTTCGGCGAGCGCGAGCAGCGCGTCGAGCTTGCCGCGCTGGCGCCGCTTGAACTCCTCGTCGGCCGGGCTCTGGTCGATCATCCGGCGCTGGTTCACCACGTCGACCAGGCCGTAGGCCATCCAGGCATCGGCCGGGCGCCCGTCGCGGCCGGCGCGCCCGGTCTCCTGGTAGTAGCCCTCGATGTTCTTCGGCAGGTCGAGGTGCGCGACGAAGCGCACGTCGGGCTTGTCGATCCCCATCCCGAAGGCGATCGTCGCCACCATCACGATGCCCTCCTCGCGCAGGAAGCGGTCCTGGTGGCGCCGGCGGACGTCGGCGTCGAGGCCGGCGTGGTACGGCAGCGCGGTGACGCCTTCGCCGCTCAGCCACGCGGCGGTCTCCTCGACCTTCCGGCGCGACTGGCAGTACACGATGCCGGCGTCGCCCTCGTGCTGGCCGCGGATGAAGCGCAGCAGCTGCCGGCGGGCGTCGTCCTTCTCGACCACCGCATAGCGGATGTTCGGGCGGTCGAAGCTGCTGACGAACAGGCGCGCGTCCTGCAGCTGCAGCCGCAGGACGACGTCGGCGCGGGTCAGCGCGTCGGCGGTGGCGGTGAGCGCGAGGCGCGGCACCCCGGCGTAGCGTCGGTGCAGCAGGTCGAGCGCCAGGTAGTCCTCGCGAAAATCGTGGCCCCACTGGCTGACGCAGTGCGCCTCGTCGATCGCGAACAGGCAGAGGAGGCCGCGCTCCCGCAGCGCATCGAGCTGGGCCAGCATCCGCGGCGTGGTCAGCCGCTCGGGCGCGACGTAGAGCAGGGCCAGCCGGCCGCCCATCAGCTCGCGCTCGACCCGCTGCGTCTCCTCGACGGTCAGCGTCGAGTTGAGAAACGCCGCGGGCACGCCGGCCTCCTCGAGCGCGCCGACCTGGTCGTGCATCAGGGCGATCAGCGGGCTCACCACCACGGTCACGCCGCGTCCGCTGCGGTGCAGCGCGATCGCGGGCACCTGGTAGCACAGGCTCTTGCCGCCGCCGGTGGGCATCAGCACCAGCGCGTCGCCACCCGCGAGCACGTGGTCGACGATGGCGGCCTGCGCACCGCGAAACGCGTGGTAGCCGAAGACGTCGCGCAGGATCGCGGCGGGGGTGGCGGAAGGGGGGATGGTCACGACGGCGAGAGGCGCAGCAAAGGCGCGATGATACGGGACCTGTGGCGGGAGGGCGCGCGGCACGACGGCGACCGCCGGGAAGATCGCGTTGCCGAAGCGCAACGCGGCGAGGGCCGTCGCCGCCCCCGGCCGCCGCGCTCGACCGCGCCCAGGGCGCCCCATGGGCGGAGTTTTCCGCGTTCGACCCTCAAGAATCCGCCGTTGCTGCCGATGGGATAGTCGACGGCGGAGCGATCCGCCTCGCCCACCACGACCACCGGCAGCCCGACATGCTCAACGCCCGACCCTGCGAACGCGCCCGAGCCGGCGCGACCGACCCCTGCCCGACGCGGCTTTCGTGGCGCCAGGGCGACGCGAGCCCGCGGCCGCGATGCCGCTCTCGCCGCAGGCGCGGACCTGGATCGCCGGCGTTCCCTGGTACGAAGCGTGCGTCGCGCACGCCTGGGCGCATCGCGCCGCGGCGCCGGGCGCGGCCGCGGCGGACCTGCTGGAGAGTGTCGAAGCCGTGCGCCGCTGCTGCGAGTGCCTGCTCTGGAGCGGTTCCGACTGACCGCGGCGACGAGTGTGCGGGAGTGTCGTTCGCTCACTGCCGCCGCAGGCAGGCGAGGTAGGCCGCGCCGTCGGGCGGCAGGTGCTGGCGCTGCGCCTGCCACAGGATTTCGCCCAGGCAATCGATCACCGCGTGCAGCGCGGCGTGCTCGTCTCCTCGCGCGGCGCGCAGGCGGTCGAACTCGGCGGCAATGCCCGCCGGCTGGTCGATCGCCAGTTGCTCGGCCACGGCGAGGTGCAGCGACAGGTGGAGGAAGGGATTGGTCTCGCCGCCCTCCGGCGCCCAGTCCCGATCCAGGTGGCGCTCGGGATCGGCCAGCAGCGGATGGTACTCGGGGTGCAGCGCGACGAGTCCGACGGCGATGCGTTCCAGCGCGGTCAGCGGCGCTCCGGCGCCGTACTTCTGCCAGGATGTCGCCAGAAAGCGCCGCGCCTCGTCGCGGCTGGGCTGGAACATCGCGCTCAGGCCGTCTTGTCCCGGTACTCGCAGAGGTCCCGCAGGCAGCAGTCGCCGCACTTCGGGCGGCGCGCGACGCAGGTGTAGCGGCCGTGCAGGATCAGCCAGTGGTGCGCGTGCAGCCGGAATTCCTCGGGCACGAAGCGGACGAGCCGGCGCTCGACCTCGTCGGGATCCTTGCCGGGTGCGAGTCCGGTGCGATTGGCGACGCGGAACACGTGCGTGTCGACGGCGATCGTCGGCTGGCCGAAGGCCACGTTCAGCACCACGTTCGCGGTCTTCCGGCCGACGCCGGGCAGGCGCTCCAGCGCCTCGCGGTCGGCGGGCACCGCACCGCCGTGCTCGCGCAGCAGGATCTCCGACAGCGCGACGACGTTCTTCGCCTTGTTGCGATAGAGCCCGATGGTCTGGACGAACGGGATCAGGCCCTCGACGCCGAGCCGAACCATCGCCGCCGGCGTGTTGGCGACCGGGAACAGCTGCGCGGTGGCCTTGTTGACGCTCTTGTCGGTGGCCTGGGCCGACAGCACCACGGCGACCAGCAGTTCGTAGGGCGTCGCGTGGGCGAGCTCCGACTTCGGCTCGGGGTCGCGCCCGCGCAGGCGCTCGAAGATGCGGCGGCGGCGGTCGGCGTTCACCGCGCACCGCCGGCGCTTGCCACGCGTCGTGCCCGCGCGCGGGCCAGCGCCGCCGCGACCGCGGATTGCCGCCGTGCCCGGTCGGCTTCGATCGCCGTCGGCCGCGCTTCGCGTGACCCCGCCGGCAGCGCAGCCGCCACGTCGGCGCGCGCCGGTGGGTCGACGAACCGGGCGCGCGCGGCCCGTGCGTCGGCGCTGCTCCACTCGCGACCCGCCGGCACGAGCAAGATGCAGTCGACCGGGCAGGGCGGCAGGCACAGCTCGCAGCCGGTGCACCAGGCGCTCAGCACCGTGTGCATGCGCTTCGGGCCACCCGCGATCGCGGCGACCGGACAGGCTTCGCGGCACAGCGCGCAGCCGATGCAGCGCGACTCGTCGATGCGCGCCAGGCGCAACGGGCCCTCGCTGCCGTGCGCGGCGTCGAGCGCGAGCGGCGGGCGCGAGGTGATGCGGGCGAGGGTGGCGATGCCGGCCGCGCCGCCCGGGGCGCAGCGGTTGATCGCCTCGCCCGCCGCGACCGCCTCGGCGTAGGGGCGGCAGGCGGCGAATCCGCAGCGCCGGCACTGCGTCTGCGGCAATGCGGCGTCGATGCGATCGGCCAGCGCGGCCAGCGCGCGATCGGTCAGGGTCGTCGGCTCCACGCCGCGGATTGTAGCGCCGACCGGCTCGGCCGCGGCCGCTTGCGCCGGCGGCACGGCGGCCGGTGGAGCGTCCCGCTTCTACAACGCGCCCGCATTGGCTAGACTGCCGGGACGGTGGCCACGATCGCGCCTGCAACCTTCTTTCGCCCGCCACCCGGCAGCGGCGCGCTCGCCTCCGTCGCCTGGCGGGTGCTGCGACTCGTGGGCTGGCAGATCGTGCTGCCGGAACCGGTGCCGTTGAAGTGCGTGGTGATCGTCTACCCGCACACGTCCAACTGGGACTTTCCGATCGGACTCCTCGCCCAGTGGGCGTTGCGCATCCGCTTTCGCTGGGTCGGCAAGGACACGATGTTCGACACCCCGCTGCGCCCGCTGTACCTGCGCTGGGGCGGCATCCCGGTCAACCGGCGCGAGCGGACGGGGTTTGCCGACGCGATGCGCGAGGCGTTCCTGCACCACGACGACTTCCGGCTGGTGATCGCGCCCGAGGCGACGCGCGGCTACGTCGACCACTGGAAGTCGGGCTTCTATCACATTGCCCGCGCCGCGGGCATGCCGGTGGCGCTGGCGTTCATCGATTTTGCACGGCGCGAGATCGGATTCATCGGCCGCGTCGACCTCACCGGCGACGTGGCCGCCGACATGGCCAGGATCGCCGACCTCTACCAAGGCAAGACCGGGAAGAACCCGGAGCAGCAGGGACCGATCCGCCTGCGCGAGGCGCGGGCGCCGGACGCCTGAGCACGAAGACCTGAGCGCGAAGACTGGAGCGCGAAGACTGGAGCGCGCAGTCCTCTGCAGTTGCCCTGCGCGTCCCGGCATCGGAGAATGGTGCCGCCGTCTCGCCTTCCCCCGATGCCATGATCACCCCGTCGCCAGGTCACGATCCGCTCCACGGTGTCGTTGGCCATCGTCCCGGCCGCGGCGATGCGGGAGGCGGAAACGCCGCGGGCCACCTGCACGCGCACGACCATGGGCACGACCACGGGCCCGAGTCGATGCTCACCGAGCGCGTGCTGTGGGCCGCGCTGCTGCTCACCGGCGGCTTCGCGGTCGTCGAGGCGATCGGCGGGCATCTGGCCGGCTCGCTGGCGCTCTATTCGGACGCCGGGCACATGGCGACCGACGCCGCCGCCTTCGTCCTGGCACTGATCGCGCAGCGGGTGTCGCGCCGCCCGCCCTCCGACAACGCGTCGTACGGCTACGCGCGGGCCGAGGTGCTCGCCGCATTTGTCAACGCCATCGCGATGCTGGCGCTGGTCGGCTGGATCGCCGTCGAGGCCGCACAGCGCTTCTTCGCGCCCACGCCGGTGGCTGGGCCGCTGGTGATGGCGGTGGCGGCGTGCGGGCTCGCCGTCAACCTGCTGGTGGCGTGGATGCTCTCCCGGTCGAGCGAGAGCCTCAACGCCCGGGGGGCGCTGCTGCACGTCCTTGGCGACATCCTGGGCTCCGTCGCCGCGCTGGTGGCCGGGGCGATCATCCACGTCACCGGCTGGACGCCGATCGACCCGCTGCTGTCGCTGCTGGTCGCCCTGCTGATCCTGCGCTCGACCTGGGCGCTGCTGAAGCAGTCGGGCGCCGTGCTGATGGAGCGCGTGCCCGCGCACCTCCGCTACGCCGACATCGGCCGGGCGCTGGCCGCGCTTCCCGGCGTCGCCGGCGTGCACGACCTCCACATCTGGCACCTGGGCGCGACCCGCGTGGCGCTGTCGGCGCACGTCACGCTGGCCCACGGCGACGACTGGCCCGCGGTGCTGGCCCGGGCGCAGCGGATGCTCGCCGCCGACTTCGGGATCGACCACGTCACGCTGCAGCCGGCGTGGCCGGTCGTGCCGCCGGGCCGCCGCGTGATCCCGCTGGTCGCGGGGCGGGCCGCCGGCCCGCGGGCTGCCGACGGTTGACTGCCGAGACCTCTCAGATCCACTGCGCGCGGCGGAAACGCCAGAACAGGACGCCGTCGACGACGAACATCACGGCGAGCGCCAGCGGGTAGCCGCCGCTCCACCTCAACTCGGGCATGTGCTCGAAGTTCATCCCGTAGACGCCCGCGATCAGCGTCGGCACGGTGATGAGCGCGCCCCAGGCCGCGAGGCGCTTGGTGATCTCGGCGTCGGATATGCCGATCAGCGCGATGTTGACGGAGATCGCCGTCGCCAGCATCTCGCGGATGCTCTCGATCGTCGCGTTGATGCGCAACAGGTGGTCGTAGACGTCGCGGAAGTACTCCTGCGTGCCGACGCACACCGGCGGCACGCGGCCGCCCTGCAGCTTGCCCACGTCGTCGAGCAGCGGCAGCACCGCGTGCTTCAGCGTCATCAGCCGGCCCTTGAGGGCGTACAGGTCCTCGATCTTGCTGCTCGACGACGAGCTGCCGAAAAGCTGCTGCTCCGCGGCCTCGAGCGCGGACTCGAGGTCCTGCAGCACGGGAAAATAGCGATCGACGATCGCGTCCATCAGCGCGTAGAAGACGAAGCCCGCGCCGTGGCGCAGCAGCTCCGGCTCGCGCTCGCAGCGCTGGCGCACCTCGGAAAAACCCCGGCGCGTGCGGTGCCGCACCGAGAGGACGTAGTTGCGGCCGACGAACATGTCGACCTCGCCGATCTCCAGCTCGACGCTGCCGTCCTCGCTGGCGTCGATGGTGTGCAGCACGGCGAACAGCGAGTCGTCGTACTCCTCGATCTTCGGTCGCTGGTGGCCCTTGCGCGCATCCTCGACCGCCAGCGGGTGCAGCCCGAACTCCACCGCCATCTCGTCGAGCTCCTCGGGCGACGGATCGAGCAGGCCGACCCAGATAAAGCACTCGGCACGCCCCACGTGCTCGCTGATGTCCTGCTGCGGGATGTCGGCGAGCCGCTGGCCGTTTTCGTACAGTACGCAGTTGATGAGCATGCGGCACTCCGCGCGAGTCGTGCCCGCATCATAGCGACCGTCGCGCGCCGCCGCCATCCCCGCGGGCAGCCGTGGGCCGGCGCCGGCTGCGTCCCGCCGGTCGGGCGGCGCCGGCCGGCGATGCTATACTTTTTTCGCATCGCGGCTCCCCGGGGCCGCGCCTGGTTTCCCGGCGCCGGCCGGCCCTCCGACTCCGCCCGCGAACCTCCTTGTCGACCCCCGTTCCTCCGCCGCCGGACCCGGGCGCACCGCCGCCGCGGGGCCCGGCCCGCAGCGAGCTGACGCTGCTGCTGGTGCTGGCGGCGGTGCAGTTCACGCACATCGTCGACTTCATGATCATGATGCCGCTGGGGCCGCAGTTCATGCGTCTGTTCGGTGTCGATCCGCGGGAGTTCGGCCTGCTGGTGTCGGTGTACACGTTCGCGGCGGCGGCGAGCGGTTTCCTCGCCGCGTTCTGGATCGACCGCCTCGATCGCAAGCGGGCGCTGCTCGGCCTCTACGCCGGCTTCATCATCGCCACCGGGCTGTGCGGCTTCGCGCCGAACTACGCGGCGCTGCTCGCGGCCCGCGTCGTCGCCGGTGCCTTCGGCGGCGTGCTGGGTGGGCTGGTCTTCGGCATCGTCGCCGATCTGGTGCCCTACGCGCGGCGGGCGAGCGCGACCGCGATCGTCGCCGCGGCGTTCTCGCTGGCCTCGGTGGCGGGCATCCCCTGCGCGCTCTGGCTGGCCGCACGGATCTCGTGGCGCGCGCCGTTCCTGGTCCTGGCGCTGGCCAGCGTCGCGGTCGCGGCGCTGGCGATGTGGCTGCTGCCGCCGATGCGGTCCCACGTCGATCCCGACGCGCGCCCGCGCCCGCTGGGCCAGCTGCGCGCGATCTTCGGCGTCGCCAACCACCGCTGGGCGTTCGCGCTGATGATCGCGCTGATGTTCGCGGGCTTCACGGTGATCCCGTTCATCGCCCCGTACAACGTCGCCAACGTCGGCATTTCCGAAGCCGACCTCGCCGTCATCTACTTCGTCGGCGGGCTCGCGACGCTGGTCACGTCGCAGGTCATCGGCTGGCTCGCCGATCGCCGCGGCAAGCGGCGGGTGTTCACCGCGATCGCGCTGATCTCGATCGTGCCGCTGCTGGTCACCACCCACCTGCCGCCGCTGCCGCTGCCCGCCGTCGTGGCCTGCGCCGTGCTGTTCTTCGTGTTCGTTCCGGGGCGCTTCGGACCGGCGATGGCGCTGGTGTCGGGCAGCGTCGAGCCGCGGCTGCGCGGCAGCTTCATGAGCTTCAACGCCGCGATCCAGCAGCTGGGGGCGGGCCTCGCCTCGCTGCTGGCCGGGCTGGTCATCGGCCGCGCCGCCGACGGCACGCTGACCGGCTATGGAACCGTGGGCTGGATCGCCGTCGGGTGCACGCTCGGCGCGATCTGGATCGCCGGCCGGGTCCGCGTCGTGGGTGCGTCCGACCGCCCGCCCGTTGCGACGGGTGTCTAGCCCGGGGGCCGCCGCGGGGTTACCATCGGCGTCTTTCAGGGAGCGCCGCGCCTGCCGCCCGGCGATCGACCGCTCGCATGATCATTTCGTCGCTGCTCGACACCGACCTTTACAAGTTCACGATGATGCAGGTCGTCCTGCATCATTTTCCCGGCGCGCAGGTCGAGTACCGGTTCAAGTGCCGCAACGAGAACGTGGATCTCGTGCCGTGCATCGGCGAGATCGAGGACGGGATCCGCGCGCTGTGCCAGCTGCGCTTCGCGCCGGCGGAGCTCGACTACCTGCGCAGCTGGCGGTTCTTCAAGAGCGACTTCGTCGACCTGCTGGGCCTGTTCCAGCTGAACGAGCGCTTCGTGCGCGTGTCGCCGAACGCGGATTCGCCGACCGAGATCGACATCGCGATCAAGGGTCCCTGGCTGCACACGATCCTGTTCGAGGTGCCGCTGCTGGCCATCGTCAGCGAGGTCTACAACCGCCGCCACCGGCCGGCACCGGATTTCGCCGAGGGCCGGCAGCGCCTCGCCGCGAAGGTCGAGCGGATCAATGCCGTGTCCGACCCGGAGTTCCGCATCGCCGACTACGGCACCCGGCGGCGGTTCTCGCGCGGCTGGCACGAGGAGGTCGTGCGCTCGCTGCGCGACGGCATCGGCGCCAAGTTCGTCGGCACCAGCAACGTCAAGCTGGCGCAGGCCCTCGGCCTGACGCCGCTGGGCACGATGGCGCACGAGTACCTGCAGGCCTGCCAGGCGGTCGGGCCGCGGCTGCGCGATTCGCAGGTCTTCGCCTTCAACACCTGGGCGCGCGAGTACCGCGGCGACCTCGGGATCGCGCTATCCGACGTCTGCGGGATGGACGCCTTCCTCCGCGACTTCGACCTCTTCTTCTGCAAGCTCTTCGACGGCGTCCGGCACGACTCGGGCGACCCCTTCGACTGGGGCGAGAAGCTGATCGCCCATTACCAGAAGATGCGGATCGACCCGCACACCAAGACGATGGTGTTCTCGGACAGCCTCGACGTGCCGCTGGCGATCCGGCTGTTCGAGCACTTCCGCGGCCGGATGCACACGGCGTTCGGCATCGGCACGAACCTCACCAACGACCTCGGCTACGAGCCGCTGCAGATCGTCGTCAAGATGACCCGCTGCAACGGCCAGCCGGTGGCGAAGATCAGCGACGAGCCGTCGAAGGCGATGGACTACGATCCGTCGTACGTCGCGTACCTGCGCGAGGTGTTCCAGGTCCCGGTGGTGGCTGCGCGCTGACCGGTCGCGCGGGGCATCAGCGTTGGGTTGGGCGCGCGGCGGGGCGCGGGCGCGGCGCCGGTCGCGCCTGTTCGGCCCGCGCCTGCTCGGCCCTGGCTTTTTCGTAGTTCGCCATCGCGGCCGGCAGCTGGGCCTCGATTTCGGCGATGCGCTCGGGCCAGCTCGGATGGACGGCGACGACACCGGTGTTCGCGGACAGCGCCGCCACCGCCAGCTTCTTCCACAGCGTGACCAGACCCTGCGGATCGTGTCCGGCGCGGGCGAGGAGGTCCAGCGCGATGGTGTCGGCTGCGCGCTCGTGCACGCGCTGGTAGGGGTCGCGCTGCCCCATCGTGGTCAGGATTTCGGCCAGCACCAGCAGCCGCCGATTCGGGTCGGGGCTCTTGCCGTCGGGATGCGCGGCCAGGCGCAGCGCCGCTTCTTCCGCGTCGTGGCCGGCGACCTCGTGCGCATAGCCGTGGGCGAGGAGCGCGGCGATCTCGGAGGCGGAGAATCGCCCGCGCTCGAAAAAGGCCGAGCTGACGAAGACGTTGCCGCCGGGGAGGTACCAGAAGCGGAGATCGGCGCTCTTCTCGACGGCGATCTGCCACGCCCAGTCGCTGACCGCGTAGGGTGGCTGTGCCGCCACCGCCACCATCGGTGCCGCCAGCCAGCGCGCGTAGGTCGGGTTCGAGGTCTCGGTGTCGAACTTGCGTTCCTTCTGCAGCCGCGCCGCTTCGCGCTGATAGGCGAACTTGCCGGCGTCGAGCAGCTGGGCCCGGTCGATGGCGCCCGGCCTTGGCGCGGCGGGCGTCGCCGGCGCACCGGCCTGGGCGAGGGCGACGGACGCGAGCAGGCAGGACGCAGCGACGAGCAGACTCCGGCGCAGGCGACGGAGCAGGGCGGAAGGGCGGGGGGAGGGAGTCTTCATCGGGCGTGGCGGCTGGGTTCGGTAGGCATCGCCGTTCCGCGGCCCGCTCGGGGCGGCATCGAGGCGGCGCTTCAGTGTAGAGTAAACGGATGCACAAGCCTACCGCCACGCCATCCGCGACCTCGACCCGGGCCGCCGCGACGACGCCGGGAGCCGACCGCAGGCTGCGGCTGCCGGACATCCTGAAGCTGCTGGTCAACGACGGCTGGGTCGGCGCCGACACGGCGGACAAGCTCGCCCGGACGCCCGGCCGCGGTGCCACCGGACCGCTGGAGCTCATCGCCGAGCAGAAGTGGCACGCCCTCGCGCCGCCGCACAAGCTGCTGACGCTGGAGGCGCTGGTCGAGTGGCTGGCCGGCAAGCTCGGCGTCCCGTATGTCCACGTCGATCCGCTGAAGATCGATCTGGTGGCGGTGACGCAGACGATGTCCAATGCCTATGCCGAGCGCTACCGGATCCTGCCGATCGAGGTGACGCGCGACACGCTGCGGGTCGCGACCAGCGAGCCATTCGTCCGCGCCTGGGCCGACGAGCTGGAGAGCATCCTCCGGCTCAAGGTCGAGCTGGTGTTCGCCAACCCGGTCGACATCCGCCGCTACATGGGCGAGTTCTACACGCTCGCGCGCTCGATGAAGAAGGCGCAGGAGAACTCGCGCGGCGAGATCTCGCTGGCCCGCAACTTCGAGCAGCTGGTCGAGCTCGGGCAGCGCGGCAATCTCGACGCCAACGACCAGCACGTCGTCCACATCGTCGACTGGCTGTGGCAGTACGCGTTCGAGCAGCGCGCCTCGGACATCCACGTCGAGCCGCGGCGCGACGTGGGGCTGGTGCGCTTCCGCATCGACGGCGTGCTGCACCAGGTCTACGCCATCCCGGTGCCGGTGCTGGTCGCCGTCACCTCGCGGGTGAAGCTGCTGGCGCGGATGGAGATCGTCGAGAAGCGCCGGCCGCAGGACGGGCGGATCAAGACCGTGGCGCCGGACGGACAGGAGGTCGAGCTGCGCATCTCGACGATGCCGACCGCGTTCGGCGAGAAGATCGTCATGCGCATCTTCACCCCCGAGGTGCTGGTCCGCGACTTCGCCGAGCTGGGGTTCTCGGTCGAGGACCGCCAGCGCTGGGAGAGGATGATCGGCGAGCCCAACGGCATCATCCTCGTCACCGGGCCGACGGGGTCGGGCAAGACGACGACGCTGTACTCGTCGCTGAAGCAGCTCGCGACCCCCGAGGTGAACGTCTGCACGGTCGAGGACCCGATCGAGATGATCGAGCCGCTGTTCAACCAGATGCAGGTGCAGCCCGGGCTCGGCGTCGATTTCGCGCACGGCGTGCGCACGCTGATGCGGCAGGACCCGGACATCATCATGGTCGGCGAGATCCGCGACCGCGACACCGCCGACATGGCGGTGCAGGCGGCGCTGACCGGCCACCTGGTGCTGTCGTCGCTGCACACCAACGACGCGCCGACCGCGGTGACGCGACTGCTCGACCTTGGCGTGCCGCCCTACCTGCTGTCGTCGACGCTGCTGGGCGTGATGGCGCAGCGCCTGGTGCGCACGCTGTGTCCGCACTGCAAGAAGCCCGGGCCGCCCCCCGACGACGAGACCTGGCGGGCGATCACCGCGCCCTGGCGGGCCGAGAAGCCGTCCGAGGTGATGACCCCCAACGGCTGCCTCGAGTGCCGGATGACCGGCTACTTCGGGCGCATCGGGCTGTACGAGATCATGCTGATGTCGCCCGGCGTGCGCAAGCTGGTGACGCACGATGCGGACGACAGCAGGATCCGCGAGCAGGCGTGGAAGGACGGCATGAAGCCGCTGCGGGTCTCCGGCGCGGTGAAGGTCGCCGCGGGCGTGACCACCGCCGACGAGGTGGTGAAGGTCGCCCCGCTGGGCTGAGCTTCCGAGAGGCCGAGCGGCCGGCGGGCGCCGCGGCGAGCGCCGCAGGCCCGTGAACGAATCCGGCGCCAGGCGCCGCCAGGGAACGCGAACATGCGCATCGAATCCGACCTCAAGCTCGACTTCAAGGACGTGCTGGTCCGGCCCAAGCGCTCGACGCTGACGACGCGCTCCGACGTCGACATCTCGCGCGAGTTCCGCTTTCGCCACTCCGGGACGCAGTACCACGGCATCCCCATCATCGCCGCCAACATGGACGCCACCGGGACCTTCGAGATGGCAAGGGTGCTGGACTCGTACCAGCTCTCGACGGCGCTGCACAAGCACTACTCGGTCGAGGCCTGCGTCGAGTTCTTCCGTGCGCTCGAACGCCCCAGCGCGGCCTTCTACTCGATGGGCATCGCGCGCGCCGACGAGGAGAAGTTCAGGCGCGTGATGGAGGCGACGGTCGGCAGCCCCGAGCCGGTGATCCGCTACGTCTGCATCGACGTCGCCAACGGCTACACCGAGAGCTTCACCCGTTTCGTGCACAGGATACGCGAGGCCTGGCCGCACCTCGTCATCATGGCCGGCAACGTGGTGACCGGCGAGATGACCGAGGAGCTGATCCTCTCCGGAGCGGACATCGTCAAGGTCGGCATCGGCCCGGGCTCGGTGTGCACGACGCGCAAGATGACCGGCGTCGGCTATCCGCAGCTGTCGGCGATCATCGAGTGCGCCGACGCCGCGCACGGCCTCGAGGGCCACATCTGCGCCGACGGCGGCTGCGCGACGCCCGGCGACGTCGCCAAGGCGTTCGGCGGAGGCGCCGACTTCGTGATGCTGGGCGGCATGTTCGCCGGGCACGAGGAGTGCGCGGGCGAGACCGTCGAGCGCGACGGGCAGCGCTTCCGCCGCTTCTACGGGATGAGCAGCAAGGCCGCGATGGAGAAGTACGCGGGCGGCGTGGCGACCTATCGCGCGGCCGAGGGCAAGGAGGTCCTGGTGCCGTCGCGGGGGCCGGTGGCCGGCACCGTGCAGGAAATCCTCGGCGGCGTGCGGTCCGCCTGCACCTACGTCGGCGCGCGGCGGCTGCGCGAGCTGTCGAAGCGCACGACGTTCATCCGCGTGACGCAGCAGCTCAACGAAGTGTTCGGCAAGGGGTGAGCCGCACGCCGGAACGGCATGCCCGCGTGCCGGGCGAGCGCACGCGGAGGCGCTGGTAGAATGACGTGGTGGCGGGCAAGGCGACGCGCGACGATCGCGACGGGGCGCACGATGCACGGTGACTGTCGGCGGCCGCACGGGGGCGGGCGCCGGGGTTTCTGTCGTGCGTTGCTTCCCGGGCGAGCCGCGGGGCGCGCCCGGCCGCGCTGCACTCCCCCGGAACCCGACGCGCGCTGAGCACCGTGTATCACCAGTGTCCCCACTGTGGCAGTTTCGACACCCGTCGCTCGCGCGCCGAACGGACCGACGACTCGATTCGCCGCGTCTTCCGCTCGCCCTACCGCTGCCGCCGCTGCCACAAGCTGTTCTGGGCGGCCAGCAGCCGGGGTTATCGGTTCGCCATCTTCGTCGCCGTCGCCACGATCACCGTCGTCGCCGGGGTCGGCCTGTTCGCGGCGATCCACTACCAGGAAGCCGTGCCCGGCGAGGCGCCCCCCGAGGTCGCGGTGATCGACGAAACGACGAGCCTGGCGAGGCAGGGCGATGCCCTGGCCGAGCACGAGCTGGCCAGGCGGTACGCCGCGGGCCGTGGCGTGCCGCAGAGCGATCACGAGCGGATGCTGTGGCTGGTGCGCGCCGCCGAGCACGGCAACGTCGACGCGCAGTACGAGTTGGGGATGGCGTTGCGCCACGGGCACGGCACGGTCCAGGATTTCGTGCGTTCCGCCCACTGGCTGCAGCGCGCCGCGGAGCGGGGAAACGCGCTGGCCCAGTACGAGCTGGGCCAGCTGTACCGCAGCGGCACGGGAATCGCCCCCGACAACGTCAAGGCCTATACGTGGCTCAATCTCGCCGCGGCGCAGGGTGTGGCCGGCGCCGCGACCGCGCGCGACGCGGTGCTGCGCCAGCTCTCCCCGGCGGAGACGCGCGACGCGCAGACCGAGGCGCGGCGGCTGAGCGAGGTGCAGCAGCAGCCACCGTCGCCGCCGGCGCGCTGAACTGCCCTGGGGGATCGGTCCTCGACCTTGCGGGGCGGCGCGAGGCTCGGCTCCCGGTGTCGCAGGCAGCCAATGGCTCCACTGCGACGACCGACCCGCTCCGCCGGGGGTGTCTTCGGACGCAATGAGGTCTATGCGGAGACGATGGCGCAGCCACGATGCAGTGAGCAGTGCGACGACGCTCCCGGGCGTCGTTCTGCGGAGTTCAGGCGGAGCGCTGGGCGGAAAGCGGAGAACCGACCCCCGACGATCGTCGGTCGAACGGCTGCCTCAAAACCTGCGGTGCGCCTGGAAACCGGGTGCGGAGGCAATGTCCTCTGCCGCCGGGTGCAGTTCAGCGTAGAGCGACCACAGCGCGAGAATGTCGCGCGTCACATCCTTGGGGAACCCGCGTCGGCCGCCGCGCTGATCGACGAGCAGTTGACACAGGAGCGAACGACACATTTCCGGACTTCGCCAATCCGCCGCGATGCGGTTGGCCAACCGGGGAAACTGGGTCACGAGAGCGCGCGGCTGCACGTCCGGACGCAGCATGTCCAACCATGCCCTCGTGGCAGGGAGAAGCACCTTGATCGGCTTGGCCTTGCGCACGGGAATCCACTTGGCGTCGTCGTCCGCGATCACCGGCAACGCCGTGGGAAATTCCGCGTGGGTATCGACGCGCGCCCCGGAAGACACGTCGTAGCCTGAACCAGGGCGCAATGCGAAATCGCGATAGATTGACGTCATGGGCTGAGAATGCGCGCCCCGTGCCGGAGCAAGATGGATATTGTCGCTGTGGCGTCCGCAGGTCGAACGTCATTGTACGTTCAGCAATGTCCGTGCCACGTACGCATCATCATGATTGTTAATCCATAATTTTCATGGCGAACGCTGCCGTGTAAGCTTTTCCGACATCGAGTCGGGATTCTCCGCAACGTGTCCCATGGGACGCAGTTGCAGATTTCGAACACGACACTCGGGCACGTTCGCAGGCGATCGACGGGCTCCGCAACACGGTTCTGCATCCCAGCCGGTGCGAAGGGCCTGCGATGCTCGCCGTCCTCGTCTGCCGCGGTCGGCGGCGTGCCCGGCGCGCCCCTGCGCGACTCCTGTACCGTTCGCGCCGCAAACGTCACCTCAAGCGACGATGGGACTTTCTGCAATCTCCGGCAACGCGGTCGCCACGCCGACACGCTCCCGGATGGACGCTGCACCGCTTCGAGGCAAGGCCGGGGCGTGGGTGGCGCGAGACATCGGCGCAGCGAAGCAGTAGACTGATCCGAGTGTCCTGGCAGTTGGCAGATGAGCTCGGCGGCGATGATTGCGTGGCAGCGACCTGCGGCAGCTGACGTGCTTTCTCGTCCTCAAGGCGTCGCGATGTCGCAAACCTCAAGACAGGAGAAGCTCATGCAGGCCACAAGAGGGGTGAAGGGCTGGATCATTGTTGCAGGGCTCGCTTCGCTCTCGCTGGGGGCGCCAGCTAGAGCCGGGACGTTGACGGTCAACTGCCCGGGCGATTCCCTCCAGGCCGCGGTGGAACTCGCGGTGGCGGGCGATACCATACAGGTCACCGGGACCTGTACCGAGAGCGTACTGATCCGCAACGAACAGGTCCGAATCGCGCTGGACGGTCAGAATGTGGCAACGATCAGCCCCACGTCGGGACATGCCGCATTCACCGTGCGCGGGAAGGGGATCACGATCCGCAATTTCACGATCACCGGCGGGCCGGGGGCGGGGATCTGGGTCAATCGCGGGTCGAATGCGGTCATCATCAAGAATCACATTCACGCGATGGGCGGCAACGGAATCACGGTCAACCAGCTTTCGTTCGCGGTGATCAGGAACAACAACATCCACGACAACGCGGGGGATGGAATCGCGATCAGCGAGACTTCGGACAGTCGGATCGGGTTCGACCAGAACTACGATACGGCGGCGAGCCCCAACACCATTCAGAGCAACGGGGGCCGGGGGATCACGGTGTCGGGGTCATCCAAAGCGCGCATCGTGGGCAACACCATCACCGGCAACGTCGGCGATGGCATCGGGGTCTTCAGGAACGCTCAGGCGGACATTGCGGGCAATACCCTCAACAGCAACGGCGGAAGCGGAGTCAGCGTGGGTTTCAATGGCGGGGTCCAACTGGGCGAGGACAACCCGTCGACCTTCTTCGATCAACCCAACATCACGACCGCCAAGAACTTTGACTACGGAATCCTCTGCTCGCTGGGGGCTTATGTCCGAGGTCATCTCGGAAACACCAACCAAATTGACGGCGCGCTTGCCCAGACCAACCTGAGTCCCAGCTGCCCAAACAGCCTGGTCACGCCTTGACGAGGCGTGAGGACGTGCGCCGCAACCGGCTTCCGGGGCCGATCCTCGATGCCGGACATGGCGTGAGCCGGGGATGCGGCGCGTCGCGGTCGAGTCCGATTCGCGGGTGGCGAACGGCCTCGGAGTGACCCACCCGCTTTCCTGCCGAGCCGAAGTACTTCGGCCATCGGCATGAGCGCGAGGGGTCGCCCCGAGCGTCAATGCCGGAGTGCGCAGCACGAAGGCAGTCCAGTGAGAGCTTCACGCAGCGCGTGTTCGCGTGGGCCGCGGCGACCCGCCCGATCCTGACACAAGCGCCGGCCCTCGATGGGATGGATCTCCCGTACGACGGATCTGCCACGCGCGTCGCGGGACGATCAGGACCCGGAGTCCAGGCCCGACGCGATCGGGCAACGTCGCCGCCATCTGCGTACGGGCCTTCCTGTCGGAACACTTGACACACGCACGTTGTAGTGGGCAAAAAAACGTTCCAACGTATTGAAAGATAAAAGTTAAAGTCCGAGGCACGCTTCGTGCTGCTCACCCCTCGCAAAGTCGCTGTCGTCACACATTGCCATGGGGAGGCCACGATGCCCGAGAACACGATGTTCGAGCACGAATTGGAGCAGATGAGAATCGCGCTGGCGGAGATCCTGTTGGAGGAGATCGGTCTCAATGGCCGCGACGCGTTGGAGCTTGCTGACCGGCTGTACGGCGAAGTCGCCACATCGCTGGAACAGGGGGACCGGGTCGATCTCGCCGACTATGGCTACATCTCGCATCGTGGCGGATTTGCAAGCAGCGTTCGTTACTGATTCGAACGGAACGGGCATCGCCGTGCGCTGAAATTCCGGGCGCCGCCGGCGAATTGTCGGAGCCATTGCGGTGGTACTGCCGCGCAGGCGCAAGGCGTGGGAAACGCTCTGCGCCTCGCACAGGTTCGACGCGAAGGAATCGGATCCGCGTGTCGGCACTCGTGCGCAGCAGGCGGACAGTGCTCGTGCAGTCTCTCGGCGGCGATGCCCCGACGCCGGCAACCCGACACCGGCACGCGTTGCGGTGACGCGACGAAGTGAAGCCGCAGCGGTGCGGCGATCCTGCGAAGCGCCGCGATCATCGCGGGGCTTCGCGCTGGTGACGCTCAGGCGAGTGGTCGGCGTCGCGACCGTGTTTCGACATTCGCCCGCGTCGACACCGGCGGGAGATCTGGCGGAGGTGTGCCATTCACATTGCGGGGCTACAAGCATCTAAGCACCGTGACCTGCCCCCAAAGTTGCCCCCAACAGGGCGTCGGCAGCCAATTCCTGGATTCGCCGAGAACCTGCGCCAGAGTCCCGGGCCCCCGCTGACGCCGACGCGCGCCCCCGGTGAGCAAATCACAAGTGTGTCGAGCAAGCGAGAACAGCGCGAGCCTTGCCTCCGGCAGCATCGTTGGGTCGGCGGTGTTGGTCGGGGCTGCGACCGCTCGGGCGAGCCGGCTACCCGCTGCCGTCCTGCCCTCAAGGGGGGAGGAGGGGGGGTGAGTCCCCCCGATCAACACTGCAACCGTGCAACGCCTCCCGCGTAGGCAGGATGCCGATGGCCGCGGGCATGGGCTCGCCGAGGCAGAGACGGGCGGGGCGACCCTTGCGGTCTTCCCGGTTCCACAGAAATCCGTGCTGCACTGCCGAAGCCGCGCGCCGCGAGACCGCACTCTTGTCGAGCCCCATCACCTGGGCGAGCTGCGCGATGCTGACTTCATCGCTCCCCGCTGCCAGGATACGGCTGATCGCCTCGACGGTCTCCCGGATGGCCGGCGCCACGGTCGCCTCGACGCCCTCGGCGAGGATCTCCGCCAGCAGTTCGCGCACCGCCTCGTAGTCCTCCAGCGTGGCGAGGAGGCGCCCGGCGCGGTCGCGTGCGCGCGTTGCCTGGTGCAGGATGGCGTGGGCGCGGATGAGGTTCAGCAGTTGACCGAAGTCCCGCCGCAGGCGCACCGCAATGGGTGGAATGCGCTCGGCCAGTGCTGGGGCGAACGGAATCTCCACCCGGTGTTCACCGCGCGCGATCCACTGCTGCAAGGCAATCCACGGCGCCGGGTCGAAGTCGGCCCGCGTCGAATGGGCGATCGCCCGCATGACCTCCCGGGTCTGCGCCCGGGTGTCGGTGACGTGAAGCGACAACAGCCGGGTTTCGTTCTCCGGATGCAGTCGCACCGCCGTGGTGGTCACGATCAATCCCGTCGGTCCTTCCTTCTCGATGCGGCGTGGGACCAGGCCGGAGGACTGCCGTTCGACCATCTCGTAGACGATGCGTCCCTCGGACAGCAGCGAGCGGACCAGATAGCTCGCGAACTCGCCCATCATTCCGGCCGCTTCGTAAATCACCAGGAACCGGTGCTTGAGCTCGGCCTCGGTATAAGCCAGCGCCCGATCGCTGATCGCGGTCAGGCAGTACACCGCCTCGGCCGGAAAGAAGCGCAGCACCGTCTCGACGCTGAAACTCTTGCCGCCCGAACTGGGGCCCTTCACGGCCACGGACACCGGTCGTGACAGGAACCGGGAGGTCAGCGCCAGATAGAGGAGCTTCCCGTTGCGCTCCTCCCCGACCGCGCCGGCGCTCCGGTAGGCGTCGGCGAAGGCCTCCAGTATCCGCGGCCGCTCGGCGATGGACCGGCACAGGGCCCACGCCTCGCTGGCGGCCCTTGCCTCCTGGGCCTTGAGCAGCCGGGCGACGGGCCTTGCCCGGGCCAGCGCCTCCTGCAGCCTCGTCTTGAACGATTCCGGATCGGCGCAGTGCATGGCACTGGGGTCCTTGAAGGGGCCCAGCTCCACCAGGAAGGCACGCTCGCGAATCGCGGAGCGCTCGATCCAGCGCTGCACCGCCTGCCCGCCGGCGTCGGGTTCGACGACGACATAGATCCGCTCGATGCCGATGAGCTCCGCCGCATCCCGGGCTTCATTCCAGTTGCCGGCTCCGGGAATGCCCAGCGCCGGAACGTCGTGGAACCAGAGCGTGTGGCAGTCGGACTCCCCCTCGACCAGCACCACGTATTCCGGCGCTCCGATCCGCCACAGGCCGTAGAGTCGTGGCTTGTCGCCCTTGCGCCAGGCGAAGCGCCGATCGCGATCGCCGTCCTTGTCCAGGCAGCGCCGGATGCGCACCGCAACCTCGTTGCCTTCACGGCCGAAGTACGGAATCCGCAGCGCCGGGCCACCGAGATAGCGGATCTCGGTCAGGTCGAGGGAACGCAGGAATGCTTCCGGCAGCTGTTTGTGCGCCGCGTAGCTTTGCACCGTTGCACGGTTGCAGTGTTGATCGGGGGGTATTACCCCCCCTCCCCCCGGGGCGGCGGCGAGCGCACGCGCTGCCGGCGCGACGACGGGTCGACCGGCCTTCCCCGCACGGCTCTGGACGTAGCCGTGCTTCTTGGCTTCGAAGAAGAGTGTGGCGAGGCTGATGCCGCCGTCCGGGCGAATCGAACGCCAGACGTCGCGGGCGTCGGTTTCACGGTAGCGCGCGCTCGATCGGCTCCAGTGGTCCCACAGCTCGAATCCGTCCTCGCCCATGCCCGCCTTGATCGCCATGCCGATCCGAAGCCACAGATCGCGATCGTCGGCGGGAAGGTGGCGCAACGCGACCTCGATGCGCGGACGGTCATCGAGACCGCCCGGCAGGCGTACCGCGGCGGGCATCGGCTATCGGCCGCGCTGCGGCCGGCTACGCTCGACCTGGGTCTCGATCCAGCGCTCGATCTCGGCTTCGAGCCAGCCCACGGCGCGCGGTCCCAGCGACACCTGGGTGGGAAACTCGCCCGCCTTGATCCGCAGGTAGATCGTGCTTCGGGAGAGCCCGGTGCGCGCCTTCACCTGCGTCAGGCGCAGCAGGGCGGCGGCGGGCCTTGGGATGCTGTCGGTCATGGTGATTCCTTCGTGGTCGTTGCTGAACGCACGGGAATCATTCCACACGACGGCGCCGACTTCGCGCCGAATCGGAATCTCGATGAAGCCACAAAAACGCTTGACAGCCTCCAACACGCTCGGGGACATCACGCCACGCTACGGCAAGAGTCCGTCGCCGCGGGGACCTGCTCGCGGGCCGTCGCATGCGGATTGCTCCTCTTGCGGCAGCGTCGAAAAGTGTTCAGGAGCAATGAGAAGTTCCGGACCGCGCGAAGCGATGAATTCGGCCATGGAAGAGTTTTCGTCCCGAGTCAAGCCGAATTGTTTTCCACGGGGCTCCGAATTTGTCCAAGGGGCGTCCAATTATGCGCGCGCGGGCCGGAACCCCCGCCCGCGCGCCGGCGCCCCCCCGCCGCGGGGGCGCCGCGCCGCGCCGCCCCCGACGCGAACGGCCCCCGCACGCGGCGGTCCCCGGCCGATGCACCTACGCATCGCCGGTTGCTCTTACGAGAACCCCATCCTGAGTCATCGCGCACCAATCAACCGAACAACGCGCCACAAGCGTTCGACGGACTGCTACCGACCGCAATAAACTGCCGTGACCTGCTCCCGCTCATGCCCGAGCTCGCGACTGATGGTCAGCCGTGCCTCGCGATCGATGCTCTTCTGCTCGCGTGTGAGCTCTCTCGAGCGGGGTCCGCCGGCGGCCGGCGCGGACCAGCCGGTCAGTTCCCGGTAGCGCTCCTGGGCGTACTGATGGCGGTGACCATGGACCCGGTGGATGCCGGCCCGATCGCACTGGTACTCGAAGCGGCGCAGCTGCTGCACGTAGCTCCGGTCGGCCGGAATCAGGCTGCCCCTGCCGGCGACGCGCTTTGCCTCGTCCAGGACCTGGCGTTGCTCGGCATGGCGGATCGGGATCTCGCGGGCGCGACCGCCTTTGGTCCAGCTGTCCTTGAGCACGAGCCGGTCGCCGCGGTCCGCCCAGGCCGGCTGGATCTTGAGCGACTCTTCGCGCCGCAGGCCGAAGGCCGCCTGCAGTTGGAGGGATACCCGGGAGTACGGGTCGGTGACCCGGGCGAGGTCGCCGGCAGTCAATTGGCGGGCTTTGCTTACGTTGGTCACGTACCGGCGGTCGGCAATGCCGTAGACGTCGTTGCTTTTCGCGACGACATTGGCCTTGCCGATCTTCCCTGCCCACCAGCGCAGTTCGGTCATGCGATTCTTGACCGTGCCCATGCTCAACCCCTCGGCGGTCCAGCGCTCCACCAGCTTTTCCACATGCTTGGGTTTCAGGCTCTGCGCCTGCATGTTCACGAAGCCCATCTCCCGCAGCTGGTTGGCGACCAACGTGAGGATGCGCTCCCGGTCGGCCTGGGTGGCAAAGCTGCCGTCGCGATTGCGGGCACAGAGTTGCTTCAGTTCGTAGTTCAAGGCTTGCATCGGCCTCTCGGTAGGGGCGGTTCGCTTCGTTGCTGCCGGTGTCTGTTCAGGTCTGGTCAGTGTTTCTGTCCGTCTCACCGCGCCTGGGCGGGGCGAGATTTGCAGGGGACGTCGGGACACCACTCCCGTTTGTGCCGTTTCGTTACTGCTGGCCACCGCGGCACGCGGTGCTTGGCGTCGATGTCGCTCCCTGTGGGGAGTCGCTGCATCGATTCGAGCCCTTGACCCAGGGTTCATGGGGACGCCGTGGCGGCGCTTCTTGACGCCTGCAGGTTGCGGGCAGAGGACGAGCCGCATTGCACGGCCCAACAGCGACGACGATGGGTCAGGGAGCCCATCACTTGGGGATGTCACCTGCGCCAGCGCCACGCAACTCCATGTCGGAGCAGGGGATCGGCGCGTCGTCACTACCGGCTCCGCCGCCAGTAACGACGCGCGCTGGCTCAGATGTGTTGGCGCACGGATCCACGCCGATTGCGGCGGCAGCACAAGGCTGCATCACACGATCGGCGGAAGCTGGCGCACGTCACATGGGACACGGCAGCGCTCGCACAGACGAACGCCACTGGCAGTCCCAATGCCGGGGCTTGGACACACGGCGCCATGCCCGGTGGGCTTGCGCCAGGAGGTGAGGCTGCCGCGGCAATGCACCACCCGCCGCAGCGGAACTTTCGACTTGACCTCAGGCCCGGAGGGCCCAGCCGGCTTTCAGAGGCAGGACGGCATTGGGCGCCGATTGCTCGGCAAAGGGCGACGGGTAAGGCGCGTCATTCCGGCCTGGCGTGGCCAACGTACTGCAACAAACCCAAAGGGGCGCCGCCGATCATGGACGGCATGGGGCCCACTGTCGCCCACGGCGCAGTCGATGTCCACCGGAAAATGAATGCTTGGATCTGCGCCCTTTCGAGCGCCCGGCCATGGGCGGCGCCGGCGCGCCCGCATGAGCGGCAGTGACCGGCCCTCTGTGGACGATCAAGGTCGAGCGTCGGAGGTCCGCTGCAGGCCGTAGAGCCGCCGGCCGGCGCCTCGGTTCGGATGGGCGCGACCCTGACCGTCCCTTCGGACTTCTTGAAAGCCGACGTTAGGTGATGGGGAAGCGGACGCTCAAATGCCGGCCGGCGTCAAGTACAAAGACTTTGCGTGCTACGGCAATCGGCAACGCAATCGGAGTCCGCGCTCTTGCCTCGACGCGCCCCATTAAAACTTCGGAGAGTTCATCGGGGTGCGCGGTTACTGCCGGCCGCCGCTGGCAGACGGATCGGCAACGACTTGCGCACCGACATCCTTCAGCAGCCGCTGGAATTCGGGCGAGGCCATGATGATCGCGCCCGCAGCGGCGCGCAATCGGTCGACAGCCTCTGGCGTCAGGACGAAGGACGTGGGCTGTTGATTCAGGAACGCGCGCTCCTTGGCATCGGGAAGCGCGGCAAATGACACGTCGATCGCATAGATCTCTGCCTGCGGAACATGCACCGAGGTGCAGATGGGCGAATCCTTGTTGGTGGAACACCCCGCCATGGCTCGGACCTCCCGCATCGATTCCCACCGCGCTGAAATGTCCTTCAGCAACTCGACCGCCTCGTAGGAATAGTGATCGATCGGCACGCCGGTGGCCTTCACCAGGATGTCTACCGTGTCCGGCGGCGACTCCGATCGATCCCAGTCGGCGGTCGGCGAGGACAGCGAATTGACGACAAAGACGATGATCCTCTTCACCCGGTCGAGCGGCGTAGGCTGGCCAGCGTGGTGCAGAGCTTCCAGGAATGAGAGTGCATCAAGGACACCTCGCATGCCCACGTTGTCGGCCACGCCGCCGTCCACGAGGTGGAGATAGGGATGATGAACGCTGTCGGCGTAGGCTTCGGCGTCCTTGATTTCCCGTACTGCGCGCGCTGCAGGGCGCGGTGGATTCGCGGATTGCGTAAACAACTGAACCCAGCGTGGCACGACGTAGTTGCAGGTGCCGCCGTAGTTGTTGATCGTGACGGGGGACAGCACGACCGGCACCGCGGAGGACGCGGCTGCGGCGCGGGGAGCCGCACGGCATTGAGATCCGCGCACAGCAAATTGAAGATGTTCTGGGTGAAGACCACCCGGCCGCCGTTCGAGATGTCGGTGGTCGACACCATGATGAGCGGACCGACGCCACGGTCGAGGTCGCCGTACGTCGCACCGTTGAACAGGATCTCGTCGTAGTACTGCGCCGCCAGCTCGGAACGACCCCAGCCCGTCGACCACAGGTCTCCCCAGTAGCTGGGCGTCAGTGCGCGGAAGAGGAGTTCGCCCTGGACGTCGCGTTTCAGGAAGCGCTGCTCGTAGTCGGCGAAAAGTTTGTCGCCGTAAAGGCCGTAGGCCAAAGCCGTGAAGCTGCCGCCCGACACGCCGGTGATGACATCGACGGCGTCGAGCAGGCGGCCCTTGCCTCTCGGTGTCGTGACCTCGGTGCGCCGCAGGTATTCGAGAACCCCGTACGAGAACGCCGCCGCGCGGGTGCCGCCGCCAGAAAAAGCGAGGATGACGAGGTTTTCCTGGCTTTTGAAGTGCTTCTGGCGCGTCTGGAACGTATACCCGGTATTCGGGTCGACTTCCTTGATCGGCGGGTTGATTGGACGGGTGGCACAGCCCCCGAGCAGGACGAGCAAGCTCGCACACACCAAGGCAAGCCCATGGCGCAAGCTGCTGCTTGCTCCGACACCGCTCTTCGATCTGCGCATTACCACGCTCCCATGCCCAAGCGTCGGGCGCTCGCCGCCGGGCAACCTCCGCACCGGACGACTTTGGCCGCTATACGATCACACCAACGCGCGTGTTCACCAGCGGAATGTAGCCCCGAACATCGGGCCGTTGAAATTCATGTCCTGCAGGTTCTTGTCAGATTTGAAGTTGTAATCGACGTACCGCCACATGGCGACGAGATCGCCCCAATGGTAGCTGTAGGCGACTCCGGCCGCCGCCTGCCACGTCAGGTCCGACTGGCCAGTACCGATGTCAAAGTAGAACGGCACGCTCCACCGGCGGTCAGCACCGAACGCATAAGCACCCTTGACGCCGACGATGCCGTCCCAGACGGTCTCGTCGATTTCCTTGCTGCCGCTGCGGCCCGCCGATCCGATCGGGCCCAGATCGCCGTAGATTGACCAGCCCAGCGTCGGCTTGAGGCCGAAATACCGCGCCCCGGCGAGGATGTCCATCTTCATCGCCGGATCGGAGATGACGCGGTACTCGCCGGCGATCGTCCACACGGTGCCTTTGAGGTCGAGATTGACGTCCGCGGTGGTCGACGCCGGCAGACCGGAACCGCCGACCGAGAAGTCTCGCGTCTGCGACTTGTTGCCGCCCACGTCGAGGTACAGCACGTCGGTGAACGCGCCCCAGCGGCCATTGTGCGCGTCGAGCGTACCCATGAACGTCATCTTCAGGCTGTCGATGATCTGGTCGGCACTGACACTCAGGCCGGTGCTGGCGGAATCCACCGGGACCGACAGCTTGCCGCCGATGCTCGGCAGGTAGCCGTAGATCGTTGCGGCGAATTGCCACTTCTCGCCTGCCGAAGGGTAGGGCGTCGACTGGGCTGTCGCTGGCGCCGGAAGCAGTGCGCCCGTGGCGAGGCAGAGAGCGGCGATGGCGCCGTTGCGTGAACTGGAGAATTTCATCGAGTACCTCGTTGTGTTGGCTGCTGAAGGACTGCGTGTCAGGGAAGGATCACGAGTGCGCGGGCTATGCGGGGATCAGGGCGCCGGCACGACCTGGCAATAGATGCCGTTCGCGCCGGATGCCGGCCGGAACCAGGTGTTCCTGCTGAGGTAGTAGGTCGTGCCATTCTTGTTGATGGGCATCGAGCCGGCCGGCATCTCCGCATAGTTGACGCCCATCGCGTATGCTTCCGTCGGCGCACTGGCCATAGCCGCCCCGGTGGCGACCCCGGCGCCGTACGCGGCGCTGGTCGCCGCGGCGGTGTTTGCGCGGCCCGTTGCGACACCGGCCGCATACGCTTTCGAAGTGGCCGCCGCCGTGTTGGCAGAAGCGATTGCCGCATCCGAGGTCCCCGGTCGGTGGGTGACATGGAGCGAGTTTGGTACTGCACAGGCTATGCCCCTGCCGCGGGCGACGGCGTGGTGCGGGCCTGCGCACGGGCCGGCAGCAGCCCTGCCGCCTTCGGATGGACGAGCAGCGACAACACTGCAGACGCCGACGACACCGCAGCGGCACCGATGCGAAGATCAGTGATCGCGTGACCAGGCGAAGGGAGGATCTTCATGGTCGTTGGGTTGCTGGCATCACCTGCAGCACCATGAACCCCTTGCTGGTCGGGAAGTAGACCCGCCCGCCGTAGCCAGGCGTGATCAGCGCGCCGATCGACAGCGGCTCGAAGAAGTCCGACGCCGCGATGATGCGGCCGGTCGCCGCGTCGCGCCAGGTCACCTGTTCCTTGTAGTTGCCGGTGAACAGCGCCAGCTTGATCGGCTCCTTCTCGACGTTCTTCCTGGCGTTCGACAGCAGCATCACGCGCTTGTCCTTGGGGCCGATCAGCGGCTGGAAGGCGTTGGTGGTGTTGTCGACGACCCACACGGTCTTCATTTCTCCGGTGGTCTGGTCGATCTTGATGCCTGCGACCTTGCCGACGCCCATGTCCGCCGAATAGATCATGCTGTTCTCGGGATCGGTCTGCGGCTTGGGCGGCGCCCAGCTCCACTCGCCCTTCTTCAGTTCGCCGAACGGGAAGATCACCTTCGTGCGCGTCGGATCCTTCTGGTGCACCGCCACGATGCTCGATGCCACCGTCTCGCTGCCAAGGCCGTTCGTCTGCAGCACGATCCAGTCGCCGAGGATGCTGGGCGCATCGGAGGTGGTCTGGCCCTCCTTCATGGGCTTGACCACCCAGCTCGTGTCCTGCGACAGCTTCTTCGCCTGCGGGTCCCAGAAGTAGCGCAGCGCGCCGCTGTTCACGCCAATGTAGATCGCGATCCTGCCCTCGAACATCGTGATGACGTGCGGCACCGTCGCCGGCTCGGGCAGCGCGACGCTGTCGAGCACTTCGAGCGTGTCGGGATGCACGGCGACCAGGTTCGAATTGCCCTGCTTCATGCCCGGCTCGTTGCACTGGATGATGGCCATCGTGCCCTGAAGCTTGCAGCCGCTCGGCCGCGTCTGGTCCTTCAGGATCAGCGTGCCGTCGGGCGCGATCGTCAGGTGCTTGTAGCTCGCGTCGATGGCGGGTGTCGGGCCGGTGGGCAGCGTGGCCTGCTTCAGGACCAGGCCGGTGTCGCCGTCGAGCAAGGCGACCTTGTTTTGCCACGCGGTGACGACCCGGCCGTTGGGCAGGATGTTGAGGTTGGTATTGGCAATCCACGCGCCCGACACATTGCCGTTGTCGAGGTAGGTGCGCCAGATTTCGCGGCCCGTGGTCGCGTCGGCCTTGGCGATGAAGGGCCCTGCGGGAATCGCGCCTTTGGACGGGGGCGCCTGCCCCCCCGAGATGAAGAGCTCGCCGGGGCGGCGGTTGTTGATGTACGACGCTGTGTCGTACTCCACGGCGCTGCGCCACGCGAACACCTTGTTCGGGCCGTCGAAGCTGCCGCTGAACGTGGCGCAGGGGAACATCCCGCTGCGCTGCGCATCGGCGAGCTCCGCGCCGTTGATCGATGGGTAATAGCCCGGCGTCGGCAAACTCTGCGCGCAGGCCAGCTCCTTCGCGTACTGGCTCACATCGCCAGGCAGTGGCCCGTTCGCCGCGATTTCGTTCGGCGTGAGCCCGATCTCGCCGATGCGATGCTCGATCTTCGGCGCGACCACCGTACCCAGCAGCCGGTAGGCCGCAACGGCCAGCAGGACCAGGACGACGAGCCCCACGAGCTTGAAGATTCCGGATTTGGTCATTTGCGTGTTTCCGATGATTTTCTTGCTTGGCACCGTGCTCTGCCGGCCACTACTTGTTGCGCCCGCTCGCCTCGAACGCCGCCTTGGTCGTGTACTCGCCCTTGGGCAGATACGGGCCCATGACGGCCTCTTCCATGCCGGGCTTGGTCACCTTGTCGGGGCTCTGCGTCCAGCTTGGGTTGTTCGCCATGATGCGCAGCATCAGCATGCCGAAGTCCGGTCGGTTCTTCGGCCCGTCGATCCCCTCGCCACGCGGACTCCACTCCATCCACGCGATGCCGTTCTCCAGCGTCGCGTTGCTCGGGCGGTCTTCCTTGCGGCTGACCACGATCGTGTAGTTGCGGTCGGCATCCAGCGGAACCTGCATGTCGGTCAGGCCGTCGACGATCTGTCCGGACGGCGCGGCCTCGGCGCTGACGAGCGACCAATACTGGGTCTGCGCATCGGGCATCACTTCGAGGCCCCTGCCGCTTGCACCAGCGTAGGTATTCGGGAAGGTGGGCATCTTGCCGCGCATCACGTACACCGGGCCGAACTTGCGCGAAAGGTAGGTGACGAGGTACTGGGTCGAGGGATCGCCGCCGCCCTCCATCGCGCCCGCGAACGGAATCTTGGCACGCTCCTCGGGCGACTTGAACGCACCGACCACGGAGTAGCGCAGCGTCCAGAATTTCTCCCACTTGGGATCCTTGCGCGCGGGCGCAGTCGCGGGGTCGAGTGTCGGATCGTTGGTCTTCGCGTGCACGATCTCTTCCCACTGCTCGGCCGTCAGCGGCTGCTTCGTGGCGCCCGTGATGGGCCGCGCCATCTGTTTGATCACATCCGCGGCCGTGAGCTTCGTCCCATCGGCAAGCGTGGCCGAGTACGTCGGGAATCCGCGGCTTCCGTACGACGCATCCGCCGGCCCCCATCCGGTGCCGTCGCGGCCCTGGTCCGACAGGTAGATGCGGATCACCCCCTCGATCTGGCCGCCGCTCTTGCCGGCATAGACCGTGTTCGGTGCACGCTTGTTCGGTGCCACCGGGGGGTCATCGGCAACGATCCTGAGCTTGAAGCCGCGCCGCTCGGCGAGTCGATTGGCGCCGACACGGAAGGGGTTCGTGGAACCTGGCTCCGGCTCGATCTCGGGCCCGACGATGGCGTCAGCGGCGACGAACGTGTTGCGTTCCCAGCGGTAAAGCGCGAACTGGAAGTAGCGGGCTTGCGGGTAGCTGAAGTCCATCGTCATGACACTGCCCGCCGGCAATTCGAGGCGCCCGAGAAAGTAGGTCGACTGCGTGTCGGGCCAGAGGTTCGGGTTCTGGATCGGCTTCGGGTATTCGAGATGATTCCAATAGGCCCACCCGCGCGGACCCTGGAACACGCCGTCGTGGCCGTATCGCTCGTCCGTGCGCACGATGTTCTCCAGCGACTTGTCACCGAAACGCGTGACGGCCAGCGCGTTGAGGTTGCGCACCGGCACGATGGCGGGCGGCTTCCAGCTTCCCTTGCCCAGTGGGTAGACCGAGGGTGCATCGTCCTTCGGCCAATACAGGCGCATCACGACGAACATCGGGCCGTCGGGCGCCGGCAGCCAGTTGGATTCCTTGTCCTTGCCCGGCGAGTCGCGCTGGATGAAGAGCGTGAGCGAACCGTCCGGATTCTTCTTCAGATCCGAGAGCATCGGCGAATTGACGAGGTAGCGGTTGATCGGATTGTCGATCAGCAACTGGGTGCGCCCGTCGTACATCGTGATCGACCAGAACGCGTTGACCGGGGGAAGCTGCCCGGGCGCGAACGTCATCTGGTAGGTGTGCTTGCTGCCGTCGAGGACGATGCCGTTGGCGTCGCTGCGCGTGAACGGATAGACGGCTTCGGCCTCGCTGTTGCCGTAGATGCCGAGCTTGGCGGCGGCGGCGCGCAACGCCCAGTTGCCCTTGTAGAAGTCGCGGCTGCCGGCGGCGGACCCGATCTGCCAGCCGTTGACCGTGGCGCCCACGCCTTCAGCGGTTGCGCCGATCTTCGCGAATGCCGCCTTGACCCCTTCGCCGATCGCCACCTTCACCTCAGGCGAGGGCGTCTTCGGCGGAGCTTTTCGGTCCGCGCCGATGCCGATCGCGGCGAACTTCTCACGCAACGGCTTTTCGACCGCGGCGGAACCTATCGGCGGACTGAACTGCAGCAGAAAGTCGAGATACTCGGCGAAGCCGGTCGTGAACATTTCCGGCGTCAATTTCGGCCAGTCGATCGCCGGTGCCGCAGGTGGCGTGGGCTTGCCGAGGAACACCGACAGTGGCTGCAGCTTGTAGCCCGCCTGGATCTTCTTGACCTTGTCCATGTCCGCAGGGTTGAAGAGCTGCGTGCGGTAGAGGACGAGGCCGAACTGCGTCTCGCTGCGGAACGCTTTGGCGATACCGGGCGGTTTTTCCCCTTGCCATTCCGGTCCGCTGACGAGGTAGCAACCAGCGCCGTTGCCGGTGGCGCGGCTGCCGATGTAGCCATAGTTGTTGGTGTAGAGATCGACAAGCTGCACGTCGTAATAGCGCGCCTTCTCGATCTCCGGCATGCAAAGGACCATCGGCTCGGCGCGCAAGTCCAGCATCGCCATCGAGTACGGCGTGTCGCTGTTGGGCGTGCTGATCGCCGTGTCTTTCGGCGTGAAGACGCGCGCCTCGTTGTTGAGCGTGTTGATCGGCGCCTTGAACTGCCCGGAGTTGTGGTCGATGAAGAACTTGTACATGACGTCGTAGCCGACGATCATCGGGAACCCGTACAGGTAGGCTTCCTCGGCGGTGGCCTTGAGTTCCTCGACGGCCACCTGGCCTTTTGCCTGCAGCGGCATCGCTGCCGCGGCAAGGACACTGGCCGCAATGGCGAACCTGACGATCATCGTGTACATGTCCGACTCCATCTCCTATCGTGTCCGTGGGTACGGCGGGGGCGTGCCGACCCGGCCGTTGCGTGTCTGCTCATGGGCGTCGCCATCCGGCTTGCGCCCTCCGGGTGGTGATCGCCGCGTCGATGGTCGCGAGCAGCGCCTCGCCATCGACGGGCTTTCCGAAATAGCCTTTCGCACCAAGCCGAAGCGCGCGCGACTGGGATTCCGGGTTATCGTCGCCGGTAATCACGATGACGGGCGTGCTTCGTCCGCGCTTGACAAGTTCGGCCTGAACTTCGAATCCGGTTGTTTGCGGCATGTGCAGATCAAGTACCACGCAGTCGGGCTCATCATCGTCCCCAGCATTCAGAAACGCGGCACCTGATGCATAGGCGTCCACGTCAAATCCGGCCGACCGAAGCAAACGCCCCAATCCCCTGAGGACGAACGGATCATCATCAACAACCGCGATTCGTGGCGTCCTGGTGGCCATCGGCAGCACAATAGGCGATGCGGATGGCGAGGGGTATTACACCTTGGTGACATAGCGAAAACGTGCCCAGCCACCGTCATCGAAGCGCACGCCGCCGCCTGGCCGTCCTGCGTCAATTTCACGTACGCGGGATGCGGCGGGAGATCAGCCCTCGGTGGGCGGCGCCGCGTCGATGCCAGCGCGTTCGGCGAGCCGCACGAGGGCTGCAAGCGTGTGCGCCTGCATTTTCTGCATGACTCGCGCCCGATGGACTTTGATCGTATGTTCGACCGTGCCGAGATCCGCGGCAATCTGCTTGTTGAGCTTGCCGGACAGAAGGTGCGTTAGGACCTCGCGTTCACGCGGCGTCAACGTCGCGACCCGGCGTCTGATAATCGCAATCTCCTCTCGCGCTTGATAGAGTGCTTCGCACCGCTGGATCGCCATGCGCACGGCAGTGAGCAGCTCCTCATCATTCACGGGCTTGGTCAGGAAGTCGACCGCGCCCCCTTTCATCGCCTGCACGCTCGTTGCGATGTCACCATGTCCGGTGAGAAAGATGATCGGTAGCACGCTACCCCGGTCGGCCAGCGCCTTTTGCATCTGCAAGCCATCGAAGCCGGGCATTGTGAGGTCGAGGATCACGCAACCCGCGACATCTCGGTCGTACCGTTCAAGGAACTCGGGTGCGGAAGCAAAGGTCTCGGCCGTGAACCCGGCAGAGCGCAGCAGCCGCTTCAGGCCCCTCAGCACCGAAGCGTCATCGTCAACGACGAAGACGATGGGTGTGCCGCTGGTCATTCCGCGTGGTCGCTCAGTGGAAGCGTGCACCGGAACATTGCGCCCCCGCCGATGTTCTCCGCCCAAAGCCGGCCACCATGCGCAATGATGATTGTATGGCATATCGAAAGACCCAATCCTATGCCGTGTTCCTTAGTAGTCACGAATGGCTCGAAGATTCGTTCGAGATCACCGGGCGGGATGCCACCTCCCCGGTCCGACACCGACATTTCGACGCCGCCGCCGTCCGCGCGACGCGTGCGAATGTGCACCTGAGGGGTTCCCGACACGGCCTCCATTGCCTCGCAGGCGTTCATCACCAGATTTAGGAGCACCTGCTGCAGCTGGATTTGATCCCCGACCACCGGTGGCAGATCCGGCGTCAGCTCGGTGCTTACCGCAACGTCGCGATTCATCAGGTCGTTGCGCGCAAGGCGCATAACGTCGTCGACGACAGAATTGATGTCGAGTGGCCTATTCTGCACTTCTCCTTTCTTTAGCAACGCGCGCAGGCGCCGGATGACCTCACCCGCCCGCTTGTCGTCCTCGACAATGTCGACCAGGATTTCACGCACCTCGTCGAGATTCACATCGTCGCGCGCCAGGAAACGCTGGGCAGCCTGGGCGTTGCTCAAGATACCCATCAACGGTTGATTTATCTCGTGCGCAATGGACCCGGACAGCTCACCCAGCATCGCCACGCGCGAGAGATGGGAAATCTCATCGCGCTGCCTGGCCGCAGTCCGCTCATTCTGCCGCCGCTCGGTAACGTCCACGAGCGATACCAGAACAAACGACGCGTCGACCGTCTGCATCGGCTTGAGGACCATTTCCACCGGCACTTCGCTGCCGTCCTTGTGTAGCGCATACAGCTCGCGCGCGACACCCATCACCGGCGGACGCGCGTCTGCGGCATAGCTCTGGTGATAAGTCTCGTGCGCGGAAAGATGCCATTGCGGGATCAGCAGTTCGACCGGTCGTCCGACCATCTCCTCGCGCGCGTAGCCAAAGAGCGCCTGCGCCTGTGGGTTCGTGAGCGTGACCTTGCCCTGGCCGTCCACGAGCAGAATCGCGTTCGGCACGGACTCGACGACTGCACGAAACTGCTCCTCGCTTGCCCGCAGGCTTATCTCGCTTGTACGCAGCTTCGCAGTGAGCTGCGCTGCTGCGATCACGTCCCAGGACAGCTCGTACCCCATAGCCAGAACTACGACCAGAAAGCCCGGTGTAAGGATTGTTGGCGCATGCACCGCTCCAGCGACAATGAGCGCTCCAAAGCTGGCGACCACAACGACGCACAGCACGATGCTCCCACCCACGAGCAATGCACGGCGGCGCGCCACGGAATCACCGCGACGCCAGAGCGTGATGGAAGCATCGACGACGAATACCACGAGCAGCAGATTGCCGATCTGTGCGAAGATCTGCCATGCATTGGGAATGCCGACGGGAACCGCGACGACGACGCCTCCCCACAGCGTTGCACGCCCCAACCCGGTTACATCCTGAAAGTTGAGGTTGACTCCGGTCGCAAAGTTGAGCAGCAGGGCCAACAGCCGAAACGCGATGGCAGCGTAGGCCAGCCAGCGTCTTCCGGCTTCGAAATAGAAGTGCACGAACCCGATGATGGACAGTACGATCACGCACGGCACAGGCCCAGCCCCGTCGCGGCCGGCGCCCCCCCCCGGCGACGCTGGGGGGCGCGGCGGGGAACGGCGCCGCGTCGCCGCGCGGCCCCCGCCCGGGCGCGCGGGGCTCGCGGGCAAGGGCCTGATCGCACTTGACGAGCCCAACAGATGGATCAATCCGCGAGCTCGCCGCGGCCATCATCGTCCAGGATATTTCGGCCCCGGTGCCCCCCCGGGGGGGAGGGGGGCACAAGCCTCGGGGTCGCTATGGGGCGCAACCGACGGGCTGCCGCCTGACAGGCACGAGGCGACGTCTGTCATTCTGGGAGGCGCTTGGCACTGCGAGTCTTACGCGGTTGATCTAGGTAGCTCGGGGTCTAAGCCACTCATTCCGGAAGCGCGGTGTGAGGCCGGCGCCCGGTTCGAGGAAATTTCGGTCCCCCCGCCCTTGGCCGTGGGTGGTGGCCGAAGCCCGAAGGCAGACGCGTGGGGGAGGAAGGGGGGGGGTTCGCGCGTCCGGAGGCTCCTCCGATCGCCTCTTGGCCGATGGTGTGACCGTTCGCCGCGGCGCCCGTAAGCTGTCCGTTCGAAGCTTGGCCGCACGATCGGAAGCCCAGTCCTTTCAGCGGCGGCTCCGGCGGCCTGCAGGGCACGAGACGTTCGGCTGCCTTCAGGCCGTGCGCCAGAAGTCGTACGACCTCAGGAAATCGCCGCGCACGGCCGGTTTGGACGGTGCAGCCGTCACTGGGGCCGACGGCCGCACCCCAGAAGCTCGTCGCGCTATTCTCCGCAAAGCCGGTCCCGATCAAGGGGCCGCGGCGCTATCGCTCGACGCCGGAAATGGCCGCCAGGCGCTGCCCCCACGGTCATGCGATCCTCGATCAGCCCGAACATGGAACCTGCCGGATCCCCAAGGGCTGATCTCTCGGCTGCGGCCAAACCGGTGGCGAACCGCCGCTCTAACTCGGCGAACGACCGGTGTACCTTGGAACTTGACATTCGATCACGCCGCCGAGAAAGCCAGTGGCGGCGACAGCGGTCGTTCGCGGGTTGCCTTCATCAACCGGCAAGAAATCCTGGCTGAACGACTGCATCCGAAGGCCGCGTACTCATCCTTACGACCCACACCTGCCGTTCGCCCCTGCATATACGTTGCCCGAAAGCGGACGATTGATGACGAAGAGTTGAGCACGACCTCGGCCCGGCGTGGTGCCAACCATGGATCGAGACAGCGAAATCGTTGCGTCGGCTTCGGGTCAACGTTGCCCCGTGCTTGCAGGGACGGAGGTGTTTGCGGGCGGCTGCGTGCCGAGCGCCTTGGCTTCCCCCTTGATGGCAGCTTGCAGATCGTACAGACTCTTCTGGCTCACCTCGATGACTCCTCGCCGCGGGCGGTCAAGATCGAGAATGATGAACACGAGCACAACCATCAGCACAATCATTATGTAGCTGGCCATCGACGGCCGATGTCCACCCGCGCCCGAAGCGAAGCCTACGATCGCACCGGCCATCACGAATGTCACATACAGCAGCAACAGCACCATTTCCGGCACGTGCCGGTCAAGCGCGGCGACACGTCTGCCGAACGCATCGAAGACTTCATTCAGAGACTGGATGAAGAGGCCTGACGTCACGGGGTTCGGGTTCGGGTTCGCTTCGGCCGCCCTTCGGGCAAAGCCCCAGAGCGTGGTTTGACTGCGCGCGGTCTTCGTCAGCAACTCCTCCCGCTCCGCTCGCTCGATGCCGGAAACGGCGCTCGCCTGGACGCGGAGTTCAAGATACTCGCGCAACGCGACTTGCGCGTCATCGCGCAGCGAAGCAGGAAGCAGTTGCGCGCGAAGGTATGCGGTGCCAATGGCATTGGCTTCGTTCACGACAGCCTCGCTGCGGCTGTCGAAGCGTTGCAACGACAGGGAGAAGGTAAATGCGAGGAGCAGAGCGAGTATGCCGAGGATGGAGGACTGAATCGCACTGACGTGCGATCTGGAGGCCTCAGTCGCTGAATTCTTGGCGCTAAAGCCGACGCGCAGGCCGATCTCGATAGCCAGCAGCATTGAGCCGAAAAGAACGCCAGCGATCGCTCCGCTGTTGATGTCATACATCAGTTCTGTCATGGGTTCAGTTGTTCATGTTTGGTTGACTTTGATTCTAGCAGGGATGCCTCGAAACGGCTGCTCGTAGCGACCCGCATTCCGAATTGGCAGGAACCACCGTTGGCGGCAACTGAGTTCAACTTTCAGGCCTGCGGTGGCACGCGTGGCTCGCTAGCTGACCGCGGACGGTCTCAAGCCGTGCACTCCGTCGCAATAGTCCTCAGCGGCGCCAATCTTTAACTGTGTGGGCTTGTTCATCGTGGGCCTCGTGTTGGGTGAGATTGGAGCGACCGGCTCGCTGGGCATCGCAACGGATTCGCGGCGAGGACTCAGGGCTTCGACACCACGTACACCAGGTTGTTGCCCTGAAATGCCGCGCGGTAATAGGTGCCGCCGCAGAGGTAATACTCGACACCGCTGATAGGCGCCGATACGCACCCGTCGGGCAGTTTGCCCACCACCGTCCCGACGGCAAGCGGCCCCGCGCTCGGTGCAGGAGCCGGCGCGGGAGGCTTCGCGGCCGCCGCCTGCGCTGCTGCGGCCTGCGACGATGCGGCTGCAGCCTGCGCCGATGCGGCCGACGCTGCTGCCGCCGAGGATACGGCCACCTCGGTTGTGACGACTGCCGTTGTACGCACCGCCGTGCGCCGTGCAACGCCAGCAACACTGACCGGCGTCCTCGGCATTCCGATGATGGCCTGCGCGTCGCCAATGAACCCGACACCAGGCAAGGGAACGAACTCGGATGCCGCAAGCAGCAGGACCGAACCGGTGACGAACAGCGGGGCAGAGATCTTCATGATGGACTCCTTGGGTGTCAGCGCGGCTGGCTTTGTGGCAGGAATGCGACGGGCCTCGCTCCAGCGGGTGGCACGAAGCGGAACTTGCCGGCGTCGACCTTTGCAGAGGCGTCCCATTTCACGATCTGGACGCTGAACTGAGGTGCACCGGCCACGGCTTTCGAGGTGATCACGTAGCGACACGGCGCCGGTTGGCTGCCCTCACGAATCCAGATCTGCCAATCCACCTCCGCGCCGCGATAGGCCAGGTGGTGGCAACGTTGCCCACCGACCATCGCCAACCCGAGGTACCGGCCAGCCGTCACATCCTGCATCAGCAACTCGTAGGAGCGGGTGTCGATTAAATCGGTTCCTGGCGCGATCACGTCCAGCTTGGTCCGGGCGAAATCGAGCATGGCATCGATGTTCGCTGGCGCCGGCACCGTAGCGAAGTGCTTGGTATCGGGGTTGTAGAGCGTCAGCGACTTGCCATCGTAGTAGAACGCCTGTTCGACGATGTCGCCGCGCCGCTCGGCCCGCAATTTGTCCGGTCGCGACACCGTGAGTGTCGCCGGGGCGCTGAACTGAATCTTCTGCCCGTCGGTGGTCACCACTTCGAGGGTGTTCTCGGTCTTGGCGCTGAACTGCTTCAGGCCGGCGACGTAGCGGGTCATCGAGCGAAACACGGCGTCGGCTTGCGCATCGACACCGGCAGGCTGCGCAGAGGCGGTCGACGGCAGGCAGGCCACGGCCAGCGTCACGCAGGCGAGAATGCGGTTGGATATGATAGGGTTCATCGAGCGTCCTCAGTGGTTGAAAGCATAGAAACCCGCCGAGCCCAGCGCAGGTAGCGCGAACATGGGGATCGCCATTGAATGTGTCCGAACCCCGCCGCAGTGAGTTTCGGTCGGGGTGGGTTCAATCACTCTTTGCCTTCTCCTGCATCGCCGTCTGGAGCTTCTGGATATCCGCGGGCGACAGCTGCGGGCGGTCGACCTTGATCGTCAGCTTGTCGAGCTTCGCGGTGAGCGCGAACGGCGGCTTGTAGTCGGCGTCGTTCACGCCGGTCAGTGTGTCGGAGCCGATGTCGAAACTCTCGTCCCACTGCAGGATCATCGGCAGCGTGTGCGGCATGGTGATGGTCTGCACCGCCTTGCCGTCGACCTTGAGGGTGCCGGTGCCAGGCCGACCCAGGCCGCTCATGTCGTTGAACGCGAGAGTCCCGACGCCCAGCCCGTCGTACTTGAAGTCGAATTCCACCGTGTGCTTGCCGGGCGCGAGGGCTTCCGGGCCTTCCCACTTCACCCGGTTGAGGTCGACCAGGTTCCACAGGAACGTGGGCTTGCCTTTGAGCAGGTAGAAGCCATAGCCGGCGAAAGCGGCCGCCGGAGGTCAGGATCATGCCCTCGGCGCCGCCCGCCGGCACTTCGATGTCGGCGGTGATGGTGTAGGAGGCGTTCAGCAGCAAGGGCGAGTCGCCCTGCGGCAGGCCGACCATCGGCCGCGTGTAGACGAACTCGGTGCGCCCGGCGGTGATGTTCGGCCGCGGCGCGACGATGCGCGCCGCCACCGACGCATCCATCGGGAAGACCTGGTGCTTCTTCGCCTCGGCGATGAACTTGGCCTTCATCTCCTTGACCTTCTGCGGGTTGCCGGCCGCGAGGTTGGTGGTCTGGCTGAAGTCCTTGTTCAGGTTGAACAGCTCCAGCACCTGGTTGTCCAGCGGGTTCGGGTTGGCCGCACCAAAGGCCTCCCAGGGCGCGCGATTGACCTTGGTGCTGAGGAACCAGCCGTCGTCATACAGCGCCCACTGGCCCATCATCTCGAAATACTGCGTCTTGTGCCGCGTCGGCGCCTTGGCATTTTTCGCGTCGAAGGTGTAGGCGAAGCTGGTGCCTTCGATCGGCGCCTGCTTGATGCCGTCCACCATCTCCGGCGCCTTGATGCCGGCGGCCTCGAGGATCGTCGGCACGACGTCGATGACGTGCACGAACTGCTCGCGCAGCGCGCCCTTGTCCTTGATGCGCGCCGGCCACGACACCACCATGTTCTGGTTCACGCCGCCGAGCTGCGAGGCGTTCTGCTTGAACCACGAGAACGGCGTGTCGAAGGCCCACGACCAGCCGGCCGACATGTGGTTGTAGGTCTGCTCGGTGCCCCAGACGTCGTACCACTTCATCTGCACGTCGGCCGGCAACTGGTTGAGGCCGTTGAAGAACGCCACCTCGTTGGGCGTGCCCATCGGCCCGCCCTCGGCGCTGGTGCCGTTGTCGCCGTTGATGTAGATGATCAGCGTGTTGTCGAGCTTGCCCAGATCCTGGAAGTGCTGGATCACGCGGCCGATCTCGTGGTCGCTGTAGGCGGCGTAGGCGGCGAAGACCTCGACCTGGCGGATGAAGAGCTTCTTCTCGTCGGCGCTCAGCTGGTCCCAGGGCTTGAGCATCTGGCTCGGCCACGGCCCGAGCTGGGTGTTCTTGGGGATCACGCCCAGTCGCTTCTGGTTCGCGAAGATGCGCTCGCGCAGCTTCTCGTAGCCATCGTCGAACAGGTGCATCGCGCTGATCTTGTCCACCCACTCCTTGGTCGGGTGGTGCGGCGCATGGGTGGCGCCCGGCGCGTACTTGATGAAGATCGGCTTGTCCGGCTGGATCTGGTGCATCCGCGTCATGTAGTCGATGGCGTCGTCGGCCATTCCGGTGACGAGATTCCAGCCCGGCTTGCCCTCGAACGGATAGATCTGCGTCGTGTTGCGGAACAGGTTCGGCTGCCATTGGTTGGCATCGCCGCCGGGGAAGCCGTAGAAGTACTCGAAACCCATGCCGATCGGCCAACGGTCGAAGGGCCCGGCCTGGCTGGCCTCGAAGGCCGGAATGTTGTGGTCCTTGCCAAACCACGATGTGGCGTAGCCGTTATCGAGCAGCATGCGGCCGATCGTCGCCTTGTCCTTGGCGATGATGCTGTTGTAGCCCGGAAAGCCCGTCGACTGCTCGGAGATCACGCCGAAGCCGGCCGAGTGGTGGTTGCGCCCGGTGATCAGCGCGGCGCGCGTGGGCGAGCACAGCGCGGTGGAGAACATGCGGTTGTAGCGCAGACCGCTCGCCGCGAGGCGGTCCATCGTCGGCGTCGGGATGACGCCGCCGAAGGTGCTCGGAACGCCGAAGCCAGCGTCGTCGGTAATGATCAGCAGCACGTTCGGCGCCCCCTTCGGCGGCACGATGCGCGGCGCCCACCAGGCCTTGGACTGCAGCGCATCGTTCTTGATCCGGCCGCCGAACTTCGGGTCGGGCGCCGGGAGTTGCCTGCCGCCGAGCGTCGTGGTGGCGCTAGGGGCGCCCAGCGTGCCGGTGACCTGCTGCGCAGCGGCATTTGTCGCCAGTAGCGCAAGTGGCACCGCGCCGAACAGGAGGGCTGTGCATCGCGCCAGCAGCTTCCGTTTCCGTTCGATTCTCGTTCCCATCCCGTACTCCTTCTCTTGCAAGTCGTGTTTCACCAATTGCGCCATGGGCCATTCGCGCCGCGATTGCTCAAAGCAAAGCCAGCCATGTCCTCAGTTCGGTTCCGCTTGGAACCAACCGGGAACTGCGCCGCCACAGAAACCTCGACGCCATACGACTGGCAGTTGAAAACGGCGTCCAGACCATGAATCGAAGTTGCGCGATTGTGCAGCATGATCGCCATTTGAGCTTTACGGATGGGGACACATTATTGATAATTCGGGACATCTCTTTAGGGCCACGTCAGATGTCACGTCAACCTCGCAAATCGCGGGCAGCGTTCGCCTCCCCTGCCCAGCAGGGCCCCATCGGCGCCGGCATGTTCCGCGTCGGTCCGCTCATGGCGACTCCCGCACTGCTCACCGAACTCGGCGTCGACCCAGGGGAGTTGCTTGCGGAGTTCGGGCTCGAAACCGCCAATTTCCAGGACCCCGAGCACACGCTCCCGTTCGCGCTGGTCAGTCGCATCTTCGGACGTTGCGTTGAATGCACGGGATGCGAACACTTCGCGCTGCTCGTCGGCCAGCGCGCCGGGGCACCGTCGCTGGGCGCCATCGGGTACCTGATGCTGAGCTCCGCAACCGTGGGCTCAGCCCTCGGCGTGCTGACCGAACACCTGAACGTTCAGGATCGCGGCGCCGTCGCCGCTGTACGAATCGACAGCGATCGCGTCAGTCTGAGCTATTCGATCGTGGAACCCGGCGTCGAGCATGTCGATCAGGTCTACGGCATTTCGATGGCCGTCGCCCGCAACATCATGCGCGGGTTGTGTGGAAGCGACTGGTGTCCCGATGCAGTCGAGTTCGCGTTTGCGAAGCCACGCGACGTGGAGCCGTATCGGCGGTTCTTTCATGTCACGCCACGCTTCGATGTGGGCGAGACCGCACTCATCTTCCCCGCGCGCACCCTCGACCAGCCGCTGCCGAGTGCAGACGTGCTGCTGAACAAGCTGATGCAGCAGCGGGTCGAGGAACTGGCGTTTCGCTCGATCGGCGACGTCGAGGAACGGGTGCGCCGGCTGCTGCGACTCATGATCACTTCCCCCGACTGCTCGCTTACGACCGTCGCACAGCGCATCGACACGCACGAGCGCACACTCAAGCGCCAACTTGCAGCGGCGAATACGAGTTTCCGCGCGATTCGCGAGGAAGTCCGCTTTGAAGCGGCGTGCCAGTTCCTCGCGAACACCCGCGTGGCGGTCGGCGAGGTCGCATTCATCGTTGGCTATTCCGACCCCAGTGCGTTTACGCGCGCGTTCCAGCGGTGGTCCGGGAGCGCACCAAGTCAATGGCGCGCTGCGATGAAGCGTCGCCCGCTTGGCAGGCGTTAGACCTCTGGCCACTCTGTGAGCCATCAGGCGCTGCCCGCGTCTTGCAGGCGGCTACAGGGACCGGACGACCAGGCGAACGATGCCTTTGGGGAACTTCCGCAACTGCCACGTCTGGCCGACGGCTCGGTTTCTTAACGTGCAGCTGTTCGGCCATCGAGCCCTATTGACTGAAGCTACAGACCCTTGACCGTCCGCGTGGAGATTCGGTCGTGGCGCCTTCGGGCGTGAACTGTGGCTGCGTCGCCTTGACGCACTGTCACCGACCTAAAGTCCATCCGTTCGAGTGCGGTCTTCCAGAATCGCCGGCAGTTATCCGGCAATGGCCGCTCCCACCGAACTCTGCATTCCTCGGCGAATTCAGCGAACGGCGGCTTACAAAGTACATCGGTCACTGGGCCAGAAAATCGCCAGCGGCGGGTGTGGGTCGTTCACGCCCACTCGAACCGAGGCGCCAGTCGAAGGCTCTACGGCTTGAAGCGGCCCTTCACGCCTGGACGGCTGCAGTAGCCCTGGAAGACGACGTTCAACCTGCAGTTTGCTCCGGTCGTCGATCCGTGTCGACAATGCCCTCCCCACCGGAGGAACTCATGGCCGCGACACGCACCCCGGGCATCACCGTCCTCGCCGAAGGCCGACGTTTTATCGACAAGCGCTATCGCGGTGTCCGGATCGGCCTGCGCGTGGGCGCCGTGACACAGGAGCAAGCCGAGGAACGACTCCGCAAGGAAATGGCACGCGTCGATCTCGACCTTGCCCGCAAGGCGCACGCGCGGCCGACGTTCTCCGATTGTGCCGGACGCTATGTCGAGCAGTCCCGCGGAAAGCGCAGCATCGACGCCATCAAGTGGCACGTTGCCCTGCTTCGCCCGCACATCGGTCACCTTTGAGCCACAACAGGTCCACGATCAGACGCTAGAACCGTTTGTCAATGCGCGCCGTGGTGCTGGCGCGAGTCCGACCACGATCAACCGCAGCCTCGAAGTCGTGCGCACGATCCTGAACCGTGCTTTGGGTCCTATCGCGACCCAGATGGGCGACCGTACCTCGAAGGATCGCCGCCGCTGATCACGATGTTGAGTGAGACCCCAAGGTTGCCCCACCCGATTACCTGGGCGGAGCAAGACGATCTGTTTCGCCGACTTCCGGCACACCTCGCCCGCATGGCGCTGTTCGCGGTCAACACCGGACTTCGCGACAGCAACGTGTGCGGCTTGCAGTGGCAGTGGGAGATCACCGTGCCTGAGGTTAACCGCAGCGTGTTCGTGGTTCCACCGGAAGCGTTCAAATCGAAGCGGCCCCACGTCGTCGTCTTGAATGATGTCGCCTGGTCAATCATCAAATCGCAGCGAGGCAAGCACCCGATCTGGGTCTTTCCTTATCGCAGCAGGCGCGTCGGTACGATGAACAACAGCGGCTGGCAGGACGCCAGGCGCGCGGCAGGACTGCGGTCAGTTCGGGTCCATGACCTTCGTCACACGTTCGCGTGTCGCCTACGGGCGGCCGGCGTCTCGGCTGAAAATCGCGAGGTGCTCCTCGGCCACGCCAACCAGTCGATGGCAGGCCACTACGCAAGTGCCGATGTGGGCCGCCTGCTCGATCAAGCGAATCTGGTGCTCAACCGTACCGGTACCCGGACGCTGTTACGAGTTGCCGACGACCACCATGGTGCCGCGCCGGTTGGCGGGCACGTTCCAGCGCCTGAACGAGGAGGATCTGGTTTCGCGCGCCAAGTGCCTGATACTCGGCGCGTGGCGCAGGAGCGGTGGATAACTGGTTTCCACAGCGGTCCCACAGCGACTGGGGAAGACCTGGTTTCGGGCCGGCCAAGTCTTTGAATTGTGGCGCGCCCGGCAGGATTTGAACCCACGACCCCCTGGTTCGTAGCTCGCGGCCGGGATCCATGAGGCATCGACAAGCGGGTGTCAATGCACACGCTGCGGCACAGCTTCGCTAATCGCCAACAGCCGGTACCGCGAGCATCTCGCCCAAGCGCGCGAGCCGCTGCATGTCGTTCCCGCCGCCTTCGAACCGCCGTCATCCGCCGCAGCCACCGGTCGCCATCGTGCCGCCTATCTTCGTCTGCCCGCATTGCGGTGCCGCGATGAGCATCGTCGAGATCTTCGCTCGCGACCAACCGATTCGCGCCCCGCCGGCACTGCGAGTCGCAGCATGAGCACCGGCACCGGTGGCATCAACACTACGTCCGCTTTGCGTCGGCCACCGCAGCAGCACTTTCCTGTAAGCAGCTGTCCGCAGGCGCACCCAAGTAGCTGTAGCGGGGGATGCGCGCCGGCGGCACCAGGGCGAACGGCGGCGGCACCGCGCTCTATCGCGTGCGGACGCAACAGACGTCTCCGTATTAATTGTTCAGCCAAACCTCATGGCGTGTCCTACGTCAGTGAATCAGGAAAACAGCGTCCGCACAGCCGGGTAGAGCGCGCGGAATCGCTCGTAACGAGGCGCGAGTTGCGCGGCCTCGCGAAGGTCGGGTTCGAAGCGATTGCGCGTCGCCGGTGTGCGTGCGACGAGAGCGAGGTCGCCGCCGACGGCCAGCCAAGCCAGCCGAGCGGCACCAAGCGCTCCGCCGGCCTCACCGCCCTCGAAAGTGACCAAGGGCACGCCCAGCGTCGATGCCAGGAGTTGCGCCCACAGAGCGCTACGCGCACCACCACCGACCAGAGAAAGCGATTCGACGTCGCGCAAATTCGCGCCTAAGCAGGCCCAGCCGTCCCGCAGTCCGAAGCTGACGCCTTCGATCACGGCGTAGCCGATGCTGGCCACATCGTGCACCGCCGTCAACCCAAACAGGGCCCCCTGCGCACGCGGATTGTTGTGTGGCGTTCGTTCGCCGCTGAGGTAGGGAAGAAACAACGGCGCGGACACGCGCTGATGATCGTCCAATGTGGCGACCCGCTCGAGAAGCGCCTCCTCACTGGGCAATCCAAGAAGTTCGCGAACCCAGCGCAGCGCGCCTGCGGCGGAGAGCATCACGCTCATCTGATGCCAGGTGCCTGGCAACGCGTGGCAGAACGCGTGCATGGCCGTGGCCGGATTGGGGCGGAACGCATCGTTACTCAGGAATACCACCCCTGACGTGCCGAGCGAGACGAATCCCTGGTTCGGCCGCACGGCCCCGATGCCCACGGCACTAGCAGCGTTGTCACCCCCGCCCCCGGCAACCGGGATTCCGGCTGGAAGCCCCCAGCGCGCGGCTACGCTCGGCCGCAGTTGCGCCGAAACTTCGCTACCTTCGACCAGGCGGGGCATGCTCGTGGTCGAAAGCCCACACGCCGCCAACATCTCGTTGGACCAACGACGTGCGCCGACATCGAGCCACAACGTGCCCGAGGCGTCGGACATCTCGCTGACCCGCTCACCCGTCATCTGAAGGCGCAACCAGTCCTTAGGTAGCAGGACGTAACTCGTCCGCTCGAAGATCGCGCGCTCGTTGTCACGCACCCACCAGAGCTTTGGCGCGGTGAATCCGGGCATCGCGAGATTTCCGGTAATTGCCTGCAACCGCGGAACCGCCGCCTCCAGCGCTGTACAGGCCTCGCCGCTGCGGCCGTCGTTCCAAAGAATAGCCGGCCGCAGCACCTGCTCACGATTGTCGAGCAGCACGGCGCCGTGCATCTGGCCGGACAAGCCAATGGCCCGTACCGCGGCCATGGCCGACGGCTGCTCGCTGGCCAACCTACGCACCGCGAGGTCGGTCGCTTGCCACCAATCGTCCGGTTGCTGTTCGCTCCAGAGGGGGCGCGGCCGTTGCAGCGTCAGACCCTGCCCCGTCGTCGCAACAATCCGATGGGATTCGTCAAGGAGCAGGACTTTGACTTCGGACGTACCGACATCGATGCCGAGAAACATGATGCTGTGCCTCCAAACGGGGTTCTGATTATCAGCTCTTCAAGAACTCCTGAACCCGTCGTTCCGCCGCACGTATAGCAGCTTCAATCGATTCGTTGCCGGCCAAGGGCCCCCAAAGAAGCGGGTCCTGGCAGAAGGCACGGAGCGGATCCGAAGCGGCGAAGAAGGCGTGCGCGACGCTAGGGTCCATCACACCATCCTGATAGGTGTAGGCAAGTTCGCCGCGATGCCACCGCCCCAGGTACACAAAGAAGAGCGCCGGCAGCATCGCGGTGCTGTCCAGCGGAGCGCCGCGCGCCATGCACTCGTGCAAGGTGGGCACGATGAAGCCGGGAATTTTCGAGAAGCCGTCCATCGCCACGCGCTGGTTGGTGTCGCGAATGTTCGGATTGCCGAAGCGATCAAGCACGACGTCGCGGTATTTGTCCAAAGCAATCGGGCACGGATGCTCTGGCGTGTCGAGACAGGGTATGACGTCGTTGGTGACGTAGTCGTATCCCATCTTGCGGATGGCCGGCACCGCCATGTCCTCGTGGATATAGTTGAGTCCCTTCAACGTTCCAGCCCAAGCCACGCAACTGTGTGTGGCGTTGAGCACGCGGATCTTCGCCTCTTCATAGGCGTGCACCGAGTCGACCATCTCGACGCCAACCTTCGCCCACGCGGGACGGCCGGCCACGAACCGATCTTCCACGACCCACTGGATGAAGCTTTCCCCCATGACTGGCGCCCGGTCGGCCCAACCCGTCGCCGCTTTGACACGATCGGCGACGTCCGGTAATGGCCGTGGTGTGATGCGGTCGACCATGTCGCACGGACAGGTCGTGTTGGTTTCGACCCATTCACGCAGCTTCGAATCGCCGCGCCGCTCGAGGAAGTCCAGCAGGCCCGCGCGGAATCGCGCGCCGTTGCTGCGCAGGTTGTCGCAGCTTAAAAGCGTCACCGGGGCGCCGCCGCGCCGCACCCGCTCGCGCAGGATGGCGGTCACCGCGCCATAGATCGTGCCCATCCCGTCGTGCTCCAGGTCGGCGCGCAGGTCAGTGTGGCTCAAGTCAAGCTTGTTGTGCTGGTCGAGGTAATAACCCGCCTCGGTCACCGTGAACGAAATGATTCGTGTCATTGCGTCGGCACCGACGTCGATCAGCCGGCGATTCTCCTTCTCGAAAAGGACGACTTCGCGTATCGACTTAATGCGCTCGTAGATTCGTTCGCCGGCCGGTGAAACGGTCTCGAGCGTATATGCGCCGTGCTGTGCCGCCAGCGCATCCATAGTCTCCGTCATGTCGTTTCGGATATTGCCACCCACGATCGACCAGGACCGGTCTCCCGTCTTGTGCAACTCGTGGAGATAGACAGCTTGGTGGGCGCGATGAAACGAACCAAGGCCAAGGGGAAGGATGGTGTAATAGGTTCCCGGATTGGCGGTCATGGAGATCTCGCTACATTGTGGTCGTGGTGAAGGTGATGAAAACGAGCAGGTTGGCAACATGCGCAGCGCGGTGCATAGCCGCTCGCCTGCGATATTTTCGGACGGGCATCATGGAAGGTCATCGGCTGGAACATGATCCCGATAGTATTCGACGCTGCGCCGAGGCACCGATCGAGTCGGGTTGATCCCGATTTCCATGCCTGAAGCTACCGCAAGCAGCATCCGAGCCGCGATCAGGTGAGCCTTGCGGCGGATGATGAACCTCACCGCACCATCGAGGAATGTCGCGCCGGCAACCATTTCGCTCAACATCGATGCCAAACGGTCAAGATAGCCCGTCTTGATGTGCGGATCGCCATTGCAATCCATTGCATCGAACCGCTGTTGATTGGTGATCAGAAGGAGGATATTCGGTCGTTCCTTCGCTACGGTTTCCGCCGCTGCTCATTGATTCGATCGATTCGATTGTGCACTTAGCCCCGGCTTTTGGCGTGTCAATAGATGCGGCGCGACATAACAAAACAACCACTGCCGCCAGCATCCTCGCCCGCCGGGCCATGGACTCGGGGACTGCTGCAGCCTCCTCACCTAGCGCGGCAATATGCCGCGTCACTTCAAACAGCTGCGCAATTGCCGGCCCAACGTGATCTGTGTATTCCCTCCTGTGCTGCGTGGCCGCGGCAATGTCGTGCGTGATGTCACTGAGCCACCCACGGCCTCCACCATCTGGGCCATGATGGCGCCGCCAGTTCGGCCTCGAGCGATGCAACACGGAGCTAGACGCCTCCCGGAACACTCAGTACCAGAAGCCACCCGGTCTCGTGATTGCCGCAATGGCGTCGTCAAAGAGATCGACGTCGATCAACAGGTCGAAGATGGTGAAGCGCCGACGGATCATGGCGGCACGTTTGTAATCCTTCGCAAACGCCACCACTCCGACGCCGAGCGCGTCCGGATGTACCGGCAGTCCCTGTATTGCCAGACGGTCGCGAACGACTTGGGCTCGCGGCAGGTGCCCGGACAAGCGATCGCGGAGCGCCGGCCAGGCCGTGCGCAGTCGATGGAGGCGATGGCGTAACTGACTGCTTTCCGGATACTTGGCCCGCACCTCGACGACAGAGGCATCGCCGAGGGATGGGCCCTTGAAGGCGGCACGAACCTCGGCCTCAATATCCGCAATTGGGCGCCGCCGGCGTACCAGGGTGTCGGGGTCGATGCCCGTCAGGTCCTGTACGATCAGCCAGTCGTATAGAGCGAGCGAAGCGAGACAGCCGATGCCGACACAGACACCGTGCGCGACAGGCACGCCGTCGACCGTCAGTTGCTCCATTTCCCACAGGTGGGAGAACTGGTGGTCGCTGCCGCTGGCGGGCCGCGAGTTGCCATAAGACTGCATAGCGAAGCCGGACACCAGCAGGCCTTCGAGCAGTCCCTTTACGGCTGCCGGATCGCGATCGCGCACGGCCTGCGGATTGCTGAGCCAGGATTCGAGGTTGCCCTGGACAAGGTCCCATTCGGCCTGGCTGATAGCTTCCTCTCCAAGTGCGTCGGCGAGTATCCAGTCACCGCCCGCCGAGATCTTGCCGGCGAGATCGCCATATCCCCAGGATGCCATGGATGCCGGCGCCGCCACAGCAATCCGCGGGTCGGCGACAACGGCGACCGGCGGCGCGCATGGGAGCGTTCGCTTGAAGCCGTTGTCGAGGAGAGGCGCGCCCGATGCACTATAGCCATCCATCGATGCCGCAGTGGGCACACAGATGTACGAACGCTCAACCAGCGCTGACGCGTACTTGGTGAGGTCGTTGACCACACCCGAGCCGACGGCAACGGCGCGGCTGCCGGAGGACTGCAGTTCCGCGGCAAGCCTGTGGCTATGCTCGACGTGTGGCTTCAGTCGCGGCTGGCCGGGCATGACGAAGGTATTGACGATCCGAAAGCACCGCCCCAGCTTCGCCGCGACTTCCTTACCGGCCGCGGCCCAGGTGTTGTCGTCGCAGACGACCGTCAGCGGCGCCGGGCCGAGTAAGGTCCGGGCCACGTCAGGCAGGCGGTCGAAGGCATCGTCGGCCAGGACTACCTCGCGCGTGCCGTTCGCCCGCTGCACCGCGCGCTGAAGGGCAGTCAATTCCGACATGGTGCGTTTCAGTGTCGTCTAGGAACCCTGTACGGTGTCGTCAACAATGCAACCGAGAAATGGCGCTCATGCGCCGAGAGCATAAACACCATGGTTCCAGCCAAGCCCTGCGGTCTGCCAGAACGGCGAGCTTACGATTTCAACTGGGAAGCAGGCACGATGCCGCCTTGCGCGCGCGCAAGCCAAGTTCGAGCCTGTAGCAACTCAATGCCGAAATAACGCGCTACCAACTCTTCCGAACTGGCTATCGCCTCGTCGAGCAGAGCCAACTCCGACAGGAAGACTGAATACAAGTCCGGGCGCTCCCCGCGCGCCGAGTTCCGCGTCGAAGGCGAAATGACGCGCTCAACTAGAAGTTGCGAGAGACTCGGGCTTTGCTCGATATCCTGAAGGGTGATCGGCAAAGCTCCGAGATGTAACAATGCGCTGTTGCCCGAGGCGAGATTGGCGCCCGTTCGGACAAATGCCGGCACCCATCTCTGCCTTCGGTTCTCGTCCGCGCCCAACCAGATCCCGCCGGTCTGTCTTGTCTCGACCACGATGGCAGCGTCCGACAGCCCATATTGATAGCGGCTCGCACGCATGGCATTGGCGACCGCGAAACGGGCGTCCGGCGTAAACGGGGTTACGCGTGAGGCGCGCCCCGTGGCCAGCGCATCGCGATAACGCCTGCTCGCGACTGCTTTTTCAAGACTGTCGGAAAAGACGCAGATCACGCGCCCGCCTGAAGCGAGCGTGGCCGAAATTACCTCACGGTCGATGCCGCGCATTTCACTGGATATCACGATAAGCCCCTCGCGGCCGGCGCGTGCACCGACAGCTTGGGCAAAAACGTGTGATTCCTCTGGGCTGTCGCGCGATCCCACGACACACAGGCCGCCTTGGTCTAGAGCGTCCATCGGGCCTGCACCGAAAAGCAGAGGAAGACAGGCCGTCTTGAACCGTTGGCGGAGGCGAGCCGGAAATTGTGGTTCGCGCTCGCCGAGAACCCAGATGCCGAGTTGGACCCAATGATCGAGCATCGACTCAACATCGGCGACGCGCTGCAGCAAACGCAAAATCCGATCTGCGCCAGGATAGGGCCGAAGCACGGCCTTGGCATCGGCCCGCAGCAAGGCAGCCAGCGTCAGGCCGAGCCCGTCCAGCCACTGCGCCAGATGATGATACTCAGAAAGTGACAGCGGTCGCGGCGCGTCTCGGGGGTCGTTCAGCCGCGCGCTGAGCAGCAGCGTGGCTTTGGTGATCAGACGTGACTGCATGAGAAAGCGGCTATTCGCTTACGCCACGCTGGGACTTGGTTCTGGGTCATGGGGCGGAGTCAAATGCTGTCGGACGACACTCTGCCTGCCTTGACATTCCCATGCAATGCTCATACAGTCAAATCAGGATCGATTGTGGCAATTGCGTCGTCGGCAGTTAGTCGCATATTCGGGCTTCATATGACGGGTTCCCGTCTCAGCCCCTCGTCCTCAGCGAACCGCTGAGCGCGCTTCATATTACACCTGCAATTTGCGCCAGATGACAGGATCGGAACGTCCTTCGTTGGCGCATGTGATTGCAAACGTTACGTTTCCACGAAGAGCATGCCAGGTGCCCAAGCCCAATGGGATTCCTGAAGGTGACACGAGGAGTCTGCGTAATGGCGTTGGTAAGCACTACTCGCGAAATTGAAACAATGGGGAATGCCCCTCAGGTTCTGAACAATTCCGAGGATGGGGGCCCGGCGGCAAGCCGCGGTCGCGTCCTGGTTCGCGGACTCCTGAAGAGTTTCGGCGAGACGCATGTGCTCAAAGGCGTTGATCTCGACATCCGGGCAGGCGAATTCATCACGGTGCTCGGTCCTTCCGGCTGCGGCAAGACCACGCTCATGCGCATCATCGCCGGGCTGGAGCGGCAAGACGACGGCAGCGTCGAGATCGATGGTCGCCCGGTCGACGCGTTGCGGCCGGACGAGCGCGATATTGCGATGGTGTTCCAGTCCTACGCGCTTTACCCTCACATGACCGTTGCCGAGAACCTCGCCCTGCCGCTGCGCATGCGACGGCTGCGCTGGCGCCAGCGGCTGCCCGGCATGGGCTGGATCGACAGCGCCACGCGCGCGAATGCGCGCCAAATCACAGCACGAGTGCGTGAAGTGGCAGCCCAGTTGCAGATCGAACCGCTGCTCGGCCGCAAGCCCGCGCAACTTTCAGGCGGACAGAAGCAGCGCGTGGCAGTGGGACGCGCCATGGTGCGCGAACCGCGCGTGTTCCTCATGGATGAGCCGTTATCGAATCTCGACGCTGAATTGCGCGTGCACATGCGGGCGGAAATCGCTCAACTGCACCGCCGCCTCGGCGTTACCTTCATCTACGTCACCCACGACCAGGCCGAAGCGATGACCATGTCCGACCGGGTGGTGGTAATGGTGGAGGGCCGACTGCTGCAGTTCGCCTCTCCCGGCACGGTCTATGCTGATCCCGCCGATCTGCAGGTCGCTCGTTTCGTCGGCAGCCCGCGCATCAACACCCTGCAAGGGCGGGTGACCGCGCGCGGCACGATCGAGGTCGGTGCGCATGAAGTCGCTGTCGCAACCGGCCTTGCCGCAGGCGCGCCGCTGACCCTGGCACTGCGCCCGTCAGCGACACAGGCGAGTCCGGATGTCGGAGTGCGGGGCCTGCCGGCGCACATTGTGCATCGCGAAAACCTCGGTTCCGATCTGTTCTTGCATTGTCGCGCCGAGGGCGTGGAGGCATTGCTGATCGCGCGCGAAGATCCGCTGCACATCGACCGCTTTGCCGTTGGCACAGCGGTTCGCATCGCGTTACCGCCCGAACACCTCTTGCTGTTTGACCAATCCGGGCAGCGCATACGCCCCGCCGCGGCGCAAGCAGCCCAGACAGCATCGTGAGCCTCGCCAAAGCCAACGCACTGCGCGTCGCGCATGGCCGGCGCGACCTGCGGGAAATGCTTGCCGCGCTGGCGCTAGCCGGCCCGGCAGGCGCGTTGATTCTCTTCTTCCTGATCGCGCCTCTGGTGTCCATCGCACTCCTTTCGCTCAGTGATTATCAACTGGGCGCAAAGTCGCTGACGTTCATCGGGCTCGACAATTACACAAGCATGTTCGGCGACAGAATTTTTCGGCGCTCGCTGCAGAACACCCTGGTGTATGTCGCGGTGGTGGTGCCCGTCTCGGTGGGGCTCGGACTGGGCGCGGCCCTGCTGATTGAAGCGGGATCGTCGCTGCGGGCGTTCTACCGGACCGTGTACTTCATGCCGGTCATGGCGACCTTGATCGCGATGGCGATCGTCTGGGAGTTCGCGCTGCACCCGTCGTTCGGCCTGGTCAACCTGTCGCTGAAAGCGATCGGGGTCGCGGGGCCGGACTGGCTGCAGGACCGGCGCGTCGTGCTCTACACGCTGGCCGGCATCGGCATCTGGCAGAGCCTCGGCTTCAACATGGTGCTGTTCATGGCCGGCCTGCAGTCGATTCCACGCGATCTCTACGAGGCGGCGTCGGTCGATGGCGTGAACAATGGCTGGGACCGCTTCCGCACCGTGACGTGGCCGATGCTCGGACCGGTGTCGCTTTTCGTCATCGTCATCACGGCGATCCGCTCGTTCCAGGTTTTCGACACGGTTCAGGTGATGACCAAAGGCGGACCCCAATCGCGCCACGGAGGTGCTGCTCTACACCATGTACAGCGAGGGTTTCGAGTACTTTCGCACCGGCTATGCCGCCGCGGTGACCGTGGTGTTTCTGGCTTTCGTGCTGGCACTCGCGCTGCTGAAGATGTGGTTCCTCGACCGCCGGGTGCATTACGCATGAACGCGCGCGGACTCGGCCCGGTTGCCGGCGCATTGCGACATGTGGTGCTGATGGCGGGAGCGATCGTCATCGTCTCGCCGTTCGTGTGGATGCTGCTGTCGTCGTTCAAGCCGCAGAGCGAGATCTTGAACGGCGAACTGCAGTTTCTGCCGCAGCGCTGGGCCATTGTCGAAAACTACGCCCAGGTTTGGTCGCGGGTGCAGATGGGCCGATTCCTGCTCAACGGCGCGATCGTCACCGCGACGATTTTCGCGCTTCAGGTGCTGGTCAACCTGCCTTGTGCCTACGCGCTAGCCAAGCTGCGCTTCCGCGGCCGGCGGGCGCTTTTCGGCGTGGTGTTGCTGGGTCTGCTGATCCCCATGCACGCCACGGCAATCCCCATCTACATTCTGTTCCACCACGCCGGCATCCTCAACACCTATGCGGCGCTGATTCTTCCGTTCACGATCTCGGTGTTCGGCATCTTCATGCTGCGGCAGTTCTTCATGACGGTGCCCGACGACCTGATCGACGCCGCGCGCATCGACGGCATGAGCGAAATCGGCATCGTCTGGCGCGTCATGCTGCCGACCGCGATCCCCGCGGTGACGGCATTCGGCATCTTCTCCGTCGTGGCGCACTGGAACGACTACTTCTGGCCGCTGATCGCGGTGAGCTCGAAGGATCTCTACACTCCGCCGCTCGGGGTCGCTTACTTCCGTCTGAACGACGGCGGTACGGACTTTGGAGTGCTGATGGCCGCTGCGACCATGGTCATACTGCCGCTGGTGGTCGCTTTCCTGCTGGCGCAGCGGCGTTTCATCGAAGGCGTGACGTTCACCGGGCTGAAGGGTTGACTTGGATCACCACAAAGGAGGAAGCATGAACAAGAGAATGTATCTGAAGTTGGCCGCCGCGGCACTCGCCACGTGGCTTGCGTCCGGACTGGCGTTTGCCCAGACCACCATCGACGTCCAGTACCCGCTGGGTTTTATCTTCGACAAGACCATGCAGGAGGTGAAGACCGAGTTCGAGAAACGCAACCCATCGGTAAGGGTGAACTTCCGACCCGCCTACAAGGAGTACGAGGACGCGGCCCAGACCGCGCTGCGCGACTCGATCACCAAGAACCTGCCCGACGTGTCGTTCCAGGCGATCAACCTGCAGCGCCTGTTCGTCGATCGCAAGATCGCCGTTGATCTCACGCCGTTCATCGGCCGGGAAAAGAACTGGGCGGGCGAGGGTTTCTCCGATTCCATGATGGCGCTCTCGCGGTTCGGTGGCAACGTGCATGGGCTCGCCTTCGCCGCATCGACGCCGATTGTCTACTTTAACGAGGATCTGGTGCGCAAGGCAGGCGGCAATCCCGACGCCTTCCCCACGACCTGGGACGGAATCTTCGAACTCGCGCGCAAGATCGATGCGCTGGGCGACAACACCGTCGGCATGTACCACTCGTGGACCATCACCGGCAACTGGATGTGGCAGGCGCTGGTGCTTTCTCATGGCGGCACCATGCTCTCGGCCGACGAGAAGAAGGTCGCCTTTGACGGCGATGGCGGCAAGCGTGCAATCCAGTTGATGGGCCGCATGCTCAAGGAGGGCAAGATGCCCAATCTCGCGCACGAGGCGGCGCGCCAGAGCTTCTTTGCCGGCAAGATGGGGATCTGGACCGAGTCGACTTCGCTGCTGCGCGTCGCGGACGACAGCGTCGGCGGTCGCTTCAAGTGGCGCACCGCGGTGTTCCCGATCCCCGGGCCGAACGCCAAGCTGCCCACCGGCGGCATGGCAGCGATGATGTTTGCCACCGCACCGGAGAAGCAGAAGGCCGCCTGGGAGTTCATGAAGTTCGCCACCGGGGCCGAGGGTGCCACCATGATGGTCAAGGGCACCGGCTACATGCCGCCCAATTCGCTGCCCGCGGACAATCCGGCGATGCTCAAGCCCTTCTACGCCACCCGGCCCAACCACCTCATCTCACTCAAGCAGCAGCCGCTGATGACGGCGTGGTACGCGTTCCCCGGCGACAACGCGCTGAAGATCATCGCGGTGATCAAGGACCACCTGCAGAGTGTGGTCGACAGCTCGGTTCAGCCGGATGCCGCGCTGGCGGCGATGGCCAAAGACGTACAGAACCTGATCCCGAAGTAGACGGCAGGATCAGCTCAATCCTGACGGAGAGAGCCGCGGGGCCGCGAGGTCCCCGCGTCCCGCAGGCGTGAAATTCATCCATATCACCGACACCCACTCGTCCCCGCGGCGAGGCCAGAAGCTCGACCTCGATCCGTTCGAGCGACTCGGACAGTGCATCGACAGCATCAACCGCTTCCACGCCGATGCCGAGTTCGCGATCGTCACCGGCGACCTCGCGCATGCGGGAAATGCGCTCGCCTACCGGGCGCTCAGGAGTGCGTTCGGCACCGCCTCGCGTGGCTCTCCGCGGAGCTCGAGCGCGCCCGTGACATGCCGGTGTACCTGTTCATGCACCATCCGCCGTTCGCGGTCGGTCTCAAGCGGATGGACGAGATCTCGCTGCAACAACCGGAGAAGTTCGCCGCGATCGTGTCGGGCCACAAGAACATTCGGCACTTGTTCTTTGGGCACCTACATCGTCCGATCGGCGGGTCGTGGCACGGCATTCCGTTCACCACCATGCGCGCGACGAACCCCCAGGTGCTCCGGTTTCGTCATGGGGGGTGTGGGCCCGGGCAGCCACGAGCCACCCGCCTATGCGAGTCGTGCTGGCGGACGCGGACCTCACGGTCGTGCACTTCCACGACTTTCTCGACCGGACCAACACATTCATCCTCTGATGAAGCGCGACGGGTCTCTCGTCAAGTCGGAAATCCGCGCGGCGCCGATGCCAATGAGTTCAGCAGATGGACCACTGCCTCGGGCGAGTCGTGGCGCGCGGGTAGCTGTAGGGTGTTTGCTGCACGTCCTCACGGCGGGAAGTTGAGTCGCCCGTGCTCGGTTCGAGCCGGGCGACTCATCATTTGAGCATGTCCGTTGGGTTTGCCCTGCTGAGCCTGTTGTTCGCCGGCCTGCTCGACGTCGTTTTCAAGTGGTACGCCCGGATTGACCGATCGCGGGGAATGTACGTGTTGGGCATTGGCGTGGTATGGACCGCGCTCCAGTGCCTGATCATTCTCGCTTCCGGCACTACGATCAGCATCGATGGCCAGATGCTGGCCTTCGGGCTTACCGCCGGACTGTTGCTCTCCGTTGCCAATCTCTGCCTTATCGAGAGTCTCACCCATGTCGACGTGAGCCTGGCCTCGACCATCTACCGGCTCAACACCATCGGCGTCGTGGCGCTGGCAGTGATTCTGCTGGGCGAACCGCTGACTCCAGTCAAGGCCACTGGTGTCGTGATCGGCCTGGCGGCAGTCATGGTTTTGTACGAGCGCGGCCGGGGTGCTCCCCATCAGCGACGGGTCGCGCTTTACTTCTGGTTGGCTGTGCTCGCAGCCATCTTGCGCGCTTGCTTCGGCATCGTCACCAAGGCGGCCGCATTGCGCGGTGTGGATCTCCAGTTGCTGTTGCTGCTGAACGGCCCGGTGTGGATTCTCGTAGGCGGCGTCTATGCCATCTTCCGGGAGCGGGGACTGCGAGTCACGGCGGCGAAAGTAAAATATTCACTGGTGTCCGGTTCCCTGGCCTGCGGCGTTGTCAACTTTCTCATGCTGGCTCTCGCACTTGGCGAGGCAAGCGTGGTCGTGCCCATCGCCAACATGAGCTTTCTGGTAGCCCTTCTCATTTCAACAGGACAGCGCATGGAGCGCTTCACCTCTCGCAAACTTGTGGTTGTCGCGTTGACGGTGACGGCCATTGTGGTGCTGGCCAACGCATGAATTAAGAAAAGTGCGGTAGTCCGGTCGCCGATCAGGCCCGTTTCCATTCGCCTCCGAGGCCCTGACCGCATTTTCCGGCATCCGGCGAGGGCGTGCTCCGCAATAGGTTGATCATGCCAACGCGGTCGCGAACGAATACTCATCGAGTCATCCAAGTCGCGGGCAAAGATGTGGCCCCGGTCGTGGAGCGGATAGCGATGGTCCGCCTCCTCACCAATCACCTCGCATAGTTGCTGCAGCGTCCAGACCGCCGTCGGGCGAGACCTGAAATAGGTATGCTGCAGCCGGCGCGTCGCGCTAGTCGCAGCGCCGGGACGGCAACGTCAGTGATGCCCGTGTCGCAGCATCGACGCACCTGGACTTGAGCGGTGGCACCGCCCTTGA
>JADKKQ010000009.1 GCA_016720425.1 Betaproteobacteria bacterium | reverse complement strand
GGTCGGGTCAAGGCCGAGAAGGACCGGCCTCAGGGTGACCTCCTGTGGGGAGGAAGTTCGACCACAGGTGGCAGCGCGCCCGAGCTGTTCACGCCCTATGACTCCGCAACGCTCAAGGAAATCGGCAAGGAGTTCATCGATCCAACGGGATACAACGCCCCGTTTGACGCGTTCGGCATGGTCATCGTCTACAACAAGGACCTCGTGCCGGCTGCCGAGGCACCCAAGACCTGGGCCGACCTTGGCGATCCGAAATGGAAAGGCAAGATCCGTTTTGCCAATCCTTCGTCTTCGAGCTCCTCCTACGCGGCGCTCGTCAACTGGAAGCTCATCGGGGGATGGGAGTTCGTGGAGCGTTTAGCCAAGAACATGATCATCGACGAAAGCTCCAGCGCGCCCTTCACCGCAGTCGCCCAGGGCGAGGCGAAGATCGGGGTGGCCTACGAGGAGGGAGCGTATCGGGTCCTGAAGACGGGCAAGGTCGCCATTGTCTATCCCACCGACGGGGTGGTGGTGCTGCCGGGCGGTCTGTTCCAGATCAAGGGGGGACCGAACGCGAAAAACGCCAGGAAGTTCGCCGACTTCGTGCTCTCGGCCAAGCAGCAGCAGGCACTGGTGGACACCTTCGCGGGGCGCCGTTCCACCCACACGGCGGTGAAGTTCCCCCAGGGTATGCCCGCCGCGGCGGAACTGAAGTTGCTCGCCTACCCTACCGACGAGGCCAAGAAAGAGCAGAAGGAGTGGCTCGCGAAGTGGCGTGAGATCATGATTGCAACGCGCTGACTCTCGCATTTGGCGGCGTGCGTCGAAGCCACGCCTTGGGTGTGAGCCGCAATGTATAACTGCCGGCGGGCGGCTGTGTCGATGCATGGCTCCCCGCCGGATTCTCGTGGATGAATGCCATGTCGTTTGCCGACACCGCACCCGTAGCCCGGAGTCGCACTTCCGACCCGAGCAATGTGCCTGGGGTAGAGCTGGTGGACATCAGCGTGCGGTTCGGGTCGCTGACGGTTGTCAGTCATGTGAACCTGTCGATCAAGGCGGGCGAGTTCTTCACCCTATTGGGGCCGAGCGGCTGCGGGAAGACAACGCTGTTGCGCGCGATTGCCGGGTTCTATCGACAATTCGAAGGTTCGATCAGCATTGGCGGTTCGGTCGTCGATGACATTCCGGCCCACCGGCGAAACACCGGCATGGTGTTTCAGAATTACGCCATCTTTCCGCACCTCAACGTATGGGACAACGTCGCCTACGGCCTCGCAAGCCGGAAGATCAGCGGCGCGGAGGCGGCGCAACGAGTCACTGAAACGCTTGAGATGGTTGACCTCAAGGGTTATGAGAAACGCATGCCGAAGCAGCTTTCCGGGGGGCAGCAGCAGCGTGTGGTCATCGCTCGTGCCATCGCCATCCGGCCTCGCGTATTGCTCATGGACGAGCCGTTAGCTAATCTCGATGCCAAGCTTCGGGTGCGATTGCGCAACGACCTCAAGATACTGCAGCGCAGTCTGGGGATCACTACAATCTACGTGACGCATGACCAGGAAGAAGCGCTGAGCCTGTCGGATCGCCTCGCGGTAATCAGCGGGGGAGAGGTTTTGCAGGTGGGCACGCCCGAGGATGTCTATGCACGGCCGGGGACGCTTCGGGTTGCGGAGTTCATTGGCGAAGGCAACTTCCTGCGCGGCCACGCAACGGGGGGAGGTGGTCGCACAACTGTGCTCCTGCGCAGTGGCGCGACGATTGCCGCCACGGGTCCGGGGTCCGATTGTCGTGGCGAAATCTGGGTTGGCTTTCGGCCTCAGGATGTATCGCTGCACCCCGTCACCGAAGCCTCCAGCGGCATCGTCGGCACGTTGCGCGCGAGGACCTATCTGGGGTCCTACGTCAGCTACGAGGTCGACTGCGGTCTTGACCGGTCTATTTCGGTTCAGGTGGTGGCAACCGCGGTTCCAGAGGGAATGCAAGAGGGTTCGCAAGTCGCGCTCCGTGTCGAGCCCGCACAGGTGATGCTGTTTCCCGGCGACGACAAGGCGGTGGAACTTTGAGCGCATCGGTAGCGCGGGGGTTGCGTGCCGGGCGACAGGCGTATCGCCTCACGTTCTGGACTGGGATAGCAATCGGCGCGCTCGTCCTCTTCATCGGCCTGCTGATCTACCCGCTTGCTAGGTTGCTCATCTCAAGCATGACGGGCACGGGCGGTGGCAGTGAGACGGTGCTCCGTACCTACGTCGAGTTTTTCACCAAGAAGTACTACTACGAGACGCTGATCCACAGCCTTTCAGTCAGTGCGCTCGCCACCATTACCGCCACGGTGTTGGGGGCGCCGCTGGCATACGTCGTCAACCGCTTCAATGTTCCCGGCAAGTTGCTGCTGCGGGCGATGATCGTGCTCACCTTCGTCTCGCCGCCATTCATTGGCGCCTACGCGTGGATTCTGTTGCTTGGCCGCAACGGACTGATCACCGGCTGGTTCGCCAGCATCGGCATTGCCTTGCCGCCAATCTATGGCGTGAACGGCATCGTATTGGTCTTCACGTTGCACGCGTTGCCCTTCATTTTTCTGATGGTCAGCTCGGGGCTCAAGTCGGTGGATCAGAGCATCGAGGATGCTGCGATCAATTTGGGTCGGCATCCGATCGCCGTCGCCTTTACCGTGATCGCACCACTGATCGTCCCCTCGGTATCTACGGGCGCGCTGTTGGTGTTTGTAACCTCGCTCTCGGATTTCGGCACACCGATGATCATCGGCGAGAACTACCGCGTATTGGCCAGCCAGATCTACACCGAGTTTGTCAATGAGCACGGCGGCAATCCAGCCGTCGCCAGCGCCCTTTCTTTGATCCTGCTGGTGGTCACGATCGGGGCGCTGTTCCTGCAGCGCTGGTACGCGCGTCGGCGTTCATTTGGGCAGGAGACGGTCAGACCTCTGGCACCCCGCAAGCTGACGGGTGGCAAATGGGTCGCTGCCACGCTGTATGCCTATTGCATCGTGCTGGCGGCCAGCCTTCCGTTGCTGACAATCATCGTCTCATCATTCCTGAAGGCGCGAGGGCCCTTGTTGATCGGCGAGTTCACGCTCGACGGCTACGCGAATGCAGTGCGTTTGCCAATGGCACTGTTGAATACGGTAGTCTTTTCGAGCGTGTCGACGGTGCTCTGCGTGGTCGTGGGTGCACTGGTCGGCTACGTGGTGGCCCGCCGCCGGGACCGTCTCGCCAACGCGCTGGATGCGTTTTCGATGGTTCCTTACGCGGTGGCCGGCGTCGTGATGGGCATTGCCATCAGCATCGCCTTCGGCGGCTTTCCTTTTTTCCTTGGCGGCACTGCGGCGATTCTGATCATCGTCTATTTCATTCGTCGCCTGCCATACTCGATCCGTTCGGTATCGGGCATGCTGAGCCAGATCGGCACGCAAACCGAGGAAGCGTCGATCAACCTGGGCGTTCCTCCCGGACGTACGTTCCTGCGGGTCACCCTCCCGATGGTGAACTCGGCCTTGCTGGCCGGGGCACTGCTGACCTTTGCCACGGTTGCGCGGGAGTTCAATTCGACCGTCATCCTGTATAGCGGCGCAACCCGGACGCTGCCGGTCGAGGTATTCGCCCAGGTATTGCAGGGCAACTTTGCCTCGGCGTCAGTGGTCGGGACGGTGCTCATCGTCGTGAGTCTGGTGCCCATTGTCGTGCTGTTCAAGTTCATGGGGAAGGACGAGGAGTTTCTGATGTGAACCGCAACGAGACCTATGTAGGTAGATGCACTTGTCGGGGCGCCGTACTTCGGTTGACGTTTTCTGCCGGACTCAGTTCATGACCCAATCGTCGATGCAGGCCCTTTTGCTGGACGCGGAGCGCTGGAAGCAGGGCGACCCGGACGAGGCCTCGGCGACGGCGATGGGTGAGTTGATTGCGAAGGGCGACGAGGCGGCACTACGCGCATGCTTCGAGCCGCCGCTGGAGTTCGGTACGGCAGGACTGCGTGGCGTCGTCGGGCCTGGACCTGCGCAGATGAATGAGGCCGTCGTTCGGCGCGTGACGCGCGCACTCACCGAGGTGGTTGCTGAACAGTCCGCTGGATTGCCCCTGGCATTTATGGTTGTGGGCTTCGACGGTCGTTTGGATAGCCGTCGCTTCGCGGAACAGGCCGTGGGTGTTGTCGCTGCTGCGGGTTTCCCTGTTGCGTATTTCGACCAACCGACGCCGACGCCCGTTGTGGCGTTTGCGGGACTGCGACTCAAAGCCTCGGCTAGCGTGGTGGTAACCGCGAGCCACAATCCACCGGAGTACAACGGTTACAAAGTGTATGGGGCGGAAGGGATTCAGATTGTCCCGCCCTACGATCTTGAAGTGTCCCGTAGATTTGAACAGACGGGACCCGCGAATCAGATTGCGGTCGAAGGCAATGCGTTTTCAAGGCCGCTACGCCACGGCCGGCGGTTGGGCGAGGAGACGCTCGCGGCCTACGTCGAAGCGGTCGTGTCGGGTCGGGTCCCCAAGGCCTCGGCCGCTGCCATTCGCATCGCCTACAGCCCGTTGCACGGCGTCGGCGCGTCGTGCTTCGAACGCGTCTTCCGCCGCGCGGGCTATGGCGACTTGCATATCGAGCCAAGCCAGCGGGACATCGACGGTCACTTCCCGACCGTGTCGTTCCCGAACCCGGAGGAGCCCGCGACCCTGGCGCGCGCACTGGCGCTGGCCGAGCGCATTTCGGCGGATCTCATGATCGTCAATGATCCGGATGCCGACCGAATGGGGGTGGCGCTGCCGGACCACCGGGGAATATTCCGGATTCTCAGCGGCAATGAGATTGGCATCATCTTGACGGATTACCTGCTTGCCCACGCGCCTGAACCCCAGCGCGCGGTGGTGATTGCGAGCTTGGTATCAACCCCGATGACGGCCCTGGTGGCGCGTCACTACGGCGCGCACTTCGAGCAGGCGCTGACGGGGTTCAAGTGGCTGTGGACGGCGATGCGCATCCTGGAAGCGGAACGCGGGCTGAAGTTTGCGCTTTGCTGGGAGGAGGCGCTGGGCTATTCGACGCATCGCGCGGTACGCGACAAGGACGGCATCGCCGCCGGCCTCTGCTTTGCAGACTGGGTTTCGGAGTGCAAGACCAAACGCATTGTGCCCCTCGACCGCCTGGCGGAACTGTACCGCCGCCATGGTGCTTGGGGCAGCGCTCCCTGCAGCCTGACCAGATCGGGTCCCGACGGACTCGCCGAAATCCAGGGTATGCTCGGCCGATTGCGAGACCGGCCACCATGCTCGGTACTGGAGCGCAAAGTCATCGGGCTGACTGATTATTCCCGGGGCGCCGAGGTGAGACCCGTCTATCGAGGAGCTGCGCCCATGATCATTCTTGACGTCGAGGGTGACGCACGGATCGTGGTCCGTCCCAGCGGCACTGAGCCGAAGCTCAAGGTGTATGCGGACGTACGCGAAGCAGTGGGCGCGAGCGAGGACCCGTTCGTCGCCTACGAGCGCGCACGAACCATGGCCGGCTTGCTCGCAGAAGCCTTAGCGTCATCTTTGTCGTAGTGGCCCTACGCTATAGACTCGGGTGCTACCTAGAGTGGGAACGTGTGCCATCAAAAATGCTTGTTTGCAGGTGGGACTGGGCATTCGAGTGAAACGTGTTTGCAAAACGACCCCCGTAACCCGTGTCGGCGCGCCGGTTCCATTTTCCATTTCCGACCATACTTGAGGAGAGAGTTATCATGCAAAGCATTTCCCGCTGGTTCATCGCAGTTGCCTGTCTTGGTGCCACGGCATTCGCCCACGCGCAGGTCCAGGTCAACATCATCTGCAGCGTGCCGATTCCGTGGTGCGAAGCGATCGTCGCGCAGTTCCAGAAAGACACCGGCATCAAGGTCGGCATGTCGCAGAAGGCCGCCGGTGAAGCCATGGCGCAGATCTCCGCCGAGAAGGCCAATCCCAAGTACGACGTCTGGTATGCCGGCAGTGGTGACGCCCACCTGCAAGCCGCCGAGAACGGGCTCACTGAAGAATACAAGTCGCCGCTGCTGCCGCAACTCCACGATTGGGCGGTGAAACAGGCCGAGCAGGCCAATTTCCGGACCGTCGGACTGTTCGTGGGAGCGCTCGGCTTCGGCTACAACAGCGACCTCTTGGCCAAGAAGAAACTTCCGGTGCCGAAGTGCTGGGCAGACCTCGCAAAGCCCGAGTACAAGGACGAGGTGCAGATGGCCAACCCCAATGCCTCGGGCACCGCCTACATGACCATTGCCACCTTCGTGCAGATCTTCGGCGAGGACAAGGCCTTCGATTTGCTCCGCGGCATGCACAAGAATACCAACAACTATCCACGCACCGGGGCGGGCGCGATTCGCGCCGTGGGTCGAGGCGAGACGACGCTCGGCGTCACCTTTCTCGACGATGGGATGATCGACATCGCCGCCGGCTTTCCGGTGGCGCTGGTCGCGCCCTGCGAAGGCACCGGCTATCAGGTTGGCTCGATGAGCCTCATCAAGGGCGCGAAGAATGCCGACACTGCGAAGAAATTCTACGACTGGGCGCTGAGCGTTGACGGGCAGAAGCTCGTCGCGGCCACGAAGAATTTCCAGACGATGTCGAATCGCGCCACCCCGGTGCCGGCGGGGGGCATCCGGATGGCGGACATCAAGTTCATCAACTATGACTTCGCGAAATTCGGCGCGGCGGCTGAGCGCAAGCGCTTGCTGGAAAAGTGGGACCGCGAGGTCTATTCCATTCCGCGTGGTTGAGCGGTACCTTGGCCGCGGCCGGGCGTACGGATAGGTCCTCATGAGCCTCGACGCCCGGTATGCCTTCCTGCGCCGCCTGGCACCCACCGCCGGCGCGCTTGCCCTTGCGTTCTGGCGGCAGCGGGCGACGCTGGTAGTCGAACTCAAGGGCCCGCAGGACTTCGTAAGCCGGGCCGACCGCGAGGTCGAAGCGTTCATTCGCAGCGAGATTGCCGCGGCCTTTCCAGACGACGCCTTCCTCGGCGAGGAGACGGCCGCATCGTTCGCCGGGCCGACGTCGCATTTGTGGATCGTCGACCCGATCGACGGCACCACTAATTTCCTGCGCGGACTCGCCTACTGGAACGTGTCGATTGCCTATGTCGAAAATGGCGTCCGCACGCTCGGCGCCGTTTGCGACCCGGCGCAGGAGGAGCTCTTTCACGCGCGGCGGGGAGCGGGCGCCTGGTGCACCGACGTGCGCGGCGAACACCGACTCGCGGCCGCACCCGCCCCGACGCTGCGCGGGTCGGTCGTCGCGGTCGACCACCACGACCGGTATCCGGATCCGCGCTTTGTCGCGATTCGCGATGGATTGGTGAATGCCGGCGCGTCGTATCGCAGTTTCGGCGCCGCGGCGCTGCAGCTCGCACATGTTGCCGCGGGACGGCTCGACGCCTACATCCAGTGTGAGCTGGCGGCTTGGGACGCGATGGCTGGGTTGCTGTTGGTCGAGGAAGCCGGTGGCTACGCGGCGCCTTTTCCCGGCCCGAACGGATTGACGGAGAAGGCGCCAGTGGTGGCCACCGCGCCGGGCATCGCCGCCGAGGTGAGCGCGATCATCGCCATCGCCGGCTGACGCGGGCGGCAGCACCTCGACCTGGCCGGCGTCGAGTTCGGCATGCGCTGGCGCTTCGCGAACTACGATGGCGCCTACTGTCATGCGGGAGAGCATTCAGGGTACCGTTGCACTATGCCGGCCCACACTATCGCTGCCGGGCTTCCCCGAGCGTTTCTGATTCAACTGTTGTTTGGCACTGCGACCATCTTCCTGATTGCCAAGGTTCTGGGTTACGGGCACGTTCGCTTTAGCATCGTCGAATTCTCGTTCAACTTGAGCATGGCCTGTTGCAGCTTGGTCTCTGGCTCTACCGGTGGCGCTTTCGATGTGAGTCAACCCGCGGTCAACTTTCTCAGTCAAGGACTTCTCGAAGGACTTGTTGACCCCAGTTGATGGTGCTCCAGCGCGCACTCGGTGGTCGTTGGCTCCGCGCTCTTGCATAACGAAGTCCCTATTGGGTTCCATATTCGTTTCGGACCTTTCGCCACTCTTTGACTGTCGATATTTGTCTTGCGGAAGTGCTACGCTTGATGGCCCATGGCCTTGGTACGGCTTGAACCACATCGCACTGTCTTGATCACCGACAAACGTTCCTGATTGCAAGAAGCCAGGGACGACCGCGATGAGGGCGTTTCTATCGGTTTCGCCTTCGAGCCCTCGGTCGTGAAGGTATCGGTTCCACTCGACGACGTTGTTGAAGCTCAGATTGCGGGAGAGCGTCTCCGCTTTCTGCGCAAGCTCCCGATGCTCTTGTGCGGTGCGGACATCCATGCTGGCGGATTCACGGTACGTCCTAGACTCTTGGAAGTCGGAGGCGATACGGCGGGCGGATTCAACATTGCTGCTTTGTAGCCTTCTAAAGTCGTCGCTCTTAAGGTAACTCCCGACCACCTGATCAACGCTCGAAATGCCCGCCGACTCAAGTGATGACGTCGCTCTCTTTACAGCGGCATCAATTTGATTTGAGGCCATTTGAGTCCCGTTTGCGCCGAGCTTGATCGGAAGTATCTGCCTAAGCTTGTCGCCGACCGAGCCCGCGCCGATTCCCAGGCCGAATTCGATGGCTGACTGGGCGACCGACGTGTCCTTGATCCCCAGGTCACTGGCAAGTTGCTGGGAGACCTGGCGCAGCGTTTGCGCCTGGGTGGTGCTGGTCCCGGTCTTGCCCACGCTCAGCATCGTGCCCGATGCGGTGGTCGTGCCGCTGCTCGTGGTATTGGCAAGGACTTCGTTCAGCGCGGCCGAGAGCGCGGTGTCCGCCTGTTTGGACTTCGTGGTCGCACTCGCCTCGAGGCGGGAAGAACTCTCGCTGGTCGCGGCCGAAACCTCCTGCATGTCGGCGATGTTGAGGGCGTTGGACCCGAGGCGATTGTCCCGGCGGTACGAGCGTGGATCGGTGATGTTCTCGTAGGAGGTGCCGGTGGCGTCGGTGGAGCTGCGCATGTAAGCGGAACTGCGGTTGGGCGCCAATTGCGCCTGATCGAACGCGAGGTTGCCGAGACTCATGTTCCCGGCCGCGGCCTGCTGTGCGGCGGAGCCGATGGCCGACTGCAGTCCGGCCAGGCCGCTGAACGCCGCCTGGCCGACTTGTTCCAGTCCCTTGAGCGCATACCAGGCGATGATCGGAATGGAGACCACCAGGTTGCCGACCACCGCCTGGTTGGAGATCGCGTTGGTGTAGATCCCGGCAGCCGTTTGCAGCGCCATTCCCCGCAGACCGCCGCCCAGATCGGCGGCCGCTGCCAGATCCTTGGCGGTGGCGAGAATGCCCATGTAGTTGAAGATGGCGTAGATCGGGGGCCAGAGCTGAATCCAGATGAAGGCCACCGCATAGGCCTTGAGCGCCATGCCGGTGGTGCGCCCGCTGGTGAGCATGACCAACAGCAGCACCAGCGGAAAGAGGGCATAGATCAAGGCTTCCAGCACATTGCGCACCAACGGCAGCGCCTGCTCGGCCATGCGCCCGCTGGCGATGTACCAGAGGTTCGTCGACGCCGATGATTGTGCCCGGGCAGCGCCCAGCAGCAGGGCGGCCGGATCGTTGAGCTTCTGGCCGATGATCTGGCTGGTATCGCCGATGGCGTTGATCAGGGCGTTCTGGCGCAGGATGTCGGCGGCCGCGACGCCGGCATTGGCGAGCTTGTTCTTGATGTAGGCGGTCTCGATCTCGGCATTGATGGCGGCCACCGCATTGGCCGGATCCAGGCCGACGTTCAACGCATACGCGAGATGCTCGCGCAGGCGATCGATCGCCGTGGGCATGCGGGCGGATAGATTGACATAGACGCCGGGGCAGGGCTGGACGTCGACGTTGCCGTTGGTGGTGAGGGTCGAGAACCGCGCCGGATTCGGATTGCCCATCAGCGTCCAGACATCGACGCTGGTGGCGAAGGCTTTCGGGTCGACGGTGCCGTCGGCAAGATCGAACATGGTGCAGTTGTGCACGAAGTTGATGAGGTCGGTGCGGAAGGCCGGATCGAGAAACACGACCGAGCGGGTCTCCTTGACGAGGCGCGTGCCGAACATCAGGCCGTGCTGCTGATACGAGAGTTCCAGCGGCAACGCACCGTCGCCGGGAATGACCTGCAAGGCGGTTTCGAAGAGCTCGGTGAGGGTGTTGCCCACGACGTTGGTGAAGTGGCCGAGCAGGCCGAGGCCCAGGGGGACGTTGGCCACCACCTTGACCGGCTGATTGCCGAGCTTGTCGACGATGCCGACGTTGACGCGGGGCACCAGCAACACCGAGTAGATCAGGACCACGCCGGCCAGCCACTTCCAGCCGTTGAGCTTGTCCGGGGCAAACGCATAGGCCAGCAGCGCGGTGATGAACCCGGCGGTGACGGTGATGGCCAGCGCCCCGGCGTAGCCGTTGGCCCCGACCAGGGCGGCCACGGCGTTGAAGATGCCGAACAGCGCATCGTTGTTGCCGTAGCTGTAGATTTCGTACACGACGGCGGCGCGCGACGTCAGCGACCCGGCAGCGGGGTGCTGTAGCCGATCAGATCGATGACGTGCTGCGGCATGCTGGTGCGCAGTTGCCGCTCCAGTTGTTCCAGATGGGTCGCCACGGCGGCAAACGACTGCACCTTGCCGTAGGCGGCGGTGCGTTCCTGGCCGATGCGCACCAGCAAGCCGGCGATGCGCTCCCGCAGTGCCCGGGCCTGTTCCTGTTGCGGCAGCGAGAGCTTCCACTGGGTGAGGCTCGCGTCCAGCCCCTGGCGCAGTTCCCGATCGAGAAACGTGTAGGTGTAGTCGACCGCAATCACGTCGCGATACTTGGCGATCAGAATCTCGGCCTGGCCGGAACCCTTGACCGCGTTGCCGATCGACAGCATCCGATACACCGGTTCGTTGACCGCATTGACGAAGCCGATTTCCTGCGGCGTCGGGGCGCCACTGCGGGTGGCGATCTTGTCCGACAGGCTGCGCATCAGCTTCTCGACCTTGGTGGTAAACGGTTCGAAGGTGTAGGCCGGGAGTTCGGTCAGGGTGGTGCAGGAGGCGAAGTCGCCGCACTTGAAGTACTTGACGAACACGTTGCCCCCGCCGGCATCGGCCCGGCCGTAGAGGAGATCAGCCAGGCTCGACAGCGTGGGCGCGTAGATGTCCGGCTCGCGTTGCTGGCTCTCCGGGTAGTAGATCGCGGTGCCGGTGAAGTTCATCACCATTTCGCGCTCCTCGTCGGTGAGCGAGGTGACGCGCTTTAACGCCGTCCACATCAGGTTGCCCACGAACGGCGCCATGGCTTTGGCGTCGGCGTTGCCGGAGGTGCGGGCCTGGTCGAGGAGCCCGGCCTGGTTGGTGCGGCATTTCTCCCGGGCGTCGTCTTCGTCGGTGGCTGCCCCCAGGGTCAGTGCGATGCGGCGGCAAGAGGCGTTGGCGTCGAAGCCGGCCTGATTGGCCGCGCCGCGGACCAGGGCCTGGGCCGTTTCGCAGGAATTGATCCGCGCATTGTTGATGAAGGTCTCCAGCGACTTGATCCACTGCACCTTCTCGCCCAACAGCGGGGAGACGGAGGAGAGCGCCAACTGGAAGGCCACCCCGGGCAGCGCCGAGGTGACGTTCTTGAGGATGTTCTTGAACTCCTGGGAACTGATGTGCGAGAACGAACCGCCGAAGGCGTCGATGCCGCCGCAGCCGGCGCGCACATAGGGGAACTGGACCGACGCGAGCTGATAGACCTTGTTCGGCGACCGGAGCATCAGGCTGCCCCCGGTGTAGGTGTTCATGGTCTGCCCGCGGAAGGCGCCGGGGGTGGTGATGTTGCCCATGGCGCCCAGGTCGTTGAACATCTGTTGCGCTTCGCTGTTCAAGTCGGCGCGGGCGGGAAGGGCGACCAGCGCGCCCAGGACGAAGGCGGCGCGGGCGAACAAGGCATTCAGAGGACGAGGCATCAGCGAACTCCCGCGAGAGCGACCGGGGGTGAGGGCGTGGCGGCCGCGGCGTTGCTGGCAGGGGTGGCGATCGCCTGCAGCCGTTCCAGCAACTCGGTCTCCGACAGCACGCCGTAGCCGATCGGGGTGATGACGTTGGTGCGCGGCGAAGCGAGAAAGAGCGCCGGTACCTGAGTCACGTTGAGTGTGGCGGCGATGCCGTTGTCGACGCGCGCCCGCGGAAACTCCGGCAGCGTGCCGCCGTCGAGCGAGATCGCGAACACCGGCAGCCCGAACTTCTGCTCGAAGCGCTGGAGCAACGGGGCGAACTGCTGGCAGTACGGGCAATCGCTGCGGAACAGGAAGAACAACACGTGGGTGCGCGCCAGTTGCTCCGCGGTGCGGATCTGCGCCGCCTGCTTCTCCCGGTCGTAGACTTCGAGCGCCGTCGCGTTGACCGGGCGTTCCAGGGTGAAGTCGAACTCCGGCGTGGCCCACACCACCTGCTGCCAGGCATCGGCAAAGGTCGACGCCTGGCGTACCGCGGCGGTCTGCAGCGCGAGATAGGCACGCACGTTGGCTGGCGACGGATTCATGGTGGCGACGGCAAGACCCTGCTCGAGCCGGGCTTTGAGCGCCGCATGGGCGAGGACCTCGGGGGGCTGCGCTGCAGGCACGCTCGCGCGCGGTGGAGCCGGCTTGGGCAAGCGCGCCGGCGGTGGGTCCCGATACCAGAACCAGCCTTCTTGCTGCCGCCGCCAGTAGGTCGAGTCGGGGCCGATGTCGGCGGCCATGCTGGCGCCCGCGGCGCCCACGATGACGACCCCCAGCCACCACGGGGCCGAGCGCGCGCGGCCATTCGATCTCATGGGCGCCTCGCTGCGGGGAAGTCGCCGTGGCGGCAGTAGCTGATCTGATAGCGCAGCGTGGCGTCCTGCGTGCGCGCGGTCTTGGGGTCGAGCACAGCGCGTTGCGTGGTGGTGACTTCGAGCCGTTGGCAGCCCGGCTGCGGCAGCGGGTGCAGCGTGCGCACGTCGATCTCGATCGGCGCGGCGGAACCGAAGTGCTGCGTCATGAACGGCACGGCGTCGCCGACCAGGGTCCCGTGCGCGGTGCCGTGCGCGAGCGCGGCCATGAGCAAGGGCCGGAGCGTGGTGACCGGCACCCGCTCTGAGGGTGCGGCCGCCCACGCGGTGGCGGCGGTCAGCGCCATCGCGGCCACGACGAGCGCGCACGCAGGACCGCGGCGACGGCCTAGCATTGACCTTGTCCGAAGTAGCACTGCGGCAGCTTGTTGGCGATGCCGTTGACCGCATCCTGGGTGTTGGGCAGGGTCGGGGCGATCTCGGCGTAGAACTCGGAGAGGTCCATGCGGGCGAAGTCGAGCGCCTGCAACTCGGCGACGGAGAAGCCGCTGCAGTCCGGCTGTTCGGCGGTGCCCCAGCCGCGGCCCAGTTGGGCGCGTCCTTGGGCGTTGATGAGCCGGGCCAGGCGCGAATTGAAGCAGCAGAAGGTGTGCGTCTGTTCCATGCAGGTGCGGATGATGGGCAGGCGCCGCGAGCAGTACTCGCCGAGGTCCTGGCACAGGTTGGCGTCGCGTTTCATGGCGGTCACCTGTTGCGGTTGCGGGCAGGACAACAGCCCCGAGTACTGGATGGCCAGCATCGCCAGCGTCCACGGTCCGGGGGCGAGCGAGAGCACGAAATCGGCGACGGCGAGGTCGCCGGCCAGGATCCCGGCGAGCCCGGAATCGAGGCCGGTGCCGAACAGCGCCTCGAACCCGCTCACCACCAGCCCCGGCGCGTCGGAGGTGAACAGCGCGTCGTAGGTGTAGCTGGAGAACGCCGCCCGCCCCGCCTGACCGCCGGCCGCAAGGATCAACGACAGATTGCTGAACAGCCCCGACGCGTTGGACCCGCCGCGGTTGCAGCAGTTGACCAGGCCGAAGAGCTTCTTGTCACAGCGGTTGTCGTAACCCTTGAACACGCGCAGGGCGTTCACGTCGAGGTACTTGCCGGCTTCGCGCTGCGCCTCGAGCAGGGTGACGGTGCGCGCGAAATCGGCATCGGGCGGGTGTCCGGTGTCCCAACAGGTGCCGTCCGCACAGAACTGCTGGGTACCGCAGTCGGCGACGGTGTCATAGATGGCAGCGCGGGTCTGGCAACGGAAGTCGGTGCGCCACGCGGTGCACACCGGGGGCGCGAAGAACGCGTCCTGGTCGATGCAGCGCGGCGGCCCGAGGCCCGCGCACTGGCCGAAGCGCGGCTGGCGGCAATCGGACGTCGGGTCCAGGTCCACGCAGTCGAAGCTGTTGGTCCACTGCCAACAGGCGCGCGTGACGTCCTTGCTGTTGATGCGCCGGGTGGCAGGCAGCGCGTCCGAGCAGGTGCTGGTGGTCCGTTGACACTTGTCCAGCACGCCGGGACCGAGCGCCTGGGCCCCGGGGGCCAGTGCCGCGCCGTCCGGCGGCAGCAAGCCCGGCGGCACGCGCGCTTCCAGAGGGCTGCAGGCGTTGTCCCAGAGATCGGTCTCGGTGGCGATCGCCGGCAGTTCGCGGGTCAGGGTGACGGTGACCGGAGTGGCTGGAATCGTGTTCGTCGGATTGGCCTGCTCGCGGCAGAGACGATCGCCGGTGGCGGCGACGAAGAGGTCAAAGCCGGCGGGACAGGTGGGGTCGATGCGCGTGGTGGTCTCGGTGCAGGTGAGGTCGTCGTCGCCGGTGACCGGATTGAACGTCGCATTCGGTCCGGTCTGCCCCGTCGGGCAGCTCCAATCGACGCGCACGGTGAGGGTCTTCCGACACCCCTGGTCTTGCGCCCGGCGGTAGTAGTCATAGCAACTCTGCTGATCGAACGTGGCCGCTGAGACCAGGCGTTGCTGGGTCCCGCACGCGGCATAGGTGCCGGTGATGGCGCCCAGGATCGCGGTCGGATCATTGGCGATGGCCGTCGCGGCGACGACCGCAGGATCGGTGGATGCGATCGCCGGGCGCGGGTTGGCGGCCGAATCGTGGGCGGTGGTGATGGCCTGACAGCGCACGTCCGCAGGACCGGCCGCGCGGCATTGCGCGAGCAGGGCGGCGGACGGTGCGGCGAGATTGGGCAGCCCGTAATAGCCGGTCTCCGGGGGCGCGCTGTTGTATCCGGGCACGACACTTTGCGCGCTCGGCGCGTTGATGAAAGCGCGCAGCGTCGGATTGGCGGCGCGCCCGGCCGCAACACCTTCGTCGTGCGCCTGGCCCCAGGCGTGGGCGGCGCAGACCAGGCCGAGAATGCCGAGCCACGGCTTCATGGCCGGCGGCGCAACGGGGTCAGCAACGCTTCCGCGTCGGCGGCGAAGTGCGGCGCGCCGCGGGCAATCGCTTCCAGCGCGTAATCGAGACTCACGTCGCCGGTGACTTTGGCGAAATCGTGGTCAGCCAGGCAGACCCCCGCGGCGCAGGCAGCGGGTTGCGCGCCCGCCCGGGTCAGGACGAAGGTCGGCGCGGCGCTGATCTGGTAGCGAGCGAAGGCCGGGGGATCGATCTGCCACGCCACCGGTTGCGTGCCGATGAGGGTGCGTGCCGCCTCCAGGGTTTGGCGCAAGGATCCGTTCTTCGCGCCGCGCAGCACCAACACCGCATTCGCACGCGCCGCCTGGGCGATCAGGGCGCGCAGCGATGGCTCAGGCATCGCCAACGTTACGAAGATCTGCAGGCGCGGTGCGGTGTCGTTCGCGGCCCGCGCCAACTTGGCTTGCGCGTCTTGCAACTGGCGGGCGAGCTGCTCGAGGTCGAGGGGCGCGGTCGGTCCCGTGCCGTCGAGCTGCGGTGTCGAGGGAATCGCGATGCGCTCGAGTTCCGCGTCGGTCGGCATGCGGTGCTCGCGCGCCGCGCGTTCGATCTCGGCCGTCCGTGGGTGGTCGCACCGAGACCGTCGCCGGAACACCCGCGTTGCCGGCCGGCGTCTGCGCGTGCACCCGCAGTACCGCGCACGCCAGCACCGCGCACGCCAGCAGCGCGATCAATCCACTCAGGGCCCGAGGTCTAGAAGGCGCCGGCACAGCAGTTCCGTTTGCGAAACAGCAGATAGGAGAAGTCTTCGCCCTGGACCGGATACTCCTTGCCGGCGCCCCACAGCGTGGTGCTGCGTCCCAACGGCTGGCAGCAGCGGCCGTCGAGCTTCGCGGTGTCGGGGATCGGGTAGGTCATCTGGGTCTTGTAGGCGGTCTTGTCCAGCACCGGCAGCAGGTAGGGACTGCACAGTGCCGCGCTGCCGTGATAGCCCCAGGCGATCAGTTGCCGGTGCATCTTGGCCGTGAGCCGTTGCGCGATCAGCATCGACGCCTGCACGCCGCCCAGGTGCACGGCGACGTGACCGTTGAGGGGATAGACGCTGCCCTGGCAACCGGCGCACCAGAAGAGTTGCGGCAGACCAAAGCCGAGCGTCGCGGCGACACAGTCGGCGGCGCAGGCTGCCTGGGCGAGCGGATTGGCGAACAGCACCGCCTCCGGATTGAGGATCAGGGTCAACTCGTCGTCGTTCCACAGCGGATCGACTTCGGTGAGGTAGGCGATGTCGAACGCCCCTTTCTCCAGACACGGAAAATCCAGCAGCACCTCCAGCCAATACAGCACCGGATTGAGGTAGAAGTGCGCCTGGTAGAAGCTGGAGGAGGCGTGCCCGAACAAGCGCGTGGTCTGCGCCGCCTGCGGCGCGGCAATGCCGGGATTCAAGTCGATGCCGCCCAGGCCCACCAGGCAGAACGGTTGCCGGGTCACGTCGATCTGCCGTGCCGGTTCCCAGAACCCCAACGACAGTCCCACCCGCGGTGGCACGCCGGGGCAGGCGCACACCGGGCTCCCCGGATTGGCGATGTCTTCCTGGCCCAGGCTTGCCACCGTCGCGGCCCCGATGCTCAACGGAAACACGCACGACCAGCAGATGTCGGTCAGCGGATCGGCGAACCTGCCGGTACAGGTCGCCGCCGGCGCGGGCATCGCGATGGCCAGGGCCAGGAGGGCGCCGATCACCCAGGCGCCCAGCAGGCTGTGTCTTGGCTTGCGCGGCGTACTCATCGGACGCTGGCCAGCTCATCGATGCGCAGGCGCGGGCCTTCTTGCGAGACCAGGGCCGGTACCTGAGTGATGCCGAGCTTCTGCACCAGGGTTCCCTGTTGGTCGTAGTAGACGCTGAAGCGCCACTGGCGCATCAGGTCCAGGTACGAGCCGGCGACGAGGATCGGTTTGACCTTGCCGCCGTAGTGCTCGATCAGCGCGCGTGCCTGGCGCACCTGCGCCGCATCGCGCGCGTCGAAGAAGAGCAGCCGCTGCGACAGCGATACGATGGTGAGCGGATTCACGCGCGTGCCGGCGGCGACCAGCACCTGGCCCTGCGCGTCGACCAGCGGTTGCGCGACGTGCACGGTGGGATCGAAATAGAAGCTGCGCGCGTGCGCGCTGCGCGTGAGTCCGGGCACGGCGGGTGGCGTCCGGATCGACGCCACCGTGCGTTGGCGGGCAGCGTCCGCCCATTGTTGCAGTTCGCCGCTGCGCGCTTTCTCGCGCAGCTTCGCCTGCAGTTCGAGCAGCAAGTCGGGCTCGGCGATCGGGGTGGTGGGCCCGATCACGCCGAGGTCGAGTGCCGCGGCCGCGGGACTCCACGGCAGCAACAGGCCGGGGCTCGCGAGCAAGGTGGCGCAGAGCAGGAGTGTGCGCCGCATGTCAGTACCCGCCCGGCCGCCCGACCGCGTGCGCGACGCCGACGATCTGCTCGGCGCGGATCAGGCCGTTGACGCGGTAGCGCGAATCGAAGCTGTCGGGATGGGTGCCCTGGACGTAGTAGCGGCCGGCGGGAATGGGGCCCGGGGCGATCGGGTCGAGCGGCTCGCCGGTGCGGGTGCGCGGCTTGGCGAAGCCGACGGGGGTCGCATTGACGAATACGTTCTGGCCCTCGACCCGGACCGTATCGCCGGGCAGGCCCACGACGCGCTTGAAGAACCACTGGCCCTTCAGGTACGGGCCGATCTCGCCGCCCTGGAAGCGAAACACGATGAGATCGCCACGCTTGACCGTGGCGCCGCGCTCGAGCACCGCCAGCACGTAGGGCAGGCTCGGCGTGAGATTGAACAGCAGGTGCTGATAGCTGGCCGCGACCACGACGGCGATGATCAGGTGCAGCCCCCAGCGCTGCCGCAGTTCCGCGGCCAGCGGCGCAAACCCACGCTGCACCCGGTGGCGCCAACGCGGTACGGCGGCGGCGAGGGTCGCCCTCACGGCAGCCCCAGCTTCTGCTGCAGGGTGGCGGTCCAGTCGGCCACCGGCACGGCGCCGTTGCCGGCGGCGGCCGCGGGCTGGCCGGCCAGCACCGCGCGGGTGAGCAGCAGGCATTGGCACTCGGTGGCGATCTCATCGAGGGCCTGGGGCAAGCGGCGGGCAAAGTCGGCGGCCAGTTGCGGGGCGTTGGCCGCGCTGCCGGGCTGGGTCAAGAGCGCGGTGAATTGCGCTTCCTTCCCGCGGTAGACCGCGGCGACGTCGACGACCGCCACGCGCAGTTCGCGCATCCGCGCGTAGTGGTCGTAGGCGATGAGCGCCAGCAGGAGCAGCAGCGCATTGAGGGCGACACTGAGCGCCAGCGGCTTCATGCGTTGATGCCCCGTTCCTGCAGCAGTTCGCTGATGGCCTGATCGATGGGCAGTCCTTGCGCCCGCTTGGCGTCGAGCGGCGCGTTGTCCTCGAGGCGGTTGCTGAACAGCAGCAGGGTGTGCGGGTCGAGGAGCAGCCGGGCCACGCCTTCGCCCATCGGCGAATGCACATACGTTTCAGAAAACACTCCCCGCTCGGTGCGCAGCGATTGCAGCAGGCGCTTCTTGTAGTCGTCCATGCTGATGCGGCCGCTGCGATCGAGGAGTTCGATCGACTCCTGCTTCTGCCGCAGCAGGAACACCCAGTCGGAGAAGTTGAAGGCGGCGGTGGTCGCGGCGGTGGCGTAATAGTCGTCGGCGCCCTGGGTGGCGGTGATCAACGCGCCGCCGTATTTGCGCGCCCGGCGGGCGGCCTCTTCGACCACCTGCGCCAGCACCGGATCGTCCTCGCCGGTGGTGCCCAGTTGTTGCTTCAATTCATCGATGATGAGCAGCTTCTTGCGATCGCGCGTTTCGTACATCGCCCGGGTGATGCGGTAGAGCAGGATCAGGTTGACCACCAGGTGCAGATCGGGTTTCTGCTTCAGTTCCTCTTCCTCGATGACCACGAAATCGTTGCTGAAGTCGACCGTCGCCGGGCCGTCGAAGAAGCGGCTGTAGGCGCCGCCCAGGCAGAACGGTTCCAGCATCACCGCCAGGTCCTGCAGGCGCCGATCGACCGTGGTGCCGGCGTCGCGCAGCCGGCCGGTCGCGAGCACGTCGCGGATGGCGGTGATCGTCATGGCGGGGCCGTGCGCGCCCCAGGCGATGAGGATGGCGCTGGCGAGGGCCTTGTATTCGAAGGCGGCGAGGGGGTGCAACGGCGAGGCCATCTTGGCCACCACCGGTTGCAGCATCGCCATGTCCTCGTGGATGTCGGTGACCGCCGAGAACGGATTGACGTTGATGGCGGCGCTGGCGCGGAACTCGATCAGCTGCCCATCGCAGACCCGGCACAGCTTCTCGAAGCTGCGGCCCAGGTCCAGCATCCACACCTTGGCGCCGATGGCGCGGTACGACCAGGCGATTTCGTTCAACAGCACCGACTTGCCCGAGCCCGAGGTGCCGATCACCGCGGCGTTGTAGTTGCCCTGATCGTTGTCGAACAGATCGAGCGTCAGCAGCTGGCCGCGGCGGCCGGCGAACAGCAGCACCGGCGTCGGCGTCCCCTTCCACTCGGCCAGCAGCGGGGCCAGGTGCACCGCATTGGCGGCGGTCTTGGTGGTGACCCGGCGCAGGCGCTTCAAGTCGCGGTGAAAGTTCTCCGAGAGCTGCATCGGCAGGCTCGCCTGCAGCGACTGCCGGTGCAGGTAGACGTCGTTGTTCAATTCGAAGCCGCGCGAGCGCCAGATCGCCTTGGCGCTCTCTTCGGCCTGGGTCGCGCGGTCCGGGGGCGTGAACAGGGCGAGTTCATGGTAGAGACTGACCAGCTTGGTGCCGGCATCGAGCGCATCGGCCGCCGCGTCCCAGTCGCGCTTCTTCTTCGGGATGTCGGGCAGCAGCTTCGCCATCTGGCTTTCGGCGTTTTGCGTGGCGCGGGTCTGGTTGGCGTAGACCGCGGCGCGGGTGGTCTCCGGATCGAGCGTCTCCACCCCGAGGGTGAGCAGGAAGGGGCAGGGGTACTGCAGCGCGCCTTGCAGCAGGTCGCCGGTGAGGCCGCCCATCTGCCACAGCGCGAAGCGCTCGGGAAAGGTCTTGACGGCATAGAAGCGCACCTCGATCGCCGCGGCGGCGCTCGGGTCGGCGGCGCTGAAGCGCAACCCGCGGCCGTCGGCGAGGGCTTCCTGGGCGGTGTCGAAATCGACGATCTGTTCGAACAGTTCCCGGCCTTCGTCATAGGTGGGTGGCGGCGCCTCGACGAGGATGCGCTGCGGGTTGCAGAAGATGGCGCACCAGGCGATCAGGTCGGCGGCGTCGAACGGCCGGCTGGGGAACCCGGCGGCGTTGAGCGTGGTGACCATCGCCTCGCGCAGCGACAGCAGTTCCTCGCGCCGGGCAAAATCGCGCAGACGACCGGGCAGGTGCACCGACAGCACCAGGCGGAAGTCGCGCACCGTGTAGTGAAACCCCTGGGTCAGCGACCGACTCGCGCCGGCGAGCAGGAAGCCGACGCGCTTGCGCGCCAGGGCGCGAAACACGTTCTTCTGCCGCACCGGGCGGCCGGCGGCCTGCATCCGCGGCAGGTGATCGGTGTCCTTGACCCGCAGGTTGGCGTACCGGGTCAGCATCCCGCGCACCGCGGGGGAGGCGAAGAGGTGCAACTGCAGGCCCGCCCCCGGCGGGCAATTGGCGACCAGGGATTGCAGGATCTCGGCCATGCGCTCGTCGGCGCCGGCCTGCGGCAGCACGTCGAGACAGAAGCCGACGCCGTCGCGGTTCTGGAACAGGGCGCCGTCGGCATCGTAGGCACGGTAGGGGAGCCAGGCACTGAACTGGCGGGGATCGGCGGCGTTGCCGTCGGCGCGGTCCCGGACCAGCCAGTCGGCCAGCGGTCCCGCGCCTTCGGCGAAGCCCGAGGGCCACCACCGGCGCAGCGCGTCGCGCCAGTCAGTGCGCATGGTCGTCCGGCGCCTTTACCGGTGCCGGCAGCGGTGCGGGATCGGTGGCGAGGCCCAACGCCGCCGGCGCGGCGGTGCCGGCGGCGGCAGGCGATCCGGAGGGCGGGACGAGCCGGCCCTGGAGGCGGGTCACCGGGCGCCCGTGCTGCAGCAGCCAGCGCCCATGATCGATCGGCACGAAGACGAACGCCGCGTCGTGCAGCACGCCATCGCGATCCTCCCACGGCGCCACCCAGAGCTTGAGGATGCGCGGCGGGGAGCGCAGCGGTGTCGTGGCATCGGGATTCGCGGCCGGCGCGGCCGGGGCGGGCGCGGGCTCGGCCGCGGCGTGGGTTCGTTCCGACTCCGATCCCGCGCCTGCGGTGAGCCGGCCCGGCCGATCGCCGGGCAACGACTGCAGATAGTTCGCCGTCACCGAGCCGCAGCGCACGCCTTGCGGTGCCGGACACGCATAGTGCGACTCGCCGCCGACGCCGGACAGCGAGGCGCAGCCGGCGAGGCACGCCGCGACCCCGATGAGCGCGCCGCGCGCGGTCCGCAGCAGGTTGAACTTCATCGCGCATCCTCCATGACCGTCGCCGCGGCAGCCGTTTCGCTGCGGTCGTCGAGCCAGGCTGCGAGTTCGGCCGCGGACAACACGCCGACGGCCACCCGTCCATCGCCCGCGATCAAGGTCGGGGTGCCGCGCACCGCCAGCTGCGTCGCCAGCGCGCGATTGCGCTCGAGCGGATGCGCACAGGTCTTTGCCGGCGGTGGTTGGCCCTCGAGCATGAGCGCGCGCCAGGCGCGGGCGCGATCGGCGGCGCACCAGACGGCGATGGCTTTGTCCGTCGCCTGTGGGTGCAGGGCGGCCAGCGGCAACAAGAAGGTGTAGACGGTGGCGTCGTCGAGCGCCGCCAGCTGGACCTCGAGTTCACGGCAATACGGGCAATCCGGATCGCTGAACACCGCCAGCACACGGCGGCCGTCGCCGCGGACGGTCTTGATCGCGTCGGCGAGCGGCAGCGCGGCGAAAGCGACCGGTGGTGCCGCTGACGGGGGCGTCGTCGGCGGCGCATTGGCGGCGGTGAGATCGCGCTGGGTTTGCAGGTCGAACAGGTGGCCGAACAGAAAGTGGCGGCCGTCGTCCGCGGCATAGGCGATGTTGTTGCCGAAGACGACCTCGTACAGTCCGGGCACCGGGGTGTTCTGCACCCGGGTGAAGGGGGTGGCCGGATAGCGCTCCTTCAACGTGGCCAGCAGTCGCTCGGCCGGCGTGGCCTCCGCGGTTTGCCCGAAAACGGTCGTCGCCAGCGACAGCAGGGCTGCCGTCACCAGGGTGATGGCTGGCAGGGATCTACTCGTCATCGTCGCCTCCGGCGGTACGGTGTTGGGTGCTGAGGGCGTCCCCGCTGACGGGGTAGGTGGGGTCGCCCGGGTCGTCATCGGCAGCGGTATCGGCGTCGGCGTTCGTGGCATCAGTGGGAGCCTCGATGGCCACGCCCTGGGTCAGCACCACATCGACGGTGCGACCGGCGTCGACTTCGATCACCGGGAAGGTCTTCTCGGCCAGGGCGATGTAGTACTGCGCCAGGCGATCCATCGCCCGTCCCACGCCGGTGCTGAGGCCGGCCTCGAATTCCTTGCCGTCGGTGATGGCGCTGACGGCGCCGAGGGGCGAGAGGGCGGTGGTGGTGGCCCGGGACTGGAAGGCCTGGCCGATGCCGGATACGACGCCGGCGGTGAGCGCATTGGCGAGGATCTGGCCCTGCTTCGACACCAGCCGGCCGCGGACGCCGACCTTGCCGTCCTCGCCGAAGATCGAGCCGTGAATCTTGACTTCCAACGTGCGGCCATCGTGGCGCACGCAGGACAGGTTCTCGGTGCGGATGTACGCGCGCTCGGCGCTGATGTCGCCGTAACCGGCGCCGATCACCAGGCATTCCTTGACCGCGCCGCGAAAGCGATTGGGCAGGAACGCGTGGTCGGCCAGCCGCAACAGCACCGGTTGCGGATTGGTCTGCGCTTGGCCGCCAGTGGGAGCGTCGAGGCCGCCCAGCAACACGGCGCGCGTGAACGACACCGGCAGATAGGTCGCCACCGTCGGTGGTCGCGCCGGCGACCGTGGGGACGCGGGTGGCGCGGTGCCGGTCGGACCGGCGCCGCTCGCTCGCGGGGGTGCTGGCTCCAGGGTGATGCGAATCAGGCGCGACGAGGGCAGGGCGCCCACGCCGGAGACGCCACCCGGCAAGCCGCTGCCTTCCGCACGCGGGGGTGCAAACTGCGGTGGCAACAACGGGGGCAGCAGCGCCGGCAACGCGGCTGCCGGCGGATAGGCGGGGACGAGGGTGGTCGAGGTGCCCGGAGCGACCGGCGATTGCGGCCCCGGTGCCGGCATGACGAGGCTGGTTCCCGGTTGCGGCGTTTGCGTCAGGCGGGCGATCTCGATCTGCTTCTGCAGTCCCTCGAAGCGCGCCAGCACTTCCTGATTGAGTTGGTCCTGGCGGGTCAGCCTTTGATCGTGCTCGGCGACCTTGTTGCCGGCCTCGCCGATCCAGCGGTCCCGGGCATCGACCTGCGCACCGGGCGCCTGGACGTGGGTGGTGACTGCCGGCTTCGCGGCGGCGGGACGGGCGTTGGTCCTGGGGCTGTCGGTCAGTGCGAACAGCGCATACAGGAGCGCCAACGCGCCGCCCAACAACCCGGCCAGCAGCAGCCACTGCCGCGCCTTCGTGGGCAGACGGTCCTGTGGATGCGAGGGGTGGGGATCCGGTGCCGTGATCATGGCGTCGCCGCCCGCAGCACGAACACCTGGGTACTGGCCTGCGGTTCCAGCGTGGCCTGCTCGATGGCCACACCCAGCACGCCTTCCCGGTCGAGCCAGCGGGCTTCCAGCGCGAGCGCGGCGTCGCCGAGATTGGTGAGCAGGTAGCGTTCGCCGATCAGCCCCGGCGTGGCGTAGGTCCGGAGCAAGGTGAAGCGCGTGGCTTGCCACAGACGAACGTCGCGCACGGTGTCCTCGATGCGCATGTCGGCCGTGGGCGACTCGTTGGCCATTGCGGCGAGGAGGGCCGTCAGCGCGCGCACGTGCTGGGGCGCCTTGCCCGGGCTTGTCGTCGCCCGAGCCACGCGGGGCGTGCGATCGCGCAGCACGATGGTGTCCGCCGGCATGTCGACCGGCTGCAACAGCAGCGTATAGGTGGCCTGCTTGGTCGAAACGAACAGGTTGATCGGCTTGGTGGTCGTCGGCGACAACGGACGAACGTAGAGTTCGCCCTTGGCCGGATCGGTCTCGACGATGATTTCGCCGGTCGGGTTGGTCTTGTCCTGCCAGACGTTGCCGAACACTTCGCCGATCAGCGTGCCTTCGACCTTGATCCGGGTCGGCTCCCTGAGCGCGAGCTTGGCCGTGACGCTGACGCCGTCGCGGACGTCGAGCACCTGCAGGGCATGCACGTGGGCGCTACTGGCCACGCACCAGGCCGCGAGCCATGGCTGCAGCCGGAGATACTTCCGCATCGTCCGCTTCCTTGAAGGTGGTGATCTGGATTCGCCCGCCGCTATAGCGGAAGGCCGCGAGGTAGGTCTTGGGCGTGTCGGCGACCCGCTTGTCGTTGATGAAGGTGGCGAGCCGGCCCTTGAGCACCACCGACAGCGTCGGCTCGTCGGGGGTCAACTGCTGGATGGCAAACAGCGTGGTGGCGTTGTCGCGCTTCAACTTGGCGGCCGCGAGTTCCATCGCCTGGGCCAGGGCCCCGTGGGCGTCGGGCGCGGCATACTGCAACAGGATGGTCTTGTTGTAGTCGATGTTGCCCGGCGACACGTCCAGGATCAGCGTGGCGATCCAGCCCGCCATCTGTTCCAGGTAGGCGCCGCTCACCTGGTCGCCCTCGACCCAGAACGACTTCTGCAGCGTGGGGGGTGTCAATACCGTGCGCTCGCGCCCGACCATCAGCAGGACGGTGACGAGCGCCAGTGCCAGCACGGCCAACAGACCGAGCAGCTGGACGCTCTGGCGCGCGATCACCCCGCGCAGCGCGGCCAGGTCCTGCTCCTGCGCGGCCAGCTTCATCCGAGCATCTGCCGCAGGCACGACGGTGGCGTGCGCCGCAACGGCGTGCACCAGGCCGGCAGATGCCAATAGATCCAGTGCAGGAAGAAGGCAGGATGCTTGTCGGCCTTGATCCGCAGCACCGCCCGGCTCACCAGCAAGCCCAGCACCAGCGCGCCCAACTTCTGCCCGACCAGCAGGCCGAGGAAGAAGATCGCCACGAACGGCAACGCCACGTCGAGATCGAACCAGGCGATCTTCCAGCCGTCATTGAGCCGCCGGGGGATGAAGGTGTTGTCCATCGGCGAGAGCTCAGATCACCGCGCCCATGATGGCGCCGGCGATCACCAGACCCACGGTGGCGAAGATCGCCACGCCGATGTAGTAGAGCACCGGCCCGAAGTTGCGCAGCGCCGCGAGCGAGATCAGGGCCACCACGAAGCTGATGAAGCCCACCAATGCCTTGACGCCGGGGGTCAAGGTGCCGAGCGTGGTCAACGCCGACCCCAGCGGGCCGCCGATGGCGCCGAGGTTGACCAGATCGATGGCGTAGGAAGGTGCCGTCGCCAGCAGCAGCAGGCAGGCGATGAGCAGTGCCCCGATCCACACCCAGGACTGTTTGTCGGCCAGGCGAGCGGTGAGCGAACGGAGGGGGGAGGGCATGGGCAGAGCGGGCAAGGATTGCATCAGCGAATCTCCAAACGGTGGGCGGGGGAACGGACGGGGTATCGGGTTGCGGGGCAGGCCGCTACGGCGTCGGGCGCCTTGCAGTCGCCTGGAGACGCCGGTACACGGCGTTGGCGTATCGGGTGCGGGTGGCGACGCAGTCGGGCGGAGACAGTTGGGAGCAACCGGCGTGGTAGGCCCCGACGGCTTCCCAGGTCGCGCCGTAGCGTTGGAAGCCTTGCGCCAGAATCCAGGCTCCCACCTGCAGGTTCAGGCACGGCTCGAGCAGGTCGGCCTCGCGCAGGCCATGCCGGGCCAGGAGGGGCAGCCAGCGCGAGTTGATCTGCATCAGGCCGATATCGATCGATCCCGTCCGGGCGGCATGGCTGCGATTGATCGCGTGCGGATTCAGGTTCGATTCGTGTTGGGCGATCGCGTAGAGCAGCTGGGCATCGACGCCGTAGCGGCGGGCCGCGTCCTGCCAGCAGGCGTGGGCGGGCAGGGCGATCACGAACAACAGCAAGGGCCAGGCGTGGTGCATTGCGTCTCGCGTGAAGGTGCCGCCGCGGTCGACGGGGAACGCCCACCGCGGCGGCGGATCGTCGGTTGACGATCAAGCGTTACGGCGGGGAGGTGCGCCGATCACGCTGGAGGCCATGCTAGGCATCGCCGAGCGGCGCGTCGCGCGAAAAACGAATCTGCGTGAAACCGTTTTGCGGTGGCGCAGGCGGCCGCGTTCTGCGGTCATCGCGGGTTGGCCCGCGTTCACCCACCGCGGCTGGCGTTGCGGCTGCGCGTGGGGTGCGCAAAGGGGCGTCGAGCGAGGGCGAAAGGGCAGAGGGAGGGAAGGGCGTCCGCCGAACGGACGACAAGGGGAAGGGCCTTACCCGAAAGGGCGGCTGCTTCGCTTCATTGCGCGCGAAGCAGCCGAGGCAAAGGAGCGACGGGGGAAGGGGAGCAACGACAACGGTGACGGGAAAAGTACTGAAGGGCGCTGCGCGGAAAGGGGATCGCGGCGTGGTGGCATGGGCACCACCTTGTCGTCGTGGCGATCGCGTCGTCTCGAAGCGGTTGACCCGGCACGCGCTGATAACGCTTACCTGGGCACCCGGTACGGTCAGGACATGGTCAGCCTCGCAGTCGACGGCCGATCGAGCATGCTGTGAATGGCAACCCCTGCCGTGCCATTCCGACGACGGACCCTGTCGCGCTGTGACTGCGCTGGCGGTATTCTGGACGCGTATACGTCGCTAAACTCGCCAAACGCAGGACTACGCATGAAGATTTTTGTCAGTTCGCAATGATCTCGAATCGCCCTACCCGTGCCGGGGCGGCTAAAGTCGGCCATCCGCGACGTTAGGCCCCAGGCCCTCATCCCCCAGGCCGATAGCCCGACCCCGCCCCAACTCGCCTCAGGTCGCCGCCCTTCAAGCCGTGCGCTCTGCGGATCTGGTTGTCCTGCTTTTGGGCGCGCTCTACGGCTATCCACAGGGGTCTTCAGCCTTGTCTCCCACGCACGAGGAATACATAGAGGCGGGGACACCAAGCCCATACTGGTGTTCGTCAGGACGAGGTGGAGCGCGAGCCCGAACAAGTAAAGTTCCTGTCGGGGGTCCAGGCATGGCAGACGGGACATTTCCGCGAGGCATTCAAGACGCCCGAGCAATTGAAGGACCTTGTCACACGAGCCATCCACGACTTTCAACTCTCGCATTCTGCGGCGCCCCTCGACGTAGCGGCGCTCGTCGAGACGGCGACGGGTCTTCTCCCTCCCACGCGGCAGAGCAACCACTCCGGTCCCCCGATGCTGAGTATGGCGTTCGTCGGTGGTCCGTTCCAACGGGTCCTGAGGCCGACGCAGCTTGAAGAGCCGTCGGTGGCCAAAGCCATGCATAAGCAGGCCCTGTTCGGCGAACCCGGTGTTTTCGACGGGACCAAGGGTGTAGACATTGGAATCAACGACGCGGCGCTCGTCCTCGCGCAGGTTGGTGGCGCCCGCATTCAGGTCGACGAGCATGGGTCGCTCGTGATGCGCCTCCCGTTGGAGCGGGTCGAACAGCGGGCCCGGTCTGGGTTCGGCGGCCTTGCGATCATCGAGGAGGTCGTCGTCCGCCAACTGACGGTCGCGATCGCCTACGCGGACTGGCTCTTCGAGCGGATCGACCCGACGCAGCGGCTGACCCACATGGCGATCTCCGCGAGCATCGAAGCCAAACGACTTCCTGGGGTGGAGGACTCAGGCCGAGGACGACGCGAGCCCTGGCTCGGGGCAAATGAGGATGGGACGTGATGAGAACCCCGCGCCGATCCATGTGGACTGCCGCAGGGCCGCCCTGCGCCATGAGACAAAGCGCTGGCCGACGATCTGATGGTGCCGCTTCGTCGGCGGCGCAGTTCGGGCGGCTGAGATGGGCGAGGCTGAAGACGGGCTTATCGATGCCGAGGCCGCGCGCTTGGGCGCGATGCTGTGCCGCTCCGACGAACTGAGCGAGGCGATCCTCGTGGTGCTCGGCGACTCGGATTTCGATCCCTCACCGCGAGGTCTAGCGTCGTTCGCCATGTGCGGCGTCTCCATGGAGCACGGCTTGGCTATCCGCTTGTCGATAGCCGCGGGGCTCGCGACCGCCGCCATCAGCCTGATGCGGCTCCAATTCGAATCGCTCGTGCGAGCCATGTGGCTTCTCTACGCATCCAACGATCGCGACATCGCCAAGCTCATGGCGCCGTTAAGCTTGGAGAGCGAGCAGGCGGCAAAGAATCTGCCGACCGCGAACGCGATGATCGACGACATCGGTGAGTCGGCCGGGACATCGGCGCCGGCGCAAGCGCACCAGATGCTGGTCCACTTTCGCGATGTTCAGATGAAGGCTCTCAACTCCTTTGTGCACGCCGGGATCCACCCGCTGCGGCGCCATGCCGAGGGCTATCCGATGCATCTGATTCTTCAAGTCGTGGAGAGCTCGAACGCATTGGCTACGATGGCGGGAATGACGCTCGCGATCCTTACCTGTGACGAGGCCATGACGTTGCCGATGAGCCGCATTCAGCGAGCATTCGAGGACTGCCTCCCGACCCTGCTCCGATAGTTGGGTCTGCCACCCTTTTGCGCCTGCACTCGCCGACCGCACACTTCGACACCGCGGGGTACAGAACGCAAGACGAACGCAGACGGTGGCGAATGTCAGTTGGCCGAAATCGCTAGCCGGCCAGCCGCGACCCTGCAACTACTTCCGCGCTACCAACCGAACGGTCCAAGAATATCCCGCGGCTGTCAAACCTTGGGTTGCACGCGGGCTTTGCGCGAGCGTGCGTTCGAGGTCAGTCGACGTTGTCCGTCACGTGGAATTTCGGCTGAACAGATGACGGCAGCTGACCTTCCGCCCCTTCCTCGAAAACCCCAACCTTCGCTGACGCTTTTCCGCTGGCGCTCGTCGCTGCAATGTTCCATCGTCGTCACCCGCGACCTGGACCGGCGACCGAACAATGACCGCAGCGGGATGGCTCCGACAGATCGGCCTGGCGCTGGGTCGGCGCGACGCTGCCGGCGACCGGCGTGTGCACGTCGCCGCCGCGGGTTCAGCCCGTGCGATTGCCGGCGGATCGATCGCTTCCGTTCAGGGCGACACGTTGCCGGTGCTGCGGGCCCCGACGCTGATCACGCGGCTGGACGCGGGGGGTCTGATCGCCCGTATAGGGGATCACGCGCACGCCTCGGCGGACAATTTCCAGCGCCACTACGCGCCGGTGATCGATCGTTTCCTCGAATTCGCCCAATTGCTGCCGGCGTCCGAGTCGCACCATCACGCCCAGCCGGGCGGCATGGCGCTGCACACGCTGGAGACCGTCCAGCACGCGCTGCAGCGGCGGCAGGGCCTGATGCTGCCGCCCGGTGCGCCCACCGAAGCCCAGCAGCGCCAGCAGCATCGCTGGACCTATGCGGTGTTCGTCGCGGCGTTGCTGCACGATACCGGCAAGGCGGCACACGATTTGCGCATCACCTACGACTCCCCCGCCCACGCCAACGCGGTGTGGAATCCGCTGGCGGGTTCGCTACCCGCGCTGGCGGCAGAGCGTTATCGGGTCGACTTCGCCCACGGCGCTGCCCGCGACTACGCCGCGCACCGACGCTTCCCGCTGGTCTTGCTGCCGCAATTCGTGCCGACGCCGGTATTGGGGTGGCTGGCGGAGGAGAGCGCGCTGTTGCAGGAACTGGCGGAGTATCTCTGCGGCGAGCGGCGCGATGGCGCCCTGGCGGAACTGGTGGCGGTGGGCGACCGCGAATCGGTGCGGCGCAATCTGCTGACCGGCCCGCGGCAGCGCTTTGCCAGTGCCCGCAACGTGCCCTTGATCGAACGTCTGATGGACGCGTTGCGCAAGATGCTGGCCGATGGCGCCTGGTTGCCGCTCAACCGCGACGGCGCGGCCGGGTGGGTCGCCGACGACGCCGTCTGGTTGGTGTCGAAGCGCCTCGCCGATGAGGTGCGGCGCTTCCTGCACGCCCAGGGCGACACCGCCGTTCCCGGCGAGGACAAGAACGATCGCCTGTTCGATGTCTGGCAGGAATACGGGGCGGTGGTACCCAATCCGGCCACCGGCGGCGCCGTCTGGCGCGCCCGGGTCGAGGGCGCGGATTACGCCCACGAACTGACGCTGCTGCGGTTTCCGTTGGCGCGCCTGTGGCCGGAGGCAACCGGCTTTCCCTCGCCCATGCAGGGGCGCATCGTGGTCCTGCCGGCGGCAGAGCCCACGCCAGCGGCGGCCAGCCAGGGAGCGCGAGCGGCCGCTCCGGGCGGCCCGCTGCGACACCACATTGGCCCCATCATCGTTCGCCTCCACACCGGCCCGCGTTGCTCGATCCGGCCGACGATGCGGCGAGCCTGGAGCCGACCTCGCCCCGTTCGTCCGCGTGGGGGCCACCGGTGCCGCCGGCGATCGGTCCATTGCCGGCCTTGCACGAAGATCCAGACAAACAGCCATCCGCGCTGGCGGTGGCGTTCATGGCGTGGGTGCAGCAGGGGGGGGGGGAGGTCGCTGCGCTATAACGAAAGCGGAGCGCTGGTGCATTTCGTCACTGAAGGCTTGTTTCTCGTTTCTCCGGGCGTCTTTCGCGCCTATGCCGAAGCGCATCCGACGGCTTCGAGTGCGGAGCCAGGCGGTGCCAGGGACTGGCCGGGCAAGGCGGTGCAGCGAGCGGTGTGCGGCGCGGGCTGGAACCGCAAGGGGCCGCGCAACAAGAGCGTGCTCACCTATCGCGTGGCGGGTCGCGAGGGCAAGCCCGGCAAAGCGTTGAACGGCGTGGTGGTGCTGCACCCGGAACGCTTCTTCGCCCCGGTGCCACCGGCCAATCCGCATCTGCAGCGCGCGCCGGACGCCGGGGGGCAACCCACCGCATGACCTATCCCCTGGAGAACCTGTTTCGCCCTGCGGTCGAGCGCTACGCGGCGATCGCATCGCTGGCGGCGGCGAGCGGGGTGATCGCCTGGCCGGAGGTCCTGATGTTGACCCCCACCGCCGGGCTCCTGGTCGTGACGTTGTTGTTCGCGCATGCGCTGCGCCGCGAGGGGCAGGCGCAGCGGGTGCTGCGCTTTCAACGCCATCTCCGGCAACCGCCGCACTACGCGCTGGCCGCCAATCGGATCCCCTGGTCCCGCCACCAGTTGTTCCTCGGCCGCGGTTTCCGCTGGACCGCCGTGCACACCCAGCGGCTGGTCGATTCGCGCCGGCCGGAGGTTGCGCATTTCCGGGAACCAGCGGGGCTCTATCGGCTGGCGCGCCGGTTCGAGTCCCGGCACGAGCACACCCGGCTTGCCTGGGCGGCGCGGTTGACCCGCCAAACTGCGTGGTGGAATCCGGCGCACTGATGCCGGAAGTGGGGGCGATCCGGCGTTGCACGGTGTCGAACCGGACGAGCGCGAGGTCTATCTGCCGCTGGCGGAGCGGGTCGGGCACATGGTGGTGGTCGGGACCACCCGCACCGGCAAATCGCGCTTTCTGGAATTGCTGGTGGCGCAGGATATTCGGCGTGGCGAAACCGTCATCGTGTTCGACCCGAAGGGCGACGCCGACGTGTTTCGTCGGGTCTATGCCGAGGCCAAGCGTGCCGGACGGCTGGCGCAGTTTCACTTCTTTCATCTCGGTTATCCGCAGTATTCGGCGCGCTACAACCCGATCGGCGACTTCGCGCGCATCACCGAAGTCGCCACCCGGATCGCCAACAACATGCCCAGCGGCGGCGATGCCGAATCGTTCAAGCAGTTCGTCTGGAAATACGTCAACGGGCTGGTGCGGGCGATGGTGGCGCTGGGGCGCAAACCCAGCTACCGCGCGCTGCACCGCTATGCCGAGAACTTCGAGCCGCTGATTCTCGATTACCTGATGCATTGGCTCGATCGAGAGCCGCAGGCCGCCGGCTGGCGCGCCGAGGTCGCTGGCATCGAGATCGACAACACCCGCCTGGACAAGGCGCTCAAGTCGCGCGGCGGCGAGCTGGTGAAGCTGCTCGACTACGTGAAACGCAAACAGCTCTACGATTCGACCGCCAGTGCGCTGGCCTCGGTGGTCACCTACGAGAACTCCTATTTCCAGAAGCTGGTCGCCTCGCTCTATCCGTTCCTGGAGAAAGTGACCACCGGCGAGATCGCCGACCTGGTCTCGCCCGACTACGAGAACCTGGACGATCCGCGACCGGTGTTCGACTGGATGACGATCCTGAACAACGGCGGCATCGTCTATGTCGGCCTCGATTCGCTGGAAGACCCGGCGGTGGCGACGGCGGTGGGCAACGCCATGTTCGCCGATCTCACCAGCGTGGCGGGCAAGGTCTACAAGCACGGACTGGGCTATGGCCAGGTGGAGGCGGTGCGTCCGCGCCGGCTGGCCATTCACGCCGACGAGTTCAACGATCTCATCGGCGACGAGTTCATCCCCATGGTCAACAAGGCGGGAGGCGCTGGCTACCAGGTCACCGCCTATACCCAGACCTGGGCGGATGTGGAAGCGAGGATCGGCAACCGGGCCAAGGCCGAGCAGATCGAAGGCAACTTCAACTCCCGTGTCTTCCTGCGCGTCGTCAACGAAAAGACCGCCGAGATCATCACCCGCAAGCTGCACGAGGTGCGGTTGACGACACTGATTGCCGCCTCCTCGGCCACCGACACCAACGATCCGAGCGACTTTGCCGAGTTCGCCAGCCGCAACGAGGATCGCATCGCTTCGGAGCGGGTGCCGATGCTCACGCCCGCCGACCTGGTCAATCTGCCCAAGGGCCAAGCCTTTGCGCTGATCGATGGGGGCCAACTCTACAAGCTGCGGATGCCGTTGCCCGACAGCGCGAGCGACCCGACGCTGCCGAAGGACTTTGCGGAAATGGCGCGCGACATGTTGCAGCGGTATCGCACGCATCAGGACCATGGGACAGCGTCCGGTCTCACCGTGGAAGGGAAGGGCAGTGGCTTCTAGAGCGGCGACGCTGCATGGCGGCTATGCCGGGGCGTTCTCGGCGCCGTTCCGCTACTTGGCCTACCTGACCGTGTTGCTGGCCGGCCTGTTGCTCGCGGCGTGGGTCATCGCCGGGTTCCTGGTGTTCAAGATCTGGCCCGATGGCATCCGCCCTCTCGAAGTGGCCATCGCCACGACGGCTGCGGCCGTGGACGGCCTCTATGGCATCCCGTTCCTCAGAGTTCAAGGTGTGGCTTGGGCGAACGGTCTCTATTACGCGCTATTTGTCGCCCCCGCGATCGAGCAGATCATCATCGCTGATCCGCACCAGCTCACGCCCTTCGATCAGACGGTGCAGCGGTTCTTCGTATCGATGTTGCCGACGCTACAGGTGGCGATGCTGACGACCAAGCTGTATGGATTGCGGCTTGCCCTGTGGCTGTCGGCGATCCTGCCGGTCGCGCTGGGCTACGCCGTGGGCATGATCGATGGGCTGGTCGAGCGCTCGATCCGCCGCTATTCCGGGGGGAGGGAGTCGGCGACGCTCTATCACCGCGCCAAGTACGCGATCGCGGGTGTCGTCGGGTTGTCGCTGTTCGTCTACGTCTGTGTGCCGATGACGTTCGAGTTGCAGTGTGGGTCGTGGGTGATGGCTGCCGGGATCGGAGTCTTGTCGCGACTGCAATGGAAGTACTACAAGAAGTACGTTTGATTCGACGCAGGTGCTCGAGGGTCACCGGGGCAAGCGAACAAGCAGTGTGATGACTTGTGTGCAAGAGTGACAGAAGGGAACACGCGGTCTCAATGTTCTCTAAAATAGCCGCATTGCTACCGAGACCGACAGTCGTGTGTCAGTCGCACCTAGCCTTGAAACTGAGAGTGGGCCTTGTGGGTGCGGCCATACGACCTATGGGCCGGCAACGCCCGGAATCCAATCGTTGCCGAGCCAACGCACGGCTGCGAACGAATAGGCAGGATCGTAATGGAGTCGTACAGTCGACCACGAAGGAGTTGCAGATGCCCATCTACGAATATGAGTGCAAGCAATGCGGGACAGCGTTCGAGACGCTGGTGCGCTCGGGCAGCGTTCCGGATTGCCCGAGTTGCCACTCAACCGAGCGCGACAAGAAGCTGTCCGTCTTTGCGACGGCAAAGTCGACCGCCGCTGCAGCGCCCGCCGCAGCGGGTTACTGCGGATCGTGCGCCTACGCGCAAGGGCCGGGGGCCTGCGCACTTAAATGAAGATGTTCCCTGGCAACGTTCCTTGCTAACCCTCAGGCATACATCTCAGGAGCCGATTGATTGTGATTCGATTGCTGCTCCGATTGTCAATGGCGTGTGAGCTGGGCGCTAATGGCCGGGCTGTCTTTTGCTCGCCGCCCTTCTGGCATCGATGCCGAGGGTGATGGCTAAGGGACACCACAAGGACGCGCGCCGTGCAAAATGTCCTGACCGCCGGGCTGACCCTCTCTGGCATTGCGTGTCTGCGGTGTGATGATTCGAGCAACCTTTCGACCACGTCGTCCTATCTAATCTGAGGGATCAGCGAATGCGCAGCAAAATGCCGAGTCGGTCGCCGAGCACCATGTCGCTACCCAGGGTGCCGAGTTGGAACGGCTGGCATCGCGTTTCCTATCGGACCGACTGAACCAAAATGGACGTCACGTCTACGGGCAGTTTCGCCCCGAAGGTCCCTCCGACGAACGTGGCTGGGGGGCGAAAGGCGTGCTCGATATTGCGCGGATTCGCGCGCTGGCATCTGCTGACACGCACGGCGAATTCCCCTTCGCCGTGCGCTCGGCCCTATTGCCGGAGCAACCGTTACGCCGAGTTTGGTAGAGTGCGGGCAGCCGCAATTACTTAGGACGGAAATGCCGAACATTGGAAGTGTACTCAAAGAGGAAATCATCAGGCTTTCCCGCAAGGAGAGTCGAAGCCAAATCGACCCGACGAAGAGGGCGACCATTCGGCAACGCCGCGAAGTTGCTGAGTTGAAGCGGCAGGTCGCACAGCTCGCGCGCCAAGTCGCATTGCTATCGCGCAAGACCCTCGGGGCGCCTGCCGTTGTTCCCGCTGACGACAATGGCAAGCCCGCACGATTTAGTGCGAAGGGGCTGCGAGTGCAGCGCGAGCGCCTTGGACTTTCAGCGGAGGACTTTGGAAAGCTCCTCGGCGTGAGCGCCCAGTCCATCTACAACTGGGAGCACGAGACGGCTGTCCGCGCGCCGAGCAACTGGCGAAGGTGGCGGCGCTTCGCAGCATCGGGAAGCGGGGAAGCAAAGGTACGGTTGATCAGTTTGGGGCAGCCAAGAAGACGGCCAAGCCCAAGTAATAGCCGGTCGCCGTGCGCGCCATTCTCAATCTCCTCTGGTTTGTCCTTGGCGGGATCCTCTTGGGGCTGGCGCGGTGGCTGGCAGGGATCGTCGCCTACATTACGATCATTGGCATCCCGTGGGGCAAAGCCTGCTTCGTCATGGGCCAGTTCTCGTTCTTCCCGTTCGGCAAGGAAGCGATCAGCAGGCGCGAACTTCATCAGGCGGATGACATCGGCACCGGGCCCGTCCTGGACTCTCTTCCTTTGCTTAGTGTTGTTGCGCCACGTGTTCGCTCTGATGCGCCTGGGCTTCATGCTCGGCGGGATGGCCGTGGACTGGCCCGGTCGCCACTTCCCAGAGCCGTTCGACATAGTGAACGTACGGCACATAGGCTTCGACATAGCTGCGGCCGGCGGCCACGTCGTTTGGATCGAAGCGCTGCCTCTCCGCCGCTGTGTGAAAACGCGCATGCACGCCGGCACTCACCGCGTCGACCAGCAGCTTGACCAGCGCGTCAGGCAGAGCCGGTTTTCAGCGCGCGATCCGCGGCCGGGACGGCGGGTCCAAGGTCGAGACCTGCTGGCTTCAATCCAGTGAACGGCGCGCCTTCGCCGGCTCGATGAATGCGGACGAGCGTTTCCAAGAAATGCCGATCGGCCAGCGACCGGGCTTCCGGCCCGAGATCGCGAACAACCTGTGCGTGATCGAAGGCATGCCGGATTTCAGGATCGTCGTCGGGGCGCACCCAAGGAAGCACTAGGTTGACGTTGTTATCCTCGAGCGCCTTCCTCGCGAGCGCCACGAGTGGTCCGTCCAACGTATCGCAGTGGCCGATCCCCCAAAGCAGCAGCATCCCGGTTTCTGCGCCGAGACCCGGCAGCAGACTGACGCCAAACACGTGGGCGGAAATCCGCTCTACACCAAGCAACGTGATAGCGAGGAGCACTTGCACTCGCCGCGAAGATAGCCAATTTCGAATGACGCCACGGCCTTGCCATAGCGATTGGAAACGTGTCGCTGCGCCGGCCGAGGGGGCAGCGAGGCGCGCATGCAGCGCGTGACGCTCGGTCTGGAACGGTGCGGGAATAGTCAGCTTCATGCTCGTCTCCTCAATCGGTATGCGCATGTGCGTCGGCCGGGGCGTGTGCGTGCTCCGCCGCCGTAGCACCCGCTGCGTTGTAGAGTCCCTCGACGTAATGCACGTACTGCACGTACGCGCCGACGTTCGCGCGCGCCGCGTCGAGATTCTTCGAGTCGTAGGATCGGGTCGCCATTACGGGCTCGAACTGCTGATGCAGTCCCGAGTGTGTACGCTTGGTGATCATGTCGGCGACGGGCTCCAGTTTGCCGGTTGTGATCGCGAGGTCCGCTGCAGCGATGGGGGGCTCGATCTCACCCGCCGGTTTCAAGCCGGTATAGGAGGCGCCTTCGCCCGCACGGTGCACGCGCACCAGTGTTTCGAAGAAATACGTATCGGCGAGTTCTTTGGCCTGACCTCCTGCCTTGCGCACGGCGCGCGCCTTGTCGAAGGCATTGCGGATTTCCTTGTCGCCGCTCTTTTGCGTCCACGCGAGCACGAGGTCGATGTCACCCGTGTCCAGCGCCTTGCGCGCGGCCGAGACGACCGGTCCATCCAGCGTGTCGCAGTGCGCCGATGCGGGAGCCGCCCATGCAAAGAGTGCGGCGATGGAGACTGTAAGAATACCGGTGCGAAGATTCATGATCGTTTTTCCTTGGTGGGGGATGGAGAGAAACGTCATCGCGGTGTCCGCGCAGGGGGAAAGCAGCGGCGAGCGGCTTGTGAGGAGTTTTTCAGGAATCACCTCAGTGTTGAACGACGATGATTTCCGGGTCGTCGGCGTGCTCAACGAGCAGGGAACTGACCCTGCCTTGCCAGAGCGATTGGAAACGCGTCGCCTCGTCGGTCGTGGCCGCGCCTGCGAGGCAACGCTGCAGGAGGGGAACCATCCGCGGATCGGCGGGCACGCGGTCGAGCCGAGCGGACACCGTGAGGGCAGCGCCGGTATCAGTGCGCGTGAAACGGAGCTGCCCCGGGATGTCGACGCCGAAGAACAACAGGTTGCGCCGGTCGAAGCGTCCGCCAATGCCCTTGAACCCGGTGTCATGGGTCGCGCCGGTCAGAAAGGTCGCAACGTTGGCGACCACCCCGGTCGCACCCTCCAGCCGATCGTCGCGCAATTCGACCCGAATGCCACCGCGCTCGGGGAGCGCGTCCGGATAGAGCGAACCCAATGCGGCGCGGGTCATCAGGTAGGCGGAGGCGACGGTCGGGCAGGAGTGCCCGGCAAGCTTCACCACATCCGCGTAAACATATTCGATGACGCCGTCGTCGGCTGCGCCCAGAAAACGGGCGAGCGGGTCGCGGACGGTAATCCGCGGTGCGGCGTCGAAAAACTCCGGGAAGGGCATGGTCTCGTGCTCCGTTGGATGTAAGGCTTGCCAAACGATGGCTGCTTCGGTAAGATAGTATCTGATTACTGACTTTCAAGCAACCACCTCGATTCCATGCCTACTCCGACCCTAGCTGCGGCTGCGCCGCGCCACCGCCTGACCACCGACCAGCGGCAACGTGAGATCGTCGCCACGGTCCTCGCGCTGGCCCGCGAGCGCGGCCCCGACGCGATCACGACGCAGGCCATCGCCGACCGGATGGGCCTCACGCAGGGCGCCGTGTTCCGGCACTTCCCCGACAAACAGGCGATCTGGCTCGCGGTCTTCGCCTGGGTGCGCGAGGCGCTCGGCGCGGCAATCGCGGCGGCCGTCGAAAAGGCGGACACGCCGCTGGCCAGGATCGAGCGGGCGTTCCTTGCCCACGTAGCCTTCATCGCGGAGAACCCGGGCGTACCACGCATCATGTTCCACGAGATGCAGTACCCGGGAGACTCGCCGGTGCGCACCGAGGTGCGCGCGATGATCAATTCGTATCGCCAACGGCTCACGCTGCTCTTCACGCAAGCGAAGGCCGCCGGTGAGCTTCCGCGTGACCTCGATGCGACGCTGGCGCCGGTGTCGTTCATTGGGGCGGTGCAGGGCCTCGTCATCGAGGCATCGCTCGCCGGCGACGAGGCGGGAATGGTGAAGCGGGCGCGCAAGCTGTTCGCGCTCCTTCTCGACGGCTATCGCGGGCGGAGGCAGCCATGAACCTGAGGCTCGGTCGCAAGGCGACGCTCATTGCCGTTGGTCTCGGGGGCGCGGCGCTCCTTGGCTGGCTGGTGATGAGCCAGGGGCCGCTTGCGCCGACCAAGGTCACGGTCGCGACGGTGGAGCAAGGACCGCTGGTCGCGAGCACCTTTGGCATCGGCACGGTGGAGGCGCGGCGCAGCTACGCCCTGGGGCCGACGCTGGCGAGCCGCGTGGCACGGGTGCTGGTCGACCAGGGGGACGTCGTCAAGGCGGGACAGTTGGTCGCGGAACTCGACCCGGTCGACCTCGAGGAACGCGTGGCCAGCGGGCGGCTGGCGGCGGAACGAGCCGGCAGCACCATCCGCGCTGCCGAAGCCCAGCTCGCCGAGACCCAGAGCCGCGCCCAGGTTGCCGTTTCGGCCGCGCGCCGCTCCGCCGACCTGCGCGCGCAGGGCTTCGTCAGCCAGGAAGCGACCGACACCAAGGGACACGAAGCGAATGCCGCCAAGGCCGCCGTCGATGCCTCGGCCGCCCAATTGGCCGCGGCGCAGCGCGACCGCGACCGCGCGCTGGCCGATGTCGCGGGAGTCGGCAAGCTGCGCGCGCAGGCGCGGCTCGTGAGCCCGGTCGACGGGGTGGTCAGCGCGCGGCTGGTCGAGCCCGGAACCACGGTCGTCGCCGGCCAGGCAGTGCTGCAGGTCATCGACCCGGCGAGCCTGTGGATCAAGGCGCGCATCGACCAGGGGCAGGCCGGTGGCGTGCGCGTGGGCCAGCCGGCGGAGATCGTGCTGCGCTCCGATCCCAAGCGGGTCTATTCGGGCAAGGTCGAGCGCGTCGACTGGGTGAGCGATGCGGTGACCGAGGAACGGATCGTCAACGTCGGCTTCGCCGAGCGACCCGCGGCAGTACCGGTGGGCGAACTGGTCGAAGTGACGATTCGCACCGCTGACCTCGCCAATGTCCGTTCGGTGCCCACCGCGGCGGTGAAGCGCGTCGACCGGCAGGACGGTGTCTGGCAGGTCAGCGCGGGCCGGGTCGCATTCCGGCCGGCGAAGCTGGGCATCACCACCCTGGACGGGCGCAGCCAGATCGTCGACGGCCTCGACGTCGGCGACGCGGTCGTCGTGCACAGCGAGCGGGCCCTGCAGACCGAAGGTAAGGTCACGGTCGTCCCGGCCATCGTTCGCGCCGCGCCATGATCAACCTCGCCGGTCGCGACATCCTGCACGGCTGGGGCAAGTTCGTCTTCACCGGCGTCGGCCTGGGCCTGCTCATCGGCGTCACGCTGTCGATGGCGGGCATCTATCGCGGCCTGGTCGACGACGGGCAGGCGCTGCTCGGCATCGGCGGCGCCGATCTCTGGGTCGTGCAGCGCGACACGCTGGGGCCGTATGCCGAGCCCTCCAACGTGCGCGACGACGCCTACCGCGCACTGCTCGGCGTGCGCGGCGTCGCCGAGGCCGGCAACGTCACCTATCTGACCATGCAGGTCCAGCATCAAGGTGGCGACGTGCGCGTGATGCTGGTCGGCTTCGAGCCGGGGCACCCTGGCGAGCCAGGAAATCTGGTGGCCGGGCGCCCGATCACGAGGTCGCACTACGAGGCGATCGCCGACGAGCGAACCGGGTTTCGCCTCGATGAGCGCATCCGCATTCGGCGCCACGAGTACACGGTCGTCGGGTTGACCCGCCGCACGGTGTCTTCGGGCGGCGACCCGATGCTCTTCGTGCCTCTGCAGGACGCGCAGGAAGTCCAGTTCCTCAAGGACAACGATGCATTGGTCAACGAGCGAGCGCGCACCGCCGCCAACCCGGCGTTCAACCGCCCCGGGGTGCCGGGACTGCTCGAGGCCGTGCAGGCGAGCCAGGCCAGCAGCCGCACGGTGAACGTCGTCATGCTGCGGCTGGCCCCATACACCGACGAAACGGTGGTGGCACGGGAGATCCGGCGCTGGAAGCACCTCGAGGCCTACACGCGCGCCGACATGGAGGAGATCCTCATCGCCAAGCTGATCGCCACGTCGGCGAAGCAGATCTTCATGTTCCTCGTCATCCTCTCCGTGGTCAGCGCCGCCATCGTCGCCTTCATCATTTACACGATGACGCTGAACAAGGTCCGCGAAATCGCGGTGCTCAAGCTGATCGGTGCGCGCAACCGCACCATCGCCGGGATGATCCTGCAGCAGGGCCTCGGCCTGGGCGCCATCGGCTTCATCGTCGGCAAGACCGCGGCCACGCTATGGGCACCGATCTTCCCCAAGTACGTGCTGTTGCTCCCCGGAGACGCCGTGCTCGGTGCCGCGCTGGTGATGGCGATCTGCGCGCTGGCGAGCATTGTCGCCATTCGCGCCGCGTTGCGCATCGATCCGGCGGCGGCGATCGGAGGCTAGGCAATGCACCCGGCGATCGAGATCAGCGGCCTCACCAAGCGCTACGGCGAAGGCGACGCGGCGGTCGATGCGCTGAAGGGCGTGGACATGATCGTCCAGCCCGGCGAGGTCGTCGGGCTGATCGGCCCCAGCGGCTCCGGCAAGAGCACGCTGCTGAAATGCCTGGGCGCGGTGATCGAGCCCACGGCGGGCCGCATGGCGCTGGCCGGCGAAGCCATCTATGACCACGGCTGGAAGGTCGCCGACCTGCGGGCGCTGCGGCGCGACCGCATCGGGTTCGTGTTCCAGGCGCCGTACCTCATCCCGTTCCTCGATGTCACCGACAACGTCGCGCTGCTGCCGATGCTGGCCGGCATGCCCAACGGCAAAGCGCGCGACCGGGCGCGGCAGATGCTTGCCGCGCTGGATGTCGGCCATCGCGCCCAGGCGCAGGTGGCGCAGCTTTCCGGCGGCGAGCAGCAGCGCGTCGCGATTGCTCGCGCGCTGGTCAACCAGCCGCCGATCATCCTCGCCGACGAGCCGACGGCGCCGCTCGACAGCGAACGCGCGCTGACCGTGATTCGCATCCTCAACGAGATGGCGCAGCGCTTCGGCACGGCGATCATCGTCGTCACCCACGACGAGAAGATCATCCCGACGTTCCGGCGGATCTATCACATCCGCGACGGACGCACCTACGAGGAAGCGGGCGAGGCACGCGCTGCCTGAGGCGCTGCCGCTCGTTGCGATAGCACCGTGGATGCACTAGCCTCTGCTTGGCGAGGGCTGACTTGTAGAAGCCTGTCGCCCACCACCTGGTAAATGCCCGACTCGGTCACGATGAAGTCCATCGGCACGTCGTGGGGCTGGGGACGAATCGTTGGAATTCGAGAAAGCTCGAAGGCCACGCCAATCTTGAGGGGATGTGGGGTCAGGGCCACCAGCGTTCGGTCGAAGTAGCCCCCGCCATAGCCAAGCCGATAGCCTTGTGCGTCAAACCCGACGGGCGGTATGAGCAGGGCCTGGGGCCGAACGACCCGGGTTTCGCTAGGCATCGGCAGATCAAAGGCGCCTTTCACGACGATGGCACCGGGATACCATTCGCGGAACTGAAGCGGGGCACCCTTCTGCACGACAACAGGAAGGGCCGTGGTCGCACTGTGTTTTCTAAAGTGACGCGTTGCGAATCTAGGGTCGAACTCGCCCTGAAATGGCCAATAGAATCCGAGTGTCATCGACCTCAGGAAAGGGAACCCTTCGATCAACAGTCGTGTGATGGACGCATTCCATTGACTTCGTTCCGCGTCGGTGATTGCACGGCGACGCGATAGAAGTTCAGCACGGCGTTCCTTCCTCCACTGTTTGCATTCTTCAGACATTCCCACGCCGCACTCCTTGCCAATTCGCCCTGGTCCTAAAGCGCGATCTACCTGATGTGCCGGTGCGCGGTCCGAGGCAGCGGCTCGGCCTCGCCGCTAGTTCGTGAAACGATCACCCGGCACGACGAACCAGGAACTAGTCCTCCGTCCCCTCCCAGCCGGGCAGCGAGAATTCCTCCTTCAGCATGCGCAGTTCGGGCTGATGTAACAGCGCGAGCGCCTGTACGGCAGCTTTTCCTTTTGCGGTGAGATGGACTTCTACCTGACGCCGGTCCGTCCGGCCGACGCGACGCTGGACGAGTCCGACCGCCTCGCAGCGCGTCACCAGCGAGACCGCCCCGTGCGGCTGCGCCTGTAGACGTTCCGCGAGTTCGCCGATCGTTATCGAGTCGCGTCCCGGATGGCCGGCGATCTGCAGAATGGCCTGATATTGAAGCGGTGTTAAGCCGTGCTCTCTGCATAGATCTTCGCTAGTGCGCAGAAATCGACGCAGGCCATAGCGAAAGTGAGCCAGGCGCTCGAAGTCGGCTTTGACGAGGTGGCGCACAGGTCTTGACATTCGGGGGTTCCGATGTTGATAATGTATCACAACGTGACACAAATGCATCCGCGCCGAGGTGGCTCGGGTGGTCTGTCACGCTACAGAGGAGATATGGTGATGACCCTTCAATCGGTGTTCAGGCTCGCGCTCGCGGACCGCGGCGGCTGGGACGAACTCAAAAGGATACCCCCACCTCTCGCGCGACTGTTTCTGCGAGTCGTGCTTCCCTTGTCGCTCCTGCCGCCGGCAATGGTGTATTACGCCGGAACGTATCACGGCGAGTCGTTCGTGGCTGGCTTTGGCGGGAAGGCGTGGCTGCCCATCGCCGTCGCGTTTCTCCTGGCGAATTGGGTGACCGTGGCAGGGATGGGTTGGGTCATCAAAGCGATCGCCGCCGCCAACCGCGTGCGTTGCGAGTACCGGGACGCGTACATGCTGGCAATGTTGTCTCCGATCCCGCTGTGGCTATCCTCGCTCACCCTGGTCATTCCCAGCCTGTCGCTGGCTGTAGGCGTGTCGATGATGGCGCTCGCGGCATCGATAGGCATCACGTACCACGGCGTGCGGTCTCTGTGCCGAGAAAACGAGGACGTAGTGGTGGCCTCCGTCACCCATGGCATCGTTGCCGTGGGGCTTATGGCATGGGCACTTCTGCTGGTGCTGATCATTCCCGTCTGAGCGCGCGCGCGGTCGGCTCGAAACCGGATCGTGCTGAGCGGATAAGGCCGTGGCCGTCAAGTCCAAGGTCCGCGGGTGTGCCAAGCCACCGTCGCGCTTTGCCGATCAGCTGCGAATCAGCACCGCCCTGAGGGCGCGCGGCCTCTCGACCAGGTCGGCGAGTGTGTGCTCGTCCAGCGAATCGTAGAGCGCTTCGAAGGCATTGACCAAGATGCCCTTCAACCTGCAGGAGGACGTGATTCGGCATGCCTGTGGGTCCCCCGATAGGCACTCGACGATCGGCGCGTCGCCTTCACTTGCCCGCAGGATTTCACCGAGCCGGATTTCCTCAGGGGCTCGCGCCAGGCGAATTCCGCCGCCTTTGCCCCGTACGGACTCCACGATGCCGGCGCGCGCGAGCTGGTGGACGACCTTCATCAGGTGGTTTTCGGAAATGCCGTAGGCGGTCGCGATTTCAGGGATCGTCGCCAGCCGTGTTCGGTCGAGCGCCAGGTACATCAGCACACGCAGCGTGTAGTCGGAAAAGACGGTGAGGCGCATCGGTTCTTAAAGCGGTATAGAAGATATTGCTTTTAGACTCGGGTCGGCGTACGATAAAGCAGTATAAATAATACACCTTTATTGCAATGGGTGCCGAATCGCTGCGGCTTTAGCCGACGGTATGCCGAATAGACGCCATGCTGCCCTCTAGACCCAGCCCGATGTCCGCCACGCCGCCCGGCGGGAGTGCTATTGGCGGTGCAGGAAACGACCGCTCATTCGCGGGTAGTCCCGGCGTCCATCCAGGGAGCCCAATCATCGAGACGATGCTGGAATCGGGAGTCCCCGTCGGATTGGCGAAGCCGCCGCCGGCCGCCGCCACTCGCTTCACGATCGAGAACGTCATTGCAGTGCGTCACTGGACGCCGAAGTTGGTGTCATTTCAAACAAGCCGAGCCCCTGGCTTCCGGTTCACGCCCGGGCACTACACGAGGGTTGGCCTCGGTGGTGCGGACGGCAATCTGGTCTGGCGGCCGTTTTCGGTCGTGTCCGCGGCCTACGACCCGTATCTCGAGTTCGTCGCCACACTGGTCCCCGACGGGCAATTCTCCGCTCTCTTGGCGGGAATCCGCGCGGGCGCGCCAGTGCGTGTGGACAAGTCCAGCTACGGCTTCCTCACGATCGACCATTTCGCGCCGGGCGAGGATCTCTGGCTCCTGGCGAGCGGCACCGGGCTCGGCCCCTTCGTCTCGATCCTGCGCGATCCGGCGACCTGGGCCGCCTTCCGGACGGTCGTCGTCGTGCACAGTGTCCGCCATGCCTCTGAACTCGCTTACCGCGCTGAGATCGCGGCCATTCCGCACGAGGATCCGACAGCCATCGAACCGGAGCGATTGAAGTACGTGCCCGTTGTCACGCGGGAATCCTGCCCGGGGGCGTTGAACGCCAGAATTCCACAGCTCATCGAGGGCGGTCGCCTCGAGTCTGCGACAGGGATAAGCCTCGATCCGCGGCGGTCCCGGATCATGGTGTGCGGCAATCCCGACTTGGGGCTTGCGCTGCGCCGGCAACTCACTGCGCGGGACTTCCACGTCAATCGGCGCGCCACGCCGGGGCAGCTCGCATTCGAAAATTACTGGCAGGCAACGCCGTCATGACCTTTGTGGTGACCGAGTCATGCATCCGTTGCAAGCACACGGATTGCGTGGACGTTTGTCCGACGGATGCCTTTCGCGAAGGTCCCAACTTCCTCGTGATCGACCCGGACGAGTGCATCGATTGCACGCTGTGCGTCCCGGAGTGCCCGGTCGAGGCAATCTTTGCCGAGGAGGACGTTCCGCCCGATCAGCACGCCTTCACCGCGCTCAATGCGGAGTTGGCGAAAGTTTGGAAGCCAATCATTGAAATGAAGCCTGCACTACCCGATGCCGACGAGTGGGCGCAGGTCAAGAACAAGCTGGACCAGTTGAAACGCTGAGGGGACACTCGGTTCCGCCAGTCCCCCCTAAACACGCAGTCGCTATCCTTCAACCACGACAGGAGTTAGAGCCATGTCCCAACCCGCGCATATTCACCTTTCAACCGATGCGATCTACCCATTCGACGCTCGCGGTGTGGCCAAGCGCTTCCGGCATGCCGCCATTTTCGGGGCGCTCGACGCCTTGAATCACGGCGAGACCATGCGCTTCGTCAACGATCACGATCCCCTTCCGCTGCTCGACCAGCTCGTGACGCGATACGGTGAAACAGTCACTATTCGGTACGTCCAACGTGATCCGGGCGCGATCGTGATCGACTTCGTGAAGAACTGAAGGAATGACTGCGGCGCATCCATGCCCGACGTGAACATCTCCACCTTCGATGACCTGCTACGTGCAGCTCGCCAGCAGCCCGAACCGCAGCGCTTGCTATTCGTATTCGCGGGCGCCGAGTTGCCCGCGGATAGCACGCCCGAACAACGCAGGCGTTTTGACGCCGGGGCCGGTGGTGCGCTGATACCGCTGATGTGTGTGGACAAGACCCCGGACGAGCTGGGTACGTTTTCGGAACTCGTCGAAGAGTCGCGCTCGCTGGGGCCCGAGTGGACGATCGTCTTCGTCGCGAGCCTTGCCGGGCACGGTGGCCGTGCTCCGACCAGTGAAGGCGCCGAAGCTCCGCTGCGAAGCATGGTCGAGGCCATCAAAGGCGGGTCGCACGGATCGTTCATTCCTTTCGACCGGAACGGTCGGCCCATCTTGTTTGAATGACGTGCCCAGAGGGGGTTCGGCAACTGTGGTGGAGATGCAATGAACGACTACGTGAAAGCCTGGCAATGCATTGGCTGCGGAAAGATCGAGGCCCCCCAGACGTGTATCGGGGTCTGCCAGGACCGCAAGGTCGAGTTCGTCTATGCATTTGAACACGAAGAAGCATTGGCTCGGCTGGAAGTCGCGCGCCGGCGGGCGAGTGCTCTGGAGGCGCTCACCCGCCGACTCGCGTGCACCAACCCGCACAAGGATGGATGGGAATCCACCTACCGCGCGATGCAGGAACAGGCGCGCTCGACGCTTGCGGCCATCGGCAGTGCGACCTGAGCGCTTCCATGGCTGTGGACGCGGCTGCGCTGACGGCAGCAGAGCGTTCGAACCTGCGCCGGCGAGCCGTACTACGCTTGGCAATACAGATCGACATCGCACCGACATGGAGTCTCGCGAGGGCGGCAGATGCTGAAGATTGAGGACCCCCAACCGCAGCAGAGCGCCGCTTCCGCCGGGTTCGCGCTCTGGAACTTGGGCTTTCGACCGTTCTACCTGCTCGCCAGCAGCTTTGCCGCGTTGTCGATCCTGCTCTGGATCTGCCAATACACGGGCCATCTCCCCGCCATGTATGTTCGTACCCCGTCGTGGCACGCCCACGAAATGCTGTACGGCTACACGCTGGCGGTAGTTGCTGGGTTCCTCCTCACGGCCGTTCGCACCTGGACCGGGAAGCCGACGCCCTCAGGCGTGCCGCTGATGGCACTTGCAGCGCTTTGGGTGGCCGCCCGCGTGCTGATCATGACCCCATTCGCGACGGCCGCGGCGGTCGTCAACGCGGCGTTTCCGGTCGCTGTCGCCATCGGGATAGGCATCCCCATTGTGCAGAGCCGGAACCAGCGGAACTACTTTTTCATCGCGCTCCTGTTGCTGCTTGGCCTCGCCGTGCTTGTATTTCATCTTGCAGATCTGGGCATGCTCCCGTGGCCGGAACGGGCGAGCCTGCAGGTTGGACTCGATGTCGTTCTGTTCATCATGGCCGTAATGGGCGGGCGCGTGATTCCGATGTTCACCAACAATGGCGTACCGGGTGTGAAAGCCACGCGTCACCCATTGGTCGAAAGAATCGCGCTGGGCGGTGTGCTCGTCCTGCTTGCGGCCGACCTGCTGCAGGCTACCCCGGGGGTCATTGCCGTGGCCGCATTGCTCGTTGCCGTTGCCCACGCCGCGCGGCTCTACCTCTGGCAGCCGTGGCGGACGTTCGGCGCGCCGATTGTGTGGGTCCTGCACGTGGCCTACGGCTGGATTGTTATCTACCTCGTACTACGCGGATTCGCCGCGCTTGGCTTCGTAGGCGAACTGCTCGCGGTGCATGCGCTGACGGTCGGGGCGATCGGCGGCATGACCATCGGCATGATGACGCGTACGGCGCGCGGCCACACTGGGCGCCCGCTGGTGGCGGACCCGTTCGACGTTACCTGCTACGTCCTCGTTGTAGTCGCCGCCGCGATACGCGTCTTCGGCGGCATGTTGTTGCCCGGCGCTTACCTTGTGACGGTCGTCGCCTCGGGCATTTGCTGGTCCACCGCGTTTGCGCTTTACGCAGTCCGCTATTGGCCCGTGTTGTCGCGGCCACGGCTCGACGGCAAGCCCGGATAGTTTCACGTCCTCTGAGGAGTCAGTATGGCTACCAAACATGCTTCGTCCGGCGAACTCATCGACCTTCGGCCGTTGGGCGCTCCACTCGACGACTCCCAGTCCACGACGCTGTTGCGCGACGAGCAGCTCAAGGTCATGCGACTTGTCATGCCGGCTGGCAAGGAGTTGCATGACCATGCGGTAGAGGGTCCGATTACGATGCAATGTCTCGAAGGCGTGATTGAAGTTACGGCACATGGAAGCTCCAAGACGATGCATGCCGGCGATCTCATGTACCTTGGGAGCAAGGTGCCTCACTCGCTGCGCGCAACCGAAGACGCGTCAATACTCGTGACTATCGTCGTGGAGAGGCCGGCAACGTGAGGTCTGCGGCATTCCGCCAACGAGTCAGTGATGGCGTGGCATGCCGTGCTCGAGTCGGTCCCAGGTTTCAGATTGATCGATGGTACCGATCGGAACGCGGCGCAACGTCGCCGTGGCAGGAACAATTGGGCGTTCACTGATGCGAGAGATCCGACGCAGTGAATTGGTCGCGTGGTTGAAGATCATTCCCACGAGCATGAGTTGCCTCATGGGTGCCGCCGCGGATCTGCCGCGCGATGTACTCCTCGAGCTACTCAAGCGAGAGTGGGCTAACGGGTGTAGCGCTTTTTTCCGCCAGAGGTGATGCAGTAACGACCGCCGCGGGGACCGGTGCAGCGTTTGGTACCTGAGCAGCTGCACGATGTCGTCTTGGCTGTGGATGAGGCCTTCTGATCCAAATCCTCAGCGCCAGCGGCATGAATCGAGGAGTGCCGCGTTGAAGGCCGAGTACGCCCTCAAGCAGTTGAGCAAGGCGCAGAAGCGCGCGTGGGTCACATCGGTCACCGGCGGAAGCTAGTAGTCCGTTCCTTTTCATTGCGCAACGATTTGGCTCAGGTGAAGTGCAAGTAGCCGAGCGCCGACTGGAAGCTGTAGCAACGACGCGAGGTGATCGGTGACGAGGCGGGCCATCGCGATTTGCTTCACGACCGGGACCGCATCTTAGCCAGGGGCCTGGATTAATCGATCAAGCGCCTCGGGCTGCGGTCGCTCCTGAAGGAATGGGCGACCCGCTACAACGCGGCGCGTCCGCCCATGACGCTCGGTCCGGGCGTCCCCGATCCGCCAGCAGGCACGGTACGCTGTGCCGATGACACTTCGCGGCACTATCTGGTTGCACACACAGCCGTGTGCGTCTGCTCGGTGCTGGGCGGCTTGCATCATGAGTACTCGTTTGCGCCCGCGTTGGCGTGATCGAATTATTGCGGATCACAGGCCTACATCACGAGTATTCGCATGTGCCTGCATTGACGTGATCGAATATCTGCGGAGGACAGGGCTGCATCACGAGTATTCGCTGCAGCCTGCGCTCCCGTGGTCGAATACTTGCGGACCACAGGATCGCGAATTGCTGCGGGATTTCCAGCGTAAAACGCGGTCTGACAACTTCCACTTGGTGCGCTGAAATTCGACGGCGCTGTCTTCGTCAGCGTTCGCCAAGAACGTAGCGCGAGACGATGGCGCTGTGTTGCGTCGACCAGCGGCGTAGCGGCTCGTCGGACGCGCCGAACACGTTGCGCATAAAGGCCAGCGCAAGTTCCTTCGTCGCCACCTTGACCAGGCCGTTCAACTCGGCGCCGCCGGTGCCCGAGCGGTCGGTGAACATGCTGTGCGAGCCACCGGCGAATACTGCAAGGGTCTTGCGTGGCCCGCCGATAGCATCGAATACCGCCACGCGATCTTCGGCGCCGGAGTAGTAGCCCGGTACGCGGATCACGTCCTCGGTGGCAGTGATGTGCAGCGTGGGCACTGTCACGCTGGCCAGGATTCGGCCGGGCGCCGGCGTGCCGTAAAACGGTGGCGAGGAGATCAGGATAGCCGCCTTGATGCGCGGATCGCGCAGGTCCATGATCTGCCCGTTGCGTTCGACGCGCGCACCGACCGCCAGCAGTGCAGTGTTGGCTCCGTATGAATGCCCTGCCGCGACGATGTGCAGGGCGTCGATGCGCGATGCCAACTCGCTGGCCAACAGCCAGTCGAGCGCGAAGTGCAAGTCATGGACGCGGGCGATGGCCTCGTTCTCCTGCGCCGCATCCTGCAGACGCCCAGGCAGGCCGAATGGGTTGCCGAACCAGATGCTCGTATCGCTCCCCACGTGTTGCACGTGAAGGCTGGCAAAACCCTGGCTTGCCCAGTAACGCCCAAGATAGCTGTAGCCCGAGCGCGAGCCGCCGATGCCGTGGGAGAACACGACCAAAGGCACCGGGTTCTCGCTCGAGGCGGCGGCCGGCAGGTAAAGCCGCACCGGCACTGCTCGTCCGCGTGACAAGTCGGTCCATTCCAAATCGTACGTCGAGTACGGCGCCTGCGTGGCCTGCGGAGACTGCTCAGTGGCTGGCGCTGTCGCATCGGCGGCAATTGCCCCGCCTTGGAGCAAACCGATTGGCAGCGCAACGAGCAGCGCGAGGAACAGGCTCCACCCGCGATATACCACTCTCAATTTCTTACGAACCATGGGGGCACTCCAACCTGAATCTCCGCTGGTGCGATGAGTTCAATTTTCGTCCATGACCATGTCGGGTTGGAGGAGGGCGATGTCAAGACTGGCCTGTCAGCGCGCCGCTTCGTAAGAACAGCGCGAGCGGAATAAGTTTCCGGCCGAACTGCATTGGAGCGAAGCGGGGGCGCGCGCGAAAATGTCATTTGTGACTCGCCAGGATTGAGTGTGCCTAAACTGTGCCTTGGATAGATTCGTTTCGAGTTTGGCAAGCGTTGCAAGTTGTTGATTTACTAGGTTCGAATATAGGCCTTGTCCGCCTCATAACCCGAAGGTCGCAAGTTCAAATCTTGCCCCCGCAACCACATCCAGCAACATCGGCCCCGGCTGCCTCCAGCAGTACGGGGCCGATGTCCATCTGGGCGTAGATTCCGTCGTCCCTCTCCTCGACGCGGATGTCGCCCAGCCTCTCGCCGAGGATCCTGCGAGCGACTTCGACGTCGGTCGCCAGCGCCTGTTCCAGCCGCAGGGCGACCTTACGGATCCGGGCCCCGACCTGCTCCCCGTCGCAGGCGACCGGCGACGTTTGGCGCCCCGTTGCCTTGGCCGTGAGCTCGGCGAGTTCCGCCTCGGCAGCGACGAGCCGGGTGCGCAGCGCGGCGGAGAGCCCCATCTGGGCCACCGCGTCGGTCAGCCGGCCGATCTCGCCTTCCAGAGCCGCGACCCGATCGTCGCGGGCAACGGTCTCGTCGCCGGCGCGCTTCTGCAGGTCGTGCAGCAGTTCCTTGACCCGCGCGCTGATCTTGGCGATCGCCGCCGGTGCGAGGACTTCATCGCGCAGCCCCTGGATCAGCCGCCGATCGGTCTCGGCCCGCGGGGCCGACGTTCCCTGGCAGATTGCCGAGCCTCTCGTCTTGTGCGCGGCGCATCCGTAGTAGCGTGTGTGCACCGCGATCATTGGTCCGCCGCAGTGGCCGCAGCGCAGCAGGCCGCCGAAGAGCGTCCGCGGCGCGCCGCCCCGCCCGCGATGGCCGCTGCCCTGGCGCGGCGCTTCCATCCGCGCGCGCACGGCCTTCCAGGCTTCGTCGTCGACGATTCTGAGGTCAGGTCGATCGGCAACGTGCCACTCGGTGGGTGGACGCATCCGCGGTACGCGTCGCATGGGATTGTCGGGGTCCTTCACCCACTCCCGGCGGTTCCACACATAGCGGCCGATGTAGAGCTCGTTGTTGAGCAGGCCGGAGCCGGCCCGTGGCGTGCCGTAGAGCGCGGTGGCCGACCAGGTGTTCGGCTTGTTCTTCTTGCGCCCCGGTCCGGGTACGCCGCGGGCGTTGAGATCGGCGGCGATCCGGGTCATGCCTTGCCCGGCGCCGTAGCGCGAGAAGATCTCGCGCACGATGGCCGCCTGCTCGGGGATGACTTCCAGGCGAAAGCCATCGGCTTCGCCCCGGTCGTTCATCCCGACGGGCACGCTGCGGTAGCCGTAGGACATCCCGCCAGCGTGGAAGCCTCGTGCGATCTGACCGGCCAAACCCCGGCGGATCTTGGGCGGCAAGTCGCGCCGGTACACCTCGTTGACGATGCCGCGCATGCCGCGCAGCATGAAGCGCGACTCGCCCGAGTTGCTGTCGTAGCCGTCGGAGATGCCGACCAGACGAATGCCGCGGTGCTCGAGGCGGCGGACGACCTGCTCCTGATCGACCTGGTCACGGGAGAGCCGGTCGAGCCCCTCCAGGATCAGCACGTCGAACTGGCCCGCCAGGGCTGCGGCGTGCATGGCGCCGCCGCCCGTGCGGCGGGTCACCGGCACCGAGCCGCTCGTGGCTTCGTCGGCGAACTCCGCGACGACGGCGAGGCCGTTGTTCTTAGCCCAGGTCCGGCAGGTTCGCGTCTGATCCTCGATCGACGAGCGATCCTGCTTGTCGGTCGAGAACCGTGCGTAGATGGCGGCGCTTACGGTCTTCATCGACAGTCCCCTTTGGCGGCGTCCGTTCGGCCGATGGAGTAGCCAAGGTCCCGGCCAGCTCCTGCGCTACGACCTGCGCGATGAACTCGAGCAGCGGATCGTCGATCGGACGACCAGCAGGCGGGGTCAGCATCCGGCCGACCCTTGCTGCTGAACGCCGAGGCGCACACCGATGAGCATCGGTCAGCGCCCGGACCTCGAGCTCGACGCGGGAATGGCGACACCGCAGGAACCGATCGCTGCGGCGCCGTCGGCTTCGATCCAGCGCCGCAGCTCGGCCAACTCGATGCGCACGTTGCGCCCAACATGATGCGCCTGCAGCTTATGGCCCGCGATGGCGCGCCGCAGCGTGCGCGTGGAGAAGCTGGCGATGGCGCCGGCCTCGGCAAGTGACAGGTATTGGGGATGAATCGTATCGGCAGGCGCCATGGCGGGCTTCGATGGTTCGCTACCGCATCGCAAGTCGACACGGTTGACCCCATGGTGGCTGCGCCCAGCGGAAGGCGGGAGGGAGAAGAATTCGTCATGGCTGCGTCACCTGTTGGGCACTGCTGCCGGCTGCATCCAGCCACTGCTGCTCGTCGAGCAATCCGCGTCGCCGGTACTCCTCCGGCGAGGCCATCGCCGCCCGAAAGTCATGGACGCTGACGCGGACGAGGTACTCGACGTCGGGCAGCCCCGACGGTACGGTCTGGCGGAACAGCATCGGCACCAGGACGGCGATCGCCGCCACGAAGTTCGTGTACGTGGGCCGACGACTGCCCGGTCGCGATTCACAACGAGTGGGCGGCCGCGCGGTCTGCTCGTTCCAGATCACCGCCAAGCCCAGTCCGAGCTGGCGGGCCGCGAAGTTCACGGAGCCACGGGTGCGACCCCGCTTCCTCGTCGGTTGCATCGATGAACGGGATCGTCGGACGGAACGCCGGTTTCGCTGTGCCTTGCTGGCCAGCGTACTGCGCCAGTGATAGCCGATGCGGGCGAGGAGCGACGCGAGCTCGTCGAGCACGGCCGTTACTTCATCCGGATCGTCGTTGCCGAGCAGCCGCGCAAGGCGTCCACTGGCGTTGAGCTGCCGCAGGCCGGCTGCGAGACCGATAGTGCTCGCTGACTCCAGGCGCCGAAGCGCGGGCGTCGCATCGCCGTCCCGAACAGAAGTCGGGGTCGCGCGTTGTCGGCGCATCTGCTCGATCACCGCCGAATGTGGATGGGTCGTGGTCATCGGGTGTCAGGGTAGGGTCGAAGCCTCGTGCAGGAACGGGGAGATCACGGGGTGCTAACGCCGACGGTCGAACGCGCGCGGCGGGCCTACGTTCTCGGCGGCTTTGGCGCCATGGCGAAACCGATCGATAGCGGCAGCGTATTGGCGTGCGGCGTCGATGGTCCGCGCTTGGGTGTAGTGGCGCAGGGTCGTCTCGACGTTGGCATGGGTAAGGAGGTCGCGGGCGACGGCGAGACTCTCCGGCGCCTCGCGCGCGATCGTGGTCGCGGCGATGTCGCGAAAGAGATGCGGGTGGATCGCCGTGCCGAACGCTGTCCTGGTGCGTCGGCACACGCGGAGATAGATCGCACCGTCGGTCAGGGCGCCACCCTTCGCCGACAGCCACAACGCATCTTCGTGGTCTTGATGCGGAAACAGCAGTCGGTAGCACTCGAGGTAGCGTGTCAGGTACGGCACGAGCGATTCCGGAACAGGGAACTCGTGCGCCAGCCCTGCCTTGGTGTTCTCGTTCTGCAACGCCAATACGTACCCGCTGCCAATCGGACGCAGGTGGGTCGTCAGCCGCAGTTCGGCCAGGCTGCGCCGGCGCAGGGGCCGATACGCCAGCAGGGCGATCAGCAGGCCGTCCCGGTACTGGCACGCGCGATCGATCTTCTGGAGCCTTGCATCGGCCCCATCCATCAGCGCGCGCCCGAGCTCGATGAGGCGTGAGGGATGGACCATCTTGTGCCGTTTCTCCCGCGGAACCGCGGCCTTCTCGTACCGATACTGCCATTGCCGCAGCCAGGTCCAGTCGGCATCCGGCGCGAGATTGCGCAACGCCAGGATCAGATGCCCAAGCTCGGCCGCGATGCTCATCGCCGTGATGCGGTCGGCGAGCGTGACGACGTAGTCGTGGACTCGGACGCGATCGGTCCGCTCTGCCGCCGGCAAGCGCAGCGCGGCAGGGTGTGCGGCCGTCAAGTATGACAGCCAGCGACCGTACGCCGCCTGGGCCTGGTAGCGCGTTTTGGTTGACCAGTGGGCAGCCGACGCGTCGGCGTCGAAGAAGTCGACCGCCACGGTCGTGCGCTGCCAGCGGTCCCGGTCGGCGGCGGGCCACAGGTCGATCGGCAGTTTGCGTGCCCTCGGCATGTGTCAACCCGGCTTCGTTTCCGGTGTGCGGCTGCGCTCGAGGATCCGGTCGAACTCGCGGGCCGCCTCGCGCGTGCGCATCCCGGCGTAGAAGTTAGACGTGGTCTTGATATTGCGATGCCCCAGCAGATCGCGCACCAGGCCGAGGGCGCCGGGATGGATGTCGAGCGCCACCTCCGCCGCCACGTGGCGAAACTGGTGCGGGGTCATGGCGATTCCCAACTCGCGCGCTACGGCCTTGGTGATGCCGTCGCGCAGTGCGCTGTCCGGGGTCCGGGAACCATCCATCCGCAGGAACAGCCACTCGCGGTCCTTGACGGTCGCGTAGCTCCGGTACCGATCGAGGTATTCGTGCAACAGGTCCCGGCAGTGGTCGGGTAGCGGGTACTCGAGGGGCACCTCATTCTTTGTCTCGTCCCGCCGCAGCACGACGTAGGCGGGCCCACTGCGCCCCGAGGGCCATTGCAGACTGCGGCCGAGTTCCAGCGTGGCGAGGTGCTGCATGCGGATCGGCGCGGGAAGCAGACTCCGGATCGCCAGCGCGATCTGCATCTTCCGCAGCCGCCGCGCTGTCGACGAACGACCGGAGGCCGCCTGCTTGCGCAGCGTGCCGGGCAGGTCGAGGAGGGCGGACAGGAGCTCGCGATCCTGGAAACGGCGCACCAGATCCTGGTTCTTCTGCGTCAGCCCGGTCGGCGTGCTGCCGAGCTTGGCGTTGAGCCGCTTCAGTTCCTCCATCTGTTCCGGGGGTGCCTTGACCCAGTGCCGAGCGGTCGCCAGCAAGGTGACGGCGAGACTGCGGATGAAGGTGGTCGGCTGGTTGTCCTCGGTCGCCTTGAGGTAGCGGGAGAGTATCGCCCGCACGTTCGCCGGCAACACCAACGTCGCCAGGCTCTCGACCGGGTCGGGGCTCCCCAGGCACGCCGCCAAGGTCGACGCCGCCAAGCGCAGGTGCTCGCGGCGCTGTCGCAGCGTCGACGCCTTGAGCGGTGTCGTGGGGGCGTCGTCGGCGAGGCGATCGACCCCGCTCGCCCAAGTGAGGTAGGACTCGAGATCCTGGCGGAAGGAGGCGGGCAGTTGCTCGAGCGACAGGTGCCGCTGGCGCTGCACGGCGGGGGGTGGAGTCAGCCGCTGCTGCGGCCACCCGGCAACGGAGGCCGCGGCCTCGTTCCACAGCGCGACCGTCTTGCGCCAGAACGGCAGCGTGTCGCGGCCCCAGTTGACCTTGCTGAGGCCGCGCAGGACGTCCTGCAGGAAGGCATCGTCGACCGCCTGCGGCGGGACCCCGCGGAACGAGGCGATGCGGACCAGGCGCGACAGGCCGTGGCGCAGACGCAGATCATCGACGCCGTCGTACAGCAGGGCCCAGGCCGGGTTGAGGGGCGTCCCGTGGGGCGGCAGCTTCGGCGCGTCGGTGACGTGGAGCAGCGCAGCCTTCAGGCGAGACCGGGTGTTGGCGATGGTCTTCTTCGATCGACCACGGCAAGGGGAGGGCAGCTCGCGCAACAACCGGTCGATCTCGCCCATCGTGGCCGGCAGCGTCTCAGGTGGGTGGGCGAGTACGGCGCTGATCGTTCGAACCGCACCGCTGTAGGCGAGCTTGCGACCCGGATCGAGTCGAGCGTCCCGGTTGATGCAGTCGAGCACGTCAGCGAGCGACTTCAGCGCCACGCCGGGCGAGATTGGAGCGGTTTGGGAGTTGGGCATGGGGTCAGCTGCGGACAGGTTGGGACGGGAGCGGACAACGGGGCCATAACGGGAATATTATCACTAACTACATGGAATGACTATTAACATTATTACTCCCAAATAAATAATAAACATATCAATTTCAAATCAGTTATCCGCCAATGGATCATTTGCTCGGATGAACGAGACCGCCGACCAGCGTAGGCCCTGCCACCGACCCGCAACAACGGAGAAAAATGTGCCTGACTGTTGAGTGCGTCTCGGCATTTGTTGGCGCGAGCCAGATGCCTGCGGCGCGTGTCACATCCGTGGCGATGCAGCGACTGCGTGAAGTTCGGACGGCCGTCGGGAGAGCGCCCTGGAACCCGAGCTAAGGGCGCGCCGGTAGAAGACGTTAGAAACGACAAAGCCAGCGCACGGGCGGGCTTGGCAGAAACTCAGGACGAGCAGAACTTACGCTGTCGAGGCTCGAACTCGACCACGCACCGGTCGGCATCGCTATTTTGGTTGTGCGCCGTGGGTGCTGCCAGTGGTTTTGTCACGCACGGAGCAGTGCTGACGCGCGCGGCCACCTTCGCCAACAATTCTAGGACATCGCAAGCCGTGGCGCAACGCTCGGTGCCGCGGGTTCAAGTGGTCGGGTCGGATCTGGACTTGATGGACACTGCCCGTGCGGATCAAGTGCTCGGAACAACGTTCCGCTTCGAGCATCGAGCAACCAGGGCCGACACACATTTGTTTGGCGTCTGCCAGCCAGCAGCCATCCGCTCGGACGGGGTGGACGGTCGTTATCGACCCACAGCCGCCACTGGACTCGCCCCGGTGAATGGCTGCAGCGCAAGCGATACGAGCCACTCGCGTTCCGGTGTCGCGCTGTCTGGTCAGACTACCAATTGCAGATCCCCATGGCAGCGAGGTATTCGGCACGATCTTTCGAGTTCATTACGTCGATCTTCCCTTCGCGAACCGTTTCGTTGGCCCCGCTTCACTTCTTCATCAGTGCGAGCGCCTGGGCCAGTGCCTCACTCGCGCGCTTGGATGCCTGCGGATCACCGTGCTCGGCTAACACCTGGATCAATTGGCGCAACTGTGGCGCTGTGAGCCCCACCCGCATGCTGGCGGCCATGTGGGAGCGCAACTGCGCCTCCACACCCGGCGTGGCGGCCAGCGCGCCGACCGTGGCTAGCTCGCGGCTTTGCCAGTCGAGGTTGTCGCGCTCGAAGATGTCGCCAAACAAGTGCGCCTGCAGGTACTGGTTAATGATCGGCGCGAAATCAATCACCGGGCCTTTGACCGGTGCACCGGAGATCTTTGTCTGGTTGGCCGTGCCCACCGCGACCAGCTCATCGCCGGTCGGGATGGCTCGACTGGGACCGCGACCCGGCGCGTCTTGAATGCCGCGCTGCTTGCGAGCATCAACCACCTTCAACAGTTCTCCGAGCGCGTTCAGGCTCTTGGGGAAGCCCACGTACGCATAGAGCTGAACCAGGACCTCCTTGGCTTCGCTGATGGTAAGTCCCGCATCCAGCCCCTGGTTCAACGCGGCGTTGAGCTTTGGCATGTCGCTCGCGGCCATGAAGGACGCGATCAGCGGAATGGCCTGCTGCTTGGCGGAGAGGATTTCGGAGTGGATAGTTGTGCCGGTCGAGGCTCTCGGCTCCTGGGTGTCCTGAGCGTCGCAGGCGGTTGCGACGACCAGCCCCAGGATCAGAATCATGGCGGCTGCCGCAGAAACGTTGCGATGCCTAGCGGGCGTTGTATTGTTCATCGGTCACTTTCTCCATCCAGTTGACACTCTTGCCATCCACGTAGGCACCCACGGCCAAGTGGGTCATGGCGCTGTTCGGCGCGGCGCCGTGCCAATGCTTGACGCGGGGTGGGCACCAAACCACGTCGCCCTGGCGGATGACCTGCACGGACTTGCCCCACTCCTGCGTGAGGCCGATACCTGAGATCACCACCAAGCGCTGCCCGGCCGGATGGGTGTGCCAGGCAGAGCGCGCACCTGGCTCGAAAGTCACGTAGGCGCCCGATGCGTTGATCGATTCGTTGGGAGAAAACAAGGGATCGACCCGCACGCTCCCATTCTCGGTGTCGACAGCCGATACGACCTCCCCTCGCTCGCGGTGGTGATGCGTTCGAACGGTTCGTCCCAGGCATGCCGCGCAATGCTGAAGCGGCCGACATGCGCAGGCAGCAGTGTCCGGGTCCGCAAGTCATCTGCGGCCCGCGCGGCTTCCTCGGGCGTCATGTGAATATAGGCCCAGCGCTGGTCGTACTGGCCCATGTCCAATGCGACGAGGTCGAACCCGCCGAAGCGTTCGCCGATTTCACGGAAATGCGGCCCATAGCCGCTATCGCCACTGAAGAAGAGCCTACGCTGCGGCGATTCGAGCGCAAAGGCCACCCACAGGGTCTTGTTGCGCGTGAGCATGCGGCCCGAGTAATGCCGTGCTGGCAGAACGTGGATGCGTAACCCCGGGACTGGTTCCAGCACGTCGTTCCAATCCGCCTCGTGGATGCGATCGGCCGGATAGCCATACTGGTCGAAGAACTCGCCGACACCCAGTCCGACGACGACCTGACCAACCTTCGGCAACAGGGCCTTGACGCTGTCGTAGTCCAGGTGGTCCCAGTGGTCGTGCGTGATCAGCAGCAAGTCGATCGGGGGCAGGTCGTCGGCCGTGTAAGGCGACGTGCCTGGGAATGCCAGGTTGGTATACGGAAGTGGGCTGGCGTTGGTGCTGAACACTGGATCGACCAGGATGCGCTTGCCGTTCAATTGCACGAAGTAGGAGGAGTGTCCCAGCCACACGACCACGTCCTCATCGGGTAACAGGGCCGTGAAATCGACTTGAGTGAGTGGGAGGGCGGCGGCGGGTCGAAGGTTGGGGTTACGGTCGAACAGCATCAGCATCAGGTTCGAAGCGAAACTGCTGTCTTGCGTCCGCATCGGCGTGGCGATGACGTTCCGGAACTCTCCGTCGACGTAGTGAGGCGAGCGTTCGACCGCCTGCAGGCGCGTACCGTCGGGCAACGCACCGAACTTTGGGTGTTGCAGATAGGCACATCCGATCAGGGATGTGCAGGCGACCAACCCAACAATGGCGATGCCGATACTTCGTACCCATATGCTCACCGAGCATCTCTCCAGTTCGAGACCTGCGTTAGCCAGAAGAATCGTCGCGAGGCGCGGTGCCGGGTGGCAAGTGATGATTCAGCGCGCATTCGATGTCCGGTTGATACCCGCCCGTTCCCAGAAGCGCACGGCGTCACCGATCCATCCTTCCGCGCTGGTCCCGGTTCCGAGGCCGAATCCGTGTCCGACTGCCGGATACTTGTGGTACTCCACGGTCACACCCGCCTGTTTGAGTGCCTGAACGCGGCGTTCCATGGTGGCGGGTGAAGCGATCCCGTCCCGTGCTCCCACCACGGCGAACGTGGGCGGGTCGTCTGCTGAGTATTCGGAATGACCGGTGTAGGCCATGACGACGGTGGACGGCTTGGGGATCGCATTGCCTCCGTACCGAGCCACGCCATGCGTACCGATGGCGGCCGCCATTCGGGCGCCGGCCGAGCTACCCCAGAGGGAGTAGTTCTCGGTGCTCACCTGAAGCGCACCCGCGTTCCGGAAGATGTACGACACGGCCGCCGCGAGATCCTGCGTGGCCGCGGTTCCGCCGTAGCCGACCCGGTAACGCAGCACGAAGGCGTTGTACCCGCGCTTGTTGATTTCCACCGCGTAGGGGAATCCTTCGTGGACCGAACCCACGTAGGAGAACCCGCCGCCGGGAGCGATGACCGCGAAGGGTGCGCCTGGCCGGCCGCGGAAAAAGAACAGTCCTGTCTGCTTTCTTGAGGGCTCCTGCTGCTTCTCGGACTCCGTGTAAATGTCGAAGAAGACCTGGCGCCCCGCACCCGCATCGTCGATGAGGCGGTTCAGCCCTTTCACAACATCCGATGGCTCGACGTTCTGGTGATAAGGGAGCAGCGAGCCGATCCTGCCCAGCTTTGCATTTTGGTCGATCTCTAGGTCGGTTCGAGGCAACAACAACGGGGCGAATCCGGCGAACGCGGGATGGGCCATCAGGTCGCCCAGGCGATCGTCCATGGAAAGATGGGCGTTCATCGCAGCTTGCCTGGCCGGTTGACTCGATTGAACGGTCTTCGGCTGCGGACCTTCCAGTTCGCGACCTCCGGCAGACGCGGACAACACGACCAGTAGTGACACGGCCGTGACGGGGATTGCCATAGCGGCAGTTCGCATCAGGGTGAAATCCACCACGTGGTTGAATGGATCATCGGGAGGTCCCAAACGTAGCGTCAGGTCCCGCGCTATGGGGCGACCTTATCGACCTACTCGCGCCGCAAACTCCGGCGGGTAGCGATCGCCATGCACCTGCAGCCGGGACAGCGCGTCGTCAATGTGCCGCAACTCGTCCGCGGTCAGATCGATGGCGACGGCGCCGAGGTTCTCGTCGAGTCGATGCAGCTTGGTCGTGCCGGGAATCGGGACGATCCAGGGCTTGCGCGACAGCAGCCAGGCGAGCGCGATCTGCGCCGGCGTGGCCCGCTTCGCAGCCGCGATCTCCTGCAGCAGCGTGACGAAAACCTGGTTCGCTTGGCGGGCCTCCGCCGAGAAACGCGGCACGATGCTGCGAAAGTCGTCCTTGGCGAACTCGGTCTCGGCGCTCATCTTGCCGGTGAGGAAGCCTTTGCCCAGCGGCGCAAAGGGGACGAAGCCGATGCCCAGCTCCTCCAGCAATGGGAGGACCTCGCGTTCGGGCTCGCGGAACCACAGCGAATATTCGCTCTGCAGGGCGGCGACCGGCTGCACCGCGTGGGCGCGACGAATCGAGTTGACCCCCGCTTCCGACAGGCCGAAATACTTGACCTTGCCCTCGGCGATCAGGTCCTTGACGGTCCCCGCCACGTCTTCCATTGGCACGGCCGTGTCCTCGCGATGCTGGTAGAAGAGGTCGATGCGGTCGGTGCGCAGGCGCTGCAGCGAAGCCTCGCAAACGGCACGGATGCGTTCCGGCCGGCTGTCCTGGCCTTTGCCGGGAAGGCCCTCCTGGAAACCGAACTTGGTGGCGATGACCACTTGGTCTCGCACCGGTGCCAAGGCTTCTCCGACGAGTTCCTCGTTGGTAAAGGGGCCGTACGCTTCGGCGGTGTCGAAAAAGGTGGCGCCGCGCTCGAACGCATCGCGGATCAGCTGGATCGCCGCGGCCTTGTCGAGCACGTTGGCGTAGCCGTAGTTGAGACCCATGCAGCCAAAGCCGAGGGCCGACACGACAGGTCCGTGGGCGCCCAACTTACGTTGCGGTAGTTCCTGGCGGCTTGGCTGCTTCGCGCTCATGCGTCGCTCCTTGGTATTGCGCTCGTTCACCGCTTCGGCGGCGCTTCGACGCCGGTCGCGGCCAGCACCGCCGGCGGCAGGCGCTCGCCTTGGATGCGGACGGCGGCCAGGGCTGCATCGAGTTCCTTCATTTCGGCGCCACTGAAGGAAACTGAGGCGGCGAGGATGTTTTCCTCCATGTGGGCCACGTTGGTGGTGCCGGGGATGGGGACGATGAACGGCTTCTGCGCCGACAGCCACGCCAGCGCGAGTTGTGCCGGCGAGCAGTTCTTGCGCCGCGACCAGACCTTGACCAATTCGACCAGCGTCATGTTGGCCGGCAGCGCATCGGGCGCGAACCGCGGGACGGCCGCGCGGGAAATCCCGGCCGGCCTCCGAACTGGCTGGTGCCCGTGACGGTGCCGGCGAGAAAGCCCATGCCGAGCGGGCTCCAGCACACGAGGCCGATGCCAAGCTCCGCGCATAGCGGGATGACCTGCGCTTCCGGGCCGCGCCACAGCATCGAGTACTCGTTCTGAATCGCCGCCAACGGCTGCACGGCGTGCGCCCGGCGAATCGTCTGCAGACCCGGCTCGGACAGCCCGAATTGACGCACTGCCCTGGGCGATCAGGGCCTTGACGGTCCCGGCCACGTCCTCGATGGGGACCTCCGGATCAACCCGATGCTGGTAAAGGAGATCGATGTGGTCGGTGCGCAGGCGCCGCAGCTGGGCCTCGACGACCTGCCGGATGTGTTCCGGCCGGCTGTTCCGACCGCCTCGTCGTGCACCGGTCTGGGGATCGATGTCGAAGCCGAACTTGGTGCACAGGACGACCTTGCTGCGGATACCCTGCAGCGCCTCGCCGACGATCTCCTCGGAAAAGAACGGGCCGTAGGCCTCGGCCGTGTCGATCAGGGTGACGCCGCGATCAACGGCCCGGCGAATGAGCGCGATGGCGGCCGTCCGGTCGGTGGTGCTGGCGTACAGGTCGTTGACGGCTCCCGGGCCACGACCGGCAGTCCATTGGCAGCCCAGCCCGATGGGGAAAACCTCGAGCTGGCCCAGACGGCGCCGGGTCGCGGAACCTGCGACGTGCGTCGCGCTGTTCGTGCCGGTGCCGGAAGATTCCGTGGGCGCGGCGCTGGCGGACGGCAGCCAGTGCGCCAAACCCAGCGTGGCGGCAGCCGCCAGCAGTTGGCGCCGTTGCAGGTTGTCGACTCGATCTTGCTTCATGTGATGCTCCTCAATCCGTTGTTGAGTGTGACGTGGATCATGCGTATTTCTTGGTCAGTGGCGGGCGGTGTCGTTACGGCTTGTTCGCTGAATGCAGTCTAGGCGCCGCATTGGCACTTGAATAGCCATTGGTTGCTTGTTAGATTGACAAGTCAATCGTTTCAATAAAAAGAAACTTCCGCCATGGCGATCAACGAACTTCGATCCATTACCACCTTTGTCACGGCGGCCGAACTGGGCAGCTTGCGCAAAGTAGCCGCCGTGATGGGAATCACGCCGCAGGCTGCGAGCCAGGCGCTGGCCCAACTCGAGCGGCAGTTGGACGTGCGCCTGTTTCACCGCACGACCCGGGTGATGTCGCTGACCGACGAAGGCCGCCAGTTCCTCGAGGAGGCTCGACCCGCGTTACGCGGCCTTCAGAAGGCATTGGAGGGGGCAAAGCGTGCCAAGGAGGAGATCGCAGGGCCGCTGCGTGTGGTTGGCCCGCGGTCGACTTTCCAACGCGTCCTTTGGCCGCTGCTGGAGGCGTTCTGCCAGCAATATCCGGGCATCGTGCCCGACGTTCAGCTGGAGGACCGGATCGGGAACTGGGTGGAGGACCGGGTCGACGTAGGCTTCCGCCTCGGGGTATCGCCGCACGAAGGCGTCATCGCCCGGCGATTGTTCCCCGTGCAACTCATCATCTGCGCGTCGCCGGCCTACCTGAGGACACACGGCACCCCGGGCAACCTGGCTGCACTCCAGTCGCACCGCTGCAGCGTCTTTCGCAATCCGGGTACCGGCGCGATCGTGCCTTGGCGTGTGAAGTCGGGGAACGATTTGATCGAGCAACCCGTCGTCCCCGCGATCTGTACCAACGACGAGGTCCTGGAACTGCAGGCGGTGCTTGCGGGCAAGGTGATCGCGCAGCTGGCCGGCGTGACGGCTGCGCCTTACATCCGTTCAGGTCAACTCGTGCCGCTCTTGGTCGACCACATCCCGGATCGGGCGAGCTACTGGGTGTATTTCGGCAGCCGCACGTCACAGACGGCGCGAGCGCGAGCATTCATTGACCTGGCCGTGGAGCGGCTCGTCGACAACCGCGAGTACGTCCTGACGGACAAGGAACTGCGCGCCCGACGGCCAACGGCCGGTCGACGCTGATCGGGCGCGGACAGCGGCTTGGGGTCGCCTGCGACCATCGCCCGGTCGAGAGCGAAAGTCCGCAATTAGTCTTACCCCGCCATTCCCGGCATGAGCCCCGACGGCCGTTGGTAGCCGGGACTGCCAGTTCGCGGTAGCACCAGGAAGCGGCCCTTCAGCACGAGTGGACGCCTCCGCCGATGGGTGGCAAGAGGTGGCACCCTGACGACCCGCGAGCACACCGCCGTATTGCGCGAATGAAGAGTCTGCCCGGTCGCGCACTCAGATACGCGATACGCTGCTTTTGATGCGGACTCCACGGCCGGGCGAAAGAACGCATGGCAATTTCAAGCCCGGTGGCGCACGCCGCGCTTGCCGGAAACTCCTTTGCTGCGGATTAGGGGCATGGCGCTGGCGATCTGCGCTTCGGCCTCCACCGCGTGCAGAGCTGCGATGAATGCCCGTGCGGCCGGCGCCAGCGTCCGCCCGCGAAGGTAGATCACACCGTAGTTGGTCCGCATCGCCGGCACCTGAAAGTCGAGGACGGCCAGTCGCCCCGCGGCAACGTCTTCGGCGAGCATTCCGGCGGTGCCCGGAAAGAGCGCGTTGCTCTGGCGCGCGATCAAACGGGCGAGCGACAGCGTGTTGACGCTGAGCTGGGGAGAAAAATCCCCGGAACCCAATCCCTTTGACAAAGCCGTTGCGCCAACGCTGTGAGCAGTTGCAGCCGCCGAACCGCGCAGCAGAGTTGTGACCAACGGGAAGCGCATTACCTGCGCGGTAGTCGGCCGAGGCATCCTGGTCAACGGGTGATCGGGCCGGCAGGCCAGAACGATCGGGTGGGGTGGGATCGGCTCGATCGTCAGTCGCTCGTCGCTGTCAGGTCCGGCGACCTCGGCGACGCCCACGTCGATTCGCTGCGCAAGCACGTCGCGGACGACCTCGACGGGGTCGCTGGTAGTGACTCGGATCTGCAAGTTCGGGTGCGCGTTGGCCACACGCGCGACCGCCGCCGCGACGGAGACTTCGCTGGCGTAGGGTCCGGCACCGATCGCCAGCAAACCCACTTCCAGGCCGGCGAGCAGCTGGATTTCGCGGCGCAGATTGACCTCGCCGGTGACCACATCTTCCCCGCGTTCCAGAAGCACACGGCCAAACGGGGTGGGCGTCACCCCCTTGTGCGAGCGGTCGAACAGCACAACCCCAAGTGCCTCCTCGAGGGTCGCGATGCTGCGGGACAGCGTGGGTTGCGTCAGATTCAGCGCTTCAGCGGCCCGCGCGAAATTGCGGTGTTTGCCGAGGGCGATGGCGTGCCGAAGCAGGCGCAATTCGATAAACATACGCCAAGCGTATCATTTTGGTTCGTCATTTGCATTGGACACATTACTTTCGATGGCACAAACTCCGACGCCCTCATTGATCAGCATCAATGTTGGGCTTGATTGGTGTCCGAAAGGTGGCGCTGCATTGATGGTACGCGGTGCGGTCGGCGCCGAATACCGTGCGCGGCGCGCCGTGTTGACGCAAACGTCGGAGGAGTGCCTTTGGTCAAGAATTTCCTGCGCGACAGCAATAGCGATGGGCGGTGGCGCGCCGGGAGGTTCGTTTTCATTGCGGTAGGGTTGTTGTCGTCGGTGTTCCCGATCGTATCGTGGGCGCAGAACCGGTCGGGCGACGACGAACTCGCGGCCCAGGCGACCGATCCGACGGCGTCGCTGATGTCGTTCCAGTTGAACGACTGGTACACGGCGAACTTCCACGGCAACGACGACTCCGCCAACCAGGCGGTGTTCCGCGCCGCGATCCCGTTCGCACTGGGGGACAGCCGCCACATCTTCCGGATCACGCAGCCCTATTTCACGTCGTCGCCGTCGGGGGCGACCGGTTTCGCCGACACGACGATCTTCGACCTTATGGTGTTCAACCAGCCGTGGGGACGCTGGGGCGTCGGGCTCTCGGGCACGCTGCCGACCGGGCAGGACGGGCTCACCACCGGCAAGTGGACGCTCGGCCCGGCCGTGGGCTTCGTCAACTCTTCCGACAAGCAGATCAACTGGGGTCTGTTCGCGCAGACGTTCTTCTCGTTCGCCGGAGCGAGCAGCGCGCCCGACGTTGGCCTCATCAACCTACAGCCGATCTTCAGCTATCAGCTGGGCGGCGGTCGTTCGCTGTCGCTCGGCAACAGCGCGCTGGTCTACGACACCGAGAAGGCACGGTGGACCTCGCTCAATCTCGGCGTGAACTATGGACAAGTCGTGACCTTCGCCGGCCACAAGTGGCGCCCGAACGTCGAGGCCGACTACGACTTCAGGGACGTCGTCGGCAATCCGAAATGGACGATCCGTGCCGGCATCGTGCTGTTGTTACCGACGCATTGAACATCCAACCGGGTGCCACGCACGCGCAAGATCTGATTCCAACAGGAGATTCAGAAAGATGTTGAAGCCAACGAAACCTGGTCGATGGACGCAACGCCGCACGTCTTGGCTGGCAGCCACGATGCTCGTCGGTATCGTTGTCGCACCGCAGATGGCCATCGCCGGTGAAGGCGGCACGTCGCACATCATGCCGGGCGCCAATGGCACGCTGGTGGACCTGCCGCCGTCGTCGCCCGGCGGGTTCTTCAAGCCGATGTACATCAACTACCGGGGCGACGCCTCGGCCACTGTCCCCACGGCGGCAGGGGTCGTCGCCAATGTCAACGCGGACGCCAACACGCTTGCGCTCGGCGGGGGCTACGGCTTCGAGGAGACGGTCCTCGGCGGCGGTCACTATTCGGTGGCCGCGTTCCTGCCCTACACCCGGCTCTCCATCTCCGGGAACTCCGCGGCGCTGGGCGGCATCCGGATCCAGAACACGGTGTCCGGCATCGGCGACCTGACGGTGGTGCCGGTGATGCTCGCCTGGAAGTCCGACGCATGGCAGTACGACTTCCTGATGCCGGTCTACGCGCCGACGGGAAGCTACGAACTCGGCCGGCTCGGCAACACGGGTCTCAACTACTGGACCTTCGATCCGATCGTCGGCGCGGCCTACAGCAACGCCAAGGCCGGTCTCAACGCGGCGGCGCACCTCGGCTACGCGATCAACACCGAGAACGACGACACGAACTACAAGAGCGGCAGCATCCTGCACCTCGACGCGTCGATCCAGCAGATCCTTCCGCTCGGCTCGGGCTTTTTCAACGTCGGTGCCGAGGCCTGGTACTTCCAGCAGGTGACCTGCGACAGCGGATCCGGCGCGACGCTCGGCTGCTTCAAGGGGCGCACCGCCGGCATCGGGCCGGTGCTGGGCTACATCCAGCCGATCGGCAAGGAGAAGTTGCTCTTCGAGCTCAAGTGGCTGCCTGAGCTCGAAACCAAGAATCGTCTGAACGGCGACTACATCTGGCTGAAGATGGTTTACACGTTCTGATGACCGGCCCTGTCGTCGTACACGGCAACGGATTCAGCAAGAGCGAGTGCCGGCACGATCCCAAGGACGCTCCCAGGAGCAAGGCCACGGTCGCCGTGCTTGGGATGAAATGAACGAAACGACTTGTCAGCAATGCCCGCCGATGGAAATCGGATTCCGGAAGGGAGAGCACTTCATGCAACGCAAAGCCACGCGGTCCTTGTTCGGCGCAATCCTTAGCATGTTGTTTGCAACGACGGCATCCGCCCAGGAAGTCCTGCCGTTTCCTCCGACACCCTCGGCCTCCACGCCAGGGTTGACGATGCAGGATTCCACCTACAAGAAGCGCGTCGAGCCAAGGCGCCTCCCCAAGGACGCACCGAACATCCTCATCATCCTGATGGACGACGTCGGGCCGGCCACGCCGGCGACTTATGGCGGCGCGATCAACACCCCGACGCTCGACCGCGTCGCAAGCATGGGCGTTTCCTACAATCGCTTTCACACCACCGCGATGTGCTCGCCTACCCGTGCCGCGTTGCTGACGGGCCGCAACCACACTCGAGTCGGCAACGGTCAGATCGCTGCGCTGGCGAACGACTTCGACGGTTTCAGCGGCAAGATTCCGAGGTCCGCGGCGACCGTCGCCGAAGTGCTCAAGAACTACGGCTACAACACCGGAGCCTGGGGCAAGTGGCACAACACGCCCGAGGAAGACGTGACCAGCAAAGGCCCGTTCGAATATTGGCCGACTGGCCACGGCTTCGAGTACTTCTACGGATTCCTCGCCGGGGAGGCCTCGCAATACGAGCCGCAGTTGATGCGCAACACCGCGCCGGTGAACCCGCACGAACTGCACCGCAAGGGCTATCACCTCACCGAGGACATCGCCGAGGACGCTGTCAAGTGGTTGCGCGAACAGCGGGCCTACGCGCCGGACAAGCCGTTCTTCATGTACTGGGCGCCGGGTGCCTCGCACGGACCGCACCATGTGATGAAGGAATGGGCCGACAAGTACAAGGGCAAGTTCGACGACGGCTGGGACAAATATCGCGAGCACGCCTTCGCCAACGCCAAGGCAAAGGGCTGGATTCCGCAGAACACGCAGCTCACGCCGCGCCCCGCCTCGATGGCGTCCTGGGACTCCATTCCCGAGGCGGAAAGGCCATTCCAGCGCCGGCTCATGGAAGTGTTCGCCGGATTCACCGAGCACGCCGACTACAACGCGGGGCGAGTCATCGCCGAAATCGAGCGCCAGGGCAAGCTGGACAACACGCTCATCTTCTACATCTGGGGCGACAACGGGTCCTCCGCCGAAGGCCTGAACGGCACCATCTCCGAGCAGCTGGCACAGAACGGAATTCCGACCACGATCTCACAGCAGCTCGACGCACTGAAGGAACTGGGCGGCATCGATGCCCTCGGGGGTCCGAAGACCGACAACATGTACCACGCGGCCTGGGCCTGGGCGGGCAGCACGCCCTACAGGTCCACCAAACTTGTCGGCGCGCACTTCGGCGGCACCCGCAATCCGATGGCGGTCTCCTGGCCCAAGGGCATCAAGGCGGATTCGGCGGCGCGGCCGCAGTTCCACCACGTGATCGACGTCGTGCCGACGATCTACGAAGTGACGAAGATCACGCCGCCACGGGTGGTCAACGGCGTCGAGCAGGATTCGTTCGACGGTGTCAGCATGGTCTACACGTTCGGCGATCCAAAGGCGAAGGGCATGCGCAAGACCCAGTTCTTCGACATCATGGCCAGCCGCGGGATCTACCACGACGGCTGGTTTGCCAGCGCCATGGGGCCGCGGGAGCCCTGGGTGGGCGGGATGCCGAAAGGCGCCAAAGAATGGTCGCCGGAAAAGGACCGCTGGGAGCTCTACAACCTGAACGAGGACTGGAGTCAGGCGATTGACCTTGCGGCCACGAATCCGCAGAAACTCCAGGAAATGAAAGACCTGTTCCTGCTCGAATCCACGAAGAACAAAAACCTGCCGATCGGCGGCGGCTTGTGGTCCACCGCGATCGTCCATCCGGAGGACGCGCCGCGCTCGTCCGTCACCGAGTGGACCTTCGAGGGCGCCATGACGGGGATGTCGGAATCCGCCGCACCCAAACTCGGGATCGTCGATGCCGTGGTGAGTATGCAGGTCGACATGCCTGCCAACGCGAATGGCGTGCTGTATGCGCTGGGCGGCTTCAGTGGAGGGCTGACGCTCTACATGAAAGACGGCGTGCTCAACTACGAGTACAACCTGTTCGAGGTCTTTCGCACAAAGATCCAGTCGAAGGGCAAGCTCCCGGTTGGCAAGGTGACGATCGAGGTTGAATCGAAGCTGGCCGCCAAGGTCGGCGGGCCGATGGACATCACGCTCAAGGCCAATGGCAACGTCGTGGGGCAGGGTCAGGTACCGGCCGCCATTTCGCTTCACTTCACGACCAATGAATCGCTGGATTTCGGCAGCGATACCGGTTCGCCCGTGTCCCTTGCCTATTTCGACCAGGCGCCGTTTGCCTTCAACGGGAAGATCGGCACGACGACGGTCGTGTACCCGAAGAAGTGATCATGCCCACAGGTGGCAATGTTTGGAGTGAAACGATGGTGGCAAACCGAACCCGAGATGATGCATTGATGAAGAAGCTCTCCCGTCTGAGCATGGCGGTACTGATGTGCCTTGGGGCAGGCGTCGCCGTCGACAGCCATGCTGCCTCAGCGGCCGCCGCGCCGAGCGATGGTTCCGTGCTGCCATTCCCGCCGGTGCCGTCGGCGAGCAAGGCGGCGCCCCGGCTGCAGGATTCGGTGCACAAGCGCCGCGCGCAGCCGGACCATCTCAAGGCCGGCGCGCCGAACGTGCTGATCATCCTGCTCGACGACGTCGGCTTCGGCCAGGCATCGACGTTCGGCGGCGAGATGAACACACCCACCTTCAGCAAGCTCGCGAACCAGGGCGTCAGCTACAACACCTTCCACACCACGGCGATCTGTTCGCCGACGCGGGCGGCGCTGCTCACCGGGCGCAATCACCAGCGGGTCGGCAACGGCACCATCGCCGAGCGCGCGGTCGACTGGGACGGCTACACCGGCGTGATCCCGAAGACCTCGGCTACGGTGGCCGAGGTGCTGCGCCACTACGGCTACAAGACGGCCGCGTTCGGCAAGTGGCACAACACGCCGGCCGACCAGACGACGGCGATGGGCCCGTTCGACCGCTGGCCCACCGGCCACGGCTTCGACTACTTCTACGGCTTCCTCGCCGGCGAGACCTCGCAGTGGGAGCCGCGCCTGGTCGAGAACACCAACGCCATCGAGCCGCCGCACGACGAGAAATACCACCTGTCCGAGGACATGGCGCAAAGGAGCATCGACTGGCTGCGCAAGCATCGCGCCTACTCGCCGGACAAGCCGTTCTTCATGTACTGGGCGCCCGGCGCGGCACACGGGCCGCATCAGGTCGGCAAGGAGTGGTCCGACAAGTACAAGGGCAAGTTCGACGACGGCTGGGACGCCTACCGCGAGCGCGTGTTCGCGCGTCAGAAGCAGCTGGGCTGGATTCCGGCCGACACCAAGTTGACCCCGCGTGCGCCGAACATGGCGTCGTGGGCCAGCATCCCGGAAGCTCAGCGGCCGTTCCAGCTCCGACTGATGGAGATCTACGCCGGCTTCGTCGAGCACGTCGACGCGCAGGCCGGCAAGCTGGTCGACGAGCTCGAGCGCCTGGGCGTGCGCGACAACACCATCGTCATCTACATCTTCGGCGACAACGGCGCCAGCGCCGAGGGCCAGAACGGCACCATCAGCGAACTGCTGGCGCAGAACGGCATCCCGAACACCGTCGAGCAGCAGATCGCGGCGCTGGAGAAGATCGGCGGGCTCGACGCGCTGGGCGGCCCCAAGACCGACAGCATGTACCACGCCGGGTGGGCGTGGGCCGGCAACACGCCGTTCCACCACACCAAGCTGGTCGCCTCGCACTTCGGCGGCACGCGCAACCCGATGGTCATCTCGTGGCCGAAGGGCATCAAGCCCGACAAGACGCCGCGCGCGCAGTTCCACCACGTCAACGACATCGCGCCGACCATCTATCAGATCGTTGGCATCAATCCGCCGAAGGTGGTCGATGGCTTCGCGCAGGATCCGATCGACGGCGTGAGTCTCGCCTACACCTTCACCGACGCCAAGGCCCCCACGCGCAAGAAGGTCCAGTATTTCGACAACAACGGCAGCCGCGCGATCTACCAGGACGGCTGGATGGCGGCGACGTTCGGTCCGCTGACCCCGTGGCTGCCCGGCGCGCCGGGACTCGCCCAATGGGACTCGGCGAAAGACAAGTGGGAGCTGTACAACATCGCCAAGGATTTCTCAGAAGCCGACGACCTCGCCGCGAAGGAACCGCAGCGGCTGGCCCAGCTGCAGAAGACGTTCGATCAGCTCGCCATCGCGAACAAGGTCTATCCGCTGGGCGCGGGGATCTGGCTGCGCCTGCATCCGGAGGACCGCATCAAGTCGCCGTACACGAGCTGGCAGTTCGACGCCACGACGACCCGCATGCCCGAGTTCACGGCGCCGGGCCTGGGGCGCGAGAACAGCACGGTGACCATCGACGCGGAGATCGGCGACAACGCCTCGGGCGTGCTCTACGCGCTGGGCGGGTCCGGTGGCGGGCTCGCGCTGTACATGGACAAGGGCCAGCTCGTCTACGAGTACAACATGATGATCATCGAGCGCTACGTCGCGCGCTCGGCCGCCAAGCTCGCCCCTGGCAAGCGACGCATCGAAGTCACGACGACGCTGGCGAGCGCCCAGCCGCTGTCGCCGGCCGACGTGGTGCTGAAGGTCGACGGCCAGGAAGTGGCGCGCACGACGGTCAAACGAACCGTTCCTGCCGCCTTCTCGGCGAGCGAGACCTTCGACGTCGGCGTCGACCTGGGCGCGGTGGTATCGCTCGACTACTTCGATCGCCGGCCCTTCAGGTTCGACGGCAAGATCAGCAAGGTGGACGTGAAGGTCAAGTAGTTCCGATTAGCCATCGGCCTGCACGGCGCTTGTCGCCGGCCGGTGGCCTCAATGACGTACCGACAGGAGCAATTGAAATGAAGATGGTCGCATGGTTGACGAGAACGGCAGTGGGCACGCGGACCGCTGCCGTTGCATTGACGGTGATGTTGGCAGTGGCCCTTGCGGGCTTTGCCGGCTCTGCCAGCGCGCAGAAGGTCGTGCAGCCCAAAGGCGGCAGCCCGGGGGAATGGCGGCTGATCGGGCAGACGCACGCCGATCACGCGGCTGATCACGACACCATCATCGTCAAGGGACCGTTCGACAACTTCCGCAAGATCAAATTCAAGGTCACCGACGCGCCGCTGAACATGCAGCACATGGTCGTCACCTACGACAACGGCGCACCGGACAAGATCGACATTCGCCAGAACATCCCGCAGGGAGGAGAAAGCCGGGTGATCGACATGCGTGGCGTCGGCAAGCGCAGCATCCGCAAGATCGACTTCTGGTACGACACCAAGGGCTTTCTCAAGGGCAAGGCCGACGTGACCGTATTTGGAATGAAATAACAACATCAAGGAAAGGCAATGATGAAAAAGTACCAAGGATTCTCGAAGTCGGCCGGACGCGCGCTCCGGCGTGCCCGCGTCGCCCTGGCCGTCGGTGCCCTGCTGCCGCTGCTGGCGGGTCAGGGAGCGGCTTCGGCGCAGCAGCCGGCGGCGCCCGCGGCGCCCGCGGCCGCCGCCGCTGCACCGGCTGCCACCGCGGCCGCGGTCATCAACGCGAAGGCAGTCGAGCGCCTCAACGCCATGGGCGCGCACCTGCGCTCGCTCAAAGCCTTCACGGTCACCGCCGACGTCACCGCGGAAGAAGTGCTCGACTCCGGACAGAAGGTCGAGACCGCGAATACGGTCGAGATCGCCGCCCGGATACCGAACAAACTGCGGGTTGCCTCGTCGTCAGCCGAGCGTAGTCGCAAGATCTACTACGATGGCAAGACCGTCACGATCTTCGCCGAAAAGCTCAAGTACTACGGCTCGTTTGCCGCGCCTGCCACGATAGGCGAGACGATCGAAGTCGCGGCCAAGAAGTACGGCCTGGAAATTCCGCTCGCCGACCTGTTCTTCATGGGCACCGACCGCTTCGACACCAAGTCGATCACCGAGGCCATCTACGTCGGCCCGCAACGCGTCGGCGGCGTGCTCTGCGACCAGTTGGCCTTCCGCCAGCCCGGGGTCGACTGGCAGATCTGCATCGAGCGGGGCAAGGCGCCGCTGCCGCGCAAGCTGGTGGTCACCGGGACCGGAGGCGACGCTGCCCAGCCGGTGCGCCGCTCGATTCTCAGCTGGAAGGCGGGATCGGCGCCCGATGCGGCGGCGTTCACCTTCGTGCCGCCGAAGGGCGCGACCAGGATTGCCGTCACAGAAGCGGCCAAGTGACCATCGCATTGACCATCGTCCAGGCCATAACAGGAAAGACACCATGAACATGAATCGATTCCTCCCCACCGGTGTGGCTGCGGCCCTCGCCGTTGCCATCGGGCTCACAGCTTCGGTGCCCGTCGATGCCCGCGACGTCAAGGGTGGCGGCGGCGCGCGCAATAACGTGAGCGACCGCGGCAACCGGGATGGCAACGCCAACCGCAACACCAACGTCAACAAGAACACCAACGTCAATCGCAACACCAACGTCAATCGCAACACCAACGTCAACAGGAACACCAACGTCAACGTCGACCGCAATGTCGATATCGACGTCGACGTGGATCGCCGTGGCGGCTGGGACAACGACTGGGACGACCACCACCACCCGATCGCGACCGGTGTTGCCATCGGCGCGACCGCGGCGATCACGTCGGCGGTGATCGGTTCGATGGTCTATACGCTGCCGCCGGCGTGCCAAGTCGTGGTCGTCAACGGCATCGGCTACAACAACTGTGGCGGCACCTGGTACCAGCCACAGTATGTCGGGACGTCGGTGCAGTACGTTGTCGTGGCACCTCTGCAGTAGCGAGGCGCACTCTACGCCTGCAGGCCCGCGACGCGGTAATGCAGCGGCGTCGGCCTGCCGGGTTTTGGCGACTTGCGGTGGGAGGCATGTTGCCGTTCTCGGAGTTGGGTGCGAGGCTCCGGCGCCGTGCGGCTGGTGGCGCGAAGAGTTTTGCGCGCTCACCGGCAGCCCGGCGTGGACGCTGCGCGTCGTCAGCACGCGGTTGCTGTCGACCAGTTGATGAAGGGGAGCGATGAAATGGCAGACGCGAGGTACCGATTCGGTCTGCGCGAAGATCAGGGTCCGGAGCGCCCCCGAACGGCTTCAGTTGCTGCGTTTGCGAAGACTCTGGCAATGAGCGATAAGGGCCGCAGGATTCGATACCTCGCAATCACACTGGCAGGTGCGAAGAAGATGCCAGGCAAGACGGTACCGGCTGCACGCCTCTGCCGGACCCGATCAAAGAATCCACCTGAGGGAATTGCATGAAGTCGTCCGTCTTTCACGCCGCGGTCGCCGCGGTCGCGCTTGCTCTGTCCATCTCCACTGCCACGGCCCAAAGCGCCGCGCCGGCCGCGGCAACCTCCGCCGCCCCGACCGTCAAGCCGGCCGCCGCGGTCGAATCGGGCAAGCTCGCCTGGTACGGCCGCAAGTTTGCTGGTCGACGCACCGCGAGTGGCGAGGCTTTCAACCCGGATGCGCTGACGATGGCGCACAAGACGCTGCCGTTCGGCGCCCGTGTCAAGGTCACCAGCACCACGAACAAGAAGAGCGTCACGCTGCGGGTCAACGATCGCGGGCCGACTCAGGCGGATCGCGTCGGCGACGTGTCGCTCGCTGCGGCGCGCCAGCTGGGCATGGTGCGCGCCGGGGTGATCGACGCCGAGCTCGAGGTAATCGCTGCCGTGCCGGCCAAGAAGCCTTAGCCGTACCACGTGGCCGGGTCCGGCAGAATCATTCACAAAGACGCAATCAGGGGGGGTTCCAACATGAGTGCCAATCTGCTCTCGCTCGCCCAGCAAGCACTGGGCGGCGATTTCTCGAAGCTCGCCGGGCAGTTCCTGGGCGAATCCCAGGGTCCGACGCAGTCGGCGTTGACGTCGCTCTTGCCGGCGGTGCTGGGCGGCATCGTCCAGAAGGGGGCGACGCCGGACGGCGCGGGCGGGCTGCTGTCGCTGATCAACGGTGCGAACCTCGACGTGAACTTGCTGGGCAACCTTGCCGGTCTCTTCGGTGGCGGCGGCTCGGGCGTCAATGCCCTGTTGAAGACGGGAACGAGCAGCCTGGTGCCGGCGTTGTTCGGCGACAAGAGCGGGGCGCTGGTGAGTGCGCTGTCATCGAGCAGTGGGATCAAGACTTCGTCGGCGACCAATCTGCTGGCGATGGTGGTGCCGTTGTTGCTCGCGTTCCTGAAGAAGTTCATCGGCGACAACGGCCTCAATGCGAGTTCCTTGGCGTCGCTGCTGGCCGACCAAGGACCGAACCTGCGGGGTGCGCTGGACAGCCGCCTGACCGAGGCGCTCGGCATCGCGAGCCCGGCGGCGTTCATTGGCGGCATCACCGGGCCGGCGGCGGAGGCGGCGCGCCGCGCCGGGGTTGCGGTGGCCGGCGGGGCGGGGGCTGCGGCCAGTGCGGCCGCCGCCGCGACGACGTCGACCAAGTCCGGGTTCATGCGCTGGTTGCCGTGGCTGATCGGGGCGGTGGTGCTGCTCTTGCTGTGGAACATGTTCGGCGGCAAACCGGCCCCGACGCCCGCGCTCGCTCCGGCGCCCAGGGTGGGCGCACCGGCTCCAGCACCGATGCCCGCCGCTGTCGCCGCTTCGCTGCTGGCCAAGGTCTACTTCGATGTCGGCGCGGCGGTCGTCGGTGCGGACGGCGGCAAGGTGATTGCGGCGGTCGCTGACCTGATCAAGAAGGACAACCTCAAGATCGCCATCACCGGCTACACCGACAAGACCGGCGACGTGGCGAAGAACGAGGAGCTGCCAGCCCGCGCGGGCGCTGTCCGCGATGCGCTGAAGGCCGCCGGCGTGGCGGAGGCGAACATGGAATTGAAGCCGCCGTCCTTCGTCGAGATCGGTGCCGGTGGGGGCGACGCCGAAGCGCGCCGGGTCGAGGTCAACAAGCAATAACGTCCCAATGCGGCTTTCGAGCCTGTGCGTGACGACCCGGCGGGTCGCCACGCACGTCCACGGCGGCCGCGCAGTCGTCAAATGCACAACCAGGGAGCAGTTCATGGCCAAGCAGGACACTTTCACTACGGATGAATGGGCGCTTTTGCGGCTCGCGCCGTCGCTCGTCTCGGGCGGCACGGTTGCCGCCGACCCCTCGGGGCTGTTTTCCTCGATCAAGGAGGCGGCTGCCGGTGCGGGCGTCATGGCGGACGCAATCAAGACCCACGGCGGCCTGGAGCTCTTTGCCGCGCTCGGCGCCGATCGCAGCATCCCCGGCATGCCGGACCCGAAAGCGCTGCTCGGCGAAGGCTCGCGTGAGCAGCAGATGCAGAATTTCAAGGCCGCTGTGCTGGAACGCGTCAAGTCCGCCGCGGGTTTGGTCGCGGCCAAAGGCTCGCCCGCCGAAGCGAGCGCCTATCAGACGATGCTGGTGGGCGTGGCCGAGAAGGCGGCGAGTGCGTCCAAGGAAGGCGGATTCTTGGGCTTTGGCGGGGTGCGCGTGAGCGACAAGGAGCAGGCATTCATCACCGAAGTGAAAAAGGCGGTGGGGCTATGAACAACGCTGCTCGATCCGTCGCGATGTTTCGCCTGCCGGCCAGGCTGATTTCCGCCGCGTCCAGGGTGATCGGCGCACTGACGCTGTTGCTGGGGCTTGTCGGCTTGCCGGCACAGGCGCAGGACGCGAAGCCGTTCAATAACGAGCAGCTGGAGCAGATGACGGCGCAGGTCGCGCTGTATCCGGACTCGCTGCTGGCACAACTGTTCATGGCGACGACCTATCCGGACGATTTCGCGGCGGCGGCCGCTTGGTCGAAGGGGCATCCGGATGCCAAGGGCGACGACGCGGTGAAGATGGTGGAGAACGAGCCCTGGGACCCATCGGTCGCTTCGCTGGTCGCGTTTCCCGAGGTGCTCATCACGTTGGGCGAGAAGCCCGACTGGGTGAGAAACATGGGCGACGCGTTTCTGGCACAACCCGATGACGTCATGAACGCGGTCCAGCGGCTGCGGCAAAAGGCGCAGCAAGCGGGCAACCTCAAGACCAACGAGCAGATCAAGGTGTCGAGCGCGGTGCCCGAAGCGGCACCGGCTACCACCACGGTGGTGGTGAAGCAGTCGACGCCGCCGCCGCAGGTGATCGTCATCGAGCCGGCGCAGCCGACGGTCGTCTACGTGCCGGCGTACAACCCGACGGTCGTCTACGGGCCGTGGCCGTATACGGCGTACCCGCCGTACTACTACCCGCCGCCGCCCGGCTACTGGTTCTCGCGGACGATCATGACCGGGATCGCCTGGGGGGTGGGGATCGGCGTGTCCAATGCGCTGTGGGGCGGCTGCAACTGGGGTCGCGGCGACATCGACATCAACGTCAACCGCTACAACAACATCAACGTCAATCGGCGGATCGACGTCGACAGCAATCGGACCAGCTGGAACCACAATCCGGAACGGCGTGGCAACACGCCCTATCGTGGTGGCGATACGACGCGCAAGAACCTCGAGAAGAAACGTGACGCGGGCAATCGCGAGCAGTACCGCGGCAAGGACGCGAGCCGGGACGCCAGCCGCGAGAAGGCGGCGAAGTCGATGCAGGACCGTGGCGTTCCCGTCGACAAGGGCTCGGCCAGCGAACGCGCGAAGAGCGTGGATCGCGACAACGCCCGGCAGAAGGCCGAGACGGCCGATCGCAGCGCTGCGCGCGAGAAGGCGAAATCAGCCGAGCGCGACAATGCATTGAAGAACGCCGGCGACAGCAAGGCCAAGCAGCAGGTCGATCGCGGGAACGCCAGCAAGCAGGCGGCGCAACAAAGGACTTCAGCACCCAAGGCACGCGAAGACGGCGGCAGCCGGCCGCAGAAGCCGGCCGGAGGCAGCGCTGCGGCGAAGCCGCAGAAGGCCACGGGGGGTGGCGCTGCGGCCAAGCCGCAGGCGCAGAAGGCCGCGGCGAGCGGCGGTGGGGGCGGCGGCGGTGCTCGCGCCGCAGGTGCCGGCGGGCGCGGAAAATGATGGCCAGGAGTCAACAGATGAATGCAAAGAATCGTTCGAACCCCCGCTTGGTGCGGCCCCTGGGCCTCGCGGTGATCGTTGCCGCTTTGCTGCTGTCCCCCGTGGTGTCGGCGCAGCAGGCGTACCCGACGCCGGAGGCCGCGGCCGACGCGCTGGTCGATGGCATTGCCCGGCATGACGACGACGCGATCAGGACAGTGATCGGCGCCGACTACACAAAGTACATCCCGGTCGGCACCGTCGATCCGGGCGACGTCACCGCCTTCCTTGAGGCCTGGAGCCGGGCGCACGCGATCGTGCGGGCCGGCGACGCCAAGGCCTATCTCGGTGCCGGGAAGAACGGCTGGACTTTGCCGATTCCGATCGTGAAGTCGACGGCCGGCTGGCAATTCGACACCCGGCTGGCGGCCGACGAGATGCGCACCCGACGAATCGGGCGCAACGAGCTGGCGGCGATCCAGGTCATGTTGGCGTATTCGGACGCGCAGGACGAATATGCGGCGAAGGACCTCGACGGCGACGGCGTCAAGCAGTACGCGATGCGTTCGTTGGCGTCGCCGGGCAAGCGGGATGGTCTGTACTGGGCGTCGCTGCCGGGTGAGCCGGAGAGCCCACTGGGCCCGTCGTTCGCCGACGCCAGGCCGGGACAGCCGTATCACGGGTACGTGTACAAGATCCTCACCGCACAGGGCAAGGACGCACCGGGAGGTGCCAAGAGCTACGTCAGGAACGGGAAGATGACCGAAGGCTATGCGCTGATCGCATGGCCGGCGAACTACGGCGATACGGGCGTGATGACATTCATCGTCAACAAGGACGGCGTCGTGCACCAGAAGAACCTCGGGCCCGACACCGCGGCGCTGGCCCGGGCGACGACCGCGTACAACCCGGATGCGAGCTGGAGCAAAGCCGCCGGCAGGTGAATTGATATCGAGGAGTCTGTGCCGTAGTACCTCGTGGTTGGGGCAGGGCGAAGACACGCAACGGCGGGCACCCGACCTGCGGCGTGACCGGACGGCTCGACCGTTCGCTTGATCCGTACGCCATCGTGGCGTTCATGGGCCGTCGGTCGCATCCTCCCGACCGGCGGCCCGATCCTGTTGCAAGAGAAGAATGATGACCAAAACGACGACACCGCCCGCCTCAATGCCCGACATCGAGACCGAGGGCGCGTTTTCTCCGATTGAGAACGAGCTGCCGCTGCGCTGGTACAGGCGGTTGAAACTCGTTCCAGCGAACGGCTTGGGCGCCGGCCGCCGCGCGGTGTTTCTTGCGCTGCTGACCTGGCTGCCGATCGTCGTCTGGGGCTTCACCGCCGGACGCCTGGTGACGGCCGAGGCCGGTGAACCGCTGCTGCAGCATTTCGGTATCCACGTCCGCTGCCTGCTCGCCATCCCGCTGCTGATCCTGGCCGAGGCGGCGATGGACAAGACGGCACGACGTCTGCTGCCGCAATTCCTTTCGAGTGGGGTCATCGAGCCCGACCAGCGCCGCCAGTTCGAGCAGGTCGGTGTCGACATGCGTCGGCTGCGCGACTCGTCGTTGCCGTGGGTGTTCGTGCTCGGCGTTGCGCTGGCGTGGTCGCTGGTCGAGCAGCCCGAACTGCACGCCGATGCCATGTCCTGGGCGCTCGGCGCCGATCACAAGCTCGGCTTCGGCGGCTGGTGGTTCGCCTATGTGGTGCGGCCGATCTTCCTGGCGCTGGTCTTCGGCTGGCTGTGGCGCCTGCTGCTCGTCGTCTATTGGTTCTGGCGGGTGGGCCGGCTCGATCTGTCGCTGGTGCCGACGCATCCCGACCGGACCGGGGGTTTGGCCTTCCTCGAGAAGCTGCCCGGCGCGTTCGCGATGGTGACCTTCGCGCTGTCCGCGACGATCGCTTCGCGTTGGGCGCACGAAGTCGCCTATCACGGCCAGGCGCTGGCTTCGTACAAGCTTCCGGCGGCCGCCTTCGTGATCCTGTGGACGCTGTTCCTGCTGTTGCCGCTGTTCGCGCTGGTCCCGGTGCTCGCGGCGGCGCGCGGCCGGGCGATTCCCGCGTATGCGGCGCTGGTCGGCGAGCAGGGACGACTCGTGCATCGACGCTGGATTCTGCGCCAGCCGGTCGCCGATGCACCGCTACTCGACGCCCCGGAGATCGGTCCGGTCGCGGACGCGGCGGCAATGTACGAAGCCGTGACGAAGATGAGGATTGCGCCCATCGGCAAGGCGTCGCTGGCGAAGATCCTGGTACCGATGGCACTGCCGATGCTCGTGGTAGCCGCGCTGCAGATCCCGCTAAAGGACTTGTTGCTCAAGCTCCTGAAGGCGTTGGTGTAGGCGTCGGATGCTGTTGGGCAGTCCGGCCACCAACATAACGTGCATGGATTTCAAATGACGACTCGATTTCGCATGGCGCTACTGGCGTCCCTTGGGCTGACCGTGATGCTCGCTGGATGTGCCAGCCGTCCCGTCAATCCATCGCTCGCCGTCACCGACTCGAGCACCGGATACCGATTCCAGACCCGGCAGGCGCACTTCAAGGACAAGGACGACATCGTCATCCTCGCCTTCTCGGGAGGGGGCACCCGCGCTGCCGCTTTTTCATACGGCGTCCTGGAGTTTCTCCGCCGTACCGAAGTCGTGGGGCCAAAGGGTGAGAAGGGCAGTCTGCTCGATCACGTCGACATCATCACCGGCGTGTCGGGTGGCAGCTTCACCGCACTCGCCTACGGGCTCTACGGCGACCGGCTGTTCTCCGAGTACGAGCAGCGGTTCCTCAAGCGGAATGTGCAGGGCGAGATCATCGCCCGTACGTTCAATCCGGCGAACTGGGCCAGCCTGGCGTCGACGCACTGGGGTCGTTCCGAATTGGCGGCACAGTTGTACGACGAGGTTCTCTTCGAAGGTGCCACCTTCGGCGACCTCGACCGTGGTAGCGGCCCGATGATCCTGGCGTCGGCCACCGACATCTCGACGGGTGCCCGCTTCGTCTTCAACCAGAACATTTTCGACATCCTGTGTTCCGATCTCAGCGCCATGCCGCTATCTCGCGCCGCCGCCGCCTCGTCGGCGGTGCCGGTCGTGCTCTCGCCTGTCACCATCAACAACTACGGTGGCGGCTGCAACACGGTCATCCCCGCCTGGGTGAAGCGGTTTACCGAGTCCGCCGAGCCGCCACGTCCGGCGGCGCGCGCGATCCGAGGGCTCAAGGAGACGGAAACCTACGCCGACGGCGCGCGCCGGCCCTACCTCCATCTGGTGGACGGGGGCGTGTCGGACAACGTGGGCATGCGTGGTGTACTCGATTCACTGGAACTGATGGAGGCGTTGCACGATGCCGGCGTGCCGACGCCGCTTGATCGCGTGCGTAGGGTCATTGTCTTCATCGTCAATTCGCTGTCGGCTCCCCCGACCGATTGGGACCAGTCCGAGGCGCCGCCGGGAACATTGGAAATTCTGGTGAAGGCGACCGGTGTTCCGATCGATCGCTACTCGTACGAAGCCGTGGAACTGCTCAAGGACATGGCGGCGCGATGGCGAACGATGCGTCTGGTCAGAAATTCGACCGCGATGGCAGCCAACAAGGACCCGGCAGTGGCGCAGGCATTGCTGGCCCCCACCGCCGAGATCTATGCGATCGACGTCTCGTTCCCCGCACTGAAAGACAAGGCGGAACTCGATTACCTGAATCAGCAGCCGACGTCCTTCGTGCTGCCGGCTGAGGCCGTCGATCGACTGCGCAGCGCCGCTGGAACGATCATCATGGCGTCACCCGAATTCCAACGTCTGCTGAAGGACACGGGGGCCCGAGTCGTTTCCACGCCGCCTCGCGCCGCAGACGCAATGGCGGCTCCGGCAGCAGGTGACGCGCAGCGGTGGCCCGATCTGGCGTCCCGTGGTGCAGTTGCTGCAACGATATTTACGATTTCGAGTGTCGTCGATCGGCGATGCGGTTGCCCAAATAGATGGCCACCAGTGCCGTAAGTCGTTGTTTACTCGTTGTTGCCAGGTCAGGTTGCGTACCCCGCAACCAAACAAATCAACGGCTTGCCTTCGGGCAGGCCGTTTTTGTTTCGGGCTGGGGTAGCGCCGGGGTAGCACGAAGATCGGTTTCGATGCCCCAAACGCAGTTCCTCTAGCTTCCCAAGGCGCGTCCACTCCCGCGTGATCCGGCTACTGCCGGCGCTCCTTGCCGGTCAGCAACGCGACGATTGCATCCAGCAGCGCGATCGCGGCCTATCCCTCTGCAGCGATGGTAGCCCGCGGCGACCGCGCAGAACGGGGTACTGCCTGATATCTCGTGCTGTTCGATAACGGCCTTCGATGGTTGTCGCGGGAAGGCCAGACCGTACGGCCGGGCCCACTCGACAATCACCGGAAGCAAACCTCCCGCTTCGCCCTAAAGGACCCGTTCGAAGGCGATTAGTCCTTGGATCTGGGCGGAACCGCACGACGCGCTCGCGTGAGCTCGCACGAACACCGAGGTTTCCGAATCAAGACTGATGTAGCCGAACGACGTCTCCGTGTGACTCAGCTCGCTCTTGCTCCGGTGATAGCCGTACTGCGCGAGCGCTTGGCCGGTTGCCGTCGCCATGACATTGAGATCCACGGAGACGACACCTTGCAGTGAATAAAGGCTGGCGAACCCCTGGAAAACCGGACGATAAGTTCCGGCGGCAAGCAGCAACGGGCCGGTGTCCAAGCTAGACTCAACGGGCGACGAAACGCAAATCGAAGGATTTGCGACCAGGGCAGGCAAATGCACCGCCCCGCTGAATGAGGTCGGCGTTGTGCCAGCCTGACCCTGCGGACCCTGCAAACCCTGTGGACCCTGCAACCCAGGATCACCCTTGGGACCCGCCGGTCCGACCGGTCCCTCGGGACCCGGAGGTCCCGCCTGATACCAGACGATCGGTGTTTCATGCTTCGTGTTGCATGCGGTCACGTCCGAGACGACGCGCAACGTTCCGTGTTTCTTGTCGACGCAGCCTCGGATTGCCGAGCCAGCTCCCACCTGTGCCCAAAGGGCGCCAGACGTCATCAAGAACATAGTCAATGCGACTCCTGCAATCGCCTTGGACATGAAACGCCCTCCTCTGCGACGTAGCCAACCCGGTGGCGGGATGCCGCCGGGCGGGTGCCTGAAGATCAGAACGGCCAGCGTTGCACCGGTGATTCACCAAGACCTTGATCCGAATCAAGGAATGAAAGACGCGTTTAAGGCTGGACAGCGATCGAGAAGGCGAGTGCGCCTGGCCTGCTGCGCCGGACTCGGCACGATCGCGAACGGCTGGAGCGGGTCGACTCGGCCTGCTGCAGTCGCCTGTCGGACAGGCCGGCGATCCTCGATCCGCTCGCGGTCACCAATTACACGGTGAAGGACCGCGCAACCGGCGAGATCGTGGACGCGTACGGCGCCGCGTCAACCACAGTCATAGCCAAGCGCACGGCGCTGCCGACGATCGCCTGGGAGGGCCTCGACATCACTGCCGACGGCGTCGTCTACGCCGGCGACGAGGAGCGGCCCGGGTCGACGGCCGACGGCGCCGGCTCGACCAACGACCGCGACGGCGGCGCGATCTTCAAGTTCGTGCCGGCCACGGCCTGGAGCGGCGCACCCGTGACCAGCCTTGGCAGTCGCCGCTGGTCGCCGGCTCGGTCTACGCGTGGCAGGCGTCGTGCCAGGCGAAGACCAGCAGCAGCTTCCCGCGGTACGGCCAGGGGTGCGAGATCGGGCAGGGCGCTTGGGTGCGGGTGTCGGGCGCCAACGCGCGGGTCGACGCGCACAACAAGGGCGCGACCGGCTTCTACCGACCGGAGGACGGCCACTTCGACCCGCTCTACGTCGGCCCCGGTGTCCGTTTCTGCTGGACCAACACCGGCAACGAAGGCGCACGGAACTACGGCGAGGTCCTCTGCATGGTCGACACCAAGCCGATGGGTACGGGCACGAAGGTCGCGCCGAAGAACGGCTTCACCTACCTCGCCGACAGCCTGGAGACTCGGGGCTACGCCGTCGCCACCGCCAACCGCTTCGTCGAAGGCGACGCGGATTTCAACTCCGTGGACAATCTTGCGTTCCAACCGGGTTCCGGGATCATGTATGTGATCGAGGACCACGAGAACGGCGACATCTTCGCCTGCCTGCCGGACGGCGAGGACCGCGACGTGAAGACCGACGGTTGCCTGAAGATCCTGTCGGTGAAGGATTCGTCGGCGGAGCCGACGGGCTTCATCTTCAGCGACGACGGCACGACTGCGTACCTCTCGATCCAGCACTCCAACGACGCTAACATGCCGCAGGTCGACGACTACGCCACCGACGACATTCTGAAGATCACCGGCTTCAAGCCGGTCACTCGCAAGAGTAAGTCACGGCCGTAGGGATTTCGATGTCCACCAGAGCAGCCGGGGCGACATGCCCTGGCTGCTCTTTCAATCGCCACAAGTGGTCAGCAGTCCACCAACGAGCTAGGCGGACAGGCGCTGCGGACAGCCGGCCTTGACATCCCACAATGAAAATTCCTTCGTGTGTCTGAAATAGTGAAGACAGCGTCCTGCTTTGTATAAGGCTCGTTGGCTTCTGGTCCGACAATGCTCCTCACGCGGTCACGCGCGACGGCCTGCCGCGCGCCGCGGCGACGTGTCCGCTCGCGTCCGTATGGGAGCTCTGAAGGGCGTGCGAGCGTCTCTTGAGCCAGCATTTCCTGCGACTTGGAGAAGAGAGATGAAGTCCTGTGCGACGATAATTGCGCTCGCGATGCTGTTTGCAGCACCCGCGGCGGCGCAGGAGGGCGACGCGACCAGCCTTGCGAAGGCCGCGCAGAACCCCATCGCGGACATGATCAGTGTGCCGCTCCAGTACAACATCAACTTCGATACCGGTCCGCTCGATGGAACGCAGCACATTCTGAACATCCAGCCCGTGTACCCGGTGAAGTTGAACGCCGAATGGAACGTCATCACGCGCACGATCGTCCCGGTGATTTCCCAGCCGGCGTTCGCGGCCGGTCAGGATCGGGAGTTCGGCCTCGGCGACATCCAGTTCTCGGCCTTTCTCTCGCCGACCGCGCCGGTGGGCGGTTGGATCCTGGGCATGGGCGCGATTGCCCAGTTGAATACCGCGACCGATGACCGGCTCGGACAAGGGGCCTGGGGCCTCGGGCCCACCGCCGTTGCGCTGAAGATTGCCGGGAGCTGGGTGTTCGGCGCGCTCATCAACAACGTCTGGTCGGTGTCCGAGGACGATGGCCGGCGCGGCGTCAACCAGATGCTGCTGCAGCCCTTCGTCAACTACAATTTCCCGGATGCTCCGGGACGTTACCTGTCGTTCTCTCCGATCGTCACGGCGGATTGGAAAGCCGATAGTGGTCAGCAGTGGACTGTTCCGCTCGGGCTCAGCATTGGGCAGATCGCGAAAATCGGCGGGCAACCGCTCAACCTTCAGGCCGGCGCCTACTACAACGTCCAGCACCCGGACGACGGGGCGCGCTGGCAGATTCGCTTCCTCGTCGCATTCCTGTTCCCCAAATGACCGTCAAGAGCGCCAGCTCTCGTGGAACCGATGGCGGCACCGCGCCGAAATTCGCGCCAGCGCTGCCGCAGCTGAGCGACTTCAGCCTGGTGAGCGGCGGACCGCTCTACCAGTTGTTGCGCCGCACCCGGCTGTCGGACGATGAGTTGCAATTCACGTCCCGGCGAGTGCTCGTCGTGGCAATGATCGCCTGGCTACCGCTCGCGCTTCTGTCCGTCATGGAGGGAAACGGATGGAGGAGCGGCGAGACGCTGGGCTTCCTGCAAGACATGGAAGTTCACGCGCGCATGCTGGTGGCGATTCCGCTCTTCATGCTGGCGGAAGTCTGGGCGCACCGTCAGATTCCCCCGGTCATCCGGACCTTCGTCCACGATGGACTTGTCACCGACGCGACTCGGCCTTCGTTCGAGGCGGCGATCGACTCGGCGATCCGGTTGCGCAACTCGGTCGTGGCCGAGTTGCTGCTGGTCGGGTTCGTCTATGCCGTCGGAGTTGCGGTCGTCTGGCGCACTCAATTCGCGCTTGACGTGAACACCTGGTATGCCGTCGTCGATGGCGGGCTGCTGCGGCCTACGATGGCGGGGCGATGGTTCGCATGGGTCAGCATGCCGATCTTCCTGTTCCTGTTCCTGCGGTGGTGCTTCCGCTTGTTCATCTGGACCCGCTTTCTTTGGCAGGTCGCGCGCCTGGATCTGGACCTGGAGCCCACGCACCCCGACGGGCTCGCGGGTTTGCACTTTCTGGTGCTGTCGGAGCGTGCGTACCGGCCGGTCCTGTTCGCGATGGGGTCGGTGCTGTCCGGGATGATGGCCAACCGGATCCTCTACACGGGCGCCGCGCTGGCCGATTTCAAGCTGGAGATCTTCGCCGCCGTGGTCCTGCTGCTGCTCACGGTCCTCGGACCGCTGCTCGTGTTCATGCCGAATCTCCGCAACGTCCGTCGACGGGGCATCACGGAATATGGCAGCATCGGCCAGCGGTATGCGCGCGAGTTTCGGCGCAAATGGATCGGTGGCGGCCAGACGACGAGCGAGCCGCTGCTCGGAAGCGGGGACATCCAGTCGCTGGCCGACCTTCACAACGCCTACGAGGTGGTGGACAAGATCCCCATGTTTCCGTTTTCATGGCGCAACCTGACTCTTCCCACGGTGACGGTCCTGCTGCCGGTGGCGCCTCTGCTGTTGACCACGTTTTCCGTCGAAGAGCTGATCGATCGGCTGCTCGGCATGCTGCTGTAATGGCGTCCCCGTAGACTCCGCCGGCAACCGTCGTCCAACGTCGCGTGAGCGGGGGCGGAGTGAGTTGGGAAGGGCTTCGGTCACGCCGCGCCGCGCTTGCGATCACCCGCCTGCTTCTCCGGCGCGGTGCGCCGCCCTCCGCGCTCCCGCGCGGTGCGCCACTCGAGCGGTGTCATGCCGCTCCAGCGCTGGAAGGCGCGGGAGAATACTCCCGGCGCCGCGTAGCCAAGCATCGCGGAGATCCTGGCAAGGTCCAGCGAAGAATCCTCCATGAGCTGCTGGGCGAATTCGAAGCGGCTCTCGTCGACCAGTTGCTGGAAACCGACGCCGAACTCACTCAATCGACGATGCATGGTGCGGCTGTGCATGCCGAAGATCCCGGCGACCTGGTCGGACCTGGCGTGCCCGGTCAGCAGCGCAGTGCGCAGGACGCTGCGCACCTGCTCGGGGAAATTCCCGTGATGCCGTACCTCGATCGCATCAATCTCATGCTGCAGCAATTCGTGCAGTTGCGGATCGGCGATTGGGAGACGGCGCGCCAGCGCGTCGGTCGAAAACAGCAGCGCGAACTGCTCGGCATCAAAGCGCAGTGGGACCTGGAAGAACTGGCGGAAGGGGTTGACGTCGGCCGGCCGGCGGTGCGCGAACCAGACCTCGGTCGGCTTCCAGTCCGGGCCGCAGAGCTCCCGGAGAATGTTGCAGTAGACAGCGATGGCGCCGTCGCCGACCTGGTCGTGCGCACCTACCCCGGGTTCGTGGATCTCCCAGGACAGGAGTGCCGTCTTGCCGTCGACGGTCAGCGTCGCATGGGCACCGCGAACATGAACGCCGAGATGACGCACGAAGGCGTTGAGCGCCGTATGAATGTCGGTCGAGTACCGGACCAGCAGCCCGACGAGGCCGAGCGATTGCAAGCCGTCCTGCTGGCCAACAAGGAGTCCGAAATGCGCGCAACGTGTTCGATCGGCGCAATGCTGGACGATGCGGTTGTGCGCCGCGAGCGAGATCGTGTATTCGGGATCGTCGAACAGCTTCATGTCGATCCCTGCCTCGGCCAGGACCTCCACCGGGTCCACGCCGAGACGCTTGAGCAGCGCGGGGATGACCAGCGCGGTTCCCATGCGCACCGTCGAGCCCGTCGCCGATGACTTCGCTCCTGATGCGCGCGCGCGGCGCCGCGCACGATGTGCATGCGGTTGCATCGCCGGAATTGGGAAGTTGGCGTGACGAGGCTCGACGATGACGCAGGTTACGCCTTGTCGCCCTTCCTTGTCGCACCGCTTGCCGCTTTCAGGGCGTCCAAGCGGCGTTCCGTCGCCTGATGCTGCTTGCGCCACTGCATCGGCGTGAGACCGCACCATCGCCGAAAAGCTCGCACGAACGAACTGGCGCCTGCATAGTCAAGCAGTGCCGCGACGTGCACGATGTTCATGTCGGTATCGAGCAAGGCCTGCCGGGCGATCTCGTACCGACCCTCGTCGACCAGGTCCTGGAAGCTCAGACCATAAGCCTCGAGACGACGGTCGAGCGTGCGGGGTGTCATTGAAAGGAGATCGGCGATTTCCTCGAGGCTTGTCTTGTCCGTGAGCAGCGCGCTTCGAAGGATGCGTCGTACCTGTTCCGGAAAGTCATGGTGAAACTGCGCCTCGAGCGCATCGATCTTCTCCTTCAGCAACCGGCGGATGATCGGTTCGCGCTCGGCGAGTTGCTGCGTCAGGAGCGACGCCGGGAAGGTGATGGCGTTCCGCTCCGCATTGAAGAGGATCGGCGCGCGAAAGAACTGCCGATAGGGTTCGACGTCTGCCGGCCTGCGGTGCGCGAGCAAGACTTCGTTCGGCACCCAATCCGCGCCGCAGAGCTTTCGCATGATGTTGACCGCCCCGGCAATGGCGCCGTCGCCAATCTGGTCGGTCCCTACGGTGCCGGGCTGATAGATGGTGTAGCTGAACTCCGCAAGCCCGCCGTAGACGACCAGGTCGAGCGCGGCACCACGCAGGTGATGGTGGAAGTACCGCACCAGGCTGCGCAGCCCGGTCTCCAAGTCCGGTGCGTGCTCCACGAGGAGTCCCACCAGTCCAAGCGCGTGCAAGCCGCCCTGCTGCCCCACGAGCAGCCCGAAATGGGCGCAGTTCGTCAACTCGGCGCAGCGGGCAATCAGGCGGCTTCGCTCGCTGAACGTGATCTGCTTGTTCGGATCGTCGAGGAGCCCGATGTCGAAATCTGCCGCCGCGAGGACTTGCGCCGGGTCCGCCCCAAGGCTTCGGATGACGGCGGGCACGGCCGAGACAGCGCCTACTCGGATGGGCGGATCCCAGTGCGGCGCTGCGGCGCTGCTCAGCCGAAGTGGCGCAAAGCGGTCGACTCTTGAGTTCACTCGATGCGTGCCGAAACGCGGGTTGGTTGCTCTGTTTGACCGGACAAAGGAAAAAAAGCTTGCTTGTCTTGAATAGTGAAGTCGCTGTCCTGTCCTGCAAATACATCCAATGAACGCTGCCCGACAATGCCGAGCAGGCCGATGGCAAGTTTCTCCTCGAACGAGGGGGCAATGATGGCCCAGAGGCGCGGCGAATTGCAAGTCGGCAGCTCGAAGCGAGCGGAACCAGGGCCGTCATCCGCAACGCCTTGCACCCATGTCGTGCTGTGAGTCCTGGATCCCAAGGGGGCGCCGAGAACGGGAGGGCCCGTTCTTCGCGCCTCCGAGCGCGCCGGAGCAGGAAAGGAAAGGAGAGGAGGGCATGGACGCCATGCTGAACGTACTGCAGCTCGGGCTCGATCAGCTCCTCGAAAGGTTGAGGGGGCCGCTGAACTTCCGGCTCGTGGTCATGCCGACCGTCGTCACCGTCCTTGCCCTGCGTGCCGTCTGGAAAGATCTGCGGGACGGGCGGCCGGCCTTCCTTGGGATATGGATCCAGGAACCGGTCGAGCGGAAACGGGTCTTCCGCAGCGCGCTCAAGGACGTGGGCAAGATCTTCGTCGTGGCCGTCGTCCTCGACACCGCTTTCCAGGTGATGGTCTTCCGCTGGGTCTACCCGGGGATGGTGCTGGTCGTGGCATTCGTCTGCGCCGTCATGCCGTACGTTCTCGTGCGAGGTCCGGTCTTCCTTCTCGCGCACCACCTCTTCCGCAAGGACCACCGTGCGGAAGCATCTAACGTTCAATGGAAAAAGGACAACCAATGAAACTCAAACCAGGCCCCACTCGGAAGGTCCACGCCAACAACACGCGCGGCGCGGCGTTTTGCGGACTCGGTGCCTTCGTCGGCGTCGGCAAGACGCAGCGGGCGCACGTCTATACGGCGGCAACGCTGCCGGTCGGACCGGACGACCACAAGAAGATCGATCCGGAGAAGCTTGCGCGCGAGCTCGAGGTCGACAAGTGCGCGGTCAACAGCGGCCGCTTCTGGATGATGGATGAAGTGGAGTACGCCGGCGGCGACACCGTCGACTTCCACGGCGTCAAGATGAACTGGGCCGGAGACATGACCGGCGCCGAGATGATGGCCCAGTTCGAGAGCGCGTATGTGCCCTCGTTGATCCGGCGCGCGACCAACTGGATCTTCCACGCAGGCAAGCCGGTGCACCTGCTGCGCGAGCCGAACGGGACGGTCTGGGTCCTGCAGGAGTACACCAAGGCGGTCGATCCGAGCCTGACCGCCGACAACCTCGACGCGATCGGCAGCAAGCTGAGGAATCTGCCGGCAGGCTGGACCTTCGAGACCAAGGTGCTCACGAAGAACCTGGAACTCGATACCAATCGTGCCGGCGGCTGGGCCGCGATCATCCGTGACGAGCTGCACTGCACCTACCAGGGCTGCGGCTACGGCACGGACGCGAGCGCGAACTACGTGCTGTAAGCCTTTTGCCGAGGCGGTCACGAAGCCTCGGTGGCCGACCGGATTCGGCGTTGAACCAGTCGCCATCACCGCCGGTCCGGTGAGGCACAAACAAATGGAGCAATCGAATGCACAAGAAATTGGCGGAAATGAACCCGGTAGACGACTTCGTCACCCGGAACACTCCGGGGCTCAAGATCTGGGATGAGCAATGGGGCGGCATGCAGTGCGCGTACCACATCTTTGCGCCAGGGACTGACTTCACGGACATTCTGAAGGGCAAGGGACTGGAGCACGATCTGTGCGGGGTCGAACACTGGGCCTATGTCTTGAAGGGCGCGGTGGAGGTCATTTACCTGGACGGGACCGTTGAGATCTGCCGCGCTGGGGAAGTGTGCTTCTGGCCGGCTCCGCATAACTTCAAGTCGAAGGAAGGGGCCGAAATCCTTCAGTTCAGCACTGCTGGGGGGTTGGCTGAGCAAGGCAAGAGAGTCCAGGAATTTGTCATGAAGCAGATGAAGAAGTGAGTTTGATCCGATGGGCTCGCGTCGATGCGCGCCGCAGCTGTCACCTTTCGTCCGCGTGACGGCGCGGGGGGCCGGCCGGAACCGGCAGGCCCCGCCATCGCCATGAAGGTCAGGCGCTTTGCGAAAGGACCACTCCCGGGTCGCCGCGCGGCGCTGTGCCTGAAATCTCGGCAGGACAACTCGAGCCCCACGGGCGCGCCCTGTGCCGCGTTGAACGCGACGTGCTCGAACTCGATCAGGTGAATCGCAATGGGACTGTTCTGGTGGTTGCCGTTTGGAAGCGTGCCTGAGGTTTCGGCCGAGGTGCTCGCCGCGATGGCCGGCAAGGACGGGTCGGCGAAGCCTCAGATCCTCGACGTGCGCGGCAGAGGCGAGTGGGGCACGGGGCACATCGCTGGAGCGCTGAACGCACCGGTCACTCAACTCGGTTCGCTCGTGGCTGCGCTCCGCCTCGACCGGACGCGCCCCATCGTTGCGGTCTGTCGCAGCGGCGGGCGCAGCAAGGTGGCGGTCCGCTTGCTGCACCGACATGGATTCGAGAACGCGAGCGAGCTGCGCGGCGGAATGCAGGCTTGGCAACGGGCTGGGCTGCCTGTTGAGGTCGACTCCGCCGGGAAGCACATGCAGAGTTGAGACGTCGTCCCGGCGGCTCGGTAAGTTCGGACGAATCACAAGAGAAGGCATGAGCGAGTTAGTCAAGGACAGTGCGCCGCGCGTCGACACGACGCGTCTGGCTATGGAGCGAACCCGCGTCGCCTACGAGCGCACGATGATGGCCTGGGTGCGGACGGGCACCTCGCTCATCACCTTCGGATTCTCGGTCTACAAGTTCTTCCAGATCGAGATGAAGGACTCGCTCGTTGCACAGACGCTCCTTGGCCCCCGCGGGTTCGGGCTCGCGCTGATCGGCATCGGGCTGCTCTCGCTGCTGCTCGGGACGTTCGAGCACGCCCGCGATCTGCGGGCGTTGCGTCGTCAATACGAGGACATGCCGCGTTCGACCAGCAAGGTGATCGCCGCCGTCATCGCGGCACTCGGATTGCTCTCGCTTTTCGCGGTGATGCTCCATGCGTGAAGACACGATTCAAGCGACCAGATCACGACGGGAGCGCAGCGGGCGCCCTGCCGCCGCGCATCCGAAGAGCGGACGCAGCGACGCGCTCCGCGCGAGTTTCGCGGTGCCGCACTCCCGGTCGATGGCGGCTGGGCTGCGCATTGGACGGCAAACATGAACCGCGGGGCCGGGCAGGCTGTGCCGCAACCCGATCGGACTGAAAGGAGTCGAGCATGAACGCAGCAAGCAGGAAGCCGGGCATGAAAGTCGTGATCGTTGGCGGTGTGGCCGGAGGTGCCTCGTGTGCGGCGCGGTTGCGCCGGCTGGACGAGAACGCGCAGATCCTGATGGTGGAGCGCGGACCGTACGTCTCGTACGCGAACTGCGGCCTTCCGTACCACGTCGGTGGCGTCATCCCGAAGGAGGCGAGCCTGCTGGTGGCGAGTCCGGAGATGTTCCGCGGGTTCTTCTCGGTCGAAGTGCGGACCGGCTGCGAAGCGGTCAAGATTGCGCCGGACAAGAAGACGGTCGATCTGCGGGATGTCGCCACCGGTGCGGTCACCACCGAGTCGTACGACAAGCTCGTGCTGTCCCCCGGCGCGAAGTCCATTCGTCCGTCGCTGCCCGGCATCGACCTGCCCGGGATCTTCCAGTTGAGGACCGTGCCGGACGCACGCGCCATCCGCGAGTGGCTCGAGCGCGGCTCGCAGTTCCTGGCGGGCATGGACAAGTACTCGGGCTTCCAGACGGTGCGGCCGAAGACGCGCGCGGTCGTCATCGGCGGCGGCTTCATCGGCGTGGAAAGCGCGGAGAACCTGGTGCACCGGGGCTTCGACGTCACGCTCGTCGAGATGGCCGACCAGGTGCTGGGGCCGCTCGACCCGGAGATGGCGCGGGTGGTGGCAGATCACCTCGGTCGGCACGGGGTGCGGGTTGAACTCGACGACGGCGTGGCCGCGTTCGAGCAGGGCGAGGAAGGCGCGCTGAACGTGCGCACGAAGTCCGGAAAGGTGCATCCGGCCGACGTCGTGATCCTCGCGCTCGGCGTGCGTCCCGACACCGATCTCGCGCGTGCGGCCGGGTTGCAGATCGGCGAGCGCGGCGGCATTCGCGTCGACGATCAGATGCGCACGTCCGATCCGGATATCTTCGCCGTGGGCGATGCGGTCGAGGTAAGGGACACGGTGACCGGTGAAGCGAGCCTCGTCGCACTGGCGGGGCCGGCCAATCGGCAGGGCCGCATCGCGGCCGACGTGATCGCGGGGCGCGACGCGCGCTTCCGCGGCACGCAGGGCACGGCGATCATCGGCCTGTTCGGCGCGGCGGCGGCATGGACCGGTGTCAACGAGAAGACGCTCAAGCGCCGCGGCGAGGTCGACTACGAAAAGATCTTCCTCTATCCGAACTCGCACGCCGGCTACTACCCGGGCGCGCGGCCGATCGCGATGAAGATTCTCTTCCGCAAGTCGGACGGCCGCGTCATTGGTGCCCAGGCGCTCGGCGAGGATGGCGTCGACAAGCGTATCAGCACGATTGCGATGGCGATCCAGATGGGCGCCACCGTCTACGACCTGGAGGAAGCGGAGCTGTGCTACGCGCCGCAGTTCGGCAGCGCCAAGGACCCGGTCAACTACGCTGGCATGGTGGGCGCCGACGTGTTGCGCAACGACATGCCGGTGCGTCACTGGGACGACGCTGGCGATGCGCTGCTGCTCGACGTGCGAATGCCGGCGGAACTGGCAGTGGAAGGCTTGCCGGGCTCCGTGAACATTCCGCTGCCGCAACTGCGCGCACGTCTTGGCGAGTTGCCGCGCGACCGCGAGATCCTGCTCATCTGCCGATCCGGCGGTCGCGCGTATTACGCGACGCGCATCCTGCTGCAGAACGGCTTCAAGGCCCGCACGCTTTCCGGTGGCATGCTTTCGCGCACCTACTCCCAGTTGCTCACGAGCTGACTTCGGCTTTGCGATCCAACCCATTCCAGAGGACACCCATGAAGACGAACCGGATTGCAGGTCTTGCCGCCTGTGCGTGTGCTCCGCAGCAGGCGACCTCGCAACAGCAGGCGACGTTTGCGAAGGCGCGCGCCGCGTGCCTCGAGGGTCGTGGCTACACCGTCAAGTGAACGCAACGTAGCGAGTGGAGAGCGCGGCATGTACACAGGTCGAATCGAATTTGCTGACGGCGCAGGAAGGCGCCCCTGGTTGGTCCTCATCGGACTGCTTGCGGCAATTCTGTTTTCCGCGACAGCGCTCGCGCAGGCCCCGGCGGCCGGCGCTGCGCCGACTCCGTTGTCCGCGGAGGATCTCACCAAGCTGGTCGGGCCGATCGCGCTGTATCCGGACGACCTGGTCGCGATCATCCTGCCGGCGGCGACGAGCCCGCTGCAGATCGTGCAGGCGGACCGGTACCTGGAGAAGCGCAAGTCTGATCCGAACCTGAAGATCGACGACAATTGGGATGACCCGGTCAAGTCGCTGCTCAACTATCCCGAGGTGGTGAAGATGATGAGCAACGACCTCGACTGGACCAGCGAGCTCGGCGAGGCGGTGGTGGCGGACCAGGCGGCCGTGACCGAAGCCGTGCAGATCTTCCGGCGGCAGGCGCAGGCGGCTGGAAACCTGAAGTCGGACGCCAAGCAGGTGGTGAAGGCCGAGCAGGAAATCATCGTCATCCAGCCGGCGGACCCGCAGGTGGTCTATGTGCCGCAGTACAACCCGTCGACCGTGGTCGTCTACGGTGCGCCTCCGTACGCCTACTACCCTGCGCCGTACCCGTCGTACTACTACCCGTATGCACCGGGTGCGGCCATGGCCGCGGGCGTGATCTGGGGCGCCGCCATCGGCGCCGCGTGGAGCGGCAACCGCTACGGTTACGGTGGTGGCGACATCACCGTCAACAGGAACACCAATGTCAACCGCGGCGGAAACACCGTCAACCAGGGCGGCGGGCGCCAGGGCGGCGGAAGCTCCCAGTGGAAATCGAACAAGCAGCCGGGCCAAGTGAGCAGTTCGGTCGGCAAGTCTTCCGCATCGGGCCGCGCCGGCGACGCACGTGGTGGCGGGAGCACGGGACGTGGCGGGGCGAGTGCGGGTGCCGGAGGAGCAGGCGGCGCGGCGGCGGGTGGTGGAGGACGCGGCGGTTCTGCTGCCGGACCCTCGGCCCAGAAGGCCGGCGGCGGCCGCGGTGGCGACAGCGCGATGGGGGGCTACGGATCCGGTCGGCAGACGACGGCGGACAGTTCTCGCGGGGCATCGAGCCGCAGTTCCGCGTCGGGCCGCGGCGGTGGCGGCTACAGCGGTGGCGCATCGCGCGGCGGCGGTGGGGGCGGTGGTGGCCGTGGTGGCGGCGGCGGTCGGCGGTGAGAGGAGGAGCGAATCCATGACCATCATTTCCTCGATCGCAGCCAGGGTAACATCCATGAACAGAAACACGCTGTGGTCGCTCCTGACGCGGGCCGTGCTTGCCCTGCTGCTCGCCATACCGCCGGCGGCGATGGCAATCCCCCCGCAGTCCTTCGCCACGCCGGAAGCGGCGGTCGACGCGTTCGTGTCCGCGCTGAAGGCGGAGAACGCGGAGGCCCCGCTGCTCGCGCTCTTCGGCGACGAGCACAAGGACGCGATCGTCGACCCCGACCCCGCCGTGCGGTCGGCGAACCGGGCGAGGCTCCTTGCCGCTCTGCAGACCTTCCGCGTGCTCAGGGAGCCGAGCGCCGATCGCCGGGTGCTGGTCGTCGGTGACCAGGCCTGGCCCTTTCCGATTCCGCTCGTCAGGGCCGGCGACCGCTGGCACTTCGCGACGGACGAAGGAATCGAGGAGCTGATCAACCGTCGCGTCGGCGGCAACGAGCGCAATGCGATCCATGTGCTGCGCGCGTACATCGATGCGCAGCGTGTGTATGCGGCAAGGGATCGCGACGGCGACGGCGTGCTGCAGTACGCGCAGAGCGTCATGAGTTCGGCCGGCAACCAGGACGGCTTGTACTGGCCGGCGGACGCGGCCAAGGGCGAGGAAGCCAGTCCGTTCGGTCCGCTGATCGCGGAAGCGGCGCCCTACATCACGGGCAAGGTGGCCGGCGACCCGTACCGCGGCTACTACTTCCGCATCCTCACCCGGCAGGGCAAGAACGCCGCGGGCGGCGCCTACAGCTACGTGATCAACGGCCGCATGATCGCCGGCTTCGCGATGATCGCCTATCCGGCGTCGTATGACGAAACCGGTGTGAAGACGTTCATCGTGAACCACAACGGCACGGTGTACGAGCGCGACCTCGGTCCGAACACCGCGAAACTCGCCGCCGGCATCAGGGCTTTCGACCCCAGCAAGGGGTGGAACGTCGTGAAGCCCGAATAGCCATTCGCTCTTCTCTCAAGAAACTGGAGCCCCACCATGCGTAATGCAATTCTCGCTGTCATCGCTTCCGCCTTTGCGCTCGTGCAGCCCGCTGTTGCGCAGACGAGCAACACCGTCACGCAAAGCCAGCCCGGCAAGGTCGGTATGGCGCAGACCGTCGAAGCGACGGTCGTCATCACCGGCATCGACAAGGCCACGCGGACACTCAGGATCAAAGGTCCCCAAGGCAACGAGGCGGAAGTCGTCGCCGGCGCAGACGTCAGGAATTTCGACCAGCTCAAGGTCGGTGACAACGTCAAGGTCGGCTACGTCGAGGCGCTCGTCGTCGAACTGAAGAAGGGCGGCGGGATGAAAGTCGAACGGACCGACAAGTCCGCGATGGTTCGGGCCAAGCCGGGCGAAACGCCCCAGGGCGGAGTCGCGAAGCAAGTCACCGCCGTGGGCGACGTGACCAAGGTCGACGCCGCGACGCAGACCATCACGGTGAAGGGACCGCAGCGGACCATCGACCTCAAGGTGAAGGATCCCGAGCAGTTCAAGCTGATCAAGGTTGGCGACCAGCTCGAGGTGACGTACACGGCAGCGGTTGCGCTGTCGGTGGCGCCGGCTCCGAAGCAGTAGCCACGTGCCGTCGGGCGATGTGCCCGGCGGCGTCGGCAGCCGCAATTCGACCCGGAGCGATAGGAAGCACGCTCGTTCGCACGCCGAAGGCAGCACTGGAGTCGGTCGATCCCTGATGCGTATTCGTCCTGAAGGAAGATTCCCAATGAAAGCGTTCAAGACAGTTGTCGCCGCGGTGCCGTTGCTCGCGGCGTTCCTGCCCGCAATCTCGGTTGCGCAGGCGAGTTCCGACTGGAAATACGAGGCCAGCCTCTACATGTTCCTGTCCGACATCGGCGGTCGCGTCACGTTCCCTGCGACGGGCGCGAGCAGCGACGTCTCGGTGGGGATCGACGAAATTCTCGACGCCATGAAGATGGGCTTCATGGGCTCGTTCGAGGCGCGCCGCGGACGGTGGGGCGTGTTCACCGACGTGGCCTACATGGACGTCGGCAATGATCAGGAGAACTCGAAGGCACTGAGCATCGGGCAGCAGGAGATCCCGGCCGACGTCAACGTCCGGCTCAGCTTGGACCTGAAGCTCTGGGCGGTGACCCTGCTCGGTACGTATGCGCTGGTCGCCGATCCCGACTTCAAGCTCGACGCCATGGCGGGCACGCGTTTGCTGGACGTGCGGCCGAGCGTGGACTACTCGCTCACCGGAAACCTCGGTTCGATTGCTCTGCCGGACCACTCGGGCCGCCGGGAAGTGAAGGAGCAGAACTGGGACATCCTGGTCGGCCTCAAGGGCCGTGCCAGCTTCGGTTCGGACGGCGCGTGGTTCGTGCCGTACTACGTTGACCTCGGCACCGGCGAATCGAGGCTGACGTACCAGTTGTCGGCCGGCGTCGGCTACACGTTCGGCTGGGGCGACGTGGTCGCGTCGTGGCGCTACCTGGACTATCGGTTCAAGGCCGGCAAGCCGATCGAGGAACTGAACTTCAATGGCCCGCAGCTCGCGGCCGTGTTCCGTTGGTGATAGGCGATGGGCGCCAATGTTGCGGACCTGAGCGGTACGAACGACAGCTGCCGCTGAACAGGAGGAGTGAGGTGCGTTACCCGCCGGAACCCCGAAAGTGGTAACGGTGACCGGCTATGCGGGGGGGGGCCCCGGGCCCGGCCGCCGGCCCCCCCCCCCCCCCGGGGGCGCCCCCCCCGGAGGGGGGGGGCCGGGGTTGCATCAGGCACTGGAGCAGGCGGAGCGAGCGACTGCATGGCCAACGGCACGTGTGCTTACGGGAGGTGCAAATCATGGGGACCCATCGCCTAATCGCAATCCTGCTGTCGATGCTCATGCTGGCAGGATGCGCCAGCCGCCCAATCAACGAGCGGATCACGCAGGCCGATCCGAGCGCCGGGTATCGGCCGTATCTGTTGATGCCCAAGCGCGTGAACAACGATCCGGGTACGTTGTTCATTCTCGCGTTTTCCGGTGGCGGCACACGCGCCGCAGCGCTGTCCTACGGCGTGCTGGAGGAGTTGCGCCGCACTGAGGTCCTGGTCGACGGCCAGCGCCGCCGGCTGATCGACGAGGTGGATATCATTACCGGCGTGTCGGGAGGGAGCTTCACGGCGCTCGCCTACGCGCTCTACGGCGACCGGCTGTTCTCCGAGTACGAGCAACGCTTCCTGAAGCGGGACGTCCAGGGCGAACTCGTCGCGCGCAGCCTCAACCCGCTGAACTGGTGGAAGTTCATCGGGGGCAGCGCCGGACGCTCGGAACTCGCCGCCGAGTACTACGACGAGATCCTGTTCGACGGAGCGACGTATGCCGACCTGCTGACAAAGCAAGCGCCGGTCGCGATCGCCAATGGGACCGACATCTCGACCGGATTCCGGTTCTCGTTCTTCCAGAACGATTTCGACCTGCTCTGTTCGGACCTGAACAAAGTTCGCCTTTCGCGTGCGGCGGCGACGTCGTCGGCCGTGCCGGTCGTGCTTTCGGCGGTGACACTCGACAATTACGGCGGAACGTGTGGCTACGAATATCCGGCCTGGGTCCAGGAAGTGGCCAAGTCGGAGAGCCGCGTGCGGCCATCGGCGCGAGCCGTGAAGCGGTATCTCGAGATGAAGGAGTTCCAGAACAGCAAGGATCGCCCGTACATCCACCTCGTCGACGGTGGCGTGGCGGACAACATCGGGATGCGCGGCGTACTGGAGGCGTTGGAGGCTGCTGGCGCGAGCGCGACGTTCCGAGGCGACATTGGCTTCGGCGTCATCCGCAGGATCGTGGTCATCGTGGCGAACTCCCGCTCGGCTCCCAAGACCGATTGGGACCGCAAGGAGGACCCACCCGGCACGATCGACCAATTGCTCAAGGCCAGCGGAGTTCCCATCGACCGCTACTCGTTCGAAACCATCGAGCTCATGAAGGACAAGGAGGAGATCTATGGTTGGCGGCGGGAGATACAGATTCTGCAGGCGCGCCTCGCCGGTGCGACCGCGGCGGAAGCCGAAGCAAGAGTTCCGTTTCCGAAGTTGACCCTGCACCTGATGGACATCAGCTTTGACGCCATCGGCGAGCCGGCCGAGCGCGAACGCTTCTTTGACATGCCGACGACGTTCGTACTGCCGGCCGCGGACGTCGACCGACTGCGGGAAATCGCCGGCCGGCTGCTGCGCCAGTCCGAGGACTACCAATTGCTGCTGCGCGACATGGGCGGCGTGTCCGCGAAGGCAGGAGCGAACGCGAACTGACTCGAGGCACTTCCGGGGTGGCTATTCGGTGCTCGCGCGGAGGCGTGGCAGGCATGTGGTTCCGCTGTCGAGGCTGGTGTCGGCGCGCGGCCCGACTGCCGATACGGATGACGACAGGCGCCGCAAGGTGTTGTGTTCTCGCTGATTCCACGCCGGCAGTTCAAGTCGTTGCCTCCAGCGTCGGCCCGTGATATTCTGGTCACCATGACTAGAAAAGCACCAATCTCGGCAATGCCGACCGCGCAACCTCCGCGCAGTCGCTGGCGCCTGCAGGACGCTAAGGCGCGATTCAGCGAACTCGTGCGCATGGCGCACAGCGACGGGCCGCAGCACGTCACGTTGCACGGCCGCGATGCGGTGGTCGTTGTTGACGCCGACGAGTTCAATCGCCTGCAGGGCGCGCAAACCGGCGAGTTGCTGATCGACGCTCTTCAGGCGTCGCCACATCGCCAGATCGCGATCGAACCACGCCGTACTGCGATGCCAGTGCGGGCGGTCAAGTTGTGAGTGGCTGGCTGCTCGATACCAATGTGATTTCGGAGTTGCGTCGACCGCGCCCCAGCGCGCGGGTGCGGAACTTCATTGCGGGCCAACGGCTCGAAGATCTGTTCGTCAGCACCGTCACTTTCGCTGAAATCCGCTTCGGTATCGATGCAGTCGGTGATCCGATTCACCGCGCCGAACTGAATGACTGGCTGCTGCACAGGGTGCGGCCCATGTTCCATCAGCGCGTACTGGAGGTTTCCGAGGATGTAATGTTCAAGTGGCGCCTTCTCGTTGAAGAGGGGCGCAAGGTCGGCCATACGTTTTCGCAGCCCGACCTGATCATCGCGGCAACTGCCCTGCAACACGGGTTGACGGTCGTGACCCGCGATACCAGCGACTACAAGCTCGCGCGAGTGCCGCTGTTGAATCCGTGGGCCGACGGGTCGCTATGACTTTGTTCGCTGCCCACCTCGCGGCCAGGGCGGGGCTAAACGAGTTGGCCTGGCAGGATTGGAGTGGTCGATTCACATTCCCGGCTGACCGGTCCGTGCAGATCTCGCCGGTTGGTCGGACCAACGCAGGGCGAGGTGCGTCGGCAGTTGGCCTCTAAGCTCGCATCACCCGTCCGTGGGATGAGCAGGGCCCGCCGGCCATCGGGACGAGTGCGTGGCACTTGAGCGCATCTACGACTGCGACTGCGTTCGGCGCGCGACGCGATTGCCCAAGTGGACGACGACGGGGACGATAAGCTGTTGTTTCTTCGGTATTGCCGAGACCGGTTGCGCACCCCCGCAACCAAACAAATCAATGACTTGCCTTCGGACGGGCCGTTGTTGTTTCTGGCCTTGGTAACGCCCGGTTCACGTTCGCGCGACATCGTGCCGATGCGCGCCTCGCCTTCGGTTTGGTCGAGTTCATGCGCCCAGCTTCGGCCGCCGCGCACTCGGCTTCGGTGATCTTCGCCAACAAGTCGCGCTGCTCGGCGTGGCCCTCGTTTTCAGTGCTCGGGCTGCCCACCGACTGGCAACTCCTTCCCCGCCAGGCTCGCCGCTGAACTTCTGGGCGGCTCGCACTGAAGCGGCGAGACGAGGCTGAACGCTGGCATCTGCCGTCGGCATGACGCTCGGGCACCTGATCGACAAGGTGCTGCCCCCGTCTCCCATGCTGCCCCCCGCCTCCCTTGACAGGCGCGTATACGATCATATAATGAGCGAAATCACGCAACGCGAAAGTCAGGGATGGCGGCTCGCTTGCCTTCGATCAGAAGAGATCTGGACGACCTCCGGTCGGCGCCGCGGCGCCAGGCGCGCCTGCTGGAATTCGTCCGCTCGCGCCTGTTTGTCGACGCTCAGTCCTTGAAAGATGAACTGGGCGTTTCCATCGCAACGATTCGTCGCGACCTCACCGAACTCGAAGGCCGGAAGCTGTTGCGGCGCACCCACGGCGGTGCCGTCAGCGTCACGCAGGTGACGCACGACAACGACACCACCATCCGCGAGACGACCAATCTCGAGGAGAAGCAGCGGATTGCGGCTGCTGCCGCCGCGATGGTGGCTGAAGGCGACGCGGTGATGATCGACAGCGGCACCACGTCGCTGCAGGTGGCCAAGCTTCTGGCGGGCAATCCGTCATTGACTTTCGTGACCAACGGCCAGGATGTGCTGGCCACCTTGATCGCCGGCGGCGCGCGCGCCGTCCACGTCATCGGCGGCGAGTACGTTCCGATCAACCGCTCGTTCAGCGGCGCGATGGCCGCCGCGACGGTCCGTTCCTTCAATGTGGACAAAGCGATACTCAGCGTGGCCGCAGTCGACGTCGGGCGCCGGTTGATCTGCACGTCGCACCCCCAGATTGCCTGTGCCCAGCAAGCCATGATCGAAATCGCGCAAATGATCATCGTGGTGGCGGACCATTCCAAACTCGAACGAACCGCCCTTGCCGTCATCGCCCCGCTGGAGCGCATCGATTACATCGTCACCGGCAGCACGGCACGCACGGCGGTGGCTGCAATTCCGGAGAAGGTCAGGAAGAAATTCGTGTTCGCCTGAGGCGGCACGCCAGGAGAGCCTCGTGTCAGGGATCAGCGTACGCAACCTGGTAAAGAGATGGGGCAGTGTCTGCGCCGTCGACGACGTCAGCTTCGAGACCGGCTCCTGCGAGTTCGTAGCCTTGCTGGGTCCGTCCGGCTGCGGCAAGTCGACGACGCTCCGGCTGATCGCCGGGCTCGAACAGGCCACTTCGGGGACGGTCAGCATCGCCGGGCGCGACGTGACGTCGCTGCCTTCGTCGCAGCGCAACCTGTCGATGGTGTTCCAGTCCTATGCGCTGTTTCCGCACATGACGGTTGCCGAGAACATCGTGTTCGGCCTGTCGGTACGCGGTACGCCCAAGGCGGAGCGCCAGCAGCGGCTTCGCAAGATTGTCGATCTGCTCGGTTTGTCCGCGCTGCTCGACCGGCGCCCCAGCCAGTTGTCGGGAGGACAGCAGCAGCGCGTCGCGCTCGGACGCGCACTGATTGCCGAAACGCCGGTCTGCCTGCTCGACGAACCGCTCTCCAACCTGGACGCCAAGCTGCGCGCGGAGATGCGCAACGAGATCCGCACGCTGCAGCGTCGCCTCCGCATCGCCATGGTCTTCGTGACGCACGACCAGACCGAGGCCATGAGCATGGCCGACCGCATCATCCTGATGCGCGAAGGCCGAGTGGAGCAGAGTGGCACACCGACGGAGCTCTACGAGGAGCCGGTGTCCACCTTTGCCGCGCGGTTCATCGGCACGCCCCCGATGAACATCCTGGACCTCTCGCCGTCCGACGCGGGATTCGTCGTCGGCGGCATTGCGCAGGCACCGCCCGACGGTCTTCCCCCGGGCCGGTACCAGTTGGGAGTCCGGCCCGAGCACATTCGGTTCTCCGATCGCGGCGTTCCGGCGCGGGTCGAGAGCATCGAGTACTTCGGCGCGGACACGATCACTGCGTGCCAGGTCGGCAACCAGCGGCTCTTGGTCCGGACGCCGGGACGGGCGCCCTGTGCGGCGGATGACACGGTTTTCCTGAGCTGGCCCGAGTCGGCCCAGCACTTCTTCGACGAGGGCAGTGGCTTGCGTTGTACGGGGCGGGAGGGGGCGAAGGCTCCTTCCTAGCGTGACAATCCTACTCAAGGAGGTTATCGATGTATCAATGGAAAAAGACGCTGGCCGGCGGAGCATTGGCCACCCTGGCGATGCTGGCGCTCGCGTCCGGCACCGCGCTGGCGAAGACGCAGGTGACGTTCTTCTATCCGGTCCAGGTCGGCGGCCCGCTGACGAAGGTCATCGATGGCTACGTCGCCAAGTTCGAAGCGGCCAATCCGGACATCAAGGTCGTCCCGGTCTATTCCGGGAACTACCTGGACACGACGACCAAGGCGCTGACCGCGGCCAAGAGTGGGACCCCGCCGACCGTCGCCGTGCTCCTGGCGACCGACATTTTCACGCTGATCGACGAGGATGCCGTCCAGCCGATCGACGACTTCGTCAAGACGGCGGACGACAAGGCATGGCTCGCCGGCTTCATGCCGGCGTACGTGGCCAGCGCCAAGGTCGACGGACACGTCTGGGCGGTGCCGTTCCAGCGCTCGACGGCGGTGCTGTACTGGAACAAGAAGGCCTTTGCCGAAGCCGGGCTGGATCCGAAGAAGTATCCCAAGACCTGGGACGAGATGGTCGCCTACGGCAAGGCGGTGACCAAGAAGGATGCCTCCGGGCGCGTAGTCCGCTGGGGCGTGGGCATTCCCGGCAACGTCGGCTCGGCACAGTGGCTCTTCGGCGCGCTAGCCGCGCAGAACGGCGTGCGCCTGATGAACGACGCGGGCAACCAGACCAACCTGACCAATCCGAAAGTCGTGGAAGCGCTCAAGTTCTGGGTCGACCTCAACAAGGTGCACGGCATCCACCCGCCCGGGATCCAGGAGTGGGGAACGACGCCTTCGGACTTTCTCGAAGAGCGGATTGCGATGATCTGGACGACCACCGGCAATCTGACCAACCTCAAGGCCAATGCGAAGTTCGACTTCGGCCTGGCGCCCTATCCGGGCAAGGTGGCGCCGGCATCGGTGCTGGGCGGCGGCAATCTGTACATCTTCAAGAAGGCGCCCACCGCCGAGAAGGAGGCCGCGATGAAGTTCATCAAGTTCCTCACCTCGGATGAGATCCTCGCCGACTGGAGCATCAACACCGGCTATGTCGCACCGCGTGATGGCGCCTGGAATACTGCGGCACTGAAGGCCTACGCGGTCAAGGTTCCCGAAATCCTGGTCGCGCGCGACCAGATCCCGGTATCGGTGCCGGAATGGTCGACACATGAAAATGCGCGCACGGGAAAGGTGCTCAACGATGCGCTGGCCGCCGCGTTGACCGGAACGAAGACGCCCCAGAAGGCGCTCGCCGACGCGCAGGCCGAGATCGACCGCATCCTCAAACCCTATCGTTGACCCTGATCGCCCCTCCTCTCGCAGGGAGGGGCGTTCGTCCGGCCATGAAACGCCCCGATCACGAGCGCCGCTCATGAAGGCATCGCGCAATGCCCTGTACGGAGGCCTGCTGCTCCTTCCGGCAGCCGTACTGCTGTGGACGTTCACCTACCAGCCGATTCTGGGGACGATTGTCGACAGCCTCTTCTCGACGGCGCGCGGCAAGCGCCCAGCTGTCTTCGTCGGGCTCGATCAATATCAGCGAATGATCGACGACCCGGTCTTCTGGAAGGCGATGGGCAACAACCTGGTCTACGCGCTGACCACCATACCGCTGTCGATGGCGCTGGCGCTGATGATGGCGCTGCTGGTCAATTCCCATCTGCGCGGACAGGCGGCGGTGCGCATGGCGTATTTCACGCCGACGATCCTCCCGATGGTGGCGGTCGCCAACATCTGGCTGTTCTTCTACGCGCCCGACTACGGGCTCGTCGATCGCTTCCTGCAGATATTCGGCTGGGGCGGCCAGAACCTGCTCGGCATGCCGGACACGGCGCTCGGCGCGCTGATCGTGATCACCATCTGGAAGGAAGCCGGGTTCTTCATGATCTTCTACCTGGCGGCCCTGCAGCAGATATCGCCGACGCTGCTGGAGGCCGCCGGCCTCGAGGGTGCGAGCTACTGGCAGACGTTGCGCCGAGTCATCCTGCCGCTGCTGATGCCGACGACGCTGTTCATCTCGATCAACGCAGTCATCGGCGCCTTTCGGCTGGTCGATCACGTCGTGGTGATGACCAAGGGCGCACCGGACAACGCGACGACCCTGCTGCTCTTCTACATCTATCAGACGGGCTTCGGATACTGGGATACCGGCTACGCCGCGGCGCTTACCGTGGTGCTGCTGCTGATCCTGGCGCTCATTGCGCTGTTCCAGTTCGGCTACGTGGACAAGAAGGTCCATTACCGATGAGCGCCGACTTCCGCAGCACGCCGGTCATCGCCCTGACCACCGTCGGCGCCTGGCTGCTGGCGGTCCTCTGGGTCCTGCCGCTGCTGTACGGCTTCTGGACGGCGTTTCACCCGGCCGAATTCGCGGCACGGTTCGACCTGTCCGCGCCGTGGACACTCGACAATTTCCGTCGTGTGTGGGACGCGGCGCCCTTCAGCCGCTATTTCCTGAACACCTTCTTTCTCGTCAGCCTGATCCTGGTTTGCCAGTTCGTCATCTGCACCATGGCGGCCTACGCCTTTGTCTGCTTCCCCTTCCGGGGGTCGGAGATACTGTTCATGCTGGTCCTGGTGCAGTTGATGATCATGCCCGAGGTTCTGCTGGTCGAGAACTATCGCACGCTGTCGCGGATCGGCCTGCTCGACACCACGCTCGGCATCGCGCTGCCGTACCTTGCGTCGGCTTTCGGCATCTTCCTGTTCCGGCAGACCTTCAAGAGCATTCCCAAGGAGTTGGAGGAGGCGGCTCGGCTCGAAGGTGCGAACGCGCTGCAGATCCTGCTGCGTGTGTTCGTCCCGGTCGCCAAGCCGACCTACATCGCCTACGGCCTGGTCACCGTCTCCTATCACTGGAACAACTTCCTGTGGCCGCTGGTCGTCACCAACTCGGTCGAGACCCGTCCGATCACCGTCGGCCTGCAGGTCTTTGCGACGGTCGAGCAGGGCGTCGACTGGAGTCTGGTCACCGCCGCCACGCTGCTCTCGGTGACGCCGCTGCTCGTTGCCTTCCTGCTGTTCCAGCGCCAGTTCGTGCAGAGCTTCATGCGCGCCGGCATCCGTTGAGTCGCCACCGGGAGTCAATTCGTGCTGATCGGGCATTTGTCGGATTTCCATCTGTTCGCCGGGAAGCCAGACTCGCCGCTGATTCGTCCTGACATCGCCGGCGTGCTGCGGCGGATCGTCGCCGATGTTGCAGCGTTCGAGCCCGCCATCGACGTTGTCGCGCTCACCGGCGATCTGACGGATGGCGGCGCGGCGGAGGACTACGCGCTGCTGCGCGAGTTGCTCGCGCCGCTGTCGGCGAGGGTCCTTGCCATACCCGGCAATCATGATCTGCGCGGCAATTTCCGCGCGGCCTTCAGCGACATCCTGCCCTTCGACGAAGGCGAGCCGGCACAGTACGAGGTGATCCATGGCAGCGTTCGGTTTCTCGGGCTGGACACCGTCGTCGAGAACGGCGTCGAAGGGCGCTTGTGCCCCGTGCGCCTGGCCTGGGTCGAGAAGAAGCTGGCCGAGCCCTTCGCCGGCCAGACCACGATCCTCATGCATCACCCGCCCGGTGAGAGTGGACTGACGTTCTTCGACAACATCGGTCTCCGCGAGGGTCGGGAGGAGTTCGGTCGCCTGATCGCGCCCCACGGCGGGAAATTGAACATCATGTGCGGGCACATTCATCGGCCGACGCAGGCGATGTGGAGCGGCGCCTTTGTCGCCGTCGCCGGCAGCCCCGCATTCCAGACCGATCTCGACCTTCGCCTGCGAGCGGTGGAGCCTACCGTGGTCGACGTTCCCTATGCCTATTTCATCTATCAGGTGACAGAGACCGGATGCTTTTCGGTTCACCCGCGCTACGTTACCCTCCCGGAAAGAGGCGACCCCGGCCAATCGTAGAGTCGCCCGGTCTTATGAGCGACAATTGCGCAAGCTGGCTGCCGGTCTTACGTCGGAGCAGCGGTCGGAGACGACCTTCGCGGGCACGGAGCGAGTCCGTCCCGTATGACGTCGGTCGTGGCGCCGCGACGGCCGCGTGATTGGCAAGGCGCATGCACCGAACAGCCCTGACGATGTTCAACCCGATAGACCACCCCCATCGCCGATTCAATCCGCTGAAGGATGAGTGGATCCTCGTTTCACCGCATCGCGCCAAGCGTCCCTGGCAGGGACAGCAGGAAGCGGCAGATCGCAGCCCGCGCGCGGCGCACGATCCGGACTGCTTCCTCTGCGCCGGCAACACGCGCGTTTCGGGCCATAGAAACCCGCTCTACACGCACACCTTTGTCTTCACGAACGACTTCGCGGCGCTGATGGCCGACACGCCGGATGCGCCGCCGGTGGCGGATTCGCTGTTTCGGGCACAGAGCGCGCGCGGAACCAGCCGCGTCGTCTGCTTTTCGCCGGACCACAGCAAGTCGCTGCCGGAACTGTCGCAGCAAGCGATCGGGCACGTCATCCGAGCCTGGCGTGACCAATGCGCGGAACTTGGCCAGACCTACCCGTGGGTGCAGGTCTTCGAGAACAAGGGCGCGATGATGGGATGCTCCAACCCGCACCCGCACGGACAGATCTGGGCCAACAGCTTCTTGCCGAACGAGGCGGTCGCCGAGTCCCGCACCCAGGCGGCCCACTTTGCCGCACACGGCCGGCCGCTGCTTCTCGACTATGCCGAACGCGAGCTCGCCGATGGCGCGCGCACGGTGGTCGAGACCGCACATTGGCTGGCCGTGGTGCCGTACTGGGCTTCGTGGCCGTTCGAGACCCTGCTGATGCCGAAGGCGCCGATGCGCCGCCTCACGGAGCTCTCGCCGCCGCAACAGGAAGACCTTGCCGTTGCGCTGAAGAAGCTCACCAGCCGATACGACAACCTCTTCCAGTGCGAGTTTCCGTACTCGATGGGGTGGCATGGCGCACCGTTCGCGCCCGATCCAGCGACCGCGGCGGGTCACCCCGATGCCCATTGGCAGCTTCACGCGCACTTCTACCCGCCGCTGCTCCGCTCGGCGTCCGTGCGCAAGTTCATGGTCGGCTACGAAATGCTGGCCGAAGCGCAGCGCGACCTGACGGCAGAACAGGCGGCCGAGCGCTTGCGGGCGGTGAGCGATGTTCACTTTCGCGAGTCTTGACCCGGGTCCGCATCGCCGTGCCCCGTGTCGAAGGGGCCGTCCGCTCCGGCGCACGCCGGAGCCAGCGAAGTCCGATGTCGAAGCAGCGACCCGACGGTGGGACCGATGATCGCTTCCGCCTCCAACCACCAGGTCGACGCCATGGCGCCTATCGATACCGTTGTCTTCGACATCGGCAACGTCCTCATTCCCTGGAATCCACGCTGGTTGTTCGGAAAGATGCTGACCGACGAAGCGGCGTTGGACCGATTCCTGCACGAGGTCGACTTCAGTGCCTGGAATGCGCAGCATGATGCGGGCCAGAGCTTCGCGCGAGGCATCGCAGAGCTTGGCGCCAGGTTTCCGCATTACCGGCACTTGCTGCAGGCGTACTTCGATCGCTGGGAGGAGTGCATTGCCGAGCCGTCCGAGGAGGCGGTCGCACTCCCGCGACAGCTGCGCGCAGCGGGCTACCGGACGCTGGCTTTGACCAATTTCTCGACCGAGACGTTTCCGCGGGCGGTTCGCCTCAATCCCTTCCTCAACGAGTTCGAGGGAATCGTGGTCTCGGGGGAAGAGAAGCTGATGAAGCCCGATCCTGCGATCTACAGGCGGCTGTGCGAGCGCTATTCCGTCACGCCGGGCAGGTGTGTGTTCATCGACGACAGCCTGCACAACGTGGAGGGGGCCCGACGGGTCGGCATGCATGCGCTGCACTTCGCTTCGCTCGACAGGTTGCTGGAGGATCTCGAGGCGTTGGGAGTCAGGATCTGATTCCGGGCGGCGGCTCCGGGTCCTTTCCCCGGCTAAGCCGCGGGCGCATGTGTAGAATGCAATTGCTGTCTTGATCCAGGAGGCAGCGTGCCCTTCCGGCACTTACGTTGTTGAACTGCTAGGAGAATCCGAATGAAACGATTGGGCAGAATCGCGGCAGCGCTGGCCCTCGGCGCAGTGCTGGCCGCGCCGGCGATGGCGCAGGAGAAGGTGACGATCTATTCGGCCGCGCCCCAGGACCTCATCGACAACGTGGTCCCCGCGTTCGAGAAGGCGACCAAGATCAAGGTCGAGCTGGTCAAGGGCGGCTCGGGCGATCTGATCAACCGGCTGAAGGCGGAAGCCGGCCGCAAGACCGCCGACGTCCTGTTCAGCGTCTCGACGGACGTGGTGGTAGCCAATGGCAAGCTGTTCACCAAGTACACGCCCGAGAACGTCAAGTTCCTCGCCGATGCCTTCAAGGTGAACGATGCGGCCGTGCCGTTCACTGCGGTGGCGACCGCCTTCGGGGTCAACACCAAGCTCCTGACGCCGGCACAGTATCCGAAGACCTGGATCGATCTGGGCAATCCCATGTACAAGGGCAAGATTTCGGCCGGCCGGCCGGACAAGTCCGGATCGGCCTACATTCAGCTCGCCCTGGTTCTCCAGATCTTCGGCGAAGAGAAGGGCTGGGAGATCTATACCAAAATTCTGGACAACACCGTGCTGTCGAACAGTTCGGGCGCCGTCTCGAAGTTCGTCAATGACGGCGAGGCGTTCATTGGCTTGTCCAATGAAGATACGTTGCTGCGATACAAGGTCGGCGGCGGCCCGGTGGAGTTGCTCTATCCTGCCGACGGCACCTCGGCCATTGCCGACGTGATGGCGCTGACGGCCAACCCGAACAATGCCGAGGGTGGCAAGGCCTTCATCAACTTCATGCTGTCCAAGGAGGCGCAGGAAATCCTGGATTCCGTGGGGCGGCGCCCGGTTCGCGGTGACATCGCCACCAAGAGCGCACTGACACCGTTGAGCAAGCTGAAGGTCGTCAAATACGACGACGACTGGGCCGGTGCCAACCGGACGCGCATTCTGGCCAAGTGGAACGACTTGTTGCTCAACAAGAAATAGTCTGTCGAGCGATCTCCCGGAAGCTGCCATGTCCCACGTCCAGCTGAAGAACATCAAGAAGACCTATGGCAGCCATGTCGCTCTGAAGGACGTCAGTCTCAGCATCGACCGTGGCTCGTTCTTCACGCTGCTCGGTCCAAGCGGTTGCGGCAAGACGACGCTGCTGCGAGCCATCGCCGGGTTCCACCAGCAGGATGCGGGAGAAATCCTGCTGGAGGGACAGTCGATCAGTCACCTGGGCGCCAACAAGCGCAACGTGGGCATGGTGTTTCAGGACTACGCCGTATTTCCGCACCTGAGCGTGTTCGACAACGTCGCCTTCGGCCTGGTGCAGCAGAAGCTGCCGGTGGCCGAGATCCGCGAACGTGTCGCCGCCATTCTGGCGACGGTGCAGCTCGATCAGCACGCGCAGCGGATGCCGCACCAGCTCAGCGGCGGCCAGCAGCAGCGCGTGGGGCTGGCGCGCGCGCTGGTGATTCGGCCCAAGGTGTTGTTGATGGACGAGCCGCTGTCCAACCTCGATGCCAAGCTCCGGGTCGAGCTCCGGCGGGATATCCGTTCGCTGCAGCAGACGCTGGACATCACAACCGTCTATGTGACCCACGATCAGGAAGAGGCGCTTTCGATTTCCGATCAGGTCTGCGTGATGCACGACGGCGTGGTGCAGCAGGTAGGGACACCCTGGATCGTCTACAACCGTCCTGCCAACCGGTTTGTGGCGACTTTCGTCGGCAGCAACAACTTCTTGCCGGTGGCGCTGGAAGGAGCCGGGCAGCCGCTCGTTCTGGGACAGTCGCTCGCGGTGCCGAAGTCGGTGACGAGCCAGGGCGCCAACGGGCTGGTCGCCTCGATACGCCCGGAAAAGATCGTCGTCAACGAGGCCCTTTCCGAGCCGGGTCTGCATTTCGGTGGGGTCGTGCGGCAGGCCATGTTCACCGGGCGGGAGTTGCAGCTCACCATCGAGGTGACCGGACACGGCTTGATCGAAGCCCTGACGGAGCCCAGCGCGGTGATGATCGCGCTCAAGCCGGGCGACGCGGTGCGGCTGGGGGTGCGGGCTGAAGACTTTCTTTTCTTCGCCCCCGGCGTGTCCGGAGCGCTGCTGCAATGAGAGCGGCGGAGCTTCGCGGGCCAGCGGGAATGCGGGGCAGTGTCAGGATCGACTTCTGGTCGGTCACCATGGCAGTCGCCCTGGCGATCATCGGACTGGTACTGGTCTGGCCGATCTTGCAGGTGTTGTTCCTCGGCTTCTTCGATCCCGAGTCGAAGTCGGTGTCGTTCGCCGGCTATGTCAAGGTGCTGAGCCACCCGTACTATCTGGGCGCGCTCTGGAACACGATGCTGGTCGGGGTCGGCGGCATGGTGGGTGCTTGCCTGCTCGGCGTGCCGCTGGCGTACTGCACGGCGCGCTACGTCGTCAAGGGGCGTGGCGTCATAACCACGCTGGCCGTCCTGGCGCTGGTCTCGCCGCCCTTCATCGGTGCCTATTCGTGGATCATCGTGCTGGGCAACAACGGCTGGCTGACCCAGCAGATGAAGGCAATCGGAATTGCCGTGCCGACCATCTACGGCATGGCAGGCATCATTCTGGTGTTCAGCCTGAAGTTCTTTCCCTTCGTGTATCTGATGACCGAAAGCGCGCTGCGCAACATCAACCGGTCGTTCGAGGAAGCGGCCGAAAACCTCGGTTGCACACCGGTACAGCGCTTCTTCAAGGTGACGTTGCCGCTGGTTTTCCCGGCGACCAGTTCCGGTGCCATTCTGTGCTTCGTGCTGTCGATCGCCGACTTCGGCACGCCGTCGATCATCGGGCGCGACTTCCGCACGCTCTCCACCATCGCCTACAACCAGTACACCTCGGAAATGGGCGGCACGCCGACCATGGCGGTGAGCATCTCGATGCTGATGATCGTGATCTCGATGCTGGCGGTGATGCTGCAGCGCCATCTGCTGGGCAAGCGCAGGTATGCCGGTTCGATGACCAACCGGCACGTCCAGCTGGAGGTCAGGGGTTGGGCGTCGGCGGGCATTCACACGCTGTGCTACGCCGTCGTTGGGCTGGCGACGCTGCCGATCGCCGTGGTGATCTATACGTCCTTCCTGCAGACGAAGGGCCCGGTGTTCAGCGGCGGCTTCGGATTCAACAGCTATGCCCGCGTGATCCAGGAAGTGCCGGAAGTCATCGTCAACACCTTCCGGTTCTCGCTGCTCGCCACCCTGCTGATCACGGTGGCGGGGGGGCTCATGTCCTACATCATCGTCCGCCGGGAGACGAAGATGGCCGGCTTCCTCGATTCGATCCTGATGGTGCCCTATGTCGTGCCCGGCGTCGTCATGGCCATCGGCTTCCTGCTCACCTTCAACAAGGCGCCATTGGATCTGGTGGGAACGGGCTCGATCATCGTGCTGATCCTGTTCATCCGGCGCCTGCCCTATGGCGTGCGCGCGACCAGTTCGGTGCTGCGCCAGATCAAGCCGTCGATCGAGGAGGCGGCCGTCAGCCTGGGAGCGTCGCCCGCCAAGGCGTTCTTCAAGGTCACGGTACCGCTGATGATGCCCGGCATCGTCGCCGGGGCGATGATGAGCTTCATCACGGCGATCAACGAGCTCTCGTCGACCCTGCTGCTCTACACGGCTCCGACCACGACCATGCCGGTGAAGGTCTACAACGCGGTGCTCGATGGCGAGTTCGGGATCGCGGCTGCGTTGTCGACGATCCTGCTGGTGAGTTCCGGGCTGTGCGTGTACGGCGTGCTGCGCTTCTCGCAATCCAAGGAAGGCGCGTTTGTCTGATTGTCGACGGGTCGGCCCATGAATCCCGCCTATGCGCAGTATCCGAGCCTCGCCCATCGCGTGGTCCTCGTCACCGGTGGCGCCAGTGGCATCGGCGCCAGCATTGTCGAGCACTTCTGCGCGCAAGGGGCCAGGGTCGCCTTCCTGGACATCGACCAGGAGGCCGGCAAGGCCCTGGCCGCAACGCTGGCCGGACGTGCGCCGCGCGATCCCCTGTTCATCGCCTGCGACCTCTGCGACATCGAGGCGTTGCAGGCGGGCATCGCGCGCGCGCGCGCCCACTTCGGACCCATCGGCGTGCTGGTCAACAACGCAGCGAACGATTACCGCCACGGCATGGAGACGGTTTCGGCAGCGAGCTGGGACGCCGGCATGGCCGTCAATCTGCGGCACCAGTTTTTCGCGGCACAGGCGGTTGCTCCGGACATGCGCGCACTCCATGGCGGGTCCATCATCAACCTCGGCTCGATCAGCTGGATGATCAAGCAAGGCGGGATGCCCGTCTACACGACTGCGAAATCCGCCATTCAGGGGCTGACGCGCAGTCTCGCCCGCGACCTCGGTCCGTACGGGATTCGCGTGAATACGCTGGTGCCGGGCTGGGTGATGACCGATAAGCAGCTTCGTATGTGGGTCGACGAGACGAGCAGCCGGCAGATCGACGAGAACCAATGCCTGCCGACCCGACTCGAATCGGCCGACATCGCGCGCATGGCGCTGTTTCTCGCCGCAGACGACAGCAGGATGTGCACGGCGCAGGACTTCATCGTCGACGGTGGCTGGAGCTGACCTCCTGCGGTATGGGGGTCGTGCGCAGCGATCGCTGGATGGAGGCCGTCGAGTCTCAGGCGAGGCGGCCGCGTCGGACTGTCGGGGTCCGTCTCGAGGTCGCGGCGGAGTCGGTGCCCAAGCCAGACTGCCAGCGTTCCGGTCATCGGTGCGATGGCCGCATCCGCCCTGGCGGCGTTCAGCGGGCGTCGTTCAGTGCCCAGTCATAGGGCAGGAACTCGAGCCGATAGCGGCCCGCCCGGATGCTTGCCCTCGCCTCGGCGGTTCCGGCAAGCTGATCCGCGTGCCGCGCGAAGACGGCCTGCAGCGTGTCGAAGCCCTTTTGCCCACGCTCGAAGTCCTGGCGATACCAGTCGAAGATGCGGGATACCTTCAGCGTGCCGGAGTCCGCCTCGAAACGATTGCGGGCCGGGTCGGAAAGGAACCGGGAGAGGCCGTCGTCGAGCTGGGCGTCGAGCCTGCCCGGCGTGAACGCCTCGTTGCGGAGCATCGGGCACCCGATCGACGCGCACACCACCGCAAAGTGAATGCGCGGGTCGTCGAAGGCGCCAGGCGCGCGAATCAGATCGTGCTCGATCCCGTCGAGGTGCTGCGACTCCCCCAGCAGACGGAAGAACTTCTTCCTCCACGGCGACTGCAGCACGCTCCCCAGATCCTTGATCGACGCGAGGTCGGGATAGCGGCCGAGGATCAGCTCGACGGTGAAGGCGTTGTACGCGTTGATGAGGAAGGCAAGCTGCTCGGGCTTGGTCCACCCCCGGTACTCGCCCTCGGTGACGGCCGAAAGCGCCTCCAGATAACTCCGGAGCTGGGCGCGGTCGGCCTTGAGCGCCGCATAACGGACCGTCGAGGCGGAGCCGCTGGCGGAGACGACGACGTGCCGCTTCAGCAGCACGTCCCAGGCGGCGTGGCCGTGGTCGAACGCGGCCAAGCCAAGCGGCGCCCACAGCAGCGACAGCAGGAGCAGCAGAGTTCGCTTCATCGGTCGCGGGATTGCGCTGCGTCCCTGAGCGGGTTCAACCCCGCCGCCAGGCGTGGTAGCGCGTCACCCAGGCCAGCAGCTTCTCCGGCTTGTGAGCCCGCTTCCAGACGCCGGCCGCGTACTTGTTGGCCTCGGCCAGCGTCGGATAGGTGTGGATGGTGCCGAGGATCTTGTTCAGGCCAATGCCGTGCTTCATGGCCAGCACGTATTCGGCCAGCAGGTCGCCGGCATGCTCGCCGACGATGGTCACGCCCAGGATGCGGTCCTTCCCTGGAACCGTGAGCACCTTGACGAAGCCGTGCGCCTCGCCGTCCGCGATCGCGCGATCGAGGTCGTCGATGCCGTAGACGGTGACTTCGTGCGGAAGATTCCGCGCCCTGGCTTCCTGCTCGTTCAGGCCGACCCGGGCGACTTCCGGCTCGACAAAGGTGGCCCAGGGAATGACGGAATAGTCGGCGCGAAACTTCTTGAACGGGGCGAACAGCGCGTTGACCGCGGCGTACCAGGCCTGATGGGCGGCCGTATGCGTGAACTGGTACGGCCCCGCGACGTCGCCGGCAGCGTAGATGTTGGGGAAGTTGGTCTGCAGGAAGCCGTTGGTCTCCACGGTTCGACCGGTGGCCACACCCAGTTCCTCGAGCCCGAAACCCTTCAGGTTGGCGGACCGGCCGACCGCCACCAGCACGGCGTCGAAGGGGATGCGCGTTTCCTTGCCGTCGTGCTCGGCAATGAGGATGCGCTCGCCGTCGACGCGTTCGAAGCGCTTGGCCTGGTGGCCGACGCGGACGTCGACGCCTTCGTCGCGGAAGCGCCGGCAGACGATCTCCGAAACCTCGGGGTCTTCGCGCAACAGGATGCGCGGCTCCATCTCCACTTGCGTCACCTGCGCGCCCAGCCGGGCGAAAGTCTGGGTCAGCTCACAGCCGACCGGGCCGCCGCCGAGCACGATCAATCGGCGGGGCAGCACGCGCAGGGCCCACACGCTGTCGGAGGTCAGGTAGCCGACCTCCTCGATACCCGGTATCGGCGGAACGAACGGCCGGGCCCCGGTGGCGATCACGATGCTGCGTGTGGTCAGGCGTTGGACACTGCCGTCATGCCGGGTGATCTCGACTTCCCAGGGGGTGAGGATGCGCGCCGTGCCTTCGGCCACGTCGACGCCGAGGCCCGTGTAGCGGGCGACCGAGTCGTGCGGCTCGACCTCGCGGACGACGCGCTGCACGCGCTCCATCACCTCGGCGAAGTCGAACGCGGCTTCGGCACGGCGGACCCCGAACTCACCGGCGCGCCTGACGTGCGACAGCAGCTTCGCCGAGCGGATCAGGGCCTTCGACGGCACGCACCCGGTGTTGAGGCAGTCGCCCCCCATCCGGTGCTTCTCCACCAGCGTGACCTTGGCCCCCACGGCCGCGCCGATGTAGGCGGTGACGAGACCCGCCGAGCCGCCGCCGATGACCACGAGGTTGCGGTCGAACTGCCGTGGACGCCGCCACCGTGCGTAGACCTTGCGCGCCTTGATCGCGTCGATGACCTTCTTCGCGACCAGCGGAAACAGCCCGAGCAGGGCGAACGAGAACAGCAGTCCCGGCGACGCAACATCGGACAGCGACTCGATGCGCGCGAGCTGCGTGCCGGCGTTCACGTAGACCAGCGTGCCGGCCAGCATGCCGATCTGGCTCACCCAGTAAAAGGTCCACGTCCCGATCGGCGTCACGCCCATCGCCAGGTTGATGACGAAGAACGGAAACACCGGCACCAGCCGGAGCGTGAACAGGTAGAAGCCGCCTTCCTTCTGGATGCCGGCATTCAACGCCGCCAGCCGGTCGCCGAACCGGGACTGCACCCCGGACTTGAACAGCAGGCGGGAGGCGAGAAACGCCAGCGTCGCGCCGATCGTCGAGGCGAAGGAGACGATGACGGTCCCCCACAGCAGCCCGAAGACGGCTCCCATCGCCAGGGTCATCGCGGCGGCACCGGGCAGCGATAGCGCTGCCACTGCGACGTAGATCGAAAAGGCAACGATGCCCGCGACGATCGGACGCGCTCCGCGCCATGCTTCGAGTTGTGCCTGCTGGCTCTTGATGAACTCCAGGCTGAGGTAGCGCCCGAGATCGAGCCCGTAGAACAGGGCGACGGCTGCCATGGCAGCGGCTACCACCAGCCAGCGCTTGTTCAGGTGCATTGCGATTCTTCCTGGAGGGAGTGCAGCTGGCCGGCAAACGCGCGATCGCGGGCACCGGGCCGAGGCCCGGCGTCAGGGCGCGCAGGCCGGCGCCGCCGCGGTGACGTCTTCCAGCGCGCCGCCGCAGCTCGACCCCTGGCCCGCGGTGCAGCCGAAGCAATGGTCGGCGACGCGGATCGGCTGCCCCTCCAGCGCCTCCGCGGTCAGCTCGCTGATGTGGCACCGGGCCTGCCGCCCCTCGTGCACGGGCAGGCCGAGCTGCTGGTTGAAGTCGCAGTCGTACAGATAGCCCTGCCAGTCGACGCTGATCAGGCTGCGGCACATCACGGCGTCGAGGTTTTCCGTCCGGTGCGCGTCGCGCAAGGTCTGCATGTAGCTGTTGAATTGCCCCTTCGAGATGAGCATCGACCCGAAGCGCTGGATCGGCATGTTGGCCAGCGTGAACAGCTGGTTGAAGACGACGTCGAAGCGCTCCCGCAGGTGCTTCCTGTAGGCGGCCTCGAGCGCCTGCTGGGCGGGCGGCAGGCTGGCGTCCTGCGGGTTGAAGACGAGATTCAGCACCAGGCCGGACCCGGGGCGGCCGTAGCCCAGCGCATTCAGGCGCTGCAGTCCGCGCACACTGCCGTCGAAGACGCCCTTGCCGCGCTGCTGGTCGACGTTCTCCTCCAGATAGCAGGGCAGCGAGGCCACCACCTCGACCTGGTGCGCCGCCAGAAACTCGGCCAGGTCTTCGTGGCCGGGCTCTTCGAGGATGGTGAGGTTGCAACGGTCGATGACCCGCAGCCCTCGGGCGCGGGCCGCGACGACGAGATGCCGGAAGTTCCGGTTCAGTTCGGGAGCGCCCCCGGTCAGATCCAGCGTCTTGATTTCCGGGCTTCCGGCGATGAAGTCGACGACTGCGGCGATGGTCTCGGCCGTCATTTCCTCCTTGCGGTTCGGCCCGGCATTGACGTGACAGTGCACGCAGCTCTGGTTGCAGCGGTAGCCGAGGTTGACTTGGACGGTTTCGACGACACCGCGCCGCAGCGCGGGAAAATCGGTGCGAACGAGCAGCGGAAGGGTGGCGTGCACGGGCGTCTCCTGGGGGCGATTGTATTCGAGGCGGCCGGGGGCGGGAGCCGTTCGTCGACGGCCTCCCGGGTCACCCGCCGATGTCGCAGCCGACGTGACGGGCCGCGCCGCGCAACCGAACGAGTGGTCGGCGGCTCACGGGCGAAGCGCCGCGAGGTAGGACTGCCGAAAGGCTTCGAACGGCATCGCATCCGTCGCTTCGATCCGATGCTGTTCGGCCACCGATGCATCGGCCAGGCGGGCGAAGCGCTCGGCCGCCTCCTCGGAAAGCGGCAGCTCGCGGATGGTGCTCCGGTGCGCGAGCGACTGCGCGAGCACGAACCGGACGTAGGAGTGGCCGTGGTCGCGCGCCATCGCCTCGAGGACCCGGGCCGACAATGTGGCGGCGGGATCGTCCAGCGCGGCGGCAGCGCCGGACAACGCTTCGCGATGCGCGGTGCCGCCGGTCGCGACATCGAGTGCCGCGGCGATCGGCGCGCACTCGGCGAGGATTTCGCGACTCCACTCGACGAGCGTCACCTCCCCGGATTTGCGCGCGAGGCGCAATCCCGGCTCGCGGCCGCGGGCGGCGACGCGCTGCGTGTTGTCGGCGAGGGCGGCGAGCTCCTGCGGCGTGTCGGGCGGGCTTTCGCGCAGCAGGCAGTGCAGCAGGAAGATGTCGAGAAACCGCATCGTGCCCGCGGCGATGCCGATGGCGCAAAAGGGATCGAGGTCCATCAGCCGCACCTCGACGTACTCGACGCCGCGCTCGCGCAGCGCGTGCAATGGCCGCTCGCCCGGCCGGATCGTGCGCTTGGGTCGGATGGTTCCGTAGAACTCGTTCTCGATCTGCAGCAAGCTGGTGGCAAGCTGGCGGTAGTCGTCGCCGTCGCGGATGCCGATCGCCTCGTAGGCGGGATAGGGTCGGGTGAGCGCGTCCTCGAGCGAAGCGCCGTAGCTCTCGAGGCTGTTGTAGCTCACCGCGAGCGACGACTGCGCCTCGCTCTGGTAGCCCAGCCGGCCCATCCGCAGCGAGGTCGCGTGGGGCAGGTAGAACGTGTGCTCGTTCAGCCGCTCGAGTCGGTGTGCGCGATCGGCGACGAAGCTCGCGCAGACCGCGGGCGAGGCGCCGAAGAGATAGAGGAGCAGCCACGAATGGCGCCGGAAGTTGCGGATCAACGCGAAGAACGCATCGTTGGAAAGCGGTTCGGGCAGCGAGAAGTTGTAATGGACGCCGGAGATCGTCTGCATCCGCCGGCCGTAGCGATGGGCAAGACCCATGCGGTAGACGCTCTTGGCGCGACCGACGTTGGAGCCGCCGTAGTGACCGATCGGGATGGCATCGTCCGCCGGCAGTCGGCACGGCATGCTCGCGCACCAGAGCAGCTCGTCACCGATCGCGCGATAGACCGCCTGGTGAATCGCGGTGAGCTCGGCGAGGCAAGCGTCCGCGCTGCCGTGCACGCCGGTGATGAGTTCGAGTTGCGACTCGCTGAAGTCGGTCGTGATGCGCGGATGGGTGAGCGCCGAGCCGAGCTGCGCGGGATGGGGCGTGCTGGCGAGCGTGCCGTCTGGCCGCACGCGCAGGCTCTCCTTTTCGACGCCGCGGCGAAGGTTCGCCAGCACCGCTGGCGGGAGCGAGCGCAATGGCGGCGAGCCGGTTGCGGAGGTGGAGGGGGGCATCGGAGATCCGGTCAGGTCGGGCAGGTATGCGCATTCTATAGCGTGGGCTGGCGCGTTCCGCCCGACAGGGGCATGTACAGAACCGCGGGATCGCACCGACCCATCGGGCAACAAGCCTGCCGGTGGCCGCGGGCGGCCGGCATTGCGCCCTGTGGCCGGAGTCGGCATCCTTGCGCCTGATCCACCGCTGCGCGCTCCCGCGCGGCCGACGCCAAGGCTCCAATCATGATTCTGATGTCCGCATTCGTCCTGCTGGTCTTCCTGTACAGCCTCGTCTCGCGGCGGCTGGAGCGGACCGTCATCACCGCGCCGATCCTGTTCACGTGCGCGGGGGTCGCCATCTCGTTGCTGCCCCGTGCGGCAACGGAGCTCGAGCTGGAGCGGCATGTTCTCCTGCTGGTGGCCGAGATCGGACTGGTGATGACGCTGTTCACCGATGCGTCGCGGGTCAGCCCCCGGATGCTGAAGGGCAACCGCAACCTGCCGACGCGCCTGCTGAGCACGGGCATGCTGCTGTCCATCGTGCTGGGCGCGGCGGCTGCGATGTTCGTGCTGGGGCCACTGACGTGGTGGGAAGCGGGCATCGTCGCGGCGATCCTGGCCCCCACCGATGCCGGGCTCGGCCAGGTGATCGTGAACAGCGAACGGGTGCCGCTGCGGATTCGGCAGGCCTTGAACGTCGAGGCCGGGCTCAACGACGGCCTGTCGGTCCCCTTCCTCATGTTCTTCATCGCGCTGGCGGTGACCGCGGAGGGCAGTGCCGGCACGGGTGCGGTGCTGAGCCGGTTCCTCGTCGAGCAGCTCGGCTACGGCACGCTGATCGGCGTGGCGGCCGGGCTGGCAGGCGGAGGGTTGCTCGGCCTCGCGCTCCGCAGGCAGTGGATGGCCGCGGCATCGGTGCCTCTCGGTGTCGTGGCCGTGCCGCTGCTGTGTGTGCTCGCATCCGAGGCCAGCGGGGCGAGCATGTTCATCGCCGCATTCGTGGCCGGGCTTGCCGCCCAGGTCGGCTTTCGCGGGATCGGCGAGCACGCGATCGAGTTCACCGAGGAGTGGGGGCAGTTGTTCAACTATTTCGTGTTCTTCCTGTTCGGCCTGTTCGTGGCGCGTGACTGGGCGCAGTTCACTCCGGCGGTGTTTCTCTATGCCGTCCTCAGCCTGACCGTGGTGCGGATGGCGCCCGTGGCGCTGGCGCTGCGCAACCTCGGTCTCAGCCGCGCGACGGTATGGTTCATGGGCTGGTTCGGCCCGCGGGGCCTCGCGTCCATCGTGCTCGGCTTGGTCTACCTCGAGCAGCAGGCGAGCCTTCCCGGCGAATCGACGATCCGCCTCGCCGTCATGGCCACCGTGCTGGTCAGCATCGTTGCGCATGGCCTCAGCGCGGTGCCCGGCATCGACCTCTATGGCAAGAAGATGGCGTCGCTCGATGCGAGCGCGCCCGAGCTGGCGCCGATGCCCGAAGCGGTCGCCGGCCGCGACGGTCGCGGTTCTCACGCTTCCTGAGGGCGCCGCGGCGCGACGACTGCGCCGGCGCGCCCGGCCGGCTGGACGGTTGCCGGTCCCCGTGACCCGGTCACGGCAGATGGCCGCCGGTCGCGTCTGGTAAATTGTCGACCTCGACGATTCGTCGGCCCGGAAATCGCCGGTCCGCGGCGCAGGCGGATTCCTGCCTGTCGGAACCCGGGCGGTCCGGTCCGGGAACATGTCGCAAAGGCGTATTTCCGTGACTGAACGAAATGCCGTGAACCACGCGAACCGGGCGCGAGCCCGTCGCGAAACGCCGCCGCGGCGAGCGCGTCGCACGCCGGGTCGGTCGCGCGTGGAAGCGGGGCAACGTGAATCCGGGTAACGTCCATCCGCCCCGGCCCGACGCCGACGGGGCCTCCCCCGCCGACACCCTGGCGTTCGAGCGGATGCTTTCCGCCGTGCTCGCGGAGCTGGGCAATGTGCCGGCCGAGCGCATGCGCGACGCGATCACGGGGGCGCTGCGGCGCATGATCGACTTTCTCGATTTCGATCGCAGCACCGTGCTCGAATTCGGGGCGAGCGACGGCGAAGTCGAAGTGGTGTGCTCGGTCGCCCGCGATGACATCGAGCCGTTCCCGGGCGATGGCAGCTTCACCGCGTCGATTCCGTGGCTGCTCGGTGAACTGCGTGCCGGGCGGCTCGTCGCGCTCGCTTCGCCACTCGACGATTTGCCGAAGGAGGCCGCGGTCGAGGCGGAATACTGTCGCCGCATCGGCCTGCGGTCCCACATCGGCATTCCGATGATCGTCGGCGGCCGAATCACCGGCGCCATCGGCTTCTCCGCGTTTCACCGCGCCCGAGCCTGGCCGGCGGAACTGGTCGCGCGACTCACGATTCTCGGCGGAGTCTTCGCGGAGTTGATCGCGCGCAGCCGCCGGGACGTGGAGCTCGTGGCCGCACTGGCGGAAATCGGCCGACTGAAAGAGCGGCTGGAGGCCGAAAACGTCTACCTGCGGCAGGCCGTTCGCACCACTTCGCGGCGGGTGCTGATGAGCCATTCGCCCCGCTTCAACGAGGTGCTCGACGAGGTCCGCCAGGTCGCAGCCACCAATTCCACCGTGCTGCTGCAGGGCGAGACCGGCACCGGCAAGGAAGTGCTGGCCGAGCTGATCCACAACAGCAGCGGCCGCAAGGACCGGCCGATGGTGAAGGTCAGCTGTGCCGCGCTGCCGGCGTCGCTGATCGAGGCGGAGCTGTTCGGCCGCGAAAAGGGCGCCTACACCGGTGCGCTCGCGCGGCAGAGCGGCCGCTTCGAGATCGCCGACCAGTCGACGATCTTCCTCGACGAAGTCGGCGAGTTGCCGCTGGAACTGCAGTCGAAGCTGCTGCGCGTGCTGCAGGATGGCAGGTTCGAGCGGCTGGGTGCGGCACGAACGATCGAGGTCGACGTGCGCGTGATCGCCGCGACGAACCGCGATCTCGCCCAGGCAGTCGGCGAGGGCAGGTTCCGCGAAGACCTCTACTACCGCCTGAACGTGTTCCCGATCGTCGTGCCGCCGCTGCGCGAGCGCCGCGCCGACATTCCGTTGCTGGCCTGGGAATTCGTCCAGGAGTTCAGCGTCGCCATGGGCAAGCCCATCGAGCGCATTGCCGACGCCTCGATGGTTGCGCTCCAGGCGTATCCGTGGCCAGGCAACGTGCGCGAGCTGCGCAACCTGATCGAGCGCGCGATGATCCTGGCGCGGGGGCCGACGCTGCACATCGCCCTCGGACGCTCGCCGTTGCGGGCGCCGCCGAATGCCCCCACCGGTACACTGGAGGAGGCGGAGCGCGCGCACATCGTGCAGGCGCTCGAACGGGTCGGATGGCGCATTCGCGGCCCGGGCGGCGCCGCGGAGGTGCTGTGCATGAAGCCGACCACGCTCGAGTCGAGGATGAAGAAGCTCGGAGTGCAGCGCCCCGGCCGGCAGCGTGCCTAGTCACGGTCTCTGCGGCGTGGCGCGCGTCGCCTGGCCAGGCAAAGCGTGGAAGCCACCGATCAAGACGGTGTGGAGACCGGGCAACCGGCAGGAGTGTGGAGCATGAAACAGCAACCGACCGCCATCGACGCCAACCCTTCCGACAGGAGCTCACTTCGTTTCGACGTCGTCGCCGGTCTCACGGCGGCCGCGGTCGTGCTGCCCAAGGCGATGGCCTACGCGACGGTCGCCGGGCTGCCGGTCGCCGTCGGGCTCTACACGGCGTTCGTCCCGATGGTGCTCTACGCGCTGCTCGGCACGTCGCGCGTGCTCAGCGTCAGCTCCACCACGACGCTGGCGATCCTGGCCGGGACGCAACTCGGGCTGGCGGTTCCGGACGGCGACCCGTCGCGGCTCGTCACCGCGACCGCGACCTTGACCGCGCTGGTTGGCGCGATGCTGGTTCTGGCGCGGCTGCTGCATCTGGGCTTCGTCGCCAACTTCATCTCGACGCCGGTCCTCACGGGCTTCAAGGCGGGAATAGGCCTCGTGATCGTGCTGGACCAGGTGCCGAAGCTCCTGGGCATCCACATCGCCAAGCAGGGGTTCTTCCTGGACCTCGCGAGCGTCGTCCAGCACGTTCCCGACACCTCGCTGCTGACGCTGGCGGTGGCCGCGGTCACGTTCGCGGTACTCGTCGGCATGGAGCGCCTGTGGCCACACTCGCCGGCGCCTCTGGTTGCGGTGGGAGGGGCCATTGCCGCGTCGTGGTTCTTCGGCCTGAAGGCACTGGGAGTCTCGACCGTCGGCCTGATCCCGCAGGGGTTCCCGTCGCTGACCCTGCCGGACCTCGCGCTGATCGAGCAACTGGTGCCGGGGGCGCTCGGGATCGCGTTGATGAGTTTCACCGAGACGATCGCGGCGGGGCGCGCCTTCGCGCGGCCGGCCGATCCCCGGATCGACGCCAACCGCGAGCTGATCGCCACCGGGGCGGCCAACCTGGGCGGTGCGCTGTTCGGCGCGATGCCGGCCGGCGGCGGCACGTCGCAGACGGCCGTGGTGCTCTCCGCGGGCGGGCGCTCGCAGAAGGCGTCGCTGGTGACCGCGGCCACCGCATTGGCCACGATGCTGCTGCTCGCGCCGATACTGGGCTTGCTGCCCCACGCCACGCTCGCGGCGGTGGTCATCGTCTACTCGGTCGGGCTGATCCAGCCGCGGGAGTTCCGCGCCATCCGCAACGTGCGCACCATGGAGTTTCGCTGGGCGCTGATCGCCTGCGCCGGCGTACTGGTGTTCGGTACGCTCAAGGGCATCGTCGTGGCGATCATCGTGTCGATGATCGGGCTGGCGAGCCAGGTCGCCGCCCCGCGCGTGCACGTGATCGGCCGCAAGCGCGGGGCCGACGTGCTGCGGCCCCTCGCGCCCGAACACCCGGACGATGAGACCTTCGAAGGCCTGCTGATCGTGCGGCCGGAGGGGCGCCTGTTCTTCGTCAATGCGCAGACCGTGACCGAACAGATCGGCGCGCTGGTCGCGCAGCACAGGCCGCGCGTGCTCGCCGTCGACCTGAGCCGGGTACCCGACATCGAATACTCGGCATTGCAGGCGCTGATGGAGGGCGAGCGGCGCGTGACCGAGAGCGGCGTCGCAGTGTGGCTGGTGGGATTGAATCCCGGCGTGCTGGAGGTCGTGCGCAACAGCGGACTGGACCAGCGCCTCGGCCGGGAGCGAATGCTGTTCAACGCGCGCGCGGCGATCGAACGCTACCAGGCGCTGCCGAAGGCGGGGGGCAGGGCGCCGCAGGCTTGAGCGGACGGGTTCCGCCGGCGCGATTTTCTCCGATATTTCGGAGTCGTCGCCCTGGGTCCGGCCCCCGGTTCTTCCGGGTGAAGTTTTTCAAGCAGTTGTTTATACGAATTAAATTGTCGGTTTGGCGCCTCCGACGTCGTCTGGCCCGGTCTTTGCATTGCATCTCGCAGAGGAGGCGACTTGGGCTCGGACGAGGATCCGGCGCGGGGGCGGCGCAAGACGTGTCATCGCGGGAGACCGGCGAGGCGTTGAAGGCCGATACCACCGGTGGATTCTCCGCGCTGCGCATCGGCGGCAGGCACACGCCGGTGCTTCGGCGTGCGCACGACGAAGACGCAGCGGGCAGTTCCGCGGTCGTTCGGGTGCCGTGCGCGAAGCGATTCGCGATGGCCGACGCAAGGGTCGGACTCGACGCCGGCTCGTCGAGCATCGAGTTCTCGCCGATCAGTGTGCACGACGATCGGCTCGAGTTGCGTCGACGAACGCGACCTGGTCGTCCATTGCCGGACCGGCAGCGCGCAACCGCAGGTCGATGGCCGCCTCGGTAACATGGCATGATGACGGCGTACGGAGAGGCGCGCGCTGCGCCTCGCAAGACGTCGAACATCACAGGAGCAGCAGGATGGAAGTGTCAGCAACCGCCAACTCGGCACCGGACCGATCGCGACGACTGCAGGACGGTAGGTCGGAGGGGAGCCGCACGCCGCAACCCGCGCCGGGTGCCGCGCCCGGCGCCTGCGTGCTCGCCGTGGCCGGCCTTTTCCTGGCGCCCAGCGCGCACGCATCGTTCCTGCCGCCCGAATTGATGGACAAGGCGGCGATGTACCTCGCCTGGTTCATCATCGTCTTCGTCCCGATCGGCGGGATCGTGCTGTTCTGGCTGGTGCACATCCTGCCGGAGAAGATCGCGCACAAGCGCCACCATCCGCAGCGGGACGCCATCCAGACGCTGTGCCTGCTGTCGCTGGTGTTCGGCGGCCTGCTGTGGCCGATCGCCTGGCTGTGGGCGTTCGTGAAGCCGGTGACCTACAAGATGGCCTACGGCACCGAGAAGCACGACGACTATTACCGCGACATGGGCGAGAAGGCGCGCGCGGGAGAGTTGCTGGAGCATGAACTGGCGCACCTGCGCGAAGAGCTCGACGCGATGGACGCCAAGGGCGGCCTGACCGCGGAGCTCAAGGCACTGCGCAGGAACATCGCCGCGGCGCAGGCGGCGCCGTCGGCGGCGGCGCAGGCGCAGGCCGCAACGGCCGGTCCCGGCGCGCCGGCGGGAGCCCACTGATGGAAGCCATCCTCCTTGCAATCTACGCGTTCTTCGTCTGGCTGATCTTCATCAAGTTCAAGTGGCTGCCGTGGAACACCACGTCGCAGGTCACCGTCGTCATCATCCCGATCGTCGCGCTGACGGCGCTGATCCTGACGCTCAACGTGGTCGCGCCGTCGTCGGCCGACGTCCGGGTGATCAAGTACGTCGTGCAGGTGATCCCGCAGGTGCGCGGACGGGTGATCGAGGTGCCCGTCGAGCCCAACCGGCTGGTGAAGAAGGGCGAGCTCCTGTTCCGCATCGACCCGACGCCGTACCAGAACGATCTCAACGTCGCCAAGGCCAGGCTCGGTGCCGACGAGGCGAAGCTGGCGCAGGCCGCTGCCGGGCTGGTGGATGCCTCCGCCGGGGCGCGGCAGTTGCAGGAGCAGTTGAAGTCGGCCAGCGGTCAGGTCGCCGCCTTGCAGCCGCGACTCGAGCTCGCGCGGTTGCGCGTGCGGCAGAACCGGGAACTGGTGGCCACCGGCGCCGGCGACCGCTTCGCGCTGGAACAGGCCGAAGCCAACGTGATCGAGTTGCAGGGCCAGATCGCGACGGCGACGGCCAACGAGGCGCAGGTCGCCCAGAAGCTTTCGGGGCAGGTCAACGGTGAACAGGCGTCGGTCGCGGCGGCGCGGGCGCAGCTGGCGACGGCGAAGGCGCAGGTCGACCAGACCCGCGCCGACCTGGCCAACGCGCAGTGGAACCTGGACCAGACGGCCGTCTACGCGCCGACCAGCGGCTACGCGATCAACGTGCAGTTGCGGCCGGGCTCGTACGTGACCGCGTTCCCGGTCGCGCCCGCGATGAGCTTCGTCGAGGAGGAATACCAGATCATCGCCCTGTACGCGCAGAACGAGCTGCAGCTGGTCGAGCCGGGCAACCCGGCGGAGTTCACGCTCAAGACCTACCCCGGGCGGGTGATCAAGGCATCGGTCGACTCGATCGTCTGGGCACAGGGTCAGGGTCAGGTGCCGCAGTCCGGCACGCTGCCGCAGACCGGTGCCTATCCGCAGGTGCCGGGACGCTTCCCGGTCAAGCTCGCCGTCGCCGAACGCGACCGTGCGCTGTTCCTCGCCGCCGGCGCGGACGGCCACGGCGCGATCTACACCGAGCACGCGCACGCGATCCACATCCTGCGGATGGTGATCCTGCGCGTCGGCACGATCACCGACTACCTCGTGTTGAAGCTGCACTGATGCGCGCACCTCGCTCCGCTTTCGGCATCCTGGTGGCGGCCCTCGCGGCCGCCATGGCGGGCTGCGCGCTGAACCCGCCGCCGTCGGCGACCGACCTGCAGCGCCACGCGCTGCCCAACACGGTCGTCCCGACGGCGTGGAAGGCGGGTGGCGCCGCGGCGGCGCCGGTGGCCGACCGCTGGCTGGCATCGTTCGGCGATCCGGGGCTGTCCGCGCTGGTCGGCGAAGCGCTGGTCTACAACGCCGACCTGCAGGTGGCGGCGGCACGGGTCGAGCAGGCTGCAGGTTATGTGAAGGTGGCGGACGGCGCCTTGCTTCCGTCGGTCGGCGTGGTCGCCATGGGTGGCGGCAAGTCGGGCGGCAGTGGCGGCCTGGACGGCATCTGGCTGAACGCTTCGCTGGAACTGGACGTCTGGGGCCGGCTGCGCTACGGACAGGCGGCGGCGGAAGAGCAGTCGGCGGCCGTCGCAGCCGACTATGCGTATGCGCGCCAGTCGCTGGCGGCCACCGTGGCCAAGGGCTGGTTCCTCGCGATCGAGGCCGGCCTGCAACGCGCCATCGCGCAGGATGCCGTGCGCGCTGCGGAGGCGTTGCTGCGCCTGGCGCAGGACCGGTTGCGGATCGGCAACGGCAACGAGCAGGCGGTCGCGGAAGCCCGCGTGAACGTCGGCACGGCGCGCGATCGCCTGCGCCAGATCGAGTTGGCGCGCGAGCAGGCGCTGCGCGCGCTGGAACTGCTCGTCGGCCGCTATCCGGTGGCCGAGATCGCCGTCGCCGCTCGCCTCGCGCCGTTGCCGCCACCGGCGCCGGTCGGCATGCCGTCGCAGTTGCTCGAGCGGCGGCCCGACGTCATCGCCGCCGAGCGCCGGGTCGCGGCGGCGTTCGACCGGGTCGGGGAGGCCAAGGCGGCGCTGCTGCCCCGCATCAGCCTGACCGCGGGGGGCAGCAGCGTGTCCAGCGACCTGATCGTACTGACGGACACCAACAACCCCATCTGGAGCCTCGGCGGCAACCTGATCGCGCCGCTGTATCAGGGCGGCGTGCTGCGCGCACAGGTCGAGATCCGCTCGGCGGAGGAGAAGCAGGCAATCGCCGACTACGCGCGCATCGGGCAGCGCGCGTTCGGCGAGGTCGAGAATGCGCTGGCGGCCGAGAACGCGCTGCGTGAGCGCGAGGCCATCCTGGCGGCCACCGTGCGCGACAGCGAACGCGCGCTGGAGCTCGTGCAGATCCAGTACCGCGTGGGCAGCGCCGATCTGCGGGCGGTCGAGCAGAATCAGCTCGCGCTGTATTCGGCCCGCATTTCGCTGCTGCGGGTGCAGACCGAGCGGCTGGCGCAGCGGGTCAACCTGCACCTCGCGCTGGGCGGCGGGTTCGACCTGCCGGCGATCGAGCCAATCGCGGCGCAGTGACGCGACCGCAGTCCGGCGGACCACGGTGGCGTACCCCTTCGCGTTGCCCGACGGGCAGCCCGAAGCAATGACTCGATGGAGATGACGATGGCGAAAATGAACGCGCAAGCGACGGACGAACGCAAGGGCAGGACGAAGGGCAGCCAGGACGATGCCGGCCCTTCGACGCCCGGCCAGACGCTCTCGCGCAAGGACTACGACCGCGAGTTGAAGAAGCTCCACGTCGAACTGGTGAAGCTGCAGCAGTGGGTCGTCCACAAGGGCCTCAAGGTGTGCATCGTCTTCGAAGGCCGCGACGGCGCCGGCAAGGGCGGCACGATCAAGGCGATCACCGAGCGCGTGAGTCCGCCGGGTGTTTCGCGTGATCGCGCTTCCCGCACCGACCGAGCGCGAGAAATCGCAGATGTACGCGCAACGCTACCTGCCGCACCTTCCTGCGGCCGGCGAGATCGTCATCTTCGACCGCAGCTGGTACAACCGCGCGGGCGTCGAGCGCGTGATGGGCTTCTGCACCGACGAGCAGGCGAAGGGCTTCCTGAAGATGGTGCCGCTGTTCGAGCAGTTGATGATCAATTCCGGCGTCATCCTGCTCAAGTACTGGCTGGAGGTGAGCCCCGAGGAGCAGACGCGGCGACTCAAGGCGCGGATCGGCGATGGCCGCAAGACGTGGAAGCTCTCGCCGATGGACCTCAAGTCCTACGATCGCTGGGACGACTACACGAGGGCGCGCGACGAGATGTTCGCCGCCACGGACAGTTCCTGGGCGCCGTGGTTCGTCGCGCGCTCCGAGGACAAGAAGCGCGTGCGCCTGAATGTCATCAGCCACCTGCTGAAGCACGTCCCGTACAAGGACGTTCCCTCGCCGAAGGTCACGCTGCCCAAGCGCAAGATCGGCCGCTACAAGGCCGCCGACTTTCCGTTCAAGTACGTGCCGGAAAATTATTGACGCAAGCGCCCAAGCCGGCCGTCCAACGCGGGCTCGCCCCCGTCCGGACCACCGAAGGACGCACTGCACGGGAACGCAGCTCGAGAGGCGCCCCCCCAGCGGAGAATCTCCGAATGAGCCCGAAACCCCTGTGGACGCTGGCGCTGGCCACGGCGATGATCTCCGCGGCGAGTGCGCAGCAGTTCGTATACCCGGCCAAGGGGCAGTCGCCGCAGCAGCAGAAGAGCGATGAGGCGGCCTGCTACACCTGGGCCGTCCAGCAATCGGGATTCGACCCGGCCAAGCCGCCGCCGGCCCCGGCGGCCGCCAAGCCCCCGACGACGGCGACAGGCACCACCCCGGGGGCTGGCGCGCGCGGTGCGGTGCGCGGCGCGGTCGTGGGCGAAGTGGTCGGTGGCGACGCGGGCGCGGGAGCCGCGGCGGGTGCGGCGGTGGCGCGCAGCCAGAGCCGCAGGCAGAATGCGGCGGCCGCGCAGCAGGGTCAGCAACAGGCGCAGGCGGCCACGCAGCAGCAGCAGGCGGCGTTCGCCAAGGCACGCGCCGCGTGCCTGGAGGGCCGCGGGTACACCGTCAAGTGAACAACGAGAGCTGCGGGTAGAATGACGCCCGTCGCCGGGAGCCGCAAGGCGCAATCAGGACTTGGAGCACGCATGATGAGCCGTTATCGCAACTCGCCCGCTGCAGTTTGTCGCGGTCCCTCGTCCTGGCAGCGGATGCTGGCCGGAATCGCCGTGGTTCTGCTCGCCATGAACGCCTTTGCGCAGGCGCCGGCGGCACCGGGCAGTGCGGCACCCCCGCCCGCCGCCGAGGAACTCGAAAAGCTCGTCGGCCCGATCGCGCTCTATCCGGACGATCTGGTCGCGATCATCCTGCCGGCAGCGACCAACCCGCTGCAGCTCGTGCAGGCGGACCGCTTTCTGGAAAAGCGCAAGGCCGATCCCAAGCTCGCGATCGACGACAAGTGGGACGACGCGGTCAAGTCGCTGCTGAATTATCCCGACGTGGTGAAGATGATGAGCGCCGACCTCGACTGGACCAGCGCGCTGGGCGAAGCGGTGGTCGCCGATCAGGGCGAGGTGCTCGAGGCGATCCAGAGCTTCCGCCGCAAGGCGCAGGCTGCCGGCAACCTCAAGTCCGACGACAAGCAGGTCGTGGTGGTCGAGAAGGAGATCATCACCGTCGTCCCGGCCGATCCGCAGGTGATCTACGTGCCGCAATACAACCCGACGACGGTCGTCACCTACGGGGTGGCGCCGTATTGGGGCTATTACCCGACGCCCTACCCGTCGTACTACTACCCGTACCCGCCCGGCGCCGCACTGGCTACGGGCGTCATCTGGGGCGCGGCGATCGGTGCCGCCTGGGCGGGCGGCCGTTACGGCGCTAACTACGGCGGGGATGCCAACATCAACGTCAACCGCAACACCAACATCAACACCGGCAACATCAACACCGGTAACGTCAATCGAGGCGGCGGCCAGGGCCAGGCGGGCGGCGGCACCGCATGGAAGTCCAACAAGCAGCCGGGCCAGGTCAGCAGTTCGGTGGGCAAGACGGCGTCGACGGCCCGTGCCGGCGATGCGCGCGGCGCCGGTGCGGCCTCGGCCGGCGGTGGGGCAGGACGCGCATCGGCGTCAGCGACGGGTGCCGGAGCCGGCGCGGGACGCGCGCAGGCCGCGGGCAGCGTCTCGGCCGGTGGTGCCGGGCGTGCGCAGGCCGCGGGCAGCGTCTCCGCCGGTGGCAGTGCGTCCCGCACCGGCGGGGGCGACGGGCTGTCGGGCTACGGTTCCGGGTCCGGGCGACAGACCCAGATGGACAGCTCGCGCGGCGCGTCGAGCCGCAGTTCGATGTCCGGCGCCAGCGCGCGTCCGACGTCGAGCGCCGGGGCTTCGCGTTCGATGCCGAGCGGCGGCGGGGCACGTGGCGGCGGCGGTGGCGGGCGCGGTGGTGGTGGCGGCGGACGTCGTTGACGGCAGCAGCCTGCGCATGCACCCCTTTTACCCCATCGAGAGCAAGGCATCCGTCATGAACATTTCCCGTCTCTGGTCCATCGTGTGCCGGCTCGCGCTGGCACTCATGCTGGCCGCGCCGCTCGCCGCGGCGGCCGCCCCGCAGCAAACCTTCGCCACGCCGGAAGCAGCGGTCGACGCGCTGATGGCCGCACTCAAGGCCGACACCGACCCGGCGATGCTGGCGATCTTCGGCGAAGAGCACAGGGACCTCATCGTCCACTCCGATCGTGCGGCGACTAGCGCGACCCGGGCGAGGATCCTCGCGGCCATGCAGACGCTGCGCGTGCTGAAGGAGCCGAATCCGGACCGCCGCGTGCTGCTGATCGGCTACGAGGCGTGGCCGTTGCCGATTCCGATCGTGCGCACGGGCGAGCGCTGGCGCTTCGCCACCGAGGAGGGCGAGGACGAAGTCGTCAATCGCCGCATCGGCGGCAATGAGCGGAACGCGATCTACGTGCTGCGGGCGTATCTCGACGCGCAGCGCGAATACGCAGCCCGCGATCGCGACGGGGACGGCGTGTTGCAGTACGCGCAGAAGATCGCCAGCGCCCCGGGCAAGCGCGACGGTCTGTACTGGCCCGCCGACGCCGCGAAGGGCGACGAAGCGAGCCCGTTCGGCCCGCTGCTCGCGGAAGCCGCCGCCTATCTTCAGGGGCACCAGGCAGGCGATCCGTACCGCGGCTATCGCTTCCGGATCCTGACGCGGCAGGGCCCGCACGCCGCGGGCGGCGCCTACAGCTATGTGATCAACGGCCGCATGATCGCCGGCTTCGCGATGGTCGCCTACCCCGCCGAGTACGGCGTGACCGGAGTGATGACGTTCATCGTCAGCCACAACGGCAAGGTCTACGAGAAGGATCTGGGCAAGTCGTCCACCGCCCTCGGCGCCAAGATGTCGATGTTCGACCCCGGTGCCGGATGGAAGGAAGTGACGCCCTGAGGCGTCGCCCCCTGGCTGTGCTCTTTGGTCTGCAGTACGGGAACAGGCATCGGCAGTGCGTGCGCCCATTCATCGGGCGGGGCGCGGACGTCCGATTGCGGCGCGACGTGGTTTCTCCGACATCTCGGAGCCCCTGGGCGATGCGACCGACGCGCCCGACGGGGGCGATGATGCAAGCAATTGATTCTCCGCGTTTCCCGGGCGAGACGATGTACAGTGCAGTTCTGGCCCGGCCCTTGCGAGAGGTGTCCGTGTCGACCGAAGCTCTTGCCCGATGATCATCTTCTCGCTCAGCGTGGTTGTTCCGAAGTCCCGGCGGGGCGACCTACTGCACACGGTCGGTGCGCTGCTCGGCCCCACCCGGGTGGTGCCCGGCTGCACCGGCTGCCGCCTCTATACGGACTACGAGAACCTGAATGCCTTCACGCTGGTCGAAGAATGGACGTCGCAGGCGGCTCTGGACCAGCATCTCGCCTCCGATGCGTACAAGACGCTGGTCGGCGCGATCGAGTTGTCCGCCGAGCCGCCGCGGGTACAGTTCGACACCGTCGCCGAGCGCGCCGGCCTCGAGGTGTTCGCGGCCGCACGACGATAGCGGCGGCGACCCTTGCCCACACCGTTTCCCTTTGAATGGAGAAATTGCATGAATCCGTCTGTGAACAAGATGAAGTCGACCGTTGCGCTGGCGCTGATCGCGGCGGCCTTTGCCGCCGCGACCCACGCCCAGAAGCCCGATGCCACCGGGGGCGCCGTGGTCGCGAGCGAACCGGGGAAAGCCGCGATCGTCCGTGCGGCGCAGGTGTCCGCCCAGGTCGTCGGCATCGACAAGGCGACACGCACGCTGACGCTGAAGGGCCCGAAGGGCAACGCCGTCGACCTCGTCGCGAGCGACGAGGTCAGGAACTTCGACCAGATCAAGCTCGGCGACTTCGTCGTCGCGCGCTACGCCCAGGCACTCTCGCTCGAGCTCCGCAAGACCCGGGCCGCCGGCGGCGATGCGACGGTGCGCGAGGAGGCCGCCAAGGCGAAGCCCGGCGAACGGCCGGCGGTTGCCGGTGCCCGGCAGGTCACGGTGCTCGCCGATGTCGTCGCGGTCGATCCGAAGGCGAGTACGATCACGCTGAAGGGGCCGCGGGGCAACGAAGTGGTGCTCAATGTGCAAAACCCCGACCAGTTCAAGGTCGTCAAGAAGGGCGACCAGGTCGAAGTGACGTACACCGAAGCGTTGGCGCTGAGCGTCGAGCCGGCGCCCAAGCCGGCGGCACCGGCCAAGTAGCGATTGCAGCCGGCACCGACGGTTTCGTGGCGTCCGGCGTCGGGAGACGGAGATGAGTTTGCGGCAGACCGGCGTTCGGATGCGGTCGCGGCGAAACCGCTCCGGCGATGTCGCCGAATCCTCCGCCCGCGGGCGCCATGGCCGGCGGTGGTCGTTGACGGCGACGTGTTGCGCCGGGATGGCGGCCGGCGTCGCGGCGCAGGGCATCTCGCCCGGCGACCTGACGGGGCTGGTCGCCACACTGCGCTGCGCGTGGCGGCGTCAGGATAGCCCGCCGCCGACGCAACGGCGCGCCATCGTCGATTGCGCGATGCACTTCTGATCGGTCACCTCTGCGGTTCCCGGGGCACTGGCCACCGCATTGCGCTGTTTCGCGATGACGCTGTCGCAGTGACCGCCGGGGCCTGTGCCACAGCGGGGAGCAGAACGTGGATTTCTTGGTACGGGCGCAACGATCCGGTCAGCGTTCCCTCGGGCGCGAGCCGAATCGCGCTTGCGGCGTGCGCGCGCTGCAACGTTCCGTCGTGGTCGCGCTGGCACTTGCCGCGGCCGCGTGCGGACCGGGGCCTTCCGAACTCCCCGCGGCGCCCGGCGAGTGGCAGGACTTCACGGGCTCCTGGAACGCGGCCGGCAGTCGCCGGACGCTTCCCGTCGGCGCCGATCGCCGGGCCTCGATCGTGGACCTCAGGGGAACGATGCTGCTCGCGGGGCCGGGGCGACCCGGCGTCGGATTTCGCGCCGAGGTGATCGCGCTGGTCGACAGCGCGACGGGTCTCCAGGGTCGAAGCGTCTGGACCGACGAGCATGGCGAGCGGGTGTTCAGCGAGCTGAAGGGTGAAGGCACGGCGGCGCAGAACCGCATCACCGGCGAGATCGTCGGCGGCACGGGCCGTTATGCCGGCGCCACGGGTTCGTACGAGTTCTCCTGGCAGTACGTGGTCGAGGCGGAGGATGGTTCCATCCAGGGGCGCGCCGTCGGGCTGAAGGGACGCATCGGCCCGCGCCCGCCGAACGCGGGAGGTGCGCGGCCATGACCCGTCCCGGCTTGCTGCTGCAGCGCGCGGCGCCCTTCGCGATCGCGATCGGCATCTGGTTCACCCCGGTGCCCGCGGGCCTCACGGCGCCGGCGTGGCACCTGTTCGCGGTCTTCACCGCGGCCATCGTCGCGGTGCTCGTCGGCGCCTTCCCGCTGCTCACTGCGGCGATGATCGCCGCGGGAACGGTCGTCCTCACCGGGACGATCACGCCGGCGCAGGCGTTCTCCGGTTTCGCCAACACCAGCGTGCTGCTGGTGGTGGTCGCGTTCATCGTCGCGCAGGCGGTGGTGAAGTCGGGGCTCGGCCGGCGCATCAGCCTGTTCATGGTGAGCCACTTCGGGGGCTCGTCGCTGGGCCTCGCCTACAGCATCGTGCTGACCGACGCCGCCATCGCGCCGGCGTTTCCCAGCAACACGGCGCGCGGCGGCGTGCTGTTCCCGATCGTGCTGTCGGTGTCCAAGGGCGCGGGCTCCGAACCCGACGATCCCGAGGGACGGCGGCTCGGCGGCTACCTGATGTTCTGCGGCATGGCGAGCCTGGCCGCCACTTCCGCCCTCTGGATGACGGCCACCTCCGCCAACCCGGTCGCCGTGCAGATCGCGCAGAAATTCGGGATCGAGATCGGATTCGGCTCCTGGCTCCTCGCCTCCTGCGTGCCGGCGCTGATCGCGATTGCGATGTTGCCGCTGCTCGTGGCCAAGCTCTTTCCGCCCCGCGTCGGGGCGACGCCCGAGGCCCCCGCCGCGGCGCGCAAGGAGCTCGCCGGCATGGGAACGATGTCGCGCGACGAGCGGATCACCGCGGTGACTTTCGCCGTGATGGTCGCCGGCTGGATATTCGCCGACACGCTGAAGATCAACGTGACCAGCACCGCGTTCATGGGCCTCGGCGTGCTGCTGGCCGCCGGCGTGCTCACGCTCGACGACATCGCCAAGCAGGGCGACACGCTGGCGACCTTCCTCTGGCTCGCGGTCCTCTTCGCCCTGAGCGGGCAGCTGAACGAGCTCGGCTTCATGGGCTACGTGGGCGAGCGCCTCGCTTCGCGCCTCGGCGGACTGTCGTGGCCGGCCACCTACGTCACGCTGATCGTCCTCTACGTCGGCATCCACTACCTGTTCGTGAGCCAGACCTCGCAGGTGCTGGCGCTCTTCGGCGTCTTCCTCGACGTCGGCATTCGCGGCGGCGTGCCCGCGCCGCTGATGGCCTTCGGCCTGCTGTTCGCGAGCAGCTATTTCTCGGTGATCACGCCGCAGGGCGGAAGCCAGAACATCATCTTCGCGGCGAGCGGCTATCTGACCCAGCGCGAGCTCTATCGGCTGGGGTTCCTCACCACGCTTGCCTTCCTGGCGGTGTTCCTGCTGGTCGGGACGCCCTGGGTGCTCTTCGTCACCGGTTGACGCCGGCACGGGCCTCGGGCAAGCCGAACTCGAATCCCGGGTGTGCCGCGCCGCTGCACGTTGGAAGCGGCCAGCGCCGCGGGGTAACATCCGACCGGGCGCGCCGATCGCGTTCCGATGCAAAAGGAGACCCGTGCATGACCGACGCCCCCAAGAATCCCGCGGCCGACCCGCGCCAAGGCTACTTCGGCAAGCAGCTCGCCGACATCGACCTCGAGGTCGCGCGGCAGGCGATGCTCTGCGGCATCCCGCTCGACGACCGTTCGCTGATCTGGCGCGTTCTGGAAAACGATGCGACGGTGTGCGGCAAGCCGAACCCGCAGGCCTTCCAGAAGCTGCGCGCCGCGCTGACGATGCACCTCACCGTTCGCGACAAGGCGATCGCGAGCATGGGGCGCGAGGAAGCGATGGCAATGATCGACGAGATCCTGGCGGGACTGCGCCGTCGGCTCGGGATGCCGGAAAAGAAGGCGCCCTGAAGGCGGCGCGCGATGCGGGTAGGCGTCCGCCTGGCCGATGCGCCCGGCGGGAAGGCCTTGCGCCCACCGGCATTGACCACGCGCAAGGACGATCCGGCCACTTGCGTGCATTGTCTGAAACGCGCCGATCTCCCGTCGGAACGGCACGGTTGTATTCCACGGAGCCTGGAACCATGAATGCCCGACACCTGGTCAGCCCGCGGTCCCTCGTGCTGTCGACGGCGATCGCACTGCTGGCGACGCACAGTTCCGGACCGGCAGCCCAGACGGCGCCGGTCGCCCAGGCTGCGACGGCGCCGCGCATCGGGCTCGCGCTGTCCGGCGGGGGGGCGCGCGGCCTCGCGCACGTCGGCGTGCTCAAGGTGCTCGAGGAACTGCGGGTGCCGATCCACTGCGTGACCGGGACCAGCATGGGCGCGATCGTCGGTGGCACCTTCGCTGCGGGAACGTCGCCGGCGGAGATGGAGAAGATCGTGCTCGCCGCCGACTGGGCGGAGATCTTCCGGGATCGCCCGCCCCGCGAAGAGATTGCCATTCAACGCAAGATCGACGATTACAAGACGCTGTTCGCGCCCGAGTTCGGTGTCAAGGACGGTGGGCTGGCGCTGCCGAAGGGCGTCATTGCGGGGGTCTCGATCGAGTCGTTCTTTCGGGTGCTGGCCACGCGGGCCTTCGGCGTCACCGACTTCCGCAAGCTGCCGATCCCGTTCCGGGCGATGGCGACCGACATCGAGACCGGCGAGTCGGTCGTGCTCGAACGCGGCAGTGTCGCCCAGGCGATGCGCGCCAGCATGTCGGTCCCCGGCGCGATCGCCCCGGTCGAGATCGACGGGCGGCTGCTGGTCGACGGCGGCATCGCCAACAACCTGCCGATCGACGAAGCGCGCAAGCTGTGCGCCGACGTCGTGATCGCCGTCAACATCTCGACGCCGCCCCTGAAGCGCAAGGACATCACCTCCGCGCTGTCGGTCGCCGGGCAGCTGGTCAACTTTCTCGGCAAGCAGACGGTCGACGAGCAGCTGAAGAGCCTCGGCAACAAGGACGTGCTGATCGCGCCCGATCTCGGCGACATCTCGGCCGCCACGTTCGATCGCTCCGCCGAAGCGGTCAGGATCGGCGAGCAGGCGACGCGCGCGTTGGCCGACTCGCTCCGGCGCTACAGCCTGCCGCCCGATCGGTACGCGGCATTGCGGGCCACGCAGATCGTCGAGGAGAAGGCGTTGGGCTCCGTCGGGGAAGTCCGGTTCGAAGGGCTGGAACGTTCGAACCCCGAGGTGTTGCGCGGCCTGGTCGAGAGCAAGCCCGGCGAGCCGCTGTCGGAGGCGAAGATCGGTGCGGATCTGCGGCGCGTTTACGGAAGCGGCGGGTTCGAGAGCATCAGCTATCACATCTCCGGCGAAGGCGGCCCGCGCGCGCTGGTCATCGAGCCGAAGGAGAAGTCGTGGGGCCCCGATTTCCTGCGCTTCGGCCTCGGCCTCGCGAGCGACTTCCAGGGGGACAGTCAGTTCAACCTGCTGGTCCAGTACCGCAAGACCTGGCTCAATCGCCTGGGTGGCGAGTGGCTGACCGAGTTCCAGGTCGGGCAGGACACGCATCTGGCCACCGAGTTCTACCAACCGTTGCACGAGGCGGGCGAATGGTTCGTGTCGCCCTATGTCAAGGTCGGCCGGACGTCACGCGGCGTCTTCGTCGGCGACGACAAGGTCGCCGACTATCTGGTCCGCGGGAGTCAGGTCGGACTCGACGGCGGCGCGGTGCTCGGCACCTGGGGACAGTTGCGATTCGGTCCGGTGTGGACACGAATCGATGCGGAGGTCGACACCGGTTCCCCGATCCTGCCGTCGGTCAAGGAAACCACGGCCGGGCTGCGGGCGCAGCTGTTCGTCGACCAGACCGATCATGCCTTCTTCCCGACGCGCGGCTTCGGGGCGGTGGCCTCGGCCTATGCAGCCACGGAGTCGCTCGGATCGTACGCCGACTATCACCGGCTCGAGGGGAAAATTCGCGGGGCGCAGAGCTGGGGTGCGCACACGCTGTACGCTTACGCCGCCGGGGGCAGCGACCTCGGTTCGGGCATGCCGGCCTACGAATCGTTCACCCTCGGCGGAGCGCTGCATCTTTCGGGCTACCGCATCAACCAGTTCGTGGGGCGCCGCTATGCGTTCGGCCGGTTGATGTACTACCACCGGGCGTTTCCGTTGCCCGACATCCTGGGTTCCGGCGTCTATGTCGGAACTTCGGCCGAGATCGGGCGGATCACCGACCGGTACGACGGCGTCCCCTCGGCAGGAACGCTGTGGTCAGGATCGGCCTTTCTCGGCGCCGATACGTCGGTCGGCCCCGCCTACCTGGGCTTCGGTCTCGGCCCATCCGGCAACTGGAGCGTGTACCTGCTGCTCGGCGCACCGTAAGCGCGCGCCGGTGGAAGCGGGGGTTTTCCCCGATGCGCGCGGGCCTGACCCGAATCGGAATCCTGGCCTGGTCCCTCCGGCAGGCTGCCAGCGTCACGCGAAGCAGGCGCGACCCGTCAGGCGCGACGCCCGGCAAGCGCATCGCGTGCGTGTCACCGTGCGGCGGGTGGTCGCGGAGGCGGCGCGTGGTAGATCGCCGCGAGGTTGCGGGTCGTCGTGATCGGCTCGGCCTGCAGCAGACCGAGCCCGGCGTCGGCGACGATGCGCACGGACCGGTCGAGGTTGCGCCGGATCGCCGCCGCGTACGGGTCGTCACCGGCAAAGTGCACGTCGAGATAGCGTGACATCCGCCCGAAGTCCCGGTCCAGGCGCTGGCGGACGACACCCTCGTAGAACCGCGGCGTGTGGCGCAGCAGGTCGAGGGCATCGCGGTAGAGCAGCTGCTCGTTTCCGTCCGCAGCGCGCAGGCGGTCCTTCCCCGCGAGGACGAGCTCCGGATACAGGTGGTAATAGCAGCGCTCGAGATAGCAGGGGTCCGCCATCTGGCTGACCAGGTCGGCGCTGCCCAGCATGCGACCGAGCGTGACGGCCGGACCCGGATGTTCGTCGAACAGGGCGTCGAGATCGGACGCCAGCCGGGTGGCCAATATCAACGGTGCCAGCGTCGCGCAGTGCGCCAGCGAGGTCGTTTGCAGGTAGCTGCGGGCGAATTCGACGCTGCGCGATTCGTGCTCGGCCATCAGCTGCGGGCCGCAGAGTGCCGCTTCGGAATCCCGGCGGATGAAGCCCGAGTCGTGCAGCAGCGCGAGCAGCACGCCCAGCAGGCCGTATTCCGGCGTCAGCGCATCCGAAGACGCACCGTGCGCGCTCTGGTAGCCGGCGACGAGTCGCGTCATGACCAGGGCCGTGTCGAGCGAGTGTCGCAGGTCGTGATAGGGCATGTCGCAGCCCAGGTAGCCGGGGTGTTCGCCCGCGAACAGGCGGTCGACGAGGGCGAAGCTCGCGCGCAGCAGCGCGTCGTCGAAACTCCCGCTGCCGAAGCACTCGCCCAGAATCCGCTCGGCGGCGTCCGCAACCGCACCGGCGTCGCCGATGGCCACGGTGTTCGACGCATCAAGCAGGGGTTGCAGGCTGGCCATGTTCGGGTCCGACGGGAGCGGAGCGCATCCGGCCATCATAGCGGCTCGCCAGTGGCGCGCCTACAGGACAGGCCGAGGCGGCGGTCGCCGACGCGACCATCGCGGCCCGGACACGACTCACGCCCGGGACGGCATCGGCTCGTCGTTGGTGCTGGGCTCCGGCTGCTCGGCCGCGCGCATGTCGTCGACCGGGCCGTCGTCGATCACCGGAGCGTCCTCCGGGGGCAGGTCGTGCGGCAGGAAGCCACCCGACTGGTGCTTCCAGAGCATCGAATAGTGGCCGCCGAGGCGCAGCAGCTCGTCGTGCGTGCCCTGCTCGACGATGCGTCCATGCTCCAGCACGATCAGCCGGTCCATGCGGGCGATCGTCGACAGGCGGTGCGCGATGGCGATCACGGTCTTGCCCTCCATCAGCCCGAGCAACTGGTCCTGGATCGCGAGCTCGACCTCGCTGTCGAGCGCCGACGTCGCCTCGTCGAGCACCAGGATCGGGGCATCCTTGAGCACGACCCGCGCGATCGCGATGCGCTGGCGCTGCCCGCCGGACAGCTTGACGCCGCGCTCGCCCACGTGGGCCTCGTAGCCGGTCCGTCCCTTCCAGTCCTGCAGGTCGGCGATGAAATCGTGCGCCTGCGCCTTGCGGGCGGCGGCCTCGATGGCGGCCGCACTCGCGCCAGGGCGCCCATAGCCGATGTTGGCTGCGATCGACCGGTGCAGCAGCGACGTGTCCTGCGTCACCATGCCGATCGCGGCGCGCAGGCTCTCCTGCGTCACTTCGCGGATGTCCTGCCCGTCGATGCGGATGCCGCCCTGCTCGAGGTCGTGAAAGCGCAGCAGCAGGTTCACCAGCGTGGACTTGCCGGCGCCGGAGCGTCCGACGAGGCCGACGCGCTCGCCGGGCCGGATGACGAGGTCGAGATCGTCGAGGACGCGCCTGCCGTCGGTGCGGCCATAGGTGAACGAGACGTGCTCGAAGCGGATCTCGCCCCGGGGCACCGCGAGCTCCCGCGCACCGGGCCGGTCGGTCAGCGCGTGCGGCACGGCGATGGTCTCCATTCCTTCCTGCACGACGCCGATGTTCTCGAAGATGCCCGTCACTTCCCAGCTCACCCAGCCGGCGACGTTGGCGATCTGCCAGGCCAGCGGCAGCGCCGTGGCGACGACGCCTGCGCTCGCCTCGCCCTGCCCCCAGAGCGTGATGCCGATGCCGGCCGTGCCGACCAGCAGTAGCGCGTTCATCGTCGAGAGCACCGCCATGAACCGCGTGATCAGGCGCATGTGGGCGGCGATCGCGCCGGTGTGGTCGTCGATGGCCTCGCGCACGTAGGCGTCCTCGTCGCGGGCGCGGGCGAACAGCTTCACCGTCAGGATGTTCGTGTAGCTGTCCACGACCCGGCCCATCACCAGCGAGCGCAGCTCCGAACTGGCCTTGGCGAGGTCGCGCATCCGCGGCACGAAGTGGCGCAGGAAGAAGACATAGCCCGCGAACCAGAGAACCGTCGGGATCGCCAGCCGCCAGTCGGCCGTCGCCATCAGCACGAGCGCGGAGACGCCGTAGATCGCGATGTACCAGACGGCACGAATGCTCGACACGACCGACTCGCGCAGCGCGTTGCTCGTCTGCATCACGCGGTTGGCGATCCGGCCGGCGAAGTCGTTCTGGAAGAACGGCCAGCTCTGCCGCACCACGTGCCAGTGGCTCTGCCAGCGGATCAGGCTCGTCACGCCGGGCAGCACGGCGTTGTTGCGCACGAGGCTGTCGGCGAGCAGCGTCAACGGCCGCCCGAACAGCACGATGGCCGCCATGCCCGCAAGCGCCGGGGTCGCGGCGCGAAACGCCGCCGCTCGGTCCGGCGCCTCCATCAGCGTGACCAGCCTGCCGATGAACACCGGGATCAGCGTGTCGACCAGCGCGACGGCGAGGCCGGTGACGAACATCGCCGCGAACAGCCAGCGCGCCTGCCGGACGAAGTGCCAGTAGAACGCGATCAACCCCGGAGGCGGGGCGGACGAGGGGAGCCGCGTGGGTCGCACGCGCGATTCGAAGAATGCGAACATGGGGGTCGCCGGTGCGCCCGGGGGCTGCAGGGCCGGAAGCGGATCAGCGCCGCTCGTCGCGGTACATCCGCAGGCAAAAGGCTCCCGCCGGCGTGTCCCGCACGGCACGGAGCATCGCCGCCGCGCCGGCGGGCAGGTCCTCCGGGCGCGGCAGCGGGACCCCGTATCCCGGGGGGCAAACCGCAGGCGCGGCAAGCGCCGCGAAGGTGATGTCGGCGGCACCGAAACGGTCGCCGGCCAGGTATCGGCGGCCGTCCGCGAGCAACTTGCTCACGTCGTCGACGACCGCCATCAACGTGTCGAGCGATCGCTTCGCGCCGGCCGCATCGATGCGCATCGAGGATCGCATCACTCTTTGCAGCGGCCCGTATAACAACGGCAGCAGCGCCCGCTCGTGGCCGGGCACGCCGTGGGTCATCATCGGGACGGTGAGCTTTGGCGACGGCAACAGGTCGAAGTAGATCGCGCGGCGCACGTGCGGGCCGAGGTCCTCGTCGAAGCGCTCCTCCAGCGCCAGCACCTCGGCGCGCTCGGCGCGATCCTCGGGATAGAGCGCGCGCCCCGGTGGCGCGCGGCCGTTGGCCCACAGCAGGATGTCGGTCGAATCGCCGATGACGCCGTCGTCCGTCACCAGGATCGGCGTGGTGCGGCGGCCGCCGGCGCGACGAACCGCAAAGGCGTGGAATCCCGGCGCGTGCCTCGCCTCCCGGTACGCGATCCCTGCGCGATCGAGCCCCCACCGCGCCTTCTCGCAGTAGTGGCTGAGGGTGATCGTCACGAGGGTCGGCAGGCTCACGTCGGTGGCGCGGATCACGGCGGCGCGAAAAGGGGACGCGGATTCGGCGAAGCGGAGTATTGGGGTTTCGACCGGATGCGTCAAATGCCGACGGTCGACGGATTGCCGACCGGCACGGGGCCCGCCGATGACGGATGTCGGGCGCGCAGCACCGCGCGCGCTGCCGGATTGAGTCGCGATCGGGAAAGCGTAGACTCCCATCGGGTCGGCTCCATCCGGTCACGCTTTGACGGGGCCTGTTGAGGGTCGTCGCGCAGCCGGCGCGAAGGATGGTGTGCGGCACGAAAGGCTGGATCGCGCACGCGCGTTGGGCAACCGCGCCGTTCCGCCAGACGCCCGCCGATTCGCTGCGTCGCCCGCCCAGGGTGACCGGCGATCGCATGCGCAAGGGAAACAGGCGCCAATGACGAACACGAATCCGCACAAGCCCTTCTCGATGATCCGGGAATTCCACCTGGCCGACTGGTTCACGCTCGCCAACGCCGTCTGCGGCACCGGCGCCCTGTTCGCCACGATGACCTATCTCGAGACCGGCGATGCCAGGCATGTCCACTTCGCCTGCGGCCTGGTCCTCGCCGCGTTGATCTTCGACGTCCTGGACGGCCGCATCGCCAGGTGGCGGCAGAAGACCTCGACGTTGGGGCGCGAGCTCGACTCGCTCGCGGACGTCATTTCGTTCGGCGTGGCCCCCGCGATCATCGGCTACGGCTGTGGCATGCAGGGCCTGTACGACCGCATCGTCCTGGCCTATTTCGTCGCCTGCGGCGTTTCGCGCCTCGCCCGCTACAACGTCACCGCCGACGCGCTGTCGGAAGGGACGGGCAAGGTCAAGTATTTCGAAGGCACGCCGATACCCACGTCGTTCCTGCTCGTCTGCCTGTTGTCGCTGGCGGCGTGGTCCGGCGCGGTCCGCGAGAACCTGTGGTTCGGCGAAGTCACCCTGGGCGGCTTCAAGCTGCATCCGCTGGTCCTGATGTATGCCGTTTCGGGATCGCTGATGATCAGCCGAATCCGCATCCCCAAGCTCTGACCAGCGGCCGGGCGACCCGGCGCCGCCGCCATACCGGGATCCGTCGCCGCGCGCTACCTGCGGCGATGCGCGTGCATCGTGCGGGCGAAGTCGCGCGTGGCCAGTCCCGGGTCCGGGGCGGCGCAAATGGCCGACACGACGGCCACGCCTTCGAGACCGGCGGCGTAGAGCGGCGCGGCGTTCGTCGCGTCGATGCCGCCGATCGCGACGGCGCGATGGCCGGTGATCCTGGCGAGGCGCGCGGTCTCGTCCACGCCCAGCGCGGCGCCGGCATCGGGCTTGGTCGCGGTCGCAAAGGCCGGGGCGATGCCGACGTAATCGGCATCCCAGCCCGCGGCTTCGCGCGCCTCGGCTTCGGATCCGACCGAGATGCCAATGATCTTGCCGGGGCCGAGCAGGCGCCGCGCGTCGGGGTACGCCATGTCCTGCTGGCCGATGTGCACGCCCTCGGCATCGAGCGCCTGCGCGACGTCGATCCGGTCGTTGACGATCAGGCCGATCCCGGCGGGGCGCAGCAGCGCAAGCAGCTGGCGGCCGAGTGCCAGCATCGGGCGGGCGTCGACGTGCTTGTCGCGCAGCTGAACCAGCGTGGCGCCGTTCTCGATTGCCGCGCGGACCACCGCTTCCACGCCCCGCGGGCCGCAGCACGCCCGATCGGTGACGAGATACACACCGAGGTCGAACGCGTGCCGCTTCATGGCCGTCCCGCGCTACGCCGATACGTCGAGGCGCAGGCGGCGGTCGAGCTCGCCGCGATCGATCTGGTCCAGGGCGTCGAGGAAGTGGGCGGGCAGGGTGCCGGGCCCGCGGTTCGATGCCATCGCCACCTCGCCGGCAATCCCCATCACCGCCATCGCGCTCACCGCCGCGCGCAGCGCGTCGGGCTGCACCGCGCAGAAGGCGCCGCAGAGCGCCGACGCCGTGCAGCCCATGCCGGTCACCCGCGCCATCATCGCCACGCCGTTGTGCACCCGCAGTTCCCGCCTGGCGTCGATGCAGTAGTCGACCACGCCGCTGACCACGACGCTGCAGCCGTAGCGCGTCGCGAGGGCCCGCGCCGCGTCGCGCGCCGTGTCCGAAGAGTGCGTGCTGTCGACTCCCTTGGTCCCGCCGGCGGAGCCCGCCAGCGCGAGAACCTCCGACGCGTTGGCGCGCAGGACGGTGATCCCGCCGCCGCGCAACAGCGCCAGCGCCGTGTCGGTCCGCAGCCGGCTCGCGCCCGCGCCGACGGGGTCGAGCACGACGGGAAGCGCGCGCTGGCGGGCGGCGGCCAACGCATGCTCCATCGCACTTATCCAGTGCGCGTCGAGCGTGCCGATGTTGAGCACCAGCGCGCCCGCCAGGGCCAGCAGTTCGTCCAGTTCGGCCTCGGCATGCGCCATGATCGGCGAGGCGCCCAGCGCCAGCAGCGCGTTGGCCGTCTGCTGCATCACCACGAAGTTGGTGATGTTGTGCACCAGGGGGGCGCGTTCACGGACGGCGTGCAGGTCCTCGGCGATGCCGGCGGCGCCGAGGTTCAAGGTGGCGCCATCGTTGCGCTCGGACGCGGGACGCAGGTTCATGGGGTACCTTCGCAGGGTGTCGTTGTCGGTGGTCTTGTCGCGGGCCCGACCATCGTCGGTGCGATGCGGTGGATGGCGCGCCGCGACTCGCTCCGCGGCGGAACCGGAACGCACGCAGCGCAGGCGCCGCGCGAGCGGGGCAGCGCGTATTCTAGGGGCTCCCGCCGCAGCCGGTCCAGCGAAGCGCTCCGGGCGAAGCGCACGCGCGCTGTCGACCTGTGCCGAAGACACCGCGGCAGCCGCCGGTCGCGCAGCTCGCCGTTGCAGCGCGGGCCCAGCCTCCTGCCGGCACAGCGCAGGCCGGCTTCGGTGACGGCTGGAGCGGCGGGTGGGGCGGCGCTACCACCGCAGCAGGCGCGGGCCGACGAGTGCGCCCAGCGTCGCGGGGATCAGCATGCCCAGCACGTACCAGATGGCGAGGAATGGAGCCTCGAGTTCGGGGCAGTGCAGCGTGTACACCAGCGCGCCCATCGCTCCGGCCGCGAAGCCTGCGGCGGCGCCGGCCAGCCGCAGCCGCGTCGGCGCCAGGCCGCGCATCAGCCAGACCATCGCCGCGAACACCGGCATCGACAGCAGGGCGATGTTGACGCTGCACTCGGTCCAGCTGATGCCGAGGATAAGATCGGACCGCTCGGCGGCGTCCGCGGTCAGCAGCACGACGGCGGCCAGCATCCACAGCGCGGCCACGGGCAGAGCGAGCAGCGGGCGCAGCCCGCCGAGCGGCGCGCCCGGTCGCCCGAGGCGGGCGACGGCCATCAGGGCACCGACGGCCAGCGCGGCACAGAACGCCTCCTTGACCCAGAACATCGGTGCGCGTGCATCGCGCCCGAGGGCGGGGTTGACCTCCAGCCAGGCGAACACCAGCAGCGTCGCGACCAGCGTGCCGCCGCTAAGCGCCAGCGACCAGCGGCGCCGCGCGGCCCCGGGGTCCACTGCGCCGGCCCCGGAGGCCAGCAGCGATACCAGGTCGTCGGTCTTCACGAGCCACTCCCAATTCTCGCCGCCAGTGCCTTCAGTCCCCGGTGGATGCCGACCTTCACCGCGGACTCCGACATGCCGGTGAGCTTCGCGGTCTCGGCCACCGACAGCCCTTCCAGCTTGACGTGAACGATGGGCCGGCGTTGCCGATCGGGCAGCGTGTCGAGCAGCTTCGCCACGTCGCGGCGCGCGTCGGCGGCCTCGGTGTCCGAGGCGACCAGCAGCTCGTTGCCGTCATCGAGCGGATCGTTGAGCAGGTCGCGACGCGCGCGGCGACGCAGGAGATCGACGAGCTTGTAGCGCGCGATGGCATGCAGCCAGGCGGTCAGCGGCTGGCTCTCGTCGTACGTGTGCCGCTGATTGTGCACGGCAAGAAGGGTTTCCTGCACCAGGTCCTCCACCTCGTCCGGCAGCCGGGCAAGCCGTTTGCGCAGGAAGGCGCGCAAATGCGCCCCCAGGTCCCGCAGAAAGACGTGATACGCGGCGGCGTCGCCCGCGATTGCGCGCACGAGCAAAGCCCGCAGGCGCTCTTCGCTCGCGTTTACGTCATCCTTCGTTAGTTCGTCGTCGCGGCGCATTCGGTTACAGCCGTCGGAGCCTGCGACGAATTGTGCCCGTCGCTGTAACCAATTGCCAATGCGGGTCGAACTAGCTCACAGACCGTCGGCATTGCCCGTTTCCGCGGGCGGCGGTCCACCCACCCAATCCACCGACAGGAGTTCCAATGATGAACCGCAACGCGCTCGCCGTGACCGCTTTCGCCCTCTCCGCCCTTGCCGCGGGCGCGGCGATGGCCGCCGACAACAAGGACAAGGGCATGGACAAGAAGGGCGTGGCCGAAATGGAAAAGTGCTACGGCGTCGCCCTCGCGGGCAAGAACGATTGTGCTGCCGGCCCCGGCACCACCTGCGCCGGCACCTCGAAGGCCGATTACCAGGGCAACGCCTGGAAGCAGGTCGCCAAGGGGACCTGCACGACGATCAAGACACCCAAGGGCATGGGATCGCTGCAGCCCATCAAGAGCTGACGACCGCACAAGGCGCAAGGAGGCAGACGTGACCACGGGCTTGTCTGCGGGTCTGGGGTTGAAGCCCCGGCACTACGAGGAGGCATTCGCCGCCCCCGCGGACGGCCTGTGGTTCGAGGTCCATCCCGAGAATTACATGGTCGACGGGGGACCCCGGCTGGCGTGGCTGGAGACGATCCGCAGCCGGCATCCGCTGTCGCTGCACGGCGTGGGGATGTCGCTCGCCGCCGCTGCCGAGCCCGACCCCGACCACTTGCGGCGGCTGGCGGGTCTGGTCGACCGCGTCCTGCCGGCACTCGTCTCCGAGCACCTGGCATGGTCGAGCTGGCGCGGCGCCTACCGGCCCGACCTGCTGCCTTTCCCGCGGACCCGCGAGGCGCTGCAGCGCGTCGTCGACAACGTCGATCGCGTGCAGCGGGCCCTGCGTCGCCAGATCGCCATCGAGAACCCGTCGCACTATCTGCGCATCGACGGGCACGAGTTCGACGAGATCGCGTTCCTGACCGAGCTGGCCCGGCGCAGCGGCTGCCGCCTGCTGCTCGACGTCAACAACGTCTTCGTCAGCGCACGCAATCTCGGCTTTGCGCCGGAAGCCTACATCGACGCGTTCCCGGCGCACTTGATCGCCGAGGTTCATCTCGCGGGGCATTCGCCGGATCCGGCGCTGGGCAAGGCGCTGCTGATCGACTCGCACGACGCGCCCGTCGCCCCCGCGGTGTGGAGCCTCTACGAGCGGCTGATCGCGCGGGCCGGGCCGCGGCCGACGCTGATCGAGCGCGACGACAACCTCCCCAGCTTCGCGGCGCTGCAGCTCGAACGGCGCCGTGCCGTGGCCGTGCTGCGTGCGCCCGGCCGGGAGGCGGCATGACGCCGACCGGTACGCCGTCGCCAAGCCCGTTGGCGGCCTTCCAGGACGCCTTCGCCGCGGCACTGGCCGTACCGGAGGGCGCGGGCGGCGGCGGATTGCCCGGGCACCCCGATCTCGCGGGGCTGGTCGCCCAGCCCGGCTTCGCCGTGTACCGCAACACCGTGATGAAAGGCTGCGTGGACGCGCTGCAGGCGAATTATCCGTCGATCGCCGGTCTGGTCGGTGAGGCGTGGTTTCGCGCCGCCGCGGTCGTCCATGCGCGCGCCCATCCACCGCTGCGGCCGACGCTGCTCGACTACGGGGCGGGCTTCGCCGAATTCCTCGCGGCATTCGAGCCGGCCCGGGAGCTGCCCTATCTGCCCGATGTGGCCCGCCTCGATCGCTGCTGGACCGAGGCGCACGTCGCGCGCGACGAAGTCCCCGTCGCGGCCGCGATGCTTGCACGTCTCGAGCCGGCCGATCTGGCCCGCACGGTCCTGCGACCCCATGCGTCCGCCCGCTGGGCGTGGTTCGACGACCAGCCGATTCGGTCGATCTGGCAGCGCAGTCGCGAGGTCGCGCAAGGGGAGGCCGTCGCCGGCGACGTGAACGCGGACCTTCGCTGGTGCGGCGAGGGGGTGCTGATCGTGCGTCCCGAGGCGGCCGTCCGCTGGGTTCCGCTGCAACGGGCGGACTGCGCGTTTCTCGATGTCTGTGCCGCAGGGGGCACGCTCGCCGCCGCGGCGGGAGCGGCGCTCGCCGTCGATGCGCAGGCCGACCTGTCAGCGCTCATCGCCCGGCTGCTCGACGCAGGCGCCTTCGGGCAACTCGAACTTTCCACCGACCAATTCCAGGAGCCGCCATGACACCCATCGCCACGACGACCGCGCCCACCGTTGACGAGAGCGGATGGCGCGGGCACTGCAACCGTGGCGCCGACGTCGCTGCGCGGCTCGTCGGCGACTCGCTGCTGGCGCTGGTGGCGAGGGTCGGCATCGCGGGCGTCTTCTTCGTGTCCGGCCGGACCAAGGTCGAGGGCCTGCTGACGGTGACCGACGGCGCCTACGCGCTGTTCCGGGACGAATACCGGTTGCCGCTGCTGTCCCCCGAGCTCGCGGCTCACCTCGCCGCCTACGCCGAACACCTGTTTCCGCTGTTGCTGGTGCTGGGCCTCTTCACCCGGCTGTCGGCGCTGGCCCTGCTTGCCATGACCGCCGTCATCCAGGTCTTCGTCTATCCGGATGCCTGGGTCACGCACCTGTCGTGGGCCGGACTGCTGCTGCTGCTGGTCGCGCGCGGCGGCGGCCGATGGGCCGTCGATCGCGCGCTCGGGTTGAAGTGACCGGGGACGGGTGACGGCGGGCGAGGGCGTCGCTCGCGGCGCTGGCTCTTACGCCGCGGCCCGCGCCGGGGTTGCCGCGTCCAGCTTCGCCTGCGCGTCGCGCAACGCGGTGCGCAGCCCTTCCTGGACGACGGGGTGATAGAAGGGCATCGCCAGCATCTGCGCGACGGTGAGCTGCATCTGCAGCGCCCAGGCGAGCAGGTGGCCGATGTGCTCGGCGTCCGGGCCGATCATTTCGGCGCCCAGGAACCGTCCCGTCCCGGTTTCCGCATAGACGTGCAGCAGGCCGCGGTGCCGCAACATCACGCGCGAGCGGCCCTGGTCCTCGAAGGACACCGAGCCGGTCACGTGGGCGATGCCGCGCAGTGCCGCGTGCCCGCCGCCGATCACCGCGATCTGCGGATCGCTGAACACGATGCCCAGACCGGCACGGCGCGCTCCGGCGCGCACGTCGGGATGGCGGGCGGCGTTCTCGCCGGCGATGCGACCCTCGTCGGCGGCCTCGTGCAGCAGCGGCAGGTCGTGATTGGCGTCGCCGGCGATGTAGATATGGCTGCGGCCGCAGCGCAGCGTGTGGCGGTCGTAGACGGGCACGCCGTTCGCGCCCAGCGCGAGGCCGGTGTGCTCCAGCCCCAGGCCGTGGACGTTCGGCGTGCGTCCGGTCGCGGCGAGCAGGTAGGCGAATCGTTCCACCCGCGAGCTGCCGTCCAGCGCCCGGTAGGTGACGACGACGGCATCGCCATCGCGGGCGACGTCGGCGTGCGCGTCGGAGTCGAGGTAGAACTCGGCGCCAAACGTGCGCCGGGCGTACGCCACCAGGGCGGGATCGCTCAGAGGCCCGATGCCGCCGCCGCGCCCGAACACCTTCACCCGCACGCCGAGTCGGTGCAGCGCCTGGCCGAGCTCGAGGCCGATGACGCCGGGGCCGAAGACGGCAACGCTCTCCGGCAGATCATCCCATTCGAACAGCTGGTCGTTGGTGACGAGGCGGTCGCCGAGTGCACGCCACGCCGAGGGGTACGCGGGCGCCGATCCGGTCGCGATGACGATGCTCGCTGCCCGGATCGTCAGCCGGTCGTCGACCCGGAGCGTGTGTGCATCGACGAAGCGAGCGCGACCGACGATGCGGTCTTGCTGGGGAATCGCATCGACGCCCCGAACCACGAAGCCGACGAAGCGGTCGCGTTCCCGCTTGACCCGCGCCATCACTGCGCGGCCGTCGACCTTGACCGAGCCGTCGATCGCCAGGCCAAACTCGGCAAAGCGCTCGACGGTGTGCGCGGCCTCGGCCGGTGCGATCAGCAGCTTGCTGGGCATGCAGCCGACGCGCGCGCAGGTCGTGCCGTGGGGGCCCGCCTCGACGATCAGCGCGCGCTTGCCGGCGGCCTTCGCGGCGCGATAGGCCGCGAGGCCCGCGGTGCCGGCGCCGATGACGGCGACGTCGGTCTCGACGGCGTGGAGGGAGGGTCTCTGGGGGCTCTTCATCGTGTTTCCTTCGGCGGGCCCCCGCGGGTGCCGACGTCGTGTCGGCGCCCGCGGGTGGCGACCCGGCGGGGTTGTCTTACGCGGCGCGCCGCAAGTAGGCATCGAGGTCCTCGGCACCGCCGATCAGCCGGCCGTTGATGAAGACCTGCGGGACGGTGCCCGATCCGGCGATCGCACCGACGGCGCGTGACCGGATGGTGTGCGGCAGCGGCAGTTCGACGTAGTCGTAGCCCGCTTCCTTCAGCGCCCGCTTGGCCTTGGCGCAGAACGAGCAGCCCTCGCGCGTCAGGATCGCGACCTGGTCGGGTTTCCTGGCACTCGGGTTGATGTAGGCGAGCATCGTGTCGGCGTCGGACACCTTGAACGGGTCGCCCGGCTCCTGCGGCTCGATGAACTGCTTCTCGATCTTCTTGTTGCGCACCAGCATCGAGTAGCGCCACGACCGCTTGCCGAAGTTGAGATCGGACTTGTCGACGAGGAGACCCATCTTCTCGGTGAACTCCCCGTTGCCGTCGGCCAGCAGAAAGACGTTGTCGGCTTCCTGGTCCTGACCCCAGGCCTCCATCACGAACGGATCGTTGACCGACAGGCAGACGATCGCGTCGATGCCCTGCGCCTTGAACGCCGGCCAGAGCTCGTTGTAGCGCGGCAGGTGGGTCGAGGAGCAGGTCGGCGTGTAGGCGCCGGGCAGCGAAAAGACCACGACGTTCTTGTTGCCGAAGATCTCGTCGGTGGTCACCGTCGCCCAATCGCCGTTGCGGCGGACGCGGAAACTGACCTGGGGAACGTTTTGGCCTTCACGAACGGGAAAAGTGCTTTGGGACATGGCGGGACTCCTGGGTGGGTAATGATCGACAGGCGAATGGTGCAGCTTCCCGATCGATAAGACAAATGAAACGTTCTAATAGATAACATACAATAAACTTATAATGTGCCGCGGCGTCGCGAATGCGCGTCGCGAGCGCCCCGCCTGCGACCGCGCATCGCCGCTGGACCGCCGCTGGACCGCCGCGGTCGATCGCGCGATGATGCCGATGGCGCCAAGTGCAGTGCAGCGGTCGAGCGAGGTCCTTGGCGCCGGTCGTGGCGGTTTGCCTCTGTCCGTACTCCATCGGTCCTGTCGGCGGGGTTTCATGGTGCGCATCGTTGTCGCGTTCGTGGTGGTGGCCGTGACACTGCCGCTGATCGCCTGGTTCAGCGGCGGCGAGCAGTCCGTGCGCAATCTGGCGATGGTCGCGGGCTTCACGTTGCCGGCGACCGCGGTCGGCATCCCGGTCTTCCTGTGGTTCCGGCGACGGGGGTGGCTGCGGTGGTGGCAATCGACGGCCGGCGGGGTCGGCATCGGCTTGCTGAGCGCGCTGCCGTTCGCGCTCCGGGACCCGGGTTTCCTCGCCTTCGCCGTGCCGGCGTTCGCCAACATCGGCGCTGCCCACGGGTTGCTGTTCTGGCTGCTTGCCGTCTGGGATCCCCGGCGGGCCCGGCGCGATCGCCGCTACCCGTCTTCGGCGTAGCGTCCGCGGGTCGGCTGCTCGACCGCCTCGTAGTCGGCGAAGCGGAGGCTGACGCTGATCGCGTGGTCGCCGGCGTTGAAGTTGATGCGACCGTGCGCGGCCAGCGACTCGTCGCAGTAGGTCGCGAGCCCGAACAACCGTCCGAACGGCGGAATCGAGCCGGGCGCCAGCGCGGTCAAGGCGCCGACTTCGTCGCGCGTGGCAAAGCGCAGGCTCTTCGCCGCCAGCGCCTTGCGCGCCTTCCGACCGTCGAGGCGGCGGTTGCCGGGCAGCACGAACATGACGAAGCGCGCGTCGGCCTTGCACAGCAGCGCCTTCGCGCCGCTCGCCAGCGGGGTGCCGCGCACCCGCGCCGCCTCCTCGCTGGTGTAGACGGGTGCGTGGCGCAACACCGCGTAGGCGACTTGCCGCTCGTCGAGCAGTGTGGTCAGGCGATCGAAGACGGTCATGGCGTGGGTTGCAGGACCCCGGAAGCGGATGGCCTTGCGCAGCGCCCTCGCGGCCCAGCGATGGTACGCCATCGTTGCCACCCACCGGGCGGGGCCGGTGGCGCAAGGAGGGCAGGCTCACTGGACTACCTTCGTGCTGCGCACTCCGGTGTTCGCCCTTGGGGCGGCCCGGCGGGCTCACGGCAAGCCCGCGGAAGCTTCGGCGCGCGCCGCGAGTGGCCCGCTGGTCGGCGGACCGGTCGCGTGGTAATTTGACGGCGGTTGCCGGTTGCTGTGCAACAGGACAGAGTTCGACGCCATGCCCCACGATTTTCCTTCCCTTGCCGCGCTCAACGCCGCGGTGCTCTCGGACGTCATGGACGGTCTTGGCCTGAGGGAACAGGCGATGAAGCCGTTCGTCCGTCCGCTGGACCACGACCTGCAGCTGATCGGCCGCGCCCGCACGGGCTTGTACATGCCGGTCTACCAGGTACGTGACGACGAGAATCCCTACGCGGTCGAGATCGCGCTGGTCGACGATCTCAAGCCCCGCGACGTCGTCGTTCTCGCCTGCAACGGCCCGACCGACCGCATCGCGCCCTGGGGCGAGCTCCTGTCGACCGCGGCAACCGCGCGCGGGGCGGCAGGATGCGTCACCGACGGGCTGGTGCGCGACGTCCGGCAGATCGTGGCGATGCGGTTCCCGGTGTTCCACGGCGGCATCGGCCCGCTGGACACCCGTGGCCGCGCACGAATGGTCGAGCGCGATACCCGGGTCGAATGCGCGGGCGTCGCGGTGCGCAGCGGCGACATCGTGTTCGGCGATGTCGACGGCGTCGTCGTCATTCCGCACGAACGGGAGCGCGAAGTGATCGCTCTCGCGGTCGCCAAGGTCAGCGGCGAGAACCGCACCCGCGACGCGCTGCGGCGGGGCGAGTTGCTGGGCGACGTCTACCGGCGGTTCGGCGTGCTGTGAGGCGCGCTGTCCGCTGCTGTCGGCAGGGGGTCGTCCCGCGAAGGTGGCCGGCGCCGCCGCCCGGCGCGACGGCCGGCCGCGCCGGTTGACGGCGCAGGACGGCGATGCCTCCTCCCATCGATCCGCTGCACTGGCGCATCGGACTCGTCGGCTACGGCGAAGTCGGGCGAATCCTCGCCGAGGACCTGCGCGCGCGTGGCATCGAACAGGTGACCGCCTGCGACGTCAAGCTCGGCACCGCCGCCGAGGCGCCGCTGGTCGCGCACGCGGCCCGGCACGGTGTCGGCCTGGTCGCCCGGCACGCGGCGCTGGCGGCTGCGACGGACTGCATCGTCTCGGCGGTGACCGCGAGCCAGGCCGTGCCGGTGGCCGAGGCCTGCGGCCCGGGCATCGCCGCCGGCACCTGGTTCCTCGATTTCAACTCGGCGTCGCCCGGCGCCAAGATCCGTGCCGCGCAAGCCGTCAATGCGGCCGGTGGGCGCTACGTCGAAGGCGCGGTGATGACGTCGATTCCACCGTACCGCATCCGGGTTCCGTTGCTGCTGGGCGGGCCCGACGCGGCACACCTCGGGCCGCTGCTCAACGCGCTGGGCTTCGCCGCGCGGACCGGGCCGGAGAAGCTCGGTGTCGCCTCGGCGACCAAGATGTGCCGCAGCGTGATGATCAAGGGGCTCGAGGCCATGGTGATCGAGAGTTTCACCGCCGCCCGCGCGTACGGGGTCGAGGATGCGGTCATCGCGTCATTGGCCGAGACCTTCCCCGGCATCGACTGGGAGCGGCAGGGCAGCTATTTCTTCCAGCGCGTAATCCAGCACGGTCGGCGTCGTGCCGAAGAGATGCGCGAGGTGAGCGTCACCGTGCGCGAGGCGGGGCTCGACCCGTGGTCGGCGAGCGGGACGGCGGAGCGCCAGGCCTGGGTCGCCGATCTCGTCGATGCCGGCGCGCTCGGCGAGCGGGGCGCACCGGACGCCGACTGGCGCGTCCATGCCGACGCGATCCTCGCCCGCCGCCGCGGGCAGCGTTGACGACACCGCCGGGTCGCACGGCCCCGTCGACATCGCTTTCAAGCGGCGTCGACGCCGGCGGGTCGAGCCGGTGCCGGCATCAGGGCTTCTTCGGCCCCGTTGCGGAGTCGCGGGCGGGGGGCGGCGACGGCGGTGGCGCGGGCGGCGCCGCGCGGGCGACCGCATCCATCAGCGTCGTGGTGTCTTCGTAGGCGCGCATGTCCGAACGCGCCGAGGCCTTGCCCAGGCCGGTCGAGGCCAGCGTCCGGCGCGGGCGCCGGCGCTGTTTCCGGCGCCGATAGGCTTGTCGCGCGGCGACCAACGCCAACAGCAGCAGGGCGACCAGCGCGATCCCGAAATAGAGGTCCATGGCGCGCATTCTCGCGCATTCCACGCTCGCCGGCGGACGTTTGCGCATCGACGCCTGGCGTTTTCCGACTGGCGGTCGCTGCCGGAGCGCGGACGAACTGTGGGCGACAGCCGCGACGCGCCGGCAGCGGACCCCGCCGCGGCTTCAGTTGCCCGCGCGCTTGGACACGACCGAGTACATGTCGTGCAGCTGCAGCCGCGTGCCCTGCAGGCGCTCGGACACCACGCCGAGCAGGCGCAGCGTGAACGCGAGGCCGAAGGCAGGGTCCTGCTGGAACGCCGCCAGGAGCTCCCCGCCGTCGAACGCCAGCGTGTCGGTGGGTTCGAGCGCGCGGGCCTGGAAGTGCTTGCCGCGGCCCATCAGCACGGCGGACCAGCCGAACTCGTCGCCCTCGAACAGCGTCTGGACGCGCAGCACCTGCTCGGGTGCATCGACCTCGATGGCGACCATTCCCTTGACCACCAGGAAGAAATCCGCGTGCTCGTCGCCCTCGTGGAAGATGACCTGGTCGCGCTCGAAGTGAACGGCCTTCGCCAGTGCGGCGAGCCGCGCCACGTGCGCGGGTTCGAAGTCGCGGACGAAGGGGTGCCGGGCGAGTTCGGACTGAAGCGATTGCGTCATGGTCATTCCTCCGGGGTGCGCGTTCGCCGAAGCCGCTGCTGGAAGCTAGAAGCGGCCCAGCATCGACGCCGGGTAGACTCCCAGCACGATCGCGGCGGCGAGACAGGCCAGCGCGGCGCCGAGGGTCAGCGCGCCGGGCTTGCCGTGCGTTACCTTCGCCTGTTCCTCGCTCATGAACATGAGCTGGATCACGCGCAGGTAGAAGTAGATGCCGAGGTAGCTGCCGACGAGGCCGAGCACCGCATACAGCGTGTAGCCGGCGGCGATCACGTTCTTGAAGATGAGGAACTTGGCGACGAAGCCCGGGAACGGCGGGATGCCGGCGAGCGAGAGCATCGCCATCGCGATCAGCACGGCCGCGAACGGCGCCCGGTGGAACAGTCCGCGGAAACTGTCGAGGCGATCGCGGGCCGCGTCGTCGGCGTGCGGGGGCAGGGCCGCGAACGCGAGCAGGTTCATCACACCGTAGGCGAGCACGTAGAACAGCACCGCCTCGAAGCGCGTCGGCCCGGCGCCGAGGAAGGCGTAGAAGAGATACCCGGCGTGGGCGATCGAGGAGTAGGCGATCAGGCGCCGGAAGCTCTTCTGGCGCATCGCCGCGAGATTGCCCCAGACGATGGAGACGAGCGGCAGCAGCGCGAGCAGGTCGGCGATCGAGCCCCGCATCGGGCCCTCGGCGAACAGGCGCGCCGCGGCGAGCAGGACCGCTGCCTTGATGATGGTCGCCATGTAGGCGGTCACGGGGATGCTCGCGCCCTCGTAGGCATCCGGCGCCCAGGTGTGGAAGGGGACGACGGCGGCCTTGACGAAGAAGGCGACGATCACCAGCACGATGCCGGCGCGGGCCATGGTGTCGGTCGACACCAGCGCCTGGGTGAAGGCGGAAATCGCCAGCGTTCCGCTGCCACCATACAGCAGCGAGACACCCATCAGCAGCGCCGCGCTGGCGGCACCGCCTAGCACCAGGTACTTGAGCGCGGCCTCGGCGCTCTCCGGTCTCCGGTAGGCGAGCAGCACCAGCACGTAGACCGGGGTCGACATGATCTCGAGGCCGAGGAACAGGGTCAGGAAGCTGTCGCTGGAGAGCAGCAGGCAGGCGCCGTAGAGCGAGGAAAGCAGCAGGATGTGGAACGGGCCGGCGGCGAAGTCGTCGCGGGAGATGAGCAGCACAGGGATCGCCAGGGCCAGCACGACGGCCTTGCCCAGCAGCGTTGCGGGCGTGACCGAGAAGTGACCGGGGAAGGGCGCCGCGCCGGCGCCCGTCGTGTAGAGCCAGAACGCGGCCGCGGCCGCGGCCGTCACGGCGAGCAGCGCCAGCGCCAGCTCGCCGCGCGGCGCCCGCATCACGATCTCGATGCCGATCAGCAGCACGATCCCGGCGAGCAGCAGGTTCTCCGGCAGCATCAGCGTGGCGATCGATCCCCAATTCATGGCGCGCTCCCGGTGCCGGCACGCGCAAACCGCGGTGCGCCGTTCTCGCTGGCCGCGGGTCCGCGCCCGGGTTCTCCGGCGGCACGGACCCCCGTGCGCGACGTGCCGACGAGCTGCTGGAACTGCTTCGCCGCCAGCTCGGTCTTGCGCATCGGCTCGTCGGGGAAGAGCCCCAGCACGAAGACCGCGGCGACGATGATGCCGAGGATCGCGCGCTCGCGCAGGTCGAGGTCGCCGAAGGGCTGGTGCGGGGCCTTGGCGGCGCCGAACAGGAAGCGCTGGGCGAACCACAGCATGTAGAGCGCTCCCAGCACGACGCCGGACACCGCGACGGACGCCAGCGCCAACGGCAGCGTCGAGCCCAGTTCGTACTGCTGCCACGCCGCGCCGAACGCGCCGAGGAGCACGAGGAACTCGCCGGTGAAGCCGCTGGTCGTCGGCAGCCCGATCGAGGCCAGCGTCAGGATGGCGAAGAACACCGAGTACACGGGGAGCAGCTTCGCCAGGCCGCCGTAGTCGGCCAGCTCTCGGGTGTGGCAGCGCTCGTAGATCATCCCCACCATCAGGAACAGCCCGGCCGCGGTGAGGCCGTGGCTGACCATCTGGATCACCGCTCCCTGGATGCCGTAGAGGTTGAGGCTGACCAGTCCCAGCATCACGTACCCGAGGTGGCTGATCGACGAGTAGGCGATGATCTTCTTGATGTCGGTCTGGACCAGCGCCACGCAGGCGCCGTAGACGATGCTGACGACGGCAAGGAACATGATCGCCGGGGTGAAGGCGAGCGTGGCGTCCGGGAACAGCGGGAAACCGAGCTTCATGAAGCCGTAGGTCCCCATCTTCAGCAGCACGCCGGCGAGGATCACCGAGCCCGCGGTCGGAGCCTCGACGTGCGCGTCGGGCAGCCAGGTGTGCAGCGGAACCATCGGCACCTTGATCGCGAACGACAGCCCGAAAGCGGCGAGCAGGATGCACTGCACGTCGAGCGGCAGCTGCGACCGGTAGAGGTCGGCGAAGGCGAACGACGTGATCCCCGTCGTCGACTGGAGCGAGAGGACGAGGTAGATCACCGCCGCCAGCATCAGGATGCTGCCGAACGCCGTGTAGAGGAAGAACTTGATCGTCGCGTAGATGCGCCGCTCGCCGCCCCAGATGCCGATCATCAGGAACATCGGGATCAGCATCGTCTCCCAGAACACGTAGAAGAGGAACAGGTCCTGCGCGACGAAGGTGCCCAGCATCGCGAACTGGATCAGCAGCACCATCGAGTAGAACAGCTTGACGTCCTTCCGGATCGCCGTGAACGCGCCGGCGACGACCAGCGGGCCGAGAAAGGCGGTCATCAGCACCAGCAGCACGTTGTAACCGTCGAGCCCGATCTGGTAGTGGACGCCCCAGGATGCGATCCACGGCAGCCGGGTCTCGAACTGCAGTCCGGCGACCGTCGGATCGAAGCGCAGGTACAGCCAGGCGACCAGCGCCAACTGCAGCGTCATCAGCCCCAGCGTCAGGCGGCGAACGAAGGCGTCCTGACCGGCGGGCGCGGCCAGCAGCAGCGCGATGCCGCCGAGCGGCAGGTAGACGACGATGTTGAGCAGGGCGGCGTCAAACATGGGCCCAGGTCCATACCAGCGCGGCGACGACGCCGGCCAGCGCGAGGAAGGCGTAGAGCTGCAGATTGCCGGTCTGGATGCGGGAGAGCGAGCCGGCCGTGCGCTGTGCCCAGGCGGCGAGACCGTTCAGCGTCCCGTCCAGCAGCACGCGGTCCCCCAGGCGCAGGAATACGCGGTCGGACAGCCACAGCAGCGGCCGGGAGACCAGGAAGTCGTACGCTTCGTCGACAAAATACTTGCCGAGCAGCAGGCCGTGGGCGAGCGGAAAACGTCCGCGCAGCGCCGCCGCCCGGCGCGCACCGCCGCCGTAGAGGAACACCGCCGCCGCCAGCCCGGTGAAGGCCAGGGCGATGGCGATGCCGATCAGCGTCCTTTCGTGGTGATGCAGCGCGGGCACCACGGCCGGCAACGGCAGCATCGGCTCGAGGAAGTGGGGCAGCGCGAGGAACCCGCCGACCGCGGACAGCAAGGCGAGGACGGCCAGCACGCCGGTCATCGACAGCGGCGACTCGTGGACGTGGTGCTCGACCTCGTGTGACATCCGCGATGCACCGAAGAACGTCAGCCAGAGCAGGCGGAACATGTAGAACGAGGTCATCAGCGATGCGGCCGAGGCGACGAGCCACAGGAAGGTCGAACCGCCGCGGGCGCTGGCGAACGAGAACCAGAGGATCTCGTCCTTGGAGAAGAAGCCGGCGAGCGGCGGGATGCCGGCGATCGCCGCGGTGGCGATCGCGAAGGTGACGAAGGTCACCGGGATCTTCCGCGCGAGACCGCCCATCTTCAGGATGTCCTGCTCGCCGGACAGCGCGTGGATGACGCTGCCCGCGCCGAGGAACAGGCAGGCCTTGAAGAACGCGTGCGTGGTGACGTGGAAGATGGCCACGCCGTAGGCACCGACGCCCAGGGCGACGAACATCAGCCCGAGCTGCGAGACGGTCGAGTAGGCGAGCACCTTCTTGATGTCGGTCTGTACCAGTGCGATCGTCGCCGCGAAGAACGCGGTGGCGGCGCCGATCCCGGCGACCAGCGCCGACGCCTCGGGCGCGTGCAGGTAGATGCCCGAGAGGCGGGCGACGAGATAGACGCCGGCGGTGACCATGGTCGCCGCGTGGATGAGCGCCGACACCGGTGTGGGGCCCGCCATCGCGTCGGGCAGCCACACGTACAGCGGGATCTGCGCCGACTTGCCGGTGGCGCCGATGAACAGCAGGATCCCGACCAGGCTGGCCGATACCGCGGGCAGCGTCGCGCCGTTGAACGCGGCGTTGATCCGATCCATGTCGAGCGTGCCGACCGTCTGGTAGAGCAGGAACATCCCCAGCAGGAACCCGGCGTCACCGATGCGGTTGACGATGAAGGCCTTCTTGCCGGCGGCCGCCTTCTCGGGATCCTCGAACCAGAATCCGATCAGCAGGTAGGAGGCCAGTCCGACCCCCTCCCAGCCGACGAACAGCACCAGCAGCGATCGCCCCAGCACCAGCAGCAGCATGAAGAACAGGAACAGGTTGAGATACGCGAAATAGCGCGCGTAGCTCTCGTCCTCCTTCATGTAGCCGGCCGAGTAGACGTGGATCAGCGAGCCGACCCCGGTGACGATCAGCGTCATCACAGCGGTCAGCCGGTCGAAGTAGAAGGCGATCTCGAAGCTCCGGCCGCCGATCAGCGCCCAGGTGTAGGCGGTGTCGACCAGCGGCTGGTACCCCGCTTCCTGCAGCCGCACGAGGCAGGCGACGGTGAGCAGGAACGCGGCGATCGGCAACCCGCAGGCGAGCGCAGTGACGAAGCCCTTGCCGACGCGGTTGCCGCCGAAGCGGGTCGCGAGGAAGCCGTTCAGCAGGAAGCCGACGAGCGGCAGGAGGACGATCAGGGTCAGCGCGTGCTTCACCCGCTATCCTTTCAGGCTCGTGAAGGCGTTGAGGTCGAGCGTGTGCTTCTGCCGCACCAGCATCAGCACAATCGGTATGGCGATCGCGATCTCGGCGGTGGCGACGACGAAGATCAGGAACACGAGCACCGCCCCCACCGTCGATCCCAGCTGATGGGAGAAGGTCACCAGCGACAGGTTGACGCCGTTGAGCATCAGCTCCATGCACATCAGCATCACCAGCATGTTGCGGCGGATGACGACGCCGAGGAGGCCCACGGCGAACAGCGCGACCGAGAGCGCCAGCAGGACCTGGATCTTATCCATGCGCCCTCCGACTCACCTTGATGACCGCCAGCGCGGCGACCACGGCGGCCACCAGCAGCACCGACGTGAGCTCGAAGTGCAGCCAGTACTCGGTGAGGAACGAGATCGAGAACTGGTGGATGCCGAAGCGGGTGCCTGCCGCGGCCCGGATCAGCGCCGGGTAGCCGTGCCAGACGCCGTAGCCCAGCGCGCCGACGAACAGTGCCGTGGCGACGACGCCGGGGACGACCAGCGCGGAGTAACGCGCCATTCCCGCCGACTCGCGGATCTCGAGCAGCATGATCACGTAGACCATGAACACCATCACCGCGCCGACGTAGATGAGCACCTGGAAGGCGGCGATGAAGTGCACGCCGAGGAGGCCGTAAATGCCGCCGAGGAAGACCATGGTCGAGATCAGCGCCATGGCCACGCGCATCGGCTGCCGCAGCACCAGCATCAGCACCGCGCCCACCAGCGCGCAGGCGGCGAAGACGTAGAGCAGCAGCGTGTCGAGGTGCTGCAACAGCGATTCGATCATGCCGGACCTCGCGACTTGTCCCGCGCCGGCGCGCCCGGATAGGGCTTGGCGACGTCGGAGAGGGGATGCCAGGTGAGGAGTTCGTCCTTGCCGAGCCACATGCCGTGCCGGTCGAGCGACGGCAGGTTCGGGACTTCCTTGACCATGCGGATCGCGTCTTCCGGGCAGGCCTCGACGCACAACCCGCAGAAGACGCAGCGCGAGTAGTCGATCTCGAACCGGGACGGGTACTTGGGGTGCGCGGGATCGTCGGGGTCGAACGCCGCGTCGATCTCGATCACCTTGGCCGGACAGACGGTGGCGCACATGTTGCAGGCGACGCACTGGGGGCTGCCGTCGGGGCGTTGCGTCAGCACGTGCTTGCCGCGGTTCCCCGCAGCGTAGTCGGCGCGCGTCTCCTCGGGATAGTAGGTGGTCAGCGCACCCTTGCGCCCGGTCATCCACTTGCCCATGTTGCGCAGGAACACGCCGCCGGTGATGGCAAGGCCGCGCAGGATCTCGAACAGGTAGGCGCGCTCGTACCAGCCCATCTCGGGCTCGTTCCAGTACTGCTTGCGCCGGTAGGGAGGGCGGGTCACGTCACGGAGCCCTGATGCGACCACACCAGCACCGCGGTCGCCACCAGGTTGGCGAGCGCCAGCGGCAGCATGAACTTCCATGCGAAGGAGAGCACCTGGTCGTAGCGGAAGCGCGGCAGCGACCAGCGAATGAGGATCTGGAAGCTGCAGACGAGCAGGATCTTGACCAGGAACACCACGAGCTGCGTGACGACCACCCAGCCGTGGCTCATCGCGACGGTGTGGCCGCCCGGAAACGCAAAGCCGGAGTCGTTCATGTAGGGCAGGTTGTAGCCGCCGAGGAACAGCGTGGTGAACAGCGCGCCGATGATCGCGATCTCGATGAACTCGGCGAACATGAACAGGCCCATCTTCATCGCGCTGTATTCGGTGTAGTAGCCGGCGATGAGCTCGGACTCGGCCTCGGGAAGGTCGAAGGGAATCCGCTTGTTCTCGGCGATCGCCGCGGTGAGGAACAGCGTCGCCGCGAACGGCTGGTAGAACACGCCCCAGGCGGGCAGGAAGCCGAGGACCGTCCCCGACTGCTTCTGGACCATGACGCCGAGGTCGACGGTGCCGTAGATCAGGACCAGCCCCAGCACCGTGAGTCCCATGACCAGTTCGTAGGAAATCATCTGCGAGCCGGCGCGCAGGCCGCCCAGCATCGAGAACTTGTTGGCCGACGACCACCCGGCCAGCATCGCGCCGATGATCGTGATGCCGCTGAAGGCGAACACGATCAGCAGGCCGGCGTCCAGGCGAGCGATCTGCAGCGGGTAGGTGCGGTCGCCGAACCAGCCGGCGAGCGAGGGAAAGAGCCGGCCCGGGTCGAGGATGCCGCCGAAGGGCACGACGGCGAACACCAGCAGCACTGGGGTGAACACGACCCAGGGCGCGACGGCGTAGGCGTACCAGTCGTAGGTCCTCGGCTTGAAGTCCTCCTTGACCAGCATCTTGAGCCCGTCCGCCAGCCCGTGGAACAGGCCCCACCAGACGAGCTTCACCTGCGTGAACGGAAGCCGGACGTAGGCGCGGTTGGCGCCGATCCGGTCGGCCATCACCGCCGCCTGCTTGCGCTCGACCCAGGTCAGGACGGTGCCGAAGGTCATCAGCACCCCGATCGCGTAGGCGATGTAGAGAGCGTAGACGAGGAGGTCCTGGATCATGCGCCGCTCTCCGGGCCCACCGCCAGTGCCGCGAACAGCGCCTCGGCGTCGGCGACCGTGTCCGCCTTGGCGAAGCAGGGTGCGAACGCGCTCTCGACACCCTCGAAGTTCGTGTAGTGCCCGGCACGTTCGGTCTGCACGCTGATCGGAAAGAAGACGTCGGCGTGGCCGTTCTCGGGTTGCAGCCAGGCGTTGAGGAAGATCACCTTCGCCCGAGGCGGCAGGTCGCCGAAGTTCGTGCCCTCGCCCCAGACCAGGACCAGGTCGGTGTCCGCTGCGAAACGCGGCGGCGCCGCGCCGAACAGCGCGCGCGCGCCGGCGGTGTTGGGGTTCTTGTCCGGCCGGATCAGGATCGCGTCGGCGAGCGTCTCGCCGGGCGCCGCGGCGACGTCGGCCTTGACGAAGCACTCGAAGCGCCCGCCCAGCGCCTGCTTGAAGGATGCGAGCTCCTCGTTCGAGCCCCAGCTGGACACCAGGGCCACCGGGTGCCGCGCGTCGCCGATGAGCTGCCGCGCGTTGGCGATCGCCGCCGTGCTGTCGACCGGGCGGCCCTTCAGCAGCGGCTGGTCGGCGCGCGCGCGCTCGAACGTCGCCGCGAGGTCCCGGCCCTTGTTGCACATCCACGGCCCGTTGACGGCGGGGTTCTCGCGCGGGGTGACGCGGTCGATGCGGTTGTTCTGGCGCGCGTCGAGTGCGGACAGCTTCCACTCCGGCCTGCGGTGCCAGAGGTCGATGCTGCAGCCGCGCTCGCAGCCCGGGCAGACCGAGGGGGTCGGCTTCAGGTACCAGACGCGCGCCTTGTAGTGGAACCTGCGCGACAGCAGCGCGCCGACCGGGCAGAGGTCGATGACGTTGTCCGAGTATTCGTCGGCGTCGAAGCTGCGGTCCTCCGTCGGTCTAATAAGCGAATGATCGCCGCGGTTCCGGACGCCCAGGGCGTTCGACTTCGAGACCTCGCGCGTGAACCGGACACAGCGCGTGCACAGGATGCAGCGCTCGTTGTCCAGGATGATGCGCTGCGACAGCGGGAAGAACTTGGTCGACTGCACCTTCGGGTCGCGCGACGTCGAGGGCGAGCCGTTGTAGGCAACGTGGTAGTCCTGCAGCGTGCACTCTCCCGCCTTGTCGCAGATGCCGCAGTCGACCGGGTGGTTGAGGGTGATGAACTGCATCGTCTGCTTGCGCCGGGCGCGGACCTTGTCCGAGTCGGTGAGGATGCGCATCCCCTTGGCGACCGGCATGTTGCAGGCGATGTCCAGCCATCCCCCGCCGTCCCCCTCGACCTCGACCGTGCAGATGCGGCAGTTGCCGTGCACCGAGAGGTGCGGGTGCCAGCAGAAGTAGGGGATGAAGAAGCCGTGCGCCAGCGCCGCCTGCATGACGGTCTGGTTGTCGTCGGCCTGCACGGCCTGCCCGTTGATGAAGATCTCAGGCATTCGGCAGCACCTCGAGATTGCCGCCCAGGCGCGAGCGCTTGTGCTCGATGAAGTACTCGAACTCGTCGCGGAACTTGTTCAGGATGCCCACCGTCGCGTAGCCGGCGGCGTCGCCCATGCCGCAGATCGTCGTTCCGTCGTTGGCGTGCGAGATCTCGTACAGGCGCTCGATGTCCTCGGGCCGCCCCTCGCCGCCGACGATGCGGTCGATGATCCGGTGCATCCAGCCCATGCCCTCGCGGCAGGGCGTGCACTGGCCGCAGGATTCGTGGTGATAGAAGCGCAGCAGCACCTGGAGCAGGCGCACCATGCAGGTGCCCTCGGCGATCACGATCATGCCGCCGGAGCCCATCGACGACCCCGCCGCGGCGAGCGACGCGTGGTCGAGCTTCAGCGGCTCGATCTCCGCGGCGGTCAGCACCTTGGTCGAGATGCCGCCGGGGATGATCGTCTTGAGCTTGCGCCCGCCCAGGACGCCGCCGCAGTCCTCGTGGATGAACTTGGCGAACGGATAGCCGTATTCGACCTCGTAGACGCCGGGCTTCGCGATGTGCCCCGAGATCGAGATCAGCTGCGTGCCCGGACTCTTCGCGGTCCCGACCTTGCGGAAGGCCTCGGCGCCGTCGCGGACGATGCCGGTGATGTTGGCGAGCGACTCGACGTTGTTGATCACCGTCGGCCGCTGGTACAGCCCGCGCACCGTCAGGCGGGGCGGCCGGTTGCGCGGATACCCGCGCTTGCCCTCGATCGACGTGATGAGGCCCGATGCCTCGCCGCAGACGTAGGAGCCGGCGCCGCGGTAGACGATGATGTCGCAGGCGAAATCGCGGCCGAGGACCCGCTCGCCGAGCAGCCCGGCGGCGTAGGCTTCGTCGACGGCTCCCTGGATCCGGCGGAACGGAAGGTCGAACTCGCCGCGGATGTAGACGAAGGCGTTCCTGACCTGCAGCGCATACGACGCGATCAGCATCGACTCGATCAGCAGGTGCGGCGCGTTCTCGAGGATCCAGCGGTCCTTGAAGGTTCCCGGCTCGCCCTCGTCGGCGTTGGCGCAGAGGTAATGCGGCTGGCCGTCGTTGAGCCGGATCACCGACCACTTGCGCCCGACCGCGAACGCCGCGCCTCCGTGCCCGAGCAGGCCCGAAGCCGTCACCTCGGCGGTGATCTGCTGCGGGGTCATCGACGCCAGCGCCTTTTCCAGCGTCGCGTAGCCGCCGCGCGCCCGGTAATCCGCGAGGGCGTGCGACGTCGCCGTCACCGGGAAGCTCATCAGCAGCTGCCGGCCCGGCATGTCAGTCGAGCCCTTTCAGCAGCGCGTCGATCCTGGCGGTGTCCATGTTCTCGTGATAGGTCTCGTTGACCACCAGCACGGGCGCGGTGCCGCAGGAGCCGAGGCACTCGACGGTCGACAGAGTGAAGCGACCGTCGGCCGTGGTCTGTCCGGCGGCGATGCCGAGCGAGGTCTCGAGGTGCGCGAGGAGACGCTCCGAGCCGCGCATCGAGCACGAGATGTTGCGGCACATCTGCAGGTGCCAGCGGCCGATGGGCTTGCGCCGGAACATCGTGTAGTAGGAGAGCACCTCCTCGATCTGGACGCGCGGCACGCCCAGGTAGCCGGCCAGCTCGTCGATGTCGGAGTCGGCGACGAAGCCGCGGTCTTCCTGGATCCGGCGCACGCAGGGCAGCACCAGCGACGAAGCGAAGGTCGCGGGAAAGCGCGCCCGAAGCGCGTCGAACTCGGGAATGAGGTGTTTCATCGATCGCACTCCCCCCCGATCATGTTGATCGAGCCGAAAGTCGGGACCACGTCGGCGAGCTGGTAGCCTTCGAGCATCCGGTGCGCGCCACCCATGTGCACGAACGACGGCGCGCGCACGTGCACCTTGTACGGCGTCCCGCTGCCGTCGCTGACGAGGTAGAAGCCGAGCTCGCCGTTGGCCCCCTCGTGCGCGACGTAGATCTCGCCCGCGGGCACCCTCGGGCCGTCCATGATCAGCTTGAAGTGGGTGATCAGCGACTCGATCTCGCCGTAGACCAGCGACTTCTCGGGCAGGACGCAACGCGGGTCGTCGACGTTGATCGGGCCCGCGGGCAGCATGTCCACCAGTTGGCGGATCATGTGCACCGACTCGTCCATTTCGCGCATGCGGACGTAGTAGCGGTCGTAGTTGTCGCCCTTGATGCCGACCGGCACCTCGAAGTCCAGCTCGGCGTAGGCGAGGTAGGGCGTGTCCTTGCGCAGGTCGCGCGGAGCGCCGGTCGAGCGCAGGATCGGCCCGGTGTAGCCCCAGTTGATCGCGTCCTCGGTCGTGATCACGCCGACGTTGCGCATCCGGTCGATGAAGATGCGGTTGCGGTCGACGAGGCCGTGCACGCGGCCGATGAAGTCCTCGTACTGGTCGAGGATCGCGACCAGGCGCGCGGTCCAGCCGGCGGGCAGGTCGCGGGCGAGCCCGCCGATGCGCCCGTAGGAGTAGGTGACGCGGGCGCCGGTGAGATCGGCGATGTGCTCGTAGATGTAGTCGCGGATCATCACCAGGTACAGGAACGCGGTCATCGCCCCCAGTTCCATCAGCGTGGCGGCGACGCAGGTGAGGTGATCGGCGAGCCGCGAGTACTCGGCGAGCAGCGTGCGCAGGTAGCGGGCCCGCGGCGTGATCGCGACGCCCATCAACTGCTCGACCGCATCGCAGTAGGCGAAGTCGTTGATCAGCGCGGAGCAGTAGTTGAGACGGTCGACGTAGGGAATGAGGTTGTGCCAGGTGTGGTCCTCGCACTCCTTCTCGAAACCCCGGTGCAGGTAGCCGCAGTGCACGTCGGCGCGCAGCACCTTCTCGCCGTCCAGCGCGGCGATGATCTGCACGGTGCCGTGCGTCGCCGGGTGCGAAGGCCCGATGTTGACGATCACCGCATCGTCGTGCTCGGTCTTGACGAAGGCCGGACGGACGGGATTGGGGAGCTTCAGGTCCACGGGGCGGGCGCTACTTGCGGTAGGGAACCAGCGGCTGTTCCTGCTGCTTCGGGTAGTCCTTGCGCAGCGGGTGGCCCTTGAATCCTTCGTAGAGCAGGATCGGGCGCAGGTCGTCGTTGCCACGGAACGCGATGCCGTACATCTCGTGGCACTCGCGCTCCATGAACCGGGCGGAGCCGTAGAGGAAGGTCAGCGAGTCGACGGTCGGGTCGGCGGCGGGGACGCGCGTCTTGACGCGCACGCGCACGCGGTGCGTCGTCGCGTAGAAGTGGTAGACGACCTCGAAGCGCAGTTCGTCGCGCGGCCAGTCGACGGCGGTGACGTCCAGGAAGAGGTCGAACCCGAACTCGGCCTTGAGGCGTTCCACGGTGCCGCGCAATTGGGCCGCCGGCACCACCAGGACGAGCGTGCCGTGCGCCAGCGTCGACCCCGTACCGGCCGGATCGAGCTCCCCGGCGACGGTGTCCAGAATGGATGCGGCCACGGTCAGAAGCTCTTGTTCACGATCAGGTGCTGCGACCGGGCGATCTTGTCCTGCAGCTGCATGATGCCGTCGATCACCATCTCGGGTCGCGGCGGGCAGCCCGGGATGTAGATGTCGACCGGAATGATCCGGTCGATGCCGGCGACCGCCGCGTAGTTCTGGTAGAAGCCGCCCGAGGTCGCGCAGACGCCGAAGGCCATCACCCACTTGGGCTCGCACATCTGCTCGTAGACCTTGAGCAGGATCGGCGCCTGCTTGTGCGTGACGGTGCCGACGACCATCAGCAGATCCGCCTGGCGGGGGGAGAACCGCGGCAGGGCGGCGCCGAAGCGGTCGGTGTCGTAGGGCGACGAGCTCACCGCCATGAACTCCATCGCACAGCAGGCGGTGACGAACGGGTAGGGAAACAGCGAGAACTTGCGCGCCCAGCCGATGAGTTCGTCCTTCCGGGTGGCGATGTACTCGAACGCCGAGCGCGGCTCGCGCTCCGAGCGGATGGGAATCGTCCGGGGGGTCATGGCTAGTCGGTCACCGCTTCGAGCAGACGGGCGCGGTAGACGTAGAGCAGGATCAGCACCAGCAGGAACATGAACAGGAAGAACGTGAACAGCATGAAGCCGGTGAGCGGCTGTGCCCCCAGCGCCCAGATGAACAGGAACACGGTTTCGAGATCGAACAGGATGAACACGATCGCGACCGCGTAATACTTGATGGGGACCGCCTTGACGTTCAGCGGGTCGACGGGCGGTGCGCCGCACTCGAAGGGCTCGAGCTTCATCGCCGTAGGTACGGGCTTGGGCCCCAGCAGGTGATTGAGGAGCAGCGTGAAGCCGACGACACCGAGGATCGCCACCATGTACAGCAGGAAGATGACGTAGGGATTCATCGGAACGAACCCCTGAAGCAGGGATCGGCGACGGCGGGCGCGAGGCGCCGCGGCGCCGCTGCCGGCGGGGCCCCGGTGTCGGCCGCTTTCGTCGCGCGGAGTGTGGCCACTCGGTGAGTCCCTGTTGCGTCTTCGTCAGTGCGGCATTTCGCCGCGCTTCTCGTTGACGCACAGACTAAAGCACTTCGCGGCAGTCCCTTTGATTTGGATCAACCGCGGATCACGTCATCGCAGCGACGACCTGGGCGGCGAGTCGCGCGCCGCTCGGCATCCTTCGACGGGAGGTTGCGCTCGGCGGTCAGTGCCGAAGCGGATGGCTCAGCCTCTCAGCCCGGCATCGACCTGCCGACGCTCACCAAGCGTGAGTTGCCCTGGATGCCGATCGGGACACAGCCGGCCAGGACCACGGCAAGAAGACAGCAGCAGAGAATTCGGGCGTGCATGCAACCTCCCCGGCGGCGACACCGCCTCTCGGGGCATCTTCCTCCGTGGCCCGGGTGAGCGCAACCGACCGGAGTGCTCGACGGCGGCGGGTCGCAACGGCTGGCCATTGTCATCGGGGCGGGCATGCCGTCCGTCGGATCGAGCACGGCGCCCCGCGCCCAATCGCGGTATAAGTGCGCCGGTATCGCGGACGCAGGCATGATCCGACCGGCGTCGCTGCGCAACATGATCCGTGCGCACTTGCGCCCGGTCTCCGACAACGAGCGGAACGAGAAAAGACGATGAGCCATTCCCGATTCAAGCCGCTGTTCGCGCTGCTGCTGGCGGTTGCCGCCGTGCTGCCGCTGTCCTTCGCCCGGGCGCAGGGCATGACTGCCGAGCAGGCGACGGAAATGCTGAACGAGCTCAAGCAGATCCGGCAGTTGCTGGAGAAGCAGGTGCCCCCGCCGCCCCCGCCGCCGCCGGATGAGAACGTCAGCTTCGAGTTCCCCACCAGCGGCTACGCGATGGGCAAGGTCGATGCGCCGCTGGTCTTCGTCGAGTACACCGACTTCGAGTGCCCCTTTTGCCAGCGCTATCACCTCGACGCCTTCGAGCAGGTGAAGAAGGAGTGGGTCGACACCGGCAAGGTGCGCTATTTCAGCCGCGACTTCCCGCTGGACTTCCATCCCAACGCCCGCCGTGCGGCGCTGGCGGCGCGCTGTGCCGGCGACCAGGGCAAGTACTGGGAACTGCGCAACACGATGATCAAGAACGCCGACCAGCTGGCCGGCGACCGCATCGTCGCCTATGCCAAGGGCGTGGGGCTCGACGTCGCCAAGTTCGAGGCCTGTCTCGGTTCCGATTTCTACAAGCCCGCCATCGACAAGGACATCGCCGAAGGCACGAAGGCCGGCGTGACCGGGACGCCTTCGTTCGTCGTCGGCCGGGTCGACAAGGGCCGGCTCGTCGGCCTCCGGCTGGTCGGAGCGATGCCCTATGCGCAGATCGAGGCGAAGATCCGCGAAGTCATGGACAAGCCTGCGCCCTAGGCAATTGTCGGGGTGTCGCGGTATCGGTCCGAGCCCGGTGCCCCGGACCACAGCGCCGCGGTGGCCACGTAGTCGGCGGACAGCGCCACCGCCTCGAGGCGCCAGTCCGGCGGGGAGTAGGGGGGCGGCCCGCCGACCAGCCTGAGGCCGTCCCCGACCGCGACGTCGAGCTGCCCCATCGGCGCCCGCAGGCCGTCGCCGGTAGCCTTGCTCAGCGCTTCCTTGCAGGTCCACAGGCGAAGGAATCTCCGGCGTCGCGCATCGGCCGGCAGGGCCGCGAAATCCGCTCGCTCGCGCGGCGTCAGATAGCGGCGGGCGAGCCGGTCCGCACCGAGTTCGCGATCGAGGTGTTCGATGTCCACGCCGATGCGCGTGGAGGCCGGCGCGTCGCACAGGATGGCGATCAACGCGACGTCGCGGGTGTGCGATACGTTGAAGTCCAGCACGTGCCGGGGCAGGGCGACTTCGGGCCGCCCGCGCGGTCCGTGTCGGAGCGGCACCGCGGCCGGGGTCAGCCCCAGTGCCGACGCGAGCAGCATGCGAAGCGTCGCACGGCCGACGACGTAGCGCACCTGCAGCGCCTCGGTGCCGAACCGTTCGGCGCGCGAACGCTCGGCGGCGGACAAGGTGGCGGCGAACGCAGTCAATGCGTCGACCGGCGCGGCAAGCGGGCACAGCCACAGCTCGAGCCCGCGAATCGTCGTGGCGAGCGGAGTCGGCAATCGCTGCGGCCCGGCGTTGCCGGCGCGACCGTTCTGCTCTAATCTCACCGGCTCCCTCCCCTGCGCGCGCGGCGCGCGATGCCGCCCCGATGCGTTTCGTCTTCCGACTGCTCTCGCTGCTGCCGCTGTCGGTGCTCTACCGATTGGGCGATGCGATCCACTTCGTCGCGTACCGAGTGCTCCGCTGGCGCGCAGGCCTGGCCGCGGCGAATGTCGCGCGGGCGTTTCCCGACAAGACCGCGGTCGAACGCGCGGCGATCGTCGAACAATCCTACCGCAACCTCGCGGACCTGATCGCCGAGATTCTCTGGGGGTTCGGCGCGACGCCGGAGCAGCTGCGCGAACGCGTGCGCGTCGAGAATCCGGAACTCATCAACGACGAGACGCGGTCCGGGCGCTCGGTGCTGCTGCTGACGGCGCACTTCTGCAACTGGGAGTGGCAGGTGCTGGCGGGAAACCTCGTCCTCGACCAGCCGATGTTTCCGGTTTACAAGCCGCAGCGGGTCGGGATGATCGACCGCTTTCTGCGCGAGGCCCGGGGGCGATTCGGCGGCGAGCCGATTCCGCACAAGGCGTTGACGCGGTTCCTGCTGAAGCGGCGCAGCGAGGCCCACGTCTACGCGATGGTTGCCGACCAGACGCCGAAGATCGACGAACCGAAGCACTGGACCGCCTTCCTCCATCAGGACTCGGCGTTCTTCGTCGGCGCCGATGCGATCGCCCGCATTCTGCAGGCGCCGGTGTTCTTCGTGGAGATGCGACGGGTCGGCCGCGGCCGGTACACGATGCGCCTGGCGCGGCTCGCGGATCCCCCTCATGCGAAGGGCGCGGGGCCGGCGCTGATCGACTGCTATGCCCGCGCGCTGGAGCGCGAGATCCGCGCGAGTCCCGCCGATTGGCTGTGGGTCCACAACAAGTGGAAGTACCACCAGACTGCGGTCGCCGTCGAGGACATCGGCGTAAGTCATTGATCGGTCGGCTCGCTCCCGCCTGAACGCAGGCATTGCACGGCGCCGGACTGGCGGCAGTTGCATTGTTGCGCTGCAATCCCTATAATTTCACCTCTTCGCTGCTCGATTGTCCGCCGCAGCCCGGCGCGCCGTTGAACGCAGCCTGTTCTTTAATAATGTGCAACCGATAGGTGTGGGTGCTGGGGGGTCTTGGTGGTTTGGTGCTGGGGCGCGAGTTCTGGTGCTGGACGGTTGAGATATTTTTGGTGCTCACGACGCAATGCGTTCTTGTCCCTTCGGGGATGGGAGCGAGTCTTGTCCTGGCCTGAGGGCGTGAGTCTTTGGGTTGGGATGGGGCCAACGTCGATTGAGTTACTTGTATGGGATTGAACTGAAGAGTTTGATCCTGGCTCAGATTGAACGCTGGCGGCATGCTTTACACATGCAAGTCGAGCGGCAGCGCGGGGGCAACCCTGGCGGCGAGCGGCGAACGGGTGAGTAATGCATCGGAACGTACCCTGGAGTGGGGGATAACGCCGCGAAAGCGGCGCTAATACCGCATATGCTCTGAGGAGGAAAGTGGGGGACCTGCAAGGGCCTCATGCTCTGGGAGCGGCCGATGTCCGATTAGCTAGTTGGTGGGGTAAAGGCTTACCAAGGCGACGATCGGTAGCTGGTCTGAGAGGATGATCAGCCACACTGGGACTGAGACACGGCCCAGACTCCTACGGGAGGCAGCAGTGGGGAATTTTGGACAATGGGGGCAACCCTGATCCAGCCATGCCGCGTGAGTGAAGAAGGCCTTCGGGTTGTAAAGCGCTTTTGGTCGGGAAGAAAAGGCGCGGCCTAATACAGAGCGCTCTTGACGGTACCGGCAGAATAAGCACCGGCTAACTACGTGCCAGCAGCCGCGGTAATACGTAGGGTGCGAGCGTTAATCGGAATTACTGGGCGTAAAGCGTGCGCAGGCGGTTCGTTAAGTCTGATGTGAAAGCCCCGGGCTCAACCTGGGAATGGCATTGGAAACTGGCGGGCTGGAGTATGGCAGAGGGGGGTGGAATTCCACGTGTAGCAGTGAAATGCGTAGAGATGTGGAGGAACACCGATGGCGAAGGCAGCCCCCTGGGCCAATACTGACGCTCAGGCACGAAAGCGTGGGGAGCAAACAGGATTAGATACCCTGGTAGTCCACGCCCTAAACGATGATCACTGGGTGTTGGGGAAGCGATTCCTTGGTACCGTAGCTAACGCGTGAAGTGATCCGCCTGGGGAGTACGGTCGCAAGATTAAAACTCAAAGGAATTGACGGGGACCCGCACAAGCGGTGGATGATGTGGATTAATTCGATGCAACGCGAACAACCTTACCTACCCTTGACATGTCCGGAACCCTGCTGAGAGGTGGGGGTGCCCGAAAGGGAATCGGAACACAGGTGCTGCATGGCTGTCGTCAGCTCGTGTCGTGAGATGTTGGGTTAAGTCCCGCAACGAGCGCAACCCTTGTCCCTAGTTGCTACGCAAGGGCACTCTAGGGAGACTGCCGGTGACAAACCGGAGGAAGGTGGGGATGACGTCAAGTCCTCATGGCCCTTATGGGTAGGGCTTCACACGTCATACAATGGACGGTACAGAGGGTTGCCAACCCGCGAGGGGGAGCCAATCCCAGAAAGCCGTTCGTAGTCCGGATCGCAGTCTGCAACTCGACTGCGTGAAGTCGGAATCGCTAGTAATCGCGGATCAGCATGCCGCGGTGAATACGTTCCCGGGTCTTGTACACACCGCCCGTCACACCATGGGAGCGGGATGTACCAGAAGTAGGTAGGCTAACCCGAGGGTAACTGAGGGGGGCCGCTTACCACGGTGCGTTTCGTGACTGGGGTGAAGTCGTAACAAGGTAGCCGTATCGGAAGGTGCGGCTGGATCACCTCCTTTCTCGGAATCAGGGATCAGAGGTCAGGGTACTGGGATCAGCGATGATGCCGGCCCGGGCCGCTGGCCATCCCTCCCAAGTCGTTCAGTGCCCACAACCTATCGGTTGCTGTCAGGTCTCAGAGGTCAGGTAACAGGGATCAGAAGTTAATGCGCGCGCGCGGCGCGCGGTGACCGGCTGATACCTGACCTCTGATACCTGATACCGGATACGGGCCTGTAGCTCAGTTGGTTAGAGCATCGTCTTGATAAGGCGGGGGTCGATGGTTCGAATCCATCCAGACCCACCAAGTTGTAGGGGCTGTAGCTCAGTTGGGAGAGCGCCTGCTTTGCAAGCAGGAGGCCGTCGGTTCGATCCCGTCCAGCTCCACCATGGCAGGGTGGCAGGGAACAGAGGACAGGGATCGGGGATCAGAAGAAGGCAGAGGCAAGCCGGATGGCTTACCTCTGGCTTTTTGGTCAGAAGATATCGGTTGTTCTTTAACAATGTGGAAGAAGTAAAGGTCTTGCTCGGAGAGCAGGGGATCGCCTTGTGCGGTGTCCTGAAGAAGAGCGAGATTGGGTTGGATTGTATCGTCGGGTGGTAGGTGGACGGTGGTGGGGGTTTCTGATCCCTGATGCCTGATCCCTGTTACCTGACACGCGAACACCCGTGGCGTTGAGCGTATGTCAGTGCTTAGCGTTATGGGGTCAAGCGACTAAGTGCATGTGGTGGATGCCTTGGCGATTACAGGCGATGAAGGACGTGGCAGCCTGCGAAAAGCTGCGGGGAGCTGGCAAACGAGCATTGATCCGCAGATGTCCGAATGGGGAAACCCGGCCCGCAAGGGTCACCGCCGTCTGAATCTATAGGACGGAGGAGCGAACCCGGTGAACTGAAACATCTCAGTAGCCGGAGGAACAGAAATCAACCGAGATTCCCAGAGTAGTGGCGAGCGAAATGGGAGCAGCCGTCGCGATTTAGCATGTGTTTCAGGGGAACGGTCTGGAAAGGCCGGCCGCAGTGGGTGATAGCCCCGTACCTGAAGGGACGCATGTGGAACCAGGCGCGAGAGAAGTAGGGCGGGACACGTGAAATCCTGTCTGAAGATGGGGGGACCATCCTCCAAGGCTAAATACTCGTAATCGACCGATAGTGAACCAGTACCGTGAGGGAAAGGCGAAAAGAACCCCGGGAGGGGAGTGAAATAGATCCTGAAACCGCATGCATACAAACAGTCGGAGTCCCTGCTTCAAGTGCTTTGCCCTTGCAGCAGGGCAGGTATCAGAGGTCAGGTATCAGGTATCAGAGGTTAATGCGCGCCGCGATTGCGGCGCGGTGATTGACTCTGATTCCTGATTCCTGATTCCTGACATCTGTCCTGCTTCAAAAGCAGAGCTTTTGAAGCAGGGATGACGGCGTACCTTTTGTATAATGGGTCAGCGACTTACGTTTACCAGCGAGCTTAACCGTATAGGGAGGCGCAGCGAAAGCGAGTCCGAACAGGGCGTTTGAGTTGGTAGGCGTAGACCCGAAACCGGATGATCTACCCATGGCCAGGCTGAAGGTGGGGTAACACTCACTGGAGGGCCGAACCCACTAGTGTTGAAAAACTAGGGGATGAGCTGTGGGTAGGGGTGAAAGGCTAAACAAATCCGGAAATAGCTGGTTCTCTCCGAAAACTATTTAGGTAGTGCCTCAAGTATCACCCTCGGGGGTAGAGCACTGTAATGGTTGCGGGGGTCATTGTGACTTACCGCGCCATAGCAAACTCCGAATACCGAGGAGTGCGAGCTTGGGAGACAGACAACGGGTGCTAACGTCCGATGTCAAGAGGGAAACAACCCAGACCGCCAGCTAAGGTCCCCAAGACACAGTTAAGTGGGAAACGAGGTGGGAAGGCACAGACAGCCAGGATGTTGGCTTAGAAGCAGCCATCATTTAAAGAAAGCGTAATAGCTCACTGGTCGAGTCGTCCTGCGCGGAAGATGTAACGGGGCTCAAACTGTGCACCGAAGCTGCGGGTTTCAGGGAACAGAGTTCAGGAATCAGGAATCAGAATGGGCGTGCATCGATTTGAAGAACTCGATGTGTTCCAGCGGGCGTACAAGCTGTCGTTGGAATTGCATCGGGTATCGTTGACGATGCCGCTGCTGGAGCAGGCTGCGCTGGCGGATCAATTGCGGCGAGCGAGCAAATCCATATGCGCGAATTTGGCGGAGGGCTTTGGTAAGCAGGCCCAGTCCAAGGCCGAATTCAAGCGTTTCATTCTGATGAGTATCGGATCCGCCGATGAAATGAGGGTGTGGATTCGTTACTGTGTAGATTTGGGATACATAGACGAGGCGACTTGGCAGCGCTGGCGCGACGAGTACGAAGCGATCGCGAAGATGCTGCAAGGGTTGTGGGCCAAAGTCTGATCCCTGATCCCTGACCTCTGTTCCCTGAGACGGTAGGAGAGCGTTCCGTAGGCCTGTGAAGGTGAGGGGTAACCCTTGCTGGAGGTATCGGAAGTGCGAATGCTGACATGAGTAGCGATAAAGCGGGTGAAAGGCCCGCTCGCCGAAAGCCCAAGGTTTCCTACGCCACGTTCATCGGCGTAGGGTGAGTCGGCCCCTAAGGTGAGGACGAGAGTCGTAGCCGATGGGAAGCGGGTTAATATTCCCGCACCGATTTGGAATGCGATGGGGGACGGAGAAGGTTACCTCGGCCGGGTGTTGGACGTCCCGGTTTAAGCGTGTAGGCGTGGCCCTTAGGCAAATCCGGGGGTCTTAGCTGAGGCGTGATGACGAGGCCTGGCTTGCCAGGCTGAAGTGAGCGATACCCTGCTTCCAGGAAAAGCCTCTAAGCTTCAGTTCCAAGTTGACCGTACCGCAAACCGACACAGGTGGGCAGGATGAATATTCTAAGGCGCTTGAGAGAACTCAGGAGAAGGAACTCGGCAAATTTGCACCGTAACTTCGGGATAAGGTGCGCCCCTGGTAGGTGAAGGCGTACAGCCGGAGCCGAGAGGGGCCGCAGTGAAATGGTGGCTGCGACTGTTTAACAAAAACACAGCACTCTGCTAACACGAAAGTGGACGTATAGGGTGTGACGCCTGCCCGGTGCCGGAAGGTTAAATGATGGGGTGCAAGCTCTTGATTGAAGCCCCGGTAAACGGCGGCCGTAACTATAACGGTCCTAAGGTAGCGAAATTCCTTGTCGGGTAAGTTCCGACCTGCACGAATGGCGTAACGATGGCCACACTGTCTCCTCCTGAGACTCAGCGAAGTTGAAGTGTTTGTGAAGATGCAATCTCCCCGCGGCAAGACGGAAAGACCCCGTGCACCTTTACTGTAGCTTTGCATTGGACTGTGACAAGACTTGTGTAGGATAGCTGGGAGCCTTTGAAGCGCTGTCGCTAGATGGCGTGGAGCCAACGTTGAAATACCAGCCTGGTGTTGTTGCGGTTCTAACCTGGGTCCCTTATCGGGATCGGGGACCGTGCATGGTAGGCAGTTTGACTGGGGCGGTCTCCTCCCAAAGCGTAACGGAGGAGCTCGAAGGTTGCCTAGGTACGGTCGGACATCGTACTGATAGTGCAATGGCACAAGGCAGCTTGACTGCGAGACTGACAAGTCGAGCAGGTGCGAAAGCAGGACATAGTGATCCGGTGGTTCTGTATGGAAGGGCCATCGCTCAACGGATAAAAGGTACGCCGGGGATAACAGGCTGATACCGCCCAAGAGTTCATATCGACGGCGGTGTTTGGCACCTCGATGTCGGCTCATCACATCCTGGGGCTGTAGCCGGTCCCAAGGGTATGGCTGTTCGCCATTTAAAGTGGTACGTGAGCTGGGTTCAAAACGTCGTGAGACAGTTTGGTCCCTATCTGCCGTGGGCGTTGGAGATTTGACGGGGGCTGCTCCTGGTACGAGAGGACCGGAGTGGACGTACCGCTGGTGTACCGGTTGTGACGCCAGTCGCATTGCCGGGTAGCTATGTACGGAAGCGATAACCGCTGAAAGCATCTAAGCGGGAAACGTGCCTGAAGATGAGATCTCCCGGGGCCTTGAGCCCCCTGAAGGGTCGTGGCAGACCACCACGTTGATAGGCCGGGTGTGGAAGGGCAGTAATGCCTTAAGCTAACCGGTACTAATAACCCGTGCGGCTTGACCCCATAACGCTACGCATTCCAGGTATCAGGTATCAGAGGCCAGGGATCAGAGCAACACCCTGCCACTGCCTCCGGTGCCGCTGCGCCAAGCGGTGTTCGCAATGCGCCAACCCCCACCTTTACTTCTTCCCTCGAACAGCGGCCACGCCACGGGGTTCTCTGATCCCGGATGCCTGACCTCTGTGCCCTGTCAATGCCTGACGACCATAGCCCGTTGGCCCCACGCCTTCCCATCCCGAACAGGACCGTGAAACGACGGCACGCCGATGATAGTGTGGATTCCCCATGCGAAAGTAGGTCATCGTCAGGCACCCTACAAAGCCGAAGCCCGATCTCCCCGAGATCGGGCTTCGGTACTTTCCGGCCCCGCGCGCTGAAGTTCGCAGCTCAGCGTCGCCGACCTCCACCGAGCAGCGATCCCAGAACCCCGCGCACGATCTCGCGCCCGACCGTCGAGCCGATGGAGCGCGCGGCACTCTTGGTGGCGGCTTCGAGCACGCTGTCCTTGCGCCCGCTGCCCGTCATCAGGCCGCCGAGCGAGCCCTTGATCGAGTCCATCCAGCCGCCTTCCGCGGTCGCGGGTGCCGCAGCTTCAGGCTGACCGGACGGAGCGGGCGACGCCGCTGCGCGTCCCTTGATCCGCTCGTAGGCCGACTCGCGATCGACGGTCTGCTCGTACACGCCGGCGACCAGCGAGGCGGCGCGAACCTCTGCCAGTTCGTCGGAGGTCGCCGGTCCGATCCGGCTCGCCGGGGGCAGGATGTATGCACGCTCGACGACCGACGGACGCCCCTTTTCATCGAGCAGCGAGACCAGGGCTTCGCCGACGCCGAGTTCGGTGATGACTTTTTCGACATCGAGCTTCGGATTGGCCCGCATCGTCTCGGCCGCGGCCTTCACCGCCTTCTGGTCGCGCGGCGTGAACGCGCGCAGGGCATGCTGGACGCGGTTTCCGAGCTGACCCAGCACGGTGTCAGGGACGTCGAGCGGGTTCTGGGTGACGAAGTAGACGCCGACGCCCTTCGAGCGGATGAGGCGCACGACCTGCTCGATCTTGTCCAGCAGCGACTTCGGCGCGTCGGTGAACAGCAGGTGCGCCTCGTCGAAGAAGAACACCAGCTTGGGCTTGTCGCGATCGCCGACCTCGGGCAGGTTCTCGTACAGCTCGGACAGCAGCCACAGCAGCAGCGTCGAATAGAGCTTCGGTGCCGACATCAGCTTGTCGGCGGCCAGGACGTTGACCATTCCGCGCCCGCTGCCGTCGGTCTGGAGCAGGTCCTCGACGTTGAGCATGGGCTCGCCGATGAACCGATCCGCGCCCTGCTGCTCGAGCGTCAGCAGGCCACGCTGGATCGCTCCGATCGACGCCGCCGAGACGTTGCCGTAGTCCGTCTGGAACGTGCGGGCGTTGTCGCCGACGTATTGCAGCATCGCGCGCAGATCCTTGAGATCCAGCAGCAGCAGGCCGTTGTCGTCGGCGATCTTGAACACGAGGTTCAGCACCCCCGACTGGATCTCGTTGAGACCGAGGATCCGCGCCAGGAGCAGGGGGCCGAGATCCGAGATGGTGGCGCGGACGGGGTGGCCCTTTTCGCCGTAGACGTCCCACAGCGTGGCGGGGCAGCCGGCAAACTCGGGCGCCGGGATCCCCAGCAAGCGCAGCCTTTCGGCAAACTTTGGGCTCGACGCCCCCGGCTGGGTGATGCCGGCCAGATCCCCCTTGACGTCCGCCACGAAGACCGGCACCCCGATCGACGAGAAGCGCTCGGCCATGACCTGCAGCGTGACGGTCTTGCCGGTTCCCGTCGCGCCGGTGACGAGTCCGTGGCGGTTGGCGAGCCCAGGCAGCAGGTAGAGGCCGGTGGTGGCGTTCTTGGCGATGAGTTGCGGTTCGGCCATGGCCGGCTCCGGGCTTATTGGCGGGGAAAATCGCAATTTTAACCCGTGCTCGTCGCCCGGTGCGCGGCCCGCCGGTCGACGCGGTTCCCCGGCGACCGCAGCATCTTCAAATTCCCTTGATTTTCTGATATGATTCTGCCGGTTAAGCGTGGGAAATGGGCTGCACAGCCCATTTTTTTTTGCAGCAGCAGAACGGAAGCCGTGGCCGGAACCCAACAAGCAGACTTTGCCCAACTCCTGGAACGGACGCTGGCCCCGATGGGGTACGAGCTCGTCGACTGGGAGATGTCGCCGCGGGGAAGGACGATCCGGGTCTTCATCGACGTCCCGAAGGGTGTCGACGTCGAGGACTGCGCGCGCGTCAGCAACCAATTGACGCGGCTGTTCGCGGTGGAGAACATCGATTTCGACCGCCTCGAGGTCTCGTCGCCGGGGCTCGACCGCCCGCTGAAGAAGGCGGCCGATTTCGACCGCTTCGCGGGCGAAGAGGCGGAACTGAGGCTGCACAACCCGATCGAGAACGCCCGCAAGCTCAAGGGCGTGCTGCGTGGCTGCACCGACGGCGCGGTTGCATTGGAGACTGCCAAGGGCTTGTTGACGATCCCGCTCGCGGAAATCGACCGCGCGCGACTCGTCCCCAGAATCGAGTGGAGATAGGCAACATGAATCGCGAATTGCTGCTGTTGGTCGATGCGCTTGCGCGTGAGAAGAACGTGCCGAAGGAGATCGTCTTCACGGCGCTCGAGTCGGCGTTGGCCTCGGCGACCAAGAAGCGCTTTGCCGTCGAGATCGACGCCCGCGTCGCCATCGATCGCGAGACCGGCGACTACGATTCCTTCCGTCGCTGGACCGTGGTCCCGGACGAGGAACACGAGGAGCCGGCGTACCAGCTCGCGATCACCGACGCGCTCGAGCGCGACCCCGGGCTGAAGCTCGGCGACGTGATCGAGGAGCCGCTCGAGCCGATCGAGTTCGGGCGCATCGGCGCGCAGGCGGCGAAACAGGTCATTCTGCAGAAGATCCGCGATGCCGAGCGCGAGCAGATCCTGAACGACTTTCTCGAGCGCCAGGACAACCTGCTGACCGGCACCGTCAAGCGCATCGAGCGCGGTGCCGCGATCGTCGAGTCGGGCCGCATCGAGGGCATCGTCCCCCGCGATCAGCTCATTCCCAAGGAAATGCTTCGGGTCGGCGACCGCATTCGCGCCTACGTCACCAAGATCGACCGCACCGCGAAGGGGCCGCAGCTCATCCTGTCGCGGATCGCGCCCGAATTCATCATGCGGCTGTTCGAGCTCGAGGTCCCGGAAATCGAGGAGGGTCTGATCGAGATCAAGGCGGCGGCGCGCGATCCGGGCATCCGCGCCAAGATCGCGGTCAAGTCGAACGATCAGCGGGTCGACCCGATCGGCACCTGCGTCGGTATGCGCGGCTCGCGCGTCACCGCGGTCACCAATGAACTGGCCGGCGAGCGCGTCGACATCATCCTCTGGTCCGAGGACCCGGCGAAGTTCGTGATCAACGCGCTCGCGCCGGCCGAGATCTCGTCGATCGTCGTCGACGAGGAGAAGCACGCGATGGACGTCGTGGTCGACGAGGAGAACCTCGCCATCGCCATCGGGCGGCTGGGCCAGAACGTGCGGCTGGCATCCGAGCTGACCGGCTGGTCGCTCAACCTGATGAGCGTCGAGGAATCGACGCAGAAGCACGAGGCCGAGAACGAGCGGCTGCGCGTGCTGTTCATCGAGAAGCTCGACGTCGACGAGGAGGTCGCCGACATCCTGATCAGCGAGGGCTTCACCTCGCTGGAGGAGGTCGCCTACGTGCCGATCAACGAAATGCTCGAGATCGACGCCTTCGACGAGGAGACGGTCAACGAGCTGCGGAGCCGCGCGCGCAACGCGCTGCTCACCGAGGCGATCCAGCGCGAGGAGAGCGTGGAGAACGTCGAGGAGGCGCTGCTCTCCCTGGACGGCATGGACACCGAGGTCGCGAGCACGCTCGCCGCCCACGGCATCCTGACGCGCGACGCGCTGGCCGACCTGGCGGTCGACGAGCTGGTGGAGCTGACCCAGCTGCCGCAGGCGCGCGCGCAGGATCTCATCATGAAGGCCCGTGCCCACTGGTTCGAAGAGGCAGGGGCCGAGGCGGCGGAAGCCGCCACAGCCCAGGGTCAGCGGACCTGACGGCAGGCAACACCACGGATGTGGGAGAAGTAGATGGCGCACACGACGATCGAACAATTCGCGACCGAGCTCAAGATGCCCGCAGGCGCACTGCTGGAGCAGCTCGCCAAGGCCGGCGTCGCCGGCAAGCAGGAAGGTGACGACCTTTCCGAAGCGGACAAGACCAAGCTTCTCGAGTACCTGCAGAAGCAGCACGGCGCGGCGGGCGAGGCGAAGCGGAAGATCACGCTGACGCGCAAGCAGACGACCGAAATCAAGGCCGCCGGCACGGCCGGCAAGGCGCGCACCATCCAGGTCGAGGTGCGCAAGAAGCGCGTCTTCGTCAAGCGCGACGAGACCGAAGCGGCGCCCGCGTCCCTCGAGGAGGCGCCCGAGCTCGCACCGGTCGTCCCGGTCGAGGAAGTCGCGGCGCCCGAGCCGGCGCCGTCGCCCGAGCCGGTCGTCGTCGAGGAGCCGGCGCCGGAAGTCGCGCTGCCCGCGGAGCCCGTGGTCGAGCCCGAGCTGCCGCCGGCGGTTGCGCCGGCTGCCGTTCCCGTGACCATCGCGTCGCTGCTGTCGCCCGAGGAGATCGCCTCGCGCGCCGCGGAAGAGCGGAAGGCGCACGAGCTGAGGGCGCGCCAGGAGGAAGACCTGCAGCGCAAGCAGGCCGAGGTGGCGCGCAGGAAGACCAAGAAGGAGAAGGAAGCCGAAGAGGCGGCGGCCAAGATCGCTGCCGATGCCGCCGCGCAGGAAGCGGCGAAGGCGGCGCCCGCGGCCGCGGCGGCCAAGCTGCCCACCGGCACGCTGCATCGCCCGGCAGCGAAGCCCGGCGAGAAGCCGAAGCCGCTGAAGAAATCGGGCACGGCTTTCCAGGAAGAGGCGGCGCGCCGGCGGGCGCTGAAGCTGCGCGGCGACGTGACCGGCGGTGCTGGCACGGGTGGCGGGTGGCGGCAGCCCAAGGTCGGGCACCGGCGGCACGACGAAGAGGGCGCCGAAGGCATCGCGGCGGCGGGCGGTTCGATCGTCCGCGAGATCACGGTTCCGGAGACCATCAGCGTCGCCGAGCTCGCGCACAAGATGTCGGTCAAGGCCGTCGAGGTCATCAAGGCGATGATGAAGATGGGAACGATGGTGACCATCAACCAGGTCCTCGACCAGGAGACGGCGATGATCGTCGTCGAGGAGTTGGGCCACAAGGCCCGCGCGGCGAAGCTCGACGACCCCGACGCGTTGCTCGCCGAAACCGACGTGGCCACCGCGTCCACCGCGGTCCTCGAGCCGCGGCCGCCGGTGGTCACGGTGATGGGGCACGTCGACCACGGCAAGACCTCGCTGCTCGACAGCATTCGCCGTGCGCGGGTGGCGAGCGGCGAGGCCGGCGGCATCACGCAGCACATCGGCGCCTACCACGTCGAGACCAGCAAGGGTGTGATCACGTTCCTCGACACCCCGGGCCACGAGGCGTTCACCGCGATGCGGGCCCGTGGCGCCAAGGTCACCGACATCGTCGTCCTGGTCGTGGCCGCCGACGACGGCGTCATGCCGCAGACGCGGGAGGCGATCGCCCACGCCAAGGCGGGCAACGTGCCGCTGGTGGTGGCGATGAACAAGATCGACAAGCCCGAGGCCAACCCGGACCGCGTCAAGCAGGAGCTCGTGGCCGAAAGCGTGATTCCCGAGGAGTACGGCGGCGAGACGCAGTTCATCCCCGTCTCCGCGAAGACCGGCAAGGGCATCGACGAGCTCCTGGACGCGATTCTGCTCCAGGCCGAGGTCCTGGAGCTGCGCGCCGCCAAGGATGCGCCGGCGCGCGGGATCGTGATCGAGTCGCGTCTCGACAAGGGCAAGGGCCCGGTGGCGACGGTGCTGGTCAACTCCGGCACGCTGAAGCGCGGCGACATCGTGCTGGCGGGGGCGGTCTTCGGCCGGGTGCGGGCGATGACCGACGAGACCGGCAAGAGCGTCCCCGCTGCCGGGCCTGCGATTCCGGTCGAGATCCAGGGGCTCTCCGACGTGCCGCTCGCCGGCGAGGACGTCATGGTCCTGGGCGACGAGCGCAAGGCGCGCGAGATCGCGCTGTTCCGGCAGGGCAAGTTCCGCGACGTGAAGCTCGCCAAGCAGCAGGCCGCGAAGCTCGACAACATGTTCGACCAGATGGCCGAGGACGCGATCAAGTCGCTGACGCTGATCGTCAAGGCCGACGTGCAGGGGTCGTACGAGGCGCTCACCCAGGCACTGACCAAGCTGTCGACCGACGAGGTCAAGGTCAACATCGTCCACGCGGCGGTCGGCGGCATCACCGAGTCCGACATCAACCTCGCGCTGGCTTCGAAGGCCGTGGTCATCGGCTTCAACACCCGGGCCGATCTCGCGGCGCGCAAGCTCGCCGAACACAGCGGCGTCGAGATCCGCTACTACAACATCATCTACGACGCGGTGGACGAGGTGAAGGCGGCGCTCGGCGGCATGCTGTCGCCGGAGCGAAAGGAGAGCCAGACCGGGCTGGTCGAGGTGCGGGAGGTCTACAAGATCTCCAAGGTCGGCACCGTCGCCGGCTGCTACGTGCTCGAGGGGACGATCAAGCGCGGCTCGCGCGTGCGCGTGCTGCGCGACAACGTCGTCATTCACGACGGCGAGCTCGACTCGCTGAAGCGCTTCAAGGACGACGTGCGCGAAGTGAAGGGCGGCTTCGAGTGCGGCCTGTCGCTGAAGAACTTCAACGACGTCGAGAAGGGCGATCAGCTGGAGGCGTACGAGATCGTCGAGGTCTCGCGCACGCTGTAGGGGCCGACGTGAAGAGACACTCGCAGCGGGCGCAGCGGGTCGGCGACGAGATCCAGCGCGAGCTCGCGCAACTGCTGCGCGACGAGATCAAGGACCCGCGGGTGGGTCGGGTGACGATCACCGGCGTCGAGGCCTCGTCAGACCTCTCGCACGCCAAGGTGTTCTTCACCCACCTGGCCGGTCGCGCCGAGGCGGTGGAAGCCGAGCGCGCGCTGCAGCACACCGCCGGCTTCCTGCGCTCGGCGCTGTCGCACCGCCTCTCGCTGTACTCGGTGCCGCAGCTGCATTTCACCTACGACGACTCGATCGAGTCGGGAATGAAGCTGTCGCAGCTCATCGACGACGCGGTCGCGGCGGACCGCAAGCTGCCGCCCTGAACGTGAACCGCACGCCGCGGCCGCCGCGCCGCCGGGTCGACGGAATCCTGCTCCTCGACAAGCCGCCGGGCGTGACGTCGAACGCGGCGCTGCAGCGCGCGCGGCGCGCCTGCCGCGCCGAGAAGGCCGGCCACACCGGAACGCTCGATCCGCTGGCCTCGGGATTGCTGCCACTGTGTTTCGGCGAGGCGACGAAGTTCGCGCAGTCGCTGCTGGATTCGCGCAAGGAGTACGTCGCGACGCTGGCCTTCGGCACCTCGACGACCACCGGCGACGCCGAAGGCGAGGTCGTGGACACGGCGCCCGTGGACTTCTCCCCGGCGGATCTCGCCGCGACGCTGCGCCGGTTCGAGGGCGAGATCCTCCAGTTGCCGCCGCTGCACTCGGCGCTGAAGTTCGAGGGGCGGGCCTACTACGAGTACGCGCGCGCCGGGCAGGAGGTGCCGCGCACGCCCCGCCCGGTGACGATCGAGGCGCTGGAGATCGTCGAGTGCGCGCTGCCGCACGCGGTATTGCGCGTGGCGTGCACCAAGGGCACCTACGTGCGCGTGCTCGCGGAGGACATCGCACGGGCACTGGGGAGCCGTGCCCATCTGGCGGGCCTGCGGCGCACGCGCAGCGGCCCGTTTCGCGTCGCCGACGCGATCGGTCTTGACGCACTGGAGGCCGCCGATCCCGCCGGCATCGACGCGTTCCTGCTTCCGGTGGACGCCGCGCTCGCCGGCCTGCCCCGGCGCGACCTCGATGCCCCAGAGGCGGCCGCGCTGCACCACGGCCGCACCGTGGCGTGTCGCGCGGAAGCCGACGGCAGCTACCGCTGCTACGGACCGGACGGCGCGTTCTGCGGTGTCGCGGTCGCGGCCGGCGGGGTCCTGCGGGCGGGCCGGATGATGCGGACGGCGACCGAGGATTCCGGGCCACGGGTGTAGCGCCCGCGTTTCGGCAGGCAGGATCGGATCCCTGTCCGGCTGCGCACCCCGGTGCGCGCCGTCGCGGCGGGCCGATCGACTCGCGTCGCATCCGGTCGGTTTGCCCCTGCGGCCACATCGGGCTAAAATGCGAGGCTTTCCAGCATCAGGTGACGCGTCGGCCGCAGGGCCGCTGCGCCGCCGCCCGGGCGCGCCATGCGGGCGCGTTCACCCCCCAACGCCGGGACCGCTGCCGGTCGCGCGCGCATTTACGGAAGGAAACAACATGGCAGTCACCGTGCAGGACAAGGCGAAGGTCATCGCCGAGAATCAACGGGCCAAGGGAGACACCGGCTCCCCCGAAGTGCAGGTCGCGCTGCTCACCGCGCGCATCAACGGCCTGACCGATCACTTCAAGGCCAATACCAAGGACCACCACTCGCGGCGCGGTCTGCTGCGCATGGTCTCGCGCCGCCGCAAGCTGCTCGACTACCTCAAGTCGCGCAACGCCGACAGCTACCGCGCGCTGATCGAGAAGCTGGGTCTGCGCAAGTAACGCCACACGGCCGATCCGCGTGCTTCGACCGCCCGAGTTCCGGCAAACCGCCGTGCCGCTGCGATTGGCGGCTCGGCGTTCGACAGCCTGGCCCGTCGTGCGGCGGCTGCCCGCTACCCACTGAGCAAAAGGCGCAATGGCCGCGACGGAGCGGCCATTGCCATTCTGAGAATCCGAGGACAACGTGAACCCGATCAAGAAATCCATCCCCTACGGCCGCCACACCCTGACGCTCGAGACCGGCGAGATCGCCCGCCAGTCGGGCGGCGCGGTGCTGGTCAGCATCAACGACACCGTCGTGCTGGTCACCGTGGTGGCGCGCAAGGAAGCGAAGGCGGGCCAGGACTTCTTTCCCCTGACCGTCGACTACCAGGAAAAGACCTACGCGGCCGGCAAGATCCCCGGCGGCTTCTTCAAGCGCGAGGGACGTCCTTCCGAGAAGGAGATCCTCACCTGCCGCCTGATCGATCGTCCGATCCGCCCGCTGTTCCCGGACGCCTTCTTCAACGAGGTGCAGGTGATCGCCACGGTCATGTCGGTCGATCCCGAGATCGATCCCGACATCCCGGCGATGATCGGTGCCTCGGCCGCGATGATGCTCTCGGGCGTGCCGTTCGACGGCCCGATCGGCGCGGCGCGCGTCGGCTACGTCGACGGCCAGTACGTGCTCAATCCGACCAAGACCGAGCTCGAAACCGTGTCGGCACTGAACCTGGTCGTCGCCGGCACCGAGGCGGCGGTGCTGATGGTCGAGTCCGAAGCGGCCGAGCTGTCGGAGGAAGTCATGCTCGGTGCCGTCGTCTACGGGCACCAGCAGCAGCAGGCCGTCATCAACCTGATCCACGAGCTGGTCGAGGCGGGCGGCAAGCCGCTGTGGGACTGGAAGGCGCCGGCCAAGGACGAGGCGATGATCGCCCGCGTTTCCGCGGTGGCCGAGGAGCCGCTGCGCGCCGCCTACCAGATGCGGCAGAAGCAGCTCGCCAGCAGGCGCTGAAGGATGTCTACGCCAAGGTGGCCGCCGAGTGCATCCCGGCCGACGCGGCGCCGAACTACGCCAACCAGGTCAACGATTTCGTGTTCGCCCTCGAGGGCAGGATCGTCCGCGGCCAGATCCTGTCCGGCGAGCCGCGCATCGACGGCCGCGACACGCGCACCGTGCGCCCGATCAGCATCCGCACCGGCGTGCTTCCGCGCACGCACGGCTCGGCCCTGTTCACGCGCGGCGAGACGCAGGCGCTGGTGGTGGCCACGCTCGGCACCGCCCGCGACGAGCAGCGCATCGACGCGCTGATGGGCGAGTACACCGACCGCTTCATGCTCCACTACAACTTCCCGCCGTACTCGACCGGCGAGACCGGCCGCGTCGGCACGCCGAAGCGCCGCGAGATCGGCCACGGCCGCCTCGCCAAGCGCGCGCTGCTGGCCGTGCTGCCGACCGCCGAGGAATTCGCCTATTCGATGCGCGTCGTCTCCGAGATCACCGAGTCCAACGGCTCGTCGTCGATGGCCTCGGTCTGCGGCGGCAGCCTCGCGCTGATGGACGCGGGCGTGCCGACCAAGGCGCACGTCGCCGGCATCGCGATGGGCCTCATCAAGGACGGCAACCGCTTCGCCGTGCTCACCGACATCCTCGGCGACGAGGACCACCTCGGCGACATGGACTTCAAGGTCGCCGGCACCGATCGCGGCGTCACGGCGCTGCAGATGGACATCAAGATCCAGGGCATCACCAAGGAGATCATGGCGGTCGCGCTGTCGCAGGCGCGCGAGGGCCGGATGCACATCCTCGGTCTCATGCAGCAGGCGCTGCCGCACGCGCGCACCGAGGTTTCGCAGCACGCGCCGCGGATGATGACGTTCAAGATCAACCCGGAAAAGATCCGCGACGTGATCGGCAAGGGCGGCGCGGTGATCCGTGCGCTGACCGAGGAGACCGGCACCACGATCGACATCCAGGACGACGGCACGGTGACCATCGCGTCGGTCAACGCCGATGCCTGCAATGTCGCCAAGAAGCGCATCGAGGACATCACCGCCGAGGTCGAGGTCGGCAGGGTCTACGAGGGCGCGGTGCTGCGCCTGCTCGACTTCGGCGCCATCGTCCAGGTGCTGCCGGGCAAGGACGGGCTGCTGCACATTTCGCAGATCGCTAAGGAGCGCGTCAACCAGGTGTCCGACTACCTGAAGGAAGGCCAGATCGTGCGGGTCAAGGTGCTCGAGGCCGACGACAAGGGTCGGCTGCGGCTGTCGATGAAGGCCGCCGCCGAGGACGCAGCGGCGCCGGTGCCGGTCGATCCGGCCCCGTCCGCCTGACGGCGGCCGACCGGTCGCAACGAACAGGGGCGCCGCGGTGGCGCCCTTGTCCTTCTAGCGGGGAGACGCCCTGCGGCTGTCCTGCACCGCTTCGCCGGAGACGGTCACGGTGATCTCGGTCGTCCCGGCCTCGAATGCCACCGGCGCGCCTCCTGCCGCCGGGGACGCGGCCGCGCGCATCACCGGATAGGGCGCCCGCATCTGCTCGCCAGTCTGGACCTGGACCCGCCCCGGCCGCCAGCCTGGAAATCCGAGGCCCTGCGCCGCGCGGGCGGCGCGCTCCTGCCAGTGGCGGATCGCCTGCTGCGTGAGACCGTCCTCGGCCTGCCGCTGGGTCTCCTCGCTGACCGAGAACTGGATGCCTCCCAGCAGCAATCCCGTCTCCGCCTGGAGGGCGCTGACGAGGTCGGTCATCGCCGCAAAATCACGCCCCTCCAAGGTCAGCGTCTGCGACACCCGCCAGCGCGCGGGGCGGTCGCGCTCGGACACCTGGTACGACGAATAGCCCGAGGTCTGCACACCGATCCCTGTCGCCCCCTTGGCGCGGGCAAGGGCCTTCGCGATGCGGCCGTTGACCTCGGCGGCGGCGGTCGCCGCGCTGGCGTGCTCGGCCTCGGCGCGCAGGCTCGCCCGCAGCCGGTCGTTCGCGACCCCGGCAGAGGCGCTGGCGCTGACGGTGACCACGGGTTCGCGCGGTGTCGCCTCCGCCGGCAACGGCTGCGCGTGCGCGGACGCCGTCGCGATGGCGAGGACGAAGGCGGCCGCGACCGGGCGCAGGCCGGCATGCGGTGCAGTGGGGCGCCGGGGTCGGCACGGCGGGGAAACGTTGGCTGCTCGGTTCACGGCGGACTCCTCGGACGATTGGCATGGGCACGCCGCGGGAGCTCCTCGATGGCGGCGCGGTTGGACCAGGAAAAGCACTTCGCCGCTGCCTCCTGCCAGGGCAGCCAGACGGCGGACAGGTGCTCGCGCGGCGCAAGCACCACCGGCACCGGGCCGGGGAGTTCGAGCGCGAAGACGTGCTCGGTGTTGTGCGTGACTCCGGCCGGGTACCGGTGCCGCCACTGCGGGTAGATTTCGTAGACGTTCGAGTAGCGCCAGTCGGCGAGGCCGCCCCAGGCGGCGGCGTCGATGCCGGTCTCCTCCGCGAGCTCGCGGCGCGCCGTCTCGGGCAGCGACTCGCCGGGTTCCTGGCTGCCGGTGACGGATTGCCAGTAGCCGGGGAAGTCGGCACGCTCGAGCAGCAGCACCGTCAGGTCACGGGTGTGGACGAGGGCCAGGACGGAGATTGGTATCTTGTTGCCCATGGGGTCATGCAAGGCCGGGTCGCGGCGGGCTCACTTGTCTGTCAACGTCCGCAGGGTTGCGGCGGGGTTGCCGGGAAGTCAGAAGGTGTGAACGAATCCCGCTCGGTCATGGGGGATTCGTTCACACCTTGTCAGGCCACGAGCACCCAGAAGGGCAGGTGCCGCTCGCGCCAGAACTCGGCGGCCTCGGCGAGGATCTCTTCGGCGGTCTCCCAGTCGTGCGGATGGGCCTTGCGGTAGGCAGCCGAATGCGCGATGCGGATCGCGACCCCGGACTTTCCGAGCCAGTCGCCATCCTCGAGGCAATCGGCCAGCGCGTCCCAGTTGTCGCCGAAGTGCTCCGGCAGCTTCAGCCCGTCGGCGAACGCGGCGAGCAGCGTCCGCTTCGAATCCACCCGCGCGAGATCGACCGCGAGGAAGCGCAGCCTGGCGGCGGTCGCCGCCTGCTCCACGACGTCGGCCTGGCCGCGGTACTCGATGACGCCCGCGTTCTCGAGGTCCTTGAGATCGGGAAGCTTCATTCGCGAATCCTCTTGAACGACCGATAGTGGTCGTCGGTGTAGTAGCAGGCTTCCGGCGCGGTCGGCGCGCCGCCGCACACGATCCGGCGGGCACCGCGGCTCTTGGTGCCGGGAGTGCGGACCGTGTACTCGCGGTAGTGACCGCGCGCCTTCGCCGGCAGGATGCGCTCGCGGTTGCCGAACACCACGCCGTCGCGATCGTAGCGGAACGGTCCGCCCCGGTGGATCAGGGCGTAGACCTCGCGGCCTTCCACCGGCAGTTCAGCCAGCGCGACCTCCGGCAACGGCCCGGGAGCGTCGCGCGCGACGGCAGGCGCCGGCGGGACGAACACGAGCACGAGCGCGAGGCACGCGGCGAGCAGCGCGGCGGGAAGACGGTTACGCATGGGCGCGATCATCACACCTCCGCTGCGCGGCGTCCATGCGGCGTTCAGGCGGGCTTCGCGGTCTCGTTGCTGCGGACCCGGATGTGCAGGTCGCGCAGCTGCTGCTCGGTCACCGGCGTCGGCGCGTCGATCAGCAGGTCCTGTCCCCGCTGCGTCTTGGGGAAGGCGATCACGTCCCGGATCGACTCGGCACCGGCCATCATCGTGACGATGCGGTCGAGGCCGAAGGCGATGCCGCCGTGCGGCGGCGCGCCGTACTGCAGCGCGTCGAGCAGGAAGCCGAACTTCTTCCGCTGATCCTCGGGGCTGATCTCCAGCGCCTCGAACACCTTGGCCTGCACGTCCTGGCGGTGGATCCGCACCGACCCGCCGCCGATCTCCCAGCCGTTCAGCACCACGTCGTAGGCCTTGGCGAGCGCATTGCCCGGGTCGCGGGTGAAGAGCTCCTCGTGCCCATCCTTGGGTGCGGTGAAGGGATGGTGGCGCGCGGCCCAGGTCCCGTGCACGTCGTCGTGCTCGAACATCGGGAAATCGACGACCCAGAGCGGCTTCCAGCCGGGCTCGGCGAAGCCGCGGTCGTGGCCGACCCGGGCGCGCAGCGCGCCGAGCGAGTCGTTGACCACCGACGCCTTGTCGGCACCGAAGAAGATGAGGTCGCCGGTGGCGGCGCCGGTGCGCTCGAGGATCGCGCGCAGCACGTCGCCGGAGAGGAACTTCACGATCGGCGACTGCAGCCCTTCCTCGTTCGGCTTGGCTGCGTCGTTGACCTTGATGTAGGCGAGGCCGCCGGCGCCGTAGATCTTGACGAACGCCGTGTAGTCGTCGATCTCCTTGCGGGTGAGCGTCGCGCCGCCGGGGACGCGGAGTGCGGCAACGCGACCGTTCGCCCGCTCGGCGGCGGCGCGAAAGACCTTGAAGTCGGCGTCGCGCATGAGATCGGTGAGCTCGGTGAGCTTGAGCGGGATGCGCAGGTCGGGCTTGTCGGAGCCGTAGTCGCGGATCGCGTCCTCGAAGCGCATCACCGGAAACGGCTGCGGCAGTTCGACGCCCAGCGCCTCGGCGAACATCGTGCGCACCAGTCCCTCCATGAGCTCGCGGATCTCGAGTTCGTCGAGGAACGAGGTCTCGACGTCGATCTGGGTGAACTCGGGCTGCCGGTCGGCGCGCAGATCCTCGTCGCGGAAGCACTTGACGATCTGGTAGTAGCGATCGAAGCCCGCCATCATCAGCATTTGCTTGAAGAGCTGCGGCGACTGCGGCAGCGCGTAGAACTGCCCGGCGTGGACCCGCGACGGCACCAGGAACTCGCGCGCTCCCTCGGGCGTCGACTTGTAGAGCATCGGCGTCTCGATGTCGATGAAGCCCTGGGCGTCGAGGTAGCGGCGGGCGGACATCGCCGCCCGGTAGCGCAGCTTCAGGTTCTTCTGCATCGGCAGGCGGCGCAGGTCGAGGACGCGGTTCTCCAGCCGGACGGTCTCGGAGAGGTTGTCGTCGTCGAGCTGGAACGGCGGCGTCAGCGCGGCGTTGAGGATCGTGATCTCGTGCGCCAGAACCTCGATCTCGCCCGAGACCACGTTCGGGTTGACCATGCCTTCGGGGCGCGGTCGGACCAGGCCGGTCAGGCTGACGACGTACTCGTTGCGAAGCTTTTCGGCGGTGGCAAAGGTCGCCGCGCGGTCGGGGTCGCAGACGACCTGCACCAGTCCTTCACGGTCGCGCAGGTCGATGAAGATGACGCCGCCGTGGTCGCGGCGGCGATGGACCCAGCCCATCAGGGTGACGGTCTGGGCGAGGTGTCGGCGGTCGATGAGGCCGCAGTAGTCGGTGCGCTTCAAGAGGCTTCTCCGAAAAGGCCGGGAACGGATGGGGACGGTTCGCTGGGGCGGGCAGGCACGTCGCCGCGAACCGGGGTCCCCGGTCGTGCGTCGCGGCTGCCCGGTCAATTTCGCGGCGGAACGCCGTGGGCGACGGCGGCGGGGCCCGGGGCGACGGCGCCGCCGAGCGGTGCGCGGACGACGTGGGGCCGCGGCGCGACGACGCCCATCGATATGATGTACTTCAGCGCGTCGTCGACCGACATGTCGAGCTCGCGGGTGTTGGCGCGCGGGATCATCACGAAGTAGCCGCCGGTGGGGTTCGGCGTCGTGGGCACGTAGACGCTGACGTGCTCGCCGTCGAGGTGGCGCGCGACGGCGTCGGCGGGCATCCCGGTCATGAACGCGATCGTCCAGCAGCCCGGACGCGGGAACTCGACCAGCAGGGCCTTGCGGAACGCGTTGCCCTGATCGGAAAGCACGGTGTCGCTCACCTGCTTCACCGACGAATAGATCGACTTGACGAACGGAATGCGTCCCAGCAGCCCCTCCCAGAACCGGATCAGGCGCTGGCCGAGGAAGTTCGCCGCCACCACGCCGGTAACCAGCAGGATCGCGAAGCTCAGCAGAACGCCGAGGCCCGGGATGTGGAAGCCGAGCAGCGCCTCCGGCCGCGCGCCCTCGGGCACCAGCAGCAGCGTCTGGTCGAGCGTAGTCACGAGAAAGTGCAGGACCCAGATGGTGATGCCCAGCGGCACCCACACCAGGAGACCGGCAACGAGGTAGCGTCGCATCGTGACCCGCGCGGTGGGACGACGGTCAGCTGCCGGTGCCGCAGGCGGGCGTGGGCGCGGCAGCGGGCGTCGGGGCGTCCTTGCTCTCGCTGCCGGCGGCAGCCGGCTTGGCCTCGCCGCCCGCCTTGGCGGCGGCGGGCTTGCCGCTGCCCTTGAAGTCGGTGGCGTACCAGCCGCTGCCTTTCAGGTGAAAGCCGGCGGCGGAAACGAGCTTGGTCAGCGCCGCGGTCTTGCACGCGGGACAATCGACGAGCGGGGCATCGGCGAACTTCTGCAGCGCTTCGAGCTCGTGGCCGCAGGAAGTGCAGCGGTATTCGTAGATCGGCATGGCAACCTCGGGCAGTGAATTGAAACCGCGCCGGAAAGCGCTTGATTAAAAACGAATATTATACCTCATCGCGACCCCCGCGCCGCGGCGATCGAAGGGGGCGCTCAACCGGTCTGCAGTTGGGGGACGATCCGCGCGCGCTCAAGCACCGCGCGCGGCCAATTCCCATCCGGAGTACGATGGCGCAATGGGTGCGTTCTGGATCTGGTGGATCGCCGCCGCGGCGCTGATCGGCGCCGAACTCCTCACCGGCACCTTCTACCTGCTGGCGGTGGGCAGTGCCGCGGCGATCGGCGGCCTGGCCGCCTGGCTCGGTGTCGGCCCGGCCTGGCAATTCGTCATCGCCGGCGTGCTCGGCGTCGGCCTCACCATCGCCGCGCACCGCTGGCGGCTCGCGCGCGCGACGCCGGCGCCCGACCCGGGGCTGGACATCGGGCAGGCCGTGCAGGTCAAGACCTGGAACGCCGACGGCTCGGCGCGCGTGGCCTACCGCGGCTCGACCTGGAACGCCGAACTCGAATCGCCGGCGGTGTCGCGCACGGCGCCGCTCTACATCTGTGCGACCCGGGGTTCGGTGCTGGTGCTGTCCGATCGCCGACCGGGGTGAGGATTCCCCGATGGAGACTCTGCTCATGGTGATCGGTTCGTCGCTGTTCACGATCGTGTTGTTCGTCGTCGCGGTCATCGTGATCGTCAAGGCGATACGCGTGGTTCCGCAGCAGCACGCGCTGGTAGTGGAGCGGCTGGGCCGCTTCTACGCGGTGTTGCAGCCCGGGCTCAATTTCGTCGTCCCGTTCGTCGACCGCGTCGCCTACCGCCACGACCTGCGCGAGATCCCGCTCGACGTGCCCAGCCAGATCTGCATCACCCGGGACAACACCCAGCTGCAGGTCGACGGCATCCTGTACTTCCAGGTCACCGACCCCAAGCTCGCCTCGTACGGCTCGAGCAACTTCGTCCTCGCGATCACCCAGCTGGCGCAGACGACGCTGCGCAGCGTCATCGGCCGGATGGAGCTCGACCGCACGTTCGAGGAGCGGGACCAGATCAACGCCACCGTCGTGGCGGCGCTGGACGAAGCGGCGGCGAACTGGGGCGTCAAGGTGCTGCGCTACGAGATCAAGGACCTGACGCCGCCGAAGGAGATCCTGCACGCGATGCAGGCGCAGATCACCGCCGAGCGCGAGAAGCGCGCGGTGATCGCGACCTCCGAAGGCAAGCAGCAGGAGCAGATCAACCTCGCCAACGGCGCGCGCCAGGCGGCGATCGCCAAGTCCGAGGGCGATAAGCAGGCGGCGATCAACAACGCGCAGGGCAATGCTGCCGCCATACTCGCCATCGCCGACGCCAATGCCGAGGCGATCCGCAAGGTCGGTCAGGCGATCGAGGGTGGCGGCGGCATCAACGCGGTCAACCTCAAGGTCGCCGAGCAGTACGTGGCCGCTTTCGCCGGGCTCGCGCGCACCGGGAACACGCTCATCGTGCCGTCCAACCTCGCCGATCTCGCCGGCCTCGTCTCGACCGCGACGACGGTGTTCAAGAGCCAGGACAAGTGACGCCGGCGGCCTCCGCGCCGCGCGCACCGACCGCCGCGTTCACTCCTCGCGGGCGAGCGCGATCGCCGCGGCGATCATCGCGACGAAGAACGCGAACGTCCAGGAGGGAATGGCGAGGCCGAGGAACAGCCACCCCTGCTCGGAGCACTCGCCACTGCCCTTCAGCACCTTGCCGATCACCTCGCTGAGCGGCAGCGTTTCCAGCATGTAGTCGAGGCTCATTCCGCAGGACGCCACCGCGCCCTTCGGCTGCGCCTGGATCCAGACCTGCCAGCCGGCGAGCCCGGCGCCGACGGCACCTACGACGAAGGCGAGGCCGGCGTAGACGATCGCCCCGATCGCCCCGGGGTTGTGGATGGCCGCGACCAGGAAGACGAGGCCGATGGCGATCACGGCCACACGCTGGAACACGCACAGCGGGCAGGGCTCGAGCCCGAGCCCGTATTGCAGCCAGAGCGCCCAGGCCATCAGGCCCGCGCAGACGAGGCAGCCGAGCAGATAGGCCATCCGGCGCCGCGGCAGGATGATGAGCGCCAGCGCGGTGGCGCCGAGCGCCGCCAGACCGGTGCGGTAGGCGGTTTCGGCAAACGACGGGTCGGCGCCGAACGTGCGCAGCAGCCACTCCTGGCCGAGCAGCGCGAGCACCAGCACCAGGGCGGCCCAGGGCCACGGAACGGCGGGATAGCGCATCAGGTCCTTCGGGTTCGTCGTCGACCCGGTCGGTCGAGCGTCAGGCAATCGCCACGTCGGCGTCTGCAGCGCGAAGCAGGCCGCGGAAAGCGCTCCGCCATCCGCCGCCGCCGTCGTCCGGAGCGCACGCGATCGGGGCGATCAGTTGTCCCAGTTGGGATTCCGGTTGTAGGGGTACTCGCTGGAAATGCGCCGACCCGAGGAGATCCGGTTGTTGAGCCCGGGGGACAGTGTCGGGTAGTCGCCGGGCCCGAAGGTGCGGCACTCGCCCTGGAAATTGGCGTCGCTGCAGAACATCCAGTAGCCGCGCTCGATGCGCAGCGACGATCCGCGGTCGTTGAAACCGGTGCCGTCGAGATTGGGCATGTAGTTCTCGATCACGAACGAGCGTCCCGAGAGGTTCGTCCCCTGATACAGGACTGCCCGGCTGCCGCCGCCACCCCAGCCACCGCCCCCCCGTTGCCCCCGCCGCCACCCGCGGGGCGCAGCGAGCTCAAGCGCGCGGACAGTGCGCCGAGGCTGGCGTAGCGTCCGGGGCCGTAGGACTGGCAGCCGCCGCCGTAGCCCGCGTCGGCGCAAAGCTCCCACGTTCCCGAGTGGACGATCAGCGACTGGGCACGGTCGTTGAACACGCCGTCGAGATTGGAGATCTCGCGGTCGACGGCAAACGAGCGCCCGCCGAAGTCGATGTAGTCGTAGAGGGTGACGCCGGCCCGGCCACCGCCACCGCCTCCGCCGGACCAGCCGACTTCGCGGGCCGACGAGATGCGGTCGTTGAGGCCCATCGCCCCGAGCGACGGATACTCGCCGCTTTCGAGCGTCACGCAGCGGCCCCGAAAGAACGCGTCGGTGCAGATCTGCCACGAGCCGCTGCGGATGGTGACCGACGACGCGCGGTCGTTGAAGCCGAAGCCGGCAAAATCGGAGACCGAACTCGTCGCCGTGAAGCGACGACCGTTGAAGCCGTCGTTCTCGTAGAACGTGATGTCGGATGCCCCCGCGGATCCCGCCAACAGCAAACCTCCGGCCAACGCCACGCCTACGCTCGATCTCATCGCCAGCATCCCTCATGCGAACGGCCCGTCGGCCGCGAACAGCGGATTCTAGCCGATGGCCGGCCGGCGCGCTGCGACTCGCGCCTGATCCGCTGCCCGCCAACCGCGCCCGCCGGACTCGCGCGGCGTTCGCAGGCGCGGCGGAAGGACGCCAACCGTGCCCCCCAAAGCGCCGTTCGTGCGGAAAGGCCGGGCCTCGCCTTGCCGACGGGGGCGTTCCGCTGCACCATTCACGCTTTGCCGGGCGTCGCCGACGGCCTTTCAGGCTGCCCCACGGCGTCCCGCCGCCTCCAACGACCCAAGCCCATCGGCCCGCCTTGTCCACGCTACCCTCCAGGAGCCGAAGCACTTCCGAACCGACCCCGCCGTGGGTGGAGGCGGATCGTCCCGAGGTCCTGTCGGCGCTGTCGCAGCGGATGCTCGACTGCGTCGGCTTGCCGATCGCCTATTTCGATCGCGACCAGTGCTTTCGCTTCGCCAACGCGGCGTTCGTCGACTGGCTGGGCAAGTCGGCCGACGAGGTGGTCGGACGGTCCGTCGCCGAGGTCGACGGCGAGGACGTCCTCCCGCTCTACCGGGCCTACGTCGAGTCGGCGCTCGAGGGCGAGCGCACGGGCTTCGAACGGCAACTTGCCGTCCCGGGTCGGCCGGCGCTGTGGGTGCGGGTCGACTACCATCCGGACCGCGATCGCAGCGGTGCCGTTCGCGGCGTCATCGTCACCTACATCGACGTCGACAACCTGAAGCGCCTCGAGCTCGAAGCGGGCCAGCGCGAGCATCGGCTCCGCCTCGTCACCGACAGCATCGGCGCGCCCATCCTCTACTGCGATCGCCAGCTGAAGCTGCGCTTTGCCAATCGGCCGTTCGGCGATCTCGTCGGCGTTCCGGCCGACGATCTGCTCGGGCATGCGCTGCGCGATGCCGTCGGTCCGGATGCCTTCGCCGACCTGCAGCCGCGCGCGGAACGGGCGTTCGCCGGCCAACCGGAGTCGTACGAGCGGCGGGCGCAGCACATCGACGGCTCGCTGCGCTGGGTCCGGGTCAGCCTGTTGCCCGACCGCGATCCGTCGGGAGCGGTGGCCGGGATCTTCGTCGTCCTCACCGACATCGACGACGACGTGCAGATCCGCGAGGCACTGAAGGCGCAGGGCCGCCAGCTGCGGCTGTTCGCCGACAACATTCCGGGTCCGATCGCCTATCTCGATCGCGACCTGCGCTACACGTTCGTCAACCAGGCGTTCGCCGCGCGCGCCCGGCCGCCCGCAGGAGGCGATCTACGGCCAGGCGCCCGCCGACGTGCTGCCGGTCGAGGTGGCGGCGTTCCTGGCGCCGATCCTCGCCCGGGCGCAGCAGGGCGAGTCGGTCGAGTACGAACGGGTCAACGGCGGCGGGGGATGGCCGACGCGCTGGATGCAGGGCCGCGTGGTGCCTGACCTCGACGGTGCCGGCCAGGTGCGGGGGCTGTACTGCACCGAGCACGACATTCACGAGCTGAAGCAGGCGCAGCAGGCGGTGTCGTTGCGCGAGGAACAGCTGCGCCTGTTCACCGACAACATCCCCGAGCCCGTCGTCTACGTCGACAGCTCCGGCCGCTATTCGTTTGCCAACGAGGCCTTCCTGGCGCTGACCGGCTTCGAGCGCGACGAGGTGATCGGGCACCGCCCGGCGGAGGTCATCGGCCGCCACGTCGATCTCGCGCTCCGGCCGGCGGTCGAGCAGGCGTTCGGCGGCGAGACCGTCACCTACGAACGGGTGCTCCGCGACAGCCAGGGGCGGGATCGCTGCCTGCGCGGCCGGATGGTTCCGGACCGTCGCGGCGACGGCTCGATCGGCGGCATCTACGTCGTCGCGCACGACATCACCGACCTCAAGCAGGCGCAGGAGGCGCTGGCGGCGCGCGAGTCGCAGCTGCGCGCGATCATGGACGGCGTGCCCGCCCCGGTCGCCTACATCGATCGCGACGAGCGCTGCCGGTACGTGAATCGCGCGTTCCTGCAGTATTTCGGCCGGTCCGGCGACGAGGCGGTCGCCACGCCGCTGCGCGAGATCATCGGCGAGAGCATCTATCTCAGCGCGGCATCGATGGTGACCCGGGCGCTCGGCGGCGAACCGACCGCCTTCGACCGCCTGGTGCCCGGTGCGGGCGGCATTCGGCGGTGGATGACGCTGCGCGTGGTGCCCGACGCCACCGCGGCGGGCGAGATCAACGGCGCCTTCGTGCTGATGAACGACATCCACGGCTTGAAGCAGGCGCAGGAGGCGCTGCGAGCCTCCGAGGACGAGCTGCGGCTGATCATGGACAACGTGCCGGCGCGCGTGTCCTATATCGACCGCGACCATCGCCTGCGCTTCCTCAATCGCCACAACGAGGAGTGGCTCGGCGCGAGCCGGCGCGAGCTGGCGGGCCGGCAGGTCGGCGACGTGCTGGGCGAGGAGCGGGCCCGGCAGCTGCAGCCGTATCTGCAGCGGGTGCTCGACGGCGAGGTGGTGGCGACCGAGGCGCTGCTCGTCCAGCCCGACGGCGAGCAGCGCTGGGAGGCGTTCCATTACGCGCCGAATCGCGACGGCGACGGCAAGGTCCTCGGCATCTACGCGGTGCACACCGACATCCACGACCAGAAGCGCAACGAGGAGGCGCTGCGGCGGGCCAACTGGATGCTGTCGTCGCACATCAACAACACGCCGCTGGCGGTGCTGGAGTGGGATCGTCACTCGCGCCTGGTCCGCTGGTCGCCGCAGGCGGAGCACATCTTCGGCTGGCGGTCCGAGGAAGTCCTCGGCATGGCGATCGACACCAACCGGCTCGTGCACGAAGGGGACCGAGAGGCCGTCGCCCAGGTCCTCGCCCGGCTGGTGACCGGCGACGAGCCGCGGGCGACCGGCCTCACGCGCAATCACCGCAAGGACGGCAGCACGATATGGTGCGAGTGGTACCACTCCTGCCTGCACGACGATCGCGGCCGCATCGTGTCGATCCTCTCGTTCGTCCAGGACGTCTCGGCGCGCATCCGGGCCGAGGAGCGCCTGCAGTACCTCGCGACGCGCGACGCCCTCACCGGGCTGCCCAACCGGCTGCTGCTGCACGAGCGGCTGGCGCAGGCGATCGCCAAGGCGCGGCGCGTGGGCCTGCGCGTCGGCGTGCTGTTCATCGACCTCGACCGGTTCAAGAACGTCAACGACACGCTGGGCCACCGGATCGGCGACGAGCTGCTCAAGCACGTCACGCAGGCGCTCGCGGCGGCGCTGCGCGAGACCGACCTGCTCGCGCGCCTGGGCGGCGACGAGTTCATGGTGATCGTCGAGGACGTCGACGACCCGCAGGTGCTCGGCCGCATCGCGCAAAAGCTGCTCGACGCCGTGTCGCAGCCGTTCATGGTCGAGGATCACGACATCTACGTCACTTCATCGATCGGGATCAGCGTCTATCCGGACGATTCGGACGATCCCGACGAGCTGCTGAAGCACGCCGACGTGGCGATGTACCGCTCGAAGGAACTCGGACGCAACACCTTCCAGTTCCTCGATGCCGACCTCGCCGCCCGGCGGCTGCGCCAGCACACGCTGGAAACGGCGCTGCGCGCCGCGGTGAACGCCGACTGCCTGACGCTGCACTACCAGCCGATCGTGCGGATGATCGATCGGCAGATCGTCGGCGCCGAGGCGCTGCTGCGCTGGCACGACCCGGAGCTGGGCGAGGTCACGCCCCGCGTGTTCATCCCGCTCGCCGAGGAGTCCGGCCTGATCCACGCGCTGGGCGAGTGGGTGGTGCGCCGTGCCGCGCGCCAGTGCGCCGCCTGGCGCCGCGACGGCCGGGCGCTGGTGGTGTCGATCAACCTCTCGGCGCGCCAGTTCTACCGCGAGGATCTGGCGCGGCGCATCGGCGACATCGTGCGCGACGAAGGCTGCGTGCCGCAGTGGCTGGAGCTCGAGGTGACCGAGACCAGCCTGCTGCACGACCTCGACGCGATCCGGAAGGTGCTGCACGAGCTGCGTGCCGAGGGCTTTGCCGTGGCGATCGACGATTTCGGCACCGGCTATTCGTCCCTCACCCATCTCAAGCACTTCCCGATCGACACCTTGAAGGTCGACATCTCGTTCATCGCCGACATCGAGACCGACCCGGGGGACGCGGCGATCACCGAGGCGATCATCGGGCTCGCGCGCGGGCTCGGGCTATCGGTCGTGGCCGAGGGCGTCGAGACCGACGCGCAGTTGGAGTTTCTCGCCGCGCGGGGGTGCCACCTGTTCCAGGGATACCGGGCGAGTCCTCCGCTGCCGGTGCCCGAATTCGAGTCCTACCACGACCGCATGCGGCCGCGCGCGCGCTGAAGAGCGCGTCCGCGCCGCGACTCAGAGCGTCGCCAGCCAGCGCAGCAGGCGCCGCGCCGGCGCGTCCCAGTCGCGATCGAGCATCAGCATGTGGGCGAGGCCGGGCAGGATCTCGGCTTCGACGCCGTGGTGGCGGCCGGTGGCGAGAACCTCGTCGGTGGTGCAGATCCGGTCGCCCTCGGCACCGAGCACCAGCAGCGGGATGCCGCCACGCTCGGGCAGCTGCCAGTGCAGGCGCAGCGACAGGTCGAGCAGGGCCCGCGGGGATTCGGCGCCCAGGTGCCGCACCGCCTGGAGCAATACCTGCGGATCGACGTGATCGCTGAAGTAGTAGGGTCGCAGCGCTTCCAGCACGCTGCCGGTGAGCCGGGTCGGGTCGAGCTGGCTCATATGCAGCAGGTAGTCCGGTCGCTGGGTGGCGAGCCGCGTCGCCATCGACAGCAATCCGGTCGGCGGCACCGGTGCGATCAGCGCGGCGGCGCGGATGGGATGCAGGCCCATCAGCCGCTCGACGATGGCGGCGCCCATCGAGTGCCCGATCAGCACCGGCGGCGCGGGCAGCATGCTGGCGACGCGCTCGACGTCGCCCGCGTAATCGTCGAGACCGGCGACGAACAGCGTTTCGTGGCCGCCCGACCCGCCGTGCCCGCGCAGGCTCACCGCGTGGGCGGCGTAGCCCTTGGACGCGAAAAAGGGCAGGAAGTAGGGCTCCCAGCACCAACTGTCGCAGTATCCGCCGTGGACGAACAGCAGCGGCGGCTTGCGACCGTTGCCGCCATTGGCGCGGGCCGGCTTGCGGGAGCGAATCTCGAGGTCGTGCTCGGGCGGGAGCATGGGTTGCCGGAGGGTGCGAGCAGGCCTGGGGCAGCGGACCGCGACGCGGTGGATCGGCACGAAAATGCTAGGATGCCCGCGCTGCCGCCATGCCCAAAGCCACGTCAAAGACCGCCATTCTGCCAGAAGCCGCGCCCGGGCCCGACTACGATCCCGCCTGTGTGCGCTGCGAGCGCCTCGCCGCGTTCCTCGCCCGCGTGCGTTCCGCGCACCCCGCGTACTTCTGCCGGCCCGTGCCGCCGTTCGGCGCTGCTGCGGCGCGCCTCGTCGTCGTCGGATTGGCGCCGGGCATGCACGGTGCGAATGCCAGCGGTCGCCCCTTCACCGGTGACCACGCCGGCATCCTGCTGTACGCGACGCTGCACGCCTGCGGCTTCGCCACGCAACCCGAGGGAGCGCGGCGCGACGACGGCCTGGCACTCGTCGACTGCCGCATCAGCAATGCGGTGAAGTGCCTGCCGCCGGGCAACAAGCCGCTGCCCGCGGAGATCCGCGCCTGCAACGGCTATCTGGCGGCCGATCTCGCCCGGGTGCCGGAAGGTGGCGCGGTGCTGGCACTGGGGCGCATCGCGCACGAGGCGGCGCTGCGCGCGCTCGGGGAGCGGCCTTCGGCGCGCGCGTTCGCGCACGGCGCGCGGCATGCGGTGGCCGGCGGCAGGACGCTGTTCGACAGCTACCACTGCAGCCGCTACAACACCAACACCCGGCGCCTGACGCCGGAGATGTTTCGCTCCGTGGTGGCGGCGATCGCCGACCATCTGCGTGGCCGGGGCCCTGCCGATGGACCGTGATCCGCCGTCCGCCGCCCCGGCCCCGCCGGCGTTCGACAGCCGCGAGCTGGTCGCCTCGCTGCCCCATCGTCCGGGCGTCTACCGGATGTACGACGCGGCAGGCGTCACGCTCTACGTCGGCAAGGCGCGCGATCTGAAGAAGCGCGTGGCGAGCTATTTCCAGCGCGGCGCGCTGGAGACGCGGATCGCGCTGATGGTGTCGCAGGTGGCCCGGGTCGAGACCACGGTCACCCGCTCCGAGAGCGAGGCGCTGCTGCTCGAGAACAATCTCATCAAGGCGCACGAGCCGCGCTACAACATCCTGTTCCGTGACGACAAGAGCTATCCCTACGTCTGCCTCACCGGAGACCCGTTTCCGCAGCTGCGCTTCCATCGCGGCAAGCTCGACCGTCGCCACCGCTATTTCGGGCCGTTCCCGGGCGCGGGCGCGGTGCGCGAGGGGATGGCACTGCTGCAGAAGGTGTTCCAGCTCCGCACCTGCGAGAACACCGTGTTCGCCAATCGTTCGCGGCCCTGCATGCTGCACCAGATCGCCCGCTGCAGCGCGCCCTGCGTCGCCATGGTGAGCGAGGCGGACTACGCCGCCGACGTGCAGGGCGCGGTGCTCTTCCTTCAGGGGCGGGCCGGCGAGCTCGCCGACGGGCTGAAGGCGCAGATGGCGGAGGCGAGCGCGGCGCTCGCCTTCGAGCGCGCGGCGCGGCTGCGCGACAAGATCACGCGGCTGTCGCAGTTGCAGTCGCGCCAGTTCGTCGAGAGCTCGACGGCCGGCGACATCGACGTCGTCGCGGCGGCTGCGGAGCAGGGCGTGGTCGCGGTCAACGTGGTGATGATCCGGGGCGGACGGCACGTCGGGGATCGCACGTTCTTTCCCCGGCACGCCGACGCCGATCTGCTGCCGGAAGTCGTGCCGGTGTTTCTCGCGCAGCACTACGTCGAGCAGCCGGTGCCACCGACCATCATCGTGTCGGAAGCCGGCGACCAGTCGGCGCTGGCCGAGGTGCTGAGTGCGCAGGCCGGCGCAAAGGTGACCATCACCGACAACCCCGGCGGCGAACGGCGGGTGTGGCTGGCCATGGCGGCGCAGAACGCGGCGCTGGCGATCGGGCAGCGCCTGGCGCAGAAGGCGACCCAGGACGAGCGCCTGGCGGCGCTGCAGGAGGCGCTGGCGCTTCCCCCCGAGGTGCAGCGCATCGAATGCTTCGACATCTCGCACACGATGGGTGAACGCGCGGTGGCTTCGTGTGTGGTGTTCGACAAGCGGGCGATGCGGAACGCCGAGTACCGCCGCTTCAACGTGACCCCGGCGCACGGCGGGGACGACTACGCGGCGATGCGCGAGGCGTTGACGCGGCGCTGCGCGCGCGTCGTCGCTGGCGAAGTCCCGCCGGCCGACCTGCTGGTGATCGATGGCGGGCGGGGCCAGGTCGCCGTGGCGGCCGAGGTGCTCGCCGAGCATGGATTGCACGACATGCGGCTCATCGGCATCGCCAAGGGCCCGGAGCGCAAGGCGGGCGAGGAAGACATCGTCTTCCCCGATCGCGATGCCGTCCTCAATCTGCCGCCCGACCATCCGGGGCTGCACCTGTTGCAGCAGATCCGCGACGAGGCGCACCGGTTCGCGATCCAGGGGCATCGCGCCCGGCGCGCCAAGGCGCGGCTGGCGTCGTCACTGGAGGACATTCCGGGCGTCGGAGCGCGCAAACGCCAGGCGCTGCTGACCCAGTTCGGTGGCCTGAGGGGCGTGCGCGCGGCCGGCATCGACGATCTCGCCCGGGTCCCGGGGATCAGCCGCGCGCTGGCGGAGGCGATCTTCGCCGCGCTGCACTGAACCGCTTGCGCGCGGGACCGCGAACGCGCGACTGCCTCGCTGCAGCGGGCCGATCGTCACGGTAGAATGATCGGGCGCAGGCTTCGCTGCGCCCAAGGTCATGGTTCCCAACATCCCGACTGCGCTCACCTGGCTGAGGATCCTGCTGATCCCGGTGTTCGTGACCGTCTACTACATTCCCGAGGCCTGGATTTCGGCGGCGGCCAAGAACTGGATCGCCATGTCGGTGTTCTCGTTCGCCGCGATCACCGACTGGTTCGACGGTTACCTGGCGCGGCGCTGGGGTCAGACCAGCGCCTTCGGGGCCTTTCTCGACCCGGTCGCCGACAAGCTGATGGTGGCCGCCGCGTTGATCGTCCTGGTCTGGCTCGATCGCGCCGACTCCTGGCTCGCCATCATCATCATCGGTCGCGAGATCGCGATCTCGGCGCTGCGCGAGTGGATGGCGCAACTCGGCGAGACCAAGAGCGTGGCAGTCGCCTTCATCGGCAAGGTGAAGACCGCCGCACAGATGACCGCGATCATCGCGCTGCTGCTCTGGCAACCGGTGATCCCGGGGATCTCGACCCGGTGGCTCGGCACGATTGCGCTGTGGATCGCGGCGATCCTCACGCTGTGGTCGATGTTCCACTACCTCAAGCTTGCCGCGCCGCACTTCCGGCGCCACGGTGGCGGCTGAGCGGCGTCCGTCCCCCGGGAGAGGACCGGCAATGCCAAAGCTGCAAGGGGCGGTCGCGCTGCCGGTGCTGGCGTACCGCCACGCTGCGGGATGGTGACGGTCGTCGTCGTTTGACCCCGCTTCCCGGGGCAGGATATAATTTCAGGCTGTTCCCCGATAGCTCAGTCGGTAGAGCGACGGACTGTTAATCCGCAGGTCAGTGGTTCGAGCCCACTTCGGGGAGCCAAAAATCAAGGGGTTAGCGTAGAAATGCGCTGACCCTTTTCCTTTTTTGCGCGCCGTGGGTCCGCAATTTGTCCGCCTCCGCCATCCGGCGCGCGGACGCCACGCCCGCCTGGGCGGCCGCAGCGGCCGCCAAGGCCCTGCGCAGAGCGGTGGCGCCATCGGCGGACCGGAATCCCCGCAAGGCGTGCGGCCGTGCCGCTGCGGTAGGTTGGGGTGAAGAGGGGGCTATCGGTCGGTCGGGTGTCACGGCTGACCGCTCCGAGGGGCTTGTTTCAAGCTCGAATCGCCAGGAGCAATGTCCTGCGCCAAATCAGATAGGACAAGACAAAGACAGTTCATCCAGTTCAATGATCATTGACAATTACGGCTCACTAGGCGTATTGTCCTGGACAAATGAATATTGCTGTACAGCCCTCGGGGAAAAAGCCAATGCCCACCTGCACGGTGTACTTCGATGGCGACTGCCCGGTCTGCCGCGCGGAGATCGCGCATTACCAACGGCAACGCGGGGCCGACGCAATCGCCTGGGTCGACGCGTCCAGTTGCGATGAAGCGGCGCTCGGCCAGGGCGTCGACAGAGCCGTGGTGCTGAGCCGGTTCCACGTCCGCGGGGCCGACGGCTCGCTCACCTCGGGCGCTGCGGCGTTCGTCGAGATCTGGCGTCGTCTTCCGGCATTCGCGGGGCTCGCGACGCTTGCTTCGTTTCGACCTGTCCTCGCTGTGCTCGATGCCGGTTACGCGTTGTTTCTGCGTGTCCGGCCATGGTGGCGGCCCGCCAGAACCGGAGCGCCGCCCGCGCGCGAGGCTCCGGATTCCACGGGCCGATCCTGAGATGAATCTCTTCAACCGACTTCCAGGGTTCCGGCGCGCGCCGGCTGGCCTCGAATGGGCACTGATCCGCCGATTGCCGCTGGTCGCCGTTGCGGGAATCGCGGCACCCATGTTGTGCCTGCTCGCCATACGGTTCGCCGCCGCATGGGCAGACAACGACGCAGCGGCCAAGCTCGCGATGACCTTCGAGATCGCGCTGGCAAGCGTCGCAATCCTGTACTGGACGATCGTGTTCACCGTGGTCCTCGGTTGCCTGATCGTCATGATCGCCAAGGGGCCTGCGTACGTCGCCGATGCCTATCCGCTCCCTGACGCCGATGCACCGCTGCCCTGACATCGGCTTCCCCCTCGACGAGGAAGCTGCAGTCGACTTGCGAGCAGGCCGACGTAAAGATCTTCGGCCTTTCGTCGCCGGGCGCAACTTCGCCAGCGGTCAACTCCGCCAGAGCAAAGCCGGCGAGGTTTGGGCGTCCGGCGCGGCGGGCTCGCAACGTCGTAACGCGAGCGGGTGGCGCGTCGCGGCCGCCGTCCGCATTCGACCGGCAACTTCAAATACACCCGTCCGGACCTCCGGACAAGTCAGGACGGACATCGTGGCGACCAATCGGCGTGCCTCGAAGCAACGGCTTCGTGGCCATTGAACAGGCCACCGAGTCGAAGTGTCGAAGAGTTCGAAACCAGCCGTTTGCCGAGGGCGGAGGTGATGGCAGATTCGACTGGCCGGGCTTGGAGCAACATGCGCATCTTGATGACGGGAGCAACCGGGCTGATCGGCCGGGAATTGGGGAAGTCACTCGTGGCTCGTGGCGACACCCTGGTCTGCCTGGTACGCAATGCGCAGCGTGCCAGGCATCGGTTGCCGTTTCCGGCAAAGTGCTTTGAATGGGACCATCGGCGTGCCGTGCCCGCGGAGGCATTGCCCGGAGCAGATGCCGTCGTCCATCTGTCGGGTGAGCCCGTCGCCGAAAAGCGCTGGACCAATGAGCAGAAGCGCTTGATTCTCGAGACGCGCGTGGTCGGCACCCGGCGGCTCGTCGAGGCGGTGTCGAGCCACGGCTCCGACGTCAAGTCCTTCGTCCATGGATCCGCCATCGGATTCTACGGTGATCGTGCCGACGCACCGCTGACCGCGGCCAGTGCGAAGGGAACGGGCTTTCTCGCCGATGTGGTCGAGGCTTGGGAGGCGGAGCTTCGTCCGCTGGCGTCGCGACGACCCGATGTGCGCGCGGTGAGCGTGAGGACGGGGATCGTTCTCGCCCGGCAAGGGGGCGCGCTGGCGAAAATGTTGCCGCTCTTTCGCGCCTCCGCAGCGGGCAGGCTCGGCAACGGCAGGCAGTGGATGAGCTGGATCCACATCGACGACATCGTCGGACTGTTTCTGCATGCGCTGGATTCGCGGGCGGCGGGCGTCCTCGAAGGGGTCGCCCCGCAACCGGTCACCAATCGCGACTTCACCGCATCCCTGTGCCGATCGCTGCGGGTCCGCGAGAGTGCTCCGGCACCGGCCGTTGCGATCAAGGCGCTCTTCGGTGAAATGGGCGGGATCGTCCTCGAGAGCGCGAAGGTGGAGCCGCGCCAGTCACTTGCCTCGGGCTTCCGCTACCGGTTCGAGTCCATCGACCGGGCCTTCGACGATCTGCTGACCCCGCTGCAGGGATCGACCCGGGAGAAGGTGTCGGAGCAATGGGTGCCGCGTGTCCCGGAAGAGCTCTGGCCCTTCTTCTGCGACGAAGCAAATCTGGAGGAGCTCACTCCCGAGTTCCTGAATTTCAAAGTCCTGGGGAAATCGACGCGCGAGATCGGCGAAGGCACGCTGATCGACTATCGGCTGAAGCTGAACGGCATCCCGATGGGCTGGCAAAGCAGGATCGAGAACTGGGAGCCCGCCCGGCGCTTCGTCGACACGCAGGTCAAGGGACCGTACTCGTCCTGGCGGCACGCGCACGAGTTCATCCCGATGGCGAACGGAACCCTGATGCGCGATGTCGTGCGCTACCGGCTGCCGCTGGGGTGGCTGGGGTCGGCGGTCGCCGGCTGGAAAGTCGAATCGCAGGTCGATCGGATCTTCTCCTACCGCGCGACCCAGATTGCCGAGCGCTTCGCCAGCGGACCGGCGCTGCAGAACCCGGCGCCTGCCTGTTGCGCCACCGGCATGGCGTGAGAATCGACCAGGAACCCCTCATGCTTCCGCTCCCCACCCTCGACCTACACGGAGTTTCCGGCATGACCTCGATGGCAATGCTCGGCGAACCGATGGCCACGGCATCGGTCGTGGGCTGCGACGACCCCTTGCCGTCCGCGATGCGCCCGCCGGCGGCGATCCGACCATGATTCGCCTCCGGGAAACGATCGAAGTCCCGCGACCGATCGACGAGGTCTTCGCTTACACCAGCAACTTCGGCAACGCGGCGCAATGGGATCCGGGTGTCGCCGATTCCAGCAAAGTCAGTGCCGGCCCGATCGGCATCGGCACGGCGTTCGAGCTGCGGGTGCGGTTCGGCGCGCGCTCGATTCCCATGACGTACGTCGTCCGCGAATGCGATCCGCCGACGCGCGTGCTGCTGGAAGGGAAGGGCGACTCGGTCCACGCGCTGGACGACATCGCGTTCGCGGCCACGCCGCGCGGCACCCGCATCACCTACACGGCGGACATTTCCTTGCTCGGAGCGTTGCGCGTCGTCGAGCCGCTTCTGAAGGGGGCACTCGACAGCGTCGGCAAGAAGGCCGTCGGAGGTCTTCGTGCAGCCTTGAGTGACGACGTCGCCCCGCCCGGACGCAGCCGGCTCTCCGATCTCCAGGATCGCCTGATCGTGCCCGGCCTGCTGGGCTTCACCAGTCTCGGATATCACTGGCACAGGCGGCGCTGGAAGCCGCTGGCGGTTTCGCTGCGCGGACGCACGGCGGTGGTCACGGGCGCCACCTCGGGTCTCGGACAGGCGGCGGCTTCGCAACTGGCCGAGCTCGGCGCACGGGTCATTCTGGTGGGTCGCAATCCGGACAAGGCGGAAGCCACCCGGCGCGAGATCGTCGCCGCGACCGGCAACGATGACGTCGCGGTCGCGCTGGCCGATCTCAGCCTGCTGGCCGATGTCAGGAAGCTCGCGCGACGGTTGCTCGAGACCGAGCCGCGGATTCACGTCCTCGTGAACAATGCCGGGGTTCTGCTGAACCAGCGCACGACGACGGCCGAGGGCAACGAGACCGCGCTCGCGACCAATCTGCTCGCCCCTTTCCTGCTGACCCAGATGCTGCTGCCGCGCCTCCGGGAATCGGCGCCGTCCAGGATCGTCAACGTGTCCTCCGGCGGCATGTATGCCACCGGCCTTGTGCTCGACGACCTGCAGTACGAAAAGAGTGCCTACGACGGCAGCCGCGCCTACGCCCGTACCAAGCGCGCGCTCGTTACCCTGACCGAGATGTGGGCGGAACGGCTGAAGGGCAGCGGCGTGGTCGTCCATGCGATGCATCCGGGTTGGGCGGACACGCCGGGTGTCGCGGGTTCGCTTCCCGCATTTCACGCGATCACCCGGCGCTTCCTGCGCACGGCGGAGCAGGGCGCGGATACCATCACCTGGCTTGCGGCCGCGGAGGAAGCCGCCATGGTCACCGGCGTGTTCTGGCTCGACCGCGAGCCGCACACGACCCACGTCATCCCCGGCACCGATCCGTCGCCGCAGGAACGGCAGGAACTGTGGGACGCGCTGGCGAGTCTGACGGATCGCAAGAAGTCGCAGACCGGGGCACGATAGCGTTGCGCCGCGCTGCCAGCCACGTCCGCAGGCATCACAGCACAAGAGCCATCGGCCTCTTCACCTCGATTCTCCATGAGCAGACTTTCACTGACTGTCGTTGTCGCATTGGGGCTGGCGTCGATCGCTTCAGTCGCGACGGCAACCGAGGAACCCCCTTACACCGTGATTCAGCAGCACGAAGGTATCGAGGTCCGCAGCTATGCTCCCTACCTCGTCGCCGAGGTGGTCGTCCCGGGTCCGGCCGACGCGGCGGGCAATCAGGGCTTCCGGATTCTGGCCGCGTACATCTTCGGCAAGAACAGGGGGGAACGCAGGATTGAAATGACCGCGCCGGTCACGCAGGCCCCGGAGCCCAGGACCATCGCGATGACCGCTCCGGTAACGCAGGTGGCCACTGAAACAGGCTACGTGATCCAGTTCAAGATGCCCGCTGAATTTACGCTGGACACCCTGCCGGAACCGCTGGATCCTCAGGTAAGACTCAAGGAGGTCCCGGGTGGTCGATTTGCCGTGATCCGATATTCGGGCGCCTGGTCCGAAGGCAACTACTCGGAACACCTCGCCAGGTTGAGGCAGGGCGTCGAGGCGGCGGGCATTCGCACCCGGGGAGAGCCGATCTACTCGCGGTACGACGCCCCGTTCGTTCCTTGGTTCATGCGCCGCAACGAAATCTGGCTGCAGCTCGAATGAGCTGTCATCTGGGGTCACGCGACATTTGGGGGCGGCGTTCGCTTTCGGCGAGACCCCCAACCCCCGGCCGGGGCCGCGCCCCGCCCCGGGGCGTTGTGCTACCGGTCGCCAGTTCCCCGGTGCAGGCGCCGGCGCGCGTGCGGACTTCGTGCAGCATTTCTCGAAGGCCATCGACCCCGCGCTGCCCGACCTGCCGATAGTGCTGCAGTCAGCCCAGCAAGCGGAGGGCGTCGAGCTCCCGCCGCCCCCGCTTTCCTCGCCCTGCGCCGCAGCGAGCGCGAGGGCCCAGAACTGGTGGGTAGAGGGGTTCGACGCGCACAACCGTCCGCGCCGGAACCCGCTGTGAGCCTCGGGAGCGCGAGCGCCCGCGGCTCTGCGTCAGGACTTCGGCATGATCACCGTGTCGATCACGTGGATGACGCCGTTATCGGCCTTCACATCCGTCATCGTCACCACGGAGTTGTCCGCCATCACCTTGCCGCCCTCGGCCTTGATGGTGATGGACTGCCCCTCCACGGTCTTGACCATTCCCGGCTTCACGTCCTTGGCCAGGACCATGCCCGGCACGACGTGATAGGTCAGCACCTTGGTCAGCTTCGCCTTGTCCTTGAGCAGGGCGTCCAACTGGTCCTTGGGGATCTTGGCGAACGCGGCGTCGGTGGGTGCGAATACCGTGAAGGGGCCCTTGCCCTTCAGCGTATCGACCAGACCGGCTTCCTTGAGCGCGACGACCAGGGTGTTGAAACTGCCGTTGTCCTGGGCGGTCTGGACGATGTCCTTGGCGAACGCGGGCAAGGTGAAGGCGCTGACTGCGACGGCGGCGACGAGCGAACGAACTTTCATGGTGTCTCCATTCAGTTGGGTGGATGTCCAAATTCCCGATGTTGCGGAATCGACCCAGCTCAGACCTGAACAAAATGAGATTTGTTCAATCATCAAGGTTGGACAAAATGAATTTGTTCCATGATGGAGCGTCGACCGTGAGCAGGGGTTCCGCTACCGGCCGCAGGCAACCGGGTCCCGGCCAGACGGATGCCTGAAACATGCATGGGGGCTGGCGCCTGCCCGGAATCCGGCGCCCGCGTGCGCGCCACACCCCCGCCCCGGAAGTGGGTGGAGTGGTGGGACGGCGGGATGCGCAGCCCCCGTACTTCGCTGCCCGCCATCCGGATTTTCGCGCCAAGGTAGAACGCTGGATGCGTGCCGGGGTTGTCGTCACCTGGGCGCCCAGATTGCGGGTTCTGGGCGGCTCGCTGACACGAGTCCCGGACTCGACGTTGCAACGTTTCGTCGGCGTCCCTGCCATGACCACACCGGCCAGGCACCTGGCGCAGGCGCTGTCGTTGGCCGACGAGACCGCGATCACGCAAGTGCAGCGCGCTGCAAATTGGAGTTCCCAGGATTTAGTGGAGACTAGATTTGCGCCGTCTTGACACCGCCTCGAAGTCATCCGGGCTGACACCCCACCCAGGTGGCTATGCCTTCGAATTCGATTGTAGAAGGTATCGATGTAGTCCGCGATGTCCGCGACCGCCAGCTCGCGGTTCTTGTAGATGTGCTTCTTGACTCTCCTTCTTTAAACTGCTGAAGAAGGACTCGGCGACGGCGTTGTCCCAGCAGTTTTCTCGTCGACTCATGCTGGGGGTCAGGCCGTTCGACCTGCAAAAGCGCTTCCACCCGTCGCTTCCATATTGAGTACCCTGATCGGAGTGAATGATCGCGTCACGGGGCTTTCGCTTGCGAACAGCTTTGAGTACTGCATCAAGTATCAAGTCGCGATGAAGATTATTGCTTGTGGCCCAGCCGACGATCTTGCGCGAAAACAGGTCCATCACGACGGCTAGGTACAACCAGCCCTGCCAAGTGCGGATGTACGTGATGTCCGTCACCCATGCTTTATTCGATCGAGTAACCGTGAACTGGCGTTCGAGCAGATTGGGAAGGGGAGCGGGTATCTTGCCTGCGGAGATATGTC
>JADKKQ010000008.1 GCA_016720425.1 Betaproteobacteria bacterium | reverse complement strand
GCCACCGAGAGCGCGTTGATGTAGTGGCTATGGGCGTCGATGAAGCTCGGCATCAAGGTCTTGCCGCCGAGGTCGACGACCTGCGTGCTCGCCCCCTTGTGCGCCTTCTCGACGTCGGCGCGGGCACCCACGGCGAGGATCTTCCCGCCCTTGACGGCCAACGCTTCCGCGCTCGGCTGCCTGTCATTGATGGTCACGATGTCACCGCCAACGAAGATGATCTCGGCGGTGTCGATCTGCGCCTGCGACGGAGGCGGTGTGGCAGCTGTCGGCTGCGGCTTGTCGCAGCCCGCGATCATAGCCAGTGCGAACAAAGCGGCGATCCACCCTGGGACCATTGATCTCATTTGTCTCTTCTCCGGCTATGGGCAGTCACGCGACCCGTCCGCTTCTGGCCGAACACCGGCCAATCCATGGAAAGAGGGCTGGGCAAATCGCGCTAGCCCTCCTCCTTGCCCCAGTTTTCAACGGCGGAGAATATGCAGCGACAGCAGGGAAACTTGCAACCTGTACGAGAGACTTCAGGATCCCGTTCGATCTTCGTCGGACCTCCCGCAGCACCGTTGCCGGCCAGGCCGTCGCGCACGAAATCGACATAGGTGTGCTCGGCATCCGTGGGCCAGTGGCGCTGAAAGTCCTCCAGGAACGTGGGCCAGTCGGGCGGCAGCCGATGCCCCTCGAAATGGCGCAGCGGAAAGGAAAACCCGTGATCGATGCCGACGATCGTCGGGAAGTCTTCCGCGAGCCGCTCGGCCAACCAGTGCGCGATGCCGCGACGCGTCCAGTACTTGCGTGGGCTGGGCGGCGGCGCCACCTCATTCGCCGCGGACTCGCCGACGGCGCAGTAGACGCGCAGGCCCTTGAGACTGGCCTCGGGTGTCTCGGCCCCGGAATAGTCGATGCCGATGTAGCGGGAAAAGGCGGCCATCGAGAACGGCGGCCGACTCAGGACACCTCGGTCAGCAGACTCTCGTAGGGGATCCTCAGCCCGTCGTGCAGCCGCTTGACCATCCGCAGGCTGAGCGGCCGCTTGCGGTTCAACACTTCGGACACCCTCCCGCTCGGACCGATGAACGGCTCCAGGTCACGAGGCGTCAGCCCCTCCTGCTCCATCCGGAACTTGATGGCCTCCACCGGGTCCGCGGGCCCGAAGTCGTAGTGCTTGTTCTCGTAGGCCTCGACGAGCGTCACCAGGACGTCGCGCTCGTCGGCCTGCGGCGTGCCCTCCTCGGCCTGGAAGATCTTCTCCAGGCGGCGGAACACCTTCTTCAGGTCGTCGTCGTTTCGGATCGGCTTAATGGTCATTCACGGTCTCCACGTCGATGCGGTCGTACTGCGCATGCGTCCCGACGAACTTCACCCAGACGATCCCCGCCTGGTACTGCACTTCGACCACGAGCCGGTACTTGTTGCCGCCGACGTTGAACACCACGCGGTTGTTGCCGCAGATGCTCGCGCTGGCGTACTGATCCTTGATGTCCTTCGGGGTACGCCACTTCGCCTTGAGTGCCTCTTCGTACCAGCTGTGCAGCGGGCCCCGGGCGTCGGCGCAACCAGGGCGCTCCCAGAACTTCTTCAGGCTGCTCTTGGCGATGACCCTCATTTCGACCAGTATCTCCCATTTTGGGAGATAGATCAATGGAAGTCAGAGCGGGATCCTGTCGCTCCCCGTCGCCGCTGCGAGAGGTGCCGACGCAAATGTGAACGCCGCCTGGATGCCCGCTCGCCGGCGGCTTGCTCGAGATGTCGTAGGTGACGCGGTTGATGCCGCGGACCTCGTTGATGATCCGGTTCGACACCTTGGCCAGAAGGTCGTGGGGCAGCGGCGCCCAGTGCGCGGTCATGAAGTCGGTCGTCTGCACCGCGCGCAGCGCGACCACGTGCTCGTAGGTCCGGCCGTCACCCATCACGCCGACCGCGCGCACCGGCAGGAACACGGCGAACGCCTGGGCGGTGAGGTCGTACCAGCTGCGCCCATCGGCATCGCGCGCGAGCCGCAGTTCGTCGATGAAGATCGCGTCGGCACGTCGCAGCAGGTCGGCGTGCTCGCGCGTGACCTCGCCCAGGATCCGCACGCCCAGCCCGGGGCCGGGGAACGGGTGGCGGAACACCATCTCGCGCGGCAGCCCGAGCGCCAGTCCCAGCTCGCGCACCTCGTCCTTGAACAGCTCCCGCAGGGGCTCCAGCAGCTTGAGGTGCAGCGTGTCCGGCAGGCCGCCGACGTTGTGGTGCGACTTGATCGTGTGCGCCTTCTTGGTCTTCGCGCCGGCGGACTCGATGACGTCGGGATAGATCGTCCCCTGCGCCAGCCACTTCGCCTGTGGCAGCTTCGCCGCCTCGCGCTGGAACACGTCGACGAAGAGGCGCCCGATGATCCTGCGCTTGGCTTCCGGATCCGCGACGCCTTTGAGCGCCGCGTACATCTCGTCGGTCGCGTCGACGTGAATCACCCGGACGCCGAAGTTGCGGGCGAAGGTGTCCATCACCTGGTCGCCCTCGTTGAGCCGCAGCAGGCCGTGGTCGACGAAGACGCAGGTGAGCTGGTCGCCGATCGCCTTGTGGATCAGCGCCGCGGCCACCGACGAATCGACGCCGCCGGACAGGCCGAGGATGACCTCGTCCGAGCCGACCGCCGAACGGATGCCGGCGATCGCCTCGGCGACGTAGTCGGCCATGTTCCAGTCGGCGCCGCAGCCGCAGATCTCGTGCACGAAGCGGGCGAGGATCGCGGCGCCCTGCGGCGTGTGCGTGACCTCGGGATGGAACTGCACTGCGTAGAAGCGCCGCGCCTCGTCGGCCATGGCGGCGACCGGGCAGGCGGCGTTGGACGCGATCACCTTGAAGCCCGCGGGGAGCGTCGTCACCTTGTCGCCGTGGCTCATCCAGACGTCGAGCAGGCCGTGCCCTTCGGCGTTGCGGCGGTCCTCGATGTCGCGCAACAGCGCCGAGTGGCCGCGGGCGCGGACTTCGGCGTAGCCGAACTCGCGCACCCGGCCGATCTCCACCGCGCCGCCGAGTTGCGCGGCCATCGTCTGCATCCCGTAGCAGATGCCCAGCACCGGCACGCCCGCGTCCCAGACGGCCGCCGGCGCGCGCGGGGTGTCACCCTCGGTGACGCTGTTCGGTCCGCCGGAAAGGATCACGCCGCGGGGTGCGAAGGCGCGGATGAACTCGTCGCCGACGTCGTAGGGGTGGATCTCGCAATAGACGTGCGTTTCGCGCAGCCGGCGTGCGATCAGTTGCGTGACCTGCGAGCCGAAGTCGAGGATGAGAATGCGGGAGTGGGACGGGGCAGCCATGGCGCTTCGCCTTGCAGATTGCCACCGCCGGGCGGCGCGCCCGGCGGCACTTCACTCGACCCGGTAGTTGGGCGCTTCCTTGACGATCTGCACGTCGTGCACGTGCGATTCACGAATGCCCGCCGACGTGATCTCGACGAACTCGGCGCGGGTCGAGAGCTCCGCGACCGTCGTGCACCCGCAGTAGCCCATCGCCGCGCGCAGGCCGCCCATCAGCTGGTGGATGACGTTGACCAGCGCCCCCTTGTACGGCACGCGACCCTCGATGCCCTCGGGCACGAGCTTGTCGGCGGCGGCGATCGGATCCTCGCTCTCCAGCTCCTGGAAATACCGATCGGAGCTGCCCTGCTGCATCGCGCCGAGGCTGCCCATGCCGCGATAGCTCTTGTACGAGCGGCCCTGGTAGAGCTCGATGTCGCCGGGGGACTCGTCGGTGCCCGCGAACAGGCTGCCCAGCATCACCGCCGACGCGCCGGCGGCGATCGCCTTCGCGATGTCGCCGGAGTAGCGGATGCCGCCGTCGGCGATCACCGGCACGCCGGCCGTCGCCGCGCCCTCGACCGCGATCTGGATGGCGGTGATCTGCGGCACGCCGACGCCGGCGACGATGCGCGTCGTGCAGATCGAGCCGGGGCCGATGCCGACCTTGACGCCGTCGGCGCCGGCATCGACCAGCGCCTTCGCCCCGGCCGCGGTGGCGATGTTGCCGCCGATGACCTGCACCTGCGGGAAGCGCTTCTTCACCCAGGTGACGCGGTCGAGCACGCCCTGCGAGTGGCCGTGCGCGGTGTCGACGACGATCACGTCGACGCCCGCCGCGACCAGCAGTTCGGCACGCTCCTCGTTGTCGGCGGCGACGCTGATCGCGGCACCCACCAGCAGCCGGCCGAGGCCGTCCTTGCAGGCGTTGGGGTGCTCGGTCGACTTGAGGATGTCCTTGACGGTGATGAGCCCGCGCAGCTCGCGCCGGTCGTTGACGACCAGCACCCGCTCGAGGCGGTGCCTGTGCATCAGCGCCTTGGCGGATTCGAGATCGGTCCCCTCGGGCACCGTGACCAGGCGGTCGCTCTTGGTCATGATGTTGGCGACCGGCTGGTCGAGCTCGGTCTCGAACCGCAGGTCGCGGTTGGTGACGATGCCGACGACACGCCCTGCATCGACGACCGGCAATCCGGAGAACCGGTGCTGCTGCTTCAGCGCGATCACCTCGCGCACGGTCATCGTCGGCGGGATCGTCAGCGGATCCTTGACCACGCCGCTCTCGAAGCGCTTGACCTTCGCGACCTCCGCCGCCTGCTTGGCCGGCGCCATGTTCTTGTGCACGATGCCGAGACCGCCTTCCTGCGCCATGGCGATCGCGAGCCGGGCCTCGGTGACGGTGTCCATCGCCGCCGAGATCAGCGGTATGTTGAGGGTGATCGAGCGGGTGAGCCGCGTGGCCAGGGAGACTTCGCGGGGAACGACGAGCGAGTGCGCGGGGACCAGAAGGACGTCGTCGAATGTCAGCGCTTTCCTGACGACACGCATGGGGGCAGCTCCTTGGCGCAAATGCGGATTATACCCGCGCGGCACCGTGCCCCGCCACGCGCGGTCGTCCGGCGGGCGGCCCGCGCGGCGGCGCCTGTTTGACCGCGCCGCCGTCTTGGATTACCTTGCCAATGTCATAAGACACGCCGAGGTCGGTCATGATGCATCGTATGGTTCGCAGCCCGTCAGCGCCGCGCCCGCCCACCCGCGTCGTTGCGGGCTGCCTGCGGGTTGCCCTCGTCATGGCCGTGTCGCTGTCGCTGCCGGCTGCCGCCGCGCTGTACAAGTGGACCGACGCCAACGGCCGGGTCGTGTACTCGGACCAGCCGCCGCCCGGCGACGTCAAGTCCGAGCGGCTGCAGGCGGCTCCGCCGCCGGCCAATCCGCACGCAGTGCGCGAGATGGCGAACCAGGAAGCCGAGTTGAAGAAACGGCAGCAGGAACGCACCAAGCAGGCCGAGGACCAGGCCAAGCTGCGCGCCGATGCCAGCAAACGCGCCGCCGACTGCACCCGTGCCGAGACCCAGGCGCGCGCGCTGGGCGCGAGCCAGCAGGTCATCTATCGCTTCAACGAAAAAGGCGAGCGGGTGGCGCTGGACGACGCGGCGCGAATCCGGGAACGGCAGGAACTGGAGCGCTGGATGAAGGCCAACAACTGCGGCCGATAGCGGCACCCGCGCCGGACGAGAAGACGGCGGCCCCCGGGCCGCCGTTTTGCGTTGCGCCGCCGCGGAACACCACGCTGCCGGCTACTTCTTGAGCACGTTCGCCTGGTTGATCTTGACGTCCGTCTTCGCCTTGATCACCGCGAGATCGGCAGCGAAAAGCTCGCGCCCCAGCTGTTCGCCGAGACGAGTGCTGGCCGCCGCCAGCTTGGCGGCGTCGGCGGGTTGCGGAGGGATCACCCGCTCGACCCGTAAGATCGAGAAGCCGCCCCGCTCGTTGGGCAGCCCCAGGTACTTGGGCAGCGACTCCGGCGCCAGGCGGAAGATTCGCGACAGCGCCTCCGGCGAGATTCCAGGCTGGGCCTGGTTGCGGTTCAACGGCACGGCCTTGCCGAACGCCACGCCCGCGTCCTTCGCCGACCGGCCCTGCTCCAGCAGCGCGAGCTTCTCCCGTCCGGCCTGTTGCGCGAGCTCGCCGGCCGCCTTGCGCACCAGCTGGCGCCGGATCTCGTCGGCGACCTCGGCGAGCGGGCGCGGCGCGGCGGGCTTGTGCTCGGCGATGCGCCCGGCCATCAGCGCGTTGGGCCCGACCTCGATCGCCTCGGTATTGCGCTTGCTCTGCAGCGACTCGGGCGAGAACAGCGCCTGCACGAACTTGGCGCTGCCCTGCGCGATCGCCTGGGCCTGCGTGCGCGTGACCAGCGGCGACGTCTTCACCTCGACGCCCAGCGCCTTCGCCGCGCCCTGCAGCGAATCCGCCTGCTCGTAAACGAGATTCTGCAGCTGGTCGGCCGCGGCCGCGAACTTCTGCGCCGCCTTCTGGCGCCGGAGATCGGCCTCGATCTGCGCCTTCACCTCGTCGAAGGACCGCACCTTGGCCGGGGTCACGCCGTCGAGTCGGATGACGTGGTAGCCGAACTCGCTCTGCACCGGACCGGCGATCTCGCCCGGCTTCATCGCGAACACGGCGTCGTCGAAGGTCTTGACCATCGTTCCGCGGGCGAAGCTGCCGAGATCGCCGCCCTGCGGCGCCGAGCCCGGGTCCTGCGAATTCGCCTTGGCCAGTTCCGCGAATCGTTGCGGCGCGGCCTTGAGCTGCGCCAGCAGATCCTCGGCCTTCTTCTTCGCCGCTGCCTTCTCGTCGTCCTTCGCGTCGGGCTTGACCGCGATCAGGATGTGCGCGGCCTTTCGCTCCTCGCCCTGGGTGTACTGCCTGGCGTTTTCGTCGTATTGCTTCTTCACCTCGGCCGGCTCGAGCGCGACCTGGCCGACGAGCGAGTCCTGCGCGAGCAGGATGTACTCGAAGCGCACCTGCTCCGGCGTCTCGAAGGCCTTGGCGTTGGCCTCGTAGAACGTCTTGACGTCGGCGTCTTCGACCTTCACGTCCTTGACGAAGGGCTCGGCCTCCACCACGGCCAGCGCGATCTCGCGCTGCTGCTCGAGCAGGTTGATGTAGCGCTCGGCGCTGCCGCGTGCGACGACGCTGCCCAGCGCGACGGGATCCTGCAACGGCGCCAGCATCAGCTCCTGCCGGACGCGGCTCTCGAACATCAGCGGCGACATGTTCTGCGCGGCGAGCAGCTGGCGATAGCGCTCGGGCGAGAAGCGGCCGTTCTCCTGGAACACCGGCAGCTCGGCGATGAACTGCTGCAGCTGGGTGTCCGGCACCCGGAACCTCTCGCCCTGCGCCTTCTGCAGCAGCAGCTGCTGGTTGATGAGCTGGTCGAGGATCGACAGGCGGACTTCGGCGTTGTCGAACATCGCCGGGTCGAAGTTGCGCCCCAGCTGCTGCCGCATCCGGTCCTGCTGCTCGCGCAGCGCCTGGTCGAAATCGGCCAGCGTGATCGCCTGGTCGCCGACCTTGGCGACGTCCGTCGCGCGCGCGTCGCCGCTGCGGAAGTAGTAGTCGACGCCGAAGAAGGCGAACGGCAGCGCGATCAGCGCCAGCACGACCTGGACGATGCGCTTGTGATTGGATACGAAATCGAACATGGATGATCCGCCGGTCGCTGCGGGCGCCCCGCTCGCGGCGCCCTCTGTCCTGTGCCGCCGCGGGCAGCAATTCCGCGCGCTCGGCCCCTGATACCAAAAAGGGCGAACTCGCGTTCGCCCTTCGTGCTTTGTTGGCGGAGTGGACGGGACTCGAACCCGCGACCCCCGGCGTGACAGGCCGGTATTCTAACCAACTGAACTACCACTCCATGCACTCGTGCTGCCTGCGGACGCCGTGGACGACTGCCGCATCGCTGGTGGGTGCTGACGGGATCGAACCGCCGACATTCGCCTTGTAAGGGCGACGCTCTACCAGCTGAGCTAAGCACCCCCTGACGCGGGCCGTTGCCGGGCACCCCGCCGCTCCTGCCGCGCGCACCGGCGATACCGGCGTCCACGCTACCCGAGCGACGTCAATCAAGTCGATCAGTTTACAGCATCCTTGAGCGCTTTTCCAGCGCGGAACCTGGGCACCTTGGCGGCGTCGATGCGGATCGCGTCGCCGGTGCGGGGATTGCGTCCGGCCCGCGCGGTGCGCTGGCCGACGAAGAATGATCCGAAGCCCACCAGCGTCACGATGTCCCCGCGTTTCAGCGAGCCGGCGATGGCCTCGACGGTCGCATCGAGGGCCCGGCCGGCCGCGGCCTTGGAGATGTCGGCATGGCGCGCAATCGCGTCGATCAGGTCGGATTTGTTCACGAGGGCTCCATCGGGTGAACGCACGCCGGTCCGCGGCGGCGGGGAGGATTTCGGGTCGCGGCCGCGAGTGCGGCGAGGAGGTCCCGGCCGCGAACCGCGGCGACGCCGGGACTGCCACGGCGAAAGGGAGCGGCCGGCAGCGCCGACCGCTGCCCCCGTGGGTCAGTGCTTGAGCGCCGCCTGCTTGTCGTCGCCGGCCGCCGCTGCCGGAACCGCCGGCGCCTCGGCCGCGACCTCGGACTCGGGCAGCGGCAACGGCGGGTGCTCGAGCGCCGCCTCGAGCACCTGCTCGATCCAGCGCACCGGACGGATCTCGATCCGGTTCTTGATCTCGTCGGGGATCTCGGTCAGGTCCTTGACGTTCTCCTCGGGGATCAGCACCGTCTTGATGCCGCCGCGACCCGCCGCCAGCAGCTTCTCCTTGAGGCCGCCGATCGGCAGCACCTCGCCGCGCAGCGTGATCTCGCCGGTCATCGCCACGTCGGCGCGTACCGGAATCCCGGTCAGCACCGAGACGATCGCGGTCACGATCGCGCCGCCGGCGGACGGTCCGTCCTTCGGCGTCGCGCCCTCCGGCAGATGGACGTGCAGGTCGGTCTTCTGGTAGAAGTCGGCCGCGATGCCCAGCGCCTTGGAGCGGTGCCGCACCACCGACAGCGCCGCGGCGATCGATTCGTTCATCACGTCGCCCAGCTTGCCGGTGGTGGTCGTCTTGCCCTTGCCCGGCAGCGCCACCGCCTCGATCGTCAGCAGGTCGCCGCCGACCTCGGTCCAGGCGAGACCGGTGACCTGTCCGACCTGGTTTTTCTTCTCGGCGATGCCGAAGGTGTAGCGCCGCACGCCGAGATACTTGTCGAGGTTCCTGGCCGTCACTTCGACCGGCCCCTTGGCCCGGCGCGCCTTGCCTTCGCTCTCCTTGAGCAGCAGCCCCTTGACGGTCTTGCGGCAGATCTTGCTGATGTCGCGCTCGAGGCTGCGCACGCCCGCTTCGCGGGTGTAGTAGCGGACGATGTCGCGCAGCGCGCTGTCGGCCACCTTGAGCTCGTCGGCCTTGAGGCCGTTGAGCTTGATCTGCTTCGGCAGCAGGTACTGCCGGGCGATCGCGATCTTCTCGTCCTCGGTGTAGCCCGAGAGCCGGATGACCTCCATCCGGTCGAGCAGCGGCGGCGGGATGTTCATCGTGTTCGCGGTGGCCACGAACATCACGTCCGACAGGTCGTACTCGACCTCGACGTAGTGGTCGACGAAGGTCGCGTTCTGCTCCGGGTCGAGCACCTCGAGCAGCGCCGACGACGGGTCGCCGCGGAAATCCATGCCCATCTTGTCGACTTCGTCGAGCAGGAACAGCGGGTTGCGCACGCCGACCTTGGACATGTTCTGCAGGATCTTGCCCGGCATCGAGCCGATGTAGGTGCGCCGGTGGCCGCGGATCTCGGCCTCGTCGCGCACCCCGCCCAGCGACATGCGGACGAACTTGCGCCCGGTCGCCTTCGCGACCGACTGGCCGAGCGAGGTCTTGCCGACCCCGGGCGGCCCGACCAGACACAGGATCGGGGCCTTGAGGCGGTCGACGCGCTGCTGCACCGCGAGGTACTCGACGATGCGCTCCTTGACCTTCTCCAGGCCGTAGTGGTCGGCGTCGAGGACCTTCACCGCCGCGGCGAGGTCCTTGCTGATCTTGGTCCGCTTGCGCCACGGCAGCCCGACCAGCGTGTCGACGTAGTTGCGGACGACGGTCGCCTCGGCCGACATCGGCGACATCATCTTCAGCTTCTTGAACTCGGACATCGCCTTGGCCTCGGCTTCCTTGGACATCCGGGCCGCCTTGATCTTCTTCTCCATGTCCTCGAGGTCGACGTTCTCGTCGCCGTCGCCGAGCTCCTTCTGGATCGCCTTGACCTGCTCGTTGAGGTAGTACTCGCGCTGGCTCTTCTCCATCTGCCGCTTGACGCGGCCGCGGATGCGCTTCTCGACCTGCAGGATGTCGACCTCGCCCTCGAGCAGCCCAAGCAGGTGCTCGAGCCGCTTGGCGACGTCGCCCATCTCGAGGATCTCCTGCTTCTGCTCGAGCTTCAGCGGCAGGTGCGCGGCGATCGCGTCGGCGAGGCGCCCGCCCTCGTCGATGCCGGACATCGAAGTCAGGATCTCCGGCGGGATCTTCTTGTTGAGCTTGACGTACTGGTCGAACTGGGCGAGCAGCGCCCGGCGCATCGCCTCGATTTCGTGCGCCTCGCCCTCGGCACCGGCGAGCGTCGCCGTCTCGGCGGAGAGATACTCGCCCTCGTCGACGATCGCGACCAGCTGCGCGCGACGCGCGCCCTCGACCAGGACCTTCACGGTGCCGTCGGGGAGCTTCAGCATCTGCAGCACGGTGGCGACGCTGCCGATCGCGTGCAGGTCGTCGGCGCCGGGGTCATCCTTGGCGGCGGATTTCTGGGCGACCAGCAGGATCTGCTTGCCCGAGTCCATCGCCACGTCGAGCGCCTTGATGGACTTGGGGCGCCCGACGAACAGCGGGATCACCATGTGCGGAAAGACCACGACGTCGCGCAGGGGCAGGAGCGGCAGGACGTTGGAGTCGGCGGTCAACTGGGTTTCGGTGGCCATGGGGCAGCCTTGCGTGAAGTACCGGTACGGTACGGATTGATCCAATGATGAGGCCGGCCCGCGCCGTTATCAAGCGCGACCGGCCGGGCAGGATGCCGCCCGCGAACCGAGCGGTCAGGAATTGGCGGACGCGACCTTGGGCGCGTCGGCATACACCAGCAGCGGCTTGCCGTCGTTGGTGATCGCCCCTTCGTCGACGACGACGCGCGCGAGGTTCGCGAGCGAGGGCAGGTCGTACATCACGTCGAGCAGCACCTGCTCGAGGATGGAACGCAGTCCGCGCGCACCGGTCTTGCGCGCCAGCGCCTTGCGCGCGATGGCCCGCAGCGCGGGCTCGCGGATCTCGAGCTCGACGCCCTCCATCCGGAACATCTTCTGGTACTGCTTCAGCAGCGCGTTCTTGGGCTCGACCAGGATCTCGATCAGCGCCGCCTCGTCGAGCTCCTCCAGCGTCGCCGCCACCGGCAGGCGGCCGACGAACTCGGGGATCAGGCCGAACTTGATCAGGTCCTCGGGCTCGGCCTCGCGCAGCAGCGCGGAGATGTTCTTGCGGTCGTCGGGGCTCGCCACCACGGCGCCGAAGCCGATGCCGGTCTTGGCCGTCCGCTGGCGGATGATTTTTTCCAGTCCGTCGAATGCGCCGCCGCAGACGAACAGGATGTTGGTCGTGTCGACCTGGACGAATTCCTGGTTCGGGTGCTTGCGTCCGCCCTGCGGCGGGACCGAGGCGATCGTGCCTTCGATGAGCTTGAGCAGCGCCTGCTGCACGCCCTCGCCCGACACGTCGCGGGTGATCGAGGGGTTGTCGCTCTTGCGCGAGATCTTGTCGATCTCGTCGATGTAGACGATGCCGCGCTGCGCCTTCTCGATGTCGTAGTCGCACTTCTGCAGCAACTTCTGGATGATGTTCTCGACGTCCTCGCCGACGTAGCCGGCCTCGGTCAGCGTGGTCGCGTCGGCGATGACGAAGGGAACGTCGAGCAGGCGTGCCAGCGTCTGCGCCAGCAGCGTCTTGCCCGAGCCCGTGGGCCCGATCAGCAGGATGTTCGACTTGGCGAGCTCGACCTCGTCGTCCTTGGTGCCGGACTCCAGCCGCTTGTAGTGGTTGTAGACGGCGACCGAGAGGATCTTCTTCGCCGGCTCCTGGCCGATGACGTACTGGTCGAGGATCTTCCGGATCTCGTGCGGCGTGGGCAGCTTGGTCTTGTCGCCCCGGGACGCCTCGGCGGTGGCCCCTTCCTCGCGGATGATGTCGTTGCAGAGTTCGATGCACTCGTCGCAGATGAACACCGACGGCCCGGCGATGAGCTTGCGCACCTCGTGCTGGCTCTTGCCGCAGAAGGAGCAATACAGGAGCTTGTCGCCAGTGGATTTGTCGGCCATCGTGGGGATGCGTGGACGTGCGTTGGGAGGGCCCCGGACGGTCCGGTTGCAGGAACTTTAACCGCCCTGCCCCCGCTTCTGCAAGACCTGGTCGATGATGCCGTAGTCCTTGGCCTGCTCGGCGGTCAGGAAGTTGTCCCGGTCGTGGTCGAGTTCGACCTGCTCCGGCGGCCGGCCGGTGAACCCCGCCATCTGCCGGATGAAGCGCTTCTTGAGGTCGATGACGAACTGCGCATGGCGCTCGATGTCGGACACCTGCCCCTGGAAGCCGCCGGAGGGCTGGTGGATCATCACCGTCGAATTGGGCAGCGCGAAGCGCTTGCCCTTGGCGCCGGCAGCGAGCAGGAACGCGCCCATGCTGGCCGCCATCCCGACGCACAGCGTCGAGACGTCCGGCTTGATGAACTGCATGGTGTCGAACACCGCCATCCCGGCGGACACCGATCCGCCCGGCGAATTGATGTAGAAGTTGATGTCCTTGTCGGGGTTTTCGGACTCCAGGAACAGCATCTGGGCGACGATCAGGTTGGCGGACACGTCGTTCACCGGCCCGACCAGGAAAATGACGCGCTCCTTCAGCAGGCGCGAGTAGATGTCGTACGCGCGCTCGCCGCGTCCGCTCTGCTCGATCACCATCGGCACCAGGCCCAGGTTGCTCGGTTCTTCCATCGTGTCCTCGTCAGTCGCCCGCAGGCGGGGGAAGTTCGCGGCCCCGTCGTCGGGATCGCGTGCTGCCGGTCGTAGGTCGGGGCGACCGGCGGCGGCGCAAGGGGCCGCCGGCGACGCGCCCGAAAGATTGTGGCCTACGCGTTGTCGGTGCCTGAGCGCAGCCCGGTCAGGCGGCCGGCGGCGCCATCAGGTCGGCGAACTTCGCCGGACGATCCTCGACCTTGGCCTGCCCCAGCACCCAGTCGACGACGTTGCGTTCGACCGCGAGCGCCTCGAACTCGTTCAACCGCTCGGCCTTTTCGTAGTGCCAGCGCACGACGGCGTCCGGCTGCTCGTAGGTCTGCGCCGCTTCCTGGACCAGGGCCTTGACCTGCTCGGGCTTCGCCTGCAGTCCGTGCACCCGGACGATCTCGCCGAGAACGAGCCCCAGCGCGACGCGGCCCTCGGCGCTGGCCCGAAACATGTCGGGCGTGAGCTTGACGTCCTCGGGCTTCATGCCCTGCTGCTTCAGGTCGGCGATCATGCGCTCCGCCATCTCCTGCGCCTCCTGCTCGACCAGCGACTTCGGCAAAGTCAACTCGGCCTTGGCGCGCAATGCGGCCAGCGCCTGCTCCTTGACCTTGCCCTCGATCTTGCGCTTCAGCTCGAGCCGCAGGTTTGCCTCGATCTCGGTGTGCAGGTCCTCGACCCGCCCGCTGCCGACGCCGAACGCCTTGGCGAACTCGGCGTCGACGGCCGGAAGATGCGCTTCGGCGACGGATTTCACGGTCAGCGCGAACTCGGCGGTTTTTCCGGCGACTTCCTTGCCGTGATAGTCGGCCGGGAAGGTGAGCGGGAAGCGTCGCTCGTCGCCCGCACGCACGCCGGCCAGCGCGGCCTCGAACTCGGGCAGCATCCGGCCCTCGCCGAGGAGGATCGGGAAGTCCTTCGCCTGCCCGCCGGCGAACTCGACGCCGTCGATCTGGCCGGTGAAGTCGACGATGACGCGGTCGCCGGGCGCCGCCGCGCGGCCGACGGTCTCGTAGCGAACCCGTTGCTTGCGCAGCGCCTCGATGGTGCTGGCGACGTCGGCGGCGCCGACTTCGGCCACCGGACGCTCGATGGTGACGCCGGAAAGGTCGCCGAGCTTGATCTCGGGATAGACCTCGAACACTGCGGAGAACTCCAGCTGGTCGCTCGCCGCGGCACCGGCCTTCGGCTCGATCCTCGGATAGCCGGCGACGCGCAGCTGCTGCGTGCGGACGGCGTCGGAGAAGCTCGCCTGCACGGTGTCGGAGATGACCTCGGAGCGGACCTGCGGGCCGTACTGCTGGGCCACCATCTTCAACGGCACCTTGCCAGGCCGGAAGCCGGCGATCTTGACGTTTTTCGCCAGCCGGGCGAGGCGCTTGGCGACCTCGCTCTCGATGGCGGCGAGCGGCACGGCGACGTTCAGCCTGCGCTCGAGCTGGCCCAGGGTTTCAAGACTGGTTTGCATGTGCGTCGAATCCTTGCTAGTGTTGCCGGATGGTGCGAAAGGGGGGACTCGAACCCCCACGGGCTGCCCCGCTGGAACCTAAATCCAGTGCGTCTACCAATTCCGCCACTTTCGCAGCCGCTTTCGCCGAACGGGCGAGTATAGCCGATTCACGCTTGCCCTGCCAGCCGAAGCCCGCCCGGCCGGACCGCCGGGTTGCCCGAGAAACGTCCACTTATCGGCGCAATTGCGCCCCTGTCGCGTGTCCGTCGCCCATTACGAAAACTTTCCGGTCGCCACGGTGCTGCTCCCCCGGGCGCTGCGGCCGGCGGTGGTGGCGATCTACCGCTTCGCGCGCAGCGCCGACGACCTCGCCGACGAGGGCGACGCGCCCGCTAGCGAACGCCTCGCCGCCCTGCGCCGCTACGAACGGGCGATCGACGCCATCGGCGAGCACCTGCCCCCGGACGAGCCGCCGTTCCCGGAACTCGCACAGGCGATCGCACGGCACCAGCTGCCGCTGGCGCCGTTCCGGGATCTCCTCTCGGCGTTCCGCCAGGACGTCACGACCACGCGTTACGCCGACTTCGCGCAGCTGCAGGACTATTGCCGCCGCTCGGCGAATCCCATCGGCCGCCTGCTGCTGCACCTGTACGACGCGCACACGCCGGCGCAGGTGGCGTGGAGCGACGCCATCTGCACGGCGCTGCAACTCGTCAACTTCTGGCAGGACGTGGCGGCGGACTGGCAGCGCGGGCGGGTGTACCTCCCGCAGGAGGATCTCGCCCACTTCCGGGTCGCCGAGAGCGACATCGCGTCCGGACGGCTCGGGCCGGAGTGGCGCGCGTTGATGGAGTTCGAGGTGACGCGGGCGCGCCGGCTGCTGGAGTCGGGACGGCCGCTGACGCGTGCGCTCGGCTGGCGCCAGGGACTCGAACTCGCCGGCGTGCTGGCCGGCGGGCACCGCATTCTCGACGGGATCGCGGCCACCGGCGGCGACGTCTTCCGGCGCCGGCCGCAGATCGGCGCCTTCGGCTGGATCGCCGTCGCCCGCGACGCGCTGTTCCCGCCGCTTCGGCACGTGCGACCGTCCGCCGCCCCATGACGCCCGACGAATATTGCCAGCAGCGCGCCGCACGCAGCGGCTCGAGCTTCTACTACAGCTTCCTGTTCCTGCCGCCGGAACGGCGACGGGCGATCACCGCGCTGTACGCGTTCTGCCGCGAGGTCGACGACGTCGTCGACGAGGTCGCGGACCCCGGCGTCGCGCAGAGCAAGCTCGCCTGGTGGCGCATCGAGGTCGCCGCCGCGTTCGCCGGGACGCCGCAGCATCCCGTGACCCGGGCATTGACCCCGGTGATCGCCGCCTTTCGTCTGTCCGAGGCGCACTTCCAGGCGGTCATCGACGGCATGGCGATGGACATCGAGCGCACCCGCTATCTCGACTTCGCCGACCTCGAGACCTACTGCCACCGCGCGGCCGGCGTCGTCGGGCTGCTGTCGGCGGAAATCTTCGGCTACGTCGATCCGCGAACCCGCGGCTACGCGCGCGACCTCGGCATCGCCTTCCAGCTGACCAACATCATCCGCGACGTCGGCGAGGACGCACGGCGGGGACGCATCTATCTGCCGCAATCCGACCTCGCCCGGCACGGCATCGCCGCGTCGGCACTGCTGCAGCGGCAGGAGAGCGATGCGTTCCGCGCGATGATGGCCGAGCAGGTCGCCCGCGCCCGCCGCTGGTACGAGCAAGCGATGGAGCAGCTGCCGGACGAGGATCGCGCGGCGCAGCGGCCGGGACTCATCATGGCGGCGATCTACCGGGCGTTGCTCGAGGAAATCGAGCGCGAGCGCTTTGCGGTGCTGGATCAGCGCATCGCCCTCACGCCGCTGCGCAAGCTGTGGATCGCCTGGACGACGTCGCGGCGGCGATGAGCCCGCGATGACGGCGCCGCCCGGGGACCGCAGACGCGTCGCCGTCATCGGCGCCGGCTGGGCGGGCTGCACGGCCGCGCTGGAACTCGCCCGCCGGGGCCTCGCCGTCACCGTCTACGAACAGGCCAGGATGCCCGGCGGCCGGGCGCGCCGCGTACTGCTCGACGGCGTGCCCGTCGACAACGGCCAGCACCTGCTGCTCGGCGCCTACGGCGAGTGCCTGCGCGCCATCGCCCAGGTGCACGGCGCCGACGCCGGCGCGCCCGCGTTGCTGCGGTTGCCGCTCGCGCTGCAGCCCTGGGGTCGGCAGCCCGGTGCCGTCAGGTTGACCGCGTGGCGCGCTCCGGCGCCCTGGCACCTCGCCGGGGCGCTCGTCGGCGCGCGCGGGCTGCGCCTTGGCGCCCGGTATGCGCTGGCCGCGAGCCTGCTGCGCCTGCGCCGCGACCCGGCGGCGATTCCCGCGACCGCCACCGTCGCGGACTGGTTTCGCGACCTGCCCCGGGCGGCCTTCGACGGCATCGTCGCGCCGCTGTGCGTGGCGGCGCTGAACACGCTGCCCGAGGAGGCGTCGGCACGGGTTTTCGCCAAGGTGCTCGACACGGCACTCGGCGGGTCGCGCGCCGACAGCGACTTCCTCGTCCCCACCACCGACCTGTCCTCGCTGCTGCCCGAGCCCGCGCTGCGCCAGGTCGCGGCGCAGGGGGGCGAACTGCGCCTCGGCGCGGCCGCGCAGGTGACCGCCAGCGCTGCCGACGGCGTTACGGTCGAGGTGGAGGGACACAGCGAGATCTTTTCCGACGTGGTCGTCGCCGTCGGCCCGCACCAGCTCGCGCAGGCGCTGGGTGCGAGGCCCGCCGACCTGCCGGGCTGCCGCGCCGCGCTGGCGATGGCGGGTGCGTTTGCCTACGAACCGATCGTCACCGTCTATCTCGGTTTCCGGGCGCCGGTCGCGATGACCGCGCCGGTGATGCGCCTCGACGACCGGCCGGGACAGTGGCTGTTCGACCGCCACGGCGGATCGTCGACGACCTGGCCGGCGGGCACGGCGACGATGCTCGCGGTGGTCATCAGCGCCCACGGTGCCCACCAGCGCATGGAACGCGAGGCGCTGGCCGTCGCCGTCGAGGCGCAACTGCGGCGCCTCGAGCCGGGCCTGCCGGCGGTGACCTGGGCGCGCGTGATCACCGAACGTCGCGCGACCTATGCCTGCACGCCCGGGCTCGCGCGCCCGGCACCGGGGCGGCTCGCGCCGGGCATCCACCTCGCCGGCGACTACACCGACGCCGAGTTTCCGGCGACGCTGGAAGCGGCGGTGCGCAGCGGTCGCGCGGCGGCCGTGGGAGTGCTGGAGGCGCGAGCGGCCGCGGATGTCCGCTCGGCGTGATTCTCAGCCGCGGACCGGGTCGTCGTCGCTAGCGGTCGGTGCGCTGGCGCAGCAGCCGCTGCTGCTCGCGGTTCCATTCGCGCTCGCGCACGGTCGCCCGCTTGTCGTACTGCTTCTTGCCCTTCGCCAGGCCGATCTCGAGCTTGATCTTCCCCTTGCTGTAGTGCAGGTCGAGCGGCATCAGCGTGTAGCCGGCGCGCTCGACCTGGCCGACCAGCCGATTGATCTCGTTCCGGTGCAGCAGCAGTTTGCGGGTGCGCACCGGATCGGCCTGGATGTGCGTCGACGCGGTCGACAGCGGCGTGATGTGCGCACCGATGAGCAGGATCTCGCCGTTCTTGACGATGACGTACGCTTCCTTGAGCTGGGCCCTGCCGGCCCGGATCGCCTTGACCTCCCATCCCAGCAGCGACAGCCCCGCCTCGAGTTTTTCCTCGACGAAGTAGTCGTGATAGGCTTTTCTGTTGGCGACGATGCTCATGGCGCGAAGCGCGGCGTCCGGAAGAGCGGCGCCTGACCGGTCAAACACCACATTCTAGCAACCCGATGCAGCGCGTCAGGAAATCGGTGCTGGTTCCGTTCGGCGCGGACGAGATGTTCGCGCTGGTCGACGGCATCGAGCAATACCCGCAGTTCCTGCCCTGGTGCGGGGGCGCGCACGTGCTCGAGTCGCACCCCGGCGGCAAGACTGCGCGCATCGACATCGACTACCACGGCGTCCGCGCCCACTTCACGACCGACAACGCCAATCGCGCGTCGGAGTCGATCGTGGTGACGCTGCGCGACGGCCCGTTCCGCCACCTGCACGGCGAGTGGCGCTTCGTGGCATTGGCGCCGGATGCCTGCAAGATCGAGTTCGAGCTCGCCTACCAGTTCACGACGCACCTGCTCGAGCGGGTGGTCGGCCCGGTGTTCAGTCACATCGCCGACACCTTCATCGACGCCTTCGTCCGCCGTGCCGAAGCGCTGCACGCCGAGACCGGATGAGACCGCCGGCGCGTCCCGAGGACGAGCGCCGGGCTGCGCCGGGTGAAGACAGCCCGGCGGGCGCGATCACCGTCACGGTCGTGTGGGCGACGCCGGAGGCACAGGAGGTCGTCGCCGTGACGCTCCCGATCCGCGCGACGGTCGCGGATGCGCTGGCGCGCTCGGGACTGGTCGCGGCCTACCGGCTCGACCCGGCTTGGCTGGGCTTCGCGGTCGGCGGCCGCCGGGCGCGCCTGGTGACGCTGCTGGCCGACGGCGACCGGCTCGACCTCACGCGGCCGCTCGCCGGCGACCCCAAGACCCTGCGACGGTTGCGGGCGCAGGCCCAGCCGCTGGCCCCGGTGGCCAAGCCGCCGCGGGCCCGGGCCCGGGCGCGGCGCCGGCGCGCGGCCGCCGATTTGCCGTAGACGGCGCAATCGACGACAATGCGCGGATGCCTATCGTCCGCAGATCTCGGAGGGGGAGTCTTGTCGCCCTCTGCGCCGCCGCCGCGATCGCCTGCGCCGGCAGCCTCAAGGCCCAGGAGACGACCCCGCCCAGCCTGGTTCAGGCCGCGGGTGGCGCCGTCAAGGAGGCCGCGAGCACCGCGTGGCAGACCGCGCAGGCGCTCTCCTCGTACGCACTCGGCCTGCTCGGGGTCAACTACAAGTTCGGCGGCAACACGCCCGAAACCGGCCTCGACTGCAGCGGGCTCGTGCGCTACGTCTTCCAGCAGGTCACCGGCGTCACCCTGCCCCGCACGGCCAAGGAAATGAGCGGCGTCGGCGACTCGGTCGCCATCGCCGACCTGAAGCCGGGCGACCTCGTGTTCTTCAACACCCGCCGCTTTGCGTTCTCGCACGTCGGCATCTACCTCGGCGACAACCAGTTCATCCACGCGCCGCGTCGCGGTCGCGAGGTCGAGGTCACGACGCTGGACAAGCGCTATTGGCAGACGCGGTTCAACGGCGCCCGCCGGCTGGTCGGCGTACTGCCCGAGATGATCCCGTCGCTGATCGGCGAGGCGCAGGCCGCGCCACCGGACTGGCCTCCCGCGACCACCGCCGCCCGCAGCGAAGCCATCGCAGCCGCCGAGCCCTGAGACCCATCGACGGGTCGTCGTTGCGCCGGGCGAAGTCCAGCGCCGTCATGTCGTGATCGTTGCGCCGGTTGGGATCGGCGCGCTGGGCGAGCAACAGCTCTGCCGTCGAAGGATGGTTCTCCCGCACCGCCATCATCAGCGCCGTGGTCCCGTTGGGGGACCCGGCGTTGATGTCCGCGCCCTCGGCGACCAGGTAGCGGACGATCGCGTCGTGGCCGCCCGTCGCGGCGTAGATCAGCGGCGTCCACGTGCGCGGCGCGTCGAGCGCCGCGCCGGCGGTGCGCAGCTTGCGCACGATCGCCTCGTGGCCGCCGAGCGCGGCCAGCGCGATCGCCGTGTCGCCGAGCTGCGTTCGGGTATCGACGCCGGCGCCGGCCGCCAGCAGCACCTCGATCGTGGCCAGGTTGCCGCCGCGGGCCGCCGCGGCAAGCGCGGTTTCGCCGCGGGCATCCGTCGCGTCGGGCTTCACGCCCTGCCGCAGCAGTTCGCGCACGCGGTCGACGCGATCGTTCGCGGCGGCGATCACCAGATCGCCGGCTGGCGACTGCGCGACCGCCGCCGGTGTCGCCAGCGCGACCAGCAGCACCAGCAACCCGCGCCGAAGGCTGCGGACGGAGTCAGGGAACAGGGTTCGGAACGGCATCGGCAATCGACTCCTCGGGGATGTTGAACAGGCGAAAAAAGTTCTCCGTCGTCGCGGCGGCCACGGTGGCGACGGAGACGCCCCGCAACGCGGCGATGCCCGCGGCGACGTCCGCGACCCACGCCGGCTGGTTGCGCTTGCCGCGATGGGGCACCGGCGCCAGATAGGGCGCGTCGGTTTCGATCAGCAACCGGTCGAGCGGGATGCGGCGGGCAACGTCGTGGAGGTCGCGCGCGTTCTTGAACGTGACGATCCCGGACAACGAGATGTGGAAGCCGAGATCGAGCGCGGCCTGTGCCACCTCCCAGGTCTCGGTGAAGCAGTGCATCACCCCCCCGGCCGCCATCGCACCCTCGTCGCGCATGATGGCCAGCGTGTCGGCAGCCGCGGCGCGCGTGTGGACCACCAGCGGCAGGCCCGCCTCCCGCGCGGCGCGGATGTGGACGCGAAAACGCTGCCGCTGCCACTCGAGATCACCGCCGAGACGGTAGTAGTCGAGCCCGGTCTCGCCGATCGCGACGACCTTGGGCAATGCGGCTCGCGCCACCAGGTCGTCCACGGTCGGCTCGGAGGCATCCGGGTAGTCGGGATGGACGCCAACCGTCGCGAAGAGGTTCGGGTGCGCGGTCGCCAAGGCGTGCACGGCCGGCCAGGCGGCAAGATCGACGCCGATGCACAGCGCATGCGTGACCCGCGCCGCGGCCATCGCCGCGAGGACCGCCGGCCGATCGGCAGCGAAATCGGCAAAGTCGAGATGACAGTGGGAGTCGACGAACATCGCGCGACGGGCGGGCCGCGCGGCCCGTCCGCAAGGCGAAGGGCTGCGCGCAGGCTGCCGCAGGCTTACATCGTGTGCGTGGGCCGCGACGAAGCGAGCGTCTCGCCGAGGATCTTCTCGATCGCCACGCGGGCCGCCGCGCCGGTGTCGTCCTGGGTGAACTGGACGCCGATCCCCTGCGTGCGATTGCCCTGCACGCCCTCCGGCGTGATCCAGACGACCCGGCCCTGCACGGCAATCCGGTTGGGGTCGTCCATCAGCGACAGCAGCATGAACACTTCCTCGCCGAGCTGATACTGGCGCGCGGTGGGAATGAAGATGCCGCCGCCGCGCAGGAAGGGCATGTACGCGGCATAGAGCGCGGCCTTCTCGCGGATGTTGAGCGAGAGCACGCCGGGCCGTGCGACATTTGCCGCCGGACCCGCAATCGCGACTGGACCACTGGGCTTGTTTTCGGCCATCCTCAATTGAACAGGGCCACGTAATCGACCAGCAACGCCTCGGCGACCAGCCGCGGTTGCAGCGGATGGGCAAGCAGCGCACGCTGGCCCAGAACTGCCCGATGATAGCGAAACAGCGCGAGGGGCGCCACCCGGGCGGCCAGCGCCGCCAGCGGGCCGGCGAAATCCGGATTGCGCCGCGCGTCCCCGCCATCGACGACGCGGGCGAGGTCGCCGGTCCACAGCAGCAGCCATTCGAGCGCCTGCGCGAGGCGCGCTTTTCGCTCATCCTTGCCGCCGGCGTCGATCCGCGCGGCGATCGCCGGGACCGGCAATCGCTCCGGACGGGCGAGGGCGTCGAGCCAGACGGCGCGTTCGGCCAGGCGCGCCGGATCGGCATGGGCGAGTGCCGCCAACGGCGCGCCGCCGGCTTGCGCGAGCGCCAGCGGCGCGTCCGCGATACCGCGCGTGGCCAGCCACGCCAGCGCCTCCGCCGGGCTCGGCTGCGGCGCCGGGAATGGGCGGCAGCGCGAGCGCACTGTCGCCGGCAGACGCCCCGGCTGGGCCGTGACCAGCAGCAGAAAGGTCGCCGGCGGCGGTTCCTCCAGCGTCTTCAGCAGCGCGTTGGCCGCTGCCGCGTTCATCCGCTCGGCCGGTGCGATCACCGCCACCTTGGCGCGCTGGCGATGACTGGAGAGCTGCACGAAGTCGATCAATCCGCGCACGCGATCGACGGCGATGGTCTCGACCGCCTGCAGGTGCAGCCCGTCGTCGTCGTAGACGAGAAGCTCGAGGCGCAGGAGGTCGGGATGCGCGCCGGCCGCGGCATAGCGGCAACCGGAACAGGTCCCGCAGGCGAGCCCCTCGTCATCCGGCGACTCGCACAGCAGGCCCTGCGCCAGGTTCAACGCGAGCGCAAGCTTCCCGATGCCGCGCGGCCCGTGAATCAGCAACGCATGCGGGAACGCATCGCGGCGGCGCAGCAACGCGCCAACACCGGCCCGCTGCCACGGCAACAGCGGCAGCCAGGGCAGGCGCTCCGCCTCGCCGACGATCCCGGTCTCGGTCGCCGCGTTCATGCGGCTTCCAGCGCCGCCAGGTGCGCGGCCAGCGCGGCGCGGACCTCGTCGAGACCGCGGGTGCTGTCGACGACGCGGAACCGTCCCGGGTCGCCTTGCGCCCGCTCGAGGTACGCAGCACGAACCCGCGCGAAGAACGCCTCGGCCTCGTTCTCGAACTTGTCCAGCGTGCGCCCGTTCGCCTGCGAGCGCAGCAGCCGCGACCGCGACACCTCGGTGGGCACGTCGAACAGCAGCGTGAGGTCGGGCTGGCAGTCGCCGTGGATCCAGGCCTCGAGCTCGCGGATGCGCGCGGCGGGCACGCCGTGCCCTCCCCCCTGGTAGGCGAAGGTCGCGTCGCTGAAGCGATCGCACACCACCCAGTCGCCCCGCGCCAGTGCCGGACGGATCACCTGCGCGAGGTGCTCGCGGCGCGCGGCGAACATCAGCAGCGCCTCGCTGTCGTGCGACATTGGCTGGTGGAGGAGCAGTTCGCGCAGCGCCTCGCCCAGCGGCGTGCCCCCGGGCTCGCGCGTCGCCACCGCGCGGTGTCCCGCGGCCACGATGCGGTCGACCACCCAGGCGATGTGCGTGCTCTTGCCGGCGCCGTCGATGCCTTCGAATGTGATGAAGCGGCCGCGGGTGGAGGTCATCGGTTGCCGGGACGATGGGAAGCGGAACGGAGGCGTGTACGCGGGTCACCGCAGCCTGCTGCCTTCCGTACATCGGGCGGAACGGCGACGGGCTGGCGCAACGGGGGGACGACCGCGCAGGTGGAAGGCGATGGTCCGCCTCGATCACCGGCAGATCAGCGCCCGCCCTTCTGGAATTTTGCCACGGCCCGGTTGTGATCGCCGAGGTTGGACGAAAATTCCGACGTTCCATCGCCGCGCGCGACGAAGTAGAGATAGGACGTGCGCGGCGGGTTCAGCACCGCCTCCAGCGAGCGTTGCCCCGGCAGGGCGATCGGCGTCGGCGGCAGGCCGTCGCGCGTATAGGTGTTGTAGGGCGTGTCCGCCTCGAGGTCCCGTTTGCGCAGATTGCCGTCGAACCGCGCACCCAGGCCGTAGATGACCGTCGGATCGGTCTGCAACCGCATGCCGATGCGCAGGCGGTTGATGAACACCGAGGCCACCAGCGGCCGGTCGGCGGGGCGGCCGGTTTCCTTTTCCACGATCGACGCCAGGATCAGTGCCTCGTAGGGGTCCTTGAGCGGCAGGTCGGGCGCACGCGCACTCCACGCGGCGTCGAGTCGGGTGCGCATCAGCTGGTGCGCGCGCTGGAGCAGGGCGAACTCGCCCGAGCCGGCGGCGAAGAAGTACGTATCCGGGAAGAACCATCCTTCCGGGCTCGCGCCGGGGGCGCCGATCCGCCGCATCAGCTCGGCGTCGGTCAACGGATCCCCGGCCCGGGCGACCTTCGGGTCGGCGGCGAGCAGCGCGCGAAGCTCGGCGTAGGTCGAGCCTTCCACCACCGTCAGCGATGCCTGAGTGACGTCGCCTTGCGTCAGCTTGTCGAGCAGCTGCGGCAGCGTGACCCCGGCGACGATCTCGTAGTTGCCGGCCTTGATCGAGCGATCGACATTGCGCCAGCGCGCCAGCGCCACCAGCACCCGCTCGTCCGGCAGCACCCCGGCGGCCGTCAGGTCGCGCGCGACCGCCGTGAGGCTCGCGCCCGCCCGCACGTCGAAAGCATAGGGCGTCGCGGGCAGTGCCAACGGGCGATCGAGCCACCAGCGCCCCGCGACCAGGGCCAGCGCCGCAAGGGCAAGCAACAGCAGCGACACGACGACGAGGCGGCGCATGGTGCTCCGGGACGACGCGTGACGACGGGACCGGTCGGCCCGGGACACGCTTCGATGCCAAAGGCAGCGATTATAATCGGCCGATGCACTCCGCCCCGCACCCCCGCCCTCTGCGTCACCGCGGTTTCACGCTGATCGAGATCATGGTCGTGATCGTGATCCTCGGCATTCTCGCCGCGCTGGTCGTGCCGCGCGTGCTGGAGCGACCCGACGAGGCGCGCGTCGTGGCGGCCAGGAACGACGTCGCCGCGATCGCGCAGGCGCTGAAACTCTATCGCCTCGACAACCAGCGCTACCCGACGACCGAGCAGGGCCTGGCGGCGCTGGTGGCGCGTCCGACGCAGGCCCCGCTGCCCGTCAACTGGAAGCCGAACGGCTACCTCGAGCGCCTGCCCAAGGACCCGTGGGGCCATCCGTACCAGTACCTCAATCCGGGTCTGCGCGGCGAGATCGACGTCTTCAGCCTCGGCGCCGACGGGCAACCCGGCGGCAGCGGCATCGACGCCGAGATCGGCTCGTGGGACCTCTGATCCCGTCGGGCGCGCGACCCGCGCGGCGGCCCGCGGCGGGCTTCACGCTGGTCGAGATGCTGGTGGTGCTGATCGTGCTCGCGACGGCCGCGGCACTGCTCGTCGCGGGCATCGATCGCGATCCGCGGCGAACGCTGGCGGCCGAGGCAAGGCGCCTCGCCGGCGCGCTCGAGCACGCCGCGGCGCTCGCCCAGTGGACCGGGGAGACGCTGGGGGTATCGGCGTCGGGAACGTCGTACCGCTTCTGGCGGCGTGGCAGCGACGGCCGGTGGAACGGGATCGGCGACGACGACGTCCTCGCGCCCCGCCGGCTTCCCGACGAGCTGCAGGTCGCCGTGGCCAGCTACGCCGGTGCCGCCGTCGCCGCGGACGCGATCCTGCCGTTCCGCGGCAGCGGCCGCAACGAGCCCTATGCGCTGGTGCTGGCATCGGGCAGCGCGTCGATGGTGATCGCCGCCGACGTCCTGAATCGCGTCGCCGTGGCCGTCGCCACGCCGGGCGCACGGTGAGTCGGCCGCGCCGGCCCGACCCGGGTCCTTCTCGCTGCCGCCGTGCCGGTGGCGGCTTCACGTTGATCGAGATCCTGGTCGCGCTGGCCGTCATCGCCGTGGCGCTCGCTGCGGGCATGCGGGCGCTGGCGCAGTCGACCAACAGCGCGACGTTGCTCAAGCAGCGCACGCTTGCCTTGTGGATCGCGCAGAACCAGCTCGCCGTGGCGCAACTCGCGACGAACGGCCCGGCGCTGGGCGCGCGTGCCGGCGAGGCGGTCCAGGCCGGCAACCGCTTCGTCTGGCGCGAGACGGTGTCGGGCACGCCGAACGCCGCCTTCCGGAAAATCGAGGTGACGGTCGCCGACCCCGGCCAACCGGACTACGCGCTGGCGCAGCTCGTCGGCTACGTGGGGCTGCCGCCGGCACGATGAAGCGCCACCGGCCGCGCGGCTTCACGCTGATCGAGATCCTGATCGCGCTGGCGATCCTGGCGGTGATCGCGACCCTCGGTTATCGCGCGCTGTCCTCGCTCGTCGACAGCGAGGTGCAGCTGACGTCCGAGGCCCTGCGCTGGCGCGCGCTGGACGCGTCCTTCGCGCGAATCGAAGCCGACCTGCGCCAGGCGCTGCCGCGCGAAGCACGCGTCGGCGCGACCCGCGAACCCGCCTGGCTGGCCAGCGTCGACGGCGACGGCCACAGCGAGTTGCGCGTCTCCCGGGCCGGTCCGGAGTTCGACGCCGATCCCGGCGCCGCGGGGCAACGCATCGGCTATCGACTCGACCGCGACGTGCTCACGGTGCTGTACTGGCCGCGTCTCGACGCCCCCGCTGCCGCCCTGCCCGACCGCCATGCGCTCGCGACTGGCGTCACCGGCTTCCGGCTCGGCTTCCTCGACAGCACCGGCAACTGGAGGACGCGCTGGCCGGCACTGGGCGAGGCGGCCGTGCCGCGCGCGGTGCGCATCGAGCTGACGCTGGCCGACGGGGGCCGGGTCGAACGACTGCTGGCGCTGTACTGATGGCACCCGGACGACAGTCGGGCGTGGCGATCATCCTGGCGATGCTGCTGTCGGCGTTGGCCGCTGCCGTCGCCGTCACGGTCTTCGCCGACCAGCGCCGTTGGGCGGAGTCGGTGCTGCACCGGCGCGATCAGGTCCAGGCGCAGGCGGTGGCGCTGGCCGGCATCCAGTGGGCGCGGCAGATCCTGCACGACGATGCACGCCGCGGCGCCATCGATCACCTCGGCGAACCGTGGGCGGTGCCGCTGCCGGCGATTCCGCTGGAGAACGGCAGCATCCGGGGCGCGATCGTCGACGCCCAGTCCAGGCTCAACGTCAACGCGCTGGGCGCCACCGGGGCCACCGCCGGCGTCGAGCGGGTGCGGCTGCAGCGTCTGTTCGCGCAGCGCGGCGGACCGGTGACGGCGCTCGACGCCATCGCCGACTGGATCGACGCCGACACGATTCCGCGGTCGCGAGGTGCCGAGGACGCCTACTATCTGGCCCAGCCGACGCCCGCGCTGACCGCCGACGCGCCCGTCCTGCGCGGCGCCGAACTGCTGGTCGTGCGCGGCGTGACCGAGGGCAGTCTGGCGGCCGTCGCCGCCTTCGTCGCGGCGCTGCCGGCAGACACGCCCGTGAACGTCAACACTGCGCCGGTCGAGGTGCTGGCCGCGGTGGTCGACGGCGCCGGTCCGGAGGCGCTGGCGGGCCTGGTCACCAGCCGGGCGAACAAGCCGTTCACGACCGTCGCCGAATTCCGTGCCCGGCTGCCCAGCGGCGCATCGCTCGCGTCGGAACTCGGGCTGGCGGTCCGCAGCGACTACTTCTACGCCACCGTCGAGGCGCGCCAGGGCACGACCCTCGGCCGCGCGCGCGCGCTGCTGCGCCGCCGCGCCGGCGCCTGGCCGGCGGTCGTCTGGCAGGTCGTCGAGTAGAATCGTTCTTCACCCAACGCCGGACCCGCATGCCGTATTCACGCCACGCCGACGCGCACGACACCCGGCCGCCCGCGCCGCCACCGGCGCGCGCCGCGTCGCGCGCGACAGGCGTCGCCTCTCGCCGCCGGAGCTGTCGATGAGCACGCTGCGCGTGCGCCTCGACGCGCCACCGACCGTCGGGTCGCCCCAGCCCTGGGCGTTGTACGACGCAGCCGGCGCGCTGCTGCGGACCGGCTGCGATCCACCGTCCCGCTGGCCGGCGGCGGCCGTCGCCGAGGCGGTCGTCGCCGCGGCGCAGGTGCGCGTCGCCACGCTGCGCCTGCCGCCGCTGCCTACCGGCCGCCTGCACGCGGCAGCGAGCTTCGCCATCGAGGATCAGCTCGCGGGACCCGCCGACGCGCAGCACGTCGCGGTGTCGCGCCAGGCCCCCGACGGCAGCGTGCGGGCCGTCATCGTCGAACGCACGTTGCTGGAAGCAATCCTGGGCTTGCCGGCGGCGGTGCCGGGACTGCAGCCGTGGTCGCGCGTCGTCGCCGAACCCGACCTCGCGCCGGCCGGAGACGAGTGGCGCTGGTATGCCGACGACACGGCCGCCGATCGCGCCTTCATGCGCTTTCCCGACGGCTCGGCGATGGCGCTCGCGGCACCGCCAGCGGCCGACGAACTGCCCGACGAGCTGCTCCGGCTGCTGGCGCAGACCCAGCCGGCACCCGTGGCGATCGCCGTGCACGCGACGGTACCCCCGGCACGGCTCGCGCAGTGGACGGCGCGCACCGGCGTCCGCTTCGCGGCGACCGCCCCCTGGCGCTGGAACGAGACTCCCTCAGCGTCGTTCGCGGCCGCGACCGATCTGCGGCAGGGCGATTTCGCGCCCGCTTCCACGCTCCGACCGCGCGGTGAGCGCCGGCTCTGGCGTCCGGCGCTGCTGCTGGTGGCGTTGGCGTTGGGCCTGCATCTGGCCGGGACCGTCGGCGAGTGGGCGTGGTTGCAGTTCGCTGCCCGGCGCGACGCCGCAGCGTGGCGAGCGCTGGCCACCGGCGCCGGCATCGCCGACAGCGAGGCAGCCGACGCGATCGGTGCGCGTGCGGCACTGGAGCGCCGCTTCGCCGAAGCGCGCCACGCCAATGGGCTCGCCGCCCCCGGCGACGCGCTGCCGCTGCTGGCGCGCGCTGCGCCGGCACTGGCACGATTGCCGCGTGGCAGCTTGAAGAGGGCCACCTACGCCGCCGGCGCATGGACGGTCGAGCTCGGCGCCGTCGATCCCGAGGCCCTGCGCGAGTTCGACGCCGGCATGAAGGCGGCCGGACTGCCGGCTCTCATTGCGCGGTCCGGCGCGGGAACGCGGGCGCGCTTCGGAAGGACCGGCGCGTGATGCGCGACGGCTCTCGCTGGCGAGATGCCGCCGCGGGCCGCTGGCTGGCCGAGCGTACGCCGCGCGAGCAGGCGCTGCTCGGCGCAGCGGCCGCGGCGTTGCTCGCGGCGGGGCTGTGGTGGGGGGTCGCCCAGCCGCTCGCCGCCGACGTCGCGCGGCTGCGCAGTGCGGCTCCGCAGGCGCGCGCCGCGCTGGCCGAAGGACGCAGGATGGCGGCAGCCATCCCCGCGCTCGCCCGGACGCAGCGAACCGCGCCCGACGCCCCGATGCGGGCGACGATCCAGCGCGCGCTGGCAGCGACGGTCGGGCCCATTCCGGGCACGCAGATCGACGCCCAGGGCGAGCGCCTGCGCGTCAGCCTGCCCATCGTGCCGTTCGACGCGCTCGTGCCCTTGCTCGAGTCGCTGCAGCGCGACGCCCAGCTACAGTTGCACGAAGCGACACTCACCGCGCGCGTCGATGGCGGCAGCGTGCGCGCCGAGCTGCTGCTCGGCCGCTGACCCCCCCCCGCAGCGCGCTTCGATGCACACCGTCCTTCGCAGCATCGGCATCGCGCTGCTGTTCGTGCTCGCGCTGGTCGCGCTCGCCCCAGCGGCCAGCGTGAATCCGATGCTCGACCAGGCAACCTCGGGCGCGCTGTCGCTGGTCGACACCGAAGGGACGATCTGGCGCGGGCAAGGCACGCTGCTGGCGCGGGGACAACGGCTGCCATTGGCGTGGACCATCGAGCCCGGCGAACTGCTGGTCGGCCGGATCCACCTGCGGTTCGGCCCGCGGGACGCCGCCGAAACGTCGCCGCGCGGGCGGCTGATCGTCACGCGCCAAGGGTTCATCCTCGCCGAGGTCGAGGTCGCCGTGCCCGCAGCAGTGCTGTCGGCCGCCCCGCCGACGTCGGCGTCGCCGGCCATCGGCGGGACGGTCGTCGCGGTCGCACCGCGTCTCGAGCGCAGCGGCAACGCACTGGCCGGTGCGCTCGATCTGCGCTGGCAGGGCGCCCGTGTCGTCTACGCAGCGAACCGTCCGGCGCTGGATCTGGGCACCGTCACCGCGTCGCTGCAGGGAACCGGCGACCGCGTTGCCGGCCCGGTCGCCAACAGCGGCGGTGTCGCGGAGGTCCGGGGCGTCGCCGGCGCGGACCTGCACGGCGCCGTCACGGTGGACGTCCTGGTCACGCCGCGCGACGCGAGCGACGCGACGCTGGCGGCACTGCTGCGCGCCGTCGGCCGCGCGGAGGGCGCAGGCTGGCGCGTGCAATGGCCGGACGGCAAGCGGTGACGCGCCGGCGCCGGCCGCGCCACGTGCCGGAACCACCGGCAGGCACGGTGCGCGCGACGGCCCCGGGGCGCAGGCTCGACGCCGTCGACGCCGCGCGCGGGCTGGCCGTCTGCCTGATGATCGCCTACCACTTCTGCTTCGACCTGCGCCACTTCGGTTGGCTGGCGGCCGACTTCGAGCACGACCCGTTCTGGCTGGGCGCGCGGACGCTGATCCTGTCGCTGTTCCTCGCGCTCACCGGGATCTCGCTGGTGCTCGCCGATCGTGCCGCGGCACCCAGGACTCGGTACTGGCGCCGCATCGCCGTCATCGCCGCGTGCGCGGCGGCGGTCTCCGTCGGCAGCTACCTCGTGTTCCCGCGCACCTTCATCGCGTTCGGCGTCCTCCACTGCATCGTCGTCGCGACGCTGCTGGCACGACCTCTGGTTCGGCACCCGCGGGCCGCGCTGGCGGTCGGGCTCGCGATGATCGCCGCCGGCAATGCGCTGTCGCATCCGCTGTTCGACGATCCGGTGCTGTCGTTCATCGGCCTGCGCACCTACAAGCCGTCGACCGAGGACTACGTCCCGCTGTTGCCGTGGGCGGGCGTCACGCTGCTGGGGGTCGCCCTCGCCGGCGCATCGCTCGCGCCACGCATCCACGCCGGGCTCGCCGGACTGCGGCCACCTGCGGCGCTCGCCTGGCTGGGACGGCACAGCCTCGCCGTCTACATGGCCCATCAACCCCTGCTGCTGGGCCTGCTCTGGCTCGTCTCCCGCTCGGTGACCGCACGATGACCACACCCCCCTCCGCTGCGCCGCGCTGGTCGTGGCTGCCGTCGCCCGGCACCTGGCGCTACCACGCGCTGCTCGTCGGGCTCGGGGTCCTGGTGCTGGGACCGCTGGGCGGCGTCACCGCGTCGTACATGAACTTCTCGCTCGGCTTCTTCGTCGGCGGGCAGGTGCTTGCCGGCATCCTCGGTTCCACGGTCACCTTCGGCTACGGCGCCGACGGCAAGCACGGCGCCAACTACGTGCAGACCGCGGCCGCGTCGGTCGCCAGCATGAGCGCGATGGGCGTGCTGATCCAGGCGATGGTGTGGATGGGACTGCCGCAGCCGCCCGTGTGGCAACTGATCCTCTACCTGCTGTGCATCGGCATGTTCGGCGCCGGGGTCGGCATGCTCTACACGCCGATGCTGGTCGATCGGCTGCAGCTCACCTACCCGTCGGGCTACGCGGTCGCCAACATCCTGCGCGCGCTCACCGACCCCGTGCTGCTGCGCCGCTCGGTGCTGAAGCTCGGCAGCGGGATCGTCGCCGGCGTCGCCGGCGGCATCGCGGCCGGCAAGCTCGCGATCCTCGGCGCGATCGAACTCTCCACGTCCACCTTCGGCGCCGGCATGCTGGTCGGCGCGCGCATCGGCATCCCGGCGATCGTCGGCGGCGTCCTCGGCTGGGCGCTGATCCCGACGTTCATCTCCGTCGGCTGGCTCGCCGAGGGCGAGCCGTTCCGCAAGATCACCTTCCTGATCGCACTCGGCCTCATCATGGGTGCGGCGGTCGTCGACATCGCGCTGGTGCTGCGGGAAGCGCTGTCGCGCATCGGCAGCCGGCCGGCGCCGGCCGCACCGCGGGCCGAGTGGCAGCGCGTGAACACCACGCGGCTCGTGCTGTGGGTGATCGGCTGGGGCGCGGGCATCGTCGCCACCGGGCACCTCGTGCTGGGGCAACCGGTCGGCTACCTGCTGTTCGCCGTGCTGCTGGTGTTCGTGTTCGCGATGGTCAACGGCATCTCGCTCGGCATCAGCGATTCGAACCCGATCTCGTCCGCGTTCGTCGTCACCGTCGTCCTGATGGCGGCGATCGGACTCGAGGACCCGACCGTCGGCCTGCTGGCCGGTACGGTGCTGCTGGTGTCGACGAGCGTCGCCTGCGACATGCAGCAGGACCGCTCCACCGGCTGGCGCCTCGGCAGCAGTCGCGTGCTGCAGTTCCGCTACCAGGTGGCCGGCATCCTGATGGGCGCGATCATGGCGGTGGTGTTCGCCAGGCTGTTCATGACCGCCTACCCGGTGCTGCTGCTGGACCAGACGGTGATGCAGGCCGGCGAACAGCCCGCCGAGTGGAGCGCGGCGATGACCTACAAGTTCGTCGGCGTGTTGCGCAGCCTGACCGACGACAAGCCGTATCAGCGCACGGCGATCTGGCTGGGGGTGGCGATCGGCCTGGCGATCCAGCTCGCGCGCAAGGCCATCAAGGCGAACGGCCGCTACCGGCGCTTCGTCGCCGATGGGCGCGGCGGCTTCGTCACCGACTTCCTCCTCGACGCGGTGATCCTGCCTTCGCCCTACGCGTCGTCGTTCGGCGGCTTCGTCAATCTGCACACGTCGCTGTGGTTCGGTGCCGGCGGCATGCTCTCGAGCTTCGTCAATTCGCTGCCGCAGCGAAAGGCGTCCGGCGGCGGCAAGGTGCTGCCGGAAGACATGAGCACGACGTCGCTGGTCGGCGGCGGCCTCATCGCCGGCGACTCGCTCGCAGCGCTCGGGCTCGGCGTCGCCGGGCTGCTGGCGACGGTATTCGGCTGACAAGGTGTGAACGAATCCCACATGACCGCTCATCCAGCCCCAACGGCCCCGCTCGGCCCCCGCGCGATTCATTCACACCTCCTGAGCCGAGATAGCGCGGCGCAGGCGGCGCCCGCGCCGGCCTGGCGCCGAAACCCGCCGGATCCTGCCGCCGCGACCGCGGCGTTCAGCGCACGGATTGCGGCAGCGATTTCGCCGCGGGCGCGGGCACGGCCATCGCGGTGGCCAGCAGCGGCGAGTCGGCAAGGCTGCACTCGCTCCCGCCGCGGCGCAGGTCCCTGACGATCGCCTCGGCTTCCTTGCCGCGGCCCTGCTTCTGCGCGACCTGCGCCTGTCCGCAGCGCGCATCCGGATCGCCCGGACTGACGGTCAACGCACGGTCGTAGGCGAGTTTCGCCTGCGGCAGCAGGGCGAGTTCGGCGCTCAGCTTCCCCACCAGCGTGAGGCTCGCGGCATCGTGCTCGTCGCGCGCCACGGCCTGTTGGTAGGCGTGCAATGCCGCCTCCGGCCGACCCGCCGCCAGCCCGGCCCGGCCCAGGTTTTTCCACAGTTCGCGCTCCGCCGGCGCAAGCTGCGTCGCCCTTTCGGCGGCGGCCAGCGCATCCTCGTTCTGCCGCAGGTTGGCGTAGCCGACGCTGAGGTGCATCCACGCTTCCGCGTTGGCCGGCTCCTTGCGGGTCCATTCGGCGGCGTGGAGCACGAGCACGTTCCAGTTGCCCGCGGCGATCAATTCCTGCACCTTGGACTCGCGCTCGGCGCGCTGCGCGGCTGCGTCCGTCGGAGCCGCCGCCGGCGCAGACGCCGGTTGCCCGACTCCAGCCGGAGCTCGCGCCGCGGTGCCGGCCGCAGGGGTGGTCATGCTGGCGCCTGCGGTGCGCGCACCGGTGTCGTCCGCACCGCGGGCGATGAATGTCCAACCCACCACCCCCGCGATGGCGAGTGCCGCCGCCGCGGGCCACCATCGCCGCAACCGCGCCGACCGGCGGGCTTGCTGGCGGCCGCCGTCCAGGGACGCGGCGCACGCGTCGGTCACCGATGCGCCGGCATCGGCCTCCACCGGCGGCGCCCTGCGCGAGCGTCGACCGGATGAAGAATCACGCGCCCGGCGCTCGGCAAGACGCAGAGCGGTCGCCCGGGCGCGCAGATACCCGGCGAGGACCGCCGCGTCGTCGCCGCCGGCCTGTGTCGCCGCGTGCATCCACAGCGGTTGTTCGACCTGCCCGGCTTCGTACTCGCATGTCGCTTTGGCCAGGAAGCGATCGGCGGGCGCCGGCGGCGGCTCAATTGCGGCACTTTCGACGGCGGCGCGGCCATCGGCGGCCTTGGTCGTTGGCGTGCTGGAATCGGTTTCGATCGCGACGAGTCTGAGTTCCATGGGCTTCGCGTTGGCAGTGGGGTGCGCGACTGGACGAGGCAAGATCCGGACCACGCCTCCGGCGCACGCTGGCGATGTCCATGGCGATGAGCGTGGAGGGAGAGTATTGATCCACCTTCCGCCTTCGGCTAGAATTGCACGTTCTTTGCAGGCGCGTAGCTCAGCTGGTTAGAGCACCACCTTGACATGGTGGGGGTCGTTGGTTCGAGTCCAATCGCGCCTACCAGGACATTCGGCCACACGACTGCCCGGACGGCTGCGGCTTTCCAAGGCAGGTCGAAACGACAGCGGCAATCAGGAAGGATCCGGTTATGACACCGCGAACGCGCAGCGAGGCCCTCTAGACCGACGCGAGTTCGCACGCCACGTGTTCGAAACAGTGCGGCTCGTCCGCACTTTTTTTTCGCCTTCCGGAGACTGCCATGCCTGCCATCCGCTTACCCGACGGTGCCGTCAAGTCGTTCGACGCCCCGGTCACCGTCGCCCAGGTCGCGTCCGCGATCGGTCCGGGGCTGGCCAAGGCCGCCCTGGCCGGGAAGGTCGACGGCAAGCTCGTCGACACCTCGCACCTGCTGACCGCCGACGCCGACGTCGCGATCGTCACCGACAAGGACCCCGAGGGACTCGAGATCATCCGCCACTCGACCGCGCACCTGCTCGCCTACGCGGTCAAGGAACTCTTCCCCGACGCGCAGGTGACCATCGGGCCGGTGATCGAGGACGGGTTCTACTACGATTTCGCCTACAAGCGCCCGTTCACGCCGGACGACCTCGCCGCGATCGAACGCAAGATGGCCGACCTCGCGAAGAAGGACGAGGCGGTCGTCCGCAGCCTGATGCCGCGCGACGACGCGGTCGCGTACTTCAAGGGCCTGGGCGAGCACTACAAGGCCGAGCTCATCGCCTCGATCCCGTCGAACGAGGACATCTCGCTGTACGCCGAAGGTCGCTTCACCGATCTCTGCCGCGGGCCGCACGTGCCCTCCACCGGCAAGCTCAAGGTGTTCAAGCTGATGAAGCTGGCCGGCGCCTACTGGCGCGGCGACTCGCGCAACGAGATGCTGCAGCGGATCTACGGCACCGCGTGGACCCGGAAGGAGGACCTCGACGCCTATCTCACCCGCATCGAGGAAGCCGAGAAGCGCGACCACCGCCGCCTCGGGCGCCAGCTCGACCTCTTTCACCTGCAGGACGAAGCCCCGGGGATGATCTTCTGGCACCCCAAGGGCTGGTCGCTGTGGCAGGAAGTCGAGCAGTACATGCGGCAGGTGTACCGGGACAACGGGTACCAGGAGGTCAGGTGCCCGCAGATCCTGGATCGCACGCTGTGGGAGAAGTCCGGCCATTGGGAGAACTACAAGGAGCAGATGTTCACGACCGAGTCGGAGAAGCGCGACTTCGCGATCAAGCCGATGAACTGTCCCGGCCACGTGCAGATCTTCAACGCCGACCTGCGCAGCTATCGCGAACTGCCGCTGCGCTACGGCGAGTTCGGCGCCTGCCACCGCAACGAGCCCTCGGGCGCGCTGCACGGCATCATGCGCGTGCGCGCCTTCACCCAGGACGACGGCCACATCTTCTGCAGCGAGGACCAGGTCCAGGACGAATGCAAGGCGTTCAACCAGCTTTCGCTCGACGTCTACCGCGACTTCGGCTTCACCGAGATCGCCATCAAGCTGGCGCTGCGCCCGGACAAGCGCCTCGGCACGGACGCCCAGTGGGACACCGCGGAAGACGACTTGCGGGCGGCGCTCACCGCCTGCGGCGCCGAGTGGGTGGAACTGCCCGGCGAAGGCGCGTTCTACGGCCCGAAGATCGAGTACCACCTCAAGGACTCGATCGGTCGCTCGTGGCAGTGCGGCACCATGCAGGTCGACTTCCAGATGCCCGGCCGCCTCGGGGCCGAGTACGTCGCCGAGGACAACACCCGCAGGACGCCGGTGATGCTGCACCGCGCCATCGTCGGCTCGCTGGAGCGCTTCATCGGCATCCTGATCGAGAACCACGCCGGGGCGCTGCCGCTGTGGCTCGCGCCGGTGCAGGCGGTCGTCCTGAACATCACCGATCGCCAGGCGGCCTACGCCCGGGAGCTGGAGGCGGCGCTGCGCGGCGCCGGGTTCCGGGTGCTGGTCGATTTGCGCAACGAGAAAATAACCTATAAAATTCGCGAACATAGCCTGCAAAAGTTGCCGTATCAGTTGATCGTCGGCGACAAGGAAATGCAGGCTGGACAGGTGGCCGTGCGCACCCGCAGCGGCGAGGACCTGGGGGCGATGCCCTTGGCGTCCCTGCTCGAGCGCCTCCGCGAGGAGGTTGCGTCGCGCCGCTGACACCCAGTCGGAGTCAGCCCCGGCGCGCAGCGGGCGGTACGGTTTGTTTTTTTGATGACACGGAGATTTCACAATAGCCCAGGAAAAAGCACCGCGGATCAACGGCGAAATCAATGCCACTGAGATCCGTCTGGTTGGTGAGGAAGGCGAGCAGCTTGGCATCGTCCCGCTTGCGGATGCCGTGGCCCGCGCCGAAGCGGCCGAACTCGATCTGGTCGAGATCGCGCCGACGGCCAAGCCCCCGGTATGCCGGATCATGGATTACGGCAAGTTCAAGTACCGTGAGGCCAAGAAGCAGCACGAGGCAAAGCTCAAGCTGAAGCAGATCCAGGTCAAGGAAGTGAAATTCCGGCCCGGCACCGACGAAGGCGACTATCAGATCAAGCTGCGGAACCTGATCCGGTTCCTCGGCGAGGGCGACAAGGCCAAGATCACGCTGCGTTTCCGCGGGCGCGAAATGGCGCACCAGGAGTTCGGTGTGCGCCTGCTGGAACGCATCCGCAGCGATCTCGAGACGCACTGCGTCGTCGAGTCGTGGCCGCGGCTCGAGGGTCGGCAGATGGTGATGCTGCTGGCCCCGAAGAAGGTGGCACCGAAGGTACATCACCCGACCAAGCCCGAAGCCGGTAGCAAAGTCTCTCCGCCGGAGAGCACCGCCGTGGGCAGCAAATAAGGGAGCAGTCATGCCCAAGATGAAGACGAAGAGCAGCGCCAAGAAGCGCTTCCGCGTGCGCGGGAGCGGCAGCGTCAAGCGCGCGCAGGCGTTCAAGCGCCACATCCTCACCAAGAAGACGACCAAGAACAAGCGTCATCTTCGCGGCACCACCGGCGTCCACAGCACCAATGCGGACGCGGTGAAAGCCATGATGCCGTACGCGTAACGGGAGCCGACCATGCCAAGAGTCAAACGTGGGGTAACCGCCCGGGCGCGGCACAAGAAGGTTCTCGACCAGGCCAAGGGTTTCCGCGGCCGCCGCAATTCGGTCTACCGCATCGCGAAGGAAGCGGTGATGAAGGCCGGCCAGTACGCGTACCGCGACCGCCGGGTCAAGAAGCGCGAGTTCCGCGCGCTCTGGATCGCGCGGATCAACGCCGCGGCCCGCGAGCTCGGGATGACCTACAGCGCATTCATGAACGGTCTCAAGAAGGCCTCGATCGACATCGACCGCAAGGTCCTCGCCGACCTTGCCGTCTACGACAAGGCGGCGTTCGGAAAGATCGCGGAGCAGGCCAAAGCCTCTCTGGCCTGAGCGAGCCGCAGGAATCGAGGGAGGCGCGACCCGCCTCCCTTTTTTTTTGCTTCCGCCGCAACGCCGCGAGCAATCAGGAATCCCGATGGAAGAACTCGACCGCATCATCGCCACCGCCCTGTCCGAATTCGCCGCCGCGCCCGACCCGGCGACGCTCGAGAACAGCAAGGCCCGCTACCTCGGCAAGGCGGGTGCGCTCACCGAGCTGCTGAAGACGCTGGGCAAGCTGCCGGCGGCCGCGCGGCCCGCGGCCGGCAGCGCGATCAACGAGGCCAAGCTGACGCTCGAGAGCGCGCTGAACGCGCGGCGCGCGGCGCTGGCCGACGCGCGGCTCGCGGCGCAGCTCGCCGCGGAGTCGCTGGACGTGTCGCTGCCCGGGCGCGGACTCGGCACCGGCGGCCTGCATCCGATCACCCGCACGCTGGAGCGCATGGAAGCCCTCTTCCGCTCGCTCGGCTTCGAAGTCGCGGACGGCCCCGAGATCGAGGACGACTTCCACAACTTCACCGCGCTCAACACGCCGGAGAACCATCCGGCGCGTTCGATGCACGACACCTTCTACGTCGAGGGCGGCAACGTGCTGCGCACGCACACCTCGCCGATCCAGGTGCGCTACATGGAAACACACGCGCCGCCGATCAAGATCATCGCGCCGGGGCGCGTGTACCGTGTGGACAGCGATGCGACGCACTCGCCGATGTTCCATCAGGTCGAAGGCCTGTGGATCGCCGAGGACGTCTCCTTCGCCGACCTGAAGGGCGTGTTCACCGAGTTCCTGCGCAACTTCTTCGAGCGCGACGACCTCGAGGTCCGCTTCCGCCCATCGTTCTTTCCGTTCACCGAACCGTCGGCGGAGGTCGACATGAGCTTCGGCGATGGGTGGCTGGAGATCGCCGGCTCCGGCCAGGTGCATCCGAACGTTCTCTCCGCCGTCGGCATCGACCCCGAGCGCTACCAGGGCTTCGCCTTCGGCATGGGCCCGGATCGTCTGACGATGCTGCGCTACGGCGTCAACGACCTCCGGCTGTTCTACGAGAACGACCTCAAATTCCTGCGCCAGTTCGCCTAAGGTCCGGCCGCCATGAAATTCTCCGAACACTGGCTGCGCACGATGGTGAATCCGCCGCTGGATTCCGCGGCGCTGTGCGACAAGCTGACGATGGCCGGCCTCGAGGTCGAAGACGCCGCACCCGCGGCGCCGCCGTTTTCCGGGGTGGTCGTCGCCCGCATCGACGCGGTTGCCGCGCACCCCGGCGCCGACCGCCTGCGCGTGTGCACCGTCGACGCGGGCACGGGCGCGGCACTGCAGATCGTCTGCGGGGCACCCAACGCCGCGGCGGGCATGAAGGTCCCCTGCGCGCTCGTCGGTGCCGCACTGCCCGGCGGACTCGCGATCCGCGAGGCGGCGGTGCGCGGCGTGGTGTCGCACGGCATGCTCTGCTCGGCCAGGGAACTCGGCATCGACGACGATGCGTCGGGCCTGCTGCGCCTGCCCGACGACGCGGTCGTCGGCGCCGACCTCCGTGCGCAGCTGCGGCTCGACGACACGCTGATCACCCTGAAGCTCACGCCCAACCGGGCGGACTGCCTGTCGCTGCTGGGGCTTGCGCGCGAGGTGGCGGCGATCACCGGCGCGCCGCTGGTGGCGCCCCCCGCCAACGCGGTCGCGGTCACCGGCAGCGCACGGCGCGGCGTCCGCATCGAGGACGCCGACGGCTGCCCGCGCTTCACCAGCCGGACGATCGAGGGCATCGACCCGTCGGCACCGACACCGGACTGGATGAAGGAGCGCCTGCTGCGTAGCGGCATCCGGTCGATCTCCGCCGTGGTCGACATCACCAACTACGTGATGCTGGAGCTCGGGCAGCCGCTGCACGCCTACGACGACCGCCTGCTCGACGGCGACATCGTCGTGCGCTTCGCCGCCGAGAACGAAGAACTGGTGCTGCTCAACGGCCAGGTGCTGAAGCTCGAGCGCGACCTGCTGCTGGTCTGCGACGAGATGAAGCCGCTCGGTCTCGCCGGCATCATGGGCGGCGAGCACTCGGGCATCGGCGCCGCGACGACCACGGTCTTCCTCGAAGCGGCGTTCTGGAATCCGGCGGTGATCCAGGGCAAGTCGCGGCGCCTCGGTTTCGTCAGCGACGCCGGCCATCGGTTCGAGCGCGGCGTCGACTTCGCCGGCTGCGTGCGGGCGCTGGAGCGGGCCACCGAGCTGATCCTCGCCAGTTGCGGTGGCCGGGCCGGGCCCATCGATGATGCCTGCGCGCGCCTGCCCGGGCGCGCTCCCGTGCGCGTGCGCCCGGCCCGCGTCGCCAGCCTGCTGGGCGTCGACCTGCCCCGGGCCGCGATCGCGTCGCTGTTCGACCGGCTGCAGCTCCGCCACGAGCCGACCGGCGACGATCTCATGGTGACCCCACCGTCCTACCGCTTCGATCTCGCCATCGAGGAGGATTTCGTCGAGGAAGTGGCGCGCCTGCACGGCTACGACGCGATTCCCGCGGTTCCCGCGGTGCACGTGCAGGACATGCTGCCCGCCCCGGAGCGCCTGCGGACCGCCAGTGCACTGAAGCGCGTGCTGGTGGCGCGGGACTGGCAGGAGGTCATCACCTTCAGCTTCGTCGGGTCGGCCGTCGAGGCGGCGCTGTTCCCCGCCCGCCCGGACGCGGCAGCGCCGCTCAGGGTGTTGAATCCGATCGCCAGCCACCTCGACGTGATGCGCACGACGCTGGCGGGCGGGCTGATCGAAGTGCTGCGGACCAACCTCGCCCGTCGTGCCGAGCGGGTCCGCGTCTTCGAAGTCGGGCGCTGTTTCCTGCGCACCGCGCCCGGCCACGATCAGCCGCTGCGCATCGGCGGTCTCGCATACGGCGACGCGCACGCGGAACAATGGGGCCAGCCGGCGCGCAATGTCGACTTCTTCGACGTCAAGGCCGATCTCGAGGCGCTGGTCGCGCCGCTGACGCTGCGCACCGCGGCCGGCGAGCACCCGGCGCTGCACCCCGGTCGTGCCGCGACGGTCAGCGTGGCGAAGCAGGCGATCGGCTGGATCGGCGAACTGCATCCGCGCCTGGTCAAGCAGTTCGAGTTGCCGCACGCGCCGGTGCTGTTCGAACTCGACCTCGAGCCGCTGACCGCCATCCCGCTCCCGACGGCGCAGCCGGTCTCGCGCCTGCCGGTCGTTCGCCGCGACCTCGCGGTGGTCGTCGACGAAGGCATCGCCGCCCAGGCCGTCGTCGATGCGCTGGCTGCGGCGCGCGTGGCCAGCGTGGAAGCGGTCCGGCTGTTCGACGTGTATCGCGGCACGGGGCTTTCACCGGGCATGAAAAGCCTTGCGATTCTGGTGCTTATGCAGGATACTGAACGTACTTTGACGGACCCCGAGATCGACGCCGCGATGGCGCAGTTGCTGCGCATCGTCGTCGAGCAGTTCGGTGGCTCGCTCCGCCAATAGGAATCCCCGATGACGCTCACCAAAGCCGAACTTGCCGACCTCCTCTTCGAGCAGCTGGGCCTCAACAAGCGCGAAGCCAAAGACATGGTCGAGCACTTCTTCGAGGAAATCCGAATGGCGCTCGAGCGCGGCGACAGCGTGAAGCTCTCGGGCTTCGGCAACTTCCAGCTGCGCGAGAAGCCACAGCGTCCCGGACGCAATCCCAAGACCGGGGAAGAAATACCGATCACTGCCCGGCGCGTCGTCACCTTTCACGCCAGTCAGAAACTGAAGGCGATGGTCGAAGCCGCGAACCATGCCGGAACACAGCCGAGCTAGCCCCGTCGAGCTGCCGCCGATCCCCGCCAAGCGGTATTTCACCATTGGCGAGGTCAGTGACCTGTGCGCGGTCAAACCCCATGTGTTGCGTTACTGGGAGCAGGAATTCGCCCAGCTGAAGCCGGTGAAGCGCCGCGGCAACCGGCGCTACTACCAGCACCATGAGGTGCTGCTGATCCGCCGCATCCGCGACCTGCTGTACGAGCAGGGCTTCACGATCAACGGTGCGCGGCATCGGCTCGAGAACGAGGGCGAGACGGCGCACGCGACCCAGGCCAAGGAGCCCGCCGCCCCCGCCGTGCATGCCGCGGCCACCCCAGGCGACGGCTCGATCAGCACTGCCGAATTGCGGCAGGAGCTGGAGGAAATACGGCACCTTCTAGGCCCCGAGGACTAATCCCGGTATAATTTCGCGTTTTCGTCGGGGCGTAGCGCAGCCTGGTAGCGCACCTGCATGGGGTGCAGGGGGTCGGAAGTTCGAATCTTCTCGCCCCGACCACAAGATAGGGGCCGGCTCGGGGATTCCGAGCCGGCCTTTTGTGTTTTGGGGCCTTGCCGCGCCGAGACGGCCCGGGGTTCGTCGTCCCGGCCGGCCTCGCCCAGCGAGCGCTATCGTCCCGTCGTCGCGGGGCGGCAGACAGAAGCTGGCGCAGTGTCGGCACCGATCTTGCTTTAGCACCTCGACCGGCCGTGGCTTCCATGGCCCGCACCCCGAGGAGAGTTCGATGTCGGTCGCGCTGCCCCGTGCCACCGCCAGCAGCGGCGTCATCTCCGAACTCGCCCTGGCGCGGGCCCAGCGCAATACGGTGCTGATCATCGACGACCTCTTCAGCAGCCGCCTGCTGCTCGCCGAGATCGTCCGTCAAGTCGACTCCAAGCTGAACCTGGAGCTCTTCGAGACGCCCGCCCGGGCGCTCGAGTACGCGCGCACCAACCGCGTCGACATGATCCTCACCGATTACAAGCTGCCGGAGTTCGACGGCATCGAGCTCGTCCGCCGGTTGCGCGCCCTGCCCCATTGCGTCGACGTGCCCATCGTGGTCATCACCGTCGTCGACGAGCGGCGCATCCGCTACGACGCGCTGGAGGCCGGCGCCACCGACTTCCTGATCAAGCCGCTCGACGAGCACGAAACGCGCGCCCGCTGTGCCAATCTGCTGGAGCTGCGTCGGCACAAGATCGTGCTGTCCGACCAGGCGCGCGTGCTGCAGTACCAGGTCGACAAGTCGGTCGCCGAGATCCACGAGCGCGAGCTGGAGACCTGTCGAAGCTGGCGAAGGCAGGCGAGTACCGCGACGAAACCACCGGCAACCACCTCACCCGCATGGCCCGGTATTCGGCGCTGGTCGGCTACAACCTGGGTCTCGGCGCCGAGACCGTGCACGTCCTCGAGGTTGCCGCGCCCATGCACGACATCGGCAAGATCGGGATCCCCGATTCGATCCTGCTGAAGGAGGGGCCGCTCAGCCCGGCGGAGACCGAGATCATGCGCGGACATCCGCGCATCGGCTACGACATCCTGAAAGGCAGCCCGTCCAAGTACCTCAGCATGGGGGCGATCATCGCCCTCGGCCACCACGAGAAATACGACGGCACCGGCTATCCCAACGGCCTCCACGGCGAGGACATTCCCGTGGTCGCCCGTGTCGTCGCCGTCGCCGACGTCTTCGACGCCCTCGTCAGCGAACGACCCTTGCAAGCGCCCGTGGTCCATTCAGGAGGCGGTCGAATACCTGAAGAGCCAGCGCGGCAAGCACTTCGACCGCCTGTGCGTCGATGCCTTCCTCTCCGACCCTACACGGATCGAGGCGATACGCGCCCAGCTCGCCGACTAGCCGCACGCGTCTCGGCTGTCCTTCCCTGCGCCTGCAGCCAGCGCAGCACTCGGGCCACAGCGTGTCCCGGAATCGGCTGCGAAAAATCCGAAGTGCCTGATCTTCTGCCCGCCGGCATCGGCGCGAGTCACCAGCCGCTGCTCGGCCGTGCAGCCCGAATAAAGCCCCAGCACGCGCTCCGTCGCCGCCACGGTGGCGAACGGATCGTCTTCGAAGCGCAATGCCAGCACCGAGGCGTGGATGGAGCGAAAGCGCCCGAGAACCTCATCGATCCGGGCGACATCGGGCTGCCCGTCGGCCCCCCGTGCGTTCCACCAGAAATCGGGCTTGCGCCGCGCGGCCCACTCCAACGCCACTCCGCGCGGAAGATCTTCGAGCATATGCAGCCATCTCCCGGGAAAATAGCCGACCAGACGTGTAACAGCGGGCATGAAAGCGTGCCACAACAGGTACATCCAGGGGCGCGCGTACGGTGCGTAATCGCCCCAGTACCCGGTATGCGCGCCCACGAGGACCATGTGATCGATGAGGTGGCCGTTGCGCGCAAACCCGGTGAGAAAGCCGCCAACGCTGTGGCCGATCACAATGCGCCGCGCGCCCGGAAAGCGCTCGGCGAGCCAATCCAGAACGGCGGCACAATCCTTGCTTCCCCATTCCTCTACCGAAGCCTCGAATCCGCGCATAGACTGGGGGCGGGACCGGCCGATGCCGCGGTAGTCGTAGACCAGCGGTAGGAATCCCCCCTCGGCAAGGTAGGGAGGCGAAGCGTTCGTAGTAGCGGGAGTCGATGCCGGCGCCAGCGTTGATGAGGGCGACGTTTGGTGGTCATTACAACTTGGTGGTCGCCAGATGCTTCCCGACAACAGCATTCCATCGATCGCCTTAACGTCAATTGCCTGTTGGGACATAAGAAAAACACGCACCAAGCTCTAGGAACTAGCGCGATGATAGACCGCGTGTCCCTTGGCATGGAATAGCAGATGTCGGCGCTTACCGTCTCTGGGGTACCTCGGAGATTGCCCGTTACGCACAGAAATTGCCAAAGGTATGTCCGCGCATTCCCATCAATCACTTCGGAGAACAAAAACTCGTCCGCCTGCCCGCTCCGATCTGAAGAGCAGAGAGCTCTAGACGACATGCGCTCCTGACTTGGGAAGCGAGCGGCTGACATACCGAGGCCGCCCATTTCAGCGATTCAGAATCTGCACACACCTTCGTTTTCTCGCCATGATGTGATCCTCACTCGTCACTGCCTTAGCTCACAATGTAGTCAACTCCGAACAACCCCGTGCGCTCCACAATCGAATCTGCCAAACGTCCTTTCGCGCGCATCCTGACGGTCCTGGGATTTTCGCAGGCCGAGGGTCGGGACGCCGATGTCGAACAGGCGTTCCTCCGTGTTCTGGTCACCTCCATAGTCCTAGTTTACGGAACAGCAGTAGGCCTCTCGGATGGGTCATTTTCATTGGAGCTCAGAGTCGCGCTTGCCTGTGGCTGCGTTACTGGCAGTGCCGGTCTTTGGATGCTTTACCGCTTTCACCGATACCCCACGCGCTCTGGCTTCATGCGTAGCTTTGGGATTGCGGCAGACATCATTCCCATTACCGCAGGACTGTTCTTTGCCGGTGAGATTGGGGTCCCACTGGTCGGACTCTATTTGTGGATCACGGTTGGCAATGGTTTTCGGTTCGGACCAAGGTACCTTCTGCAGAGCTATTCGCTTTCAGGAGTGTGCTTCACGTTGCTCTTGCTGTTCTCTCCGTTTTGGCAACAGCATCGCGAGATCGGTATCGGCTTGGCGATACTTTTGGGCACCATTCCCATTTATGTCCTGATACTGCTCTCTAGAATTACTGCACAGAAGGATGCCGCTGAGCAGCTGTCGAACGCAAAGAGCCGCTTCGTCGCAAACGTCAGCCACGAACTTCGGACCCCTCTCACGGGTGTCGTCGCCGTACATGACCTACTCTTACGACGCCCACTTTCCACAACCGATCGCGAGCTTGTTGACACACTCGGGAGCGCGATCCAAGCGCTCAAGACGTCGGTCGATGCGATCCTACAGATGTCCAAGCTGGAGGCTGGCGCTGAGCTCGTCACGTGGCATCGGTTCAACCTGCGGGCTTATCTGCGCCAACTTGAGGTGCAGATTGCACCGTCGGCGAAAGCGAAAGGCCTTGAGTGGCAAGTCAAAGTTTATGACGAGGTTCCGGGCCTAGTAGTCGGCGATCAGTCGCACCTCGATCATGTTGTCGGCAATCTAATAAACAACGCACTTAAGTTCACACTTTCCGGCGGCGTGCGTTTGCAGGTTTCTAAGTCCGGTCCGAATATTCGATTTGAGGTGGTCGATACTGGGGTCGGAATTCCACTTGACCAGCAAGAACACATCTTCGAGCGCTTCGTGCAAGCGGACGCATCTGCCACAAGACGCTTTGGTGGAACCGGACTTGGCACATCTATCGCTCACGACCTTGTGACCTTAATGGGTGGCCGCATAGGGGTGTCCAGTATTGAGGGTAGCGGTTCGACATTCTGGTTTGAATTGCCAATGTGCGCGCAGGAGCACGAGTGCTCCCAAGAGACTCCGATCGCCGACAACCGCGACGTGTATGTGATAAGCGAGAACCTCCTCGAAGCAAAGAAGATTTCGCAGTGCCTCGGAGAACATGGACTAAATCCCTCCCTCGTCTTGCCCCTAGCAGCATCTGAAGCAGACTTCTCGCAAGGCTCAACGCTTACGGCGGTACTTGTCATGTCGCCGTCAGCCGCGATTGCGTTCGCTGAGCGCCATCTCTGCCGCCCGAACTGTTGCCCGTGGCTACTGGTCGCACTGACCGAGGCGACACCTGCAGACCTGTCGCGACTCTGGCAGGCTGGTTCGTTGGACATTTTGCCGGTCTCTGAACAAGCCGAGAGGGTGCACCAGGCCATTAGAGGGCTGACGCCTTTCATAGAATCGCGACCCACTTCGCGCGCTGAATCCGTTGTTCGGCGACGAATCCTGATTGCGGACGACAATCAAAGTAACTTGTTACTTATTACTCGCATTCTAGAGGAAGCTGGTCATTCAGTTCGCGCTGTTGAACGTGGAGACATCGCTTACGATTTGATGATGTCTGGGCAGTTTGACGTCGCCCTGCTCGACTACAACATGCCAGAAATGACCGGACCGGATGCCGTCAAGCTATTCCGGGCAGGTGAAACCGGTGGGATTGAGCGACTCCCCATTCTGATTGTGTCCGCAGACGCATCTCCCGATGCGCGACGCGACAGTATTCAGGCGGGAGCGGACGGGCATCTATTGAAGCCAGTTCCTGCGGCGGAACTTGAACGTGTCGCCAAACTGACGGCAGGCCGTCCTGTGCGCATCGAACGACGCGCCACAAAGCGCGATTACCCAAAATTGGTCTCCACGAATGCGCGCCGGGATGTGGCGCCGAAGGCGCAAGCGAGAGATCTGGTTGAGCGCGCACTTTTGGATCCCGTGCGTTTCGAAGAACTGCGGAAGATTGCCAACAACGACGCCGACTTCATGCGCCGGTATGCAGCCGCATCGTTCTTAGATATCGAAGCCGCCCTAGTTGAGCTTCGGTCTGCGCTCGCCGCAATGGACTCTCAAGCCGCTCGCGATGCGCTGCACAAGATCGACGGGACTGCGGTCAATCTCGGCGCAACGGCCGTTGCGCAAGCGAGCATCCGCATGAAGACTCATTTGTCGAATCTGCAAGGCTCCGCGGCTGCAAAAGCAGCTGCTGAGATCGCGTCAACCTGCGCGTTGACAAAATCAGCAATTACCGCCGCGCTAGAGGGGATTACGAGTAGAAGTGACGCCGGGTAAGGTACAAATCAAATCCCGCCATCTCGCTTCTCCCTCGCATGAGATTGGCGCAGGACTTCAAACGGGCCGCGACCGTTTCCTTCCTGCCAACGAATTCGGATGAAGCCGCCTTTAGCGCAAGTCCATCGCGCAGGCGGTCAACTCATGCATGTCCTTTCGCCCTCCCCAAGAGAAGGACTCGGTGGTCGACATGGTGACGAAGGGGTCGAAAATTTCAAAGTTGGCTGCATGACCGAGGCGACAACTACCTTGACGCGCCCGCCTCCAACCAACGCTACGGAAGGAACGAACGATGAATGATGGCGACGTCGCACATGCAATCGCTGCACTATCGTCACGAGTGAACGCACTTGAAGGGGCGCTTCATGCACTGGTTTGCGGAGGGACATTCAACCACCAGCGAACACTCGCCGTTTTTGACAAGTTTAGTCAGGAAACTTTGGATCGGTATTCCGGGCTGCCTGTCGATGACAAGACGATTGAACTGTTTGAGGAGTCATTCCGCGATGTGCGCCAACTACTTTCCCCATAGCTCAGCGCAGCGCGTCAAACGTACCAAGCTTGGTTGCATTCACGGGTTGCTCCGTCAGTCACACCAGCCACTTGATAACGGACATAAGACGAATGAGACTTTCGGAGTCCTTAGCGCGTAGGAAGTTGAGCAACGAACGCAATCGCTTCGCCTACGGTGTTTGCGCTGAATTCCTCCATGCGAATTTCGACGCCGAGTCGCTCTTCAAACTGGAAGACCAAGTCGACCGCCTGCAATGAGTCGATTCCTAATGCACGCAACTCGGTGGCAGACTTGCAGGCTGCCGCATCGAGACCTAAGTTCTGCACAAATTCTCTGATAATCGATAACACTTCATCTTCGCGAGACAATCTACGCCCCCGTTAATCAATTCTCGTCCATGATAGTGGATCGCGCGCGGGGACCTGCCGCTGTGTTTCACAATACCCGGTCGCTGTGACGAACTAAGCGAGTGCCCGATCCAACTACTCAACGGCGCGCAAGATCAGACTGACTGCAGTACCTCCAAATCCGAATGCATTGCACATCGCATGGCTAATGCCTGGTCTTGCTCTGCCAACTGAAGGAACGTAATCGAGATCACACTCTGCGTCCGCCTTCCGCAGGTTGATCGTTGGTGGGACGATTTGCGATCGAATGCTCTGCAACGCGATAACAAAGCTCATCGCCCCGGCTGCGCCAACCATGTGACCAAGTTGAGGTTTGCTGGAACTTACTGCAAGCGAGCCGGCATGTGCGCCAAATGCCAACTTTATGGCCGCCGTTTCAGACGCATCATTTGCTTTGGTCCCTGTGCCGTGCGCCTGAACATAATCGATCTGGCTAGGCTGAACACCACCATCGTCGAGGGCTGCAAGCATAGGCCGGGCTTGGCCATTCACTGACGGCTGGGTCACATGCCCCGAGTCAGCGGTACATCCGTATCCAGTGAGTTCGCCCAGTATCGTTGCGCCACGTTGCTTTGCCGTTTCCCACGCTTCGAGCACGACGAAGGCTGCACCCTCACCCAAAACCGTTCCTTCCCGATCAGCGGAAAACGGTCGACAGCTCTCACTCGGCACATCGGCGACCCGGGCGAGTAGTTGGGCCGAATGCCAGCAGTTTATGGCCGAGTATGTGAGAAGAGATTCGCTTCCACCTGCAATCATTGTGTCGGCGTATCCGTGCCGAATGGTCCTGGCTGCTTCACCAATTGCGACGGATGAGGACGAGCAAGTTGTGCTGTAAGCCAAGACCGGCCCCGACACCTGTAGCGCGGCCGCTACAAATGCGGAAGGCGCGTTGTACATCGTCCTAATGACCGTAAAGGGATGAACTTTTGGACGACCCCGCAAGTAAATGCTGGCGAACCCGGCCTCCGTCTCAGAAATTCCCCCCATACAGGTGCCGTTGCTAACTCCGACCCGTGATTTATCGATGGATGCAAAATCCAGACGCGCGTCGTCAATGGCGGCTGAGGCAGCCTGCAAGGCCATATGTGTGAATCGATCAGTCAAGCCCGCGACATCTCTTGCGGGCGAGTCAAGCGCGCTATCGGGGAGACGCGCGATCGGTACAGTCAACTCGGTTCCCGTGGCGGGATTCTTGAACGTGCCCGCGGCAACTGACGACTCTCCCGCCACGATACGGGACCAAACTTCCTCGATTCGTCGTCCCAGCGGGCAAACTACACCGACGCCCGTGATTGCAACGCGACGTCTCATCCTGACGCGGCAGATATTGGGCGAACTACTGCACCTGGGGGGTCAGATACCAGACCAAACGCCCTCAACTGCTGCGAGTGCACTCTACGCATCCAATCTTGACCGCGTATCGGCAGGGATATTGCGGCACTGACCCAAAGTGCAACGACGTCATACAACTCCTGCAACGTCACTGGACGAAGCATTCGATCGACTGCATTCATCGCTTGATGGCCATGCCGTTGCCCGCGCCTGCGTTGGACCAAATTGCGGACTGCATCAGCACCGCCGCCGGTATCAACAACTAGATCGATCACGCCCATTGCCAGCAGTTCATCAGCAGTGAACTGCCTCCCAGACCGGGTGACTTCCTGCACAACCGCTCGACTGCACCGGCGAGACAGAAAGGACAGGGCACCCATTCCCGGAAACATGTCGAAGAGTACTTCCGGAAACCCGCACTTGACATGACGCTCGGCAATTACGACATCGCAAGACAACGCACATTCGAATCCGCCGCCAAGGGCATCACCTTCAAGAAGTGCGACTGTCGTCACCCCGCGAAGGTTGTGGCAGACGTAATTGCGATAGATGACGTTGATCGCGGTCCGCGCATAGTCACTCAACGCAGTCCGATCTTGCGTCGCGATGTGTTGAAGAAAGCCGCCGAAATCGCCACCGAGATTGAAGACACGAGGAACGCCGGACGTGAGTACGAGGTATCCGAGCGAATCGTCCGCGACAGATGCCGAGAAATAACTTTCTACGACCTGACTCGCCCGTTCCATATCCCGCAAAAGTCCTGGCGTGAAGCAAGGAATTCCGACCGGCGTCATGCGCGACCACAGTATCTGTGGCTCGGGTTCAAACCTACAAGAAAGTTCGCCAGAGATATCAAACTGAATCGAGCCATCCGCGTTCTCAGTGAATTGGCGCAATACCGCCGCGTGTCGCACATTCGATCGCATCGAATTCATGTCCCCCCCGGGCATCTACTTATTGATTCAAAACCGAAGCGCACTGCGCAAAAAAGTTGTCCCTGTGCAATCCTTTGTTGCGCCAGACTTGAAGCGTCAGCAATTTGCAGGTTGAGTGCGGTAGGATCGCCAGTGCCGTTCGGAGCATTGTGGCAAACAAACCGTTTCGAATCTAGATCGCAGTTGAGCTAAATCAAAATAACTAACGGAATTTCCTCATCTTTGCATTCTCTCTTGTTTTCGCTTGCGGTTGTTTGTAGCATACATGTTGACGGCGAACAAAGGGTTTCAGCGGGCACCGATCGCCCTTTTTCCCTTTTGCTTAAGGCACTTGGGGATCGGGCAATACTTGCCAACGGCCATCAAGCAAGCACTGAGTGGGTCGAAACGCGGCCTTATACGCCATCTTCCGGCTGTCCGCGATCCAATACCCCAGGTACAGATGCGCCAATCCTCTTCGCCTGCAATGTTGTATTTGCCACAGTATGTTGAACGTGCCTAGGCCCGCTCCCCGCAATTCCGGCTCGTAGAACGTAGACCGAGGACATGCCGTCGGACAACAGGTCGACCAGACTCACCATGCGCAACGATCCGCCCTCGTGAAACTCGAGCAGTTGGGTGGTCACGTTGCTGTGCAGAAGAAAATGCTGGTACTGCTCCCGGCTGTCCTCGTCCATCCCGCCGCCGGGATGGCGCTGCCGCTGGTAGCGCAGGTAGAGCGCGTAGTGCTCGGGAACGAACGCCAGGTCGCGCACGGTGACCACCAGTGACGCGTGCTTGCTCCAGCAACGGCGCTGACTGCGGTTCGGTCGAAACTCGTCGACCGGAACGCGCACCGGGACGCAGGCGCGGCAGTGATCGCAGTGCGGCCGGTAGGTGAACGCGCCGCTGCGACGGAAGCCCAGCCGGACGAGCTCGCTGTAGACCGGCCCGTCGATGAGGTGGCTCGGTGTGGCGACCTGGGATCGCGCCAAACGGTCCGGAAGGTAGCTGCACGGATACGGCGCCGTCGCATAGAACTGCAGCGCCGCCAACGGCAGGTCATTGAGCCTGGTCACGCCAACACATCCTCCACCGCCGGCGGTTCCCCAGGATCGCGCGGCGCGCCCGAGTCTACCAAGCGTGCGACGCGCTCGGCAAACACCGCGCGGGAATGGGCCGCGCCCCGACCGACGCGAGATGCCTGGTCTCCTGCTGGCAGTCGATCAGCGGAAAGCCGCGGGCACGCAGCATCGTAACCAGGTGCGCGAGCGCCACCTTGGAGGCGTCACGCTCCAGTGCGAACATCGACTCGCCGAAGAACATCCGCCCGATGCTGACGCCAGAGAGCCCGCCGACCAGCCTGCCCTCGCGCCAGGCCTCGATGGAGTGCGCGTGGCCCCGCCGGTGCAGCCCGCCGTACGCCGCGACGATGCCGGGCGTGATCCAGGTGCCGTCCTGGCCGGGCCGGGCGACCGTGCACAGCACTGCATGACGGCGGCAAAGGCGGTGTCCACCCGGATCTCGAACCCGCCGTTGCGGACCACCTTGGCCAGCGAGCGCCGGAGGCGAAACGCCTCGACCGGCAGCACCATGCGCGGGTCCGGGCTCCACCACAGCACCGGCTGCCCCGCTTCGTACCAGGGAAAGATGCCGTGGCGATACGCGTCCAGCAAGCGCTCGGGCGTGAGGTCGTCGCCGGCCGCAAGCAGACCGTTGGGCTCGACCAGCGCCTGTTCCACCGGGGAAAGGACGATCCGATCGTGATCCAGGGCAGCATCTCGCTTCCAGATCCGAGGTGCGGTCTGCCGGGCACCGCCGTCATGGCCCATGCGCCGGTCCGCGACGGGCCCGATCCCGCCGGCGCGCCGGCTGCCACGGGCCACCGTCACGTCGCGAGCGCGCGCAGCGTCTTCGAGTGAAAGTCGCGGCGCCACAGAATGAGCAGGATCAGGCTCGTCAACACGATGAACAGCGCCGGGTGAACGAACCAGCCGAGCACCGCAAAACCGAAGTAGTAGGCCCGGATGCCGCGGTTGAACTCGTCGCCGGCGAGCGTGTTGACGGTGCCGAAGCGGACGGCGTGGGGTTCGAGCACCTCGGCCGGCGATTCACGGTCCGGCGCGCTGCCGATCAGTATCAACAGGAAGTTGAACTGGCGCAGGCACCAGGTGAACTTGAAGTAGGCGAAGATGAACACGCCGGTGAGCAGGAACACCTTGGCCTCGATCATCTCCTTGGTCTGCGCGCGGGCGAACGGCAACTCCTCGGTGAAGCTGATGATCCGGTCCAGCGTGCCGGCGACGGCGATGAGCCCGGCGATGATGTAGATGGTCGTGTTGGCGTAGAAACGACACGCTGGTCATCAGGTTGCCGGTGAGCGCGGCATCGACGATGCGGTTGTCGCGCCGCACCATCTGTCGCGCCCAGTGCAGGCGGAAGTCGTGGGTGATCCCGCGCAGGCCGCGCGAGCCGCTTGCCGCCCGGTCGGCGTAGTAGCCGTAGGCGGTCCAGCCAACAAGAAACAGCAGGACGGCGGCCCAGTCGGCCACCGTCAGTATCCCCAACAATCGCTGCAGCATGAACGCCCCGGATGCCCTGTGATTGGACGCGAGTTTAGGCCGATCCTGCCGATCCGGTAAAATCCGTCCACGCGCCCCGGTAGCTCAGTGGATAGAGCAGCCCCCTCCTAAGGGGCAGGTCGGACGTTCGATTCGTCTCCGGGGCGCCAGTTGGAGATGCTCGGCGCCGTGCGCGCGTCCATGCGGGGCGGAGCGGCTGACTCCGCCGATACGCGACGTTGCGTTCCCGCTGTACCCGTGCGCGCGCTGCAATGGTCCCGCTCGGGCAACCGCTGCGGCGCGGCCAAGATCGATCGGCTCCTGATATGCCTGACTAGACCCCTCGACATCCGCCACGGTGCGCTACCGGATCGTGCCCTCTGACCCCCATGCGCACCTGTTCGAGGTGCGTTGCACGGTCGACGCTCCGGCGATCGATGGCCAGCGCTTCCGGCTGCCGTCGTGGATTCCCGGCAGCTACCTGATCCGTGAATTCGCGCGTCACTTCGTCGCCGTGCGCGCGGAGGGTCCTGACGGCGCCGTTGCCAATCGTGAACGGGCCAGACTACCTGGCGCGCGGCCCCTGCGCGGGCCGCTGACCGTCGTCGCCACGTGTACGCTAGATCTCTCGGTGCGCGACCGCCTACCTCGACGCCAGCTGCGGCTACTTCAACGGCACCGCGGTCTTTCTGTGCCCCGACGGCGTGCGCACGCGGCCTGCGAGGTCGAGATCGCCGCGCCGCCGGGACGCCTGGCGCGCTGGCGGGTGGCGATGACGCTGCCGCGCGACGGCGCTGAAATTCGGCTACGGACGCTACGCGCCGCCGACTACGACGAGCTGGTCGACCACCCGGTCGGAGATCGCCACTTTCGCGCCGTCTCGTTCGAAGCCGGGGCGTCGTCCACGACGTCGTCGTCAGCGGGCGCCATCGCGGCGACCCCGCGTCTCGCGCGCGATCTGGCCCTCATATGCCAGTGGCAGATCGATCTCTTCGGCGGCGCGCCCGGCAGCCGCGCGCCGTTCGAGCGCTACCTGTTCCAGGTCGCGGCCGTCGGCGACGGCTACGGCGGCCTCGAGCACCGCGCCAGCACCAGCCTGCTCTGCGCGCCGCAGCGAGCTGCCGCAGCCGGGGGTGGAGCGCGTCACCGACGGCTACCGCGGCTTCCTCGGGCTCGCGAGTCACGAGTACTTCCACAGCTGGAACGTCAAGCGCATCAAGCCCGCGGCGTTCGTGCCCTACGACCTCGCCCGCGAAAGCTACACGCGGCAGCTGTGGGCGTCGAGGGCATCACCTCCTATTACGACGACCTCGCCCTGGTTCGCGCAGCGGCGTGATCGGCGTGGACAGCTAACTCCGGAGCTCCTCGGCCGCACCGTCACCGCGGTGCTCCGCGTGCCCGGTCGGCAGCGACCAGAGCGTCGCCGAGTCGTCGTTCGACGCGTGGATCAAGTACTACCGCCACGACGAGAACACGCCCAATGCGGTCGTGAGCTACTACACCAAGGGCGCTGGTCGCTCTCGCGCTCGATCTCACGCTGCGCGCCGCCGGATCGTCGCTCGACGCGCTGATGCGCGCGCTGTGGCACGACTACGGCCGGCAGGGCATCGGCGTCCCGGAGGACGGCATCCAGGCGCCTCGCCGCGACGCTGCCGGCCGGGATCTCGGCGACTTCTTCGCCCGCTCGTCGACGGCACCGATGACCTGCCGCTGGCCGAGCTGCTGCAGATGGTCGGCGTCCGCCTGGCCCTGCCCGCGCCGCGCCGGCGGTAGCGACCGCGGAGGCACGGCTCCAGGGCAAGACGACGACGACCGCGCCGCGCGTCTGGCCCGGCGCCCGGTTTCCAGGGGGGCACGGCGGAGGACGGCGCTGCCGCACGTGTTCAACGCCGGACCCTTGCGGAACGGGCCGGGCTGGCGGCCGGGCGATGCGGTCGCAGTCGATGGGCTGCGCGCGAGCGGCGCGGACTGGAGCGCCCGGTGCGCGAACGGCAGGCCGGGCGACAAGTCGCCGTGCACGCGTTCCGGCGCGACGAACTATCGTCGTCGCGCTCACGCTGGCACCGGCGCCGGCCGACACGGCCTGGCTCGAGCTCGACGACGCCGCAGACACGACAGCACGCCAGCATCGCGCCGCGTGGCTGGGCGGGCGCACGCCGCCCGACCCACCGCGCAGCGCCGATTGCCGCTGAACCTGGCGGGCCTCCTCGTCTAGGCGCGGGAGCGCGACGGCGGGATTCAGCGTGTAGATGCCTGCGTGGACGCTTCCGCCAGGACGTGGCTCCGCCAGCGCGGCCCGCGCCTGCGCCCGGTGAACGCCCCGCAACGTCGAGCCGCGCCACGTCGAGCGCGTGAGCGTGAAGAGGCGGCGTAGTGATGCAGGAAGCTCTCGTTCCTAGGGCGGACGGCGGGACCGTCGTAACCGTAGTAGCTGCTGCCGCCCGTCCTTGTCGCCGGCAAACCAGCCGGTGTAGTCGTTGAGTCCGTGGCGCGCGCCGTGCGCGGCATGCGGTCCAGGCTTGCCGCGCGGCGTGATGCCGGACGAACTCCGCCCCGTGCAATCGCGGGCGTGTCGGGCGGAAGATCGACCAGCACCGGCGTGGAAGAAGTCGAAACCGCGGCAGCGTGGCGGGGACCGTGCGGCCTTCCTGGTTGACGTCGTCGCCGCGCGACGGAACGTCCGGTCGTGGCAGATCAGCCCAGCGACTCTCGCCCGCGCCGGCACACCTCGCCAGGCGAAGTCAGGGTTGCGGTTGCCCGACAGCGCCACGTGCCGCACCGGGTCGACGGTGCCGAAGGCGTATTCCGCCGGGATCGGTGCCCCGGTGGCGAAGGCGGTGGTAACGAGTTCCATCGTGCGTCTCCTGACTTGCGGCCGGTCGCGAGGCCGATTGCTTCGTGCCGGGCGGGTATCTATTTGCGCCGGCCGCCGGCCGGCTTGTCTTCGCCGGCACCGCCGCCGCGCAGCGCTTCCAGCGAAGCCACCTGCAGTTCCATCGTCTTGATGCTCATCTGCATCAGGTTGAGGCTCATCTGCAGCCAGCCTTCGATGACCCGCAGCTCGTCGATCTTCCGCTGCACTTCCTTCGGGTCGATCGCCGCGAACATCGCCGCGGGATGCGGAAACGGCAGCCCTCCGGGCATTCCGGCTAGGCCCGCCGCCGCTCCCGGTGCCCCGGGCGCGACGGCGCCCGGCGCGAATCCCGGCACCGGGACGCCGAACGGGTTCCACATCTTCTGCATGAAATCGAGGGCATCCTGCGGCGTGAACGGCATGCCCGAGGAAGGGTTCGAATCGGACGGAGACTGGCTCATCGGGACTCCTGGGCTGTTTGCTGCCGCCAAATGACGGTCAACACCTTGCCGCCGATGCGGTGGACCGGCGTTTTCGCTATTATCGTGGTCCATGACGGACAAACGCGCAACCCTGCGGGCGCGGCTCGAGCGGCCGTCGGCACAGCGCAGGTCCTCACGGCCGCCGCCGACACCGCTCCCTACCTCACCGACTGGCGCGGCCGCTTCCACGGCCGGGCGCTGGCGATCGCGCGTCCCGGCTCGACCGCCGAGGTCGCTGCGGTCGTGCAGGCCTGCGCCGAAGCCGAAACCGCGGTGAGGTGGCGCAGGGCGGCAACACCGGGCACTGCGGCGGCGGACGCCGGACGCCAGCGGCGATGCCGTGCTCCTCTCGCTGGTCCGCCTGATCGCGTGCGCGCCGTCGATGCCGAGAACGCCACGCTGACCGTGAGGCCGGCATGACGCTGGCGGCGGTCCAGCAGGCGGCAGCCGAGGCCGGACTCTACTTCCCGCTCTCCCTCGCCGCGGAGGGCAGGTTGCACCATCGGCGGCAACATGGCGACCAACGCGGGTGGCACCGCGGTCCTGCGTTTCGGCAACGCCCGCGAACTGGTGCTGGGCCTCGAAGTCGTGCTCGCCGACGGCAGCGTCTGGAACGGGCTGCGCGGCCTGCGCAAGGACAACACTGGCTACGATCTGAAGCAGCTGTTCATCGGCGCCGAAGGCACGCTGGGCGTGGTCACGGCGGCGGTGCTGAAGCTGTTCGCCGCGCCGCGCGTGCGCGCCACCGCGCTGGTCGCGGTTGCCGACCCCCCGCGGCGGTCGCCCTGCTGGGCGGGCTGAAGCAGGGCCTGGGCGACCGGCTGGTCGGTTTCGAGCTGATGTCGGCGCTGTCGCTGGCGCTGTCGCGCAAGCACCTGCCCCGCCTGCCCGATCCGCTGCCGGGCCATCCCTGGTATGCGCTCATCGAGGCCGACGACAGTGCCCCTGGACGCACCGGTCGCGACGATGGTCGAGGAGGCGCTGGCGGCGGTGCTGGACGAGGGCACGGCCCGCGACGCCACGGTGGCGCAGTCCGGCGAACAGGCCGCTGCGCTGTGGCAGCTGCGCGAGAACATCGCCGAGGCGCAGCGGCGCGAGGGACCCAACATCAAGCACGACATCTCGCCGCCGGTGTCGTCGATACCGGCGTTCCTCGCCGAGGCGGCGGCGGCGCTGCAGGCGGCCTTCCCGGCGTGCGCCTGGTCACCTTCGGCCATCTGGGGACGGCAATCTTCATTACAACCCGGCCGGCCCCGGAAGCCGAACCGCCGAGACGTTCATGGCCCGCGCCCGCGGCCGCGAATCGCATCGTCCACGACCTGGTGGCGGCGCCACGGCGGCAGCATCAGCGCCGAGCACGGCATCGGGCAGCTGAAGCGCGAGGAGCTCGTCCGCTACAAGAGCGAAATCGAGCTCGAACTCATGCGGCGCGTGAAGACCGCGCTCGATCCCCTGGGCATCCTCAATCCGGGCAAGGTGCTCGCGCAGGCAAGGAAGGCATGAGCAAGATCATCTTCTGGCTGGTGGTGGTGTTCGCAGTCCTCCTCGGCTTGCGCCTGCTCAACACCGCGAAGGCCCGGAAGCGCGCCGAGGACGCGCGCCAGAAGGAACGCGAACCGCCCCCGCGCGTCGAGGGGACGCGTGCGCTGCAGCCGCTGCGGCGCTTCGCGCCGAGCCGAGGCCGCTTGGACCGACGGGGCCGCTTGCGGCGATCCCGACTGCAGCAAGCGGCGCTGGAGCCGCGTCGTCCGCACCGGCGAGTTCACCTCCTACCGTCCGCCTCGCTTCGCCCGCCGCTGCCGGCGCCGGCGCCCACGAATGGTGGGCAGCGACTGGAACGGCGCATTCTCTGGATCGTCGGCCTCTACCGTGCCGTCTGCGGCGCGGTCCTCCTCGGCACGGCGTTGCTGCTCGACCTGCGCACGCTGCAGATTCCGGCACCGCAGGCCTTCGTCACCGCGTCGGTGTTCTACTTTTCCTTCGGCCTCGTCACGTTCTGGTGGATCCAGCGCGAGCGCCTGCTGCTGCCGCTGCCGATCCTGGTCTCGGTGCTGCTCGCCGGCGACGTGATCTTCGTGGCCATGGTCATGATCGCCGGCGGCCCGTCCGGGGGCTCGCTGCCGATCCTGCTGTTCCCGCAGCTGGCGGCGAGCGGCTGGCTGTTGCGCACCCGCATCGCGTTCTTCCACGCGGCACTGGCCACGCTGGTCCTCCTCGGCCTCGACATCGTGCGCCTGTTCGAAGGCCAGATCATGCGGCGCGCAGGTCTTCCAGACCGGCCTCATCGGTTTCGGCTACTTCACGACCATCGGCATCGCCGTAGCCCTCGGTCGCTACACCAAGGCTTCCGAAGACCTCGCGGCCCAGCGCGGCATCGACGTCGCCAACCTCGATCACCTGAACCGGCTGATCATCCAGGACATGCAGGACGGCGTGCTGGTCGTCGACCTCAACGGCGTCGTGCGCGGCCACAACGCGCAGGTCACCCGCTTGGCTGGGCGGTTTCGGCCGGATGCGCGGCGGCATGCGCCTGCCGAGTTCTCCTCGACCCTGCACGACTACTGGCGGCGCTGGCAGGAGAACGTCGCCGAGCCGCTGCCCCCGTTCAAGGTCGAGTCGACGCAGCGGCTGCTGAACGTGCGCCTGGTCCGGATCGGCTTCGGACTGAACGGCGGCACGCTGATCTATCTCGAGGACCTGGGCCGCGCGCAGGCGGAGGCGCAGCAGATGAAGCTCGCGGCCATGGGACGCCTCACCGCCAGCATCGCGCACGAGGTGCGCAATCCGCTGTCCGCCATCAACCAGGCGGCGCAGCTGCTCGACGAGGACGGTGCCGTGGCGCCCGAGGGCCAGCGATTGCTCAAGATGATCCGCAACAACACCAAGCGGATCGACCGCATCGTCGGCGAGATCCTTGCCCTCAATCGCCGGGATCGCCAGCAGCCGGAGCCGATCGAGCTGCGCGAGTTCCTCGCGGCGATGACCGAGGAGATCATGCAGGCCGAGAAGATGCCACCCGGCGCGATCACGCTGCACGTTCCCGCGGAACTCACCATCAGCTTCGACCGCGGACACCTCAACCAGATCACCTGGAACCTCATCCGCAACGCGTGGCAGCACTGCCAGCACAAGCCGGGAAGCATCCGCATCTCCGCCCGCGCCGGGTACATGGGCGACGCCGTGATCTGCGAGCTCGCCGACGACGGCCCGGGCATTCCCGCCGACCGGCGCGGTCAGATCTTCGAACCGTTCTTCACCACGCGCCCCGGAGGCACGGGACTCGGGCTCTACATCGCGCGCGAACTCGCCGATGCCAACGGCGGCGCGCTCGAACTGCTGCCCAAGGGACCGGGCGCCCAGTTCCGGTTCACCCTGGAAGGGGCCGGCGTTCCGGCCACAATGACCGAAAAAGAGGCCTGACATGTCCCGCAAGCTCCGCGGCCAGCCGCGCGTGCTCGTCATCGACGACGAGCCCGATCTGCTCGAACTGCTCGAACTCACGCTCTCGCGCATGGGCCTCGACACCACCCGCGCCGAGTGCGTCGCCGAAGCGATCGGCCTGCTCGACAAGGAGGCGTTCGATCTCTGCCTCACCGACATGCGGCTCCCCGACGGCGATGGACTCGAAGTCGTCCAGCACATCACCGAGAAGGGACTCGACGTCCCGGTGGCGGTGATCACCGCCTTCGGCAGCGCCGAGAACGCGGTCGCCGCGCTCAAGGCCGGCGCCTTCGACTACCTCTCCAAGCCGGTGGCGCTGGAACAGCTGCGGGCGCTGGTGAAGCAGGCGCTCAAGGTGCCCGAGAAGGCGGAAGTCCGCAGCGGTCACACGCTGCTCGGCGAGTCGCCGGCCATGCTGCAGGTGCGCGGCCTGATCGAGCGTCTGGCCAAGAGCCAGGCCCCGGTGTTCATCAACGGCGAGTCCGGCAGCGGCAAGGAGCTGGCCGCGCGGATGATCCACAGCGGGGGGGCGCGCAGCGAGCATCCGTTCATCGCGGTCAACTGCGGCGCGATCCCGGAAAACCTGATGGAGAGCGAGTTCTTCGGCTACCGCAAGGGCTCGTTCACCGGCGCGGAGGCCGACCGCGACGGGTTCTTTCAGGCGGCCAACGGCGGCACGCTGTTTCTGGACGAGGTCGCCGACCTGCCGCTCGCCATGCAGGTCAAGCTGCTGCGGGCGATCCAGGAGAAGAAAGTCCGCAAGGTGGGCTCGACGCAGGAGGAACCGGTCGACGTCCGGCTCATCAGCGCCACCCACAAGAGGCTCACCGCGCTGGTCGAGTCCGGCGAGTTCCGCCAGGACCTCTTCTACCGCTTGCACGTCATCGAACTGGCGATGCCGAACCTGCGGGAAATGCGCGAGGACATCCCGCTGATCGCCAATGCGATTCTCGCCAAGCTGTCCCGCGGCACGCCCGCCCGGCTGGACGCCGACGCCCTGGTCGCGCTGGAGCACTACTCGTTCCCGGGCAACGTCCGGGAGCTCGAGAACATCCTCGAGCGCGGCCTGTCGCTGGCGGCCGATCCGGAGCGCGTCAGCGCCGCCGACCTGCATCTCACACCCACGAGCGACGAGAGCGAGGCGCCCGTGGCGAGCGGCGACAAGTGGCCGTTGCAGGACTATCTCGACCGCGTCGAGCGCTCCGCCATCACCGAGGCGCTGGAGAAGACGCGCTACAACCGCACCGCCGCGGCGAAGCTGCTCGGCATCACCTTCAGGGCGATGCGTTACCGGATGGAACGGCTGGGGATCAAGTGACGCACCGCCCGGGTGGCGCCAGGGTGCCCGGCGGGAAAGCACTCGGGTGGGTTTCCTCGGCGCGCCGGTTCGCCTCGCCGAACTGCGACGCGCGCCCGCCCGGCACGGCCATCACCCTCGCCGTCATCCACGGCATCTCGCTGCCCCCGGGCGAGTTCGGCGGCCCGGGCATCGCCGAACTCTTCACCAACCGGCTCGATCCCGCGCAGCACCCCTACTATGCGACGATCGCCGCGCTGCGCGTCTCGTCGCACTTTCTGATCCGCCGACGCGGCGAGCTGCTGCAGTTCGTCGCCTGCACCGACCGCGCGTGGCACGCCGGGGTCTCGCACTGGAACGGACGCGACGGCTGCAACGACTTCTCGATCGGCATCGAGCTCGAGGGCACCGACACGCGGCCGTACACCGCCGCGCAGTATTTGCGCCTCGCCCGGCTCGTCCGCCTGCTCCGCCGCCACTTTCCGCTCGCCGACCTCGCCGGGCACAGCGACATCGCCCCCGGGCGCAAGACCGACCCGGGCCCCGCGTTCGACTGGCACCGGCTGCGCGGGCTGTTGCGCCAGGGGTGACCCCGCCCGCGGGGGACGCAGGCAAGGCAAGGACAATTCAGGCTGGGCGTCGAGGACGTGTTATAATTTCAGGTTATGCAGCTTCTTGCCGACTACTTTCCTCTGATCCTCTTCTTCATCGCCTTCAAGTGGCAGGGGATCTACGCCGCCACCGCCGTGGCCATCGTCGCGTCGATCGCGCAGATCGCCTGGTTCCACTGGAAAAAAGGCAGCGTCTCGACGGTGCACTGGCTCTCGCTCGCCATCATCGTCGTGTTCGGCGGGGCAACCCTGCTGCTGCAGGACGAAACCTTCATCAAGTGGAAGCCGACGGTGCTGTACGGCGTGTTCGGGCTGGTCCTGGCGGTCGGCCGGCTTGCGTTCGGCCGCAACCTCCTCACCTACCTGATGAAGGGCGTCGTGCTGCCCGAGCCGGTCTGGTCCCGCCTGACCTGGACTTGGGTCGCGTTCTTCGCGTTCATGGGCGTGGCCAACTGGTACGTCGCCTTCCACTATCCGACCGACACCTGGGTCAATTTCAAGGTCTGGGGCGGAATCGGCCTCTTCCTGCTATTCGCGGTGGCACAGGGGCTCTGGCTCTCGCGGCACATCACCGAGGAGGCATCGTGAGCGCGAAGGGCCGCCCCGAGCGAGAACACCGGAGTGCGCAGCACGAGCGGGAGCCAACCCCCCCAGCCTGCGGGCGCGGCTCGCCGTACTCTCGCCCACGGTGCTGGAAATCCACGACGACGGCGCCGACCACGTCGGTCACGCGGGCGCGGCCAACGGTGCGGGGCACTTCTCGCTGCTCATCGTCGCCCAGAACTTTTCCGGCCTCTCCCGACTCGAACGTCATCAGCGCGTGCTGCGCGAGGTCGGTGACCTGCTGCCCCACCCGGTGCACGCGCTGTCCATCCGCGCCCTTGCCCCGGAAGAATTCCCTTCCTGAAACCAACCCCAAAGGACCGTTCCGATGATTCGTCGCACGCTTGCCGTCACCTTTGCCACGCTGTTCGCGCTGGCCGGGGCCCCTGCCTATGCCCAGGCGCCCGCCAAGGGGGCCGCGGCAGCCGCCCCGGCCGCTGCCGCCGCCGGCAAGGAGCTCTATCCGAAGCCCTACTTCGACTACCTGCTCAAGGAGCGTCTGGCGCAGGGCCAGCCCGACTCCCCGGAACTGCGCAATGCGGTCCGCGAGGAACTCAACACCCGCGAACTGCTGGTCCGCGAGGCGAAGAAGAAGGGGCTCGACAAGAACGCCGAGATCAAGAACCAGATCGACCTGACCGGTCAGACCGTGCTCGTCCGCGCCTACGTCGCCGACTGGATCAAGGCCAACCCGATCCCCGAAGCCTCGTTGCGCACGGAATACGACAAGATCAAGTCCCAGATCGGCGACAAGGAATACAAGGTCCGCCACATCCTGGTCGAGAAGGAAGCCGACGCGAAGGAGATCATCGTCGCGCTGCAGAAGGGCGAGCGCTTCGAGAAGCTCGCCGAGCAGTCGAAGGATCCGGGATCCAAGGCCAACGGCGGCGATCTCGACTGGAACGCCCCCGCCAATTTCGTCAAGCCGTTCTCCGAGGCGATGACCAAACTCGAGAAGGGCAAATTCACCGCGCAACCGGTGCAGACGCAGTTCGGTTGGCACGTGATCCGTCTCGACGACGTGCGCGACGCCAAGGTGCCGCCGTTCGAGGAAGTGAAGCCCCAGCTCCAGCAGCGCCTGCAGGCGCAGCACCTCGAGAGCTACTTCAAGGAACTGCGCACCAAGAACGGCGTGTGACCGCGGCGGGCCGCGGGCACGCCGCGCCGCCTCGCACGGGCGATCCCAGGGCAGGCCGCACGCCTGCCCTTTTTCTTGCGCGATCGCCGCCGGGCCCGGGATTCCCGGGGCGCGGCGACCGGACCGCCATCCCGCGCCGCGCGGACACCGGCGTTCCCGCGCGGTGCTCTCGGCCGCTGCGCGCAGGTGTTAAACTGCGCGGCTTCAACGTAACCACTTCATCGTTCCCGGAGCGGTGCCGGCACGGCGCCCGTCGGGTGCGATTCGCCCCGCCGACCGCATGACTACGCCATGGCTCTGATCCGCCACCCGAAGGATTTCGGGGCCGGGGTGCTGTTCGCCACCCTCGGCGCGACGGCGATCTTCATCTCCAGCAGCTATCCGCTCGGGACGGCGGCCCGGATGGGCCCAGGCTACTTTCCGCGAATGCTGGGGATCCTGCTGCTGGCGCTGGCGGCGATCCTGATCCTGCGCTCGTTCTTCCTCCGGGGACCCGCGCCGGCGATGCGCAACCTGAAGCCGCTGGTGATCGTCCTGGGCAGCGTGTTCCTGTTCGGCGTCGCCGCACCGCGCCTGGGCATCGTCCCCGCCACCCTCCTGCTGATCCTGATTTCCAGCAGTGCCGACCGCGAATTCCGCTGGAAGGAAGCGGTGGTCAGCAGCCTCATCCTCGCGGCCTTCACGGTGGGGGTCTTCATCTACGGCCTGGGCCTGCAGCTGCCGATCTGGCCGCCGTTCCTCGTTCCGCGCTGATGGAATTCGACCTGCTGCAGAACCTCGCCACCGGCTTCGGCGTGGCGCTGACGTTCCAGAACGTCCTCTACGCGCTCGCCGGTGTGCTGCTCGGCACGCTGATCGGCGTGCTGCCGGGCATCGGCCCGGTCCCGACGATCGCGATGCTGCTGCCGATCACCTATGCGCTGCCCCCGGTGTCGGCGCTGATCATGCTGGCGGGGATCTATTACGGCGCGCAGTATGGCGGCTCGACGACCGCCATCCTCGTCAATCTGCCGGGCGAGGCGTCCAGCGTGGTCACCTGCCTCGACGGCTACCAGATGGCGCGCAACGGGCGCGCGGGCGCGGCGCTGTCGGTCGCCGCGGTCGGCTCCTTCGTCGCCGGGTGCTTCGCGACGCTGATGGTCGCCGCCTTCGCCCCGCCGCTGGCCGAGGTCGCGCTGAAGTTCGGACCGGCGGAGTACTTCTCGCTGATGGTGCTGGGGCTGCTGGCGGCGGTGGTGCTGGCGAGCGGCTCGCTGGTCAAGGCGATCGCGATGATCATCCTCGGCCTGCTGCTCGGCATCGTCGGCACCGACGTCAACTCGGGCCTGCCGCGCTTCTCGTTCGGCATCCCCGAGCTCACCGACGGCATCGGCTTCGTCGTCGTGGCGATGGGCCTCTTCGGCTTCGCCGAGATCATCGTCAACCTCGAGCACACCGAGAAGCGCGAGGTGTTCACCAATCGCGTTTCCGGGCTGTGGCTCAAGTGGAAGGACCTCAGGGAGGCGCTGCCGGCGATGCTGCGCGGCACGGCGATCGGCTCGGTGCTGGGCATCCTGCCCGGCGGCGGCGCGCTGCTCGGGGCGTTCGCCTCGTACACGCTGGAAAAGAAGCTTGCCAAGGACCCCTCGCGCTTCGGCAAGGGCGCGATCGAAGGCGTCGCCGGGCCGGAGAGCGCGAACAACGCGGGCGCGCAGACGTCGTTCATTCCGCTGCTGACGCTGGGCATCCCGCCCAACGCGGTGATGGCGCTGATGGTCGGTGCGATGACCATCCACAACATCCAGCCCGGGCCGCAGGTGATGACGTCCAACCCGCAGCTCTTCTGGGGGCTGATCGCCAGCATGTGGGTCGGCAACCTGATGCTGGTGGTGCTCAACCTGCCGATGATCGGCATCTGGATCAAGCTGCTGTCGGTGCCCTACCGGCTGCTCTACCCCGCCATCCTGCTGTTCTGCTGCATCGGCGTCTACAGCCTGTCGAACAACATCTTCGACGTGATGATGACCGTCGTGTTCGGCGCGCTCGGCTGGCTGTTCGTCAAGCTCGAGTGCGAGCCCGCCCCGCTGCTGCTGGGCTTCATCCTCGGGCCGATGATGGAGGAGAACCTGCGCCGGGCGATGCTGCTCTCCCGCGGCGACCCGACGGTGTTCCTCACCCGTCCGCTGTCGCGCAGCCTGCTGATTGCCGCCGCCCTGCTCCTCCTGCTCATCCTGCTGCCGAACCTGCGGCGCAAGCGCGAGGAAGCGTTCCACGAGGCCTGAGAACCGGTGAAGAAATCGTCGCGAGCGGGCGGAGTGCCGCGACGACCGAACCGCCCACCCGCGCAGTAGATTCATTCACCGGTTCTGAGATGGTTGTCCGCAGCTGGAACCTGCCCTACGCGTCGTCCCGCCAGCCGGTGTTCGCGCGCAACGCGGTCGCCACGTCGCAGCCGCTCGCCACGCAGGCCGGCATCGCCATGCTGCTGCGCGGCGGCAACGCGGTCGACGCGGCGCTCGCCACCGCGATCACGCTGACCGTCACCGAGCCTTGCAGCAACGGCCTCGGCAGCGACCTCTTCGCCATCGTCGCCGATCGCGGCGAGCTCGCCGGGCTGAACGCGTCCGGGCGCGCACCCGCGGCCGTCACCCCGGCACGCTACGCCGGCCAGCGCGAGATGCCGCGGCGCGGCTGGGAGCCGGTGACGATTCCGGGCGCCGTCTCCGGCTGGGCGGCGCTGTCGCAGCGCTTCGGCGCGCTGCCGTTCGCCGACCTTTTCGCACCGGCGATCGGCTACGCCCGCGACGGCTTCCCGGTGTCGCCGGTGGTCGCCGCGAAATGGGCGGCCGCCGCCGACGTGCTGCCCGGCGACCTCGGCTTCGCCGAGCACTTCCTGCCGCGCGGCCGCGCGCCGCGGGCCGGCGAGATGTTCGCCTGCCCGGCGATGGCGGCGTCGCTGGAACGGATCGCCGCGACGCAGGGCAACGCGTTCTATCGCGGCGAGCTTGCCGCGGCGATGGTGCGGCACGCGCGTGAACACGGCGCGCTGCACGCGCTCGACGACTTCGCCGCGCACACGGTCGACTGGGTGACGCCGCTGGCGCAGGACTACGGCGGCGCCACCGTGCACGAGATTCCGCCCAACGGCCAGGGCATTGCGGCGCAGATGGCGCTGGGGATCCTGGCTTCGTTCGATCTCGCGGCCCTGGATCCCGATTCGGCGGCGAGCCAGCACCTGCAGATCGAGGCGATGAAGCTCGCCTTCGCCGACGTCTACCGCTACGTGAGCGACCCGCGGACGATGGAAGTGCCGGCCGCGGCGCTGCTGGACCCGGCCTATCTCGCCGCCCGGGCGAAGGCCATCGATCCGCGGCGGGCGCAGGATTTCGGACCGGGCGAGCCGCCCCGGGGCGGTACCGTCTACCTGTGCGCCGCGGACGCGAACGGGATGATGGTTTCGCTGATCCAGTCGAACTACATGGGCTTCGGCTCCGGCGTCGTCGTGCCCGGGACCGGCATCAGCCTGCAGAACCGCGGCGCCTGCTTCTCGCTCGTCCCCGGGCATCCCAACGAGGTGGGCGGCGGCAAGCGGCCGTTCCACACGATCATCCCGGGGTTCCTCACCCGCGGCGCCGCGCCGCTGGCCGCGTTCGGCGTCATGGGCGGGCCGATCCAGCCTCCCGGCCACGTGCAGACGCTCGTTCGCCTGCTCACCTACGGGATGAATCCGCAGGCAGCGCTCGACGCGCCACGCTGGAAGCTCGAGGGCGGCAGGGCGATCGACCTCGAGCCCACGGCCAGCGCCGACCTGCGGCGCGGGCTCGCCGCGCTGGGGCACCTGATCGGCGCCGCGCCGGATCCCTACATGGATTTCGGCGCCGGCCAGTTCATCGTGCGCAACGAGCGGGAAGGCGGCTACATCGCTGCGTCCGATCCCCGCCGCGACGGACAGGCGGCAGGATATTGAGCGCCCCCAGGGCCGGGCTGCGCCCAGCCCGCCCCGCGGCAGGCCGAGCGCCCCCAGGCCGGGCTGCGCCCAGCCCGCCCCCCGCGGGGGGTCAAGGAAACTTGGGGCGGCCCGGCGTTTCCTTAGGCTGAACCCTCAGTCGCCGGCCTGCGCCTTCAGCGTGGACAGCGGCAGCAGTTCCGGCAACTCCAGCCGCTTGCGATCCGCTTCCGGTGCCGCGAGAGGCGCGGTCGCGCGCATCGTGGCCAGCGAACGCCGCGTGAGGTCCTGGTAGCTGCGCGTCCCCTCGACCTTCCACGCCATCTCCTGCTCGGTCAGCGCGCGCAGCACCTTCGCCGGGACGCCGGCGACCAGCGAGCGCGGCGGCACGACCATGCCCGCCTTGACGAAGGCCATCGCCGCGACGATCGCCGACTCGCCGATGACGGCGTTGTCGTTGACGACCGCGTTCATGCCGACCAGCGCATTGCGCTGGACGATGCAGCCGTGCAGCACCGCACCGTGGCCGATGTGGCCGTCCTCCTCGACAATGGTGTCGGTTCCCGGATAGGCGTGCAGCACGCAGGTGTCCTGGATGTTCGCACCGGCGCGGATCTCGAGTCGTCCGAAGTCGCCGCGCAGGCTGGCGAACGGCCCGACGTAACAGCCCGGACCGACGATCACGTCGCCGATCAGCACCGCCGACGGGTGCACGTAGGCCGTCGGGTGGACGACCGGCGTGACGCCGTCGATCGCATAGACGGTCAGGCTCATCGGCGCTCCTCGAAGTTGTCCGACAGCCGCAGCATAGCGCGCCTCGCGCGGCGGGCGGCGCGGCCTCAGAAGAACCCCGCCCCCCGGCCCGGCCCCCCCCCCCCCCCCCCACCAACAACCCCACCAACCCCCCCCCCCCCCCCCAGCGCGCCCCGGCAACGCCAAGGGGGGCGCCCGGAGGGAGGAGGGGCGGGCGGGGGAGTCCTTCCCCCCCTCCCAGCCGATCCAGCACCGGGCGTTGCGGAACATGCGCAGCCAGGGCGAGTCCTCACCCCAGGCCTCCGGGCGCCAGGACATCTGCACGGTCCGGAACACGCGTTCCGGATGCGGCATCAGGATGGTGAAGCGGCCGTCGGCCGTGGTGAGCCCGGTGATGCCCTGCGGCGAACCGTTGACGTTGTAGGGATAGCGCTCGGTCGCCTGCCCGGCATGATCGACGAACCGCAACGCCACCAGCGGCTGCGCGGCCGCCAGCTGGGCGTCGTCCCGGAACTCGGCATAGCCCTCGCCGTGCGCGGTCGCCACCGGGATGCGACTGCCTTCCATGCCGCGGAAGAAGAGGCTGGGAGAGCGCTGCACCTCGAGCATGACCAGGCGCGCCTCGAACTGCTCGGACCGGTTGCGCACGAAGTGCGGCCAGTGCGCGGTGCCCGGGATGATCTCGTGCAGGTTGCTCATCATCTGGCAGCCGTTGCACACGCCGAGCGCGAACGCGTCGCCGCGCTCGAAGAACGCGGCGAACTGGTCGCGGGCGCGGGCATTGAACAGGATGGATTTCGCCCAGCCTTCGCCGGCGCCTAGCACGTCGCCGTAGGAGAACCCTCCGCAGGCGACGATGCCGGCGAAGTCGGCCAGCGTACGCCGCCCGGCGAGGATGTCGCTCATGTGCACGTCGTAGGCGGCGAAGCCCGCGCGGTCGAAGGCCGCTGCCATCTCGACGTGCCCGTTGACGCCCTGCTCGCGCAGGATGGCGACCGCGGGTCGCGCACCGGTGGCAATGTGCGGGGCGGCGATGTCGACATCCGGATCGAAACCGAGTTGCGGCGCAAGGCCCGGATCGGCAGTGTCGAGCAGGCGGTCGTACTCCTCGTCGGCGGCGTCGGGGTTGTCGCGCAGCCGCTGCAGCGCATGCGTCGTCGCCGACCACGCCCGGTGCAGGTCGACCCGCGACTCGTCGAGCACCCGCGCGCCGTCCTGCGCGATGCGTATGCGCTCGTCGAGCGTCGGCCGCCCGAGCACGTGGACGGTGAGCCGGGCGGCGCCGAGCCGCATCGCCGCCGCCGCGACGTCGCGCGAGCGCAACTGCACGACGGCACCGAGTTCCTCGGCGAACAGCGCCGGCAACAGTGCCTTGCCGGCCGGGACGACGAGGTCGAGACCACAGCGCGACGCGAACGCCATCTCGACCAGCGTGGCGAAGACCCCGCCGTCCGCGACGTCGTGATAGGCGAGCAGCAGGCGGTCGCGGCGCAGCGCCTGGATCGCGGCGAAGAACGCCGCCAGCCGCTCCGGATCGTCGAGATCGGGTGCGGTGTCGCCGAGCTGGCCGGTGACCTGCGCCAGCGCGGACCCGCCCAGTCGATGCCGACCGTCGCCGAGGTCGATCCAGAGCAGCGACGTCTCGCCCAGGTCGAGCCGCAGCTGCGGCGTGTCGACGGCCCCCGCGTCGGAGACCGGCGCGAACGCCGACACGATCAGCGACACCGGCGCGGTCACCGCCTTGGCGACGCCGTCGTCCTGCCACGTGGTGCGCATCGACATCGAGTCCTTGCCCACCGGAATGCTGACGCCCAGCGCGGGGCAGAGCTCCATGCCGACGGCACGCACCGTGTCGTACAGCGCCGCGTCCTCGCCCGGATGCCCGGCCGGCGCCATCCAGTTGGCGGAGAGCTTCACGTCGGACAGCCGCTCGATGCCGGCCGCGGCGATGTTGGTGATCGCCTCGGCGACCGCCATCCGTCCGGAGGCCGGCGCGTCGATGAGCGCCAGCGGCGTGCGCTCGCCGATGGCCATCGCCTCGCCCGCGTAACCATCGAAGTCCTGCAGCGTCACGGCGACGTCGGCGACGGGAACCTGCCACGGCCCGACCATGGGGTCGCGCGAACACAGCCCGCCCACGGTGCGGTCGCCGATGGTCACCAGGAAGGTCTTGTCGGCGACGGCCGGCAGCTGCAGCACGCGGTAGGCCGCCTCGCGCAGAGTGATCGCCGACAGGTCGAGCGGGAGCAGCGAACGCGGCCCGCGCGTGACGTCGCGGGTCATCCGCGGCGGCTTCCCCAGCAGGACGTCGAGATCCATCGCCACCGCCTCGTTGCCGAAGTGCGGATCGACCACGATCAGCTGCTGCTCGGCGGTCGCCCGGCCGACGACCGCGAACGGGCACCGCTCGCGTTCGCAGAGCTCGCGAAAGAGGTCGAGATCGGCCGGCGCGATGGCGAGCACATAGCGCTCCTGTGCCTCGTTGCACCAGATCTCGCGCGGCGCCATGCCGGGCTCCTCCGAGGGCACGGCACGCAGGTCGAAGCGCGCGCCGGCGCCGCCGCCGTGCACGAGCTCGGGGAAGGCGTTCGACAGGCCGCCGGCGCCGACGTCGTGCAACGACAGGATCGGGTTCGCGTCGCCCAGCTGCCAGCAGCGGTCGATGACCTCCTGCGCCCGCCGCTGCATCTCGGCGTTGCCGCGCTGCACCGAGTCGAAGTCGAGATCGGCGGTGTTGGCACCGGTCGCCATCGACGAGGCCGCGCCGCCGCCCATGCCGATCAGCATGCCCGGGCCGCCGAGCTGGATCAGCAGGCTGTCGGGCGGCAGCGGGTCCTTGTGCGTGTGGTCGGCGCGGATGTTGCCGAGCCCGCCGGCGAGCATGATCGGCTTGTGGTAGCCGCGCACCTCGCCGGCGACGCGCAATTCGAAAGTGCGGAAATAGCCGGCGAGATTCGGGCGCCCGAACTCGTTGTTGAACGCCGCGCCGCCGATCGGACCTTCGAGCATGATCGCGAGCGCCGACGCGATGCGGTCGGGCTTGCCGATCCAGGCGTCCGCCGCGCCGGCGCCGGCGGCAGCGCCCGGAGAAGGCCGGCCGCTCCCAAGGCTGCATCAGGCCGGGAATCCGCAGGTCGGAGGTCGTGAACCCGGTCAGGCCCGCCTTCGGCTTCGCGCCGATGCCGGTCGCCCCCTCGTCGCGGATCTCCCCGCCGGCACCGGTCGCGGCCCCCGGGAACGGCGCGATCGCGGTCGGGTGATTGTGCGTCTCGACCTTCATCAGCACGTGCGTCAGCTCGGCGCGCGCCGCATAGCGCCCATCGACGCCGGGGTAGAAGCGCTGCGCCGTCGCGCCCTCGATCACCGCCGAATTGTCGGCGTAGGCGACGATCGTTCCCCGCGGCGAGCAGGCGTGGGTGTTGCGGATCATCGCGAACAGGCTGCGTTCCTGCGCCTGGCCGTCGATGATCCAGTCGGCGTTGAAGATCTTGTGCCGGCAGTGCTCGGAATTGGCCTGCGCGAACATCATCAACTCGACGTCGGTCGGGTCGCGACCCATGCGCCGGAAACAGGCGTCGAGGTAGTCGATCTCGTCGCCGGCCAGCGCCAGCCCGAGCTCGGCGTTCGCCGCCTCGATCGCGGCCACGCCGCCGGCCTGGAGCGGAATCGTCGTCAGCGGCCGCGGCGGGAAGTGCGAGAACAGCCGCCGCGCGTCGTCGAGGTCGCCGAAAACCGCCTCGGTCATCCGGTCGTGAATGAGCGGCAGCAGCGCCTGGCGCTCGGCGTCGGCGACCGGTGCGGCGTCGCGGCGGGCGATCCGGTAGCCGACCCCGCGCTCGATGCGCGTGACCGCGGTCAGGCCGCAGTTGCGGGCGATCTCGGTCGCCTTGGTCGACCACGGCGAGAGCGTCCCCGGGCGCGGCACGACCAGCAGAAACTCGCCCGCCGTCTCCGTCTCGTCGCCCTGCGGGCCGTAGGTCAGGATGCGATCGAGCGTCGGGCGTTCGAGCGCCTCCAGCGGCCGCTCGATCTCCACGAAGTGCCACCACGCGGCGGTGACGCCCGCGATGTCGTGCCCGGGCAGGGATTGCGCCAGCGCAGAGGCAAGTTTGGCCACGCGGAACGGCGACAGCGCGTTGCGCCCGCGCAGGGTGAGGAGTTGCGGCATGGGGTGGCAGGGTGGCGAAAGTCCGATTATAGCCGCCCGCCCCCGAGGCCCGACCCTCGCCCGGCCGCGCTGCGCGCGGCGCCACCGGCCCGAAGCAGACGGAAGGCGGCCCCTTCTTCAGTGCTGCAGGATCTTGGCCAGGAACTGCTGCGCCCGCTCCGAGTGCGGCTTGCCGAAGAAGTCGTCCTTGGTGGCGTCCTCGACGATGCGTCCGTGGTCCATGAAGATCACCCGGTGGGCGACCTTGCGCGCGAAGCCCATCTCGTGCGTCACCACCATCATCGTCATGCCGTCGCTGGCAAGCTGCACCATGACGTCCAGCACCTCGTTGATCATCTCCGGATCGAGCGCCGAGGTGGGCTCGTCGAACAGCATGCAGATCGGATCCATCGACAGCGCCCGCGCGATCGCCACCCGCTGCTGCTGTCCGCCGGAAAGCTGGCCCGGGAACTTCTCCCGCTGCGCCGCGAGGCCGACCCGGTCGAGCAGCTTGAGGCCGCGCTCGACCGCCTCGTCGCGCGTGCGCTTGAGCACCTTGACCTGCGCCAGCGCCAGGTTCTGCGTGATCGACAGGTGCGGGAACAGCTCGAAGTGCTGGAACACCATGCCCACGCGCGAGCGCAGCTTCGGCAGGTCGGTGCCGGGGCTGCCGACCGGGATGCCGTCGACCGTGATGTCGCCTTGCTGGAAGGGCTCGAGGCCGTTCACGCACTTGATCAGCGTCGACTTGCCCGACCCCGACGGCCCGCAGACGACGACCACGTCGCCCTTCTGCACGCCCGTCGTGCACCCGTCGAGCACCTGGAAGGCGCCGTACCACTTGGAGACGTTATCGATCGTGATCATGCGTGGACTCTTGGGTCCGCGGGGGTCAGCGGATGATGGCGATCTTCAGCTGCAGACGCTTGACGGCGTACGACAGCGCGTAGCAGAGAACGAAGTAGACGAACGCGACGAAGAGGTACATCTCCACCAGCCGCGAATCGCGCTGCGCGATCTTCGACGCCGCGCCGACGAAGTCGGTCGCCGAGATGACGTAGACGAGCGAGGTGTCCTGGAACAGGATGATCGTCTGCGTGAGCAGGACCGGCAGCATGTTGCGGAACGCCTGCGGCAGGACGACGTGCGCCATCGACTGGCCGTAGGTGAGCCCCAGCGCCGACGCGGCGTAGACCTGCCCGCGCGGGATCGACTGGATGCCGGCGCGCATGATCTCGCAGAAGTACGCCGCCTCGAACATGATGAAGGTGATGATCGCCGTGCGCTCGGCGCCGACCAGCGGCGGCCGTTCGGTGCCCAGGGCCCACTGCAGCGCGAAGGGCACGAGGAAGAAGAACCAGAAGATCACCAGCACCAGCGGCACCGAGCGCATCAGGTTGACGTACGCCGACGCGGCCAGCGCCAGCGGCTTGATCGACGACAGCCGCGCCAGCGCCAGCAGCGTGCCGAAGAACAGGCCGCCGGCCGCCGAGATCGTCGTCAGCTCGACGGTGTACCGGAAGCCCTTCCACAGGTAGGGCAGCGCACCCGACAGCGAGCCGAAGTCGAGCTGCATCGGCGGCTACTTCGCGCCGTGGGCGATGTAGCCCGGCACGGCGGTCCGCCGCTCGACCAGGGCCATCACCCGGTTCGCCGCCATGGCGATGGCGACGTAGATCAGCGTCGCCGCCGAGAAGGCCTCGAAGAAGTGGAACGTGTATTCGCCGATCTCGCGGGCGCGGAACGTGAGCTCGGCGAGGCCGATGGTGAGCGCGATCGACGAGTTCTTGATCAGGTTCATCGTCTCGCTGGTGAGCGGGGGGATGATGATCCGGAAGGCCATCGGCAGCAGCACGTAGCGGTAGACCTGCGGCTCGCGCAGGCCGAGCGCCATGCCGGCGAGCCGCTGCCCCTGCGGCAGCGACTGGATGCCGGCGCGGACCTGCTCGGCGATCCGCGCCGAGGTGAAGAGGCCGAGGCACAGCACTGCGGAGAGGAACTGCGCGTGGGCGGGGTCGGCGGCGATCACCCACGACTTCAGCGCCGGGACGAACTCCGGCGCGACGAAGTACCAGAGGAACATCTGCACCAGCAGCGGGATGTTGCGGAAGAGCTCGACCCAGGCGTTGCCGACGCGGGTGACCCAGGCGCGGTGGGTGGTGCGCAGCGTGCCGATCGCCGACCCCAGCAGCAGCGCGATCACCCACGCGCAGGCCGACACCGCCAGCGTCCAGCCGAGGCCGGAGACCAGCAGCTCCCAGTACTGGACGCCGCCCTCGGGCGCGTCCTGCAGGAACATCCCCCAGTTCACGGGCCTCCCCGCAAACGCGACTGCGGCGACCGCAGCTGCCGGTCGGGCGCGCCGCGAACGACGACGCACGCCACGGTAAAGACCTCGCGCCTGAAGGCGCCCCGACCCGGTCCTCGCGATGCAGCCTCGATCGTCCCGGATCAGACGCCCTTGTCGTTCGGGTTGGCGAAGGCTTCCCGGATCTGCGGCGTGATCGGGAAATTCATGTTGACGCCCTTGGGCGGGATCGGGTTCAGGAACCACTTGGCGTAGATCTTCTCGATCTCGCCCGACTTCATCACCGCGCCGACGGTCCGGTCGACCAGCGCCTTGAACTGGGGATCGTCCTTGCGCAGCATCATGCTGTAGGGCTCCTGCCGCAGCGATTCGGGGAGAATCACGTAGTCGCCGGGGGCGGCGGAATTGGCGATCTGGCCGGCGAGCAGGATGTCGTCCATCACGAACGCGGCGGTCCGGTCCTGGGCGAGCAGCAGGAAGGACTCGGCGTGGTCCTTGCCGTAGATCTCCTTGACGTCGACGTGCCTGGTCTTTTCGTAGACCTTGAGCAGCGGGACCGAGGTCGTGCCCGACGTCGTCGAGACGGTCTTGTTGTTGAGGTCCGCCAGCGCCTTGATGCCGGAACTCTTCTTCACCGCGGCGGTGACGTTGATGACGAAGTAGGTGGGCCCGAAGGCAACCTGCTTCTGCCGCTCGACCGAATTGGTCGTCGAGCCGCACTCCATGTCGATCGTCCCGTTCTGCATCAGCGGGATGCGGTTGGCGGAGGTGACCGGCTGCAGGTTCACCTTGAGCGCCGGCAGCTTCAGTTCCGCCTTCACCGCCTCGACGACCTTCATGCACAGGTCCATCGCGTAGCCGATCGGCTGCTGCTTGTCATCGAGATAGGAGAACGGGATCGACGACTCGCGGTGGCCGATGGTGATGGCGCCCGTCTCCTTCACCTTCTTCAGCGTGCCGGCGAGTTCCTGCGCCTGCGCGGCCAGCGCGAATGCGGCGGCCAGCGCCGCGACCAGGATGGAACCGGAAATGCGGATCTGCCTCATCGAACTTCCCTCCAGATGGCGCCGCGGGTGCGGCCGTGGGCGGTGATCGGGCTGCGGTTGCCGCCGCCTCGCGCCGGGCGCCCCCGGGGGGCCCGCCGCGCCGCCGATGACCGGGAGCGCGCAGTCTAGCGGCCCCCTTCCCACCTGTCCATGCGGCCCCGGCGCGGCGCCCGCCGCTGATTCAGTCGTGCGTGCGCGCCTGCGCCGCGAGGAACTCCCACAGCGCGGCGACCACCGGGCGCGTGTGCTGCGCGTCGCGATACAGCCGGATCGCCATCTCGCCCCGCCAGCGCGCCGCGGCCGAGGGCTTGACCGCCGGCACCAGTTGCCGGTCGCGCAGCTCGCGGACCACCGCGCTGTCGGGCAGCCAGGCGACGCCGTGCCCTTCCATCGTCATCACCTTCAGCGCCTCCGCCATGTCGGTCTGGTAGCGACGGTCGAGCCAGCAGTGCTCGGGCGCCGCCTGCAGCACCGCTTCCACCATCCGACCCAGAAAGGCCCCCGGCGCGTAGGCGAGATACGGCACCGGCGCGTCCCGGGTCCCGGGCAGCCGGAACCTCGGCGCCCCGCCCCGCCCGGCGGCCGAATAGGGGAGCATCGCCTCGGCGCCGAGCTCCAGCATCGGGTAGCGCTCCGGATCGAGCTCGACCGGGTGGTGCGCATGGTGGTAGCAGAGCAGCAGGTCGCTGTGCCCCTCGACCAGGTCGACCACGGCGTCGTGGACGTTGGCGGCGACCAGCCGCGTGACGATGGGGCCGAACTCCCGCACGACGTCGGTCAGCCAGCGCGGGAAGAAGGTGAGCGCGAGCGTGTGCGGCACCGCGAACTGCACGGTGTTGGTCGACGACGCCCGCTCGCCGCGGACCAGCGCCCGCGAATCCTGGATCCGCTTCAGCATGTCGGCGGCTTCGGTGCGGAACAGCTCACCCGCCGGGGTGAGGCGTGTCGGGTAGGTGGAGCGGTCGATGAGCTCGGCGCCGAGCCAGGATTCCAGCGCCCGGACACGGCGCGAAAACGCCGATTGCGTGACGTGCCGGATCTCCGCCGAGCGCGAGAAGCTCCGCGTTTCCGCCACGCTGAGGAAGTCCTCCAGCCATTTCGCTTCCATGGTCGCTTCCGCTCCAGGCCCGTCCGACGGCGGCCGCTCCGCGGCCGGCGGCATATAATCGCCGGCGTGAAGCCCCCCGCCATCTATCGTACCCGCGAGTTGCGGCAGATCGAACTGGACTTCGCGCATCTGCCGCTGATGGAGCGCGCGGGTCTCGCCGGGGCCGAAATCGCGCGCCAGATGATCGGCGACGCGGGAGCCCGGGTGCTGGTGCTCGCCGGACCGCGCAACAACGGCGGCGATGCGTTCGTCGTCGCCCGCTGGCTGCGCGAGTGGTTCTTCGACGTCACGCTCGCGTACCGCGGCGATGCCGCGCAGCTGTCCACCGACGCGGCGGCGGCCTATGCTGCGTGGATCGCCGCCGGCGGCAGCGCCGTCGGCGAGATTCCGCCGGGCTGGCGCGGCGCGCTGATCGTCGACGGCCTGTTCGGCATCGGGCTCGCGCGCGCGCTCGACGGCGACTACGCGCGCTGGGTGGAGTGGGCGAACGCCGCGGGCGCGCCGATCCTCGCGCTGGACGTGCCGAGCGGCCTCGACGCCGACACCGGCCGCGTCGCGGGCCCCTGCATCCGCGCCGCCACGACCGCATCGTTCATCGCGCTGAAGCCCGGTCTCGTCACCGCCGACGGCCCGGACCACTGCGGCGAGGTCGCGGTGCTGGATCTGGGCCTCGACCTCGGCGCGCAGGCCGGCGGCGGCGAGCTGGTCCGCTGGCCGGATCTGGCATGCAGCCTGCCCGACGTGCTGTCGCGGCGTCGGCGCAACGTGCACAAGGGCAGCTTCGGGACGCTCGGCATCATCGGTGGCGGCGACGGCATGGTCGGTGCCGCGCTGCTCGCCGGGCGTGCGGCACTCTTCACCGGGGCCGGCAAGACGCTGGTCGGGTTGACCGCAGCCGAGGCGCCGCGGGTCGACCCGACGGCGCCCGAGCTGATGCTGCGCACCGCGGAGGCCGTGCTCGACGCCGCCGTCGACGCGCTGGTGTGCGGTCCGGGGCTCGGCACCGGCGACACCGCGCGGGAATGGGTCCGCCGGGCGCTGGCGGTCCGCGCTCCGCTGCTGCTCGACGCCGATGCCCTCAACGTGCTTGCCGCCGACCCTGCCCTGGTCGCGCTGACCCGGTCCCGTGACCACGCCACGCTGCTCTCGCCGCATCCGGGCGAGGCCGCACGCCTGCTGGGCATTTCCGGCACCGCCGTGCAGGGCGATCGCCTCGCGGCGGCGACGACACTTGCGGCGACGCTGAACGCCGCGGTCGCACTGAAAGGCGTCGGCACCGTCATCGCCGCTCCCGACGGCGGCTGGCAGATCAACGCCAGCGGCAATGCCGGACTCGCGTCGGGGGGCACCGGCGACACGCTCTCGGGATTCGTCGGTGCGCTGCTCGCGCAGGGGATCGCCGGCGTGGATGCGCTGCGCCTCGCGGTCTGCCTGCACGGCGCGGCCGCCGATGCGCTGGTCGCCGCCGGCGAAGGGCCTCTCGGGCTCACCGCCGGAGAGCTTCCCGCTGCTGCCCGGGCGCTCCTCAACGCGGCCGCCACACGAACGCGGGCCGCAGCGGTCTAGGCAACCGCTGCGGCCCGTCGATTCCGGGCCGCCAGCAGGCGGCCCCCACGCCCTCGTCCGGGGTTCAGATCATCGACGCGATGAACAGGCCCGCGACGACCGCGACGGCGGTGGCCACGATCCCCGGGATCATGAACGAGTGGTTGAGCACGTACTTGCCGATCTTCGTCGTCCCGGACAGGTCGAAGTTGATCGCCGCAATCAGCGAGCCGTAGGTCGGGATGAAGAAGTAGCCGTTGACCGACGGGAACATCGCGATCAGGAACTGCGGCGGGATGCCCAGCGCGATCCCCAGCGGCATCAGCGCGCGGGTCGTCGCCGCCTGGCTGTACAGCAGCACCGACGCGAAGAACAGGCCGAACGCGAAGGTCCACGGCGCCGCGTTGGCCCAGCCGCCGATCGCCGGCACGATCACGTCCTTGTGCGCGGCGATGAAGCTGTCGCCGAGCCAGGCGAGGCCGAAGATGCCGATCACGGCGACCACGCCGGCACGCAGCGTCGGCGTCTTGGGCACCTCGTCGACCAGCACCCGGGTGATCACCAGCATGATCGCCGCCACCGACATCATCACGATTTCGATGACGATCGGCATCGCCAGCGGCGCCTTCGCACCGGGCAGCTTGCGCAGCTCGGGGAAGAAGCCGAACAGCACGACCAGCGCGACGCCGGTCAGGAACACGTACGCCGACAGCTTGGCCGAGGGCTTGAGCGGCGGACGGGCCTCGGGGGCCTTCGGCGCCGGGACCAGCCCTGCCTTGAGCCGCGCCTGGTACTCCGGATCGTCCTTCAGGTCCTTGCCGACGAACATCGAGACGATCGCCGCGGCGAGGACGCCGATCAGCGTCGCCGGCACGCAGATCATCAGGATCTGCGGCAGGCCCCACTGCGTCATCCCCTTCTCGGCGAACAGCCCGATCATCGCCGCGGTCGCCGCGGCGACGGGGCTGGCCGTGATCGCCTGCTGCGAGGCGATCGTCGCCACCGCCATCGGCCGCTCGGGCCGGATGCCGCTCTGGTGCGCGGTCTCGTAGATCACCGGCAGCAGCGGATAGACGATGTGCCCGGTGCCGGCCAGGAACGTGAACGTCCAGGTGGTCAGCGGCGCGACGATGGTCACGTACTTGGGGTTGGCGCGGATGATGCGCTCGGCGATGCGCACCAGGAAGTCGATGCCCCCGGCCGCGTCCATCACCGACGCCGCCATGATCACCGCCAGGATGATCAGCATCACGTCGACCGGCGGCGACGTCGGGTTGACGCCGAACGCCACGATCAGCACCAGCAGGCCGACGGCGCCCCACAGGCCGAGGCCGACGCCGGACGAGCGCGCGCCCATCCAGATCGCGGCCAGCACGACGACGAATTGCAGAACGATCGAAAGTGTCATGGTGATTCTTCTCCCTGCGGGCGCGTGCCTCGCGGTTGGCTACTGCTCGAACTTCGGGTTGATGAGATTCTCGAACGAGAACATCTCCTCCCACTTCTCCTGTGTCAGGAGCTTCCGCTCCTTGACCACGATCTGGTGCAGCGACTTGCCGGTCTCGTAGCCCTCGCGAGCGATCTCGGCGCACTGCTTGTAGCCGAAGTGTGGCTTCAGCACCGTGACGATGCCGAGCGAGTTCAGCACCATGTCGCGGGTGCGCTCGGCGTTGGCCGTGATGCCCTGCACGCAGTTGACACGCAGGCTGTTGACCGCGTTCTCCATCGTCGCGATCGATGTGAACAGCGCGAAGGTGATCACCGGCTCCATCACGTTCAGCTGCAGCTGGCCCGCGGAGGCCGCGAGCGTCACCGTGAGGTCGAGGCCGATCACCAGGAAGCCGACCTGGTTGACGACCTCCGGAATCACCGGATTCACCTTGCCGGGCATGATCGAGCTGCCCGGCTGCATCTGCGGCAGGTTGATCTCGTTGAACCCGCAACGCGGGCCGCTCGCGAGCAGGCGGAGGTCGTTGCAGATCTTGGTCAGCTTCGACGACGTGCGCTTCAGCACGCCGGACAGCAGCACGTAGGCGCCGGTGTCGCTGGTCGCCTCGATCAGGTCGCCCGCCAGGATGAACTTCCGTCCGGTGAGCTCGGAGAGATACTTCGTCGACAGTTCGGGATAACCGGGAGCGGCGGTGACGGTCGTGCCGATCGCGGTGGCGCCGAGGTTGATCTCGTGCAGGAACTGGCGGACCTCGGCGATGCGCTGCACCTCCTCGCCGATCGTCGTGCCCCAGCCGTGGAACTCCTGGCCCAGCGACATGGGCACCGCATCCTGCAGGTGCGTGCGGCCCATCTTCAGCACGCGTTCGAACTCCTTGCCCTTGGCGAAGAACGCCTGCTGCAGCGCAGTGAGCGACTGCATGTAGGTCTCGAGGCGCATGATCAGCGCCAGGCGGAACGCCGTCGGGTACATGTCGTTGGTCGACTGCCCGAAGTTCACGTGGTCGTTCGGGTTGACGTACTGGTACTCGCCCTTCTTGTGCCCGAGGGTCTCCAGCGCGAGGTTGGCGATCACCTCGTTGGCGTTCATGTTGGTCGAGGTGCCCGCGCCGCCCTGGATGAAGTCGGTGACGAACTGATCGCGCATCTCCCCGGCGATCAGCCGGTCGCAGGCCGACGCGACGGCGTCGGCAACCTTGGCGTCGAGCACGCCGAGATCGCGATTGGCGAGCGCCGCGGCCTTCTTGACGTAGCCGAAGGCCTTGATGAAGTTCGGTTCCAGCGACATCGGGATGCCGGTGATGTGGAAGTTCTCCTTGCCGCGCAGCGTCTGCACGCCGTAGTAGGCGTCGCCGGGTAGCTCGCGCTCGCCGAGGAAATCCTTCTCGATGCGGTGGGTCATGGCGTGCTCCTTGGGGTCGGGGATCGGTACCGGAACGCAAAGCGCGCCGGGTTTCGCGGACAGGCTCATTGTGGGGACGGGGGCCGCGCCTCGCGTTTGACCTGGGTCAATCGGTCAGGCCCGCGGACCCAATCGGACTAACCGCCCGAGGCGACATGCAAAAAACGCATAACCATGCGCCGCTCGCCGACGGCGACCGCTCGCGCGCAGCGGCAGAACGCCGCAGCCCGAGTACGGCGCGGGCCTCGCCTGCGGAGCCGGAACGCGGCGACAAGTTTCGCGGCGCGACCGCGCCGCGGCGTCTCAGGGAACGAGGATCGTGGCGCCGACGGTGCCGCGCGCCTCGAGCGCGAGGTGCGCGCCCGCGGCGTCGCGCAGCGCGAACCGCTGCCGCGGCTCGCTGACGATCCTGCCCGCCCGCACCAGCCCGAACATCTCGTCGGCCATCGCGGCCAGTTCGGGCCGCGTCGCCGCATAGGTGAACAGCGTGGGCCGGGTCGCGTACAGCGAGCCCTTCTGCGCCAGCAAGCCGAGGTCGAACGGCGGCACCGGTCCGGAGGCCGCGCCGAAGAGCACGAACATCCCGCGCGGCTGCAGGCAGTCGAGCGACGCCGGAAAGGTGTCCTTGCCGATCGAATCGTAGACCACCGGCACGCCCTTGCCGCCGGTGATCTCCTTCACCCGCTCGACGAAATTCTCGCGCGTGTAGACGATGGTGTGCGTGCAGCCGTGCGCCTTGGCGAGCGCCGCCTTCTCGTCGGTGCCGACGGTGCCGATCATCGTCACACCCAGCGCCCGCGCCCACTGGCAGGCGATGAGGCCGACGCCTCCGGCCGCGGCGTGAAAGAGGATGGTGTCCCCCGCGTGCAGCGGTCGCGTCTGCCGAAAGAGGTACTGGACGGTCAGTCCCTTCAGCATCAGCGTGGCCGCGACCGCGTCGCTCACGCCGTCGGGAATCGACACCAGCCGCTCGGCCGGCATCACCCGCGCTTCGGCATAGCTGCCGAGCGGACCGCCGCAGTAGGCGACGCGGTCGCCGACCTTCACCCAGTCGACCCCGGCGCCGACTGCCTCGACGACTCCCGCCCCCTCCACACCGATGCCCGACGGCAACGGCACCTTGTACGCGCCGCTGCGGTGGTAGGTGTCGATGTAGTTGACGCCGATCGCCGTGTGGCGGACCCGTGCCTCGCCCGGGCCCGGCTGGCCGGTCGTGACCTCCTCGAACCGCAGGACTTCGGGGCCGCCGGTCTGGTGAAAGCGAATCGCATGCGACATGATGTCTCCCTGAGGTGTGTTGGCCGCGACGGCGTGTGGCTCAGACGGTGAGGCCGCGCCAGGTGGCGATTCCCGCCACGGTGAGCAGCAGCGAGCCCGCGAGATGCGCCAGTCCCAGGCCGGCGCCGGTCCAGTATTCGCCGCGCAGCAACAGTTGCGTCACCTCCGACGAGAACGTCGAGAACGTCGTCAGCCCACCGAGAAAGCCGGTGACGATGAACAGGCGCATTTCGGGCGCGAGATCGTGGCGCGCCGCGAAATACGCGACGGCGACGCCGATCAGATAGCCGCCGATCAGGTTGGCGGCCAGCGTCCCCAGCGGGAAATGCGGCAGCCGGGGATTGAGCCATGCCGACAGGCCCCAGCGCAGCCACGCGCCGCAGGCGGCCCCCAAACCGACAGCGGTGAATCCGACGACCATCGCGGCATTATAGCGATCCGTCGCGGTGGCCCCGGCGAACTGCCGGCGGTCGCGCCGCGGGAACGTTGATGCCAATCAATTTGTTGCCGCGCACGCAGGTCGACAATGGAAACTGCTGGCATTGCAGCGAGGGTTGAAGGAGGTGCACGATGACCCGACGCACGCCATCCACGGCCCCGCAGACAGGCGCGGGCCAAGCGGGCCGCTATCGCGATCGCATTTTCGACGACCAGCGGCACGACCCTTACCAGACCAAAGGCAAAGTTGCCGGGCCGTTGCGCTGCGGCGACTGCGGCGTCGTCTATGCGAACGGCCGCTGGCAGCGGGGAAGCGCGCCCGAAGGCATCGCTTCCGGCCTCTGTCCCGCGTGCCGCCGCATCCGGGACAAGCTGCCGGCCGGACTGGTGATCCTCGACGGGCCTTTCGTACCGGCGCACCGCGAGGAGCTGCTGCGCATCGCGCGCAACGAAGCCGGGCACGAGGAGTCCGAGCATCCGCTGCACCGGATCATGCGGATCGACGAGCGCGACGAGGCCGTCACGATCGCGACGACCGACATCCACTTGCCGCAGCGCATCGGCGAGGCGGTGAAGCGTGCCTGTCGCGGTGAGCTGGAAGTCCGCTACGGGAGCGACGAGTACAGCGTGCGCGTGCACTGGCGCCGCTGAGGGGCTTCCCGTTTTCACCGCGACCAGCGGACCCCACGGCGACACTCGAGCGATTCGCCGGCGCGACCGGTTGGCGCTAAGATCGTCGCGGTACGCTTCGTCGTCGATGAAAGGGGGCCTGGGTGCTCTGGCAGCAGCACTGGGAGAAGTTCGCGGCGCGGCTGCGCCGTTACGACATCCCCGCGACCGTGCGCCTGTGGAACGGGGCCGAAACGGCGCTCGGAGCCGCGCCCGTGGTCACGATCACGGTCCGCAATCCGACGGCGTTGACGAGCCTCCTCGATCCGTCGCTGGCCAGCCTCGGCCGCGCCTACGTCGAAGGCGACATCGATGTCGACGGCCGCACGGCGGACATCGTCGCCGTCGCCGCCCGCCTGGCCGAACACGGGCCCGAAGCCGGCACGGGTCTGCGCCGCGCCGTGCGCATGGTCCGCCACACGCGCGAGATCGATGCCGACGCGATCGCCTACCACTACGACGTCTCCAACGAATTCTATGCGCACTGGCTGGGCCCGCAGATGGTCTACTCCTGTGCCTATTTCCGGTCGCCGGAGGACAGCCTGGAGACCGCGCAGATGCAGAAGATCGACCACGTGCTGCGCAAGCTGCAGGTCCGCGCCGGGGATCGCCTGCTCGACATCGGCTGCGGCTGGGGTGCGCTGATCGCGCGCGCGGCGGAGCGGTTCGGCGCCCAGGCGCTGGGCATCACGCTGTCGCGCAACCAGTACGACCACGCGCGGGAGCGGATCGCCGCCGCCGGCCTCTCCGGACGTTGCGAGGTGGCGCTCAGGGATTATCGCGACGTGGGCGGCAAGTACGACCGCATCGCCAGCATCGGCATGTTCGAGCACGTCGGGCTGCAGCACCTGCGGGATTACTTCGCCCGGATCAACGCCATGCTCGCCGACGATGGAACGTTCCTGAATCACGGCATCACGTCGACCGACCCCGACTCGGCGGAGACGCCCTGGGGTGGCGGCGAGTTCATCGAGCGCTACGTGTTTCCGCATGGCGAGTTGCCGCACCTCAGCCTCGCGTTGAAGGAGATGTGCGTCGCCGGCCTGGAGCCCGTCGACGTGGAGAGCCTGCGCCGGCACTACGCCCTGACGCTGCAGCACTGGGCGCGGCGCTTCGAGGACGCGGGCCCGCGGCTCGGCGCGATCGCCGGCGAGAAGCGCTACCGGATCTGGCGGGTGTTCCTCGCCGGCTGTGCGGACGGCTTCGCCCACCATCGGCTGTCGCTGCACCAGATCCTGGCCGTCAAGGCGGGCGCCGGTGCGCTGCCGCTCACCCGCGACTACATGTACGCCTGACCGGGACGCGCCGATGTCGCTGCGCGGAGGCCCGGATCGCGTCGGCGCCGCGCCATCGTGGGCCGGACGCTTGCTCTTCCTGCCCATCGGATCAGGACGCTTTCTTGTCGTGCGTCAACACCTGACGCGCCGGCCGGAACGAAGATGGAGGTTGCGATTCGCCGGACGATCAGCGCGAACGCTCACGCTCGAGGGCCGGCGACGTCCCGCCGGGAGCAACTGCCGGCCCCGAGGGGCGGCCGATCCGCGCGCTGCGCCGTCGCGACGGCGCCGGAGACCCCGCAGCGAAGCGAGGACCGCACCGGTGGACGCGGCAGGACGATCGAACCGGGATCGCCAACCCATATCGGGTCGCGCTCGGCGGCGTGCCGCCGGCGACCGGGAAAGGAGCAAACGATGAACTCGCCGCAGTCACCCATTTCGCAGAGCAGGAAACACGTCGCCGGCCCATCCCGGACGCGGTCACGCGCCTCCGTGCCGCAGCGCAGGACCGAGAGAGCCAAGCCCGCCATCGACGTCCCCGTGCCGCTGCCGCCCGAGTCGCCCTTCGTCCGCGATTCCTACGCCTCGACGGCGTGGGCGGAGATCGTCGACCGCTCCGTCCACGCGGCGGCCGCGCGTTTCACCGCCGGGCTGTCGCCGATGGCGCTGATCGGCGCCTACATGGACTGGGCGGCCCACATCGCCTTTGCGCCGGGCAAGCAGGCGCAGCTGGTCGAGAAGGCGGTCAAGAAAGCCGCGCGGCTCGGCAACTACGCCGGGCGCAGGATGCTGCACGCCGACGGCGTCGAGCCCTGCATCGAGCCGTTGCCGCAGGACCGGCGCTTCGCCGCCGAAGCCTGGCGCAATCCGCCCTACGACCTCGTCTACCAGGCGTTCCTGCTCAACCAGCAGTGGTGGCACAACGCGATGACCGGCGTGCGCGGCGTGACCCAGCGGAGCGAGAACATGGTCGCCTTCGCGACCCGCCAGTTCCTCGACGTGGTCTCGCCGTCGAACGGCCTGTGGACGAACCCCGAGGTGCTGGAACGCACGCGCACCGAGTTCGGCGCCAATCTGATCCGCGGCGCGCAGAACCTGATCGAGGACTGGGACCGCGCCGTCGGCGGGCGCCGGCCGGTCGGCGCCGAGCGCTTCGAGCCCGGCCGCAATGTCGCCATCACGCCCGGCAAGGTGGTGTTCCGGAACCGGCTGATCGAATTGATCGAGTACGCGCCGGCCACCGCCAAGGTGCGGCCCGAACCGCTGCTGATCGTCCCCGCGTGGATCATGAAGTACTACATCCTCGACTTGAGCCCGCAGAACTCGCTGGTGCGCTACCTGACGCAGCGTGGCTACACGGTGTTCATGATCTCGTGGCGCAACCCCGGCCCCGAGGATCGCGACCTGTCGATGGACGACTACCGGCGCCTCGGCGTCATGGCGGCGCTGGACGCGGTGTCGGCGATCGTTCCCGACCGCAAGGTCCACGCCGCCGGCTACTGCCTCGGCGGCACGCTGCTCGCGATCGCCGCGGCGACGATGATCCGCGATGGCGACCAGCGCCTGCGGTCGACCACGTTCCTGGCCGCGCAGACCGACTTCACCGAGGCCGGCGAACTGACGCTGTTCATCAACGAGAGCCAGCTGTCGTTCCTCGAGGACATGATGTGGGAACAGGGCTTCCTCGACACCAAGCAGATGGCCGGCGCGTTCCAGATCCTGCGCTCCAACGACCTCGTCTGGTCCCGCATCGTCCGCGAGTACCTGCTCGGCGAGCGCGCCCCGATGACCGACCTGATGGCCTGGAACGCCGACGCCACGCGCATGCCGTACCGGATGCACACCGAGTACCTGCGCCAGCTGTTCCTCGACAACGACCTGGCCGAGGGCCGGTACGAGGTCGGGGGCCGGCCGATCGCGCTTTCGTCGCTGCGCACGCCGCTGTTCGCCGTGGGCACCGAGCTCGACCACGTCGCACCGTGGCGCTCGGTGTTCAAGCTCGACCTGCTGACCGACGCGCCCGTCACGTTCGTACTGACCAACGGCGGGCACAACGCCGGCATCGTGTCGGAGCCCGGACACCCGCGTCGGCACTACCGCGTGGCTACGCGCGCGCCGATCCAGACCATCGTCGACCCGGAAACATGGGCAGCCGAGGCTCCGCTCCACGACGGCTCGTGGTGGCCGGAGTGGGCAAGCTGGCTGGACCGGCAATCCGGCGAGCCGGTGCCGCCGCCGCCGATGGGCGCCCCGCGAGCGGGGTACCCGGTGCAGTGCGACGCGCCCGGCGCCTACGTCCGGCAGGCCTAGCAGCCCTACGCGACCAGATAGCCGCCGTCGACCGGCACGATCGCGCCGGTCACGAAGGCCGCCGCCGGCGAGCAGAGAAACAGCACCACCTGCGCGATGTCCTCCGGCAGGCCCCAGCGCCCCATCGGCGTGCGCCCGAGGATCGCGGCGTTGCGCGCCGCGTCTTCCTGCAGCGGCGCGGTGAGCTGGGTCGCGATCCAGCCCGGGGCGATGGCGTTGACGCGGATCTTCTCCGCCGCGTAGGCGATGGCCAGCGACTTGGTCAGCTGCGCCACGCCGCCCTTGCTGGCGCTGTAGCCGGGCACGAGGCCGCCGCCGAAGAACGAGAGCATCGACGCCGTGTTGACGATCGCGCCGCCGTTCTTCGCCAGCTTCGGCCGCGCCGCGGCGCACAGCCGCATGGTGCCGGACAGGTTGATGTCGACGACGTCGTCGAAGGTCGCCGGATCGTGTTCGGCACCGCGGCGCAGCGTGCCGGCGCAGTTGACCAGCAGGTCGAGCCGCGGCATGGCGCCCACCAGCGCGTTCACCGCAGCGACGTCGCGCACGTCGAGCACCACGGCCTCCTTCGCCGCGAAGCCGGGACGCCCGCGCGCCGCCTCCACTTCCCTGGTCGTGGCGCCGGTGACGGTGACCGTCGCGCCGTGCGCGGCGAACGCGTCGCCGATCGCGGCCCCGATGCCGCTGGTGCCGCCGGAAACGAGCGCCACCTGGCCCGCGAACAGGTCCGAACGATAGGTCGAAGCCATCTTCATTGCTCCCTGTTCAACGAATGACACGGGCGCCCTTGCCCTTCATCACTGCCTCGACCTCGTCCACGCGCACCATCGACGTGTCGCCCGGCGTCGTCATCGCCAGCGCCCCGTGCGCGGCACCGTATTCGACGGCGGCCTGCGGGCCCTTGCCCTCGAGAAAGCCGTAGGCGAGGCCCGAGGCGAAGCCGTCCCCGCCGCCGACGCGATCGTAGATCTCGAGGTTCTCGCGCATCATCGACTGGTAGAACTCGCCGCCCGCGTAGAGGATCGCCGACCAGTCGTTGAAGCTCGCGGTCCGGGCGTTGCGCAGCGTCGTCGCCGCGACCTTGAAGTTCGGAAACTGCCGGACCGCGGTGGCGATCATCTTCTTGAAATTCGCCGGATCGATCGCCGAGATGTGCTCGTCCAGCCCCTCGACCTCGAAGCCGAGGCAGGCGGTGAAGTCCTCCTCGTTGCCGATCATGACGTCGACGTACTTCGCGATGTTGCGATTGACCTTCTGTGCGCCAGCCTTGCCGCCCTGGCTCTTCCACAGCGAGGCGCGGTAGTTGAGGTCGTAGGAGACGACGGTGCCGTGCTTGCGCGCCGCCTCGACCGCCTCGATCACCGCTTCCGAGGTGCCGGAGTCCAGCGCCGCGAAGATGCCGCCGGTGTGGAACCAGCGCACGCCCTCCTCGCCGAACAGCTTCTCCCAGTTGAACTCGCCCGGCTTGATCTGCGAGGCCGCCGAATGACCGCGGTCGGAACACCCCAGCGCCGCCCGGATGCCGAAGCCCTTTTCGGTGAAATTGAGCCCGACGCGCGTGTTGCGCCCCAGGCCGTCGAAGTCGCGCCAGATCACGTGCGACATGTCGACGCCGCCCTGCGAGATGAGGTCCTCGACCAGCCAGCCGAGGTCGTTCTTCGGCAGCGCGGTGACCACCGCGGCGCGCTTGCCCCAGCACTTCTTCATCGCCCGCGCGACGTTGTACTCGCCGCCGCCCTCCCAGACCTGGAAGCTGCGCGAGTTGCGGACCCGGCCGAAGCCCGGGTCGAACCGCAGCATCACCTCGCCGAAGGCAACGCAGTCCCACCGGGTTTCGGCGGCAGACTTGATTTTCAGGATGTTGTCGGTCATGGCTTTCACTTTCCCCGGATCGAACGAATGAGCGCGATGCAGCTGCGCACGTTGGCTTCGACGCCCGCGTAGTCGCCCTTGTCGAGCAGCGCCTTGGTGATGAGGTTCGACCCCATGCCGACACAGGCGACGCCCGCCTTGAACCACTTGGTCAGCGAGGCCTCGTCGTTCTCGACGCCGCCGGTGGGCATGATCCGCGTCCACGGGCACGGGCCCAGCATCGACTTCACGAACTCGGGACCGCCCACCGACCCGCCCGGGAAGACCTTGACGATCTCGCAGCCCAGCTCCTCCGCGTAGCCGATCTCGCTGGCGGAGCCGCAGCCCGGGCTGTAGGGAATCTTGCGCCGGTTGCAGACCTTGGCCACGTCGGGGTTGAGCAGCGGCCCGACGACGAACTTGGCCCCGTTGGCGATGTAGACGCCCGCCGTCGGCGCGTCGACGATCGATCCCACGCCCATGATCACCGAAGGATCGGCCTGGGCGAAATGCCGCGTCACGTCGAGGAACACGCTGGCGGCGAAATCGCCGCGATTGGTGAACTCGATGCACTTGGCACCCCCGTTGGCGCAGGCCTGGATCACCTTCTTGCAGACCTCGACGTCGGGGTGATAGAAAACGGGAATGACGCCCTGGTCCATCATCGCGGACAGGACGGCCATGCGATCCTTGGCGGCCATCAGTATCTCCTTGGGTGAATGCAGCGGGTGCGGGGGTCGGCGCGGCGGCGGCGACCCGGGAACAGCGGGAACGATGCCGCCGCGCGCGTCATGCCGGCGACGCCGGAGTGCGCGCCGGCAGCGCGCGGAACGCGGCGGCAAAGGCGGCGGCGGCGGCGGCGACCGCTTCGGCGCTGCGCCCGGGACGATAGAGCCCGGAGCCGGTGCCGAAGCCGCTGGCGCCGGCCGCCCAATAGGCCGCCATCGAGTCGGGGCCGATGCTGCCCACCGGGAACAGCAACGTCGACTTCGGCAGTACCGCGCGCCACGCCTTGACCACGGCCGGCGGCAACTGCTCGGCCGGGAACATCTTGAGGCCGTCCGCGCCCGCCGCCAGCGCCGCAAACGCCTCGGTGGGCGTCGCCACGCCGGGCAGGCACAGCAGCCCGAGGCGCTTCGCCTCGGCGATGATGCGCGGGTCGCCGTGCGGCATGACGATGAGTCGCCCGCCCTGGTCGGCCACGCGGGCGACGTCCCCGACGTCGAGCACGGTGCCCGCGCCGACCAGGCAGCGCTGCCCGAAGTTGTCGGCCAGCGCGCGGATCGACGCCAGCGGTTGCGGCGAGTTGAGCGGTACCTCGAGCACGGACAGTCCGTGGGCAACCAGCGCCGCACCGATCGCCGGCACTTCGGCCGCGGAAATCCCGCGCAGCACGGCGATCAGCGGCAGCGACTCGAGGTAGGGCAGCAGCGTAAGCGGCGGTGGTCGAGGGGTCATGGCACCATCCCGGCGAGGCGAGCGATGCGGAAGAGGCCCCGCGCCGCGGCCTCCGGAGGGCCGGCGGCCGAGCGGACGTCGGCCAGGCTGAGCGCGACCTGGTAGCGCTCGACCAGCGCGTGGCTGCCGATGATCTGCACTGGCGTCGTCAGCGGGATCGAGGCTCCCGCCCAACGCCGGGCCGCAGCGATCTCGTGGCCGATCAGCACGCCGGAAAGCCAGTCGCCGACGTCCTCGGCGGCAAGCTCGCCGAGCAGGCACCGGGTCCGCGCCGCGAATATCGCGTGCGTGAGTCCGTCGCAGGCCAGCCCGCGCGCAACGCCGTCGGCGAACACCGGGTGGTGCAGCGTCGCTTCGGCGGCCGGCGGGGCCGCCAGCCGGCCCAGGATGCTGTGCTGGACCAGCAGCGCGAACAGCTCGCCGGTCATGAAGGTGGCGAAGCTGACGATGCGCCCCGACTCGACGCGCACCCACTTGCTGTGCGTGCCGGGCAGCACGGCGAGGATGCCCTCGTCGCCTTCGGGCACGGCGCCGACGATCTGCGTCTCCTCGCCGCGCAGGACGTCCGGCACGCCGTCGCCGTCGCGGTGGACGAGCCCGGGCACGATGGCCATCTCGCCGCCGGGCGTGGTCCTGAGCCCCGCGACCAGTGCCACGGTGTCGGCGGGACAATCGACGTAGGGGACCTCGATCCAGCCCTGCCGGCTTCCGATCATGCCGCTGGCGATCCGCGGCAGGCGCTCGCCCGCCCAGTCTCCGAGCAGGCTGACGAGTGCGGCAGCGTGCTGACCCGCGCGCAGCTGCATCACGCCCAGCGGCGCCTCGCGGCGATCCAGCACCGCGCCACCGGCGGCCAGCCGATAGGCCCGCGCCGACGAGGTGCCCCAATCGAGCGCGAGCAGCGAGGCGGGAGGGTTCGGATTCACACTTGGCAAGGTACCGGCTTGCGCGCAACTGGTCAAGTGGTCTGACCAATTTCAACCAACTATTTCGCGCCTCGCGGACCCCGTCGGCGGCCTTCGGTCGCCCGCCCGGGGGATGCGGTCGTCAGCGCGTCTTCCAGCGTTCCGCCGCGTCGTCGTCGGTCGTGCGGGCGTCGACCCAACGCGAGCCGGCCGGCGTCTCTTCCTTCTTCCAGAACGGCGCGCGCGTCTTCAGGAAGTCCATGATGAACTCGCAGGCGGCGAAGGCCTCGCCCCGGTGGGCGCTGGTCACGGCGACGAGGACGATGCGATCCAGCGGACGCAGTTCGCCGACCCGGTGGACGATGAGCACGTCGCGGAGCTCCCACCGCGCCCGCGCCTCGGCCTCGATCGCCGCCAGCGACTTCTCGGTCATCCCCGGGTAGTGCTCGAGCGTCATGCTGACCACCGAGGCGGCGTCGTCGAGGTCGCGCACCGTGCCGACGAAGGTCACGATGGCGCCGACCCGCGCGTCGCCGCCGTGGAGTTCGGCGACCGCCTGCGTGAGGTCGAAATCGGCGGCCTGCACCCGCACCGTCATTGCCCGCCCCGCTTCCGCTCAGAACCTGTGAATAAATCTACTGCGCGGGCGGATTGCAGCGTTGCTCACTCGCTCCCTCCTCGCCTATCCATCAGATATGTCTCGTCGGTCGCATCGCTCGCGCCTTGCACTCCGCCCGCTCGCGACGATTTCTTCACCGGTTCTCAGCCACCGGTGACCGGCGGGAAAAGCGCGACCTCGTCGCCGGAACGCAAGGGCGCACCGGGCTCGACGAGCGTGTGGTTGACCGCGATGCGGACGGCGCGTTCCGGGGCCAGTTCGATCGCCCAGGTGCCGCCGCGCGCGGCGAGCAGCGCGCGCAGGTCGCCCACCGTGACGACCGCGGCGGGAATCGCCACGCGCTCGGACGCGATGCCCAAAACCTCGCGCAGCCGCGCGAGATAGACGAGGTCAACGAACACGGCGGCCGGTGTGCGCATCGCTGCAGCCCGAGGGAGTCGCGCCGCCGGTCGGCGGCAAGGAGCCGATTCTAGCGCCGCCGGCGGCCGGTCAGAAGCGGAACTGCATGCCGAGGCTGAACTGGTCGGATTCGAGCAGGCCGCCGGCGAGATCGCCCGTGTAGCGCCCGAAGCGACCGTACTCGACGCGCAACCCGAGCCTGGCGTTCATGTCGTAGCGCAGGCCGACCCCGTAGTTGACGCCGTCGCGCAACCGGCGGTCGGCGCTCGGCGGCGTCAGACCGAAGAACGGCGCGCCGTCGGACTGCCCGTAACCCAGCCGACCGTAGAGCGCGATGGAGCGATAGAAGGTCCAGCTGGTGAAGACGTCGACGTTCCACTGTGCCGACTGGACGTCGCCGGGCATCCCGGCATCGGCGGCGAGACTGAGTCCCACGCCCCGGCGCAGCGGCGCCTCGCCGGCGGGACGGAGCGCGTAGCGGTCCGCCGAACTGTACGCCGCCTCGACCGCGATGTCGTTGCCGAAGCGGTAGCCGCCGAACAGCAACGTCCGGCTGGCCGTTTCATCGGCGACCGGAGGCGCGAACCGCGTCCAGGCGGACACCGTGGGCCCGAATGCGAGACCCGGACCTTCGACCGCGGCATCGCGGAGCATGACTCCGCCGTAGAAACCCGCTGCGTCCGGCGCGGCGCGCTCGCTGGCCTGCGCGACAGCCGCCCCCAGAATCAGAAGTAAAATCGAGATAAACCGCGTAACTAATTGATTTATCATAATTATCGCTCAGCCGTTGACGACCCTTCGGCGGACCCGCCGCGACGTCGCTCGTCCATCGACCAAGCGTTCGACCGACCGACGTCGGCAGTAGTTTCACGGTACTCGCCTGCGCCGGCGCAAGTCAATGGGCCAGTGGCCAGGCAACCGCGTGCAGGACGACGAACGTTGCAATGGCGTCGAAGTCGTCGAGACCGAACCGCGCCAGCGCGGCCGACGCCGGTGGCAGTTGCCGCGGACGATCGGTGGCGATCGCCAGGATGTGCGGATCCCCGGGGTGCAGCAGCGGCTTGCCGATCTCCGGCCGCCAGATCTCGACCTTGGGAATCGGAAACGCCTTGTAGCCCTCGATCAGCGCCAGGTCGCAAGGCGACAGCAGCGATACGGCGCCCTCGAGCGACAATTCGGGCCGGCCGCGCAGCTCGTGCATCAGGGCCCAGCGCGTGCCCGAGGTGATCAGCACTTCGGAACAGCCCGCCTCGCGATGCCGGAACGAGTCCTTGCCCGGTCGGTCGATCTCGAATCGATGGTGCGCGTGCTTGATCAGCGACACGCTGAGTCCGCGGCCCGTCAGCCGCGGGATCACCTGTTCGATCAGCGTGGTCTTGCCGCTGCCGGACCAGCCGGCAAATCCGAAAATGCGCAAACGATGTCTCTCTTCACGTAGTGCCACGGCCCAGAACCGCGACGCCGATGGTCACCAGTCCGAGCGCGAGATTGAGGGCGACCAGCCGCCGGATCGTCGCCAGTGCCGCGGCGGCGCGGGGCCAGTCCTGCCGCGCGGCCGCGGCGACGAGGCGCGGATAGGGAACCACGCGGATGAACACGAACACCGCCGCCATCACCAGCCCGAGCACCGTCATCAGGTGGACGTGCAACCCCGCCGCGGCCATCCCGCCGGTGCCGGCGATCAGTCCCCAACCGCTGCCGACGATCGCCGCGACGGCCGCGGCGACCCAGCCGAAGAACCGGCCCAGCGTCGCGGCCATCAGGGGCAATCGCAACGGGGGTTCCAGCAGCGCCAGCGACGGCCGCAGCGCCATGTGGGCGAAGAACATCCCGCCGACCCAGACGACGACGGCAAGGAGATGCACGAAACCGGCAACGGCGATGATCATTCCGCGCTTTCCCGAGCCGACGGCGACCCGCCGGCCGCGAACGACGCCTCACTGCCGCCATTCTACCGCGCGCTCCGCGGCCATCACCGCCCGGCGGCGCCCCGCGGCGGCCGCCCCCGTTGGACACCTGCCCGGCTCTCTGCGATGATCGCCGTGACGTCGGTCGGATGCCGCCGGTCGGCTTGCCACTCGCTCCGGAAACCACGCCATGGCGAAATCGCAACTTCCCGTGCCCGTCGCCGAAAGCGAAAGCGTCCGCGAAGTCTCGGGCGTGATCGAGCGCCTGCTGGCCGACGTTCCCGCGCCACGGACCCAGGCCGTGGCCGAGCCCGGGAGCGAGGCCGATCGCATCGCCCGCGAGGCGGCGCGCAAGGCCGCCGTGCTTTCCGGATCGCTGGCGCTCCCCCCCGGCCCGCTGGGCATGCTGACGGTGCTGCCCGATCTGTTCCTGATCTGGAAGGTGCAGCGGCAGATGATCGCCGACATCTTCGCGCTGCACGGGCGCGCCGCCGAACTCACCCGCTCGCACATGCTCTACTGCCTCTTTCGGCATCTGGCGAGCCAGGTCGTCCGCGACGTGGTCGTCCGCGCCGGGCAGCGCGCCGTCGTCCAGCAGCTGTCGACCGGCGCGTTGAAGAGCGTGCTGAGCCGCGTCGGCGTCAGCGTCACCCGCCGGATCGCCGGCACCACCGCGACGCGCTGGGTTCCGTTCGCCGGCGCCGCCGCCGTCGGCGCCTATGCCTACTGGGACACGCTGCAGGTGGCGAAGACCGCGCGTCGCCTGCTCGAGGACTCCGCCGCCGACGACCGGCACCGGGAACCCGTCGAGACCCGCTGACCATGTGCGGCCGCTACGAACTGCACACGCACCCGGCGGCGATCGCCCTCGCCTTCGGGCTCGAGCGCGCTCCCGACCTGCACGCGCGCTACAACATCGCCCCGATGACCGAGGTGCCGGTGGTGCGGACGAACGCCGAGGGCCGGCGTGAGCTGGTGCGCATGCGCTGGGGGCTGGTGCCGCGCTGGGCCAAGGACCCGTCGATCGGCGCCAAGATGATCAACGCGCGCGGCGAGACGCTGGCCGAGAAGCCTTCGTTCCGGACCGCCTACCGGCGCCATCGCTGCCTGCTGCCCGCGAATGGATTCTACGAATGGCGCGAGGTGACGAGCCCGCACCCGCACAAGGAACCGCTGCACATCGGACTCAAGGACGGCAGCGTGTTCGGGTTCGCGGGGCTGTACGAGCGCTGGCTCAACGCCGAGGGCGAGGTGCTCGACAGCTGCACCATCGTCACCACCGAGGCCAATGCGCTGATCCGGACGCTGCACGACCGCATGCCCGTGATCGTCGCGCCCGAGCACTACGCGCGCTGGCTCGACCCCGCACTGCCATCGGCCGACGACCTCCTCGCCCCCTACCCGTCCGAGGCGATGGCCTGGTATCCGGTGTCGACCCGCGTCAACGCCGTGCGCAACGACGACGAGTCGCTGCTGCGACCGGTCGGCGCGCCGCATGCGGCGCCGGCGAGCGAGCCGCCGCCCACGCACGATCCCGAGCAGGAATCGCTGTTCTAGCGGCCTGTCGGCGGCAGACTCGTAAGTGCCCGGCTGGCGCCCCGCGGGGTTCGCCGGCACTCGGTCCGGCCGCGGTGGCCGGCCGCCGCGAACGCGTCAGCTGCCGCGGCAGGTCGAATAGCTCCAGGGCGTGACCAGCAGCGGGACGTGGTAGGGGGCGGTGCCATCGGCGACGCCGAAGTCGATGACCACCTCGTCGACGAACGGCGGATCGGGCAAGGCCAGGCCCTGCGCTGCGAAATACGCCCCCGCGCCGAACACCAGCCGGTAGCGGCCGGAGGAGAATGCCGCGCCCTCGAGCAGCGGCAGGTCGCAGCGCCCGTCGGCGTTGGTCTGCGTCGTCTTGAGCAGCGCGTAGCGCTCGCCGAGGTTGCGATAGAGCGTGATGGCGACGCCTGCGGCAGGTCGCCCCTGCGCGGTGTCGAGCACGTGAGTGGTGAGCTTGCCCATGGTGTCGAGTCAGAGTCAGCGGCCGGATCGATCGCTCGGACCCGGGACCGGAAATCGCGCGCCGCCCCGACGCCGCTCCGCGTGCACCCGGCGTCCGGCGTCCGTGCGTCAGCGCAGCGCCGCGTTGAACGCCGCCAGCGCCGCGGCCCCCGGCACCAGCTCGGCGTCGGACAGCGCGTTGAGCGGCGTGGTGACGGTGTTCTGCATGTCGTGGAGATCGGCGGCGTCCGGATGGGCGTACAGCAATCCGGTGACGACCTCGCCGGCCGCGTGCCGCTGGTGCAGGTAGTTGATCGCGCCGAGCCGGTCGGTGGGGTCGTACTCGGGGTGCAGCTTGCGCAGGCGGATCAGCCCGCCGTCGTGCAGCATCACCTCCTGCACGCTCCCCGGCGGGTAATCGGCGGCGATGGGCTCGCGTTTCAGAATCACGTCCAGCCGGTTGACGGCGTCGTTGTGGGCGCGCACGTAGTCGTAGCTCTTGGTCGAGCCGCTGTGGTTGTTGAACGTCACGCAGGGACTGACGACGTCGATGAACGCCGCACCCTTGTGCCGGACCGCCGCCTCGATCAGCGGCACCAGCTGCTCCTTGTCGCCGGAGAAGCTGCGGGCGACGAAGGTCGCTCCCAGCTGCAGCGCCAGCAGCACGAGGTCGATCGGCTCGTCCTCGTTGACGAAGCCGGTCTTCGCCTTCGAGCCCTTGTCGGCGGTGGCCGAGAACTGGCCCTTGGTCAGGCCGTAGACGCCGTTGTTCTCGACGATGTAGACCATGTTGACGCCGCGCCGCATGCTGTGCGCGAACTGGCCGAGGCCGATCGACGCGGAATCGCCGTCGCCGGACACGCCGAGGTAGATGAGGTCGCGATTGGCGGCATTGGCGCCGGTCAGCACCGACGGCATCCGGCCGTGCACGCTGTTGAAGCCGTGCGACTGGCCGAGGAAGTAGGTGGGCGTCTTCGACGAGCAGCCGATGCCGGACAGCTTGGCGACGCGGTGCGGCGGAATCGCCAGCTGCCAGAAAGCCTGGATGATCGCGGCCGAGATCGAGTCGTGGCCGCAGCCCGCGCACAGCGTCGACACCGGACCCTCGTAGTCGCGGCGGGTGAAGCCCAGCGCGTTCTTCGGCAGGTCCGGATGGTGCAGTTTGGGTTTGGCGAGATAGGTCATGGCGGGGATCAGGTATCGGGCATCAGGTATCGGGGATCGGACGGCCGCGGTCAGTCGGCGGCGCCGCGCTGCGGCCGGACACTCCCGCCCTTCGGCCGCAGCGGGGTGACGTTGAACAGCGCCGCCTTCTCCGCGATCTCCGCGGTGAGGTAGCGCGCGGTCAGCGGGTTGCCGTCGTAGTGCAGGATCGACACCAGCTTCTGCGGATCGATCGAGCACTCGTTGATCAGCAGCATGCGCAGCTGGCCGTCGCGATTCTGCTCGACGACGAACACGTGCTCGTGCGCGTCGACGAACTCGGCGACGGCGTCGGAGAACGGAAAGGCGCGCACCCGCATCCGGTCGAGGTGGACGCCCTGCGCCTCGAGCTGCGCCAGCGACTCGGCCATCGGCGCGCCGGTCGATCCGTACCAGATCACGCCGGCGCGCGTCGGCTGCGCAGCCGGCTCGACGACCGGCCCCGGCACATACGACTTCGCCGTCTCGAACTTGCGCAGCAGCCGCTGCATGTTGTCGACGTAGGTCGCCCCGTCCTCGGTGTAGCGCGCGTAGCGGTCCTTCGAGGTGCCGCGGGTGAAGAAGGCGCCGCGCTTCGGGTGCGTTCCCGGCCAGGTGCGGTAGGGGATGCCGTCGCCGTCGACGTCGAGGTAGCGGCCGAAGTCCTTGCCCGACTCGAGGTCGTCGTGGGTCATCACCTTGCCGCGGTCCATCCGCCGCGTGTCGTCCCAGCGGAACGGATCGGTGAGCCACTCCTGCATGCCGATGTCGAGGTCGAGCAGCACGAAGATCGGCGTCTGCAGGCGGTCGGCGAGGTCGAACGCCTGCGCGCCCATCGAGAAGCACTCGGTGGGATCCTCGGGGAACAGCAGCACGTGCTTGGTGTCGCCGTGCGACGCGTAGGCGGCGAGCAGGAGGTCGCACTGCTGCGTCTTGGTCGGCATGCCGGTCGACGGGCTGCCGCGCTGGACGTCGAACAGCACCGCCGGGATCTCGGCGAAATACGCGAGCCCGATGAACTCCTGCATCAGCGAGATGCCGGGGCCCGACGTGGCGGTGAACGCCCGCGCGCCGTTCCAGCCGGCACCGACCACCATGCCGATCGAGGCGAGCTCGTCCTCGGCCTGGATGAACGCGAAGCGGTGCCTGCCGGTCTCGGGCTCGGTGCGAAAGCGCCGGCACTGGCGCGCGAACGACTCGGGCAGCGACGTCGACGGGGTGATCGGGTACCAGGCGCAGACGGTCGCGCCGCCGTAGACGGCGCCGAGTCCGGCGGCGGCGTTGCCGTCGATGAAGATGCGCTCGCCCACGCCGTCGCGGCGCATCACGCGCAGCCCGATCGGCTCCAGGTGCTCGCTGGCGTGGTCGAAGCCCAGCCGGAAGGCGTTGCGGTTGGCCTCGAGCAGCGGCGCCTTGTCCTTGCCGCGAAACTGGATGGCGAGCAGGCCGTCGACCACGTCGCGCTCGATGCCGAGGATCGCCGCCAGCGCGCCGACGTACATGATGTTCTTGAACAGCTGCCGCTGGCGCACGTCGGCATAGGCCTCGTGGCAGATCTCGGTCAGCGGGACGCCGAGCAGCGTGATGTCGTCGCGCATCGGGGCGCGCGGCAGCGCCTTGGTCGAGTCGTAGAACACGTAGCCGCCGGCCTCGACCTCGGCCAGATCGGACTTCCAGGTCTCGGGGTTCATCGCCACCATGAGCTCGACGCCGCCGCGGCGTCCGCGCCACCCCGCCTCGACCACGCGCACCTCGTACCACGTGGGCATGCCCTGGATGTTGGACGGGAAGATGTTGCGGGCGGCCACCGGCACGCCCATGCGCAGGATCGCCTTGGCGAAGAGCCCGTTCGCCGACGCCGAGCCCGAGCCGTTGACGTTGGCGAACTTGACGACGAAATCGTTGACGCGTTCGATCGTGGGCATGTCCCTACTCCGCAGCGGCTTCCGCGACCGCCGCGCGGGCGCGGTGGACCGGCAGGTGGATCCGGGGCGTGTCCCCGGCGTGCGACATCTCGAGGAACGACTTCTTCATGTCCCAGGCGCCGGTCGGGCAGCGCTCGGCGCACAGGCCGCAGTGCAGGCACACGTCCTCGTCCTTGACCATGATGCGGGCCGTCTTCAGCGCCGCCGAGACGTAGAGATCCTGCGTCCGGTGCGGTGCCGGCGCGCGCAGCCGCTGCCGCAGGTCGTCCTCGTCGCCGTCGTGCGTGAACGTGATGCAGTCCATCGGGCAGATGTCGACGCAGGCGTCGCACTCGATGCACAGGCGCTCGGCGAACACCGTCTGCACGTCGCAGTTGAGGCAGCGCTGCGCCTCGGCGAGCGCCAGCGCCGGGTCGAAGCCCAGCTCGACCTCGGTGCGGATGTCCTTCAGCGCGATCACCGTGTCCTTCAGCGGGACCTTGTGCCGCTGCTCGGTGGTGATGGCGTTGTCGTAGTTCCACTCGTGGATGCCCATCTTCTGCGAGATGAGCATGAACGTCGGCGGGGGCCGCTGCGCGACGTCCTCGCCGCGGCAGAGGCGGTCGATGGAGATCGCGGCGTCGTGGCCGTGGGCGACCGCCCAGATGATGTTCTTCGGCCCGAACGCGGCGTCGCCGCCGAAGAAGACGCCGGGACGCGTCGACGCCATGGTCGCCGCGTCGACGACCGGCATCCCCCAGCGGTCGAACTCGATGCCGAGATCGCGCTCGATCCACGGGAAGGCGTTCTCCTGCCCGACGGCGACCAGGATGTCGTCGCACTCGAAGCTCACGTCGGGTTCGCCGGTCGGGATCAGGCTGCGGCGGCCCTTCTCGTCGTACCTGGCCGACACCTTCTCGAACACGATGCCGGTCAGCCGGCCGCTGTCGTGCAGCACTTCCTTGGGCACGAGGTAGTTGTGGATCGGGATGCCCTCGTGCTGCGCGTCCTCCTTCTCCCAGGGCGAGGCCTTCATCTCCTCGAAGCCGGAGCGGACGACGACGTTGACCTCCTCGCCGCCGAGGCGCCGCGCGCTGCGGCAGCAGTCCATCGCCGTGTTGCCGCCGCCCAGGACGACGACGCGCCTGCCGATCGACTTGACGTGACCGAACGACACCGACGCCAGCCAGTCGATGCCGAGGTGGATGTGCGCGGCGGCTTCCTTGCGCCCGGGCACGTCGAGTTCGCGCCCGCGCGGCGCGCCGCTGCCGACGAAGACCGCGTCGTAGCCCTCGCCGAGCAGCGCCTTCATGCTGTCGATGCGGGTGCCGCCGCGGAACTCGACGCCGAGGTCGAGCACGTAGCCGCACTCCTCGTCGATCACGGTGTCCGGCAGGCGGAACTTCGGGATCTGCGAGCGCATCATGCCGCCCGGCTTGGCGTCGGCCTCGAACACGACGCAGTGATAGCCGAGCGGCGCGAGATCGCGCGCGACCGTCAGCGACGCCGGTCCGCCGCCGACCAGCGCAATGCGCTTGCCGTTCTTCGTCGCCGCCGGCTTGGGCAGCCGCGGCCGGATGTCGTCCTTGTAGTCGGCGGTGACGCGCTTCAGGCGGCAGATCGCCACCGGCTCGGGCTTGAGATGCGATTTGCGGTGCTCGACCGAGCCCTCCTCGACGCGTCCCCGGCGACAGGCGGGCTCGCACGGCCGGTCGCAGGTGCGCCCGAGGATGCCCGGAAAGACGTTCGACTTCCAGTTGACGAGGTAGGCGTCGTCGTAACGGCCGGCGGCGATCAGCCGGATGTATTCGGGTACCGGCGTGTGAGCCGGACAGGCCCACTGGCAGTCGACAACCTTGTGGAAATAATCGGGGCGTGCGATGTCCGTGGGCTTCAAGCCGCGTTCTCCTGGTGGAGCGCCGTGGTCGTTCTTGACTGGCGGCCCGCGCCCGATCGTTCGACGCGTGCACCTGATCACGGTGCGCTGCGGCGATGCTACGCCACCGACGCGCCGCTGGGAAGTTCGCGCTGCGACATTCCTTGACCGGCGTCATGGTCGCGACCGCGATTTTCGCGACCGCCGCCGGACGACCGTCGGGCACGGCAACTGCCGCGGGCACCGGGCCGCGCATCGGCCGCCGATCCGGTGTCTGCGAAAGCCCACGCCCGCATCGTGGCGATGCGGTCGGCGAAGCGCGCGAAAGTCCGCATCGTCGAGGGGGAAAAGCGGGGTTCGCGCCGACCGGTCGCGACCGGCCCGGCGATGGCTCCTCCGCGCAACCCGGCAGCCCGGTCGGCCCGGACCGCTACAATCCACTGCCGACGCGAACTTCGTTTCGCCTCTTTCCGTCACCGAGACCCCGATGAACGCTCCCGATTCGATGCCCCTCCGTCTCACCAGCTTCAGCCACGGCGGCGGCTGCGGCTGCAAGATCGCGCCGGGCGTGCTGCGCGACATCCTGGCCGGCACCGGCGCCGGCGTGATTCCGCCGCAGCTGCTGGTCGGCATTGAGACCGCCGACGATGCGGCCGTCTACCAGATCAACGAAACCCAGGCGATCGTCGCGACGACCGATTTCTTCATGCCCATCGTTGACGATCCGTTCGATTTCGGCGCCATCGCCGCGACCAACGCGATCTCGGACATCTACGCCATGGGCGGGACGCCGCTGTTCGCATTGGCGCTGGTCGGGATGCCCGTCGACAAGCTGCCGGTCGGCACCATCCGCCGCATCCTCGAAGGCGGCGAGGCGGTGTGCGCCAGGGCCGGCATTCCGATCGGCGGCGGGCACACGATCGACTCGGTCGAGCCGATCTACGGCCTGGTCGCCATCGGCATCGTCGACCCGCGCCACCTCAAGCGCAACGCGGGCGCCCGCGCCGGGGATCGCCTGGTCCTGGGCAAGCCGATCGGCGTCGGCATCTACAGCGCGGCGCTGAAGAAGGATCGGCTCGACGCGGCGGGCTACGCGGCGATGATCGCCAGCACCACCCAGCTCAACACGCCGGGGATGGCGCTCGGGGCGATGCCGGGCGTGCACGCGCTGACCGACGTCACCGGCTTCGGCCTCGCCGGGCACCTGCTCGAAATCTGCCGTGCCTCGAACGCCGCCGCGATCCTCGATTTCGCGGCAATTCCTCTGCATCCTGGCGTCACCGACCTCGCCGCGGCCGGCGTCTTCACCGGCGCGTCGACCCGCAACTGGACCGGCTATGGCGACGCCGTCGGGATCGCCGCCGGACTGCCACCGGCAGCGCAGGTGCTGCTGACCGACCCGCAGACCTCCGGTGGGCTGCTCGCCGCCTGCGCGCCCGAGGCCGTCGATGACGTGCTGGCGGTCTTTCGCGCCGCGGGCTTCGGCCGCGCCGCGGTGATCGGCGAGATCGTTGCCGGCGAGCCGCGGGTCGAGGTGCGTTGAGCTTCCGCCGCCGACCGCGACCCTCGCGTCCGGCCATGCCGCTGCACCCGCGCGAAGCAGCCGCGCGTCGAAGCCGGGGAGCACGATGACACCCTCGCCCTCCCGCGACGCCGCACAGCCGGGCGCGGCCGATCCGGTCGCCGCTCCCGCGGACGATCGCTACGGACTGTTCGCGGCGGCGAGGTTCGAACTCGCCACCGGCGCGTCCGCGGCCGGCGCCGCGCTGCCACAGGCGCTCTGGTATTTTCGCGACGAGGTCGTCGCCGTGCCGCGCCCGGGTGCCCCGGTCGCCGCGTTCGCGCGCGGCGTCGATGCCTTCGACGACCTGCGCCGGTGGGCGGCGGTGTGGAGCGAGGCGATGCCCGCCGACCTGCCGCCGCTGGTCTGGGTCGCGGCACCCGACCTGCACGCCCACGGCCGGCTCGCCGCCGACGGGACAGCGCTCACCCTCGGCGCACGCACGCTGCCGGTGCGCTGGGTCCCGAAGATCCCGCTCAACCGCGCCTACGCGGACGCGACGTCGTTCGCCCACTTCGCCACGCGACCGCTGCGGCTGCGCGGCACCGAGCAGGCGGGCGGCTTCACGATTCGCAGCGTGTGGCCCGCGGACTACCGCCTCGGCGCGGACCTCGCCGCGCGTCCGCTGGACCCGCACGGCGACCCTGGCGCCGCGCTGCGCGCGCTGATGCGCGAGGCGCCGCGCGGCGGGGCGGCGAGTCCGTTCGCGGCATGCACGCTGTGGGCGCGCACGGCAACGGCGGCGCCCGCGGGCGCGCCCGTGCTGGCCTTCGTCGTCAACGGTGCCCAGGGCGCCGACGACGAGGCGCACGCCGGGCACTTCGCGATCGCGACCGGCCGCATCGCCGCCGACGGCGGCATCGGCGACTGGCTGGTCAACGACTTCTACACGCTCGACAGCGAGAGCGAGAAGGGAATCGTCGCCGCCCCGGTGCCGCTCGACAACTATCTCGGCGACCTCAACGCCGGCCAGGCCTGGTATCGGCCCTCGGTGCTGGTCGTCGCGGTGCTCCGCGACCCGGCGGCCGCGAACCTCGTGCAATCGGCGCTGGGTCGCATCTACAACCACTTCTACCGCCATCAGCTCGTCTACTACCACCCGGACGTCAACTGCACCAGCATCAGCGTCGACACGCTGCGGACGCTGGGGCTCGCCATCCCCACCCGCCCCGCGGCGCATCCCGTCGCCGCGGCGCTCGGGTTTCCGCTGCTGGTCGCGCGCGAACGCTCGCTCGCCCGGGCCCGGCAGCAGTGCGACTACTTCAGCGCCGACCCGACGCGGCTGCTGCCCGCCGCCGCGCTGGAGCAGATCCTCGCCGCGCTCGGCGCACTGGTCGAGCCGCGGCGCCGCGCCGCGACGGCGGACGGAACGCTGGCGCGGCTGCTGGCGCGCGACCTCGACGCGCTGCTGTTCCTGCGCGTGCCGCAGTTTCCGTCAAGCCGCGTCTGGGGCGACGCGCCGGTGGCGACGCTGGCCGAGTACTTCGCACGCCTGCCGCGACCGCCCGCGCAGCCGGTGATCGTCCCGGTACCCGCGCGCCCCTTCCCGGACGCGCTGCGCGACCCCGACCTGCTGCCGCCGCCGTGGCGCCGTTCGGACGTCGTTGCCGGCGTCTGGGGCATCGTGCTGCTGGTCGGCATTCCGTCCCTGCTGGCCGCGCTCCGGCGGCGGCTGCGGCGGCGCCGGCGCGCATTGTGAAAGCCGCTTTCACGATGGTGGCCCGATGCTAGAATCCGCGCCTGCAACCGCCACGCCACGCCTCCACGATGCCCCCGAAGCCCGCCACCGTCCGCGCCGCGCCCCGCCCCCGACCGCGCGCCGAGCCGCAGCCCGGATCCTTCCGCGGCGGCGCAGCGTCGGGACACACGCAGGCGCTCTCGCGCGGACTCGCCGTCCTGGAGGCGCTGGCCGCGACCGAGGGCGGCGCGACGCTGACCGCGATCGCCGAGTCGCTGGCGCTGCCGGTGCCCACCGTCCACCGCCTGCTGGGCACGCTCGCCGAGCTCGGCTACGTGCAGCAGGGCCCGGTCGGCGAATGGCTGATCGGCGTGCGCGCCTTCCGCGTCGGCGCCGCCTTCCTCGACCATCGCAACCTCGTCGTCCAGGCCTACCCCTTCCTCAAGCGCCTGATGGAGGCCTCCGGCGAGACCACCAACCTGGCGGTGATCGACGCCGGCGAAGCAGTGTTCGTCGAGCAGGTCCAGTGCCGCGAACTGATGCGCATGTCGACCAAGCTCGGCGCGCGGGCGCCGCTGCACGCCTCCGGCGTCGGCAAGGCGATGCTGGCGGCGATGGGCCCGCGGGCCGCCGAGGCGGTGCTCGGCCGCAGGGCGCTGCCGCGGCACACCGCCAAGACGATCACCGCCCACGCGGCGCTGGCGCGCGAATTCGCCGCCAGCCGCGAACGCGGCTACGCGCTCGACGACGAAGAGCACGCCGACGGCCTGTTCTGCGTCGCCTGCGCGCTGTGGGACGAAAACGGCGAGCCGTGGGCGGCGATCTCGCTCGCCGGCCCCACCTCGCGGATCACGCCAGCGCGCGTCCCCGGGCTGGGTGCCCTCGTCCGCGCCACGGCGGCGGATCTCACCGCCGCCCTCGGCGGTCATCCGCCCCGCCCGGCCCCGCGCTGACGCGGATCCGTGTCCCGACGGCCGGCCCGACGCGGCGCGGCGCCGGGGACCCCGCGCGGCGGCGACGAGGCAGCCGCGGGCCACGGGCGCGGCGGTTCAGCGGTGGCGGAAGTCGGGCTTGCGCTTGCCCACGAACGCGCGCATCCCTTCCTTCTGGTCGTCGAGCGCGAACGTGGCGTGGAACTCGCGCCGCTCGAACAGCAGCCCCTCGGCCAGCGACGATTCGTAGGCGCGGTTGATCGCCTCCTTGATCTTCAGCACCACGGGCAGCGAGTACGACGCGATCCGCGCCGCGATCGCCAGCGTCTCGTCCTCGAGCCGGTCGGCCGGCACCACCCGCGCGACCAGGCCCGATCGCTCGGCCTCCGCGGCGTCGATCAAGCGCCCGGTGAGGCACCAGTCCATCGCCTTGGCCTTGCCGACGGCGCGCGGCAGCCGCTGCGTGCCGCCCATCCCCGGCATCGTCCCGATCGTGATCTCGGGCTGGCCGAACTGCGCGGTGTCGGCGGCGACGATCAGGTCGCACATCATCGCGAGCTCGCAGCCGCCACCCAGCGCATAGCCGGCGACCGCGGCGAGCACCGGCTTCCGGATCCGGCGCACGGCCTCCCAGTCGCGGGTGATGTAGTCGTCGACGAAGACCTTGCGGTAGTCCCACTCGGCCATCGCGCCGATGTCGGCGCCGGCGGCGAAGGCGCGCTCGTTGCCGGTGATGACGATCGCCCCGATGCCGTCGTCGCCGTCGAAGCCCGCGAGCGCGTCGCCGAGCTCGGCGGCGAGCGCGTCGTTCAGCGCGTTCATCCGCTGCGGACGATTGAGGCGGATGAGACCGACGCGCCCGCGGGTCTCGACCAGCAGGTGCTCGTAGCTCACGGGGCTGCCTTCGTGCTCTGCACTTCGGTGTCCGCGCTCGGGGCGGACCTTCGCGCTCGTGCCGTGCTCGCCGTGCTCATTCGGGCCGCGCCCGCCACGAGTCGACGTACTCGCGGTTCTCGACGCCCTCGGGCAGCGGTGCGACCTGCAACGGGAAGCGGGTGTCGATCATCACCGCGTATTCGTCGGTCTCCTTGCGCGCGTGCGCGGCGCCGATGGCGAAGGCCTTGGGATGGGGACCGTGCGTGAACCCGGCCGGATGGAAGGTGACCATGCCGGGCTTGATGTTGTCGCGACTGAAGAACTCGCCACGGTGATAGAAGATCACCTCGTCGTAGTCGTCGTTGTTGTGATAGAACGGCACCTTCAGCGCGCCCGGGTCGCTCTCGATCGGCCGCGGCGCGAAGGTGCAGACGAGGAAGTTGCGGCCGACGAAGGTCGTGTGCGCCGACGGCGGAAGGTGGTAGCGGTGGCTCATCAGCGGCCGGAGGTCGCGCACGTTGAGACGCACGACGGCGAGGTCGCCGTGCCAGCCGACGGCGTCGAGCGGATTGAACGGGTACTGGATCGTCGACAGCAGCCCGGCGCGCTTCACTACGACGCGCCACGGGTCGTCGGTCTGCTGGGCCTTGAAGCGGTCGTCCATCGCCGGCAGGTCAAGGAGCGCCGGATCGAAGATCGCGTGCGGCCCGAGGATCCCCTTCTCGGGCAGCGTGTACGTGCCCTCGGTGCACTCCACCAGCAGCAGCGTCGTCGCGCGGGCGGGCGCGATCCGCCACAGGCCGCCCCGCGGAACGACGATGTAGTCGCCGTCGCGGTAGTCGAGTCGGCCCCAGTCGCAATAGAGCTCGCCCTCGCCGTCGTGGATGAACAGCAGCTCGTCGCCGTCCTGGTTGCGCACCAGGTGGTCCATCGTCCGCTCGGTCCGCCAGTGGCGGATGCGGACGTCGCCATTGTGCATGAAGGGCGTAGCGTCCCAGGGCGACGGGCCCGACGCGCCCAGCCGGTTGAGGTCGTAGGCGTGCGGATTGAGCGCGCCGACGAAGCTCGTCCACGCCGTCGGCGGATGGCGGTGGTGAAAATGCGCGGCCGGGCCGAAGAAGCCCTCTTTGCCCATCTCGCGCTCGAAGGTCCCCGCGGGGAGGTCGGCGTGCGCCTGCCGGCTGTGAATTCCGTCGGCGCGGGGAAAACGGATGTAGTGCTTCATGCTTCGGCTCCCGGAGCGGCGACGTCCTGCCGGGCGGCGGCCAGCGCGGCCCGCAGCACGGCGGTGTCGCCGATGTGGTTGGCGAGCAGGAGAACCAGTTTGGCGTTGACCAGTTCGCTCTGCGCGTGCGTGAGGTCGCGGTGCAGCGCGATCAGCAGCTCGTAGAAATCGTCGGGGGCGGCGATGTTGGGCTCGGTGCAAAGCACGGGCATGGGCGCTCCTTGGCGGAAGTCTGGAAGTCTAGTCGTGGGCGGTCGCGTGGGCGATCGCGGCGCGCACCGCCGCGGCGTCGAAGCTGCGCCAGCGCGCGCAGACGATCTGATCCGGCCGCAGCAGATAGCAGGTCCCCGGCTTGCCGTCGTAGCGCTGGGCGAGCAGCCCGGCCACATCCTGCACGACGATGAGGTCCTCGTCGCGTTCGCCGCCGACCTGCAGCACGCGGCAGGGAATGCGGTCGCGCAGCAGCGCGGCCGCGGCCGGCGGCGCGACCGCACTGCCGAACGACAGCAGCGTGAAGCCCTGGCCCAGGTAGTCGAGCAGCCAGGACGACCCCGGCCCGGTCACCGGCGCGTCGGCCGCGGGGGCCCCGGGCACCATCGCGCCCGCGAACTGCTCGCCGCGCCGGTCGGGCGTGTTCAGCGGCGATTCGGTGTGCACGCGCGGGACCGACAGCCGGCCGCTGTTGACCAGCCGCCGCGCGAACGGGTGCCGGCGGGCGAGCTGCAGCGTCGCGTCGCGGAAGACGCGCGAAATCGCGCTCTTGGGGGTGATGAAATCGGTCGACCGCGTGGAGTTCGCGATGTTCTCGTCGGCCGCCGCGCTGCGCTCGACGTCGTAGCTGTCGAGCAGCCGTTCCGGCGCCAGCCCCTCCAGCACCAGGCGCAGCTTCCAGACCAGGTTGTCGGTATCCTGGATGCCGCTGTTGGCGCCACGCGCGCCGAACGGCGACACCACGTGCGCCGCATCGCCGGCGAAGATCACGCGTCCGTGGCGGAAGCGGCGCATCCGGCGGCACTGGAACGTGTAGACGCTCGCCCACTCGATGTCGAAATCGGCGTCGGCGCCCAGCATCGCGCGCAACCGCGGCCCGATCCGCTCGGGCTTCTTCTCCTCCTCCGGATCGGCGTCCCAGCCGAGCTGGAAGTCGACGCGCCAGACGTCGTCGGCCTGCCGGTGCAGCAGCACCGACTGGTTGGGATGGAAGGGCGGATCGAACCAGAACCAGCGTTCCGGCGGGAAGTCGGTGCGCATGTGGATGTCGGCGATCAGGAAGCGATCGCGGAACACCTGCCCGTCGGCCTCGAGGCCCAGCAGCGTGCGCACCGGGCTTCGCGCGCCGTCGGCGACGATCAGCCAGTCGCAGTGCAGCTCGTAGTCGCCGTCGGGCGTGGCCACGGTCAGCGCCACGTGGTCGGCCCGCACCCGCACGCCGGTGACGCGGTTCTCCCAGCGGATCTCCGCGGCCGGCAGCTCGGCCACGCGGTCGACCAGGTACTCCTCGAGGTAGTACTGCTGCAGATTGACGAAGGCCGGTCGCCGGTGCCCGGACTCGGGCAGCAGGTCGAACTGGTAGACGAGCTCCTGCCGGTGGAACACCTTGCCGACGTTCCACCCCACGCCCTTGCGCACGATGCGCTCGCCGCAGCCCAGCCGGTCGAGGATTTCCAGCGCCCGCTTGGCGTAGCAGATCGCCCGCGACCCGACGCTGACGGTGTTGTCCTCGTCCAGCACGACCACCGGCACGTCGCTCTGCGCGAGGTCGATCGCGGCGGCGAGCCCGACGGGTCCCGCGCCGACGACGACGACGGGCCGGCGTGCCGGAGTACCATCCTGGTCCGGGGAACGCCGGTAGGCGTAGACGGGGTTGGTGTAGGTCTTCATCGCCTGCTCAGAAGGTGTGAATGAATCCCGCTGGCGCGGCCTGGCGGTCGGGGATCCGTTCACACCTTCTCAGCCCTCGAGCGCTGCCCACATCGCGCGATCGCGCTCGGCGGTCCAGATCCGCGGATCGGGATGCTGCGTCGCCTCGTCGTAGGCGCGGGAGACGTCGAAGGGCAGGCAGTGGTCGAAGATCACCCAGTGCCCGAAGCGCGGCTTCAGCGCGGCGTAGGTCTCCCGGTAGACGGTGCGCAGGTCGCGGCCGGCGGCGGCTCCCGCGCGCACCGACTCGAACAGCGCGGTGACGAACGCACGCGTGCCGTCGAGGCCGGCCCGGACCGCCTCGGGCGTCTTCAGCGCGGCACCGCGACCGGGGACCAGCTGCCGCGGCTCCAGCGCGGCGATCGCGTCCAGCGTCGCCGGCCAGTCCCCGAGGTAGGCGTCGCCGGTGTAGGGCGTGGCGTCGTACTCGACCAGGTCGCCGGAGAAGAGGATCCGCTCCTGCGGCAGCCAGACGACCGTGTCGCCCTTGGTGTGGCCGCGGCCGAGTTGCATGATCTCGACCTGCAGCCGGCCCATCATCAGCGTCATCCGGCGCTCGAACACGATGGTCGGCCAGGTCAGCCCCGGCACCGACTCGACCGCGCGAAAGAGGCGCGGAAAGCGCTCGATCTCGCTCTGCATGTCCTGCGCGCCGCGCTCGACGATGAGGTCCAAGGTGTCGCGGCTGGCGATGACGTGCTCGGGCGCGTAACCCGACGCGCCCAGCACGCGGACGGCGTGGTAGTGCGACAGCGTGACGTAGCGGATCGGCTTGTCGGTCACCGCGCGGATGCGGCGGACGACGTCCTGCGCCATCACCGGCGTCGCCTGCGTGTCGATGACCATCACCGCGTCGTCGCCGATGACGATGCCGGTGTTGGGATCGCCCTCGGCCGTGTAGGCGTAGGCGTGGTCGGACAGGCGGTCGAAGCTCACCTTCTTCTCTTCGACGTCGGCGTGGGAAGCGAACTTCTTCTCGGTCATGCGCGGTTCTCCATCCTGCGTGATTCGGTCGGCAGCCGCGAAGAGCTCCCGGCGTGGGACTTCAGACGCGCTCGAGCAGCAGCGCGATGCCCTGCCCGACGCCGATGCACATCGTCGCCAGCGCGCGGCGCCCGCCCCCGCGTTCGAGCTGGTACAGCGCCGTGGTCGCCAGCCGCGCGCCCGACGCGCCCAGCGGGTGGCCCAGCGCGATCGCGCCGCCGTTGGCATTGACCTGCGCCGCGTCGTCGGGAAGACCGAGTTGCCGCAGCACCGCCAGCGCCTGCGCGGCAAAGGCCTCGTTCAGCTCGATCACGTCGATGTCGCGCAGCGCCAGGCCCGTGCGCGCGAGCAGCTTTTGCGTCGCCGGCGCCGGACCGATGCCCATGATCCGCGGCGGGACGCCGGCGGTGGCCGCGCCGACGATCCGGGCGCGCGGCGTGAGGCCGTGCCGCCGGGCCGCCGCCTCGCTCGCCACCAGCAGCGCGCAGGCGCCGTCGTTGACGCCCGAGGCGTTGCCGGCGGTCACCGTGCCGTCGGGCCGCACGATCGGCGCGAGCTTCGCCAGCGCTTCCGGCGTCGTCGCGCGCGGATGCTCGTCGCGGTCGACGACCCGCGCCGCGCCCTGCTTCTGCGCCACCGCGACGCCGACGATCTCCTGCGCCAGCGTGCCGCTCTGCTGCGCCGCCAGCGCGCGCGCCTGCGAGCGCCACGCGAACGCGTCCTGGTCGGCGCGCGAGATCCCGAACTCCGCGGCGACGTTCTCGGCCGTCTCGGGCATCGAGTCGATGCCGCAGCGCGCCTGCAGCAGCGGATTGACGAAGCGCCAGCCCAGCGTGGTGTCCTCGATCCTGGCCGCACGCGAGAAGGCGCTGTCGGCCTTGGCGAGGACGAAGGGCGCCCGGCTCATGCTCTCCACCCCGCCGGCGAGCATCAGCTCGGCCTCGCCGGCGCGAATCGCGCGCGCGGCGGTCGCCAGCGCGTCGAGCCCCGAACCGCAGAGGCGGTTGATCGTCGATCCGGGCACCGCGTCCGGCAGGCCCGCGAGCAGCGACGCCATCCGCGCCACGTTGCGGTTGTCCTCGCCGGCCTGGTTGGCGCAGCCGTAGCAGACGTCGTCGACGGCCGCCCAGTCGACCGCGGGATGGCGCGCGATCAGCGCGCGGAGCGGCACGGCGGCGAGGTCGTCGGCGCGCACCGACGACAGCGCGCCGCCGTAGCGCCCGAACGGCGTGCGCACCGCATCGCAGATGAAGGCGTCGGCCACGTCAGTACCCGCCCGGCCGTCCGAAGGGTACTGACTGCGCCCCCGCGGGGGCGCGGGGGGGGGGGCCCCCCCCCGCCCCCACCCCCCCCCCCCCCCCCCCCCCCCCCTGCCCCCCCCCCCCCCCCCCGGCGCCCCCGCCCCCCGGGCGCGCGCGGGGGCCGTTGCATCCTAGCCCTTCGGCCGCTTGTCGAGCACGCGCTTGGCCTTGCCCAGCGAGCGCTCGATCCCGTCGGGCAGCGCGAGGCGCACCGTCGTCGTCACGCCGATGTAGCCCTTGATGTGATGCTCGAGCTGGCGCGCCGCGGTGTGGCGCGAATCCTGGCTGCCGTTGGCGAGCTCGGGGCCCATCTCGACGTGGACGGTCAGCTCGTCCATCAGCTCCGGGCGCGTCACCTCCAGCACGTAATGCGGCGTGAGCTCCGGCTGCTTGAGGATCAGGTCCTCGATCTGCGTCGGGAACAGGTTGACGCCGCGGATGATCAGCATGTCGTCGGTGCGGCCGGTGATCTTCTCGATCCGCCGCATCGAGCGCGCCGTCGGCGGCAGCAGCCGCGTGAGGTCGCGGGTGCGATAGCGGACCATCGGCAGCGCCTCCTTGGTCAGCGAGGTGAACACCAGCTCGCCCTTCTCGCCATCGGGAAGCACCTCGCCGCTGTCCGGGTCGATGACCTCGGGGTAGAAGTGGTCCTCCCACACCGTCAGCCCGTCCTTGGTCTCGATGCACTCCTGCGCGACGCCGGGGCCGATGATCTCCGACAGCCCGTAGATGTCGATCGCGTCCAGGTCGAGCTTGCTCTCGATCGCGGTGCGCATCGCCGGCGTCCACGGCTCGGCGCCGAAGATGCCGACCTTGAGCGAGCAGCTGCGCGGGTCGATGCCCTGGCGGTGCATCTCCTCGGCGATCGCCAGCATGTACGACGGCGTCACCATGATGATGTCCGGCTTGAAGTCGGTGATGAGCTGCACCTGGCGCTCGGTCATGCCGCCCGACATCGGGATCACCGTGGCCCCGAGGCGCTCGGCGCCGTAGTGCGCGCCCAGGCCCCCGGTGAACAGCCCGTAGCCGTAGGCGACGTGGACGATGTCGCCGGCCCGCCCGCCGGCGGCGCGGATCGAGCGCGCCATCACCGTCGACCAGACCTCGACGTCGGCCTTGGTGTAGCCGACGACGGTCGGTCGGCCGGTGGTGCCCGACGAGGCGTGGATGCGCACGACCTCCTCGCGCGGCACCGCGAACATGCCGAAGGGGTAGTTGTCGCGCAGGTCCTGCTTGGTGGTGAACGGGAACCGCGCCAGGTCGGACAGCGACCTGACGTCGCGCGGATGCACGCCCGCGGCGTCGAACTTGCGCCGGTACTGCGGCACGTTGTCGTAGGCGCGGGAGAGCGTCCACTTGAGCCGCTCGAGCTGCAGCGCGGACAGCGCCGCGCGGCTCGCGGTCTCGATCGGCTCGAGGTCGCCGGGTTTGGGCTGGCGGACGGGCATGCTTTCCTCCTGGGTGCGTCGGTCCACCTTCGCTCACTTGGGATGCGCGGTGGGAACGGTTCGTGGTGCCGCTGCCGGACGCGAAGGTCAGGCGGGGGAATCGTCGATCACGTGTCCTTTGATGCGATAGCTCTTGCCGCGGAACAGCGCGATCCTCTCGCCGCGCTGGTTGACGACCTCGATGTCGTAGACGCCGGTGCGCCCGGCGGCGCTTCGCTCCTGCGCGATCGCGGTCAGCACGTCCGCCGCGCGCGCCGGCGCCAGGAAGTCGATCGCGCAGCCGGAGGCCACCGTGGTCAGATTGTAGCTGTTGCAGGCGAAGGCGAAGGCACTGTCGGCCAGCGTGAAGATGAAGCCGCCGTGGCAGATCGCGTGGCCGTTGAGCATGTCGGGCCGCACCGCCATCGCCAGCTCGGCATGGCCGGGGGCCACGCGCACGATGCGCATGCCGAGCGCCTGCGAGGCGCTGTCGCGCGCGTACATCCCGCGCGCCACCCGCTCGGCCAGCGCCTGCGCGGCGGCCGGCGCGAGCGCCGGAGGATGATCAACCATGGAGCCTGCCTCCGGTGGCGGCGCGCCGTGCGATCAGCGGCGACAACCGATAGCGATCCTCGCCGTAGTGCCCCGCGAGATGGACCAGCACGTCCCGCACCGCCGCCACGCCCAGCGCGTCGGCCCAGGCCAGCGGTCCCCGCGGGTAGGCGACGCCCTTCTGCAGTGCGAGGTCGACGGCCACCGGGCCGGCGACGCCCTGGACGACCGCGTCCGCCGCCTCGTTGGCGAGCATCGCCACGGTGCGCATCACCGCCAGCGCGGGCACGTCGTCGAAGCGGCTGGCGGCGATCCCGGCGGCGCGCAGCGCGCCGACGGCGAGGGCCAGCGCCTCGTCGCTGCAGGTGTCGGCGCGCGCGACGGCCAACCGGGTCGCCGTGGCGTAGTCGAGCGCGAGGTCGAAGACGACGACGTCGCGCACGCCCGCCGCGACGGCGCGCATCGTCGCCGTGCGGCCGTCGGTGGGGGCGAGCCAGACGCCGCCTTCGCGCCCGCCCACGTGCAGCACCGGCCCGAGGAAGCGCGACTCGGGCAGCCCTTCCTCCACCGCCACGCCGCCTGCGGCCATCCGCTGCGGCAGCGCGGCCGCCGCACCCGGCGCCCCGTGCACGACGACGCGCGGCGGCAGCGGCTGCGCGGGCTCGGACCGCGGCGGCGGGCGAACCGCCGTCGGCGCGTAGTCGTAGAATCCGCGCCCCGATTTGCGGCCGAGGAAGCCCGCCGCCACGAGCTCCTGCTGCGCCACCGACGGCGCGAAGCGCGGATCATGGAAGAAGGCTTCCCAGACGCTGCGGGTGACGGCGAAGTTGACGTCGTGGCCGATCAGGTCCATCAATTCGAACGGGCCCATCCGGAACCCGCCGGCCTCGCGCATCACCGCGTCGATGGTGGCGGGATCCGCGGCCCGCTCGGTGTACAGGCGCAGCGCCTCGGCGTAGAACGGTCGCGCGCAGCGGTTGACGATGAACCCCGGCGTCGACGCGGCGTGAACCGGCGTCTTGCCCCAGGCCGCCGCGGTGTGGAACACCCGGTCGGCCACCTGCGGCGAGGTCGCGAGCCCGGTCACGACCTCGACCAGCGGCAGCAGCGGCGCGGGGTTGAAGAAGTGCATGCCGACGACGCGCTCGGGATGCCGGATGCCCGCGGCGAGCGCGGTGATCGACAGCGACGAGGTGTTCGACGCGAGCACGCAGTCCGGGGCCACGAAGTCCGCGAGCTGCGCCAAGAGCTCGCGCTTGGCCGCGAGGTCCTCGACGATCGCCTCGATCACCAGGCTCGCCAGGCAGGCGTCGGGCAGCGTCACCAGCGTCGCGATCCGCGCCAGCGCCGCCGCCGCCGCCCCGGCCTCCAGCCGACCGCGGGCCACCTCCTTCTCCAGCGCCGCGGCGATGCCCTGCTTCGCCTGCTCGGCCGCACCGAAGCGCGTGTCGTGCAGCTGGACCCGATGGCCGTGCAGCGCCGCCAGCTGCGCGATGCCCGCGCCCATCGCCCCGGCGCCGATGACGGCGACGACGCTTCCCGGTGCGAGGGCGGCAGGCATGGTAATTGGTCAGTGTCCGACGAAGCGGGGCGGCCGCCTGGCGACGAAGGCGGCGACGCCTTCGCGATAGTCGGCGCTGGTCCCCAGCTCGCGCTGCAGGTCGCGTTCGAGATCGAGCTGCGCCTCCAGCGTGTTCCCGGCGGCGGCGTGCAGCGCCCGCCGCGTCGCGACCAGGCCGCGCGTCGGCGCCTGCGCGAGCCCGGCCGCCAGCCGTTCGGTCGCCGGCACGAGCTCGGCGTCGTCGACGCATTGCCAGATGAGTCCCCACGCTGCCGCGTCGGTCGCCGTCAGCTTGTCGCCCAGCAGCGCCAATCCCAGCGCGCGCGCGGTGCCGACGAGCCGCGGCAGGAAATACGTGCCGCCCGAGTCGGGAACGAGCCCCAGTCGGCAGAACGCCTGGACGAAGCTCGCCGAGCGCCCGGCGACGACGATGTCGCAGGCCAGCGCCAGGTTCGCCCCGGCACCGGCGGCGACGCCGTTGACGGCGCACACCACCGGCAGCGGCAGGTCGCGCAGCGCCAGCACCAGTGGCCGGTAATTGCGCTCGATCGAGTCCCCGAGGTCGACCGGCGCCCCGCCCGGCGCGACCGCGCGATCGCCGAGGTCCTGTCCGGCGCAGAAGCCGCGACCGGCGCCGGTGAGCATCAGCACCCGGGCCGACGCATCGGCGCGCACCCGCGCCAGCGCGTCGCGCATTTCGGCGTGCATCGCGTCGTTGAAGCTGTTGAGCCGCTCCGGCCGGTTGAGCGTCAGGCGCGCGATCCCGCCGTCGATCGCGAACAGCAGGTGGTCGTAGCGCACCGCGCCGCCCTCGCCGCCGACGGTCTCAGACATGCCGCCGGTGCTGGACGACGCGGAAGCGACCCGCCACGAACGCCGCGTCGGTCAGCGCCGCGTTGGCCGCCGGATTGGCGCCGGTGCCGTGATAGTCGGAGAACGCCGCCGACTGGTTGACGAACACGCCGCCGGTCAGGTTGATCGACAGCGCGACGCCCGCCTCCTCGGCGAGCTCGACGGCGCGCTCCTGCACCGCCGGCGAGCGCGAGTACACGGCCAGCGTCAGCGCGCCGTGGCCGACGACGGCGTCGCGGGCGATGGCGAGGCTTTCGTCGGTCGACGCGGTCGCCACGACGAAGGCGATCGGCCCGAACCACTCGCGCAGGTACTTATCCCGGTCGGCGGCGTCGAGGCGGACGATCAGCGGCGTGCGGATCACGGCCGCCGGATGCTGCGGGTGGACGATCGGCCGGCTGTCGAGGACCACCGGTCCGAGGGCCCGGGCCGCGTCGATGCGCTGCAGCACGCCGTCGTTCTGCACCGCACCGAGGACCTCGACCGCGCGCGCCGGGTCGGACAGCAGCTGGTCGACCCCCTGCGCCAGCGCCGCAGCGACCGCGTCGAAGCCGAGGTGCCCGTCGGCGGTGTCGATGCCATCGCGCGGCACGTAGATGTTCTGCGGCGCGGTGCACATCTGCCCGCTGTAGAGCGCGAGCGAGAAGGCGACGTTGCGCACCACGCCCTTCCAGTCGCCCGCCGAGTCGACGACGATCTGGTTGACGCCCGCCTTCTCGGTGTAGACCTGCGCCTGCCGCGCGTGCGTCTCCAGCCAGTCGCCGTTGACGGTGCTGCCGGTGAAGTCGATCAGCTTCACCTCGGGCCGCAGCGCGAGCGCCTGCGCGATCGAGTCGCCGGCTTCGTGCGCGGCCAGCGTCACCACGTTCGGATCGAATCCCGCCTCGGCCAGCACGTCGCGCGCGATGCGCACGGTGAGGGCGAGCGGCAGGATCGCACCGGGATGCGGCTTGACGACCACGGCGTTGCCGGTGGCGAGATCGGCGAAGATCCCCGGATAGCTGTTCCAGGTCGGGAAGGTGCAGCACCCGATGACGAGGCCGATGCCGCGGGGAACGATGCGGTAGCGCTTCTCCATCCGCAGCGGCTCGTTCTTGCCCTGCGGCTTCTCCCACAGCGCCTGGGCCGGTATCCGGCGCATCTCGTCCCAGGCATAGGCCACGGCCTCGAGGCCCCGGTCCTGCGCGTGCGGACCGCCGGCCTGGAACGCCATCATGAACGCCTGGCCGGTGGTGTGCATCACCGCGTGGGCGACGAGAAAGCTCTGCTGGTTGAGCCGATGCAGGATCTCGAGGCAGACGCCGACCCAGGCCTCGGGACCCGCCTTGCTCCACGACCCCCGGGCGCGCGCAACGCCGGCCAGCAGTGTCGCCGGGTCGGCGCGGGGATAGGTCACGCCCAGCGGAAATCCATAGGGGGAACGCTCGCCTCCGACCGTGCCCCCGCCGCCCGGCTGATCGAGCGCGAACGCCCGGTCGCGCAGCGCCTCGAAGGCCGCCTTTCCGGCGTCGGCCGCGCCCTCGCCGTAGACCCGCGGCGACGGCGCTTCCGGATACGGGGTCCAGTAGCCGCGCTCGGCGATGGCCTGGAGGGCGCGGTCGAGCGTCGCGCGGTGTCGTTCGAACAGGGGGTGCGGCACGGAAATCTCCCGGGAAGGTCTTGACGGCGCCAGCCGCGAGTCGCGGCTCGCAGATATGGCACCGCGGCCCGGCCGTGGGGCAACCCGCGGGGCGCGCCGCCTGCCAATCGGAATCTGTTCCTGGACCCTTCGGGCCTGCGGACCCGGCGCGGGGACCGGCGGCGCCGGTCCGGATCAGGCGGTGGCATCGTAGTCGAGGGTCACCGCATCGGTGATCGGATGGCTCTGGCAGGTCAGCACGAAACCGCGCGCGATCTCGTAGTCCTCGAGCGCGAAATTGACGTCCATGTCGACCTCGCCGGCGGTGAGCTTCGCCCGGCAGGTCGAGCAGACGCCGCCCTTGCACGAATAGGGCAGTTCGACGCCGGCCCGCAGTCCCGCGGCGAGCACGCTCTCGACGCCCTTCTCGAGCGGGAAGCTCCGCGTCGCGCCGTCGACGATCGCGGTGACGACGCACTGCGCGTGCCCGGGCTGGGGCGTCGGATGCGCCTTGGGCGCGACCCGGGGAATGCTGGAGGCGAAGCGCTCGATGCGGATCCTCGTGTCGGGATAACCGCGCGCGGCGAGCGCGCGGCGCACCGCGTCCATCATCGCCTCGGGCCCGCAGACGAAGACCGCGTCGACACCCGCGAGATCGACCCAGTGGTCGAGCAGCTGGCCGGCCCGCCCGGCGTCGATGCGGCCGTGCAGCAGCTCGATGTCCTGCGCTTCGCGCGACAGCACGTGGACCAGCGTGAAGCGCTGCAGGTGAAGGTCTTTCAGTGCCGCGAGCTCCTCGCGGAACATCACCGAGCCGGAAGCCCGGTTGCCGTAGAACAGCGTGAATTCGCTGCGGGGCTCGACGGCGAACGTCGACTTGATCAGCGACAGCAGCGGGGTGATGCCGCTGCCGGCGGCGAAGCCGACGTAGTGATGGCGCGCCGCCGGGTCGAGCGGCAGGTGGAAGTGCCCCAGCGGCGGCATCACGTCGAGGCTGTCGCCCGCCTGCAGGTGCTCGTTCGCCCAGACCGAGAACCGGCCCCCGGGCTGGCGCTTGATGGCAATGCGCAGCGTCTCCTCGGTGCTGCCCGAGCAGATCGAATACGAGCGCCGCGTGTCCTCGCCGTCGATGATCGCCCGCAGCGTCAGGTGCTGGCCGGGCTGGTGGCGGAACGCCGCGGCTTCGGCCGGCGGCACCGCGAACGTCACCGCGACGGCGTCGCGCGTTTCGGGCTCCACCCGCGTCACCGTCAACCGATGGAACCTGCTCACCGCCCCTCCCCCCTGTTCGCTCGCGCGCCGATCCACGATGTCCCGGCCCTGGTCAGTGCGGCTTGAAATAGTCGAAGGGCTCGCGACAGCCCTGGCAGCGGTACTGTGCCTTGCAGGCGGTCGAGCCGAACTGCGAGACCCGCACCGTCGACGTCGATCCGCAGCGCGGACAGGCGACGGCATCGGCGGGCCGCCGCAGCGGGGAGATCCCGGACACGTCGATCCGCGCGGCCGCCGGCGGGGCGATGCCGAAGGCGCGCAGCTTCTCGCGCGCTGCCTCGCCGATCCAGTCGGTCGTCCACGCGGGAGCGAGGACGATGTCGACGCGCACGCGAGCGACGCCGAGGCGGCCGAGCGCGGCGCGGATGTCCTCGGCGATGGCCTCGGTCGCCGGACAGCCCGAGTAGGTCGGCGTCACGCGCACGACCAGCGTCGCCGGCTCGTCGCCTTCCCAGCCGATCGCCCGGATCATCCCCAGTTCGACCACCGAGACGACCGGAACCTCCGGATCGGGAACCGTGGCCAGCACCCGCCAGATCGCGTCGGCATCCGGCCGCGGCAGGTCGCCGGCGGCGGCTTCGGCGGCCGCGGCGACGGCCTGCTGCTCTGGGGTGACCATCGACCGGCCTACCAGCGCGCGCCCGGATAGGCGCGCTGCAGGAACTGCATCTCGGCCAGCAGGTGGCCGAACGCCTCGCCGTGATGACCCTGCTTGCCGCCCCGTCCGCCGCGGCCCTGCATGTGCGTCGACGCCGGCACGGCGAGCGTCGCCTCCCCCAGCACGGTCGCGACCTCGTCGCGCCACGGCGCCTCGAGCGCGCGCACGTCGGCCGCGATACCGGCGTCGATCAGCGCCAGCTCGACCGCGTCGACGGCGAACATCTCGCCGGTGAACGTCCACAGCCGGTCGATCGCGGCCTGCATCCGGGTGTGCGACAACTCGGTGCCGTCGCCGAGGCGAATCACCCAGTCGGCCGAACGCTGGCGATGGTAGGCGACTTCCTTCACCGCCTTGGCGGCGATCTCGCCGATCCGCGCGTCGCGCGACGCCGTCAGCGCGCGCAGGACCAGGAAGTGCCAGCGGTCGAACAGGAACTGGCGTGCCAGCGTGTCGGCGAAATTGCCGTTGGGCTGCTCGACCAGCAGCAGGTTGCGGAACTCGCGGGTGTCGCGCAGGAACGCCAGCTGGTCCTCGTCCCGCCCCGGCCCGCCGGCGCGGCGCTCGACGTCGCCGGCGTGGCCGAACCACAGCCGCGCCTGGCCGAGAAGGTCGAGCCCGACGTTGGTCAGCGCCACGTCCTCCTCGATCGCCGGCGCCTTGCCGACCCACTCGCCCAGCCGCTGGGCGAGGATCAGCGGCGAGTCGGCCAGCCGCAGCAGGTAGTCGAAGAGCTCGCGCTCGACCGTCATCGCGATCCCGGCGCCGATCAGAGGTGCTTGACGTCTTCCGGCATCGGAAAGAACGTCGGATGACGGTAGACCTTGCTGTTGGCGGGCTCGAACAGCGCCTCCTTCTCCCCGGGCGCCGAGGCGACGATGTCCGCCGAGCGCACCGCCCAGATCGACACCCCCTCGCTGCGCCGCGTGTAGACGTCGCGCGCGTTCCTGATCGCCATCTCCGCGTCCGGCGCGTGGAGGCTGCCCACGTGCTTGTGCGCGAGCCCGTGCTGCGAGCGGATGAAGATCTCCCACAACGGCCATTCGTTGCTCATCGGCGTGCCTTCCGTCTGCGGTTCCCGTTCAGGCGGCCTGCCGCGCGGCCCGCCGCTCGGCGTGCGCCATCGCGGCCTCGCGCACCCAGGCGCCGTCCTCCCAGGCCTGCACGCGCACCGCCATGCGGTCGCGATTGCAGGGCCCGTCGCCCTTGATCACGGCGTAGAACTCCGTCCAGTCGATGGCGCCGAAATCGTAGTGCCCGCGCTCGGGGCTCCAGCGCAGCTCGGGATCGGGCACCGCGAGGCCGAGGTACTCCGCCTGCGGGACCGTCTGGTCGACGAAGCGCTGCCGCAGCTCGTCGTTGGAGAGGATCTTGATCTTCCACGCCGCCGACTGCGCGCTGTGGACGCTCTCGGCGTCGGACGGGCCGAACATCATCAGCGACGGCCACCACCAGCGGTCCAGCGCATCCTGCGCCATCGCCTTCTGCGCCGCGGTCCCCTGCGCCATCGCCAGCATGATGTCGTAGCCCTGCCGCTGGTGGAACGACTCCTCCTTGCAGATGCGCACCATCGCCCGCGCGTAGGGGCCGTAGGAGCAGCGGCACAGCGGAATCTGGTTCATGATCGCCGCGCCGTCGACCAGCCAGCCGATCGCGCCGATGTCGGCCCAGGAGAGCGTCGGGTAGTTGAAGATGCTGGAGTACTTGGCCCGGCCCGCGTGCAGTTCGGCGATCAGCTGGTCGCGCGACACGCCGAGCGTCTCGGCGGCGGAATAGAGGTACAGGCCGTGCCCGCCCTCGTCCTGGATCTTGGCCATCAGGATCGCCTTGCGCTTGAGCGTCGGCGCCCGCGTCACCCAGTTGCCCTCGGGCAGCATGCCCACGATCTCGGAATGCGCGTGCTGCGAGATCTGCCGGACCAGCGTCCGGCGGTACGCGTCGGGCATCGGGTCCTTGGGCTCGATCTTGATGTCGGCGTCGATGCGCGCCTGGAACGCGCGCTCCTCCGGCGTCATCTCGGCCTGCGCACGCACCGCGCTCACCCCGGTCTCGACCATCTGTGCGTACATCGGCACCCTCCTCGCGGCCGCCGCCGGACCTCGTCGTCGCCCTGCGATCAGGGCGGCGCAGACGATACACGGAAACGCCACGGGCGGCAAAAGCGGGCTGCAGGCCCGGCCGCCGCGCGGCGGCACGCGGAGTCTCCCCGCGCGCCGCGAGCCCGCCGCCGGCCGGCGGCTAGCGACCCTTCGCGCGGTAGCCGCCGCGATCGGCGCGGCGGGGTGCCGGGCGACCGGACTTGCGCGGGCCGCCCGGCTCGGATCGCGGGCGCGGCTCCAGCCCGGCGATCACCTGCGCGGGAATCGACGCGCCGGTGAAGCGCTCGATCTGCCGCAGCGCGCCGCGATCGCTGTGATGCGCGAGCGAGACGGCGATGCCCGAAGCGCCGGCGCGGCCGGTGCGGCCGATCCGGTGGACGTAGTCCTCGGCCTGGCGCGGCAGGTCGAAGTTGATGACGTGGCTGATGCCGGCGACGTCGATGCCCCGCGAGGCGACGTCGGTGGCCACCAGCGTGCGCAGCCGCCCGCGCCGCATCTCCTGCAGCGTGCGCGTGCGCTCGCGCTGGTTCATGTCGCCGTGCAGCGCCGCCGCGGCGTGGCCCTCGCCGCGCAGCCGCAGCGCGAGCGACTCGGCATCGCGCTTGGTTGCGATGAACACGATGCTCTGCGTGATCGCGGTGTCGGCCAGCAGGTGGTCGAGCAGGCGGTGCTTGTGCGAGTGATCGTCGGCGAAGTGCACGCGCTGCTCGATGGCGAGCGGCGCCGACTTGTCGGCCTGGACCTCGACCCGCACCGGGTCGCGCAGGAGCTTTGCGGCGAGGCGGGCGATGCCGGCGTCGACGGTCGCCGAGAACAGCACCGTCTGGCGCGTGGCCGGCGTGGCGGCGGCGATCGCCGTCACGTCGTCGACGAATCCCATGTCCAGCATCCGGTCCGCTTCGTCCAGCACCAGGAGGTCGAGCCGCGACAGGTCGACCCGGCCGCGGTTCAGGTGGTCCATCAGCCGGCCGGGGGTCGCGACCAGGATGTCGACGCCGCGCGCGAGGTCCCGGTTCTGGATCGGGTACGGCGCACCGCCATAGATGCAGACGGTGCGCGCGGCGAGGAAGCTGCCGTAGCGCACCGCCTGGTCGGCGACCTGTTGCGCCAGCTCGCGCGTGGGGGCGAGCACCAGCACGCGCGGCGTGCCCGGGGTGCGGCGCGAGCGGAGCACACCGCGCGGGTCGTCGGCCAGGTGCTGCAGCGCGGGCAGGATGAAGGCGGCGGTCTTGCCGGTGCCGGTCTGTGCCGAGCCGATCAGGTCGCGCCGCGCCAGCAGCGCGGGAATCGCCTGTTCCTGGATCGGCGTGGGCGTGGTGTAGCCGCAGTCGGCGAGCGCGCGGACGAGTTGCGGTGCGAGGGCGAGTTGTTCGAAGGTCATTGCTGATGCTCCATGGGACTGCGTTGTCCGCGCCCCCGCTCGTGCGAACGGGAAGGCAGGACGCCGGGCCGAAATGCGGGCACTGCCAACGAAGGCGCGGGCCCTGCCCGAGAAAATCCGGTCCTGCGGAAAATGGATCGCGCCGCGAGCGCGGCCGACGCAGGCATCCGTCGGAGTACGCTCAGTGCGGGACGCGAAATGCCGCCACCGGGTCGAGAGACTGCACAGCCATCGCAGCTAACCGGTGAGGCTCGGGCCAGCGAAGCCCCGGAGCGTGATCGGAAACCCCGTAGTCCGGGATTCCTGAGGATTAGAAGCCGATGATCCGATCGCCTGGAAACGCCACTGCACTGCGGCGGGCAATCGTCGTTGAGAGTGGAGATCGCCGCAGCCCGCAATGATAACACGCATTGTGCGCCGCAGCGAACTGCCGCCTGAGCCGAACCTCCGAGGGGTCAGCGCAGGTGATGGATCCGCTGCCCCAGCATTTCCGGGATGATCAGCGTCACCCCGCCGTCGGTGACGTGGAAGCGCCGCCGGTCCGCCGCGGGGTCGATCCCGACGACCAGCCCCGCGGGCAGGCGGCAGTGCTTGTCGACGATCGTGCGCCGCAGCCGGACGTGCCGCCCGATCTCGACGTTCGGCAGGATCACCGAGTCCTCGATCGTGCAATAGCTGTGGACCCGCACCTTGGAGAAGAGCAGCGAGCGGCGCACCGTCGAGCCGCTGACGATGCAGCCGCTGCCGACGATGGAGTCGAGCGCGGTGCCGCGACGGCCATCGTCGTCGAACACGAACTTCGCCGGCGGCAGCTGCTCCTGGTGGGTCCAGATCGGCCACGCCTCGTCGTAGAGGTTGAGTTCCGGCTCGACCTTCACCAGCGCGAGGTTGGCCTCGTAGAACGCGTCGACGGTGCCCACGTCGCGCCAGTACGGGACGTCGTGGTACATGTTGACGCAGCTCCGCGCGAAGTCGTGGGCGCGGACCCGTGCGCCTTCGGCGATCAGTCGCGGGATCAGGTCGCGCCCGAAGTCGTGGCCGGACGCCGCGTCGTCGGCATCGCGAAGCAGTTCGGCATAGAGGAAACCGGCGTCGAAGACGTAGATCCCCATGCTGGCGAGCGCGCGCCCGGGGTTGCCCGGGATCGGTGCCGGAGCCGAGGGCTTCTCGTCGAAGCGGACGATCCGGCCATCGTCGTCGATCTGCACCACCCCCAGCGCACGGGCATCGGCAAGCGGCACGTCGATGCAGGCGATCGTCAGCTGTGCCTCGCAGGCGACGTGCTCCTCGAGCATCCGCCCGTAGTCCATCTTGTAGACGTGGTCACCGGCCAGGACGAGCACGAAATCGGGCGCGTGCAGGCGCAGGATGTCGAGGTTCTGGTAAACGGCGTCGGCGGTCCCCCGGTACCAGCTCACCTCGACCCGCTGCTGCGCCGGCAGCAGCTCGACGAACTCGGCGAAGCGACCGTCGAAAAAGCTCCAGCCACGCTGCACGTGACGGATCAGGCTCTGGGCCTTGTACTGCGTGCAGATGCCGATCCGGCGGATGCCCGAATTGACGCAGTTGGACAGCGCGAAGTCGATGATCCGGAACATGCCGCCGAACGGAATCGACGGCTTGGCCCGCCAGTCGGTCAGTTCGCCGAGGCGGCTGCCGCGCCCTCCGGCAAGGATCAGCGCCATCGTGCTCCGGCTCAGCGGGTCGGGCGATCGCCGGGCCAGCACTTCCAGAGGAAACAACGGATCGTTCAGGTCGGCGCGGGTCATCGGAAGTGCCTCCTTGGCGCTTTCCGGCGCAGCGCGGGGCGCTGCGCGGGACCTCTTCGGAACACCCTTGGGCGTCGGCAGCGGGATCATCGGACGCGACCCCGACGCACCCCGTCCCCGGGGGTCTGCGCCGGCCGCCGGATGGGTCCGCAGCGGCGGCGGCCCCACCGATGCAGAAGGCCCGGCTGCGACCCCGGGCCTCGCTTGCTTCGCTACGGGCCGGTCAGAGCGGCGGGATGCGCAGCACCTGGCCGGGGTAGATCTTGTCCGGGTGCTTGAGCATCGGCGTGTTCGCCTCGAAGATCTTCTGGTACTTGTTGGGATCGCCATAGGCGTTCTTCGAGATCTTCGACAGCGTGTCGCCGGCAACGACCGTGTAGTAGGTCGCCTCGGGTTCGCTCTGGTCGACGCTCATCATGTTGTTGACGGCGCCGACACCCGCGACGTTGCCGCAGCACAGGGCGATCTTTTCCTTGGTCGCCTGGTCGGGCGCCACACCGAAGACCGAGACCGTCGACGACGCGGCGTCGAAGGTGACGGTGAGCCCGGTGGCGCTCAGGTTCTGCGACTTGATGTAGTCCATGATCGCGTCGGCGGCCGCGTCGTTGGCCGCCTTGATCTTGGCTTCGTCGGCGGGCGCCGCCGCCACTTCCTGCATCGCCGCCTTGGCCTTGCCGATGCCGAACAGCTTCTCGCCTGCGTCCTTCACGAAATCCAGCAAACCCATGTCGTTCTCTCCCGTTGGTGGTCGTGCATAACAGCCGCCCCTTTCCCGTGGAACGCCAGGGTCGGCCAACGCATCAAGCATACAACGGATCGCCCGCGCCAGGGCGATGCGCCGCGGACTCCCGACGGCGATCCCGCCGGCGGCAGATTCACCGTCCGACGGCACCCGCGGTCCCGATTGACAAACGCGCGCATCGCTGCGAGTCTCGCCGCCCATGCGACTGCCCAACCTGCTGGCCACCTCCAAGGGGCGCCTGACCGCGTTCTTCTGCCTCTACATGACCGAGGGCATCCCGCTCGGCTTCGCCGCCACCGCGGTCGCGACGCAGCTGCGCCGCCAGGACGTCGGCCCGGCGGAGATCGGCGCCTTCGTGGCCTCGTTCTACCTGCCCTGGGCGTTCAAGTGGGCGTTCGGGCCGGTGATCGACGTCTTCGGCTCGGAACGGTTCGGGCGCCGGCGCGGATGGATCCTCGGCACCCAGGTGCTGATGGCGGCGACGCTGCTCTCCACCGTGCTGCTGAAGCTGCCCGAGCAGCTGTGGCTGTTCACCGTCATCCTGCTGGTGCACAACACCTTCGGCGCGATGCAGGACGTGGCGATCGACGCGCTCGCCTGCGGCACGCTGCAGGAGCACGAGCGCGGCACGGCGAACGGCGTGATGTTCGCGGGCGCCTCGATCGGCCAGCTGATCGGCGGCAGCGGCGTGCTGTTCCTCACCGGCTACACCGGATTCCAGCCGACGTTCTTCTTCGTCGCCGGCTGCATCCTGCTGGTGACCGCGTTCGTCGTGCTGCCGATGCGCGAGGCGGCAAGCCCGGCGCGTCTCGTCGCCGCCGGCTCGCGCCTGCGCGCGGCCGGCGCCGAGATGCACGTGTTCGCGATCACGTCGTTCCGCTCGTTCTTGGGGACGCGGGGCGCCTTCAGCGGGCTCTTGCTGTCGCTGTTGCCCGCCGGCGCGATGTGCCTCGGCCTGTCGCTGCAGTCGAACCTGGCGGTGGAACTGGGCCTCAACGACGACGAAGTGGCGAAGCTCAATGCCTGGTCGGCCGTGGTCGCCGCCGCGTCGATGGTCGCCGGCGGCTGGCTCTCCGACCGCTACGGCCGGCGGCTGACGCTCTCGATCTACATCGCGGCGATGGGCCTGCCCGTGCTCTACCTGATGTCGATGCTGACGCAGCACGGCTGGATCATGCCGGTGAGCCCCAATGCGCCGAACCGCCCGGAAGTGCCGGCCGCGCTGGTCACCGCGCTGTGGACCGCGTCGCTCGTCTACAGCGTCGTCAACGGGCTCATGTACGGCACGCGCTCGGCGATCTGCATGGACGTGACCAATCCGCGGGTCGCCGCCACGCAGTTCACTGCCTACATGGCGCTGATGAACCTCACCATTTCCTACAGTGCGGCCTGGCAGGGGATCGCGGTCGAGGCCTGGGGCTATCCGCGCACGATGCTGGTGGACGTGATCGTCGGCCTGGCGTGCATCGTGGCGATCCCGTTCATGACGCACAAGGCCGGCGCGCCCTTCGACGACGACGCGGCGCCGGTGCGCGCGCGCGCCGTCGCCGGCGCGCTCGGCCTGCTGTGCGTCGGCTGGCTGCCCTACCGCGTCTGGCAGGAGGCCCTGGGCGCGGCGCAGCCGATCGCCGGGACGGTGTTCACGCTGGTGTTCATCGGCGCCGCGCTGTTCCTGCTCGCCGGGCGGGCGGTGCTCGGCGAGTCGGCGCGGGCGCTCACGCGCGTCGGTGCGTGGATCGCTCCGCTGCTGCTCGCGATGTACGCGCGCTACCACATCGACCGGATCGCCGGCTGGTTCTCGTTCGCCGCGAGCCCCGAGGCCCTCACCCGCGGCGCCGAACTGCTGTTCCGCGGGGTTCCGCTGCTGGCCGGCCTGGTGCTGCTGCTGCTCGCGCTGCGCCCCTGGGGCGAGCTCCGACCGCAGCCCGCGGTCGCCGCCGCATCCTGATCCGTCGCCGCCGGTCAGCCCGCGGCGGCGCGCAGGTCGCGATCGCCCGCGGTGATCTCGTCCTCGACCCGCCGCATCTCGTCCTTGAACGCTTCGGCCGCAGGCGAGAGCAGGACACCGCGAAGCGCGACGAAGCCGTAGCCGGTCTGCATCCATGCCGCGCGCGCAGCGAGCGCGACCAGGCGTCCCGCGGCGACCTCGTCGGCAATGAATACCTGCGGTGCCACGGCGACCGCATCGCTGGCGAGCACGACGTCCTTGGCCATCCGGATGGAATCGACCTTGATCGGCGGCAGGTAGTCGCCGGTGTCCCGGTCGATCGAACCGGCCCGCGCCAGCTCGAGGAAGCTCTGCGCCACGCGCGGCGGCATCCGTGTGCCGACGAAGGGGAACTCCAGTATGCGCTCGATACCCGGGTCGCTCTCGGCCAGCAGCGGGTGGCCTGCGCGGCAGTAGAAGCACCCCGGGTGCGCAGGGAGTTTCTCGGTGACGAGCCGGGGTTCGCCGGCGACGAGCGAGAGTTCGACCACCGCGAGGTCGAGTCTTCCCGCCAGCAGGGCAACGATGATCCCACGCAGGTCGTCCGCCATCACGTCGACGCGCAGCGCGGGATGCCGCTCGGTCAGGCGCCCCACCGCTCGCCCGACCGACATCTGCGCCGGGTAGGCGCCGGCACCGATCCGAAGCTCGCCGATCTCGAGGCCGCGCATCAGGTTGAACTCGCGTTCGATCCGGGCCGAGTCGTCGAGCAACGTCCTTCCGCGCACCAGCAGCAGCTCGCCGAACGCCGTCGGCACGACGCCGCGGGGGGTGCGGTTGAAGAGCTTCTCCCCGAGGCGCGCCTCCAGTCCGGCGATGCTGCGCGACAGCGCCGGCTGCGTCAGGTGCAGCGCCTGCGCCGCCCGGGCATAGTTCCGGTAGCTGGCCAGCGTGATCGCCTGGTGCAGGAGCCGAAGGTCGAGCATGATGCCGGCAGTTTATCAGCCGATTCCCAATCGGCATTGGACGGCCGCGGGAGCGGCAACTATTCTTCGACGCCACGCCAATTTCCATCGGCGCGGCGCGCTCGGCGGCCCCGCCGGGAACCCCGGCCGCAGGGCGGGCGAAGGGCTGCCGGGACCGCGGCCATCCCCGGTGCCCGGCAGCACCGATTTCGAACGGCCAGCCTCGCCTGGCGCATTGCAGCGAGTCACCACAGGGACGACGACATGAAGACGATGTTCAGCGCAATTCCCCGGATCCTGGTCGCGGCAGCAGCGGTCGCGACGCTGGGCGTGATCGGCGCGGGCGCCACCGCCGAAGCCGCCACGGGCCGACCGCCGAACGTGCTGGTGATCTGGGGCGACGACATCGGCCAGTTCAACATCAGCGCCTACAACCGCGGCATGATGGGCTACCGGACGCCGAACATCGATCGCATCGCGAACGAGGGCGCGCTGTTCACCGACTGGTACGGCCAGCAGAGCTGCACCGCCGGCCGCGCCGCCTTCATCACCGGGCAGTCGCCGATCCGCACCGGCCTGACCAAGGTCGGCCTGCCAGGCGCGCCCGAGGGGATGAAGAAGGAAGACCCGACGATCGCCACGCTGCTCAAGGCGCGGGGCTACATGACCGGGCAGTTCGGCAAGAACCACCTCGGCGACACCGACGACACGCTGCCCACCCGGCACGGCTTCGACGAGTTCTTCGGCAACCTCTACCACCTGAACGCCGAGGAGGAGCCCGAGAACCCCGACTACCCGAAGAACCCGGAGTTCAAGAAGAAGTTCGGCCCCCGCGGCGTGATCCACAGCTTCGCCGACGGCCGCGTCACCGACACCGGCCCGCTGACGAAAAAGCGGATGGAGACGATCGACGAGGAAGTCAACGCCAAGGCGCTCGACTTCATGGAGCGCGCGAAGAAGGCCGACAAGCCGTTCTTCCTGTGGTGGAACTCCACGCGGATGCACATCTTCACCCACCTGAAGGCGGCGTCCGTGGGCAAGACCGGCCTGGGCATCTACGCCGACGGCATGGTCGAGCACGACGGGCACGTCGGGCAGGTGCTGGCCAAGCTCAAGGAACTCGGCCTCGACGAGAACACGATCGTGATGTACTCGTCCGACAACGGCGCCGAGACCTTCACCTGGCCCGACGGCGGCACGACCATGTTCCGCGGCGAGAAGAACACCAACTGGGAAGGCGGCTACCGCGTCCCGACGTTGATCAGGTGGCCCGGCGTCATCAAGCCCGGCACCGTCGTCAACGACATCGGCGCGCACGAGGACATGCTGACCACGCTGCTGGCCGCGGCCGGCGACGGGACCGTCAAGGACGACCTGCTGAAGGGTCGCAAGGTCGGCAACGCGACCTACAAGGTGCACCTCGACGGCTACGACCTCGGCCCGGCGCTGAAGGGCGAGGCCGCGTGGCCGCGCAAGGAGTTCATCTACTGGACCGACGACGGCAGCGTCGCCGCGCTGCGCTACGACAACTGGAAGGTCACGTTCCTGAAGCAGGAGGCCGAGGGCCTGAAGGTCTGGCAGCAGCCGTTCACCCCGCTGCGCGCTCCGGCGCTCACCAACCTGCGGATGGACCCCTTCGAGCGCGCCGAGCAGGAACACGCGATGGGCTATCAGCGCTGGTACCTCGAGCACATGTTCGCCATCGCGCCGGCCGGTGCCTTCGTCGGCCAGTGGCTGCAGAGCTTCCGCGAGTTCCCGCCGCGGCAGAAGCCGGGCAGCTTCAACCTCGACCGGGTGATGGAGGCCGTGACGCGCGGTGCCGGCGCCAAGTAGTCGGCGCCTTCCCCCGCGGCGCCGGACCGGATCCGGACCCTGCCCGCCCCTCCGGCTGTTCGCGAGGGGCGGTTTCCCTTCCAGGGCACGCAGTCGGCCGCGGTGCAACGCGGTCACCGCGCCGTGCCGAGCGGGCCGCCATGACAGAGGCGCCCGACTCCCGGTGACGACGCGGGGTCACCGGCGCTCGCAGCGTTCGTCGCTCGGCTGCCGACGCAGGCGCTCGCGGGTTCGCCGAGCGCTCGCCTATAATGCGCCCCGCACCCGACTTTTTCCTTGCGCTGCCGCCTTCGATGACCCCGCCCGCTTCCGCCGCGACACCGCCGTCACCGCTGGCGATCGAGCCCGGGTCGCCGGCAGCGTGGCGGATCGCGATCCGGCCGAAGACGCTGTGGATCGCGACCATCCCGGTGCTCGTCGCGACCTGCCTCGCCTGGTCGCTCGACGGCGCGTTCAGCGCCTGGATCGCCGCGGTCGCGCTGGCCGCGGCGGTGCTGATGCAGGTGATCAGCAACCTGCAGAACGACGTCGGCTACACGCAGCGTGGCGCGGAGACCGGCGCGCGAATCGGACTGCCGCGGGCCACCGCGCAGGGCTGGCTGGCGCCGTCCGCCGTCCGGCGGGCGATCGTCGTCGCGATCGTCGCCGCGCAGGTGATCGCGCTGCCGCTGATGCTGCGCGGCGGTTGGCCGATCGTCCTCACCAGCGTCTCGTCGACGGTCGCCGCCTGGGCGTACATGGGGGGTCCACGCCCGATCGCCTACACGCCGTTCGGCGAGTTCACCGTCTTCGTCTTCTTCGGCCTGGTCGCGGTCGTCGGCGCCTACTACGTGCAGGCGGGCACGGTCCCCGCGGCTGCCTGGCTCGCCGCGGCGGCGATCGGCCTGCACGCCGCCGCGGTGTTGCTGGTCAACAACTTCCGCGATCGCGTCCACGACCTGGCCACCGGGCGGCGCACGCTCGCCGCCGTCGTCCCCGCACCGTTGCTGCTGGGCCTGTACACCTTGCTGCTGGTCGCCCCGTTCGCGCTCACGCTGACGATCGCGGCACAGGTCTCGGGGCGGTGGTTCCTGCTGCCGCTCCTCGCGCTGCCGCGCGCGATCGGGCTCGCCCGCGCGTTGCCGGTCGCCCCCGCGGGCGCGGCGCAGAACGCGCTGCTGTTCCGCACCGTCATGCTCGAGGTCGCGTTCGGCCTGCTGCTCTCGCTCGGCGCGCTGCTGCACCGCGCGACGTGATCGCGGCGGCGGTCGGTCAGAGCGCCAGCGGCGCCGCGTAGCCGGTCAGTTCGAGATAGCCGCTGCCGCAGGGCCGGCCGTCCTCGCTGACCCGCACCGCGCCCTCCCAGTAGATGGTCCCGGTCGAGGCGCGGGCGTCGAGCTCCTGGTCGTCGAACCACGGCTCGATGGCGAATCGGCGCGTGCCGACGCCGACCTCGACGGCGACCGGGTACCGCGCGCCGGTGCGCGGCGAGCGCCACTGGCGCCGCGGCGTGAAGCGCACGTCGGCCGGCGGAAACGCCGTGCGTCGGCCAGCCGCATCGCGCAGCGTCGCGGCCGCCCACAGCGGCGCGCCGGCGGCATCGCGCATGACGAAGGCCATCAGCGCGCCGCCGTCGTCGAGATTGATCCCCAGCCAGTCCCATCCGACCGCGCCCGGCGCCATGATCTCGCTCGACCACTCGTGATCGAGCCAGGCGCGACCGGTCACCTCGGTTGGCGCCGGTCCGATGCCGACGCGGCCGGAGACCGCGAGCTGCGGCAGGCTGTAGTAGTGGCTCGCCTGGCGTGCGCCGGGACCCTTGCGCGAATAGCCGTCGTCGCCCTGCAGCAGCACGGGCTGCGTGACCGCGCAGCGCAGGTCGAGGCGAAAGTCGCGCGCCGCCACCTGCGCGGCGTAACCGTCGCCGGCGCGCTCCAGGCGCCAGTCGCCGATCCACGCCCGGGTCGTGCCGAGGTCGGTTCCGGCGAGATCGAACACCGCACGCGCGGCCCGCTGGTCGTGCAGCAGCTGCCCCCGCGCGGCATCGGCCAGCGCCGCGTGGGCCAGCACCAGCTGCCGTGCGGCGAAGCGGCTGGGATTGTCCTCCGCGACCCGCGGCCGGCTGCGGAAGAACGTCACCTGAAAGCCGTAGCCGCGGCCGGCGCCGTCGGCGAGCTGCCCCGTGAGGTACCACCACTCGGTGCGAAACTCGGGATGCGCGCCGTGATCGCGCGGAAAGACCAGCCGGGTCCCGGGCTGCGCCGCGGGATAGCCGGTCGTCGCCGCGGCCGGCTGCGGCCGCAGCGCGGCGAGCGCCCCGAGCGCCAGGAAGTCGCGCCGCTTCACCGCGGCCCTCCGCTGCCCGGTGGTCGCGTGCTCACCAGTCGTCCCGCACCGCGCGCACCGCGTCGCCCGACGTCGCGTGCCGCCCCGCCACCACCGCGGTGAACACCGACAGCGCGAGCACGATCGCCGCGAAGGCGCCTAGCGCAGCCCAGGGGACCGCCAGGTCCATGCCCCAGTGGAACGACTGCCGGTTGACGACGTGGATCAGGATCAGGCTGATCGCACCGCCCAGCACGATGCCCGCGACCAGGCCGACCCCGCTCACCAGCGCGCCTTCGGTGGCGAGCATCGCGCGGATCTCGCCGCGCGTCATGCCGATGTGGCGCAGCATGCCGAACTCGCGCCGCCGTGCGAGCACCAGCGCGGCGAACGACGACGACAGGCCGACGAGGCCGATGACCATCGCCGCCAGTTCGAGCGCATAGGTGACGGCGAAGGTGCGGTCGAAGATGCGCAGCGACGTGCGGCGTATGTCGCCGGCGGTGCCGATGTCCAGTTGCTCGCCGCCCGGCAGTTCCCGCGCCAGGCGCTCGCGCACCGCCGCCGGCGTCGCGTCCGCTGCCAGCCACAGCGCACCGTTGGTCGCGCTGCTGTCGCCGGTCAGCGCCACGTAGCGCGAGCGCTCGATGACCAGCGTGCCGCGGGGCCGCGAGTAATCGCGCCACACGCCGGCCACGGTGAAGCGGTGGCTGCGGCCGGCCAGCGGCAACTCGATCTCGCTGCCCACCGCGACGCCGTGCACGTCGACCATCGCCTCGCTCACCCACAGCGGCGGCGGCGCATCGGCCCGCAGCGGGCGTGGGGGCTCGACGAACGGCAGGCTCTTCTGCGGCTGCGCGGGATCGAGCGTGCGCGCCAGCAGCGCGACGCGCGGCTGGCCGACCCGCCACTGGATCTGGTCCTCGCGCTGGAACTCGGCGCGCTGCACGCCTGGCAACGCGGCGATCCGCGCCTGATCGGCCGCGCTCAGCAGGCCGGAATCGCCCACGCCCGCGGCGCGGAAGTACAGGTCGGCCGGCAGCAGCTCGCCCAGCCAGGCGTCGACCGAACTGCGGAACGACGACACCATGATCGCCATCGACACCATCAGGCTGACGCTGGCCACGATCGCGGCGAGGCTGACGGTCGCCTGCCCGGGCGCGCCGCGCAGCTGCGCCAGCGCGAGCCCGGGCGCCGGCGAGCGCGGCGGCGGGACCGCGTGCAGCAGCAGGTGCGCGCAGCGGGGCATCAGCACCAGGGTGCCGAACAGCAGCAGCGCGATGGCGCCGTAGCCGAACAGCGGCAGGCCGTCCACCGGCGGCAGCCACGCCGCGCCGATTCCCGCGGCGAGCAGCACCGCCCCCGGCCAGACGGACACCAGCCGCTCGAAGGCGCGCTCGGCATCGCCCGCCTTCAGGGCCAGCGCCGGCGGCGTCCGCACGGCTTCCCGGGCCGGCAGCCACGCGCCGGCCACTGCCGCGGCGACGCCGAGCACGAAGAACAGCGCCGCGGTCGCCGCCTCGATCCGCAGCGCCGGCACCACGCCGCGGAAGTAGCCCGAGCCCAGGTCGGCGCCGACGAATCGCAGCACCGCCAGCGCCAGCGCATGGCCGGCGACAAGCCCGAGCAGGCTGCCTGCCGCGCCGATCGCCGCTCCCTCGGCCACCAACCCGGCGACGATCCGCCGGCGGGTCACGCCGATGACCCGCAGCAGCGCGAATTGCGCCCGACGGCGCACGATCGACAGCGCCTGCGTCGAGAACACCAGCAGCCCGCCGGTGAACAGCGCCATGAGCGCCAGCACGTTGAGGTTGACGCGGTACGAGCGCGTGAGGTCGGCGCTCGCGTCGCGGCTGTCCTCGGGTGGCTGGACGACGACGCCGGGCGGCAGCGTGCGCGCCAGCTCGTCGCGCAGCGCCGCGACGCTCGTGCCGGGGACGACGCGCAGGTCGATCCGCGACAGGCGCCCCAGGTGCCCGAACGCCTGCTGCACCGCGGCGATGTCCATCACCGCGAAGCGCTGCGCGCCGTCGGTCGTCAGCACGCCGGCCACGCGCAGCGGCAGCACGGCGAGACCGCTCTGCAGCGCCAGCGTGCCGCCGGTCGTCACGCCGAACGCGCCCGCCGCCGCCGGCGACAGCAGCAGCGCGTCGGAGCGGAAGACGTCGAAGCGATCCGCGGTCGCCGCCGCCCAACCGGGGTCGAGGCGCGCGGCGGCGAGGACGTCGACGCCCACGATCCGCAGCGCCTCGTCGCGCCCGGGAAGCCGCGCCTCGACTTCGACGACGGGACTGGCGACGGCGATCTCCGGCCGCCGCGCCAGCAGCGGGTAGAGCGCCTCGTCGAACCCCGTCCGCGGGCCCAGGACCTCCAGGTCGGCGGTGCCCCCCAGCGTGCGCGCGGACAGCGTGAGCTCGTTGACCGCCGCGGCGTTGATGAGTTGCACGGCGTAGCCCAGCGCCACGCCCAGCGCGATCGCGCCGATGCCCAGCAGCCCCCGCAGCCGCTGCTGGGCGAACGCGCCCCGGAACAGCGTCGAGGCGACGCCGATGCGGATCGGTTGCAACGCCGTCGCGGTCACGGCGACGACGCTTCCCGCATGCCGTCGCGCGTCAGCTGCAGGATGCGATCGGTCGTCCGTGCCGCCGCCAGCGAGTGGGTGACGAGCACGCCCGTCGCGCCCTGGCCCTTGATGACGTCGCGCAGCAGCGCCAGCACGTTGGCGGCGCTGTCGGGATCGAGATTGCCGGTCGGCTCGTCGGCCAGCACCAGCGCCGGACGGTGGACCAGCGCGCGGGCGATCGCGACCCGCTGCAGCTCGCCGCCCGAGAGCTCCCGCGGCCGACTGGCGGCGCGGTCGCCCAGGCCGACCGCGTCCAGCATCTCCTGCACCCGCTGGCTGAGCGCGATGCGCGCGCCGTGCTGCAGCGCGAGCGGCAGCGCGACGTTCTCGCCGACGCTGAGGTAGGGCAGCACGTGGAAGGCCTGGAACACGAACCCCATCCGGCGCCGGCGCAGCAGCGTCAGCGCATCGTCGTCGAGGGTGGCGAGATCGACGCCGTCAACCAGGATCGACCCGCGATCGGGCCGGTCGAGCCCCGCAGCGAGGTTCAGCAACGTGGATTTGCCGACCCCCGACTCGCCCATGATCGCCACGTAGTCGCCGGCGGCGAGATCGAGCGACACGTTCGCGAGCACGGTTCGCGGCGTCGGGCCCGGGAACGACTTGCCTAGCGAGCGGATGGACAGCACCCGCCGAGCGTACTCATCCGGGTCCGCACTGGCAAGCAGGACAAAGACCCGCAGCGGGGCATGGGCCCCTCGCCGGCTGCGCGCCTGTGGGACAATCGTGCCGCGCCTCCTGCATCCCGCCCGCCACGATTTCCCCGCCATCTTCCGATGCTGAGCTACCGCCACGGATTCCATGCCGGCAACCACGCCGACGTGCTGAAGCACGTGCTGTGGCTGCAGCTGCTGCGGCAGATGACGCAGAAGGACAAGCCGCTGTGGGTGCTGGACACGCATGCCGGCGCCGGCGCCTACGCGCTCGACTCGCGCTTCGCGGCCAGGAACCGCGAGTACGCCGACGGCATCGGCCGGCTGTGGGCGCGAACGGACCTGCCGGAGCTGTTGCGCGACTACGTGGCGCAGGTTCGGGCCGGCAATCCCGACGGCGGCCTGCGCATCTATCCGGGTTCACCGCAGATCGCGCTGCAGGTCCTGCGACCGCAGGATCGGCTGCGGCTGTGGGAATTGCACAGCACCGAGCAGCAGGCGCTGGCCGAGCACTTCGCCGCCGCGGGGCGCCGCGTGCAGGTGAACCGCGGCGACGGCTACGCCGGCCTCAAGTCGGCGCTGCCGCCGCCGTCGCGCCGCGGGCTGGTGCTGCTCGACCCGTCGTACGAGACGCGCGACGACTACGCGGCCGTCGTCGCCGCCATCACCGACGGCCTGCAGCGCTTCGCGACTGGCACGTACGCGGTCTGGTACCCGCAGCTGCAGCGGCGCGAGTCCGAGCGGCTGCCGGAGACGCTGACGCGCCTCGCCGGCAACGACTGGCTGCACGTGACGCTGCAGGTACGCGCACCGCAGGACGACGGCTTCGGGCTGCACGGCAGCGGCATGTTCGTGTTCAACCCGCCGTGGAAGCTCGACGTCGCGCTCCGGGCCGTGCTGCCGGTGCTCGCGCGCGCGCTGGCGCTGGACGAGAGCGCCGGCTTCACGCTGCAGGCGCGGCAGACCTGACCGGCGGTCCTGCCGCGCGCCTCCCGGAGTCGACGATGTCCGCTGCGATCACCCCGCCCGCCCTCGACAGTCTCCTCGCGATCCGCGACCGGCTGCGGACGTTCGCCGACGAGCGCGACTGGAACCAGTTCCACGCGCCGAAGAACCTCGCCATGGCGCTGATCGTCGAGGCCGCCGAAGTGGTCGAGCACTTCCAGTGGCAGGAGCCGTTTCGCGACCCGGAACTGCCGCCGGACAAGCGCGCGGCGATCGGCGCCGAACTCGCCGACGTCCTCTTCTACCTGGTCCGGCTCGCCGACCGGCTCGACATCGATCTCGGTGCCGCCGCGGCCGACAAGCTCGCCGCGAACGCCGCCCGCTATCCGGCGGAACGCGTCCGCGGCAGCGCGCGCAAGTACGACGAATACGACCGCTGAGCAAATACGGCGACGACGCGTGTGAAGGCGAGCTGCGACGCCCCCGCGCGACGACGCCGCGTCAGCCGGCCAGCCGCAGCATCAGCGCGTTGACGCGGCGCACGAAGCCCGCCGGATCGTCGAGGTGCCCGCCCTCGGCGAGCAGCGCCTGGTCGAACAGCAGCGCGGCCCATTCGGCGAGCCGCTCGTCGGTCTCGCCCGCCAGCCGCTGCACCAGCGGATGGTGGGGATTGACCTCCAGGATCGGGACCACCGTCGGCGCCTTCTGCCCCACGGACTTCAGCAGCCGCTCGAGGTTGCCGGAGACCTCGCCCTCGCCGACGACCAGGCAGGCCGGCGAGTCGGTGAGCCGGAAGGTGACGCGCACCTCCTTCACCTTGTCTCCCAGCGCCTTGGCGAGGCGCTCGACCAGCGGCTTCAGCGCGTCGGCTTCCTGCGCCTGCCGCGCCTTCTCGTCGGTGTCGGCGAGCGCGCCCAGGTCGAGCGCCCCCTTGGCCACCGAGACCAGCGGCTTGCCGTCGAACTCGGTGAGCCCCGAGGCGACCCACTCGTCGATGCGGTCGGAGAGCAGCAGCACCTCGATGCCCTTCTGGCGGAAGATCTCGAGGTGCGGGCTGTTCGCCGCCGCGGCGTGCGACTCGGCGGTGACGTAGTAGATCGCCGCCTGGCCCTCCTTCATCCGCGCCACGTAGTCGGCGAGCGAGACCTCCTGCGCGTCGCCGCTGCCCTGCGTCGACGCGAAGCGCAGCAGCGGCGCGAGCTTGTCGCCGGCGCCCGGATCCTCGGCGAAGCCCTCCTTCAGCACCCGCCCGAACGTGGTCCAGAAGGTCGCGTACTTCTCCTTGTCGCTGCCGGCGAGGTCCTCCAGCAGCGAAAGCACGCGCTTGACGCAGCCGCTGCGTATCGCCTCGACGTCGCGCGACTCCTGCAGGATCTCCCGCGACACGTTGAGCGGCAGGTCGCTGGAATCGACGACGCCGCGGACGAAGCGCAGGTAGCCGGGGAGCAGCTGCTCGGCGTCGTCCATGATGAACACCCGCCGCACGTAGAGCTTGAGTCCCCGCCGGTGATCCCGGTCGAAGAGGTCGAACGGCGCCCGCGACGGCACGTAGAGGAGCTGCGTGTACTCGGTGCGCCCCTCGACCCGGGCGTGGGCCCAGGCGAGCGGCGGCTCGTTGTCGTGCGCGACGTGCTTGTAGAACTCCGTGTACTGCTCGGGCGTGATGTCCTGCTTGGGACGCGCCCACAGCGCCGACGCCTGGTTGACGGTCTCGTCCTCGTCGGCGGGCCGGTACGCCTTCTTCTCCTCGTCCCAGACCTCCTTGCGCATGACGATCGGCAGCGCGATGTGGTCGGAGTACTTGCGGATGATCGACGCGAGCTTCCAGCGGGACAGGAAGTCGTCCTGGCCCTCGCGCAGGTGGAGGACGATCTCGGTGCCGCGGGCGGCGCGGTCCAGCGGCTCGATCGTGTAGTCGCCCTCGCCCGCCGATTCCCAGCGCACGCCCGCGGCGGCGGGCAGGCCCGCCCGGCGGGTGGTGAGCGTCACCCGGTCGGCGACGATGAACGACGAGTAGAAGCCGACGCCGAACTGGCCGATGAGGCGCGCGTCCTTGGCCTCGTCGCCGGTGAGCGTGGCGAAGAACTCGCGCGTGCCCGACTTGGCGATGGTGCCGATGTGCGCGATCACCTCGTCGTGCGACATGCCGATGCCGTTGTCGCTGACGGTGATCGTCCGCGCCTCCTTGTCGAAGGACACGCGGATGGAGAGCTCCGGATCGTTCTCGTAGTAGTCGGGATGGGCCAGCGCCTCGAAGCGCAGCTTGTCGGCGGCGTCGGAAGCGTTGGAGATGAGCTCGCGCAGGAAGATCTCGGGATGGCTGTACAGCGAATGGATCATCAGCTGCAGCAGCTGCTTCACTTCGGCCTGGAAACCCAGGGTCTCGCGACCCGTCGCGGGCGCTGCGGCTCCGCGGTCGTTGCTGTCGATTTCCGTCACTTCCACCACCTCCGGCACCATTGAACGAGGGCCGTTATTCTAGCGCGTTCAGCGGCCTCGGCGCGACCACGTGGCGAGCGCTGGCGCCGTTGACCGGCCTCGGCCGGCGGTGTCCAATGAAGACCGCGAGCGGCACCGGTGCGGACTTCCCTCCCCCGAAGGCCGCGATCCAGGAGTTCATCGATGACCACGGCCCGCGCCGACGGCGCCCCCCTATCTCTCCCCGCGGACGACGCCGCCGAGGGCGTCGCGGCGGTCCGCCACGAGACCCGCCGCTTCGCCGACGAGCGGATCCGCCCGCTCGCCGCCGAGCTCGACGAAAGCGAACGCTTCCCGGCGGAGCTCTACGACGAGATGGCCGCGCTGGGGCTCTTCGGCATCGCCGTCCCCGAGGCGCACGGCGGCGCCGGCGCCGACGTCCTCACCTACGCCGCGGTGATGGAGGAACTCGGCCGCGGTTACGCCTCGGTCGCCGATCAGTGCGGACTGGTCGAGCTGATCGCGACGCTGCTCTCGCAGCACGGCTCCGATGGGCAGCGCGACGCCTACCTGCGGCCGCTGCTGCAGGCGAAGCGGCGCTGCGCCTACGCGCTCACCGAAGCCGCGGCCGGCTCCGACCTCGCCGGCCTGCGCACGACGGCGACCCCGGACGGCGACGGCTGGCGCCTCACCGGCGAGAAGCTGTGGATCCACAACGCCCCGGTGGCCGACTTCGCGCTGGTGCTGGCCCGCACCGACCCCGCGCTGGGCAATCGCGGGATGAGCATCTTCGTCGTCGACCTCGACCTGCCGGGCTGCTCGCGCGGAAAGAAGGAGCACAAGATGGGGCAGCGCGCGTCGCAGGTCGGGGCGCTGCACTTCGACGCCGTCCGCCTGCCGGCCGACGCGCGGCTCGGCCCCCCGGGACGCGGCTTCCAGATCATGATGGGCGCGCTGGACAAGGGCCGCGTGGGCATCGGCGCGCTGGCCGTGGGCATCCTCCAGGCGGCGCTCGACGAGAGCATCGGCTATGCCAAGCTGCGGCAGCAGTTCGGCCATCCGATCGCCGAGTTCCAGGCGATCCAGTGGATGCTGGCCGACATGGCCAAGGACACCGCGGCCGCGCGGCTGCTGGTCGAGGCCGCGGCGAAGCGGCTGGACCGCGGCGAGCGCGCGACGCTGGAATGCGCGATGGCCAAGTGCTTCGCGTCGGACGCCGCGGTGACGCACACGGCGAACGCCGTCCAGATCCATGGCGGCACCGGCTACATCCGCGGCGTCGTCGTCGAGCGGCTCTATCGCGACGCCAAGATCACCCAGATCTACGAGGGCACCAACCAGATCCAGCGCCTGATCATTGCCCGCCAGCTGGCTGGCCGCGGAGAAGTCGGCGGGATTTGATCTGACCGGGAGGGTCGGATCGCGACAGCGATCCTCCCGTCGAGTTCGGCCAGGAGCCGGTCAGCGACAACCGGGCGCGCCGAGTGACCATGCCTTTGCCGGCGCCCTATCCGGCTTGCGGCCGGTGTTCCGACCCCGGCCTGCGAGCCGAGAGTTCTTCTCTAGGGGCAACTGCCCGGCACCGCCGCCTTCACTGGAGCACCCGGCCTCCCATCCTTGTCCTGCGGCGTATAGGTGACAGTTGCAGAAGCAAAGCCCAGCGTCACGTTCTCGATCAGCCGATCTCCAACGTCGGAGCCACCGGTGGAGAGCGAGGAAACGGTCACGTTTTTCAACGTGACCTTGAGATATTCGAACGGCGGCTCTCCGGACTTCTGGACGGTCAGCGTGGCCTCGGAACTCGTCGCGCCCAGCACCGCGTTCGTGATCAGCTGCGGCGTCGCACTGTCCACGTACTTCGTAAAGGCAAGTTGCTGGGCACAGGTCGAGTTGGAGCCCGCTTTCTGTCCCGGGGAAGCCTTCGGCCCGAGGCCCCACGACCAGGCAAGCACGTCGATCTCCCCTTTGAGCTTGCTGTCCGTGGACTCGCCCGTGATGCCCTTGATGGACAAGAACATGTCCGATGCGGCGACCGCGTTCGGTGCGGCGATAGCAGCGCCTGCCGCCAAGGCTGCGGCAACGACGTGATGTGCAACCCGGGCGCCTGCACGCTTTGCTGTCTCATCCATCATGTCCTCCTTGTCTGTACCGGCGACCGCGCACCGCGACGGTCGCGGGAGGTGGAACCGGGCCGGGGATTGTGACGCAGTTCTGCATGAGGGACAATCGAAACGTGATCATTGATGCGCAAGTGTTGTCGTGAACAATCGCGCTGCCCGGCGAGCGGCACGGCGCGGGACTGACCGCGTTCGTGACCGAGTCACGCCGGAGTCGGCATTGCTGCAAGCCGTGAACCTGCACAAGGCAGGTGAGGCAGGCAAAGCGGAAGAGATCTATCGCTCTGTCCTCAAGGCGATGCCGCAAAGCGCGACTGCCCTCCACTTCCTGGGCGTCGCCTGCTTTCAGCAGGGTCGCCGCGACGAGGGCATCGAGCACATCCAGCGTGCACTCGTGTCGGACCCTTCGTACGTGGACGCGTGGAGCAATCTCGGAAACCTCTACAAGGAATCGGAGCGAGCCGAGGACGCGGAAGCCGCGTACAGGCAGGCTCTGGCCGTGAACGACAGCCATGCGGAGGCGTGGAACAATCTCGGTGTCGTGTTGCGGGCGCGCGGTCAGGCGGCCGACGCCGTCACGGCCCTGCAGCGGGCTGTCCAGTGCGCCCCGAGATTCGCGGATGCCCACTTCAATCTGGGCAACGCATTGCGTGATTGCGGCGTGATCGGCCCTGCGATCGATGCCTATCGTAAGGCCTGCGCGCTCGATCCGGGTCATGCGCGATCCCATCATCAACTTGGCCATTCGCTGTATGCCATCGGTGCGCACGAGGAAGCTGCCGACGTGTTCAGGCGATGGCTCGCCGCGGACCCCGGAAATCCGGTCGCGGCGCACATGCTCGCCGCCTGCAGCGGCGAGAACGTCCCCGCGCGCGCGTCGGACGCCTACATCCGCAAGACGTTCGATGGATTCGCTTCGAGCTTCGACGACGTTCTTCTGCATCGACTCGACTACCGCGCACCGCAGTTGCTCCTCGACGTGCTTGCGCCCGTGCTCGGAGAGGGCGCGGCACTTCCCGATGTCCTGGATGCGGGGTGCGGGACCGGCCTGTGCGGCCCCTTGCTCAGGCCCTACGCCCGCTCGCTGACCGGTGTGGACCTTTCGGAGGGCATGCTTTCGAAGGCCCGGGCGCGCAGGGCCTACGACCACTTGCACCAGGTCGAGATCACCGATTTCCTGGGTGCCCATGCGCTCGGATTCGACGTCATCGTTGCGGCGGACATGCTGTGCTATTTCGGCGATCTGCACGACGTCGTCGTGAAGGCTCGTTTGGCTCTTCGCCCCGGCGGTTCAATTGCATTCACAGTCGAACGCGTCGATGACGTGCCGACGTATCGGATTCAGCCGCACGGACGTTACAGCCACTCCCGGAATTACGTCGAGCGTGTCCTGGGTGAAGCAGGCTTCGCGACGGTTCACGTCGTTGGTGCCATCCTGCGTCGGGAGCGGGGCACGGACGTCGCAGGTTGGGTGGTTCACGCCCGGGTGCCCGGCACGGTCGGCGAGTGAGCGGTCGGCCCGGCGTCGAAGGGCGCGAATGCCGGCGCCCACCGCGGCGAGCGCGGTGGCGCCGCGCGGCGCGGCGCGTCCCAGCCGGCATCAGGGAGATGGAGCGCACCGCCCACCCCCAGGACGGCAAGCGGTCCCGGCCGAAGGCGACGCTTGCGGAATATACATGCGACGCATTCTCAGGTACGCTGCCTCGCGTCCCTCGCACTTCCGCGGGACCCTGCAATCACACCGATAGGGAGCTCCGATGAACATCACCAAGTCGCTCGCCGCCGCAACCGTCGCTCTCGGGCTGGTTTCAACGACGCCCGCCTTTGCTGCCGAGGTCATTACGCTCAACATCAAGGATATCGGGCAGTCGAACGTATTGGCTTGGTCGTGGGGCGCCTCGAATGGCGGCACCACCCATCTGGGCGGAGGTGGCGGTGCCGGCAGGGCCGCTTTTCAGGACCTGTCGCTCACGCGCGCCGTCGACTCCCAGTCTCCCTCGTTCCTGAAAGGCGTGGCCACAGGAGACTCTTATCCTGTTGCAATTCTCCAGGATGGACCCGTGAAGATCACGCTCATGAACGTCCTCGTCACCTCGCTATCCACGGGAGGCGTTGCTGCCAAGAACAAAGCACTGACGGAGAACATCACTCTCAATTTTTCTGAGTTCATATACGAAGTCAATGGCGCCACGTTCACTTGGGACATTGCAGCAAATAGTCCGTAGGTGCGGCGATTGCAGAGGAAGAACCACTTCGATCACCCCCAGATGGTGTTGGGCCAGGGGGTGATCGCCGACTTTCGGCGGTCATAGCCTGCTCCGGACAACTGTCCTCACACGTCCGCGCGCATCGAATCCCGAGCCTTGCAGCGGACGGGATGCCGACGACTGCGGGTGTCCGTGCATCCCGCTGCGGGGTCGCATCCCCGCCGGCGGGCTCCCTGCTTCTTCCTTTTTTGGCGGTCCTGCACTCGCGCCGCCCGCTGCGATTTCTTCACGACTCCCGCATCCGGGCGGCACCGCGTCAGTACTTGTGGATGTGCAGCCCGCCGTCGACGTGGATCGCCTCGCCGGTGACGAACGGCAGGTCGCCGCGCGCGAGCATCGTCACGGCGCGCGCCACGTCGTCGGGCTCGCCCCAGCGGGCGATCGGGGTGAAGCCCTCGGCGAGCAGCCGGTCGTATTTTTGCTGCGACGCGCGGGTCATGTCGGTGCGGATGAGTCCCGGCCGGATGTCGTAGGCCATGATCCCCTCCCCCGCCAGCCGCACCGCCAGCAGCCGCGTAAGCATCGCCAGCCCGGCCTTGGCGATGCAGTACTCGGCGCGCTCGGGCGAGGCGATCTCGGCGTTCGACGACGAGATGGTGACGATGCTGCGCGGATGTCCGCGCGCGCCGGCGGCGACCATCCTGCGCGCCAGGGCCTGGGTGAGGAAGAACGTCCCGCGCAGGTTGATCCCCAGCACGCGGTCGAAGCTCTCCGGCGACACGTCGAGCATGTCGCCGCGATGCGCGACCGAGACGCCGGCGTTGTTGACCAGGCAGTCGATGCCGCCGGTGGCCGTCCAGGCGGCGTCGATGGCGCTGCGCTGCGCCTCGAGGTCGGCGATGTCCGCGGCGACGAAGGTCGCGGCCGACCCGGCGGCAGCGACGCCCGCCAGCGTCGCTTCGGCCTCGGCATCGCGGGCGAGATCGAGCAGTGCGAGGTCGAAGCCGGCCCTCGCCAGCGCCAGGGCGATGCCGCGGCCAATGCCGCGGCCGGCGCCGGTGACCAGCGCCACCGGCTTCATCGGGGCCCTCGACGCCCGGGACGGCGGGTGGCGATCACGGCATCAACTGCCCGCCGTTGACCTCGATGATCTGCCCGGTGACGTAAGCGGACATTTCGCCGGAAGCGAGATAGAGGAAGGTGCCGGTGCAGTCGACCGGCGCACCGAGGCGTTCCAGCGGAATCGTCTTGCGCATCGCCTCGAGCATCTCTTTGGTCGAGAAGCGCTCGTGGAACGGCGTCTCGATGACGCCCGGCGAGACGGCATTGACGCGCACCCCCTTCGGCCCGAGCTCCTTCGCCCAGTTCTTGGTCAGCGTCGAGACGAAGGCCTTCGCCGCCGCGTAGAGCGACGCGCCCGGGCCGCCGCCGTTGCGCGCGGCGATCGACGTCGTGTTGATGATCGAGCCGCGGGTCTTCTCGATGAACGGCAGCGCGGCCCGGCTCGCCATCACCAGTTGCCGGACGTTGAGGTCGACGACGGTGTCGAACAGCGCGTCGTCGATCTCGGCGAGCCTGGCCCGCCGCACCAGCCCGCCCGCGTTGTTGACCAGCACGTCGAGCCCCCCGAACTTCGCCGCCACCGCCTCGACCAGCGGCCCGGCGGTGTCGCGCCGCGTGAGATCGGCGCGAAACGACTCGGCCTTCGCCCCGGCCGCCCGGCAGTCGGCGACGACGGCGGCCGCCGCGTCCGCGCTGGAGCTGTAATGGACGGCGACCACCGCGCCCGCCGCTGCGAAGCCGCGCGCCACGGCGGCGCCGATGCCGGTGCTGGCGCCGGTGACCAGCACCACCTTGCCCTCGAGATCCTTCATTGTCCTGTCCTTGGTTGGATCCGGCCCGCGGGCCGGTCGAAGCTCACTTGAATCCCTGCTCGGTGACGAGCCGGGGGAGGAAGAGAAACACGTCCGGCAGCAGGACGATCGCCAGCAGCACCAGCAGCATCGGCGCCAGCATGATCGTGATGTCCTTCAGCACGTTGACCACCTTGACGTTGACCGCCGCGCACGACACCAGCAGGCACAGCCCGTAGGGCGGCGTGATCAGGCCGAAGGCCAGCGCGACGATGCTGATGATGCCGAAGTGCACCGGGTCGATGCCGGCCGTGGCGACCATCGGCTCCAGCACCGTGCCGACGATGATGATCGCGGGAATCGCGTCGAGGAAGCAGCCGACCGACAGGAAGACGCCGGCGATCACCAGCCCCATCGCGACCGGCCCGAGCTGATACGCGGCGATGAACGCCACCAGCGCCTGCGGGATCTTGTAGTAGGCCAGCAGCCAGCCGAACACCGAGGCGGTGCCGAGGCAGAACAGCGAGATCGCCGAGAACGTCCCGGTATCGAACAGCACGGTCTTCAGCTGCTTCCAGCCGATCTCGCGGTAGACGATGCCGGCCAGGAACAGCGCGTACAGCACCGCCATCGCCCCCGACTCGGTCGCCGTGAACCAGCCCATCAGCTTGCCGCCGACGATGATGCCCGGCGTGAACATCGCCGGAATCGCGATCGCCGTGGTGCGCAGGAACTGCCTGAACGTGGCGCGCTCGTAGGTCGGGTAGTGGCGCAGCTTCGCGTACGCATAGACGATCAGCATCTGCACGCCGCCGAGCAGCAGGCCGGGGAGGACGCCCGCCATGAACAGCTGGTTGATCGAGGTGTTGAACACCCCGCCCCAGACGATCATCAGGATCGACGGCGGAATGATGACCGCGAGTATCGCCGAGACGGCGGTGATCGCGATCGAGAAGTTCATGTCGTAGCCTTCCTTCACCTGCGCGTTGATGAAGAGCTTGGCCTGGCTGGCGGCGTCCGCCGTCGACGAGCCGGAGACGCCGGCGAACAGCACCGACAGCACGACGTTGATCTGCGCCAGGCTGCCCGGCAGGTGGCCGACCATCGACCGCGTCCAGTTGAACAGCCGGTCGGTGATGCCGCCGGTGTTCATCAGGTTCGCCGCCAGCAGGAAGAATGGCACCGCCAGCAGCAGGAACGAGTTGAACGCCGTGAACATCGTCGAGACCAGCACCGTGAGGTCGAGCCGCGGGTCCAGCGCCAGCGGGGGCACGCAGGCGATCGCCAGCGCGAACGCGACGGGGATGCGGACGAGCAGCGCCGCGAAGAGGACGCCGAACATCAGTGCCGCGACGAAACCGGGCGTCATCGGGCACCCCGCACGAATTCGCCGAGGTCGTCGACGATCTGCTCGCCCAGGAAGAGCAGCCACCCGGCGGCGGACACCGGGAACGCCACGTACATCAGCGCCATCGACATCTCGGTGATCTCCGAGACCTCGGTGCGCGCGTCGTAGGCGTAGATCGCGCTGATCCAGAGAAAGGCGACGCCGAACAGCGCGACGACGACGTCGACCAGCAGCCGGGCGAACAGCTTGCCGCGCCGCGACTTGGGCTCGGGCAGCAGGTCGATGTCGAAGTGGCCGCGCATGCGGACGGCGATCGTCGCGCCCAGCATCACCATCCAGACCAGCAGGAAGCGCGCGGCCTCCTCGGTCCACAGCCAGGTCGGGATCAGGTCGGTGTAGCGGGAGACCACCTGCAGCGTCACCGGGAACAGCAGCGCGCCGACGACCGCGGTGATCACCACGCACAGCAGCTTGAAGTAGAGGGCGATGAACTTGCGCATGCGGGCTCTCCGCGGAGGTGGCCCCGCGGCGCGCGCGAGGCGCGCCGCGGGCACTGCCGGTGCCGGGTTACTTGACGGCCTGCATGTCGGCGAGGATCTTGTCGACGCCGGCTTCCTTGGCGAACTCGGCGACGATCGGCTTCGAGATCGAGAGCAGCTTGTCGCGCTCGGTGAACACGTGGGTGCGCGCCTTCTTCTCGGCGACCATCTTGTCCATCGCGCCCTGGTCTTCCCTGGCCTGGATCTCGCGGTTGAACGCGCCCGCCTCGGCCCCGGCCTTGCGGATCGCGGCCTGCAGGTCGGCCGGATACTTCTTCATCGACTTGCCGCTGACGACCAGCAGCCGGGTCACGACCGCGTGCGTGGTCAGCGAGATCTCCGGCGCCACTTCGTAGAACTTGGAGTTGAGCACCGCCGGCGCCTCGTTCTCGAGCCCCTCGATGACACCGCTCTGGATCGCGTTGTAGACCTCGTTGTAGGCGATGACCGACGGCTTGGCGCCGAACGCCGAGAAGATCTTGCCCTGGATCGGCGCGCCGATGACGCGGATCTTGTAGCCGGCGAGCTCCTTCATGTTGCGCATCGGCTTGTTGGCGATCAGGTGTCGCGTCGAGCCGCCGCAGATCCCGATCACCTCCATGCCGGACTGCTGTTCGATGATGTCGAACAGCGGCTTCATCCCGTTCTTGGCGATGACGGCGTTCCAGTGGGCGCGGTCGCGGAACACGAAGGGCACGTCGAGCAGCGGCGCGGCCTTGGTGAAGTTCGACATGTTGGAGCCGGCGAGGATCGAGACGTCGACCGAGATGCCCTGGTTCATGAACTTGGCGTAGTCGCGCTCGACGCCCAGCTCGCTGTTGCCGTGGATGACGACCTCGACCGGCTTGCCGTAGTACTTGGTGACCAGCTCGCCGAAGCGCTTCAGCGTGCGGTTGTAGTCGTGATCGTCGTTGAACTGGGTCGCGGCGTGCATCGTGACGGTCTGTGCCTGCGCGAAGCCGGTCACGGCGCCGACGGCGAGCGCGGCGACGGCGGTGATGAAGGTGCGGCGTAAGGTCGGGTGCTTCATTTCATTCTCCTCGGATGGGTTGCTGCGTCGTGCGGGCGCGGTTCTCGCGCCGGATACTGGGCCGGTCCCGGAATGGGGCCGGCCTCATTCGAAGCTGGGTTTGCGTTTCTCCCTGAAAGCGGCGCGGGCCTCGGCGGCGTCGGGCCCCGCCAGCGTCACCTGTGCCGCCAGCGAATCCAGAGCCACCACCGACTGGCCGCTGACCGCGGCGTCGATCATCTGCTTGGTCACCTGCACCGACAGCGCCGACGAGCGGGCGATGCGCGCGGCCAGCGCCCGCGCCGCAGCCAGCGCCGCGCCGGCCGGCGCGACCTCGTCGACCAGTCCCCAGGCGAGCGCCGTGGCCGCGTCCACGGGGTCGCCGGTGAACGCGAGGCGCTTGGTCCGCGCCGGGCCGATGAGCCGCGGTACGCGCAGCGTCCCCGCCCACCCGGGCGCGGTCGCCACCGTGGTCTCCGGCAGCGCGAAGCGCGCCCCCTCGCCCGCGACGCGCAGGTCGCAGCACGCGGCCAGCTCCAGCCCGCCGCCGTAGGCGATGCCTTCGATGACGGCGATCGTCGGCTGGCGCAGCCCGGCGAGACGGTCGAAGATCCGGTGCCCGTCGCGAATCCACCGGGTCGCCATCTCCCGCGGCGACAGCGCGCCCCAGGCGGCGATGTCGCCGCCGGCGCAGAACGCCTTGGGCGAAGCGGAAGCGAGCAGCATCACCTTGCAGCCCGGGTCGCGGTCGATCGCGTCGAGCGCGGCGTCGAGGGCGTCGAGCAGCGGCTGGTCGAGCGCGTTCGCCTTGGCCGTGCGGGCCAGCGTCACCGTCGCGATCGCGCCGTCGTGCCCGACCTGCAGTTCGGCCGTGCCGGCCACCGGGGTCATCGCAGCGCCTCGGCAACGTGCGCGATCCGCGACGGCCGCTGCGGCAGCGCCAGCTGCATCGGCGCCTCGGTGAACAGCCGCGCATCCATCGTGGCGAGGTCGGCGGCGACGGCGAGCGGAATCGCCGCCTGCGCCAGGACGTCGCGCTGCAAATCGACGCCCGGCGCGATCTCGGTCACCGTCAATCCCTGCGGCAGGAGCTTCAGCACGCAGCGCTCGGTCACGAAGACCACCTCCTGCCGCGTCGCCCGCGCGCGGCGACCGGAGAAGGTGACGTGCTCGACCGCCGGGACGAACTTGGGCACGCGCCCTTCGCGCCGGATCGCCAGCTTGCCGCCGCCGATGTCGAGCTCGAGGCCCCCGGCGCGGAAGAAGCCGCTGAACACCAGCTTGCGCGCGTGCGCGGTGATGTCGACGAAGCCGCCGCAGCCCGCGGTGACGTGCGGCTTGGCGGCCAACCGCGACACGTTGACGTTGCCGTCGGTGTCGACTTCCATGAACGACAGCAGGCTGACGTCGAAGCCGCCGCCCTGGAAGTAGATGAACTGGTACGACGACGGCAGGATCGCGTCGGCGTTGGCGGCGCAGCCGAAGGCGAATCCGGTCAGCGGCACGCCGCCGACGGCGCCCTGCTCGATCACCCAGGTGACCGCCCCGGCAAGGCCCTCTTCGAGCAGGATTCCCGGCACCAGCGCGGAGATGCCGAAGCCCAGGTTGGCTGCGCTGCCGCCGGCCAGTTCCATCGCGGCACGGCGGGCGATCAGTTTCTCGGCGTTGAACGGCGCCGGCTCGAAGCTGTCGAGCGGGCGGCGGATCTCGCCGCTGATCGCCGGGTCGTAATCGGTGTGCGTCGTCTGCATCTGGTCGGGAACGACGACGATCGCGTCGACCAGCGTCGACGGCACGTAGACGCGCTGGGTGGGGATCGAGCCCTGCGCCACCATCCGCTTCACCTGGGCGATGACGATGCCGCCGCAATTGCGCGCCGCGATCGCGAGGTCGAGCACGCCGAGGTAGGCGCCCTCGTGCTCCATCGACAGGTTGCCCGCTTCGTCGGCCGTGGTGGCCCGGATGATGGCGACGTCCGGGGCGATGTTCGGGAAGTGCAGCCAGTCCTCGTCGTCGAAGCGGATCTTGCGCACGATCGGTGCGGCGGCCGCGGCGTTCATCCGGCAGCCCTGCCGGTCCGGATCGACGAAGGTGTCGAGCCCGACCTTGGTCATCACGCCCGCGCGCCGTGCGGCGACCTCGCGGTGCATGTCGAACAGGATGCCGGAGGGCACGTTGTACGCGGCGACCTGGTCGGCGAGGATCATCTTCCAGATCGCGGGCGACTCCGCCGACGATGGACCCGACGGGTACGACCCCGCGAGCACGCGCGCCAGCAACCCGGGCTGCGCGATGTGGTCGATGCCGCGGATCCCCCACATGTCCCCCGAGGCGATCGGATGCAGCGTGGTGATGCCGCGCGGCCGCCCCTCGCGGGCAAAGCGCTCGCCGATCGCCTGCAGCATCCGGTCGGGACAGCCCAGGCCGCTCGACGAACTCACGCTGACGACCGCCTGGTCGGGAATCAACGCCGCCGCGGCCTGCGGCGACAGCAGTTTGCTCGATGCCATCAACCCTCCGTCGCTCTTGCGGCACCACAGGATTCGCGCACGACCAGTCGCGGCGCCAGCAGCACCCGCTCGGCCGGCCGCCGCGCCCCGGCGATCCGCTCGAGCAACACCCGCCCCGCCTCGCGCCCGATCTCGCGGGGGCGCACGGCCACCGTGGTCAGCCCCGGCCGCCACACCGAAGCCAGTTCGATGTCGTCGAAACCGACCACCGCGAGGTCGCGGCCCGGCTGCCGACCGGACTCGCTGATCGCGAGCATCGCGCCCAGCGCGAGGAGGTCGTTGAAGCACACCAGCGCCGTCGGCGGCGGGGACAGCGCCAGCAGCGCGTTCATCGCCTGCTTGGCGTCGCTCCAGCGCGGCAGGCAGCTCGCCACCCGCGCCGGATCGAGTGCGACCCCGTGCCGGGTCAGCGCGTCGACGTAGCCGCCGTAGCGGTCCTCGGCGACCGAACTCGCGACACTGGACCCGAGGTAGGCGACGCGCCGGTGCCCCAGCTTCATGACGTGCTCGGTGGCGAAGCTCATGCCCAGCCGGTTGTCGCCGCTGACGTAGTCGAAGCGGTGCGCATCGACGGCGCGCAGCATCTGCACGACCGGGATGCCGGCGTCGACGAACCCCTGGAACGCCGACGCCCGGGTGCCGGCGGCGGCGGAGATCAGCACGCCGTCGGCACGCTGCTCGAGCATTCGCCGCAGGAACCGCTCCTGCCGCGGCAGCGATTCCTCGGTGTGGGTGATGAACGCGACCTGCCCGCCCTGGTCGAGCACCGACTCGGCGCCCGCCGCCAGTTCCGCATAGAACGGGTTGGTGAAATCGGAGACGACGATGCCGACCGTCTGCGTGCTCTCCGCGCGCAGGTTCGCCGCCTGACGGTTGTAGACGTAGCCGCAGGCGTGCATCGATTCCAGCACCCGCAGGCGCGTGTCCTCGGCCACCAGCGGGCTCGAGCGCAGCACCAGCGAGACCGTCGAGCGGGAAACCCCGGCGAGGCGCGCGACGTCGTTGAGGGTAGGCATTTGGATCGATCCAAATTTTTGGCGAATGTAAACCTTTTCGCCCCGATTGTCGATGGCCCAAGGCCGCCGCCGGTCGCGGCGCCGCGGGACGCTGCGGCCGCGCGCCGGCCCCCCGTTTGCGGGGCCCGGGGCTCCCGTTGCGACGTCACCCCCCATCCGGGGTATCGGCCGATCACCCATGACGGCTATAGACGATCCAGCGTCGTTTTTCGCCTAATGACGCGGTTCGGCGTGCGTCGCCGGGAGCGGGGCTCGTCCCGCCGCGGCCGCGTCGGCATCGCCCGCGAACGCCGGCGATGCGCGACAATCATGCTTTTCCCACGGAGGACACCATGCAATTCGACAAGGAACTGGACGCGCGCGGACTCTCCTGTCCGCTGCCGATCCTGAAGACCAAGAAGGCGCTCGCCGACCTCACCAGCGGCCAGGTGCTGAAGGTCACCGCGACCGATCCGGGCTCGATCAAGGACATGCAGGCGTTTGCCAACCAGACCGGCAATCCGCTGCTCGAGACGAGCGAGGAAAACAAGGACTACGTTTTCTACCTGAAGAAGAAATAGGCTGCCGTCGCGCGCACCGCGCTCCGGGCCGAGACAGAGGTGTCTATGCAACCCAAGAAAATGGCAATCATCGCGACCAAGGGCACGCTGGACATGGCGTATCCGCCGTTGATCCTGGCGTCGACCGCGGCCGCGATGGGCTTCGAGGTGCAGATCTTCTTCACCTTCTACGGCCTGCAACTGCTGCGCAAGTCGCTGCGCCACATCAAGATCAGCCCGCTGGCGAACCCCGCCATGCCGATGCCGGTGCCGATGCCGGTGCTGCTGTCGTCGCTGCCGGGCATGCAGGCGATGGCGACGAAGATGATGAAGCAGAAGATCAAGAAGAAGGGCGTGGCCTCGCTGGAGGAACTGCGCGACCTCTGTCACGAAGCGGGCGTCAAGTTCATCGCCTGCCAGATGACCGTCGACCTGTTCGAGTTCAAGAAGGCCGACTTCATCGAAGGCATCGAATTCGGGGGCGCCGCGACCTTCCTCGAGTTCGCCGGCAACACCGACATCTGCCTGTTCATCTGACGGTGGCGGCCCGCGCGGTGGCTCCGGAACGACGGGGTCACCAGCGCGCCGCCGGACTCTCGCCGTAGCGGGCGATCGCCGCCGCGCTTTCGGCGCCGTGCTCGCGATACAGCGCCAGCACCGCCGCAGCGACGCGGTGCCAGTGCGCGGCGCCGCCCTCGGCGGCAAGCCGCAGCGCCTGCCCGCGGTCGCCCTCGGCAAAGGCCGCCCCGGCGGCGACCAGCCGCGGCGCGAGCTCCCGCCGCACGCCTTCGAGATTGCCGAACCAGAAGTGCAGCGACGCCTCGTCGCCCTGCGCCAGCAGCGCGGGCAGCGTGACCAGGCAGTCGGCCAGGTGGTCGCGGACCGCGCGGGCGAAGAGTTCGGCCCGGCGATCCGCAAGCTCCGCCAGCATCGCCGGCCAGTCCGGACCGAGCTCGCCGCCGGCACGATGCTCGCCGATCTCGTGCAGGATCAGCGCCTCGGTCTCGGTCGCGACCATGCGCTCCAGCGCCGGCCGCGGCGAGTCGTGGATGCCGTAGGCGGCGAGTGCGCGCGCCAGCGGACCCTCCGCGCGGCGATGCGCCCAGACCTCGATCTTGCCGCGCAGCCAGCGACGCAGCGCGTCCTGGCGGACGACGACGGTGTCCGCCCGCAGCGCCGCCGGCGCCGGGGCGAGATCGCGCGCCCACTCGCGTCCTGCGACCAGCACGCGCAGCCCGTCCCGCCGTTCGTCGCGCAACAGCTCGCCGAGAAAGAACTGCGGCTTGCCGAAGCGGCCGATGCCGGCGGCGTAGACCTGCCCCCGCGGGATCAACGCGCGGTTGACGGCGTCGGCGTCGAACGGCCCGACGGTCCCGTCGCCGACGGGCAGCGCGACGTAGTCGGCGCCCTCAAGCGCGTCCCACTGCGCCTCGCGCTCGGCGACCCACGCGCCAAGGCTCGCCTGCGGCAGCGGCGCCTCGGCGTCGAGCCCGTGTTCCCAGCGATAGGCGTCGCGCATCGCCAGCAGATAGGTGCACAGCGTCAACTCGCGCGCATGCCGGGCATCCGAGATCCGGCAGTTGGTGCGCACTGCGTCGAGCAGCGGGGCGTCGGCATCGCTCATCGGCCGGCGTCCCGGCGGCGCGCCCGGCCGCGCCACGCCACGACCGCGGCGACGATGCCCGGCCAGTCGACATCGGCGAGGCTGCCGTGGCGCGCCTGCGCGGCGGCGACCAGCGCATGCACGTCGGCGGTCGAGGCCGCCTGCGCCGCCGCGAGGCCTGCGAGCCCGCCGCACTGCAGCCGCATCATGACCGCGTGTGCCGGCGCGACTCCCGGCGCGAGCCGGAGCGCGAACGCGCAGCGCTCGCGCAGCAGCGCCCGCAGCAGCCGGCAGTTCGCCTGCGCGATCGCCGACGTGCAGGCCACCGTCTCCCGCTCGGCGAGCGCGCGCCGGCTGGCCAGCGCGCAGCCCGCCGCACCGGCGAGCAGCGCCTTCTCGAAGGCGCAGGGCAGCGGGTTGAGCGCGCCGCGGGCGACGCCGTAGGCCGATTCGTCCATTCCGTTGCGGCGACCCGGGCCCCCCCCCCCCCGGCCCCGCGCACCAGGGGAGCATTGGCCGGGGGGGGGGGCGGGATGGGCGGCCTGGGATTCGTTCACACCTTCTCACTCGTCGCCGACGAGGCCGGGGGGCTGGCTTCGCACCTGGTTCAGCAGATCCTCGGCGTGGAGTTCGGACTCGGCATGGACCAGGCGCACGGTTGCCGACGCTTCGCCGGGCGACTCGGCGCGCAGCGCCTTGGTCCGCGCCGAGGCCGCGGCGAAGTTTGCCTCGACGCCGAGCAGCTCCAGCCGGCGCAGCGGAAAGGTCGAGATCCGATAGATGTAGTAGGGCATGGTCGGCAGGCCTGTGGCGATCGGGGGTGGACGGCGGCGGTCGCGTCAGTCAACGTAGCGCTTCAGCGCCCGGCGCCGGCCGGGCCGGGATTTCTGGATGACGACGCCGCGGACCGGGGTCAGGTCGTCGAGATCGACGACCGGATAGGCCGGGTTCAGCGGTCGCAGCTGCCAGCCGGCGGCGCCGCGGACGAGCTGGCGAAAGATCCACTCGCCAGCGACCTGGGCGACGACGTACGAGCCCCCGTCGACGTGACCGTCCGGCTCGACGACGATGATCTCGCCCTCGACGAATTCCGGGGCCATGCTGTCGCCGAGCACCATCAGCGCGAACGATTCGCTCCCGCTGCATCCCGGATCGCCCGCCGCCTCGGCGGCGACGACCGGAATCGTCTTCTGCGGGCCCGCGCTCATCGACCCCGGCTCCCGACGCGGTGGTGGCAGGCGGACATCACAGCACCGACGCGAAGATCCGCGCCGCGGGCACGCCGTGCGCCTGCAGCGCGGCGACGGCCAGCTCGACGAAGGCCGGCGGTCCGGCGACGTAGGCGTCCCCGGCGGCGAGCGGCCGGGCGTCGGCCATCGCCGCGATCAGCGCCGGCGCAGCCTCGACCCCGCCCTGGGCCGGAAAATAGCGAAACTGGTCGAACGCGCCCGCCCACGCCCGGCACTGATTGGCGAGATAGTGACCGTCCGGCCGCGTGGCGAGCCAGCCGAGCGACAGCGTCTCCGCGGCGTCGACGGCGATCGCGTGCTCGATCAGGCTGCGGATCGGTGCGAAACCGGTGTCGCAGGCGACGAACGCCAACGGACGCTCGGCATCGGCCAGCGTGAAGTCGCCGGCCGGACCGCGCAGGTTCAGCGCCTCGCCGACGCGAATCGCGCCGGCGAACAGCCGCAGGGCGAAGGCGTCGCCGTCGCGCCGCGGCACGTGAAACGAAAGGTTGCGGTCGTCGCAGGGGCAGCTCGCGACCGGGTAGGCCGCGGCGACGTCGCTCCCCTCCTCCGCCAGGCCCAGCGTGACGCTCTGCCCGGCCAGGAAACGCAGGCGGCTGCCGCGCGACGTCTGCAGCTGCAGGTGCAGCGTATCCGGCGCCAGCGGGGCGATGGCCTTGACCTTGACGACCTGCTCCTGCGGCAGGATGTCGGCGGGACCGACGGCCTCCAGCGTCTCCAGCACCAGCGTCTCCGACGCGGCGGAGTGGGCGCAGAGCAGCGTGTAGCCCTGCTGCCGCTCGCTTTCCGAGAACCGGTAGTCGCTGGGCGCCACCCGCGTCACCTGTCCGGCGACGATGCGCGCCTTGCACAGCCCGCAGGTGCCGTTGCCGCAACCGTAGTTGAGCTTGAGGCCCGCGCGGAGCCCCGCCTGCAGCAGCGTTTCGCGTCCCTCGACCAGGAACTCGCGCCCGCTGGGCCGGACCACGACCTGGGCGGAAACCACCTTCAGCATGTCGTCCATGACGGCGATCGTATCGACGGATTCGGAACCCAGCACCTCGGCCAGACCGCATTCGAGCAGCGCCCGCACTTCGCCGACGGCGCTGCCGTTGCCCGACGCGGACAGCCCGTCGAGCTCGTCGGCCAGCCGCGTCACCAGGTCATGATAGCGCTGCAGGTGGCGCCGCACTTCGGCGAGCTCCTGGGCCTGGGCGTACAGCCGCTGGGCGAGGACCTCGCGTGCGGGCAGCATCCGTTCCAGCACGCGCCGTCCGAACGCGGACTCCTTGATGCCGCTGCTGCGCTCGAACGCCCCCGACGACTCGAAGTCCGCCTCCGGATAGAGCCGCGCGATGTCGGCGGTGGCCACCATCCCGTCCGGCGCCAGCAGCAGCCCTTCGCCGACCTGCCGCTGCAGGACGCCGCGCGGCACGCCGACCAGCCGCGCCGCTCGCGACAGCGTCACCCGTTGCACCATCGCGCCTCCACGTCGCGCCGAGGGCCGGCCGGCCGGTTCGCGGACATCGTCGTCGCGGTCGCGTCAGTGCGCGGTCGCCACGCGATCGTAGTACCGGGCGCGGTAGAGCAGGCGCGGCCGCGAAGGATCGTCGACGAAACCCGAGCGCTCGTGCAGCACGTTGTTGCAGACGAGTCCCATCCCCGGCTGCAGCGTCAGCCGGTGGATCCACGGCGACGGACTCGCGAGCAGCCGGGCGAGCGCCGCGGCGGCGGCGGTCACGTCCGGATCGGGATGCCAGACGATGCTGCGCGTGCGCGCCGTGTAGCGCATCGACAGCGTGCCGGTCGCCGGGTCGACGCGGAACACCGGCCCCGTTTCCGCGGGGCGGGCGGTGCCGTCGTCGTCGACGCGCTCGGGGATCGTCATCGCGTCGGTGCGCAGCAGCGCCCGGACGAGCTCGGGGCTCTCGTCGCGCAGCAGCAGGTAGGCGATCTCGTGGTCGAGCAGCCCGGTCTGCCCGCCGTCCGCCGCGTTGGCCACGCAGTGCAGCACCATGCCGAGGATCGCTCGCTCGGGCGGGTTGTAGTAGCCGTCGGTGTGCCAGCGGATCGGCCGGTTGGTGTAGGGGATGAAGTCGGTGCGCGAGCCCTCGGCGGCGACCTTGACCTGGCTGATGCCGTCGTCGTCGGCCAGCCAGTTGCGGTCGAGCCGCTGCAGCCCCAGCTGCGCACCGAGGAGCCGCGGAATGTCCTTGTCGGCGACCCCCGCCAGCGGGCTCGCGTACACCGCCATGCCGGTGCGGTCGACGGCGTCCTGCAGCGCCCTTCGCTCGGCCCCGGTCAGCGCGCGCGGATCGCCGAGCGCGACGATCGGCACCCCGGCGGCGGCCGGATAGCGCGCGAGCTTGCGCGCGCGCCACGAGCGGTAGGCGCCCGGGTCGTCGGGGTCGAACGGCCCGCCGCGAACCCCCGGCGTGACGACGGTCGCCGTCGCGGTGCCGTCACTCGCCGGAGGCAACGCGCTCTCCCCTTGCCGGCCGCCCGGGAGTCTCGCCGAGCAGGCCCAGCATGCCGCGACGCAGCGTGTCGGCCGCCTCCGGCGCCTCGCACTCGATCACCTGCGCGATGGCGTGGCTCTGCTCGCCCGCGTCCATCACCTCGGCGATCCGGTGGCCGAGGTAGCGCAGCAGCCCGTAATCGGGGCCGGCGTCGGTCCAGCCGTAGACGGCGCAGTCGGCGGCCCGCGCATTGACGGTGTCGATGAAGCGCCGGCGGATCTCGTCCCGCGTCGCGGTGCCCAGCAGATCGGCCTCGTTGTCGGCGAAGTTCTCGCCGACCCGGCGCGCCATCGCCGTCGTAAAGGCGACCCGCCAGGCCTCGTCGCCGCGGGCGTGCGCGATCCGGTCGCCGCCGAGCACCAGGAAGGCGAGGAACTCCTCGACGAAGCGGAAATACTGGACCCCGGGCGCCACCTCGAAGCGCGCGGCGCGCATCGTCTTCACGGCGTTCTGCGCCACCCGCCAGGCGATGAAGGCCGCGGCGCCGGCGACCTCGTCGACGCTCTTCGGGCCCTCCGCCTTGAACCAGCGGCTCTTGATCCTCACCGGGCGTCTCCGCGTGCCGCGCCACGCCTGCGTCGCGGTTTCGACCTCACGGCTTGCGGAGGTAGAACTCGAACTTGCCGGGGCCGATCTCCTCGGTGACCAGCAGCGCGAAGCCCGTGGCCTTCACCCATTCGGCGATGTCGGCGCCGATGCCGGGACAGTTGCTGACCAGCTTCAGCGTCTCGCCGGGGGCCATGCTGCCCAGCAGCTTTTTCGCCTCGACGATCGGGCCCGGGCAGACGACGCCGGTGAGATCGAGCACGGCGTTGGGGATCGGGTGATGCGAGCGCCCGCGCTGGATGTAGTAGGCGTGGCTGCCGTCGGGCTGGCGCTCGCTGCGCATCACGTGGTTGTCGGTGTGCCGCGACCAGGCGAAGAGGTCGTCGGGCGTGCCCGGGCAATCCGAGTAGAGCAGCAGCACCTGGCCCGGCTGCAGGTCGTCGACGATGCGCTTGGCGCCCAGCAGCGGCGCGGGACAGTGCGTGCCGCGCATGTCCAGCGTGACGTCGGGGGGAGGTGTCGGAGCGACGGTCATGATCATCCTTCGTTCGGTCGTGCACGCTGCCGGCGGACCGCGGCCGCCCCGCGGTCAGTAGCCACCCTTGCCGTAGGGCTGCGGCAGGCCGGCGACCTTCGCGCCCTGCTTGGCCGGGCCCAGCGGAAACAGATCGTACAACGCCTTGCTGTCCAGGTCCGGATGCTGTGCCTGGATGCCCTTCAGCAGCGCCCGGAAGTTGGGCGAGTGACCGTTGGTCTGGTACTCGTCGCGCAGGTAGCGGATCACCTCCCAGTGCGCGTCGGTCAGCGCGATGCCCTCGGCAGCGGCGATCGCCGCGCAGGTCTCGTCGCGCAGGTCGGCCTCGAGCAGGTAGCCCTCGGCATCCGTTGCCAGTTCCTGTCCTCCCACCGTGTAGCCCATTGCTCGCTCCTGTCTCCTGTCGGTGGCCGATGTCAGTCGGCCGTCGTGATCGTCTTGGCCGGGACGAAGATGCCCCAGCCCAGGCGGCGGTCGCCGCCGATGCCCCGTGCCTGCAGCCGCAGCGAATCCTCGGCGCCGAGTTCGTGCACCGACAGCGCGAATCCGGCGATCGCGCGCCCGCCCGCCCGGCCCCGGCGCACCCGGCCGGAGATGAACGGGCTGGCCACGCCCAGCGCATCCAGCGCCGCCGCGACCTCGTCCTGGAAGCCGCAGTCGTCGGGCGCCGCGCTGGCCACGCGCTGGGCGTGCAGCGTCGCGCTCGGGCGCAGCGGCCGCACCACGCCCTTGCCCACTTCCAGCCGCTGCGTGCCGACGGCGAGGTTCCGCCCTTCGAGTGACGCGCAATCGTCCTGCCGCGACACCGGCACGCGCAGGACCAGCTTGGCGCGCCGCGCGAGCAGCAACTCGCCGTACATGGTGCCGGACCCGCGCAGCGGATGGACGCCGGCCGCCTCCGCGGTGGCGAACCACGGCAGCGCCTCGACGATCGCCTCCAGCAGCGGCAGCGCGTGCTCCGCCGGCACGCTGCTGCCCGCGACGTCGAAGACGATGTCGATGACCCCGGTTGCCTGCACCTCGTTCGCTCCTTCCGCACCCATGATGCGCTTTCGGCGGCAGCACCGCCGGTCCGGCCCCCACCTGCCGCCCGGCCCACCGGGCCGGCGCCGCACCGGGCCACGGAAATACGGACCGGTATTGAGCGAGCTTCGCCTGCGGTCCGTCCATATCCTTGGCGGGTAACCCGAAAATACTCCATCCGGGTAGTTACGGCACCCCGCTATCCGGCTTATTCAATGGTAGCCGACGAGAGTGATGGCGGCACCGGGGATGCGAGCCCTAGCATTGCACCCTGTCTTGCACCCTGTCCCGAGCCGCATCGAGCGCTCGATCACGCAACACGCTGTGCCGGTCCTGTTCGCGGGGACCTGGCGAGGAGAGAGAAGATGGCGAAAGCGATGTACCCGACGCCGATGCTGGACCAGTTGGAGAGTGGGCCGTGGCCGAGTTTTGTGACGGGGCTGAAGCGGCTGGCGCAGGACAAGGACTACGTGGTCGACCTGCTGGGGCAGCTGGAGCACTCGTACCGGACGCGCAAGGGGTACTGGAAGGGGGGCACGGTGGGGGTGTTCGGTTACGGGGGCGGGGTGATCCCGCGCTTCACCGAGGCCAAGGACGAGCGCAACCAGCCGCTGTTTCCGGCGGCGGCGGAGTTTCACACGCTGCGGGTGATGCCGCCGGCGGGGATGCACTACGACACGGCGGTGCTGCGCAAGATGGCGGACATCTGGGAGCAGCACGGTTCGGGGCTGATCGCCTTTCACGGTCAGTCGGGGGACATCATGTTCCAGGGGGCGACGACGGAGAACGTGCAGCCGGCGTTCGACGCCATCAACGAGCTGGGGTTCGATCTGGGGGGTGCCGGGCCGGCGGTGCGGACGTCGATGTCCTGCGTCGGGGCGGCGCGCTGCGAGCAGTCGTGCTACGACGAGGGGTCGGCGCACCGGGCGGTGGTCAACAGTTTTCTCGATGACATTCACCGGCCGTCGCTGCCGTACAAGTTCAAGTTCAAGTTTTCCGGCTGTCCGAACGACTGCATGAACTCGATCCAGCGGGCGGACATGGCGGTGATCGGCACCTGGCGCGACAACATCCGCACCGACGAGGCGCTGGCGCGGCGGTGGTTTGCCAAGCACGGGATGAACGAGCTGGTGAACGACGTGGTGGCGCGCTGCCCGACCAAGGCGATCCAGCTGAAGGAGGTGCGGGAGCTGCGGGCGGGGGGGACGGTGTCGGCGGTGGCGGTGAGCGACAGCCACGGGCTGGCGATCGAGAACAGCGACTGCGTGCGCTGCATGCACTGCATCAACGTGATGACCGGGGCGCTGGCGCCGGGGGCGGACAAGGGGGCGACGATCCTGGTCGGCGGCAAGCGGACGCTGAAGATCGGCGACCTGATGGGCACCGTGGTGGTGCCGTTCATGAAGCTGGCCAGCGACGAGGACCGGGCGCGGCTGGTCGAGCTGGGGCAGCAGATCATCGACTTCTTCGCCGAGAACGCGCTCGAGCACGAGCGCACCGGGGAGATGATCGAGCGCATCGGGCTGGTGAACTTCCTCGACGCGCTGGGCATCGAGGTGGACCCGAACATGGTGGCGGCGCCGCGCACCAATCCCTACGTCCGCATGGACGGCTGGGACGAGGAAGTGGCCAAGATCGCCGCCCGCAAGGCCGCGGCGGCCTGAACCCGACCGTTTCGAGGAGACCCCCATGAGCCAACCCCAGATGCGCCGGGCGATCGAAAGCGGCGTGCCCGACAACAAGCCGTTCCTGCACCCGCTGCTGGCCAAGAACTACGGCCACTGGAAGTACCACGACCGGCCGCGGCCGGGGGTGCTGCACCACGTCGCGCACAGCGGCGACGAGGTGTGGACGGTGCGCGCCGGGACGCAGCGGCAGATGGACGTGCACACCATCCGCCGGCTGTGCGACATCGCCGACACCTACGCCGAGGGGCACGTGCGCTTCACCATCCGCTCGAACATCGAGTTCATGGTGTCGGCGGCGGCCAAGGTGGCGCCGCTGATCAGCGCGCTGGAGGACGGCGGTTTTCCGGTCGGCGGCACCGGCAACTCGGTGGCGATGATCGCCCACACCCAGGGCTGGCTGCACTGCGACATTCCGGGCACCGACGCGTCGGGAGCGGTCAAGGCGCTGATGGACGAGCTGATCGACGAGTTCCGCAGCGAGCAGATGCCCAACCGCGTCCACCTGTCGACGTCGTGCTGCGAGATCAACTGCGGCGGCCAGGCGGACATCGCGATCATCGTCCAGCACACCAAGCCGCCGAAGATCAACCACGACCTGGTGGCCAACGTCTGCGAGCGGCCGGCGGTGGTGGCGCGCTGTCCGGTGGCGGCGATCCGGCCGGCGCTGGTCAACGGCAAGCCGTCGCTGGAAGTGGACGAGAAGAAGTGCATCTGCTGCGGCGCCTGCTACCCGCCCTGCCCGCCGATGCAGATCAACGACCCGGAGCACTCCAAGCTGGCGATCTGGGTCGGCGGCAAGAACTCCAACGCCCGGGCCAAGCCGACGTTCATGAAGATGGTCGCCGCCGGGCTGCCCAACCACCCGCCGCGCTGGCCGGAGGTGGCGGCGGTGGTGAAGACCATCCTCCACGCCTACAAGCAGGACGCCCGGCCGTGGGAACGGATGTCCGACTGGATCGACCGCATCGGCTGGCCGCGCTTCTTCGAGCGCACCGACCTGCCGTTCACCAGGTACCTGATCGACGACTGGCGCGGCGCCCGCGCCAACCTCAACGCCTCCACCCACATCCGCTTCTAGCCCCCGCACCCCGATCCAGGACAGACATGAAGTTCGGCATCCTCGTCAACGAAGGCCCGTACCAGCACCAGGCGAGCGATTCGGCCTATCTCTTCTGCAAGGCGGCGCTCGCCAAGGGGCACGAGATCCACCGCGTGTTCTTCTACCACGACGGCGTGAACAACTCGACGCGCCTGACCGAGCCGCCGCAGGACGACCGCAACATCGTCTCCCGCTGGACCAAGCTCGCCGAGGCACACGGCGTCGACCTCGTCGTCTGCGTCGCCGCCGCGCTGCGGCGCGGCATACGCGAGGAGAACCTGGCCCCCGGCTTTCGCATTTCCGGTCTGGGGCAGCTGGTCGAATCGGGCATCGAGGCCGATCGGCTGGTCGTCTTCGGCGACTAGCATGGCCCCCCCAGACTCACTTTGTGCGGCAAAGCCGCATCCCGCTTCGCGGGACCAGCCTTCGGCTGTCCGGCCTGGGCCGTGTTGCGCCGGGGGGCGCTCGGCGCCCTTCGCGGGCGCCGAGGACTACATCATGACCGAAGGTACCGCCAAGAAGTTCATGTTCGTCAACCGCACCGCGCCCTACGGCACCGCGTACGCGCTGGAGTCGCTCGAGGTGGTGCTGATCTCGGCCGCCTTCGACCAGGACGTGTCGCTGGTGTTCATCGACGACGGCGTCTTCCAGCTCAAGAAGGGGCAGCAGACCAAGGGCATCGAGACCAAGAACTTCTCGCCCACCTACCGCGCGCTCGAAGGCTACGACGTCGAGAAGCTCTACGTCGACCAGGAGTCGCTGGTCGCCCGCGGCCTCACCGAGGCCGACCTCATCGTCGACGTCACGGTGCTGCCGTCGCGCGAGCTCGGCGCGCTGATGGACGAGCAGGACGTCGTGCTGAGCTTCTGAGGGGGACGCATGCTGCACATCGTGAACAAATCGCCACTGGAACGGAATTCGCTGGCCGCCTGCCTGCGCATCGCCGGTTCCGGAACCATCCTGCTGATCGAGGACGCCGTCTACGGCGCGATCCGCGGCACCACCGTCGAAGCCGCGGTCAAGGAGGCGCTAGTCCGCTTCCGGATCGTCGCGCTGCAGCCCGACCTCGACGCGCGCGCGGTCGCCGACCGCGTCATCGAGGGCGTCGGCACCGTCGACTACGCGGGTTTCGTCGATCTGGTGGCGGAGCACCGCAACTGCCAATCCTGGCTCTGACCTGACGTCTGCACAAGGAGAACTGCATGCCTGCCATCGAAGTCAACGGCAAGTCGTACGAAACGGACGAGGAAGGCTACCTGGTCAATCTGGCCGAGTGGAACGAGGACGTGGCCAACTCATCGCCCAGGTGGAGAACGTGGCGATGTCGAGCAACCACTGGGGAGGTGGTCAATTTTCTGCGCAAGTACTACGACGAGTACCAGATTGCGCCGGCGGTGCGGGTGCTGACCAAGGCGATCGGCAAGACGCTGGGGCCGGAGAAGGGCAGCAGCCAGTACCTGTACGAGCTGTTCCCGTACGGGCCGGCGAAGCAGGCGTGCAAGATCGCCGGGCTGCCCAAGCCGACGGGTTGCGTCTGAGAGGGCGGCGGCCGCCGGCCATGAGTCTCGCCAGCCTGCTGTTCGCGCTGCTGTATTACGTCGCTGCCGCGGTGCTGGTGGGGGGGTTGGCGTACCGCATCGTCGGCTACGCGCGGACGCCGGCGCCGCTGAAGATTCCGACCACGCCGGCGCCGACGACGGGCGGCGGGGTGGTGCTGCGGCTGGCGCGCGAGGTGCTGCTGTTCGAGAGCCTGTTCAAGGGCAGCCTGTGGCTGTGGGGGCTGGCCTGGCTGTTCCATGCCGGGCTGGCGCTGGTGCTGCTGCGCCACCTGCGCTACTTCACCGAGCCGGTGGGGTCGTGGCTGGTGTTCCTGAGCCCGTTCGGGGTCTACGCCGGATTCGCCATGGCGGCCGGGCTGGCCGGGCTGTGGCTGCGGCGGCTGTGGCTGCCGCCGGTGCGCTACATCTCGACCCCGTCGGACCACCTGCTGCTGGGGCTGCTGCTGGCCATTGCCGGGTCGGGGCTGGCGCTGAAGTTCGGGGTCCACACCGACGTGGTGGCGGTGAAGTCGTTCTTCCGCGGGCTGCTGACCTTGGCCTGGAAGCCGCTGCCGGCCGACCCGCTGCTGTGGCTGCACCTCTTCCTGGTCGCTGCGCTGATGATCGTGTTCCCGTACAGCAAGCTGCTGCACGCGCCGGGGGTGTTCTTCTCGCCGTCGCGCAACCAGGCCGACGACCCGCGCGACCGCCGCCACCTGGCGGCCTGGGCGGCGCGGCTCGATTCCTGATCGCCGCCGATGGCCGCCGAGATCAAGGCCCCTGCGCTGCGCCCGCTGCCGCTGGCGCCGCCGCTGCTGCCGGGGGCGATGGCCGGGTCGCGGCCCTACGTCGCCAGCGACAAGATGCAGCAGGCGCTGGGCTTTCCCGGCGAGCTGGCGCCGGACTGGCAGCCGAAGGCGCTGGCCAAGATGGGCGAGCTGCTCGGCCGCTACCGCTCGCTCAGGGTGTTCCTCGACGCCTGCGTCCACTGCGGCGCCTGCGCCGACAAGTGCCACTACTTCCTCGGCACCCAGGACCCGCTCAACATGCCGGTGGCGCGGCAGGACTTGATGCGCAGCGTCTACCGCCGCCACTTCACGCTGCCGGGCAAGCTGTTTCCGCGCCTGGTCGGGGCGCGCGAGCTGACCCGGGAGGTGCTCGACCAGTGGTACACCTACTACAACCAGTGCTCGGAGTGCCGGCGCTGCTCGGTGTTCTGTCCCTACGGCATCGACACTGCCGAGGTGACGATGGCGGCCAAGGAGATCATGGACAGCGTGGGTCTCGGGCAGAAGTACTCGAACGAGATCATCGCCAAGGTGCACCGCATCGGCAACAACCTGGGGTTGCCGGGGCCGGCGCTGGCGGACACGCTGCAGGGGCTGGAGGAGGACGTCAAGGAGGAGACCGGGGCGGACGTGCGCTTTCCGCTGGACGAGGCGGGGCCGAGGTGCTGCTGGTGACGCCGTCGGCCGACTTCTTCGCCGAGCCGCACGTCGACAGCCTGATCGGTTACGCCAAGGTGTTCCACGCCGCCGGCATCCGCTGGACGCTGTCGTCGAAGGCGTCGGAGGCGGGCAATTTCGGGCTGTTCATCGGCAACTACGAGCAGCTGCGCGCGATCGCGCTGCGGGTGCGCGAGGCGGCGCTGGAGCTGGGGGTGAAGCGGATCGTGGTCGGCGAGTGCGGTCACGCCTGGCGGGTCGCCTACAGTTTCTGGAACACGCTGGTCGGCATCGGTGCCGGCGGTCGCGACCCCTTCGCCCGCCAGCTGCAGAGTCAGCTCGACGCGCGCTACCGCCAGCCGATGCACATCTGCGAGCTGACCTGGGACCTGATCCAGCGCGGCGCGCTGACCCTGGACAAGGACGCCAACGACCACCGCATCGTCACCTACCACGACTCCTGCAACGTCGCCCGCGCCTCGCGCATGGGCGATCTGCCCGGCGGGCAGTTCACCCTCCCGCGGGCCATCATCGGCGCGGTGGTCAACCGCTACGTGGAGATGGCGCCGGGCACCACCCACGAGCAGACCTACTGCTGCGGCGGCGGCGGCGGGCTGCTGACCGACGAGCTGCTCGAGCTGCGGGTCAAGGGCGCGCTGCCGCGGATGGAAGCGCTGCGCCAGGTCGCCGACCAGCACGGCGTCAACTTCATGGCCACCATCTGCGCCATCTGCAAGGCCCAGTTCAGCAAGGTGCTGCCCTACTACGGCTTCAAGATGGGCATGGTCGGCGGCGTCCACCAGCTGGTCAGCACGGCCATCCGCCTCCACGCCCAACCCTAATCCCGACCGATCACCGCGGAGATCCCAGCGATGGCCACCCCCCCCGTGCAATCCGAGAAGCTCACCTTCCGGCGCTACAACGACGGCGACACCAAGTTCGAGTCCTGGCGCGACCAGATCTTCCAGGCGAGCTACACGCACAAGTGCCCGACCTACATCCAGTCGACGCCGCCCTGCCAGGGCAGCTGTCCGTCGGGTGAGGACATCCGCGGTTATCTCGCCGTCGTCCGCGGCACCGAGAAGCCGCCGGCGGGCGTACCCTGGCAGGAGTACGCGTGGCGCCGCCTGACCGAGGCCAATCCGTTCCCGTCGGTGATGGGCCGCGTCTGTCCCGCGCCCTGCGAGACCGGCTGCAACCGCAACGAGGTCGAGGACCACGTCGGCATCAACGCGGTCGAGCACTTCCTCGGCGAGTACGCGATCGCCCACCAGCTGCGCTTCAACGCCCCCGCGGTGCGCACCGGCAAGCGGGTCGCCGTCATCGGCGGCGGGCCCGCCGGGCTGTCCTGCGCCTACCAGCTGGCGCTGAAGGGGCACGACGTCACGATCTTCGACGAGCACGAGCACCTCGGCGGGATGATGCGCTACGGCATCCCCGGCTTCCGCACGCCGCGCGAAGTCCTCGACGCGGAGATCCAGCGCATCCTCGACCTCGGCGTCGAGGTGCGGCCGAAGTGCCGCATCGGCACCGACGTCACGCTCGACGAACTGCGGCGCGACTACGGCGCCGTGTTCCTCGGCATGGGCGCGCAGTCCGGCCGGCCGCTGCCGGCACCCGGCGGCGACGCCCCCAACGTGGTCACGGCCACCTCGTTCCTGCGCGCCTTCAACGACGGACGGCTGCGCCACGTCGGCAAGCGCGTCGTCGTCATCGGCGGCGGCGACACCTCGATCGACGTCGCCACGGTGGCGCGGCGCCTCGGCCACATCGACAACCCCAAGCCCACCGACTTTCCGGAGCACGCGATCGCCGGCTACGTCGCGCACGACGTGGCGTCGATCTCGGCCAAGCAGGGTGCCGAGGTGACGCTGACCTCGGTGTTCGCCGTCGACCGGATGCAGGCCAACAAGCACGAGATCGAGCAGGCGCAGGCCGAGGGCATCGCGATCCGCGGCGGGCTGGCGCCGGTCGCGGTGCTGAAGGACGACGCCGGCCGCGCCATCGCGCTGCGGGTCGCGCGCTGCGAGGCCAAGTTCGTCGGGCCCCGGCTCGAGATCAAGGTCATCGAAGGCAGCGAGGAGGACATTCCCGCCGATCTCGTCGTCTCGGCGATCGGCCAGGCGGTGGACTTCACCGGCCTCGAGGAATTCGACAGCGGCAAGGGCACCGTCGCCGCGGACCGCAATTACCAGGTGAGCGGCAAGCCCGGCGTCTTCGCCGGCGGCGACGTGCTGCGGCCGCACCTGCTCACCACCGCGATCGGCCACGGCGCCATCGCCGCCGAGGGCATCGACCGCTTCCTGCGTGCCGAGGACCTCGAGAAGCGTCCCAAGGTCGACGTGCACGCCTTCGACCTGATGCGCAAGATGGTCGAGCGCGGTCTCTCGTTCAGCGCCGCCACCGAGCCGATGCACGGCACCGCCGCGACCAACGTCGGCATACACAACTTCGACAACCGGTCGGAGCGCTACGTTATCCCGCACGACGAACTCTTCCTTGGCCACTTCGGCTGGGTGTCCCGCAACCAGCGCAAGTTCATCACGCTGACGCGCGAGACGGCGCTGGGCAATTTCGAGGAGCGCCTCGAGCCGCTGTCCGAAGCCGAGGCCGTGGCCGAGGGCAAGCGCTGCATGAGCTGCGGCATGTGCTTCGAGTGCGACAATTGCGTCGTCTACTGCCCGCAGACGGCGGTGGCCCGGGTGCCGAAGAAGGAAGCGACGCTGGGCCGCTACGTCTACACCGACTACGACAAGTGCATCGGCTGCCACATCTGCAAGGACGTCTGCCCCACCGGCTACATCCAGATGGGGCTGGGCGAGTAGCGTCATGACGGCGACGCGTTCCCGCTGCGCGGCGCTCGCGCGGCGCCTGGCCCGGGCCGCGGCGGCGCTGGCGCTGGCCGGGTGCGCGCTCGCCGGTGGCGCCGTTGCCGCCGACGCGCCGCCGGCGGCGGGCGCGGCGGCGGCACGCTGCGTCGAGGAGACCGGCTACATGCGCCGCAACCACATGGACCTGCTGCGCCACCACCGCGACCGCACGGTGCGCGAGGGCATCCGCACCACCCGGCACAGCCTGGCCGGGTGCGTCGACTGCCACGCCGATCCGGAGACGCGCAGCGTGGTCGGGCGCAACGCCGCCGGGCGCGACGGCTTCTGCGCCGGCTGTCACCGCTACGTGGCGGTGCAGCTCGACTGCTTCGACTGCCACGCGACGCAGCCGGCAGCGGGCGTCGCCGCTGCGGGAGCGCGGCGATGAGCGCGACGGGCCGCCCCGAGCGCGAATGCCGGAGGCCGGAGTGCGCCGCACGCAGGTCGTCCCAGCGACCTCGACCCGGCGCGGCGGCAGCTGCTCGGCTGGGCGGCGGCGGGGATGGCCGGCCTCGCCCTGGCGCCGGGGGTGCGGCTGTTCACGCTGGCCCACGGCCGGGCGCCCGAGCAGCCGGCGTCGGGGCAGGTCCGCTGGGGGATGCTGGTCGACGCCACGAAATGCGCGCCCGACTGCACCGCCTGCGTGGTCGCCTGCGCCAAGGAGAACGGGCTGCCGGACGGCCGCGGCCCGACCGCGCCGCAGTGGATCCGCAAGGTCGAGCTGCAGGACCGGCGCTCCGGGCGCACGCTGGCGGCGCCGGTGATGTGCCAGCACTGCGCCCACCCGCCCTGCGTCGACGTCTGTCCCACCGGGGCCTCGTTCCAGCGCGCCGACGGCATCGTGCTGGTCGATCGCCACACCTGCATCGGCTGCCGCTACTGCATGATGGCCTGCCCGTACAAGGCGCGCTCGTTCGTGCACGAGCCGGTGCGCGACCCGCGGCCGGAGGTGCCGCGCGGTCGCGGCTGCGTCGAGTCCTGCACGCTCTGCGTCCACCGCCTCGACCGCGGCGGCACGCCGGCCTGCGTCGAGGCCTGTGCCGCCGCCGGGCACCAGGCGCTGCTGTTCGGCGACCTCAACGATCCGGCCAGCGCGCTGGCGCAGCGGGTCGCCCGCGAGGCCTCGGCACCGCGCTGCGCGCCGACCTGCAGCTGGCACCGGCCGTGCGCTACCAGGGGCTCTGACCATGGACCGCAGCGCCTACGCCCGCCGCGACAGCCCCTGGTTCTGGCTGCTGGTCGCCGCCGGCGCGCTGCTGACGCTGGTCGGCCTGCTGGCCGCGCACGCGATGGAGGTCGAGGGCCACGTCATCACCGGCATGAACAACCAGATCGTCTGGGGCCTGCCGCACGTGTTCGCGATCTTCCTGATCGTCGCCGCCTCCGGGGTGCTCAACGTGGCCTCGATCGGCTCGGTGTTCGGGCAGGCGGCGTACAAGCCCTGGGCGCCGCTGTCGGGCCTGCTCTGCCTGGCGCTGCTGCTGGGCGGGCTGCTGGTGCTGCTGCTCGACCTCGGCCGGCCGGAGCGGCTGGTGGTGGCGGCGACGCACTACAACTTCACCTCGGTGTTCGCCTGGAACGTCCTGCTCTACTCCGGCATGTTCGCCCTGGTCGCCGGCTACCTGTGGACGCTGCTGGAGCGCCGGTGGCAGCCCTATGCCGGCGCGCTCGGCCTGGCCGCGTTCGTCTGGCGGCTGGTGCTCACCACCGGCACCGGCTCGATCTTCGCCTTCCTGGTCGCCCGCAGCGCCTACGGCACCGCGCTGCTGGCGCCGCTGTTCATCGTGCTGTCGCTGTCCTGGGGGCTGGCGGTGTTCCTGCTGGCGCAGGCGGCGCTGGACGCCTGGAACCACCGCCCGCTGCCGCCGGACCTCTGCCGCCGCCTGCGCCGCCTGCTCGGGCTGTTCCTCGCCGGCGGCCTGTTGCTCACCGCCGTGCAGCACCTCACCAGCGCCTACTTCGCCCGCCAGCTGGCGCTGGAGCGCTTCCTGCTGCAGGACGGCGGCCCCTACCCGCTGCTGTTCTGGCTCGGCTACGTCGCCCTCGGCGGCCTGCTGCCGCTGCTGCTGCTCTTCCATCCCCGCGCCGGCGGCCCGCGCGCGCTGCTCGCCGCCGCCCTGCTCACCCTCGCCGGCGCCTTCGCCTGGCTGTACGCCTTCATCATCGGCGGCCAGGCCTGGCCGCTCGACATCTTCCCCGGCTACGCCGTCCGCAGCAGCTTCGCCGACGGCGCCATCGCCACCTACACCCCCCGCCTGCCGGAACTGCTGCTCGGCCTCGGCGGCCTCGGCGCCGCCTTCCTCGTCACCCTCGTCGGCGTCCGCGTCCTGCCCTTCCTGCCCCCCGCCGAACCCGCCCCCACCACGCCTGCCGCCGTCACCGCCGCCGCCAAGTAGCCACGATGCCCCGGCGCACGCCCTCCCCCCACCGCCTGCTCGTCTCCGCCGCCCACAAGTCGTCCGGCAAGACGACGATCGCCGTCGGTCTCGGCGCCGCACTGCGCGCGCGCGGACTGCAGGTGCAGCCGTTCAAGAAGGGGCCCGACTACATCGACCCGCTGTGGCTTTCCGTCGCCTGCGGTCGCCGCTGCCGCAATCTCGATCCCTGGCTGTCCGACCCGGCCGAGCTCCGCGGCAGCTTCCGCCGGCACGCGGCGGCCACCGACCTCGCGCTGGTCGAAGGCAACAAGGGCCTCTTCGATGGCCTGGCGCTCGACGGCAGCAACAGCAACGCCGCGGTCGCCAAGACGCTGGGCCTGCCCGTCGTGCTGGTCATCGACGCCCGCGGGATGACGCGCGGCATCGCGCCGCTGATCCTCGGCTACCAGGCCTTCGACCGCGACGTGAACATCGCCGGCGTCGTCCTCAACCAACTGGGCGGCAGCCGCCACGAGGCGAAGTTGCGGCAGGTCATCGAGCACTACACCGACGTTCCGGTCGTCGGCGCGGTGCAGTGCGATCCGCAGCTGTCGATCGCCGAGCGCCACCTCGGGCTGATGCCGAGCAACGAAGCCGACGACGCGGCGCGGCGGGTCGAGACGATGGGCCGGATCGTCGCGGGCGCGGTCGACGTCGACGCGCTGCTGCGCATCGCCGCCGCCGTGCCGCCGATCGCCGTGCCGGGGGACCCGATCGACGCGGCGCTCCCCTCGCCGGCCGAGACGGTGCGCATCGGCGTCGCCCAGGATCGCGCCTTCGGCTTCTACTACGCCGACGATCTCGACGCGCTCCGTGCCGCCGGCGCCACGCTGGTGCGGCTGGACACGCTGCAGGACACCCAGCTTCCGGGCATCGACGGCCTGTTCATCGGCGGCGGTTTCCCGGAAATGCTGGCGGCCGAACTCGAGGCCAACGTCACGCTGCGCACCCGCCTCAAGGCGGCGATCGACGCCGGCCTTCCCGTCTACGCCGAATGCGGCGGGCTCATGTATCTCGCACGGTCGCTGGCCATCGGCGGACGCAGCTACCGGATGGTCGGCGCGATTCCCGGCGACGTGGTGATGCACGAGCGCCCGGTCGGCCGCGGCTACGTCGAACTCGAGCGCACCGCGGACTTTCCCTGGCCGGCGACGGGCGACGCGGGCGCCAGCGTCCGCGCCCACGAGTTCCACTACTCGAGCCTCGAGAACCTGCCGGCCGATGCCCGTTACGCCTACACGGTCAGGCGCGGACACGGCGTCGACGGCAAGCGCGACGGCATCGTGGCCGGCAGCGTGCTCGGGTCGTACGCGCACCTGCGCAGCGCCGGCGGCAACGACTGGGCCGCCCGCTTCGTCGCGCACGTCCGTGCGTCCGACTACCGTCGCCAGCGCAGCGACAACGTCGTCTGGCTGCCATCGCAGCGCGGACGCGAGGCGATGGTCCTCTGAAGACAAGGTACGACGAGTGAGCGCGAAATCCTGGCACGGCACGCGGCGCCTCGAGGTCGAGGGCAAGGCGGTGGAGACCGACACCGAGGGGTATCTGCTGCACGTCGAGCAGTGGTCCGAGGCCTTCGCGCAGGCGCTGGCCCGGCAGGAAGGGCTCGAACTCACGCCGGCACACTGGGAAGTCATCCACTTCCTGCGCGACTTCTATTTCGAAAACGGCGTGCAGGCGCAGGTGCGGGTGATGATCCGCCACTTCAGCGCCCTCTGGGGACCGGAGCGCGGGTCCAACCACGCGTTGCACGAGATGTTCCCGCGCGGCGGGCCGCAGAAGCAGGGCAATCGCCTGGCCGGGCTCTTGCGCACCAAGGGCGAGCACTGAGAAGGTGTGCACGAATCCCGTAGAATGAGGCCGTCATGATCACCGTCACCCCTACCGCCGCACAGCAGATCCGTGCCGCTGCGATCGCCTCCGACGCCGAAGGGCTGGCGCTGCGCATCGCCGCACGGCGCGATGCCGACGGCTCGCTGCACTACGCGATGGGCTTCGACGAGGTCCGCGGGCAGGACCTGCGCGTCGCGTCCGAGGGCATCGACCTGGTCGTCGCCACGGGAGAGCGCGACCTGCTGACCGGCATGACGCTCGACTACGTCGAATACGAGGCCGGCGATTTCCGCTTCATCTTCATCAACCCCAACGACGCTCCGGCGCCGCCGCCCGCGGGCTGCGGCACCGGCACCGGCGGCTGCGGCTGCGCCGGCGGCTGAGCCCCGCGCGCGCCGCGACCGACCGCCCACCGAGCCGCCGTGACCACCGCCGATCGCCGCCACGACCCCGCCCGACCCGACGCCCCCGGCGCCGCCGCGCGCGGTCGCGTGTTCCTGGTCGGCGCGGGCCCCGGCGACCCCGAGCTCCTGACGCTGCGCGCCTACCGGCTGCTCCAGGAGGCCGACGTGGTGGTGCACGACAACCTGGTGTCGCCGGCGGTCCTCGCGCTGCTCCCCGCAACCGCCGAGCGCATCTACGTCGGCAAGGAGCGCGACAACCACACGCTGCCGCAGGAAGAGATCAACGCGCTGCTGGTCCGTCTGGCGCGCGACGGCAGGCGCGTGCTCCGCCTCAAGGGCGGCGACCCGTTCATCTTCGGCCGCGGCGGCGAGGAGATCGACACGCTGGCCGCCGAGGGCGTGCCGTTCGAGGTCGTCCCGGGCATCACCGCCGCGCTCGGCGTCGCGTCGTACGCCGGGATACCGCTGACGCACCGCGACCACGCCCAGGCCTGCCTGTTCGTCACCGGCCACCTCAAGGACGGCACGATGGACCTCGACTGGAGCGCGCTGGCGCGGCCGCGGCAGACGATCGTCGTCTACATGGGGTTGCTCGGGCTGTCGACGCTGTGCGCCGAGCTCGTGCGCCACGGCGCGCCGGCCGATCTCCCCATCGCCGTGGTCCAGCAGGGCACCACCGTACGGCAACGGGTCGTCACCGGCACGCTGACGACGCTGCCCGCGCTCGCGGCGGCCGCGCAACTGCGCCCCCCCACGCTGACGATCGTCGGCACCGTGGTGCGCCTGCGCGAGCGCCTCAACTGGTACCGGGGCGCGGACACGGACTCCGGCGCCGACGCGCCGGTCGGCTCCGCGCCGGACGCCGCCTAGCCGGACGCGCGCTGGCCCGCCGCCTCGGCCCGGTGCTCGACGGCGAACACCGCCGCCTCGACCCGCGAGGTGAGGCCGAGCTTGGACAGAATGTGACGAACGTGCAGCTTGACGGTGTCGTGGCTGATCGACAGCGCCTGCGCGATCGCCTTGTTGCTCTTGCCGCGCGACAGATACTGGAGGATTTCCCGCTCGCGCTCGGTGAGTTGCTTCATGTAGTCGGCGCGGGTGGTGCCGCGCTCGCCGGGCAGCAGCAGGTCGACGAGCTTGGCCGCCATCATCGGCGCGACCACGACCTCGCCCCGGGCGGTGCGGCGGATCGCTTCGATGACGTCGTCCGGATCCATGTCCTTCAGCAGGTAGCCACGCACCCCGGCGCGAAACGCGCGCGCCAGGTCGTCCTGCGAATCACTCATCGTCAGCACCACGATCGGCGTGTCGATGCCTTCGGCGCGCAGGCGGACGAGCAGCGACAGCCCGTCGACCGGCACCATCCGCAGGTCCATGATCGCGAGGTCGGGCCGCTGCTCGCGCAGCAGCCTCACCGCCTCGTCCGGATTGCCCGTCGTCCCGAGGACCTTCATCCCCGCCCGCGCCTCGAGAAGTTCCGCCAGGCCGCGCCGGCACAGCCCGTGATCGTCGATCAGTACCACCCGAAGGGTGTCGCTCATTCTCTGCCCCCGTCCTGGAAGTCCACCGCCGGAAAGTGAAGCCGGACCCGCGTTCCCGCGCCCGGCGCGCTGTCGATCGCGAGCTCGCCGCCGAGTCGGCGCGCGCGCTCGCGCATGATGGAGAGCCCGAAGTGCCCTGCGGCGTCGGCCGCCTCGGCGCCGCCGGCATCGGCGAAACCGCCGCCGTCGTCCTCGACGACGACCTCGAAGTTCTCGCCGTGCCGATCCAGCGTCACGCGGACGTTCTTCGCCTCGGCGTGACGGCCGACGTTCGCCAGCGCCTCCTGGACGATGTGGAAGACCTCGACCTCGCGCTCGGGCGCGACGCAGCAGTCCGCCGTACGGTTCACGAACTCCATCGCCACGCCGGTGCGGTCGAAGAACGTCTCCGCCGTCGCCTGCAGCGCGTGGACGAGCCCCTGCGGGTCCATCTGGCTGCGGAAGTAGGTGATGAGCTCGCGCAGGCGCCGGTGCGAGTTGCCAAGCGCATCGTCGACGTCGGCCCAGTACTTGAACGCGCGCAGCTCGTCCTTATGCCGCACCGCGTCGCGCAGCAGGCTCATGCGCATGCGCATGAACGTGAGCCCCTGGGCGAGCGAGTCGTGCACCTCGTTGGCCATCAGCTGGCGCTCGCTCATCAGGCTGATGCGCAGGTTCTCGCGCGCGAGGCGCGCGTTCTCCAGCGTGACGCCGAGGAGGTCGCCGATCGCCTGCAGCAGCGGCGACATCGCCGCCGGCAACTCGGTCGCCTCGGCGAACATGAGGTGCAGCATCCCGACCTGCCGCCCGCGCGAGGTGAGCGGCAGCGCGGTGACGTGCCGGCATACGCTGCCGGGCCGGTCGACCGGGAAGCGCTCCGCGCCACCCGCAACGCCGCGGCGCACGCAGTCGCTCTGCGGATCCTGGCCCTCGGCACAGGTCTCGCACCAGGACAGGACGGCGCTCTGCAGCGGCCGGCGGCCGGCCACACCCACGGCAGCGACCGGTTGCCAGGCCTCCCCACCGCCGTCGACGACGGCCGCCGAGCCGGCGCTCGCCCCCGCGAGGCGCACGACCGCGTCGAGCATCGGCTCCAGCATCCTGGCGACGTCCGGCGACGCGCAGCGCTCGAGCGCCGGCGCGACGGGCAGCACGTGCCGCGGGCTGACGCGAACGCGGGCGACCCCCGCGGCGGACACCGCCGCGGGCGTTGGCAGACGTTCCCGACCGGACATCATCTGGCGCCTCCTCCACGTGCCGGGGCCGGCGTCCGCAGGGGTTACCGTCTTCCCCGGATCGCGCCCCCTCCTCCCCGCCCCGGCCCTCGCCCACCCCTTGCCGGGACTACCGGCGCCGGCGCCAGCCGGCCCGCCGGGCCGCCCCAGGGGCGAGCACCGGGGTGCCGGCCCCCCCCCCCCGAGCACCGGAGTGCGCAGCCGGGCGGCCGCCTGGCCGCAGGATTACCCATCCGGGTATCCTTGCAGGCCCTCGCGGTAAGACAGCGGGGCAGATTGCGATACAGGTCCCCGGCGTCACGGCACGACGCCCGCTCCCGCATCCTCCGCCGACCCGCGCCCCCATCCCCGCTCTCCCGACGTTTTTCCGATGGCCCGCCCACCCCTCCACGACCCCCTCGGACAGCCACTCCACGGTCCGGGAACCGAGGTGCGCACGACCACCTGCTACATGTGCGCCTGCCGCTGCGGCATCCGCGTCCACCTGCGCGACGGCGAGGTGCGCTACATCGACGGCAACCCCGAGCACCCGCTGAACCACGGCGTGATCTGCGCCAAGGGCTCGTCCGGCATCATGAAGCAGTATTCCCCGGCGCGCCTCACGCAGCCGCTGCTGCGCAAGCCCGGAACCGACCGCGGCGCCGGGGAGTTCGTCGAGATCGGCTGGGAGCAGGCGTTCTCGATGCTGGCGGAGCGCCTCGGGAAAATCCGGGCCACCGATCCCAAGCAGTTCGCGCTGTTCACCGGCCGCGACCAGATGCAGGCGCTGACCGGCCTCTTCGCGCGCCAGTTCGGCACGCCGAACTACGCCGCACACGGCGGATTCTGCTCGGTCAACATGGCCGCCGGCATGATCTACACCATCGGCGGCTCGTTCTGGGAATTCGGCGGCCCCGATCTGGAGCGGGCCAAGCTGTTCGTGATGCTCGGCACCGCCGAAGACCACCACTCGAATCCGCTGAAGGTCGCGATCGCGAAGTTCAAGCGCGACGGCGGCCGCTTCATTTCGATCAACCCGATCCGGACCGGGTATTCGGCGATCGCCGACGACTGGCTGCCGATCAAGCCGGGCACCGACGGCGCGCTGCTGCTCGCGCTGATCCACGAGATCATCGCCCTCGGGCTCTACGACCGCGAGTTCCTGGTCCGCTACACCAACTCCGGCCAGCTGGTGAACGTGGACGAGGCGAACGACGAGTTCGGCATGTTCATCCGCACCGAGGTGCCCGAGGAGGAAGGCTGCTTCGATCCGCAGAACAAGCTGTGGTGGGACCGCGCCACCGATCGGCCGGTGGTCACGCACCGCGAGGGCAGCGACCCGTTCCTGCTGGGCGAATTCCGGCTATCCGACGGAACCGCGGTCAAGCCCGCGTTCCAGCTGCTGAAGGAGCGCGTCGACGCCTACACGCCGGAGTGGGCGGCCGGCATCACCGGGATCCCCGCCGAGGCGATCCGCCGCCTCGCGCACGAGATGGGCGTCACCGCGCGCGACCAGAAGATCGAGCTGCCGATCCCCTGGACCGACATGTGGGGGAAGGAACACGACACCGTGACCGGCAATCCGGTCGCCTTCCACGCGATGCGCGGCCTCGCCGCGCACTCCAACGGCTTCCACACCATCCGCGCGCTGGCGATCCTGATGACGCTGCTGGGGACGATCGACCGGCCGGGCGGCTTCCGTCACAAGGCCCCGTTCCCGCGCCCGATCCCGCCCTGCGCCAAGACGCCCAACACGCCGCTCGCCATCCGGCCGAACACGCCGCTGGACGGGCTGGGGCTCGGCTGGCCGGCCGAGCCCGACGACCTGTTCGTCAACGACGACGGCTCGCCGGTGCGCATCGACAAGGCGTTCTCGTGGGAGTACCCGCTCGCCGTGCACGGGCTGATGCACAACGTCATCACCAACGCCTGGCGCGGCGACCCCTACCCGATCGACACGCTGCTCATCTTCATGGCCAACATGGCGTGGAACTCGACGATGAACACGTCCGAGGTCCGGAAGATGCTGAACGACAAGCGCGACGACGGGGAATACAGGATTCCCTTCCTCGTCGTCTGCGACGCGTTCCAGTCGGAGATGACCGCATTCGCCGATCTGGTGCTCCCCGACACGACCTACCTGGAGCGCCACGACGTGATGTCGATGCTCGACCGGCCGATCTCGGAGTTCGACGGCCCCGTCGACGCGGTGCGGATTCCCGTCTTCCCGCCCACGGGCCAGTGCAAGCCGTTCCAGGAGGTCCTGATCGAGCTCGCCGGGCGCCTCAAGTTCCCGGCGTTCGTGCGGCCCGACGGCACGCGCAAGTTTCGCGACTACCCCGACTTCATCGTCAACTACGAGACCGACCCCGGGTCGGGCATCGGCTTCCTCACCGGCTGGCGCGGCAAGGGCGGCGAGAAATTCCTGCGCGGCGAGCCCAACCCGCGGCAGTGGGAGATGTACGCGCAGAACAACTGCGTCCATCACTACCGTCTGCCACCGTCCTACCAGTACATGCGCAACTGGAACAAGGGCTATCTCGAGTGGTCGCAGCGCAACCGGGTCCAGCGCTATGCGGAGCCGATCCTGATCCACCTCTACTCCGAGGTGCTGCAGAAATTCCGCCTCGCGGCGCAGGGCAAGGGCATCTCGCGCAAGCCGCCGGCGCACCTCAGGCAGCGCCTCGAAACCTACTTCGACCCGCTGCCGTTCTACTACGAGCCGCTGGAGGCGCAGCAGGCCGACCTCGCGAAGTACCCGCTCAACGCGGTGACGCAGCGGCCGATGGCGATGTACCACTCCTGGGATTCGCAGAACGCCTGGCTGCGCCAGATCCACACCCACAACCACCTGTTCGTCAATCCCGGGGTCGCCCGCGCCGCGGGCATCGAGGACGGCGGCTGGATGTGGGTCGAGTCGCAGTGGGGCAAGGTCCGCTGCCTGTGCAGCTATTCCGAGGCCGTCGAGCCCGGTACCGTATGGACGTGGAACGCGATCGGCAAGACGCCCGGCGCGTGGCGTCTCTCGCCCGACGCCAACGAGTCGCAGCGCGGCTTCCTGCTCAATCACCTGATCTCGGAGGAGCTGCCCGGCGGCTCCGCCGGCGGAACGATCTCCAATTCCGACCCCGTCACCGGGCAGGCGGCGTGGTACGACGTCCGCGTGCGCATCTACCGGGCCGAGGCCGACGAGCCGAAGGCGACGGCGCCGCAGTTCGCCGCGGTTCCCGCGGCGCCCGGGACCGGCGCCACGCCGCGCCGGCGCGCCTATTTCGCCGGACGCGGGGGGCGCAAGTGAGGCGGCCCCTCACCAGGGAGGATGCGCGATGACCCAGCTCGCCCTGGTCATCGACCTCAACGTGTGCGTGGGCTGTCACGCCTGCGTCACCAGCTGCAAGCAGTGGAACACGTCGGGCGCGGCCGGTCCGCTCGCCGATTTCGAGCCCTACGGCAAGGACCCGACCGGGGCGTTCTTCAATCGCGTGCAGACCTTCGAGGTCGGCGAGTTCCCCAACACGCAGACGGTCCACTTCCCCAAGTCGTGCCTGCACTGCGAGGACCCGCCGTGCGTCCCGGTCTGCCCCACCGGAGCGAGCTACAAGCGCGAGGCGGACGGCATCGTGCTGGTCGACTACGACAAGTGCATCGGCTGCAAGTACTGCTCGTGGGCCTGCCCCTACGGCGCCCGCGAGGTCGACGAGGAGCGCAAGGTGATGACCAAGTGCACGCTGTGCGTCGACCGCATCTACGACCAGACGCTGCCGGAAGGCGAGCGCAGGCCCGCCTGCGTGATGGCCTGCCCCACGTCGGCGCGGCTGTTCGGCGACATCCACGACCCGGAGTCGGTCGTGTCGCAGGCGATCCGCGACAACGCCGGCTACCAGCTGATGCCCGAATGGGGCACGCACCCGGCGAACCACTACCTGCCGCGGCGCAAGACACCGATGCACATCCACGAGGACGAGCTCGCGCGCACCGACAACCCGCTCAAGGTCGACGGTCTCCTGCCCAAGCCGGCCAAGTCGGAGCCCTCGCTCGACGACGTGATGTCCTGGTAGGCGACCACGACGATGCGCCCCGACCTCTCCGTCCTGCTCCTCACCACGCTGATCGGCGCCGGCCAGGGACTGTTCCTGGCGCTGTTCACCGTGCAGCTCTACGCGCTCGCCGGGCTGCTGCCGCCGCCGTCCGGCCACGCGTTCTACGCCCACGGCAGCCTGATCGCGCTGGCGTTCCTCGTCGGTGGCCTGATCGCGTCGTTCTTCCATCTCGGACGGCCGGAACGGGCGTGGCGCACGGCCGCGAAGTGGCGCACGTCCTGGCTGTCGCGCGAGGTGATCGTGCTGCCGGCGCTGATGGGCGTCGTGTTCCTGTACGGCACCGCGCACCTCGCCGGTTGGACGCCGGTGCTGGCGACGCTGCCGTCGGGGCTCGCGATCGATGCGACGCTGGCGCTCGGCACCGCCGGCACGGTGCTGGCGTTCGCGCTGTTCGTGTGCACGGCGATGATCTACGCCTGCCTGCCCTTCCTGCGCGAATGGGCGAGCCCGCTGACGGTGCTCAACTACACGCTGCTGGGGGGCGCCTCGGGGTTCACGCTGGCGGCGGCGTTCGCGGTCGCGGCGGCGCCCGAGCTGACGCGGTTCCTCGCCGGCTGGGCGTTCGTCCTCACGCTGCTGGGCGCGGTGAGCCGCGTCGCGTCGCTGATCCGCAACGCCCGGCTGAAGCCGAAGTCGACGCTGCAGACGGCGATCGGCATCAAGCATCCGCGCATCGCGCAGAAGTCGATGGGATTCCTCGGCGGCTCGTTCAACACCCGTGAGTTCTTCCACGGCCGTTCCGGCGCCGTGCTGCGGTCGGTCAAGTGGGTGTTCCTGCTGGCGGCCTTCGCCGTGCCGCTGACGCTGCTCGCCCTCGCCGGGTTCGGCGCTCCGGCGGGCCTGCTGGTCGCGGCGTTCTTCGTGCAGTACCTCGGGCTGCTCGCCGAGCGCTGGTTCTTCTTCGCCCAGGCCAATCATCCGCAGAACCTCTACTACCAGGCCGTCGCCTAGCGAGCGTGACCGGGCAATGCGACACGGCGGCGACGCACTTCGTGCCGCCGCCGCGCACATGCGGCTCGCGGCATATACGCGAGCCCCGCGCTCGCGGCAACTGGGCTTGCGGTAAATCAAGGCATCCTCCGTTCACCCGTCCTATGGTGATGAGAATAGGCCGCACGAGAACACGAACGTGCCGCAATCGCGGCCCGTCCCCACGGCCGCAGCGCATTCGAGGAGGGCTTTGCCATGGCGCTGGTTGATCCGCACGGTGGTCGCGACCTGCGGCCGCTGCTGCTGACCGGTGACGCGTTGGAGGCCGAACGGCGCCGTGCCGCGTCGCTGCCCCGGCTCACCGTCAGCTCGCGCGAGAAGGGCGACATCGTGATGCTCGGCATCGGCGGCTTCACGCCGCTCGAGGGCTTCATGACCCACGCCGACTGGCAGGGCGTTTGCGACGGCATGAAGACGGCGAGCGGACTGTTCTGGCCGATCCCGATCACGCTGTCCGCCGAGCAGGCCTTCGTCGACTCGATCCGGACCGGGCAGGAGATCGCCCTGATCGACCCCGACGACGGGCAGCCGCTGGCGACGATGCTGGTGACCGAAAAATACGCGATCAACAAGGCGCACGAGTGCGCGACCGTCTTCCGCACCACCGACCCCGAGCACCCCGGCGTCAGGATGGTGCTCGGGCAACCCGCGGTGAACCTCGCCGGCCCGGTCAAGGTGCTGTCGACCGGCGGGTTCGCCGAGCAGTACGGCGCGCTGTTCATGACCCCGGCCCAGACGCGCGCGCTGTTCGGCTCGCTCGGCTGGAAGTCGATCGCCGCGTTCCAGACGCGCAACCCGATGCACCGCTCGCACGAGTACCTGGCCAAGATCGCGATCGAGGTCTGCGACGGGCTGCTCGTGCACTCGCTGCTGGGCGCGCTGAAGCCGGGCGACATTCCCGCCGCCGTGCGCACGCGCGCGATCGCCGCGCTCGCGGACGGCTACTTCGTGCGCAAGACCGTGGTCCAGGCCGGCTATCCGCTCGACATGCGCTATGCCGGGCCGCGCGAGGCGCTGCTGCACGCGCTGTTCCGCCAGAACTACGGCTGCTCGCACCTCATCGTCGGCCGCGACCACGCGGGCGTCGGCAGCTACTACGGCCCCTTCGACGCGCACCACATCTTCGACCACGTCCCGCCGGGCACGCTGCAGATCCGCCCGCTCAAGATCGACGTCGCGTTCTGGTGCTACAAGTGCGGCGGCATGGCGTCCGGCCGCACCTGCCCGCACGACGACGCCGACCGGCTGCAGGTGTCCGGCACGCAGCTGCGCAAGTCGCTCTCCGAGGGCGCCGCGGTGCCGCCGGAGTTCAGCCGGCCCGAGGTCGTCGCGATCCTGCGCGAGCACTACGCCAGTCTCGATGCTCAATCCCCCACCGACCCAACCAGGAGGAAATAGATGCCTACCTTCGTACGTACGGAAAAATGCGATGGCTGCAAGGGCCAGGACAAGACCGCGTGCATGTACATCTGCCCGCACGACCTGATGGCGCTCGACAAGGACGGCTCGGTGACCGGCCACCCGATGAAGGCGTGGAACCAGGAGCCGGAGCAGTGCTGGGAGTGCTACTCGTGCGTGAAGATCTGCCCGCAGAACGCGATCGAGGTGCGCCACTACGCCGACATCGTGCCGCTGGGAGGCTCGGTGCAGCCGCTGCGCGGCTCGGACTCGATCATGTGGATGATCAAGTTCCGCAACGGCACGGCGAAGCGCTTCAAGTTCCCGATCCGCACGACGAGCGAGGGCTCGATCGACCCCTACGGCGGCAAGTCGATGCCCAAGCTCGCCGACATCCAGAAGTCCGGCTTCTTCACGCTGTCGGGCGGCTTCCGCGCCGGCAAGCAGGAAGAGCTGATCCGCCGCAAATGAGAGCCGCCCGGTCGACCCCGGGCGCCGGCCGCTCCTCTGCGGGGAGCGCAGCGGCAAACGCCGCGGGCTCGGGGGTCGAACAGGCGTCGCGCCAAACGTCAACTTCGAATCAGGGTGAATGCAATGGCTGAGGGAACATTCGGCAATCCGAAAGTGGTGCAGGAAGAACTCGACATCCTGCTGATCGGCGGCGGCATGGCGTGCTGCGGCGCCGCCTACGAAATGATGCGCTGGGCCGAGGTCGCGAAGGCCGAGACCGGCGTCGACCTCAAGATCAAGCTCGTCGACAAGGCGGCGATGGACCGCTCGGGCGCCGTCGCGCAGGGCCTGTCGGCGATCAACACCTACATCGGCCCGGACATGGATCCGGCCGACTACGCGCGGATGGTCAGCAACGACCTGATGGGCATCACCCGCGACGACCTCGCCTACGATCTCGGCCGGCACGTCGACGAGTCGGTGCACCTGTTCGAGGAGTGGGGGCTGCCGATCTGGAAGACCGACGCCGACGGCGTGCGCCACGACGGCGCCGAGTCGCAGCGCGAGGGCATCCCGGCGCTGAAGGACGGCGGCAAGCCGGTGCGCTCCGGCAAGTGGCAGATCATGATCAACGGCGAGTCGTACAAGTGGATCGTCGCCGAAGCCGCGAAGAAGGCGCTGGGACTCGCCCGCATCGAGGAGCGCATCTTCATCGTCAAGCTGGTCAAGGACAAGAACGACCCCAGCCGCATCGCGGGCGCGGTCGGCTTCTCGGTCCGCGACAACACCATCCACGTCTACAAGGCCAAGGCGATCCTGCTCGCCGCGGGCGGCTGCGTGAACCTGTTCCGCCCCCGCTCGGTGGGTGAAGGCACGGGCCGCGCGTGGTACCCGGTCTGGAATGCCGGCAGCACCTACGCGATGGCCGCCGAGGCCGGCGCCGAGATGACGATGATGGAGAACCGCTTCGTGCCGGCGCGCTTCAAGGACGGCTACGGACCGGTCGGCGCGTGGTTCCTGCTGTTCAAGGCCAAGGCGACCAACGCCTACGGCGAAGACTACATGGTGAAGAACAAGGCGCTGCTCGACGACTACCCGCCCTACGGCCAGGCGGCGGTGCCGGCGTCGTGCCTGCGCAACCACCTGATGCTGAAGGAGATGAAGGAAGGCCGCGGCCCGATCTACATGGACACGGTCGCCGCACTCGCCAAGCTCCGCGAGTCGCTGACGCCCAAGGAGGTGAAGCACCTCGAGGCCGAGGCCTGGGAGGACTTCCTCGACATGTGCATCGGCCAGTGCGGCATCTGGGTCGGCGAGAACATCGAGCCCGAAAAGAAGAACTCCGAGCTCATCCCGACCGAGCCCTACCTGCTCGGCTCGCACTCGGGCTGCTGCGGCATCTGGGTCTCCGGACCTGAGGACCTGGGCGCGCCCACCGCCGACGAGGGCGATTACGACGGCGTCCCGGCGCACCTGCCGCGCGGCTGGAACTGGGGCTACCGCTCGATGACGACGGTGAAGGGGCTGTTCACCGCCGGCGACGGCGTGGGCGCCTCCGGGCACAAGTTCTCGTCCGGGTCGCACGCCGAGGGGCGCCTCGCCGCCAAGGCGATGGTCAAGTTCGCGCTGGACAACAAGGACTGGAAGCCCGAGCTCGACACCGCGCCCGAAGCGCTGGCCGAGCAGATCTACCAGCCAGTGCGCACCTTCCTCGAGCACAAGGACTACACGACGGCGATCGACATCAATCCGAACTACATCACGCCCAAGATGCTGCAGTTCCGGCTGCAGAAGATCATGGACGAGTACGTGGCCGGCTGCGCGACCTACTACAACACCAACGACAAGATGCTCGCGGTCGCCGAGGAAAAGCTGGAGATGCTGAAGGAGGACGCGGCGAAGATGCGCGCCAAGGACCTGCACGAGCTGCTGCGCGCGTGGGAGAACTACCACCGCATCATCACCGCCGAAGCGCACATGAAGCACATCCAGTTCCGCGAGGAGTCGCGGTATCCGGGCTTCTACTACCGGACCGACAAGAACTTCGTGGACGAGGAGAACTGGCACTGCTTCGTCAACTCGATCTACGACAAGGAGACGAGGAAGTGGACCTGCTTCAAGCGCAAGCACGTCGACCTCGTCGACAAGTCGAAGCTGTTCAAGGCGGCAGCGCACTAGCCGCCGGTCGGCGCCGGGGCCGCGCACCCCGACCCGGCGCGTAATGCCCGAGACCGGGCGCCCCTCGCGGGCGCCCGGTCCTTTTCCCGGAAGGCTCGGTGATGGCCTCGCCCGAAAACACGGATCCGCCGTTCCCGGAGAGCCCCGTCCTGCCGCAGACCTTCGGCGAGGACCACGCGATCCGCTTCCGCTGCCACCGCGGCGTCTCCTGCTGGAACGCGTGCTGCAGCAACATCGACATCTCGCTCACGCCCTACGACATCGTGCGGCTGAAGCAGCGGCTCGACCTGTCGTCGACCGACTTCCTCGAGCAGTACACGGTGCCCTACGAGATGGAGAAGGGCGGGATCGCCGGCGTCAAGCTGAAGCCGGTCGAGGGCGGCACCGCGTGCCGTTTCATGCGGCCCGAGGGCTGCGGCGTCTACGAGGATCGGCCGACCGCCTGCCGCTACTACCCCGTTGCGCTGCTGTCGATGCGCAAGGAGGGCGAGGCGACCGACCGCGATTCCTTCGCCCTCGTGGTGGAGCCCCATTGCCGCGGCCACGACGAGCCGCGGCCGATCTCGATCGCCGACTACCGCGCCGAGCAGGGACTGCCCGAGTACGACGACAGCGCGCGCGGCTGGCGCCAGCTCATCCTGAAGAAGAAGTCCTCCGGCCCGACGATCGGCAGCCCGTCGAAGCGCAGCCTGCAGCTCTTCTTCATGACCTGCTACGACGTCGACCGTTTCCGCGCCTTCGTCGCGAGCGAGGGCTTCGCCGAGATCCACGACGTGCCGGCGGACGAACTCGCGGCGGTGCAGGCCGACGACGTCGCCGCGCTGCAGTTCGGCTTCCGCTTCCTGCGGCAGGTGCTGTTCGGCGAGGCGTCGATCCCGCTGCGGGAGGGCAACGTCGAGGAGCGGCGCGCCCGCGTCGCCGCCCAGCGGGCGCGGCTGGAGCGCGAGGCCGCCGAACGGGTGGCCCGCGACGAGGAACCCGAGGACGACGACGAATGAGCGCCCCCCGCGGCGAACCGAGGACATTCGCGCGCGCGGCAGTCCTGCCGTGCGCGGGATGGGCAACCCACCCCCACCGAGAGGAGAGCAACATGCGCAGATACCTGATGGCGGCACTGTTCGCGGCCGCGTTCCCGGCGACCGCGGCCGATCCCGCGTGGGTCGGCGAAGCGCGCGGCGTCGCCGGGTCGGTCCCGCCGAAGCTGCTGGCGATGCTGGTCGACGAGATCGCCAAGGGCGGCCCCGAGTCCGCGATCGCCGTGTGCAGCGAGAAGGCGCCGCAGATGGCGAAGGCCGCGTCGGAGGCGACCGGGTGGAGCATCCGCCGCGTGAGCCTGCGCAACCGCAACCCGAAGGCCACGCCCGACGCCTGGGAGCGCGCTGCGCTCGAGGACTTCGACCGCCGTGCCGCGGCGGGCGAGGCCCCGCCCACGCTGGAAAAGTTCGAGCTCGTGCGCGAGGGGGACCGGAGTGTCTACCGCTACATGAAGGCCCTGCCCGTGCAGGAGCTCTGCGTCGCCTGCCACGGTCCGGCCGACCGGCTGTCGCCCGCAGTCACGAAAGAACTGAAGGCGAAGTATCCGGACGACAAGGCCACCGGCTACACGCCCGGCCAGATCCGCGGCGCGGTGACGATCAGGAAACCGGTCTGACGCGCCTCGCGCCGGCGCGGCGTTCGCTCGAAATTCCGCGCGACCACCGCATCGGCGATGCGGCGGCGGGCCGGCCGCCGCACGCGGCAGCGGTCACTTCTTCGCCGCGAGCTCCTGCAGCTTGACCGGCTGGATCAGGTGGCCGTCGAGGCCCGCCTCCCTGGCCGTGCCACCGTAGGCCACGGTCATCAGCTGGCTGTAGTAAGTCACCGGCATTGCGAACTTCGTGCCCTGCCGCTGGTTGATCTCGGACTGGTAGACCTCGACGTTCGCCTGGCACAGCGGGCACGGCGTGACGATCATGTCGGCGCCCTGGTCGTACGCGGCCTCGACGATGTCGCGGATCTGCTTCTGGCTCTTCTCGGGCTCCGAGAACGCGAGCGCGCCGCCGCAGCAGGTGACCTTCTGGTCGTACTTGGTCAGCGCCTCGCCGCCGACGGTCTCGACCAGCTTGTCGAGGTAGAGCGGGTTCTCGAACGACTCGCCGGCGATGCCGAACGGGCGGTTGGTCTGGCAGCCGACGTAGCCGGCGAACTTGACGCCCTCCAGCGGCTTGACCACCGGCTTCTTCAGTTCGTCGTAGCCGAAGTCCTCGATCAGCACCTCGACCATGTGCCGGACGTCCGCCTTGCCCTCGTAGCGCAGGCCCGCCTCCTTCAGCGCCTCGTTGGTGTCGGCGAGGAGCTGCGCGCTGCCGTGCAGCTTCTCCTTCGACTCGCGGGCGTTGAGCCAGCACGCCGCGCAGGTCGCGACGACGTCCTGCCCCGGCAGATGCGCTTCGGCGAGCGCGAAGTTGCGCGCGTTCAGCACGTGCCGCTGCAGCTCGCCCGCGCCCGCGTAGCCGATCGAGGCGCCGCAGCAGTTCCAGTCCGGGATCGGCGTCAGCTTGACGTCCAGCGTCTTGCACATCGCGTTGACGGACGTGAGGTAGTTCGACGCCGACGCCTTGAGCTGCGACGAGCAGCCGGGGTAGAACGCGTATTCCTTCCTGGCCATGACGGTCTCCTCAGAGGCTGAGAGTTTTTCGGGCGTGCCCGAGCAGCGCGCCAGAAGGCGTCCGATCTAGGCGCAAAGCGCAGCCATAGCTCGGGCTATGGCGAGCATTTGCAACAACGAGCGGGCGTCTTCTGGCGTGATGAGCGGGCATGATCGAAAGCCTCTCAGCCTCTCAGCCTCTCAGCCCGGCGCGCGCTTGCGCTGCTCTTCGATCTCGCGTGCCTTCTTCAGCATCGCGGCGACGCCCTTCTGGTCCTTGCAGCGGTGGCCGCCGAACAGCTCGAAGGGGTTCAGCCGCCCCGACTTCAGCAGGCCGAGCGCGACGCGGCGCATCTCCCAGCCCTTGCGGATGCCGGCGGCGAGGCCGTCCTTGAAATAGACGCCCATCGTCAGCTTCAGCTCGTTGACGCGGCCGGTCCGGGTGCAGTTGTCCCAGAACTGCAGCGAGAAGTCGCGCGTCGGCTGCAGCTTGGGCGCAAGGCCCAGCCGATGGGCGTAGGTCGCGAGCCCGTGCATGATCTGCGTGATCGGCAGCTGGCGCGGGCAGCGCACGACGCAGTTGTAGCACGAGGTGCACATCCACATCGAATCGGACCGCAGCACCTCGTCGCGCTTGCCGGCGCGGATCATCATGAAGATCTTCTGCGGCGAGTGCTCCCAGTGCGGCCCGAACGGGCACGACCCCGCGCAGACGCCGCACTGCATGCACATCTTCACCCACGGGCCCTCCTCGACGCGCTCCTCGACCTCCTTCAGGAAGTCGTTGCGGTAACGGGCGAGCGCCGTTGCGTTCGGATCAGCCATGTTCGTCTCCGTCGAGGTCGCGCCCATCAGCCGAACCCCTTCATCGGCGACATGCCGATCTCGTTGATCTGGGCGACGTAGTCGTCGATCAGCCGCGCCACGCGCGCGCCATCGGTGATCGCGACCTCGTGGGTGACGACGCGCTCGGTCTCGAGCCCGAGCTGCTTCAGCGTGTCGTCGATCTTGCCCATCCGGTAGTGCGCGAGCTCGGAACCCTTGACGAAGTGGCACTGATAGTCGTCGCCCTTCCTGCAGCCCATCATCATCACGCCGTCGTAGCCGGCGTTCAGCGCGTCGGTGATCCAGATCGTGTTGACCGATCCGAGGCAGCGCACCGGGATGGCGCGGACGAAGGCGGAATAGCCGGTCCGCGCCATGCCGGCCATGTCGAGCGCCGGATAGGCGTCGTTCTCGCAGGCGAGCAGGAGGATTCTCGGCTTCTCGGAAAACTCGTCCGGCATGTCGACCGCCTTGATCTGGCTGCCGACGGTGTCGACCGAATAGTTCTCGAACGAGATGACGCGCACCGGACAGGCGCCCATGCAGGTGCCGCAGCGGCGACAGCGCGATTCGTTGAACACCGGGAAGCGCCGCTCGTCCTCGTCGATGGCGCCGAACGGGCACTCGACGGTGCAGCGCTTGCACTGCGTGCAGCCCTCGAGGCGGACGATCGGGTACGAGAGGTCGCCGGCGCGCGGGTGCGCGGCGCGCGCCAGCGCGGCGTTCTCGAGCGCCTGGATCGCCTTCAGCGCGGCGCCGGTCGCGTCCTCGGTCGCCTGCGCCATGTCCATCGGCCGGCGCACGGGGCCCGCGGCGTAGATGCCGGTGCGGCGCGTCTCGTAGGGGAAGCAGATGAAGTGCGAATCGCTGAAGCCGTGCCGCAGGTGCGGCAGGTCCTTGCCCTGCCGGTAGTTGAGGTTGAGGATCGAGACCTGCTGCGCCTTCGTCGCGTCGTCGTCGGGAAGGTCGATGTCCACGCCCGAGTTCGGCACCTGGCCGGTCGCCAGGACCACGAGGTCGGCGTCCACGACCGCCTCCTCGTCGAGGATCAGGTCGCGGAAGGTCACGCGGCAGGCGTCGCCGGCGGACTCGACGCGGGACACCGTGCCCTTGGTGAAGGTGACTCCCTTGCGCTGCGCGCTGCGATAGAAATCCTCGCCCATGCCCGGGATCCGCAGATCCGTGTACAGCACCACCGTGTCGACGTCCGGGTTCGCGTCCTTGAAGTACATCGCCTGCTTGATCGACGTCGCGCAGCAGTGGCCCGAGCAGTACGGCAGGTGCGTGCCGGTGTCGTCGCGCTGCCCCGCGCACTGGACGAACACCACGCTGGCGACGGCCTTGCCGTCGGCGCGCCGGATCGCCCCGCCGGCCGCCGCCCCCGCCAGTGCCTCCAGCCCGGCCTGGTCGACGACGTGCGGCGCCCCGCCGCCCAGCGCCGGCAGCTTCGCCGGATCGTAAGTCGAGAAGCCCGTCGCCTGCACGATCGCGCCGACCTCCTCTTCGGTCACGCCGCCGGACTCCCGGGCGATCTTCACCTTGAACCGTCCCGGCGCGCCGGCGGTCTCGGCGACCGTCGCGTCGAGGTGGACGCGGATCCGCGGGTGCGCGGTCACGCGGTCGACGAGGTCGACGATGCCGGTGTCCTGCGGCTCCGCGTAGGGGGCGCGGAACGGCGTGCGCTTCCAGATGCGCTGCGCCCAGCCGCCCAGCGCGCCCTGCCGCTCGACCACGACGACGTCGTAGCCGGTGTCCGCCGCCTCGATCGCCGCCGTCAGTCCCGACATCCCGCCGCCCACGACGAGGATGCGCCGGTTGGTGGCGGCGTCCGGGTTGCCGGCCGGCAGCTTCATCTTCTTCAGTTCGGCGCAGCCCATGCGCACGTAGTCGTCGGCCATCTCCTGCCGCACCTCGTCATGCGCGCTGCCTTCGGCGACGACCCACAGCACGCCCTCGCGCAGGTTCGCGCGCGCCATGGCGACGGCGGGAAAGCGGAAGGCCTCGGTCTTCGCGCGCCGCGAGCAGGCGGCGACCAGCACGTGGGTGACGCCCTCGCGCTCGATGTCGTCGCGAATGGTCTGCACGCCAGCCGCCGAGCACAGGAAGTCGTGCCGCCGCACCACGTGCATCTTGCCTTCCTTGAGCGCGATCTTCTCGGTCTGCCCGAGATCGAAAGCGTCGCCGAGCCCGCAGCCGGCGCAAAGATACGCAGCGTACTTGTTGTCGGCCATGTCAGTACCCGCCCGGCCGCCCGAAGGGTACTGACCGCCCCCCGGCGGGGGGCAGCGAACGCAGTGAGCGTGGGGGCCGTTCATCCCAGTACCCGCCCGGCCGCCCGAAGGGTACTGACTGCGCCCCCTCGGGGGGCAGCGAACGTAGTGAGCGTGGGGGTCGTTTCATCTTAGCTCTCCGCTGCCGCGGTCTGGTGGATCACCTTGATCGCCCGCAACGCCGCCGCCGTCGCGCTCTGCACCGAGCGATTGACGTCGAGCGGGCTCGCCGACGAGCCGGCGCCGATCTGTCCGCCGTCCGCCGATCCCTCGATGAACCCGCTCGAATCGCGGACGACGTCGTCCGGCAGCGCCAGGCCGTTGGCTTCCGGCTCCATGCCGATCGCCAGCACGACCAGGTCGTGCGTGGCCGCATAGCGGTGATAACCCTCGGTGTCGACGCCGTGGATCACCGGATTGCCGGTCGCGGCGTCCTGCGCGATCCGGGCCGGCTTCGACTTGACGAAGCGGACCGCGGGATCCTTGCGCACCGACTGGTAGAAGTCCTCGAAGCGGTCGATCACGCGCAGGTCGATGTAGTAGATCGTCGACTTCGCGTCGTCTCCCCAGGCCTCGCGCACGTAGCGCGTTTGCTTCAGCGACGCCATGCAGCAGATCCGCGAGCAGTGGCGCAGGTGGTTCTCGTCGCGCGAGCCGGCGCACTGGATGAAGGCGATGTCCTTCGCCTCCCGGCCGTCCGAAGGCCGCAGCAGCCGGCCCGCCGTCGGGCCGGCAGGGTCCGCCAGGCGCTCGAACTCGACGCTGGTGACGACGTTGGGAAATCGGCCGTAGCCGTAGGGGTGGATCAGGGTGGCGTCGTAGGGCTTCCAGCCGGTCGCCCAGACGACCGCGCCGATGTGGAGCTCGATCGTCTCCTCCCGCATGTCGAGATCGATCGCGTCGTACCTGCAGGCCGCCTTCGCCTTGCCCGCATCCGCACTGCCGACCAGCGATGGGTCGATGACGTAGCGCTGCGGGTAGGCCATCGGATGCGGCAGGTAGACGCCCCGCACCCGGTCGAGGCCATAGTTGTGCGCGTTCGGCACCTCGGCGTCCACCGCCCGCGCGCAGTCGCCGCAGGCCGTGCAGCGCTCGTTGACGTAGCGCGGCCGGATCCTGATCCGGGCACGGTAGTCGCCGCGGCGCCCCTCGATGCCGACGACTTCGGCCATCGTCAGCACCTGGACGTTGGGGTTCCCCTTGAGGCGCCGCAGGTTGATTTCCAGTCCACAGGTCGGGTGGCACATCTTCGGGAAGTAGCGGTAGAGCCGCCCCGTCCGCCCCCCCAGCGCCGGTTCGCGCTCGACCAGCACGACCTGGCGGCCGCACTCGGCGGCCTCGAGTGCCGCCGTCATCCCGCTGATGCCGCCGCCCACCACGAGGATGGTCTGGCCGGTCGCAATTGGCTTTGTCATCGATCCCCCGGTCGTTCGCTGATGTTCGTTTGCCGGCGTGACCGCCTCGTTCGTGCGGACGCCTGACGCCGACGCCGCAGTGCCCGTCCGGACGACCGCCTTTCGATCAGCGCGGTCATTGGAGTACCTTCGTGCTGCGCACTCCGGTATTCGCGCTCGGGGCGGCCCTTCCCGCTCATGCAAGCTGCCGAATTTCGAACGTGAGGTCGGCCAGGTCGGCCAGCAGCCAGGTCGCCGGCCCGCCGAGCCCGGCGACCGTGCCCGGATTGACCAGCCAGCTGGCGCCGCCGCAGATGTTGGGCTGGTGGACGATGCCCGCTTCATGCGAGTGGCCGCAGCAGACCAGGTCGTAATCGCCGGTGCACGCCAGCCCCCGCCCGAGGTGCGGATAGTGCGTCACGGCGAGGCGTCGCCCGCCGAGGCGGAGATCGGCGTCCTGCCCATGATAGGTGATGCGGCCGCCGGACTCGGCACAGAGGCGCCACAGGCTCACCGCATCGCCGAGATTGTTGCCGTGGATCACGTGCACCGCCAACCCCGTCGCGAGCAGCGGTCGCAGCGTGTTGGTACCGATGACGTCGCCGCAGTGGATGATGGCTTCGGCGCCGGCCTGCTTCGCGTCGGTCACCGCCGTGGCGAGCATCGCCGCACGGTCGTGGCTGTCAGAAACGATCCCGATTCTCATCGTCGACCTTGGCCGATCCTCGCTTCAAAGCCATCTCGGCCGCGCGCCGAGGGATGCACGCGCTGCATTGCCGGACACCCGGAACCGCGCTTCGACACGCATCGAACGGATGGCACACGCACACCCCAGATCGTCGGGTAACTTTTCCGATGGAATTATGGAACGGCCATGTGCGCCGGGCAAGGACAACGACGGTGATTGCAGCGCTCACCCCCCATCGGAGCTATGTCGCGGCTGCCCATGGCGGCTATAGACAGCAGGCGCAGACGTTGCCGTAATGAAAGGTCGCGCCCAGCGATTGCCGGCATCGCGGATCGATCCGTTTGGCAGCTCGGCTTCGAGCCCGATATGATGGACCCCTGACCCCGCCCCGCCGTTGCCTCGTGACCCCGCGCCTGCCGATGCTGCCTCGAATCGCACTGCTCGCCTGCCTGGCATGGGCGGGCCCGGTCTTCGCGGCCGACGTCGCCGCGACCGTCGCCACCGCCTGGTGGGTGTGGCCGCTGGCGCTGTTCGCCGTCTGCTTCGTGCTGGGTATCGTCGCCATCCCCGCCGGCGTCGGCGGCGGCGTGCTGTTCGTACCCATCGTCAGCGGCTTCTTTCCCTTCCACCTCGACTTCGTCCGCGGCGCGGGTCTGCTGGTCGCGCTGGCGAGCGCGCTTGCCGCCGGGCCCAACCTGCTGAAGAGCGGGTTGGCCGACCTCCGGCTGGCGATGCCGCTGGCGCTACTCGCTTCCGCCAGTTCGATCGTCGGCGCCATGATGGGGCTGGCGCTGCCCTCCAACGTCGTGCAGACCGCGCTGGGTGTCACCATCCTGGCGATCGTCGCGCTGATGGCGCTGGCGAAGAAGTCCGAGCTGCCGGACGTGGCGACGCCGGATCGGCTTTCGGCGGCGCTGCGCATGCACGGGGTGTTCCGCGACGCCGCCAGCGGTCGCGACATCCCCTGGCAGGTGCACCGGACGCCGCTGGGGCTGGTGCTGTTCACCGCCATCGGCATCCTCGCCGGCATGTTCGGCCTCGGTGCCGGCTGGGCCAACGTCCCCGCGCTGAACCTGGTGATGGGTGCGCCGCTGAAGGTGTCGGCCGGAACCTCCAGCTTCATTCTCTCGCTGGTCGATTCGGCCGCGGCGTGGGTCTACCTCAACAAGGGTGCGGTGCTCGCCGTGGTGGCGGTGCCCTCGGTGATCGGCATGATGCTGGGCGCGCGCATCGGCGCGCGGCTGCTCGGCGTGCTGAAGGCGTCGACGGTGCGCCGGCTGGTGCTGGTGCTGCTGCTCTTTTCCGGCCTGCGCGCGCTGCTCAAGGGCCTGGGGCTGTGGAACTGATCTCGCGATGACCGCGCCCGCCCCCCTGCCACCGGTCGCCGACGAGCAGCTGCGCTATGCGCGCTGGCTCGACTGGGGCGCCAAGGCGGGTTTCGCCGCGCTGGTCGTCGGCTTCCTCGCCTACGCGACCGGCCTGCTGCCGGCACAGGTGCCGTTCGAGCGGCTGCCGGAGCTGCTCACGCTGCCGCTCGATCGCTACCTCGCCGCCACCGGGACGCCGACGGGGTGGGGATGGACGGCGCTGCTGGCCCGCGGCGAGTTCGCCAGCCTCGTCGGCATCGCCCTGCTCGCCGGCTGCTCGGCGCTGTGCCTGCTGGCAATCGTTCCCCTCTACCTGCGCCGCCGCGACACCGTCTACGCCGTCGTCTGCATCCTCGAGATCGCGGTGCTGGCACTCGCGGCTTCGGGCGTCCTGACCTCCGGCCACTGACACTGCCGTGAACGAGCATCCCTTCGAACGCATCCTGCTGGCCACCGAGCACACCGAGTTCGACGTCGGCGCCGAGCGGGTCGCGTTCGAGCTCGCGGGGCACTGCGGCGTCCCGCTCGCGGTGGTCATTCCCGTCGAGAGCAACCCCGAGTTCGAGGCCGCCGCGCCCGCCCGCGCGCTCCGCGTCGAGCACGCGGTGTCCGCGCGGAGCGACGAGTTACGCGCCGCGGCCCGTGCTGCGTCCGTGCCGGTCGACATCCACATCCGCCGCGGCGACGAGCCCTATCGCGAAATCGTCGCAGCCGCCCGCGCCTTGGGCTCGAACCTGATCGTCGCCCGCCGTCGCGGCAAGGACGGTTTCCTGGCCCGGATGATGGTCGGCGAGATGGTCGGCAACGTCGTCCGCGAAGCCCCCTGCAGCGTGCTGCTGGTCCCGCGCGCCTGCCGGATGTGGAGTGCACGCATTCTGGTGGCCGTCGACGATTCGCCTGCGGCTGCGGCGGTCGTCGCCACCGCCTGCCGGGTGGCTGCAGGCTGCGGGCTGCCGCTGATCGTCGCCAGCGTCGCCGCGCACGACACCGCGGCCGCGCGCGCGGCGGCGGATGCCGCGCTTGCCCGTGCGCTGCAGGCCATCGGCGCCGCCGGTCGCGAAGCCGACGGCCGCGTCGCCGTCGGCCCGGCGGCGGAGTCGGTCGTCGCCATCGCCCGCGACGCCGGCGCCGACCTCGTCATCGTCGGACGCGGCGGCGGCCACTCGGCGCTCAGGCGCCTGGTGTTCGGCAGCACCGCCCGGAAGATCGCCGGCCTCGCCACCTGCCCGGTGCTGGTGGTCGGCCCGGCGTTTCCTTGAGAGCCGACAGGCCCCCCGGGGGCGAACACCGGAGTGTGCAGCACGAAGGTACTCCAGCGAGCGCGACGGGCCGCCAAATCGAAACGCCGGAATTGCATTCGCGCCTGAAGGCGCTCCTACAGAAGCTCGACGTTCTTCGTGCCGACTCAATGGCCGCCCGTGCGCGCAGCCAGCACCTCCATCTGCTTGCCGCGCGTGCTCATCTGCGAACCCACCAGCGGGATCGAGCGACCCGGCAGCAGCAGGTGCCAGTAGATCGGCTTGAAGGCGAGCTTGCCGAGGTGGTTCAGCCGTGATTCCGCCAGCAGCGTCATCGGGCCGATCGCCGGCAGCGGAAACCTGCCCGGCACCGGCTGGACGTCGTAGTTGAAGTCGACCAGGATCGCCTTGCCGAAGCCGGTCTCGATGAAGCAGTTGGTGTGGCCGTCGGCCAGCGGCTCCGCCGCCTCGCCGGCGATCTCCCGCAGCAGGTTGTGCACGACGACCTCGGCCTGGAAGTGCGCGACCGAGCCGGCCTTCGAGGTCGGCACGTTGGTGTTGTCGCCGAGCAGGAACACCCGCTCGGCCTTTTTCGACTTCAAGGTGAGCTTGTCGGTCAACCCGAAGCCGAGACCGTCGCCGAGACCGGCCTCGTCGATCAGGTCCGAGCCTTCGTGCGGCGGGATCGTGACCAGGAGATCGTAGGGCACGGTCTTGCCGTCGGGACAGACGACCGCCTTGTCGGTGACGACGGCCAACGGTGCATCGGGCACCACCTCGACGCCCTTGGCGACCAGCATGCCGGTCAGCATCTCGTTGCAGATCGGCTTGGTGAACGCGCCGTTCAGCGGCGTCATCAAGGTCAGCCTGGTTTGCGAACGGACACCCCTGCGCGTCAGGTACTCGTCGACCAGGCAGACGAATTCCAGCGGCGCCACCGGGCACTTGATGGGCATCTCCGCGATGTCGACCAGAAGGTCGCCGCCTTCGAACTTGTCCAGCGCATCGGCGAGCCGCAGCGCGCTGTCGGGCGTGTAGAAGCCATGCGCGCGCGTGCCCCAGCGCTCGGCCAGGCCGTCGATCGCGTCGACCATCGTGCGACAGCCGAGCGCCAGCACCAGCCAGTCGTAGCGATGGCTGCCCTTGTCGGTGGTCACCGTGCGCGCCTGCGCGTCGATCGCAGCGATGATCTCGCACCGGTAGTCGACGCCGGCGCCGACGAAATCCGAATTCCGGCGCTGGATGTCGGCAAGGCTGCGGTAGCCGGGCTTGCGAAACGGCAGGAACAGCAGCCCGGGCTGGTAGGTGTGCAGCGGCGAGTTGCCGATCAGCCGCACGTTGACGTCGACGCCCTTGCGCCGCGCCACCTTGCGCAGAAGATTGGACACGACCAATCCGCCGGTACCATCGCCCAACACGAGCACGTTGACTGCCATGGTCATTGCCCCCTTTGCGCCGAATCCTGCATGGCCACGTGGCCACGCCGCGCTACCAGCGGACCTGCACCCGCCCGCCCTCGATGCGGTGTGCCAGCTGCGTCAGCGGCACGTCGCCCTTGGCCACGCAGCGGCCCGTCTCGATGTCGAACGCCCACTCGTGCTTCGGACAGGTGAGGCGCGTCCCCTGCAGCGCCAGATGGGGGATGTCGGTCGACTGGTGCGGGCAGCGGCTGTCGTAGACCTTGACCGTCGGCCCGCGGCGGAACACGAACAGCCCGCGCCCGTCGCAGCTCGCGCGCACCGCGCTGCCGTCGACCAGCGCCGCCTCGGCGATGACGTCGTGCCACACCCCGGCCGGTTCCGCATCCGGCAAGTCGCCGGCCAGGCGGTCCAGCGCGAATTCCGGCAGGTTCATCTTCAGGATCACGTCGACTGCCCAGACGATCCTGGCCAACCCCAGCGCCGGGAACGCCATCAGCAGCGCATCGACGACCTCGTCGGCCGTGGCGCCCTCGCGCAGCGCGCGCTTCAGGTACTGGCGCAGGCCGTTCTCGGTCTGCGCATGCACCTTGGTGATCACCGAGATCAGGTTCCGCGTCTTCGGATCGAGGTGCTTGCCGGCGCCCTTGAGGAACGTGAAGTACGCGGCCATCTCCTGCGGACGCGCCTTGACGAGATAGGTGAGTGCATCGCTCATCGAACAATCCTTCCGGGATTCGGCCTGGGGCGCGGGAGGCGACCATTCTAATGCCGTGCCCCCGGTTTGCGATGCAGCCGGTGCCGCACGACGGCACCGGTTGCGTCCGGAGCCGCTTCCTTACACCATAGCGGATGGCCATCGACCTCCCCTTGCTGTCGCAGTGGATCGGCCGCGAGGAGCAGGCGCGGGATGTCCTCACCGCCGCGCCGCTCGCCGGTCTGGCAGCGACCCTCGATCGCGACGATCCGCCGCCGCAGGCCGGCGACGCGCTGCCGCCGCTCGCGCATTGGCTGTACTTCCTGCCCCGGCACCGCCAGTCCGAGCTCGGCCCCGATGGCCACGCGCGGCGCGGCGGCTTCCTGCCGCCGGTTGCGCTGCCGCGCCGGATGTGGGCCGGCGGAAGGCTCGAGTTCCGGCATCCGCTGCGCGTCGGCGAAGCCGTCGTGCGCACGTCGCAGATCGTCGATGTGCGGCACAAGTCCGGCCGCAGCGGCGACCTCGTGTTCGTGCTGGTGCGCCACCGGATCGAGAACGCCGCGGGACTCGCGCTGGTCGAGGAGCACGACATCGTCTACCGGGAAGCCGCCCGGCCCGGTGTCGAGGCCGCCGCGGGGGTGCCCGCGCCCGCCGACGCGGCGTGGCGGCGCGACGTGATCCCCGACGACGTGCTGCTGTTCCGCTACTCGGCGCTCACCTTCAACGGCCACCGGATCCACTACGATCGCCGCTACGTCACCGCCGTCGAGGGCTATCCGGGGCTGGTCGTGCACGGCCCGCTGCAGGCCACGCTGCTGCTCGACCTGCTGCGGCGCGCGCTGCCCGCGGCGACCGTCGCGCGCTTCGATTTCAGGGCGCTGCGGCCGCTGTTCGACACCGCCGCGTTCCGCGTTTGCGGCCGGCCGCGCGGCGACCGGCAGGTGAGCCTCTGGGTCGCCGACGGCGACGGCTTCGTCACCGTCGACGGCACCGCCACGCTCGCCTGAGATTTCGCGAATGCATCCACTGCCTGAACCGATGACTGCATTGCGCGCTGGCGCCCCGCGACCGGGCGGCCCGCGATGACCGTCTCCCGCCGTCGCCGCGCGCCGGCGACCCCCGCGTCCGGATCGCGCCGCCAGCCGACGCACGGCGCTTCGCGGCGCCGTCTTGCCGCGTACGCGGCGGCATGGACGGCGACGCTGCTGCTGGCCGGCTGCGCGCTCGCCCCGGCGCTGCGCGACGGCGACGCCGACGTGGCGGCCCGGCCGCCGGCGACGCTCGAGGACCGCTGCGAGCGCGCCTACGCCGCGCTGGATCGCGCGGTCGCCGCCGCCGGGGTGGGCGATGCCGAAGCGGCGCGCGTCGCGGGGTTTCCGTACCTCCGCGTCGACCGCCTGCTCGCGAGCCTCGACCCCTCCCCCGACGACGCGCCGGTGTTCGCCGCCTGGGTGCAGCAACTGGCGACGCGGGACGACGACGCCCGGCGGGCCGAGATCGCCAATCTGCCGGCCGACGCGACCGCGCGGTTGCGGCACGAGCTCGCCGCCGATGGCTTCGAAACGCTGACGCCGGCCACACTGCTCGCGGGCTGCAGCACGCGGCTGCGCGAGCGCGACCTCGCCACACCGTCGGGTCGCCGGCGCCTGCTCGCCGCGGCGGTGGTTCCCGACGACTACGACGACGCGCTGCGCGCGCTCGGTGCCTACCCGCTGACGGCGCTGCCCTTCGCCGCCGGCGTCCGGCGGTACGAGGCCGCGACCCACGCGGCGTTCGCGCTGCCGCTCGCCGACCTCCCGTTGCAGGGCGTGCTGCGGCACTACCAGCCGCGCGCCGCCCCGACGCTGTCGGCCGCCGAGGTCCGCGCGGTTCTGGCGCGCGCCCGCGACAATCCGCTGCGCCTCCCCCTCCCCGACGCGGCGGAGTCCGACGCGCTGCTGGCGACGTTCGCGCCGTTGTTGGTGATCGACGAGCGCGACAACGACGATCGCGTCGGCCGACCGCGTTACGACGAAGGCGACGAAGTGGCGATCGACACCGCTGCGCCCGTGTTGTTCACCCGCATCGCGCACACGCGCTTCGGCGACGAACTGCTGCTGCAACTCGTCTACACCGCGTGGTTTCCGGCGCGGCGCGCGACGTCGCCGTTCGACCTGCTGGCGGGGCGACTGGACGCGCTCGTCTGGCGCGTCACGCTCGCCGGCGACGGCACGCCGCTGCTGCACGACAGCATCCACGCCTGCGGCTGCTATCACCTGCTCTTTCCGTCGCCGCGGCTCACCCCCCGGCCGCTGCCGCCGACGATCGACGAAGGCGCGCTCGCGCCGCAGTGGCTGGGGCCGCCGGTGCCGGGCGCGCGGATCGCCTTGCGCATCGAGTCGGGCACGCACTACCTGCGGCGCGTCGTCGTCCTGCCGCCGTCGGAACACTGGCCGGCCCCCGCCGCGATCGCCTACGGTCTCGCGCCGGACGATGCGCTGCGCACGCTGCCGCGTGCCGCCGGGGGCACGCGCAGCCTCTACGCGCCCGACGGCCTGGTGCGCGGCAGCGAGCGCGGCGAGCGGTTCGTCTTCTGGCCGATGGGCATCGCCAGCGCCGGCGCGATGCGGCAGTGGGGCCGGCACGCGACGGCTTTCGTCGGCCGCCGTCATTTCGACGAGCCGCGGCTGATCGAACGCTATTTCGAGCCGGCCGCGGGCAGCCAGCCCCGTTGAGTCAGCATGAAGTAAGCTGAATTCCTGTGGGAGCCCTCAGGCGCGAATGCGGTTTTGAGGCGGCGATTCGCGGCTGAAGCCGATCCCACAGAATTCCTCGTACCGCCGCCGGGCGGCGGGCGCTCAGCGCCGCTTCGCCAACGCCGCCAGCACCTCGGTGCAGCGCTTCCAGTCGCCCTCGTCGGTGACCCCGGGCGTCGCAAACCACGCCAGCACCCGGTCGTTCAGCGTCTCGGGCGCCATCGTGGCGCCACCGCTGAAGCGTTCCTTCAGCTGCCGCACCTGCAGCGCCAGCCGCTGCGCCTGCAGTTCGGGCGGACTTTCCAGCGCCAGCGCCGTCTCCAGCAGCAAGAGGTCGTCCCGACGTGCCTGCGTTCCCGCGTCGATGCGCTGCCGCGCCGCGTCGCGCGCGTCGCCGTCCGCGAACGCCCGCAGCGCCGCGTCGCGGCGCGCCTGCATGCGCTTCTCCCACGCGCCGGGCAGCGGCGGCAGCGCGGCCCAGCGCTCGCCGAGCGCCGCGGCGGCGGCCGCGTCGTCGACGCCCTCCGCGCGCAGCCGGCTTTCGGCTTCTTCGCAGAGCCGACCCTTGGCGACCAGCGTCTGCCACACGGAGGCCTCGCGCTCCTGCGCGCGCTTCGCCAGTGCGCCCTCGACCGCGGTGCGCGCATTCCGGAACCGCGACTCGATCGCGTGCGGCAGCGGTGCGGAGCCCGCGCTCTTCCTCCATTCCTGCACCAGGTCGCGCAACGCACGGCGCACCGCCGCCTCGTCGTCGGCCGATTGCGCGAGCTGCTCGAGCTTCAGGCACAGGTCCTCGAGCGCGCGCCGGCCCTCGTGCCGGCGGCCGTCGTCTTCCCTGCGCTTCGCCTCGCGCGCCTCGAACACCGCGTTGCAGGCGGCCCGGAACTCCTCCCACAGCGTGCGCTCGTCGCGCTGGGCGAGCGGCAGCGTCTTCGCGTGCTCCTGCCAGCGCAGCTGAATCGCCTTCACCTGCGACGGCGCGTCGCGCTCCATCGCACGCGGCGCCAGCGCCACCGCTTCGGCGATCAGCGCCTGCCGCCCGGCCTTGGCCTCGGCCCGCGCGGCCGCCAGCGCGTCGCGCAGCGGCGCCACCGCCGCGCGCAGCTTGGCGTCCAGCGCCTTCCACGCGCCGGGGTCGACGCTGCCGAGGTCGCCGTCGCGCCAGGCCTTGTCGGTGTCGCGCAGCCAGTGCTCGATCGCCCGCCAGTTGGGCGGATCGGTGAGCAGCGTGGGCACGTGGGCCGCCGCGGCGGCAATGAAGCCGTCGCGCTGGGCCCGCGCCGCCTTGCGCTGCGCCGCCATTTCGGCGAAGTGTCGCGCGGCCGGCGCGTACGCGCGCTCGCAGGCACCGTCGAAGCGCTCCCACAGCGCCTTCGGCACGTTGGCGTGCTGCTGGTCGAGGACCTTCCATTCGTCGCGCAACTTCTTGACCTCGCGCGCGACCTGCGCCGGATCGTGAACGTCGCGTGCCGCGGCCTCGGCCCGCTCGCACAGCTGCACCCGCGCCTGCTGCTGGCCGAAGGACTCCCAGCGCTCGAGGTCCCCCAACTGCTGCACGAGGCGCGACAGCCGCTGGATCGTCGGCTTGGGCAACGTTCCGGCGGCCGCCTTCAGCACCCGGATCGCGTCCGCCGCTGTCCGCGCGGCGTGCAGCTGGCCGGCGAGCAGCGCCTGCTCGCCGTCGTGCAGCAGCCGATGCAGCTGCTGCCGCGCGGCATTGGCCTCGTGCTGCTCGGCGTCGATCAGCACCAGCCGGCGCTGCTCGACCGCGGCCAGCGCCGCGTCGAAGCGCTGCGTCAGCGCCGGCGTGCGCACCGCCGGTCCGAGTGCCTGCCATCGTTCCGACAGGTCGCCGGCGTCGATCGCGGTGCCAGCGGCCAGGTGCTCGGCCTCGAGCAACAGCGCTTCCGCCCCGGCGTGCGCCTGCACGTCCAGCTCCCAGCCGCGCAGCCGGTCGGCGGCCTGCTCCAGCAACGGCGCCGACCAGGCATCGCCGCAGGCCTCGGCCTCGGCCCGCAGCGCGGCAAACTGCTCGCGCAGCGCGGCCAACTCGTCCGAGGCCACCGGGGGAGCCAGCCGCGCCATCCAGTCGCGCAGCTTGTCGCCGAGGCGAGCGCGCGCACGCTGCTCCTCGTGCTCGCGCTCGAAGCGCGCCTGCAGCACTTGCCGCGCCGCCTCGCAGCGGGCGAGTCGCGCCGGATCGCTGCTCATGTCCAGCAACTGCCAGCGCCGGTTGAGCTCGAGCATGGGCGTCAGGATCGCGCCGGGGCGCTGCGCCAGCGCCTCCAGCTGTTCCAGGATGGCGTCGGCTTCGCTGGTCTGGCTGCGGCGATCCTCGAGTGCGTCGATCCGGTGGCGGGCGAGCCGCGCAACGCCGCGGTCCTTGCTCTTGGCCACGCCGGCGAGGCGCTTGAGGTTCTCGGGCCGGCTCACGCGCTCGGCGGCCGCCATCCGGGTCTCGGCGTGATCGGCGGTCAGCGCGATCTCGGTCAGCAGGTCGTCGTCACCGACCGCCGCGACGGCGATGCGCCGCCGCTCGGGGTCGGCGGTCTTTCGCGCCACGTCGGCGCGCAGCGCATCAGGAAGATCGGCGCGGGCCAGCAGCGCTGCCGCAGCGTCGGCGTCCGTCGTCGCCGCCAGCACGGCAGCGAGCGAACCCGCGATCGCCGTGCGCACAACGGGATCCTGCTCCACAGTCCAGGCCGCGGCGAGCGCCGCGAGATCGCTGCAGCGCGCCGCAGCCGCGGCGCGCACGTCGGCGACCGGATCGCCGGCGAGCAACGGCGCGAGTTCGGAAGCTTCCGGTGCGAGCTGCGCGATCCCGGCAATGCGTTGGGAGGGCTCCGCGTGCTCGTGCAGCGCGGTGCGGGTGAAGAGCCTGGTGATCATGATGAGGGGGTGTCCCGGGCATTCGGCCCGCCGGTGGACGGATGATAAACCGGACTGGCGCCGGGGCCGCGGATTTCGGACGCTGTGCCGGCACCCCGCCGCGACGCCGGCCCCCCGCGGGTAGAATCCGGCACGATGGACGAGTTTTCCGCGCTTGAGGTGACGGCGATGCGCGCCGTCGAGACGCGCGACCGCGCGCGCCTGCTGTGGACCGACGCCGACCGCAGCTGGGCCAGCCGCGCCGCGGCCGAGGTCGTCGGCGAGCACGCCGAAGCCCCCACGTTCATCGCCCGCCGCGCCCGGCTGACGCTGGAACGCATCGGCGAGACCCACCCCAGCCTGCCGCGCGCCGTCCGCGCGCTGCGCTGGCGCCCCTGGGTCGGCTGGTCGATCGTTGTCGGTGCGCTGGTCCTCGGCGTCGCCGTCGACCGCATCGGCGGTGCCCAGCGCGTCAACCTGCTGGCGCCGCCCGTGTTCGCGCTGCTGGCCTGGAACCTGGGCGTCTACGTCGCGCTCGCGGTCGGCTACGTCGTCCGCTACGGCGGCGCCCGCCCGCCCGGGCCGCTGCGCGCGCTGGTGACGCGCCTCGCCGGCCGCGGCGGCCGGCGCGACCGGAGCCCGCTCGCCGCCGCTCCGGACCGCGAGGCCACGATCACTTCGTGCATCGCGGCGCTGACGACGGACTGGTCCCGGCGGGCAGCACCGCTGTACGCGGCGCGCAGCGCGCGCATCCTGCACTGGGCCGCCGCTGCGCTGGCGATGGGCGTGATCGCCGGGCTGTACCTGCGCGGTCTCGCCTTCGAGTACCGCGCCGGCTGGGAAAGCACGTTTCTGGACGCCGCGCAGGTCCGGGCGCTGCTGGCCGTCGCGCTCGCGCCGGGATCGTGGCTCACCGGGTTGGCGGTTCCCGGCGTCGCCGAGATCGAGGCGATCCGCACCCCCGCCGGCGAGAGCGCCGCCCGCTGGCTGCACCTCCTCGCCGCCAGCATCCTGGCGATCGTCGTCGTGCCGCGGCTCGTCCTCGCCGCCGGCGCTGGCCTGGTCGAGCGGTACCGCGCCGGGCGCCTCCCGCTGCCGCTGGCCGAGCCGTACTTCCAGCGCCTGCTGCGCGGCTTTCGCGGCGGGCCGGTGCGCCTGCGGGTGATACCGTACAGCTACGCAACACCGCCGGCCGCGCTCGCCGGGCTGGAGGCGATCGCCGCGCGGGTTTTCGGCGGCAGCGCGGCGTTGACGGTCGAGGCGCCGGTGGCGTACGGCGACGAGGACACGTTCGCCCGGCGCGGCGGTCTCGACGGCCAGGGCCCGGTGATCGCGCTGTTCAATCTCACCGCCACACCGGAAGAGGAAGCCCACGGCGCCTTCCTCTCGGTGCTCACCGCGCGACGCGACCCAGCGCAGCCGCTGCTGGTGTTCGTCGACCAGTCGGCATTTCGCGCCCGTTGGCCCGACGACGCCGCGCGGCTGCGCGAGCGCCGCGTGCTGTGGGACGACTTCCTCGCCGCGCGGCGCCTCACGGCGATTCACGTCGACCTCGGCGCACCCGACCTGCCCGCGGCCGACGCCGCCATCGACGCGGCGCTGGCCGGGCCGGAACCCGAACGGGACGCCCCATGAACGCCGGCGCGACAGTCGACCTGTCGCTGATCTCGCACACCAACGCCGGCAAGACCACGCTCGCGCGCACGCTGCTGGGCCGCGACGTCGGCGAGGTCCGCGACGCCCCGCACGTCACCGCCGAGGCGACGCCCTACACGCTGGTCGACACCGCAGCGGGCGACGCGCTGATCCTCTGGGACACCCCCGGCTTCGGCGACAGCGTGCGCCTCGCCAAGCGCCTCCGCCAGCAAGGCAACCCCATCGGCTGGTTCCTGTCCGAGGTCTGGGATCGCTTTCGCGACCGGACCTTCTGGCTGACGCAGCTGGCGGTGCGCAACGTGCGCGACCAGGCCGACGCCGTGCTGTATCTCGTCAACGCCGCCGAAGAGCCGGGCGACGCCGGCTACCTCGCGCCGGAACTCGCGGTGCTGGACTGGATCGGCAAGCCGGTGATCGTGCTGCTGAACCAGACCGGACCGCCGAAGGGCAGCGCCGACGACGCGGCCGACGCCGCCCGCTGGCGCGACGCGCTGGCGCCATGGACCGGCGTGCGCGAAGTGCTGACGCTGGACGCATTCGCCCGCTGCTGGGTGCAGGAGCGCGCGCTGTTCGCCGCGGTCCTGCGCGCGCTGCCGGAGGCGCGACGCCCGCTCCTCCAGCGCCTGGTCGACGCCTGGACGGCCCGCCGGATGGCCCAGTTCGACGCCGCGATCGCCGCCCTCGCCGGCCCGATCGCCCGCGCCGCCGTCGACCGCGTGCTGCTGCCGGCCGACCCGCTGTTGGCCAAGCTCGGCCGGTCGCTGGGCGTCACCCGCTCGCCGGACGAGGCGCCGGAAGCGCAGGCGGTGCGCGAGATGAGCGCGCGCCTGGAGGCCGACCTCCAGGCCGGCACCGCGGCACTGATCGCCGTCCACGGACTGGAAGGCCGCGCCGCCGCGGAAGTGCTCGCCCGGCTCGCCGGCGACGTCCGCACCGACGCGCCGGTCGACGAAGGCAAGGCGGCGGTGATGGGCGGGCTCGTCTCCGGCGCCCTGACGGGCCTGGGCGCCGATCTCGCGTCCGGCGGCCTGACCTTCGGCGCCGGGATGCTCGCCGGCGCGGTGCTGGGCGCCCTCGGTGCGGCCGGGGTGGCGCGGGGCGTCAACGTCGCCCGCGGCAAGACCGAGGCGACGGTGCGCTGGGACGACGCCTTCCTCGACGGCCTCGTCACCTCGGCGCTGCTGCGCTACCTCGCGGTGGCCCACTACGGGCGCGGTCGCGGCGAGTGGAAGGAGGCCGAGTACCCGCCGTTCTGGCGCGAACTGGTCGCCCGCACCGTCGCCGCGCGGCAGCCGGAACTGGCGCGGATCTGGTCACTGCGGGTCCCGGGCAGCGACCCCGCGCCTCTCGACGACCGGTTGCGCCAGACGCTCGGCGCCGCGGCCCGCGCGCTGCTCGACGAACTCTATCCCGGCGCGCTGGCGGGCACGCCCGCGGATTCCTGACGCCCGAGGTAGCGCGCCTCGAGCCGGTGCAGCAGCGCCTCGGCGAGCTCGATCTCGTCGGAAGACGGCACGTTGGGGGGTGGCTCGCAATCCAGAACCGGGCGGCGCATCTCGACGTCGATCATGACGGACTCCTTGGTCGTTCTCCATTCGGGTCGTCGAACCCATGCTGGCGGAAAAGCACAAGCCGTGCCCGGCGCCGCGGATCGTCGACGCCGCTGCAATGCACCCCCTGCGGGTACCGGCGGAGTGCGGTAGCATTGACCCTTTTGTCCACCCCGGCGACGGCGCAACGCCTCCACGCGGCGCCCGCGGCCGAACGCGAACCCCATCATGGCGAACATCCTGCAGAGTCTCCCCTCCGGCCAGAAGGTCGGCATTGCCTTTTCCGGCGGCCTCGACACCAGCGCGGCGCTGCACTGGATGCGGGCCAAGGGCGCGATTCCCTACGCGTACACGGCCCACCTCGGCCAGCCCGACGAGCCCGACTACGACGACATCCCGCGCCGGGCGCTGCAGTACGGCGCCGAGAAGGCGCGGCTGATCGACTGCCGCAAGCAGCTCGTGGCCGAGGGCTTCGCCGCGCTGCAGTGCGGCGCGTTCCACATCGCGACCGCCGGCGTGCCGTACTTCAACACCACGCCGCTCGGCCGTGCCGTCACCGGCACGATGCTGGTGGTGGCGATGAAGGAGGACGACGTCCACATCTGGGGCGACGGCAGCACGTTCAAGGGCAACGACATCGAGCGCTTCTACCGCTACGGCCTGCTCGCCAACCCCGACCTGCGCATCTACAAGCCCTGGCTCGACCAGCAGTTCATCGACGAGCTCGGCGGGCGCAAGGAGATGTCCGAGTACATGACCCGGGCCGGCTTCGCCTACCGGATGAGCAGCGAGAAGGCCTACTCGACCGACTCCAACATCCTCGGCGCCACGCACGAGGCGAAGGACCTCGAGTTCCTCAACAAGGGCATCACCATCGTCGAGCCGATCATGGGCGTCGCCTTCTGGCGCGACGACGTCGCGGTGGCGCGCGAGACCATGTCGATCCGCTTCGAGGAAGGGCTGCCGGTCGCGCTCAACGGGAAGACGTTCGCCGATCAGGTCGCGCTGCTGCTCGAGGCCAACGCCATCGGCGGCCGCCACGGGCTCGGGATGAGCGACCAGATCGAGAACCGGATCATCGAGGCCAAGAGCCGCGGCATCTACGAGGCGCCTGGCATGGCGCTGCTGTTCATCGCCTACGAGCGCCTCGTCACGGGCATCCACAACGAGGACACGATCGAGCAGTACCGCGACAACGGCCGCCGCCTCGGGCGCTATCTCTACCAGGGCCGCTGGTTCGACTCGCAGTCGCTGATGCTGCGCGAGACCGCGCAGCGCTGGGTGGCGCGCGCGATCACCGGCGAGGTGACCGTCGAGCTGCGCCGCGGCAACGACTACTCGATCCTCGACACCACCAGCCCGAACCTCACCTACAAGCCCGAGCGGCTGACGATGGAAAAGGGCGCGAGCGTGTTCTCGCCGCAGGACCGCATCGGCCAGCTGACGATGAGGAACCTCGACATCACCGACACCCGCGACAAGCTTGCCACCTACGTGAAGACCGGCCTGCTCGCGCCGTCGCTGGGGTCGGCGCTGCCGCTATTGTCGGAAGGCGCGGCACACGAGGCCGGGAAGAAGCCGGGATAGCAGTTCGAGGGGCAGCGCCAGTCCCGCGGCGGAGCCCTATGCCGCTTAGAAGGCCGCTGGATGCTTTTTCCGGCCGAAAAGCATTTCTGACGGGCACGCCCTGGCGCAGGCGGCTGACAGCCGAGGCGGTTTGGTCCGATCTGTCGGCTACACCCTGGAGATCCGGCCCACGGGTCGCGCCAATCACACCTCTCTTGGGTTGTGTTGACCCCGGCCGCGCGCTCAACGTACTGCCTGCGCGACGCGTCGCCAGGCAGGCCGACATCCCGCGCCCGAAAGACCACGGCCGAAGGCGGCCCGCTCTCACGCTTGCATTCGTTGACCGATGCATCCAGGCACGTGCTGCGAATGCCCGTGGCCGCAACCGGCGAAAATCCGCCGGCCATGCCCCGGACCGGGGCAGAGTACTTACCCTCGTCCTCTGAACACGACAGGTCGCGGTGAGTCTTGCACCTGTTTGGCACTCGCTACCGGGCGCGCTATGACAACGGCATTGCAAATCAAGCGTTTGTCGAATATTCGGCATTGCAATTGCGTCTCGATACCGGCATAGTCGCGCAGCACCGAAGGACTGCCCAGCCCGAGCCACCGCATACAATGCGTTCCGGCGTCAGCGGGAGCGATCCGAAGAGGTTCAACGGCTCTCCAGGGAGACACGCAATGAACAGTTTGCGCACCATCGTTTTTTCGTTGCTGTCGTTGGCCCTCGCCGCATTCGCTGCACCGGGATTCGCTCAGAACAAGACGTTCACGCTGGGCGCTACGGGCTCGATCAATGCCGGCACTTCGAAGACCGTGAGCATCACGTTCAAGAATGCGGACACAGGCAACTCATCGTTCAACTCGGTCACCATCACGGGAACCCCCGGCGCGGTAACGATCACCGGCGCCAGCACGTCGTCGGCGAAGAAGGGCACCCCCAGTGCCTTCGGTTCCAATAGTCTGACCATCACCGATCTTTCCCCAACCAAGGTCGGCGCTACGCTGACGGTCACCCTGACGGTTTCTGCCAACGCCGGGGACTGCGCCAACGGGACTATCTACTGGTCGGGAGGGGCCTGGACGGGCTCGCCGAGCACGCCGAGCAACCCGTTCACGCAGGCGAACACAGACGTCAAGACAACCGTCAACGCCGCGGTTTGCTCCGTCTCCACCAACGTCCCCAAGGACGCCTACGTCAACCAGGTCGTTTCCACCCAGGCACTGACCGCCCCGGCGGTCCCGACGCCCACGGCGCTCCGCGTCACGGTGGTCAGGAATGGCGCGGCTGCAGCCGATGGGACGATTGTCACGTTGGCGAGCCAATGCACCAGTGGCAGCTTCACGTCGTCGAGCCTGTCGGCTACGACCCAATCCGGAGTCGCGGAATTCGGCTCGCTGAAGAGCTCGACCACAGGGACCGGTTGCCAACTCACCGCAGCGGTAGCGGGAGTGGGCACATCGGTGCCGACGGCCGCATTCAACGTCGTCGGCAAGCTTGTGTTTGCGCCGCTGCCCACCAGCGTCGTTACGGGGACACCGAGCACCCAGGACATCGTCGTCAAGTTTGTCGATGTCAACGGCACGCCGATTCCCGGCTTCGAAGGACGGGTGGATCTGGGTGTCGCCGTGGTAGCTGGTTCGAATTCGACTTGCACGCTCGCTCCGACCTTCGTATCCGCAGTGGATGGCGTTGCGACCTTCGCATCGCTCACCTTCGGCGGCAGCCCGGGTCCATGCACGGTCAAGGTTTTTGCCACGATCGACGACAAGTACTACGAGCAGACATCCTCGTCGTTCGGCGTGCAGGCCAAGAGTGGTCTGGATTGTGATCCCAACACCATGCCGAATCCGGCCACGGTAAATGCCGCCGCGTTGTTCAAGGCTTCGGATCCGGTCAGCGCACTGTCGCACGACTCCGGATTCGCGGAGGGCGTGCGGGGGCCGAACAAGTCGGGTGTTTGCGTGCCGGTCAACTGGACGTGGACCAACAACATCCGCGGAACGGGTCCGAGCGTCGACCAACTCCTCAGGACGGTGCCCGAGGGTGGGGTGAGCTTCGTCTGGGATCTCACTTCTCAGCCAAGGGCCACGTTACTCTACACCGTGACCTGGAAGTCCGAGTGGGTCGATTCGACCACCGGACTGCCCGTTGGAATTACGAAGCGCTGCGCGGATACTGCGTGCACCAAGGCCAACCGTGTCCCCGTGAAGACCTGTCTCGATACCGAATTGGTCGCAACGTCGATGCCTGGCGGAGAGAAGGCGTGCACGGTTCGCGAGGTGCGGACGACATTGCACTCCGCGGATCTCGATTATTGCGACGGCACGCCGCCGGCCGGCCCCTATCCGGCTTGCATCCAGTGTCGACGACTTTCATCGATTTCGACGACCCGGTGCTGATCCGCGACTGAGCGCGTTTGACCGTCGGTGCGAAAAGCGGCCCTCGCGGCCGCTTTTCGCTTCGATGAACACTACCCGATCGCCGGCACCGGCGGCAGCGCCCTGACCTTCAGCTTGGCCAGGATGGCGCGGCTTTCGTCGACCATCTCCTGCGGCGGTTCCACGCCTTCGAGGCGGTCGAGCTCGGTCAGCGCGTTCAGTGTCAGCGCGAGCTCGAACGCGTCGTTGCGCTCGCGCGCGACCGCCACGCTCGCCTCGAAGGCCTCGCGGGCGCCGAAGGGATCGGCCTGCAGCAGCATCGCGTAGCCGCGTACGCGCTGCAGCGGCGGCGTCAGCCGCGCGACGGCTTCCGCGGCGTCGGTCCGTCCCAGCATCTCCTCGGCGGCGGCGAGCGCCGAGTCGGGGTCGCCCTTGAGCAGGCGGCACTCGGCGACCCGGGCGTCGATGTCGAGCACCTCGTGCTCGGCGCCGACCTCCAGCAGCAGCTTCCGCGCCTCGTCGAAGCGCGCCAGCGCCTCGTCGAGGCGATTGCCGCGCAGCGAGACGCGGCCCAGCATCCAGTGGCAGGCGCCGAGGAAGTAGCGGTACTCCGACGACTTCCACAACGGCAGCGTCTGCTGCAGCAGCGACTCGGCCTCGGCGAGTTCGCCGCGGTCGGTCAGGATCTCCGCCACGTTCAACCGCGCCGCCGCGGCGTGGACGAGATTGCCGACCCGGAGCGATTCCTCGCGGCCCCGCTCGTAGTAGGCCATCGCGTCGTCCCAGCGGCCCTCGAAGTAGCACGCCGCACCCAGGTTCGACAGGATGCTCGCTTGCCGCACACGGTTGCCGGATTTTCGGTACGCCTCCAGCGACTTCAGCATCAGCGCCTCGGCGCCCTCCTTGCCGAGCACGCCGTGCGCCCATCCCTGGACGAAGTACGCGTTGCCCAGCGTCTCGGCATCGTCGACAGCTTCCGCCTCGCGCGCCGCCTGCTCGGCCCACTGCAGCGCCTCGGCCGAACGTCCCTGCGCCTGCAGCACCGTCGCGTACCACGCGCTGGCCTGTGCGGCCTGCCGCGCTGCGTCCGGCCCCTGCTGGCCCTCGAGCGCCTCGCGCGCGCGCTCGACCCAGCGCAGCGCCTCCGGGTACTGGCCGAGCTTTTCCTCGACCCGCGAGAGCTTGAGCAGCACGTCGGCCTCGAGCAGCCGATGGCCGGCGACCAGCGCCTGCGCGGCGGTGTAGGCTTCGAGCGCCTTGCGGTACTCGCTGGCGCGGTACCAGCAGTCGGCGAGCGACTCCTGCACGTGGCCGACCTCGAGCTTGGCGAGTTCGGGCATCCTGGCGCCGGCCTCCAGCCCGCGCGCATACAGGCGCGCGGCTTCGACGAACGCGTAGGCGGACTCGGCGCGCTTCGCCGCCAGCGTCGAGTAGCGCCACGCCGGGCCGTGCTCGCCCGCGGCGGAATAGTGCAGCGACAGGATGTCGGCCACCTCGTCGGGATGGTCGGCCTCCGCCTCCACGTGCGCCGCCACCGTCGTGTGCAGGCGCCGCCGCAGCTTGAACGGCAGGCCCTCGTAGGCGGTGTCGCGCAGCAGCGACTGGCGAAAGCGGAGATAGCCGTCGCCGTCCTCGTCGAAGAGGTCCGCCAGCCGCGTCCACGCGTCCTCGCCCGGCGGCGGCGGATCCTCGGCGTCGTCGAACCACGCCAGCATGCGCGGGTGGAAGGTGAGGCCGAACACGGCGGCGCGGCGAACCACGGCGCGGTCCTCCGGCGCCAGCGCGTCGATGCGCGCCATCGCGGCCGCTTCGGCCGAGTCCGGCAGCCCGACCAGCCCGCCCGATTCCAGCGCGAACCGCAGCAGGTCGCGCAGGAACTGCGGGTTGCCGCCGGAGCGCTGCGCCACCCCCTCGACGACGTGGGCCGGCAGCGGATTGCCCTGCGTGGCCAGCTGCGCCATCCGCAGCGCGTCCGGCGGCGCGAGCGGATGCAGCTCGATCCGCGTCACGCCGGGAGCTTCGGGCGCCGTGAATCCGGCGGGCGCCGGCCGGCGCGCCACGCCGAACAGCCAGCGCCGCGCGGCGAGCGTGCCCGCCAGCGCCGTCAGCAGCTCCGTCGACGCCTCGTCCATGTGGTGCGCGTTCTCGATCTCGATGAACGCCGGGCCCGGCATCATCGCTTCGAGAAACCGGCCGACCGCCTCGTGCAGCTTCGCGCGACGGTTCTTGTCGGCGAGCATCTCCACTTCGGGCGTGGGCGGGACGTTCAGTCCGAGCGCGGCCGCGATCAACGGCAGCCACGGCTCAACGTCGGGCAGCTTGGCGGCGATCGCCTCGCGCAACCGGGCCTCGACCTCGGCGTCGGGCGCATCGCGCGCGATCTCCATCTGCTCGCGCAAGAGGTCGCGCCACACCGCGTACGGCGTCGACGACGTGTAGGCCTCGCAGGTGTTGTGCAGCTTCTTGAAGCCGACCGCGGCATCGCGCATGGCTTCGAGCAGTCGGGTCTTCCCCACGCCGGGTTGCCCGACCACCTCGACCAGGTGCCCGGCCCCCGAGCGCATGCCGCCCAGGATCTTGCGCACGACGCCCAGCTCGGCGTTGCGCCCGGTGAGCGGCAGCCGCTGCAGCGACACCGGCCGCGACCGCGAGCCCTTGGCGCGGCCGAGCGACCACGCCTGCACGCGCTCGGCCTTGCCCTTGACGGCGAACGGCTCGATCTCGGTGGTCTCGAACAGCGTGTTCGAGCGCTCCAGCACGTCCGCCGTCGCGTAGACCGACCCCGGCGTCGCTTTGCTCATCACGCGCGCCGCCAGGTTGACCGCGTCGCCCATCACCGTGTAGGTGCGGCGATACGCCGGGCCGATGTCGCCGGCGAACACCGAGCCGCGGTTGACGCCGATGCGCACGGGCAGCGGCAGGTCGGCGTCGAGTATCCGCCGCACCGCCAGCAGCATCCGCTCCTCGTCGTCGCCGGTGACCTTGGGCGCGCCCGCGGTCAGGATAAGCTTGCCGCCGTCGGCGTCGAGGTCGGAGGCCAGCAGCGCGACGTCCTGCGCTTCGGTCGCGGCCTCGACGACGCTCACCAGCTGGTGCAGCGCCTCGGCCGCCGCCTCGGGCCCCTGCGCCGCGATCAGCGCGTCCGTTCCCTCGTAGCGGATGAAGGCGATGGTGACGGGCCGGTGCTCGGAGCTGCCGCCCCCGCCGACGACGTGGGCCCGGACCGCGGGCGACAGGCAGTGCGCCAGCGTCGCGGGCGGCACGTTCGGCCGGGGGACGAGCGGCCGCTCCGCGATCTCGCCCGGCACCTCGTTCAGCAGCACGCCCGGGCCCAGCGCAGCGCCGAGGCAAGCGGCGGGCAGCAATGCGGCGGTCTGGGTGCTGAGCAGTATCTCGCCGGCGCTGGCCGCCTGTTCCATTGCAACCAGCCGGCTCCAGCCGGGGCCCGTCGGCAGCAGTTCGACGTGCGTGGTGCCGACCGCGAAAAAGTGGAACAGCCCCGAGTGCACGCCCTGCGACATCCTCAGGGTCACCTGCGCGTCCGGCAGATCGATGCGGCCGACCTCGTCCAGCTTCCTGCGCATCAGCACCGCCGCCTGGCTGGCGCGCACGACGTGGGCATCGCCCTCGAACCACAGCAGCAGTGCGTCGCCGCCGAATTTCAGCAGGCTGCCGCCGCTGGCGTAGGCCACCTGCAGGACGTGCTCGAAGCTGCCGCCGATCGTCTCCGCGATCTGTTCCGCACCCTCCCGGCCCTTGCGGGCGAGCTGCTCCGAGAGCGCGGTGAAGCCGGAGATGTCGACGAACGCTGCCGAACCCTCGCGCATCCAGCTGCGCTGCGGCGCACCGGCACCGAGATGCTGCTGCAGGATCCGCGGCACGTACAGCGCCACCCGCTGGGCGCCGCTCGGCTGATTCGCCGCGGTGGCCGACGCGGGCGCAGCCGCGTTGGGCGGGGGTTCGTCGCTCATGGCAGCTGCGGTGTCCGGTGCCCTGCAAGGTGCGCGCAACGAACCGCTCCGTCGCACGGAGCGACGCCCCACGCCACGCGATCGTATGCCCAGGTCGGCATCGCGGTGCAGCCAGCGATGTCGGTGCAAGGCAAGGTATTGACGTCGGACGACGCCGGCATGACGGTGGCCTCCGCGACCCGTGGTCGCCGCGACGCGTACTTTACCGGCGCGGGGCTCGGAACGCCAACCTGCCGACGCGTAGCGCGGGGAGCGTGGAACGTCGAGTTCCAGCGCAATGGCATCACCATCGCCGAGCCGATCATGGGCGTCGCCTTGGGGCACGACGACGTCGCGGTGCCGCGCGAGACCAGTCGATCCATTCGAGCGAAGGGCCGCCGGCGAAAGGGCGCAGCGCGTTTGCCGGAGGGTCGCGCGACGATGCGCAATCTGTTCACCCGCCCCCGGCGGCGCCGGCCGGGCCCGGCCCCCCCCCGTCGGCGCTGCCGCCAGTTGCGAGGCCACGGCGGCGGACATTTTCAGTTGGTTACTACCTACAGACTCGCTCCGGCCTGATTCTTGCGTTCCTGGACCGAAGGCAGCAATAGTGTGCCCGGGTACGAGACCTCCCGGAAATGCGTTGGCCCGACAAGTCAGAACAACCGGGAGTGAAGCGCGATGGCAAGCAAGATCTGGCGGAACCTGATCCGCACCGCGGCGGTGGCGTGCTTCGTGGCGGGCTCGACTGCGCAGGCCGGCGGCGTGTTCTACCAGTCGGACTTCGATCCACTTGGATTTGCCGGTTCGGCGAAATGGTTCGTCGACGACAACTGCGGCTTGGGTGGCAAGGGGAACGGCTACTACCTTGTCAATGCGCTCGGCCCCGCATGCAACGTCTCTCTATACAGCCTGACTGTCCAGCTTTGGGAGAGCAACCCTACATCCGCCGCTTTTCCAGACGTCGATGCTGCTCGGGCAAACCCGGTTGGGTCCAAGTTTCTGGAACTGGAGTTTGATTCCGAGTACACCACGCCGCCGAGCGCCAGCCCGTACCATGTCTTCGGTTTGCCCGATCCCCATTTGGTCGTCGGGATCTCGGTTCTCAATCATGAACTCGCAGGCCTCGACACTCTGCTGATCGGGCCGGAGTGTGGCAACAATGGCGGCGAGTTCGTTGGATGTTTTGGCGTGCAGTTCACTTCCGGGGCTCTGGGTTTTCTGGCCGTCCCCTCTTTGCCGGCCCTTGAAAACCTGGGTGACAAGGGCGCTTACCTCTGGGAGCAGTCACCCACTTGGTGGAACCCAGGCTGTCGAATGTCGCAGTTCTTTTTTTGCGCATCCGAGGTCACGACCTTTGTCAACGGCATTGGCCATGCAACCTTCGAAACGGCTGGATCGTCCACCGGGTTCAGGCTGCTTGGCCGATCTCCTGACGGCCCCACCGTGCCCGAACCCGGCTCCCTGGCCCTGCTCGGCGGCGCCCTCGTCGCCGGCTGGCTCACGCGCCGCCGCAAAGCCGCCGCCTGACCTGACGCAGCGCAGACAGCAACCAAGCCCGCTCGGGCCATGCCCGGGCGGGCTTTTCATTTCGTGAACCGCCGAAAGTCGCGGCCGGCGGGGCAACTCAGGCCGCGACCGCCCCCGCCGGCGCCAGTGCCACCTCGTGCTGCAGCGCCTGTTCGAGGCTCCAACCCTCGCCTTCGGCCCACGCGGCCTCGAACGCCGGGTCCCCCAGTGCGGCGCGTACTGCCGCGACGTCGCTGCGCCAGCGCTGTTCGTGTCGTCCCCGGCGCCGCAGCACCAGCCGCTCGCGCGCGGCCTCGACCGCCGCGTACAGACGCGCTGCCTCGGCCGAGTGGCCCCGCAGGTGCAGGATCCGCGCGTGGTCATCGAGGCAGCCCAACAACTCGGCGTTCATCTCGAACTTGCGGAAAGCGCGCAACGCCTCGGCGACGCGCTTCGCCGCCACCGCGACGTCGCCGGCCGCGAGATCGGCCCGCGCAAGCCACCACAACGCGGTGGCCTCGCCGCGCCGGTCCTCCGCGCCCCGCGCCACGTCAAGCGCCCGGGTGAGGCGCTTCTTCGCGGAGGGCAGGTCGGCCGCCTCGAAGGCGAGTTCGCCCAGCGCGCGCTCGCACTCGCCTTCGATCTCCGGGTGCTTGATCGACCGCGCCAGGGCCAAGCCCTGCTCAAGCTGGCTGCGGCAGGCGTCGGCATCGCCGAGGTCGAAACAGATCTCGGCCAAGTGCAGCAGGCCAATGCCTTCACCGATGCGATCCTTGAGCTCGCGGAAGATGGCCAGCGCCTCTTCCTCGCTCTGCCGCGCCCCGGTGGCGTCGCCCTCGTTCAGCCGGATCACCGCCAGCGTCGAGAGTGTCGCCGCGATCTCGCGGATTGCCGAGCCCGCGCCGCAGCTCGAGGCAGGCGGCCAGCATCCGGCGCGCCTCGGCGTAGTCGCTCTGGCTCGCGGCCAGCGTGCCGCCGACGTAGAGCGCGTGCGCGTTGGCGACCGGCACCGCCTGCACTTCCGGTAAGTCCAATGCTGCGCGGACGTTGTTGCGACCCTCGGTCGCGTAGCCGCGAAGGATCCAGAAGCGCATCAGCGCCACTTCGATCTTGACGGCGATCACCGGGTCGGCGCCGCCCCCGGTCGCGCGTCCGATGGCCGCGCGCAGGTTGTCGAGGTCGCGCTCCAGCCGGCGCATGCCCTGTGCCTGCTCGGGCCCCTTCAGCTGATCGCGCGCCGCCTTGGCGACGCCGAGGAAATGGTCGCAGTGGCGGACGATGCCGGCGGCCTGCTCCTCGCGCCTGACGAGCCCCTCGTTAGCGTACTCCCGGATCGTCTCCAGCATCCGGTAGCGCATCTCGTCGTCGGCCTCCTGCACCATCACCAGCGACTTGTCGACCAGCGACGCGACGAGGTCGAGCACGTCCTCCGGCATGAGCGGCTCGACGCCGCAAACCGCCTCCGCGGCCGCGAGGTCGAAGCCGCCGGCGAACACCGCCAGCCGGTCGAACAGCAGCTGCTCGTTCTCGGTCAGGAGGTCGTACGACCAGGCCACCAGCGCGCGCAGCGTCTGCTGGCGCTCCATCAGCACGCGGCCGCCGCCAGTGAGCAGCGCGAACCGGTTCTGCAGCCGCTTGTTGATGTCCTGCAGCGACAGCGCTCGAATCCGCGCGGCGGCGAGTTCCAGGGCCAGAGGGATGCCCTCGAGCCTTGCCACCAGCTCGGCGATCGCCGGCGCGTCCTTTTCGGTCAGCGCGAACGACGGCTTCTGCGCCTGCGCGCGCTCGACGAAGAGCTGCACCGCGTCGGAACGCGACAGCGACTCGACCGAGGCGTCGCGTTCGGGGACCGGCAGCGGGAACACCGGGTAGGTCTGCTCGCCCGGCACCCGCAGCGCCTCGCGGCTGGTGGCGATGATGCGCACCTCGCGCACGGCCCGCAGCACCGTGTTGGCGAAGTTCGCGCACGCGTCCATCAGGTGCTCGCAGTTGTCGACAATGACGAGCAGCTTGCGCGACTTCAAGTGCGCCGTCAGCGTCTGCAGGATGGGCTTCCCCGGCTCCTCGCGCACGCCGAGCACCTGCGCCGCCTCGTTGGGGACCAGCGACGCGTCGGTGATCGGCGCGAGGTCGACGAACCACACGCCGTCGGGGAACTCGTCGAGCAGGTCGGCGCCGATCTGCAGCGACAGCCGCGTCTTGCCGAGCCCCCCCATGCCTAGCAGTGTGAGCAGGCGCGTCTTCCCGAGCAATGCCTTCGCCTCGGCCAACTCGCGCTCGCGGCCGACGAACGACGTCAACTGCTGCGGCAGGTTGTTGGGCAGCGCCTCCAGCGAGCGCAGCGGCGGGAACTCGTGCGCGAGCCCCGGGTGAACGAGCTGCGACACCTGCTCCGGTGCCGCCAGGTCCTTGAGGCGCACCGCACCCAGTTCGCGCAGCGAGAGCTCGGGCGGCAGGCTGTCGCGGACGAGGTCGACCACCGACGCCGACAGCAGCACCTGGCCGCCGTGGCCCACCCCCATGATCCGCGCGGTGCGGTTGATCGTGGTGCCGAAGTAGTCACCGTCGCGCTCGACGGCGACCCCCGCGTGCAGCCCGCAGCGCACGCGGATCGGCATCCCGCCGGTGTTGACGGGGTCGGCGAGTGCCAGCTGGAACGCGAGCACCGCCTGCACCGCTTCCAGAGGGTCGGCGAACATCGCGTAGACGCCGTCGCCGGTGGTCTTGATGACGCGGCCGCCGCGCGACTCGATTTCGCTCCGCAGGATGGCGTCATGCAGCGCCACCGCCTGCGCCATCCGGTCGTGCTCCTTCTCCCACGCCGAGGTGCTGCCCTCGATGTCGGTAAACAGGAACACGTTGACGTCGGGCGACGCCTCCATCCGGATTGCCCCCCGCGGCCCGCCGGGGCCGCTCGCGAGCCGTACTTTACCGGCGAGCGCCCTCAAGCGCCATGTAGTCGACAGGATCGGCGCGAAGGCGCACGGTTCCGGTGCGTCAGCGCGGCCGGTCGCGCGAGGGAATGCGGTACAGCCAGACCGCCAGTGCGACGCCGAGCAGGGCCAGGATGAGCTGCAGCGTGGGTTGGCGCACGAAGAACACGATCGAGACGGCCAGCGTCGCGCTCATCAGCACGATCGCCGTCAGCTTGGTGCGCCAGGCAATCGCCCGGTGCCGCTGCCACTCGCGGATCATCGGGCCGAAGCTGCGGGAGTCGAGCAGCCGTCGATGCAGCCGCGGCGACGCGCGCGCGAAGCAGAAGGCCGCCAGCAGCATGAACGGGGTCGTCGGCAGCACCGGCAGCAGCAGGCCCGCCATCCCCAGCGCGACGCAGGTCGCGCCCCCGACGACGAAGAGGCCACGCACGAACCGCGACGAGTGCACCTGCGCCGCCCGCTCGACGGCACTGCGCGGCGCATCGGGTCCGGCGTCCGGGTTCAACGCGGGGACTCCGGGGTCACCGACCGGCGAACGTCACGATGCCCGCGGCTGCCCTTCGACGCCGCCATGCGCCACGACCCGGGTCAGGACCGCGCGATCGCCAGCGCCCGCGTCGTCGTGTAGTACTTGGCCAGCATGTTGGGGACTTCCCACGCCGGCAACGCCCCGTTCGCGACGTAGCGGAGGAACTTCTCGGTGACCTGCCCGAAGTGGGCCTCGTGGCCGACGTGGTAAGGCGCCGGGACGGTGACCTCCCAGCCACCGCCGTTGCGCTTGACGTCGACGCCGGGATACTTCTCCTGCACCCGCGGCAGCGACTGCTCCAGCACCCTGACGAACGCCGCGTCATCGCCCTCGACCACCGGTTCGATCGTCAGCACCGGCTGGTAGGCTTCGGCCGCGCCCTGCCGGATCACCAGATTCGCCCGGGTGCCGCGCATCACCGAATAGTGGGTGTCGCCCCCGCCGGCCGGCGCCTCGAAGTCCCACAGCACCGAGACCTTGGCGTGTACGCCCTTGAGCGTGTAGTTGATCTCGCCGTTGGCGTAGGTGTGCAGCTTGCCGTCCGCCTGCACGTCCTTGCGCAGGTAGGCGGGGTACGCGTCGAGCTTGCGTCACGTGCGCGAACTGCTCGGGCGTGATCTCGGTCGGCCAGTGCCGCGCGCTGGCGATCTGGACGTCGATGCGGTAGTCCAGCGCCTCGCCCGGGAAACACTCCCATTGCACCAGGTCGACCAGGTGGGTGGTGATGTCGACCAGCCCTTCGCCCTGCTGCGTCGTGTCGAAGTACCAGGGCGGCCGCTTGAGCGGCACGCCGGAGACGAGCTTCGAGAAGTAGTGGACGCTCTCCTTGGTGACCGCCGGATGCTCCGCGGACCCCCGCAACAGGCCGCCGAACAGCGGCGCGATGGTCGAGAACTCCCGCTGCAGCAGCGTCGTGATCTCGTGCCGCTCGGTCATGATGTCGTAGAGCAGCACCTCGTTCTCGCGCGCCACGTTGAACGCCCGCACCAGCGCCTCGAATCCGGCCTCGTCGATGACCATCGGCTTGTCGGCCAATGTGTGCAACCGCGCACCCACGGCCTGCGCGATGTACTCGGTCTTGCGCCGGTTGTTGCCGGCGAGGACGACCATGTCGCCGCTGCGTTCGGCCAGGAACCGCTCCAGGAAATCGGCGCCGGTGTGCGCCTGCACCCGCCAGTGCGTCGGCGCCTGGGCGCGCGCGTTGTAGCCGTCGATCTTGCGCAGGTACTCGTCGAGATCCGGTCCCGCCGGCGCATAGACGTGGACGGTCTCGTCGACGTCGGCGTACATGTTCTTTTGCACCAGCGCCGCGTGGAAGTGGCCCGGATCCAGAATGGTGAGTTTCATCGTTCTTCGATGGGTTGGGAGGACGTGCCGTCGCCGACCGGCGCAACGGGCGGTCGCGGATCCCCCGACGGCCAGGCCGGCGGGGCGGCGCAGCGGGCATTATCGCAGGCGCACGCCGCCCGGGACAGGCCCGCCGGTCGCCGCGGCGCGCGCCTCTCGCCGCGGGACCACGCGCACGGCGGGACTACGCGGCTCAGCCGCAGGCACCCGTGTAGCCGCAGTCGGTGCAGAAGTCGCAGCCGTCGCGGCGGATCAGCGCCTTGTTGCCGCACTCCGGGCACTTCTTTCCGGGCAGCGTCTTCAGCTCGCCGCCGTGCGCCTGCTCGGCGGCCGGCACCGCCAGGATGCCCGCGTGCTCGACCGGATAGCCCTGCTCGGTGAGGATGCCGAGCATCGCGTAGCGGTGGATCATCAACTGCGCCAGATAGGCGATCGTCGACGGGTAGATCTGCGCCTTGTCCGAGCCCGGCGTGCGCGCCATGAAGGCGCCGTTCGGCTCGCCGTAGTTGAGGAGCTTGCGCAGCTTCATGCCGATCCACGCCGGGTCGTACACGCGCATGTCGAGCGACAGCGCCTTGCACAGCCCGTCCAGCACCCGCGGATACTCGCCCGACAGCCACATCGAGTACGGCCGGCGCTGCCCGTCGGGCATCACCAGCTCCTTGAGGAACAGCACGAAGTCGTCGCCGGTGCCGTGGTTCGCGACGTCGACGGTCCAGCTCAGGGTGCCGTCGGGCCCCGCCTTCGGCTCCTTCGGCCCCATCAGCGCGTCGACGACCGGGGTCTTGCCGCTGCCCTCGCCGGCGAACGCGCCGAGCTCGTTGCAGCGATAGCGGATGAGCCGCGCGAATCCCGACACGAGGCTCGGCACCCTGACCTTGCGCCCGTCGGGCGGCATCGCCATCTCGAAGCCGTCGTCGCCGCCGGCCTTCTGCAGCGCCGACAGCTTCATGTCCAGCCAGGCGCGGTCGGCGGTGCGCATGTCCATCGACAGCGTCTTGGCGATGGCGCCCAGGCCGCGCGGCTGCTCGGCGCCGTTGATCCACACCTCGAACGGATACGCCGCGTTGTCCTCGATGTGGCCGATGAACACGGCGAAATCGCCGAGCGGGTGGCGGACGACGTAGGTCCAGCAGGGATTGCCGTTGGCGAGTTCCGGCCGTCCCGGCCAGCGCAGGCTCGACAGCGGGGGCGGGAGCGCGCGATCGAGCCGGATGCGCCGGTCCGGATCGGCGGTGTCGAAGTCCTGCGGCGCGCCCGCGGCGGCGGCCGGCGCGGCGACCTCGAGCACCGACCCCAGCACGCTGTTGGGACGGTAGGTGGCGATGCCCTTGAGCCCCGCCTTCCAGGCCTCGTAGTAGAGATCCTCGAAGGCGTCGAACGGGTAGTCGGCAGGCACGTTCACCGTCTTGCTGATCGCCGTGTCGATGAACGGCTGCACCGCGACGTTCATCGCCATGTGGTCCTGCGCGCTCATCTGCAGCGCGTTGACGAAGGCCGGCGTCAGCATCGCGCAGCGCGCGCCGTCGGCCCCGCTCCACACGGTTCCGGCAGGGCGATCCCGCGCCGGCTCGAACGGCACCAGCGCGACCTCGTCGTCGATGCCGTGCAGGTGCTTGAACAGCCGGTACGCGTGGTCCTCGACGAGGTATTCCTTCATCGTCTCGTCGGGCATCCGCTTCCGGCGCTTGTAGAACCAGCTGAACGCCGGCTCGATGCCGTTCGAGGCGTTGTCGGCGAAGGCGAGCGAAATGGTGCCGGTGGGCGCGATCGACAGCAGGTGGCTGTTGCGGATGCCGCGACTGCGGATCGCCTCCTTGACGGGCTCGGGCAGGCGCGAAGCGAAGCGCGGCGAAGCCAGGTAACGCTCCGCGTCGAACAGCGGAAACGCGCCCTTCTCCGTCGCGATCTCGACCGAGGCGAGGTAGGCGGCGTCGCGCATCGCCGCGGCGATCCGTGCCGCCATCGCGCGGCCGTCCGCGCCGTCGTAGCGCAGGCCCAGCTCGATCAGCGCGTCGCCGAGCCCGGTGAAGCCCAGCCCCACGCGGCGCTTGTCCATCGCCTCCTGGCGCTGCTGCGGCAGCGGCCAGGCGGTGACGTCGAGCACGTTGTCCAGCATGCGCACGCCGACCGCCACCGTCGCCGCGAAGCCCGCGAAATCGAAGTCCGCCTCGGGGGTGAAGGGCGCGACGACGAAACGCGTCAGGTCGACGCTGCCGAGATCGCAGCAACCATATGCGGGAAGTGGTTGTTCGCCACAAGGATTGCAGGCCTCGATCGTCTCGCAGTACGAGAGGTTGTTGTCGCGGTTCATCGCGTCGATGAACACGACGCCCGGCTCCGCGTGGTCGTAGGTCGAGAGCATGATCTGCTCCCACAGCGCGCGGGCGCGCACGGTGCGGTAGACCCACAGCTCGTCGTCGCGCTGGTGCGCCCCGGCGGCGAGCAGGTCGGGCGCCGGCGCGGCGCGGTGCACGAGTTCCCACTCGGCATCGGCGCGCATCGCGGCGACGAACGCGTCGGTCACCGCGACCGACAGGTTGAAGTTGGTCAGGCTGCCGTCGTCCTTGGCGTGGATGAACGCCTCGATGTCGGGATGGTCGCAGCGCAGGATGCCCATCTGGGCGCCGCGCCGCGAACCCGCGGACTCGACGGTGGCGCAACTCTGGTCGAAGACCCGCATGTACGACAGCGGGCCGCTGGCGCGGCTGTTGGTGCCCTTGACGTGCGCACCCTGCGGACGGATGGGCGAGAAATCGTAGCCGACGCCGCCGCCCCGACGCATGGTCTCGGCGGCCTCGTTCAGCGCCACGTAGATGCCGACGCCGTTCTCGTCGCCGGAAATGCTGTCGCCGACCGGCTGGACGAAGCAGTTCAGCAGCGTCGCCTTGAGATCGGTGCCGGCGGCGGAGTTGATCCGCCCGCCGAGGATGAAGCCGCTCTCCTGGGCGCGGTAGAACGCTTCCTCCCAGTGCTCGCGCCGGGCGGGCGGCTCGACGGCGGCGAGCGCCCGCGCCACCCGGCGGCGCACCGCCTCGATGCTGCGTTCGCTGCCCTTGGCGTACTTTTCGAGCAGCACCTCGGTGGAGATCGACTGCGGTGCCAGCGTCGCGGGCGGCGCCGGGCGGGTGGATTTCAGGTCGTCGCGTTTCATGTGCAGGAATTCGTCGCAAGGCCCGCCGCAGATCGCGTGGGCAACATGGAATGATGTCACGAACGGGGGCGCGATTCCACCTGCTGCCACGGCCCGTCCGCCTGCGCCTGCCGGCACCCGCTCCGGGCTGTCGCAGCCGCTCCTGGCGTGGTGTCAGTCGCCGATCTGCTGCAGCAGGTACAGCCGCTGATAGATCCCGCCGTCGATCGCCATCAATGCCTCGTGCGTGCCTTCCTCGGCGATGCGGCCATGGTTGAGCACGACGATCCGGTCGGCGGCGCGTATCGTCGACAGCCGATGCGCGATCGCGATCACCGTCGTCGCGCCGTGCAGCTCGGTCAGGGCCTCCTGCACGCGCTGTTCGGTTTCGCTGTCGATCCTCGACGTCGCCTCGTCGAGGAACAGGATCCGCGGTCGGCCCGCCAGCGCCCGGGCCACGGCGATCAGCTGCTTCTGCCCGGCGGAGAGCCGCGCGCCGCCCTCGCCCAGCGGCGTCTCGTACCCCGCCTCGAGCTGCACGATGAACTCGTGGGCGCGAGCGGCCCTGGCGGCCGTCACGACGGCATCGTCGGACAGGCCCCGCCCCATGTCGATGTTCTCGCGCGCGCTGGCCGCGAGCAGGAACGGCTCCTGCGGCACCAGCCCGACTGCGGCGCGGAAGTGCGCGTCGCCCACGCCGGCCAACGGGATGCCGTCGATGTCGATGCGACCGGCCTGCGGCACGTAGAACCGCAAGAGCAGCGACAGCAGCGTCGACTTGCCGCTCCCGGTGTGGCCGACGATGCCGATGAAGGCGCCGGCGGGTATCTCCAGGCTGAGGTCGTGCAGCACCGGCCGCGCCGGGTCGTAGCCGAAGGTCACGTCGGCCAGCCGCACCCGTCCCTGCTCGATCCGTCCGTCGTGCACGACCGGCGGCGGCGCGGGCTCCTGCAGCAGCGCGTTGGCGCGCGCCGCGGCGATCACCGATTGCTGCAGCGTGGAGAACTGCATCGTGATCTGGATCATCGGCTCGACGATGCGCGCGACGTAGGCGATGAACGCATAGAGCAGGCCGGCCTCGACGCCTTCCATCCGCTGCGTTCCCACCGCGGCCACCATGACCACGATCAGCAGGATGTTGAGGAAGTCGAGCGCCGGCCGCAACAGCCAGGCATTGGCCCGCACTTCACCCATTCGCGCGACGTAGTGCGCGCCGTTGGTGTCGGCGAAACGCGCGCAGAACCGGGGCACCGCGCCCATCGCCTGCAGCACGGTCATGCCGGCGATGCCTTCGGCGACGCGGGCGTTGATGTCGCTGCGCAGCGCGCGGGCCCGCGCCACCGGCTCGGCCGACAGTCGCTGATAGCCCCAGACGATGCCGATCGTCGCCGGCACCAGCACCAGCACCAGCAGCATCAGGCGCCAGTCGAGCCAGAGCATCGCGACGATCACGCCGAACAGCACCGTCAGCCCGACCAGCACCTCGAACAGCACCTGCGTGTACAGCCGCTTCACCGCTTCGGTGTCGTTGGTGATGCGGCTGACGAGCTGCCCGGTGATCGCGCGGTCGAAGAACGCCATCGGCAGCCGCAGCACGTGCGCGTAGACGCTCTCGCGCAAGCGCAGCACCGAGCGCGTCGCGAGCCCGGCCAAGCGGACGAGCTGGACGTAGCGCAGCAGCGAGGCCGCGATGCCGGTGAGGAGATAGCCCGCGATCAGCAGCGCCATCGTGGTCCAGTCGAGCGCGCGCGGCAGCAGATAGGTGTCGATGAACTGCTTGCCGAACAGCGGCCCTGCCGCTTCGAGCAGTCCGGCCACGGCGAGCCAGAAGGTGGCCCCGGTGACGTGTCTGCCGTCGGGGCGGGCGGCGCGCCACAGCAAGGCCATCGCCTGCCGGCGCTCGCCGGGACCGGCACGGCGCAACTGCACCGCGTCGTCGAGGGCTTCGTCCACGCCGCCGTTCACGCCGCGTCTTCCAGTGCGGCTTCGAGCTGCTGATAGCGCCACTGCGCCGCATACCATCCATCCAGCGCCAGCAGCTGCGCGTGCGTGCCGCGTTCCGTCACCCGCCCGCGCTGCAGAACGATGACGACATCGGCATCCGCGACCGCGGACAGCCGGTGGCTGACGACGATCGCGGAGCGCCCCCGCCGGGCGCCGCGCAGGTGTTCGAGGATCCGCGTCTCGGTGCCCGTGTCGACGGCGCTCAGCGCATCGTCGAGCAACAGCACCGGGGCATCGGTGAGCAGCGCGCGGGCGATCGCCAGCCGCTGCCGCTGGCCGCCGGACAGGGTGATCCCGCGCTCGCCCACGAGCGTGGCGTAGCCGTGCGGAAGGCGCCGGATGTCGTCGTGCAGATCGGCGAGCCGCGCCGCCTGCTCTATCTGGGCGGCGGACGCGTCGGGCTTCGCCAGCGCGATGTTGTCGGCGATGGACCCGGAGAACAGGAAGGCCTCCTGCGGCACCCACGCGATGGCGCCGCGCAGCGTACCCAGCGCGTAGTCGCGCAGCTCCGCCGCACCCCAGCGAATCGCACCCTGCTGCGGGGCATAGTGCCGCAGCAGCAGCGCGAGCAGCGTCGACTTGCCGGCCCCGGTGGGACCCACGACCCCGAGCGTCGCCCCCGGAGCGAGCGTCAGGGAGACGTCGTCGAGCGCGGTCGCGGGCGCCGCGCCCCCCGTGCCCTCCGCCACCGGCGGATAGGCGAAGGTCACCCGGTCGAAGCGGATCGGCCCCTCGGGCGGGGTCAGAATCGTGCCGTCGTCGTCGACCGACAGCGACGAGCGCAATACCGGGTCGAGGCGCGCCCAGGCCGCCCGGCCGCGCTCGACCAGCGCCAGCACCCAGCCGGCGGCGAACATCGGCCAGATCAGCTGCCCGAGGTACATGGTGAATGCCGTCAGCACCCCGACGGTCATCTCCTCGCGCCAGACCAGCCAGCCACCGACGGCGAGGGTCAATGTCGCCGCGACGGTCAGCGTCACGCCGACCGCGGGCTCGAACGCCGCCTCCCACTTCTGCGCGTCGAAGGCCGCGTCGCCCGCCGAACGCGCCCGTTGCTCGAACTCGCGCACGGCGCGGGACTCGAGACCCAGCGCACGCAGCGTGCGCACCGCCGCGACGGTCTCCTGCACGTGCTCGTTGAGGCTGGAGAAGCGATCGAGCGCCAGGCGCGACGCGCGATGTATGTGGCGCGAGATGAGGAAGAAGGCGATGGCCATGAACGGGAACGGCAGCAGCGCGACCCCTCCGAGGCGCCAGTCGACGCCGAGGGTCATCATCGCCACGACGAGCACCAGCGTCAGGCTGCCGTCGAACCCCGCGAGGAAGGCCTCCCCGGCGACCATCTCGACCGCGTCGACGTCGTTGGTGGCGAGCGCCATCAGGTCGCCGGTGCGCTGCCGATGGAAGTACGAAGGACCCTGCAGCGCCAGCCGCTCGTACAGGCGGACCCGGAGTTCGACGCCGAGCCGGAAGGCGGCGGAAAAAAGCTGCAGGCGCCAGCCGACGCGGAGAAAATAGATCGCCACGCCCATGGCGACGAGAATGGCCAGTTCACGCCACAGCGCACCGCCATGGAGCGTCCCGGCCACGAAGGCGTCGATGATGTGCCCGACCCGACGGGGAACCCACACCGTCAGCACCGCGATCAGCACCAGCATCGACCCGGCGCCCGCGTAGGCACGCCAATGGCGACGGGCGAAGCCCAGGATCAGTTGCGGAAGGGTCACGGCAGGGGGCAGCAGGCGGATCGGCGGGACAGGCGGGAACCGCCGCCGACCGCTATTGTAAGGCCCCGGCCCAGCGGGCAAGCGGAGCGCCGGCGAAGGCCGGGCCCCCGGGAAGCAAAGACCCCGTGCGTCCGGAGGGGCGCACGGGGTCGCGGTACGGCGACCGGTCGCGAAGGGCTATTCCTTGAGGTCGACGCCGTAGAACGTGTGGCGGCCGAAGGGCGAGAGCTTGAAGTCGAGCACTTCCTTGCGCACGGGCTTCAGCTGCACCGCATGCGCGATGGTGAACCACGGCGCCTGCTCCTTGAAGACCACCTGCGCCTTCTGGTAGAGCTCCGCGCGCTGCGCCTGGCCCGCGGTCGTCTTCGCCTTCGAGACCAGGTCCTCGAACGGCGCGTAGCAGAACTTCGCCACGTTGCTGCCGTTGGACTTCGCCGAATCGCAGCCGAGCAGCGTGTTCAGGAAGTTGTCGGGGTCGCCGTTGTCGCCGGTCCAGCCCAGCATGCCCATCTGGTGCTCGCCCGCCTGCATGCGCTTGCGGTACTCGCCCCACTCGAAGCTCTTGATCTCGGCGGTGACGCCCACCTTGGCGAGGTCGGCCTGCATCAGCTCGGCGATGCGGCGCGCGTTCGGGTTGTAGGGCCGCTGCACCGGCATCGCCCACAGGTCGGTGGCGAAGCCGTTGGGATACCCGGCCTCGGCCAGCAGCTTCTTCGCCGCCGCCGGGTCGAAGGGATCGTCCTTGATGGCGTCGTTGTACGACCACTGCGTCGGCGGGATCGGGTTCTTCGCCGCCACGCCGGTGGTGAGGTAGACCGCGTCGATGATGGCCTTCTTGTTGATGGCCATGTTGATCGCCTTGCGCACGCGCACGTCGTCGAACGGCTTCTTGGTGGTGTTGTAGGCGAGGTAGCCGATGTTGAGGCCCGGCTGCTCCAGCACCTGCACGTTCGGGTCCTTCCGGATGGCGTCGAGATCGGCCGGATTCGGATAGGGCATCACGTGGCATTCACCCTTCTGCAGCTTGGCCCAGCGCACCGAGGCGTCCGGGGTGATCGAGAACACGAGGTCGTCGATCTTCGCCTTGCCGCCCCAGAACTGCGGGAACGCCTTGTAGCGGATCAGCGCGTCCTTCTGGTACTGCACGAGATAGAACGGACCGGTGCCGACCGGCTCCTGGTCGATCTTCTCCGGCGTGCCGGCCTTGAGCATCGCGTCGGCGTACTCCTTCGACTGCACGCCGGCGTACTCCATCGCCAGGTTGGACAGGAACGGCGCCTCGGCCTTCTCCAGCGTGATCCGGACCGTGTAGTCGTCGACCCGGTCGACCGACTTGATCAGCTTCGCCATGCCCATGTCGTTGAAGTACGAATGGTTGGAACTCGTCACCTTGAAGTACGGGTTGCTTTCCTTCCATTGCCGCTCGAGCGCGAAGATCATGTCGTCGGCGTTGAAGTCGCGCGTCGGCTTGTAGGCGCGGTGGTTGTGCCACTTCACGCCCTTGCGCAGGTGGAACGTGTAGACCTTGCCGTCCGGCGAGATGTCCCAGCGCTCGGCGAGACCCGGCACGACGCGCGTGCCGCCGCGCTCGAAGTCGACGATGCGGCCGTAGATCTGGCTGTTCGCGTCGAACGACGTGCCGGTGGTGTTGACGCCGGGATAGAAGTTCTCGGGGCTGCCTTCGGAGCAGAAGACCAGCGTCTTGGCGGATGCGCCGGCCGCGGCCAGCACCAGCGGCACGGCCAGCGCGGCGAACAGCGCACTTCTGGCACCGGGGGACCCACGGCGGGGCGATTCGGGGTTCTTCATCGGGGACTCCTAGAGAGACGGCTGCGACGACCGCAGCCCGGGATTGCGGTCAGCAGTATGACCGGATTCGAGGAAATTTTCAGCGAGGTGGCAGGCGACCAGACGCTCGTCCAGCAGGCGCGGCGACGGGCGCTCGTCGCGGCAGCGGGCAATCGCGTGCGGGCAGCGGGTGGAGAACACGCATCCCTGCGGCGGATCGAGCGGCGACGGCAGCTCGCCCTTGAGCACGATGCGCTGCAGACGCGGCGTCCCGGCGAGGCCCGGCGTCGACGCGAGCAGCGCCTGCGTGTAAGGGTGCAGCGGACGCGCGAAGATGCGCTCCTTGGCGCCCTGCTCCAGCGCGAGACCGAGGTACATCACCAGCACCTCGTGCGCGAGGTAGCGCACGACGGCGAGGTCGTGCGAGATGAAGAGGTACGCGAGCCCCAGGTCGCGCTGCAGGTCGGCCATCAGGTTCAGCACCTGCGCCTGCACCGACACGTCGAGCGCCGAGACCGGCTCGTCGGCGACGACCAGCGCCGGCTCGAGCATCAGCGCGCGCGCGATGGCGATGCGCTGGCGCTGTCCGCCCGAGAACATGTGCGGGTAGCGCTCGTAATGCTCGGGCCGCAGGCCGACCTTGGCCAGCATGGCGCGCGCGCGCTCGGACCGCGCGGCGGCGTCGAGCGTGGTATTGATCTCCAGCGGCGCCTCCAGAATCGCGCCGATCCGCTTCCGCGGATTCAGCGAACCGTAGGGATTCTGGAACACCATCTGCGCCGTCTTGCGCAGCTTGCGCCGCTCGGTCGGGGCGGCGTGGACGGCGTCGACGCCGCCGAGCAGCAGCTCGCCGGCCGATGGCGGCTCGATCATCGCCACGACGCGCGCGAGCGTCGACTTGCCGCAGCCCGATTCGCCGACCACCGCCAGCGTGCGTCCGGCCTCGATCGCGAAGCTGATGCCGCCGACCGCCTGCAGACGGCCCGGCTTCCGCAGCACACCGCGGCGTACTTCGTAGACGCGGGTGAGGCCGCGCGCCGCCACGGCGAGGTTGCCCGCCGGGTGAGCTTCGTGCGGCGCACTCCCGCCGGCAGCCCCGGGGCCGCGCGCCGCGCCTGGCGACCCGACGACGCTCACGCCGACACCCCGCGTTCGGCGCCATCGCGCGCGACCGCGTCGAGCGGCGTATGGCAGCGGACGAGGCCGTCCGCCCGGGGCAGGAGCTGGGGCCGCACGGCGCAGGCAGCGGCGGCGTAGGCACAGCGGGGCGCGAACAGGCAGCCCGGCGGCCGATCGTAGAGGCCGGGCACGACGCCCGGAATGGTCGTGAGCCTCGATCCACCGACGTGGCGCTCGGGCATCGCCGCGATCAGCGCCGCCGTGTACGGGTGCCGTGGCGCGGCGAACAGCGAATCGGCACCGCGCTCCTCCATCACCTGGCCGGCATACATCACCGCCACGCGCCGCGCCATTTCGGCGACGACTCCCATGTTGTGGGTGACGAGAACCAGCGCCATCCCGCGCTCCTTCTGCAGGCCGCGCAGCAGGTCGAGGATCTGTGCCTGGATGGTCACGTCCAGCGCCGTCGTCGGCTCGTCGGCGATCAGCAGCCGCGGATTGCAGGAGATCGCCATCGCGATCATCACCCGCTGGTTCATCCCGCCGGAAAGCTGGTGCGGGAAATCGGAGAGCCGGCTCGCGGCGGCCGGGATGCCCACCTGGTCCAGCAGCTCGACCGCGCGCCGGCGCGCCGCACCGCGGTCCATGCGAAGGTGCAGCCGCAGCGCCTCGGTCAGCTGGAAGCCGATGGTGAAACAGGGATTGAGGCTGGTCGTCGGCTCCTGGAAGATCATCGCGATGTCCTTGCCGATGACCTTGCGCCGCTCCTGCTCGGACAGCTGCAGCAGGTCGTGGCCGGCGAAACGCAGCCGACGCGCCCGCACCTGGCCGGGAAAGGCGACCAGGCCCATCACCGCCAGCATGGCGACGCTCTTGCCGGACCCGGACTCGCCGACGATGCCGAGGACCTCGCCTTCGTCGAGCGACAGGCTCACGCCCTCGACCGCGCGCAGGGCCCCGCCTTGCGACGGGAACTCGACGTGCAGGTCTTCGATCTCGAGCAGCGCCATGGGGGTCAGCGCTTGAGTTTGGGGTCGAGCGCGTCGCGCAGGCCGTCGCCCAGCAGGTTGAACGCCAGCACGGTGAGCAGGATCATGAGCCCGGGCAACGTCACCACCCACCAGGCGCGCAGCACGAACTCGCGCGCATCGGCGAGCATCGTACCCCACTCGGATGCCGGCGGCTGCGCGCCGAGGCCGAGGAAGCCCAGCGCGGCCGCGTCGAGGATGGCGGTGGAAACGCCCAGCGACGCCTGCACGATCAGCGGCGCGGCGCAGTTCGGCAGCACCTCGCTGAACATCAGCCGCCATTGCGTGGCGCCGCTCGCTCGCGCCGCCGTGACGTAGTCCTTCGACGTCTCGGTGATCACCGCGGCGCGGGTGATGCGCACATAGTGCGGCAGCACGACCACCACGACCGCCAGCATCGCGTTCATCAGCCCCGGTCCCAGGATGGCGACGATGACGATGGCCAGCAGCAGGCTCGGCAGCGTCAGGATGATGTCCATCAGCCGCATGATCGCGATCTCGACCACGCCGCGAAGGAATCCGGCGATGAGCCCCAGCGCGATGCCAACCGCGATGGCGAGCGCCACCACCGCGATGCCGATGGTCAGCGACAGCCGGGCACCGTGGATCAGCCGCGAGAGGATGTCGCGGCCGATGGCGTCGGTGCCGAGCGGATACGCCCACGAGCCACCGGCCTGCCAGGCGGGCGGCTTCAGGAACACCGCGCTGTTGGTGAGGTCCGGCGGGTAGGGTGCCAGCACGTCGGCGAAGGCGGCCATCAGCAGCACGGCAATGACGAAGACGAGCCCGGCGACCGCACCCCGGTTGGCGCTGAAGTAACCCCAGAAGTCGCGCAGCGGCCCGCGCGGTGCCGCGGCCGCGGAAGAGACAGCGGTCGTTGCCGAAGTCATGACGCGCGCCGGATCCGGGGGTTGATGATGCCGTAGGTGAGGTCGACCAGCAGGTTGACCGTCATCACCACCAGCCCGAGCAGCAGCACGCCGCCCTGCAGCACCGGGTAGTCGCGGCGGTTGATCGCCTCGATCAGCCACTTGCCCACGCCCGGCCAGGAGAAGATCGTCTCGGTCAGGATCGCGCCGGTGAACAGCACGCCGACCTGCAGGCCGATCACCGTGATCACCGGGATCAGCGCGTTGCGCAGCGCGTGCAGCGCGACCACGCGGAACTTCGACAGGCCCTTCGCCCGCGCGGTGCGGATGTAGTCCTCGCCCAGGACCTCGAGCATCGCGGACCGCGTCATCCGCGCGATGATCGCCAGCGGCTGCGTGCCGAGCACGATCGTCGGCAGGACGAGGTGCGAGACCGCCGACTTGAACGCGCCCTTCTCGCCGGAGAGCAGCGCATCGATGGTCAGGAATCCGGTCACCGGCTCGATGAAGTACTTGACCGCCATGCGACCGGAGACAGGGGTCCACCCGAGCTGCACCGAAAACAGCAGGATCAGCAGCAGGCCCCACCAGAAGATCGGCATCGAATAGCCGGTGAGCGACACGCCCATCACGCCGTGGTCGAAGACCGAATTGCGGCGCACGGCGGCGACGATGCCGGCGGGAATGCCCAGCAGCAGCGCGAACACGATCGCGCACAAGGCAAGCTCGATGGTGGCCGGGAACAGCGCGGCGAACTCGCGCAGCACGGGCTCCTGCGTGATCATCGACTTGCCGAGGTCGCCGTGCAGCACGCGGCCGATGTAGATGCCGTACTGCACCAGCACCGGCCGGTCGAGTCCGTACTCCTTGAGCAGCGCCGCGTGGCGCGCGGCGTCGATGCCGCGCTCGCCGGCCATCGTCTCGATGGGGTCGCCCGGCACCAGCCGGATGAGGAAGAACGCCAGCAGCGTCATCCCGATGAACGTGGGAACGACGAGGCCGATGCGGGTGAGGATGTAGCGCAGCATTCGTGGCGGGGAAAAGCGACTGCCGACGGCCGGAACCAAGTGCCGCCGGCCCGGCGAAGGGTGTCATTGAACCACAAATCGCGCCCGCGTTTCACCCGGCGCCGCACCGGGCGCCGGCGTCGACTGCGCGAGATCTACTGGACGCCCGCGCCGGACGGGCCGTTGCCCGGCGGACTGTCGGCGGTGGGACGCCCGGATGCGGCAGCGCTCGACGCCTCGCGCTGGTGCAGCGCGGTCCGCGCTGCGCCCAGGATCCCCGCGTCCTCGCCGGTCTCGGCGCGCGTGACGCGGACGCGCGCCAGGAGAAAGGGCCAGGTGAATTGCGGCAGTTGCGCGCGAATGCGCTGGAGCAGCGGTTCGCCGGCCTCCGCGATGCCCCCGCCGACGAGGCAGGCCTCGAGATTCAGTGCGTTGACGAGCGTCCCGAGGGCCTGCGCGATCCTGCGCGCGACCGCATCGATCGTCGCGATGGCGACGCCCTGCCCCGCGGCCGCCTGCGCAAAGATGTCGATCGGCGAAAGAGCGGTGTCCCCGCCCGCGCGGCGATAGGCGGCGGCAAAGCCGCCGGCCGAGGCGAAGTCCTCCAGCGTCCTGCGGCCCGCGGGTCCGTCGTCCAGAACCATCGCGCCCAGCTCCGGCGGAACGCCGTCGTCGCCGGTGACCAACCGGCCGTCGACGACGATACCGCCGCCGACACCGGTGCCCAGCGTCAGCAGCGCAAAGCGCGCGACGCCCCGGCCCGCACCGAAATGAAGCTCGCCCAGAGTTGCCGCGCTGCCGTCGTTGACGGTCGCCGTGAACAAGCCGGTCCGCGTGCGCAACTCCGCGGCGAGCGAACGATCCCGCAGCAGGGGCACGTTGGCGGTGCCGTCCACCATCAGCCCGTCCTGGGGCCGCGCATGCCCCGGCGCGGCGATGCCCAGCGCGTCGGCCCGGCGGCCCGCCTCCGCTTCCATGGCACGCACACCCTGAACGATCCGTTCGGCGACGTCGTCGAAGCTGCCGAGCGGCGCGTAGGGGATGCGCCCGCGCGCCAGCACCTGTCCTGCCGCCGCGAGCCCCAGCTTGATCGTGGTGCCGCCGATGTCGACGCCCGCGGCGACCCCCTGGCCTTCGCCTTCGGTCATGGTGCCGAATCGGTCTTGATGGCGAGCTCCCGCGACAGGGGTCCGTAGCGCATGTCCTCGGGTCTCAGGCCGCGCGCCTCGGCGAGCGCGACGGCGAGCCACTGGAAGGGCAGGATGAGCCCGAGGGCGCTCCAGGGTGCGTCGGGCAGCACGAAGCGCGGCGGCCAATGCGCTCCGGCCGGATCGACGATCAGCAGCCGGCAGCCGCGTCGCTCCATCGCGGCGCGGGCACGCCGGGCCTCCGCCACCTCGCGGTCGCCCTCGGCGATGACGAAGGTGGCGCTGTTTCCGGTTACGCCGTGCAGGCGGCCATGGAGCAGCTCCTCGGTCGGGAAAGCAGCCGTCGGCAGGCCGGCCATCTCGGCGATCTTCAGCGACGCTTCCAGCGCAATCCCGTGGTTGGCGCGGCGCCCCGCCACCACGATCTGGTCGGCTGCGTCCAGCGAGGGAACGATGGCTTCGGCCGCTGCTCGCGCGGGCTCGACCAGCGACGCCAGCGTCGCTCCCGGCATCGCGGGCGACGCGGGCGCACCCAGCGCCTCGGCCACGAGGAACAGCGTCGCCATCGAGCCGAGAAAGCCCTTGGTCTTCGGCCCGACCGGCTCGTTGCCGATGCCCATGACCAGCACCGGCGACTCCGACCGCGCGAGCGCCGATGCGGGCGACGCGGTCAACACCAGCACCGGGAGGCCGGCGCCGGTCGCCGCGCTCGCGGCGGCGATCGAGGTCGTGCTCGCGCCGCTCTGCGACAGCACGACGACCAGCGGCCGGGTCGTCGTGGCCGGCAGCTCGGCGGCGAAATCCTCCGGCTCGCAGACCACGACCGGCCCCCGCCGCGCCGCGACGAAGCGCGGGCGCGCCACCGTCAGCGCATTGAAGGACGAGCCGGAGCCGACGAGCGCGATGCCGTCGAACGCACCGGGCGCCCAGGACTGCGCGAAGGCGCGGGTCGCCCGGTGGCATCGCTCCAGTGCCTGCGGCTGCTCGCGGATGAAGTCGGGGATGGCGATGGCGGTCAGCCCTTGATGCCGCCTTCGGTCATCCCGCTGCGATAGAAGCGCTGGATGATCGCGAAGGGCACGGCGATGGGGATGGACAGCAGCACCGCGGCGGCCATCAGGCGCGCATAGTCGATCTGGTGCTGGCCCAGCAGGTAGAAAAGCAGGACCGGCGCGGTCTGGGCGCGCTCCGTCGTCGTGTACAGCAGGGCGAAGATGTACTCCTGCCACGACAGCACGAAGGCGAAGATGCCGGCGGTGACGATGCCGGGGGTGGCGATCGGCAGAACGATCTCGAACAGGATGCGGAAGTCGCCGCAGCCGTCGATGCGGGCGGCCTCCTCGATCTCGACCGGGATGTCGCGCAGCGAGGTGGCCACCATCCAGGTGCAGATGGGCAGCGTCACCGACAGGTAGGCGAAGACCAGCCCCGGGAGTGTGTTGAGCAGCCCGACCGCCTGCAGGATGATGTAGAAAGGCACGAAGAAGACCATCGGCGGGAAGAACTGCGAGGCAAGGATGCCGATCAGCGCCGGCCGCCCGCCGTGTTCCACCAGGCGCGTCAGGCCGTAGGCCGCCGGCACGGCCAGCGCCAGGCTGAGCGTGGTGACCACGATCGAAACCACGGCGCTGTTGATCAGCGAGCGCAGGAACCGCGAATCGCCGAGAATCGCCGCGTAGTTGTCGAGCGTGACGGCGCTCGGCAGCCAGCGGATCGGCCAGGCGATGACGTCGGCGATCGGCTTGATGCTGGTCACCAGCATCCAGGCGTAGGGGAACAGGACGAACACCGCCGTCGCGGCCAGGACCAGGTGCGCCAGCAGCTGGACGTAGCGGCTGGAGCGTTCCACGGCGTCAGCCCCTCACCCCGTGCGCCGGATCGGCGACACGAAGATAGGCCATGGTGACGAGCAGGATCACCACGAAGAGCACGAACGACGCCGCCGCCGCGACGCCGAATTCGAAGGCGTCGAAGGCAACCTTGTAGATGTAGAGACCCATGACCTCGGTCGCGCGCAGCGGGCCGCCGCCGGTCATGATGATGGACAGCGTGAAGGCGTTGAACGCCCAGATGGCCGAGAGCAGGACGGCGGTCGCGATCGACGGCGCCAGCAGCGGAAAGACGACGTGGCGCAGCGTCTCGAAGCGGCTGGCGCCGTCGATGGTGGATGCTTCGACCAGCTCGTGCGGAATGGCCTGCAGGCCGGTGAACAGCGTGATCGCCACCAGCGGGAAGAACTTCCAGGTATTGGCGAGGATCAGCGAGAACTGCGCCATGCCGGGGGACGCCAGCCAGGCGATGGGCTCGGAGACGACGCCGATGCGCATCAGCAGGTCGTTCAGCACGCCGAGCTCGGGGTGGTACAGCCACAGGAACACCACGGCGACGATGACGAAGGACGACACCCACGGCACCATCACGACGGCGCTGTAGAAGGCGCGCAGGCTCGTCACGGTGTTGAGCGCCAGCGCGACGCTCATGCCGAGAACCAGCTGCAGCGAGACGTTCCCGGCGACCCAGATCAGCGTCACCCCGACCGCGTTCCAGAACTCGTCCCGCGCCACGAGGTTGCCGAAGTTCTGCACCCCGATGAACTGCCAGGCCTGACGCATCGCGTCGTACTTGAAGAAGGCGAGCCCGGCGTTGTAGACAGCGGGGATGATCACCACCGCCGCCAGCACCACGACCAGCGGCGTCGCGAACAGATAGCCCCGGGCGGTCGGACTCGCGACCATCGGCCGTCAGCTCCGGATCGGCTGCCAGGTGCCGGATGCCGCCGACGCATAGGCGGCGTCCATGACGCGGTTGACGACGACGCCGTCGGCGAAGGTGAGCCTGGGCCTGCGCCCGCTCTCTATGCACTCCACGAAACTCCGGATCTGGTCGTAGTAGCCGTAGCGCCAGTATTCGTCGACGGTCGGGAAGAGCCAGCCCCGGTCGTGCTCGACCTTCTCCGAGAAATAGCGCTGCACCTGATTGCGGGCGAAGACCTTGATCGGCTGCGACAGCCCCGAGCGGTCGTAGCTGACCATCCCCTCGGAACCGGAGATCTCCAGCGTCACCTGCATGCCGCCGCGCTGGAGCCACGAGGCCTCGCACTGGCCCAGCGTGCCGCCCGGATACTTGAGCAGCGCGACGGAGACGTCGTCGCAGTCGGTGTCGTGATGGAGCGTGGGGGCATGGCAGAACACCGAGGTCGGCACCTCGCCGAGCAGCAGGTTGAACACGGCGATGAGATGGCAGCCCATGTCGATGAGGGACCCGCCGCCCGATTCCGCCTTCTTCCAGAACCACGGCGAGTGCGGCCCGAAATGGGCCTCCCGGCCCCGTATCCAGAGCGGCTTGCCGATGGTCCCGGCGGCGACGATGTCGATGATCTCGCGGAAGTCCGGCGCATAGATCATGTTCTCGCCGTAGGCATGGATCACCCCGGCCCGCTCGACCGCGGCGAGCATCTGCAGCGACTCCGCCTCGGTCATGCCCAGCGGCTTTTCGCACAGGATGTGCTTCCCGGCCTCGGCCGCAAGCAACGCGTACTCGAGATGCCGGTGGTTGGGCAGGCAAAGGTCCACCGCCTCGAACGCCGGACCGCCCATCAGCTGGTCCCAGCTCGTGGCGGCATGGCCGATGCCGGCGCGGGCGGCGAAGTCCTTCGTCTTCACGCCGTCGCGACCGAGCACCGCCACGACCTCGACCCCCTGCAGGCGCGCATAGACCCGGGCACGGAACTCCGCGATGAAGCCCGTGCCCAGCAGGGCGACGCGCACCTGACGACTGCTCACGCTATCGCCTGTCTGCCCCGCTCGAACGCCGGCTTCAGGCGACGATGCTGTCTATCTTGCGGCTCGCATCCGCCGCCGCCTTGTCGGCATCGGCGCGCCCGCCGAGGACCTGCTGCACGGCGTCGCCCACCGCGTCGGCAATCTCGGTGAACTTGTCGGTCACGGTGAACGGGACGGCCGCGGGGATGGCGTCGACCCAGGGCTTGTACGCCGCCGTCGCGAAGCGCGGATCGCGCGAGGCGGATTTGCGACCCGGAAGCGTCACGACGCTGCGCGCCATGTTCTCCGGCCGCAGCAGGAACTCGACGAACCTGAACGTCTCGGCCTGGTTCCGTCCGCCCTTGAACAGCGAGTAGTACCAGGAGGACGTGAGGTAGCGGGGTGTCTTGCCGGCCGCCGGCGGAAACTGCGCGACCGCCCACTTCAGGTTCGGCGCCTGTTCGCGCAGCGTGCCGGCCCGCCAGGGCCCGTCGACGATCATGCCGGCGCGTCCGGTCATGAACAGCTGGTTGACGTCGTTGAGGCCGTTCGCCATGGCCGAAGCCTGTGCCGCCTTGTGCTTGACGAGCAGGTCGGTGTAGAAACGCAGCGCCGCCACCGCCTCGGGTTGCCCGAACGCCGACCTCTTGCCGTCCGGCGTCAGCAGGTCGCCGTGGAAGGCGTAGAGGAAATTGATGAAGCGGCTGATGAGGCTCGCGTCCTTGGCCCCGATCAGGCCCCAGCCGTAGACGCCGCCGCCGGTGATCTTCACCGCCGCCGTGGCGAGCTCTTCCATGGTCTTCGGGAACGCGGCGATGCCGGCCTTCTCGAACAGCTCGGTGTTGTAATAGACCATCCACGGGTCGATGCGATCCGGGACCGCGAAGATGCGGCCGCCCCAGGTGGCGCCCCGCCAGGGCTCGGCGAACCAGTCGGCGCGGTCGAGCTTGGCCACGTTGTCGGTGATGTCGGCGAGCAGCCCCGGGGCCGCCATTTCCGGCACCCAGCGCCCGTCCATGTAAGCCACATCGGGCGGATCGCCGGCACGGGCGGAGACGACGAGGCGCTGGCGAAGCGCGGGGAACGGCAGCGAGATCAGCTCGATCTTGACGCCGGGGTTCTGCCGTTCGTAGTCCGCGAAGATGCCGGTGACGGCCGCCTGCTGCGCCGTGGTGTCCCAGGCGGGATAGGCGATCTTCAGCGTCACCTGCGACTGCGCGCGTACGGCCGGGACCAGGCCTGCGGCGGCGACGGCGCCGATGGCGCCGATGGCGGAACGTCTCGTCATTCCGGACATGGGACTCTCCTCTGTGGGGTGGCGGGCGATTGGATCACGACGGCACGCGCGGGCGCGCGACCGGGGGCACGTAGGATTCGAGCTCGGGATCGGGCAGCGCGATGCTGCGTCCCAGCTCGGCGGAGCGGTACAACGCCATCAGCATCTCGACGACGGCGACCCCGTCGTCGAAGGTCTCGTCCGGCCGGCGGCCGGCGCGGAACGCGTCGACGAAATGGCGGTTCTCGAGCGTGTAGCCGTAGATGCCGGCCTCGTCGTCGAGCACGGGCATCAGGCCCTGCTCGGCGTTCTGCTTCTCGACCAGATCCTCGCCGGCGCTGCCGGTCACCTCCCGCGACAGGAACACCTTGAGTCCCGTCGCGAGCGAGTTGAACTCCATCGCGTATTCCGGTCCCAGCAGTTCGAGCGTGATCCGCAGGCCCGGTCCGACGTAGGCCCAGGAGGTCGTCGCCTCGATCACGGCCTCGTTGCCGTCCGGGTCGCGCAGCGTCAGCAGCCCGCGCGCGAAATCCTCGGCCGGACGGGTCAGGTAGTCGATCTCCCCGCCGGTGCGGCTGCGCAGTTCGGCGGCGTAGGCCGGCCGCCGCCACTTCAGCGTCGACACCGTGGCGCTCGCGCTCACCGGCGTCAGCGATTTTCGCGCGTCGCCCGGCTTGGTCAGCAGGAAGCGCGCCACCTCGACCGAATGGCACATCATGTCGGACAGCACGCCGCCGCCCTGCCGCTCGCCGTCCCAGAACCAGGGCTCGTGCGGACCGGAGTGCTCCTCGGTGGCACGGGCGAGATAGGGTCGGCCGGAGTTGGGCACGGCACGCCGCCAGACGATGTCGCGCCCGCGCTGCACCGCCGTCGAAAAGAGCTGGTTCTCCAGGTAGCCGTGGAGCAGCCCCGCGTCCTCGACCAGGCGCAGCATCTCGCGCGCCTCGGCGAGCGTGCGGGCCAGCGGCTTCTCGCAGGCGACCGCGAACACCGAGGTGACGCCGGCCTTCCTCGCCGCGTGAATCTCGCGCATGGCGTCGAGCCGCGTGTGGTTGGGACTGGCGATCCAGATCGCGTCGATGCCGCCGGTACGCAGCATCGTCTGCAGGTCGGGATATGCGGTGCAGGGACCGAGCCCCTCCGCGTTGGCCCGCGTCGCGAAGGCTTCGCGCCGCGGTGCCGTCTTCGAGACGACGCCGGCCACGATCGCGTTGCGCACGCCGAGCAGCGCACGCAGATGGAACTGCGCCATGAAGCCGGCGCCGACGAAACCGATCCTCAATGGGCCACCGGTGCCCGTCATGATTGGCGCGTCGAAACGCTCACCTGGACCATCCGCAAAGTCTAGCAGAATTCCTCCCCGCGACGGGAGCAACGCGGGCACCGGCGAGGGCTGCCGCTGCACGTTCGGCCCGCGCTGCGCCGCCACCTCCTGGCCGGGCATGCCGCCCGGCGGACGGGCGCGAACCGCCGGTCCCGGTGCGGCCTCCCGGCAGCACCCCTCAAAGGGCCACGGCGACGCCGTCCCGGCGCGGGTCCGACCCGGCCGACAGCAACCCCGACTCCGGTCGCATCGCGATCATCTGGCCCGCTCCCCAGGGAAAGGCCGCGCGCGCGACCGGATGCCCGCGCGCCTGCAGCTCGCCGAGGACCGATTCGGCGATGCCGCGCTCGGCTTCGAAGGCGCCGGCCAGGCGGAAGCCGCGCGGCGCGTCGAGCGCCTCCTGCACGTCCATGCCGAAGTCGACGACGTTCTGCAGCGTGTGCACGACGCCGGTCGGCTGGTAGGCCCCCCCCATGACGCCGAACGACAGCACGGGTCGTCCACCGCGCAGCGCCATCGCCGGGATGATGGTGTGCAGCGGCCGCTTGCGCGGGCGGACGCTGTTCGGATGGCCAGGCTGCACGCGAAAGCCGGCGCCGCGGTTCTGGAAGGCCACACCCGTCTCCGGACAGACCTTGCCGACGCCGAAGTGATGGAACAGCGAGTTGATCAGCGAGCAGACGTTGCCGGCGCCGTCGACCACCGACAGGTACACGGTGTCGGACTGCCCGACGCGCGGAAGCACCATCTCGACGGGCATCGCCCGCTGCAGGCTGATGCGCTCGCGCAGGCGTTGCGCGAAGGCCTCCGACAGCAGAGCCTCGACCGGCACGTCCGCGAAGGCGGGGTCCGCGACGTAGGTGTCGCGGATGCCGTAGGCGAGACGCCCCGCTTCGATCTGCAGGTGGAATCGGTCCGCCCCGACCGGATCCTGCCCGCGATGGTCGAAGCCGCGCAGGATGTTGAGCATCAGCAAGGCGGTCAGCCCCTGGCCGCTGGGCGGTACCTGAATGATGTCGAGACCCCGGTATTCGGTCCGGATCGGCTCGACGTAGAAGCTGGCGAATTCGGCGAAATCGGCCAGGCTGTGCGTTCCGCCGAGACGGTTGAGCGTGGCGACCAGCGTCCTGGCGAGCGGGCCCCGGTAGAAGGCGTCGACACCGTCCGCGGCAACGATGCGCAAGGTCCGGGCCAGCGTCGGATAGCGCATCACCTCGCCGGCGCGCGGCGCATCGCCCGACGGTGTCAGCAACTGGCCCCGCGCGCCCTCGTCGCTCCTCAGCTTGCCGATCTCCAACGCCCAGTCCGCCGCTGCGCGCTCGGCGATCACGACGCCGTGCTCGGCATAGTCGATGGTCGGGGCGAGGATTTCGGCCAGCGACCGCGTACCGTGGTCGTGCAGCAGCCGGTTCCAGGCGTCCAGCGCGCCGGGCACGGTGATCGCATGGACGTCTTCGGCGCCGATCCGGTCGACACCGGCCGCCAGCAGGCGCGCGTCGCTCAGCCCCTGCGGCGCGTAGCCGGAGCCGTTGAGCGCGTGCAGGCTCTGCGTGTCGGAGCGCCAGATCAGGGCGAAGCAGTCGCCGCCGATCCCGGTGTTGTGCGGCTCCAGCAACGACTGCAGCGAGCAGGCGGTCAGCGCGGCGTCGATCGCATTGCCACCGGCGCGCAGAACCTCGATCGCGATGGCCGTGGAGAGAGGGTGCGACGTTGCGGCTGCGCCGCGCGCGCCCATGGCCACCGAGCGTCCCGGTCGATGCAAATCACGCATCTGGCGCAGGTTCCTTGTTCAGCGGCCGGAGCTGACCGGCGAACGCCGCGGGTTCATCGCCGGCCGCTGCGTGCTGCGGCACATCGCGGCCCGCGTCTACGGCGCCGGTCGCCGGCGAGACGTGGCTGGCGGCGGCGTCGCGGTCGCATCGGGCACCGCCTTCACCGGCTTGCGGACGCCCTCCTGCTCGTCCCGGGCGAACCGGAAGCGGCCCTGCAGAACGCAGCCCCGCATGCCCGGATCGCAGCGTGCACCGCTCACCCTCTGGCAGACGTTGTCGAGATCGTGGGGACAGGACCAGGAACCCATGGTGTCGTTAGCCTCCGGCGACATTCTGCGCCGGGCGACGATCGCGGTGCAACCTCCGTCGCACCGGCCGGCGGCCTGCGGCGCCGGAGTCGGAACGAGGCGCCGCGCCCCCTTCCGCGCGGCAGCGCATGCCGGACAAGTTCGCATCGAGTGCCGCGCTCCGTCAATTGAGCCGAACCTCCCGACCCCGATTCCACGGCATCCGCTTCAGCACGAGCGCGATCGCACACCGCCCGAAGAAGGTCACCATCACGGTTCCGAGCAGCAGGACCGCGAAGACGAACCACCGCAGCTCCGGCCACAGCCCGAAAGAGGGTGAAGCCGAAGTACGCCAGCCGGATCTGCGTCGGGAACGCAGCGAGGCTCCTCTCCTGCGCCAGGAAGAACAGGACCTGCAGCGCACTGATCGCCATCACCACGTAATAGCCGGGAGTCCAGCCCGCGAGCGCCGCGACGATGAACGCCAGCGTCGATGCCCAGAACCACCAGCGGATGTCCGAACTGCTCGTCTGCCAGTCCATGATGCGACCACCACTTCGCGTTGTCGCCGACCCGATGCGACAACGCTACTCCGGGGCCGCGCACGAACATTGACGCAGATCAACGGCGGCGATGCGGTCTCCGGATGCGCGCCGTGCGCAGGGATGCGGCGGCGGGCGCCGTTCGGCCTCACTTCATGCGCGACGGCAGCGCGATGGTCTGGCCCGCGATCATGAACCGGCCGCGGCCACGGTGGTGCATCGTGCGCGGTTCCGCCCTGCCCGGCTCGACCCAGGCGTGCACCACCTCGAGCACGAAGAAGTTGTACCGGTTCACCATCCGGGTGTCGACGACCTTGCACTCGAGGTTGGCAAAGCACTCGGCGACGAGCGGCGCGCCGACGTGGGAGGCCGCCACCGGCGTCAGCCCGAAGCGGGCGAACTTGTCGACGTCGCGCCCGCTGGCATTGCCGCAGCGCACGACTTTCGGCGCCAGTTCGGCGGTGGGGATCGCGAGCACGCACTCCTTCGTCGCCCGCAGCGTCGCGAACGAGTGGTTGCGGTTGCTGACCACGCAGCCGACCAGCGGCGGCTCGAACTCGAGCATCGTGTGCCAGGACATGGCCATGACGTTGGGGCGCCCCCCGCGTGCGGTCGTGAGCAGCACGACCGGACCCGATTCGAGCAGCCCGTAGACCCGGGCCAGCGGCAAGCTGCGTCTGCGCATGACGACCCGCCTCCTTCATCTTTCATGCTACGCCTGCCACGGCCCGGCCGCGGACCCCGCACGATTCCCGCTGCGGCATTCGGTCGCGGGCCTGCGTCGCCGGGGGTATCAAATGGCGCAGGAAATTGAAACAATGGCGGCAGCGATCGCCGCGGGTCCCCTTCGGCGCGCCGACCGGACGAAGCAAATGGCGGAAACCGCGATAGCCCCCCTCAATTTCAAGGAAGCGGCACTGGAGTTGCTGCCGCCGGGCGCCAACTTCGACGCCTGCCTGACCTGCGGGCTCTGCTCGTCGGGGTGTCCGGCATCGGGAATCGAGAACATGGACCCGCGCAAGTTCATCCGCATGGCCATGCTCGGGATGGATGAGGAGCTGTCGACCACCCCCTGGGTCTGGTGCTGCACGCTGTGCAAGCGCTGCGAGTACGTCTGCCCGATGAACATCGACGTCTCGCAGCTGGTGTTTCTTGCCCGCGGCAACTGGCCGCAGGACCGCAAGCCGAAGGGGATCGCACGTTCCTGCCACCTCGCGCAGCTCGGCGACTCGACCAGCGCGATGGGCATGCCGCCGGACGATTTCGCGATGATCGTCGACGACGTGCTGGAGGAAGTCCGGGGCGAGCAACCGGGGTTCCAGCACCTCGCGGCGCCGATGGACAAGCGCGGGGCGCACTTCTTCGTCAACCAGAACTCGCGCGAGCCGATGAGCGAGCCCGAGGAGATGGTCCCGCTGTGGAAGATTCTCGACCGGGTCGGCGCCGACTGGACCTATTCCTCCAAGGGCTGGGCGGCGGAGAATTTCTGCATGTTCACCGGCGACGAGGAGGCGTGGCGCAACGTCATCAAGAAGCGCGTCGACGCGGTGAACGACCTCGGCTGCCAGGTGTGGCTGAACACCGAGTGCGGCCACAGCTATTACACGATGTGGCAGGGCGTGAAGCGCTTCGGCCTGGACGCCCGCTTCCGCATGGACAGCCTGATCACCTGGTATGCCCGGTGGATCCGCGAAGGCAAGCTGCCGATCGACTCCCGGTGGAACACCAAGGGCATCAAGTTCACCGTCCAGGATCCCTGCATGATCGTGCGCAAGTCGTACGGCGATGCGATCGCCGAGGACATGCGGTTCGTCGTCCGGACGCTGGTCGGCGAGGAGAACTTCGTCGACATGCAGCCGAACCGCAGCGCCAACTACTGCTGCGGCGGCGGCGGCGGCTTCCTGCAGGCGGGAATGACCGACCAGCGACGCATCTACGGCAAGCGCAAGTTCGACCAGATCGCCGCCACCAGCGCCGCCTACGTCCTCACGCCCTGCCACAACTGCCACTCCCAGATCGAGGACATCGGCCGCTTCTACGGCGGCGACTACGGCGTCGTCCACTTCTGGACCCTGATGTGCCTGTCGCTGGGCATCCTCGGCAAGAACGAGCGCCACTACCTCGGGCCGGATCTCCGGGCCTTGATCGACTGACCGGGTCGCCGTTCGCCCGCCGGCACGGCAACGAGCGGCGGGCGACGCCACACCTCGACCCGACTGCGCAGCGACACGCCGCGAGCGCGCCACCACCGGACCCCGACTGCCATGAGCACGATCTCCCCCGAACAACCCGCACCCGCGGCGGCAACGACGCTCGAGACGGAGGTGCTGATCATCGGCGGCGGGGTGACCGGCACCGGGATCATGCGCGACCTCGCGCTGCGCGGCATCCACTCGATCCTCATCGACAAGATCGACCTCTGCGCCGGCGCCTCGGGCGGCAATCACGGTCTGCTGCACTCGGGCGCCCGCTACGTCTCCACCGACCTCGAAGCGGCGATCGAATGCCGGCAGGAGAACGAGCTGCTGAAGCGGTTGGCGCCGCATTGCATCGAGGCGACCGGCGGCCTGTTCGTCGCCGTCGAGGGGGATGATCCGGCCTTCGCCGACGAATTTCCCGAGCTCTGCCGGCGCGCGGGTATCCGCTGCGACGAGCTGACCGTCGCCGAGGCGCGCAAGCTCGAGCCGCACCTCTCGGACCGACTGGTCAGGGCCTGCAGGGTTCCCGACGCCACCGTCGATCCCTTTCACCTCGCCCTGGCGAACGTCGATCATGCCCGGCTCACCAACGGCAGCCTCTACCGTTCCCACACCGAGCTGCTGCGCTTCGAGATCGTCGACGGCGAAATCCGCTCCGCCGTCTGTCGCGACCACCGGACCCTCGCGCCGCTGACGATCCGTGCGCGGCAGGTGGTCAACGCGGGGGGCGCCTGGGCGATGAACATCGCCCGCCTCGCCGGCTGTGCCGACGTCGATCTGCTGTATGCCAAGGGCACGCTGCTGGTCAACCACGACCGGATGACCCGCCACGTCGTCAACCGGCTGCGGCCCCCCGGCGACGGCGACATCCTGGTGCCGGGCGGGACGGTCTCCATCCTCGGCACCACGTCGACGCGAATCCAGGACCTCGACCACGTCGCGCCCACCGTCGACGAAATCGACCGCAACATCCGCGAGGGAGCGGCGATGATCCCGGCGCTGGCCGGTGCCCGCTATACCCGCGCCTTCTCCCGGGTGCGCCCGCTGCTGCAAGGCACGGGCAACGCCAGCGACCGCGCGGCCAGCCGCGGGTTCGCGCTGCTCGACCACCGCTCGCAGGGCCTGGCCAACTTCTGCACCATCACCGGCGGCAAGCTCACGACTTTCCGCCTGATGGCCGAGAAGGCCGCCGATCTCGTCGCCGGCAGGCTCGGCAACCGTCAGGCCGGAACGACCGCCACCGTGCCTTTGCCCGGTGACGACGCCGGCCGCTGGACCGAGCCCGGCGCTGCGCCGAAGCACTGGTACAAGCTCAACGATCCGGGGGACATGATTCTCTGTGAGTGCGAAATGGTGCCGCAGTCGGCGATCGACGAGATCGTCGCGACCCCGCCGGGCGCCGAGCGCGAAGTGATGAGCATCGAAGCGATCTCGCTGCGCTCGCGGGTCGGCAAGGGTCCCTGCCAGGGCTCGTTCTGCGGCATCCGCGTCGCTTCGTATCTCTACGACAGTGGCTACTATCGGGACGCCGCGGGCCTCGTCCACATGCGCGACTTCTTCGACGAGCGCTTCAAGGGCCAGCGCCCGGTGATCTGGGGCCGGCAGGCCGCCCAGATGGAGCTGGCCGAAGCCCTGCACTGCGGGCTGCTGGGGCTCGACGCCCTGGACGCCGATTGACGCTTGCCGCCGGTCCACTCCACGGTCGAAGATGAACATGATCGAGCAGCCACGGAACTTCACCACCGAACTCGCCGTGATCGGTTCGGGCATCGCGGGCTTCGCCGCCTCGGTGTTCGCCGTCAACCGAAAGATCGCCACCGCGCTCGCGGGCAATAGCGGCGCGGTCGCCTACACGACCGGCTATCTCGATCTCCTCGGCCGGCTGGACGGCATCGCCACCGCCGTCACCGACCCTTGGGAGGGACTCCTGCACCTGCGGCAAACGCAGCCGAAGCACCCGCTCGGACGGATCGCCGTCGCCGACCTTCGCGCCGGCTTCGACGAGTTCACGAGCTTTCTCGGGTCAGGCGGAATCGCCTACAGTCGCGCCGGCGACCGCAACGTCACCGCGCTGACCCCCGCCGGCACGCTGAAGCAGACGCTCTGCGTCCCCGCCACGATGGCTGCCGGGCCGCGGGCCTTTGCCGCCAGGGCGGCCTGCGTCATCGTCGACTTCGAAGGCTTGAAAGGGTTCAGCAGTCGCGAGGTGGTCGCGAATCTCGGAGGTCGCTGGCCGGGCCTCGCCGCGCAGCGCATCGGCTTCCCGGACATGGCCCGCGGCGAAGTCTATCCGGAGGTGATGGCGCGGGCGCTGGAGGTGCCGGCGACCCGCGAAAGGCTGGCCACGGCGCTGCAGGGCGTCGCCGGACCGGCGCGGGTGATCGGCCTGCCGGCGATCCTCGGCGTGCACCGGCCGGACCGGGTGCACGCGGACCTGGAGCGACTCACCGGCCTCGAAATCTTCGAGATCCCGACGATGCCGCCGTCGGTGCCCGGTGTCCGGCTGCGCGAGTTGCTGGAGCAGGCGCTGCCGAAGAGAGGGGTGACGCTGATCCCGCAGCAGAAGGTCACGGGCCTCGGTTTCGACGGTGACGGCGCGACGCTGGACCTGCGCGACAGCTACGGCCCGATCCGGATTCGAGCGCGCGCGGTGATCCTCGCCACCGGCCGCTTTCTGAGCGGTGGACTCGAAGCGCATCCGGACCGGATCGCCGAGCCGCTCCTCGACCTGCCGGTGACGCAACCCGCCGGCAGGGCCGACTGGTATCGCGAGCGCTACACCGATGTCCGCGGGCACCCGCTGCACCGCGCCGGCATCGAAGTCGATGCCGAATCAAGGCCGCTGGGACGGGACGGGCGACCCTGCAGCGAACGACTCTTCGCCGCGGGAGTCATCGTCGCCCATCAGGACTGGATTCGTTCGCGCAGCGGCGCGGGCATCGCGATCGCCACCGCCTACCAGGCCGTCGGCGCGGCCGAGAGGTACCTGCGCGGCTCGTCGGGCGGGCTTGCCGCCACCCCTTCCCTCAACCGCCAGGTCGTGGTTCCCGGCGAATAGCCTCTGGTTTCAAGGAAACGCCGGGCCGCCCCAAGTTTCCTTGCCCCCCCGCGGGGGGTGGGCTGGGCGCAGCCCGGCCCCGGGGGCATTCAGCAGCCGCTCTACGCCTGGACCGCGATGATCTCGGGGTCGTCGGCACGCTCCACGAGTAGTACACGCACCCGGCCCTGCCAAAGCGTTTGGAACAGCGCCCTCTCGTCGGCCGTGGCGGTGCCGTCGAGGCTGCGCGGCAGGAGCTCCGCGACGCGCGGATCCGCCGGCAGGCGATCGAGCCGGGCGGACACGACCGCCGAAGCCGCGGTGTCGATGCGGGTGAAGCGCATCTGGCCCGGAATTTCAACGCCGAAGAACAGCAGGCCGCGACGGTCGAAGCGCCCGCCGATGCCCTTGAAGCCCGTGTCCTGGGTGGCGCCCGAAACCAGGCTCGCTACGTTGGCGATGACGCCGGCGACACCCGCCACGCGCTCGTCGCGCAGCTCGACGCGGATGCCGCCGCGTTCGGGCAACGCATCGGGATAGAGCGCGCGCAGCGCGGCGCGCGTCATCAGGTAGGCGGAGGCGACGGTCGGGCACGAGTGCCCGGCGAGCCGCACCGCATCGGCATAGCAGTACTCGATGACGCCCCCGTCAGCGGCACCGAGAAAGTCCGCCAGCGGGTCGCGCACGGTGATCGGTGGCGCCGCGTCGAAAAACGCCGGGAACTGCATGGTCTCGCTCCTTGGATCGCGCGGGCTTGCGGGATTGCCGCCGCTCGTTTAAGATAGTAACCAGTTACTTACTTAAGGGCAAGCCCAGGCCGTCATGGACACTCCGCGTCTCGACCACGCCCGACCCCGCCACCGCCTGACCAGCGACCAGCGGCAGCGCGAGATCGTTGCCGCCGTGCTCGCCCTGGCCCGCGAGCGTGGGCCCGAGGCGATCACCGCGCAGGCGATCGCCGATCGGATGGGCGTCACCCAGGGAGCGCTGTTCCGGCACTTCCCCGACAAGGCGACGATCTGGCTGGCCGTGTTCGCCTGGGTGCGCCAGGCGCTCGAGGCCGCACTGGCGACTGCCGTCGCGAAGGCGGCGTCCCCGTTGGCGCAACTCGAGGCGGTGTTCCTCGCGCACGTCGCCTTCATCGCCGAGAACCCGGGAGTCCCGCGGATCATGTTCCACGAACTGCAGTACCCCGGCGACTCGCCGGCGCGGGCCGAAGTGCGGTCGATGGTCATCGCCTATCGCAAGCGCCTGACCCGGCTCTTCACCCAAGCCAAGGCGGCCGGCGAGCTTCCCCCGGAGCTCGACGCCGCGCTGGCGCCGGTGCTGTTCCTGGGGGCGATCCAGGGGCTGGTCATGCAGTCGGCGCTCGTCGGCGACGAAGCGGGCATGAGCCGGCGGGCACGCGAACTGCTGCCGCTGCTGCTGCACGGCTATCACGGAAGGAGATCGCAACCATGAAACTGCGGATGAACCGCCAGGCGGTGTCGATCGCGGCCGGCATTGCCGGCCTGCTCCTGGTGGTCGGGCTGATCGCCCGCCAGGGGCCGCTCGCATCGACCCGCGTCACCGTCGCCCCGGTCGAACAGGGCACGCTGGTGGCGAGCACCTTCGGCATCGGCACCGTCGAAGCCCGCCGCAGCTATGCGCTGGGACCCACCGTGGCGAGCCGCGTATCGCGGGTGCTGGTCGACCAGGGCGACGTCGTCAAGGCGGGACAGCTGCTCGCCGAACTCGATCCGGTCGATCTCGACGACCGCGTCGCCAGCGGCCGGATCGCCGTCGAACGCGCCGGCAGTGCCGCCCGCGCGGCGGAAGCCCAGCTCGCCGAAGCCCGGAGCCGCGCGCAGGTCGCCGCCGCCGCCGCCCGCCGTTCGGCTGAACTCCGCGCCCAAGGCTTCGTCAGCCAGGAGGCGACCGACACCAAAGGCCACGAAGCGAAGGCCGCGCAGGCGGCCGTCGATGCGGCGGTCGCGCAATTGGCCGCCGCGCAGCGCGACCGCGATCGCGCGTCGTCCGACGTCGCGGGCGTCGGCAAGCTGCGCGCGCAGGCACGATTGGTGAGCCCCGTCGACGGCATCGTCAGTGCGCGGCTGGTCGAGCCAGGAACCACGCTCGTCGCCGGCCAGGCGGTGGTCCAGGTCATCGATCCGGCCAGCCTGTGGATCAAGGCGCGCATCGACCAGGGACAGGCCGGCAGCGTGCGGGCGGGCCAGCCCGTCGAAATCGTCCTTCGCTCCGATGCCAGCCGAACCTATCGCGGCGCGGTCGAGCGGGTCGACTGGGTGAGCGACCCGGTGACCGAGGAGCGGATCGTCAACGTCGGCTTCACTTCGCGCCCGGAGGCGATCCCGGTCGGCGAACTGGTCGAAGTGACGATTCGCACCGCCCTCTTGGCGAACGCGCGCTCGGTGCCCGCCGCGGCGGTGAAGCGGGTCGACCGGCGCGAGGGCCTATGGCAGGTTGCATCCGGGCGCGCCACCTTCCGCCCGGTGAAGATCGGCGTCACCACGCTGGATGGACGCAGCCAGATCGTCGACGGCCTCGACGTCGGCGACGAAGTCGTCGTGCACAGCGAACAGCCGCTGCAGCCGGACACCCGGGTCAACGTGGTCGCCACGCTGGTCCGCGCCGCGCCATGATCAACCTCGCCGGGCGCGACATCCTGCACGGCTGGGGCAAGTTCGTGTTCACCGGCGTCGGGCTGGGCCTGCTCATCGGCGTCACGCTGTCGATGGCCGGCATCTATCGCGGGATGGTCGACGACGCCAAGGTCCTGCTCGGCAACGTGGGCGCCGACCTGTGGGTGGTGCAGCGCGACACGCTGGGGCCCTATGCGGAGCCGTCCAACGTGCGCGACGACGCCCACCGTGCACTGCTCGGCATTCGCGGTGTCGCCGAGGCCGGCAACGTCACCTATCTGAACATGCAGATCCCGCACCCGCGGGGTGACGTGCGGGTGATGCTGGTCGGCTTCGAGCCGGGGCGCCCCGGCGAGCCGGGCCAGCTGGTGGCGGGGCGCCCGATCACCCGCTCCCACTACGAGGCGATCGCCGACGAGCGGACCGGGTTCCGGCTGGGCGAGCGGATCCGCATCCGCCGGCACGAGTACACGGTCGTCGGGCTGACCCGCCGCACGGTGTCGTCGGGGGGCGACCCGATGGTCTTCGTCCCCTTGCAGGACGCCCAGGAAGTGCAGTTCCTCAAGGACAACGACGCCTTGCTCAACGAGCGAGCGCGCACCGCGGCCAATCCGGCGTTCAACCGCCCGGGGTGCCCGGACTGCTCGAGGCGGTGCAGGCGAGCCAGGCCAGCAGCCGCACGGTGAACGTCGTCATGCTGCGGCTGGCCCCGCACGCCGACGAAACGGTCGTGGCGCGCGAGATCCGGCGCTGGAAGCACCTCGAAGCCTACACCCGGGCCGACATGGACGAGATCCTCATCGCCAAGCTGATCGCCACCTCGGCGAAGCAGATCTTCATGTTCCTCGTCATCCTCGCCGTGGTCAGCGCGGCGATCGTCGCCTTCATCATCTACACGATGACGCTGGCCAAGGTGCGCGAGATCGCGGTGCTCAAGCTGATCGGCGCACGCAATCGCACCATCGCCGGGATGATCCTGCAGCAGGCGCTGGGACTGGGGGTCATCGGCTTCGTCGTCGGCCGGACCGCCGCGGCGCTGTGGGCCCCGGTCTTCCCCAAGTACGTGCTGCTGCTTCCGGGCGATGCCGTCATCGGTGCCGCACTGGTGATGGCGATCTGCGCGCTGGCCAGCATCGTCGCGATTCGCGCCGCGCTGCGCGTCGATCCGGCGACCGCCATAGGAGGTTGAGCGATGACCCATCCGGCGATCGAGATCAGCGGTCTCACCAAGCGCTACGGCGCAGGCGACACGGCGGTCGAGGCACTCAAGGGCGTGGACATGGTCGTGCAGCCCGGCGAAGTCGTCGGCCTGATCGGTCCCAGCGGCTCCGGCAAGAGCACGCTCCTGAAATGCCTCGGCGCGGTGATCGAGCCCACGGCAGGCCGCATGGCGCTGGCCGGGGAAGTCATCTACGACCACGGCTGGAAGGTCGCCGACCTGCGGGCGTTGCGGCGCGACCGCATCGGCTTCGTGTTCCAGGCGCCCTACCTCATTCCGTTCCTGGACGTCACCGACAACGTCGCCGTGCTGCCGATGCTGGCCGGCGAGGCCAACGGCAAGGCGCGCGACCGGGCGCGGGAGATGCTCGCCGCGCTGGACGTCGGTCATCGGGCGCAGGCGCAGGTGCCGCAGCTCTCCGGCGGCGAGCAGCAGCGCGTCGCGATCGCCCGCGCACTGGTCAACCAGCCGCCGATCATCCTCGCCGACGAGCCGACGGCGCCGCTCGACAGCGAGCGGGCGCTGACGGTCATCCGCATCCTCAACGAGATGGCGCAGCGCTTCGGCACCGCCATCATCGTCGTCACCCACGACGAGAAGATCATCCCCACCTTCCGGCGGATCTACCACATCCGCGACGGGCGGACCTACGAGGAAGCCGGCGAGGCGCGCGCGGCCTGAGAAGGTGTGAGCGAGCGGAAAGGCGCCCCGCGGATGCGCGGGCGGGCCCGCCGCGGACCGGTCGGCGGCGGGCCGCCGGCCGCACTCAACCGCCAATCCTTAAGATCCATCAAGGAACCGCGAGGGCCGCTGGCGCACTGTTCGCCTCTGGTGCCGCGACCCCCGAGCTCGCGTGCCCGCCTGGAGCGTCGAGCACGGCGCGACCTGCGGATCGTGGCACCGGTGCGGGCCGCCCGTTGCCGCCGCGTCCGCATCCCCTCTTCCACCGGTAAGGAGCGGAATGTGAACGATCGAATCGCCACGGGATTGCTGGCGCTGTTGGGGCTGTCGCTGGCCGTCGGGAGCGCGCTCGCGCAGCAGCCAGCCCAGACGCAGCACAAGGAGATCTCGCCGCCCGAGACCGCGTACCAGGCGGGCAGCTCGCCGCTCGCGGGCGTCGACATGTACCAGGACATCAATCCGAAGGCGCCGCAGATGTCGAAGGCCGAGTTCGACAAGGCGCGGCAGATCTACTTCGAGCGCTGCGCCGGCTGCCACGGCGTGCTGCGCAAGGGCGCCACCGGCAAGGCGCTCACGCCCGACATCACGATCGACAAGGGCAGCGAGTACCTCAAGGTCTTCATCAAGTACGGCTCGCCCGCCGGCATGCCGAACTGGGGCACCTCGGGCGAACTCAACGACGCCGAAGTGGACCTGATGGCCCGCTACGTGCAGCAGACGCCGCCGCAGCCGCCGGAGTTCGGCATGAAGGAGATGAAGGCGACGTGGAAGGTCATCATCCCGCCGGGCCAGCGCCCGACGAAGAAGATGAACGCCTACAACCTCGACAACATCTTCTCGACGACGCTGCGCGACACCGGCGAGGTGGCGCTGATCGACGGCGACACCAAGCAGATCATCAACATCGTCAAGACCGGGTACGCGGTGCACATCTCGCGCGTCTCCGCCTCCGGTCGGTACCTGTTCGTCATCGGGCGCGACGCCAAGATCAACATGATCGACCTGTGGATGGCGAAGCCGGACAACGTCGCCGAGATCAAGGTCGGCCTCGAGGCGCGCAGCGTGGACACGTCGAAGTACAAGGGCTACGAGGACAAGTACGCGATCGCCGGCTCGTACTGGCCGCCGCAGTACGTGATCATGAAGGGCGACACGCTCGAGCCGCTGAAGATCGGCGCCACCCGCGGCATGACGGTCGACACCCAGGAATACCACCCCGAGCCGCGCGTCGCCGCGATCGCCGCCTCGCACTACAAGCCGGAGTTCATCGTCAACGTGAAGGAGACCGGCAAGATCCTGATGGTCAACTACAAGGATCTCGACAACCTCGCCGTCACCGAGATCCCCGCGGCCCGCTTCCTGCACGACGGCGGCTGGGACTCGACGCACCGCTACGTGCTGATGGCGGCGAACCAGTCGAACAAGATCGCCATCGTCGATGCCAAGGAAGGCAAGAAGGTCGCGATCGTCGAGGTCGACAAGATTCCCCACCCCGGCCGCGGCGCGAACTTCATCCACCCGAAGTGCGGCCCGGTGTGGGCGACGGGACACCTCGGCAGCGAGAAGGTCTCGCTGATCGGCACCGATCCCGCGCGGCACAAGGACCACGCGTGGAAAGTCTGCGAGACGATCGACGGTCAGGGCGGCGGCAACCTGTTCATCAAGACGCACCCGAAGTCGGCGCACCTCTACATCGACACCCCGCTGCACCCCGACCCGAAGGTCAGCGGCTCGGTCGCCGTCTACGACATCAAGAACCTGAAGGCCGGCTTCAAGGTGCTGCCGATCGCCGAATGGTCGGGTGTCGCCGAGGGAGCGAAGCGCGTCGTGCAGCCCGAATACAACAAGGCGGGCGACGAGGTGTGGTTCTCGGTCTGGAGCGCCAAGAATCAGGAGTCGGCGCTGGTCATCGTCGACGACAAGACGCTGAAGCTGAAGGCCGTGATCAAGGACCCGAGGCTCATCACCCCGACCGGCCACTTCAATGTGTACAACACGCAGCACGACGTCTACTGACCAGGGAGAAGACACGATGAATTCACGCCTGCTCACGGCATGTGCCGGAATTGCCCTCGCGGCGGCCATGCTGGCGTCGCCGGCCGCGATGGCCGACGAGGCGCTGCTGAAGTCCAAGGGCTGCACGGCCTGCCACGCGAACGACAAGAAACTGATCGGCCCCGCCTACAAGGACGTCGCCAAGAAGTACAAGGGCGATGCCGCGGCGGCGGCGAAGCTGGCCGACAAGGTCATCAAGGGTGGGCAGGGTGTCTGGGGCCCGGTTCCGATGCCGCCGAACAAGGTGACCGACGACGAGGCGAAGAAGATGGTCGTCTACATCCTCGCGATGTAGAGCGGCTTGGGCACGCGCTATGGCCGCTTCCGGACGCCGGGCTGCCGCAGCCCTTCTGGCGGCGGCGGTGGGCGCGACCGGCGTGCCGGCCGGCGCGGCGAGCGTCGCCGTACCCGACGGCCCCGTGGCGCGCACGTCGGCGCCCGCGCCGGCGCGGCAGCAGGAACTGCTGCGGTTGTTGCGCCAGGACTGCGGATCCTGCCACGGGATGCGCCTGACCGGGGGACTCGGTCCGGCGCTCACGCCCGAGGCGCTGAGCGCGCGTCCGGAAGCGGGCCTGGTCGCGACCATCGTCGCCGGCCGTCCCGGGACCGCGATGCCGCCGTGGCGACGCTTTCTGTCCGAAGCCGAGGCGCAGTGGCTGGTCGTTCGCCTCGTGTCCGGTGACGTCGAGACTGTGCGTGATTGAAGCGGCACGACGAAGGCCCCTGGCCTGCGGCAACGCCTTCCGGCCCGAATCCAGGTTGCGCGGGGTCGAACCGTCGCTGCGGCTGCCGCGGACCGAACCCGGGTCCGGTGCGGCGCGGTGCCGGATCCCGGGCGCCGAGCTCGCCGCGACACTGCTCGTCGCGCTGGCATTCGCCTGCGCCCCGGCCACCCCCGCGAGCGCGCAAACACTGCGTGGCACCGGCGACCTCGGTGTGGTCATCGAGCGCGCGACGGGGCGTGTCCAGGTCGTCGACACCTCCGCGAAGAGCAGTCTGGCGACGATCGCGGGACTCGGCGACCTGTCGCACGCGTCGGTCGTATTCTCCCGCGACGGCCGCTACGCCTTCGTCTTCGGCCGCGACGGCGGCCTGACCAAGATCGACCTGCTGGAGCAGAAGATCGCTCGGCGCGTGCTGCAGGCCGGCAACTCGATCGGCGGCGCGATCAGCCAGGATGGCCGCGTCGTCGCCGCGCAGAACTACACCCCGGGCGGGGTGCGACTCTTCGACGCCGCGACGCTCGAGCCGCTGGCCGAGATCCGGGCGGCGCCGGGCCTTGACGGGACGCCGTCGAAGGTCGTCGGGCTCGCCGATGCGCCGGGCCAGCGATTCGTCGCCAGCCTGTTCGATGCCGGCGAGATCTGGGTGATCGACGCGTCGGATCCGCGCGCGCCGAAGGTCGAGAAGTTCACCGGCATCGGGCGCCAGCCATACGACGGATTCGTCACCCCGGACGGTCGCTGGTACATCGCCGGGCTCTTCGGCGAGGACGGGCTCGCGCTGCTCGATCTGTGGCACCCGGAGCGCGGCGTGCGGCGGATCCTCGACCGCTACGGCAAGGGCGAGGAGAAGCTGCCCGTCTACAAGATGCCGCACCTGCGCGGCTGGGCGATCGCCGCGGGCTACGCCTACCTGCCTGCCATCGGCCGCAACGAGGTGCTGGTCGTCGACACCCGCGACTGGAACGAGGTCGCGCGCGTTCCCGTCGCGGGCCAGCCGGTGTTCGCGATCGCCCGCCCCGACGCGCGGCAGGTGTGGGTGAATTTCGCGTTTCCGGACAACGGCAAGGTGCAGGTGATCGACACCGAGACGCGCTCGGTCGCGAAGACGCTGGAGCCCGGCAAGGCGGTGCTGCACCTCGAGTTCACGCCGCGCGGCGAGGCCGTCTGGATCTCCGCGCGCGACGACCACAAGGTCGTGGTCTACGACACCGCGACCCTGCGGCCGATCGCCACCCTCGCCGCGGACAGCCCCTCGGGCATCTTCTTCACCACGCGCGCGGCACGGATGGGATTCTGAGATGGGCGCCCTGACCGACCCGCGCGAGGCCCGCCTGCTCAACGAATTCCAGCGCGGGTTTCCGGTCGTGCGCGCACCGTACGCGGTGATCGCGCAGCGCTTGGGGGTCGACGAAGGCTGGGTGCGCGCGACGCTGGCGAGCGCGCTCGCGGACGGCCGGGTGAGCCGCATCGGCGCGGTGTTCCGCCCCGGCTCGGTGGGTGTGTCGACGCTGGCCGCGCTGCCCGTGCCGCAGTCGCAGCTGGCGCGGGTCGCGGCGCGGGTCTCCGCGCGCCAGGAAGTGAACCACAATTACGAGCGGGAGCACCGCTACAACCTCTGGTTCGTCGTGACGGCGGCCGATCAGCACGCGCTCGCCGACGTCCTCGACGGGATCGCGGACGACGCCGGGTCCGCGCCGATCTCGCTGCCGCTGCTCACCGAATACTGGATCGACCTGGGATTCGACCTCGGTGGCGGGCACGCGGGCGACGCGATCGGCCGGCCACGGCACGGGGATGCCGGCGGCCGCAGGCCGGTGCCCGCGCTGACCGACGCGGACCGCCGCCTCGTCGACGCGCTCGCCGACGGCCTGCCGACGGTGCCGGCACCCTACGCAGTCATCGCCGACAAGGCCGGCGTCAGCGAAGCCTGCGCGCTCGCACGCATCGGCGACTGGCTGGAGCTCGGCGTCGTCAAGCGGCTCGGAGTCGTCGTCCGGCACCGCGCGCTGGGATTCACCGCCAACGCCATGTGCGTCTGGGACGTCCCCGACGGCGATGCCGATGCGCTGGGCGCCGCGCTCGCCCGCGAGCCCGGCGTCACCCTCTGTTATCGCCGCCGGCGCGCGCTGCCCGATTGGCGCTACAACCTCTTCTGCATGGTGCACGGGACCGACCGGCCGACGGTCGAAGCGCGCGTGGCGCAGCTCGCCGCCGCGAACGGACTCGACGACTGCCCCTCGGCGGTGCTGTTCTCGCGCCGCGCCTTCAAGCAGTGCGGAGCGCGCTACGCGCTGGCGTCCACGGCCGCCCGCGTCACCGGATGACGATGGCCATGGACGCCGTCGACCGTCGGATCGTCAACGCGCTGCAGGACGGGCTGCCGGTGTGCGAGCGGCCGTTTCTCGCCGTCGCCGCTGCGCTCGATCTCGACGAGGGCGAGCTGATCGCGCGCCTCGACGCGCTGCTGGCCGACGGCACGCTGAGCCGGTTCGGCCCGCTGTTCGACGCCGAGAAGCTGGGCGGCGCGTTCACGCTGGCCGCCATGCAGGTGCCGGCGGCGGAGTTCGACCGGGTCGCGGCGCAGGTCAACGCACTCCCGGCGGTGGCGCACAATTACGCGCGCGACCACGCACTGAACATGTGGTTCGTGCTCGGCACCGAATCGCGCGCCGGAATCGCCGCGGCGATCGCCAGGATCGAGCGCGAGACCGGCATCCCGGTGCTCGCGTTCCCGAAGGAGCGCGAGTACTTCGTCGCGCTGAAGCTCTCCGCATGAACGCGAAGTGCCGCCCCGAGCGCGAATGCCGGAGTGCGCAGCACGAAGGTACTTCAGCGAGCCCGCCGGGCCGCCCCAGGGGCGAATGCCGGAGTGCGCAGCACGAAGGCACCTCACCAAGCACCGGCGTCGACGTCGAAGATCTCGACCGCGTGCTCGTCCGCGAACTGCAGGCCGGCCTGCCGCGGGTGCCCCGGCCCTATCATGCCGTCGCGGCGGCGCTGGGCGTCGCGCCCGAGCTCGTCCTGCAGCGCGTCCAGGCCATGCTCGACTCCGGAGCGATCCGCCGCATCGCCGCGGTGCCCAATCACTATCGGATCGGCTGGGTCGCCAACGGCATGAGCGTCTGGGACGTCGACGACGACGCCGTCGATGCGCTCGGCGAAGAGGTCGGTGCGCTCGACAGCGTGTCGCACTGCTACCGCCGGCCGCGCCGGCTGCCGGTGTGGCGCTACAATCTGTTCGCGATGGTGCACGGCAGGGACCGCGCCGAAGTCGAGGCGAAGGTGGCGGGAATCGCGCGCGTCCTGGGTCCGCACGCGCGCGCACACGAGATCCTCTACAGCACGCGGATCCTGAAGAAAACCGGCCTGCGCTTCGGGCCGGCCGACTGACCGAAGCGAGGCACCATGTTCCGCGTGACCCAGTACCTGCAGGAGCTCCGGCACCCGACGCCCGTCGGACCGAAGCGCAACCCCCCCGGCCCGGTGGTGATCTGGAACCTGATCCGGCGCTGCAACCTCGCCTGCCAGCACTGCTACTCGATCTCGGCCGACATCGACTTCCCCGGCGAGCTCGCGACGGCCGAGATCTTCCGCACCATGGACGACCTCAAGGCGTTCGGCGTGCCGGTGCTGATCCTGTCCGGCGGCGAACCGCTGCTGCATCGCGACCTCCTGCCGATCGCGCGGCGGGCCAAGGCCCTGGGGTTCTACGTCGGCCTGTCGACGAACGGCACGCTGATCGACGAGCGCAACATCGGCGACCTGGCCGGCGTCGGCTTCGACTACGTCGGCATCAGCCTCGACGGCATCGAGGCGACGCACGACCGCTTCCGGCGCAAGCAGGGGGCGTTCGCCGCGTCGCTCGCCGCCGTGCGCCTGTGCCGTGACGCGGGCATCAAGGTCGGGCTGCGCTACACGCTGACCCGCGACAACGCGCAGGACCTGCCTGGCCTCCTCGACCTGATGGAGGCCGAGCGGGTCGACAAATTCTATCTCTCGCACCTCAACTACGGCGGTCGCGGCAACATCAACCGCAAGACCGACGCGGTGTTCCGCACCACCCGCGAGGCGATGGACCGGATCTTCGACACCGCCTGGCAGCACGTCGACGCGGGCGTCCACCGCGAGTTCGTCACCGGCAACAACGATGCCGACGGCGTCTACCTGCTGCACTGGGTGCGGCGCAGATTCCCGGAGCGCGAGGCGCATCTGCGCGCGAAGCTCGCGCAATGGGGAGGCAATTCGTCGGGAGTCAACGTCGCCAACATCGACCATCTCGGCAACGTCCACCCGGACACCTTCTGGTGGGACTACACGCTCGGCAACGTCAGGGAACGGCCGTTTTCCGAGATCTGGCAGGACACCTCCGATTCGCTGCTGGCGGGGATGAAGGCGGTGCCGCGGGCGGTCAAGGGGCGCTGCGGCGCCTGCCCCTATCTCGACGTCTGCGGCGGCAACACGAGGGTTCGGGCCTGGCAGCTGACCGGGGACCCCTGGGCCGAGGATCCCGGCTGCTATCTCGACGACGACGAATTGGGGATCGTCGGCAGCCACGAGCGGGTGAAGCTCAAGCCCTACGTCCGCGTGCGCCGCGCCGAGACTGCGTGAACTCGCCGACCCCCGCTTCCCCTCCCTTCATGAGTGTCTCCGCCAGCCAGGGCGCGAGCGGCTGGAGCGGCGCGCTCGCCATCGCCCTGCTGGCCGTCGCGCTCGCCGGCAACGCGGCAGCACAGGCGGTCGCGACCGACGCGGGGACTCTCTACGCCGCGCACTGCGCCGTCTGTCACGGTGCCGACCGCTTCGGCGGCACCGGACCTGCGCTGCTGCCCGAGAATCTCGAGCGATTGCGCCGGCCGGCGGCCGCCGACACGATCGCGAAGGGCCGCATCGCCACGCAGATGCCGGCGTTCGCGGACAAGCTCACCAAGGCCGAGGTCGACGCTCTGGTGGCGTTCGTCTACACGCCGCCCGGCAGCAAGCCCGTCTGGGGCGCTGCGCAGATCGCTGCCTCCCGCATCGTCGTCCACCGCGACGGATCGCTGCCGGACAAGCCGCAGTACGCGGCCGACCCGCTGAATCTCTTTGTCGTCGTCGAGTCCGGCGATCACCACGCGTCGATTCTCGACGGCGACAAGCTCGAGCGGCTGGCACGCTTTCCCACGCGCTACGCGTTGCACGGAGGGCCCAAGTTCACGCCGGACGGCCGCTACGTGTTCTTCGCCTCGCGCGACGGCTGGGTGGCGAAGTACGACCTGTGGAACCTCGTGACCGTGGCCGAGGTGCGGGTGGGCCTCAACACCCGCAATCTCGCGGTGTCCGCCGACGGCAAGTGGGTGATCGCCGGCAATTACCTGCCGCACACGCTGGTGGTGCTCGACGCGCGCGACCTGTCGCTGGTCAAGCTGATCCCCGTCGCGGACAAGGCGGGAAAGTCCTCGCGCGTATCGGCGGTCTACGACGCCGCGCCGCGCCGGAGCTTCGTCGTCGCGCTGAAGGACGTTCCGGAGGTGTGGGAATTGACCTACGACCCGAATGCGGCACCGGTCTACGAGGGCTACGTCCACGACTACCGGAGCGGCGAGGCTGTCGCGGAGCGCGGGGCCTTCCCGGTGCGCAGGATCGTGCTCGACGACGTGCTCGACGACTTCTTCTTCGACGCGAAATACGACCACCTGATCGGCGCGGCACGTGAAGCGGGCAAGGGTCAGGTGGTCAATCTCAACGTCCGGCGCAAGATCGCCACGGTGGACCTGCCCGGGTTGCCGCACCTGGGCTCCGGCATCACCTGGGACTGGCAGGGCCGGTCGGTGCTGGCGACCACCAACCTCAAGGATGCCGTCGTCAGCGTCATCGACATGAAGGAGTGGCGGCTGCTGGCCGCGATCCCCACGGCCGGCCCGGGCTTCTTCCTGCGCAGCCACGAGGCGACGCCCTACGCCTGGGTGGACGCGATGAACGGTCCGGCAAAGGATACGCTGCAGGTGATCGACAAGCGGACGCTCCAGGTGGCGAAGTCGCTGGTCCCGGCACCCGGCAAGACGGCGGCGCACATCGAGTTCGACCGCTACGGCAAGTACGCGCTCGCGAGCGTCTGGGACATCGACGGCGCGATCGTCGTCTACGACGCCGCGACGCTGGTCGAGATCAAGCGCCTGCCGGCGAAACGGCCGGTCGGCAAGTACAACGTCTGGAACAAGGTGACGCGCTCGGCGGGAACGAGCCACTAGCCGCCGTCACCAACGGCCCGCCGAGCCCCCCTCCCCGCACCGAAACCTTCAGCGCTCGCCGCCCGCCAGGTAGTCCAGCACGTCGCACATCAGCGCGTTGGCGACCTGGTATTGCCGGGGGGGCGCCGACAGCATCGCTTGCTCCGATTGCACGAAGCTCCCGGGCCGCAAGTCGCCGGGGCAGTTGGCGACCAGGGCCGCCGCGCCCTCGGGCGTCATTTCCAGGTGGAACTGCAGGCCGATCGCGCGCGCGCCGAGCTGGAACGCCTGATGCTCGCAGCCGACGCTGCGCGCGCTGTGCACCGATCCGGCCGGAAGCTCGAAGGTCTCTCCGTGCCAGTGGAACACCGGCGCCTGCGCCGGGAAGCGAAATGCCGGGCGACCCGCCGGCGGAGCCACACCGTCGATGGGGTGCCACCCGATCTCGCGCGCCGCGTTCGGATACACTCTCGCGCCCAGCGCACTCGCCATCAGCTGCGCGCCGAGGCAGATGCCCAGCACGCGCCTGCCGGCGGCCATGGCGTCGCGAACGAACCGCTTCTCGTCGGCGAGCCAGGGATGCAGATGCTCGTCGTTGACGCTCATCGGCCCTCCCATCACGATCAGCCAGTCGAGGTCCGCGAGCTCGGGCAGTTTTGCCGCCTGATCGAAACGCGTGCAGGTCGTCTCGATGCCGCGGGCCGCCAGCCAGCCGGCAATGCTGCCCAGGCCTTCGAACGCTACGTGCTGAAACCAATGGGCTCTCATCGCGCACTCCTGCGGGTCGGTGCCCTTGCCGCCGGCGGCGGCTATCCGGGCTTGCCGTCCAGCCGCGGCCGCGACAGCACCGGCGCATAGCGTATCGCGTACAGCGCGAACGCGGCCGACCAGCAGAGGCCGGAGACCACGACGGTCTCCAGGTAGGCGCCGGGCAGCAGCATGCCGCCGAACACCCGTATCGCCGCGGCGAGCGCGACCAGGACATAGCACGCCTGCTCGAAGCCATCCGCCTGCAGCGGACGCCCGGTGTGGCCGCGTGCCGTGCGCGTCATCATGCCGATCGTCATGCCGCCGATCGCCCCGATGGTGAGCGCATGAACCGCCAGCAGCTCCGCGACCGCGCCCAACGCCGCGAGTCCGCGCAGCGCGAGGTGGACGACGATCCAGCCGTAGGCGAGGTGGAGGACCCAGACGATCGGCGTCCCGCGCGTCCGCCACGGTTGCCAGAGATGGAGCCGCCACGCGTGGGTCGCGGCGGCCGCCAGCGCGATCACACCCACGGTCCACGGCGGAAGCTGCAGGACGTCGGCGCCCAGCAGGGCGAGCGCGCTGCCCAGTGCGAGCTTCTCGACCGCCGGCTGCCGCACCGCCTGCACGCCCGGGATGCCGTTGTTGGTGAACATCGGGATCACCCGCCCCCCCATCACGGCCAGGATGAACAGGACGACGTCGAGACCGACCTGCAGGCTCGCCCGCTCCGGCCAGCGGAGCGCGCCCAGATGGGCAAGGTGGAACGCGAGCACGGCGAGACCCAGCAGCAACATCAGCGCGATGAAGAAGTAGTTGCGCCGGTTCCGGCTGGCGACGATGGGGATGCCGATGCCGATCGCGACGGCGACCGGAAACGCGGCGTTGACGACCGCCGCGGCCACCGCATAGGGGGTCAGGATCAGCACGCGACCCGCCACCCACAGCACCGCGAGCGCGATCAGCGACGCGCCGGCCGGCGTCGATTTGCCCGTCCAATTGCGCACGGCCGTCAGCAGGAAGCCGGCGATCACGGCCATCGTGTAGCCGAACAGCATCTCGTGACCGTGCCACGCCGGATCGCGCACGTGGACCGCGGGCAGATAGCCCGCATACTGGCCGACCCAGAGCAGGATCGACAGCGCGGCAAAGCCGCTGGCCAGCAGGTAGAAGGGTCGAAAGCCCAGATTCCAGAGCGCGAAGCCGGTGGGTGCGGACAGCGGCTGTGGCCGGCGGTGATCTTCAATCTTGAGCATCTGCAGTCCTTGCCCGATGTCCTGGCGAAGCGCCCTCGCCGTGATGCGCCGGGCCCGTTGCCACCGCTCCGGCCGGCCCCGGGCTCATGCCGCCGAATTCGCTCCGGCAACACCCGCACCCCCGCGCATTCTCAGTGCGCATCGCCGATCGCGGCAAGCATCGAGAGCGCCTGCGCCTGCAGGGCCCGGTAGGAGTGCTCCCATTCGTCCGGGTGCGGATGCGTGTGCGCGAGGCGGCGCACGAGCGCTTCCAGCAGGCTTGCCTGCCGACGCGCACGCGCCAGCTCGGCCAGCGCCCTCTCGTGCTCGGCTGCGTAGACGAATTCCACCTTCCGGTCCTGGCAGACGCCGATGCACGTCTGCGGCGCTTCGATCTTGCCGCAGCCGATGCACTGCCAGGCCTTCACCCGGTCACTCATCGCCGCTCCTTCTGGTTGGACCTGCCCGAGCTCGCCGTCTCATTCGATACTCACCGGCCGGCCGTCGAGGTCGAAGGGAATGAACGACCGGTGCGCGCCCGCCTTGATCGCGCCGACCATGGTATGCAGCGGGGCCTCGGCCTCCGCGCTGGTCGGTGCCCGCCCGCCCTGCCCGGCCAGGCTGGCGACGAACACGATCGTCCACTCCCGACCCAGCAAGCGGGACTCGCTGACCAGCGCCGCGAAGCTGTCGAGCTCGTCGGTGGCCTTGTCCACGCACATCAGCGGCACCAGTGCGCCGCCGCTGCCGGCGGCGAAGCGCCGGCGCTGCTCGGGCGTGCTGTCGTCCGGCAGTTCGGCGCCGGCGAAGACGAACAGCAGGCGCTGCGGTTCCGGCTGCCGGCGAGCGGCACGCAGCAGGTCATCGAAGTTGCGGATCTCGACGTCGGGCATGGAGGGGAACCGGGAAAGCGGGTGGGCGACGAAGTTGCGGACCCAGCACGACCGGCGCGCCGGGCAGGGCTCCGGTCAGTTCTTGACGAAGTCGATCACGATCGCGCCCGGGTCGCGCTGCACGTAGCGAATCGTCACCGCCTGCCCGTAGCGGTTTGCCAGCTGGTCGAGCAGCGGCAGCGGATCGTGGTCGTTGACGAAACGCATCGTCTCCCCGGAGGTCAAGGCGTCCAGCGCCCCGAAAATGGCGGCATGCCGAAAGCGCTTGGCGATGCCGCGGGCATCGAAGGGATAGATCGCATCGGGCGAGAGGTGGGAGTGCGCGGGATGGGACATGGCGGGTCGCTCCGTCGGTGGTTGGACTTGGAAAGCCGGGGATTTCAGGCCACGCCCGCCGGGATTCACCGCCGCGGGACCGGTGTCGTGCCCGCGACCGGTCGCCTCGGCAATCCCGGCCTGAAAGATGTATTATCTATGCACCTTCATCGTACTCGCACCGGGACGCCAAAGCAATATCCCGATTACATCTTTCGAGCCCAATGCGCCTCACCGCCTTTTCCGACTACACGCTGCGCGTGCTGATGTACCTGGCGCTCGATCGGACGCGCCTCGCGACCATCCCCGAGATCGCGGCCGCCTACGGAATCTCCGAGAACCACCTGATGAAAGTCGTCCACCAGCTCGCGCGCCGGGGGCTCGTCGAGTCGGTCCGGGGCAACGGCGGCGGGATCCGCCTGGCGCGTGCACCCGAGACGATACGCCTGGGCGATGTCGTGCGCACCAGCGAGGGCGAAGCGCCGATCGTCGAGTGCCTGTCGGGCGACGCGCACGGTTGCCGGATCGCGTCGCCCTGCCGCCTGAAGGGCATCCTGGTCGACGCCTTCGCTGCGCTCTACGAATCGCTCGACCAGCATACGCTCGCCGACCTGGTGGCAAGGCCGGCCGCGCTCAAGCGGGCGCTCGTCCGTGCCTGACCCCGGGGGTGGCAGGACGTCGGTCCGACCCGTCGCAGCCGATCGCGTCGCCGGGAGGCGGCCGGGCTGCCCGCCCTCGGCGATGCGGCCCGGATCTGCCGGCGGACCGCAGTCGCGGCGATCTCCACCTTCCAACCGGGGTTCGCGAGTTCCACCTTGAAGCAGTCCCGCGCATCGCCCCGCGCCGCGATTCAGCGTTCCGACGCCTCCAACAGGCCACGCAGGTAGCCGATCGCGCGCGCCGCGCAACCCGGTCCATCGGGAACGTAGTCGAACGGCTCGACCGCGAGCACGCCGCCGTAGCCCACGGACTGCAACGCCGCGAGAATCGGCGCGAACGCCATCTCACCTTGGCCGGGGCCGCGATGGTTCGGGTCGTTGATTTGCACGTGCGCGAGCCTGCCCGTGGGCCACCAGCGCGCGATCAGCGCGGCCACCGGCTCGGCCTCGGCCTGGCCCGCGGCGCAGCAGTCGATCATGGTCCTGAACGCGGGCGAGCCGATGTCGTCGACGAGCCGTGCGGCCTCGCTCACGGTATTGAACAGGTCGGTGTCAACGGGCGCGAGCGGCTCGATGCAGTAGGTCACGCCGCAGCGCTGCGCGGCACCTGCGGCCCGCGCCAGACATTCGCGCGCACGCTCGAGCGCCGCCCCGCGCGACTCGCCCGGCGGCACCGAGCGCTGCTTGGGCGAGCCGTGCACCAGGTATCGCCCGCCCATCGCCGCGCACAGCTCGACCATGCGGCACATCGCGTCGACCGTCCTGGCGCGCAGCGCCGCGTCGGCGCAGACGATCGAGAGCCCGGCGGGCGCGACGAGCAGCCAGTGCAGTCCGGTGATGGCAAGGCCGTGGTCGCTCGCGACACGTGCATACTCGCGCGCCTGCGCGTCGGTGAGATCGAGCGGGTTCGGTGCCAGCGTGAAGGGCGCCACTTCCAGCCCGTCGTAGCCCAGCGCCGCCGCCAGCGCGCACTGCTGCGCGAACGACAGCGGCTGCAGCACCTCGTTGCACAGCGCGATCTGCATGGTGCGCTACCCCCGACGCGGCAGGAGCGCCTTGAACCCCTGCACCAGCGCGCGGCGCATCCAGTTCACACCGGCCTTGAACCCCGGCACGTAGAGCAGGATGGTGAACAGCGTCACCGCGGCAAACACCATGCAGATCGGCCGGGTGAAGAACGGCAGCAGGCTGCCGTCGGACAGCACCAGGCCGCGGCGCAGGCTCTTGTCGAGCAGGTGGCCCAGCACCAGCCCCAGCACCAGCGGCGCCATCTCGTACCCGCGGCGACGCAGGAAGAACGCCGCGGTGCCGATCGCCAGCATCGCGTAGACGTCGAAGAGGCGCGACGCGGTGGCGTACGCACCGACGACGCACAGCAGGAAGACGATCGGCATCAGGATCGCGCGCGGCACCTTCAGCACGTGCAGCAGCGGTCGCACGCCGAACAGCCCGAACAGCAGGATGGTGAACGATGCCAGCGTCGTCATCGCCACCACTTCGTAGATGAATGTCGGGTGCTGGATCATCAGCATCGGCCCGGGCTGGACGCCGTGGATGATCATCGCGGCCATCAGCACCGCGGACGGCGCCGAACCGGGGATGCCCAGCGCCAGGCAGGGGATGATGTGCCCGGGGACGGACGCCATGTCGCCGGTCTCCGCGGCCATCAGGCCGTCGATCGAGCCCTTGCCGAACTGCTCCTTCTCCTTGCTCACCGCCTTGGCCGCCGCATACGACATCCACGAGCCGGCGTCCTCGCCCACGCCCGGCAGCAGCCCCGTGAACACGCCGATCACGCCCGAGCGCAGCACCGTGCGCCAGTACTGGGCGATCTCGCGCCAGCGTGGCAACACCGAGTCCTTGAGGTCCATGATCTTGCGCTCGATCGGATCGGCCAGCGTCGTCAGCACCTCGGCGAGGCCGAAGGCCCCGACCAGCGCCGGGATCAACGCGAAGCCGCCGGCGAGTTCGTCCCAGCCGAACGTGAAGCGGTCGTGCGCGTAGAGGCCCTCCTGGCCGACCTGAGCCAGGAACAGGCCGAACATGCCCATCAGCCAGCCCTTGAGCGGGTCCTGGCCGACGATGCTGCCGGACATCGTGACGCCGAACAGCGCCAGCCAGAAGAACTCGAAGGCGCCGAAGGACAGCGCCACCTCGGCCAGCACCGGCGTGAAGGTGGCGAGGCACAGCACGCCGAACAGCGTGCTCACGAAGGCGCCCGAGGTCGCGATGCCGATCGCCCGCCCCGCCTGGCCCTTCTTCGCCAGCGCGTAGCCGTCGGCACAGGAGGCGGCGTTGGCCGCGGTGCCGGGAATGTTGAGCAGGATCGCCGTGCGCGAGCCGCCGTACAGCGCGCCGACGTACGAGCAGATCAGCACCAGGATCGCGTCGTTGGTCTGCAGCTTGATCGTCAGCGTGGTCAGCAGCGCGATGGCGAGCGTCGCCGACAGGCCGGGCAGGATGCCCATGATGATGCCGACGAAGGCCCCACCCAGGCCGTAGGCCAGCGTCAGCGGGTTGAGGAAGCCGAGGTAGGCGTGCCCCAGCTCCGCGAGTCCTTGAAGCATCGTGAGCGACCGGAGGCAGGTTCAGGGCAGGCGCACCAGGAAGAACTCCTGGAACACGAGGTGGGTGATGACGGACGAGCTCAACCCGATCGTGAGCGCCTTGGCCCAGGCCTTGGGTGTCTGCGTCCTGCGCCGCTCCGCCGGGTCGCGGCTCATGCGCTGGATGATCAGGATCGAGCCAGTGACGTAGATGGTCGAGGCCAGCCAGAACGGCAGGCCGTGGCCGATCAGCACGACGCCGTAGCCAAGGCACAGCGCGGTGACGACCCAGATGCGGCGCCACCGCTCGCGGTCGTGGGCGCTGGGCGGCGGCGGTGCGAGGTGGAGCGCGCCGCGCCGCATGCTGCGCAGCGCCAGGATGCCGCCCAACACGATCATCATGATCCCCAGCAGACCAGGCAGCAGGCCGGGCACCGTGTAGGGATTGATGTGCTGCTGCTCCAGCCGGTCCATCGTGATCGAGCCGACCAGAATGGCGATGCCGAGCGCGATCCAGCACGCGGCGTCCGTGAGGTCGCCGCGTGCGGTGATGGGCTCGTCTGCAGGCGGCTCGACCTCCGCCGTCGGCGGGCTGGCGTCCTGCACGGACAGGTTCCGGACAGGTAGCGTCAGGGCTTCGGGATGCCGACGGTGTCGGGCGACACCTTGGCCTTGCCGCCGTCGAACAGCAGCCAGGCGTTGGCCTGGACCGCCGGGAACACGGCCTTTTGCGCCGCTTCGCCGTATTGCGGCGCGAACAGCGCCCCGCGGCTGGTGGCGTACTTCTTCAGCGCCTCGCTCTTGACGATGTTCTCGGCCCAGATCTTTTCCACGGTCTTGACGACCTCGTCGGGCACGCCCTTGGGAATGAAGATGCCGAAGTAGTTGACCGGCGCAGTGAAGCCGGGCAGCGTCTGCGACAGCGGCGGTATCGTGCCAAAGCCTTCCAGCTCCAGCGGCTTGTCGCTCACCGTGGCCAACGGGCGCAGCCGCTTGCCGCGGATCATGTCGGCCTGCTCGACCGCCAGCTGCGTGGTGACGTCGGCTTCGCCGGCCACCGTGGCCACCACCGCGGGATTGCCGCCGTCGTAGGTGACGTGCTTGTACTTGACTCCGGTGACCTTGGCGATCAGTTCCATCGCGTTGTGCCCCGCCGAGGTGACGCCGGCGGTGGCGACGCTGACCTGGCCCGGCTTGGCCTTCATCGCGTCGAGGACCTCCTTGGCGCTGTTGTACGGCGTCTTCGGGTTGACGCTCATGACCTGGATGTTGGCGACGTTGAGAAACAGGTGCCAGTCGGTGATGCGCGTCTTCAGCGTACCCAGCGTCTCGTACGCGCCGAGATCCTGCGCTGCGCCCGCCGTCCAGGTGTAGCCGTCGCGCGGCGCGTCGAAGGCGCTCTTGGTGCCAATCGATCCCGAAGCGCCCGGCTGGTTGACGATGACGATGGTCTGGCCCAGCGCCTTTTCCATCTCGGACGCCGCGATGCGCGTGACCTGGTCGGTCGAGCCGCCGGCGGCCCAGGGCACGATCAGGTTGATCGGCCGTACCGGCTTCCACTGCTGCGCCTGGCTGGTACCGGCCAGTGCCAAGCCCACGGCTGCGGCCATCAGGGTGGTCAGGAGGGTGCGTGCGTGCATGTCGGTCGTCCTTCGGCGTGGGGTCTGGTTAAACGAATGGTTACAAAATATGAGCGGGGAGCGCCACGATGTCAATGCGGATTCGTTGATCCTAAGCAAACCAGCGTGTCCTGTGCTCGCGCACGAAGTCGTCGTCGTTGAGATCCGGGTAGGCGGCGTACACGCGGTCGATTTCGCCGGCCTGCCCCGGGCTCAGCCCCTCGGTCGGATCGAGGCACCAGATGCCCTCGAACAGCCCTTGCCGCCGCAGCACCTCGTGGCAACCGGCGATGCAGCCGCGGAAGCCGTTGGCGACGTCGAAGAAGGCGGCATTGCAGTCCGTCACTCTCGAGTCGAGTGCCAGCAGGGCGGCATCGACCGTCCCCTGTTCCTTCGCGATGCGGACGCGCTGCAGGAGCTCCACCGCGCGGCGCGTCCACACGCTCCAGTGCCCGAGCAGCCCGCCGCGGATGCGCACGGTGACATCCGCATCGCCGCGGCGCACGACGAAGGGCGTCACCAGGTCGAGCACGATGTGGTCGTCGTTGCCGGTGTAGAGCGCGATGCGCCCCTCCGCTGCGGCCTCGACCACGCCGTGGATCACGTCCAGCGTGCGATAGCGGTTGAACGGCGCCATCTTGATCGCCACGACGTTGTCGATCGCCGCGAAACGCCGCCAGAAGCCGACCGGCAGCTCGACGCCGCCGACCGCCGGCTGCAGGTAGAAGCCGACCAGCGGCATCACGGCCGCGACCTCGCGGCAATGATCGATCAGGGCGTCCTCGGCGGCACCCTTCATCGCGGCCAGGCTCAGCAGAGCGGCGTGGTACCCGAGGCGCTGGGCAATCGCCGCCTCGCGCAGCGCCTGGGCGGTCCGGCCCGCCACGCCGGCGATCATGAACAGGGGCCGGCGGCCGCCCAGGGGAGTCCACTCGCCCGCCGCCTGGATCGCGAGCTCCAGCACCGGCTCGTAGAGCCCGACCTCGCGGATCGCGAACTGCGTCGAGTGCACGCCCACCGCGAGGCCTCCGGCGCCGGCGTCCAGGTAGTAGCGCGCCAGAGCGCGCTGGCGCTTCCGGTCAAGCCGTCGCTTGGCGTCGAGCGCCAGCAGGTGCGCCGGGATCACCGCGCCGCGGCGCAGGACCGCAAGGGCTTCCGCAGGAATTTCGTTCCAGTGCATGGCGGTCCCGCCCTCTAGTATTTTCCGTCCCGCGCCTCGTAATGCGTCGGCTTGCCGAGGCTCCCCAATCCGCGCGCGACCCAGTCGGCGGTCCAGTCGAGCATCGTCTCCATGGGCACCGTCGGCGGGCCGAACAGCCGCAGCGCCGCGCCGATGTCGACCAGCCAGGCGGTGGGGGCCTCGGTGCCGGTGAACTGCGGCGAAACGCCGAGCCTCCGTGCCAGCCCCTCGGCGACGTCGCGGATGCGCACCGCCGGGCCGCTGACGTTGAGCCCCGTCGTCGGCGCCGTGCAATGCGCCAGCGTGCGCAACGCCCAATCGTTCGCGTCGCCTTGCCAGATCACGTTCGCATGGCCCATCGCGAGGTCGATCGGCTCGTGCGCCACGAGCTTGTGCGCGACGTCGTGCAGCACGCCGTAGCGCATGTCGATCGCGTACGACAGCCGGATCAGGCGGCCTGGTGTACCGAACCGATGCGAGAAATGCTGCAGGATTCGCTCGCGGGCGACGCAGGAGTTCGCGTATTCGCCCGGCGGCGGCGTCAACGGTGCTCGCTCGTCGGCACCGGCGCTGTCCACGCTCACGAACGGGTAGACGCAAGCGGTCGAGAACGCCACGATGCGCGAAGCCGCGAAGCGCTCTGCCACCAGCGCCGGCACATGCGCGTTCATCGCCCAGGTGAGCCACTCGCTGCCGGTGGAGCCGAATTTGCGGCCGGCCATGAACACGATGTTGGGCACCTCGGGCAGGGCCGCGAGCTGCTCGCGCGACAGCAGGTCGGCCGCGATGCATTCGACGCCGTGCCGCTCGAGCTCGGGCCGCAGGCCGGGCTCCGAGAAGCGCGCAACGCCGATCACCCGCTTGTCGGGAGCGGCCCGCCTGGCAAGCCGCGCCAGCGTCGGACCCATCTTGCCGCCGACGCCCAGCACCATGAGGTCGCCGGTCACACCGCGGAGCGCCTCGACCAGCGCAGGCGACGGCGCGGTCATCGCGTCCTCGAGCTGCTCGACGCTGTCGAATCGTGGTGGAATCATCGTGTCTTCACGCGTCGTGACCGAAGCCGGCAAGCATTGACAACGTCTCCTCTCCGAAGCGCACCCCGCGGGCCGCTCGGGTTCTCCCCGCCGGCGTCCGGTCAACGTTTCGGACCATGGGCAGTCCAATCCGTCGCACGTCCGGCACGCGATCCCCGCGGGACTTCATTTGCCGGTGCCGGCGGTCAGCCCCTTGACGATGTGTCGTTGCGCGAACAGCAGCAGCAGGACAGCGGGAATGATCGAAAGCAGCGCGCCCGCTGCCATCACGCCGTTCTTGATCTCGTATTCTTGCGCGAATTTCGCGATCGCCACCGGTACGGTCGCCGTCTGCCGCGACGTCAGATTCAAGGCGACCGCGAACTCGTTCCAGCTGAACACGAACACCAGGATGCCTGTCGCCGCCAGTCCCGGCCGGACCAGAGGGAAGACGATGTGCCAGAGCATCTGCGGCGTGCTGCTGCCGTCGAGGCGCGCCGATTCCTCGATCTCGATCGGGATGTCGCGCACGAAGACCGACATCACGGCGATCCCGATCGGCAGGTTCAGCGCCACGTGGGTCAGCACCAGCGCGGTGTACGTGCTGTCCCAGCCGATCGAACGGAACATCACGTACCACGGCCCGACCAGCGTGATCGGCGGAATCATGTGAAACACGAGCGAACCCATCAGCACCAGCGCCGGAACCCAGGACGGCCAGCGCAGCCGGTACATGGAGTAGGCGGCGAGCGTCGCGATGAGGAGGACCATCGCCGTCGAGACTGACGCAACCCAGGCACTGCTGAGAAAGTTGGCCGGGTAATCGGACGCCTTCGAGAAGAGCAGCTCCTCGAAATTGCCGAGATAGGGAGTGAACACCAGGTCGCCGCGCAGCAAGGCGATCTGGGTCTTGAATGCCGCGAAGGCGATCCACACCACCGGCAGAATGACCACCAGCGCGCCCAGCGCCAGCACCGCGTGCATGCCCAACCGGCCCCAGCGCACGTTCGCCATGGGACGCTCCATCAGTGAGCGTGCATCCGTCGGCGCGCCATTCCCATGAACAGCACGATGACCAGCGTCAGCAGGAACAGTGCGATCACCGAGATCGCCGAGCCGTAGCCCATGCGATCCTCGGTGAAGAAGCGGCGGTAGATCGTGAAGCTCAACACCTCCGTGGCCGTGCCCGGGCCGCCGCCGGTGAGCAAGTACACCTCGTCGAAGACCTTGAACGAGACGATCAGGCGGAAGGCGAGGGTCATGACGAGAATCGGCACCATCATCGGAATGGTCACGTCGCGCAGCTCCTGCCAGGCGCTGGCGCCATCCAGCATGGCCGCTTCGTGAATGTCCTGCGGCAGCGTCTCGAGCCCGGCCAGCAGCAGCAGGAAGACAAACGGCGTCCAGTGCCAGACGTCGACGATGATCACCGACAGGAAGGCCAGACTGCCGCTGCCGAGCCAGTCGAAGCCCGGGAGGCCCAGGAGGTGCAGCAGCTGATTGATGACGCCGAAATCGGGGTTGTACATCAGCTTCCAGATGGCGCCGATCACGATGCCGGGCAGCAGGATCGGCAACAGGAAGATCGTGCGGTACAGGACGCGTCCCACCGCGATGCGGCTGACGAACAGCGCGAGCGCGAAGCCGATCAGCATCTCGGCCGTGACGGCAATGAGCGCGAACAGCGCGGTATTGGCAAGCCCGGCGCGAACGAGAACGTCGCGCGGCAGCTCCGCGTAGTGCTTCATCCCCACCAGCGTCCATCGTGCCGCGCCCTGCTGCCAGTGGATGTCGTGCACCGACATCGTCGCGAGGTTGACGATTGGCAGCAGCGCCAGCAGCAGGTAGACCGCCAGCGCCGGGGCCAGCGTGTAGAAACGCCAGCGATCGGCGGCCTTTGCGCTGGCCCGGTCCGCGGTGCCACGCATCGAGGCGAAGGCTACTTGAGCGGCGGCAGTCGCGCGGTCTTGTAGCCCGCCTTCTGCATGAGGTCGTGGATCTCTGCGGCGGCGGTGTTCAATGCGTCGGCCGTCGTCTTCTCGCCCAGCACCGCCTGATTGAGGCGCAACTCGAGCACCGACGCGATCTGCGGGCCTTCCGGCACCGTGTACATCATCTTCGCGTTGGGCAGGCTCGCGAGGACCGCCGGTGACCAGCGATACTCCGGCGTCTTCATGAACGCCGCTGCGTAGACATCGCTGCGGATCGGCGGTTGTCCGGTCTGCGCGTATTTGACCTGGGCGTCGTAGGACTGGAACCAGCGCAGGAACGCCAGTGCGGCCACTTGCCGGTCCTTGGGGATGTTGTTCGGGATTCCGCCGATGAAGTGACCCAGCGTCGGCGTGGTCCTGCCCCCCGGGCCGTGCGGCAACACAGCGACGTTCACCTTGCCGACCACGGCCGACTTGGTCGCGTCGTCGAGCTGTGGCCACGCGGCGATGACCGGGGTCGCGTGCGCCGCCTTGCCGGTCAGCAGCGCCTGGATGACCTGTGCCTGGCCGTAGCTGCCCGGATTGGGCGGGCCCACGGTCTTCGCCAGGTTGACGTACACGTCCAGTGCCTGCCTTGCCTCGGGGCTGTTGATGGTGACCGTGAAATCGCCCGCCTTCTCGTCCTTGAAGATCGCGCCGTTGTGGCTGTGCAGGTAGGGCATCCAGTCGTAGGAGATGTCGGAGGCGCTGCGTGCACCGCGCTGGACCATGCCGTAGACGTTGGGCGGGCTGTTCAGCGCCTTCGCATTGGCGGCGAGCTCTTCCCACGTCTGCGGGACCTTCAGGCCGGCCTTTTCGTACAGGTCCGCCCGGTAATAGAGCACCTGGATGTTGCCGTTGATCGGGACCCCGTAGACCACGCCGGTCTTCGCGTTGTTGCTCTTTCTTGCCGCGTCCCAGTAGCCGGTGTCGTCGTAACTCATCACCTGCGGGTCGAGCTTGAACGCCGGATCGATGGTGTTCAGCGGCGTCAGGAAGCCGCCGTGGTAGAACTCGGCGAGCCATGCCGAATTCATCACCAGGATGTCGAACTGCCCTTCCTTCGACCGGACCGAGTTGCGCTGCTTCTCGCCGCTGCCGGCAAACGGGTTGACGTCCAGGGTGACCTTGTTGCCGGTCTCCTTTTCATACGCTTCGACGACTTTGCTGAATCCGCCGAACCACGGAGACTGGTTGATCACGATGGTGATCGGCGAGACCCTGGGCCACGCTGCGCTCGCTTGCGCGAAGGCGGTGCCTGCCCAGAGAAACGTCGCCACGCTCACGGCGAGCGCGACCAGGGCAACGAACGGGCGAACCGGCAGGTGCTCGGGTGTTCCATGGCGAGAGATCATGTTTCCTCCTGGTGGCGGGCAGTGCGCTGACCGCGGTTAGTCGATTTCCGGCTCGGTGCCCGGCGCCGGGGTGAAGCCCAGATCGCCCCGGGCAAGCGCGACGTCACGCCCCCCGTGGCGCTCCAACAGCTCGGCCTGTCTGCGCTTGGCACGCGCGTCCACTTCGTCCGGATCGAGGATCTCCAGCAATCGGCGCCGCAGACGGGCGAGCGTCTCCGCGTAGGCGGGCTCCCCGGCGACGTCGTGCAACTCCTCCGGATCTCGTTGCAGATCGTACAGCTGTGCAGGATACGCCACGTAATGGACGTACTTGAAGTCTCCCTCGCGCAACATGTAGGCGCCCGCCACGGAAGTCGTCGCGTGATACTCGCTCACCACGGCCCGGTCGGGGACCTGGCCCGCGGCGAGTGCCGCCAGCGAGATGCCGGGAAGCTCGCGGTCGTCGGGTGCCGTTGCACCGACACACTCGAAGACGAACGGGTAGACGTCGACCAGGCTGACCGGGGTCGCCCGCTCGATGCCCGCCGGAATGCCGTCTCCCGCAAGGATGAGCGGGACGCCCGCCGACTCCTCGAAGAAGGTCGACTTTCCCCACAGTCCGCGGGCGCCGAGATTGTCCCCGTGATCGCTGGTGTACAGAACCCGCGTCGCGCCCTCGAGTCCGCTTTGCCTCAACGCTGCCAGCACGTGCCCGATGTGCTCGTCGGTCGCGCTGACCAGTCCGTAGTATCCGGCCAACGCCCGCTGAATGTCGTCGCGATCGCGGAAGTGACGGTCGTAGTCGACGACGCGCTCGTAGTCGTCGAGAAACGGATGGTGGGGGCGTACGTCGTGACCGTACTGCTTCGGCAGCGGCAAGTCGCGGTCGGCATACTGGTAATACCACTCGGGAGGAGCGGTCAGCGGAAAGTGCGGCGCCACGAACGACACGAACAGCACCCACGGCTTGTCGTGGACCCGCTTGGCGGCTTCATGCAGCCAGATCTGCGCGCGCGCGGCGATGTCGCGATCGTAGACGGTGTAGGGCGATTCGCCCGGGCCGGCGAGCCGGGCCATCTTGTCGCCGCCCCGTCGCCTGGGGATGTTCTCGCGCACCAGGCCCTTCACGTCGCCGATGCCGTCGATCACGTGCATCGGGACGATCTCGGTCGTGAAGCCGTGATCGTCACCCGGCGCCCCGCGGAAGTGCAGCTTGCCGATCGACACGACCTCGTGACCCCGGTCTCGCAGCAGGTGATGCCAGCTCGGAATGGCGCCGTCGTAGGCGTCGGCGTTGTCCCAGTAGCCGATCTGGTGAACATACTTGCCCACCGCGAACGAGGCACGGGCCGGAACGCAAATCGGACAGGTCGTGTAGGCCGAGGTGAAGCGCGTTCCCTCGCGCGCCAACGCGTCCAGATTGGGCGTGCGGATGATTTCGTTGCCGGCGCAGCCCATGACCTTGGGGTTGTGCTCGTCCGACATCAGGATGAGGAGATTCCTGGGGTCCATCATCGTCAACCACCTGTCAGAAATACGTCGCCACGGCGTCGACGACGTCGTAGTCGTCGTCGACGATCGGCAGAAAGCGCCACTTGTCGAACGTCGTGCAGGGATGGGATATGGCGCATCCGATCATGTCGCCGACGGCCAGGTCGGCGCCCTCCGTGGTCCGCAGGTAAGCGTGCTGGTCGTTGAGCGCCGTGACCTCGCAGTCTGGCGGCAACTGCCGCGGCCGCGCATCGCGCCCGGGTCGCAAGGCGACTCGGGCGTAGGGAAGGTGCAGGTCGTGCGACACGTCGCGCTTGCCCATGGTGAGAATTGCCAGGCCCGCTTCGGGCGTCGACTGCACGTAAGACCACACCTCGAGCGCATCGCGCAGGCCCTCGCCGAGACTGGCGATGGCCGGCGTGCGCTCGCGCATGCGCACCGCCGCCCGCGCATAGGCATCGGAGTCGTGGGTCAGGTAGCAGCCGCTGCGGATGACGACCTGCGTTGCACGGGGGCCGAGCTGGCGCGGCAGGGAGGTGACCATGTCGAAATAGGCCGACCCGCCGGCGCTGAGGATCACCGGGTCCGCGCCGAACAGGCCCTCGTCGGCGCAACACTCGGCGACTTCGCCCACGAATCCGACGAATTCGGCGATGCGCCGTTCCTGCTGGTCTGGCGTCGGCCCCGGCACGGAGCCTTCGTAGCCCTCCACCCCGGCGAGGCGCAGATAGGGCTCGGCGGCCTTGATGCGGCGCGCGACCGCAAGCGCTGCAGCCAGACTGCGGCAGCCGGCGCGTCCGCCGTTGACGCCGCACTCGACCAGGAGATCGAGCGAGCGTCCCGGCCGGCGCACTGCCGCTGCGGCCGCCAACGCGTCGACCGCCGCGACCGAATCGGCCAACGCATAGAACACGAACGTCGGGTTGCGCGCGAGCTCGTCGAGCACGTAGGTGATCGCCTGGCGCCCGACCAGCTGGTTGGCCATGAGAACTCGCGTGACACCGTACGCCCGGCACACACGCAGCTGCTGCACGGTGGCGACCGTGATGCCCCAGGCACCGTCGTCGAGCTGCCGCCGGAAGAGCTGGGGGCTCATCGACGTCTTGCCGTGCGGCGCGAGGGCAACGCCCGTCAGGTCCTGGAATGCCCGCATCCACGCGGAGTTGTGCCGCAGTGCCGTCTCCTTCAGCACCGCGAGCGGCAACGGCAGATCCTCGGCGAGCACGTTCCAGCCCGCGCTTCCGACCTGACCGAGCCGCAGCGACCCGGCGGCCGCCGGAAAACCCTTGGTCCGACCATCGAGCAAGGGCTCAAGCGGCGATTCCATGGGCACGGCGTCACCTCGCTTCGACGCTCTGACTGGCGCGGGCACGACGCGCGGATTGCGCATCGTGCACAATCGAGACTACCATATGTCCAGACATCTAGACAATTGCAGCGACATCCCCGACGTCGGACTCGGACGCCCGGGAAACGCGGAACAAGCTGCGCGCCGACGGCGACGAAGTGGTGATCATCACCCCGCAGGACTTCGCGGCGCTGATTGAGACCGACGTCGCCGCCTGGGCTACAGCGCCGCGATCGCAGCGATCTCGACGCGATATCCCGGATTGGCGATGCGCGCTTCGACGGTGGCTCGGGCCGGCGGCTGTCCGGCAGGGAGCCACGCTTCCCACACCTGGTTCATCTGTTCGAACGTGATGATGTCGGCAAGCCAGACGTTGACGTTCAGCAGGCGAGCCTTGTCGCTGCCCGCTTCGCTCAGCAGCCGATCGATCTTCGCCAGGATCTCCCGCGTCTGCGTGGCGACGTCCGCGTGCAGCGTGTCCGGCACCTGCCCTGAAATGTAAACGACTCCGCCGTGCACGACGGCGGCGGAAAGCCGGGGGCCCGGCTGCAGGCGCTGAATCATGGTGGTCTCCCTCAGGTTGGAACTTGGGCCGCGGCGATGTCGACCCACCGGCCCTCGTCGCGGGCGGCGGCAAATGCAAGTTCGACGATGCGCGCACTGGCCACCGCTTCGGCGAACGTGCAGGCGGGCTTGCCGCCTTCGCGCAGAACCCGGAGGAAATCGCGTGTCGCGTCCCCCGGATGGCTGTCCGCAGCCAGCGATTCGCTCCGCTCCCCGCGATGGGAGAGCCACGTGAGCTGCCAGCCGATCGGCGCCGCAAGCGGTCGCCGCAGTTCGATCAGGCCGTCGTCGCCGAAGATGCGCACCTCATCCCACATGTGCCAGCCTTCCTCGATACAGGTGACCTGACACTCGAGATCGCCGAACTTCAGCTCGATGAATCCGCCGTGGTCGCTGCGCGTCGCCGAGGCAAGCCGCAGGCGGCTGCGCAACGCCGTAGGCGCGCGTCCGAGCAGCCACGGGACGAGATCCGCCATGTGCGTGGCCCGTCCGGTATAGGGGCCGCCACCGCCCAATGCCGGGTCGAGGAACCACCCTGCCCGCTCGTATCCCAGCTGGACCGTCTGCACGAAGCGGACCTCGCCAATCCCACCCGCGCGCAATATTTCCCTTGCGCGCAGGCAGCCCCGGTCGAAGCGCCGGTTGTAGGCGACCGCGTTGACGACGCCGATCGCGTCGGCGCGCTCGGCCAGCCGTACCGCGTCGGCTGCCGTCATGACATAGGGCTTGTCGACCAGCACGTTCATGCGCCGCTCCAGCATCGTCGCGATGTGCTCCGCGTGGAGCATGTGCGGGGTGGTGATCAGCGCAAAGGACAAGCCCTCGGGTCGCGGCAGGCCCTCGATGCGCGCGGTGAGTGGCGCACCGCAGCGCTCGGCCAGGGCACGCGTCGACGGAGTGGGAAACGGGTCGAAGATGCCGGCGATGGAAACCGCACCGTCGTCGTCGAATGCAGGGACATGGTAACGGCGCGCAAAGGCGCCGCAACCGATCATCAGGACGGAAATCGGTGCAGAAGTGTTCATGGGTTCGAGAGATCGCGAAGGAAGTCGAGTGTCGCAGCCCATGCGACGGAAGCAGCCTGCGGGTGGTGCTCCGCGGGACGCAGCGGATCGACGAAGCCGTGGACGGTGCCCGGGTACACCGCGATGCGATGCCGAAGTCCGCGCTCGCCGAGCGCGACCCGCAGTTCATCCACGTCCTCGGCGGGAATCAGCGAATCGCTCTCGGCGAAGTGACCCAGATAGGGAACTTCGATCAAGTGCGTGAGCTCGATCGGCAGGAACGGCTTGATCGCCTGCCGCGCAAACCGCAGCCGTCCATAAAAATTGACGACCCCGGCGACATGCTCGCTCACGGCGCCCAAAGTGTGAGCGAAGCGACCACCCAGGCAGAAGCCGCACGGCACGAGTGCCCCGGGAGCGAAGCCGAAGCTGCCTAGACTCGCTGCCCGAACGATGGCCCGCAGGTCCCGGGTGCAGCGGCGATCGTCGAAATCGAGAAACGTCTGGCGCAGCGCCTCGGCCGGCGCATCACGCGCCGGTATGCCCACACCGCGGAACTGGCAGGGCGCGATGGCGCCGAACCCGGCGTCCGCCAGGCGATCGCACAGATCCTCGAGGTGCGGGGTGACGCTCCAGATGCCGCCCAGCATGATCACCGTCAATCGCGGGGGCGACGCCGGCAGGACGACGTGAACCGGAATGCGGGCGCCCTCGAACTCGAAGTGCATCCGCTGGCGGAAGGGCTCGGTCGACCTGGCCGTCATGGGATGATCCTCTGGCGCCGTCCGGTGCGTGCTGCCTCGTAGGCCGCGTGGATCATGCGGAAGGCACGCACACCGTCGTCGATGGAGACGGGGGGAGGTGTTCCGTGCTCGATGCAATCCAGGAACACTGCCGCGTTCTGCTCGTGAAACGCACCGAGCTTGAAGCGCGGGGTGACCGGCACGACCTGCCAGCGACGCTCGGGCTGATCGTTCCGAAACCGCCGCACGTAGCCGTCGTGCGTGATGTCGCGGGACGCGAGATCGACACCGGCGACCAGCACCGTTCCCTCGGTGCCATAGAGCTCGATGGACACGTCGGCGGCGACGAAGCCAAAGCTCGCCGTGAGTTCGGCGACGAGCCCCGAGGGAAAGGTGAAGGTGGCGATCCCGAGATCCTCGACCGGCAGTCCCAGCGCCGCACTGCTGACGACCGCGGTGACCGACTCCGGCATGCCGAACAGCCAGGCGAGCAGGTCCGCGCCGTGCACTCCTTCGTCGAGCAGTGCGCCGCCGCCCGAAAGGACAGGGTCCACGTACCAACGGTCCTTGAAGTCGGGCTGCAGTCCGTAGAAGTGGCCGTGCCGGATTCGCACCAGCGCAATGCGCCCAAGGTCATGGGTCGCGACGAGCTCGCGCAGGTAATGCGACGCGGGATCGAATCGCTTGGGAAAGCTCTGCATGAACGTCACCCCGGACGCCCGCACGGCCCGGGCACTGCGCTCGCAGTCATCGAGGCTCGCACCGAGCGGCTTCTCGCAGAGGATCGCGAGACCGCAAGCCGCCGCGCGCTCGATCAGCGGCGCGTGCGCGTTCGTCGTGCTGCAGATCGCGACCGCATTGCAGCGCGCGAACAGCTCGCCGATGTCGTCGAAGCTGGTCGTGCCGAAGCGGCCGGCCGCTTCGCGACCCCGGGCCGGGTCCGGATCCCAGATGCCGGCCAGCGCACCGCGCGCGGCGAACACCTCGCTCCAGAAGTTGGCGTGATAGTGCGCGAACGAGAGCACGCCTACCCGCGGCGTCCCTCCGGCGCCTCGCGCGATGCTCATATTCCACCCTCGTCCACGGCGACGCGAGCGCCTCCCTGCGTGGCGGATTTCTGGATGGCTTCGACGACGAGCATGCCTTGCAGCGCATCCCGCGCGGTCGCGAGACGAGGTGCTCGCCCGGCGAGTCCCGCGATCCAGGCCGCATGATGCCGCTGCCCCGGCGGCATCTCCGGCAGCTCCGGACAATGCCACTCGCCGCCGAAACGCCGGGGCGCATAGATCGCCAGTCTGCCGCGCTCGCTGCGCAGCCACAGCGTGCCAGATTCGCCATAGAGCTCGAAGCGAAACCGGTCGCAGCCCTTGATCTCCACCTGGGACATCTCGTGCGTGCCCACCGCGCCGTCGGCGAAGCCGTAGATCGCGAACGCGGTATCGATGTTTTCCACAGCGATGACGCGACCGTCGCGCAGCGTCCGCGTCGGGACGAGAACGGCCGTGCGTGCGGAAACATCCCGGATCGTCCCCACCAGCTGCCCGGCGAGATCGATGCCGTGCACGCCGAGCTGATCGACCACGCCGTGAGCCACGGCCGACTTGGTGAAGAACCAATCGCCCCAATCCGCTCCCGGGGTCGCATTGCGAATGCGGACGCTGTGCACGCGGCCGATCGCGCCATCGGCAAGCAGGCCACGGGCGTGCTCGACCTCCTCGAACCAGCGGTGCATGAAGCTGACCTGCAGATCGACTCCCGCCTCCTCCGCGGCGCGAATGATGTTGCGGCACCCGTCTGCAGTGCCGGCCATGGGCTTCTGCAGCAGGATCGCCTTGCCGGCGCCGGCCGCCGCGACGGCGATCTCCTCGTGGGTGTCGTCCGGCGTGGCGATGATGACGGCATCGACGTCGGACCGAGCCAGCGCGACCCTCCAGTCCCTGGCGACTTCGGGTACGCCGAATCGCTGCGCCAGCGCGGCAGTCTTCGCTTCGGCGAGCCCGACCAGCATCCGCACCGAGGCGCCGCCGGTCGCGGCGAGACCGGCGAGGTGGTACTCGGCGATGAATCCCGCGCCGAGTACCGCGATCCCGATCGCTTCGCTGGCCACCGGTCAGCCCTTGAACCGACCCTGCACCTTGACCAATCCCGGGTCCACTGCCGCCAGCGGCGCGGTGAAGGTGTAGTCGAGGACGTTCTTCGGCGACTTGACCCGTCCCGACGCCACCAGGTAGCCCGTCATCATGTCCATGTCCTTGACGTATTCGCCGTCGATCTGCGGGTCGAAGACGTAGTCGTTCCAGATCGCCGTCGCGAGCGCCTTGTCCTGCTTGGTCTGCTCGGAAAACAGCGTGATCACCTCGTCG
>JADKKQ010000007.1 GCA_016720425.1 Betaproteobacteria bacterium | reverse complement strand
GCAGCTGGAACAGCGTGTAGTTGTCGCGGGCGCAAAAGCTGTCGGCGCCAAGCGGCAGCGTGCGATCGTCGACGCAGCTGGCGGGACGGTTCGCCGGCACCGGCGCGAAGGCGGTGTAGCGCGTCGCGGGCAGCGCGAACTGCCGGTCGAGGTACTGCGCCACGCCGCCGTCGCGCACCTGCGCGAGCAGCGCTTCCGTGGGGCCCCACGCGGCCTGCTCGAGCAGGCGCGCCGCGTCGGCCTCGACCTGTGCGGTCGACAGCGGCGAGCACATCACCACGCCTTCGAGCGTCGACGTGCCGGCCATCCGCGCGTGCAGCGTGAGGTCGATCACGAAACGGTGGTTGGACTCGCCGACCTGCGCGCCGGGATGGAAGCTGCGATAGACCGGCGTGCTGCCGGTGCGGCAGCTGCCGGCCTGCGGCAGCTCGATCCAGAAGGCGATGCCCTCGAAGGTCCAGTCGGGATTGGACTTCACCTGCGCGCACTCGGCGGCATCGGCGGTGTAGAAGTGCGAGTCGGGGCACTTGCCGGGCGTGCCGAAGAAGCGGCAGACCGGCACCGCGGCCGCGGCATCGCCGCTCGTTGCCCAGGCGTTGAACTCGGCGCCGGTGCGCGTCCAGCCGGGCACCGCGCTGCCGGTATCGAGCATTGCCGCTTCGTCGACGTCCGCAGTGATGAAGTAGTGGTCGAGCCGGCGGTTGTAGAACTCGATCACCGTCGCGGTGGGCTCGACCGACGGCACCTGCGCCAACGCGGCCGGCGCGAACAGCAGGATCGCGGCGAGCGTGTGGCCGCGGCGCTGGCTGCGGAACGGGCGAAGTACGGCGTGCATCGGCGAGTCCTCCTTCGACGGCGCGGCCGGCGCAGCACCGGTGTGCGCCGCCGTTCGATGCTGCGCCCAATCGCGACGCCGTGTGCCTCCGCTGGGCGGGCGCCCGGTGCCACGGGGCGGCTCGACGCTCGCGCCCGTGTCGCGGCTCATCGTCGGCGGACTGTGGCGGAAACGCGCCGCGCGTGCTGTAAGCATTTGTAAGCGTTCGTGATGACAATGTCCGCCCGCACCCATCCCGATGGCATGAAGCTCGGGGTTATCGGCGACCGATGCGATGTTCCGGGCCTTGGTTGCGCTGCCCGCTGTTGCCGACGGGGTTGCCCGGACCGATGGCAAATCGCCCTTTCCGGCCCGATCCGCAAATTATCGAACGATCGTACGGAAAATCCAGAAAAGTCGCCTCAATATCTCTTAAATCACTTTCGATTGTTTCGGTAAGTATCTGTTTATTAGAAAAGAAGATCCACCTCGAGTCGCCAAGTCTAAGTCGTTGTTCGGAAACCGAAAAAAGGGTTGACCGCGACGATTTCGCTGCTCTATAGTCTCGCCAAGTGGGAAGAAGTGGGGAGTGGTGGGAGATTTTGTTTTCGCTGACCCGTGACGGGGGTCGGCGAAGGTGAAGAAGTGCTCCCTCCACGGCGGCGGCGGGAGGGGACGTTGGCGGACCAGGGAGCGGCGGGATCGGGAGGGGAGTCGCGCGCGATTTTTCGCGGCGTGACCCAGCTCGCGCTCGACGGCAAGGGCCGGCTCGCGGTCCCCGCGCGGCACCGCGACGCGCTGGCCCCGCGCCTGGCGAACGGGACGCCGGACACGCTGGTGCTGACCGTCGATCCCAGCCACTGCCTGCTGGTCTATCCGCGCGCCACCTGGGAGCCGATCCAGGATCGGCTGATGTCGCTGTCGTCGTTCAACGCCGAGATCCGCAGCCTGCAACGCCTGCTCGTCGGCTACGCCTCGGAGGTCGAGATGGACGGCGCCGGGCGCATCCTGGTGTCGCCGGCGCTGCGCCGCTTCGCCGCCCTCGACCACCACGTGGTGCTGGTGGGGCAGGGCAACAAGTTCGAACTGTGGGACGAGGCGAAGTGGGGCGAGGCCACCGCGCGCTCGGTCTCGTTCCCGGCCGGCACGCTGCCGCCGGAACTCGACGGCTTCACGCTTTGATGAGCCATGCCGTCGCGGCTCACGTCCCCGTCCTCGTCGCCGAAACCGTCGCCGCGCTGGCCATCGTTCCCGACGGCATCTACGTCGATGCCACCTTCGGCCGCGGCGGTCACAGCCGGGCGGTGCTCGCCGCGCTCGGCCCGGCCGGCCGGCTGGTCGCGCTCGACCGCGACCCCGACGCCGCGGCGGCGGCCGCGGCGGTCGACGACTCCCGGTTCACCTTTCGTCGCGCGTGGTTCTCGGAGCTGCCCGCGGTGCTCGCCGCGCTCGGCGTCGAGCGCGTCCACGGCATCCTGCTCGACCTCGGCATTTCCTCGCCGCAGATCGACGACCCGGCACGCGGCTTCTCGTTCCGCGCCGACGGGCCGCTCGACATGCGGATGGATCCCACGCGCGGCGAGTCCGCTGCCGCGTTTCTCGCGCGTGCCGACGCACGCGAATTGACGGAGGTGCTTCGCGACTATGGTGAAGAACGGCTTGCTCAATCGATTGCAAGAGCAGTTGTTGCGGCTCGGGCGGTCACACCCATCGTCCGCACGCGGCAACTGGCCGCAATCGTGGCCCAAGCCGTCGGCGCGCGCCCGCGGCGTGATTGGAGTCAGGATCCGGCCACGCGTACGTTCCAGGCTCTTAGGATTTGCGTCAATCGGGAGCTCGCGGAGCTCGCGCTGACGCTGCCGCGCGCCGTCTCGCTGCTGCATGAGCACGGACGGCTCGCGGTGATCAGCTTTCATTCCCTCGAAGACCGGATCGTGAAGCGCTTTTTCGCAGCGGCGTCGCTCCCCTGGGGCGGGGACGCCCGGCTCGCCCGGCTGGCGATCCGCACCGACGCGCTGCCCGGCGCGCCGCTGGCGCCGGTGGGGCGCGCGCAGCGGCCCTCGGCGGCCGAAGTCGCGGCCAACCCGCGCTCGCGCAGCGCGACGCTGCGGGTGGCCGAGCGCACCGCGCATCCGCTGCCGGCCGGCTTCCTGCCGACCGCCTGAACGCGATGGTCCGCCTCAACCTCTTCCTGCTCGCCGTGCTGATCGTCTGCGCGCTGTCGCTGGTGTCGTCGCGGCACCAGGCGCGCAAGCTGTTCGTCGAGCTCGAGCGCGAGCAGGCGCGCGAGCGCAGCTACGAGACCGAGTACGGCCAGCTGCAGCTCGAGCAGTCGACCTGGGGCATGCCGGCGCGCGTGGAGAAGATCGCCCGCGAGCAGCTGCGGCTGCAGCTGCCGCCGCAGGGCCGGGTCGAGATCGTCGCCATCGGGGGTGCGCGATGAGGACGCTGACGCTGGGGTCGCCCACGGCGCGGCGCGCGGCCAAGCCGGTGCCGGCGCTGCCGCGGCTGCGCGCGCCGTTCGTCTACGCGTTCTTCCTGCTGCTGTTCGTCGGCCTCGCCGGGCGCTCGCTCTACCTGCAGGGCATCGACAACGAGTTCCTGCAGGAGCAGGGCAGCTCCCGCTACAGCCGCGAGATCGAGGTGCCGGCGCATCGCGGCCGCATCGTCGACCGCGACGGCGAGGCGCTGGCGGTCTCCACGCCGGTGAAGTCGCTGTGGGCCTTCCCCGGCAAGGTCGAGGCGAGCCCCGCGCAGCTCGCGCAACTGGCGAAGATCCTGGAATTGCCGCCGCAGGCGCTGGCGAAGAAGCTCGCGCCGGACAGCGACTTCGCGTTCATCGCGCGGCAGGTGCCGCCGGAAGTCGCCGACCAGGCGATGCGCCTGCGGATCAAGGGCGTCTACGACCAGAACGAATACCGGCGCTTCTATCCCGGCGGCGAGACGATGAGCCACATCCTCGGCTTCACCGGCGATCACGACGCCGGGCAGGAGGGGCTCGAACTCGCGCAGCAGGAGTGGCTGGGCGGCAAGGCGGGCAGCCGGCGCGTCATCATCAACCGCCGCGGCGACGCGGTCGAGGACGTCGCGGCGATCCGCGCCCCGCAGGCCGGCCGCGACCTCGCGCTGGCGATCGACTCGCGGCTGCAGTACCTCGCCTTCCGCGAACTCAAGGCGGCGATCGACGCCAACAAGGCGAAGGCCGGCGGCCTGGTGATCCTCGACGCGCAGAGCGGCGAAGTGCTGGCGCTCGCCAACTGGCCGACCTACAACCCGAACGCGCGCAACAAGGTCGCCCGCGAGAAGATGCGCAATCGCGCGCTGACCGACGTGTTCGAGCCCGGCTCGACGATGAAGCCGTTCACCATCGCGGCGGCGCTCGACGCCGGCCGCATCCGCCCGGAGACGATGATCGAGACCTCCGGCGGGGCGATGACCATCGGCTCGCACACCATCCACGACGCGCACGCCAACGGCACGCTGAGCGTCGAGCAGGTGATCCAGAAGTCCTCCAACATCGGCGCCGCCCGGATCGCGCTGGCGCTGCCCTCCGAGCTGATGTGGGAGATGTTCTCCGACGCCGGCTTCGGCACGCCGCCGCGCACCGGCTTTCCGGGCGAGGTCAGCGGCCGGCTGCGGCCGGCGAAGTCGTGGAAGCCGATCGAGCAGGCGACGATGGCCTACGGTCACGGGCTGTCGGTCAACCTGGTGCAGCTGGCGCGCGCGTACACGGTGTTCGCCAGCGACGGCGAGCTGAAGCCGGCGACGCTGCTCAAGGGCAACGGGCCGGTCGCCGGCAAGCCGGTGCTGAAACCGGAGACCGCGCGTGCGGTCCGGCGGATGCTGGAGATGGCCGTGCAGCCCGGCGGCACCGCGCCCAAGGCGCAGATCCCCGGCTATCGCGTCGCCGGCAAGACCGGGACCGCGCACAAGCTCGAGGGCCGCGGCTACACCAACCGCTACATCTCGTCGTTCGTCGGCTTCGCCCCCGCCTCCAAGCCGCGCCTCGTCGTCGCGGTGATGATCGACGAGCCGTCGGCCGGCCAGCACTACGGCGGTGCCGTCGCGGCGCCGGTGTTCTCGGCGGTGACCGGCGCGGCGCTGCGGATGCTGGGCGTGCCCACCGACGCGCCGGTCAACAACGTGCTGCTGCCGCCCGAAGGCAGCGAAGTGCGCGAGGAGACCTGATGGCCGTGGCCCTCGACGCCGGGTTCGACGTGGCCGCGCTGCTGGCACGCCTCGGCGTCACGCCGCGGCGGATCACCGCCGACAGCCGCGACGTGCACCCGGGCGATGCCTTCGCCGCCTACCCCGGGGCGTTGGCCGACGGCCGCGCGTTCATCGGCGACGCGCTGTCCCGCGGCGCCGGCGCGGTGCTGTGGGAGCCGGGCGGCTTTCGCTGGAATGCGGCGTGGCCGGTGGCCGAGCAGCCGGTGCCCAGGCTGCGCGAACGGCTGTCGGCGATCGCCGACGTCGTCTTCGGCCACCCGTCGCAGGCGCTGTGGATGATCGGCGTCACCGGCACCAACGGCAAGACCTCGTGCGCGCAGTGGATCGGCCAGTGCCTCGCCCGCTGCGGGCGCCGCGCCGGCGTGCTGGGCACGCTGGGCAACGGCCTCGTCGGCGCGCTCGCGCCGGCGCGGCACACCACCGCCGACGCCGCCGGACTGCAGGAGACGCTGGCGACGCTGCGGGCCGCCGGCGCCGACGCGGTGGCGATGGAGGTCTCGTCGCACGGCATCGACCAGGGTCGCGTCAACGCGGTCGCGTTCGACGTCGCGCTGTTCACCAACCTCACCCGCGATCACCTCGATTACCACGGCACGATGGAAGCCTACGGTGCCGCGAAGGCGCGGCTCTTCCGCTGGCCCGGGCTCGCCGCCGCGGTGATCAACGCCGACGACGCGTTCGGCGCGACGCTGATCGACGAGGCGCGGCAGCAGGGCCGGGACTGCCTGAGCTACGGCCTCGGCGCCGCGGACATCCGCGCCTCGGCGATCGTCGAGGGCCCGCAGGGGATCCGCTGCGTCGTCGACACGCCCGCGGGACGCGGCGAGCTCGCGGCGCCGGTCGTGGGCCGCTTCAACCTGTCGAATCTGCTCGGCTGCCTCGGCGTGCTGCTGGCGAGCGGCGTCGCGCTGCCCGACGCGCTGGCCGCGCTGCGCGCCGTCGAACCGCCCGCGGGGCGCATGCAGCGGCTGGGCGGCGGCGACGCGCCGCTGGTCGTCGTCGACTACGCGCACTCGCCCGACGCGCTGGAGAAGGTGCTCGCGGCGCTGCGCCCGGCGGTGGCGGCCGGCGGGGCGCTGGTCTGCGTGTTCGGCTGCGGCGGCGATCGCGACGCCGGCAAGCGGCCGCAGATGGGGAGCATCGCGGCGCGGCAGGCCGACCGCATCGTGGTCACCAGCGACAATCCGCGCAGCGAGGATCCGGCCGCGATCGCCGAGGGCATCGTCGCCGGCATCGACGCCGCCGGCGGGCGCGACTACAGCGTCGAACTCGATCGCGGCGCGGCGATCCGCGCCGCCGTCGCCGCGGCGCGCCACGGCGACGTCGTGCTGATCGCCGGCAAGGGTCACGAGACCACGCAGGAAGCGCGCGGCACGCGGGTGCACTTTTCCGACGCCGACACCGCGGCCGCCGCGCTCGCCGACTGGAGGTCGCGATGATGGACCTCGCGACCGCGGCGAAGGCCGTCGCCGGCCGGGTGCAGGGTGGCAACGTCCGCTTCGCCCGCGTGGTCACCGATTCGCGCCAGCTGCAGCCCGGCGACCTCTTCGTCGCGCTGGCCGGCGAGCGCTACGACGGCCACGATTTCGTCGCCGACGCGCTGCAGCGCGGCGCGGTCGCCGCGATGGTGTCCGCGGCGCGCGGCGGGCAGATCGCCGGCAACCTCGTCGTCGTCGCCGACCCGCTCGCGGCGCTGGGCGCGCTCGCCGGCTACTGGCGCCGGCAGTTCGCGCTGCCGCTGATCGCGGTCGTCGGCAGCAACGGCAAGACCACGGTCAAGGAGATGATCGCCACCATCCTGCGCACGCACTACGGCGAGCGCGAGGTGCTGGCGACGCAGGGCAATCTCAACAACGCGATCGGGCTGCCGCTGACCCTGCTGCGGCTGTCCGCCGAGCACCGTGCCGCCGTGGTCGAGATCGGGATGAACCATCCCGGCGAGACCGCGGTGCTGGCCGCGCTCGCGCAACCCGGCGTCGCCGTGGTCAACAACGCGCAGCGCGAGCACCAGGAGTTCATGCGCTCGATCCGCGACGTCGCCGACGAGCACGCCGCCGTCGTCCGCGCGCTGGGCGAAGGCGGGATCGCCGTGCTCAATGCCGACGACGCCCACGTCGACGTCTGGCGCGACGCGGCCCGCGCCGCCGGCGCGACGGCGGTCGAGTTCGCGCTCGACCATCCGGCCGCCGTGCGCGACCGCGGCCGTCCGGGTGCGAACGGCGGCGTCGTCGAACTGTCGACGCCCGCGGGCGACGCCACCGTGCGTCTCGCGGCTCCGGGACGGCACAACGTCGCCAACGCGCTCGCCGCGGCGACGGCGACGCTGGCGATCGGCGTGCCGCTGCTGGCGATCGTCCGCGGGCTGGAGGCGTTCCGCCCGGTGCCGGGCCGTCTCGTCGCCCGCGCCACCGCGCACGGCGCCACGGTGATCGACGACAGCTACAACGCCAATCCCGACTCGGTGCGCGCGGCGATCGCGGTCCTGGCCGCACGGCCGGCGCCGCGCTGGCTGGTGCTGGGCGACATGGGCGAGGTCGGCGCGCAGGGGCCGGCGTTTCACCGCGAGGCCGGCGGCGAGGCCCGCGCGGCCGGCCTCGACGCGCTGTTCACCACCGGCCCGCTCGCCGCCGAGGCGGCCGCGGCCTACGGTCCGGGGGCGCTGCACTTCGCGACGCCGGAGGAACTGGCGCAGCACGTCGCCGCCCGCGTTGCGCCCGGCACCACGGTGCTGGTCAAGGGCTCGCGCTTCATGCGCATGGAGCGCGTCGTCGCGGCGCTGCTCGCGACCGCGCCCGAGGGAGTGCACTGATGCTGCTGTGGCTCTCCGAACTGCTGGCCCGGGACGTCCGCGCCTTCAACGTGTTCGGCTACCTCACGCTGCGCGCGGTGCTCGCCTGCATGACGGCGCTGTTCATCTCGTTCATCGTCGGCCCGCGGATGATCGCCTGGCTGTCGCGGATGAAGATCGGGCAATCGGTCCGCGACGACGGCCCGCAGACGCACCTGACCAAGGCCGGCACGCCGACGATGGGGGGCGCGCTGATCCTGGTGGCGATCGTCGTTACGACGCTGCTCTGGGGGGACCTCGACAACCGCTTCGTCTGGGTGACGCTGCTGGTGACCGCCGGCTTCGGCGCCGTCGGCTGGGTCGACGACTACCGCAAGGTCGTCTATCGCAACCCCAAGGGCCTGTCGGCGCGCGCCAAGCTGCTGTGGCAGTCGGCGATCGCCGTCGTCGCCGCCGTGTATCTCGCCTTTGCCCTGTCGGCGACCGGGAACCTGCGCTTCTTCGACATCTTCGGCGCGTGGATCGGCAGCGGCTTCAACCTCGATCTCTCGCCGCGCGCCGACCTGATCGTGCCGTTCTTCAAGACCGTCACCTATCCGCTCGGCGTCTGGGGCTTCATCGCGCTGACGTTCTGCGTGATCGTCGGCTCCAGCAACGCCGTCAACCTCACCGACGGCCTCGACGGGCTCGCCATCATGCCGACGGTGCTGGTGGGCGCGGCGCTGGGCATCTTCGCCTACGTCACCGGCAACGCCGTGTTCGCCAAGTACCTGCAGTTTCCCTACATCGCCGGCGCCGGCGAACTGGCGGTGATCTGCGGCGCGATGGCGGGAGCAGGGCTCGGCTTCCTCTGGTTCAACGCCTATCCGGCCGAGGTGTTCATGGGCGACGTCGGCGCGCTGGCGCTCGGCGCCGCGCTGGGAACGATGGCGGTGATCGTGCGGCAGGAGATCGTGCTGTTCATCATGGGCGGCGTGTTCGTCGTCGAGACGCTGTCGGTGATCGTCCAGGTCGCGTCGTTCAAGCTCACCGGCAGGCGGGTGTTCCGCATGGCGCCGATCCACCACCACTACGAGCTCAAGGGGTGGAAAGAGAACCAGGTGGTGATCCGGTTCTGGATCATCACGATGCTGCTGGTGCTGTTCGGACTCTCCACGTTGAAGCTGCGCTGAGCGATGGACTATTCCGGACGCCACGCCGTCGTGCTGGGACTCGGTCTCACCGGGTACTCGCTGGCCCGCTTTCTGACGGCCGGCGGCGCGAGCGTGCGCGTCGCCGATACGCGCGCGGCGCCGCCCTACGCGCAGCGTCTCGCCGCGTCGCTCCCGGGGGTGCCGCAACTCGCCGGCGAGTGGACGGCCGCGACCTTCGCCGGCGCCGACCTCATCGCCATCAGCCCCGGCGTGCCGAAGGAGCATCCGGCGATCGCGGCTGCGGTGGCGCGCGGGGTCGACCTGGTCGGCGACATCGAGCTCTTCGCCCGTGCCTTGCCGCCGACGCAGAAGCTGCTGGCGATCACCGGGTCCAACGGCAAGACGACCGTGACCGCGCTCGCCGGCGCGCTGTGCACCGCCGCCGGGCTCGACACCGTGGTCGCCGGCAACATCGGCACGCCGGTGCTGGACACCCTGCCGGCGGACGGCCGCTGGCCGGACGTCTACGTGCTCGAGCTGTCCTCCTACCAGCTGGAGACGACCTCGTCGCTGCTGCCGCTCGCCGCCACGGTGCTGAACGTCACCGAGAACCACCTCGACCGCTACCCCGACCTCGACGCCTACGCGGCGGCGAAGGCGCGCATCTTCCGCAACGGCGGCATGCAGGTGCTGAACCGCGACGACCCGCGCTCGCTGGCGATGGCGATTCCGGGGCGGCTGGTCGACACCTTCGGCACCGGCGTGCCGGAGTCCGAGGAGGCCTGGGGTCTGGTGCCGCACCACGGGCCCTGGCTGGCGCGCGGGGGCGCGTTGCTCGCCCCGCTGGCCGACCTCGCGCTGGTCGGTCGCCACAACGCGCTGAACGCGCTGGCCGCGCTGGCGCTGGTCTCGGCAGTGGCGAAGATCGACGTCCCGGTGCTGGCGGCGCTGGCGGCGTTCGAGGGCCTGCCGCACCGGATGCAGCGCGTGGCCGACGTGGGCGGCGTGCTCTGGGTCAACGACTCCAAGGGCACGACGGTGGCGGCGACGCTGGCCGCACTCGAGGGCTCGCCGCGCCCGGTGGTGCTGATCGCCGGGGGCGACGGCAAGGGGCAGGACTTCACGCCGTTGCGCGCCGCCGTCGACGCGCATTGCCGCGCGGTGCTGCTGATCGGCCGCGATGCGCCGCTGCTCGCGCAGGCGCTGTCGGGCGGCAACGCGGCGGTCGAGCACTGCGGCACGCTGGAGGCGGCGGTGGCGCGCGCGCAGGCGCTGGCACGGTCCGGCGACGCGGTCGTGCTGTCGCCGGCCTGCGCCAGCCTCGACCAGTTCGCCAGCTACATCGAGCGCGGCGAACGCTTCGTGGCCGCGCTGCGCGGAGGGCGCGAGCGTGCGTAAGGACATCGCGGCGACGGCGACGCTCAGGCCCTTCGGCATGCTGAAGTCGCTGGGGGCGAGGGTGGCGGTGACGCCGAACCCGCGCACGATGCGCCCGTACGACGGATCGCTCGCCTGGGCCTCGGGGCTGCTGCTCGCGATCGGCCTGGTGATGGTGTATTCGGCATCGATCGCGATGGCCGAGGCCTCGCCGCACACCGGCTACCGGGCCTGGTATTTCCTGCTGCGGCACGGCATGTTCCTCGCGACCGGACTGCTGGCCGCCTACATCGCCTTCCAGATTCCGATGAAGGCCTGGCAGCGCCTGGCGCCCTGGCTGTTCGTCGCCGGCATCGTGCTGCTGCTGCTGGTGCTGATCCCCGGCATCGGCAAGTCGGTCAACGGCGCGCGGCGCTGGCTGTCGCTCTACTTCGTCAACCTCCAGCCCTCGGAATTCATGAAGCTCGCCGTCGTCCTCTACGCGGCCAGCTACGCGGTGCGCAAGGCCGAGTTCCTGCACGCCCGGCAGCCGATGCGGCAGACGCTGCTGAAGGGCTTCCTGCCGCTGCTGGTGGTGATGGGCCTGACCGGCGGCCTGCTGCTGCTCGAGCCCGACTTCGGCGCCTTCGTCGTCATCCTCGGCATCGCGTTCGGCATCCTGTTCCTCGGCGGGCTCGACTGGCGGATCCTGGTCCCGCTGGCCGCGCTGCTGCCGGTGGTGCTGGGTGCGATCCTCGTCGCCGCGCCCTATCGGCTGCAGCGGCTGGTCGCCTTCCTCGATCCGTGGTCGGACCCGTTCGGCAAGGGCTACCAGCTGTCGCATTCGCTGATCGCCTTCGGCCGCGGCGAGTGGTTCGGCGTCGGCCTGGGCGCCAGCGTCGAGAAGCTGATGTTCCTGCCCGAGGCGCACACCGACTTCCTGCTCGCGGTCATCGCCGAGGAACTCGGCCTGGTCGGCGTGCTGGCGGTGCTGGGGCTCTTCATCTGGTTTCTGTTCCGGAGCTATGCGATCGCCCGCCAGGCGATGCTGCTGCACCGGCCCTTCGCGGCGCTGACCGCGCAGGGGATCGGCGTCTGGGTCGGCGTGCAGGCCTTCATCAACATCGGCGTCAACATGGGCGTCCTGCCGACCAAGGGCCTCACGCTGCCGCTGCTGTCGTTCGGCGGCTCGGGCATCGTCGCCAACTGCATCGCGATCGCGATCCTGCTGCGGGTGGACTTTGAGAATCGCCGGCTGCTCAGGGGATTCGTGGAATGAGCGCGTCCGGGCCCGCGGTTTCGGTGAAGGCTGACTTGCGCGACGCGCAAGTCAGGGCCGCGGCATGAGCGGCACGGTGATGATCACCACCGGCGGCACCGGCGGCCACGTCTTCCCCGGCCTCGCCGTGGCGGCGGAGCTGGTCGCGCGCGGCTGGGGCGTGTTCTGGCTGGGCACCCGCGAGGGCATGGAAGCGAAGCTCGTGCCGCAGCACGGCGTCGATTTCGAGGCGATCTCCTTCCGCGGCGTTCGTGGCAAGGGCTGGAAGACGCTGCTGCTGGGTCCCTTCGCGCTGCTCGCCGCCTGCATCGACAGCCTGCGCGTCATCCGCCGGCGGCGGCCGAACGTCGTGCTGGGCTTCGGCGGCTTCGCGTCGTTCCCCGGGGCGCTGATGGGCGTGGCGTCCGGGCGACCGCTGGTGATCCACGACTCGAACGCCGTCGCGGGTCTCGCCAACCGCGTGCTCGCCTACGGGGCCGATCGCGTCCTGCTGGGCTTCCCCGACGCGATGCAGGGCGCGCACGCCGGGCGCAGCGAATGGGTCGGCAATCCGCTGCGCGACGACATCGCGCGGATTCCCCCGCCGGAGCTGCGCTTCGCCGGCCGCACCGGGCCGCTGCGGCTCCTGGTCGTCGGCGGCAGCCTCGGCGCCCGGGCGCTGAACGACTGCGTCCCGGCGGCGCTGGCGCGCCTCCCCGCCGGGCAGCGACCGCAGGTCGTCCACCAGGCGGGGGCGAAGCACCTCGAAGCGCTGCGGGCCGCCTACGCGGCGCAGCGCGTGGACGGCGAGTGCCTGGCCTTCATCGACGACATGGCGGCACGTTACGCCGCTGCCGACTTCGTCATTTGCCGCGGCGGCGCCTTGACGGTGGCCGAACTCGCGGCGGTGGGCGTCGGCGCGCTGATCGTCCCGCTGCCCGGAGCGATCGCCGACGAGCAGAGCGCCAATGCCCGGTTCCTCGTCGACGGGGGCGCGGCGATCGCGCTGCCGCAGGCGGAACTCACGCCGGAGAAGCTCGCCGCGCTGCTCGCGAGCCTCGATCGCGCCCGGCTCGCGGCGATGGCCCATGCGGCGCGCGCGCTCGCCCGCGCCGACGCGACGCGGCGCGTCGCCGACGCCTGCATCGCCGAAGGATCGAAGCGATGAAGCACAAGGTCAAGCGCATCCACTTCGTCGGCATCGGCGGCGCCGGCATGAGCGGCATCGCCGAAGTGCTGGCGACGCAGGGCTACCAGGTGTCGGGCTCCGACCTCGCCGCCAGCGCGGTCACCCGGCGGCTGGCCGGCCTCGGCATCGCCATCCACATCGGGCACGCCGCGGCGCACGTCGCCGGCACCGATGCCGTCGTCGTCTCCACCGCGGTGGCCGCCGACAATCCCGAGGTCGTCGCGGCGCGGGCGGCCGGCGTGCCGGTGGTGCCGCGCGCGCTGATGCTGGCCGAGCTGATGCGCCTGAAGCAGGGCATCGCGATCGCCGGCACCCACGGCAAGACGACGACCACCAGCCTGATCGCCTCGGTGCTGGCCGAGGGCGGGCTCGATCCCACCTTCGTCATCGGCGGACGCCTGCTCTCCGCCGGCGCCAACGCCCGCCTCGGCAAGGGCGATTTCCTGGTCGCCGAGGCCGACGAATCCGACGCGTCGTTTCTCTACCTGCAGCCGGTGCTGGCGGTGATCACCAACATCGACGCCGACCACATGGAGACCTACGACCACGACTTCGGCAAGCTGAAGCGCGCGTTCGTCGACTTCGCGCAGCGGCTGCCGTTCTACGGTGTCGTCGTCGTCTGCAGCGACGACGGCAACCTGCGCGAGATCCTGCCGGCGATCACCAAGCCGATCGTCACCTACGGCCTCGGCGAAGGCGCGCAGCTGCGTGCGGTCGAGGTGGCGAACATCGGCGGCCGGATGCGCTTCATCGCCCGCGCCGCGCAGTGCGAGGACCTCGCGCTGGAGCTCAACCTGCCCGGCATCCACAACGTGCAGAACGCGCTGGCGGCGATCGCCGTCGGCCGCGAGGTCGGCGTGCCCGACGCGGCGATCGCCAAGGCGCTGTCGGAGTTCCACGGCGTCGGCCGGCGGTTCCAGCGCCACGGCGAGGTGAAGCTCGCGAGCGGCGGCAGCTGCACGCTGATCGACGACTATGGCCACCACCCGGTGGAGATGGCGGCGACGATCGCCGCCGCGCGCGGCAGCTTTCCCGGCCGGCGGCTGGTGCTCGCGTTCCAGCCGCACCGCTACACGCGGACGCGCGACCTGTTCGAGGACTTCGTCCGCGTGCTCTCCACGGTGGACGCGCTGGTGCTGGCCGACGTCTACCCCGCCGGCGAAGCGCCGCTGGTGGCCGCCGACGGCCGCGCGCTGGCCCGGGCGCTGCGCGTCGCCGGCAAGGTCGAGCCGGTGTTCGTGGAAAGCGTGGGAGACGTCCCTTCGGCGCTGCAGGCGCTGCTGCGCGACGGCGACGTGGTCGTGACCATGGGGGCCGGGTCGATCGGGCAGGTTCCCGCGCTGCTGACGGCGGACGCCTCATGATGATGAACGAGCCCCTCCACTTCGACGCGCTGCGCGGCACCCTGACGCGCGACGCGTCGTTGGCGCGCTACACGAGCTGGCGCTGCGGCGGGACGGCCGACCGCCTCTACGTGCCGGCCGATCGCGCCGACCTCGCGGCGTTCGTCGGCCAACTGCCCGCCGCCGAGCCGCTGACGGTCATCGGCCTCGGCAGCAACCTGCTGGTCCGCGACGGCGGCGTACGCGGCACCGTCGTCGTGCTGCACGCGGCGCTCAGGCAATTGGCCCGGCGCGACCGTCTGGTCTACGCCGAGGCGGGGGTCGCGAGTCCCAAGGTGGCGCGCTTCGCCGCCATGCACGACTGCGGCGGGGCGGAGTTCCTGGCCGGCATTCCCGGCACCGTCGGCGGCGCGCTGGCGATGAACGCCGGCTGCCATGGCGGGGAGACCTGGCACTTCGTCGCCCGGGTCGAGGTGCTGGAGCGCAGCGGCCGCTTCGTCGAGCGTACGCCCGACGCCTATCGGATCGGCTATCGCTCGGTCCGCCGCGCCGACGGCAGCGCGCCCGACGGCATCTTCACCGCGGCCTGGTTCGCGTTTCCGCCCGGCGACGGCCGTGCCGCGCGCGAGCGGATCAAGGAACTGCTGCAACGCCGGATCGACACCCAGCCGCTCAACCTGCCCAACGCCGGCAGCGTGTTCCGCAATCCGGACGGCGACCACGCCGCGCGGCTGATCGAGAGCTGCGGGCTCAAGGGCCGGACGATCGGCGGCGCGCGGGTGTCGGAAAAGCACGCGAACTTCATCGTCAACCCGGGTGGCGCCGGCAGCGCCGCCGACATCGAGGCGCTGATCGCCGAAGAGGTGCGCGCGACGGTGCGCGAGCGGACCGGGATCGAGCCTGGCCCGAGGTTCGCTGCAGCGGGGAGTGGCGCCGGGTAGGGTGTTGATGGGCGGCCCGAGCTCCGAGCGCGAGATCTCGCTGCTCTCCGGCAACGCCGTGCTGGGCGCGCTCCGCGGCGCCGGCGTGGACGCGCACGCCTTCGACCCGGCCGAGCGCGACCTGTGGGCGCTGAAGACCGAGGGCTACGCCCGCGCGTTCATCGCGTTGCACGGCCGCTTCGGCGAAGACGGCACCGTGCAGGGGGCGCTGGAGGTGCTGGGCATTCCCTACACCGGCAGCGGCGTGATGGCGTCGGCGCTGGCGATGGACAAGTGGCGGACCAAGCTCGTCTGGCTGGCGAGCGGCATTCCGACGCCGCGCTACCGCATCGTCGATGCCGACACCGACTGGCCGGGCGTCATCGCCGAACTGGGCCTGCCGCTGATCGTCAAGCCCGCGCGCGAGGGTTCGACGATCGGCATCACCAAGGTGGTCGGCGCCGATCCCGACGCGTTGGCCGCGGCCTGGGCGACCGCGGCGCTGCACGACCCGCTGGTGCTGGTCGAGGAGTTCGTGTCCGGAGTCGAGCTCACCGCGTCGATCGTCGACGGCGACGCGCTGCCGCTGATCCGCATCGAGGCGCCGCAGGGCAACTACGACTACCACAACAAGTACTTCTCCGACGAAACCAGATACTTCTGCCCTTGCGGCCTGCCCGAGGCGCAGGAACGGGAGATCCGCGAACGCTCGCTGGCGGCTTTCGACGTCGTCGGCTGCACCGGCTGGGGCCGGCTCGACCTCATCCTGCGCGCCGACGGCAGCTTCCAGTTCCTCGAAGTCAACACGTCGCCCGGCATGACCGGGCACTCGCTGGTGCCGATGGCGGCGCGGCAGGCGGGCATCGCGTTCGGCGAGCTGTGCGTGCGCATCCTGCGGGGCGCCCATGTGGGATGACGCCCGGCAGATGAACGCGACGACGCTGCTGCTGGTGCTCGTGGCCACGGTCCTGCTCGCCTGGGGGATCGGGTCGTGGCTCATCCGCCAGCCCGTGTTCGCGTTCCGCGAGGTGGTCATCAGCGGGCCGCTGCAGCGCGCCAGCGCGCCGCACCTCGAGGCGGTGATCCGCGACGAGCTGGCGGGCACGTTCTTCACCATGAATCTCGATCGGGCGCGGGCCTCGCTGACGCGCGTGCCCTGGGTGCGCGGCGTGGCGCTGCGCCGGCAGTGGCCGCAGCGGCTGGAGGTCACCGTCGAGGAGCACACGCCGTTCGCGCGCTGGAACGACGCGGCGCTGGTCAATCCGCAGGGCGAGGTGTTCGTCGCCACGTTCAACGGCGAGCTGCCGTCCTTCGCCGGACCCGACGGGCGCTCGGCCGACGTCGCGGCGCGGTTCCGCGAGTGGTCCGCGCTGCTGGCGCCGGTGGCGCTGTCGATCCAGCGGATCGCGCTGTCGCCGCGCGGCGGCTGGCAGCTCTCGGCCCGCGGCGCCCAGGGGCCGCTGCAGATCGAACTGGGACGCGAGGAGCCGGTGGCGCGGCTGCAGCGGTTCGTCGCCGTGCACGGCCGGACGCTCGGCGCGCTGGAGCGCACGGGAACGCGGATCGAGCACGTCGACCTGCGCTACCGGAGCGGTTTCGCGGCGCGGGTGCCGGGCTTCCGCGAGCGCACGGCAAGGAAGGCGCCGGCCTGAGCGCAGGCCGGAGGCAAATCACGGGATGGCAAAGCGATGGTGAAGGAAGCGAAGAACGTCGTCGTGGGTCTCGACATCGGCACGTCGAAGATCGTCGCGATCGTGGCCGAGATCGCGCCGGACGGGGCGTTCGACATCATCGGCATGGGGTCGCAGCCGTCGCGCGGGCTGAAGAAGGGCGTCGTCGTCAACATCGAGGCGACGATGGCCTCGATCCAGCGCGTGCTCGAGGAAGCCGAGCTGATGGCCAACTGCCGGATCACCGAGGTCTACACCGGCATCGCCGGCAGCCACATCCGCAGCCTCAATTCCAGCGGCATGGTGGCGATCAAGGAGAAGGAGGTCACCCAGGCCGACATCGACCGCGTGGTCGAGACCGCCAAGGCGATCGCCATTCCCAACGACCAGCAGATTCTGCACATCCTGCCGCAGGAATTCATCATCGACGGCCAGGAAGACGTCCGCGAGCCGCTGGGGATGAGCGGCGTGCGGCTCGAGGTCAAGGTGCACATCGTGACCGGCGCCGTGTCCTCGGTCGAGAACATCATCAAGTGCGTGCGCCGCTGCGGGCTCGAGGTCCGCGACGTGATCCTGCAGCCGCTCGCCTCGTCGATCGCCGTGCTCTCCGACGACGAGAAGGACCTCGGCGTCTGCCTGATGGACATCGGCGGCGGCACCACCGACATCGCGGTGTTCGCCGGCGGGGCCATCCGCCACACCGCGGTGATCCCGATCGCCGGCGACCAGGTCACCAACGACATCGCGATGACGCTGCGCACGCCGACCAAGGACGCGGAGGAGCTGAAGCTGCGCCACGGCTGTGCGCTGCGCCAGCTGGCGGGCGCCAACGACGTGATCGAGGTGCCCGGCGTCGGCGAGCGCGCGGCGCGCAAGCTCTCGCGCCAGATGCTCGCCGAAGTGATCGAGCCGCGGATCGAGGAACTCTACTCGCTGGTGCAGGCCGAGCTGCGGCGCAGCGGCTTCGAGGAAATGCTCTCCTCGGGCATCGTGCTCACCGGCGGCACGGCGCTGCTGCAGGGCATGGCCGAGCTCGGAGAGGAGGTCTTTCACCTGCCGGTGCGCGTGGGCGTGCCGGCGTACACGGGCGGGCTGGCGGAGGTGGTGCGCAGCCCGCGCTTCGCCACGGCGGTCGGGCTCCTGATCGAGGGGCGCGACCAGTATCTGCGCGGGCAGGAAGCCCGCGCGCAACCGGGGATCGGCGGCATGATGGAGCGGATGGGGAAATGGTTCAAGGCGAACTTCTAGCAGCAGGCAGGCAGCAGGCGGCAGCGCGCCGAGAGGCGCCGCGGCAGGACCCACAACAGCATCGACAACAGCAATTCGGACAGGAGAAAGGAGCGCACCATGTTTGAAATCATCGATCAGTCGCCGGAAGAGGGCGCAGTCATCAAGGTCATCGGCGTCGGGGGCTGCGGCGGCAATGCCGTCGAGCACATGATGGGCCGCGGCCTCGCCGGCGTGGAATTCATCTGCGCGAACACCGACGCGCAGGCGCTGAAGCGCTCGACGGCGCCGGCGCAGCTGCAGATGGGCGTCACGCTGACGCGCGGCCTGGGGGCCGGGGCCAAGCCCGAGATCGGCCGCGACGCCGCGAACGAGGACCGCGACCGCATCGCGGAGATGATCGACGGCGCCGACATGCTGTTCATCACCGCCGGGATGGGCGGCGGCACCGGCACCGGCGCGGCGCCGGTGATCGCCGACATCGCCAAGAGCATGGGCATCCTGACCGTCGCCGTCGTCACCCGCCCGTTCGCGTTCGAGGGCAAGCGGCAGCGCGTCGCGCACGCCGGCATCGAGGAGCTGGCGAAGAAGGTCGATTCGCTGATCATCATCCCCAACGACAAGCTGATGGAGGTGCTGGGCGAGGACGTCTCGGTGCTCGACGCCTACGCGTCCGCCAACGACGTGCTGCACGGCGCGGTGTCGGGCATCGCCGAGGTGATCAACAACCCCGGCCTCGTCAACGTCGACTTCGCCGACGTGCGCACCGTCATGGGCGAGGTCGGGATGGCGATGATGGGCTCGGCCTCGGCGGCGGGCAGCGATCGCGCCCGGTCGGCGGCCCAGCAGGCGGTGCGCAGCCCGCTGCTGGAGGACGTGAACCTGCTGGGCGCGCGCGGCGTGCTGGTCAACATCACCGCATCGCAGGGCCTCAAGATGAAGGAGTACCACGAGGTCATGAACACCATCAAGGAGTTCACCGCCGAGGACGCGATGGTGATCGTCGGCACGGTGATCGACGACACGATGGAGGACCGGCTGCGGGTGACGATGGTGGCGACCGGTCTCGGCGGCGCGGTGGCCAAGGCGCAGCAGCGCCCGCCCAGCATCACGCTGGTCGACCAGCCGACGATCGTCGCGCGCACCGGCACCGACGGCATGGGGATCGAGACCATCGACTACGACAACCTCGACCAGCCGGCGGTGATGCGCAAGCGCGAGCGCGGCGGGCCGAGCATCGCGACGTCGTTCGACGCGCCGGAGATCCCGGCCTTCCTGCGCAAGCAGGCGGACTGACCGGCCGGCGAGGGTCGCCCGGAACGCGGGCGGGCCGGTGGCGGGAGCGCTCCCCGCCACCGGCCCGCGCCGGGCCTCGCGACGGCCCGGTCGGCGTGGTAATATTCATGGCTAAACCGTTGAACCAAAGCGAAAAGCGATTGGCTCGACCTTCCGCCGCCACCCGCGGCGCCGGGATCGACGGGACGCACGTCATGCACAAGCAACGCACGCTCAAATCGACGATCAGGACGACCGGCGTCGGCCTCCACACCGGTGTGCGCGTCGAACTCGCGCTTCGTCCCGCGCCGCCGGACACCGGCATCGTCTTTCACCGCAGCGATCTCGCGGCGTCGCCGGCGCTGCCGGCGGATGCCCACCACGTCGGGGACACCCGCTTGTCGTCGACCCTGAGGCAGGGGGACGCCAGCATCTCGACCGTCGAGCACATCATGTCGGCGCTGGCGGGGCTGGGCATCGACAACCTGCACGTCGACGTGGCCGGACCCGAGATCCCGATCATGGACGGCAGCGCCGGGCCGTTCATCTTCCTGTTGCAGTCGGCGGGCATCGCCGAACAGGACGCGCCCAAGCGCTACCTGCGCGTCGTCGCCCCGGTCGAGGTCCGCGACGGCGACAAGTGGGCACGCTTCGAGCCCTTCAACGGCTTCCGGCTCGACTTCACCATCGACTTCCCGCACCCGGTGTTTGGCTCCGAGAACCGGCAGGTGGTGATCGATTTCGCCCAGCACTCGTACATCAAGGAAGTGGCGCGGGCGCGGACCTTCGGTTTCATGCAGGACGTCGAGGCGATGCGCGCCGCCGGCCTGGGCCTGGGCGGCAGCCTGCAGAACGCCGTGGTGCTCGACGAGTTCAAGGTGCTGAACAGCGAAGGCCTGCGCTACGACAACGAGTTCGTCCGCCACAAGGTGCTCGACGCCATCGGCGACCTGTACCTGCTCGGGCACCCGCTGATCGGCCAGTACACCGCCTACAAGTCCGGGCACGGCCTCAACAATGCGCTGGCAAGGGCGCTGCTCGCCCGCAGCGATGCGTTCGAGCGGGTGACTTTCGCCGCCGAGGGCGAAGTCCCGCTCGCCTTCCAGGACTGGCAGTTCGCCGCCGCCTGATTGCGGGCGGGACGGCGGCCGCTCCCTCGCGCCGATGATCCTGGTCCGCTTCCTGCTGTTCCTGGCGCTGGCGACGGTCGCCGTCTCCGGCCTGCTCTACCTGTTCAAGCGCGACCGGCGCTACCTCCGCTTCATCGGGCAGGTGATCCGGTACACGATCTACCTGCTCGTCGGCGTGCTGCTGTTCTTCGCCTTCGAGCGGCTGGTCATCCTGCTGTAGCCGACAGCCCGCACCCGTCCGGGCGCCGGGCGTATCAGCCCGCGCGGCGCAGCAGACGGCCGAGTGCCAGCTTCAGCGGTCCGGGCGGCAAATCTCCGGCAAGTTCGGCCAACGGCTGCAAAACGGACCTATCTACCTGATGCGGCGGCGGTTTCTTCGGCGGCGGCGGGGTCGCCCTGACTTGCACGCGCACCGAAATTGCGCTAAATTTCCAGCCTTCGCGTCCCAAAGCGGCGAGCAGCGCGGGCAATTGCTGCCGCAGGATGGCGGCAACGGCACCGGCGCCGACCTGCAGTTGCAGTTCACTGCTTTCGGCATTGGCGACGCGAACGCGGTCGGCGAGCGACCGCGGAAGATGGCCACGAATCGCTTCCGCCACCGCCGCTTCGCGGCGCCGGCGGGCGTCCCAGGCGGCGAGCACCGCGTCGGTGGCGACGATACGTTGCAGCGATTGCGGTTTGCGTGCCATGCAGCAGGGGGTCCAAGGGGTGGCTGATTGTGCCCCGGCAGCGCGGCGGCGCCAACCCGGCCGTCGGCCTGCATGAGATGGAGGAAATCGATTGGACATCATTCTCGTTTCCGGCGCCACCTCGCGGGCGCGCACGCTGACGCTCGACTGGCGGCACCTGGTCGCCGGCTCGCTGGCGCTGATTTCGCTGTTCATCGTCTTCACGCTGCTGTTCAACTACGTCACGCTGCGCTACGCGGCGGCGACGCAGCATCCGCTGCTGCGGGCGATCGTGCTGGCCGACCAGCGGCAGGAAGCGCTGAAGACCCAGCAGGTCGTCCAGGGCCACCTCACGGCGATGGCGATCCGCATGGGCGAGCTGCAGGCGCAGATGCTGCGACTGGACGGCTTGGGCGAACGCCTGGCCCGCCTCGCGGGCCTCAAGCCCCAGGACATGCCGGCCATGCAACCCGGTCGGGTTCCCGGGCGGGGCGGCGCCGAGTCGTCGCTGCCGTCGCGGCAGGTCTCCGTCGACGAGTTCGCCGAGCTCCTCGGCAAGCTGGCGCGCCAGGTCGACCAGCGGACCGACCAGTTAGGCGTGCTGGAGGCGCTGCTGGTCCAGGATTCGGCGAACCGGAAGTTCCTGCCGACGCTGCTGCCGATCCTCGACGGCTGGCATTCGTCCAATTTCGGCTACCGCATCGACCCCTTCACCGGCACCCAGTCGTTCCACGAGGGCATCGACTTTCCCGCCGAAACCGGCACGCCGATCTTCGCTGCGGCAAGCGGCAAGGTGGTCGAAGCAGGCTTCCACCCCCAGTATGGTAAAGTGATCGAGATCGACCATGGCAATGGTCTGCTGAGCCGCTACGCCCACGCGTCGCAGGTCCTGGTCCAGGACGGCGAACTGGTGGTGCGGGGCCAGCGGATCGGCGCGGTGGGATCGACCGGCCGTTCGACCGGTCCGCACCTGCACTTCGAGGTCCGGCTGAACGGCGTCCCGCAGAACCCTGCGCGGTTCCTGCAATCCTCGAGCTGAACGCCGGCCATCGCGCGCCGGAAGTCGCAACGGCAACAGGGGTGAGGCGGTCCTCACCCCTTGTTTTTTGCCCCGACGGCGGAACATAACCCTTTTATGATCTCCAACATCCTCACGCGCATCTTCGGCAGCCGCAACGAACGCCTGCTGAAGCAGTACGGGCACACGGTCAAGGCGATCAATGCCCTCGAGCCGGCGACGGCGGCGCTGTCCGACGAGGCCCTGCAGGCGAAGACAGCCGAGTTCAAGGCGCGGGTCGCGAACGGCGAAACCCTCGACGCGCTGCTGCCGGAGGCCTTCGCCGTCGTGCGCGAGGCCGGCAAGCGGGTGCTGCAGATGCGGCACTTCGACGTGCAGCTGATCGGCGGCATGGCGCTGCACAACGGCAAGATCGCCGAAATGCGCACCGGCGAAGGCAAGACGCTGGTCGCGACGCTGCCGGCCTACCTCAACGCGCTGTCCGGCAAGGGGGTGCACGTCGTCACCGTCAACGACTACCTCGCCCAGCGCGACGCCGACTGGATGGGTCGCATCTACCGCTTCCTCGGGCTCACCGTGGGCGTCAACCTGTCGCAGATGGAGCACGACGCCAAGCAGGCGGCCTACGGCGCCGACATCACCTACGGCACCAACAACGAATACGGCTTCGACTACCTGCGCGACAACATGGTGTTCGAGGCGACGCAGCGGGTGCAGCGCGGGCTCAATTACGCCATCGTCGACGAGGTCGACTCGATCCTGATCGACGAGGCGCGCACGCCGCTGATCATCTCCGGCCAGGCCGACGACAACATCGATCTCTACTACCGGCTGAACGAGCTGGTGCCCAAGCTCACCCGGCAGCCGGACGAGAAGGGCCCGGGCGACTACTGGGTCGACGAAAAGGCGCACCAGGTGCTGCTGTCCGAGGACGGCCACCAGCACGCCGAGGAAATCCTCGCCGCCGCCGGCATGCTGGCGACGGGATCGAGCCTCTACGACGCGCACAACATCGCGCTGGTCCACCACCTGTACGCGGCGCTGCGCGCCCAGTCGCTCTACCATCGCGACCAGCACTACGTCGTCCAGAACGGCGAGGTGATCATCGTCGACGAGTTCACCGGGCGCCTGATGTCCGGCCGGCGCTGGTCCGACGGGCTGCACCAGGCGGTCGAGGCCAAGGAAGGCGTGCCGATCCAGCGCGAGAACCAGACGCTGGCGTCGATCACCTTCCAGAACTACTTCCGCATGTACGCCAAGCTGGCCGGCATGACCGGCACGGCCGACACCGAGGCCTTCGAGTTCCAGCAGATCTACCACCTCGAGACGGTGGTGATCCCCACGCACCAGCCGATGATCCGCAAGGACGAGAACGACCAGGTGTTCCGGACCTTCCAGGAAAAGGTCGAGGCGATCATCGCCGACTGCAAGGACTGCCACGCGCGCGGCCAGCCGGTGCTGGTCGGCACCACGTCGATCGAGAACTCCGAGCTGCTGTCGAAATTCCTGGAGAAGGACAAGCTGCCGCATCAGGTGCTGAACGCCAAGCAGCACGCGCGCGAGGCCGAGATCGTCGCCCAGGCCGGCAAGGCCCAGTCGATCACCATCGCCACCAACATGGCGGGTCGCGGCACCGACATCGTGCTGGGCGGCGTCCTCGAGCCGCTGATCCTCAAGATCCGCGACGACGAGACGCTGCTGCCGACCGAGAAGGAGCGCGAGATCGACAAGCTGCGCGCCGACTGGAAGGTCCGCCACGAGGCGGTGGTGGCGGCCGGGGGCCTGCACATCATCGGCACCGAGCGCCACGAGTCGCGGCGCATCGACAACCAGCTGCGCGGCCGGTCGGGGCGGCAGGGCGATCCGGGATCGTCGCGCTTCTACCTGTCGCTCGAGGATCCGCTGCTGCGCATCTTCGGCGGCGAGCGCCTCGGCGTCATCATGCAGAAGCTGAAGATGCCCGACGGCGAGCCGATCGAGCATCCGATCGTCAACCGCTCGATCGAGAAGGCCCAGCACCGCGTCGAGTCGCGCAACTTCGACATCCGCAAGCAGCTGCTCGAGTACGACGACGTCGCCAACGACCAGCGGCGGGTGATCTACCTGCAGCGCAACGAGCTGCTGGAGAGCACCGACATCTCGGAGACCATCCGCAACATGATCTCCGGGCTGGTCGAGGAGACGGTGCGCCGCTACGTGCCGCCGGAGTCGGTCGAGGAGCAGTGGGACATCCCCGGCCTCGAGACCGCGCTGCTGGCGGATTTCCAGCTGCAGGCGCCGGTCGCCGAGTGGCTCAAGACCGAGCACGACCTGACCGACGACCAGCTGCGCGAGCGGCTCGCCGCCGCCGCGCTGGCGCAGTACGCCGGCAAGGAGGCGCAGGTCGGCCCCGAGCTCATGCGCCAGTTCGAGCGCGGCCTGATGCTGCAGACGCTCGACTCGCAGTGGCGCGATCACCTCGCCAACCTCGATCACCTGCGCCAGGGCATCCACCTGCGCGGCTATGCGCAGAAGAACCCGAAGCAGGAATACAAGCGCGAGTCGTTCGAGCTGTTTTCCGACATGCTCGACCGGATCAAGCAGGACGTGGTCAAGGTCGTGCTGACCGTGCAGGTGCGCTCCGAGCAGGACGTGCAGGCGGTCGAGGAGGCGCCGGCGGTGAGCAACGTCCGCTACCAGCACGCCGACTACGACGAGGCGCTGGGTGCGGCCGCCGCCGACGACGCGCCGCCGCCCCCGCCGGCGCCGTTCGTGCGCGGCGGCGAGAAGGTCGGTCGCAACGACCCCTGCCCCTGCGGCTCGGGCAAGAAGTACAAGCAGTGCCACGGGCGCATCTGACCGGGCGCTCGCCATGCCCGTCCACTACGTTCCCCCGGCGCCGGCCGACCTGCTGCCGGTGCCCGGCGCGTCATTGGGCACCGCCGCCGCGAAGATCAAGAACTGGCAGCGCGACGACGTGCTGCTCGCGGTGTTCGCGCCCGGCACCGTCGCCGCCGGCGTGTTCACGCAGAACCGCTTCTGCGCCGCGCCGGTCACCGTCTGCCGCCGGCACCTGGGCGGCCACGGCGAGCGCGCGGCACCGATCCGGGCGCTGATCGTCAACGCCGGCAACGCCAACGCCGGCACCGGCGAGCCCGGTCTCGGCGCGGCCGAGTCGACCTGCGCCGCGGTCGCGAGCATGCTGGGCTGCACGCTGCAGGAAGTCCTGCCGTTCTCCACCGGCGTGATCATGGAGCCGCTGCCGCTGGCGAAGATCGTCGCGGCGCTGCCCGCGGCCAGGGCGGCGCTGGCCCCCGACCACTGGTTCCGCGCGGTGTCGGCGATCATGACCACCGACACGGTGCCCAAGGGCGCGTCGCGCCGGGTGCAGGTCGACGGCGTCGCGGTGACGGTGACCGGCATCGCCAAGGGCGCCGGCATGATCCACCCGAACATGGCGACGATGCTGTCGTTCATCGCCACCGACGCGCCGATCGGCGCCGCACTGCTGCCGGCGCTGACCCGCGCGATCGCCGACGTGTCGTTCAACTGCGCGACCGTCGACGGCGACACCTCGACCAACGACAGCTTCGTCATCGCCGCGACCGGCCAGGCGCCGCTGGCGCCGATCGAGCGCGCCGACGACCCGCGGCTCGCGGCGGTGCGCGCGGCGCTGACCGAAGTGGCCACCGAGCTCGCGCAGGCGCTGGTGCGCGACGGCGAGGGGGCGACCAAGTTCATGACCATCGCCGTCGAGGGCGGGCGCAGCGCGGCCGAGTGCCGGAAGATCGCGCTGGGCATCGCCCACTCGCCGCTGGTCAAGACCGCGTTCTTCGCCTCCGACCCCAATCTCGGCCGCATCGTCTGCGCCATCGGCAACGCCGCGGCGCCGGACCTCGATCCGGCCCTGGTCTCGTTCTGGCTGGACGACGTGCTGGTCGTCGATCGCGGCGGTCGCGCGGCGTCGTATCGCGAGGAAGACGGCCAGCGGGTGATGAAGAACGCCGAGATCGCCGTGCGCGTCGCGCTCGGCCGCGGCGACGCGTCGTCGACGGTGTGGACCTGCGATTTCTCGCACGACTACGTCTCGATCAACGCCGACTACCGCAGCTAGCCGTTCCGCCATGTTTCCGCTGGCCGACCTCGCCCGGCTGCTCACCCGCGTCGAAGGCGTGCTGACCCGCCTCGAGGCGGTGTTCCCGCCGCCGCCGCCGCCGCCCGACTGGAACGCGACCGCGTTTCGCTGGCGCAAGCGCGGTGCGCGCGGCCACCTGCAGGCGGTCGCCCACCCGCACGCCATCGATCTCGACGACCTCGTCGCCATCGACCTGCAGAAGCAGGCGATCGACGCCAACACCCGGCAGTTCGTCGCCGGGCTGCCGTCGAACAACGTGCTGCTGACCGGCTCGCGCGGCACCGGCAAGTCGTCGCTGGTGAAGGCGATGCTGGCGCGCTACGCCGACCGCGGCCTGCGCCTCATCGAGGTCGACAAGACCGACCTCGTCGACCTGCCCGACATCGCCGATGCCATCGCCGGCCGGCGCGAGCGCTTCATCGTCTTCTGCGACGACCTCTCCTTCGACGCCGGCGAGCCCGGCTACAAGGCGCTGAAGGTGATGCTCGACGGCAGCATCGCCGCCCCCGGCGCCAACGTGCTCATCTACGCGACGTCGAACCGGCGCCACCTGCTGCCCGAGTACATGAGCGAGAACCTCGAGACCCGCCACGTCGGCGACGAGGTGCACCCCGGCGAATCGGTCGAGGAGAAGATCTCGCTGTCCGAGCGCTTCGGGCTGTGGATCTCGTTCTATCCGTTCGGGCAGGACGAGTACCTCGCTGCCGTCGACGGCTGGCTCGCCTCGTTCGGCATCCCGGTGGGGCGGACGGCGCGCGAGCGCACGGCGCGGCATCGCGAGGCGATCCAATACGCGCTGCAGCGCGGTTCGCGCAGCGGTCGCGTGGCCTGGCAGTTCGCCCGGACTTTCGCCGGCGCGGCGGCGCTGGCCAGGAAGTCCGCGCGTTAATCGCGCAGGCGGGGTCGATGGCCGTCGTTCGCGTCGCCGCCGCGGTGATCCTTCGTGCCGATGGACAGGTGCTGCTCGCCCAGCGCCCCGAGGGCAAGCCCTACGCCGGCTACTGGGAGTTTCCCGGAGGAAAGCTCGAAGCCGGCGAATCGCCGCGCGACGCGCTGGTCCGCGAACTGCACGAGGAGCTCGGCCTGACGGTCCGCGAGGCCTCACCCTGGCTCACGCAGCGCTACACCTATCCGCACGCCGATGTCGAGCTCGACTTCTTCCGCGTGTTCGCGTGGTCGGGGGAGCCGGTCGGGCACGACGGCCAGGCGTTTCGCTGGCAGACGCCGGGCCGCTTCGACGTGAGTCCGCTGCTGCCGGCCAACACCATGGTGCTGCGCGCGCTGGAGTTGCCGACGGTCTACGGAATCACCCGCGCGGCGGTCGTCGGCACGGCGGCGTTCCTGCTGCGCGCCCGCGCGGCGCTGGATCGCGGCCTGGGCATGATCGAAGTGCGCGAACGGGCGTGGGCCCCGGAGGCGTTGCGCGCGCTGGTCGACGCGCTGCAGGAACTCGCCGCCCCCTATGGCGCCCGGATCCTGCTGCACGGCGACGACGCGCTCGCGCGGGCCTGGGGATGCGCCGGCGTCCACTGGACCGCGGCGCAGCTGGCCGCCGCGACCGTGCGGCCGGCGGGCCTGCTGGTCGGCGCCTCGTGCCGCAGCGCGGACGACATCGCGCGCGCCGGCGCACTGGGGCTCGACTTCGCGGTGCTGGGACCGGTGCGCTCCACCCCGTCGCACCCCGACGCGGTGCCGATCGGCTGGGACGGCTTCGCGCGCGCGGTCGCGGCCACGCCGCTGCCGGTGCTGGCGCTCGGGGGGCTCGCGCGCAGCGACCTGCCGCTGGCGATCAGCCACGGCGCGCACGGGGTCGCGCTGCGCCGCGGCGCCTGGTGATCCGGGGACAGCACGCGCGAACCCGCGGCGAGGCGCGCAACGGGCGCAACGGGCGCAGGCCCTTCAATCCCCCCGGCGGCCGGACGGCGGCGGGTCGCCGGGCGGGGCGCCCGGCAACTCGTCGGACTCCGCCGGCTGCGCGAGCGGAATGCGGTACGACTCCGAGGCCCAGGCACCGAGGTCGATCAGCTTGCAGCGTTCCGAGCAGAACGGGCGGAACTTCGACGCCGGTGTCCACGGGACGCGGGCGCCGCATTGCGGGCAGGCGACATCCTTGATCGGCGGCATCGCGGTGGCGCCTACCGGCGGGTACGAGGCCTGCGGGCAGCGGTGCTTCGCGGAGTGTCGTGCATCGCTCGAGGGCAGCGTGGGGAGGGTCGATGGGTGCCGCCGATGAACCCCGCCGCGGCGGAACCGTCGGGTCGTCGATGGTCGCGACATTGTCGCCCCAACGGTCCTTGCTGCAAAGGTGTTTGCCGTCGGGCGCCGGACGCCACGCGAATTGTCAGCGCGCACCCCGGTCGCCTAAACTGTGCGGTTGCGGCCATGCCGTGCCCGGAGGTTCACGATGTCGCTCGATGCTGCTGCCCTTGCCCGCCTGCGCGCGCTCGCCCACGTCCTCGTCGATCCGGCCGCCGCCCGCGTGGCCGTCGCGCCCGAGCATCCGGAGAAGGGCTTCTGGTTCGGTGGCGGGAAGATGGCGCGCGGGCCCGAGGGACGGCTGTGGCTGAGCGGGCGCTACCGGAGCGCGGGCGATTCCCGGACCGGGCTCGATCTGGGCGACCGCGGACGCGAGCTGGCGCTGTTCGCCTCGGAGGACGGGGGCGCGTCGTGGACCAAGCGGCTGGCCCTCGACAAGGCCGCCGTCACGCCGGACGGCGAGCCGGCGCTCTCGATCGAAGGCTCGGCGCTGCGCTTCGTGCCGGACGGGGTCGAGCTCTTCGTCTCCTCCGAAAAGCGGGCGCCGTATCCGTCGCCGGTCGAGGCTTTCCGGAAGCCCGGGACCGGCGTGTGGACGATCGAGCGGCTGCGCGCGAACAGCGTCGCGGAGCTCGCGCAGGCGACGCCGGAGACGCTCGTCGCCAGCGCCGACCCGGCGACGCTGCAGATCAAGGACCCGTTCCTGGCCGCGCGCCCCGACGGCGGGCTGCTGCTCTTCTTCTGCCACCATTCGTTCAACTGGTCGTCGACCGGCACCGGTGTCGTGGCGATCGGTCCCGACGGCGTCGCGTCCGGCCCGCCGCGCTTCGACTGCTATCCGCGCGGCCCCGCGTGGGACGTCGCCATCACGCGCGGCAGCTGCGTGCTGCCGGTCCCGGAGCGGATCGCGCCGGCCGGCACCGGTCTCGTCTTCTACGACGGCGGCGAGTGCCTCCGGAACCTGGAAGAGCATCCCCAGGCCGCAAAGCGCCCGCGCGGCTATTCCTGCGAGGAACTCGGCGGGCTCGGCGTGTACGAGGCAGGGGATCCCGCGTCATTCCGCCGCATCTCGACGATCTTCCCGGAGTTCACCAGCCCGGACGGAACCGGCTGCCTGCGCTACGTCGACGTGCTGGCGACCGACGACGCCTTCATCGCCACCTGGCAGCAGTCGCGTCCCGACGGCTCGCAGGCGCTGATGATCCACCGGGTCGAGCGGGACGAGGCGCTCGCGCGGGCCGGCGCCGCAGCGCCGTGAGCCGCTTGCCAGTGTTCGCCGTTCCGGTGCTAGACTGCGCAGCATCCGGGAGTGCAGCACACGTGCTTCTGCATCGCCGGACTCCGCGCGCGACCATGCCAACCCGCCACCGTACCGCCGACCTGGGGCACTTCGACCGCACGCGGGCAGACCGGGGGAATGCTTGGCCACGGTGAGCCTGCGCCAGGTGCGCAAGACCTACGACGCGCAGGAGATCGTCCACGGCGTCGATCTCGAGGTCGCCGACCAGGAGTTCGTCGTCCTGGTCGGGCCCTCCGGCTGCGGCAAGAGCACGCTGCTGCGGATGATCGCCGGGCTGGAAGAGATCTCCGGCGGCGAGATCGCGATCGGCGAGCGCACGGTCAACGAGGTCGACCCCAAGGATCGCGACGTGGCGATGGTCTTCCAGGACTATGCGCTCTATCCGCACCTGACCGTATTTCAGAACATCGCCTTTTCGCTGCAGTATCGCAACGTCGGCAAGGCCGAGATCGCCCGCCGGGTGGCGGAGGTCGCGGCGATCCTCGACATCGAACCCTTGCTCGAGCGCAAGCCCCGGCAGCTGTCGGGCGGGCAGCGGCAGCGGGTGGCGATGGGACGCGCGATCGTGCGCGAGCCCAAGGTGTTCCTGTTCGACGAGCCGCTGTCGAACCTCGACGCCAAGCTGCGGGTGCAGATGCGCACCGAGATCAAGAAGCTGCGCGAACGGGTCAGGACCACGGCGATCTACGTGACGCACGACCAGGTCGAGGCGATGACGCTGGCCGATCGGATCGTGCTGATGCACAACGGCCAGGTCGAGCAGATCGGCACGCCCGAAGACGTCTACGACGAGCCGGCGACGCTGTTCGTGGCGGGCTTCGTCGGGACCTCGGCGATGAACCTGATTCAGGGCCGGATCGAGGGTGGCGCCGTCATTTTCGGCGACGGTGCCCGCCTCGTCCTGCCGCCCTCGCGCTACGACGCGCACGCGGGCAAGGCGGTGACGATCGGGCTGCGTCCGGAGCACCTGCACTGGGCCAAGGACGGCGACCCGAACCCGCTGGTCGGCGTGGCCCGCGTCGTGGAACCGCTGGGGTCGGACACGCTGGTGGTGTTCGACGTGGCCGGCTGCGAGCTGCAGGCGCGCCTGCCGCCGCGCGTCGTCCGCCACGCGGGCGAGGCGGTGCGGGTCGCCGTCGCGCCGGAGTCCATCCACCTGTTCGACCCGGCGACGGAGCGACGGCTATGAGCGCGACGGGCCGCCCCGAGCGCGAATACCGGAGTGCGCAGCACGAAGGTAGTCCAGTGAGCGCGACGGGCCGCCCCGAGCGCGAATACCGGAGTGCGCAGCACGAAGGTAGTCCAGTGAGCAACGACGCGCTCCGCGTGCCACCGGAGCAGCTGGGCGCAGGCAGCGGCTGCCGCTGCGAGGTGGTCGCCGACGGCGAGGCGCTGACGCGGCACTTCGCGGCGACGATGGTCGCCGAGTTCCGCGCGGCGAAGGACCGCGCGCGCGCGCAGGTCGTGTTCATCGTCCCGGTGGGACCGATCGGCCAGTTCGAGCTCCTCGCGCAGCACTGCAACGAGACGCGCCTGTCGCTCGCCGACCTGGTGCTGATCAACATGGACGAGTACCTGACGCCCGGCGGCGACTACGTTCCGCTGGACGACCCGCTGAGTTTTCGCGCCCACATGGAGCGCGCGCTCTGGTCGCGCCTCGATCCGGCGCTGGCGCCGCCGCCCGCGCACCGGCATTTTCCCGACCCGCGCGACCCGCAGGCGACCGGCCGGCTGATCGAGCGCTGCGGCGGCGTCGACGTCGCGTTCGGCGGCGTCGGCATCACCGGCCACCTCGCCTTCAACGACCCGCCCGAGCCCGGCGAGACGGTCGATGAGCAGTCCTTCGCCAACCTCCCCACGCGCGTCGTCGAGCTCAACCGCGAGACGCGCACCATCAACGCGGTGACGGCGACGCGCGGCAACATCGACCGCATCCCCCGCAGCGCGGTGACCGTGGGCATGAAGGAAATACTCGCGGCGACGAAGATCCGCCTCTACCTCAACCGTTACTGGCAGTGCGCGATCGTGCGCAAGATGCTGCACGGCCCGATCACTGCCGCCGTTCCCGCGTCGCTGGTGCGGCGCCACCCCGATGTCGCGGTGACGATGACCGCCGAGGTGACGCAGTTGCCAGAACCCGTGTTGCGCTGACCCCCAAGGAGAAAGCACCATGATCACCCGTCGCACCCTGCTCAAGACCGCCGCGGCCGCCGCCGCGACCAGCGTCATCTCGGCTCCGGCCATCGGCCAGGGCACGAAGAAGATCACCTTCCTCACCTGGAACATCATCGACCAGAAGGAGTTGATCGAGGGCTGGATCAAGCGCTTCCAGTCGACCCGACCCGGCGTCGAGGTCGAGTGGCTGGACAAGAAGGGGCCGGAGTTCGCGCCGTTCTACCAGACGCAGCTGGCGGCCGGCACGCCGCCGGACGTGATCAACACCCAGGGCGCGCTCGGCCTCGAGTACGCGGCGCAGGGTGCGCTGCTGGACCTGTCGCCGCTGTTCGCCAGGGAAGCCGCCACCAAGGCCCGCTACGACGCCAACTACCTGGGCAACTGGATGTTCGAGGGCAAGAACTACATGGTGCCCTTCTACATCACCAAGACGCTGCTGTTCTACAACAAGCCGATGTTCGCCAAGGCCGGTCTCGCGGGCCCGCCGAAGAATTTCGACGAAATCCTCGCCTTCGCGCAGAAGATGACCAGCGGCGAGATCGCCTCGGGCTTCATGACCCTCAACTTCGACTGGCTGTACTGGCCGCTGTTCGCGATGAGCGGCGTCGACCTGGTGACGCCGGACCTCAAGAAGACCGCGTTCAACACGCCGAAGGCGATCGAGGTCGTCGACAAGCTCGCCAAGGCGACGCAGAGCGGCGCGATCAACAAGATCTCGTGGACCGGCCGCTGGGTCGAGCCCAACGGCGCGTTCGGCGCCGGCAACGTCGGCATGCTGCACGCGCACTCGCCCGCGTACTTCTTCTTCAAGGGGCAGGGCAGCTGGGTGACGCCGGAAACGCTCGGCGTGGCGCACATGCCGGGCAACTACGCGACGCCGAACTCGCACGGCCTCGGCATCTCCAAGGGCTCGAAGAATCCGGAACTGGCGTGGGACTTCGTGAAGTTCATCACCGACAACGCGCAGGCGGGCGAGCTCGCGACGCGCCGGAAGCTGGTCACCGGCAACGTCGCGGTGGACCAGGCGACGCTGGCCAAGCTCGCCAACGACGACCCGACGGTCTACCAGGTGCTGAAGACGCAACTCGAGCACACCGACAAGATGACCGGCAACTGGCGCTTCGGCAACGACACGCGGATCAAGGAAGCGTTCTGGCCCGAACTGCAGAGCGCCCTGCTGGGCCGCAAGGACGCGAAGTCCGCGCTCGCCGACGCGGACCGGCGGATGTCGCGCGAGCTGACGCGCAGCTGACCTCCCGCGTGGGCGAGCGCAGTCCGGCGGGCGTGCGGGGACCGGTGCGGGCGACCGCAGCGGTCCCGGCGCGTCCGCGCGCAAGCGCCGCGGCGCCCGCCCGCCGACCCGACCCACCGGGCCGTATTCCGCGAGTGCGCCCGGGACGGGGTCCGGGGACCGAGCCATGACCGCCGGCAAGGGCTGGTGGGGCCAGCGGCGCAATCGGCAACTCACGCTGATCGCGTGCTTCCTGCTGCCGTCGCTGGCCATCTTCTTCCTCTACCGGATCCTGCCGCTGGGCTGGAACGTGATCCTCTCGTTCGAGTCCTGGTCGCCGCTGAAGCCCGCGGCGTGGGTCGGGTTCGAGCACTACGTCGAGATGTGGTCGTACGACGACGTCTTCTGGGTGTCGCTCTGGAACACGCTGATCTTCATCGCCGCTTCGCCGCTGGTGATCGCGGCCGCACTGGGCGTCGCGCTGCTGGTGAATTCGGATCTCAGGGGCGCGTCGGTCTACCGCACCATCGTCTTCCTCTCCTATCCGCTGATGACCGTCGCCGTCGGGATCATCTGGCGCTGGATGTACGACGAGCGCGGCGGGATCATCAACTACGCGCTGCGCGCGAGCGGGCTCGTCGACGGGCCGGTCGGCTTCCTGCAGAGCTTCGACTGGGCGCTGCCGTCGGTGATCTTCGCCGGCGTCTGGCAGACGATCGGCTTCTACATGATCATCCTGCTGACCGGGCTGCAGAGCATCCCGCAGAATCTCTACGAGGCCGCGCGCATCGACGGCGCGCCGGCGTACGCCCGGTTCTTCCGCATCACCCTGCCGATGCTGCGGCCGTCGATCTTCCTCTGCGTGGTCGTCGGCATCCTCAACTCGTTCACGAGCTTCGACCTGGTCTACATCATGACCAACGGCGGGCCGGGCCACGCCACCGAGCTCCTGATCACCCACATCTACAAGTCGGCGTTCGAGCAGACGAAGTTCGACTATGCGGCGGCGCTGACCGTCGTGCAGTTCGGCCTGCTGCTGCTGCTCACCTATGCCGCCAACAAGGCGGCTGGCGGCAACGCCGGCGCGGTGGAGCAGGACTGATGGCGGCCCGGCCATCGCGCCCGCGACTCCTGCTGCGCCACGCGACGCTGGTGGCGGTTTCGTTCGTCATGCTCCTGCCGTTCTACTGGGTCATGAAGACGGCGGTCACGAACGAGAACATCTACGCGTACCCGCCCGGCATCGTCCCGCGCGACCCGCACCTGTTCAACTTCGTCGACGTCTGGTACCTGATCCCGTTCCCGCGCTACCTGCTGAACAGCATCGTCGTCTCGGCGATCGCGGTCGCCGGCAACGTGGTGCTCAACGCCATGGCCGGCTACGCGCTCACCCGGCAGTTCCCGGGCCGGCGGGCGGTGCTGGCGCTGTTCCTGTCCTGCATGCTGATCCCTTTCCAGGCGACGATCATCCCGGCCTACCTGATCACGGCGAAGATGGGGCTCCTGAACACGTACTTCGGCCTCGCGTTCCCGATGCTGTCGACGATCATCTGCATCTTCGTGTTCAAGGCCGCGTTCGAGGCGGTGCCGCGGTCGCTGATCGACGCGGCGCGGCTCGATGGGCTCTCCGAGTGGCGGATCATCCTCCGCGTGCTGCTGCCGCTGTCCAAGCCCGCGATCGCGACCAACGTGATCCTCTCCTTCATCTGGTCGTGGAACAACTTCCTCTGGCCGCTGCTCATCACCCGCGACCCGACGATGCAGACGCTGCCGCTCGGCCTCGCGCGCTTCCTGTCCTACATGGAGGACACGACCGGGGCGCTGTACGCCTTCGCCGTGCTGGTGCTCGCACCGTCGGTCCTGGTGTTCCTGATGGCGCAGAAGGAGTTCATCCGCGGCCTCACCTCGGGAGCGACCAAGGGATGACCCGGGAGGCCGGCATCGCGACGTGGCTGACGTCGCGCTGGTTCATCGTCCCGGCCGTTTTCTCCGCCGTGACGCTCGGATGGCTCGCCTACGTCAGCGCGCACGACAACGGCCTCATCGACGGCCGCGTCGTCGACGCGAAGGGCGATCCGGTCGCCGGCGCGACGGTGCAGCTGTTCGAGCGCGGCTTCGTCACCCACGAGCAGCGCGGCCGCGCCGTCACCGACGCCGAGGGCAGGTTCCGCTTCACCGACAATCGCAGCCACTCGATACAGCTCGAGGCGGAGGCCCCGGGCCTCGGGCGGACCGATCGCCGGATACTGCGGCTGTGGTTCGCCGCGCAGGACGCGGTGCTGCCCGAGCCGTTGCGCTTTCCCACCGCCCCGTGAGATGCCGATGAGCCCGCCGGTGATCCTGTTCGATCCCTTCCCGCGCAGCGCGCTGATGATCTTCACGGCCGAGATGCAGCAGCGCTTCCTCGGCCTGGGCCGCGTGGTCGGCCTGGAGCCCTCCAGCGCGGGCAAGCTTCCCGCCGACCTGGTCGAGGCGACGCTGCCGGAAGCCGTCGCCGTCGTCGGCCAGACCGACCTCGATGCGACGCGCCTCGCCCGGGCGCCGAAGCTCAAGGCGATCGTCAACGTCGAGGGCAACTTCGTGCGCAACGTCGACTACGCCGAGTGCTTCCGCCGCGGCATCCAGGTGCTGACGATCGCGCCGGCGTTCGCCCACCCGGTCGCCGAGATGGCGCTGGGCTTCGCGCTCGACCTCGCGCGCGGCATCACCCGTGCCGACCGGCTGATGCGCGAGGGCAAGGAGCAGTACGGTCTGCTCGGCGCCCGCGACAGCTTCGTCCTGCGCGGCGCGACGATGAGCTTCATCGGCTGCGGCAACCTGGGGCGCGCGCTGCTGCCGCTGCTCGCGCCGTTCCGGCCGCGGCTGCTGATCCACGATCCGTGGCTGCCCGACGGGCTGATCCGCGAGATGGGCGGCGAACCCGCGTCGCTGGCCGCCGCGCTGAGCGAGGCCCGCGTGATCTTCGCGCTGGCCGGCGTCACCGAGGAAAACCGGGGGCTGCTGAGCCGCGAGCGGCTGGAGATGATCCGCAGCGACGCCGTCTTCCTGCTGCTCTCCCGCGCCGGCCTGGTCGACTTCGACGCCCTGCTGGACCTGGTGGCCGCCGGGCGGTTCCGCGCCGCGACCGACGTCTTTCCGGTCGAGCCGGCACCGGCGGACGCGCGCGCCCGGCAGGTCGACGGACTGCTGCTGTCGGCGCACCGTGCCGGCGCGTCGTCGTCGACCTTCGCCACCATCGGCGAAATGGTCGTTGACGATCTGGGGCTGATCCTGCAGGGCCTGCCGCCGCAGCGCCTGCAGGCGGCGCGCGCCGAAACCGTCGGTCGCTGGGTCAATCCGCCCGGTCGCACCTACGCGCCGGGAACCAGGCTTTGAGTTCGCTCGCCCGGGCGCTCACCGGCGTCCCCGACGGCCGGGTGGTGATCGTGCACGTCGACGACGTCGGCATGTGCCACGGCGCGAACGTGGCGTTCCTGGAGCTCGCGCGCTCGGGCGGCGTGACCTGCGGCTCGGTGATGGTGCCCTGCCCGTGGTTCCGCGAGATCGCCGACGCCGCCGCCGCCGACCGGACGCTCGATCTCGGGGTGCACCTGACGCTCACTTCCGAGTGGCCGCAGTACCGCTGGGGACCGCTGACCACGGTGTCGCGCGCCTCGGGCCTGGTCGACGAGCAGGGCTATTTCCCGCGCAATTGCCTGGAGCTGCGGCCGCGGCTGGTGGTCGAGGCGGCCGAGGTCGAGTTCCGCGCCCAGATCGACCGCGCGCTCGCCGCGGGCATCGACGTGACGCACCTGGACACGCACATGGGCGCCGCCGTGGTGCCCGAACTGGTCGACGTCTACGTGCGGCTGGGACGCGAATACCGGCTGCCGGTCGTGCTGCCGCGCGAGCTCGACTCGTACACCGGCGTGCTGCGGATGGGGGAGATCCCGCCCGGCATCCACGAGGCCGTCGTCGCCGCGCTCGACGCGGCCGGGCTGCCCGTGATCGACCGCTTCCGGATGACGCCGGGCGTGCCCAGCGCCGACGTCGACGCCCAGTACCGGACGATGATCGACACGCTGCCGCCGGGCGTGACGTTCTTCGCGGTGCACTGCAACGCGCCGGGCGACATCGAGACCATCGTGCCGCCGCGTGCGCACTGGCGCACCGACGAGTACCGGCTCTTCGGCTCGGGCCGGCCGGCGCGCTGGATCGCCGACGCGGGCATCCGCGCCGTCGGCATGCGGGCGGTGCGCGAGCTGTGGCGCTCGGCGTTGGCCGCCTGACGCGTTGCGCTGCTGAACTGCCGTGCGAGCGCCTGCAGGCGCGAACGCCCTTGCGCAGTCCGCCTTCGCGGCTGCAGCCGCTCCCACAAGGCCAAGATGTATCGGCAACTCTGCAGGAGCGGCTTCAGCCGCGATTCGCCGCCTCGAAACTGCATTCGCGCCTGCAGGCGCTCACACAGGAGTGCCGCTTTCTTCGTGCCGAATCATCAGGCGAAGTCGAGCTCGAGCTCCCGGTCTTCGAGCAGCGAGCGTTCCGCCGCGAGGCAGATCAGCACGCGCTTGCGGGCCTCGGCCGCGGTGACCAGCGCGCGGCGGGCGGCGAACGCCTCGGCGGTCAGCCGGATCTGCTCGGTCAGCTCGAACACCTCGCCCGACTTGGCGATGACCAGCCGTTCGCACTCGCGCACGCCGCGCTCGAACGGGAACCCCCTCGGCTGCACGCGCAGGTCGAAGGCCGCGCTGTGGTCGCGGTCCATCGTGCCCGACCAATGGGTCCGGATCGCGCCCTCGGCCCCGGCGATCTCCAGCACCAGGTGGTGCTCGAACCCGGCGACCGACTGATTGATGGTGACGTAGGCGCCGCTGGCGTAGCGCAGCAGCACCGACACGTTGTCGTACATGCCGGCCTCGCGCCCGGCCCGCTGGTTGCCGACGGCGCGAATCGACACCGGGTCGCCGTGCCGCGCGAGATACCAGAGCGCGAGGTCGAAATAGTGGACGGCTTCCTCGAGCATCCACGACCCCACGCGGGCGCGGTCGTAGCGCCAGCCGGCGGCACCCGAGCGATAGAAGTTGCGGAACAGGTCGATGCCGAGGAACAGCGGATCCCCGATCGCATCCTCGTCGATCAGCGCCTTGATCCGGCCCCACTGCGCGGATTGCCGCAGTTCGTGCCCGACCGAAACGAGGCGCCCGGTCTCGCGCTCGGCGGCGAGCAGCGCGTCGCAATCGGCCACGGTGGTCGCCATCGGCTTTTCGAGCAGCACGTCCTTGCCGGCACGCAGCGCGGCGAGCGCGACTTCGGCGTGCAGGTGATTGGGCGTCGCGACGTCGATCGTGTCGATGCCGGGGTCGTCGAGCACCTCGCGCCAGTTCCGCGTGACGCGCGCGCCGGGGTAGGCGGCCGCTGCGGCGCGGGCGCTGTCCTCGCTGCTGCAGGCGATTGCCGTCAGCGCGAGGCCCGGCAGGCCCGCGATCGCCTGCGCATGCTGCCTGCCCCAGGCGCCGAATCCGATGAGTCCGAATTTCATGGGGGTTCTCCGTTTCCTTCGTTCACGCCCGGACAGGCTGCTAGAAGTGCAGAGCCACCACGCGATTCTCCCGCACCGAGCGCTCGGCTTCCAGACACACGACGATGCGCTTCCGGGCTTCCTCCGGGGACACCAGAGCGCGGCGGGCGGTGAACGCCTCGACGACCCGGCGCAGCTCTTCCTGCAGTTCGAACACCTCGCCCGACGGACCCAGGTCGTCGACGATCTCGCACTGCGTCGCGCCGCGGCGCTGCAGCTTCAGCTCGAACTTCGGCGCCCGCGTCCGGTCCATCGTCCCCGACCACCAGGTGCGCATCGAGCCTTCGGTGCCGGTGATCTCCATCACGTGATGGTGCTCGAATCCGGACAGCGTCTGGGTCACCGTCGCGTAGAGGTCGCCGGGCCAGCGCAGCACGGTTGAGAAGTTGTCGTACATGCCCGGCGCGTCGAGCCTCGAGTTGCCGGCGGCGTGCACCGAGACCGGATCACCCTCGGCTTCGAAGTACCAGAGCAGAGAATCGAAGAAGTGGACGGGCTCCTCCAGGATCCAGGAGCCGACGCGACGCTGGTCGTAGCGCCAGGCCGAGGATCCGGGCCGGTACGGAAAGCGGAACAGGCTCACGTTGCCGTAGCGCGGCCGGCCGATCTCGCCGGCGTCGATGATCCTCTTCATGCCGCCCCATTGGCCCGAAAGGCGGAACTCGTGGCCGATGGTCAGCACGCGGTCGTTGCGCCGCGCCGCCGCGATCAGCGCGTCGCAGGCCTCGACCGTCGGGGCCATCGGCTTCTCGAGCAGCACGTCGAGACCCGCGTCGAGCGCGGCGACTCCGATCTCGGCGTGCAGGAAGTTGGGCACGACGACGTCGACCGCGTCGAGCCGGAGCTGCGATCGGCGCGCCAGCAGGGTCTGGTAGCCGACGACCACGGGCACGTCCGGAAACGCCGCTCGTGCCGCCGCCGCCGTGGCTTCGGTCGCACAGGCGATGGCCGCGAGCTCGGCCCCGGGGGCGTTGACGATCGCCTCCGCGTGGTATTTGCCCCAGAGCCCGTATCCGATCAGTCCGAAGCGCATCGCCGTGGCCTCGTCGGGCCCGCTGTCGTCCGCGGTGCAGGCGCGCGCGCTGCCGGCCTTCGACGCGGACCCGCGGCAAACGCGCCGCCGTCGTCGGACGCCGGCCGGCACAGGTTGCAGAACGTCAGCTCGAACTCGACGTCCCGATCGTAGACGATGCCGCGATCGGCCCCCGCGGCGCTGATGAAGCGGATGTTCAGCGCGTACTTGTTGGCGCTGATCTCGGGGACGCAGGCGAGGTCGCGCCGCAGCGACAGGCGCAGCAGCTGCGCGACCTTGGTGCTGGTCAGCATCAGCTGGAAGACGCCGCGGTACGCGGTCTGCCGCGTCGCGCGGCCGTTGTCGCGCAGCAGCCGCAGCACGATCGCGAGGCCGTTGCGGATCGGCAGGAAGGGCGCGATCCAGGCGTCGAGCTCGCGCTGGCGGGTCGCGGCGTCGAGGTGCAGCCAGTAGTGGTACGCGGGCAGGTCGAACTCGCAGACGCCGCCGGGAATGGCGGCGCGCTGCTTGATCATCATCAGCCACTCGTTGTCGCGCAGGTGCTGGCCGACCTTGCCGGCCTGGGACAGGAGCTCGGCGCCCGCGCGATCGATCTCGGCCAGCAGCGGGTCGAGGATGCGGGTCTCGATCGCCGGGTTGCTGCGCAGCGGCGTCAGCAGCTGCTTCTGGCGCTCGAGCTCCTGCAGGATGTCGGTCTTGAGGTCGGCGCGAGCGGCAACGTCGGTGATCTCGAACAGCGCCAGCAGCGCCGCGTGGTGATCTTCCTCGCCGTCGCGGCTCGAGAAATACTCGACCCGCCGATAGATGTCCTCGAGCCGCATCATCGTGCGTACGCGCTCGTTCAGCGGGTGCTCGTAGCGGATCACGTCAATGGCCGATCGGTGACAGCGGGGCGAGGCGGAAGGGGCGGATGTCGGGGTGCGGGAACGGCGGTGCGGATGGTCGCGCGAAAGGTCGGCGGGCGGTCGCTGCCGCGCCGGGCCGCGTCGTCAGCGCACCCGATTGCCAGCAGCTCGCCGCGCCCGGAGCGCCAATCCGACATTCTGCCCCAAGTTGCGGCGCGAATTAAGGGGCTTCGATGCGCCGCGGGGTCCGCCCAGCACGGTGGGACGCCGGAAGCGCAGGCGCGCGCCGACTCCGCGGTCGACCGCGGTCGGCGGGCCGGCGCGATCACCGCCTCGGCCCCGGACCGGACTCGCGGACTCGTCATGGCGCGCCCGATGCCAGCGCGCGGTACTGCGCGTCGAGGCGCGCCACCTGCGCGCCGATCGCGGCGACCGGGCCGTTGTTGTCGATCACGTCATCCGCGGCCGCAAGGCGCGCGGCGCGGCTCGCCTGCGTCGCCATGATCGCCCGGACGTCGGCCTCCGTCATGCCGCTGCGCGCCATCACCCGGCGCAGCTGCTCGTCTTCGGCGCAGTCGACGACCAGCACCCGCGCGACCAGCGGTCGCAGTCCGCCGCGCTCCAGCAGCAGCGGCACGACCAGCAGGCCGTAGGCGCATTGCCAGCCGGCGATGTCGCGCCGTGCCGCGTCGCCGATCAGCGGGTGCAGCAGCGCCTCGAGGCGGGTGCGCTCGGCCGCATCGGCGAACACGCGGCGGCGCAGGGCGCCGCGGTCGAGCGCCCCGCCGGAATCGAACACCGCGGGACCGAAGGCGGCGCGAATCGCTCGCCAACCCGGCGCTCCGGGCGCCGTCAACGCGTGGGCGATCCGGTCGGTGTCGGTCACCGGCACGCCGCGGGCGGCGAATGCCTCGGCGACCGCCGTCTTGCCGCTGCCGATGCCGCCGGTGAGTCCGACCACCAGAGGCGAGCGTCCTGCGGCCGCGCTCATCGCCGGGTCAGCCTCTCAGGGCCCGGGCCGCCCCGCGCGGCGCCCGAGGCCGATCGGGCGCAGCGCCCGGCCGGGCAACACCCCCCATGCCTCTCAGGGCAGCAGCAGCTTGTTGAGCGTCGGGCCGAAGAACAGCGCGCAGCCGCCGGCGATCGCCAGATAGGGGCCGAACGCCAGCGGGACGCTGTGGTCGCGGCCCTTGAACACCAGCAGGCCGATGCCGATCAGCGCCCCGACCACCGACGACAGCAGCACGATCACCGGCAGCAGCTGCCAGCCGAGCCAGGCTCCCAGTGCCGCCAGCAGCTTGAAGTCGCCGTAGCCCATGCCTTCCTTGCCACGAATGAGCTTGAACAGCCAGTAGACCGTCCACAGCGCGAGGTAGCCGGCGATCGCGCCGATGACCGCATCCCTGAGCGGCGCGAACAGGCCGAAGACGTTGGCCAGCAGGCCGCCCCAGAGCAGCGGCAGCGTCAGGTCGTCGGGCAAGAGCTGGGTGTCGAAATCGATGCCGGTCAGCGCCAGCAGCGTCCACAGGAAGACCGCGGCGGCGACGCCGGTCGGGGTGGCGCCGAACTGCCAGTACGCGGCGACCGCGAGCAGGCCGCCGACGATCTCGACCACCGGATAGCGCGGCGAGATCGGTGCCCTGCAGGCCGAGCACTTGCCGCGCAGCGCGAGCCAGGACAGCACCGGCACGTTCTCCAGCGCGGTGATCCGGTGTCCGCAGGCGGGGCAGGCCGAACGCGGCAGCACGAGGTTGTAGCGCGGCGCGGCCGCGGGCACCGCGCCGGCGAGGTCGGCGCAGTCGTCCTTCCAGCGCTGCTCCAGCATTTTCGGCAGCCGGTGGATCACCACGTTGAGGAAGCTGCCGACACACAGGCCCAGCGCGAGCGCGGTGAAGGTGAAGAACGTGGATTCGGTCATGGCGGAGGGGACGCGGTCGGGGGCGCAGCAAGCGGGGCGGAATGCGCGGCAGCGGGCATCCGCCCCCGACCCGGCCTAGGGATTGCCCAGGTAGTCGCGCTTGCCGATCTCCACGCCGTTGTGGCGCAGGATGGCGTAGGCGGTGGTGACGTGGAAGTAGAAATTGGGGAGCGCCTGGCCGAGCAGGAATTGCATGCCCGTGTGGCGGGTTTCCTTGTCGCGGCGCCGGATCACGATGGCCCTGTCTTCGCTGCCGTCGACCTGCGCCGGCGTCACGGATTCGACGAAGGCGATGGTCCTGGCGATGCGCGCCTTGAGATCGGCGAGCGTCTGCTCGGTGTCCTCGTGCACCGGGATCTCCAGCCCGGCCAGGCGCGCCACCGCACCCTTGGCCGTGTCGCAGGCGATCTGCACCTGCGCGGTCAGCGGCAGCATGTCGGGAAACAGCCGGAACGCCGTCAGCGCGGCCGGGTCGAGCTTCCGGGCGTCGGCGTGGGCCTCGGCCTTGTCCAGGATGCGGGACAGGTTGCCGAGCATGGCGACGAAACGCGGGACGCTCGCCTGGTACATCGAGATGGGCATGGGGGAATCCTCGAAGGGGGGATGAGGCGACCGCGGCGCAGCGGCCTGGTGTCCTGCGGCGCCGGCGGGCGCGCGGTGCGCGCCGCGCCGGGTCTGTCGTTGCGGCCCGTGCCCGCGCGCCGTGCGGCCCTTGCCGCGACCGTCCGGCAACAGCGCGTTCAGACCACCGTGCCGAGCTTGAAGATCGGCAGGTACATGGCGACGACGAGCCCGCCGATGACGACGCCGAGGAAGACGATGATGATCGGCTCCAGCAGGCTCGACAGCGTGGCGACGGCGTCGTCGACCTCGCGTTCGAAGAAGTCGGCGACTTTGGACAGCATGCCGTCGAGCGAGCCCGATTCCTCGCCGATCTGCGTCATCTGCAGCACCATGTTCGGGAACAGGTTGGTGTTGGTCATCGCGTTGGTCAGGCTGGTGCCGGTGCTGACCTCGGTCTGGATGCGCTTGGTGCCGGCGGCGTAGACCGTGTTGCCGGCCGCACCGGCCACGGCATCCAGCGACTCGACCAGCGGCACGCCGGCGGCAAACATCGTCGCCAGCGTCCGCGTCCAGCGCGCGATCGTCGCCTTCTCGAGAATGGAGCCGATGACCGGCACCTTGAGGATCAGGCGGTCGAACGAGTAGCGGACGGCCGCCGAACGCTTGAGCGCCATGCCGAAGCCGACCGATGCGCCCACCACCGCCAGGAACGCGACCCACCAGTAGCGGACCATGAAGTCGGAGAGCTCGATCACCATCATCGTCGGTGCCGGCAGGTCGGCGCCGAAGCTGCTGAACACCTCCTTGAACGCGGGGATGACGAAGATCATGATCACCCAGACGACGACGATCGCGACGACGATCACCGACATCGGGTAGAACAGCGCCGACTTGATCTTGGCCTTGATGGCGAGGATCTTTTCCTTGTAGGTGGCGAGCCGCTCGAGGATGGCATCCAGCATGCCGGCGGTTTCGCCGGCGTTGACGAGGTTGCAGTACAGGCTGTCGAACTGGTCGGGGTACTGGCGAAACGCCTGCGACAGGCTCGACCCGGACTCGACCTTGCTCTTGATGTCCATCATCAGGCGCGAGAAGCGGGCGTTGGAGTGGCCGCGGGCGACGATCTCGAACGACTGCAGCAGCGGGACCCCCGACTTCAGCATCGTCGCCAGCTGGCGGGTGAAGAACGTGACGTCCTTTTCGCTGACCTTGCGCCCGCCGCGGAACGTCTGCCGCTTGATCTTGGTGACGCGCACGCCCTGCCGCCGCAGGTTGGTGATGACCACGGTTTCCGACGCGGCCTTGACCTCGCCGCGCAGCTGGCGGCTGTTGCGGTCGGTGCCTTCCCAGAGGTAGGTGTACTCCTTGACGTCGCGCCGGGAGGCGGTGGTGGTTGCTGTGGCCATGGCCAGTCCTTATTCGTTGGTCACCGCTTCGATCTCTTCCAGCGAGGTGAGGCCGGAGCGGACCTTGAGCAGGCCCGATTGCCGCAGGTCGCGCACCCCTTCGGCGCGCGCGACCTCGGCGATCTCGATCGACGAGCCGCCGCGCATGATCACCTGCCGCATGTCGTCGGAGATCGGCAGCACCTGGTAGATGCCGACCCGGCCCTTGTAACCCGTGCCCTTGCAGTGGTCGCAGCCGATCGGGCCGTAGGGCTGCCAGGTCCCGTCGAGGTCTTCCTCCCTGAACCCGGCGCGCAACAGCGCCTCGGGCGGGATGTCCTCGGGCTTCTTGCAGTGGACGCAGAGCTTGCGCCCCAGCCGTTGCGCCGTGATCATGATCACCGACGAGGCGACGTTGAACGGAGCCACGCCCATGTTGAGCAGGCGGATCAGCGTCGTCGGGGCGTCGTTGGTGTGCAGCGTCGACAGCACCAGGTGGCCGGTCTGCGCCGCCTTGATGGCGATGTCGGCGGTCTCGAGGTCGCGGATTTCGCCGACCATGATGATGTCCGGGTCCTGGCGCAGGAACGCGCGCAGCGCCGCGGCGAAGGTGAGGCCCGCCTTGTCGTTGACGTTCACCTGGTTGACGCCCGGCAGCTGGATTTCGGCGGGGTCTTCCGCCGTCGAGATGTTGATCCCCGGCTGGTTCAGGAGGTTGAGGCAGGTGTACAGCGAGACCGTCTTGCCGCTGCCGGTGGGGCCGGTGACGAGGATCATGCCGTAGGGTCGGCCGATCGCCTTCAGCAGGTGCTGCTGCTGGTCGGGGTCGTAGCCCAGCGCCTCGATGCCGAGCTTGACGCCGGACGAGTCGAGGATCCGCATCACGATCTTCTCGCCGAACAGCGTCGGCAGCGTGCTGACGCGGAAGTCGATCGCCTTGGTCTTCGACAGCACCAGCTTCATCCGGCCGTCCTGCGGGACGCGCTTCTCGGAGATGTCGAGCTTGGAAATGACCTTGATCCGCGAGGCGACCTTGTCCTTGATCGCCAGCGGCGGCTGCGCGACTTCCATCAGGATGCCGTCGAGCCGGTAGCGGATGCGGTAGTACTTTTCGTAGGGCTCGAAGTGGATGTCGGAGACGCCGGCGGAGATCGCATCGAGCAGGATCTTCTGGATGTACTTGACGACCGGCGCGTCCTCGACCTCGGCGCTCTCCTCGTCGCTGCTCGGCGCCGGGCTGCCGTCCTGCAGGTTGACCTCCAGGTCCTCCATGTTCGAGACGTCGCGCAGCGTCGCGCCGCTCGCCTCGACCATCCGGGCGATCGTCTGCGCCAGCTTGTCGTCCTCGACCACCACCGGCTCGACCACGAGGTTGGTCTTGAACCGCACCTCCTCCAGCGCCTGCAGGTTGGCCGGATCGGAGGTGGCGACGTAGAGGCGGTTGCCGCGCTTGGCCAGCGGCAGCACGCGGCGCGCCTGGGCGATCTTCAGGTCGATCAGGTCGCGCTGGTAGTGGTCGGCGTCGAAGGACGTGAGGTCCATCAACGGCACGCCGAACGCGCGCGATGCGAACAGCGCGAGCTTGGCCGGGGTGATCCGCTTGCCTTCGAGGACCTTCTCGACGAACGAAATCCCGGCCTGCTGCGCCTGCAACTGCTGGTTCTCGGCCTCCTGTTCGGACATCAGGCCGTGCTGCGCCATCGCCCGGGCGAGCCCGCTGATGTTGCGCGTGGATGTGGCGTGAGTGGCCATGGACTCGGTTGGCGTCGTCGTGTCGGGTATGCCTGAGAGCGCGGTGCGTCTTCAGCCGCAAGCAACTTGCGTGCCGCTTGTGCCCGAGGCGGGTTTAACTCCCTGTTATTCCACGCGCATAAAACTTACCGGTCGGATGATGCCTGCGCGTCCCGGCTTTGTAAAGGCGCGCCCGCGTCACGTCCTACCGGCGCGCGCAGGCGCACCACCTTGACCGCGCGGTCCTGCGTCTGCAGTATTTCGAGCGCCTGCCCGGCAATGTCGACGACGGTCCCGGCATCGGGTATTTCGCCCAATTGGCCGACGATCAGCCCGTTCAGGGTTTTCGGCCCGTCGAGCGGGAAGCGGGTTCCGAGCTTGCGGTTCAGCGTGCGCAGCTGCGCCATGCCGTCGGCGACCACGCTGCCGTCGGGTTCGCGCCCCATCGACGAGCCCGGTCCGGGGGCGCCGGTGGTGAAGTCGCCGATGATCTCCTCGATGATGTCCTCGAGCGTCAGCAGGCCCTGCAGTTCGCCGTACTCGTCGACGACGAGGCCGAGGCGCTCGCGGTCGTTCTGGAACTGCTGCAGCTGGGTCAAGAGCGGCGTGCCGCTGGGGACGAAATAGGCGGGCCGCAGCACGCTGGCGATCGCCTCCCGGTCGATCCCCCCGGCGTGCTGCAGATTCAGCACCTGCTTCAGGTGCAGCGTGCCGACGATGTTGTCGAGTTCGTCCTCGTACACCGGCAGGCGCGTGTGGTACGACGTGGTCAGCTGGGTGACGAGGCGCGTCGGCTCGCTGGTGATGTCGATGGCATGAATCTGGTTGCGCGGCGTCATCACGTCGTCGACGGTGACGGCCTCCAGGTCGAGCAGGTTGGCGAGCATCGCGCGGTGCTTGCCGCGGAAGTACTGTCCCTCGAGGACCAGCGAACGCAGCTCCTCCTGCGTCAGCGTGGCGCCGAGCTCGCTCGCCGGGCGGACGAAGAGCAGGCGCAGCAGCCCCTGCACGAACAGGTTGACGAACCACACCACGGGCGTGGCCGCCCTGAGCATCGGCCGCAGCACGAAACCGACGACCGGGGCGATGCGATCGGCGTGCGCGGCGCCGATCACCTTGGGCGTGATCTCCGAGATCACCAGGATGCCGAAGGTCACGGCGACGGTGCCGAGCGCCAGCGCGAGCTCGCCCTCGCCGAACAGCCGCACGGTGATGATCGTCGTCAGCGTGGCCGACGCGGCGTTGATCAGGTTGTTCCCGAGCAGGATCACGCCCAGCAGCCGGTCGGTCTCGCCCAGGAGCGCGAGCGCGACCCGCGCGCCGCGCGACCCGCGCTGCGCGCGGTGCTTCAGGCGGAAGCGGTTGACCGCCATCATCGCCGTCTCGGCGAGCGAGAAGAAGCCCGAGGTCACCAGCAGGACCACGAGCGCCAGACCGAGCGTGCCGGTCGAGACGTCGTCCACGGTCAGGGGTCGGCGCGGACGGCGGGCGCGCGCACCGCGGTCATTTGCCGAGAACGATCTCGAGCACGAACTTGTAGCCGAGATAGGCGAGGAACAGGAATACGGTGCCGGCGAGGATCCAGCGCAGCGCGACGCGGCCGCGCCAGCCGTAGCGCCAGCGGCCCCAGAGCAGCGCGCCGAAGGTGAGCCAGCCGAGGATCGAGAACACGCTCTTGTGCGTGAACGTGAACGGGCGCCCGAACAGCTGCTCGGTGAACAGCATGCCGCTCGCCAGCGTCAGCGTGAGCAGCACGAAGCCGGCGCCGATGAGGCGGAACAGGAACCGCTCCAGCGTCAGGAGCGGCGGCAGGCCGGCGGGGCCCGGTTCCGGCAGCCGGCGGTGCAGCCGCTTCTCCAGCCCCATCAGGATCAGCGCCTCGACCGCGGCGATGATGAACATCGCGTAGGCGACCAGCGCGACGGCGACGTGGGCGGTGGCGAGGGGGTCGCCGGCATAGGGGAAGCGGTGCGGATTGACGACGAACGCCGGCAGCAGCGACGCGATCGCGGTCACCGGCAGCACGATGCTGCCGACGGCGGGCAGCGTGCGCAGCAGCCCCGATCCCCAGGCGAGGATCGCGGTCAGCCAGGCGACCACCGACAGCGCGTTGGCGATCGACAGGTCCAGGCCCTCGGGACGCGCGATGTCGGACAGCGCCAGCCAGGCGTGCGCCGCGACGGCCAGCGGCAGCAGCCAGCCGGCCAGCGAACGCGGGAAGGGAGGCGCTGCGTCGCGCGACGCCGACGCGTCGGCCGCGGCGGGCCAGTGCGCCCACGCGGCCAGACCGTAGAGGGCCGCGACGGCAAGGTGGAGTAGAATCATCAGGTTCGAGCGAGGCTTGGCCCGAGTTTACATGAGAGGCTCGCGCAACTCGACGACGCGGCTGGCGCAGCTGCTCCGACGCGGCCGCGGCGCGCGCCGCGCCGCGCCGGCGGGCACCGGCTTCGGCGCCCGGGGCGAGCAGCGCGACGGCGCCCTCGGCCGCGGCCTTCCACCTTTTCCGGCATCGACATGTTCGACAACCTGACCCAGCGGCTCGGCCGCGTCGTCAAGCAGCTTCGCGGCGAAGCGCGTCTCACCGACGCCAACATCGGCGACGCGCTGCGCGAAGTGCGCCTGGCACTGCTCGAAGCGGACGTCGCGCTTCCCGTCGTCAAGGACTTCATCGCCGCGGTCAAGGCCAAGGCGGTCGGCGAGGAGGTCGTCGGTTCGCTGACGCCCGGGCAGGCGCTGGTCGGTGTCGTTCACCGCGAGCTCACCGCGCTCATGGGCGGCGCGGCGGTGCCGCTCAACCTCGCCACCCAGCCGCCCGCCGTGCTGCTGCTGGCCGGGCTGCAGGGCGCCGGCAAGACCACGACCGCGGCCAAGCTCGCCCGGCTGCTGCGCGAACAGAAGAAGAAGGTGCTGGTGGTCAGCGCCGACGTCTATCGGCCGGCGGCCATCGACCAGCTGCAGACGCTGGCGGCGCAGGTCGGCGTCGATTTCTTCCCGTCGGCGCCCGACCAGCAGCCGGTCGCCATCGCCACCGCCGCCCTCGACTGGGCGCGCCGCCACTACCACGACGTGCTGATCGTCGACACCGCGGGACGGCTGTCGATCGACGCGGCGATGATGCGCGAAATCGCCGAAGTGCACGCGGCGGTGACGCCCGTCGAGACGCTGTTCGTGGTCGACGCCATGCAGGGCCAGGACGCGGTCAACACCGCGCGGGCGTTTCGCGAGACGCTGCCGCTCACCGGGGTCATCCTCACCAAGCTCGACGGCGATGCGCGCGGCGGCGCGGCGCTGTCGGTGCGCCACGTCACCGGCGCGCCGATCAAGTTCGCCGGCGTGGCGGAGAAGATCGACGGCCTCGAGGTGTTCCACCCCGAGCGCATGGCGTCGCGGATCCTCGGCATGGGCGACGTGCTGTCGCTGATCGAGGAGGCGCACAAGACCGTCGACCTCGAGGAGGCCGAGAAATTCGCCCGCAAGGTGAAGTCCGGCAAGGGCTTCGACCTCGAGGATTTCAAGGCCCAGATCGGGCAGATGCGCAAGATGGGCGGCCTCTCCGGGATGATGGACAAGCTCCCCGCCGAGCTCGCGCGGGCGGCGCAGGCGCAGGGCGCGGGCATCGGCGAGAAGCGGATCGGCCGCATCGAGGGCATCATCAACTCGATGACCCCGAGCGAGCGGGCGAAGCCGGAGCTGCTCAAGGCCTCGCGCAAGCGGCGGATCGCCGCCGGCGCCGGCGTCTCGGTGCAGGAGGTCAACCAGCTGCTCAACCAGTTCGAACAGACGCAGAAGATGATGAAGATGGTCGCCAAGGGCGGCATGCAGAAGATGCTGCGCGGGATGAAGGGCATGCTCCCCGGCATGCGCTGACGCCCCGGCCCGGGGGGAGGGCGGCCGGGGTCGCGGTCCGGCGCGCGCGCGGCATTGCGCGGATGCCGAAATTCGTCATATAATCATCGTCTTTTTCGCCAACACGGATTCGTCACCATGGTCGTCATCCGACTTGCCCGCGGCGGCGCCAAGAAGCGCCCCTATTTCAACGTGGTCGTGGCCGACTCGCGCAATCGTCGCGACGGTCGTTTCATCGAGCGCGTCGGTTTCTACAATCCGATCGCGCGCGAGGGCGAGGAAGCGCTGCGCCTCGCGCACGACCGCATCGCGTTCTGGCAGGGCCGCGGCGCCAAGCTCTCGGAGACCGTCGAGGGCCTGGTCAAGAAGTCGACGCTGGTGACGACGCCCGCGGCGCAACCCGCGGCCGCGGCCTGACCCGGTCGACGATGGCCCCGACGTCGGCGGGCGCGGTGCCCGACGACATCGTGGTCATGGGGCAGGTGTTGCTGCCCTACGGCGTGAAGGGGTGGCTGCGGATTCGTCCGCACACCGAAAGCCCCGACGGGCTGCTGCAGTTCAAGGCGTGGTGGTTGCGGGCGCCGGGCGGCGGCGCCTGGAAGCCCGCCTTGCCGCGCGAAGGCCGGATGCACTCCGACGCGCTGCTGGTCCGCCTCGACGGCGTCGAAACGCGCGAGGCGGCGCTGGCGCTGAAGGGCTGCGACGTCGGCGTTCCCCGCGCAGTCTTGCCCAAGGCGGGGGCCGGCGAAATCTACCAGGCCGATCTGGTCGGGCTGGAAGTGGTCAACCGCGACGGCGTCGTGCTCGGGCGGGTGATCGAAGTGGCCGATTTCGGCGCGCATCCGCTGTTGCGGGTGGCGGGGCCCGGATCGGCGGCGGCGGCGGGGGAGCGGCTCATACCCTATGTCGCGGCGGTGGTGGACGAGGTCGACCTCGACGCCGGGCGGCTGCGGGTCGACTGGGGCGAGGATTATTGAGAAGCGGGGTGGCGGCGCGCAAGCGGCACCGCCCGGAAGTGCGGGATGCGCATCGACGTCGTGACGCTGTTCCGGGACATGGTGGCGCATGCCGCCGGGTTCGGCGTGACCGGGCGGGCGCTGGAACGGGGGCTGTGGCAGCTGGCAACGTGGAATCCGCGCGATTTTGCTGCCGACAACTACCGCACCGTCGACGATCGACCCTACGGCGGCGGTCCCGGGATGGTGATGCTGGGCGAGCCGCTGGGCAGGGCGCTCGCCGCGGCGCGCGCGGCGCAGTCGGCCGCGGGTTACGAGCGGACGTGGACGATCCACCTCTCGCCGTCCGGCCGGCCGCTGACGCACCCGCGGGTGGCGGCGCTGGCGGCCGACGGCGACCGGACGGCGTATGTGCTGGTCGCGGGACGCTACGAGGGGATCGACGAGCGCTGGCTGGCGCGGGAAGTGGATGAGGAAATCGCCGTCGGCGATTTCGTGGTGTCCGGCGGAGAACTGCCGGCGCTGATGCTGATGGACGCCGTGGTGCGGCTGCGGCCCGGGGTGCTGAACGACGCGGAATCGGCGACCCAGGATTCGTTTGCCGACGGCTTGCTCGATTGCCCGCACTACACGCGGCCGGAGAGCGAGCGCGGCGAGCAGGTCCCCGAGGTGCTGCTGTCGGGCAATCACGCGGCGATTCGCCGCTGGCGGCTGAAGCAGGCGCTGGGGCGAACCTGGCTGCGGCGCCCCGAGCTGTTGGCGGCGCGGTCGCTGTCGGGCGAAGAACAGGCGCTGCTCGCGGAGTTCCAGCGGGAAGCGCAGGCGGCAGTGCAGCAGTAGCCGCGGGTGGCGGAACAGCGCCGCACCGCCGTGGCGACGCTGCAAGCGAAGGCTGTCCGGGAACAGCGGACGGCGACGAGAAACGCGTGCATCAGGGGGCGCCCTGCGCTGCACGCAAGGCCAACGGCCACGAGACCATCGGAGAACGCAGCATGAACATCATCGCAATGTTGGAGCAGGAAGAGATTGCCCGCCTGGGCAAGACGATCCCGGAATTCGCGCCCGGCGACACGGTCATCGTCAACGTGAACGTCGTCGAAGGCGAGCGCAAGCGCGTCCAGGCCTACGAGGGCGTGGTCATCGCCAAGCGCAACCGCGGCCTCAACTCGTCGTTCGTCGTGCGCAAGATCTCCAGCGGCGAAGGGGTCGAGCGCACGTTCCAGACCTATTCGCCGCTGATCGCCAGCGTCGAGGTCAAGCGCCGGGGCGACGTGCGCCGCGCCAAGCTCTACTACCTGCGCGATCGCTCCGGCAAGTCGGCCCGGATCCGCGAGAAGCTCAGCCACACGCACAAGGAAAAGAAGGGCGCGTAGCCCGTCGCTTCGGGAGAGCACACGCAAGGGCAGCCCGCGGGCTGCCCTTGTTGCATGGCGAGCGCGTTGCGTGCGGATCCGGCGCGGCCCGCGGGGGACCGGCCCGCTTCTTGCTTTTCGTTCCCCAGGTCACCGGGACGCCGTTCGCCGGTTACACTAATTCACCATGCACGAGGTCGGATCCCATGACGCCGAGGCGCTGCGCCCGGCAGGTGCCGCCGCGCAACGCCGGGCGGCCGGCGGGGTACCGTGCGCGTCGCGCGTGGCGGCCCGGGTGCGTTCGCCGGGCGGCGCTGCGCGTCCGACGCGTCGCGTGAGGCACCTGGCCGAGGCGCGCCGTCGATGAAGGCGACGCTCTACGAAGCGCTGGGCATCGCCCAGTCCGCGCCCGACGAAGACGTGCGGGCGGCGCTGCGGCGCGTGATCCGCAAGTACTACGCCAAGACCCGCGACGGCCACGGCAACGTCGAGGAGGCGCTGCGCTTCATCAATCACGCCAGCCGGATCCTGAGCGACCCGGAGCGCCGGCGGCGCTACGACCAGGAGCTGGCGCTGTCGCTCAGCACGACCGAGGCGCGCATCGCCCATGTCGTGACCAACGCGGTGGCGGAGGTCGACGCGGCGGGCGAGGGCAGCGACGTCCACGCACCGGTGACCGCGCCGTCGCCCGAGGAACTGTTCGAGGAGCGCTTCGGCGAGCCCGAGTCGAAGCCCGAACGGGCCTTCCACCATCCGGGTCTGACCGAGCGCGTCGCGTCCTTTGGCCGCTCGACGCTGCTCACCGTGGCGCTGTGCACGCTGTTCGCGGCCTTCATCGCGGTGGCGATCGTGTTCGTCACGCCCGAGGACGCGGTGCTCGTCGCCAAGCAGGTGCTGGTCTGGCTGACGGTCACGCTGCTGGGGCTGGCGCTGGTGTACGGGATCGTCCACGGCTTCGCGTGGTGGCGCCGGCACCGCGCCGCGCTGCCGGCGTCACCGGCGACGCACACGGACCTCGCCATCCTCAACTGGCGGCGCGAAAAGAGCGTGTTCCTCGGTGCCGAGCAACCGCAGGAGGACGCGAGCTGGATCTTCCAGCTGCGCATGGCGGAACTCGAGCGCGCGAAGTCCGGACGGACCAGCGAACCGCGACCGTGGGCACGGCTCGGTGCCCGGATGTTCGATTACGCACTGTGGGGACTGATCCTGGCGCTGCTGGTGTCCGAGCTCAGGAACGCGGGCGCGGTGGCCGAGGGCGTGCTCACCTGGCTGGGTCATCCGCTGCTCGCGCCGCTGCTGATCACCGGCACCTGGATCCCGATCGAGGCGCTGCTGATCGCCTCGCTGCAGACGACGCCCGGCAAGTGGCTGTTCGGCTGCTTCATCCAGTTCTCGATTTCGAATGCCTATGCGTCGCGCGAGATGCGGGCGCAACTGGACCGCGCGCTGCGGCGCGCATTCCGGCTGTGGTGGGAGGGGATGGGCTGCGGCTTTCCGCTGCTGGCGCCGTTCCTGGTGGCCATCGCCTACGAGCGGATCGCCGAGCAGCAGGAAACCGACTGGGATTCGGCGGAGGATTGCCTGGTCACCCACGGCCCGCCCGGGGTGTTGAACCTCACCACCGGGGTCTGCGGATTGGCGGCGATGCTGTGGCTCTACGCGGTCGCCTGGCACCTGCCGATGGCGCAGACGCTCGACTGGGCGCAGGCGCGGGTCCTGCAGTCGCTGCCGGCGACGGAAACGCTGCTCCCGGGCGGCATCGGCGCGGCGTTCCAGGGAATGACGCAGCGTTCGGCACCCGCCGCCGCGGGGACGATCTCCACCCGTCCGCGGCCGGCGCCGGGCAACGCCGACGAACCGATCGACAGCGACCTGGCGGCGCAGTTTTCGGCGCGGCGCGCGCGCATCGCCGCGCTGTCGACCGAAGGCCAGCGGCAGTTGCGTGCGGGCAACCCCCGGCGCGCGATGGAGCTCTGCCGCGCGTGGACCGACCTCGAGCTCGCCAATGCCGACGCGTGGCGTTGCCTGGGCCAGGCCGCGCAGGCGGCCGGCGCGCATCAGGAGGCGGTCAACGCCTTCCGGAAGGCGAAGCAGTTCGACCCGGCCGATCAGACGCTGGACGGCGCGATCGAACGCAGCCAGCAGGGGATCGTCGCCGATTTCCTGAGGCGGAACCGGCCCTGAGAGGCTGAGTGCGGCGATTCACACCCTCTCAGCTCACGACGGCCAGCCAGAGCGGCAGCGTGGCCGCCGCCAGCAGCGTTCCGGTCGAGATCAGCAGGGCCACCGGCGCCCCGCGGCCGTTCATCTGGCTGGCGAGGATGTAGGCCGACGGTGCGGTCGGCACCGCCGCCATCATCACGGCAATCTGTCGTGCCGGCAGCGGCAGCTCCGCGTAGGCCGCCAGCGCCAGCGCCAGCGCCGGCATGGCCACGAGCTTGACGCCGCACCACCAGGCGATGGCAACCTTGGGCAGCGCGTGACCGCCGAAGCGAAGGCCGGCGCCGACGGCGAGCAGGCCGAGCGGCAGCGCCGCGCTCGCCAGGTGCTCGAGCACGCGGTTCGCCAGCGGGGGCAGCGGAAGCCCGGTCGCCCGCCACGCGAGTCCTGCCGCACAGGCGACGACCAGCGGGTTGCGCGCGATCTCGATGGCGATGCGCGCGCTGCGCCCCTGCGCCAGCACGCCGACCGCCGCGAGGTTGACCAGCGGCACCAGGAAGCCCAGCAGCAGGCTGAGCAACGCGATGCCGGCCTCGCCGCCGAGCCGGCTGGCGATGGCGAGCGCGATGTAGGTGTTGAAGCGGAAGCCGCACTGAAAGCACGCTGCGAACGTCGGCGCGTCGAGGCGCAGCAGCGGCCGCGCCAGCGCCGACAGCAGCATGCCGCCGACGGTGAAGCCGACGCCCACGGCGACGAAGCTGCCGGCGTCGCCCGCGGCCAGCGGTGCGGCGGCGAGCGCGCGGAAGAGCAGCGCGGGGAAGAGCACGTAGTAGACGAGCCGCTCGGCGCCGGCCCAGAACTCGGTCGGAAACCGACCGTACCGGCGCAGCAGCGCGCCAGCGACGATCAGCGTGAAATCGGGAACCAGCAGCAGCAGGAAGCCCATCGGTTGCCTGTCGTGGCCGGCGTGCGGCCAGCGCGGCCTCAGCCTCTCAGCCGGCTGGGCCGCCGGCCGCCTCCTGCGCCGCAATCTCGCGCCGCACCTCGTCCATGTCGAGCGCCCGCGCCGCGGCGATGACTTCCTCCAGCGCGCTCGCGGGCAGGGCACCCGGCTGGGCGAAGATCACGATGTCCTCGCGAAAGACCATCAGCGTCGGAATCGAGCGGATGCCGAAATGCGCGGCGATTTCCTGCTGCTGCTCGGTGTTGACCTTGGCGAACAGGATGTCCGGGTGGCGCGCCGCGGTCGCCTCGAACACCGGGGCGAAGGCGCGGCAGGGCGCGCACCACGGGGCCCAGAAATCGACGATGGCGAACGGGTGGCCGCCGATGCGTGCGGTGAAGGCGGGCACGTCGAGTTCGAGCACCGCCGGCGCGGCGTCGGACGGGGAAACAGGGACGGTCATCGGCGTGGTCTCGGGGCGGAAGGCGCGCCCGATTCGGCGCGAGATGGCGGGGCAAAAGTATAGCAAATGCCCCCTGCGGCGACCGGCCACGGCCGGCTTCGCTCTGCGCGGCGCGCGCTCAGAACCTGTGAATGAATCTGCTGCGCGGGCGGATTGCAGCGTTGATCACTCGCTCCCTCCTCGCCTATCCACCCGAAGTCCGTCCGCATCGCTCGCGCCTTGCACTCCCCCCGCTCGCAACGATTTCTTCACCGGTTCTCGGCGCGGCGAATCCGCTCGACCAGCGCCGTGGTCGAGCGCTCGAAGGCAAAGGGGATCGCCGCGAAGCGCCCGCCGGCGGCGATCACTTCGGCAGCCCCGGCGGTGGTTTCGGCCGTGTAGTCGCCGCCCTTGACCAGGATGTCGGGCCGCACGGCGATCACCAGCGACCGTGGCGTGTCGTCGTCGAAGGGCACGACGAGATCGACCGCTTCCAGCCCGGCCAGCACCGCCATCCGGTCGGCGAGCGGATTCAGCGGACGATCGTCGCCCTTGCCGAGCCGGCGCACCGAGGCGTCGGAGTTGACGGCGACGACCAGCGCCGCTCCCAGGCTGCGGGCCTGGTCGAGATAGGTGACGTGGCCTCGGTGCAGGACGTCGAACACGCCGTTGGTCATCACCAGCGGCCGCGGCAGCGCGGCGATGCGCGCGACGAGCTCCGCGCCGGCGACGATCTTCCGCGGGTACCGCGGCGGCGGGATCGAGGCGGGCGCGGCCATCGCGATGTGAAGGGTCAGTTGGTGTACTCGAAGACCTTGACCACGCGCGTGACCCCGGAGGTCGTGGCGGCGACCTGCGCCGCCGCCGCGCCTTCGTCGCGGGTCACGAGTCCCATCAGGTAGACGACGCCGCGCTCGGTCACGACCTTGACGCGGTTCGGCGCGAATTTCGGCTCGTCGAGAAAGCGCGTCTTCACCAGGGAGGTGATGTAGCCGTCGTTGGTCCGGGCGCTGTAATCGCTGATCGGCCCGACGAACAGCTCGTTCTGCACGCCGCGAACCCGATTGGCGGCCTTGGCGATGCGCTCGACCTCGTCGCGCACGGCCGCGGTGGGCACCTCGCCGGTGAGCAGCACCAGTCCGTTGTAGCTGGTGACGTTGAGGTGGACGTTCTCCTTCTGCACCGCCTCGTTGGCCTGGAGGCTCAACTCGATCGCCTCGTCGTCGACCTGTGCGCCCGCGGAACGCGGATCGGCGGCGACCATCGCGCCGGCGCCCACGCCGACGGCGATCACCGCGGGGGCACAGCCGGCGAGGCCGATGGCCGCAGCGAGGGCGAGCGCGGCGGCGCCGAGCAGGGCGGCGCGCGGCAGGGGGAGTTCGTGCGCGAGGTGCTTCATGCGTCGTCTCCGAGCAGCGTGGCGTCGATGGTGTCGCAAAGGCAGTGGATGACGAGCAAGTGAACCTCCTGGATGCGTGCGGTGCGATCGTGGGGGACGCAGAGGTGAACGTCGGCGTCGGTGAGCAGTCCGGAGACGCGCCCCCCGCCGCGGCCGGTCAGGGCGACCACGCGCATCTCGCGGTCGTGCGCGGCCGCGATCGCCGCGATCACGTTGGGCGAGTTGCCCGAGGTGGAGATCGCGAGCAGGACGTCGCCGCGGGCGCCGAGCGCTCGCACCTGCCGGGCGAAGACCTGCTCGAACGCGTAGTCGTTCGCGACCGCGGTGAGGATCGATGTGTCGGTGGCAAGCGACAGCGCCGGAAGTTCCGGCCGCTCGCGCTCGAAGCGGCCCACCATCTCGGCGGCGAAGTGCTGGGCGTCGCCGGCCGAGCCGCCGTTGCCGCAGGCGAGGATCTTGCCGTCCGCCAGCAGCGCGGCGGTCATGATCGACGACGCGCGGGCGATCTCCGGCGCGAGCAGCTCCGCCGCGTCGAGTTTCAACTGCGCGCTGTCGGCGAAGTGCTGGCGAATGCGCTGAACGTGGTCCATCGAGCGGAGGCCCGGGAAAACGAGGATGCGCGATTGTAGCAACATCGCGCCGCGCACCCGGTGCCCGTCAGCTGCAGATGACGTCCTGCAGCCATTCGATGCGGTCGGCATCGAGCGCGTCGAGCAGCACGGCGTCGAAGCGGCAGCACGGCGTGTCGCGCAGGCCGGCGAGATAGAGCCCGGCCGCGCGGGTCAGGCGCGCCCGCTTGGCGGCGGTGATGCTCTCCGCCGCGCCGCCGAACGCGCGCCCGCGGCGCAGCCGCACCTCCACGAAGACCAGCGTGGCGCCGTCGCGGGCAACGAGGTCGAGTTCGCCGCAGCGCCGGCGGTAGTTGCGCTCGACGATCGACAGGCCGCGCGCCTCGAGAAACGCGGCGGCGAGGCGCTCGGCTTCGGCTCCGGCGTCGGCCTGCGGGGCGGTCATCGCGGTGGGCTCTTCGCCGTGCGGGGTCCGCGACTAGCGCGGCGGCGCGGCTTCGACCTGCCCGCCGCGCAGGCGCATCAGCTGCCCCTCGCGGGCGAAGCTGCGCGAGCTCTCCAGCGTCAGGTGGCCGGTCGCGCCGTCGATCTCCATCGTCGCGGGCGGACCGTCGACGAGCGCGCGGGCGATGCGGAACGCGTCGATCCCCAGCGCGTAGAGCCGTTGCAGCGACGCATTGGTGTAGGTGCCGCGCGGCAGTCCGCCGAGCCCGGCCTGGGTCGGATCGGCGAGCCAGGGCAGCTCCACGAACTGGAGGTCGTCGAGATCGCGCTGGCTCTCCAGCTGCATGCGGTCGTTGACCTGGCTGCTGGTGTAGCTCGGCACGGTCCCCACGAACGGCTTCAGCAGCGCGACGTCGGCGCCGTCGACGGCCAGCAGCACCGCGTCGATCGGCGTCCGGCCGAGGTCCTTGCGCAGCTGGGTGAGCAGTTCCGGCGCGCGGTCGAAGCGGAACGTCTCCGGCGGACCGCCGCCCTGCAGGATCCACTCGCCGACGAAGGCGCTGGCGAACCGTTTCTGCAGCACGGCATCGGCGCTGACCACGCCGACCGTCTGCGCGCCCTGGGCGCGGACCAGGCGCGCGAGTTGGCGACCTTCGGCCTCGATGGCAAGCGTCAGCGCATAGACCCGCGCGGGCAGCGCCGCACCATCGTCGGGCTGGTTCAGTGCCAGCGTCGTCGGCAGCTCGGTGTCGGCCGCGAGCAGCGCGCGCAGGTCGTCGCGGACCAGCGGTCCCACGACCACCCGGGCCCCCAGCTTGCGCGCTTCGGCGAAACCCGTCAGCGGGTTGCCGTCGGCGTGCGAGATCACGCGGGTCCGGGTCTTGCCGGCGTCGGCGTCGGCGGCGGCGAGGAAGCCCGCACGCACCGCCTCGGCCGCGCGGCCGTAGGCGGCGGATTCGAGCGGCAGGACGAGAACGATGGTGAACGCCTCCGCCGGTGGCGGCGGTGGCGGCGGTGGCGCCGGCGCGGCGACCGCGCCGCCGGCCGCGTCGTTCGCGCTGTCGCCGGCCGGCACCGCCGGCGGAGTGTCGGCAGATGCGCTCGGCGCGTCGGCGGCCTGCACCGTCGGGGCGTCGCTTGCCGCAGGGGTTTGCGCAGCGGAGAATGCCGGCAGCGCGAGCAGCGTGACCACGATCAGCGCCCGCATTGCGCCGCCGCCACGGCGACGGGACGGTCCGCGGCGGGTGCGGGCGGGCGGGCGGCAGGGCATCGGGGGCGAAAGTGACGGCAGCTGTGATTGGAGACGGGGGGCGGGGCGATGGGCAACGCCTGGACGCACAGCCGGCCTGCGCGGGGTCATTATATGTGGTCGCCACCCCGCTGGGGAATCTGCGCGACCTCGGCCTGCGTGCCCTCGATGTGCTCGCCTCGGCGGACGTCATCGGCGCCGAGGACACGCGGGTCACCACGGTGCTGCTGCGCCACTACGGCATCGCGACGCGGCCGGTCTCGATACGCGAGCACAACGAGTCGCGGCGGGCGACCGAAGTGATCGAATGGCTGCGCGCCGGCCGCAGCGTCGCCCTGGTCAGCGATGCCGGCACGCCGGGCGTCAGCGACCCGGGCGCGCGGGTCGTCGCCGCGGTGCGCGCCGCGGGCTTGCCGGTGGTGCCGATCCCCGGCGCCAATGCGGCGATCGCCGCCATCTCGGCGGCGGGGCTCGCGGCCGAGCGGTTCCTGTTTCTCGGCTTCCTGCCGCAGGCGGCGCGTGCCCGGCGCGCGCTGCTGGAGAGCGTCGCCGCGCTGCCCTCCTGTGCGCTGGTCTGTTACGAGGCGCCCCACCGGGTGCGCGCCACCGTGGCGGACCTGCTCGGCATCTGCGGCGGCACGCGCGAGCTGGTCGTCGCCCGCGAGCTCACCAAGAAGTTCGAGTCCATCACCCGCCTGCCGCTCGCCGAGGCGGCGGCGTGGTTCGATGCCGACGCCAACCGCGAGCGCGGCGAGTTCGTGCTGGTCGTCGACCAGGCGCCACCGACGCCCGCGCCGGCAAGCGCCCCGAGGCAGGACGTCCGGCAGTTGTTGCGGGCGCTGGTCGAGGAACTGCCGCCGGCCCGGGCCGCGCGCGTCGCCGCCGTCGCGACCGGATTGCCGCGGGCCGAGCTCTATGCGCTGGCGGTGGCGCTGAAGGGCGCGCCGGACTGACTTTCACCGGGGCGTCGTGCGGCCGGTCGCTCGTCGACCGCGATCATCCCCGATGCGCGCTCGCCGATCAGCGTGGGAGGCGGTCAGGCGCCGCGTCCGGCCAGCAGCCGGGCGCCCCGTTCCTCCACGCCGCTGGGGATCTTGCCGGCCAGCGCCACCGCGGCGCCCGCGCCGACCATGCGCGCAAACGCGTCGCGCACCTCCGCGGGACCGACCGCCGCGATACCCGCCATCAGCTCGTCGCGCGAGCGCACGCGATCGAAGGCGAAGAGGTCCAGCGCGGCGATCTCCATCCGTTGCGAGGGCACTTCCTGCGCGCACAGGCTGCGCACCATGATCTGGTTGCGGGCGCGCTCCAGCCCCACCGGGTCGGTGGCCGCGGCGTGTTCGCGCAGCAAGCGGGCGACCTCGGCGAAGTACTCGTCGAGGTGCTCGGGGCCGGTCGACGCCTCGATCACGAACTGGCCGCAGAGGTCGGTCACGTCGGCCGAGCAATCCGCGTGGTAGACGAGGCCCCGCCGTTCGCGGATCCGGTCGAGCAGCGGCGAGCTCATGCCTTCGCCGAACAGCGCCGCGGCGACGACGGCGCCCTGGTGCTCGCCCAGCAGCCCGGGGATCGGGAAGCCGACCACGACGTGGGCCTGGCTGCAGCCGGCCATCCGGCGCGCGCGGACACCGCCCACGTAGTCCGGCGCCGCGACCCGGTTGTCGCTGCCGCGAGTCATGTCGCCGAAGGCCGTCGACGCCTCGGCCACGACCCGGTCGACGTCGACCTTGCCGGCGATGCCGACGACGACGTTGGCGCCGGTGTACTGCCGCTGCACGTAGGCCACCAGCTCGGCGCGGGTGAAGCGCCGGATGTTGCTGCGGCTGCCGATCACCGGACGGGCAACCGCGTGCTCGCCGTAGCACGCCCTGTCGAACAGCCTGAACGCCGTCGCCATCGCGTCGTCCTCGTCCTCGGTGGTCTCGTGCAGGATGACCTGTCGCTCGCGCTCGAGCTCGGCTTCGGGAAAGGTGCCGTGGCGGACGATGTCTCCCAGCATCCGCAGGAAGGACCCGGCGTCGCCTGCCATGCCGCGCATGTGGAACGCGGTGTGGTTCTTGTCGGTGTGGGCGTTGACCTCGGCACCGAGGCGCTCGGCGTCGAGGTTGATCTGCTGGCAGTCGCGCGTGCGCGTGCCCTTGAAGGCCATGTGCTCGATGAAGTGGCTGATGCCGTTGAGGCGCGCGCTCTCGTGCTGGCTGCCGCTGCGCACGAAGACGCTGACCGCCGCCGTGGCGAGGTGCGGCAGCCGGAAGACGGCCACGCGCACGCCGTTGTCGAGCGTCGTGACCGCGGCGTCGGCGTCGCCCGCGCGGCCGGCGATGCGCGGCACGTCGATCAACGGGCGCCTCTCCGCGCGTCGCCCGCGGAAATGTCCGCCGCGGCAACGGACGGACCGGTCGTCGCCGCGCTTGGGAAGGCAGCCGAGCATTGCATTTTCAGTGGGTATCCATGGGGCATGGGCAGAAGGTCGGCGCTCGATTGCACTTTGCCGGTCGATCGGCGACCGGGGTCCCGACCTGCCGGCACGAACCCCGATTCCCTCCGGAGGGGTCGGGCAAGGTTAGCACGCCCACGGGAGTGCCTTCGTGCTGCGCGCTCCGGCACTCGCGCCCGCGGGTCGCTCCCGATCGCCGGACGCCGGCATCCGAGCGGAACCGGGCCGATATACTCGCCGGGTGGACTTCATCAACCTTCCGTTGCTCGCGGCTTCGGCGCTCGTCTTCGCCAGCGTGCTGACCGGGCTGCTCTCGGCGCGCATCGGCTTCTCGTTCCTGCTGGTCTTTCTCCTCGCGGGCATCCTCGCCGGGGAAGACGGCATCGGCGGCTATCACTTCGACGACTTCCGGCTGAGCTTCTGGGTCGGCAACCTGGCGCTGGCGGTGATCCTGCTCGACGGCGGGTTGCGCACCGCGTACGCCCGGTTCCGCACCGGCCTCCGGCCCGCCGCGCTGCTGGCCACGGTCGGGGTGGTGGTCTGTGCCGGCATCACGGCGATCGCCGGTGTCTGGTTCGTCGACCTGGACTGGCGTACCGCCCTGCTGCTGGGTGCGATCGTCGGCTCGACGGATGCCGCTGCCGTGTTCGCCCTGCTGGCACGCTCGGGGGTGACGCTCAACGAACGTGTCGCTGCCACCCTGGAGATCGAATCGGGCATGAACGACCCGATGGCGATCTACCTGACGCTGGTGTTCATCGCTCTCCTCGGTCCTGGGGAGTCGAGCTCGTCCGCGTGGTCGACGATGGCGATCGTCTTCGTGCAGCAGTTCGGCTGGGGTGCGCTGGTCGGTGTGGTCGGCGGGTTCGCGATGGCTGCGTTGCTGCGGCGCGTCGCGTCGCGCGATGCCGGGGGCGGCATCCTGGCGCTGCTGATCGGTGCGGGCGGACTGTCGATGTTCGCCGTCACCGGGTTGCTGGGCGGCTCGGGCTTTCTCGCGGTGTACCTGTTCGGGCTGATCGTCGCCAATCGCGCGGCCGAGGTCGTGGCACCCACGCTGGCGGCGATGGACGGCTATGCCTGGCTCGCCCAGGCAGGCATGTTCCTGCTGCTGGGCCTGTTGGTGACGCCGTCGACGATGCTGGGCGCGCTGGGCTCCGGCGTGGCCGTATCGCTTACGCTGATCTTCGTGGCGCGACCCGTGGCGGTGTGGCTGTGCCTGATGCCGTTCCACTTCTCGCCGCGCGAGACCTGGTTCATTTCGTGGGTGGGTCTGCGCGGCGCGGTGCCCATCGTGCTGGCGCTGTTTCCGTTGCTGGCCGGCACGCCGAACGCGGGACTGCTGTTCAACATCGCTTTCATGGTGGTGCTCGCGTCGTTGCTCACGCAGGGCACGACGATCGGCCTGCTGGCGCGCCGGCTGGGGGTGGCGCTGCCCGATCCCGGGGACGAACGCGGCGTGCGTGCCGTCTTCCGGGATTTTGCCCTCGACCCCAAGGTGCCGGTCGGCTCGATCTGCGATTTCTACGGCCTGCCCGCGCCGGCCGATGCGGCGGCTGCGCTCGGGGACTGGATGGTGGCCGAATTGCGCCGGCCGCCGGTGGTCGGCGACAGCGTGCGCCTGGGGTCGGCGGTGCTGGTGGTGCGTCAACTCGAGGGCGACAGGATCGCCGGCATCGGCATCGGCCTCAAGCACTGAAGCGCGCCGAGGGACGGGCGGCACGCGAGGCAGCCGTTGGCGCTTCGACCCGGCCGTTGCGGACCTGCCCGGTGCGGCTGCGTCGACCGGCCACCCACCGGCTGCCGGGCGACGGCCGGCCTACTTCGGCTTGCCGCCCTGGGCGTCCCTGACGCCCGCTTCATAGGCCTTCTGCTCGTTCTTCTTGCTCTGGTCGTAAAGGTAACCACCCGCGGCTCCTGCCGCGGCGCCCGCGGCGGCCCACGCCCACTCGCCGGTGGCGACCCCGACGACCGCCCCGCCCAGGGCGGCTCCGGTCGTCGTGCGCTTTTGCGTGTCGGTCATGCTCGCGCAGCCGGAAAGCATGAGGGCGGCGGCCAGCGCGCCACAAATCGTCGTATTGCGGATCATCCCGGTTCTCCTGTTTCGAGGTTGCGGCGTGGGATCACTTCCTGCACGGATAGGTTTCCGCCAGATACCTGAACAGCGCATCGAGCGGGGGATCGTTCATGTACTGCGGCCGCGACTTGGCCCACGCCACGAATTCGTTCATCACCTTGGCACGCGTCGGGACCGGGGTCGGCGTGCAGATGAAGCGGTTCTCGGCGCTCACCGTCGCGTTGTAATAGCTGTAGGCGCCGACCAGCAATCCGTGACAAAAGCCCGTCGCATTCGCGTGGAGCGCGTGGTCCTGGGGCACGCTGCACGCGACCACGAGATCGTCCGCATTGCGCAACTGGAAGGTGCTCGAATCGGCCGCGACGGCGACCCCCGAGGTCAGCAGTGCAAGCGCAAGAATCAATCGACGCATGGCGGTTCACCTCTGTTCATGGCAACGAAAATCGACGCAACACGTTCGCGCGCGCCGAGGCACCCCATCGTACCGCCCCGTGCGCGTCGCCGCGGACGACGCGCCATACGGCAGCGAGGCTCTCGTGCGCACGAAAAGTATACTGCACCGGCTTCCGCGGGTGCCCCGCGGCGGGCCACCGGGAGCGGAGAGCGGCCAGAACACGGGCACCCTGTCGGCCGCGGCCGAACCCATGCTCGTCGACGGGTCTCGTTTCCGGTCGTCCGTGGCCGGACCGAGGCCCCGAACGTTGACCCCGGTCAAGGTGCGCTGTAACGGAGGGGGTGACAATTCGGCCCATTCGCGGGAGTACGTCCGCTTATCGGGAGCCGCCATGGCCAACGCCGCTGCTGCCGACCTCGTCCTCGACACCGCCCTGGTGAAGAAATACGACGGGTTCGGTCCTCGCTACACCTCGTATCCCACCGCCGATCGCTTCCACGCCGGAGTCCGGGCCGAGCACTACGTGAACGCCCTGCAGACGCGCAATCACGAGCGGCCGCGGCAGCCGCTGTCGCTGTACGTGCACATCCCGTTCTGCAACACCATCTGCTATTACTGCGCCTGCAACAAGGTCATCACCAAGGATCACGGACGCTCGGCCAAGTACATCCGCTACCTCGGGCGCGAAATCGACATCGTCGCCGGCCTGATCGAGGGCGGGCCGAAAGTCGAGCAGCTGCACTGGGGCGGCGGGACGCCGACGTTCCTCGCCCGCGACGAGATGGCGACGCTGATGGGGATGCTGCGCGGCGGCTTCGAGTTTTCGCCGCAGGCGGAGGTCTCGATCGAGGTCGACCCGCGCAAGGTGGGCGCCGACACCATCGCCTTCCTGGCCGAGCTCGGGTTCAACCGCATCTCGGTCGGCATCCAGGATTTCGATCCGGTGGTGCAGGAGGCGGTGAACCGCATCCAGACCGAGGCCGAGACGATGACGGTGATCGCGGCGGCGCGCGCCAACGGCTTCGTCTCGGTCAACGCCGACCTGATCTACGGGCTGCCGCGGCAGACCGTGGCGGGATTCTCGACCACGCTCGACAAGGTGATCGCGGTCGCGCCCGACCGCATCGCGCTCTACAGCTACGCGCACGTGCCGCACCTGTTCAAGCCGCAGCGGCGCATCGACGTCGACGCGCTGCCGGCGCCGGAAACCAAGCTCGCGATCCTGGCGCTGGCGATCGAGAAGCTCGGCGCCGCCGGCTACGTCTACATCGGCATGGACCACTTCGCCAAGCCGACCGACGAGCTCGCCGTCGCGCAGGCGCGACGCCTGCTGCACCGCAATTTCCAGGGCTACTCGACCAAGCCGGACTGCGACATGCTGGCGTTCGGCATCTCGGCCATCGGCAAGGTGGGGGCGTCGTACGTCGCCAACGTGAAGACGCTGGACGAGTACTACCAGCGCCTCGACGCCAGCGAGCTGCCGGTGATGCGCGGGGTCCTGCTCGACGCCGACGACCTGCTGCGGCGCAACGTCATCCAGAAGCTGATGTGCAACTTCGAGCTGGACTTCGCCGCGGTCGGGTCCGAGTTCGGGATACCGTTCGCCGAGTACTTCGCCCCGGACCTGGCGGCGCTGCAGCCGCTCGCCGCCGACGGGCTGGTCGAGCTCGACGCGCGCTCGCTGCGGGTGACGCCGCGCGGGCGCCTGCTGGTGCGCACCGTGGCGATGCAGTTCGACCGCTATCTGCGCGAGGCGCAGGTCAAGGCGCAGTACTCGAAGGTGATCTGATTCCGGCAGGTGGCAGCGGCGGCTCGTGCCGCCGCTGCGGACGCGCGACCTGCTCGCGGTGCTACGGCGGCGCAGTCGCGGTCACGCCGCGCCGGCGGGCCATCTCGGCGCCGATCACGGCCAGCGCGTCACGGTCGAGCGCCGCCGTCGCCAGCGGAATGAGCTCCGCTTCCTCGCGCGCGATGTGCGCGTCGTAGGCCTGCCGCAGCAGCGCGACCTGCCGCGGGGCGAGGTTGGCGCGGCTGCCCGCGGCGATCGCCGCCAATAGCGGCCGCAGGTGCCGCCAGTGCGCGGCGAGCCGCTGGTGGTCGGCGGCGAGATCGGCCAGCAGCCTCGCGGTCGCCGCCGGCGCGAGCTCGGTCAGGCGCGGAAAGATGCTGCCTTCCTCGTCGGCGTGGTGGTGCACCGCCGCGGTGTCGAAGTAGCGGAGGATGCCGCGCGCCGCGGCACGGGCATCGGTGTCGGAGCCGTGCTCGGGCAGGTGCCGCTGCAGCCGGGCGAGGGTGGCGAGCTGCCGCTCGATCCGACGATGGCAGGCGGACAGCATGCCCAGCGGATCGTCGTAACCCGGCGCGGCGTGGTCCTGCAGCAGATCGCGGCCCATCGTGGTCATCGGGCTTCAGCCACGGGCCAGACCCGCCAGCGCGCCGCGATCCACGACCCGGATGCGTTCGCGCCCGAGATCGACCCAGCCGCGGTCCTCGAAGCTGCGCAACAGCCGCGACACGATCTCGCGCACGCTGCCGAGCTCGTCGGCCAGTGCCTGATGCGTGGCGTGGATGTCGCCCTCCGGCCCCTTGTTCACCAGCAGCGCGGCGAGCCGCTGGTCGAGCTTCTGGTAGGCGATCGCCTCGACCACCTGCATCAGCGCCGCGAGGCGCTCGCCGAACATCGCGAAGACGTGGCGACGGAAGGTCTCGTCGCCGGCGATCAGCGCCTGGAACTCCGCCGGCGGCACGATCAGCAGCTCGACTTCGGTTTCGGCGATCCCCGACGCGTCGTAACTCGCCTGACCGAGCAGGCAGCTGCCCGACAGCAGGCAGGATTCGCCGGGCTTCACCCGGTAGAGCTGCAGTTCGCGTCCATTCGGATAGCGTTGCAGCACGCGGATGCTGCCCCCCAGCACCAGCGGGTAGCCGGAACAGGGCGAATGCGCGCTGAACATGACGGTGCCGGGCGGGACCTTGCGGTGGACGCTGCCGCGGGCCAATCGCTCCAGCGTCGCCGCCGGGGCGGCGGCGAGCGACGGGAACGTCTCGGCAAGGCGCCGCGCCAGCGTGGACAGCGGCGGGTCGGCGGAGGCTGAAGCGTTGGCCATGGTCGGGTCGAGGGCGGCGGGGAACCGCGCGGCAAGGAGATTCTACAATGCCGGGATGCGCCAGGACCCCGAACGTGGATCTCACGCGGGTTGAGCTGCCCGTCGCCTGGGCCGCGATCGGGTGGATCGTCGCCGCCCCGGTCCTGGCACTCGCGCTCCTGCGGGCGCCATGGTCGCGCTTCGCCGACGGCGAGCAGGTGCACGTCTGGTACGGCACGCTGTTCGCCCTGATCCTGCTGTGGAGCATCCAGGCCACCGTCGGCGAGGGCTTCACCTTCCACCTGCTCGGCATCGCCGCCTTGACGCTGACGGCGGGTCCGGCGCTGGCCCTCGTCGGCTCGGCGGCGGCGGTGCTGGTCCTGATGCTGGTGAAGGGAGGCGTCTGGGCCAGCGGGCCGCTCGCCTGGGTGACGATGGCGGCGCTGCCGGTGGCGGTGACGTGGGCGACGTTGCGTCTGGCCGAGCGCCGCCTGCCGCCCAATTTCTTCGTCTACGTCTTCGTGGTCGCGTTCTTCGGCGCCGCGCTGTCGCTGATCGCGGCGGGGCTCGCGGGGGCGCTGGTCCTGACGCTGGGCGCCGGCCGGCCGGCCGAGCTGGTCTTCGGCGACTACGTCCCGTATCTCGTCTACCTCGCGTTCGGCGAGGCGACGCTCAACGGGATGGCGCTGACGCTGCTGGTCGTCTATCGGCCGCACTGGGTCGTTTCGTTCGACGACCGCCGCTACATCTTGGGCCGGTGAGGCCTTTTGTCGCAGCGCCCGCCGTCGCCGGGGCTTCGCAGCGCGCGCCCGAATCCGGGGGGACTGTGATTCAGGTCACATAGGGCCGGCGACGCATGCCCTATAGTCTTCAGCTGTCCACAACGCAACGGAGTCAATGCAATGGAAGCAAACGTCGGTGGTGTCGATCGCATCGTGCGGATCGTCGTGGGCCTGGGCTTGCTGTCGCTGTTGTTCGTGCTCGAGGGCAACGCGCGCTGGTGGGGGCTGATCGGTCTGGTGCCCCTCGCCACCGGGCTGCTGCGCTGGTGTCCCGCGTACCTTCCCTTCGGCATCAAGACCTGCCGCAAACCCTGAGGTCGCCGATGTCGCTTTTCGCCGCGGGACGGCTCGCCCGGCCCTTGGTCGCTCTGGCGCTGGCGGTCGGGCTGGCCCTGCCGCCGGTCGCCGTCGCGCAGCCGGCCGCCGGCGGGGTCGGTCCCACCTTCGATGCGGTCGTGCGCGACCTGCCGCAGACGCTGGCGGCCGAAGGCGTCGTCGAGGCGGTGCGCCAGGCGACGCTGGGCGCCCAGGTCGCCGGCCGCATCACCGAACTCTCCGTGAAGGCCGGCGACACGGTGCGTGCCGGCCAGGTGCTGCTGCGCATCGACGCGCGGACCGCCGACCAGGCGGTGGCGGCGAGCCGGTCGCAGGTCGCCGAGGCCGAGGCGAATCTCGCCAACGCCAAGCGGCGGCACGACCGCAACGTGAGCCTGCAGGCGCAGAAGTTCGTCAGCCAGGCCGCCGTCGACCAGTCCGATGCCGAGCTGAAGGCCGCGCAGGCGCAGCTGGCCGCGCTCAAGGCGAACGCCGTGCAGGCGAGCGCCGCGCAGACGTTCAATACCATCACCGCGCCGTTCGCCGGCGTCGTCGGCGCGACGCACGTCGAGCTGGGCGACATGGCGCAGCCGGGGCGGGCGCTGGTCACCGTGTTCGATCCCAGGGACCTGCGCGTGACGGCGACGCTGCCGCAGGCCGCGCTGGCGAAGGCCAAGCTCGACGCGCCGGTCGAAATCGAGCTGGCGGGCCGCGGCGCGACGGTGCGCGCGACCAAGGTGACCGTGATACCCGTGGCCGACGCGCGGACGCACTCGACCCGGGTCCGGCTCGACCTTCCCGCGGTTGTCGGCGTGCTGCCCGGTCAGTTCGCCCGCGCGTTTTTCGTCACCGGCACGACGCGCGCGCTGGCCGTGCCTTCGGCCGCGTTGCTGAAGCGTGGCGAGGTGACCGCCGTCTACGTCGTCGATCGCGACGGCCACGCCGTGCTGCGCCAGGTGCGCGCCGGCGAGAGTGTCGCCGGCGGACTGGTCGAGATCCTCGCCGGCCTTGCGGGCGGCGAGCGCGTTGCGCAGAACCCCGTGCAGGCGGGCATGGCCGCGTCGGCCGCGTCCGCCCCCGCGGCGAAGTGAAATCCCGATTCACCACAGCCTAGAGCCCGTCGCGCGACGAACCGGGCAGGAGGAGGACGAGCATGGCGAACATCGTGATTCTTGGCGCGGGCCTGGGCGGCATGCCGATGGCCTACGAAATGAAGGAACTGCTGCGCGCCGGTGACACCGTCACCGTGCTGGGACAGGGGCCCAACTACCACTTCGTGCCCTCCAATCCCTGGGTGGCGGTGAGCTGGCGCAAGCGCAAGGACATCGAGTTTCCGGTCGCCCCGTATCTCGAGAAGAAGGGCATCCGCTACAACCCGACCGGCGCCAGGCGCGTCCACCCGGACCGGAACGCCGTCGAACTCAACGACGGCTCGACGCTGCCGTACGACTACCTGGTGATCGCCACCGGGCCCAAGCTCGCGTTCGACGAGATCGAGGGCCTCGGACCGCAGGGTCACACCCAGTCGATCTGCCACGTCGATCACGCCGAGCGCGCGGCGGCCGACTGGGAGCAGTTCGTCAAGGCCCCCGGCCCGATCGTCGTCGGCGCGGTCCAGGGCGCCTCGTGCTTCGGCCCCGCCTACGAGTTCTGCTTCATCATGGAAACCGATCTGCGCCGGCGCAAGCTCCGGAACAAGGTGCCGATGACCTTCGTCACCTCCGAGCCCTACATCGGCCACCTGGGCCTGGGCGGCGTCGGCGACTCGAAGGGGATGCTCGAGTCGGCGCTGCGCGACAAGCACGTCAAGTGGATCTGCAACGCCAAGGTCACCAAGGTCGAGGCCGGCAAGATGCACGTCGTCGAGCACGACGACGAGGGCAAGCCGAAGAAGGAGCACCTGCTGCCGTTCAGCTACTCGATGATGCTGCCCGCGTTCAAGGGCATCGACGCGGTGTTCGGGATCGAGGGCCTCACCAACCCGCGCGGCTTCATCCTGATCGACGAGCACCAGCGCAATCCGAAGTTCAGGAACATCTACGCGGTGGGCGTGTGCGTCGCGATCCCGCCGGTGGAAGCGACGCCGGTGCCGACCGGCGCGCCGAAGACCGGCTACATGATCGAGTCGATGGTCACCGCGGCCGCGCACAACATCCGCGCCGAGCTGGACGGCAAGGCGCCGGCCGACAAGGCGACCTGGAACGCGGTCTGCCTCGCCGACATGGGCGACACCGGAATCGTCTTCGTGGCGCTGCCGCAGATCCCGCCGCGCAACGTCAACTGGTTCGCCGAGGGCAAGTGGGTGCACCTCGCCAAGATCGGCTTCGAGAAGTACTTCATCCGCAAGATGAAGAAGGGAACGTCCGAGCCCGCGTACGAGAAGTACGTGATGAAGGCGATCGGGGTCGAGAAGCTGAAGAGCCGATGACGGGCTGAGCGTGGTGGCCGACGACGACCGCATGGGGATCTCCGGGCGCATCGCCCGGTTCTTCCTCACCTCCCAGCTGACGCCGCTGCTGGCGCTGGTGCTCCTCCTCGCCGGCGCGTTCGCGATCGTCGTGACGCCGCGCGAGGAGGAGCCGCAGATCGACGTGACCATGGCCAACGTGCTGGTGCCGTTTCCGGGCGCCTCGGCCGAGGACGTCGAGCAGCTGGTGGCCATTCCGGCCGAGCAGGTGCTGTCGCAGATCCAGGGCCTCGAGCACGTCTGGTCGGTGTCGCGGCCGGGGCAGGCGGTGATCACCGTCCAGTACAAGGTCGGCGTCCGGCGGACCGAGGCGATCGTGCGCCTGCACGACGCCATTCTCTCCCACCGCGACTGGCTGCCCCCGGAGCTCGAGGTCGGCGAACCGCTGGTCAAGCCCAAGGGCATCGACGACGTGCCGATCGTCGCGCTGACGCTTTGGACCCGCGATCCCGAGCGCGGCGCCTTCGAGCTCGAGCGGGTCGCGCACGCCGTCGAGGCGGAGCTGAAGCGCGTTCCGGGCACGATGGAGGTGACCACCATCGGCGGTCCCGGCCGCGTCGTGCAGGTCGAGCTCGACAGCGACAGGCTGTCGGCGCACGGCCTCGCGGCCGGCGATCTCCGGCGCATGCTGCAGGCGGCGAACGTCGCGCTGCCGGCCGGCCAGATCGTCCGCGGCAACCGGACCGTGCTGATCGAGACCGGGGAATTCCTCGAGAACGCGCAGCAGGTCCGCGACCTCGTCGTCGGTGTCCACGACGGCCAGCCGGTCTACCTGGGCGACGTCGCCCGGGTCGTCGACGGGCCCCCGACCCCCACGCACTACGCCTGGTACACGCCGGGCAAGGCGGCGAGCCGCGGTGCCGAGGACGCCGGCCGCGCGTTTCCGGCGGTGACGCTGCAGGTGACCAAGAAGGCCGGCGAAAACGCCGTCGTCGTCGCCCGCCGCGTCGAGCAGCGGCTCGAGGCGCTGAAGAACACGGTGATCCCGGCCGGGGTCGAAACCTCGGTCACCCGCGACTACGGCCGCACCGCCGACGACAAGGCGAAGATGCTGATCGGCAAGCTGCTGTTCGCCACGCTGTCGGTGGTCGCGCTGGTGTTCTTCGCACTCGGCCGGCGGGAGGCGGCGATCGTCGGCATCGCGGTGCTGCTCACCCTCGCAGCGACGCTGTTCGCCTCCTGGGCCTGGGGCTTCACGCTCAACCGGGTCAGCCTGTTCGCGCTGATCTTCTCCATCGGCATCCTGGTCGACGACGCCATCGTCGTGGTCGAGAACATCCACCGCCACCGGCTGCTCCATCCCGACGCGCCCATCGCGACGCTGATCCCGGCGGCGGTCGACGAAGTGGGGGGGCCGACGATCCTCGCCACCTTCACCGTCATCGCCGCGCTGCTGCCGATGGCCTTCGTCACCGGCCTGATGGGGCCGTACATGAGCCCGATCCCGATCAACGCCAGCATGGGCATGGTGATCTCGCTGGCCATCGCCTTCATGATCACGCCCTGGCTGGCGCTGAAGTTCGCCCCGGCGCCGGGCCACGCGGTGCACGGCCCCGGCCGCCTGGACCGCTGGCTGGAGAGCAGCTTCGCGCAACTGCTCACCCCGTTCGTCGATCCGGCCCGGGGCGGTCGCCGTCGCGCGCTTCTGGGCATCGTCACCGTGGTGGCGATCCTCGCCTCGGTGTCGCTCGCGGTCGTGCAGCTGGTCGTGCTCAAGATGCTGCCCTTCGACAACAAGAGCGAGTTCCAGGTCGTCGTCGACCTGCCCGCCGGCGCGCCGGTCGAGGCGACGGCGGCGGTGCTGGCCGAGCTGTCGCGCGAGCTGGCGCAGGTGCCCGAGGTCACCGACCTGCAGGCCTACGCCGGCACCGCGGCGCCGATCAACTTCAACGGCCTCGTGCGCCAGTACGACTTCCGCCAGCTGCCCGAACAGGGCGACCTGCAGGTGAACCTCGTCGACCGCACGCAGCGCACGCGCAAGAGCCACGAGATCGCGCTCGCCGTCCGTCCCGCGCTGGAGGCGATCGGTGCGCGCCACCAGGCCAAGGTGAAGGTCGTCGAGGTGCCGCCGGGACCGCCGGTGCTGTCGCCGATCGTCGCCGAGATCTACGGCCCGGACGAGCCCGGCCGCCACGCGCTGGCCAAGAGCGTGCGCGCCGAGTTCGCGAAGGAGCCGGGGATCGTCGGCATCGACGACTCGATCGAGGACCATGCGCCGCGGCTGCGGGTGCGCGTCGACCAGCGCAAGGCGGCGCTGGCCGGCATCACGCCGGCCGACGTCGTGAGCGCGATGCGCACCGGCCTCGCCGGCGACGACGTGACCTCGCTGCGCGACGGTCAGGCCAAGTACGGCGTGCCGGTGCGCATCACGCTGCCGCCCGTCCGCCAGGGCAGCCTCGACTCGCTGCTGTCGATCACCGTGCGCAGCCCCGCCGGCGCCAACGTCCCGCTGTCCGAGCTGGTCGTGGTCCAGCAGGCGCTGCGGGAGAAGACCCGCTACCGCAAGGACCTGCTGCCGGTCACCTACGTGATCGGCGACATGGCCGGCGGCACCGACAGCCCGCTGTACGGCATGTTCGGCGTGCGCGGCAGGCTCGGCGCGATCGCCGTGCCCCATGGCGGCACGCTGGCCGAGCACTTCATCACCCAGCCCTCCGACCCCTATCGCGGCTACACGCTGAAGTGGGACGGCGAGTGGCAGGTGACCTACGAGACCTTCCGCGACATGGGCATCGCCTACGGCGTCGGCCTCATGCTCATCTACCTGCTGGTCGTCGCCCAGTTCGGCTCCTACGTCACGCCGCTGGTCATCATGGCGCCGATCCCGCTGACCATCATCGGCGTGATGCCGGGCCACGCGCTGCTGGGCCAGCCGTTCACCGCGACGTCGATGATCGGAATGATCGCACTGGCGGGGATCATCGTCCGCAACTCGATCCTGCTGGTCGACTTCGTCAACCTGCAGGTCGCCCGCGGCGTGCCGTTCGCGCAGGCGATCGTCGACGCCGCCGCGGCGCGCGCCAAGCCCATCGCGCTGACCGGGCTCGCCGCGATGCTCGGGGCGCTGTTCATCCTCGACGACCCGATCTTCAACGGACTCGCCATCGCGCTGGTGTTCGGCATCCTGGTGTCGACGCTGCTGACGCTGGTCGTGATTCCCGTCCTCTACTACGCGGTCAATCGCCGCAAGCACCCCCCTCTCACGGAGCGCAACGCATGAACACCCATCGCATGATCCGCATCTTCGCCGGCGCCTTCGTCCTCGTTTCGCTGGCGCTGGGCGCGCCCGGCAGCCCGCTGTTCGTCAGCGCGAACTGGCTGTGGTTCACCGCCTTCGTCGGCGCCAACCTGTTCCAGAGCGGGTTCACCTGCTTCTGCCCGCTGGAAAAGATCCTGCTGAAGATGGGTGTCAAGGCGGCCTGAGTACCGGCTCGAAGCGGCCGGCACGCGGCAGGGCGGCGGCGCGCCCCGCGAGGACGATCAGCCGGCCGGACCCGGCGCCGACCCGGTCTTCGCGCGCGCCTCGTGCAGGCGTTCGCGCTGTTCCTGCCGCCACTCGACCTCCAGCGCCACGAGCCGGGCGACGAGAATCGCCAGGAACAGCTGACCGGTGACGGCCTCCAGCGTCGCCAGCGAGCGTGCCAGCGGGTGCAGCGGCACGATGTCGCCGTAGCCCAGCGACGTCAGGGTGATGAAGCTGAAGTAGACGGCGCTGTGCGCGAAGTCGCCGCTCCCGGAGGGTGCGCCCCCGACGGAGAAGGCGCCGGGAACGAACAGCGCCAGCACCCGAAACGCCTGCGCGAACACGATCCCGATCAGGAGAAATGCGCCGACGGCGCCCATGATCCGGTGCGAATTCATGCGCCCGTCGCGCAGCGAGCGGGCAAGGAACAGCGCGCCGAGGAAGAACGCCCCGATCGCCGAGCAGGCGGCGCTCACTGCGGTCAGCCATTGATCGTCGATGAAGTGATCGAGCGCGCGCAGCACGACGGTGAGACCGAGGAAGATCATGAACAGGCGCAGGATGGCCCGCGGCTCGAACACGAAGCGGGCGCCGGCGGCCAGGAACAAGGCGAACACGACGTCGAGTCCGAGCCGGTTGATCTGGCGAATTTCGGCCAGCGGACCCAGGACGAAGATGTAGGCCGACAGGATGACGACGGCGAGCGTGAGGCTGGCGTCGCCGCGCATGAATCGGTAGCCGCGCTGCAGGGGCGTGAGCATGGGGGCGGTGGAGGTGAGCGAGTCGTCGGGTACAGAACGATGGTGGGTCGGGGGTTCGCGCTGCCGACGGCCACGCGACGGGGACGCCGTGGCCGGCGACGGCGGCAAGCGTAGCGCGCGGGCGTCGCCGCTGCCAAGCCCCTGCTCCCGGTGCGCCCGCCGGCGTCGTGCTTGACCGCCCGCACGCGTTCTCGCAGTATCGACATTGCGGCGAAAGCGTTGCCCGACCGGCCACACAACCCGTCGACCTCGCTCCCGCGCGACCGCGTGGCGCACCGCCGCTGCGCGTCGAACGCGCCGGCACCGTCGACCGAACCTCTTCCCACATCCACCCACAAGGCGAAACCCATGTCGGAGCTGCTCAACGTCGTCGGTCACCCGCTGATCCTGCACAAGCTCACCATCATGCGGCGCAAGGACACGACCACCGACAATTTCCGCCGCCTGCTGCGCGAGATCGCCCAGCTGCTGGCCTACGAGGTGACGCGCGACCTGCCGCTGGAACTGGTGCCGATCGAGACGCCGCTGGCGGCGATCGACGCGCCGCAGATCAGCGGCAAGAAGCTCTGCCTGGTGTCGATCCTGCGCGCCGGCAACGGCATGCTCGACGGCATGCTGGACATCCTGCCCGCCGCGCGCGTCGGGCACATCGGCCTCTATCGCGATCCGGCGACGCTGGCGGCGGTCGAGTACTACTTCAAGGTGCCCGAGGACATCGCCGAGCGGCTGGTGATCGTCGTCGACCCGATGCTCGCCACCGGGCACTCGGCGGCGGCGGCGCTGACCCGGCTGAAGGCGGCCGGTGCGGCGACCATCAAGTACGTCTGCCTGCTGGCGGCGCCCGAGGGCGTCGCGGCGCTGCACGCCGCGCATCCGGACGTCCCCGTCTACACGGCGGCCGTCGACGACCACCTCAACGCCCACGGCTACATCGTCCCGGGGCTCGGTGACGCCGGCGATCGCCTGTTCGGCACCAAGTAGCGCGCGAGGGCGGCGGGGCAGGGCCGCGCGGCGACCCGCCGTCCGGCACGCCGTGAACATTCGCCTGCCGGCGCGCCGTGCATCGGCGTACAGTGGCCAGCCATGGCTGCGCTGCGTCCGCTGCCGATTGACAAGCTTCCGGCGGCCGCGCAGGATTTTCCGCGCACCGGCTTCGCGGTCCAAGGCGTCGCCGACGCGGCGGCCGGGTGGGGCCGCGAGGCGAAGATCGGCGTCCACTGCATTCACGGAACCGGAGTCCGTCGCATGCGCATCGTCCTGGAACTCGACACCGACGTCGCCCGCGCGCTGCAACAGCCGCCGGCGGGCGGGCCGTCGTCGGCGCCGGCAGCGGAACTGCAGCGGCTGGCGGCGCAACGCGGCCTGCGCCTGCAGCCGATGCACCCGCGCACCGCCGACGCCCGGCTCGCGCGCTACTTCTTCGTCGACGTCCCGGACGGCGCCGCGAACGAAGCGACGATCGCGGCACTGCGCCAGTGCGGCGCGGTGAACGCGGCCTACACGAAGCCCGCCGACGAGGCGCCTTAGCCGTCGGTCGGTGACCCCGACGGCCCGACGCAAGGAGACGACCATGCCCCCGCCCCGCAAAAGCGCTTCGTCCACGGTCCGCAGCCCCACCGAAAGGCGGGTGCTGGTCACGGCCCCCCGCGAGCTGGTCGTCGTGATGAACGAGGGGGTCGAGCTGCGCGCGGCGCCTGCCGGCCTCGCCAGCGCCAGCGGCGCCGATGTCGCCCCGCTGGCGCAGATGCTGCGCGGCGAGAAGGCGGCCTTGCGTCCGCTGTTCGGGTTGACCGAGGACCGGCTGCGCCACCGGGCGGCCGCCCGGGCCGACGACCGCCGCCCCCCGGCACCGGATCTCGCCGTCTATTACCAGGTCGACGCGCCGCCGGCACGGCTGGACGCACTCGCCGACCAGCTGCGCGCGCAGCCGACGGTTCGCGCCGCGTACGTCAAGCCGCCGGCCGAGCTGCCGATGCACATGGGCGCGGCCGCGCTGCCGCTGGCCGCCGAAGCGCCGCCGGCAACGCCCGACTACAGCGTCCGCCAGGGGTACCTCGACGCCGCCCCCGGCGGGGTCGACGCGCGCTACGCCTGGCTGCGCGCGGGAGGGCGTGGCACGGACGTGCGCATCATCGACGTCGAAGGCGCGTGGCGCTTCTCGCACGAAGACCTGAAGCTCAACCAGGGCGGGGTCGTCGGCGGCGTGACGCCCAACGACGCCACCTGGCTGAATCACGGCACCGCCGTCGTCGGCGTCTTCGGGGGCGACGGCAACAGCTACGGCATCACCGGGATCTGCCCCGACGCGGACGTGCGGGCAGTCTCGATCTTCGGCCAGACCGGCTCCGCCGCGGCGATCCGGATGGCCGCCGATCTGCTCCAGCCCGGCGACATCCTGCTGCTCGAGTTGCACCGGCCCGGGCCCCGGTTCAGCTTCCAGAGCCGGCCCGACCAGGCGGGCTACATCGCCGTCGAGTGGTGGCCCGACGACTACGATGCGATCCGCTATGCGATCGGCCGCGGGGTGATCGTCGTCGAGGCCGCCGGCAACGGCGCCGAGAACCTCGACGACCCGATCTACCACCAGCCGGCGTTCGGGTTCCCGGCCGGCTGGGGCAATCCCTTCGCGCGCGCCGGTCGCGACTCGGGCGCGATCCTGGTGGGTGCCGGGGCACCGCCGCCCGGCACGCACGGCGCCGACCACGGGCCGGACCGGTCGCGGCTCGACTTCTCCAACTACGGCGCGGCGATCGACGCGCAGGGCTGGGGTGTCCAGGTGACGACCTGCGGCTACGGCGACCTGCAGGGCGGCAGCAACGAGGACTTCTGGTACACCGACCAGTTCAACGGGACGTCGAGCGCGTCGCCGGTGGTCGTCGGCGCGCTGGGCTGCGTCCAGGGGGCGCTGCGCGCGGCACAGGCCGCACCGCTGTCGCCGCAGACGGCGCGGGCCCTGCTGCGCGCCACCGGTTCGCCGCAGCAGGATGCGCCGGGCCGGCCGGCCACGCAGCGGATCGGCAACCGGCCCGACGTGCGCACGATGCTCGAACAGCTGCTGCCGCCGGCCGTCGCCGCCGTGCCGCTGCACCGCTACTGGAACGCCGGGATGGGCGACCACTTCTACACCACCGAGTGGGCCGAGCTCGGCAACGGCGGCTGGGGCTGGGTCTACGAGGGCATCGCCTGCCACGTGTACGCCGCCCCGGCGGCCGGTGCGGCGGCGCCGCCCGATTCGCTGCCGCTGCACCGGTACTGGAACCCGCAGGTCGCCAACCACTTCTACACGACCAACTTCGCCGAACTCGGCGCCGGCCGCGACGACTGGGTGTACGAGGGCATCCAGTGCCACGTCCCGGCGCAGGCCGGTGCGGGCACCGTGCCGCTCTACCGTTACTTCAATGCCCCGCTCACCGACCACTGCTACACGACCGACTGGAACGAGTTCGGCAACGGTCGCTACGGCTGGGACCTCGAAGGCATCCAGTGCCAGGTGTTCGCGCAGCCGCAGGCCGTGCCGACGCTCGCGGCGGTGCCGGCGGCACCGCCGCCGGTCGAAGCCGCAATCACGCCGGTGCCGACGAGCTTCCGCACGGCGGTGGCGGCGGCGCCGCCGGGCGCGTCGCCACCGGCCACGTTCCGGACCAGCGCCGCGGGTCCCGGCGGCGTCACCATCGTCGTGCAGCGCTGACGCCGGCGGCGGCCCGCGAGGCGACGCGCGCGGGGCAGGACCCGCGGTGTTCGCCCTGGGCGGGCCGGGTCATGGCTCTCCCGGGGGCGGGCGAGGGATGAGATCAGCGCTACGGGCCGGGAGCCTCCGCAAGGGTCTCGCCGGCCGCCACGATCGAGCGCAGCGCCAGCGCGAAAGGCCCCGGCTGCCGATCGGCGATCATCAGGCCGACCTGCCGCACCCGCGCCGGGTCGAGCGGCGGTGCGGCGTCCACCGTGCGGCCGCGAAAGCGCGGCCGGAAGTCGGCGATCGGCAGGCGCAGCAGCGACCAGCCGTCGGCCGGGGGCGCAAACGCCGCCTGGTAGTTGATCCCGTCGAAGCTGTCGTCGGTGCGCAGGTTGAGCTTGTAGCGCCGGCCGTCGCCGCGCGCCTCGAGCAGATAGCAGGTCGCGCCGGGCAGCGCGAGGTCGGCCACCGGCGAGCGGACCGACGCGAAGCCGCCGCCCTGCGCGAGCGAGACGACGCCGGTGAACAGCGCGTGCCCGGCGTCCGCCCAGGCGAGGCGGCTCGCCGAGACGCCGCCCATCACGGCATCGTCGATCGCCTGCCAGCCGGCGACCGACCCCTCGTGGTCGAAACGGAACAGCACGCGCGTCATGATCCCATTGTCCCACCGCGGCGCGCCATTCGGGAGCTGGGCAGGCACCCGGCACGGGTGTGGGATTCCGGCCCGCCCGGCTCGATGACCCTCCTTTGACGCAATGCAAGGAAGCGCACGCGCGAACGGCGCTATGCTGAATCGTGCCCCGCCGCACGGTGGTGTGGGACGCCGTGCCGGAGCGCGCGATCTGCGAGGAGGCGCGACATGAAACACAGCAAACTCGCCATGGCACTGCTGGGAACCGTGCTCCTGACCGTGTCGACACCGCTGCTGGCGGCCGACAAGCTCGACATCGGCAAGCGCGAATACGACGCCAGCTGCGCCACCTGTCACGGCGCCAACGGCAAGGGCAAGGGGTCGTTCGCCGAAATGCTGCAGGTGAGCATGCCCGACCTGACGCTGCTGTCGCGGAACAACGGCGGCGTGTTCCCGATCAACTACGTCTACAACGTGATCGACGGCCGCGAGGCCTTCAAGGCGCACGGCACGCGCGAAATGCCGATCTGGGGCAAGCACCTGTCGTTCCGTGCCGCCCCCCTGCACGACGACTATCCCTACGATGCGGATGTCTTCGTGCGCAGCCGCATCCTCGCCGTCATCGACTACCTGTATCGGCTGCAGGTGAAGTAGCCGTCGCGGACCGGCCCCGCGCGGAAGGCCGCGGCGGCGAAGCCGGTTCGTCGGGGCGCAGGCCGCCGGCGGCGCGGCGGCGATCGGTGGGTCAGGCGGGCTCGATCAGGCTGGGGTCGTAGTCGGCCGGAGCCTCGAAGCCCAGCAGGTTCAGCACCGTCGCGGCGACGTTGGACAGGCCCGGCGCCGCCAGATCCTGCCGCAGCCGGAAGCCGGGGTCGGCCTCGCCCGACACCAGCACGAAGGGCACCGGATTCAGCGTGTGCGAGGTCTTGGCCTTGGTGTGACCCTGGGCATCGCGCTTCACGTTGCCCTTCTTGTCGAGCTCGTACATCTCGTCGGCGTTGCCGTGATCGGCGGTGATCATCACCGTGCCCCGCGCCGCGCGAATCACCGGCAGCAGGCGGGCGAGCTGCAGGTCCAGCGCCTGCATCGCGGTCACCGCGGCCTCGAAGTTGCCGGTGTGGCCGACCATGTCGCCGTTGGCGTAGTTCACGCGCAGATAGCGGTACCGGCCGCTCCGGACTGCCGCGATCAGCGTGTCGGTGATCTCGGCGCACTTCATCCACGGCCGCTGCTCGAAGGGGACGACGTCGCTCGGAATCTCGACGTAGGTCTCGGTCGCTTCGTCGAACTTGCCGGAGCGATTGCCGTTCCAGAAGTAGGTGACGTGGCCGTACTTCTGCGTCTCGCTGATCGCGTACTGCGTGACGCCGCTCTTCGCCAGGTACTCGCCCAGCGTCCGGTCGATGGCCGGCGGCACGACCAGGAAGCGCGGCGGCATCCGGGTGTCGCCGTCGTACTGCATCATGCCGGCGTAGGTGACCTGCGGCCGCGGCCCGCGGTCGAACTTGTCGAAGCTCTCGTCGACGAACGCCCGCGAGATCTCGATCGCGCGGTCGCCGCGGAAATTGAACAGCACCACCGCGTCGCCGTCGACGATTTGGCCGATCGGCTTGCCGTCGCGGGCGACGACGAAGCCGGGGAGGTCCTGGTCGATGACCCTGGCTTCGCTGCGATAGGTCTCGATCGCGGCACGCGCGCTGGCGAACTGCCGTCCCTCGCCGCGGACGTGAATTGCCCAGCCGCGCACGACCATCGACCAGTCCGCCTCGTAGCGATCCATGGTGATCTGCATGCGGCCGCCGCCCGAGGCGATGGCGACGTCGAAGCTGGCGTTGCGCAGCTCGGCGAGAAACGCCTCGAACGGATCGACGTAGTCGAGCGCCGAGGTTTCGCCGACGTCGCGCCCGTCGAGCAGGATGTGGAGCCGGACGCGGGCGACGCCCTCGGCCTTGGCCTGCACCAGCATCGCCTTGAGGTGGTCGAGGTGCGAGTGCACGTTGCCGTCGGAGAAGAGGCCGATGAAGTGCAGCGTGTGCCCGCCCTTGGCGGCCGCGGTCACTTCGCGCCAGGCCGCACCCTGCCACAGCGAGCCGCTGGCGATCGCCTCGCTGACCAGCTTCGCGCCCTGGGCGAACACCCGCCCGGCGCCGAACGCGTTGTGGCCGACTTCGCTGTTGCCCATGTCGTCGTCGCTGGGCATCCCCACCGCGGTGCCGTGCGCGCGCAGCCGGGTCGTCGGGAACTCGGCCCGCAGCGCGTCCAGCGTGGGCGTCCGCGCGGTCTTGACGGCATCGCCTTCCTCGCGGGGGGAGATGCCGACCCCGTCGAGCACGATGGTGATCACGGGGCCGGGGCAGGCGGCGAAACGGGAGGATCGGACGAGGTTCATGGAGGGCATGGGCGTGGGTGCGGTTGAGGAGGCGAGGCTTGGGGGGGCGTGGCGGAACGTCGCAGCGCCGCCCGACGTTGGCGGCATCTGCCGACCATTATGCCGTGTCGTGAAGAGGCCGGACGCCGGACGAGGTCAAAGAGGCCTCGGTTTCGCTGCGCCGGCCGGCCGGCGGGCGGCGATGCGGTCCGGCGCGCGACGAGTCCGCCTGGCCGTTCGCGCCGGGTTTCATCCAGGTCAAGGCGGCGGGGGGCGTTCCCGGCTACGCTCACCGACTTTGGCTCCCGCCGGCGCGAACACCGCCGGAAGACGACCGATGGGTTCCGCGCGCGACGGTTTCACCTCCTCGTTCGGCGTGATCGCCGCCACGCTCGGCTCGGCGGTCGGCCTTGGCAACATCTGGAAGTTTCCCTACCTGACCGGGGCCAACGGCGGCGCCGGCTTCCTCCTGGTCTACGTGCTGGCGACGCTCGCCGTCGGCCTGCCGGTGATGATCTCCGAGATCGCGATCGGCCGCGCGGCACGGGCCGACGCCGTGACCGCGTTCGTCGAGCTCGCCCCGCCGCGCCAGCCGTGGTGGCTGATCGGCGCCATGGGCGTGGTCGCGGCGGTCCTGATCATGGCCTTCTACAGCGCGGTCGCCGGCTGGGTGTTCGCCTACGTGCTGAAGTCGCTCGTCGGCGGGGCGCTGTCGACCGATCCCAAGGTCACCTCGGCAGCGTTCGGTGCGCTGGTCGCGGATCCGCTGCAGGCGCTGCTGTGGCAGTGGCTGGTGCTGGTCTTCGTCGGCGCGATCATCCTGATGGGCGTATCCAGGGGGATCGAGGCGGTGACCAAGCGCCTGATGCCGGTGCTCTTCGTCCTGCTGGTGCTGCTCGGGATCCGCGGCCTCACGCTGCCGGGTGCGGGCGAAGGCCTCGCCTTCCTGTTCCGGCCCGATTTCTCGCGGATCACCCCGGCCGTCGTCCTGGTCGCCGTCGGCCTCGCGTTCTTCAAGCTCTCGATCGGCATGGGCACGATGGTGACCTACGGCAGCTATTTCCGCTCCGAGCAGAACATCCCGGTGACGGCCGCCCGCGTGATGCTCGCCGATCTCACCGTGTCGATGCTGGCCGGCATCGCGATCTTCCCGGCGGTGTTCGCCTTCGGGTTCAAGCCCGAAGCCGGTCCTTCGCTGGTGTTCATCACCGTGCCGGCGGTGTTCGCGAGCATGCCGGCGGGCGCCGTGTTCATGTTCGCGTTCTTCGTGCTCACCGCGGTGGCCGCGACCGGCGCGATGCTGTCGATCGTCGAGGTGCCGGTCGCCGTGCTGGCCGGGCGCCTCGGGCTTACCCGGCGCGTGGCGACGGTGGTCACTCTGGTCGCGATCGCGCTCCTCGGCGCGATGCCCGCGCTGTCGCAGGGCGCGGCGGCACAGTGGAAGCTCGCCGGGATGAACGCCTTCGACCTCTGCGACTACCTGACCTCGAACCTGTTGCTGCCGGCCGGCGGCATCCTGGTATGCGTGTTTGCCGGCTGGTTCTGGGGGCGCGACCGGGTGGCGGCGGAGCTGTCGAACCGGGGGACGCTGCGCAACGGCGCCGTTCAACGCGCGCTCGTCTTCCTCGTGCGCTGGGTGTCGCCGGTGCTGATCGCGGCGGTGATGCTGCGGGGATTCGGCGTCGTCTGACCGTGGCCGTCCCCGGCGTCGTGGCTACGCCTGCGCCGCGACGGGCTCCGGCGGCACCGCGAGCCGGTGGTCGACGCTGAACTGGTAGTCGCGGAACACGTCGGCGGCATTCAGGATCTGGTAGCGGCCGTCGGGCAGCCGGCGCGAGGTGTCCTTCAGCCGGTACGTCATGTGCCCGCAGGTCCAGCAGTCGAAATTGCGCATGTGGGTGCACAGGCAGGTCTTGTCGCGCACCGAGATCTCGGTGCCCTCGGGATGCTGGTCGAGCTCCCGGTTGTAGGCCTCGATGTACGCGCAGTTGCCGTTGCCGTCGAGCAGGTAGCCGTAGGCCTCGCAGTTGGGGCGGATGCCGGCGCCGATCGCGGGGCTGCTCTTCAGCATCCGCATCGGATAGCCGGTGGGCGAGATCAGGTTGACCTCGATGTCGTCCTCGTTGGCGCGGAAGTACTCCTGCTGGACCTTTTCCGGCAATCCGCATTCGTGGGTGACGGTGAATCGCGTCGCGACCTGCACGGCGGCGGCGCCGATCTCCAGGAACTCGACCGCATCGCTGCCGGTGAAGATGCCGCCGGCGGCGACGACGGGAATGTCGAGCTGCTCCTGGCGCAGATAGTCGATGACCTCGCGGGTGATGGTCATCAGGTCGTAGTTGGCCCAGTCGAGGCCGAAGCCGAGGTGCCCGCCGGCGAGGGGGCCCTCGACGACGATGAAGTCGGGCAGGCGGTCGAGGCGGGCGCTCTTGCGCAGGAACAGCAGCAGCGCGCGCAGCGACGACACGATGATCCCTAATTTCACGTCGCGGAAGCGCGGGTGATCCTCGACCAGGGCGAGCGAGCCGAGGTGCAACCCCGCGGACAGCGTGATGCCGTCGATGCCGCCGTCCATCGCGCCGACGAGGCGGACGCGCAGCGTCTCGCGCGGATTGTTCATCGTCAGCTTCTCCATCGTGTTGATGAAGATCAGCCCGTCCCCCTTCTTCGCCTCCATCGTGCGCCCGACGTGCATCCGCGTCGCCTCCGCCAGGTGGCCGAGGTCGAAGTGAATGCCCGACTTGTCGCGATTGGCGACGTTGTACTTGTACTTCTTCTGCTTGTCGGTGACGAAGCGGGTGCGGAACCGCCGGTCGGAGACGGTCGGGATCATGGCGTCCGAGATGTGCCCGATGCCGCCCAGCCGGGCCGCCTCCAGCGCGAGCTCGGCGGTGGAGATGTCGACGCCCATGCCGCCGGTGATGATCGGCACCAGCTCGCGGCCGCCCAGTCTCAGTCGAAAGTCGTCGACGCGCTTCATCGCATCCCCAGTTCCGTAAGGGCGAGACGGCACCTGCCCGTCCCGTGCCGTCCGCCGCGGTGACGTGGGGCGATTATGAGGCTTTCGGCGGCGCTGCGGGCATCGACAATCCGCCGGCCGGGCGCGGGACGCTGCTCTCCCGCCGGCGCGTGTCGCCCGGGCCGGCGTTCAGGTACGATGGCGACCGGCGCGGATTCCGGCGGCCGATCGCCGGGACGCGTCGGGCAGGTCTTCCGGCGCCACCGGTTCACGGCGCCGTCGGGGCTTTGGTTCGCCTTCAACTCGGGAGCATCGATCGTGTTCGCATCCAACTTGCTGCGTGTGTTCGCCCTGTTCCTGGCGCTGACGATTCCCGGCCTGGCGTCGGCCGACGACGTCCGCGTCAAGACGCTGCGGTTCGCCAAAGGCGCGACCTCGGTGACCCAGAAAGGAAGCATCAAGGGCCCGATGTCGGTCAAGTACCAGCTGACCGCCAAGGCCGGACAGGTGCTGACGGTGAAGCTGATCAGCAACAAGGGGCAGAGTTACTTCAACGTTCGGGCGCCCAACGACGGCGAGGCGCTGTTCACCGGCGCGACCGCCGGCACCAACGAGTGGAGCGGCCGGCTGACGGAGAAGGGCCGCTATTCGGTGCAGGTCCTGCTCGCACCCGCGGCGGCGCAGCGCAACGAGGTCGGCCGCTACACCGTCACGTTCTCGATCGTCGACGCCGCGAAGGTCGCCACCGCGGCGCCGTAGCCACGGCGGCGGGCGGGTCGCCGTTGCCGCTCGCTACCGGTCCGCCGGCGCCCGGCGGAAGAGGCGCAGCAGTTTGGACGCCAGCAGCGCCAGCGGCGCGGCGTGCCAGGCGAGGTCGAAGATGTCGATGGGGCGCGTCAGCGTCCCGCCCTGCAGCAGCCGCAGCTTCTCGAACAGGTGCGGCTCGGGAGTGAACGGCGCCAGCCCCAGGAAGACCGCCAGCGCGACGATCGGCCACCACGGAATCCGGTCCAGCCAGCGCATCGCGCGTTGCCCGTTCGCGACGTCGAAGCCCGACGGCGTCCGCGGCGCCTAGGCGGCTGCGGCCTTGCGGCGGCGGGCGACCGTTCGCTTCGCCGGCGCCGCGCGGGTTCGAACCGTCGGCTTCGCCGGGGCCGGAGCCGCCGCCGGGGCCGGCTTCTTCCGCGGCGCGGGGCTGCGCTTCGCGGCCTTGGCCGTCGCGGGCGCCGGCGCCTTCTCCACCCGCGCCACCGGAGTCCGCGGGGATTTCTCCGCCGTGGCCGCCCGCGCGGCGCGCGCCGCCAGCGCCAGCCGGCGCACGCGGCGAATGTCGGCGTCGGAGTAGACGCCGTTGACGCCCGAAATGGCCGCCAGCTCCATCCCGTGCTTGCGCCCGAGGCGATAGATCTCGCGGACCTTTTCCCATTCGATGTTGCGGCCGACGGTGAAGTTCTCGAACCGTCCCTCCAGCGCCAGCACGATGGTCTCGGCGAGGCAGGCGTAGGCGACGTTCTTCGGCAGCCCGATGTTCTTCATCCGCACCTTGCCGGGCAACTGGATCTCGCCGGACTCGATCACCAGCACGTCGGGGCGCTTGGCGACCTCGCTCGGCGGCAGGTCGAGCGGCCGGGCCACGTCGGTGATCACGCAGCCGGGCTTGACCTTCATGATGTCGAGGATCTTCTTGCCCGCGCCCGACGTCGCGGTGACGATCATGTCCATGTCGGCGATGTCCTTGTCGGCGCGCGAGGACAGGAACAGCCTGGCGTCCGGCGTCTCCTTGAGGATCGACTCCTTGATCGACAGCAGCTTGGCCGTCTCCGGCGAGACGATGTAGACCTCGTCGGCGACCATCGCCAGCAGGCGCGCACAGACCGAGCCGATGGCCCCGGTGGCGCCGACGACCATCGCCTTCATCGCCATCTTCTGCCCGGGCTTGGGCGGAGGCAGCAGCCGCAGGCGCAGCAGGGCGTCGCGGGCGGCCCAGAGCGCGCCGGAGGCGCTGTAGCTGTTGCCGGTGGTGATCGGCAGCGGCGCGCGCTTGGCGACGGTCAGGCCCGCGTCGCCGACCACCTTGGTGAACGCGCCCAGGCCCATGATCTGCGCGCCCAGGCGCTTGGCCATGGCGGCGGCGTCGAGCAGCCGGCGGTAGGTGAACTCGGGGCTGTGGCTCATGATCTCCTTGGGCGTCCCGCCCACCGAGATCAGCCAGCCTTCGGTCTCGACGCCGGTCGGCGACTTGATGCCCGTCACCCGCGAATAGACGAACGGCGGCGCGTAGGCCATCGCCTTCTCCAGCGTGTTCATGAACACCGGCGGCGACACGTACGACAGCAGCTCGATCGGCTTGACGTTCTTGAAGTACTCCTGCGACAGCGGGTGGATGACGAAGGCGAAGCGGTTGACGCGCTTGAAGCCGTTGGGATAGATGATCCGCGGCTCGACCTGCAGCCCGGTGATGATCTCCAGGTAGTCGTCCTCGAGGAGCTCCTCGGGGTTCTTCTCGGTCGCCGCGATGATCATCGCATCGAGGAGGTTGGGGCCGATGACGTGGTCGAACATGAAGGGCGAGCCGTCGACCACCATGTCGACGCCCTTGCGCCTGAACTGCGCGATGCGCTCGTCGTTGACGGTCGACGTGACGATGGTCTTGCCGGCCAGGTCCTCGAGCTCGAAGCCGTCGAGCTCGTGCACCGGGGCCACGATGACGGTCGCCTTCTGCATCGCCTTGCGCAGCACGAAGCGGGTCCACTCCTTCACCGGCGTCGACGACATCACGCCCGGCGGCGTCCAGTCCAGCACGTAGTGCGCGCCGCTGGCGTAGCGCTCCAGCGCCTCCAGCGAGGTCAGCAGCTTGGGCACGCCGAGCTGCAGCAGGGGATCGGCGAAGCGCAGGTTCTGCGTGTACTCGGACATGGCCAGCGCCAGCTTGAAGTTGGTCCTTCCCGAGAAGAACAGCACGTTGGCGTTGTTGAAATAATCGACCAGCTTGTTCTGCACGTGGCGCAACGCCCACTCCTGCAGGATGTCGGAAAGGCGGCCGCCGGTGGTGACGGGGATGCGGGTGACGGCCTCCTTCATCCGCGTGCTGTCCTTGTCGATGTAACGGCGCGCGCCGACCGTGTAGCTGTCCTTGACCACGCCGAGGCCGATGGCGTCGGCGTGCGACTCCCAGTGCCGGAGCAGTTTCACCGCCTTGGCGGTGCTGCCGTTGGTGCCGATGCGGCGGACGTTGAACCGCTGTCCCATGAACCGAGTCTCGAACGCGAAGTCCTGCTCGCCCGTGCCCAGGCTGATGCTCACGACGGTTTTCATTGGGTCCCCACGACGGTTTCGACGCTGGCAGGCGGGCGCGCTCGCACGGCTGCGCCGGCCACGATGCAGGCGCGCGGTACCGCCTCCGCACCGCGGCGCGCCCCGCTGCGCCCGCTCAGCCAAATTGTACGGCGAGACAGGTGGTTGCTGCGTCAATTCCAGTCGGCAAAGTGCGGTCGCGGCGCCGGTCTGCGGGGCGTGCATGGGCAAGGGACGCACCGTGCCGCCTGCGGCTGGGTATGCCGGTTCGCATGGGCGCGACGAACCGTTTAGCCGACCGTACCACTCGGGTACCGGCGAGCATGCACCGCGACCGCGCCGGCAACTGCAGCGCGACGGGCGACCGGTACTGGTCCGGGACGGCCGTTTGGTGCAAGCTGTCAAATGGCACAATGAAAACGCGAAGGACGATGATGGAAATGCCGAGTATCGTGGGTGACGTGGTGCGGTCGGTCGGACTGTCGACGGCGATGCGGGCCGCGGGCGTGGTCACCGGGATGCTGCCGATTCCGCAGCCGCTGCTGCTGGTGGGGCCGGGCTCGAGCGCGCGCCTGGGCCAGACGCTGTGCAGCTTCCGCCACCGGAAGATCCTGATCGTGACCGACCGGATCATCGCCGGGATGGGCTTGCTCGAGCCGCTGACCTCGGCGCTGTCCGCAGGGGGCACGCGCTATGCCGTGTTCGACGCGGTCACCGCGGATGCGCCGATCCCGCTGATCGAGAAGGGGATCGCCCGCTTCGAAAAGGAAGGCTGCGACGCCATCGTCGCGTTCGGCGGCGGTTCGCCGATGGACGCCGCGAAGACCATCGCGTTGGCGGTGGCCAACCGCAAGCATCCCCGGCAGCTGGTCGGCTACTTCAGGGGGCGGCGCGCGCCGGTGCCGATCTATGCGGTGCCGACGACCGCGGGCACGGGGTCCGAGGTGACGGTGGCGGCGGTCGTCTCCGACCCGCAGACCAACCGGAAGCTGGTGATCGCCGACACCCGGCTCGTACCCGCGATGGCGGCGCTCGACCCGGCGTTGATGACCGGGCTGCCGCGGCCCGTCACCGCCGCCACCGGGATGGACGCGCTGACCCATGCGGTCGAGGCGTTCGTCGGGCAGTGGGCGACCGCGCACACCGACCGGATGGCGCTGGCGGCGGTCGGGATGATCTACGACAACCTGCGCCTCGCCTACCGGAGCGGCAAGAACCTCGCCGCGCGCGAGCAGATGGCGCTGGCCTCGACCTACGCCGGGCTGGCCTTCACCCGCGCCAACGTCGGCTACGTGCACGCGATCGCCCACCAGCTCGGCGGCAAGTACCACACGCCGCACGGCCTCGCCAACGCGATCATGCTGCCGCACGTGCTGCGTTTCCTGAGCCCGGCGATCACCCGGAAGCTCGCGGTGCTGGCCGTTCGCGCCCAGGTCGGCAAGGAAGGCGAGCGACCGGCGGCGCTGGCGCGGAAGTTCATCGACTCGGTCGACGCGCTGAACCGCGATCTCGGAATCCCCACGCAGCTCGACGCGCTGCGCGAGGAGGACATCCCCGCGCTGGCCAAGGCCGCCTGCTGGGAGGCCGACACCAACTACCCGGTGCCGCGCTACATGTCGCCGGAAATCTGCGCCAGGCTGATCCGGCAGGCCCTGCCGCAGCCGGCGGCACCGCGCAAGGCGCGCTCGGGGCGCTGAGAGACGGAACACGCGATGTCGACGCCTCGCAGCGGTGCCGGGGCGGGCCTTTCGCACCGCGCGGACGGGCCGCGCCGGGGCGTCGGCGATTGACGGAATAGGGGGAAATGATGGGCGAGCGGATCTGGCTGAAGAGTTATCCCGCGGGCATGCCGGCCGAGATCGATGCCGATCGCTTCCGGTCGGTCCCGGACCTGCTGGCCTTCATCTTCGAACGCTTCGCCGAACGGCCGGCGTTCAACAACCTCGGGCACACGCTGAGTTACGCCGCGCTGGACCGGCTGTCGCGGGACTTCGCCGCCTATCTGCAGGGCCTGCCGGGGATGACCAAGGGCGCGCGCGTCGCCATCATGTCGCCCAACCTGCTGCAGTACCCGGTGGTGCTGTTCGGGATCCTGCGTGCCGGCATGACCGTGGTCAACGTCAATCCGCTGTACACGCCGCGCGAGCTCGAGCACCAGCTGAAGGATTCGGGGGCCAGCGCGATCGTCATCCTCGAAAACTTCGCGTCCACGCTGCAGCAGGCGCTGACGCAGGTCCGGGTCGAGCACGTCATCACCACGCAGGTCGGCGACCTGCTGCCGATCCCGAAGCGCTGGCTGGTCAACTTCGTCATCAAGAAGGTGAAGAAGATGGTCCCGGCCTGGAAGATCGACGGCGCCGTGTCGCTGCGCGCGGCGCTGGCCCGCGGCGCGGCGGGGACCTTCGTGCCGGCGGAGATCGGGCCGGAGGACATCGCGTTCCTGCAGTACACCGGCGGCACGACCGGCGTCGCCAAGGGCGCGATGCTCACGCAGCGGAACATGCTGGCCAACCTCGAGCAGACCGGCACGTGGATCTCGACCAGCTTCCGCGAAGGCGCCGAGATCGTCATCACACCGCTGCCGATGTACCACATCTTCTGCCTCACCTCGACGCTGGCGTACATGAAGTGGGGCAGCCTGCTGGTGATCATCACCAATCCGCGCGACCTGCCGGAGATGGTCAAGGAGCTCGGTCGCTGGCGGTTCACCGTGATGACCGGCGTCAACACGCTGTTCAACGGCCTGCTGAACACGCCCGGCTTCGATGCCCTCGACTTCTCGGCGCTGAAGGTCGTCGTCGGCGGCGGCGCCGCGGTGCAGAAGCCGGTGGCCGAGCGCTGGCTGCAGGTGACCGGATGCACGATCACCGAGGCCTACGGCCTGACCGAGGCGTCGCCCGGCGTCTGCGCCAATCCGCTCGGGATGCCGTGGAACGGCAGCATCGGGCTGCCGTTTCCGTCCACGGAGCTGTCGATCCGGGATGACGACTTCCGCGAGCTGCCGCCGTGGACCGGCGAGGGCGCCATCGAGGCCCACACCGGCGAGATCTGCGCCCGCGGTCCGCAGGTGATGCGGGGCTACTGGAACGCTCCCGCGGAGACCGCCAAGGTGCTGCGGGACGGCTGGCTCAGGACCGGCGACGTCGGGCACATCGACGCGGCCGGTTTCGTCACCATCACCGATCGCAAGAAGGACATGATCCTGGTGTCGGGATTCAACGTCTACCCGAACGAGGTCGAGAGCGTCGTCGCCAGCCATCCCGGCGTGCTCGAGTGCGGCGTCGTCGGCGTGCCGGACGCCAAGACGGGCGAGGCGGTGAAGGTGGTGATCGTGCGCAAGGATCCGGACCTCACCAAGGAGGCGGTGATCGACCATTGCCGCACCCAGTTGACCGGCTACAAGCTGCCGCGACAGGTCGAGTTCCGCGAGTTCCGCGCCAGCCGTGCCGAACCGACACCGAGAGGCGATCGCGCTCATCAGCCAGGGCGCCGCTGCGGCGCCAGTTGCGCATAGCCCGAGCTGGCTCCGGCGCCTCGAGGACCCTCCGCCTGCCGGCCATCCCGCCGCTCCCGCCGACTGCGTCCGCCGTGCGTCGGTCGGCGGGTTGCCTTTCGTCCGCGGCGGCCCCATACCTTGGAATGAGGCATCATGGCGCGAGTCGTGCGGCGGCCGCCGGCGCGGTCGGTGCCCGCTCGGACACGGTGAACCTCCACCGCGCTTGGCAGCGCTTCGACCTCGCCTTCGATCCATGTGGGAATACGCCCTGCTGCTCGTCCCTCTGCTGTTCGCCTGGTTCGCCTACGACGCCATGCGCGTCCGCGAGACGGCGATCAGGCTCGCCCGCGCCGCCTGCGAGCGGCAGGGGCTGCAGTTCCTGGATTTCACCGTGCAGGGCGCCCGGTTGCGCGTCGCCCGCAATGCCGACGGGCAGGCGGCGCTGCGCCGCAGCTATTGCTTCGAGTTCTCCGACGACGGCAGCAGTCGGCGGCTGGGCACCATCGTGATGCTCGGCGCCGACCTCGAAGCGCTGCAGTTCGAGCCCTACCGCCTGGAGTGACCGGCGGCGACGGCGAGCAGCGCGATCAGCAGCGCCGCAGCGGCGTTGTGCAGGACGACCCGCCCGAGGGTCGGGCCGGTCGCCGCGGCCGCGATCCCGAGGCCGGCGGCGATGCCGACCGCGACGACGAGCACCGGCGCGAAGCGCGGCCGGGTGCGCCACAGTGCCACGGCGACGGCGAGCGCCAGCGCGGCGACGGCGAGCGCGCCGACCCGGTGCAGCACGTGCAGTCCTGCGGCGCCGGCGGCGGCGACGTAATGGCCGCCGGTCGCGACCGGCGCGCGCAGCGGCGACCAGGAGCCCCCGGTCGCGAATTCGCGCCACGACCACGCGCCGCAGTCGGTGAGGCCCGGGCAGGTCAGCGCAGCGTACTGCGCGCCGATCAGTCCGCCCAGCGTCGCCTGGGCGAACGCCACCGCCAGCGCGGCGAGCGCGAGTGCGCGGGCGCGGGCCGGCGCGGGCGCCGGATCGAGGGCGGCCGCGCCGGCGGCGGCAAGCACGGCGAGCAGCAGGTAACCGCCCAGCAGGTTGCCGAGGACGACCGCGGGCAACCGCGCCCCCGGGGTGGCGATCCCCAGCACCGCAAGCGCGGCGACGATGAGCAGCGCCGTCGCGACGAGGCGCCCCTCGCGCCGCCACGCGGGGCGCTGCATCCAGGCCAGCAGCAGCGCCAGCGCGATCGCCCCCGTCACCAGCGTCGCGGCCAGTCGGTGGGCGATGCGCGCCGTCGGCACGCCGGAGGCCCGCGCCTCGTCCCCCGGACCGCTCGCGACGCGCGCGTAGCACTCGGGCCACGCCGGACACGACAGTCCCGCCTGGGCGTGCCGCATGTAAGCGCTGGCGACGATGACGACGAGGGTGAGCGCGGCGGCGGCGAGCGCGACCAGTGCGAAGGTCCGGCGGGCGCGCGAGCCCCCGACCGGCGAACCGTCCCTCACGCGGCAGCCCGGCAGCGGTCGACGCGGGTGGCGCGCACCATCAGGTCGACCCCGGGGCCGTCGCGCGCGACCCCCTGATCACCGCGATCAGCACCGCCGCGACGAACAGCATGCCGCCGACGATGGCGATGAAGCCGCCCAGTCCCATCAAGCCCATGCCGGCGACCTGCTCGAGCGAACGTGTCGCCTCGGCGCCGTCGGCGACCTTGCGCTGGACGCCGTAGCCGCCGGACCAGACCAGCCCGGCGATGTGCAGCAGTTGCCCGCCGCCGTAGAGGTACGCCTGCCACGTCGCCAGCCGGGGCGGCGGCGCCGCGTAGCCCAGCCGCGGCAGCAGCCAGTAGGCGAGTCCCATCAGTGCGATCGTCACGCCGACGATCGATCCGTGGTAGTGGGCGGGGATCTTCACGTTGCTGCCCTGGATCGAGAAGCCGATGATCCCGCCGACGCCGAACAGCACCAGCGACGCCACGAGTGCGGCGAACAGCGGGCGCGCCGGTGCGGCGAGGGGGCGGGGAGACGCGACGCCGCGACGGACCAGGGCGTAGATCACGGCGAGCGCGACCGGGGCGATCGCGAGGCCGCCGCCGAAGCGCATCAGCCAGGTCTGCAGGCGGTGATGCTCGACCGACGTCACGCTGTACGCGTAGTAGATCAGCGGCGTGGCGAACACGGCGACGAGGCCGATGCCGAACAGCAGCGCCACCACGCGGGGGGACAGCGGGACGCGCATGCCGATGGCGTCGGCGAGGAGCAGCCACGCGACCAGCATCAGCAGCGTGTACGCGAACTGCAGCACGTGCCCGCCGCCCCAGAACAGCAGCTCGTAATAGGCCTTGCCGTCGAGGCCGGCGGGCACCACGGCGAACGACCACGCGAAGGCGAACGCGGCGACGGCGGCGGCGACGACGGCGCCGTTCAATCCGAAGCGCAGCGCCCCGGCCCCGTCCAGTCGCATGCCGACCAGCGGCGACGCGAACAGCCCGCGCCCCACCACCAGCACGATGCCGGCGGCGAACAGCACGAGTCCCAGCAGGAACGCGGGGGACTCGATCACCGGCACGTAGTTGGCCATGATCGGCGTGCCGCCGGCGAACGGCGACACGGCGATGACCAGCGCCCCGGTCGCCGCCAGTCCGAGCCCGGCCCACGCGATCGGCAGCGCGCGCAGCGTGCTGTTGAGGCTCCAGAGCCCCGCCGCGAACGACAGGAACCAGACCAGCACCGACAGGTCGACGTGGGCCACCAGCGCGACCTGGAAGAAGTTCGCCACCGGCAGGTGCCTGGCGAGCCCCGGCGTCCGCGACAGCACGAGCAGCACGGCCAGAATCCCCGACGCGGCAAGCGCCGCGACGCAGAGCGCGAACCAGCCCCGCGCCAGCCGCGCCCGGGCGTCGCGGGGCACCGCCAGCGTGTACCGGCCGAAGGCGAGGTCGAGGTCGAGGCGCGCGGCCGGTGCGCCGGCGGCGGCCTCTCGATGCGGGATCATGGGGGCGAATGGTACCGCGAAGGGGGCGGCGCGCGTCGCGGCCCGACGACGGGCGCGCACGGCGGCACGACGTCAGTCGCGGCGCGCATGCGCGGTCTCGCTGCGCTTGGGCCGCGGGCCGGCCGGCCACGGCACCGTGGCGAGCGACGCCCGGAACGCGCGCAGCTCGCCGGCGAGCAGCGCCTCGTCGCCCCGGCCCGCCCACGCGATGCGAACCCGGTCCCGCGGCACGGCGGCGCGCAGATGGGGCTCGCGGGCGCCGGCGAGGCGCAGCCCGGTCCAGCGGTTGCCCAGCCGATAGACGCAGTCACCGCCCTGCGTCCCGCCGCGGCAGCCGGTGACGAGCACGCCGTCGGCTCCGGCCCGCAGCGCGTACTCGACGAACGACGGCGGCAGCTGCGCTGCGCAGAGCATCGGCAGCGCGGCCGTCGACGCATCGTCCAGCGCGCGAATGTCGAGGCCGCAGTGCGCGGGAACGCAGCCGAAGACGACGACGTTCGGCCTGCGGCCGGCAGGCAGCGCGGAGAACCGGTCCAGCGCGGCCTCGAGCGCCGCGCGCAACGCGCCGATCGGGGCCTGCGGCAGGTCGATGCCGGTCACGAGCTCGGCGGTCGAGCGGAAGGGGGTCGACGAGGGGCAGGCACCGGCGCAGACGCCGCAGCCGGCGCAGAGGTCGGCGTCGACGACGGCTTGCCGCAGGTGGTTCCTGCCGTCGCTGCGCGGCTGCATCGTGACGGCGGCGTACGGACAGTCGGCGAAGCAGCGGGCACAGCCGTTGCAGTTGGCGAGATCGACCACGGCCGCGCCGGGTCGCCGCGCGCGCGCCTCGCGCGAGAGCCAGGGCAGGGCCAGCAGGCAGGCGGTGGCGCCGAGCAGGACCGCCCACAGCGCCCAGGCACCCGCCGCGTCGGCAAAGGCGTGCACGCCGAGATAGAACCAGTCCAACGCCAGCGTGCCGGGCACGGTGGCGAGATCGGCCGGCGGCGCGCTGGCCACCGGCTTGCCGAGCGCCAGGGCCACCAGCGCGCCGGCAGTGCCCAGCGCCAGCGCGCGCGGCGGGGTCGTCGCCGGCCGCGCCAGCCGCTGCACGTGCACCCACATCGTCGCCAGCAGGGCGAGGGGGATGCCGATGTGCAGGAAGATCAGCAGCGAGAACAGTCGATCCGAGACCTTCGCGGTGGCATCGAAGTTGCGCGTGAGTTGCCCGAGGAACGGCAGCGCGTCGAGCCATTCGGTGGTGGCAATCAGGCTGTACTGCGCGAGGGTGTCCCAGACCAGCCAGTAGCCGCCGATGCCCGAGGCATAGACGAGCCACAGCGAGAACACGCCGGTGGTCCAGGAGAAACGCCGGAAGTGCGCGTAGCGGCCGAGGAGCCACTCGCGCACGAGGTGCAGCAGCACCACCAGCACGAAGGCGTCGGAGGCGTAGCGGTGGAGGCTGCGGGCCAGCGAACCCAGCGGGAAGGCGTTCGCCGACATTCGCTCGACCGACGCATAGGCGCCGTCGGCCCGCGTGTCGAAGCCGATGTAGACGTAGACGCCGCTGGCGGCCACGATCCAGAACAGGAAGTAGCCCAGCGCACCGAGATGGCGCCACGGGTTGCCGTCGGGGCCGAAGGGCCGGTCGAAGACGCGCTCCAGGCGTGCCAGTTGCGCGCCGAGGGCGGCGCGCCACGGTCCCGGCGGCGGCGCGGCGCCGGCGGGGGGGCGGGCGGCGCGGGCGGCGGCCCTCCGGCGTGGAGGACCGGCGCGCCACTCGGTGTTCGCCGGCCCTCGGCGGCCCGGTGTTCGCCCTGGGGCCCGTCGCTGCGCTGCCGGTGTTCGCCCTCGGGGCGGCCCGTCGGGCTCACGCAGCTGCGGCGCAGCGCGATCACAGCGTCGCGAGGAAGCCGAGCGGCGACTTGGTCACCGCGGCCGACACGATGTAGGCGAACGTGGCCAGCGCCGCGGCCAGGGCGACCGCGCGCACCCGCCGCGTCCGGCTGCGCTTCAGCGCCAACGTGCCCAGTCCGATGTAGACCAGCAGCGCCGCGATCTTCGCCAGCAGCCAGCTCTCGAGGCTGCCGAGTTGCACGGCGAGCCACAACGCCGACGCCAGCAGCAGCGTGTCGACCACGTGCGGCACGATGCGCACCCAGGCGCGGCCCAGCCGCTCCGGCGACCACAGCGCCCACCCGCCGCGGACGACGAACAGGCCGAGGGAGACCGCGACCGCGGCGACGTGGAGGTGCTTGACCGCAAGGTAGGACGATTCCATCGGCGTTGCCCGGATTCCGCGGTAAGGCGGCGTCCGGTCGCACGGTCGATTGCAGTGAGAGCGAAGCGAGGGACGGCCTTCCGCCATGCCCGGGCTACTCCCGGAACACCCAGCCGCCCTCCTTGGCGTCGAAGTCGATGACGAGCACGCGGCCGGGCTTGAGGTCGACCGTCCTCTGCCCCGTGAAGCGGAAGGTACCATCGACCGAGTCCGCGAGTCTCGTCTCGAAACGGTGGGTGCCCGCGGCGACGGCCACGCGGCGGTAGACGGTCGAGGCCCCGTCGCGGGAGAGTCCCCGCGGCGGCGCGACCAGCGCGAACAGCGGCTGGTCGTCCATCCGGATGTCGACGACCAGCGGTGCCCGCTCGCGCGGACAGTCGCTGGCGGCGCGCATGTTGGGCGCCAGCTTCGCGAGCTCCTCGGCGCTGCGTTCGCGGCAGGCTTCCTTGCGCTGCCCGGCGTGCTGCAGCGAGAGCTTCACGACCGCCTGACCTGCCGGCAGGTGCACATAGGGTGGCGAGGTGGCGAAATAGCCGACCACCGCCATGAAGGCCGCATAGCACACCGCCTGCAGCGCGTAGTTCGCCGCCTTGCCGGCCGTGAGCGTGCTCATCGGCAGGCTCCCCTGGCGCGGCGCAGGGCCGCAGGCGCGTTCACTGTCCCCCTCCCAGCCGCACCATGTCGGCGTCGGCGACACGCCGCGGCAGGTGGGGTGCCAGCTTGAACGCGTCGGAGAAGCAGTCGTCCTGCGTGAGCCCGCGGGCCGCGAACGCCGGATGCGCGGCCTCGACCATCGCCACCGACCCGCAGGCGTACACCTGGTGGCCCGCGAGGGTCGGAAAATCGGCCAGGATCGCTTCGTGCACGAGGCCGGTGCGCCCGGTCCACCGATCCTCGGGCTGCGGGTCCGACAGCACCGGCACGAACGAGAAGTTCGCGTGGTCGCGCGCCCACTGCTCGCACAGTTCGCGGGCGTACATGTCGCCCTGGCGCCGGGTGCCCCAGTAGAGCACCATTTTCCGCTTCATCTGCGTGTGGAACGCGTGCTCGAGCATGCTCTTGACGGGGGCGAAGCCGGTCGCACCGGCGACGAAGATGATCGGCTTGTCGGAATCCTCGCGCAGGAAGAACGAACCCAGCGGGCCTTCGAAGCGCAGGGTGTCGCCCGGCTTCATCGCCTCGAAGACGTGGGTGGTGAACTCCCCGCCGGGGATGTGCCGGATCTGCAGCTCGATCTCGCGATTGACGTGCGGTGCCGTGGCGAACGAGAAGCTGCGCTTGCCGCCGTCGGGCAGCAGGATGTTGATGTACTGGCCGGCATAGAAGCGCAGCGGCAGGTCGCCGTCCACCGCGAGCTGCACGATCATCACGTCGGGCGTCGCGCGCTTCATCGCGACGACCTTCGCGGTGTGATGGCCGACGTGCAGGCCGCCGGGCAGCGACCGGGGCTCGTACTCGAGCTCGACGTCGGTGAGCGGCGTGGCGCTGCAGGCGAGCACCTTGCCGGCGGCGCGCTCGGCCGCGGAAAGGGCGGACTCCTGGTGCGGGCCCTGTTCGACCTCGCCGTACAGCACCGTGCACTTGCACCTGCCGCAGCCGCCGTTCCGGCACTCGTAGGGAAAGGCGATGCCCTCGTGCAGCGCGGCTTCGAGGATGGACTCGCCGGGGCGCACCGGGATGATCCGGTTGTCGGGTCGCACCATCAGGTGCCGGCCTTCCTTCGCGGCGCGCTTGGGGGGCAGCCAGGGCAGCGCCAGGAACAGCGCCGTCAGCCCGCCGACGAACGCCCACACGGCACCGGGTCCCCAGGCGTAGATCAGCGGATAGACGGGCAGGTAGAACCAGTCGAACGGAATCGTCGTCGGCGATCCGGCGAGATCGGCGGGCGGCCCGGAGAGCGCCGGCTTCACCAGCGACAGTCCGAGCAGCGCCAGCGTCACCCCCACCGCGATCGGCCGGGGCGGCGAGGTTCTGGCGCCGGGCACGCGCTGGGTGTGGATCCACAGCAGCGCGAGCACGCCGAGGGGAAACCCGATGTGCAGGAACGACAGCAGCGAGAACAGCCGGTCGTTCACCGCGTCCGGCGTGATGAAGTTGCGGATCAGCGCCCCGCTGAACACGGGCAGCCAGTCGAGCCATTCGGCGGTCGCCTGGGTGACGAACTGCGCGGTGGTGTCCCAGGGCAGCATGTAGCCGTTGATGCCCGAGATGTAGGTGAGCCACAGCACGACGACGCCCGAGACCCAGGAGAACCAGCGGAAGCTGCGGTACTGGTCGAAGACGTAGTGCCGGATCAGGTGCAGCACCATGGCCAGCACCATCGCATCCGACGCGTAGCGGTGGAAGCTGCGCAGGATGCCGCCCAGCCACCACTGCTCGTGCGTCAGCCGCTCCACCGAGTCGTAGGCCTCGTGGACGCCAGTGCTGAAGAAGATGTAGAGATAGAGCCCGCTGGCGACGACGATCCACAGCAGGTAGTAGGCGATCGCCCCGAGGTAGTAGAACGGGTTCAGCTCGTCGCCGAACACGCGGTTGAACTGGCGCTCGGCGGCGAGGAAGCACGCCTGCCCGGCGCGCTGGACGAGTTTCAGCAGCGCCCCCCGCCCCGGGGGGCGCCCCCGCCGCCCCCGGCCCCGCCGCGCCGGCGCAGGCGGCCCGCCGGAGACTTCACGACGGCTGCCCTCGCCGGTGCCGCCGCCACTCGTTGGTCAGGTAGTACAGCACCGCTCCCAGCACCGTGAACCCCGCGAAGATCTCGATGAACAGCCCGTAATTGAGCCGGTACTTCCCGGCACGCGGATCGTACACCGTGCACAGGATGCGCACCCGCTCGACGAGTTCGGCGAGGTTCTGCGTCGGCGCCGGCGCGCCGGTGACGATCTCCTTCAGCGGCGCGACGAACATCGGCAGTTCGAAGGATTCGCCGTAGATCTGCCGGACCACGCGGCCGCGGCCGTCGAGGATCGTCACCTGGGTCAGGTGATCGTAGCCGGACGCGGTCGGCACCCAGACGAAGCCGAGGTCGCGCGCCATGCCGTCGATCGTCGGCGCGTCGCCGCCGAGGAATTCCCAGTTCGGCAGGTCGATGTCCTGGCGCTTCTGGAACTCCCGCATCGCCGCCGGCGTGTCGAAGGGCAGATTGAAGCCGACGGTGACGACGCGCAGCGCGTCCCGGCCCAGCGCGCGCTGCGCTTCTTCGACGGCGCGGCCGAGAAAGCGTGTCGTCGTCGGGCAGACCTGGAAGCAGCCGGTGTAGATGAACTGCACGACCAGCGGCCGGCCGCGGTAGTCGGCCAGCCGCACCAGCCTGCCGTCGGCGGCGGTCAGCGTGTAATCGCCGAGGGGGCGGCCGATCGCGGCTTGCGACGTCGCCAGGGCATCGCGGGGATCGAGCCTCGCGCCCGCCGGCAAGGCCTGGGCGAACAGCAGGCCGGCGAGGAGCCACAGCACCAACCCGACGGCCGCGTACAGCAGCAGCCGGTTCGGGTCGACTCCGGGCAACCGCGGGTCACGCACGCAGAACGGCTTCGGCAATCGCGGCGACGAGCAGCAGCGTCAGCTGGATCAGCGACGCGTGAAAGCTCACCATCGCCGCGCGCCGGTTGGGCGCCAGCGCGAGGCGCGCGGTCTTGACCAGCAGATAGCCGCCGCCGCCGAGCGCCGCGGCCAGGTAGAGCCAGCCCATGCCGAGCAGCGCCGGGGCGAGCGAGGCGGTCACGAGCAGCGCGGCGCCGGCGAAGACGGCCCGGGCGGCGCGCTCGTTGCCGACGACGACCGGCAGCATCGGCACCTTGGCCGCCTCGTAATCCTCGCGGAAGGCGATGGCGAGGCTCCAGAAGTGCGGTGGCGTCCACAGGAACAGCACGACGGCGAAGGCCAGCGGCAGCGGGCCCAGCGTCTCGGGGGTGACGGCGGCGGCGCCCGCGAGGACGGCGAAGCTGCCGGCGAGGCCGCCGACGACGATGTTCCACCACGTGCGCCGCTTCAGCCACACCGTGTACACGACGCCGTAGGTGAACGCGCCGAGGAAGGTGTAGACGGCGGCGGGAAGATTGATGGCGATCGCGGCGAGCAGCACCCCGGCCGCGCCGATGGCGACGATGGCCGCCAGCCAGCGCGGTCCCGCCCGCAGCCGCCCGGTGACGAAGGCCCGTTGCCGCGTGCGCCCCATGTGGACGTCGAGGTCGCGCTCGACGTACTGGTTGAAGGCGCCGGCGGCCGCCGAGGCCAGGGTCACCGCGAGCGCCAGCGCCAGCACCTGCCAGCCCGGCAGCGCCGGCCCGGGCGTGATCGCGATCCCCGCCACGGCGGTGAACCCGATCACCAGGCCGATGCGCAGCTTGAACAGGTCGAAGAAGAGGCGCACCCGCGACGGCGCCCGGGCGGACTTCACCGCCGGCCCCAGCGCGCTTTCGACTCGTGTATTCATGCGCCTTCTCCCCCTGCACCCGGCCGGCGGCTGCTGCCCGGCGAGCGCTCGTCCCTTACGACAACGGCCACACGGTGGACAGGTACTTCCAGTTCACGAAGTAGTACAGGACGAACGAGATCAGGAACACCATGGCGAGCAGGAACGTCCCCGGGGCGACGAAGCCGGCGGTGCCGATGCTCGGGCCGTGCCCGGTGATCGCGACCGCGACCGGCTGCCAGGGCGGCGCTGCGCCGTCCTTCGCCTTCACGTGCACGAAGCCCGGGGTCTCGATCTTCTTGCCGAAGAACACGCTGCCGACGGTGTTGATCAGGTACATCGCCCCGCCGACGATCGCGGCCAGGCCGAAGATGCCCATCAGCGCCATCATCAGCCACGCGGTGCCCGGGAACTCGTGTCCCAGCGCGTTGCCGGCGAAGCTGATGTCCCAGTGCCGGCGCGGCACGCCCAGCGTCCCGGCGCCCATCATGAACAGCGAGAAGCCGCACATGCCGAGGCCGAACAGGTAGGGCTGCCACTTGGCCATCGCCGGGAACATCACCTCGCGCCGGAACAGCGTCGGGATGAGGAAGTAGGTGAGGCCCATGAAGGCGAGCGTGGTGCCGATGACGACCGTGGCGTGGAAGTGGCCCGGGACGTAGATCGTGTTGTGGATGATCAGGTTCAGCTGCTCGGTGCCCATCATCACGCCCGAGATGCCGCCCAGGAAGCCGAACCCGATGAGCGAGATGAACATCGACGAGAACGCGGGGTTGCTCCAGGGCGCCTTGCGCAGCCACTCGAACAGGCCGCTGTTGAAGCCCTTCTCGCGCTGCGCCACCTCGATCGCGCCCGGGACGGTGAGCCCGTGCACCATCGACGCCAGCACGGCGAGGTACATCGCGTAGCTGGTGTTGAAGATCTTCCAGTTCGACGTCAGGCCCGGGTCGGCGAGCAGGTGGTGCGCCGAGGCGAGCTGCAGGAAGCAGATGTAGAGCAGGAAGGCCGTGCGCGACACCTTTTCCGACATCGGCTTCGCCCCGAAGACGATCGCGGCGATGGCGTACCAGACCGAGACGTGCGCGGCGACGTTGATCTGCTGCGAGCTGTGCCCGAACGCCCACCAGACGGTGCGGTACATCAGCGAGTCGATGTGATCGACGAGGCCCACCGACCAGAGAAAGGTCGGGATCAGGATGATCGCGCCGGAGGCGATGGTGAAGACCGCGATGATGGCCGCGGTGACGGCGCCGAAGGTCACCAGCGGGACCGAGCCGTTGTAGGTCTTCTCGTTGCGGCCGACGACCAGCGTGCCGAAGAACACGAAGCACGCGATCAGCGCGCCGACGGCGAACAGGATCAGCCCGAGGTAGAACGCCGGGTGCGCCCCCATCGGCGCGTAGGACGTGAACATCACCGACGAGTCGCCGCGGAACACCGCCACGTTGTTCATGAGGGCGCCGAGGATCATCAGCCAGAAGCCGGCCCACGCCCAGCGCGGCGTCGCCAGCCGGCACTTCAGCAGCACCGACGCGGCGAAGTACAGGACCGCGATCTCGAAGAAGATGATCCAGAACACGAGCATGTTGAGGCCGTGGGCCGTCAGCACCAGGTAGAACCAGTCGGGCGGCAGCAGGTGGATGGCCTGCCAGCGGGTCGCGGTGACGAGCAGCGCGAGGATGCCCCCGAAGAGCAGCGCGACGACGCCGGCGACGGCGTTCCAGCGGATCAGCTTCTCCGCCGCCTCGTGGTAGACGAGGCCGGTGGACGGGCAAGTACGAAACATGCGGTTGACTGCCATCGCAATCCTCCTAGTTGCCCTTGACGACGTAGAGACGGCTCGCCATCGTGTGGTGGTTGATGCCGCAGTACTCGTTGCAGATGATCGAATAGGTGCCCGCCTTGGTCGGCGTCAGCGTGATCACGTGCTCGTAGTTCGGGTGGACCTCGATGTTGATGTTCTCGGGTTGCAGCGAGAAGCCGTGCAGCCAGTCCATCGAGGCGAGGTGCAGCCGGTAGGTCTTGCCTTCCTCCAGCTCGAGCATCGGCCACCATTGCCACAGGCGGGCGATGAGGTAGACGTCGCTCCCCGCGGGCGGGCGCACGACCGGAACCTTGAGATCGGTCTCCTCGCGCACCTTGAACTTGTCCACCATCGCCTGGGTCTTGGCGGTGAACGCCTCGGGCGTCGTGCGATAGGCCTCGTTGGAGAGGTTCTGCTTACCGACGACGTGCCAGTACGGCATCATGAAGAACATCACCATGCACCAGACGAAGGCGATGGCGATCCACATGCCCTCGACGCGATCCAGTGGCTGCTTCCACCAGACGCGGCTGGCGGGGGATGAAATGGCGCTCATGCGTGTCGCTCCCTGTGGTTGGCGCTGACGGGTGCTACTTCGCGATCGGGATGCCGACGATTTCCATCACCCCCCAGACGATGTAGAGGACCGTGGGCATCGCGATGCCGATGAACAGCAGCAGGAACGGGTTGTCGAGCAGCTGCTGCATCGCCGGAATCGGCTCCTCGGTGATGTCGTCGTCGCGCACAGTTTCGGCTTGGGTGTTCGCGGTGGCCATGGCTTTCGCTCCTTCCGGGTCGTGTCTTGTTCTCGGGGCGGAATCGGTACCCGGTTTCGGGTGCGCGGATGACGCAAGCCGCCGCGCTCGTTTCCGATCTGGCGGATCGTGGACGCAATGGCTTCGTCTGCCCATGATGCGTATCAAGGAATATCGGACCCCGCTGTCGGGACCGGCGTCTGGTGCATCGCAGCATGGCGGGCTTCGCGCCAGGCGATGCGGTCCCTGCCGCTCACCCGCGGGTGCCGCTTGATGTCCGTCAAGGCGGCCGCGGTGGTTGCCGCCGACAATCGCCCGACGATGAACGGCGGCGCGAAATTCGGAACCGGGGAAGGAGCCTGATGGCCCGCGAAGTCACGCTGGACGTTCGCGGCATGGAGCCACCCGAGCCGCTCGAGCGCGTGCTCGAGGCCATCGACGGTTTCGAGCCGGGCGACCGGCTGCGACTCATCATCGACTGCATGCCGCATCCGCTGTTCCGCGTTCTCGAACGCAACGGCTACGGCCATCGCGAAGAGCCCGGAACCGAGTCGCTCTACGAAATCACCATCTGGCGCAACGGGGAGCGATCCGCGCCGGGCGCGTGACGCCGGGCGCCGCCAGCGACCGCGCCGCCAACGAACGCGAACCGGCGGCACGACCCCCCCCCCCCCCCCCCCCCCCCCCCCCCCCCCCCCCCCCCCCCCCCCCCCCTCCCCCCCGGGGGACACCCCCCCCCCCCCCGCGGGGCCCGTCACCCCGGGGGGGCCGGCCGCCCCCCCCCCCCCCCCCCCCCCCCCGGCCCCCCCGGCCCCGGCCCGCCCCCCCCCCCCCCCCCGGCCCCCCGCCGGCCCCCCCCCCCCCGCCCGTCAAAGTCGCGAAAGCATCCCCCGGGCAGCGCCGGGGGATCTCCCCACTTCCCTGCTTGGTTCAGGAGGTCGGGCGGATGTTCTGATTCATTCGGAACAGATTGTCCGGGTCGTACTTGTCCTTCGCCGCGACGAGCCTAGCGTACTCCGGGCCGTAAGCGGCCCGGATCCGCTCGGGTTCGTCATCCGTCAGGAAATTCACGTACACGCCGCCTGTGGCATAGGGTGCTGCGTCGCGGTAAAACCCCCGCGCCCAGTCGATACATCGCTGGTCTTCGGGCGCCGTTTCCCACCGTCCGTGAACGTTGCATACATAGATGGCGTCACGATGGGAATAGGCCATCGCACCGGGTTTGGGAACGGTGGTGGCGCCGCCGATGAGGCCGAAGAATATCTCGCATTGCGGCGAGGGAAGACTCTGAACGTACTTGACGGCAACATCGATCAGGCCGTCGCTCAGGCTGGAGAAGTTGTGCGACTTCCAGTAGTTCCTCGCCCCTGGCGCGAGCAGCGGGTCGAACGTCTGTTGCCAGGCGGCGTACGGCTGCATGGCAATGAACTCGCCGAGCACCGGGCCGAGCTTTCGCAAGGGTTCAATGGTCCGGCGTCCCACCTCGGGATCGCCCGCGTGGAACACGCAGAAGGCGATTATGTCAGTCCCGTGTGCTTCCGGCGGGAGAAAGGGCAACGGTGGCGCTTTGCGCATCACGGTCCAGACGTTCGTGTCGTCGCCGAGGTTCTCCACGTAGTGCCGGAATTGCCTCAGCGCGAATGCGGCGTCCTTGAGCGCATAGACGATCAATCCGCTCAAGACCTCCGGCCCGACCGGATGCAGCTTGAATTCAAACCGGGTGACGATTCCGAAGTTGCCGCTGCCGCCGCGAATCGCCCAGAACAGATCGGGGTTTTCATTGTCGCTGGCGCGAAGCAAGCGCCCATCGGCCGTGACCACGTCGGCGGCCAGCAGATTGTCCACCGTCATGCCGTGCCTTCGTGACAGCCAGCCGAATCCACCGCCGAGGGTGAGGCCTGCGATGCCGGTGGTTGAATTGATGCCAACCGGGGTGGCCAGGCCGAAGGCCTGGCATTCGTGGTCAAAATCGCCGAGCGTTGCACCCGGCTGCACATGCGCGATGCGCCCGACCGGATCGACCGTTACGGCTCGCATCTCGGACAGGTCGATGAGCAAGCCTCCGTCGCACACGGCATTTCCCGCGATATTGTGTCCGCCCCCCTTGACCGCGGTCAGGAGGCGATGCGCATGCGCAAACGTCACGGCCTGGCGGACATCCGCCACGCCAGCGCAGCGCACTACCAGCGCCGGCTTTCGATCGATCATGGCGTTCCAGACGGTGCGTGCCTTTTCGTATCCGGCATCGCCCGGCAATGCGAGCGCTCCGCGCAGCGAGGCCTTCAACTGTTCGAGAGCGGGTCCATCCAAAGCTACGTCGTGTCCGTCGATACCGACCACCTGTATGCCATTCATGATCGCGCCTCCATCTCCATCGTCGTATGCATTTCACTGGCGGATGCTCTCCAGAGCCTTTCCCGATGCCGGTGCCCGCCTTGGGGTGGGCACCGGTGGATTCGACGCCGGACTGACAACGCGGCGCCAGCCGGCGTCGATTCGCTGCCATCGCGACACAAGACCTAGCCCTTCACCTTTTCGATCATGTGGCCGATGACATGACTGTGCTCAGCCTGAGGGCTGAACATGATGATCTCCGCGTCGATGCCGACCTTGACGTTGTGTCCAGGCGGCCAGTAGAACAGATCATTGGCGTTGACGGTCTCTTGCGCGCCGCCTGCGTCGGTCGTCGTGAGTTGGCCGCGCAAGACGAAGCCCCAGTGGGGGCACTGGCACGCATCGCCGTGCAGTCCCTTGAACAGCGGGGTGGTATCGACGCCTGCCGAGAGGCTGAAGTACTCGCCGCTGATCTTGCCCAGTCCAGTTGCGTCTCCGAAGTCCGTTCGTTGACGGATCACCGCACCTGGGATCTCCATCTTGACGTCCACGTTTTCCTTGGCAATCCGCATGTTCATTTCTCCCATCGGTCGTGGATGCACGTGCTTGGGCGGGATTGCCCAAGCGTGTGCGGCTGGCAGTGACCAGAGGTCTGCGGTGAAGGACAACGAAATGCCTCACTCAGACCACCAGTCGCCCGTGTTCGAGCTCGTTGCCCGCACTTGCGCCGGCCAGGAAGCGGCGCACCAGCTGCATCGCGCCGACGGCGCGCGAACTGGGCACGCAAGTGGTGACCGAGCGCGGCGCGAGCTCCTCTGCCGGGCTGGGCTTGTGCTTTCGCCCGGCGAGGGGAGGCAGGCACGCGTTACCCGCGGCAGGCGGCCGAAGACATGGGAGGGCATCACCCGGAGTGGTCGGAGTGGATTCGCTTGCGCACTGGTTGTGGCGATGCAGGTCGCCGCGAACTCTGATTCGGAAGCCGAATCCGCAATCTCGATCGCGGGGCGATTCAGCGCTCGCAGCGCGAGAGTCCTGGGGGGTGGGTAGGGTAGGCATCATGAAGGTTCTCCTGAGCCACGGGTCTTGCATGCCACCACGTCGTCCACGAGAGACAATGGTCAAGGCAGATGCCGTGGAGGTCCGCCCCGAGTTGCCTGCCTCGCGCTGCAACGAACCTTCGACCCCCTCGTCCGACGAACGCAGGATGGTGACGAACGGACCTGCAACAGCTCTACCCGCGGGACGAGTCGAAGAGCTGTGTGAAGCGCTCGAAGCGCGCCGCCCGGGCATGGCGCAATGCGCCGAATAGTCGCGGTGTGCGCCAGTTACGGCTGTTGCCCAGCGTATGGGTACCGGTATAGGCTCATTGTTCCGGGAACGCAATGAGAATTATTACGAATGCAAACCTTGGCTTGGCCTGGCACGGGAGTTCGGCGGCAGGTGACCACGGTGCAGGCGTCGTTCGTGCCGGACGACCAGCACGGGGCCGTGACCGCGTTACTCGATGCCACTCTCGAACCGTCTGCCGGTCTCAGGCAGCGCCGGCAGCGCGTCCCGGGCATCTATGCCCCGACAGGATCGCGATGGGGATACAAACGGGGACAAGAGAGCGATTTGCAGCGGCGCAGGTCAGCAAGTGCCATCGCTGAAATCCGCGCTTGGTGGGCCCGGTTGGACTTGAACCAACGACCAAGGGATTATGAGTCCCCTGCTCTGACCAGCTGAGCTACGGGCCCCTTGGCCGGCAAGGGTGTTTCGACGAACGGCACGCGGACGGCCATCGCGCATGACGCGCACGGTCCGCTTGCGGTGCCGGCGATTATAGCCGAGCGCTCGTCCGCCCGATGGAGCGCGGCGCGGACGCAGCTTGCAACTGGCAGCGTGGCAGCGGGATTGCGCCGTCGGGGGAGCGCGACCTATGCGGCGCCGCGTCCGCACGGTAGAATCTCCGGCACCGGCAACGGCCCGGACGATGGCACCTCGGTGGCCGCCGTCCCAAGAGTCGCCTCGGCAGGAGGTCACGGTTTGCGTCCACGTTGCGCTCCCGCCGCCATGACGTCGAATCTCCCCCGCCCATTCCCATGAGTACGCTGCAGCATTACCTGCGACCGCTGCTCGCGCCCGCATCGGTGGCGCTGGTCGGGGCCTCCGACAAGCCGGGCACGCTGGGGCGGATCGTGTATGAGAATCTGCTCGAGGGCGGGTACAAGGGCGACCTCTACGCGGTCAACCCGAGCCACCGGCGGCTGCTCGGCAAGCGCTGCCATGCGTCGCTGCCCGCCATCGGCAAGCCGGTCGAGCTGGCGCTGATCGCGGTGCCCTGCGCGGCGGTCACCGACGTGCTCGACGACGGCGCGCGCGCGGGCGTGAAGGCGGCGGTGATCCTGTCGGCGCCGCCGCTGGACGACGGCGACGCGCGGCGCTGGCAGCGCGACCTCGTGGCCACCGCGAAGAAGCGGCGCATCCGGCTGCTGGGGCCGCACGCCTTCGGAGTCGTCCGCACCGAACTCGGGCTCAACGCCACGATGGGCGCGGGCGTGGCGCTGCCCGGACGCCTGGCGCTGATCGCCCAATCGGGCGCGGTGTGCACGGCGATGCTCAATTTCGCCCGGCCGAACGGCATCGGATTCTCGACCGTGGCGGCCATCGGCGGGGCCTACGACATCGGTTTCGGCGAGCTGCTCGACGCGCTGGTGAACGACCCGCAGACCGACGGCATCCTGCTCTACGTCGAGAAGGTCAGCGACGCGCGGCGATTCCTCTCCGCGCTGCGGGCCGCGGCGCGCACCAAGCCGGTCGTGGTGCTGCGCGCCGGCCGGTCGTCGGAGCTCCATCTCGCCAGCGCCGGCTCCGAGGCGCCGCTGCCCGACGCCGTGTTCGATGCGGCGATGAAGCGCGCCGGCACCGTGCGCGTCATGAGCTACGCGCAGCTCTTCGCCGCCGCGCGGATCCTGTCGATGGGCAAGCAGCCCCGCGGCGATCGGCTGGCGATCGTCACCAACGGTCACGGCCCGGGAACCCTGGCGGCCGACAGCGCCGCCGACCGCGGCGTACCGCTGGCCGAGCTTGTCCCCGGAAACCGACAAGGCGCTGGCGGCGGTGCTGCCGCCGAACGTCGCGTCCAGAAACCCGATCAACGTCCGGGGCGACGCGACGCCGGAGCGCATGGCGGCGGCGGTGTCGGCGCTGCTCGCCGATCCGCACGTCGACGCGGTGCTGGCGCTGCACGTGCAGCGACCGGCGACCGGGGCCACCGACGCGGCACGCGCGGTCGCGACCGTCGCCCGCGGCGCGACCAAGCCGGTGCTCGCCGCGTGGCTCGGCGCCATCGGCCAGCGCGAGGTTCGCGACGCGCTCGAAGCGGGCGGCGTGCCCGACTTCTACACCCCCGAGCACGCCGTCGAGGCGTTTTCGTTCGTCGCGGCGTACCGGCGCAACCAGCAGTGGCTGCTCGAGGTGCCGGCCCCGCAGCCGGAGCCCGAGTCGCCGGACACGACGCTCGCCGAGCGGCTGCGCGACGAGGCGGGCGCCGCCAATCACACCGTGCTGACCGACTGGCAGACCCAGCAGCTGTTGCGCGCGTTCGACCTGCCGGTCGAGGTCGCCGAGCCCGCCGACACGCTGAAGGAAACGTTGGCGGCGGCGCGCCGGCTGGGGTACCCGGTCACGCTCAAGCTCGACATTTCCGGCCTGCACCCGCGCTCGCCGGTGCCGCCGGACGCGCTGGTTCGCGCCAACCTGCGCAGCGGGCGGATGCTGACCAAGGCCTACGGCAACCTGCTGGAGGACATCCAGCCGCACTTCCGGATCGGCGACTTCAACGCCCACGCGCTGGTGTACAAGACACGGCCGATGCCCGACGTGCGCGAGGTGGCGATCGGCGTCCACACCGATGCGGTGTTCGGGCCGGTGATCACCTTCGGCAACAGCGGCACGGCCGCGCTGATCGACAGCGAGCGCACGGTGCTGCTGCCGCCGCTCAACCACCGGCTGGCGACCGACCTCATCAGCGGCAGCCGTGCGGCCGCATCGCTGCGCCCGAGCCACGATGCGATCCCCGATCTCGAGCCGCTGGTGCGCATCCTGCTGCAGGTGTCGAGCCTGGTCTGCGCGCTGCCGTGGGTCAATTCGATGTCACTCGACCCGGTGCGGGTCGGCGTCGGCGGTGCGGTCATCGCGGGGGCGCGCGTCAGCATCGACCCCAAGCGCAAGTTCGCCACCGGCGGCTACCGCCACATGGCGATCCATCCCTACCCGATCGAGCTGGTCGCCGACGTCCCGCTGCGCGACGGCACGGTGCTGCACGTCCGCCCGATCATGCCCGAGGACGCCGAGCTCGAGCGCGCGTTCGTGCACGGCCTGTCCGAGCAGACGCGCTATTTCCGCTTCTTCTACCGGCTGCACGAGCTGACGCCGGCGATGCTCGCGCGCTTCACCCAGGTCGACTATGACCGCGAGCTGGCGCTGGTCGCGATCTCGGACAACGCGGGAACGCCGGCCTTCGTCGGCGTCGCCCGGTACATCGGCAATCCCGACCAGGAGAGCGCCGAGTTCGCCGTGGTCGTCGCCGATGCCTGGCAGAATCGCGGCGTGGCGCGGATGCTGATGGAGCGGCTGATCGATTGCGCCAGGAAGCGCGGCCTCAAGCGGCTCGAAGGCGCGGTGCTGCGCAACAACTCGAACATGATCCGCTTCACCGAGGGCCTGGGCTTCGTCACCCACGACGACCCCGACGAGCCGGAGCAGGTCAACTCGGTGCTCGAACTCGTGCCCGAGGCCGCCCTGTCCGCACGCGCGGGCGCCCGCTAGCCGGCGCCCGCGTCGCGCAGGCGCAGCCGCCGCGCGGCGTCCTCGAAGCGCGCGTCGTCGATCTCCCGCAGCACGCCGTCGAGATCGACGGCCTTTTCGACCCGTGCGAAGCGACCGGTGAGCGGTGTGTCCGGCTGCAGCGCGCCAGCCTCGAACAGCGCCCAGATCTCCCGGCCGTAGTCGGTGGCGAGGAGCTCGGGTGCGTAGCGACCGAAGTAGCTGCGCAGGTTGGCCACGTCGCGCTCCAGGATCTTCGGCGCGTGGTTGTTGCCGGCGGCGTCGACCGCCTGCGGCAGGTCGATGATCACCGGGCCGTCGCTGCCGATCAGGATGTTGTACTCGCTGAGGTCGCCGTGCACGACGCCCGCGCACAGCATGCGCACCACCTCGCGGATCAGGCGCTGGTGGTGACTGCGGGCGACGTCGGCGGTGAACTCGAGGTCGTTGAGGCGCGGGGCGGCCTCGCCGTGCAGGTCGGCGACCAGCTCCATCAGCAGCACGCCTTCGTGGAAATGGTAGGGCTTCGGCACGCGCACGCCGGCCGCGGCCAGGCGGTACAGCGCGTCGACCTCGGCGTTCTGCCACGCGTCCTCCTGCGCCTTGCGCCCGAAGCGCGTGCCCTTGGCCATGGCGCGCGCCTGGCGGGTGTTCTTGGTCTTGCGGTTCTCGGTGTAGTCGACCGCCTGCCGAAAACTCCGCTTGTCGGCTTCCTTGTAGACCTTGGCGCAGCGCGTCTCGGCACCGCAGCGCACGACGAAGACCATCGCTTCCTTGCCGCTCATCAACTGACGCACGACGCCGTCGATGAGCCCGTCGTCCAGCAACGGCTGCAGGCGCTTGGGGGTTCTCATCGCGAGGGTCGCGCCCGGTCACGGGCCGGTCGGCCGGGCATGGCTCAGCGGCCCGCGGCGGCGGGCAGGCCGACGAACCGGCGCATCAGCACGCCGTCGCAGTCGCGCCCGTCGATCCGGAGGTCGCGCTGCAGCGTCGCCAGCCGGTCGAAGCCCGTCGACGCATAGAGCCGGATGGCGGGCAGATTGTCGGCGCGCACCATGAGGTAGACGAGCTCCACCACGCCCGAGTGCGCGGCACGATCGAGCGCGGCGCGCAGCAGCGCGGAGCCGATCCGCTGGCCGCGGGCGCCGCTGCGGACACCCAGTTGCAGGTCGGCGGTGTGGCGCAGCCGTTCGGGGCGCCGCGGCTTGAGGGCGACGTAGCCCTGCAGTCGACCGCCGGCGGTCGCGACCAGGAACACGGCGCCGGGGCGGCCGCAGACGTCGTCGATCTCGGCTGCGAGCGCGGCCGGCGCGGGAAACTTCTCGGCGAAAGTCTCGCTCATCTGGTCCGACGTCGTGTACACGTCGCGGACGAGCTCGTAGAGCGGTGCGAGGGGCTCGTGCTGGGGGTCGATGGCGCGGATGTCGATGTCCATTGCGTCGGGGGCGCGCGGCGCGGCGGCAGCGTGGAGCATGGTCGGGGTGGGCTGCGCGAGCGCCGCCCGACCGACGGTTCGGCGCACGCACGGCCACCCGCCGCGAACTGCCGGCGGCGCTCGGGGGCGCGAAGGGTGACGCGAGTCTCGCCGACGGAATGCGCCGCGGGAGGCCCGGACTCGCTGCAGGCGATCGGCGATCAGTGCTTGATGAAGGGCACGGCGTCGCCGCCGTGCTTCTTCTGCTGCTTCAGCGTCTTCTTTTCCTTCGGCGTGTGCTGCGGCTTCTTCTTGCTTTCTTTCGGTGGCTGATGCGACATGGTTCGCTCCTGTGGCGCGCCGAGACCCGGGCGGGCCACCCACTATAGGCCGAAGTTCCCCGCCGTGCGGGTTTGCCGGGCGGCGACCGCGGTCAGCGCCCGTGGGGGATTGCCGCCTGGGCGCCGGGTCGGGAGCCGGGGATCGACGGCGACTACTTCGCCGCGGCCGTCGCGTCGGTCACGCACTTCTTGACGAAGCTGTTCTTGGCGGCGCCGGCGAGCTTCTTCTCCGCGGCCTGCGTGTCGCAGGTCTTCGTCGCGGCGTCGGTCGCGTCCTTCTGGCACTTCTTGACGAAGCTCGTCTTGGCGGCGCCGGCGAGCTTCTTCTCGGCGGCCTGCGCGTCGCAGCTGGGGGTGGCTGCCGACGCGCCGGTGCTGGCGAGCAGGGCGATCGCGGCGGCAAGGAAAAGGGTCTTCATGGCACGGTCCTCAGGTCGATGATGGGATGGTCGTCCGCCGACGAGGCCGCAGAGCGGTGTTCGCGCCAGCGGAAGACCGCGCTATCGTACTCCCCTCCGGGCCGCCGTGTCGCCGGGCGGGCGCCTCGGCGCCGCCCGCCGGCATCCGGCGCGAGGCGAAAAGCCCCGTCCGCGGGGCGTTGCGCCGTGCGCCGCGCGCCGTCCGCGGCGGGAGCCCGCTGCCTTGCGTCAGCCCTCGCCTTCGAGGAAGCTGCGCAGCTTCTCCGAGCGTGACGGGTGCCGCAGCTTGCGCAGCGCCTTGGCCTCGATCTGGCGGATCCGCTCGCGGGTGACGTCGAACTGCTTGCCGACTTCCTCCAGCGTGTGGTCGGTGTTCATCTCGATGCCGAAGCGCATGCGCAGCACCTTCGCCTCGCGCGGCGTCAGCGTGTCGAGGATGTCCTTGCAGACGTCGCGCAGGCTCGCGTTCACCGCGGCGTCCTGCGGCGCGACCGTCGCCAGGTCCTCGATGAAGTCGCCGAGGTGCGAGTCGTCGTCGTCGCCGATCGGCGTCTCCATCGAGATCGGCTCCTTGGAGATCTTCAGGATCTTGCGGATCTTCTCCTCGGGCATCTCCATTTTCTCGGCCAGCGTCGCCGGATCCGGTTCCTGTCCCGTCTCCTGCAGGATCTGGCGGCTGATCCGGTTCATCTTGTTGATGGTCTCGATCATGTGCACCGGGATGCGGATGGTGCGCGCCTGGTCGGCGATCGAGCGGGTGATCGCCTGCCGGATCCACCAGGTCGCGTAGGTCGAGAACTTGTAGCCGCGGCGGTACTCGAACTTGTCCACGGCCTTCATCAGGCCGATGTTGCCTTCCTGGATCAGGTCGAGGAACTGCAGCCCGCGGTTGGTGTACTTCTTGGCGATCGAGATCACCAGCCGCAGGTTGGCCTCGGTCATCTCGCGCTTCGCCTTGCGCGCCTTGGCCTCGCCGGTGGACATCTGCTTGTTGATGTCCTTCAGCTCCTTCAGCGGGATCATCACCCGGTCCTGCAGGTTGATGAGCTTCTGCTGCTGCTCGACGATCGCCTGCCGGTACTTGGCGAGCTGCTCGCTGTAGGGATGGTGGCCGGAGACCTCGCGGTCGATCCAGCGCAGCGACACCTCGTTGTCGGGGAACTTCTTGATGAACTCCGGACGGGGCATCCCGGCCTTGTTGACGACCAGGTCCTGGATCTTGCGCTCGATCTGGCGAATGCTGTCGACCTCGGCGCGGACGGTGTCGCAGAGCTTCTCGACCTGCCGGGCCGAGAAGCGGATCTGCGTCAGCTCGGCCTGCACCTTCTTCTGCAGCTCCAGGTACTTGGGCGCCTTGTGCCCTTCCTTCTGCAGCACGGCGACCTTGCGCGCGTAGAGCTTGCGGATGGTGGCGAAGCGGTCCATCGCCGCGACCTTGAGGCGCTCCAGGTTCTCGGCGGCGATCGCACCGGCGTCGCCCTCGTCCTCGTCCTCGTCGATATCCTCGTCGACCTCGGCGATCGCCGCGAGCTCCTCGTCGAAGTCCATCAGGCCGTCGACGAGGTCGTCGATCTTGAGTTCGTCCTTGTCGATCTTGTCGGCGAAATCGAGGATCTGCTGGACCGTCAGCGGGCACGCGGAGATCGCCATGATCATGTGCTTCAGGCCCTCCTCGATGCGCTTGGCGATCGCGATCTCGCCCTCGCGGGTGAGCAGTTCGACCGAGCCCATCTCGCGCATGTACATGCGCACCGGGTCGGTCGTGCGCCCGAATTCGGAGTCGAGCGTGGAGACCGCGGCCTCGGCCTCTTCCTCGACGTCGTCGCCGGCGGCGGCGGGAGTGGTCTCGCTGATCAGCAGCGACTCGGCATCGGGCGCCTGGTCGAAGACCTGGATGCCCATGTCGCCAATCATGCTGATGATGCCCTCGATCTGCTCGGCGTCGAGGACGTCGTCGGGCAGGTGGTCGTTGATCTCGGCGTAGGTGAGGTAGCCCCGCTCCTTGCCGAGCACGATCAGGTTCTTGAGGCGGCGCTTCTGCTCGGCGACTTCGGCCGGCGTCGGGATTCGCGCGGCGATCTCCGCGTGCTTGCCGCCCTTGCCCTTCTTGGTGGCGGCGTCGTCGGCGCGCTTGCCGGCGATCTTCGCGGCGATCTCGCCGACCGAGGGCCGGGCGGCCGGCGCGGGCGCGCCCCTGGCGGCAGCATCCTTGGGTGCCGCCACCGGCTCGGCGGCCTTGGCCTGCTTGGCGGCGGGCTTGGCGCCCTTGGCGGCGTCCTGCCGGGTCTTGGCGAGCGCGGCGGCCTGGGTCGCGGCCTCGGCCTTGGCCTTGGCGAGGGCGGCGGCCTTGGTTGCCTCGGCCTTGCCCTTCGCCGTCACGACCGTCTTGGCCGTGGGCTTGGCGGTGGGCTTCGCGACCGGCTTGGCCGTCGGCTTGGCGACCGGCTTGGCCTTGGGCAGGACCTTGCCCTTCGCCGGTGCCGGCTTGGCCTTCGTCTTGGCGACCGTCGCCGTCTTTGCCTTGGGCACCGCCTTGGCCTTGGGTGCGACCTTGCCCTTCGCCGTCGGCTGGGCCTTGGCCGAGGCCGCGGTTTTCGCGACCGTCTTTTTCGCCGTCGCGGGACGTTTCGGCGCCTTGGTGGCCGCAGCCTTGCGGGCGCCGGGCTTCGGCTTGGCTTGCGTGGGCGACTTGCGGAGGGGCTTCGCGGGCTTCTTGGCCATGGTCTTCCTAGCGATTCGGGGGCCGACGTCCGACAGTTGGGGTCGGTCGAGAAAACTTCAAATTATAACATCAAGTTAGGCTGTTCCGTCGGCGATCTCATCCGCGTCGGCGATCCGTCCTCGCGGTCGGGCTCGTCGGTGCGGCGGGTCGCCGCGCCGCGCACGATGGCCAGCTGGCGCAACCGTTCGGTCTCCTCGGCCGAACGTGCCGGCGCGCCGTTCGCCGGGGCGTCGCCGTAGCCGCTGCGCGCCGCGTGCTGCCAGAGGCGCGCGACTCCCTCGGCCAACGCGGTCTGCGCCTGGTCGTGCGCCAGCGCGTGGTCGGTGGCGGTGGCCAGCGCGTCGGCGAACAGCTGCTCGTGGTCGGTGGCACTGAAGGCCTGCATCACGGCCGGCGTGGTCAGCGGGTGCTCGCAGGCGCGACAATAATCGATCAGCGCCTGCAGCGCCGCCGCCTCGGCGGTGCCGCTCGGCCCCGGCGGCAGCGCGATGTCCCGTGCCAGTTCCGGTTGGAGCAGCAGGTACTGGATCAGTTCCCGCCGCAGCGACGGCGCGCGCCGGCGGGGGCCGCCCGTGGCGCGGCGCAACGGCCGCGGGGCGTCATGCAGGTCGGCAGGGGCGGGCGCGCGCCGCTCGGGCTCGCCCGCGGCCGGCCGCAACAGTTCGCGCAACTCGCTTTCCGGCAGACCGGCGATGCCGGCGAGCCGGTGCCGCAGCAGCGCGGCCAGCACCGGCGCGTGGATCAGCGCGAGCAGCGGCTTGGCCGCGGCGACCAGCGCGGAACGCCCCTCGTCGCTGACCGGGGGGTGGCGCGCCGACAGTTCGCTCAGCAGGAATTCCGACAGCGGCGTCGCCCGGTCGACCAGCGCCTCGAAAGCCGTCTTGCCGCGCTGGCGGATGTAGTCGTCGGGGTCCTCACCCTCAGGCAGAAAGAGGAAACCCACCTGCTTGCCGTCGGTGACGACCGGCAGCGTGTTCTCCAGCGCTCGCCACGCCGCCTTGCGCCCGGCGGTGTCGCCGTCGAAGCAGTAGACCACGTGGTCGGCGACGCGCAGCAGCTTCTGCGCGTGGATCGGCGTGGTCGCGGTGCCCAGCGTCGCGACCGCGTAGTCGACGCCGTGCTGGGCCAGCGCGACCACGTCCATGTAGCCTTCGACGACGACGACGCGCCCGGCCTCACGGATGGCGTTGCGGGCGAGGTAGAGCCCGTAGAGTTCGCGGCCCTTGGAAAAGAGCGGCGTCTCCGGCGAGTTCAGGTACTTCGGTTCGCCCGCGCCGATGACGCGGCCGCCGAAACCGATCACCTGGCCGCGCGAGTCGTGGATCGGGAACATGATCCGGTCGCGAAAGCGGTCGTAGCGCTTGCCGGCGTCGCCGGCGATCACCAGGCCGACGGTCTCGAGGGCGGTGTTGTCGTAGTCGGCGAACGCCGCCGCCAGCGCCTGCCAGGCCTCCGGGGCATAGCCGATGCCGAAGCGGGCGGCGATGGCGCCGGTCAGTCCCCGGTCCTTGAGGTAGGCGATCGCCTTGGGACTGTCCTTCAGCGCCGCACGATAATGCTTGGCCGCCGTCAGCGTCAGCTGGGTCAGGTCCAGCGCCTGGACGCGCCGCTCGGCGTCGCCGGGGCGCTCGACCCGCGGCACGGTGAGGCCGGCGTCGCGCGCCAGTTCGTCGACCGCCTCGGGGAACGTCTTGCCGCCGTGCTCCATCAGGAAGCCGATCGCCGTGCCGTGGGCGCCGCAGCCGAAGCAGTGATAGAACTGCTTCGCCTGGCTGACCGTGAACGACGGCGACTTCTCGCTGTGGAACGGGCAGCAGGCGACGTGGTTGGCGCCGGCCTTCTTCAGCGGGACGTAGCGATCGATGACCTCGACGATGTCGATCCGCGACAGCAGGGTCTGGATGAAATCGCTGGGAATCATGACCTTGGGCGCAAGGGGCCGGGTGACGTGCTCGCCGACTGCGGGCCGGCAGAGGCGCCGGCACGGCCGGGCGGCAAACGCGGGGGATGCCTGGATTATAGGCAAGCGGCGCGCGAGCGGAAGGGCGTTTTCTCCCCGCCGCAGGTTGCCGGACGCCGCTCGGGCCCGGCCGGGCGTCAGCCGGCGAGTCGGGCCTTGATGCGGGCCGACACCGCGCCCATGTCGGCGCGGCCGGCAAGCTTCGGCTTCAGCGCGGCCATGACCTTGCCCATGCCGGCCAGGCCCGCCGCGCCGGTGGCGGCGATGGCCTCGGCGATCAGGGTGTCGATCTCGGCCGCGGTGAGTTGCTGCGGCAGGTAAGCCTGCAGCACGGCGACCTCGGCCCGCTCGATCGCGGCGAGATCCTCGCGCTTGCCGGCCTCGAACTGCGCGATCGAGTCCCGGCGCTGCTTCAGCATCTTTTCGATGACGCCCAGCACGTCGGCGTCGGTCAGTTCGATCCGCTCGTCCACTTCGCGCTGCTTGATCGCCGCCAGCAGCATCCGGATCGTCGACAGCCGGGCGCTGTCCTTCGCCCGCATCGCGTCCTTCATGTCTTCGGTGATCCTGGCTTTCAACGTCATCGCGGACTCCTGGGGCGAGGTGCGGGCGGGTTCACGGTGCAGGCGCTCCGGAAATTCGGGTCCGGAAATGCAAAAGGGGCGAATCGCTTCGCCCCTCGATGCGCCAACGAGCCGGCTCTAGTAGAGCTTGGGCGGCAGTTGCTGGCTGCGCAGACGCTTGTAGTGGCGCTTGACGGCGGCCGCGAGCTTGCGCTTGCGCTCGGAGGTCGGCTTTTCGTAGAACTCGCGCGCGCGCAGTTCGGTGAGGAGGCCGGTCTTCTCGATGCTGCGCTTGAAGCGGCGCAGGGCCACTTCGAAGGGCTCGTTCTCGCGAACGCGAACGCTGGTCATGAATCGATTCCTTGTTGGAGGTGCCAAAGGCGATAGCCGGTAAATATAGCCTTTTGGCGCCGTTTTCGCAACCCCCCCGGTTCCCGGCGGGAGGCGTCGGGGACGTCCTCGCGGCCCACTGGACTACCTTCGTGCTGTGCACTCCGGTGTTCGCCCTCGGGGCGGCCCGTCGGTCTCACGGAACCCCGTGGCGCCGGCCGTTGCGGTATCGTGGCGGCCCGCGACCCCGTTGCTTCCCCGTCATGCGCGTCCTCGGCATCGAAACCTCCTGCGACGAGACCGGTCTGGCGATCTTCGACACCGACCGCGGCCTCGTCGCCCACGCGCTGCACTCGCAGGTGGCGATGCACGAGGCCTACGGCGGCGTCGTGCCCGAGCTCGCGTCGCGCGACCACGTGCGGCGCGTCGTGCCGCTGGCGCAGCAAGTCCTGGCCGAGGCGTCGCTGTCGCTGGCCGACCTCGACGGCATCGCCTGCACCCAGGGCCCCGGCCTCGCCGGTGCGCTGCTGGTCGGCGCCAGCGTCGCCCACGCGCTGGGATTCGCGCTGGGCAAGCCGGTGGTCGGCGTCCATCACCTCGAGGGGCACCTGCTGTCGCCGCTGCTCTCCGAGCCGCGGCCGGCCTTTCCGTTCGTCGCGCTGCTGGTCTCCGGCGGCCACACGCAGTTCTACGAGGTGGCCGGCGTCGGCCGTTACCGGCTGCTCGGCGAGTCGCAGGACGACGCGGCCGGCGAGGCCTTCGACAAGACCGCCAAGCTGCTGGGGCTGGGATATCCGGGCGGCCCGGCGCTCGCGCGGCTGGCCGAGGACGGCCGGCCGGGGGTCATCCGCCTGCCGCGGCCGATGCACGACAGCGGCGATCTCGACATGAGCTTCTCCGGCCTCAAGACCGCGGTGCTGACCGTGGTCCGCCGCGAGACGGCCGCCGGTACGCTGGACCCCCCGCGCAAGGCGGACATCGCACGGGAGTTCCAGAGCGCCGTGGTCGACGTGCTGGTCGGCAAGTCGCTGGCGGCGCTGGCCGCCACTGGGCACCGGCGGCTGGTCGTCGCGGGCGGCGTCGGCGCCAATCGCGAACTGCGCGCGCGCCTTTCCGCCGCCGTTGCCGATCGCAACGGCGAGATCTTCTTTCCCGACCCGGTGTTCTGCACCGACAACGGCGCGATGATCGCGCTGGTGGGGGCACTGCGGCTCGCCTCGACCCCGCGCGGCGACGGGTCGTTCTCGGTCCATCCGCGCTGGGAGCTGGGGTCGCTGGCGCCACCGGCCACGGGCGGCGCCGACCCTGCAGGCTAGCGTCCGATCGGCCGTTCCTTGCCCTCCAGCAGCTGGCGGATGTTGGCCTTGTGCCGCCAGATCAGCAGCACGGCGATCGGGACCATCGCCCAGGCGGTCGGCGAATTGCCGAACACCCAGAACGCGCCGATCGGCATCAGCACGGCGGCGGTGAGCGCCGCCAGCGACGAGATCTTGAAGCCGAACGCCATCACCAGCCACAGCGCGGCGAGCCCCAGCCCGAGCGGCCAGTGCAGCGCGGTGACGATGCCGGCGCCGGTTGCGACGCCCTTGCCGCCCTCGAAGCCGTGGAACACCGGAAAGACGTGGCCGAGGAACACGGCGACGGCTGCGGCGGGCACCGCCCAGTCGGCGGCGCCGAGCCCCGGCGCCAGCCGCTGCGCGAGCCAGACGGCGAGCCAGCCCTTGGCGCCGTCGCCGATCAGCGTGACCAGCGCGGCGAGCTTGTTGCCGGTGCGCAGCACGTTGGTCGCGCCCGGGTTGCCGGAGCCGTAGCTGTGCGGGTCGGGGAGCCCGAAGAGCTTGCTGCTGACGACGGCGAACGAGATCGAGCCGATCAGGTAGGCCGCCAGGGCCAGGCCGAAAGAGGCGAGCATCGCGAGGGACGTGGGAGGCGTCGGTTAGAATGCGAGCGCGAATTCTAGCAAAGCCCGATGAACACCATCTTCATACAGGACCTGCGCGTGACGACGCGCATCGGCATCTACGCCTGGGAGCGCGAGCTGCCGCAGACGCTGCAGCTCGACCTCGAGCTCGGCCTCGCGTCCGACCAGGCGTTCCGCAGCGACGACTTCAACGATGCGCTCGACTACGCGGCGGTCGTCGCGCGCCTCAACCGTTACGCCGGCGAGCACGGGCACCAGTTGCTGGAGCGCTTCGCCGAGGGCGTGGCCGACCTCGTGCTGGCGGAGTTCGCGGCGACCTGGGTCCGGGTTCGCGTCGCCAAGCTCGCCGCGCTGCCCAACGTGAAGGCGCTCGGCGTCGCCATCGAGCGCCGGCGCGGCTGAAGCCGCTCGCACCAAATCGCCCCGTTGCTCGTATAGGAGCGACTTCAGTCGCGAATGCATTGCGCAAGCGCGAAGTTGCTCGATCGTGGGCAAAGCCGCCTATTGCGCTGCATGTTTGCGACCCGGTCCCGGTATCGCGACTGAAGTCGCTCCTGCACCTCTCGCGCCCGCCTCACGCGTGCGGATCCACCGCCACGTCGACCAGCTGCGGCTGCAGCACGCGGATGAGATCGGCGGGGTCGAGCCCGACCAGATAGCCGCGCCGGCCGCCGTTGACGTAGATCCGCGGCAGATCGGCGATCGTGCGCTCCAGGTAGACCGGCATCGCGCGCTTCAGGCCGAACGGGCTGGTGCCCCCGACCTGGTAGCCCGAGTGACGGTCGGCCACCGCCGGGGCGCAGGGGGCGACGGTCTTCACCGCGAGATGGCGGGCGAGGTTCTTGGTCGACACCGCGCGATCGCCGTGCATCAGCACGCACAGCGGGCGCTTGCGCTCGTCCTCCATGATCAGCGTCTTGATGACCGCGTGCTCGTCGACGCCGAGTTCCCGCGCCGACACTTCGGTGCCGCCGCGCTCCTCGTACGCGTAGGGGTGATGGCTGAATTCGACGCCGTGCTCGCGCAGTACGCGCACCGCGGGCGTCACCGAATGTTTGTCCCGGGTCATCGGTAGTCGGGGCAGGGCGGGGCGGGGCGGGGTGAGGCGAACAGGGGTCAGGCGCGCGCGACCATCGGCAGCGACCACGGCTCGGGCCAGACGATGCCGAACGGCAGGTAGGGTTCCGCTGCGACGCGCAGGCTGGCGAAGCCGGCGGCCGCGAACTCGCGCTCCAGCGCGGCACGCGAGAACAGGCGCATCTCCAGCGTCGAGCCGGGACCGCCGTGGAAGATTAGCCGATCGAACTGCTGCGCGCGGCCGTCCGCCGTCCGGTTGTGCAGCCGCCAGCCGCCGGGCTCCTCGGCGAGGCGGAAGTCGTGGAGTTCCGGGAAGTGCTCGACCGTGTCGTCCGCCAGTGAAAACGGCACGCTGAACACGAACACGCCGCCGGGCTTCAGCAGCCGGCGCGCGTTGGCGAAGGCGCGGGCCACCGGCGGGACGACGTGCTCGAACACGTCGCTGGCGAGCAGGAAGTCGTAGCGCCCCGTCATCTCGGGCGCGATGTTCGCGATGTCGAGCCGCGGCTCGGTGTGGAACCAGGTGTTCACGTAGCCGAGCCTGCCGGCCAGCGGTCGCGCGTAGGACGCGTCGTCCGACAGTCCGACGCCGACGAGGTCCTTGCGCACCGGCAGCTCGTCGACGATCGCCGGCGCGCCGAAGAGCTCGCGGACGAGCAGGTGCGCCATGGCGCGAAAGCGCACGTTGGACCCGCAGCCGGTGCAGGACGGGCGCTCGCGGTCGAGCAGTCCCAGGGCCACCGCGTTCCGCGTGCCGCAGAGGTTGCAGCGGAACGGAACGATCGCGTCGGGGGCGAGTTGCGCGGGATCGGCGTCCGGCGGCAGCGGCGGCACGGCAGGCGGTTGCGTACGCCGGGCGAGCAGGCGCCGCAGACGGGGCAGGAGCATCGGAAAGCAGGATCGTGACGAGCGGTCGGAGAAGCCCGATTGTAGCGTCCGCCGGCGGGCTGCGCCGCCGGAGGGGGCGGCAGCTGCGCCGTCAGCCGCGCGGGTGATGCTGCGCGTGCAGAGCCTTCAGGCGCTCGCGCGCGACGTGGGTGTAGATCGTCGTCGTCGTGATGTCGGCGTGGCCCAGCAACAGCTGGACGACGCGCAGGTCGGCGCCGTGGTTGAGCAGGTGGGTGGCGAAGGCGTGGCGCAGCACGTGCGGCGACAGGCGGGCGGCCGGTATCCCCGCCTTCAGCGCATGGCGCTTGACGATCAGCCAGAACGCCTGCCGCGTCATCGGGCCGCGGCGGGCGGTGATGAACATCGCGTCGCTCTTGCCGTCGGCGGCGAGCGGGCCGCGCACTTCCCTGAGGTAGCGCTGCACCCAGCCGATCGCCTCCTCCCCCAGCGGCACCAGCCGCTCCTTGCTGCCCTTGCCGAGCACGCGCACCACGCCCATGTCGAGCGACACCTGCGCGAGCTTGAGGCCGGTGAGCTCGGACACGCGCAGGCCGGTGGCGTAGAGCGTCTCCAGCATCGCGCGGTCGCGCAAGCCCAGCGGCGTGCCGGCGTCCGGCGCGGCCAGCAGCGCCTCGACCTCCTTCTCGGTCAGGTTCTTCGGCAGGCGGCGCGGGATCTTCGGCGGGCGCACCCGCAGCGTCGGATCGGCCCGCAGCGCGCCCTGCTGCAGCTGCAGCCGGTAGTAGCGGCGCAGCGCGGACAGGCGGCGCGCGATCGACGTCGCCTTGGCCTTGCCCTTGAACTGGTCGGCGAGGAAGGCCTCGACGTCGCTCCTCTGCGCCGTCTCCAGCGTCGCACCCCGTCGCCGCAGCCAGCCCGCGATGGCGACGAGATCGCGGCGATAGCTGGCGATCGACGCGGCGGCCAGGCCGTCCTGCAGCCAGATCTGGTCGCAGAAAGCGTCGATCCGTTGCTGCGTGCGTTCGTCGACGGTCATTGGCATCGCGGCGCTGCCTGCCCGCACCCGGAGCTCAGGCGCCGAAGCGGTAACCTTCATGCACCAGCAGCCAGCGCTTGATCCGCAGCGGATCGCCCGCGGAGGCACCGCCGAAGCCGCCCAGCGCGCCGCGGCTGCCGACGACGCGATGGCAGGGCGTCACCAGCGCGATCGGGTTGGCACCGCAGGCGTTGCCGACGGCGCGGGGGCCGGTGCGCAGCGCGCGCGCGATCTCGCCGTAGGTGCGCGACTCGCCGACCGGGATGCGGTCGATCTCCTGCCAGACGCGGCGCTGGAACGGCGTCCCCGCCGGGTCGAGCGGCAGCGCGAAGCGATGCTGCGGGTCGACGAGATAGCGCCCGATCTCGGCCACGACCTCGGCGGTGAAGGCGTCCACGGGTCGCTGCGCCCGCTCGCTCCGCGGCAGGTAGTCGACGCCGGTCAGCTTGCCGTTCGCGGTGCGGATGCCGAGCACCGCGAACGGGGTGCGCAGCTTGGCCGCGTGGGGCGCGGCGCGCGCTCCGTCGACGGTGGGCAACGGTGCTGGCGCGCGCTTCATCCGAGCTTCATCTGCCGGGGCAGCGCGGTGACGAGATCGGGGAAGAACCAGATCAGCAGCACCGCGACGATCATCAGGTAGAACATCGGCAGCGTCTCCTTCGCGATCCAGGTGATCTGCTTCTTGGTCATCCCCTGCAGCACGAACAGGTTGAAACCGACCGGCGGGGTGATCTGCGCCATCTCGACCACCAGCACGACGTAGATGCCGAACCAGAGCAGGTCGATGCCGACCGCCTGCACGCTGGGCAGGATCACGCCCATCGTCAGCACCACCATCGAGATGCCGTCGAGGAAGCAGCCGAGCAGCGCGTAGAAGGCCATCAGCGCGACGATCAGCGCGAACGGCGACAGGCCGAGCCCGCCGATCCACTCGGCGAGATGGCGCGGCAGCCCGATGTAGCCCATCGCCAGCGTGAGGAACGCGGCGCCGGAGAGGATCAGCGCGATCATGCAGTAGAGCCGCGTCGCGCCGAGCAGGCTGTCGGTGAACGTGCGGCGGTTGAGCGACCCCTGCGTCGCCGAGATCGCCAGCGAGCCGACGACGCCGAACGCCGCCGCCTCGGTCGCCGTGGCGATCCCGGCATAGATCGAGCCCAGCACCAGCCCGATCAGCAGCAGCACCGGGATCAGGTGTCTAGACGCGAAGACCTTCTGCGCGATCGTCGTGTGCTCGTTCGCCGCGGGAATTGCGCCGGGGTGCAGCAGCGACCACACGACGATGTAGCCGGAGAACAGCACCGCCAGCAGGATGCCGGGAATCACACCGGCGATGAACAGCTGCGAAATCGACACCTCGGCGGTGACGCCGTAGACGATCATGATGATCGACGGCGGGATCAGCAGCCCGAGCGTGCCGGCGCCGGCCAGCGTGCCGATGGTCATGCCCTCCGGATAGCCGCGCGCCTTGAGTTCGGGCAGCGTCATCTTGCCGATGGTCGCGCAGGTCGCGGCCGACGAACCCGAGACCGCGGCGAAGATCGTGCAGCCGATGATGTTGGTGTGCAGCAGCCGGCCCGGCAGCCGCTCGAGCCACGGGGCGAGCCCCCTGAACATGTCCTCGGACAGCCGGGTGCGAAACAGGATCTCGCCCATCCACACGAACAGCGGCAGCGCGGTCAGCGTCCACGACGATGCCGAGCCCCAGATCGTCACGGCCATCGCGTCGCCCGCAGGCCGCGACGAGAAGAGCTCCATGCCGATCCACGCGACGCCCGCCAGCGCGAGGCCGATCCACACGCCGCTGCCCAGCAGCACGAACAGCGTCACCACCAGCAGCAGCGTGATCAGCGCGTCCATGGGTGGGTGGCCCCCGGCTACTCGCTGTGCACCGCGGCGTCGGCGCCGCCGTGTCGGCGGCGACCGCGCAGCTCGGCGACGAACTCGTCGGCGACGGCGATGGCGAGCACCAGCGTGCCGGCGGCCATCGCCAGCTGCGGCAGCCACAGCGGCGTCGCGTCGTTGGCGGTGGAGATGTCGTTGAACTGCCACGATTGAAAAGCAAGGCGTACGCCGTAGAACGCGAACAATGCCGAAAGCGACGTCGCAACGCCGAGTGCGACGCGCTCCAGCACCCGTCGCGGTCGCGCCGACAGGTGCTCGACGACCAGCGTCACGCGGATGTGCTCGCCGCGCTTCAGCGTGTGCGCGAGCGCCAGGAACCCCGCTGCTGCCATGCAGTAGCCGGCGTAGGCGTCGGTTCCGGGAACGTGGAAATCCATCAGCCGCCCGCTGATCCCGATCAGCACGAACACGAGCGTGCCGATCAGGAACAGCGCGGCGACGTAGCCCGCGCCGTCGTACAGGGCATCGAGCGCGCGGCGCAGCGTCATCGGCGCTCGCCCTACATCCCGCGGTAGGCGTCGATCACCTTGCGGCCGGCGTCACCGCTCTTGCGCATCCACTCGGCGAGCATGAAATTGCCGACCTTGCGCAGGTCGGCCGTCAGCTGCTCGGACGGCTTGATGATGCTCATGCCCTTGGCCTTCAGCTGGTCGATGTACCAGGCGTTCTTTTCCTCGGAGAGCTTCCAGCCGCGGGCTTCCGCCTCGGCCGCGGCCTTGAGCACCGCCGCCTGCGTGGCCTTGTCCAGCGCGTCGAAGGCCTTCTGGCTGACGATGATCGCGTTCTTCGGCAGCCAGGCCTGCGTGTCGTAGTAGTTTTTCACGTGCTCGTAGGTCTTCGAGTCGTAGCCGGTCGCGCCGGATGTCATCATCGAATCGATGACACCGGTGGCCAGCGCCTGCGACACTTCGGCGGCCTGCACGGTGACCGGCTGCGCGCCGACCAGTTCGGCGATCTTCGCCGTCGCCGGGCTGTACGCGCGCCACTTGAGGCCCTTCATGTCGGCGGCACTCGCCAGCGTGCGCTTGGTGTAGATGCCCTGCGGCGGCCAGGGCACCGCGAACAGCAGCTTCATCCCCTGCTTCGCCAGCTTGTCGTCCAGCGCCTTGCGCGACGCCTTGTACAGTTTCAGCGACTCGCCGTACGAGGTGGCGAGGAACGGAATGCCGTCGACGCCGTAGAGCGGATCCTCGTTCTCGAAGTTGACCAGCAGGATCTCCCCGAGTTGCGCCTGGCCCCCCTGGACGGCGCGCTTGATCTCCGGCGCCTTGAACAGCGACGCATTGGCGTGCACGGTGATCTTCAGCTTGCCCGCGGTCGCCTTGTCGACGTCGCCGGCGAAGCGCTGGATGTTCTCGGTGTGGAAGTTGGTCGCCGGATACGCGGTGGGCATGTCCCACTTGGTTTGCGCAGCCGCGGGCAGCGCGAAGGCGAAGCCGACGGCGACCGCGAAGGCGGTGAGTCGATTCATCGAGGGTCTCCTGATTGAGGGCACGAGGGGGAAGGGCAGGGTCCGACGATGGCTATTTACCACAATTGACTCCGGCCTGTACGATCGGGCCGCAACGCGCGCGACCGCGTCCCGACCCCCGCCTCCGACCGGACCTCCCCATGACCCACCCGACCGCCCCTGGCGCCGACCGCGCACGCTGGCAATTCTGGATCGACCGCGGCGGCACCTTCACCGACATCGTCGCCCGCCGGCCCGACGGCACGCTGGTCACGCGGAAGCTGCTGTCCGAGAATCCGGAGCGCTACCAGGACGCCGCGGTCGAGGGCATCCGCGCCTTGCTCGGCGTCGGCGCCGGCCGACCCGTGCCTGCGACGGCGATCGAGGCGGTGAAGATGGGCACCACGGTCGCCACCAACGCGCTGCTGGAGCGCAAGGGCGAGCGCACCGCGCTGGTGATCACGCGCGGCTTCGGCGACGCCCTGCGCATCGGTTACCAGAACCGGCCGCGGCTGTTCGTCCGGCGGATCGAACTGCCGTCGCTGCTGTACGAAGAGGCGATCGAGGTCGACGAGCGCATCGCGGCGCGCGGGGACGTCGTGCGCCCGCTCGATCTGGCGGCGGCGCGCCGCGATCTCGTTGCCGCACGGGCGCGGGGCATCGAGGCGGTCGCCATCGTGCTGCTGCACGGCTATCGCTTTCCGCGGCACGAGCAGGCGCTGGCAGCGCTCGCGCGCGAACTGGGCTTCGCGCAGGTCTCGGTCAGTCACGAGGTGAGCCCGCTGATGAAGCTCGTCTCGCGCGGCGACACGACGGTCGTCGACGCCTACCTGTCGCCGATCCTGCGCCGCTACGTCCGGCAGGTCGAGCGGGACCTGGCCGGCGGCGCCACCGAGCGCGCGCCGGTGCGGCTGCAGTTCATGCAGAGCTCGGGCGGGCTCACCGACGCCCACCGGTTCCAGGGCAAGGACGCGATCCTCTCCGGGCCGGCCGGCGGCATCGTCGGCGCCGTCGAGGTGTCGCGGCTGGCCGGCTTCGAGCGGATCATCGGCTTCGACATGGGCGGCACGTCGACCGACGTCACCCACTACGCCGGCGAGTACGAGCGGGCGTTCGTCACCGAGGTGGCCGGCGTGCGCCTGCGCGCGCCGATGATGCGCATCCACACCGTCGCCGCCGGCGGCGGATCGATCTGCTCGTTCGACGGCGCGCGCTTTCGCGTCGGGCCCGAATCCGCCGGGGCCAATCCGGGCCCGGCGTCGTACCGGCGCGGCGGGCCGCTGACGGTGACCGACTGCAACGTCATGGTCGGCAAGCTCGATCCGGAACTCTTTCCGCAGGTGTTCGGGGCCGGCGGCGACCTGCCGCTGGACGCCGATGTCGTGCGGCGGAAGTTCGCGGCGCTGGCGGCGGAGGTCGGCGCGCGGACCGGCACCGCGCGCACGCCGGAGGCGGTGGCCGAGGGCTTTCTCAAGATCGCGGTCGAGAACATGGCGAACGCCATCAAGCACATCTCGGTCCAGCGCGGCTACGACGTCACCGAGTACACGCTGTGCTGCTTCGGCGGGGCGGGGGGGCAGCACGCCTGCCTCGTCGCCGACGCGCTGGGGATGACCCGGGTGCTGCTGCATCCGTTCGCCGGGGTGCTGTCGGCGTACGGGATGGGGCTCGCCGACGTGCGGGCGCTGAAGCAGCGCGCCGTCGAGTCGCGCTTCTCGGCGGCGGCGCTGGCGGAGACCGAAGCCGACTTCGCCGCGCTCGAGTCCGCGGCGCGCGCGGAGGTGGCCGCGCAGGGCATCGCGGCGACGCGCACGACGGCCAAGCGCACGCTGCACCTCAAGTACGAGGGCACCGACACGACGATCGAGACCGCGCTGGCCACGCCGACGGCGATCGTCGCCGATTTCGAGCGCCGCTATCGCGCCCAGTACGGCTTCCTGATGCCCGACAAGCCGCTGGTGATCGAGGCGATCGCCGTCGAGGCCATCGGCCGCACGCAGGCGGCCGACGAGGTGCCGCCGGTGTTCGCCGCGCGCGCCGGTCCGTTGCGCCCGCTGCGGGTGAATCGCGTCTTCACCGACGGCGCGTTCCGCGACGCGCAGGTGTACGACCGCGACGGCATGCGGCCGGGCGACGCGGTCAGCGGCCCGGCGGTGATCCGCGAGGCCAACGCCACGACGGTGGTCGAGCCCGGCTGGCGCGCGTGCCTCAGCGCGCGCGGCGACCTGGTGCTGGAGCGCTACGAGGCGGCGCGGCGGACGCACGCGATCGGCACCACCGCCGACCCGGTGCTGCTCGAGGTGTTCAACAACCTGTTCATGGCGATCGCCGAGCAGATGGGCGTGACGCTCGCCAACACCGCGTACTCGGTCAACATCAAGGAGCGGCTCGACTTCTCCTGCGCGATCTTCGACGCCGCCGGCAACCTGATCGCCAACGCGCCGCACATGCCGGTGCACCTCGGCTCGATGGGCGAGAGCGTGAAGACGATCATCGACCGCCGCCAGGGCACGATGCTGCCCGGCGACGTGTTCGTGCTGAACGCGCCCTACAACGGCGGCACGCACCTGCCCGACGTCACGGTGATCGCGCCGGTGTTCCTCGGGGCGGACGCCGGCGCGGCGCCGGAGTTCTACGTCGCCAGCCGCGGCCACCACGCCGACATCGGCGGCACGACGCCGGGTTCGATGCCGCCGGACTCGACCCACGTCGACGAGGAGGGCGTGCTGCTCGACAACGTCCAGCTGGTCGCCGCGGGCCGCTTTCTCGAGGCCGAAATGCGCGCGATCCTGGGCGGCGGACGCTACCCGTCGCGCAACGTCGACCAGAACCTCGCCGACCTGCGGGCGCAGGTGGCCGCCTGCGCCAAGGGCGCGGCGGAGCTGGCGCAGATGGTCGGGCATTTCTCGCTGCCCGTGGTCCGCGCCTACATGCAGCACGTCCAGGACAATGCCGAGGAGGCCGTGCGGCGCGTGCTCGACGTGCTGAAGGACGGGCACTTCGAGTACGCGATGGACAGCGGCGCGAAGATCGCGGTCACCATCACCATCGACCGCTCCGGGCGCCGCGCGACCATCGACTTCACCGGCACCAGCGCGCAGCAGGCCACCAACTTCAACGCGCCGTCGGCGGTGTGCAAGGCGGCGGTGCTGTACGTGTTCCGCACGCTGGTCGACGACGAGATCCCGATGAACGCCGGCTGCCTGAAGCCGCTGTCGATCGTCATCCCCGAGGGCTCGATGCTCGCCCCGCGCTATCCCGCCGCGGTCGTCGCCGGCAACGTCGAGACCTCGCAGGCGATCACCGACGCGCTGTACGGCGCGCTCGGCGTGCTGGCGGCGTCGCAGGGCACGATGAACAACTTCACCTTCGGCAACGCCGCCTACCAGTACTACGAGACGATTGCCGGCGGTGCGGGCGCGGGCCCCGGCTTCGACGGTGCGAGCGTGGTGCAGACGCACATGACCAACTCGCGGCTCACCGATCCCGAGGTGCTTGAGTGGCGCTTCCCGGTCCGGCTGGAGTCGTATGCGATCCGGCGCGGGAGCGGCGGCGCCGGCGCCCATCGCGGCGGCGACGGCGGCGTCCGGCGCGTGCGCTTCCTCGAGCCGATGACGGCGGTGATCCTCGCCAACCATCGCCGCGTCGCACCGTTCGGCGTCGCCGGCGGCGCGCCCGGGGCGGTCGGACGCAACTGGGTCGAGCGCGCCGATGGCCGGCGCGAGGAGTTCGGCGCGACCGCGGCCGTCGCCATGGAAGCGGGCGACGTGTTCGTCATCGAGACCCCGGGCGGCGGCGGCTACGGCGCCAGCGTTTATTGATCCGGCACCATGAAGTATCCAATGAGGATCTTCGTGGGAGCGGCTTCAGCCGCGAATCGCCGCTCTGAAACTGCATTCGCGCCTGAAGGTGCTCCCACAGGAGTCCAGCTTTCTTCGTGCCGACTCGGCAGGGCATAATCCGTATTTTCCCGAGGAGAGTGCGACCATGCCATCGGTCTTCGATTTCGAGGTCAAGGACATTCACGGCAAGACGGTGCCCCTGTCGCGCTACCGCGACCAGGTGCTGCTGATCGTCAACACGGCGAGCAAGTGCGGCTTCACCCCGCAGTACAAGGGGCTCGAGGCGCTGCACCGGAAATACCAGGCGCGGGGCCTCGCGGTGCTGGGCTTCCCCTGCAACCAGTTCGGCGCGCAGGAGCCCGGCAGCGAGGACGAGATCGCCTCGTTCTGCGAGCTCAATTTCGGCGTCACGTTCCCGCTGTTCGCCAAGGTCGACGTCAACGGCGACGACGCGGCGCCGCTGTACCGGCACCTCAAGCACGCGAAGCCGGGGTTGCTGGGCTCCGAGGCGATCAAGTGGAACTTCACCAAGTTCCTGGTCGATCGCAAGGGCAACGTGGTCGAGCGCTACGCGCCCAACACCGAGCCCGACGCGCTCGCCGGCGACATCGAAAAGCTGTTGTGACCGAAGCGCCCGCCCGCCGGCGAAGCGCGGCCGCCGGCACCGTCGCACCGGCGCAACACGGCGGTCGCGACCGGTGCCGCGGGCGCGGTTCGGGCTTGGCGCCTCCCCGGCCGCGGCGTAACATTCGCTGACGTACAAGAAGAACATCGAGGGCAGCCATGGACCACGCACAACGTCATCTCCCGCGCTTCGCCGCCGTCGCGAACGGGCAGGTCGTGCGTGTCGTCCGCGTCGCTGTCGGCGCGGCGTCGCCGATGCCGTCGACCCGCCCCATTCCGACCTGCCGCGGCAAGCTGCGGTAAGCGTCCGCCGGATTCCCCCGCCGGACGACAGGCGGGGAACGAATCGGCAGCACTTTCCTTTCCGCCTGTTCCTTTGGCACCGCGTTGACGGTGCGTGGCCGCGTTGCGGCGTTGCAAGGAAGAGCAGGTACGATCATGGCCAGATTGTCACGACAAGTCGGACGCTATTTCGGTGGCCTGTGGCGCCGCCCGGACTTCCTGCGCCTGTGGGCGTCGATGACCATCACGTCGTTCGGCGCGCAGATCACCAACCTCGCGCTGCCGCTGACCGCGGCAGTGCTGCTGCAGGCGACGCCGATGCAGATGGGCATCCTGGTGGCGCTGGAGACGCTGCCCTTCGCGCTGGTGTCGCTGCACGCCGGGGTGCTGCTCGACCGCGTGCGCAAGCTGCCGATCGTGATCCTGTCGGACATCGGTCGCGGCGTGGTGCTGCTCCTGCTGCCGCTGGCCGCGTTCACCGACCGGCTGTCGATCGAGATCCTCTACGCGGTCGGCTTCCTCTGCGGCGTGCAGAACGTCGTCGGCGGGGCCGCCTACCAGGTGCTGCTGGCACAGATGGCCGGCCGCCGGCGGCTGGTCGAGGCGAACGCCAAGATCTCGCTGGGCGAGACCTCGGCGGCGCTGGTCGGGCCGGGGCTGGCCGGCGGGCTGATCCAGATGCTCACCGCGCCGTTCGCGATCGTGCTGGACGCGGTGACGTTCTTCCTGTCCGCGTTCCTGCTGCGCCGGGTCGACGCCCCCAGCGACGTGCCGCACCGCGGGCCGCGCCAATCGGTGGCGACGGAAATCGGCGAGGGGCTGCAGCTCGTCCGCCGCAACCGGACGCTGCTGGCGCTGGCGTGGCTCGCCGGGCTGTGGCAGCTGCTGCACCACATGCAGCTGGCGGTGCTGATCCTGTTCGCGACGCGGGAGCTCGGGCTGTCGGCCGGCGCGATCGGCATCGCCTACATGTTCGGCGGCCTCGGCTGCGTGCTGGCGGCGGCGTCGGCCGAGCGGCTGTCGGCGCGGCTGGGGGTCGGCCCGGTGATCGTCTACGGGCTGCTGTTCACGGCGATCGCCTGGCAGGCGTTCGGCCTCATCGCCGGCAGCGTGGCGTTCGCGACCGTCGCGCTGGGCCTGACGATGCTCACCTTCGACTTCGGCGGCGTGCTGTTCGGCATCAACTACCTGGCGCTGCGGCAGGCGATCACGCCGGACCGCCTGCTCGGGCGGATGACGGCGACGATGCGTTTCCTGACCGTCGCCGCGGCGCCGCTCGGGTCGTTCGCCGGCGGGGCGCTGGCGTCGGAGATCGGGCTGCGGCGGACGCTGCTGACCGTCGGTGTGCTGGGCCTGGCGCTCGCCTTCGGGGCGATCGCGTGGTCGCCGGTCCGCCGGCACCACCGCCTGCCGGCGATCGCGGGGGAATAGCGGCATGAGCCCGCCGGGCCGCCCCAAGGGCGAATACCGGAGTGCGCAGCACGAAGGTAGTCCATTGAGCCCGCCGGGCCGCCCCAAGGGCGAATACCGGAGTGCGCAGCACGAAGGTACTCCAGTGAGCCCGCCGGGCCGCCCCAAGGGCGAATACCGGAGTGCGCAGCACGAAGGTACTCCAATGACACTACGACTACCGCGTGCATGGGTGGCCGGGGTCGCCTGCGCCATCGCGGCGGGTCTTCCCGGCTGCGACGCGGTCACCGGCGCCGCCCAGCGCGCGGGCGTCTTGCCGACGTTCGAGGCGCACTGCGCCAAGGCGCTGCCCGCGACCCGGGTGGCCGTGAACGCGCTGCCCGCGCCCTACGACACCGACTTCTCCCGCCCCTACGCCGAGCTCACGCGGATGGGCGTCGAGGCGGGCGCGGACGAGCGGGTGATCGGCCTCACGCGCGCCCGGATGAGCCACCGCGCGACCATCGTCGTCGCCGGCATCGAGGAGCCGCGGAGCAGGAAGGTTTGCGTGCGCCCCGAGATCGACGTCGAGCTGTCGCTGCTGCCGCTGACCGTCTTCGTCGGGCGCGAGTTCCGCGACGACGACTGCCGCCGGGCGGCGATCGTCGAACACGAGCTGAAGCACGTCGCCGTCTACCGCGCCTACCTGGACGAGGTCGCCGGCGAGGTGCGTGACGAGATCGCGCGCGCCTACGGCAACACCGTCATGCAGTTCGCGTCGCGCGACGAGGCGCAGCGCGAGATCGAGCAGGCGCTGGTCGGCTATCTCAATCCGCTGCTGGAGCGCACGTCGCGCGAGGTGAAGCGGCGCCAGGCCACCGTCGACACGCCGGATGAATATGCGCGCGTGGCCGCGGCCTGCGGCGGCATCGAGTTGCGCGAGTGAGCCCGGTGCGCGGCGTGCGAACGCGCGCCGCGAAGGCCCGCGAGGGCCCGCCGCCGGGCGACCGAGGTCGGCCGACCCCACGGTGCAACGAGTCGAGAAGGCTCTGCGGAAGGCCGACGAGTGAGCCCGGTGCGCGGCGTGCGAACGCGCGCCGCGAAGGCCCGCGAGGGCCCGCCGCCGGGCGCAGGCCGAATCGCGCCTGACCCGGCGGCGTTCAGGCCAGGGCGCGGAGCAGCGCCTGCTCGAGGCGTGCGAGGCCCTCGAGGATCTCGTCGAGGCTGATGACCAGCGACGGCGCGATGCGCACGACGTCGGGGCCCGCGACCAGCAGCAGCAAGCCGCATTCGCCGGCGGCCTTCACCACGTCCATCGCCTTGCCTCGCCAGGCGGCATCGAGCTCGCAGCCGATCCACACGCCCTCACCGCGCAGGTCGGCGAACACCCGTCGGCGCACGTTGATCGCCTTCAGGCCCTCGATGAACAGCGCGTGCCGCGCCTTCACGCCTTCGAGCACCTCGGTGGTGTTGATGACGTCGAAGACCGCACCCGCGACCGCGCAGGCGAGCGGGTTGCCGCCGTAGGTGGTGCCGTGGACGCCGACCGAGAACGCGCGGGCGACTTCGCCGGTGGTCAGCATGGCGCCGATCGGGAAGCCGCCGCCCAGCCCCTTGGCGCTGGTGAGGATGTCCGGCACGACGCCCTTTTGCATGTACGAGAAGAGCGCGCCGGTGCGGCCCATCCCGCTCTGGATCTCGTCCAGGATCAGCAGCGCGCCGTGCGCGGTGCACAGCCGGCGCGCGGCCTGCAGGTACTCCGGCGTGCCCGGCCGCATGCCGCCTTCGCCCTGCATCGGCTCCAGGATCACCGCGCAGATGTCCGGGCCGTGGGCCGCGAACTCGGCTTCGAGCGCGGCGACGTCGTTGTAGGGCAGGTGGACGAAGCCGGCGGGATTGGGACCGAAGCCGCTGGCGTACTTCTCCTGCCCGCCGGCGGTGACGGTGAACAGCGTGCGCCCGTGGAAGGCGTTCTGCGTCGAGACGACCCGCAGCTTGTGCGCGCCGAACCGGTCGTGCGCGTAGCGGCGCGCGAGCTTCAGCGCCGCCTCGTTCGCCTCGGCGCCGGAGTTGCAGAAGAACACGCGCTCGGCGAACGTGGTGTCGGTCAGCCGCTTGGCGAGCCGCAGCGCCGGTTCGTTGGTGAACCAGTTCGACACGTGCCACAGCCGGCTCGCCTGCTCGTTGATCGCCTTGACCATCGCCGGATGGCAGTGGCCCAGCGCGGTGACCGCGACGCCGCTGCCGAAGTCGATGTACATCCGCCCGTCCTGGTCCCAGACGCGCGAACCCTCGCCGCGCACCGGGACGAAGGGCGCCGGGGCGAAGCAGGGCACCATGACCTCGTCGAACAGCGCCCGCGTGACCGGCATCTGCGCGGCATCGCTGGGCGTGGGCAGGTCGCGCCGCGCGGTGGCGGCGAGGATCGCCTGGGCGGCGGCGGAGAGGGGGGGCATGGCGGTCCGGAAGGGGCGGGGGAGCGCGGCGCGATCAGGCCGCGGCGACGGCGGCCACGACCTGGATCTCGACCTTGTACTCGGGCGCGGCGAGATGGGCCTGGACGGTGGCGCGCGCCGGCGTCGCGCCGGCGACGACCCAGGTCTCCCACACCGCGTTGAGCGCCGGAAAGTCGTTCATGTCGGGCAGGTAGATGGTGGCCGACAGGATGTGCGACTTGTCCGAGCCGGCCTCGGCCAGCAGCGCGTCGATCTGCACCAGCACCTGCCGCACCTGGCCGGTGATGTCCGCCTTGGGGTCGCTCGCGACCTGCCCGGCGAGATAGATCGTGCCCGACGCGCGGTTGATCACGAGTTCGGAGAGGCGCTTGCCGACGTGGCGGCGTTCGAGGGTCATGGTGCTATCCTGAGGACGATGCGCCGACGCGGCGCCGATCCGGGAATTGTAAGCGAAATGACGGCGCGCCTCGCCCTCACCCTCTCGTCGCTGCTGCTGTTCGTCGCCGTCGGCACCGGAGCGTTCGGCGCGCACGCGCTCAAGGGTCGTCTGGACGCCGACCTGCAGACGGTCTGGCAGACGGCCGTCCAGTATCACTTCTGGCACGCGCTGGGATTGCTCGCCGTCGGCGTGCTGCTGCGCCTGGAGCCCGGTCGCCGCGGGCTCGCCGCCGCGGCGTGGCTGCTGCTCCTCGGCCTCGTGCTGTTTTCGGGCAGCCTCTACCTGATGGCGCTTTCGGGATGGCGGCTGCTGGGCGCCGTCACGCCCGTCGGCGGTGTGGCGCTGCTCGCCGGCTGGGCCGCGCTGGCGTGGGCGGTGGCGCGCCGCTGATCGGCAACGCCGCGATCGGCACGGGGCGCAAGCCCGGCACTTTCGAGGCGGCCGTTACAGGCTGCTAATCGAGCTTGGCCCCGGACAGCTTCACGATCCGCGCGTACTTGGCGGTTTCGCCGGCGATGAACCGGGCGAACTCGGCCGGCGTGTCCGGTGCCGGCTCGGCGCCCAGTGCCGTCATCCGCTCGCGCATCTCGGTCGAGTTGAGAATCCGCGTCACCTCGGCGTTCCAGCGGGCGACGACGTCGGCGGGGGTGCCGGCGGGTGCCAGCAGCCCGAACCAGGTCGAGATGTCGAAGCCCGGCAAGCCGGCTTCGGCCAGCGTCGGCAGGTCGGGGGCGAGCTTCGAGCGCCGGGCGGTGGTCACGGCCAGCGCCTTCAGCTTGCCCGCCTTCACCTGCGCGGTGGCGCTGGCGAGATTGTCGAACATCAGCTGGGTGTCGCCGGCCAGCAGCGCCTGCATCGCCGGGGCCGCCCCCTTGAACGGGACGTGCAGCATGTCGACGCCGGCGTCGACCTTGAACAGCTCGCCGGCGAGGTGCCCCGCGCTGCCGTTGCTGCCGGAACCGAAGGCGAGCTTGCCGGGGTTGGCACGGGCGTAGGCGATGAACTCCCGGGCCGTGGCGACCGGCAGCGACGGATTGACCACGAGGACGTTGGGGTGACGGCGACCAGCGCGATCGGCGCGAAGTCCTTCGCCGCGTCGTAGGGCATCTTCGGATACAGGCTCGGGTTGACGGCGTGCGTCGACAGCGCGCCCATGACCACCGTGTAGCCGTCGGGGGCCGCCTTCGCGACCAGGTCGGCGCCGATGTTGCCGCCCGCGCCGGGCCGGTTGTCGACGACCACGGTCTGGCCCCAGGCCTCGGTCAGCTTCTGCGCGATCGCCCGGGCGACGGTGTCGATCGGCCCGCCCGGCGGGAACGGGACGACCAGCCGGACCGGCTTCTGCGGGAAGGCCTGGGCGTGGGCGAAACCGACGGCGGCAAGCGTTGCCAGCGACAGGGCGATTGCCGGGAGGATCGCGAGGGTGCGGCGCAGTGGATTCATGGCGTGAGAGGGCGGGCGTCCCGCGGTGGATGAAAGCGGCGATGTTAACTCAGCCGGGCTTGGTGCCGGTGGTGCCGTCCGTTTGCCGCTCCTCGCGCGCACGGCGCATAATTCGCCGTTGATCCCGGCGGCGCGCAGCATCGCGGCGGGCAGCGTCCATCCAACGCCGGTTTCCCGGCCTTTGCTTGCATGAACAAGAGCATTCTTGGCGGCATCGCCGCAGTGGCCTTGATCGTCGCCGCCGGCGCGGGTTTCTGGTTCGGCCAGCAACGCGCGACGCCGGCGGGCGCCGCCGCCGCGCCGGGCACGGCCGCGCCGGCGCCCGGAAAGTCCGCGGGCGGACCGGGCGCAGCAGGCGGCGCCGCCGTCGAGGCGGTCAAGGTCGCCACCGCGCAGCTGTCGAAGACCATCACCGCGGTCGGCAGCCTGCGCTCCGACGAGTCGATCACCGTGCGCCCCGAAGTGGCCGGCCGCGTCGCATTCATCGGCTTCCAGGAAGGCCAGCGCGTGCCCAAGGGCGCGACGCTGCTGCGGCTCGACCCGGCGATCAACCAGGCCGAGGTGCAGCAGGCGCAGGCGAACCTGACGCTGGCGAAGGCCAAGTACGAGCGTGCGGTCGAATTGCAGGGCAAGGGCTTCATCTCCGGCCAGGCGAAGGACGAGGCGGAGAACAACCTGAAGGTGGGCGAAGCCGCGCTGGCGCTCGCCAACGCGCGGCTGGCCAAGACCGAGATCAAGGCTCCGTTCACCGGCGTCATCGGCCTGCGCTCGGTTTCCGTCGGCGACTACGTGAAGGAAGGCGCCGACGTCGTCAACCTGGAGTCGATCGACGCGCTGAAGGTCGACTTCCGCGTGCCGGAGATCTACCTGCAGCAGGTGTCCGTCGGGCAGACGCTGCAGGTGACCCTCGACGCGCTGCCGGGCAAGACCTACGAGGGCAAGGTGTTCGCGATCAACCCGCTGGTCGATGCCGCGGGTCGCGCGATCGTCATTCGCGCGCAGGTGCGGAACACCGACACCGCGCTGCGTCCCGGGATGTTCGCCCGGGTGCGCCTGTTCACCCGGACACCGCAGGAAGCGCTGGTACTGCCCGAGCAGGCGCTGGTGCCGCAGGGCGAGGACCAGTACGTGTTCCGCGTCGTCGACGGCAAGGCGGTGCGCGTCAAGGTCGGCGTCGGCCAGCGCCGCGACGGCATGGTCGAGATCGTCGACGGCGTGGTCGCCGGCGACCTCGTCGTCAGCGCCGGACAGCTCAAGCTGCGGGACGGCACGCCGGTGTCGGTCGCCGGCGGCAAGCCCGCCGCGCCGGGCGCGACCGCGAAGTCCGGTGCGGCGAATGGCGGCGCGCCGGCCAAGGCCGAAGCGGCGGCCGCGCCGGGCAAGGCCGACGCCGCGGCGACCGGCGCCGCGCCGCGCTCCTGACACCGGCAACCGCGGATGCAACTGCCCGAAATCTGCATCAAGCGCCCGGTGCTGGCGACCGTGCTGTCGCTGGTCATCGTGCTGCTGGGACTCATCTCCTACACGCGGCTGTCGGTGCGCGAGTATCCGCGGATCGACGAGCCCACGGTCAGCGTCTCGGTGACCTATCGCGGGGCCTCGGCCGAGGTGGTCGAGTCGCAGGTCACCAAGCCGCTGGAGGACTCGCTCGCCGGCATCGAGGGCGTCGAGGTGATGACCTCGCAGAGCCGCTCGGAGCGCAGCCAGATCAACGTCCGGTTCACGCTGAAGCGCGACCCCGATTCGGCCGCGGCCGACGTTCGCGACAAGGTGTCGCGCGCGCGCGGCAGGCTGCCCGACACCGTCGACGAGCCGATCATCGCCAAGGTCGAGGCCGATTCGCAGCCGGTGATCTACATCGCCGTCGACGCGGGGTCGCTGACGCCGCTGGAGGCCTCGGATTACGTCAAGCGCTACGTGCAGCCGCGGCTGTCGGTGCTGCCCGGCGCCGCCGACGTGCGCATCTTCGGCGAGCGGCAGGTGTCGATGCGCATCAACCTCGACCGCTCGCGGCTGGCCGGCTACAAGCTGACCGTGCAGGACGTCGAGGACGCGATCCGCCGCCAGAACGCGGAGATCCCCGCCGGCCGCATCGAGTCGCAGGCGCGCGAGTTCACCGTCGTCGCCGAGACCGACCTGCGCTCCGCCGACGAGTTCAACGCCATCATCGTCGCCAACGTCGGCGGCTACCCGGTGCGGCTGCGCGACGTCGGTTCGGCGGCGATCGGCGCCATCAGCGAGCGAAGCGTGTCGCGCTACAACGGCAAGCCGTCGCTGAACATCGGCGTGATCAAGCAGGCGGTCGCCAATCCGCTCGAGCTGTCCAAGGCGGTGAAGGACGAGGTCGCGCTGATCAACCCCGGCCTGCCGCCGGGGATGAAGCTGGTCGTCGCCTACGACACCTCGGTGTTCATCGACCGCTCGATCAAGTCGGTGTTCACGACCATCGCCGAGGCGATCCTGCTGGTGGTGCTGGTGATCTTCTTCTTCCTGCGCAGCCTGCGGGCGACGATCATCCCGATCGTCACCATCCCGGTGGCGCTGATCGGCGCGTTCGCGCTGATGTACTTCTTCGGTTTCACCATCAACACGCTGACGCTGCTGGCCATGGTGCTGGCGATCGGCCTGGTCGTCGACGACGCCATCGTCGTGCTGGAGAACATCTTCCGGCACATCGAGGAAGGGATTCCGCGGCGGCAGGCGGCGATCCAGGGCGCGAAGGAGATCGCCTTCGCCGTCGTGGCGATGACGCTGACGCTGGCCTCGGTGTTCGCGCCGCTGGCCTTCGCCACCGGGCGCACCGGGCGCCTGTTCATCGAGTTCGCGCTGACGCTGGCCGGCGCGGTGATCGTCTCCGGCTTCGTCGCGCTGACGCTGTCGCCGATGATGTGCTCGCTGCTGCTGCGGCACGAGGAAAAGCACTCCTGGATCTACAACTTCATCGAGCGCGGCCTCGGGGGATTGACGCAGGGCTATCGCCGGCTGCTGACCGCCGCGCTGCACGCCCGCTGGCTGGTGGGCCTCCTCTGGCTGGCGATGGCGGGGCTCGGGGCGTTCTTCTTCATGCAGCTGAAGTCGGAGCTCGCCCCCACCGAGGACCGCGGCGTGGTGTTCGGCCTCATCTCCACGCCGCAGGGCTCGACGCCGGAATACACGGCCGAGCAGATCCGGCCGGTCGAGCAGTTCTACGCGCAGATCCCGGAGGCGGCGGCGTTCACGGCGATCGCCGGCTTCCCCACCGTCGTCGACGGCAATGCGGTGCTGCGGCTCAAGCCCTGGGAGGAGCGGACCCGGCGCCAGCAGCAGATCGCCGACGAGCTGCGCCCGAAGTTCGCGTCGATCCCGGGCGCGATCGCGTTCCCGATCAACCCGCCGTCGCTGGGGCAGTCGTTCCGCTCGACGCCGATCGAGTACGTGGTGATGTCGCAGGTGCCCTACGCCGAGCTGCAGCGCATCGTCGACCGCTTCCTGGAGGAGGCGCGCAAGTACCCGGGGGTGCAGAACCTGCAGACCGACCTGCGCCTCAACACGCCGGAGGTCCGCGTCACCATCAACCGCGACAAGCTCTCCGACATCGGCATCGGCGTCGACACCGTCGGCCGCACGCTGGAGACGATGCTCGGCGGCCGGCAGGTGACGCGCTTCAAGCGCGACGGCGAGCAGTACGACGTCATCGTCCAGGTCGCGCCGGTCGACCGCTCGACGCCGGCCGACATCAGCGACACCTACGTGCGCGCCCGCGACGGGGGGATGGTGCAGCTGTCCAACCTGGTCGACGTGCGCGAGGGCGTGGCGCCGCAGTCGCTCAACCACTTCAACCGCCTGCGCGCGGTCAAGGTCACCGCGACGCTGGCGCCGGGCTACGCGATCGGCGAGGCGATCGCGGCGATGAACGACGCGGCGAAGCGGGCGCTGCCCACCACCGCGCAGACCGACCTCGACGGCCAGTCGCGCGAGTTCCGCTCGTCCGGCGGCGAGATCTACTTCACCTTCGTGCTCGCGCTGCTGTTCATCTATCTCGTGCTGGCCGCGCAGTTCGAGAGCTTCGTCAATCCGTTCATCATCATGCTCTCCGTGCCGCTGTCGATGACGGGGGCGCTGTTCACGCTGTGGCTCGCCGGGGGCACGCTCAACATCTACAGCCAGGTGGGGCTGGTGACGCTGGTCGGCCTGATCACCAAGCACGGGATCCTGATCGTCGAGTTCAGCAACCAGCTGCGCGCCGGCGGGCAGGCGATGCTGCCGGCGGTGATCGAGGCGTCGGTGCTGCGCCTGCGGCCGATCCTGATGACCACCGGGGCGATGGTGCTCGGTGCGGTGCCGCTGGCGCTCGCCACCGGTGCCGGCGCCGAGTCGCGGACGCAGATCGGCTGGGTGATCGTCGGCGGCATGTCGTTCGGCACGATCCTGACGCTGTTCGTCGTGCCGACCGCCTACACGCTGCTCGCGGGGCGGCATCCGGCCGAGCACGACGCAGCGTTGACCGCCGCGGTCGTGCCGCGGGCGAGCGCCGCGGACTGACGCTTGCGGGCCGGGTTGCCGGCCTGCCGCAGCGATTTCGGTTGCGGCCTCGGTGCATTCGCGGCTGACGCCGCTCCTACAAGGGCCCCGCGCAGGTTGTCGCTTCTGTAGGAGCGGCGTCAGCCGCGAACGATCGGGCAGCGACGGTGCATTCGCGGCTGACGCCGCTCCTACAAAAGCCGCCTGTTGTTAGGCGGCTCCCGCCCAGCGAGGATGGGCGCAGCCATTACTCTGTTCGTCCCGCCAGCGGTGACCGCCCTCAGACTTCGATCCGCGCGCCGGTGTCGGGTTCGAAGTAGTGGCGGTGCGCGGGGTCGAAGCGCAGCGGCAGCTTGCCCTCGGCGACGTGCGTCGCGGCGGGCAGGCGGGCGATCATCGTCGTGCCCTCGATGCTGCCGTGGGCCAGCGTGTCCGCCCCCAGCGGCTCGACCAGGATGATGTCGGCGGTGTAGTCCGCGTCGCTCGCGGCGCAGGGCTCGAGGTGCTCGGGCCGCACGCCCAGCAGCACCGGCCGCCCGCCGACCTTGGTGGGAAACAGGTTCATCGGCGGCGAGCCGATGAAGCCGGCGACGAAGGTGGTCGCGGGCTTCTGGTAGACGTCGATCGGCGCGCCGATCTGCTCGGCGCGTCCGGCGTTCATCACGATCATCCGGTGCGCCAGCGTCATCGCCTCGACCTGGTCGTGCGTGACGTAGAGGCTGGTGGTGCCGAGCCGCCGATGCAGCGCCTGCAATTCGACGCGCATCTGCACGCGCAGCTTGGCGTCGAGGTTGGACAGCGGCTCGTCGAACAGGAACACCTTGGGTTCGCGCACGATCGCGCGGCCCATCGCCACGCGCTGGCGCTGGCCGCCGGAGAGCTCGCGCGGCTTGCGGTCGAGATAGGTGCCGAGCTCGAGGATCTCGGCGGCGCGGTGCACGCGCTTCTCGATGTCGGCCGTGGACATCTTGCGGATCTTGAGGCCGTAGGCCATGTTCTGCCGCACCGACATGTGCGGGTACAGCGCGTAGTTCTGGAACACCATCGCGATGTCGCGGTCCATCGGCTCGATGTCGTTGACGACGCGGTCGCCGATCGAGATCTCGCCCGAGCTGATGCGCTCGAGCCCGGCCACCATGCGCAGCAGCGTCGACTTGCCGCAGCCGGAGGGGCCGACGATGACCACGAACTCGCCGTCGTCGACGTCCATGGTCACGCCGTGGATCACCTTGACCGCGCCGAAGTTCTTCTTGACATCGCGAAAGGACACGCCAGCCATGGTTCTATTTCTCCGTCTCGACGAGGCCCTTGACGAACCACTTTTGCATCAGCATCACGACCAGCGCGGGCGGCAGCAGCGCGAGCATCGCGGTGGCCATCACCAGGTGCCATTCGGTCAGGGCGTCGCCGCCGGTGATCATCCGCTTGATGCCGATCACCGTCGTGTACATCGACTCGTCGGTGGTGATCAGCAGCGGCCACAGGTACTGGTTCCAGCCGTAGATGAACTGGATGACGAACAGCGCCGCCATGCTGGTCTTGGACAGCGGCAGCAGCACGTCGACGAAGAAGCGCATCGGCCCGGCGCCGTCGATGCGCGCGGCCTCCGCGAGCTCGTCGGGGATGGTCATGAAGAACTGGCGGAACAGGAACGTCGCCGTCGCCGAGGCGATCAGCGGCAGCGTCAGCCCGGCGTAGGAGTTGAGGATGCCGAGGTCCGCGGCCACCTTGAACGTCGGGATGATCCGCACCTCCACCGGCAGCATCAGCGTGACGAAGATCATCCAGAAGAAGAAATTGCGCAGCGGGAATTTGAAATAGACGATCGCGAACGCGGAGATGATCGAGATCGAAATCTTGCCCAGAGGCACCACCAGCGCCACGACGAGGCTGTTCAGCATCATCCGGCCCACCGGCGCTGCGGCGCCGCGCTGCGATCCGGCCGTGATCACCTGCGTGTAGTTGTTCCAGAACTGGTCGCCGGGAACGAGCGGCATCGGCACCGACAGGATCTGCTCCAGCGTCAGCGTCGACGCGACGAAGGTGATGTACAGCGGGAACGCGACCAGCAGGACGCCCGCGACCAGGATAGCGTGCGAAAAGAACGTCAGCCAGGGCCGGTTCTCGACCATCCCGGACGGCGGCGATGAGAGGTTCATCAGTAGTGCACCTTGCGCTCGATGAAGCGGAACTGGACCACGGTCAGCGCGATGACGATGATCATCAGGATCACCGACTGCGCCGACGAGCCGCCGAGGTCCGCCGACTTCACGCCGTCGTGGTAGACCTTGTAGACGAGGATGTTGGTGGCGCCGGCCGGCCCGCCCTGCGTCGTCGCGTCGATGACGCCGAAGGTGTCGAAGAACGCGTAGACGATGTTGATCACCAGCAGGAAGAACGTCGTCGGCGTCAGCAGCGGGAACACCACGGTCCAGAAGCGCCGGATGGGGCCGGCGCCGTCGATCGCCGCGGCCTCGATCAGCGACTTGGGGATCGACTGCAGGCCGGCGAGGAAGAACAGGAAGTTGTAGCTGATCTGCTTCCAGATCGACGCCACGACCACCAGGATCATCGCCTGGTCGCCGCGCAGCACCCAGTTCCAGTGGACGCCGATCTGCTTCAGCGCGAAGGTGACGATGCCGACCGACGGTGCGAACAGGAATGCGAAGATCACGCCTGCGACGGCTGACGCGACAGCGTACGGCCAGATCAGGAACGTCTTGTAGCCCATGGCGCCGCGGATCACCCGGTTGGCCATCGTCGCCAGCAGCAGGGAAATCGAAATCCCGATCGTCGAGACCAGGATGCTGAACACCGCGGTGATCTTGAACGATTCGAGGTAGCGCGGATCGCCGAACAGTTCGTGGAAATTGCGCAGGCCGACGAACTCGGTTTGCAGCCCGAAGGCGTCCTGCAGCTGGAACGAATACCAGGCCGCCTGGAACGCCGGCCAGAAGAAGAAGATGACCGTGATGGCGATCTGCGGCGCGACCAGCAGATAAGGCAGCCACGCTGACCGGAAGACGACGCGTTTTTCCGCTGCCATGGTGGCGGTGGGGAGAAGAGCGGCAAAGAAAGGGAGGCGGAAGCGGTGTGCTCCCGCCCCCCGGCGGGCTTACTTGTTGGCAGCCTCGAACTTGCGCAGGATCTCATTGCCACGCTTGACCGCCTGGTCGAGCGCAGTCTTCGCATCCTTCTTGCCGGCGAACACGGCTTCCATCTCTTCCTCGATGACTTCGCGGCCCTGCACGTAGTTGCCAAAGCGCAGCCCCTTCGAGTTCGCCGTGGGCGCCTTGTTGTTCAACTGCCGGATCGCCATGTCGGTGCCGGGATTCTTTTCGTAGTAGCCCGACTGCTTGGTGGCTTCGAACGCGGCGTTGGTGATCGGCACGTAGCCGGTGCCCTGGTGCCAGGCGGACTGGACGGGTGTGGTCGAGACGTAGGAGAGGAACTTGGTCACGCCCTTGTATTCGTCGGCCTTCTTGCCGCTCATCACCCACAGCGTCGCGCCGCCGATGATCGAATTTTGCGGCGCGCCCTCGATGGTGTGGTTGTACGGCAGGAAGTTCACCGAGAAGTCGAACTTGGCGTTCTTGCGGATGTTGCCCTGCGCCGCCGAGCTCGACGTCAGCATCGCACACTCACCGCTGAAGAAGCGCGCTTCGCCCTGGTTGGTGCGACCCGAGTAGGTGAACCAGCCCTTCTTCACGTAATCGGCGAGCATCGTGATGTGCGCGACGTGATGCGGCGAATTGATCTTGAACTCGGTGTCGAAACCATCGAAGCCATTCGACTTGGTGGCGATCGGCAGGTTGTGCCAGGCGCTGAAGTTCTCGATATGAACCCAGGACGGCCAGCCGGTCGTGTACACGCATTCCTGGCCCGAAGCCTTGAGCTTGGCCGCGGCTACGGCAAACTCGGCCCAGGTCTTGGGGGCCTTCTCGGGGTCGAGCCCGGCCTTCTTGAACGCGTCCTTGTTGACGTAGAACAACGGCGTCGAGCTGTTGAACGGCAACGACAGCATGTTGCCCTTGCTGTCGGTATAGTAACCGGCGACCGCCGCCAGGTAGTTCTTCGGATCGAAGGGCTCCTTGGCTTCTTTCATCATGATGTAGACCGGCTTGATCGCACCTTTGGCGGCCATCATCGTCGCGGTGCCGACCTCGAACACCTGCAGGATGTGCGGCGCATTGCCGGCACGGAACGCCGCAATGGCTGCCGTCATCGATTCGGGGTAGGTGCCCTTGAAGATCGGAACGACCTTGTAGTCCTTCTGGCTCGCGTTGAAGCCGTTGGCGATGTCGTTGACCCGGTCGCCGAGGGCGCCGGTCATCGAGTGCCACCACTGGATCTCGGTCTGTGCCTGCGCGGAGGACGCGCCGAGCAGGCCGATGGCGAATGCCGTGGCAGTAAGTGCTTGGAAACGCATGGTAATCTCCTGAAGTGGTGGTGGCGGCTTGCGGATTTGTCCGACAACAAGAACATCGGTCCGACTGTGCCGTCGGAATGTGACAAGGAGTATAGCTTGAAGCCCGACACGTCGGCAGGCCCGCCCGGAGCCTAAGATACGAAGTTGTTTGACCAAGGTCACACTTTCGCCGGCCCCGACCCGCGCCCGGACACTGGGCGCAGCCCAATTCCCCCACCGATTGCCAAACCAACCATGACTGCCAACCTCGCCCGCGACTGGCCCTATCCCCGACTCGTCGCCCACCGCGGCGCCGGCAAGCTCGCGCCGGAGAACACGCTGACCGCCATGCGGGTCGGGCACGCCCACGGCTACCGGATGGTCGAGTTCGACGTCAAGCTCGCCGCCGACGGGGTGTCGTTCCTGCTGCACGACGCGACGCTGGAGCGGACCACCAGCGGCCGCGGCCGCGCCGACGCGCTGCCGTGGCGCGAGCTTTCGCAGCTCGACGCCGGCGCCTGGCATTCGACCGAATATGCCGGCGAGCCGCTGCCGACGCTCGCCGCGGTCGCCCGCTGGGCGCGGGCGCACCAGGTGGCCTGCAACATCGAGATCAAGCCCACCCCCGGCCGCGAGCGCGAGACCGGTGCCGCCGTCGCGCTCGACGCTGCGGCGCTGTGGCGCGACGCCGAGGTGCCGCCGCTCCTGTCGTCGTTCTCGGACGAGGCGCTGATGGCCGCGCGCTACGCCGTGCCGGCGCTGCCGCGGGCGTGGCTCACCGACAAGCTGCCGCCCGATTGGCTGGAGCGGCTGGCCCACCTCGGCTGCGCGGCGCTCGACACCAACCACAAAGTGTTGTCCGCCGAAGTCGTCCGCCGTGCGCGCGAGGCGGGTTGCCGGGTGCTCTGCTACACGCCGAACGACCCGGAGCGGGTGACGGCGCTGGCCGCCCTCGGCGTCGACGGGATCATCACCGATGCCATCGACCACATCGCCGCGGACTCGCTGCCGCCGCCGTTGCCGCTGCCCGTGCCCTGAAGCCGCGTCGCCGGTCACCCGCCCAACGGCGGGTCAGGCACGCTGCGCGCCCGGCCGGGCGATCGCCCGCTCGTCGATCGGCAGGTTGACGAGGCCGGCGACGACGCCCAGCGCGATCGCCAGCCACCAGACGACGTCGTAGCTGCCGGTGGTGTCGTACAGCCTGCCCCCCAGCCAGGCGCCGAGAAAGCTGCCGATCTGGTGGCTGAAGAACGTGGCGCCGGAGAGCATCGCCAGATAGCGGACGCCGAACACGCCGGCGACGATGCCGTTGGTCGGCGGCACCGTCGACAGCCACAGCAGGCCCAGCGCTATGGCGAACGCGTAGACGCTGGCCGGCGACAACGGCAGCCAGAGGAACACGGCGATCACCACCGCCCGCGCGAAATAGATCGCCGACAGGATGTGGCGCTTGGGCATCCGGCTTCCCAGCCATCCGGTGGTGTAGGTGCCGACGACGTTGAACAGGCCGATGAGCGCGAGCGCGGTGACCGCGACGTGCGCGGGGAGGCCCCGGTCGGCGAGGTACGCCGGCAGGTGGACGCCGACGAACACCACCTGGAAGCCGCAGACGAAGAACCCGAGCGTGAGCAGCACGTAGCCGCGATGCCCCATCGCCTCGCGGAACGCCTCGGCGGCCGACTGCTGGAACGCGTGCGCCGTGCCCTCGTGCCGCTCGACCAGCGCCGCGGCCAGCGGCACCATCAGCAGGCCGGCCGCGGCGAGCGCCAGCAGCGCGCCGTACCAGCCGACGTGCGACAGCAGCCACTGCGTCGCCGGCAGCATCGCGAACTGCCCGAACGATCCGGCGGCGGCCGAGATGCCGAGCGCCATGCTGCGTTTTTCGGCGGGGAACTTGCGCCCCAACACGCCGGAGACGACGCTGAAGGTGACCCCGGACAGCCCGGCGCCGATCAGCACGCCGCTGCCCAGCACCATGACGATCGGGGAGGTGGCGTGCGCCATCGTGACGAGGCCCAGCACGTAGAGCAGCGCGCCGATGACGACGATCCGCCCGGTGCCGTGCTTGTCGGCGAGCATGCCGGTGAACGGCTGCGTCGCGCCCCAGACCAGGTTTTGCACCGCCATGGCGAGGGCGAAGGTCTCGCGGCCCCAGTGCAGGTCGGCGCTCATCGGCTGCAGGAAGAGCCCGAAGCCGTGGCGGATGCCCATCGCCAGCGTGAGGATCAGACCGCCGCAGACCAGCACGGCCGTGGGCGTGCGCCAATCGGAGCGGCGTCGACGGGCGGTCATCAACCGCCTGCCGGAAGTCGTTTGGTGGCGGGCGACGATCTTGTAGGAGCGGCTTCAGCCGCGACACAACATTGGCACGCCCCCACCGCAATCGCGCCTGAAGGCGCTCCGTGTGTCCTGCCGTCGATCCCCAGTCTGCGGCCGGGGCCCCTCGCCGGGTGGCTCATACCCGTCGGCCTGCGCACTGCCGGTGCCTCGCCCTGCGCGCTGCCGGCCGTCCCGGGCGATCGCCTGCCGGCGATCCCCAGCCCGCGGCGGGGCCCTCGCGGTGGCTGGCGCTGTCGGCCGTCCCTGGCGATCGCCTGGCCGTCGATCCCCGCCCGCCGGCCTCCGCACTGCCGGTGCACATCGTGGCCGCGGCGGCATCGGCCGTCTCTGGGCGATCGCCTGACCGTCGATCCCCGCGCGGTGCGCGGGGCCCCTCGCCGGGTGGCTCACGCCCAGTCCTTCGACCTCGCGACGGCCTTGTGCCAGCTGGCGCGCAACGACTCGGCGTGGTCGCGCGTCATCGCTGGCTCGAACACCCGGTCGACCTGCCAGTTGGCGGCGACGTCGGAGGCGTCCTTCCAGTAGCCGACGGCGAGGCCCGCGAGATAACCGGCGCCGAGGGCGGTGGTTTCGAGCACCCTGGGCCGCACCACCGGGACGCCGAGCAGGTCGGCCTGGAACTGCATCAGCAGGTTGTTCGCCGTCGCTCCGCCGTCGACGCGCAGCTCGCGCAGCGTGAGGTGCGCGTCCTTCTCCATTGCCGCCAGCACGTCGGCGCTCTGGAAGGCGATCGCTTCGAGCGCGGCGCGCGCGACGTGACCCGACGTCGCGCCGCGGGTGAGGCCGAAGATCGAGCCGCGCGCGTAGGCGTCCCAGTGCGGGGCGCCGAGCCCGGCGAACGCGGGCACCAGATAGACGCCGCCGTTGTCGGGCACCGATGCCGCCAGCGCCTCGATCTCGGCGGCCGAGCGCACGATCTTCAGCCCGTCGCGCAGCCACTGGACCACGGCGCCGCCGATGAACACGCTGCCCTCCAGCGCGTAGTCGATGCGGCCGTCCCTGAGCCAGGCGACGGTGGTGAGCAGGTTGTTGGCCGAGGCGACCGCCTGGCTGCCGGTGTTGAGCAGCAGGAAGCAGCCGGTGCCGTAGGTGTTCTTGGCCAGCCCCGGCGAGTGGCAGGCCTGCCCGAACAGCGCCGCCTGCTGGTCGCCCGCGATGCCGGCGATCGGCACGGTGACCCCGGCGAGGCGGGCCTCGGCGCAGACGCCCGACGACGGCACGACCTCGGGCAGCACCGCCCGCGGGATGTCGAACAGCGCCAGCAGCTCGTCGTCCCAGCGTCCGGTGTGCAGGTTGAACAGCATCGTGCGGCTGGCGTTCGACGCGTCGGTGACGTGGGTCCGGCCGCCGGAGAGGTTCCAGATCAGCCACGAATCGATGGTGCCGAACGCGAGCTCGCCGCGCGCGGCCCGCTCGCGGGCGCCCGGCAGGTGGTCGAGCAGCCACTTGAGCTTGGTGCCCGAAAAGTAGGCGTCGACGACGAGGCCGGTCTTGGCGGCGATGGGTCCGGCGTGGCCGGCCGCGCGCAGCTCGTCGCAATACTGGGCGGTGCGCCGGTCCTGCCAGACGATGGCGTTGGCCAGCGGATGGCCGGTCGCCCGGTCCCAGAGCACCGTGGTCTCTCGCTGGTTGGTGATGCCGATGGCGGCGATGTCGGCGATGCCGAGCCCGGCCTTGGCCAGCGCCTCGTGCAGCACGCCCGATTGCGTCGCCCAGATCTCGGTTGCGTCGTGCTCGACCCAGCCGGGCCGGGGGAAGATCTGCCCGAACTCCTGCTGCGCCACCGCGCGGACGGTGCCGGCGTGGTCGAAGATCAGCGCCCGCGAACTGGTCGTGCCCTGGTCGAGGGCCAGGATGTATGCCATCGGTCAACCTCCGTCGCTGCAGGATCGGCCGCCGGCGCGCGGTTGCGGCAGCGCAGCGCGGCAGCATAAAATGGATGCCTTTCGCCGTATTGTAGCGACAAGGCTCCGTCCGCCGGCGCCCCGCTCGCCGCGTCGCCCCCGTCCACGCCCATGCCGCTCCCGCCCCCCTCCGCTCCGCGCCAGCGCCTGCACGTGCGCTCGGTCGTCTACGAAGGCTGGCAGCGCGAGGACGGCATGTTCGACATCGAGGCGCGGCTGGTCGACACCAAGGACCACGACTACGAGCTCCTCGTCGGGACCCGGCCGGCCGGCGAGCCCGTCCACGACATGTGGGCGCGCGTGACCATCGGTCGCGATTTCGTCGTCCGCGAGCTCGTCGCCTGCACCGACCGGATGCCCTATCCGGGCGCCTGCGACCGGATCACCGACCGGTACCCGCAGCTCGTCGGCGCCAACCTGATGCACGGTTTCCGCAAGACGCTGTTCGACGCGCTGGGCGGCGTGCGGGGCTGCAGCCACCTGACCGAGCTCATCGCCTTCCTGCCCACGGCGGCGCTGCAGACCTTTGCCGGCCTGCGCAGCGAACTCGAGCCGTACGAGGACAAGCCGTTCCAGCTCGATCGCTGCCACGCGCTCGAGCACACCACCGAGACGGTGCGCCGCTACTACCCCAAGTGGTATCGCGGACCGGCCGACGTCAACGCCGCAAACAAGGAGCTGTCGTGAAAATCCACGAGTACCAGGGCAAGGAGATCTTTCGCCGCTTCGGCATGGCCACGCCGCGCGGCGTGCCGTCGTTCAGTGTCGACGAGGCGGTCAAGGCGGCGCAGTCGCTCGGCGGCCCGGTCTGGGTGGTGAAGGCGCAGATCCACGCCGGCGGACGCGGCAAGGGCGGCGGCGTCAAGCTCGCGCGCTCGATCGACGAGGTGCGCGCGCGGGCGAGCGAGATCCTCGGCATGCAGCTCGTCACCCACCAGACCGGCCCGGCGGGGCAGAAGGTGCGCCGGCTGCTGATCGAGGAGGGCGCCGACATCAAAAAGGAGCTCTACGTCGGGATGGTCGTCGACCGCACGACGCAGCGCGTCTGCCTGATGGCGAGCTCCGAGGGCGGCATGGACATCGAGGAGGTCGCCGCGCACACGCCGGAGAAGATCCACAAGGTGTTCGTCGACCCGGTCAAGGGGCTCACCGACGCCGAGGCCGACGACGTCGCGCGCAAGATCGGCGTGCCCGAGGGCAGCGTCGGCGCGGCGCGGGCGATGCTGCAGGGCCTGTACAAGGCGTTCTGGGACACCGACGCGTCGCTGGCCGAGATCAACCCGCTGATCGTCACCGGCGACGGCCGCATCATCGCGCTCGACGCCAAGCTCAACTTCGACGCCAACGCGCTGTTCCGGCATCCGGAGATCGTCGAGATGCGCGACCTCGACGAGGAGGACCCGGCCGAGATCGAGGCGTCGAAGTTCGACCTCTCGTACATCTCGCTCGACGGCAACATCGGCTGCCTCGTCAACGGCGCCGGCCTCGCGATGGCGACGATGGACACCATCAAGCTCTACGGCGGCGAGCCGGCGAACTTCCTCGACGTGGGCGGCGGCGCCACGGCCGAGAAGGTCACCGAGGCGTTCAAGATCATGCTCAAGAACCCGGGGCTCAAGGCCATCCTGGTCAACATCTTCGGCGGCATCATGAAGTGCGACACCATCGCCGAAGGCGTGATCGCCGCATCGAAGGCGGTGGGCCTCAAGGTCCCGCTGGTCGTGCGGATGAAGGGAACCAACGAGGACATCGGCAAGAAGCTGATCGCCGAGTCCGGACTGCCGATCATCACGGCGAACAACATGGCGGAAGCGGCGGAGAAGGTTGTCGCCGCCGCGAAGGGGAACTGAAGATGTCGATCCTGATCAACAAGAACTCCAAGGTGATCACGCAGGGGATCACCGGCAAGACCGGCCAGTTCCACACCCGGATGTGCCGCGACTACGCCAACGGCCGCGACTGCTACGTGGCGGGCGTCAACCCGAAGAAGGCGGGCGAGGACTTCGAGGGCATCCCGATCTACGCCACCGTGCAGGAGGCGAAGCAGGCGACCGGCGCCACCGTCAGCGTGATCTACGTGCCGCCGCCGTTCGCCGCCGCGGCGATCGACGAGGCGGTCGACGCCGGGCTCGACCTCGTCGTCTGCATCACCGAGGGCATCCCGGTGCGCGACATGATCGAGACGCGCTACAAGATGCAGGGGAAGAAGACGCTGCTGCTCGGCCCCAACTGCCCCGGCGTGATCACCCCCGACGAGCTCAAGATCGGCATCATGCCCGGCCACATCCACATGAAGGGCCGCATCGGCGTCGTCTCGCGCTCCGGCACGCTGACTTACGAGGCGGTCGGGCAACTGACCGAGCTCGGCCTCGGGCAGTCGTCGGCGGTCGGCATCGGCGGCGACCCCGTCAACGGCTTGAAGCACATCGACGTGCTGCGGCTGTTCAACGACGATCCGGACACCGACGCGGTGATCATGATCGGCGAGATCGGCGGCAGCGACGAGGAGGCGGCGGCGCTGTGGGCCAAGGAGCACATGAAGAAGCCCATCGTCGGCTTCATCGCCGGCGTCACCGCGCCGCCGGGCAAGCGGATGGGCCACGCCGGCGCGATCATCTCCGGCGGCAAGGGCACGGCGCAGGAGAAGCTCGCGGTGATGGAGGCCTGCGGCATCAAGGTCACCCGCAACCCGGCCGAGATGGGCAAGCTGCTGAAGTCGGTGCTCTGACCCGCGGGCACCCCGCGGCGGCGCACCGGGTCGGCGCCGCGGGTCGCGATCGGCAGCGCGGACTCGCCGCGGCGCCGCTTCGCCGCTAAACTGGCGGTTTCACCCCTTTCCGCCATGGCGACCCGACCCAAGACCCCGACCCCTGCCACGCCCCCGGCGCCGCGCGCCCCGCTGGACGTCGCGCAGCTCTCGCACCCGGGCATGGTGCGGCCCCACAACGAGGACTCGATCTTCGTCGACGGCGTCGCCGGGCTGGCGGTGCTGGCCGACGGCATGGGCGGTTACTCCGCCGGCGAGGTGGCCAGCGGCATCGCCGTCAACGTGATCTGCGACGGCCTGCTGCCCGAGCTTCGTTCCGGGCGCGAGCTGTCCAAGGTCGACGTCGCCAGCGGCCTCACCCACGCGGCGCAGCTGCTGCAGCAGCAGATCGCCGCCGCCAACAAGGGCATCTACGAAGCTGCGCAGCTGCGTCCCGAGTGCGCCGGGATGGGGACGACGCTGGTCACCGCCGTGTTCTGCGGCAACCGGGTCAGCATCGGGCACATCGGCGACTCGCGCTGCTACCGGATGCGCGGCGATCGCTTCGAGCAGCTGACGCACGATCACTCGCTGCTGCAGGAGCAGATCGACAGCGGCGTGCTGACGCTGGAGCAGGCGAAGTACTCGCTGAACAAGAACCTGGTCACCCGGGCGTTGGGCATCGAGGCGATCGTTCCCGCCGACATCGTCGAGTACCGCGTCGAGGCCAACGACGTCTACCTGCTGTGCTCGGACGGCCTCACCGACATGGTCGAGCCGGAGGTGATCCAGGGCATCATCGACGAAAAGCGCCTCGACCTGCCGCTGGCCGCCGGCGACCTCATCGACGCCGCCAACCAGAATGGCGGCCGCGACAACATCTCGGTGGTGCTGGTCCGCGTGCCGCCGGAGTTCCTGCCGACGTCGGGCTGGGTCCAGCAGTGGCTGGCCAAGAAGGGAGCGGAGGCGAAGTGAGCAAGCTGGTGCTGTTCCTCGCCGACGGCGAGGCGTTGGACATCAGGCTCGATCGCGAACGGCTGACGATCGGGCGTCGCCCCGACAACGACATCTGCCTCCCTTACCCCGCCGTCAGTGGCGAGCACGCCGCCGTCGTCACCATCCTCGCCGACTCGTTCCTCGAGGACCAGGGCAGCACCAACGGCACGCTGGTCAATGGCCGGCCGATCACCAAGCATTTTCTCCGCGACCGCGACCAGATCGACATCGGCCGCCAGCGCCTGGTCTACGTCGTCGACGAGACGGCGACGATCGAGGCGCCGCACGCGCTGCAACTCGACGCCGGGAGTCGCCTGCCGGGGGAAAAGGCCGGCCGCTCGCCCAGACCGATGCCGGTCGTCCACGGCATCCCGGTCGGGCAGACCGGAGAAGCGCCACCGCCCGCGGGGCCTTGGCCGCCGCCGCGGCCGGCGGAAGCCGTCGCGCCGCTCGCCGTCGCCAAACCGGCCGCCGCCGGGGTCGCGGTGCCGTCCCTCCGCGTGCTGTCCGGCGCGAGCGCGGGCAAGACGCTGCCGCTCACCAAGGACGAGACGCTGGTCGGCCGCGTGGGGCACCAGGTCGCCGCCCTGCGGCGCACGCCCGCGGGCATGCTGCTGGTGCCCGTCGAGGGCGAGCGAGCACCCGTGGTCAACGGGCTGCCGGTCGGGGCCGCCGGGCTGCCGGTCCATGCCGGCGACGTCATCGAAGTGGCCGGGGCGCGGTTGGAGATTCTGGCTGCCGGCGAGGCGGCGCCGGGAGCGGTGGTTGCCGGCTGAAGGCGGCGCCGTTGCGCCGGCCCGTCGGTGCGGGAAATCCATACCCAGTGACGCGGGGCGTCACCTCGGGTGGTCTGAATGCGTCGGCCGGGGCACTCGCCCGTGCGGCCGGGATCGCGACGGGATGCCGTTCGTCGGCCAGCAAGCGCCAAAATGGAACCAAAAAACGAATAAAAACAAAAGGATATGCGCATCGGTTCTCGTTGGGCGAGCATCGCGCGGCACGTGGCACACCGCTTGCTCAACATCGACCAGCATCGCCGGATGCGAAAGTGTCGCGAGCCCCCACCCTCACCAGGAGAACTGAATGAAGCGCGTACAACAAGGTTTCACCCTCATCGAACTGATGATCGTCGTTGCGATCATCGGCATTCTGGCCGCCATCGCCATTCCGCAATACACCGAATACACGAACCGCGCCAAGGTCTCGGAAGGTCTGCAGCTCGCCGCCGGGGCGAAGACCGCCGTGTCGGAGTACTTCGCGTCCCAGGGCGCCTGGCCGACCAGCAACGCGCAGGCCGGGCTCGCGACCAACACCGACATCAAGGGCAACAACGTGACCTCGGTTACCGTGGGTGCGGCCAACGGGATCCTCACGATCGCCTACACCGGTTTGAGCGCGACGGTTTGCGGCGCCAACCCCACGGTGATCCTGACCCCGACCGACTCGGGTGGCGGTTCGATCACCTGGAACGGCACCGGCGGCACGCTCCTTGACCGTTGCCGTCCGGCCAACCTGCGCTGATTCGGATCGGTTAGCAGCGAGCCCGCGGCAGCGGGCCGTAGCGAAGGCGAGAGGGGCAGCTTCGGCTGCCCTTTTCCATCGTGTCGCACCCGGTCGCATCGCCGCCGACGGCGGCTGCGTCCCACTCCCACACCAAACTGCCCCCCACGGTCTCGATGAACCCGCGAAGGCAAGGCACCGCGGCCGCGCTGGCGGCGGCGTTCATCGTCTCCGGCGCCTGCGGCCTCGTCTACGAGTCGGTCTGGGCGCACTATCTCAAGCTGTTTCTCGGCCACGCCGCCTACGCGCAGACGGTCGTGCTCGTCGTCTTCATCGGCGGCATGGCCGCGGGGGCGGCGCTGTGCGGCCGGCTGGCCGAGCGCATCGTGCACCCGTTGCGCGCCTACGCGATGGTGGAATTCGCGATCGGGCTGGGCGGCGTGGCGTTTCACGGCGTGTTCGTCCGCGTCGTCGATTGGGCCTACGCGACGCTCCTCCCGGCGGCCTGCGGTCCCGAGGGCAGTTGCGTCGCATCGTGGGTGCTTGCCGCCGCGCTGGTGTTGCCGCAGTCCGTGCTGCTCGGCACGACGTTCCCGCTGATGGTGTCCGGCGTGACGCGCGCGAAGGGCACCGACGCCGGACGCCAGGTGTCGCTGCTCTATTTCCTCAACAGCATCGGTGCGGTCGCCGGCGTACTGGCGGCCACGTTCGTCATCATTCCCGCCGTCGGTCTGCCGGGAACCCTGCTGACCGCCGGCATCGCCAACGTCGCCATCGCCATCGTGGTCTGGGAGGCAGGCGGACGCATTCCCCGATCAACGGCGGCGACCCGCGGCCCGGGGTCGGCGACGGACCCGTTCGGAGCCCCCTCGGCGATCCGTCTGCTGCTCGCCGTCTCCGCGTTGACGGGGCTCTCGTCGTTCCTGTACGAGATCTTCTGGATCCGCATGCTGAGCCTCGTGCTGGGCGCCTCGACGCACGCCTTCGAGTTGATGCTGGCGAGCTTCATTCTGGGGCTCGCGCTCGGCGGGTGGTGGATACGCTCGCGCATCGACGCCATTGCCGACGCGTGGCGCTTCCTGGGCCGCGTGCAGCTGTTGATGGGGCTCGCGGCGGCGGCAACGCTGCCGCTGTACAACGTCAGCTTCGACGCCATGGCAGCGGTCCTGCGGTCGCTGGCGCGCAGCGACGCGGGGTACGTGCTCTACAACGCCTTCAGCGCGGGCATCGCGATGGCGGTGATGCTGCCGGCGACGTTTCTCGCCGGAATGACGTTGCCGTTGATCACGCTGCTGCTGCTCCGGACCCGGCTCGGCGAACGCAGCATCGGCTTCGTCTACGCGGCCAACACCGTCGGTGCGATCGCGGGCGTCCTGCTGGCGGTGCACGTGCTGATGCCCCTGATCGGCCTGCGCGCCGGCATGCTGGCGGCGGCCGGTGTCGACATCCTGCTGGGGATCGTCCTGTTCCTGCACGGGTCGACGCGACGCGCGTGGTCCCGCGTCGACCGGGCGGCGATCGTGGCGTCGCTGGCCGGCGTCGTCGCGGTGGCCGCGACGACGACCTTCGACCCGCTGCGGCTTGCCTCCGGCGTGTTCCGCGACGGGCGGGCACGGCTGTCCGACGAGTACAAGCTGCTGTTCCATCAGGACGGCAAGACCGCGACGGTCGACGTGCTCCAGGTCGGCGACTCCATGGTCCTCATCCGCACCAACGGCAAGACCGACGCCGCCGCCATCGTGCCGGCAAGGGCGGGCAAGACGACTGCCGACGAGGAGACGATGACGCTCGCCGGGGCGCTGTCCCTCGCCTATCGGCCCGACGCGGCCGACGTCGCGGTCATCGGTTTCGGCTCGGGAATGAGCACCGCGACGCTGCTCGAGTCGCCGCGCGTGCAGCGCGTCGAAACCATCGAGATCGAGCCCGCGATGATCGAGGGCGCGAAGGCCTTCCGGCCGCTGGTCGACGCGGCTTTCACGGATCCGCGCAGCCGCCTGATCGTCGACGATGCCAAGGCGCACTTTGCCCGCGCCGGCAGGAAGTACGACGTCATCCTCTCCGAGCCTTCGAACCCGTGGGTGTCGGGAGTCTCGTCGCTGTTCACGGCGGAGTTCTACGCCCGCGTGCGCGGCCAGCTGCGCGATGACGGCCTGCTGGTGCAGTGGGTGCAGGTCTACGAGTTCAACACGCGGTTGCTGTCGTCGATCCTGCAGCCGCTCGGGGACGTGTTCAGCGACTACGTGGCCTATCGGACCCGCGCCGACGACCTCATCATCGTCGCGGTCGCCAAGGGCCGGCTCGGCGAACCTTCAGCGCGGATCTTTGCCGACCGGGGACTCGCTGCCCGCCTGGAGGCGCTGGGCATCGGCAGTCTCGCCGACATCGAAACGCGACGAGTGTCCGGGCGGTTTCCGCTGGAGCGGTACCTGGTCGACCTCCCGGTGCCGCCCAACTCCGACTATTTCCCGATCGTCGACCTCGAGGCGTCGCGGGCCCGCTTCATCGGGGCGTCGGCCGGCGAGGTCTTCGCTTTGGTCGACGGGCCGATGCCGCTGGTCGAAATGCTCGACCGCCGGCCGCTGCGGTTCGATGCTCCGGTGCGCGAGTTTCGCGGCGGCAACGTGCGGCAGGAGCGCGCCGCGGCTGCCCGCAAATGGGCGTCCTACCTGACGGCCGCCGAGGCGGGGGACGGCAAGCCGAGCAGCGGCGAGGATCCGCTGGCAGAATCCGTCGCGGTCGTCCGCACGCTGTTCGTCGATTGCGCGTCCGGCGAAAGCGTGCAGCGCCTGTGGGATCGCGTCGTGCTCGTTGCCGGAGAACTGAATCCCCTGCTGCCGCGGAACGAAGCCGGGGTGCTCTGGGAGCGCTTGGCGGCATCGCCATGCGCGGCGCGGTGGCCGGCGGACAAGCAGGCGTGGATGGCACTGTTCGCGGCCGTAGGTGCGCGCGATGCCACGCGGATGAGCGCGCTGGCCGAGCCGTTGCTGGATGAAGCCGGGCTGTCGCTGGTGCAGCGCAACTACCTCTTCAACGCCGCGATGACCGGCTACCTCGTCGACCGCCGACACGCGGACGCGCGTGCGACCTGGGCGCGGATGGAGAAGTCGCTGCCCGCGATCCTGCTGCAGCAACCCTGGATGCGACTGCAGTGGACGTGGGCACAGGCGCCGTTTTGAGCGATCGCCGATCGAGCCGGCAGCGCCGGGACCGCCACCGCGACGACGCGGGTTTCTGAATCAGCGCCCCGTGCTCCCGAACCCGCCCCCCGCCCGTTCGCTGGCGGAAAAATCCTCGACCACCCGCCAGCGCGCCTGCACCACCGGCACGATGACGAGCTGGGCCAGCCGGTCCAGCGGCTGCAGCGTGAACGGCGCGTGGCCGCGATTCCAGCAGCTCACCATCAGCGGGCCCTGGTAGTCGGAGTCGATGAGGCCGACGAGATTGCCGAGCACGATGCCGTTCTTGTGTCCCAGTCCGGACCGCGGCAGGATCACCGCGGCGAGGCCGGGATCGCCGATGTGGATCGCGATGCCGGTCGGCACCAGGTGGGTCTCGCCCGGCGCGATCGCCAGCGGCGCGTCGATCGCCGCCCGCAGGTCCATGCCGGCGGCACCGGGCGTCGCGTAGGCGGGCAGGTGCCCGCGCAGGCGCGCATCGAGGATGCGGACGTCGATGGTCGAGGCGTGGCCGGTCATGGGCGCGAGCGGGGAGAGGCGGGGCGGGGGAGGCGGGCGGCGATCTCGGCGACCAGGCGCCGCGCGAGGTCGAGCTTGTCCATCCGCGGCAACGGGTGCGTGCCGGCATCGTCCAGCAGCGTGACCTCGTTGTCGACGCGGCCCAGCGCATCCTGCACCCGGTTGGCGATGATCAGCGGAATGCCCTTGCGCCGCCGCTTGTCGTCGGCGTGCTGCAGCACGTCGTGGCTCTCGGCGGCGAAGCCGACGCAGTAGGGGGCATCGGCGCGCGCGGCGACGGTGCCGAGGATGTCGATCGTCGGCTCGAGTTCGATCGCCAGCGGCGCGCCGCTCTTCTTGATCTTGCGTTCGGCCACGCGGGCCGGCGTGTAGTCGGCGACCGCGGCGACGGCGAGAAAGAGGTCCGCGCCGGCGATCCGCGCCATCACCGCCGCGTGCATCTCGGCCGCGCTCTCGACGTCGACGCGGACGGCGCCCGGCGGCGTCGGCAGCGCCGTCGGGCCGCTGACCAGCGTGACGGCGGCGCCGGCTTCGACGGCGGCCTGCGCCAGCGCATAGCCCATCCGGCCGGAGCTCGAGTTGGTGATCCCGCGCACCGGGTCGATGCGCTCGAACGTCGGCCCGGCGGTCACCAGGACGCGGCGTCCGGCGAGCAGTCGCGGCTGTCGCGACGCGATGACCGCGGCGAAGATCTCCTCGGCTTCGAGCATCCGGCCGTCGCCGGTTTCGCCGCAGGCCTGGTCGCCGCTGCCGGGACCGAGGATCGCGACGCCGTCGGCGGCCAGCCGGGCCACGTTGCGTTGATTCGCCGCGTTGCCCCACATCTGCCGGTTCATCGCCGGCGCGACCAGCAGCGGGCAGGCGCGGGCGGCGCACAGCGTGGACAGCAGGTCGTCGGCGTGGCCCTGCGCGAGCTTGGCGAGGAAATCCGCCGACGCCGGTGCGATCACGATGGCATCGGCGCCGCGCGAGAGATCGATGTGGCCCATGCCGTTGTCGGCGCCGCTGGTCCACAGGTCGGTCAGCACCGGGCGGCCCGACAGCGCCTGCAGCGTCATCGGGGTGACGAAGCGGCAGGCGCCGGCCGTCATCACCACGTCGACGCGCACGCCGGCCTTGACGAACAGGCGCACCAGCTCGCAGGCCTTGTAGGCGGCGATGCCGCCGGTGAGGCCCAGCACGATGCGGGTGAGCGACGGTGCTGGCGTGATCATCGTCCGTGTGGCGGATGGGTCGCAAAGAGGCGCCAAGTTTACACTGGCGCCGCAGTTCGGCCGGTGGCGGCCGCGGGCGGCACGCGGCGAGCGCGCCGATGGTCATCGAACAGGAGCATGGATCCGATGCGCATCAGCGACTGGCCGGCCGACGAGCGGCCCCGCGAACGCCTGCTGGCGCGTGGCGCCGGCGCGCTGTCCGACGCCGAGCTGCTGTCGCTGCTGCTGCGGCACGGCATCGCGGGGGCGAGCGCCGTCGACATCGCCCGTGCGCTGCTGTCGCGCTTCGGCTCGCTGACCGGCCTCCTCGCGGCGCCGCGCGCCGAGGTCGCCACGGTGCGCGGCGTCGGCGTCGCCAAGACCGTCGAGCTGACGGCCATGGTCGAACTCGTCCGCCGCTCGCTGGCCGAAGAGGCCGCCGAGCGCGACGCGCTGCAGTCGCCGCAGGCGGTGCGCGACTACCTGCGCCTCGCGCTGGCGGCGCGCTCCTACGAGGTCTTCGTCGGCCTCTTCCTCGACAGCCAGAACCGGCTGCTCGCCGCCGAGGAACTCTTCCGCGGCACGCTGGCGCAGACGTCGGTGTACCCGCGCGAGGTGGTGAAGGCTGCGCTGGCCCGCAATGCGGCGGCGATGATCTTCGCCCACAACCACCCGTCGGGGCTGGCCGAGCCGAGCCGCGCCGACGAGCTGCTCACGCTGGCGCTGAAGCAGGCGCTGTCGCTGGTCGACGTCCGCACGCTCGATCACTTCGTCGTGGCCGGCGGACGGCTCACCTCGCTGGCCGAGCGCGGCCTGTTGTAGCCTGGGGCGGGGCAGGTCGGGGACGCCAGGTTAGTGGGAACGAAGCGGCCGATGCTCCGACAACTTCATGGCTTGGTGGAGTTTTCGGGCTCGGAATCGCCGATCGATCCGGTGATGGTGGGAGGCGACGATGGCGGGGGGCGGCCCGAGGCAACGCCGCCCGCGGGTCGCGGCGCTTGCTCGCCGAGGGGTTCGCGGATAGAATGGCGGACTTTGCACAACGCACGTCCCGAATCCGAAGGAGCGAGCCATGGCTCGAGTCTGCCAAGTCACCGGTAAGGCCCCGATGGTGGGCCACAATGTTTCCCACGCCAACAACAAGACCCGTCGGCGCTTCCTGCCCAACCTGCAGCAGCGGCGGTTCTGGCTCGAAAGCGAAAACCGCTGGGTGAGCCTGCGCCTGACCAACGCCGCGCTGCGCACCATCGACAAGAAGGGCCTCGATGTCGTGCTGGCCGAAATGCGCGCCCGCGGCGAACGCATCTAACGCAGGGGGACCGGAATCATGCGCGAAAAGATCAAGCTCGAATCGACGGCCGGCACCGGCCACTTCTACACGACGACCAAGAACAAGAAGCTGATGCCCGAGAAGATGGAGATCAAGAAGTTCGATCCCGTCGCGCGCAAGCACGTCGCGTACAAGGAAACCAAGCTCAAGTAGTCCGGGGTCGTCGCACCCGATGAACAGGGCCCGCAGCGATGCGGGCCTTTTCAATTCGTCCGGAATTGCTGCGCGGATGAACCCGGGCCACAAGGAACTGGCGGCAAGCGTGGGCTCCGCTCAGAGGCTGGGAGTTTTTCGGCTGTCCACAGCTGCCAGAAGGTGTCCAAGCCAAGCGCACCACCCGCCGCAACGACAGGGGCGCCTTCCGGCGTGATGAGCGGGCATGAGCGAAAGACTCTCAGCCTCTCAGGGCCAGAGTTTGTCCAGAAGACTTGTCGTTGCGTAAGAGCGATCTCTGGCCCGCAGCCTGCCCAGCGACCGCTTTCTGGTTTCGCGTTTGGCGGGCGTGATCGCGGCGCCGCCGAGAATTTCGACGTCGTGCTGCGCGACGACGTCGATGTCATGCCAGCCCGCGGTCGACGTTGCAGCCATCTGCAGCGTCAGCGCGACCCTTTCAATCGTGTGGTCGACGTCGCCGCCACCGTTGCCGCAGCTGGAGCCGCCCGTGGCGACCCGCCATGCGCTCATCGGCAGGTTCCGCAGCACCGGCTTCAGCCGGCTGCCATCCTCGACGAAGAGGGTCAGGTAGTCGCTTTCGCCGCCGTCCGCGCAGCGCGGACTGTGGCCAATGCCCATGCGCACGCCAAGTGCACGCACGCCTGGTGCCAGGTTGTACCGGCCGGTGTCGATCTTCGGACTGGACCCGCCGACCCGGATGCTTGCATCCTCTTCGATGTCTTCGCGGTACAGGGCCAGGAGCTGCCTGCGCTGGACATCGATGACGGCAAACACGAAACCCTTCCGGTCTTCCACCGGCTGCCCCTCCTTGTCGGTCAGGTTGTGGAACAGGGCGACAATGGTCTGCTCGGGGCGCACCGGATGGGTCCGGCAAGCGATGTCCAACAGGTCGCCGCGCTCGTTGTCCTCGCGGCCACCAAAATCCAGGTTCAGCCTGCTGCCCAGCACCGAACCCACCAGCAAGGCGTTGCATGCCGGTTCTTCGCGGGTCGTCGCAGCCGGGATCCTTGCGTTCAGCGTGAGCGCGGTCCCGGCGACCCGGGCCGGATCGCGACGAGGCGATTTGACGAAGTAGGACAGAACATTGCCCTGCAGCTCTCCCATGTCCGCGCTCCTTGCCGTGCAGTCGAGATCGCGCTCCAGATCGCTCGGGTCGTTCTGGCAGCGATTGAAAGATCGTGCCCACCAGAGCTCGAGGTTGCGATCCTGGTCCAGATCGGAGACGCGAACGAGCTCGAAGCTGTCATCACGAAAGCGCAGGGGTAACTCGACCACGGTGAACGTTTGCGGCCCGACGAGAAAGTACGCGTTGGCGTCTTCGTCCTGCCGCAGATCCAGGCCCAGCAGCGCGGTTTCGTGCCTCGGGTGACGCCAGAGCGTGGCCGCCATGATGCGACTGTTGCGCTGCTGCAGCGTGACTGTGAATGCCTGCAGCTTCTGCCGCGTCTCGGCATTCATGCCGCGCAACAGCCCGGTCAGCCATTCTCCCTGGCCCGAAGTGACGTCGAGCACGTCGAGCTCCGCTGGCAGCGGCACAGTGATCGCGGTGAACTGCTGCTCTCTGCCAAGGGTCAGTCGGCTGTGCCTGAGCCTGAACGGCGTCGTTTGCGGTTCGGCAATCCAGGCGGCGCAAAGCTGGCGCAGCCAAGCCGGTGCGGGACCATTCCCTGGCTCGAAGCAGGCATTGCCCGCAGCGGTCATTTCGGTGAGCAGGCTGTCGCGCAGGGACGGAGACTCCGTTCCATCGAGCAACCCGAGATAGCCATCGCGCAGCTTGATCGCGGCCGGCGACGCCCCCTCTCTCAGCCAAACCCAGTCAGGACTGGCACAGCGCAAGGGATGACCGCGTGTCAACTGCTGCAATGCATAAGCCGTCTGCAGGGCGGGGTCGTCCTTCCGGAGCCATTGCTCATGGACCTTGCAGGCCGCGTCGTCCGGCAGGCTGTCAGCTTCGGCCAGGACGGCTTCCCGCAGGTGCGGGTGCTTGTCCAGGTTGGCATGGACCACGCGCCAGGGGTTGACCGACTCGTTGCGGTAGTCGAGCTCGTAATAGAACCAGCGCTCGTCGAACGCCGTCGCCAGCTTTTGCTGCAGCAATGTCAGCTGATGCAGCGTCGCCGGCAGCTGGCCCGATGGCCAGGACGAAGGCGCGTTCAACACCGACAACAGCTTGGCCCGTACAAAGGCTGCCTGGCGCAGGCCTTCGTCAAAACGACGCTCGCCCTCCTGAACGCCGGGACCGTATTGGGCCGCGGGCTTCTGCAGCGCCGGGAGCGGCGCGTCCGGCGCAACCAAAGGCTCCAGCGCCCGAAGAGACTCCGCCAGGGAGGGATCGGTCGATGCCAGGCTGGCCCAAAGGTGCAAGACGAGAACACAGTCATCCGGACCCGTGCCGCGACACTCGTTGGCTGACAAGAATCCGGCAAACTTGCTGCGCAATACGGGCACGACGCGGGCGGCGATGCTTTGCCCATCTGCTAGAAGGGGGCCGCGCTGGGCCTCGGTCCGTGCCGTCAGGTAGCCGTTGCGCTGGTGGATGCAAAAACCGAAATCGGATTCCTGCGTGCTCGAGTCGCGGCCGGCCATGGGCACGAGGGGCAGGTCATGGCCAAGGCGCCGCTGGAACGGATTCTCCATCGGCCGCAACCAGGCGCTCTGTGGCATGCAATTCCAGAGCCCGAGAAAAGCTGCCGGCTCGCTATCCCAGCCAGGGAACGGACCGAACAGGCGCAAATGACCACGGAATGTCGGACGCTTCGCTGTGCGCGCGGCCGTAAACTCCCTGGGAAACCACCGCTCCAACTTGGCCAGAACGTCGGACGGCCTGTCGAAAGCCAGTAACGCCCCTTGCCCGGCGAAAATCAGTCCGTTCTCGCGAACGATCGTGGGTTGATCGAGGAATTCCGGCATCTGGTACAGGCGCTCGATGCGTTCCGGCGTCGCCTCCCGGACGACGAAGTTTTTCACCTGGGTTTCATCCGTTCTCACCATGGCCTCGATCTCGCCTATCGCCGCCGCTTGTTCAGCGGGCGTCAGGGGAGTCAGGCTGCCGGCTCGAGCCTCGGCTGCAAGGACTGCGCAATGCGCCAAGATGGCGACGGCGCCGGCAATCCACGCTATCCAACCTGAAAGCCTCGACGAACGCCTCGCCTGCATGCGGTGGTTCGAAAACGGTGCTCCGAACGTCTGGATGACAACCATCACGCAGTCACGCAGCCGGCGAAATTCTGCGTTACGCACCGGAATGCTCGACGATCGGAAGGGCGAAGTGAGAACCTTCCCTCGAATCCGGCCAGAAGTGTCGGGGGCACCTGCACGGCAGTTCCGAATTCGTCGCGCACGCCCGGTGCGCGCGTGAGGCGCGCCGCGGGCGGGGAGGCTCGGTCAGGCGTAGCGGCGCAGTTGCACCGAGAACTGGGCCAGCGGCGCGATGCCGGACGCGTCGGCCCGGCGGCACCAGTCCTGCAGCCGGGCGAGCAGCTGTTCGCGCGTCTCGGTCGAGCGCTCCCAGATGTGGTCGAGGTCCTTGCGCATCGCATAGATCGTCTGCAATGCCTTGCTGTTCTCCATCGCCCGCGCGAGCGTCGCCCGTTCGCCGGCGGGCAGCACCTCGGTGGTCTCGGCCGACAGCCAGCGCTTGAGGCGGGTCAGGCTGGGGACGTCGGCCGGTTCGCTGCGGCCCGCCCGCTCGCGCAGCGCGGCGATCTCGGCCGCGCAGGTCTCGCGCAGCGACCGCGCGTAGGCGGCAACGACGGTGTAGCGGTGCTCGATCACCGCGTGCAGCGTGGCGAGGTCGGGGGTCGGCTTGGGTGTCGGCGCGACGTGCAGCGTGGGCGCGACCTTGCGCACCTTGGCGAGGCGCAGCGTCTCGAGGATGCGGATGTAGCACCAGCCGAGGTCGAACTCGAACCAGCGCGACGAGAACTTGGCCGACGAGCCGTAGGCGTGGTGGTTGTTGTGCAGTTCCTCGCCGCCGATCAGGATGCCCCAGGGCACGATGTTGGTCGACGCGTCGGCCGAGGCGAAGTTGCGATAGCCCCAGTAGTGCCCGATGCCGTTGATGATCCCGGCGGCGTTGACCGGGATCCACAGCATCTGCACCGCCCAGATCGTCGCGCCGAGCGGGCCGAACAGCACCAGGTCGATGGCGAGCATCAGCCCGACGCCCTGCCAGGAATAACGGGTGTAGAGGTTGCGCTCGATCCAGTCGTCGGGCGTGCCCTTGCCGTACTTGTCGAGCGTCTCCCGGTTCTTCGCCTCGGCGCGGTAGAGTTCGGCGCCCTGCCAGAACACCGTCCCGAGGCCGCGCGTCTGCGGGCTGTGCGGATCCTCGTCGGTCTCGCACTTGGCGTGATGCTTGCGGTGGATCGCCGCCCACTCCTTGGTGACCATGCCGGTGGTCAGCCACAGCCAGAAGCGGAAGAAGTGGCTGACCGGCGCGGCGAGGTCGAGGGCACGATGGGCCGAGTGCCGGTGCAGGTAGATGGTTACGCCGGCGATGGTGACGTGGGTCATGACCAGGGCGACGACCACGTAGCCCCACCACGGCAGCGGCAGCAGGCCGTGGGCGAGAAAGGAGAGGAGGTCGAACGGCGGGTCGAAGGGCATGGGCTTCGCGGCTGGCGCCAGCGGGGTGGCAGTGGCGCGATTATACCCCGCGACCGGGCGCCGCGCCGCCGCCGGCGGCACAGAAAAACCCCATGAAAATAATGTCTTGCGTCAGCCCTTCGGCATGGTCGCGGCAGCGGTGGTGCGCTCGCCGACGGTGCCTGCGGCATCCGCCGCGGCCGGCACCCCGCCGACGATGCGCACCTCGCGCTGCGGGAACGGGATGTCGATGCCGTGGGCCTGGAACGCCCGCCAGACGGCGAGGTAGACGGCGCTCCTGAGGTTGGCCTGCCCGTTCTCCGGGTCGTTGATCCAGAACCCGAGTTCGAGGTCGACGCCGCTGTCGGCGAAACGGATGACGAACGCGGCCGGAGGATTGGGCGCCTTCAGCACCCGGGCCTCGGCGAGCGCCGCCCCTTCCATCAGCCGCAGCGCGAGTTCGAGGTCGCTGCCGTAACTGACCTGGATCGGCACGCCGATCCGGATCTCGCGCGTCGAATACGAGTGGTTGAGCACCGTCGTGGTCACCAGCGTCTCGTTGGGCACGACCGCCTCGACGCCGTCGAGACTGCGCACCACGACGTAGCGCGCCGTCACCTTGGACACCACGCCGAAGCGGTTGTCGACGGTGATCATGTCGCCCAGCCGGATCGACCGGTCGAGCAGGATCGTGAAGCCGGCGATGTAATTGCTGGCCAGCTTCTGCAGGCCGAGCCCGATGCCCACGCCCAGCGCGCCGCCGAACACCGACAGCAGCGTGAGATCGATGCCGACGGCGTTCAAAGCGATCAGCACGGCGAGGATCAGCAGCACCGCGCGGACGGCCTTGGCCGCCAGCGCGCGCAGGCTGCTGTCGAGTTGCTCGGCGCGCATCAGCCGGCCCTCGATGAAGCCGGAGATCCAGAGCGTGATCGCGAGCGTGAGCAGCACGACCAGGACCGCCTTGCCGATGTCCAGCACCGAGACGTGGCTCTTGGCGATCGGGATCACCAGGGCGTCGAGGTCCGCCGCGATGTCGTGCAGGATGCCGAGGAAGTAGAGGAGCAGCAGGCCCCAGACGGCGAAGGACACCGCGCGCTCCGAGGTCGCGAGCCACGACGCCCGCGGGAACACGCCGCGCAGCGCGTAGACGAACAGCCGGATCACCGCCAGCGCGACCACCGCCGGCAGCGCGAGGGCGAGGAAGAACGGCGTCCGGTAGCGCTGGTACAGCACCGAGGCGATGACCAGCAGCACCAGCGTCAGCAGCGGGAAGATGAGCCGGTTGACGCCCCCGGCGCCGACGCGGATCACATCGTGCGCGGCGTCGGCCTTGAGCCGCACGCGCCGATCGACGAACCAGCCGAGCGCGAAGCAGGCGATCACCAGCGCGAGATCGATCCAGCCGGCGGGACGGGTCAGCGCGTGCTCGACGAGGGGGAAGTCGATGGTCGGAAACATGGCGGCGATTTTACCCGATCGCCCCGGGCTCCCTCGCATGGCGGCGCAAGGGGCGGGGCGGTGGCGACGCTCAGCGGCGCGGCCGTCGCGCCGGCGCCGCGTCGGCGGCGCGCTCCCAGCGCTGCGCGCGTGCCTGCAACCGCTTGAAGTACGCACGGTAGGCCTGCGCGACGCCGGCGTTGTCGCGGAAGATCGCGACGTTCTCGGCGTTGCGCCGCTGCGCCGCGGTGGTGAAGTTGTAGCTGCCGGTGACCGTCGTCGCGCGCGCGAGCCCCGCGTCGACGATGACCACCTTGTTGTGCGCGGCGGCGAAGTTGCCGTCGAGCCACACCGGCACGCCGGCGGTCACCAGCGTCGGCACCGCGCTGTGCGGCGTTTCCAGCGTCTGGGTGCGATCGGCGACGACCTCGACCGCGACGCCGCGCGCGTGGGCGGCGACCAGCGCCCGGGCGATCCGCTGCTGGGTGAAGGCGAAGGCGAGCACCAGCACCTCGCGCTCGGCGGCGTCGATGGCGGCGGCGATGCGCGCGTCGATCGCGTCGCCGGGCGTGAACGCCAGCTCGACGCTGCCGGCACCGGGCAGGTCGGTCGACGCCGCGGCCAGTGGCACGCCCGCCGTCGCCAGCGCACCGGCCATCGCCAGCGCGACGATGACGGCGCCGCGGCGGGCTGCCGCCGTCACGGCCCGCGTTCGAGAACGGCGGCGAAGAACCCGTCGCAGCCGTGCCGGTGGGGAAGGAGCTGCAGCGTCGGCCCGGTGTCGAGCGGGCAATCCGCCTGCGCCAGCGCCGCCGCCGCATCCACGGGCCGGAATCCGGGATGGCCGGCGAGGAAACCGTCGACGATGGCCTGGTTCTCCTCGGGCAGGAAGCTGCAGGTCGCGTAGACCAGTCGCCCGCCGGGCTTGAGCAGCGTCGCGGCCGCGGCGAGGATCGCGCGCTGCTTGGCGGCGAGCTCGGCGACGGCGGTCTCGGGCTGCCGCCACTTGAGGTCGGGATTGCGCCGCAGCGTGCCGAAGCCGGTGCACGGCGCGTCGACCAGCACGCGGTCGATCTTGCCGGCGAGGCGCTTGACCCGCGCGTCGCGTTCGTGCGCGATCAGCTGCGGGTGCACGTTGGACAGCCCCGAACGCGCGAGCCGCGGCTTCAGGCGCGCCAGCCGCTTGTCCACGGTGTCGAACGCGTACAGCCGGCCCTGCGAGCGCATCAGCGCGCCCAGCAGCAGCGTCTTGCCGCCGGCCCCGGCGCAGAAGTCGACGACCATGTCGTTGCGCTTCGGCGCGACGAGGAAGCCGATCAGCTGGCTGCCCTCGTCCTGGATTTCGATGGCCCCCTTGACCAGCAGCGGGTGCTTGGCCAGCGACGGCCGACCCTGGACCCGCAATCCGAGCGGCGACCAGGGGGTCGGTTCGGCGGCGATGCCGTCGCCGGCCAGCGCGGCGCGCACGGCGTCGCGCGTCGTCTGCAGCGGGTTGATGCGCAGGTCGAGCGTCGCCGGCGCGAGCAGCGCGCGCGCGAGGTCGCTGCGGCCGTCTTCGCCGTAGATCTCGCCCAGGCGCCGCCAGAGCCAGTCGGGGAGTTCGGCCAGCGCCGCGGCCTCCAGCGCTTCGTCGGGGCGCGCCTTGAACTCGCGCAGCCAGCGCGCGTCGGCGGCGCGGACGACGGTCTCGAGTTCGCGCACGCTGTGACCCTGGGCGCGCACCAGCGTCGCCAGCGCCAGTTTCGACGGTTGCGTCGTCTCGGCCAGCGTTTCGATCGAACGCCGGCGGCGCAGGTAGGCGAACACGCCTTCGGTGATGAACGCGCGGTCGGCGCGACCGATCTCCGCGTGGCGGCGGAAATGGTGATGCAGCAGCGCGTCGGCCGGGGCGGTGAGCGGGCGAATCTCGGCGATCGCTGTCGCGAGGCCGGCGATCTGGTTGCTGCGCAAGGTCATTGTCGGGCCAGTTTCTGGTCGACGCGAATCGAGTCGAGCAGGGCTTCGACGGTGCCGCGATCGGTGTTGGAGACCCGCATCTTGACGGGCAGGTAGTGGAGCGACGGGGCGAGCCAGACCAGCGCTTCGGTCTTGCCGTCCTCGCTGCCCCGGTGCCAGCGCTCGGTCTCGAGCTCGCCGCCCGACCAGGCGATGCGGTCGCTGCCCTCGCGGGTGAACAGGTAGCGCGCGACCCGGCGCGTCGTGGCGACGGCGAAGCCGAAGCGGCTTTCGGTCGGCGGCGAGAAATAGAACTGCCACATGATGGCCAGCGGATCGTAGGTGGGCAGGTCGAGCGCCTCGGTCTTCGCGTCGTGCAGCGTCACCATGCCGGTTTCCCAGTCGAACAGCGCGGTCTCCCGGCGCTCGGCGCTGCCGCGCTCGACGTTGAACTCGTGCGGCTGCAATCCCTGCGCCGTGATCGTGCCGCGGCTCTCCAGCCGGCCCTGTCCGCGCAGCAGCAGCGCCGCGAGCCCGCGCGCCTCGCCGACGGTGGCGATCCGATACTGGTTGTCGGCGTGCTCGAAGCGGTAGACCGCCTCGCCGATCAGGAATCCCTGCGTGCCGAAGAACGCCTTGTAGACGAGGTCGACCCGCGGCGGCAGCGTCGTGTCGAGCGTCGACGCCGGTGCCGCCGCCGGCTCGGTGACGGCGAGCTGCGGCGGTTCGGGCGGCAGTTCCGGCCCCGCGGCGAGCGCGTCGGGCGTGGGCGCGATGGTCTCGGGCTCCGGTTCGGCGGCGACCACCGGGACGCTGACGGGCGCCGGCAGCGGCGCCGCGCGCCGCGGCCGGGGTTTCGCCCGGGCCGGCGCCGCGGCGACCGCCGTGGGCGTGGGCGGTGGCGGCATTTCGGTGATCGTCGCCTGCAGCGGCGGGCTGTCGGGGTCGGTCGGCAGCGCCACCGGCCACAGGGTCATGGCAAGGTGCACGGCCAGCGACAGCGCTGCGGCCGCGACCAGCACGCGCGGCGACCCGACGCATTTCGCGCCGGCGCTGCGGGGACGATCCAGGGCGAGGTTCGGGTGCACGATAGGGTTGGAGCGGCAACGCGGCGCAGCGTTCCCGGCGCCGGAGTCTAGGCCGCGGGAACGAACAGCGCCGCCGTGGCCGGTGTGCGCTCGCCCCGGACGCGAACCCGCCGCCCGACGATGGCCAGCCGGCCCTCGCAGAACGCGCGCACCGCTGCGGGCAGCAGCGCGTGCTCGGCCGCCAGCACCCGCGCGGCCAGCGTCGCCTCGTCGTCGTCCGGCAGCACCGGAACCGCCGCCTGGCCGACGATCGGACCGTGGTCGAGATCCGCCGTCACGAAGTGCACGGTGCAGCCGTGGATGCGCGCGCCGTCCTCCAGCGCCCGGCGATGCGTGTGCAGCCCGGGATAGCAGGGCAGCAGCGACGGATGGATGTTGAGCATGCGATCGCGGTAGCGACCGACGAAGCCCGGCCCGAGGATGCGCATGAATCCCGCCAGGACCACGAGGTCGGGTCGGCTGGCGTCGACCGCCGCGGCCAGCGCGGCGTCGAAGCGCTCGCGCTCGGCGTGCGCGCGGTGGTCGACGACGTTGATCCGCGCGCCGTGCGCCAGCGCCACGGCGAGACCGGCGGCATCGGCGCGATTGCTGATCACCGTCCCGACGGTGCCGTGCAGCCGCCCGGCCGTTTCCGCCGCCAGCAGCGACGCGAGGTTCGAGCCGCGACCGGAGATGAGGACGGTGATGCGGGGCAGGGCCAAGGGGCGTGCTCGGGCGGGGGCCGACGGGGACGCGCCGGGCCCGGATCAGACGACCACGGTCGCGGCCGCGCCGGCGGCGCGGGGCACGACGGTGCCGACGCGGTGGACGGTCTCGCCGGCGGCCTGCAGCAGCGCCTGGGCGCGATCGGCGTCGCCGGCGGCGACGACGACGACGAGGCCGAGGCCGCAGTTGAACACGCGGTGCATCTCGGCGTCGTCGACGTTGCCCTGCCGCTGCAGCCAGTCGAAGATCGGCGGCCGCGGCCAGCACGCGCGGTCGAGACGGGCGCCGAGGCCGGCCGGAAACATCCGGTGCGTGTTCTCGAGCAGGCCGCCGCCGGTGATGTGGGCCATGCCCTTGACGGCGACGTCCTGCAGCAGCCGCAGCATCGGCCGCACGTAGATCCGCGTCGGTGCGAGCAGGGCCTCGCCGAGCGTCCGCCCGGCGGTGAACTCCGGCACCGGCCGGGTGAGGTCGGCGCCGGAAACGTCGACGATCCGGCGGATCAGCGAATAGCCGTTGGAATGCGGCCCGCTCGACGGCAGTCCGAGCAGCACGTCGCCGGCGGCGATCGTGCTGCCGTCGATGGCTTTCGACTTCTCGACCACGCCGACGGCGAAGCCGGCGAGGTCGTACTCGCCGACCGCGTACAGGCCGGGCATTTCCGCGGTCTCGCCGCCGATCAGCGCGCAGCCGGCCTGCTCGCAGCCGGCCGCGATGCCCTTGATCACTTCCGCGGCGGTCGCGACGTCGAGCTTGCCGCAGGCGAAATAGTCGAGGAAGAACAGCGGCTCGGCGCCCTGCACCAGGATGTCGTTGGCGCTCATGGCGACCAGGTCGATGCCGACGGTGTCGTGGCGGCCGAGCTTGAAGGCGAGCAGCAGCTTGGTCCCGACGCCGTCGGTGCCGGCGACCAGCACCGGCTCGCGAAAGCGCTTGCCGATCTCGATCAGCGCCCCGAAGCCGCCGATGCCGGCGAGCACCTCCGGGCGCATCGTCCGCTTGGCGAAGGGCTTGATCCGCTCGACCAGCGCGTCGCCCGCGTCGATGTCGACGCCGGCGTCGCGATAGGAAAGGGGGGCGGCGGCGGGCGAGGCGGGATGGGTCATCGTTCGTGGCCGGGAAGTTCGTGGGCCCGAAGCGGCCCGTGGCGCACCAGGGTCGGAGGCGCGAGGATTGAGCGGTTGAAGGCCAACGCGGTACAGTGCGTCGCTTCGGCATCGATTTTACCGGAAATGCAGCCACCCCGACCCTCCCCCGATGTGCCGGCGCCGTCCCCGGCAGCCGTGGCGGACGCCCCCGCGCCGCGTGCCGGGCATCCGATCGCGCCGCGCCAGTACCTGTGGGTCGCCGGTGCCGCGCTGGTCTTCGCCGCCGCGCTGCACTGGCTGGGGCCGGTGCTGACGCCGTTCCTGATCGGCGCGATCCTCGCGTATCTCGGCAACCCCATCGTCGTCCGCTGCGCGCGCGTCGGCATGCCGCGGATGCTGGGCACGCTGGTCGCCGTGGTGGTGATGTCGCTGGCGGTGCTGGCGCTGGTGTTCGTCGTCGTGCCGCTGGTGCAGGCGGAGATGACGATGCTGTTGCGTCGACTGCCGGACCTCGTCAACCTCTTCACCGCCCACGTCGCCCCGCGGCTCAACGAGTATCTCGGCATCTCGGTGCAGTTCGACCTCGCCACGCTGAAGGAGCTCGCGACCGAGAACATCGAGAGCGTGCGCGAGCTGGGCGGGCGGCTGCTCGCCGGCGTGCGCACCGGCGGCCTGGTGCTGCTGTCGGTGATCGTCAACCTCGCGCTGATCCCGGTCGTCATGTTCTACCTGCTGCGCGACTGGAACCTGCTGGTGGCCCGCATCGACGAGCTGATCCCGCGCCGCTGGCTGCCGCTGGTGCGCGGCATGGCGACCGACATCGACAACGTGCTGGCCGAGTTCCTCCGCGGCCAGTCGCTGGTGATGCTCTCGCTCGCCGCCTACTACGTCGTCGCGCTGTCGGTGGTCGGCCTCAAGTTCGCGCTGCCGATCGGCATCCTCACCGGCCTGCTGGTGTTCATTCCCTATGTCGGCTTCGGCCTCGGCTTCGTCCTGGGGATCCTCGCGGCGCTGCTGCAGTGGTCGGGTTGGCCGGGCTTCGCTGCGGTGCTCGCCGTCTACGGCATCGGGCAATTGCTCGAGAACTACGTGCTGATCCCCTATCTCGTCGGCGACCGCATCGGCCTGCATCCGCTGGCGGTCATCTTCGCGCTGCTGGCCTTCGGGCAGCTGTTCGGCTTCGCCGGCGTCCTGCTGGCGCTGCCGGTGTCGGCGGCGCTGCTGGTGGGGCTGCGGCGCCTGCGCGCCGCCTATGTGGAATCGCCGATCTATCGCGAGGCCTGACGCGGCGATGACCGAGCAGCTGATCCTGGAGCTGGCCGGCCCCGCGCCGGCGACCTTCGACAATTTCGTCGCCGGGCGCAACGCCGAGCTGGTGGCCGCGCTGCGTGCGGTGGCGGCGGGAGGCGCGGGGGACACCGGCTTCCTGCTCTGGGGCGCGCCCGGCGCCGGCAAGTCGCATCTGCTGCGCGCAGTCGTCGCCGCCGTCCGCGCGCGCGGCGCCCAGGCGGCGCTGTTCGATACCCCGGGGGCGCTCGCCGCGGCGGATCCCGACCTGCTTGGGCGTCACGCGCTGGTCGCCGTCGACAACGTCGAGACGGCTGGCGCCGACGCCCAGGCCCGGCTGTTCACGCTGTTCAACGTCCTGCGCGCCGCGGGCGGCCGGCTGGTGGTCGCCAGCGCGGTTTCCCCGGCTGCGCTGCCGTTGCGCGCCGACCTCCGCAGCCGCCTGGGCTGGGGTGCCGTCCAGGAGGTCCTGCCGCTGGACGATGCCGGCAAGCCCGCCGCGCTGATCGCCTGGGCCCGGCAGCGGGGCTTCGGCCTGAGCGACGAGGTCATCGCCTATCTGCTGGCGCACGGCCGTAGGGACATGACCACGCTGTTGGCGACGCTGGAGGCGCTGGACCGGAAGTCGTTGGCCGCCAAACGGCCGATCACCCTGCCGTTGCTGCGCGCCTGGTTGCAGGGGGAAACGCGGTTGTAGTCCGGTCGGCACGGCGGCCGACGGGCGGGCCGAAGGCGGCGCACGCCACCGCCCAAGCCCGAAACCTTGCGCCAGATCAAGGTTTTGCGGTCAATCCCATGCCGCTTGTAAGCGGATGTGTCAACCGTCCTTCGGTGGCTGGCGTTATTGGCCGCGACACCCGAGAAAGACGCCGCCGATTGTCCCTCCGTCGCTTCCGCGACGGTGGACCAACTCCCGATGGCCCCTGATCGCCGGAGTGCTCGTCCGGTCGCATGCCCTCTGCGCGCGCAGCGCGAGGGTGGCGATCCGGTGACGCGCCGCAGCAGGACGCCGCAGGGCAGGCATCGCGACAATGCGGGTCATTCTCTTGATTTGCGTTCATTTGCCAGGTGTTACATGTTTTTGCCGTCATTTTTGTCCCACCACTGAAGTCGTACCCAACTCAAGGAAATTCGTCATGAACAAGCTTCTCGTTGCCCTGATCGCCGGTGCGTTCGCGTCGGTTGCCGTCGCCCAGACCGCTGCTCCCGCCGCCGCTCCGGCCGCTGCCCCGAAGGCAGCTCCGGCCGCCGCCGCCCCCGCGCCGGCCGCCGCCGCGCCCGCACCGGCTGCCGCCAAGGCACCCGCCGCGACGGACAAGGCCAAGGCAAAGGAAGAAAAGGCCGCCAAGGACAAGGCCGCCAAGGAAGAAAAGGCTGCCAAGCAGAAGGCCGTGAAGGAAGAAAAGGCAGCGAAGGAAAAGGCTGCCAAGGAAGCGAAGACGATGAAGACCGCTGCGGCTCCCGCCGCTGCCAAGCCCGCGCCGGCACCGGCCGCCGCGGCGCCTGCCGCCGCCCCGGCGCCCGCTGCCAAGGCGCCCGAAGCGCCGAAGAAGTAACGGGTTCCAACCCGTCGCAGCGAGGCAGGGGCCGCAAGTCCCCTGCCTTTTTTTTCCTTTACGGCGGCGACCCGCGCGACTTATCCTGCGCGTCGCCTCGGCACGACCCCGCATGCGCGAACCCGATCTCTCCCGGCCCGCCGCCACCGTCGCGACGCTCGTCGTCCGCGACGGCGCGTTCCTGGTCGTCGAGGAGGAGACAGGGGCGGGGGGGCGGCGCATCAACCAGCCCGCGGGCCACCTGGAGGCCGGCGAGACCCTCGTCGAGGCCGCGATTCGCGAAACCCTCGAGGAAACCGGCCGTCACGTTCGTCCGACGGCGCTGATCGGCATCTATCGCTGGCAGGCCCCGGAAACCGGCGCGACGTTCATCCGCTTCGCCTATGCCGCCGACCTCGTCGCCCACGACCGCGAGCGCCCGCTCGATGCGGGCATCCTGCGCGCGCTGTGGCTCTCCCCGGCCGAGCTCTTCGCCTGTCGCGCACGCCACCGCAGCCCGCTGGTGATGCGTTGCGTCGACGACTTTCTGGCGGGACGCCGGTATCCGCTGGATTTCATCGCCGACGTGGCAACGTGATGCGGCGGCAGAAGGTGATCGTCGGCATGTCCGGCGGCGTCGACTCGTCGGTCGCGGCATGGCTGCTGAAGCAGCAGGGCTACGAGGTGGTCGGCCTGTTCATGAAGAACTGGGAGGACGACGACACCGAGGAATACTGCACGTCGCGCGTCGACCTGGTCGACGCCGCGGCGGTCGCCGACATCGTCGGCATCGAGCTCGAGGCGGTCAACTTCGCGGCCGAGTACCGCGAGCGGGTGTTCGCGCATTTCCTGCGCGACTACGCGGCGGGGCGCACGCCGAATCCGGACGTGCTCTGCAACAGCGAGATCAAGTTCCGCGCGTTTCTCGAGCACGCGCGGGGGCTGGGCGCCGACTTCATCGCCACCGGCCACTACGCCCGCGTCCGCCGCGACGGCGAACGGGTGGCGCTGCTGAAGGCGATCGACGCCACCAAGGACCAGAGCTATTTCCTGCACCGGCTGACGCAGGCGCAGCTCGCGCCGGTGCTCTTTCCGCTGGGCGAGATGCCGAAGCGCGACGTGCGCGCGATCGCGCGGCGCGAGGGGATTCCGACCTGGGCGAAGAAGGACTCGACCGGCATCTGCTTCATCGGCGAGCGCCCGTTCCGCGACTTCCTCGCCCGCTATCTGCCGCGCGTGCCCGGGGCGATCGAAACGCCCGACGGCCAGGTCGTCGGCGGCCACTCCGGCCTCGCCTACTACACGCTGGGCCAGCGGCAGGGGCTGGGGATCGGCGGCACGCGCGACCGCGGCGACCTGCCCTGGTTCGTCGCCGGCAAGGATCTCGCGCGCAACGTGCTGATCGTCGTGCAGGGGCACGAGCATCCGCTGCTGTACCGGAGCGAGCTGCGCGCCGACGCGCTGCACTGGATCGCCGGTGCGCCGCCGTCGCCGGCGGTGCTGGCGGCGCTCGGCGCCAAGACCCGCTACCGGATGCCCGACGCGGCCTGCGCGGTCACGCTGGAGGGCGACGGCACCTGCGGCGCGACGTTCGCCGCGCCGCAGTGGGCGCCGACGCCGGGCCAATACCTGGTGCTCTACGACGGCGAGGCCTGCCTCGGCGGGGGCGTGATCGCCGCGGCGGCAGGCTGCTAGGCGCCCGCCGCCGCGGCCATCGCGAAGTTGCGCTCGGCGTGGTTCGCCTTGCGCATGAAGCTTTCGAACTCCGCCGCGGGGACGGGCCTGGAAATCAGGTAACCCTGTGCGGTGTCGCAGTCGAGGGCGCGGAGCATGTTGAGCTGGGCCTCGGTCTCGACCCCTTCGGCGGTCACCGTCTTGCCGAGGGCGTGCGACATCGCGATCATCGCGCGGACGATCGTCACCGATCCCTCGTTGAACGGCAGGCCGCGGACGAACGACTGGTCGATCTTCACGACCTGGATCGGCAGGTCCCTCAGGTAGGCGAGCGACGCATAGCCGGTCCCGAAGTCGTCGAGCGCCAGCGCCACGCCGAGGGCGCTCAGCTGGTCGAGGGTCGCCTGCACTTCGGTCACGCGCTCGGCCAGCATCGACTCGGTCACCTCCAGCTCCAGCGACCCCGGATCGCAGCCGAACCGCTCCAGGGTCTGATGCACGGTCTCGACGAACCCCGGCTGGTAGAGCTGGCGGATCGACACGTTCACCGAGACGCGGGGCAGGACGATGCCCCGGGCGCGCGACGTCCGCAGTTGCTCGCACGCCTCGCGCAGCGCCCAGCGGCCGATGCGCTCGATCAGTTCGGACTCCTCCGCCACGGGGATGAACTTCGCGGGGGACACCAGGCCGCGCTCCGGATGCCGCCAGCGGATCAGCGCTTCGGCCCCGACGATGTTCCCCGAGCGCAACCCGATCTGCGGCTGGTAATGCAGCTCGAACTGCTGGCGCTCGACGGCGACGTGCAGCTCGCGCTCGAGGGCGACCACCTCCCGCGCTTCGCGATTCATCGTTTCCTGGTAGTACACCGCCTGTCCGCGCCCGCTCGCCTTGGCCCGGTACATCGCGGTGTCGGCGTTCTTGAGCAGCTCCTCGGCCGTCGCGCCGTCGAGCGGGAAGGCGGCGATGCCGATGCTGGCGCCGAGGTAGCTCTGCTGGCCGTCGATGTCGAACGGCTCCGCCAGGCGGGACAGCACCTGTTGCACGACGCGGCCGACCTCGGCCTGGTTCGCAGCTTGCCGGATCGAGATGGTGAACTCGTCGCCGCCCAGGCGCGCCACCGTGTCGGAGGAGCGCACGCAGCGCAGCAGCCGTTGCGCCGTTTCGACCAGGACGGCGTCGCCGCGGGAGTGTCCCTGCGTGTCGTTGATCTTCTTGAAGTGGTCGAGGTCGATGAACAGCAGGCTGAAGCGCGTGTCGTCCCGCTGGCAGTGCGCGATCTCCTGCGACAGCCGGTCCAGGAACAACGGCCGATTGGGCAAGCCCGTCAACGCGTCGAAGTGCGCCTGGCGATAGAGCTGGGCATCGCGCCACGCCGAGGAAACCGCGACCGCCATCCGCGCGGCGGCCTCGCGCACCTGGGCGAGCTCGTCCTCGGTCAGCGACGTCGGTGCGTCGACGGCGAAGACCAGGCTGCCGCACAGCGCCTCGCGCCACTCGATCGGGTAGGCGAAAGCCGCCTGGGCGGACGAGGAAAGCACGACACGGATGCATTCCGGGCACGGCTCCGTCGCCGGGAACCAGGTCCCCGCCGGGCTCTGCCGCAGCAATGCGGCGTCGTCGGCGCCAACGGGAATGCGCACCGTGGTCACGTCCTCCGGGCGGCGGCACGCCGCGAAACTCGTCCTGGCGAGCGACCCGTTGTCCTGGTCGAGGAGCACGACGCCGATCGCCTGTGCCGGCACCAGGTGATGCAGGTGCCGCAACGCGGTCAGCACGACGCGCTCCAGGTCGCGGGAGGAGAGGATTTCACGATCGATTTCCGCCATGGCGTTCAGGGCGGTGAACTGCTTGCCGAGACGGCGGGTCATCGCGTTGAAGGCGCTCGCCAGTTCGCCGAACTCGTCGTCGCGCGTGATCTCCACGCGGGAGCCGAAATCGTGCGCGACGACGCGTCGCGTGGCCCGGGTCAGCTGCTCCAGCGGCGTCAGCGTCGACCGGATCAGCCGCAGGCTCAGCCAGACGACGACCAGCAGCGCGAGCGCGGCGACGGGGAGGAACACCCCCTTGAACGCGACCGCGGGTCGCAGCAGTTCCGCTTCGGGCAGCGTCGCGACCACGATCCAGTCGCCGGTGCCGAACTCGACGTTCAGGAACAGCCCCCAGGTCGCCGAACGCTGGCGCGCGCCGTCGGCCTCCCAGGCGATCGGCTCCCTCGCCGACCGCGCGGGCTGCCCGCGGTCGGCGCGCATCGCCGCCTCCGGCACGGCGCCCGCGCAGAAGATCGGCGCCAGCGAACTCCACTCGGCGACGCAGAACTGCATGGCGGTCGGCCAGGCGGCGAGGTCGCCCCAGAGGTAGGCGGGGTTGAGTTCGGCATAGGCCCAGCGGCGACGATCGGGACGGCCGACGGGAACCACGACGACGACCGCGGCCGCGGCCTGTTCGGTCTGCGGTTCAACATGGGCCACGCGCTGCCCGGCTTCGAGGCGCTTGCGCTGGGCTTCGGTCAGGGTGACGACGAGCGTCGGACCAAGACGCTGCGGGAACGCGCCGTCGGGGTCGGCGAGGGTCAGCGAACGAAACGGCTGCGTGGCGTGGAACACGTCCTTGGGGTCGACTCCCGCGTCGACCGCGTGCTCGACCAGGTCGCTCGCGTCCAGCATCCGGGCGATCACGTCCATGCCGTAGGCCTTCGCACTGCCGGCAAGGCGCTGCTGGCCCTGGTCCATCAGCGTGTCGCGCACGTAGGACAAGGACAGCGCCACCATCAGCGCCAGCGGCACCAGTGCCGCCACGACGAACAGGGCGACGACCCGCCACGCCACGCGGCTGGCGAGGAACCTGGTACCGAACCTGATCACGGGTCGAAGTCGCGCCCCAGGCCGATGAAGCGGCCGTCGCGGGCACGAATGATGTCGTCGTGGCTTTGCGGCGGCGGCAGCGGCGCAACGGTCTTCCCGTCCTTGCCGACGCTGTAGAGGTCGAAGTCGGTGTTCAGTGGGTTGAGTTTCTTGTCCTTGCGCGCCTTGCCCTTGCTCCCGGGGGGCGTCAGGTTCAGGTACTCGTAGGGGCGTCCCCAGGGGTCGGTCGCACCGCCGTAGCCGACCTCGGCGAGGGAGTCGGGCACGGCCCGGGCGTCGAGGATTCGCTGGCTGACCGCGGCGCCGATCGCACCGATGTCGTTGATCGCCTGGAAGGTGCGCGCGCGTTCGCGGTAGTCGTCGTAGAGCGGCAGCGCGATCGCGGCGAGCACGCCGACGATGGCGGTGGCGATCAGGACCTCGATCAGCGTGAATCCCGAGGCACGGGGCGGACGCGCGGTTGCCATGGTGCGTTCCTCACTGCGGAGGCGACGCCCCGCCGTTGACAGGAGTCGGGCAGGCGCCGCCGCAGGGCAGGCGGCAGGACAAATTGCGCCGTTGGGCGGACGCGATGCGGTGACGGGTCCGCCGGCGTCCCGGGGCGGCAGCCGGCGACGCCCGTGTCGCCGGGTCGTTCACTTTCTGTGGACATACGACAGCAACGACTGGCAAATTGCGGCATCGTCCATTAAAAGCTATCAAGTTTCTTCGTTCATGCATTGGCGGATGGGATATCATTGCTCGCGACAGAGTGCGGTACGGGCACCGTAAGCAGAAATCGGGCCAATGATGTCAGGACCGGCCAAGACAGCCCACCGCAGACCCTGCGGGGCCAGGCTCGCGGTCGGTGTCGGCTCGGGCGGGGGGGCGTTACGCGGGCATGCCGTTCGCGCGGGGTGGCTGCGCGCGGCTCGGACGCGCCCTGGAGCGCCCCCTGGCGGGGCGCACCCGGACGATCGGCCCGCGCGGCCCCAGCCGCGGCGAGCCGTCGGAGGGCGGGTGTGTGGCCCGGCCCGGAGCGTGGCGGCGCCCGGCGCGCGCCCAGTGGCGGCTCGGGCTCAGGGCGGGGCCGCGGCCGGACCCGAGACCTGAAGAAACCCGTTCGCCGAGGCGGTGGAACCGGAATGGCGCCGACCGTGCCCGGCGGAACTCAGGCCGGCGCGCCGCCAACTGATCCCAATCCCGCGCGGCGCGCCGTTCGCGCGGCGCGGCGAAACCCGCGCCGGCCCCGCGCTCAGAACGGGATGTCGTCGTCGAAATCGTCGGGTTGCGTCTTCTTGGGGGCGCCGCCGCCCTTGGCGCCGCCGCGCGGCGCGCCGGAGCCTGCGGCCGACCCGCCGCCGAAGTCGGCGTCGCTGCTGCCACCACCAGCACCCTCGCGCGATCCGAGCAACTGCATTTCCTCGGCGATGACCTCGGTGGTGTAGCGGTCCTGTCCTTCCTTGTCCTGCCACTTGCGGGTCTTCAGGCGGCCCTCGACGTAGACCGGGCGGCCCTTCTTGAGGTACTCGCCGGCGATCTCGGCCAGCCGGTCGTAGAAGACGACGCGGTGCCACTCGGTTTCCTCGCGCTTCTCGCCGCTGGCCTTGTCTTTCCACTGCCGCGACGTGGCGAGGGTGATGTTGCAGATCGCGGCGCCGCTGGTGGCGTAGCGGGTCTCCGGATCCTTGCCCAGATTGCCGACGAGGATGACCTTGTTCACCGAAGCCATTATGTTTCTCCCATCGAATAGGTGGCTCTGTTGTACGTGGGCGGCGCGCTCATGGTCGCGCTCACTGCGAGCCACAGTGCAGTGAGCAGCAGACAGAAGCCGAAGACGGCGGCGCTGCCGAAGTGCTGCGACAGCCAGCCGCCGGCGGCGGCGCCGACGAAGGTGCCGAGGAACTGCACGCTCGAATAGACGCCGGAGGCGGTCCCCTTGATCGCCGGCGGCGCGTATTTCGAGATCAGCGCGGGCAACGTCGCCTCGAGCAGGTTGAAGGCGGTGAAGAACACCACCATCGCGACGATCGTCAGCACGAGCGAGCTTCCGGCCAGCGCCAGCAGCGCCTGCCCGACGAACAGCACGCCGACGGCGCCGACGAACAGCGGCTTGCCCCGGCCCGGGCGATCGGCGCGCATCATCGCCGGCGCCATCAGGGCGACCGACAGCAGCAGCACCGGCAGGTAGACCAGCCCGTGCCGCGTCAACGGCACGCCGTTGTCGCGCAGCATGAACGGCACCTGGACGAACAGCGCCATCAGCGCCGCGTGCAGCGCGAAGATGCCGTAGTTGAGGCGCAGCAGCTGGCCGTCGGTGAGCACGCGCCGCCACTGCTGCGCCGCGCTCTCGTGCGACGCCGGCGCCCGCTCGGGCGCGGGCACCGCCCGGTACAGCAGCGCGATCGCCGCCAGTGCCAGCACGCCGGTGAGGGCGAAGATTCCCGGCACGCCGATCACGGCGTTGAGTGCCGGTCCGGCGATCAGCGACAGCGCGAAGGTCGCGCCGATGGTCATGCCGATGGCGGCCATCGCGCGGGTGCGCACCTCGTCGCGGGTGAGGTCGGCGGTGAGCGCGATCACCGCAGCCGAGATCGCGCCGGCGCCCTGCAGCGTGCGCCCGGCGATGGTCCAGCCGATGGTCGGCGCCCAGGCGGCGAGAAAGCTGCCGGCGGCGAACAGGACGAGTCCGGCGACGATCACGGGCTTGCGCCCCCAGCGGTCGGATGCCCAGCCGAAGGGGATCTGCAGGATCGCCTGGGTGAGGCCGTAGGCGCCGAGCGCCAGGCCCACCAGCGTGTGGTCGCGTCCGCCGGGAAGCGTTTCGGCGTAGAGCGCCAACACCGGCAGGACGATGAACATGCCCAGCATGCGCAGGCCGTAGATGCCGGCGAGGCCGAAGGTCGCGCGCCGCTCGCCGGCGGTCATCCGCACGCGCAGTGGAGGCGTGTCGGAAGCGGCGGATGCGGGATTGCGGTCTTGCGGCATGGACGGAACGGAGGAAGGGGCCGGCGCGGCGCACGCGACATCGGCGAACGTGCCGCACTTGCGCAACTGGAATGGCGTTGCTGAATGGCAGTATAGTAACAGGTTGCCCGGGCGCTTCGCATGCCGCCGGATGGACTAGACCATCCGCCGCACGCGGCGCGCCCGCCGCCCTTCTGCCCCCAGACCGCCTCCCGCTCTCCTGCCGACACGCATGGAATACATTCGCATCCGCGGTGCCCGCACCCACAACCTGCGCAACGTCAACCTCGACCTGCCGCGGCACCGGCTGGTGGTGGTGACGGGGCTGTCGGGATCGGGCAAGAGTTCGCTCGCCTTCGACACGCTGTACGCCGAAGGCCAGCGCCGCTACGTCGAGTCGCTGTCGGCCTATGCGCGGCAGTTCCTGCAGCTGATGGAGAAGCCCGACGTCGACCTGATCGAGGGCCTGTCGCCGGCGATCTCGATCGAGCAGAAGGCGACCTCGCACAACCCGCGCTCGACGGTCGGCACGGTCACCGAGATCCACGACTACCTGCGCCTGCTCTATGCGCGGGTCGGCGACCCCTACTGCCCCGACCACCCGGAACAGAAGCTCGCGGCGATGACGATCTCGCAGATGGTCGACGCGACGCTGGCGTTCCCCGAGGACACCCGGCTGATGATCCTGGCGCCGGTGGTCGTCAACCGCAAGGGCGAGCAGCTCGAGCTGTTCGTCGAGCTGCGGGCGAAGGGATTCGTGCGCGTGCGCGTCGACGGCAGGGTCTGCGAGATCGACGCGGTGCCGAAGCTCGCCAAGAGCACCAAGCACACGATCGAGGTCGTGGTCGATCGCCTCAAGGTGCGCGCCGACCTCAAGCAGCGGCTCGCCGAGTCGTACGAGACGGCGTTGCGCAGCGGCGACGGACGCGCGATCGCGGTCGAGATGGACGGCGGACGCGAGCACCTGTTCTCGGCCAAGTTCGCCTGCCCCGTCTGCAACTACTCGCTGTCGGAACTGGAACCGCGCCTGTTCTCCTTCAACAGCCCGATGGGCGCCTGCCCGCGCTGCGACGGGCTCGGCAACATCAGCTTCTTCGACCCCAAGCGCATCGTCGGCTTTCCGCAGCTCTCGCTCGCCTCGGGCGCGATCAAGGGCTGGGACCGGCGCAACCAGTTCTACTTCCAGATGCTGCAGGGTCTCGCCAGGCACGCCGGCTTCGACCTCGAGCGGCCGTTCGCGAAGCTCGGCGAGCGCGTGCAGCAGCTCGTCCTGTACGGCAGCGGCGACGAGAAGATTCCCTTCACCTACGTCTCCGAGCGCGGCAAGCCGCTCACGCGCGAGCACGTGTTCGAGGGCATCATCCCCAACCTCGAGCGGCGCTACCGCGAGACCGATTCGGTGATGGTGCGCGAGGAACTCGCCAAGTACCTCAACTCCAAGCCCTGTCCCGAGTGCTCGGGCACGCGGCTGCGGCGCGAGGCCCGGCACGTGAAGGTCGGCAACGGCGCCGACGCGCGCGCGATCTTCGAGGTCTCGAACGCGCCGCTGAAGGAGGCTTCCGCCTACTTTGCCCGCCTGACGCTCGACGGCCAGAAGCAGGCGATCGCCGAGAAGATCGTCAAGGAGATCGGCAGCCGGCTGCAGTTCCTCAACAACGTCGGCCTCGACTACCTGTCGCTCGACCGCTCGGCGGAGACGCTCTCCGGCGGCGAGGCGCAGCGGATCCGCCTGGCGTCGCAGATCGGATCCGGGCTGACCGGCGTCATGTACGTGCTCGACGAGCCGTCGATCGGCCTGCACCAGCGCGACAACGACCGGCTGCTGGCGACGCTCAAGCACCTGCGCGACCTCGGCAACAGCGTGATCGTCGTCGAGCACGACCAGGACGCCATCGCCGCCGCCGACTACATCGTCGACATGGGGCCCGGGGCCGGCGAGCACGGCGGCCGCGTCGTCGCGCAGGGCACGCCGGAGGAGATTCGCCTCGCACCGCACTCGCTGACCGGGCACTATCTGTCCGGGCAGCGGCAGATCCCGATGCCCGCGCGACGGCACCGTCCGGATCCACAGCGCAAGCTGGTGATCGAGGGCGCGGCCGGCAACAACCTCAAGGACGTCACGCTGCACCTGCCGGTGGGGCTGTTCGTCTGCGTCACCGGCGTGTCGGGGTCGGGCAAGTCGACGCTGATCAACGACACGCTCTACCACGCGGTGGCGCGGGCGCTCTACGGCAGCACCGAGGAGCCGGCGCGCCACGACGAGATCCGCGGGCTCGAGTTCTTCGACAAGGTGATCAGCGTCGACCAGAGCCCGATCGGCCGCACGCCGCGCTCGAACCCGGCGACCTACACCGGGCTGTTCACGCCGATCCGCGAGCTGTTCGCGCAGGTCAAGGAGGCGCGCGAGCGCGGCTACGGGCCGGGCCGGTTCTCGTTCAACGTCAAGGGCGGGCGCTGCGAGGCCTGCCAGGGCGACGGCCTGATCAAGGTCGAGATGCACTTCCTGCCCGACGTCTACGTGCCCTGCGACGTCTGCCACGGCCAGCGCTACAACCGGGAGACGCTGGAGATCGCGTACAAGGGCAGCAACATCCACGAAGTGCTCGCGATGACGGTCGAGCAGGCGTTCGCGTTCTTCGAGCCGGTGCCGACGGTCGCGCGCAAGCTGCAGACGCTGCTCGACGTCGGGCTGGGCTACATCACGCTCGGCCAGTCCGCGACCACGCTGTCCGGCGGCGAGGCGCAGCGCGTCAAGCTGGCGCTCGAACTCTCCAAGCGCGACACCGGGCGCACGCTGTACATCCTCGACGAGCCGACGACGGGGCTGCACTTCCAGGACATCGAGATGCTGCTCACCGTGCTGCACCGGCTGCGCGACCACGGCAACACCGTCGTGGTGATCGAGCACAATCTCGACGTCATCAAGACCGCCGACTGGGTGGTCGACCTCGGTCCGGAGGGCGGCGCGGGCGGGGGCCGGGTCGTCGCCCAGGGCCCGCCCGAGGACATCGTCGCCGTCGCCGGCAGCCACACCGGGCGCTACCTCAAGCCGGTGCTCGATGCGCACGCGGCGCGGCGGCTGCGCGAAGGCGCGGCGACGCCGGTCGCGCCGCGCGGCGCCAAGGCGCGCAAGGCGGCGAGGGACCTGCTCGGCTGAAGCCCGGGCGCGCGCCTACGATTTCGACGGCTCGCCCTTCTTCGCGCCGCCGCCGATGGCGGCCAGGATGCCCTGCAGCAGCGCCGTGGGCGTCGGCGGGCAGCCCGGCACCTCGACGTCGACGGGGATCACGTTGGCGACGCGGCCGAGGCTCGCGTAGCTTTCGCCGAAGATGCCGCCGTGGCAGCCGCAGTCGCCGACCGCGACGACGAGCTTCGGCTCGGGCGTCGCCTCCCAGGTGCGCTGGAGCGCGATCGCCATGTGCTTCGCCACCGGGCCGGTGACGAGCAGCAGGTCGGCGTGGCGCGGACTGGCGACGAACTTGATGCCCATGCCCTCGATGTTGTAGTAGGGGTTGCCCAGCGCGTGGATCTCCAGTTCGCAGCCGTTGCAGGAGCCGGCGTCGACCTGGCGGATGGTGAGCGCCCGGCCGAGCGTGCGCAGCACCTGGTCGTTGAGGCGGGCGACGTCGGCGCGCTCGGTCGCCGGTGCCGGCGGGGCCTCGGTCTTGATGCCCGTGCGGACGATCTGGCGCAGCAGGTGGAGCATGGCGGGCTCGGGTTCTCAGGGCAGGGTCGGGCGCGGTCGCGGGTGACCGGGGCAGGTCATAGGTCGTGACCGCTGTAGGACAGGTTGAACGACTTGTTGATCAGCGGAAAGTCGGGAACGATGTCGCCGATCACCGCGTGCTCCAGCACCGGCCAGTTCGACCAGGACGGATCCTGCGGATGGCAGCGCCGGATGCCGCCGCCGGCGGCGCAGTCGAGCGCCACCAGCACCGGGCCGCGCCACCCCTCGACGGCGCCCAGCGCGTACCCGGCGCGCGACGGCGGCGACCACGGGGTCGCCACCGGGCCGTCCGGCATCGCCTCGAGAATCACGGTGACGAGGCGCAGCGATTCCAGCAGCTCGTCGAAGCGCACCGCGACCCGCGCCGCGACGTCGCCGCCGGTCTGCCCGGCGCGCCGCACCTGCAGCAGGTCGTAGGGCGCCTCGGGCAGGTCGCAGCGCAGGTCGTGCGCGATGCCGCTGGCCCGGGCCGGCATGCCGCACAGCCCGAGCTGGCGGGCGCGGTCGGTCGGCACCCGGCCGCAGTTGCGGAAGCGATCCTGCAGTCCCGCGTGCTCGTCGTAGATGCCGCGCAGAACCTGCACCTCGCGCGCGAGCCGCCGCGCTTCGGCCGCCATCGCCCGGCCGTGCTCGGGATCGAGGTCGCGGGCGACGCCGCCCGGCACGATCCAGTCCATCAGCATCCGGTGCCCGAGCGCCGCGTGATTCGCGCGCAGCAGCTCTTCCTTCAGCCGCGAGAACTGCGCGAGGCCGAAGGCGAAGCCACCGTCGTTGCCGAGGTAGCCGAGGTCGCCGAGGTGATTGGCGATGCGCTCGCGCTCGAGCGCCAGCGCGCGCAGCCAGGCCGCGCGCGGCGGCGGCGTCACGCCGGCGACGGCCTCGGCGGCCTGGGCGTAGGCCCACGCGTAGGCGACGGTGCTGTCGCCGGACACGCGGCCGGCCAGGCGGGCGCCGTCGGCGACGCCGAGCGCCTCGAACCGCTTCTCGATCCCCTTGTGGACGTAGCCCAGGCGCTCCTCGAGGCGGAGGACCTTCTCGCCGACGATCTGGAAGCGGAAGTGGCCGGGTTCGATGATCCCCGCGTGCACCGGCCCGACCGGGATCTCGTGCACGCCGTCGCCGGCGACGCGCACGAACGTGTATTCCTCCTGCCCGGGCGCCCACTTCGGCGACGCCTCGAAGTCGCGCTGCAGCGGGAAACGGTCGATCGGCCAGCTCGCCAGCCAGAGCCACGGCCGCTGGTCGTCGGCGTCGGCGGCGACGCCGACCAGATCGAAGGCCGCGCGCTGCATCCGGTTCGCCGCCGGAAAGATCGCGGCGACGTCGGGGTAGCGCGCCTCGGCGTCCGGGAGCGTCAGCTCCAGCACCGTGAGGCCGTCGGCGTCCTGCAGGGCGACGCGGAGCAGGAATCCGCGGGCGAGGTCGCGCTCGTCGCTCGCCCACAGCGCGGCGAGCCGGCCGCCGCGTTCGCGCGCGAGGTGGCAGGCGGTGAGCAGCTGCCCCGCACCCACCGGCACCCGCTGCGCCGGCAGCGTGCCGGGCAGCGGTGCGGCCGCGAGGCCGAGCGGGGCGACGTTCATCGGGCGGTGCTCCCCGTCATCCGATCAGTCGCGCCGCCTGCCGGTACCAGTCGGCGAGGAACGGCGGCGTCCAGAGGCCCAGCATCAGCACCAGCGCGAGGTGCACGAACACCGGGAACATCGCCGGCCGGTGCGGCAGCCGGCGCGCCGTGGTCTCGCCGAAGACCATCGGCTGCACCTTCGAGAACACCGCGGCGAAGGCGATGCCCAGCGCGAGCAGCAGGAACGGCGTCGCCCAGGGCTGCTCCCGCATCGCGGTGGTGAGGATCAGGAACTCGCTGGCGAACACGCCGAACGGCGGCATGCCGAGGATCGCCAGCGTGCCGATGGCCAGGCCCCAGCCGATCGACGGGCTGATCGTCACCAGGCCGCGGATGCTGTCGATCAGCTGCGTGCCGGTCTTCTGCGCCGCGTGCCCGACGGCGAAGAAGATCGCCGACTTGGTCAGCGAGTGCACGGTCATGTGCAGCAGCCCGGCGTAGCTTGCGATCGGCCCGCCCATCCCGAAGGCGAAGGTGATGATGCCCATGTGCTCGATCGACGAATACGCGAACAGCCGCTTGATGTCCTTCTGGCGGGACAGCAGGAACGCGGCGACCACCACCGAGAGCAGGCCGAAGCCCATCATCAGCATCTTCGCCATGCCGTTGTGCACGGCGCCCTCGACCAGCACCTTGCAGCGGACCACCGCGTACAGCGCGACGTTCAGCAGCAGCCCGGACAGCACCGCCGAGACCGGGGTCGGGCCCTCGGCGTGCGCGTCGGGCAGCCAGTTGTGCAGCGGCACGAGGCCGACCTTGGTGCCGTAGCCGACCAGCAGGAACACGAAGGCCAGCGACAGCACCGTGGGCTCGAGGCCGCCCTTGACGGCGTTGAGCTCGGTCCACAGCAGCGCGCCGCCCTCGGCGCCCAGCAGCTTCTCGGCGGCGAAGTAGAGCAGGATGGTGCCGAACAGCGCCTGCGCGATGCCCACGCCGCAGAGGATGAAGTACTTCCACGCGGCCTCGAGGCTGGCCGGCGTGCGGTACAGCGACACCAGCAGCACCGTCGTCAGCGTCGCCGCCTCCATCGCCACCCAGAGGATGCCCATGTTGTTGGTGAGCAGCGCCACCAGCATCGTGAAATTGAACAGCTGGTACATGCTGTGATACAGGCGCAGCCGGGCCGGCGTGAGCTTGCCGTGCTCGTGCTCGATGCGCATGTACGGGCGCGAGAAGATCGACGTGGTGAAGCCCACGAACGCCGTCAGCGCGACCAGGAAGACGTTGAAGGGGTCGACGAAGAACTGCTGGTCGAGCACCAGCAGCGGGCCGTCGCGGATGACCCGGGCGGTCAGCGCCAGCGAGGCGAGAAAGGTGAGCAGGCTGGTCGCGACGTTGACCGTCGGCGCGTGGCCGCGCTCGCCGATCAGCGCGAGCACGATGCCGCCGGCCAGCGGGATCCCGAGCACGAGGAGGATCTCGATCACTCGCCGCTCCCGTGCCGCTCCGCCGCCGGTCTCACTCGTCCTCCCGCAGCTGCTCGAGGTGCTTGAGGTCGAGGCTGTCGAACTGCTCGCGGATCTGGAAGAAGAACACGCCGAGGATCAGCATCCCGACCAGCACGTCGAGGGCGATGCCGAGCTCGACCACCATCGGCATCCCGTAGGTCGCGCTGGTCGCCGCGAAGAAGAGGCCGTTCTCCATCGCCAGGAAGCCGATGACCTGCGGGATCGCCTTGCGGCGGGTGATCATCATCAGGAACGACAGCATCACGCTGGCGATGGCGATGCCCAGCGTCGACCGCGTCACCGTGCTCGACAGGTTGGAGATCGGCGCGGCGAGGTTGAAGGCGAACACCACCAGCACGATCCCGACCAGCATCGTGGTGGGGATGTTGATCAGCGGCTCGACGTCCCACTTGACGTCGAGGCGGCGGATCAGCCGGTACAGCAGGAACGGCAGCAGGAACACCTTCAGCGTCAGCGTGACCCCGGCCGACCAGTACAGGTGCGACTGCCCGGTGCCCCAGCCGACCACCGCCGTCGACAGCGCCAGCGCGAGGCCCTGGGCGGCGAACAGGTCGATCAGCGACAGCACGCGCCGCTGCGCCAGCATCGCGAACGAGATCAGCAGCAGCACCGCGGCGAACAGGTTGATGAGCTGGGCGTAGAACGGGATGCCGGCGGCCATCGTCAGGTCCCCAGCAGCAGGTGGACGAGCATGGCCAGCACCGCGAGCAGGAACGCGGTGCCCAGGAACTCCGGGGCGCGGAAGATGCGCATCTTCGCCGACAGCGTCTCGATCAGCGCCAGGACGAAGCCGCCGATGGCCAGCTTGGCGGCCAGCGCGGGTGCGGCGCCCAGGATGGCGGCCCAGTCGTCGCTGCCCGCGGCGATGCCGAAGGGCACGAAGATCGCGATGCCGATGCAGGAGTAGTTGAAGAGCTTCAGCGCCGAGGCCCACTCGATCAGCGCCAGGTGACGCGCCGAGTACTCGAGGATCATCGCCTCGTGGATCATCGTCAGCTCGAGGTGCGTCGCCGGATTGTCGACCGGGATGCGGGCGTTCTCGGCCAGCGACACCATGGTGAAGGCCACGCCGGCGAAGGCGAGGCTGGGATAGATCGCGAGGTCGCGGTGCGCCAGCGAGTCGACGATGGTCGGCAGCGACGTCGAGCCGGAGATGAGCGACGCCGTGAACAGCACCATCAGCAGCGCCGGCTCGGCCAGGAAGCCGACGAACATCTCGCGCCGCGCGCCCAGCGAGCCGAACGCGGTGCCGATGTCCATCGCCGCCAGCGCGATGAACACCCGGGCGAGCGCGAACAGGCCGACCAGCGCGATCGTGTCGGCGGCCTGCGCGAAGGGCAGGCCGGTCGACAGCGAGGGGACGATCGCCGCCGCGCAGCACATCGCCCCGAAGACGATGTAGGGCGCGACGCGGAAGATCGGCGAGGCGTTGTGCGCGACGACCGCGTCCTTGATGAACAGCTTGTGGATGGTCCGATACGGCAGCAGCAGCGACGGCGCGCTCTTGTTCTGCAGCCATGCGCGGCACTGGCTCACCCAGCCGGCGAGCAGCGGCGCCAGCAGCAGCGCGACGCCGAGCTGGAGCAGTTGCGACAGGAAGGCCGACGCGGTCATTGGACGAAGAGGAGCAGCACGAGCAGGGTGACGAAGCTGTAGGTGAGGTAGACCGAGATGCGGCCCTGCTGGATCAGCCCGAAGAACCGCCCGCAGGCCTCCGCCGCCCGCGCGATCGGCAGGTACAGCCAGTGCCACCAGTGGTCGTCCGCGCGGGCCGAGTATTTCGGCGCGGCGTCGAACGGCGAGGGCAGCTGCCGCTGGAGGCGGAAGAACGGCTCGAACACCTGGCGGATCGGCTGCCCGAAACCCTCGGCGGTGTCCTGCATGCGCGGCGTCTGCAGCGGGAAGCCGCAGTCCCAGGGATCGGCGCGGCGCACGCGCCCGTGGTAGAAACGACGCACCAGCAGCGTGGTCAGCAGCACGATCGCGCCGACGACCAGGAAGACGATGAGCGGGCTGTAGCTGGCGCGGTCGGCGTTGATCGGGGCGAGCAGCAGCCAGTTCTGCGCCACGCCGCGCCCGGCGGTGGAGCCCACGAGCATCTCGTTGACCGGATCCAGCAGCGCGATCACCTGCACCGGAAAGAGGCCCAGCAGCACGCAGCCGGCGGCGAGGAACACGAGGCCCACGCGCTCCAGGCGCCCGGCGTCGTGCGCCTGGGCCAGGCCCGGTTCGCGCGGCTGCCCGAGGAACACGATGCCGTAGAACTTGACCATCACGTACGCGGCAAGCGCCGCGGCCAGCGCCAGCGCCGCGGCCGCGACCGGCACCAGCATGTTGACGAAGGACTGCGGCAGGCTGGGGGTGAACAGGAACGCCTGCAGCAGCAGCCATTCGGAGACGAAGCCGTTCAACGGCGGCAGACCGGAGATCGCCAGGGTCCCGACCAGCGCCAGCCAGGCGACCCAGGGCATGCGGTGGATGAGTCCGCCCAGCTTGCCCAGGCTGCGTTCCCGCGTCGCGTGCAGCACCGAGCCCGTCGCCAGGAACAGCAGGCTCTTGAAGAAGGCGTGGTTGAGCGCGTGGTAGAGCACCGCGGTCATCGTGATCGCGGCCAGCAGCGTCTTGCCGTGCGACTTGAAGATGACGGTGAGCCCGATGCCGCAGACGATGATGCCGATGTTCTCGATCGACGAGTAGGCCAGCAGCCGCTTCATGTCGGTCTGCACCGCCGCGAAGACGACGCCGAACAGCGCCGTCGCGAGGCCCAGCGACAGCGCGATCACGCCCCACCACCAGAGCTGCGCGTCGAGCAGGTCGAAGCTGACGCGCAGCAGGCCGTAGATCGCGGTCTTCAGCATCACCGCGCTCATCAGCGCCGAGGCCGGCGACGGCGCCGCCGGATGCGCCTCGGGCAGCCAGACGTGCAGCGGCAGGATGCCCGCCTTGGCCCCGAAGCCGAACAGCGCCAGCAGGAAGGCCACCGACGGCCAGTGCCCGGCGAGCTTCGCCGCGCGCATGGCGTCGAAGCTGTAGTCGCCGCTGCCGCCCTGCAGCACGCCGAAGCAGAGCAGGATGCCGATGGCGCCGACGTGCGCGATCAGCAGGTAGAGGAAGCCCGCGCGGCGGATCTCGGCGATCCGGTGCTCGGTGGTGACCAGGAAGTACGACGACAGCGCCATCGACTCCCAGGCGACCATGAACACGTAGGCGTCGTCGGCGAGCAGCACCAGCGCCATCGACGCCAGGAACACGTGGTAGTGGAAGCAGACGAGGCCGGGCGCGGTGCCTTCGCTGCTGCGGAAATAGCCGGCCGAGAACACCGAGATCGCGGCACCCACCGCGCCCAGCAGGATCAGGAAGAACGCCGACAGCGCGTCGAGGCGCAGGTGGAACGGCAGGTCCGGCAAGCCCAGCGGCACGACCAGCGCCTGCGCCGGGGCGCCGAGCGCGATCACCCCGGCGGCGGCCAGCACGAGACCCGCCAGCGCACCGACCGGGAACAGCACCCGGCTGACGAACACGAGCTCGCGTGCACGGGCCAGGCCGAGCGTCCCGATCGCGAGCCAGGCGAGGAGGGCGGCGAGGACCAGCGCCAGCGGTCCCGGGGACATCGGCGTCACGCCGCGGCCACCGCGGCGGCGCCGGCCGGGATCGCCCGCGCGGCCGCGTTCATTTCACGCGCATTCCGGGCTGCGCGCCCGCGTCGGGGGCGAGGAGGAATATCCCCGGGCCGTCGCCGGAAGCCGCGAGCACCATGCCTTCGGACAGGCCGAATTTCATCTTGCGCGGCGCCAGGTTGGCGACCATCGGCGTCAGCCGTCCGACGAGGTCCTCGGGCCGGTAGGCCGACTTGATGCCTGCGAACACCGTCCGGTGCCTTCCCTCGCCGACGTCGAGCGTCAGCTGCAGCAGCTTGGCCGCGCCTTCGACGTGCTCGGCCGCCACGATCCGCGCGATCCGCAGGTCGACGCGGGCGAAGTCGTCGATGCCGATCTCCGCCGCTGCCGGCTCGGGCGCGACGCCTCCCGCCGGGGTCTGTGCGGCGGCCTTGGGGCCCGCCAGCAGCGCGTCGATCGCCCGGGGATCGATGCGGGTGATCAGGTGCTCGTAGGCCTTGCAGTGCGAGAGCAGCCGGACGTTGTCCCAGTCGAGCGCGTTCTCGTTGAGGAACGTCGACACCCGTTCGGCGGTGGCCGGCAGGATCGGCGCGAGGTACTTGGTCAGCAGGAAGAACGCGTTGAGGCTGACGCTGCATATCTGGTGCAGGCGCTCGCGAAAGCCGCCGCCGGTGGCCATCGCCTTGGCCAGTTCCCAGGGCTTCTCGGCGTCGACGTACTGGTTGACGAGGTCGGCCAGGCGCATGATCTCGCGCACCGCCTTGCCGAACTCGCGGTCGGCGTAGGCGCGCGCGATCGCCGGCTGGGCATCGCGCAGCGTCTGCAGCAGGCGCTCCTCGGGGGCCTCCCACGCCGTCGTCAGGTGGCCGTCGAAGTGCCGGGTGACGAAATTGGCGGCGCGGCTGGCGATGTTGACGTACTTGCCGACCAGGTCGCTGTTGACGCGGGCCAGGAAGTCGTCGGGGTTGAAGTCGATGTCCTCGACGCGCGCGTTGAGCTTGGCCGCGAGGTAATAGCGCAGCCACTCCGGATTGAGCCCGAGGTCGAGGTAGACGTCCGGGCTGACGCCGGTGCCACGGGACTTCGACATCTTCTCGCCGGAGAAGGTGATGAAGCCGTGGACGAAGACGTTGTCGGGCACCTTGTACGGCGCACCCGCGAATTTCAGCATCGCCGGCCAGAACAGCGTGTGGAAGTAGACGATGTCCTTGCCGATGAAGTGGTACTGGTCGACGTCCTCGCCGGCGAGGAAGGTCGCGAAATCGGCGCCCAGGTGGGCCAGGTGCGCCTTGAGGCTCGCCAGGTAGCCGATCGGCGCGTCCAGCCAGACGTAGAAGTACTTGCCGGGCGCGTCCGGGATCTCGATGCCGAAGTAGGGCGCGTCGCGCGAGATGTCCCAGTCGGCCATCCCCGCGTCGCCGGCCAGCCACTCCAGCGCCTTGTTGGCGACCTCGGGTTGCAGGCGGCCGCCCTGCGTCCACTCGCGCAGGAATTCGACGCAGGCCGGGTCGGAGAGGCGGAAGAAATAGTGTTCGGAGGACTTGCGTACCGGCGTCGCGCCGGAGATCGTGGAGTAGGGGTTGCGCAACTCGGTCGGCGCGTAGACGGCGCCGCAGACCTCGCAGGCGTCGCCGTACTGGTCCTTGGCCGCGCACTTCGGGCATTCGCCCTTGATGTAGCGGTCGGGCAGGAACATCGCCTTGACCGGGTCGTAGAACTGCTCGACCGGGCGCGTGGTGACCAGCGAAGGGACGCGGTCGCGCAGCTTGCGGAAGATGTCCTGCGACAGCTCGACGTTCTCCGGCGAGTCGGTCGAGTGCCAGTGGTCGAAGCTGATGTGGAAGCCGGCGAGGTGCTTCGGCCGCGTCGCCGCGATGCGGCCGACGAGCTCCTCCGGCGTGACGCCCTCGGCCTCGGCCTTGAGCATGATCGGCGCGCCGTGCGTGTCGTCGGCGCAGACGAAGTGCACCTCGTGCCCCTGCATGCGCTGGAAGCGCACCCAGACGTCGGCCTGGATGTACTCCATGATGTGCCCGATGTGGAACGGGCCGTTGGCGTACGGCAGCGCCGTCGTCACGAAAAGGCGGCGGCGGCCGGGCGGACGGGGCGGGGATGAGGACATCGCGGGGAACCTCGGGTGCGGCGGTTGCCTGCGGGCGTCGACCTTGCCGGCAGCGGGGTAAAGCGCGATTCTAGCAAAGCGTCGCGCAGGCCGAATATCGAGGCGGCGCGATTTTCGCTAGAATCAACGGCTTTCCTTCCCGTTCCCCCCTCTTTTCCGACGGAGTCATCGATGGTCATTTCCGAGGCCGACATCCAGGGCCGCCTGCGCGCTCTTGTCGATCCCAACACCGGCAAGGATTTCGTCGCCGGCAAGGCCGTGAAGAAGATCGCGGTCGACGGCGGCGACGTCACCGTCGACGTCCAGCTGGGCTATCCGGCCAGGACCCAGCACGGCATCCTGAAGCAGCTGATCGCCGCCGAACTCGGCCAGCTTCCCGGCGCCGGGCGGGTGACCGTCAACATCACGCAGAAGATCACCTCGCACGCCGTCCAGCGCGGCGTCAAGCTCGTCCCCGGCGTCAAGAACATCATCGCCATCGCCTCGGGCAAGGGTGGCGTCGGCAAGTCGACGACGGCGGTCAATCTGGCGCTCGCTCTCGCCGCCGAGGGCGCCGCGGTCGGCATCCTCGACGCCGACATCTACGGCCCGTCGCAGCCGACGATGCTGGGCATCTCCGGGCGACCCGAGTCCACCGACGGCAAGACGCTGGAGCCGCTCGAGGCCTTCGGCCTGCAGGCGATGTCGATCGGCTTCCTGATCGACGTCGACACGCCGATGGTGTGGCGCGGGCCGATGGTGACGCAGGCGCTGGAGCAGCTGCTGAAGGACACCAACTGGCGCGACCTCGACTACCTCGTCGTCGACATGCCGCCCGGCACCGGCGACATCCAGCTCACGCTGTCGCAGAAGGTTCCGGTCACCGGCGCGGTGATCGTGACCACCCCGCAGGACATCGCGCTGCTCGACGCGCGCAAGGGGCTGAAGATGTTCGAGAAGGTCGGCGTGCCGATCGTGGGCATCGTCGAGAACATGAGCATCCACGTCTGCTCGAAGTGCGGTCACGCCGAGCACATCTTCGGCGAGGGCGGGGCGCAGAAGATGTGCGCCGAGTACAACGTGCCGTTTCTCGGCGGGCTGCCGCTCGACATCCGCATCCGCGAGCAGGTCGACTCGGGGCGGCCGACCGTGATTGCCGACCCCGACGGGCCGATCGCTGCGATCTACCGCGAGATCGCGCGCAAGACCGCGGTGTTCGTCGCCCAGAAGGCCGAGGACTTCTCGGCGAAGTTCCCCTCCATCGTGATCCAGAACACCTGACCGCGGAGCCGCGACGCCGGCGCGTGCCGGCGTCCGCGGCCGAGGGAGCGACATGATCAAGGCAGACAAGTGGATCCGCCGGATGGCGCAGTCGGCCGGCATGATCGACCCCTTCGAGCCCGGCCAGGTGCGTGAGGTCGACGGACGCCGCATCGTTTCCTACGGCACCTCGAGCTACGGCTACGACATCCGCTGCTCGCGCGAATTCAAGATCTTCACCAACATCAACTCGACGATCGTCGATCCGAAGGCCTTCGACGCGGGCTCGTTCGTCGATTTCGTCGGCGACGTGTGCATCATCCCGCCGAACTCATTCGCGCTCGCCCGCACCGTCGAGTACTTCCGCATCCCGCGCAACGTGCTGACGATCTGCCTCGGCAAGTCCACCTACGCGCGCTGCGGCATCATCGTCAACGTGACGCCGTTCGAGCCCGAGTGGGAGGGCTTCGTCACGCTCGAGTTCTCGAACACGACGCCGCTGCCGGCGAAGATCTACGCCAACGAGGGCGTCGCGCAGGTGGTGTTCTTCGAGTCCGACGAGGTGTGCGAGACGTCGTACAAGGACCGCGGCGGCAAGTACCAGGGCCAGCACGGCGTGACGCTGCCGAAGATCTAGTGGACTGTAACGGTTGAAGCGGAAGTGAACGGCGTGGCCCCGCCGGCTTTGCCGGCCGCTGTGGCGCGGCTGCAACGGCCTTCGCCCGCCTTCCCGGGCGGCGATAGCCACCGCCGGCGATTGGTCCCATAATTCGCGCCTTTCCCGCCGCCGGCGCGCCCGCGCGGCCCGCTCACCCACGTCGCGAGGCTCGCCAGGCCATGAAATTCCGGTTCCCCATCGTCATCATCGACGAGGACTTCCGATCCGAGAACGCCTCGGGGCTCGGCATCCGCGCGCTCGCCCAGGCGATCGAGAGCGAGGGCATGGAGATACTGGGCGTCACCAGCTACGGCGACCTCTCGCAGTTCGCGCAGCAGCAGTCGCGCGCCTCGGCCTTCATCCTGTCGATCGACGACGAGGAGTTCACCCCGGGGCCGGAGATCGATCCGGCGGTGGTCAACCTGCGCAGCTTCATCGAGGAGATCCGGTTCAAGAACGCCGAGATCCCGATCTACCTCTACGGCGAGACGCGCACGTCGCGGCACATTCCGAACGACATCCTGCGCGAGCTGCACGGCTTCATCCACATGTTCGAGGACACGCCGGAGTTCGTCGCGCGGCACATCATCCGCGAGACCCGCGCCTACCTCGACTCGCTGGCGCCGCCGTTCTTCCGCGCGCTGGTCGGCTACGCGCAGGACGGGTCGTACTCGTGGCACTGCCCCGGCCACTCCGGCGGCGTCGCCTTCCTCAAGAGCCCCGTGGGCCAGATGTTCCACCAGTTCTTCGGCGAGAACATGCTGCGCGCCGACGTCTGCAACGCCGTCGACGAGCTCGGGCAGCTGCTCGACCACACCGGCCCGGTCGCCGCCGCCGAGCGCAACGCGGCGCGGATCTTCAACGCCGACCACTGCTTCTTCGTCACCAACGGCACGTCGACGTCGAACAAGATGGTGTGGCACGCCAACGTCGCGCCCGACGACATCGTCGTCGTCGACCGCAACTGCCACGTGTCGGTGCTGCACGCGATCACGATGACCGGGGCGATCCCCGTCTTCCTGCCGCCGACGCGCAACCACCTCGGCATCATCGGGCCGATCCCGCGCGAGGAGTTCACGCCGGAGAGCATCGGCCGGCGGATCGAGGCCAATCCCTTCGCGCGCAAGGTGGCGAACAAGAAGCCGCGCATCCTCACGCTGACGCAGAGCACCTACGACGGCGTCGCCTACAACGTCGAGATGATCAAGGAGACGCTGGGCAACTACGTCGACACGCTGCACTTCGACGAGGCCTGGCTGCCGCACGCGGCGTTCCACGACTTCTACCGCGACATGCACGCGATCGGCCGCGACCGCCCGCGCAGCAAGGACGCGCTCATCTTCGCCACGCACTCGACGCACAAGCTGCTGGCGGGCATCTCGCAGGCGTCGCAGATCATCGTCCAGGAGTCGGAGACCCGGAAGCTCGACCGCCACATCTTCAACGAGGCCTACCTGATGCACACCTCGACCTCGCCGCAGTACGCGATCATCGCGTCCTGCGACGTGTCCGCGGCGATGATGGAGCCGCCCGGCGGCACGGCGCTGGTCGAGGAGTCGATCATCGAGGCGCTGAACTTCCGCCGGGCGATGCGCAAGGTCGACGACGAGTGGGGCAAGGACTGGTGGTTCAAGGTCTGGGGGCCGGAGAAGCTCGCCCCCGAGGGCATGGGCGAGCGCGACGACTGGGTGCTGCGCGCGAACGAGAAGTGGCACGGCTTCGGCGATCTCGCCCCGGGCTTCAACATCCTCGACCCGATCAAGGCGACGGTGATCACCCCGGGACTCGACGTGTCGGGCAAGTTCGCCAGGACCGGGATTCCCGCGTCGATCGTCACCCGCTTCCTCGCCGAGCACGGCGTCATCGTCGAGAAGACCGGGCTGTACTCGTTCTTCATCATGTTCACCATCGGCATCACCAAGGGCCGCTGGAACACGCTGGTGACCGCGCTGCAGCAGTTCAAGGACGACTACGACCGCAACCAGCCGCTGTGGAAGATCCTGCCCGAGTTCGTCGCCAAGCAGCCGCGCTACGAGCGCGTCGGCCTGCGCGACCTCTGCCAGCAGATCCACGACACCTACAAGACGCACGACGTCGCGCGCGTGACCACCGAGATGTACCTGTCCGACATGCAGCCGGCGATGAAGCCCTCGGACGCGTTCGCGTGCATGGCGCATCGCGAGATCGACCGGGTCGAGATCGACGCGCTCGAGGGCCGCGTCACCAGCGTGCTGCTGACGCCCTACCCGCCGGGAATCCCCCTGCTGATTCCGGGCGAGCGCTTCAACCGCACCATCGTCGAGTACCTGCAGTTCGCGCGGATGTTCAACGAGAAGTTCCCGGGCTTCGAGACCGACATCCACGGCCTGGTCAAGGAGCCCGACGCGTCGGGCCGCGTCCGCTACTCCATGGATTGCGTGCGGCAGAAATGATCCGCCGGAGCTGACGCGGCGACCGCCCGGGCTGCCGCCGGCAGCCGCTCAGGCCGGCAGGCGCGCCGAAGCCTCGGCGGTCGGCGGCAAGGTTTGCTTCCCGGCGCCTGCGCCGGCGGCGGCGCGGCGCCCGCCGGCGGCGGCGAACAGCGAGGCCAGCACGCACGAGGCCATCCGCACGTCCATGCCGTCGGCGCGTGCGGGGGCGACGATCGGCACCCGGGCGCCCAGCACCAGTCCCGCGGCGAGGCCGCCGGTGGCCGCGGTCAGCGTGCGCAGCATCAGCGTCGCCGCTTCCATGTTCGGCGCCAGGACGATGTCCGGCTGCCCCGCGACCTCGGGACGGGCACCGTTGGCGCGTGCGGCGTCCGGGGAAAGGGCGCTGTCCGCCGTCAGCGGACCGTCGATCAGCGCGTCGCCGAACAGCCCCTGCGCCGCCATCGACCGCAGCGCGGCGGCGTCGGCGGTCGACGAGAACACCGGCGAGACGACATCCATGGCGGCGACCAGCGCGACCCGGGCCCGGGTGATGCCCAGCGCGGTCGCGAACTCGAGCGCGTTCAGCAGGATGTCCTTCTTCGCCGCGAGGTTGGGGTTGAAATTGAGCAACGCGTCGGTGAGGAGCAGGGGTTCGCCGCGCGCCGGAAGATCGAGCACGTGGACGTGCGACAGCCGTCGTTCGCGGCGCAGGCCGTTCTCCGGTGCCGCGATCGGCGCCAGCAGCTCGTCGATGCCCAGCGCCCCCTTGACCAGCGCCTTTACGTCGCCCGCCTCGGCCAGTTCCGCGGCCCGCAGGCAGGCGGCACGCGGGTCGTCCGGGGTGTCGATGACCAGCAGCCGGGAGATGTCGAGTCCGGCCGTGTCGGCCGCGTCGCGGATCCGCGCCCTCGGCCCGATCAGCACCGGGGCGAGGTAGCCGGCAAAGCCTCCCGACAGCGCAAGCTGCAGGGACTCGCGGTCGCAGGGATAGACGACCGCCGCGGCGATCGGCGGCAGCAGCCGGACATCGGCGGCGTAACGCTGGAAATGCGGGCGATTGACCATCGTCGCAGCGTCCCAAGCCGCCATGACGTTGTCAACCCCGTCCCGATGGAAGGCCGCCGCGGCAGGCTCTCCGGCGGTCCCGGCACCGACGGCCGCGCGCCGCGGCCCCGCTACAGCGTGGTCAGCGTGCGCCGCAGGATCGCGGCGATCTCGTCGACGTGGTCGCGGGTCGCGATCAGCGGTGGCGCGATGATCGCCGCGTCGCCGGTGGTCTTGAGGTGCAGCCCGCGGTCGAAGAGCCGCTTCTGGAACGCGTGCCCGCGCCGGCCGGGCTGCCCGTCGACGTGCACTTCGATGGCCGCCATCATGCCGTAGCCGCGGATGTCGGCAACGACCGGCAGGTCGCGCAGCGAGAAGATCGCGTCGAGGAAATGCGGCGCCAGCGCCCGACCGCGCTCGAACAGCGCTTCGTCGCGATAGATGTCGAGCGTCGCGAGCCCCGCGGCACAGGCGGCCGGATGGCCCGAGTAGGTGTAGCCGTGGAAGAACTCGATCGCGTGCTCCGGTGCGGTGCCGACGATCGTGTCGTGGATCCGCCTGCTGATCGCCACGGCGCCCATCGGCTGCGCGCCGTTGGTGAGGCCCTTGGCCAGCGTGAGCATGTCGGGCGTGACGCCGAAGCTCTGGGCCGCGAACGCCTGGCCGGTGCGGCCGAAGCCGGTGATGACCTCGTCGAACACCAGCAGGATGCCGTGCCGGTCGCAGATCTCGCGCAGGCGTCCGAGATACCCCTTCGGCGGCACCAGGCAGCCGGTCGATCCGGCGATCGGTTCGACGATGCAGGCGGCGATGTTCTCGGCGCCGTAGAGATCGACGAAGCGCTGCAGGTCCTCGGCGAGCTCGACCCCGTGCGCACCCTCACCCGGGGTGAAGCGGTTGGCCGCGACCTGCGTGTGGCGCATGTGGACGACGCCGGGCAGCGTCAATGCGAACCGGCGGCGGTTGTTCACCAGGCCCGACAGCGCGAGCCCGCCGAAGTTCACGCCGTGATAGGCGCGCTCCCGCGACACGAACATCGTGCGCCCGCCCTGGCCGCGCGCCTGGTGATAGGCGAGCGCCACCTTCATTGCCGTGTCGACGGCCTCCGAGCCGCTGTTGGCGAAGAAAATGCGGTCGAGGTCGCCCGGCGTCAGTTCGGCGAGTCGCCGCGCGAACTCGAACGACCCGGGATGCCCGCGCAGGAACGGCGCGATGAAGTCGAGCTCGGCCAGCTGGCGACCGACGGCCGCCGCGATTTCCTTCCGGCCGTGGCCGGCGGCGCAGCAGAACAGGCCCGATGCCGCGTCGATGATGCGCTCGCCGCGCTCGTTCCAGTAGTACATGCCCTCGGCGCGGACCACCATCCTCGGCTCGGCCTTGAACTCGCGATTGGGAGTGAAGGGCATCCAGTACGCGTCCAGCGCAGCGCTGCGCGCATCGGCCTGTGCGTCGAGCTTCGGTTCGGCGTGACCCATCGTCGTCTCCTGGTCGGCGGCCCGGTTTGGCACGCCCGCGGGGGCACCGGGGCCGACCGGGCCCATGCTACACCCGAGCGCTCCTGTGCCCCGGCAGGGGGCCGCCGTCCCGGTCCGTGTCCTCTGCTGGCCAGCCGCGGCAAAGGGTCGCGGGGCGGCTTGACTTTCGCGTCCCGGCGGGCGCCCAATACCATGGTTCGCTCTGTGGAATCGAGGAGGCGTGATGAAGATTCGACCCCTGCGGTCGCTGATCGAGGGACACAAACCGCTCACCGTGGCAGGAACCGCCGCGGTCACCGAGGCGGCGCGCCTGATGCGCGACCGCAACGTCGGCGCGGTGATGGTCGTCGACGGCTCGAAGCTGACGGGCGTGTTCACCGAGCGCGATGCGCTGTTCCGCGTGCTGGCCGTCGGTCGCGATCCTGCGTCGACGCCGGTCGCCGACGTGATGACCAAGAGCCCGCAGACGATCCATCCGGACAAGCCGTTCGTCGAGGCGCTGCGGATGATGCTCGAAGGCGGGTTCCGCAACGTGCCGATCGTCGAGGACGGCCGTGTCCTCGGCATGGTGTCGGTGCGCGACGCGCTCGACCCCGAGGTGTACGAAGCCAAGAAGGATTTGCTGCAGCGCGAATACGATCGCTAGCGCGGTCGCCCGGCCGCCCTGTGCAGGGATGCCGGCAGCAAGTAGACTCGGACGCGGAACGCCGGCCGGCGGTCCGCGTTCACTTTTTGTGGAGTCCTGTTCATGCGCATCGGCGTTCCGAAGGAGATCAAGGTGCTCGAGAACCGGGTCGGCCTCGTGCCCGGCAGCGTGCGGGAGGCCGTCGCGCACGGACACGAGGTGATCGTCGAGCACAGCGCCGGTCAGGGCATCGGCATGGACGACGACGCCTATCGCAAGGCGGGAGCGCGGGTCGTCGGCACGGCCCGCGAGGTGTTCGACGCGGCGGAGATGATCGTCAAGGTCAAGGAGCCGCAGGCCGGCGAGCGGAAGATGCTGCGGCGCGGGCAGATCCTGTTCACCTACCTGCACCTCGCGCCTGACCCCGACCAGGCGAGGGAGCTCGTCGACGGCGGCGCCGTCTGCATCGCCTATGAAACCGTGACCTCGGCGACCGGCGGGCTGCCGCTGCTGGCACCGATGTCCGAGGTCGCCGGCCGGATGTCGATCCAGGCCGGGGCCTACTACCTGGAAAAGCCGCACGGCGGCCTCGGCATGCTGCTGGGCGGCGTCCCCGGCGTCGATCCGGCGAAGGTGGTGATCCTCGGCGGGGGCGTGGTGGGCTCGCACGCGGCCGACATCGCGCTGGGCATGGGCGCCGACGTCTGGGTGCTCGATCGCAACACCGAGGTGCTGCGCGCGCTGTGGCGGCAGTTCGGCCGCCCGCTCAACACCGTGTTCTCCACCCGCGACGCGGTGGAGCGGCACGTCGCCGCCGCCGACCTCGTCGTCGGCGGCGTGCTGATCCCCGGCGCCTCCGCACCCAAGCTCGTCTCCGCCGAGCTGGTCAAGCGGATGAAGCCCGGCTCCGTCGTCGTCGACGTGGCGATCGACCAGGGCGGCTGCTTCGAGACCTCGCGTCCGACCACCCACGCCGACCCCGTCTACGTCGTCGACGGCGTCACCCACTACTGCGTCGCCAACATGCCGGGCGCCGTCCCCCGAACGTCGACCTTCGCGCTCAACAACGCCACGCTGCCCTTCGTCCTGGCGCTGGCCGACAAGGGCTGGAAGCAGGCGCTGGCCGACGATCCGCACCTCCGGAACGGCCTCAACATCGCATTCGGCAAGGTCACCTGCGAGCCGGTGGCGGACGCGCTGGGCTACGGCTTCGTCGCCCCCGAGACGCTGCTCGCCTGACCGGAACTTCCGCCGGCCTGCGCGGGCGCATGCGTGGCGGCGGGTCGGTCGGGCCGCTGCCTGCCGCGTCGCGCTCGGCCCCCGCCGTCGCGGGACGCCCACCGCGGCCGCGCGAAGGAACACCCGCTGTCGCGCCGACAGGACGGCGCCAAGCCATTGTTTTTGCTGGAATCTGTCGCCAGCCTACGGCACTGTCACATGCTGTCTCGAATTTGTCATCGCGGTGTAACACGTGGCCGCAATCATGCCATCCGTGTGCAACCAGCGAGGACTATCGAAATGCGTTTGACATTGAGCCATGGATTCATCGCCGCCGCGGCCTTCGCCTGCGGCCTTTCGCAAGCCGTTGCGGCCGACATCACCGGCGCCGGCGCGACGTTCCCGTACCCGATCTACGCCAAGTGGGCCGAGGCCTACAAGAAGGCCACCGGCGTCGGCATGAACTACCAGTCGATCGGGTCCGGCGGCGGCATCGCGCAGATCAAGGCCAAGACCGTCGACTTCGGCGCGTCCGACGCCCCGCTCAAGGCCGAGGACCTGCAGAAGGAAGGGCTGCTCCAGTTCCCTGCGATCATCGGTGGCGTCGTTCCGATCGTGAATCTGGAAGGCATCGCGCCGGGCCAGCTGCGCTTCACCGGACCCTTGCTCGCCGACATCTACCTTGGAAAGATCAAGAACTGGAACGACAAGGCGATCGCCGACATCAATCCGGGCGCGAAGCTGCCGGCCGACCCGATCACCGTCGTGCGTCGATCGGACGGCTCGGGGACGACGTTCCTGTGGACCGACTATCTGTCGAAAGTGAGCCCCGAGTGGAAGCAGAAGGTCGGCGCCTCGACCGCCGTCGCCTGGCCGGAGGGCGTCGGCGGGAAGGGCAACGAAGGCGTGGCCGCCTACGTGCAGCGCATCAAGGGTTCGATCGGCTACGTCGAGTACGCGTACGCGAAGAAGAACAAGATGTCGTTTGCCGGGGTCCAGAATCGCGACGGCCAGTTCGTGCTGCCCGACGATGAGACGTTCCAGGCCGCCGCCGCCGGTGCCGACTGGAAGGGTACGCCGGGCATGGGCGTGGTGCTGACCGACCAGGCCGGCAAGGCGAGCTGGCCGATCACCGGCGCCTCGTTCATCCTGATGCACAACAAGCAGGAGAAGGCCGCCAATGGCACCGAGGTGATGAAGTTCTTCGACTGGTCGTTCAAGAACGGTGCGGCGATGGCCTCGGAGCTTGATTACGTGCCGATTCCGAATGTGGTCGCGAAGCAGATCGCCGACGCCTGGAAGGCGAACGTCAAGGACGCTGGCGGCAAGGCGCTCTGGAACTGAGCTCGACATCGCGCGACCCGCACGTCCGTCCGCGGGTTCCGAAGCACCCCGGCTGCGATCCCGTCGTGGCCGGCTCCGTTTTTCCGAGGGTATGATGATCAGCCAAGCGGCCAGCGCCAGGCTTCCCGGAACCATGTCTGCCGACCTCCCGACGCGTGACCGACGCGATCCGCAGCCACCCGTCCGGCACGCCGGCGCCGGCCGCTGGCAGGACAAGCTGTTCGAGCACACCACACGGTTTTTCGCGCTGCTGGTGCTCGCGAGTCTGCTGGGCATCCTGCTCGCGCTGCTGATCTCCGCGTGGCCGGCGCTGCAGAAATTCGGACTGGGCTTTTTCTTCACCAACGTCTGGAACCCGGTGACCAGCAGTTTCGGCGGACTGGCGCCGATCTACGGCACGCTGGTGACTTCGTTCATCGCGCTGCTCATCGGCGTGCCGGTGAGCTTCGGCATTGCGCTCTTCCTGACCGAGATGTGCCCGGCGTCGCTCAAACGCCCGCTGGGCACGGCGGTGGAACTCCTCGCCGCCGTGCCGTCGATCATCTACGGCATGTGGGGGCTGTTCGTCTTCGCGCCGCTGTTCGGCGACTACGTGCAGCCGCTGCTGACGGCCACGATCGGCAAGCTGCCGATCATCGGTGCGCTGTTCCAGGGGGCACCCAACGGCATCGGCATCCTCACGGCAGGGATCATCCTGTCGGTGATGATCATCCCCTTCGTCGCCTCGGTGATGCGCGACGTATTCGAGATCGTTCCGCCGGTGCTGAAGGAATCGGCGTACGGCATCGGCGCGACCACCTGGGAGGTGGTGTGGAACATCGTGCTGCCCTACACCAAGGTCGGTGTGATCGGCGGCATCATGCTGGGCCTGGGCCGCGCGCTGGGCGAGACGATGGCCGTGACCTTCGTCATCGGCAACGCCTACCGGATCAGCGCCGGCCTGTTCGAGCCGGGCAATTCGATCGCGTCGTCGCTCGCCAACGAGTTCAACGAGGCCGCCGATCCGATCCATCGCGCGTCGCTGATCGCGCTCGGTTTGGTGCTGTTCGTCCTTACGTTCATCGTGCTTGCCCTGTCGCGGATGCTGATCGCCCAGTTGGCAAAGGGCGAGGGCAAGCGGACCTGAAAGGATTGCCGACATGATCACGACTGCGGCGGCCACCGCGACCCCGACTCCGGCATCCGCCGCCCTATACCGGCGACGCCTGCGGACCAACCGCATCAACCTTGTTCTGTCGATGGCCGCGATGGCCTTTGGCATGATCTTCCTGCTCTGGATACTGGTCATCCTGTTTGGCAAGGGCTTCGCCGCACTGTCGCCGACGCTGTTCACGCAGACGACACCGCCACCCGGTTCCGAGGGAGGGCTTGCCAACGCCATCTTCGGCAGCATCGTCATCGTCGCCGCCGCCACCTTCATCAGCACGCCCATCGGCATCATGGCCGGGATCTACCTCGCCGAGTTCGGCAAGGACGGCTGGATCGCGCGGGTGACGCGCTTCATCAACGACATCCTGCTGTCGGCGCCCTCCATCGTCATCGGCCTGTTCGTCTACACCGTGTACGTCGCCCCGGTCCAGCACTTCTCCGGCTGGGCCGGATCGATTGCGCTGGCGCTGATCGCGGTGCCGGTGGTCGTGCGCACGACCGAGAACATGCTGCACCTGGTGCCCGCGAGCCTGCGCGAGGCGGCAGTCGCGCTGGGTGCGCCGATGTGGAAGGTGATCCTGATGGTCACGCTGCGCGCGGTGCGCGGTGGCGTCGTCACCGGCATCCTCCTGGCCGTCGCGCGCATCTCGGGTGAAACGGCACCGCTGCTGTTCACGGCACTGAACAACCAGTTCTGGAGCGGCGACATGAACGCGCCAATGGCGAACCTGCCGGTGGTCATCTTCCAGTTCGCGATGAGTCCCTACGAGGACTGGAAGACGCTGGCGTGGGGTGCCGCACTCCTGATCACGCTGACCGTGCTGGTCCTGAACATTCTCGCCCGCACGCTGTTCCACCAGTCGGCGACGCGCTGACGCACCCGACATCCCGGAGATCCCGATGGCGTTCCAGACGGTCGTACCGCGGCCCGAAGCGCAGGCGCAGTCCCTGCCTCCGGCAGCACCCAAGATGTCGATCCGCAAGCTCGACTTCTACTATGGCAAGTTCCAGGGGTTGAAGGACATCAACCTCGACATCGGCGAGCGCCAGGTCACGGCGTTCATCGGCCCGTCCGGCTGCGGCAAGTCCACGCTGCTGCGGACGCTGAACCGGATGTACTCGCTCTATCCCGGCCAGCGCGCCGTGGGCGAGATCATGTTCAACGGCCACAACATCCTCCACTCCCGCACCGACCTCAACATGCTGCGCGCCAAGGTCGGCATGGTGTTCCAGAAGCCGACGCCGTTTCCGATGTCGATCTACGACAACATCGCGTTCGGCGTGAGCCTCTACGAGACGCTCTCGTCCCGGCAGATGGACGAGCGCGTCGAGTGGGCGCTGACCAAGGCGGCGATGTGGGACGAGGCGAAGGACAAGCTGAAGCAGAGCGGAATGGCGTTGTCCGGCGGCCAGCAGCAGCGGCTGTGCATCGCCCGCGCCGTCGCCGTGCAGCCGGAAATGCTGCTGCTCGACGAGCCGACCTCGGCGCTGGACCCCATCTCGACCGCCAAGATCGAGGAACTCATCACCGAGCTCAAGCAGGACTATACGGTGGCGATCGTCACCCACAACATGCAGCAGGCGGCACGCGTCTCCGACTACACCGCCTACATGTACCTCGGCGAGCTGATCGAGTTCGGCGCCACCGACGCGATCTTCGTCAAGCCGAAGCGACGCGAAACCGAGGACTACATCACCGGGCGTTTCGGCTGACCGCCGCCGATGCGGCGCGGCTCCGGACCCAGGGACCCTTTGGAAAGCAAATGAGCGAACACACGCACAAGCAGTTCGATGCCGAGATGGATTCGATCCGCACCGGCGTCCTGGCGATGGGCGGGCTAACGGAGACGCAGCTCGCGCGCGCGATCGAAGTGCTCAAGGACGGCGACGATCGCGGCCTGCTCGACCGGATCGGCTCCGTGGAGCAGGAGATCAACGCCGCGCAGGTCGACATCGATCAGCAGTGCAGCCAGATCATCGCCAAGCGGCAGCCGGCGGCGATCGATCTGCGGATGATCCTCACCATCACCAAGATCGTCAACGACCTCGAGCGGGTCGGCGACGAAGTGAAGAAGATCGCCTACAAGGCGGGGCAGACGCGCGACGCCGTCCGCCTCCTGCAGGTGCGCCACTTCACGGCGACGCGTGCGGCCGAGCGCGCGGGAACGATGCTGCAACTCGCGCTGGACGCCTTCGCCCGGCTCGACCCGCTCGCCGCGACCGAAGTCATCGAGCACGACAAGGAGGTCGACGTGGCGTTCGCGGAAATGCTGCGTCAGCTGGTCAGCTACATGATGGAGGACCCGCGGAACATCACGTCCGCGCTGGAGATCGTCTTCGTGGCCAAATCGATCGAGCGGATCGGCGACCACGCCAAGAATATCGCCGAGGCCGTGGTCCAACTCGTCAAGGGCACCGACGTTCGACACGCCTCGGTCGCCGAGATACGCGCCGAGGTGGCCAAGGAATGACGCCGGTGATCCTGGCGGTCGAGGATGAACCTGCGATCCTCGAGCTCCTCAAGGTCAACCTGGTCGACGCCGGCTACGAAGTGCTGACGGCGCTCGACGCCGAGAGCGCCGAGCAGCAACTGAAGGACGTGTTGCCCGACCTCGTGCTGCTCGACTGGATGCTTCCCGGCCGCACGGGTCTCGACTGGGCGCGGACGCTGCGGGCGAACGCGCGGACCCGCGAACTGCCGATCATCATGCTGACCGCGCGCGCCGACGAAGCCGACAAGGTCGCCGGCCTGGAGGCGTGGGTCGACGACTACGTGACCAAACCGTTCAGCCCGCGCGAGCTGAAGGCGCGGATCAAGGCGGTGCTGCGGCGCAGGGCGCCCGAGGCGGCGCAGGAACCGCTGGAGGTCGGCCCGCTGAAACTCGATCCCGGCACGCACCGGGTGACCGCCCACGGTGCCGCGGTCGCACTCGGTCCGACCGAGTTTCGCCTGCTCCGCTTCTTCCTGGCGCGGCCCGAGCGAGTGCACACGCGGATGCAGCTGCTCGATCAGGTCTGGGGCGACCACGTCTATATCGAGGAGCGCACCGTCGATGTTCACATCCGGCGCCTGCGCCTTGCGCTCGAGCCCTTCGGCCACGCCGGAATGATCGAGACCGTCCGCGGCACCGGCTACCGTCTCGCAGCGCCACGTTGACGCGGGATCGCGGGGACGCGAAGCGATGAAACCGGCGTTGCGCACGGGTTTGCCGTTGCCGGTCGCGGTGCTGGCAGCGGCGGTGGTTGTCGGAGTCCTGGCCGATGCATGGGCAGGCTTTGTGGCGCTGGCGATCGGTGCGGGCGCGGTCCTCGTGTTTCACCTCCGCAACGTCCAGCGCCTCGCCGATTGGTCGGCAGCGCCGCTCGACGCGCCGGTGCCCGAAGGCAGCGGCCCGTGGAAGGCGGCGTTCGCGGCGCTGTACCAGCGCGTCCGCCTGCGAACGACGTATCAGCGGGAGCTCGCGCAGACCATCGAGCGGTTTCGCAGCGCGGCCGAGGCCATTCCCGACGGCATGGTCGTCATCGACATCGCCAGTCGCATCCGCTGGGCCAACACGGCTGCGCTCACCCAGTTCGGGCTCGATCCCGCGGGTGACCAAGGGCAGCCTCTCGCCAACCTGGTACGGCAGCCGGACTTCATTCGCTACCTCGATGGCGGGGACTTTTCGGAATCCATCCTGGTCGACTCGCAGCGGACGCCTGGCGTCACCCTGCAGATCCAGATCGTCCCCTTCGGCGTCGACGAGAGGCTCGTCATCAGCCGCGACGTCACCCGTCTCGAGGCCGTGTCGCGGATGCGCCGCGATTTCATCGCCAACATCTCGCATGAGCTCAAGACCCCGCTGACGGTCGTCAGCGGCTTCATCGAAACGCTGCAGGACCTCGAGCTCGAGCCGCGCCAGCGGATCCGGTTCCTGACCGCTGTTGCTCGAGCGCGCCGCCGACGCCCGCGCGCTGTCGGCCGGGCAGCATGTGATCGAACTCGATCTCGGTGACGCCGCCACGGTGAGCCTCGGCGGCAACCGCGAGGAGCTCGCCAGCGCGTTCGGCAACCTCGTCAGCAATGCGATCCGGTACACGCCGGCGGGCGGAACGATCCGGCTCGGCTGGCGAACGGCCGCCGACGGGCGCGGGATCTTCTCCGTGACCGATTCGGGCATCGGCATCGCGCCGGAGCACATCCCCCGGCTGACCGAGCGGTTCTATCGGGTGGATCGTAGCCGCTCGCGGGCCACCGGAGGCACCGGGCTCGGTCTCGCCATCGTCAAGCACGTGCTGCTCCGGCATCACGCCGAACTCGACGTGGTCAGCGAGCCGGGCCAGGGGAGCACCTTCTCGGTCGTCCTGCCTGCGCGCAGGGTGACGCGGGGCCTCGAGGGGTTGCCGGCACCGACGGGGGGCCTGCCGGACACCGCCGAGCCGCAGGTGCGCGAACCCGGGGCCTGAGCGCGCCGGTCTCGGTTGGCGGCAACCGCTGCGCCGGCGTCGACCGTGCCGCGACTGGCCCGGGCTCAGGCGCGCTCGTACCAGTCCTTGCTGGCGTTGAGGACCTTCACCACCAGCAGCATGACCGGGACCTCGATCAACACCCCCACCACGGTGGCGAGCGCCGCTCCCGAATCGAAACCGAACAGGCTGATGGCGGCCGCCACCGCCAGCTCGAAGAAGTTCGAGGCCCCGATCAGCGCCGACGGACAGGCGACGCTGTGCTTCTCTCCCGCCGCCCTGTTCAGGAGATAGGCCACGGACGAGTTGAAAAGGACCTGAATCAGGATCGGCACGGCGAGCAGGGCGATGATCAGCGGCTGCCGCAGGATCGCCTCTCCCTGGAAGGCAAACAGCAGCACCAGCGTGGCCAGGAGCGCCGCAATGGACCACGGCCCGATGCTTGCCATGGTCGCATCGAACGCCACCTTGCCCTTGCTGCCACCTTCTCCCAGCAGCGATCGGCGCCACAGCTGCGCCAGCGCTACCGGGATCACGATGTAGAGCACCACCGAGGTCAGCAGGGTGGACCAGGGCACGGTGATCGCCGAGATGCCCAGCAGGAAGGCCACCAGCGGCGCGAAGGCCACGACCATGATGCTGTCGTTGAGCGCGACTTGCGACAGCGTGAACAGGGGATCGCCGTTGGAAAGCCGGCTCCAGACGAAGACCATGGCGGTGCAGGGCGCAGCGGCCAGCAGGATCAGGCCGGCGATGTAACTGTCGAGTTGCTCGGCGGGCAGCCAGGGTGCGAACAGGTGGCGGATGAACAACCACCCGAGGAAAGCCATCGAGAATGGCTTGACCAGCCAGTTCACGAACAACGTGACCCCGATGCCCCGGACATGCTGCCGTACTTCGTGCAGCGCGCCGAAGTCGACCTTCATCAGCATCGGGATGATCATGACCCAGATCAGCACTCCTACCGGGAGGTTGACGCGCGCCACCTCCAACCGGCCGATGCCCTGGAACACCTCGGGCAGCAACTGGCCCGCAGCGATGCCGACGACGATGCAAAGGAATACCCATACGGTCAGGTAGCGCTCGAACACGCTCATGGTCGCGCTCGCAGTGTGCTTGATTGCCGTTGCGCCTCGGTCCGACATCGAAACAGTCCCTGTCGTCCAAGTGATTGATCCGGCACGGTGACGGTTGAACTCATGCAGGAGCGGCTTCCGCCGCGATCCTGCCTTCGTCTGCCGCCAATGCAATCGCGCCGGAAGGCGGTCCTGCGAAGATCGCGAATGCGGAGATTATCCTGCCGCGTCGATAGTCGCCCCGACCGCTCCCGCCCCCGGCGCCTGCCCGGTCAGGTCGTCGCGTCGTCGGACGAGGCGGTTCTGCCGATGTCGTTCAACTTCTTCGCCAGGCTCAAGCGATCCAGCTTTTCGAGCGGGAGGCTGGCGAACAGCCGGATGCGGTTCATCAACACCCGACCCGTCTCGGAGAACGCCTTGTGCTTGTCCGCGTCGCTGCCTTCGACAGCCGCGGGATCGGGGACGCCCCAGTGCGCGGTCATCGGCTGCCCCGGCCACACCGGACAGACCTCGCCAGCCGCGTTGTCGCAGACGGTGAAAACGAAATCCAGCGGCGGCGCGTCCGGCCGGGCGAACTCGTCCCAGCTCTTGCTGCGCAGACCGTCGGTCGGAAGCCGGCTCGCGCGCAGGTATTCGAGCGCGAACGGATTCACCTGGCCGGCCGGGTGCGATCCCGCGCTGAACGAGCGAAAGCGGACCCCACCGGCTTGCCGCAACGCAACCTCCGCGATGATGCTGCGCGCGGAGTTGCCGGTGCAGAGGAAGAGGACATTCAAGGGGCGTTGCTCAGCGGCCATCGTGCGGCTCCATGGAAAAGTGAATTTGATCAGCGAGTCGGGCGTGGAAAGGCGCTCCATGCCACGGACCAGCAGCGAGAGAAACGGACCGCGCGGGCGCGAACCGGTGTTCAACTGCGGGAACGACGGTGAATCGCGACCGGCACGGTCGCCGGCAGACAACCGGGGCTCGGCGCATCGCGTGTTGCGCCGGGCGTCGACAAGCTCCTGGCCGCGGTTCCGGCTTGCTTTCCCGCCGGCGCGCAGACCGGGTCGCAGACACCGCTGGTGCCGCAGCAATTCTCGGTGAGATAACGGACCAGGCAGTTCATCGCCTCGAGCTCGGCGCGGTACCAGATGAAACGACCCTGGGGGTGGGCGAGGATGAGCCCGGCGTGGCAGAGCTCCTTGAGATGAAACGACAGCGTCGGCGGCGGCACCCCAAGACGCTGCGCAATGGTCCCGGCCGGCAACCCATCCGGCGCGTGCTCGACCAGGAGCCGGAATGCGGCAAGGCGGTCTTCCTGAGCCAATGCGCTCAACGCCGCCAGTGCGACCGTCGTTTTCATGTTTCAAATAATATAAAAATGATATCGGTCTGTCAACCCCTTCATGCGCGCTGCTCGAACAGCCGTCGCCATGACTCTCGTGCAGCCCTCAGCGCAGCTTTGGCAGGGCGCCGTCCTTCGTTCCAAGGTAGCCGATTGCCGACTTCCTGCGATTGCCCCATTTGCTGTCGATCAGCGACGCGATCTCGGCCTTGTCGGTGCCGGTGTAGGCGGCAAGCGAGTCCCCGGGGTGCTGGAAGTTGCCAAGGATGTAGGCGAAGCCGTTGTAGTCCTCGACCACGGTGAGGCCCGTCGCCTCGGCCGCCATCGGCACGGTCAGGATGCGCGCCAGCTTGCGGGTGTCGACATTGAACGCCCAGACGTAGTTGTTGTTGCGCCGGCCCGTGTCCTCGCCGATGAACAGCGTCCGGATCGAGCCGGCAAAGCGCAGGTTGTCCGGCCCGCAGATCCTGTCCTGCGAACACTGGTTGCCTTCCGCGTCCTTGGCACCGTTCAGCCAGCCGCCGTTGAGCTCCGGAATGCCGACCAGCGCGGTGCCGACATACTCGCTGTTGATCGCGTTGCCGTCGGTGTCGTTCTGCGCCGTGCCGGTCGCCAGTTCGTAGACGACGCCACCGTCGTTGCGCGCCACCCGGATGTCGCCCGCCGTATCGGCCATGCCGCGCTCGACGCGCGAGATCACCACGTAGAACTTCCGATCCTTGGCGTTGAAGGCGATGTACTCCATCTTCGAGAATTCGGTCGTCGCCCCGAGATACGCGGCATAGCGCCGGGTCTCGAGGAAGGCGGCGGCTTTCTCCATGCCCGGCTTCAGCTTCAGCCACTCGGTGCCGTTGTAGGTCGTCACCATCCGGTAGGAGGCATCGCCCGGATCGGTGTTGGACACCAGGAAGATGTCGGAAAACCTGATGCCGCCGTCGACCAGCGCCTTGATTTCCGCATCGGTCGAGCGTCCGAGCTTGACCCACCTGAGCGCGAAGCCCCCACCGTTGGCGGCCGCCGTCTGCGTCACCTTGGCAGCGTAGAGCGTCCCCGCCGAGAGGTTCTTCTCCGAGTCGGCGACGAACATGAACAAGCCCGTGTTGGCGCCATCGTCGCCGCCGATGCCGGTGCGGTGGTCGGCGGCCATTTCCATCATCTCGCGCGCGAAGCGACCGGTGGCATAGTGCTTGACCACCGTCGCCTTGCCGGTCCGGTCGATCGAGATTTCCGGCAGCAATCCGTAGTGGTAGGGATTGGCCCGGGCGGCATCGCCGAAGTAATACTTGCTGAAGCTGTTGATGTCGGTGCCGTCGTCGGTTCCGGTGGCGGCGAAAAGTCCTTGACGGGTCTTGGCGTCCGGCTCGTACTCCTCCGAGCTCAAATGCGTGCCCCAGGCCGACAGCGTCGATCCGCAGTGTATCCAGCCCCCGTTGACTCCGCTGAAGCTCACGTTCTGGTAGGACTTCGGGGTCAACGAGCCATTCTGCTTGCTCTGGTTGATCAGGGCCAGGCCGGTTGCCGCCGGCAGCTTGCTCCAGAATCCGCCCTTGCTCACCCCGTCGTTGGGCGGCAGTTCCCGGTACTCGAAGTTGACCACCATCGCCAGCGGATTGCCCGTGCCGCCGGGAGCCGACAGCTCCGGCACCTGGATGAGTGAAGTTCCGTCAGGCCCGTCCGCGGCCATCGGTCCGTCGTTGTCGGTGAGCGCGCGGTCGTCGCTGTCGTACAGGCCCCCGACCATGCTCCCGCCGATCATGTCGGCGGTCAGGAAGATCCGGTGGTAGGCCAGGTCGTGAGTCTCGTTGCTGCCATCGTCGTAGAGGTACTTGATCCGCGCCGTCGAATAGGCGTCGGCCTTCTCCGCGGCCGTTGCCGGGGCGGGCATGCCGATGAACTCGACCGAGGAGAGCGAGCGCGAGCTGCTGTCGTCGTTGCAGGCGGCGAGGGCGAGGCTGATGACCGCGGCGGTGGCCGCGGATGACGGACGGATGCGCATGGTAAGACCTCCGAAGGACCGCGTGTGCAGATGGCAGCAATCTGAGCCTGTACATTGCAGCAGTGTTGTGGACTCGTGACGGCGAGAAGGTGGCGACCGCGAAAGGTCAGAACGAGTTGACCCAGGCGTAGAACCAGTCGCTGACCCGAGACGCGAGGAACCTGCGCCGCGTCTGTTCGACCACTCGCCAGCGGTCGATCCGCCAGGTGTGCGGTGCGATCTGCGAGGCGCGGGACAGCCGCGGCTCTTCCCTCACCACGATGGGCTGGACGACGGCGACGCGCGGCCTCGTCGTTGCCGCCCGCCCACCCAGGACGTGGTCGACCGGGACCGCGAGGCGAAGGGGCCGCGCTGCAAAAAAGCGGTGCAGATACTCGCGTCGGAGCACGTAGCCCCAGGTGTTGTAGATCGCTCCCTTCGGCTCGTGCATCCAGACGCCGTTGACTGCGGTCCGCCGCCGCGCGGAGAGGTTCTTCGAGGATGTTCCGAGGAAGACCACGTCGTAGGACGCCTGCGCCTCCAACGCCTCGATCGTGCGCACGAAGTCGGGCTCGAGAACGACGTCGTCTTCGACCACGACGCATGCATCGCCTGCTTCGGAAGACAGAAAGGCGGTCCACGCCGACAGGTGGGACATCCAGCAGCCGATCTCGGGGCCGCTCAGAAGATCGAACGCGAACTCGATCTGCGGAAAGCGGCGCGCCGCGGCGACGCTGATCTGCTGGCGGGAAAGCGAGCGGCAGTCGATACCGACTCGATGCGCGCGGAGGTGATGCGTTTGCAGCTGCGCAAGCATGTGCGCCCGGCGCTCGTCCGCGGAGTCGAGGTTGACGAGAAACAGACGAGGGTTGAACGACCGAGAATCGCCCCGGAGGTTGGCAACCGTCGACGGGGTGAGGGCGGACATGAGCGGAGGGCTGGGGTCGGGAGGACGGTTTGGCTTCGGACGGAACACTGCCCGGATTTTGTGACGAGCCGATGTCATGCACCGGAAGAGGTCGGAGCTGCGCGATGAATTCCGCCGGCGACGTCGGCCGGACGCCGCACGGGAGTCGTTTCCCTGCCGCGGCGGCGCGCAGCGCGCTCGCGCCCGGAATCGATTGACTTCGGCATCGATCGCCTTGTCGAGCGCAGCAGCCACTTTGCCGCCATCGCCGCAGGCATCGCACCGCGCAGCTTCGCGTGGTGGGCTCGGCGTCTGTCATCGAACGGTAACGAATCCGTCATGCAACGAGCGTAACGTCAGGGTTCACGCGGACAGGATCCGCCGGGGAAGCGGCCCACCCGCTCCCCTCGATGGAGCAGCGACCGGTCAGGACGCAGCATGATGACGAGGAAACGCAGCACGCCGTCCGGGACGGCAAGCTCGGCCACCGCGAACCCGATCGCGGTCCCGCCGGATCGCAAGCCGCCGTCGCCTGCCGGAGGCGCGCAGAAGCGCAGGCGCGGCGGTGCGCCATCTGTCGCCGTCGATGCCACGGACCTCGAAGGCGGTACCTGGGACCAGCAGGTCTGCCGAACGCTGATCGACGAGTTGTGGGCCATTCGCGAGGGCATGCTGCGGCACGAAGAGACGCTCGCACCGGTGCTGCGCAACGTCTCGGCTGACTATCACGCGAGTGCACGCAATCTGGCGCATTACCTCGTTCTGCGCCAGGACGATCGGCGCCCGTTGCAGGACAAGCTCGCCTGGATCGGAGTCTCGTCGCTCGGCCGCTCCGAATCCCACGTGCTGGCCAATGTCGACAAGGTGCTGGGCATCCTGCATCGGCTGACCGGACAGGCATGGGAAGAGCGTTCGCACGAAGAGCCCGCGGGCATCCGCAGCAGCCGCGAACTCCTCGTCAGCCATACCGCCGCGCTCCTCGGCGACCCGCCGCCGGGACGCGCCGTCCGGATCATGGTCACGCTTCCGTCGCACGCTGCAATCGACTACGGTCTCGTGCATCAGCTCGTCGCTTCGGGAATGGACATCGCACGCATCAACTGCGCCCACGATGGTGCGGCGGACTGGGAAGCGATGGCCGGGCATGTCCGCCGCGCGGCCAAGGCAGTCGGCCGCCCGGTCCGGATACTGATGGACCTCGGCGGGCCGAAGTTGCGCACCGGCGCGATACCGCCCGGACCGGCAGTTCTCAAGCTGCAGCCGAAGCGCAACGATCTGGGACACCTGATCGCACCCGCCCGGGTCGGGCTGCGCCCGGCCGGCTCGCGTGCGCCGGTCGCGGGCGCGACCACCCAGATCGGGGTTGCGGCAGAATGGCTCGCCCATCTCGAGTTGGGCGACGAGCTGAATACGGTCGATGCCCGGGGCGCGGCGCGCAGCCTGAGGGTTGTCGAGCGGCACCGCAACGGTGTATTGGCCGAAAGCAGACGGACGGTCTATGTCGCGCCGGAGACTCGGCTCGAACGCTGCAGGCAGGGCAAAGGCCCGAGCGCCACTGCCGTGGCCGATCTGCCGCGCAAGGCGGGGAGCATCATCCTGCATCGCGGCGACCGGCTGCGTGTGACACGGGAGGAAGCCGGCGAACCGGCCGACGGGCTGGCGGCACCATGCTCGACCGCTGCACCGACGATTGCCTGTACGCTGCCGGAGGTCTTCGCACAGGTTTGCGTCGGGGAGCGAATCTGGTTCGACGACGGCCGCATCGGCGGCGTGATTCGCTCCGTGGATCCCGACGCCCTGGATGTCGAGATCACGCAGGTGCGCGCCACGGGAGACAAGCTGATGGCGGACAAGGGCATCAACCTGCCCGACAGCCAGCTCAACCTCCCGGCACTGACCGCGAGGGACATCGACGACCTGACGGCGATCGCTCGACAAGCCGACCTCGTCGGCCTTTCGTTTGTCCAGCACGGGCGCGACATCGAGGCGCTGCGTGCCCATCTGGCGAAGCTCGGCGCCGGCAGCGTCGGCATCATACTGAAGATCGAAACCCGCCGTGCCTTCGAGAACCTGCCCGAACTGCTGCTTTCGGCGATGGGCAGTCGGGCCGCCGGGGTCATGATCGCGCGCGGCGACCTGGCGGTCGAGTGCGGCTACGAGCGCCTGGCCGAGGTCCAGGAAGAGATCCTGTGGGCCGCCGAAGCGGCCCACATGCCGGTCATATGGGCGACCCAGGTGCTGGAGACGCTGGCGAAGACCGGCCGGCCGTCCCGCGCCGAGATCACCGATGCCGCGATGGGCGAGCGGGCCGAGTGCGTGATGCTCAACAAGGGCCCCTACATTCTCGACGCGATGCGCACGCTCGACGACATACTGTCGCGCATGCAGTCCCACCAGGCCAAGAAGCGTTCGCTGCTGCGCGCCCTTACCGCCTGGTCGCCGCAATAGGCGTGCACGCGGTCGACAGGGCGTCCGTGCGGAGGACGTCCGTCGGCGCGAAGTCAGGCGGCGGGCAGCGGGGCGGTGGAGGCGGCAATCACTTCTGGCGTCGACGAAAGACGAGCCAGACCGCCGGCAGCGTGAACGTCGCGACGATCGCGACCACGATCCAGAATCCGCGCCCGTGCTCGGCCAGCGGAACCCCGCCCACGTTCATCCCGAGCAGGCCGGCAATGATGTTGATCGGCAGCGCGAGCACGGTGAAGATCGTCAGCAGGAACAGGCTGCGGTTATTCTGCTCGTTGACCTGCGCGGCGACTTCTTCCTGCAGCAACTTGATTCGCTCGAGCAGTGCGGCCATGTCGTCCAGCACGACCGCGAATTCCTCGGTCGACCGTCGCAACTCCTGGAGATCGGGGGCCGTGATCCATCCCGGCGGGTGATTCAACAGGCGGAAGAGCGCCGCCGGCTCCGGTGCAAGCAGTCGACGCAGTCGAACGAGCACGCGTCGGAGCGCGCCGAGATCCACGCGCCCGATCTCCAGACGGCCGGCAAGCAGGGTGTCCTCGATCCCGTCCACCGTGGCGATGGCCTTGCGCACGATCTGCACGAGCACGTCGCATTGGTCCTGCAACAGGTGGATCAGCAGTTCGACCGACGAGCCGAATCGCTCGCCCTTGTTCACCGACGCGCGCAGGCGGTCGACCGAGCGCAATGGCTTCACTCGGGCGCTGATCACTGCGTGCTTGTCGACACAAAGCCACATCGCCGCTATGTCCGATGCGGCGAACGAGAAGTCATAGAGTGCGTCGTTGACGACCGCAACCAGCCGGCCTTCGGCGTGCTCGATCCGCGTCGAGCGCGAGCCCTCGTGCAACGAATCGAGGAACTCGTCGGGTAGCGTGAGGCTCTCGCGGAGCCACTTTTCGCTGGCGGTGTTGGTGAGTGCGAAGTGCAACCAGACGAAGTCGGTGTCCTTCTCCGCGTCGTCGCGCCGCAGCCAGCTCAGGGCCTCGCTCGTATCGATCGCCCGTCCTGCTCCGTCCGGTCCGAAGCGGTATCCGCAGACGAGTCCGGAGGGGTCCGAACCGTACGCCGGCAGGTCAAGGGTCATCGGACCGCGGGCCGCACGGCGGGTTCCGGGAGCGCGACCCATGGGGCGGGGGCGGTGCGGTGCTCGCGGTACCGCCGGCTAAGGCGTCTGTTGACGCAGCGAATTGCCAGGAAGCACGGCGGCGATACGGATGTCGCGCGAGGCCGTGAATGCACCAACCGCGTTGACCTGACGCAACTTGACGAGGAGTGAATGGCGGCGTCCGCCTCGAAGCAGGGCATCGCTTGACGGTGGGTACGTTCCGTCGCCATGGGCTCGCCGACGCTGCCACCGTGGGGACGCGAGGACCGCCTGCGCCGCCTGCGCAATTGCGGACTGGGTATGAACCGGTGCTAGCGAACCATCTTGTCCCGCACCTTCTTCAGCGCGTCGATCAGGCCGTTGACGGCGGTCTTGGTCAGGCCTTCCTCGTCCACTTCGAGTTCGATTTGCAGTCGCTTGGCATCCTCGGACAAGAGGCAGTTGAACTCGCCACTCTTGCCCAGATCGAACTTGTACTTCTTGCCTTCGGCCATGGGTGATTCCCCTTCTCCAGAAACCGGATGATGCTACCGCAATTCGCTCGATCCGTTGTTACGGCTGTCACATTTCTGTCATCTGGCGCAGCGCGGCGAGACGTGGTCGGCTTGGACTTCCGTGGCCGAGCGAAAGTGACGCTTGCGAGCGAACGTCCGCAGGGCCTGCGCGAGGCGACTGCGGACAGCGCGAGTCATGGCGCAGCGCTGGCTGCGACGGTGGCTGCGCCACTCAGGGACGGCGCCGTGCGCCGCCAACGCGCTGGCGGCTTCGTTGTTGCCGGCACCGGTGGCCATGTACTCGCGGTGTCGAGTCGCGCCGCGAAGGCCGGGCAGCATCGCGAGCGAGTGCGATGGTCACGCTCTTCGCCGCCTCTGCCAACGTGAACGGGATAGCGCCAGCAGCTCGATCGCCCCCCAAAGCAGCGTCGTGACCACCACCAGGACCGAGTGCGGCATCGAGCGCTTGCGGGGAGCGGGCATCTGATGAGTTGCACGTCAGTGGCCCGAACGTGCCAGAATGCAAAGTGACCAGATCATAGACGGCGAATGTGACGGAATCGCGGCGCACTGGCGTCAGTGGTCCGGGGCGCTCGCTGGAGTGCCTTCGTGCTGCGCACTCCGGCATTCGCCCTTGGGGCGGCCCGGCGGGCAAATGGACTACCTTCGTGCTGCGCACTCCGGTATTCGCCCTTGGGGCGGCCCGGCGGGCTCAATGGACTACCTTCGTGCTGCGCACTCCGGTATTCGCCCTTGGGGCGGCCCGGCGGGCTCAATCGACTACCTTCGTGCTGCGCACTCCGGTATTCGCCCTTGGGGCGGCCCGGCGGGCTCATGACCCTTACGGAACGGGCTTGTCTGACGTGAAGCCGCCGCCACGAATTCTCCGCGCGTAACGTGACTGCCGACGAGCTGCCCGAGTTGCTTGAAGTGCAGGCCATCGTCAGGGACGGCGCTGGCCTCCTCGACGTCCGTGAGATTCGCGAAGTGACCTGCGGTGCACGGCGATTCCCCATCTATGCCATCGGCTTGGGCAATCCCGCTCGCAGTGTGCCGGCCGCGGCCTTCTTCGGCGGCTTCCATGGTCTCGAGCGGATCGGCGCAGAGGTCGTCATCGCCTACCTGCGCACCCTCGTGACGCGGCTTCGATGGGACCGCGTGCTGCAACAGCAGCTGGAGTCGGTCCGCCTCGTCTTCATGCCGTTGGTGAACCCCGGCGGCGTCTGGCTCCGTACCCGCGCCAATCCCAACGGGGTCGACCTGATGCGCAATTCCCCTGTCGAGGCGTCCGCCAGGGTGCCCTTCATGGTCGGCGGACAACGCGTCAGCGCCGGATTGCCGTGGTATCGGGGCGTGCCGGGTGCTGCGATGGAGCTGGAAAACCAGGCCGTCTGCCAGGTCGTCGACGATGAACTTCTCACCAGGGAGTTCAGCATTGCGGTCGACTGCCACTCAGGATTCGGCGTCGACGACCGGATCTGGTTCCCCTTTGCCCATACGGCCGAGCCGATCGCCAAATTGCCGGAGATCTACGCTCTGCGAGGCATCTTCGCGCAGGCGCATCCTCACCATCGCTACATCTTCGAGCCGCAGAGCAACCAGTACCTGGCGCACGGCGACGTCTGGGACTACCTGTACCAGAGGGCCGACGTAGCGTCCGGACGCACCTTTCTGCCGCTGACGCTCGAGATGGGCTCGTGGCTGTGGGTCAAGAAAAACCCGCGGCAGCTGCTGTCCCGCCAGGGACTCTTCAATCCCCTGATGACCCACCGCCAGCACCGCGTTCTGCGCCGTCACGTTCCTCTTCTCGATTTCATCTCGCGTGCGGCGTGCGGATGGCGCGGTTGGGCTCCCGCGGAGGTCGATCGTGCGGCGCTGCGCAGCCAGGCGATGGCGTTGTGGTACGGGAGAGCACCGGCATGACCCACTGGATTCTGCTGCGTGGCTTGACCCGGGAGAGTCGGCACTGGGGTGGATTTCCGCAGGTATTTCGCGCGCGACTTCCCGATGCGAACGTGGTTGCGCTGGATCTTCCGGGCAATGGCGTGCTGAACATGCGGCGCAGTCCGGCGACCGTCGCGGCAATGACCGCGTATTGCCGCACCGAACTGCCCCGTCGCGGCGCGCACCCGCCGTACCATCTGCTGGCCATGTCTCTCGGGGCGATGGTGGCGATGGATTGGGCTGCGACCGGGGCCGAGGAGGTTCGTGCCTGCGTTCTCATCAACACCAGCCTGCGTCGGTTCAGTCCGTTCCATCAACGGCTCCGACCCGGAACCTATGCCGCATTGCTTGAGCTGATGCTGACTGGCAGAACGGAGCGGCAGTGGGAGGAGACGATCCTGCGCTTGACGAGCACACGATCCGAATCGCGGGAAGCGATGCTGGAGCAGTGGACGGCCTTTCGCAGTGAGCATCCGGTGACACGTGCCAATGCGCTTCGGCAACTGCTCGCGGCGGCGCGGTTTCGAGGCGGCGGCCACGCGCCCGCTGCCGGGGTTCTCATCCTTGCGAGCGCCAACGACGCGCTGGTCGATCCCCGTTGCTCGCAGGTGCTCGCCGAGGCGTGGAAGGCGACCATCGCCGTACATCCGAAGGCGGGTCACGACATTCCGCTCGACGACGGTCCATGGGTGGCGGAACAGGTGGCCCGCTGGTTGGCCTCGGGTGCGAGTCCCGGCATCGCGACACCGCCAGGTCAGGCATTGCCTCCGGGGGCAACGCGTTCGAGCGACGACGGTTAGCGCGCTCCACGCGCAAAAAAAGCGGGCCGCACTGGAGGCGGGTGCGGCCCGGCAAAGCTGCCGCTCACAGGAGGAGGGAAGTGCAGCAGCGAGGAGGGTAGCGTCGCACAGCCGTGTTGCAGCACTGCGACAGAGGCACGGGTCACCGCGACCTCGCCACGGGTGGCCGTCATCGAACTGTTGCGCCCGCTTCACAATGCCGTCGCAATGGCGCGCTAGCCTCGCGCGGTGTGATCACCCACCAATGAGGAGAGACGCATGTTCGTCGCCACGTCCCCTGCTGCAGTCGCCCGCCCGCACCGGCAACTGAGAGTCGAGCTGGCGCAATCGCCCTCTGAGGTACGCGCGGCGCAGCGGCTGCGTTACCGCGTGTTCGCCGAGGAAATGGGGGCCGAGGTCAAAGGGCGCGAGCCCGGACTGGACGAGGACTTCTTCGATCCGTGGTGCGAGCACCTGATCGTCAGCGACTCCATTACCGGTGAGGTTGTCGGCACGTATCGGATTCTCACCGCCGACCGCGCCCGGCAATTGGGTACCTTCTACTCCGACACCGAGTTCGACCTCACGCGCCTGTTCATGCTTCGGCCACGGATGGTTGAAATCGGCCGTGCCTGTGTCGATGCGCGGTATCGCAGCGGCCCGGCGATCATGCTGCTGTGGCAGGGACTCGCGCAGTTCATGCGCGAGCGCAGCTACGACTACCTGATCGGTTGTGCGTCGGTCAGCATGCAGGACGGCGGAATCAATGCCCAGCGAGTCTTCCAGCACGTGCGGCAACGGCACCTTGCCCCGATAGAGTACCGGGTGTTCCCCCGGCACCGACTGTCGCCACGCGACGAGAACGTGCCTGCCGCCGGCGGCATACCCGTGCGCACCCCTCTTTGCTCAAGGGCTATCTGCGACTCGGTGCCTGGATTGGCGGTGAACCCGCGTGGGACCCGGATTTCAATACCGCGGATCTGTTCGTGTTCCTGCCATTGGCGCGGGTCGAGCCGCGCTACGCCCGCCATTACCTTGGGGCGTCCTGATCAAGACCCGATGCCGCGCCCGATGTCCAGCGTGAAGCCCCCCGGCGATCTTCCGGCGCCTCTCGCCGCGCTGCTGGCAACCTACGGCAGACAGGTCCCGCCAGACGGTTGCGCTGCGCCATGCACGTTGCGTTTCCGCGCCATCTGGATCTCGGATATCCACCTCGGCACCCCTGGATGCCAGGCGTCGGCGCTGCTGGACTTTCTCCGCCGTACCGAATCGCGATACCTGTATCTGGTCGGCGACATCATCGACGGCTGGCAACTGCAACGCCGGTGGTACTGGCACCCGTCGCACAACGACGTCATCCAGAAGATCCTGCGCAAGGCACGGAAGGGCACCGAGGTAGTCTACATCCCGGGCAACCACGACGAGGGTGCGCGCCATTTTCTGGAACTGGCATTCGGCGGCATCACGATCCGCTCGGAAGCGATTCACCAGACCGCCGACGGCCGGCGCCTGCTCGTCACCCACGGCGATCTCTTCGACGGCGTCATCCAGTGCGCTCGGTGGCTGGCACTGGTTGGGGACCTGCTCTACACCCTGGTGCTGAAGCTGAACCAGCACTTCAACGCCCTGCGCGCCAAGATGGGCCTTCCCTACTGGTCGCTTGCGCGGTTCCTCAAGCACAAGGTGAAGAACGCGGTCAGCTACATCTGTGCGTTCGAGGAGGCGGTGGCCCGCGAGGCACGGGAGCGCGGCCTCGACGGCGTCGTCTGCGGACACATCCACCACCCGGAAATGCGCATGATCGACGGCGTCCTCTATTGCAATGACGGCGATTGGGTGGAGAGCCTGTGCGCGCTGGTGGAACACGAGGACGGCCGCCTCGCCATCCTGCACTGGCACGACGTCGTGGCCGCGACCGGCAAGCAGCAGGCCGCAGCGGAAATGCGCCCCCAGGTGCCGGCCTGGGCAATCGCAGACGATGTCTGAGAGGCTGAGAGTCTCTCGATCATGCCCGCTCATCACGCCATAAGGCGCCCGCTCGTCGTTGCCAATGCTCGCCATAGCCCGAGCTATGGCTGCGCTTGGCGCCTCGATCGGACGCCTTCTGCCGCGCTCTCCGGGCACGCCCGAAAAACTCTCAGCCTCTGAGTCCCCGCGTGCGGATCCTGATCGTCACCGATGCCTGGACGCCGCAGATCAACGGCGTGGTCGTCACCCTCACCAACACGATCGCCGAGCTGACGCGCACCGGCCACGATGTAGGGGTCATCTCGCCCCAGCAGTTTTCGACTCTGCCGTGCCCCACCTACCCGGACATTCGCCTGGCCATGTTTCCGGGCAGGGCGGTGGCCGAGCAGATTCGACGGTTCGACCCCGAGGCAGTGCACATTGCCACCGAAGGACCATTGGGCATCGCAGCGCGGCGAGCCTGCATCGCCGCGCGCCGCCCCTTCACCACGGCCTACCATACCCAGTTTCCCGAGTACGTGCACGCCCGCTCGCGGTTGCCCGTCGGTGTCACCTATGCCTGGCTGAGGCGCTTTCACGGTCCAGCAACGGCGGTGATGGTTGGCACGCAGGACATCGAGTGTCGCTTGGCTGCCCGCGGCTTTCGCAACCTCGTTCGCTGGTCCCGGGGCGTCGATACCGCTGTGTTTCAGCCGGGGCGCAGCGGACCCGGCGAGGGCGCCGGCCCGGTGTTCCTGTATGTGGGCCGGGTCGCGGTAGAGAAGAACATCGAGGCCTTCCTCGCGCTCGACCTGCCCGGCACCAAGTGGGTCGTCGGTGACGGCCCGGCGCGGCCGGCACTCCAGCGTCGGTTCCCGGCCGCGGTCTTCCACGGCATGAAGACGGGAGAGGGTCTCGCCTGGTACTACCAGAATGCCGACGTGCTGATCTTTCCCAGCCGCACCGACACCTTCGGTCTCGTGCTCATCGAGGCGATGGCCTGCGGGACGCCGGTGGCCGCCTTTCCGGTGACCGGCCCGGTCGATGTCGTGCGCCAGGGAACGACCGGCATGATGTCCGAGGACCTGCGCGGTGCCGCATTGGCTGCCCTCGACCTCGACCGGGACACCGTACGCCGACATGCCGCGGAATACTCATGGCAAGCCGCCACCGACCAATTCGTCCGCAACCTGCGTCCGCGCTGAGGACCGCGTGGACGCGAGCACCGGCGGCATGATTTGAACGCGCTGCCCGCCGGAACTCTCTCGTGCCGGGGCGGCAGGCCGGGGCGAACCGATGACCGCGACACTCCCGTCGGTCAGCGGCCCGGTTCCGCGGGGAGGGGAGGAAGGGGCTGCTTGAACCGACTTCGAGCGATGCGGCTGCCCGGCTCGCGCTCGGCGTCGGACTCGACACGTCCGGCAGACAGGTCACCCTGGCTTGCCCGCGCCTCCTCGAGCACGATCGGGGGCGTCGCCACGGCCCCGCGCTCCGACATCGTCTCGGTTCCCGGACGCATTGAGATGGTCCGCAACGAGCAGGCACGCAAGATAGATGGCCACTGCGAGCCCGAGGAAATAGACGTCGTTGGCTTCAGCCTGGCTCGGATCCGATAGGGAGCGAAGCGCACGCTCGAGCCGTGTCGCGTGCACGCCGCTGCCTTCGCCTGGCGTCTCGCTGAGCGCCCCTGGCAATGCGGTGGACGTGTCGGCCATGCCGTCGTCGGTTGCGGATGCCCTCGAGGCGGCGCCGGATGCATGGTCGGCGATGCCGTTCGAAGCCGGGCGACCGATCCATTGACGCTCCGGTGCCGGGTGTTGAGCAATTGCGTCTCCGCCATGAAGCATCGGCGCCAGCAGGGCGAGGCCAACTGCCGTCGCAGCAACGATCCCGCGGTTGCAGCCATCCAAGCTCATGCTCCCAATTCCCCGGCGAGGGCTTTGTTGCCCGGGAGTCAGGGTAGCGGCGGTGTGTGTCAATACGATGAAAGCGACACGGCGACTGCGGGGGTCCGATCCAGGCGGCCTTGCTTTCCGTCGTGGCCGCCCGCCGGCCCGGTTGCCCGGGCGACCCCTTTGCCGGCGAGCCCGGGACATCGATGCGCCGGGGCGACAGCGACGTCCGGCAGGGGCACGCGGGACGCAGCTTCCGCGGCCGGCGGCGGTGCCACGCGACGCGTTCCCCCGAACTCCGGGAAAGAAGACGCTTGGTTTCCGGAATCGCGCCATCGACGCGGATTGTTGCTGCTTGGCGGCGTCTCGGCGGCGCCATCGGACGGCAATAGTCCATTATTAACAATGGCTTATGGCTCACGCCGGCCCGCCATCGCCGCGGCGTTGCCGCGCGCCGACCGCCCGAGGGCCGTCATTGACATTGCAGCGCGCAAAACGCTAGAATTGCGAGTTTTCCGGAGGGGTTCCCGAGCGGTCAAAGGGAACAGACTGTAAATCTGTCGGCTCTGCCTTCGAAGGTTCGAATCCTTCCCCCTCCACCATTTCAGGGATCAGGAGTCAGGCAACAGGAATCAGATGGAACCAGGACCGCGCGTCGCGGCCGGGTCGGTGCCGGGTCTTTCTCTGATCCCTGTTGCCTGTTCCCTGTCACCTGACACGCGGGTGTAGCTCAATGGTAGAGCAGAAGCCTTCCAAGCTTACGACGAGGGTTCGATTCCCTTCACCCGCTCCAGCGCGACCGGCCGGAACGGGGGCCGGGGAAACGAGGCAGTGCCGGCCGCTGGCCGGCGGGTTGGCGGTGTGGTTCGCGGGTTGCTGCAAGCGCGTTGCCGGGCCGGGCGAATGGCGCGTTTGCAGCAGCCCGTTGCAGCCCATGTAGCTCAGTGGTAGAGCACTCCCTTGGTAAGGGAGAGGTCGCGCGTTCAATCCGCGCCATGGGCACCAGAGTCTCACGGGTCGTGATCGACGGATCGATTGAGCAACGAAGTCTGAAGGAGTCATGCGATGGCCAAGGGCAAGTTTGAGCGGACGAAGCCGCACGTGAACGTGGGGACGATTGGGCACGTGGATCACGGGAAGACGACGCTGACGGCGGCGATGACGATGGTGCTGGCGCGGAAGTTTGGTGGCGAGGTCAAGGCGTACGACCAGATTGATGCGGCGCCGGAGGAGAAGGCGCGGGGGATCACGATCAACACGGCGCACGTGGAGTACCAGACGGCGAACCGGCACTATGCGCACGTGGACTGTCCGGGGCATGCGGACTACATCAAGAACATGATCACTGGGGCGGCGCAGATGGATGGTGCGATCCTGGTGGTGAGTGCGGCGGACGGGCCGATGCCGCAGACGCGGGAGCACATTCTGCTGGCGCGGCAGGTGGGGGTGCCGTACATCATTGTGTACATGAACAAGGCGGACATGGTCGACGACAAGGAGCTGCTGGAGCTTGTCGAGATGGAGGTTCGCGAGCTGCTGTCGAAGTACGATTTTCCCGGGGACGACACGCCGATCGTGATTGGGTCGGCGAAGATGGCGATGGAGGGGGACACGAGTCCGCTGGGCGAGGGGTCGATCCTGAAGCTGGCGGAGGCCTTGGACAGTTACATTCCGACGCCGAAGCGGGCGATTGACGGGCCGTTTCTGATGCCGGTGGAGGACGTGTTCTCGATATCGGGTCGGGGGACGGTGGTGACGGGGCGGGTGGAGCGGGGGATTGTGAAGGTGGGCGAGGACCTGGAGGTGGTGGGGCTGAAGCCGACCTTGAAGACGGTGTGCACCGGGGTGGAGATGTTTCGCAAGCTCTTGGACCAGGGGCAGGCGGGGGACAATGTGGGGGTGTTGCTGCGGGGGACGAAGCGGGAGGAGGTGGAGCGGGGTCAGGTCTTGGCGAAGCCGGGGTCGATCACGCCGCACACCAAGTTCACGGCGGAGGTGTACGTGCTGTCGAAGGAGGAGGGTGGGAGGCACACGCCGTTCTTTCCGGGGTACCGGCCGCAGTTTTATTTCCGGACGACGGACGTGACGGGGTCGGTGGAGTTGCCGGCGGGGACGGAGATGGTGATGCCGGGGGACAACATTTCGATCACGGTGCAGCTGATTGCGCCGATCGCGATGGAGGAGGGGCTGCGGTTTGCGATTCGCGAGGGTGGCCGCACCGTGGGCGCCGGCGTCGTCGCCAAGGTCATCGAATAGCAGGGAACAGAGTTCAGGGATCAGGTATCGGAAAAGGTCAGAACAAGGGTACGAAAAACCGGGCGCGCGCGCCGACGGTTTCTCTGATCCCTGACCTCTGATACCTGATCCCTGAGAAGGCCAGTAGCTCAATTGGCAGAGCGGCGGTCTCCAAAACCGCAGGTTGGGGGTTCGATTCCCTCCTGGCCTGCCACTTTCCGGTATCGGGCATCAGAGGTCAGGTATCAGAGAGTGGCGGACGCAAATGAACATCGAGGCAGAGGCGTATTCGAAAATTCCGGAAGGCAGGTGCAGTGGTCGCCGGGACGCCGGTTGCGGCATCGCTCACCCGTTTCCTGTTTCCTGTCACCTGACCTCTGATACCCGAAACCTGCCATGATCGACAAAATCAAAATCGCCGTCGCCATCGGCTGCGTCCTCGCCGGTGTCGTCGCCTACTACCGCTTCGCCGAGGCGGCGCTGCTCTACCGGGTGCTCATGGTCCTCGGCGGACTCGGCGCAGCGGCGGTGGTCGCGTGGTTCTCGGCGCCCGGCAAGGAGTTCTTCGCCTTCGCCCAGGAAGCCTGGCAGGAATCCGGACGGGTGACGTGGCCGACGCGCAAGGAGACGATCCAGACCACGGCGATCGTGTTCGCGTTCGTCGTCGTCATGGCGCTGTTCCTGTTCACCGTCGACACCACGCTCGCATGGATCGTGAAGCTTCTCACCGGACGGGCTGAGTGATGACCAAACGCTGGTATGTCGTGCACGCCTACTCGGGCTTCGAGAAGAGCGTGCAGCGGGCGCTGACGGAACGCATCAAGCGCTCCGACATCGCCGAGCAGTTCGGGCAGATCCTGGTCCCGGTCGAGGAAGTGGTCGAGATGAAGAACGGCGCCAAGGCGATCAGCGAGCGCAAGTTCTTCCCCGGCTACGTGCTGGTCGAGATGGAGATGACCGACGACTCCTGGCACCTGGTCAAGAGCACGCCCAAGGTCACCGGCTTCGTCGGCGGCACGGCAAACAAGCCGTCGCCGATCACGCAGAAGGAAGTCGACTCGATCCTGCGCCAGGTGCAGGAGGGCGTCGAAAAGCCGCGGCCGAAGGTGCTGTTCGAGTTCGGCGAGGCGGTGCGGGTCAAGGAAGGCCCGTTCACCGACTTCCACGGCAACGTCGAGGACGTCAATTACGAGAAGAGCAAGCTGCGCGTATCGGTCACGATATTCGGCCGCTCGACGCCGGTGGAGCTCGATTTTTCGCAGGTCGAGAAGGCCTGACCGGCAGTGTCCCGCGGCGTGCGGGCAAGGCAAACGCGGCCGCTTGGCCGCAGGCAGTTGAACGGGGAGGGCGCGTGCGCCCGTTTGCACCCAACAGGAGAGTGAGATGGCAAAGAAAATCGTCGGCTTCGTGAAGTTGCAGGTGCCGGCCGGAAAGGCGAACCCCAGCCCGCCCATCGGTCCCGCGCTCGGCCAGCGCGGCCTCAACATCATGGAATTCTGCAAGGCGTTCAACGCCGCGACGCAGAAGCTGGAGCCGGGGCTCCCGATCCCGGTGGTGATCACGGCGTACGCGGACAAGAGCTTCACCTTCGTGATGAAGACGCCGCCCGCCACGGTGCTCATCAAGAAAGCCGCCAAGGTCGACAAGGGCAGCAGCAAGCCGCACGTCGAGAAGGTCGGCAAGCTCACCCGCGACCAGGCCGAGGAGATCGCGAAGGCGAAGATGCCCGATCTCACCGCGGCCGACATGGACGCGGCGGTGCGCACGATCGCCGGCAGCGCCCGCAGCATGGGCATCACCGTTGAAGGGGTGAAGTGATCATGACCTCCGAGCAGAGACTCCCCAAGCTCAGCAAGCGCATGAAGACGGTCCGCGGCCAGGTGGACCGCAGCAAGAGCTATCCGATCGACGAGGCGCTGAAGCTCGTCAAGGAAACCGCCGTCGCCAAGTTCGACGAGTCGGTGGACGTCGCCGTGAATCTCGGCGTCGACGCGAAGAAGTCCGACCAGACGGTGCGGGGCTCCGTGGTGCTTCCCGCCGGCACCGGCAAGACCGTCCGCGTTGCCGTCTTCGCCCAGGGCGACAAGGCCAAGGACGCGCTGGCCGCCGGCGCCGACATCGTCGGCTTCGACGACCTCGCGGCCAAGGTCAAGGAAGGCTTCATGGAATTCGACATCGTCATCGCGTCACCGGATGCGATGCGCGTCGTCGGCCAGCTGGGGCAGATCCTCGGCCCCCGCGGCCTGATGCCGAACCCGAAGGTCGGGACGGTGAACGCCGATGTCGTCACGGCAGTGAAGAACGCCAAGGCCGGCCAGGTCCAGTACCGCACCGACAAGGGCGGCATCATCCAGTGCACGATCGGCCGCGCGTCG
>JADKKQ010000006.1 GCA_016720425.1 Betaproteobacteria bacterium | reverse complement strand
TGGATCGGCATTCAGCCTTGGGCCACGAATAGTCTAACCGTGATCTCGGGTGGAGACAGGAAGGGAAACTGTGCAACCGGCGCGCAGGATTCCGGTGTGTCGTTCGGGAACGCTGGCGATCAGGTCGAGAGCCTGGCGAGCCAGGGCCAGCGCGGTCGAAAAGCCAGCTGACCGTGACGAGATTTCGCCGCTCCAGCCCCAGGGGGATCCAAGGCCTCATCGATTGGCCCCCTGTCGAGACCTTGTCGCGAGACGAAGATATGCCCGCCGGCCGCATAACGAGCAGGCGTGATCTCGCCTGGCGAGCGGGTGCCCCATCGCACGACACCGATGAAACGGTCTCGGAACAGTGCCTGCACACGCAACTCCGGAGCCGTCGCTTTCCTATGACGCCTGTTTCCAGATCGACGATCCCGTCGCGAAGTGACGTGCTGTCCTTGTCGGCCTTCTGCACGAAGCAAAGCCGCACGCCGGGCGCTTGCTCGCCAACGCGGGCGATGAGGTCCGGTCCGAAGTTCTCCACAGTCGCTGGTCCGCAGCGTGAACGTCCGACCAGCTGTTTGAGCTTGAGCTTCTCGGCCGGGCGCAGACCGCTTCCCCATCCTGCACCAGCTGACCGACACGCTCGCGCAGTTCGAGCGCCCGCGGCGTCGGGACGAGACCGCGCCCGGCCCTGACCAGCAACGGATCGCCGGTCGTCTCGCGCAACCGCGCCAGCGCCCGGCTCATCGCCGACGGGCTGAGCCGCAACCGCCGGGCGGCGCGCGCGACGCTGCCTTCGGCGAGCAGCACATCGAGGGTGACCAGCAGGTTCAGATCGGGTGTCGACATGCGTCGACCCTAGCACTGTTTGATCGTGATGGGCGTTAAACGCATGAATAAAGTGCAAATGGTGCGCTTCCGCCATGTCAATGCAAGGAGTACGCCTCGACCAGGCCCGTTTCGAGCGCGGCCAGCAAAGAGGTTCATGTTGAAGCCGATCATTGCAGGTCGAGATCAAGGCGAAAGTGGCGGAAGCGTGGAACGGACACCTTCGGTTCGGTGGGCGCTCGCCAGCCTTCCACTGTCCATGTTGCTTTCCTCGCTCGGGACCAGCATCGCCAACGTCGGCTTGACGACATTCGCACAGGCGTTCACCGCGTCCTTCCAGGAGGTCCAGTGGATTGTCTCGCCTATCTCCTGGCGCCATCACCACCTGATCGTCAGCGTCGGACGGCTCGGTGACATCACCGGCCGCCGACGGCTGCTACTGGCCAGAATCTTCCTGTTCACGGTGGCCTCGGTCCTATGCGGTGTCGCGCCCACGCTCCGGCTGCTGATTACCGCCCGTGCGCTGCAGGGCCTTGGCGCAGCCATCATGATGGCCCTCACCATGGCGTTTGTCGGTGAAACGGTTCCGAAGGCAAGAACCGGCAGCGCCATGGGGCTGCTCGGCACGATGTCCGCGATCGGCACCGCGCTCGGGCCCTCCCTCGGCGGCATGCTGATCGCCGGATCCGGATGGCGCGCGATCTTTTTCGTCAACGTGCCTTTGGGCCTCCTGACTTTTCTTCTCGCGTTTCGCGTTCTGCCCCTTGATCGCCGGGATTCGCAAGCTGATCGGGCTGGCTTCGATCATGTGGGCACGCTGCTGCTGGCGCTGACGCTTGCGGCGTATGCCCTCGCCATGACAATCGGGCGCGGCAGTTTCGGTCGGTTCAACGTGGCACTGCTGTTGGCTGCAGTCTCTGGCATGGGCCCTTTGTATAGCGAGACGAGGCAGTATCGCCTCTGATCCGATTGGCGATGTTCCGAAATCCAGTACGCAGTGCGGGCTTCGCCATAGCACTCTGGTCACGACCGTGGTGATGGCGGCGATGGTGGTTGGCCCGTTCTATCTCTCCAAGGCGCTGGGGCTCGACGCGGCCCGTTCGGACTCGTCTGTCTTCCGGCCCGATTGTCGCCGCGCTGACGGGCGTGCCGGCCGGCCGCATCGTGGACCGGCTCGGCGCACGCCGCATGAGCATCGCCGGGCTCGTCGGGATGGCGGTCGGCGCTTCCACCCTGCCGCTGTTGCCGACGAGGTTCGGCGTACCGGGTTACATCGCCCCGCTCGTCATCATCACGGCCGGCTGCCGCCCTGGTTCCAGGCGGCCAACAATACCGGGTCATGACGAACATTCGACCGGACCAGCGGGGCGTCATATCCGGCATGCTCAATCTGTCGCGCAATCTCGGGCTCGTCACCGGCGCATCCGCGATGGGAGCTGTGTTCGCACTCGCATCCGCGACGACCGACATCGCAACGGCGCGCCCCGAGGCCGTTGCCACTGGTATGCGAATCACGTTTGCAGTCGCGGCGGGGTTGATCGTCGTCGCGCTTGCCATTGCGGCTGGAACTCACCGTCGCTCATTGCGCAATGGGTGAATCACCTCGGATTCACAGGCTCCGGGCGCCGCGATTCGGAAGGCACCCACTGGCCTCGGAGAGATGCCAGACGCTCAGGGGGGGCAAAGAGTGACGTGTGTCTGGGTTGTGGCTGAGCCGGGACCGACAACGAACAGGCGGTTCGCGGGCTCGAGCTGCCTCCCCCACGCATCCGATTTTCTGGCGTGAGGAAGCGTCCACCCGGGATGCGCCCAACTCGAGCGGGTGGCGATTGCCAGTAGCAGTTGATAGAGGTCGAATCTGGGCGTGCAAGAGACCTGCCCGGCGCGTTGTTGTGTACGACAATCAGACGCGCTCGATGCTCCAAACCGACCAGGCTTTTCCCCAAGTGAGCAGCCTGGATAAGGGCTTGCTGGTGAACGCGGATGGCTCAGTGGACATTTATTTCGGTCCTACCGCACCGGCGGGCAAGGAAAACAACTGGATCCAGACCATTCCAGGCAAGGGCTGGAACATGCTCTTCCGCCTCTATGGACCGCTCGAGCCGTGGTTTGATAAGACGTGGAAACTCAGTGAGATCGTTCTAGTGAACTAGAGCGTCCGTCATCTAGCACTCCGGTTGCTGCGGCGGGATGCATGGAGCATCGGCCTCTGCAACTGGCGCGCTAGATGAATATTTTCGAGGCGCGGCGAACTTCCGCTTCGGGTCGATCGTGCCCATTCGATTCCAAAACGCGCGGACGCTCGATCAGTTGTTGACGCGGTTGGGGTTGCAAGCCCTTCAGTGGCCGGCCGATAGTTGGGCGGATCGGCTCCCCCAGCGGCTCGGTCACGGCGCTTCGCCGCGTCGAGAACTCGCTGCACTACGCTGACGCCGACCCCATGCATCCGGCCAGTCTTCACTCCGCCTGTCCCCTGGGAGGCAAGTCTGCGGACACGATCCTCGACCTCGCGAATCACCCTGGTCCGACCAAGCGTCGTTCTCCTGGAGCGCGCCCCGGCAAGCGTCGCCTTCACCCTCTCATGAATGATCGACTGCTCGAACTCGGCGCACACACTCGGCATTCCGAGCATCGCTTTGGCCGACGGCGGCGACGTGTCCAGCGCCTGCCGGTGCAGGTGCGGGTCGACGTTCGTTGCCCACCGGTCGCCGAAGAAGCCGACGAGACCGCAGGGTCCGGCGGTCCGCCGCTCGCGGCGCAGTCAGGGGTTGACGTTCGCCTGCATGGCATAATCGCGCCCGCGCCTCCGGCCCCCCCTGCAGCGTTTGCGCCAAGGGGTACGCGGGAGGCCCTGTGCCCTTGTGTCGACACGATCCCGGTCCGAGCATCGGGTTGGGATCGGTTCGTGCCTCCCCGGAACTCCTCCCCCTCCCCGCAGCCCGATGGTGCCCGGCGACTACACGCTGTCCGATTTCGACTTCGCGCTGCCGCCGGAGCTGATCGCCCAGGTTCCGCCGCCCGAGCGAACCGGCAGTCGGCTGCTGCACGTGGCCGGCGACGTGCTGACGGACCGCCGTTTCCAGGACTTGCCGCAGTTGCTGCGCGCCGGCGACCTGCTGGTGCTGAACGACACGCGGGTCGTGAAATCACGGCTCGCAGGCACGAAATCCACCGGCGGCAAGGTCGAACTGCTGCTGGAGCGCCTGCTCGGCGCCGACGAAGCGCTGTTCCAGATCCGCGCCAGCCACGCGCCGCGTCCGGGCCAGTCGATCCGGCTGCCCGGGGGCGTCGAGGCGACCGTGCTGGAGCGCAGCGACCGCTTCTTTCGCCTGCGCCTCGCCGGTGTCGCGTCGCTGCCCGATTACCTCGACCGCCACGGCGCGGTGCCGCTGCCGCCGTACATCGCGCGGGACGCGACCGCTGACGACGAGACGCGTTACCAGACGGTCTATTCGCGCCATCCCGGCGCCGTCGCCGCACCGACCGCGGGACTGCACTTCGACCTGCCGCTGCTCGCTGCGCTGCGCGACGCCGGCGTGGAGCTGGCTTGGGTCACGCTGCACGTCGGCGCGGGAACGTTCCAGCCGGTGCAGACCGAGGACATCGCAGCGCACCGGATGCACGCCGAGCGATACCGGATCCCGGCGGACACGGTCGCCGCGGTCGCGCGGGCCCGCGCTCGCGGGGGTCGCGTCACCGCGGTCGGCACCACCAGCCTGCGCGCGCTCGAAGCGGCCAGCGGACCCGACGGCGTGCTGCGTGCCATAGAGGCGGAAACAGCGCTGTTCATCCGCCCCGGCTATCGCTTCGCCGTCGTCGACCGCCTGCTGACCAATTTTCACCTGCCGCGATCGACGCTGCTGATGCTGGTGTCGGCGCTGGGCGGCTGCGCGTCGGTGCGCGCCGCCTACCGGCACGCGATTGCCCAGCGCTACCGGTTCTTCAGCTACGGCGACGCGATGCTGGTCGAGCGGGATCCCTCCTGAGCCGCCGCGTCGCCAAATGCAAACAGGAGAAAATGTCTCCTGTTGACGACAAACCGGGCGGTCGCTGTGTTTTTGACAACGTAATGCGGCAAAGGGAAGCTTTTCCAGCCCGGCGGCATCGCTCTTTCGGCGCATTCCCTATACTCTGTGAACCATGACAAAAGCACGCGACGTCGCGCCTCGGGCGCGCGCCTCCCGCCGATGATCGCCGGCCTGCGCGTCGGCCTGGCCGTGCTGCTCTTCGCCGTCGGTGCGGGGCAGGTCGAGGCGGCACGCGTCGGCGTGCTCTCCAACCGCTATTTCAACGAAGCGGCCGCGGACTTCAACAGCCGGTTGTCCGGACACACGTTCACGGCAGTCGACGTGAGCGGCGCCGCGCCGACGCTCGCCAGCCTGACCGACGCCTTCGACGTGCTGCTGGTGTACGCCGATCTCAACTTCCCCACCGCGCCCGCGGTCGGCAACGTCGCGGCGGATTTCGCGAACACCGGCCGGACCGTGGTCCTGGGCACGTTCTACGACCAGCAGCGCAGCGACGCCGGCGGCAGCGGCTGGGGCGCGCTTGAGGCGCTCGATCCCAGCACCACCGACGGCATCGCGGTACCGACGCCGAACGGGCAGGCGCGCAGCCTCGACGCCACGGCGACGGTCGCGCACCCGCTGACGCAGCAGGTGACGACGCTGTTCGGCACCCAGTGGGCCGGCGGCAACGAGGCCAAGCCCGGGACGGTCGTGGTGGCGCGCTGGCAGCAGCCCAACGCGCGCAGCAACCCCGATCCCGCGATCGCCTACCGCGTGACCGGACCCGCCTGCGTGATCCAGATCGGAATCGCGCCCCACTACGCCACGCTGGGGGTCTTCGGCGTCGACTACGGCGGCGATTTCTATCGCGCCTGGCAGAACGCCTTCGACTTCGCCGCCACCGGCTGCTCCGACCATTCCATCGACACCGGCGCGAAGGACGTGCCGACGCTGTCCGACTTCGCGTTGGGCGCGCTGGTGCTGGCGCTCGCCGTGCTCGGGCTGCGTGACCGTCGCCGGCTGATCCGGCGGCGCTGAGTCGCGCGTTCCCCGGCCGCCGCGCGCCGCCCGTCCCCAGCGCCGTCCATGCGTTTCCAGGTTCTCGCCACGGCGGGCCGCGCCCGGCGCGGCCGCTTGCAGCTCGCCCACGGCATCGTCGAGACGCCGATCTTCATGCCGGTGGGCACCTACGGCACCGTCAAGGCGATGGCGCCCGACGAGCTCGTCTCGCAGGGCGCGCAGATCGTCCTCGGCAACACCTTCCACCTCTGGCTGCGCCCGGGCCGCGAAGTGATCGCGGCCCACGGCGGCCTGCACCGGTTCATGGGCTGGGAGCGGCCGATCCTGACCGACTCGGGCGGCTTCCAGGTGTGGAGCCTCGGCGCGTTGCGCAAGGTCGGCGAGGAGGGCGTCACCTTCGCCTCGCCGGTCAACGGCGACCGGCTGCTGCTCACCCCCGAAGTGTCGATGGAGGTGCAGCGCACGCTCGACTCCGACGTCGTGATGATCTTCGACGAGTGCACGCCCTATCCCGCGTCGCGCGACGAGGCGGCGCGGTCGATGGAGCTCTCGCTGCGCTGGGCGGCCCGATCGCGCCGGACCTTCGATGCCCTCGCCAATCCGAACGCGCTGTTCGGCATCGTCCAGGGCGGCATGCACGAGGACCTGCGCGACCTCTCGCACGAGGGGCTCGAAGGCATCGGCTTCGACGGCTACGCGATCGGCGGGCTGTCGGTCGGCGAACCGAAGGACGAGATGCTGCGCATCCTCGATCACACCGCGCCGCGGCTGCCGGCCGACAAACCGCGCTACCTGATGGGCGTCGGGACGCCGGAGGACATCGTCGCCGGCGTCGCCGCGGGCGTCGACATGTTCGACTGCGTGCTGCCGACGCGCAACGCGCGCAACGGCTGGCTGTTCACCCGCTACGGGGACGTCAAGATCCGCAACGCCCGCCACCGGACCGACACCGGGCCGCTCGACCCGACCTGCGCCTGCCCGACCTGCCGCCGGCATTCGCGCGCCTACCTCCACCACCTGCAGCGCGTGAACGAGATCCTCGGCGCGCGCCTCAACACGCTGCACAACCTGCACTATTACCTGACGCTGACGGCCGAGATGCGGGCCGCGATCGCGGCGGGCACGTTCGACGCCTGGTCGGCGCAGTTCCGCGCCGACCGCGCCCGCGGCGACGAACCCCGCGGCGACGCCGACGCCGCCCCCCGCGCCGCTTCGCGAACGAAGCGCCGGGGGGGCCGCGGTAAAATAGATAGTTACGTCATCGCGCCCGGCAAGCCGGCCGGCGGGCCGGCATCGCCGACCCCCCGCGTTCCGCGCCATCGCCCGCGCCGTGTCAGCCAACGACGGAGGATTCGAACGTGCTCGCATCGCTGCTCTTCAGTTCCGCCCACGCCCAGGCGGCCGCCTCCGGCGGCACCGACCTGATGGCCTTCCTGCCGATGATCGCCATCTTCGTGGTGTTCTACTTCCTGCTGATCCGCCCGCAGCAGAAGCGCGCCAAGGAGCAGAAGGCCATGCTCGGCGCGCTGCAGAAGGGCGACGAGGTCGTGACCGCCGGCGGCATCGTCGGCAAGATCGGCAAGCTCACCGACCAGTACGCGGCGCTCGAGGTCGCACCGAACGTCGAGATCACCGTGCAGCGGCAGTCGGTCGCGCAGCTGCTGCCCAAGGGCACGATCAAGGCGCTGTAGGCCCGTGCCGGCGGCCCCCGCGGCCGCCCACCCCGACTGCGGCCCGCGAGCGGCGCCGCAGTCGCCGCAACTTCCCCGCGCAGGCCGTCGCCCTGATCTCTCGAAGCCTCTCCCCATGAACCGCTACCCGCTCTGGAAGTACCTGGTCATCGGCGCCGCGCTGCTGATCGGCCTCCTCTACACGCTGCCCAATTTCTTCCCCGAGGTGCCGGCCGTCCAGGTGTCCTCGTCCAAGGCCACCGTCAAGATCGACAGCGGCCTGCTGGTGCAGGTGGAGAGCGCGCTCGCCGCGGCGAAGATCCCCTACCGCGGCGCCGCCCTCGACGCCACCGGCATCAAGGTGCGCCTGTCCGACACCGACACCCAGATCAAGGCCCGCGACGCGCTTCAGGCGACGCTCGGCGACAACTACATCGTCGCCCTCAACCTGCTGTCCGCGTCGCCGCAGTGGCTGACGGCGATCGGCGCGCTGCCGATGTACCTCGGCCTCGACCTGCGCGGCGGCGTGCACTTCCTGCTGCAGGTCGACATGAAGGCGGCGCTGGAGAAGGCGGCCGACCGCTACACCACCGACATCCGCTCGCTGCTGCGCGAGAAGAAGGTGCAGTACAGCGGCGTCGGCCGCGAAGGCAACAACGTCGTCATCCGCTTCCGCGAGGACGCCGAGCGGACGCGGTCGCGGCTGGAGATCGAGAAGGCATTCCCCGACCTCGTGCTGCGCGACACCGACGCCGCCGGCGGCGACCTGCGGCTGGCCGCGACGCTGAAGCCCGAGGCGCAAAAACGCATCCAGGACGGCGCGGTGCAGCAGAACATCACCATCCTGCGCAACCGCGTCAACGAGCTCGGCGTCGCCGAGCCGATCATCCAGCAGCAGGGTGCCGACCGCGTCGTCGTCCAGCTGCCCGGCGTGCAGGACACGGCCCGCGCCAAGGACATCCTCGGCCGCACCGCGTCGCTGGAGATCCGCATGGTCAACGAGGAACCCGGCGCGATCGAGCAGGCGCTCGCCGGGCAGGTGCCCTTCGGCAGCGACCTCTTCACCGAGCGCAGCGGCTCGCCGGTGCTGGTCAAGCGGCAGGTGGTGCTGACCGGCGACCGCATCAACGACGCCCAGCCGGGCTTCGACCAGCGCAACAACGAGGCCGCCGTGCACGTCAACCTCGACGGCACCGGGGCGCGGATCTTCAAGGAGGTCACGCGCGAGAACGTCGGCAAGCGGATGGCCATCGTGCTGGTCGAAAAGGGCAAGGCCGAGGTCATCACCGCGCCGGTGATCCGCGAGGAGATCGGCGGCGGCCGGGTGCAGATCAGCGGCCGGATGACCACGCGCGAGGCCAACGACATCGCGCTGCTGATGCGCGCCGGCGCGCTGGCCGCGCCGATGGAGATCGCCGAGGAACGCACCGTCGGCCCGTCGCTGGGCAAGGAGAACATCGACAAGGGCTTCAACTCGGTGACCTACGGCTTCATCGTGCTGTCGCTGTTCATCTGCGCCTACTACGTGCTGATGGGCCTGATCTCGACCATCGCGCTCACGGTCAACCTGCTGCTGCTGGTGTCGCTGCTGTCGATGCTGCAGGCGACGCTGACGCTGCCGGGCATCGCCGCCATCGCGCTGACGCTGGGCATGGCGATCGACGCCAACGTCCTCATCAACGAGCGGATCCGCGAGGAGCTGCGCTGGGGCGCCACGCCGCACGCGGCGATCCAGGCCGGCTACGAGCGGGCCTGGGGCACGATTCTCGACTCCAACGTCACCACGCTGATCGCCGGCATCGCGCTGTTCATCTTCGGCTCCGGCCCGGTGCGCGGTTTCGCCGTCGTCCACTGCCTCGGCATCATGACGTCGATGTTCTCGGCGGTGTTCGTCTCCCGCGGCATGGTCAACCTGATCTACGGCGGGCGCAAGAAGCTGGAGAAGATCTCGATCGGCCAGATCTGGCGTCCGGCCGCGACCACGCCCGCGACGCCGGGCACGCCCGCCGGCAAGTAGCGCCCGGCGCCCTCCGGCCCTTCCGCATCAACGTACCGAGCAGAGTCCATGGAATTCTTCCGCTTCAGGCGCGACATCCCGTTCATGCGGTATGCGCTGATCTTCAACGTGATCTCGGCGATCACCTTCGTGCTGGCGGTGTTCTTCCTCGCCACTCGCGGGCTCAACCTCGGCGTCGACTTTCGCGGCGGCACCGTCATCGAGGTCAGCTACGGCCACGCCGTCGACTTCAACCGCCTGCGCGCGGCGGTGGACAAGCTCAACCTCGGCGAGTACTCGGCGCAGTCGTTCGGCACCTCCAACACCGCGCTGATCCGCCTGCCGCTGAAGGAGGGCATCTCCAGCGCCAAGCTCTCCGAGCAGGTGATGAACACGCTGAAGGCCGACGACCCCACGGCCACCCAGCAGCGCGTCGAGTTCGTCGGCCCGCAGGTCGGCAAGGAGCTGTTCGAGAACGGTGCGCTCGCGCTGCTGCTGGTGTCGGCCGGCATCGTCGGCTACCTGGCGATGCGCTTCGAGTGGCGCTTCGCCGTCGCGGCGATCATCGCCAACCTCCACGACATCGTCATCATTCTCGGCTTCTTCGCGCTGTTCCAGTGGGAGTTCTCGCTCCCGGTGCTGGCGGCGATCCTCGCCGTGCTGGGCTACTCGGTCAACGAGTCGGTGGTGGTCGCCGACCGGATCCGCGAGAACTTCCGCAAGATGCGCAAGGCCTCGGTGACGCACGTGATCGACAACGCGATCACCAGCACGATGTCGCGGACGATCATCACCCACGGCAGCACGCAGCTGATGGTGACGTCGATGCTGCTCTTCGGCGGCGAGACGCTGCACTACTTCGCGCTGGCGCTCACCATCGGCATCCTGTTCGGCATCTACTCGTCGGTGCTGGTGATGGCGCCGCTGGTGATGTGGATGGGCGTCTCGCGCGAGGACCTCGTCAAGCCCGAGAAGAAGCCTGGCCTCGAGGGCGAGAAGATCGTTCCCTGACGCCGGGCGACCCGGCGCGCTGCGACCACCCCGCGCCCGCCGCCCGCTTCCGCTGGATCCGCCCCCTTCCCGACCGCCCCGCCGCGACCGCGATGCTGACAACGTTCATCTACTCGCTGCTGGCGCTGGACAAGACGCTCGCCGCGCTCGCGCTGCAGTACGGGCCCTGGCTCTACGGGCTGCTGTTCGTCGTGATCTTCGCGGAGACCGGGCTGGTCGTGTTTCCGTTCCTGCCCGGCGACTCGCTGCTCTTCATCTCCGGCACCGTGGTCGCGACGGCGGGGCTCAACGTCCACGCGCTGGTGGGCCTGCTGGTCGTCGCCGCCGTGCTCGGCGACACGGTCAACTACTCGATCGGGCGCTACATCGGACCTAAGGTATTCGACAAGCCGGATTCCCGCTGGTTCAGGCAGGAGCACCTGCGGCGCACGCAGGCGTTCTACGACAAGTACGGCGGCGTCACCATCATCATCGGCCGCTTCGTCCCCATCGTGCGCACCTTCGCGCCCTTCCTCGCCGGGGTCGCCGGGATGACCTACCGCAAGTTCCTGAGCTTCAACCTGATCGGCGGCGTGCTGTGGATCTCGTCGCTGGTCTACGCCGGCTACGTGTTCGGCAACATCCCCTGGGTCAAGAACAACCTGTCACTGATCGTGGTGGGGATCGTGGCGGTGTCGCTGATCCCGGTCGCGTCGACCTGGTGGCGCGAGCACCGGGCCGCGCGCGGCCGCTGACGCCAACAGGAAACTGGCGAAGGGGCGGCGAGCAGCCTTGTCTGACCCCGATTTCGGCTGGAGCTCAGACGCGGCGCGCGAGCTCCGCGGCGCGCCCGATGTAGGTCGCCGGGGTCAGCGCCTTCAGCCGTTCCCGGGCCTCGGCGGGTATCGCCAGCGTGTCGATGAACGCGTGCAGCGACGCCCGCGTGATGCCCGTCTTGCCCCGCGTCAGCGCCTTCAGCTGCTCGTAGGGATGCGGCACGCCGTAGCGCCGCATTACCGTCTGGATCGGCTCGGCCAGCACCTCCCAGTTGGCGTCGAGGTCGGACGCGATCCGCGTCTCGTCGACGGCGAGCTTGGAGAGGCCCTGCCGCAGCGACAGCCAGCCCAGCAGCGCGTAGCCCAGCGCGACGCCCATGTTGCGCAGCACCGTCGAATCGGTGAGGTCGCGCTGCCAGCGCGAGATCGGCAGCTTCTCGGCGAGGTGGCGCAGCAGCGCGTTGGCGAGGCCGAGGTTGCCCTCGGAATTCTCGAAGTCGATCGGGTTCACCTTGTGCGGCATCGTCGACGAGCCGACCTCGCCCTCCTTGACCCGCTGCCGGAAGTAGCCCAGCGAAACGTAGCCCCAGACGTCGCGGTCGAGATCGACGAGGATGGTGTTGACCCGCGCCAGCGCGTCGAACAGCGCCGCCATGCCGTCGTGCGGCTCGATCTGCGTCGTGTGCCGGTTGAACTCGAGCCCGAGGCCGGCGACGACCCCCGCGGCGAGCGCCTCCCAGTCGACGTCGGGGTAGGCGACGACGTGCGCGTTGTAGTTGCCGACGGCGCCGTTCAGCTTGCCGGGCAGCGGCGCGGCCTCGACCGCGGCGATGGCGCGGGCGAGGCGGGCGACGACGTTCGCGATCTCCTTGCCGACCGTCGTCGGCGTCGCCGGCTGGCCGTGGGTGCGCGCGAGCATCGGCACCGCGGCGTGGTCGCGCGCCATTCCCCGCAGCGTGTCGACGATGCCGGCGAGCGCCGGCAGCAGCACCTCGCGACGCGCGGCGGCCAGCATCAGCCCGTGCGCGAGGTTGTTGATGTCCTCGGAAGTGCAGGCGAAGTGGATGAACTCGGCGACGCCGGCGATCTCGGGCGTCGCGGCGAAGCGCTCCTTCAGCCAGTACTCGACGGCCTTGACGTCGTGATTGGTCGTGCGCTCGATGGCCTTGATCCGCGCGGCGTCGGCGGTCGCGAACGACGACACCGCGGCGGCGAGTTCCGCGCGCGCCGCGGCGGAAAAGGGCGCGACCTCCGGAATGCCGGGCGCGGCGGCCAGCGCGACCAGCCAGGCGATCTCGACCTCGACCCGTGCGCGCATCAGCCCGAACTCGCTGAAGTGCGCGCGCAGCGCCGCCACCTTGCCGGCGTAGCGGCCATCGAGCGGCGAGAGCGCGAGCAGCGCGGAAGCTTCGGTGTCTTGGGCGTTCATCGCGGGGATTCCGTCGCAGGGTCCGATGCCGGGCATTTTACGCCTGTGCGCCGTGTCGCCGCCGCGTCGCTCGCTGCGGAGCGGCACGTCGCCGATGCTACAATCTCGGCAATCCCAAACACCGCCCTGCCTCCCCGCCGCTCGTGAAACTCCTCGCTTCGCCGACCAGTCCCTACGCCCGGAAGGTGCGCATCGCGCTGGCCGAGAAGAAGATCGAGTACTCGCTGGTCGAGGTCTCCCCGGTCGCCGACGAGCCCACCGTCGCCGCGGTGAACCCACTGGCCAAGATTCCGGTGCTGATCGTCGAGGACGGCCTGCACGTCTACGATTCGCGCGTGATCGTCGAGTACCTCGACAGCGTGAGCCCGGTGAGCCGGCTGATTCCCGAGCCCGCGCGGCAGCGGATCACCGTCAAGCGCTGGGAGGCGCTCGCCGACGGGGTCTGCGACGCCACCGTCGCCATCGTCCTCGAGCGGAACCGTCCCGCCGCGCAGCAGAGCGACGCGTGGATCGAGCGACAGCGACGGAAGGTCGAGCAGGGTGTCGCCGAACTCGCGCGCGAACTGGCCGACAAGCCCTGGTGCCACGGCGACGGCTACTCGCTCGCCGACATCGCCACCGGCTGCGCCCTCGGCTACCTCGATCTGCGCCTGCCCGATTTCGACTGGCGCGACGCGCATCCCAACCTCGCGCGGCTGGCGGAAAAGCTGGGCAAGCGCGCCTCCTTCGCCGACACCGCGCCGCCGGCCGGCTGACCCGGCAGCGCACCACCTGCCGGGCCTGCGGCCACGAGCGCCGCCCCGCGTACCGGTGCGCGACATGGAAAAAGGCCCGCCGAAGCGGGCCTTTTTCGTCGTCCGACTCGCGCTGACGCGAGCGGTCAGGTCCCCAGCGTCTTCATCGTGTCGCCGACGAGGTTCGGGTAGCGGACGTGCTCGACCAGGTCCTGCGTCTCCTTGTCCGGCGCCGGCGTCAACAGGCTGACGACGATGATCACAATGAAGCCCAGCGGCACGCCCCACAGCCCGGCCGAGATCGGCTGGATGCCCCACCAGATGTTGTCGGCGATCGGGCTGGTCACGCCGAACACGCTGCGCAGCCACGGCTGCGTGACCGCCATGTAGTAGAACGTGACGCCGAGACCGGCCATCATCCCCAGCGTCGCGCCCCACTTGTTGGCGCGCTTCCAGAAGATCCCCAGCACCAGCGCCGGGAAGAACCCGGCCGCGGCCAGCGAGAACGCCGCGGACACGAGGAACAGGATGTCGGCCGGCTTCTGCGCCGCCACCGAAGCCGCCGCCAACGCGACGACCAGCAGCAGGATCTTGGAAATCGTCACCCGCCGCGCGGTCGATGCATTGGGATCGAGCATCTTGTAGTAGAAGTCGTGCGACAGCGCGTTGGCGATGGTCAGCAACAGGCCGTCCGCGGTCGACAGCGCCGCGGCGAGGCCGCCCGCCGCGACCAGCCCCGAGATCACGTAGGGCAGCCCGGCGATCTCCGGTGTCGCGAGCACGACGATGTCGCCGCCGATGGCGATTTCCGCCAGCTGCACGATGCCGTCCTTGTTGACGTCGACGATCGACAGCAGCGATGGATCGACCTTGGTCCACGACGCCACCCACTGCGGCAGTTTGGAGAAGTCGGTGCCGACGAGGAAGCTGTAGACGTCGTACTTGGCCAGCACCGCCAGCGCCGGCGCGGTGAAGTACAGCAGGAAGATGAAGAACAGCGACCAGAACACCGACTGGCGCGCTTCCTTCACCGACGGCGTGGTGTAGTAGCGCATCAGGATGTGCGGCAACGCAGCCGTGCCGACCATCAGGCAGAACACCAGCGCCAGGAAGTTGCGGCGCGAGACGTCCTGCGCGGCCTCGTCCTTGCCCGGGAAAGCCTGCGCATGGCGCAGCGGCGGCGCCGCTCGCGCGGCCGCGCCGGCGTCCTTGGTCCACTGCGCCTTCGCCGCCGCCGCGTCCTTCGGATACGCCGACACGGCCTTCTCGGCGGCTGCGATCTGGTCGGCCGGCGCGTTGTCGGCCTTCAGCTTGTCGACGTTCGCGGCGAGCTGCTGCTTGCCGGCGTCGAAGGATCCCGGCAGGCCCTTGAGCTTGGCCGAGGCCTCGTCGGCGCGCGCCTTGTAGATGCCGCGGACCTCGAGTTCCTTCGGGTCCTTCAGCAGCACTTCCTCGCGCTCGGTGACCTTCTGCAGCACGCTGCCGTAGATCGCCTGCGGCACCGGCACGCCGGTGTACTTCACCGACAGCCAGACCACGGGGATCATGTAGGCGACGATCAGGATGATGTACTGCGCGACCTGCGTCCAGGTGACCGCGCGCATCCCGCCCAGGAACGAGCAGACCAGAATGCCGCCCAGGCCCAGGAAGATCCCGATCTCGAACGGCACGCCGGTGAGGCGCGTGGTGATGAGGCCGACGCCGTAGATCTGCGCCACCACGTAGGTGAACGAGCAGAGGATCGCGGCGATGATGCCGATCGTCCGCGGGATGTTGCCGCCGTAGCGCGCGCCGAGGAAGTCGGGAATCGTGAACTGCCCGAACTTGCGCAGGTACGGCGCCAGCAGCAGCGCGACCAGGCAGTAGCCGCCGGTCCAGCCGATGATGAACGCCAGGCCGCCGAAGCCGGTGAGGTAGAGCGTCCCGGCCATGCCGATGAACGACGCCGCGCTCATCCAGTCGGCGCCGGTCGCCATGCCGTTGAACAGCGCGGGCACGCGCCGTCCGGCGACGTAGTACTCGGCCGCGTCCGACGTCCGGCTCATGATGCCGATGCCGGCGTACAGCCCGACGGTGGCCAGCAGGAAGACGTAGCCGATCCAGTTGCGCGGCAGCCCCATCTGCTCGAGGATGGTCAGCGCGACGACGAAGACGAGAAAGCCGCCGGTGTACCAGGTGTAGATCTTCTTCAGGTTGGAGGTGAACGCCTTCTGCGATCCCCCCGAGAACATGCCGCCGGTGCCGCCGCTCATTGCTCTTCTCCTTCCGCCACGCCGTACTTCTCATCGAGGGTGTTCATGTAACGCGCGTAGAACCAGATGATGACCACGTAGATGATCAGCGAGCCCTGCGCGCACATGTAGAACGCGAGCGGCCAGCCGAAGAAATTGACGCCGTTGATTTCCCGCGCGAAATAGCCGACCACGAACGTGGCTACGAACCAGACCAGGAGCAATATCCCCGTGATGGAGAGATTCTTGCTCCAGTACTCCCGATGCTTCTCGGACAACTGCATGGAAGGCTCCTCCTGAAGGACAGCGATGGACAATCCGACGATCCCGAAATGGCGGGCGCGCGTTATTGGCAACAGCGTTTCGCGGCGCCACCGACCCCGGTCGAGCGACCAAAGTTGGCGGAGTATAACGACATTCCGCGCGGTGCAACAAGCACTCGTCGCCGAGAAATGACCGGCATTGCCGGGTTGCAGCGCAGCAATGTCGCTGCGACGACTAACCGGTGCCGGCCTTCAGCCCGGTCTCGCGCTCCAGCTGCCGTGCGACCTTGGGTTCGAAGGTCGCGAGGTGATCGAGAATCTTCTGCGTCTCGTCGAGCCGGCCGAGGTCGCGCTGGACGCGCGCGAGCTGGTACCACCCGTAGGGACTCATCGGCTGCAGCTTGGTGTTCTTCCTCAGCGGTGCGACGGCCTCGTCCAAGCGGTGTGTCGCGATCAGCGACAGCGCGAGGCCGTAGTGCGCGCGGTCGTGCTCCGGGTTGCGCGCGATCGCCGCGCCGAACGCCGCAATCGCGGCGTCGTGGTCGTTCAGCTCCTGCAGCAGGAACGCGCGGTTGAAGTGCGCGTCGGCGTCGTCGGGCGTGATCGCGATCACCTGGTCGAACAGCGCCAGCGCGTCGCGGTTCTCGCCGGCGCGCGCGTGCTGGAACCCCAGCGAGGCCAGCGCCAGCGTGTCGCGCGGGTCGAGGGCCAGCATCCGCCGATACCAGGTCATCGCCATGTCGCGGCGGCGGAACAGCATGCACCAGGCCGCCATCTGGTTGCAGAAGGTGCGCTGCAGTCGCGTGGACAGTGCCATCGTGCCCGGTCTCAATTCGCCTGCAGGCACTGCGCGACCGGCAGGCCGGCGCCGATGCAGGCATTGGCGATCGCGATCATCGTCCACACGTAGCCGACGGCGAGCAGCGACAGCGCGACCAGCGGCAGGTGCCGGTCGGCGACGAATTTCGGCGCGATGAAACGGGCCAGCCGCGTCACCGGCGAGCCGACGACCTCCAGCAGCCGATAGAAGAAGTTGACCTTGGGGTCCTGGCCGAACGCCCGCGCCAGGAAGTGGACGATGCCCTGCCCGACGATGGCCAGCAGCGGGATGGCGAGCACGAGCTGCACCAGGCGCAGCCAGAAGAGCGTGTTGCCGAGGTCGGACAAGAGAGGGTGCGCGGGTCGCGAAAAAGTGAACGGGCGGCGCCCCGAGGGAACGCCGCCCGCATTCTACCCGCAACCGGCGGGGTCAGTTCACCTGCTTCAGCTGGTCGAGGATCCCCGGGTTCTCGAGCGTCGAGGTGTCCTGCGTGATCTCCTCGTCCTTGGCGATCGAGCGCAGCAGCCGGCGCATGATCTTGCCGGAGCGCGTCTTGGGCAGGTTCTCGCCGAAGCGGATGTCCTTGGGCTTGGCGATCGGGCCGATCTCCTTCGCCACCCAGTCGCGCAGCTCCTTGGCGATCTTGTCGGCTTCGGCGCCGGTCGGGCGCGCCTGCTTCAGCACGACGAACGCGCAGACGGCCTCGCCGGTCATGTCGTCGGGCCGACCCACGACCGCGGCCTCGGCCACGTGCGGATTGGCGACCAGCGCCGACTCGATCTCCATCGTGCCCAGGCGGTGGCCGGACACGTTGAGCACGTCGTCGATCCGGCCCATGATCCAGAAGTAGCCGTCGAGGTCGCGGTTGGCGCCGTCGCCGGCGAGATAGAGCTTGCCGCCCAGGTCGTCGGGGAAGTAGGACTTCTTGTAGCGCTCGGGATCGCCCCAGATGGTGCGGATCATCATCGGCCACGGCCGCTTGACGACCAGGAAGCCGCCCTTGCCCCACTCGACGTCGTGGCCGGTCTCGTCGACGATCGCCGCGTGGATGCCCGGCAGCGGGAACGTGCAGGAGCCCGGCTTCAGCGGCGTGGCCCCCGGCATCGGCGAGATCATGTGCGCGCCGGTCTCGGTCTGCCACCAGGTGTCGACGATCGGGCAGCGCGATCCGCCGACGTGCGTGTAGTACCACATCCACGCCTCGGGATTGATCGGCTCGCCGACCGAGCCCAGCAGGCGCAGGCTCGAGAGGTCGAACTTCTGCGGCAGGTCGGCGCCGAGCTTGATCAGCGCGCGGATCGCCGTCGGCGCGGTGTAGAAGATCGAGACCTTGTGCCGCTGGATCATCTCCCAGAACCGCGACGGGCTGGGATAGGTGGGCACGCCCTCGAAGATCACCTGCGTCCCGCCGACCGCCAGCGGGCCGTAGGCGACGTAGGTGTGGCCGGTGACCCAGCCCACGTCGGCGGTGCACCAGAAGACGTCGGAGGTCTTGATGTCGAACGTCCACTTCATCGAGCAGACGGCGCCCAGCAGGTAGCCGCCGGTGGAGTGCTGGACGCCCTTGGGCTTGCCGGTCGAGCCCGAGGTGTAGAGGATGAACAGCGGATGCTCGGCCTCGACCGGGGTGACCGGGCAATCGTGCGGCAGGCCGGTGACGAGGTCGTTCCACCAGATGTCGCGCTTGTCGTCCCAGACCACGCTGCCGCCGGTGCGGCGGTAGACGACGACGCCCTCGACCGAGCCGGTGCCGCCCATCGCCAGCGCCTCGTCGACGGCGGGCTTCAGCGGGATTTCCTTGCCGCCGCGCATCTGGCCGTCGGCGGTGATCACCAGCCGCGCGCCGGCGTCGACGATGCGCTCCTGGACGCTCTTGGCGGAAAAACCGCCGAACACGACCGAGTGGATGGCGCCGATGCGGGCGCAGGCCTGCATCGCGACCACCGCCTCGATCGACATCGGCAGGTAGATGAGGACGCGGTCGCCCTTCTTGATGCCGAGCTTCTTGAGGCCGTTGGCGAACTGGCAGACGCGCTCGTAGAGCTGCTTGTAGGTGACCCGGGTGACGGTGCCGTCGTCGGCCTCGAAGATGATCGCGCAGCGGTTCGGCGTGGTGTCGAGGTGGCGGTCGAGGCAGTTGTAGGAGGCGTTGAGCTGGCCGTCGGCGAACCACTTGTAGAACGGCGCCTCGGACTCGTCGAGCGTCTGGGTGAACGGCTTGTGCCAGATCAGGTTGTCGCGCGCGAGCTTGGCCCAGTAGCCGCCGTAGTCCTTGTTGGCCTCGGCCACCAGGTGATGGTAGTCGGCCCGCGTCAGGTGCGCCTGGGCGACGAACTCCGGCGACGGTTCGAAGACCCGCGTTTCGTTCAGTACCGATTCGATTGCGTTGGTCATGCTGCCTTCTCCTCCAGGGGGTCGGCGATGCGCGACGAGGGGCGCACCGTATTCTGGGAAAACGACGCAGTCTAACCAAACGCGCGGCGTCCGCGCAACGCGCCGGTTTGACGCAGTGCAAGGCGCGGCCGGTCGGAACCCGCCGTCTGCCGCTCACTTTATAGAACGCCAGACTTACGACAGGCTTACGGCGCGCCGCAACTCGCGAGCCGCAGGGCGGCCCCACGGCAGCGCCTCGTGGTGCTAGACTCGCGAGTTGACAGCATCAAACCGCCTCGTTGCCGATGTCGAAGCTCTTCCTCCGCCCGATACCGCAGCTCATCTTCATGAGCCGGTGGCTGCAACTCCCGCTCTATCTCGGCCTGATCGTCGCCCAGGGCGTCTACGTCTGGCACTTCTGGGTCGAGCTCACGCACCTGGTCGAGGCGGCCTTCGGCAGCCAGTCGGCGATCCAGCAGATCGTGGCCGCGACCGCGCCGCCGGGCCAGGCGGCCGCCACGATGAAGACGCCGTCGGAGACGGTGATCATGCTGGTGGTGCTGGGGCTCATCGACGTGGTGATGATCTCGAACCTGCTGATCATGGTCATCGTCGGCGGCTACGAGACCTTCGTGTCGCGGATGCACCTCGAGGATCACCCCGACCAGCCGGAGTGGCTGTCCCACGTCAACGCCTCGGTGCTCAAGGTCAAGCTCGCCACGGCGATCATCGGCATCTCGTCGATCCACCTGCTGAAGACGTTCATCAACGCCGCCGCCTACGACGAGAAGACGCTGCTCTGGCAGACGGTGATCCACGTGGCGTTCCTGCTCTCGGCGATGGCGATCGCCGCGGTCGACCGCATCCTCCCCGCGGCGGCCAGGGGCCACGCCAAGCCGGCGCTGCAACGGGCCGGGCCGGCGGCCGGGCACTGACCTCCCCCAGGCCGCCGACACCGTGATCAGGAACCTGCGCCGACAGCTCGCCCCCGCGGAACGCGACGCGACGATGCCGGCGAACCTGCCGCCGGTGCGCATGGGCCTCCTGGCCAAGCTCAACCTGCTGACCGTCGGACTGGTGCTGTTCACCGTCGTCGCGACGACGGGCTTCTACCTTTGGCAGCAGCTGCGCGACGAGGAAAGCGGGCTGCGCGCCCAGGGCCGGACGGTCGCCACGATGCTGGCCGAGCTCTCCGAGCGCGGCCTGCAGGCCGACGACCGCAGCGCGATCAACGCGGTGCTGGACACGCTGCCGCCCGAGGGCGACATCGCCTACGTGGCGGTGCTCGACGCCGCCCGCAACCAGATCGCCGAGCGCCGGTTCGGCGACTCGCTCGCCGCGCTCACCCTGCCCCCCGCCCGGCTGCCGAACGCCGGCGCGACGCCCGCGCAGGCGATCGCCGCCGCCGACCTGCACGTGCAGGGACAGCGCTTCATCGAACTGATCGCCCCGGTGCGCGGCGCGCAGACGACGATCGCCGCCAATGCGCTGCCGGACCTCGCCGGCACGCCGCCGGATCGCTTCGCCGCCGCGCTCGCGCCGCCCGGCGGCCCGCTCGGCTACATCCGCGTCGGCATGACCTTCGAGCGCCAGCAGGCGCAGTTCCGCAAGCTGCTCGTCGGTGGCACCACGCTGGCGGCGCTGCTCGTGCTGCTGGCGATCGGGTCGGCGATGCTGCTGACCAAGCGGCTGGTGTCGCCGATGCGCCGGCTGGTGCGCGCGTCCTCCGCCGTGGGCGCCGGCAAGCTCGACGTCTACGTGCCGCCCAGCTCCTCGGACGAGCTCGGGCACCTCACCCACGCGTTCAACCAGATGACGCAGCGCCTCGCGGTGTCGCAGTCGGAGGTCGACAACTACCAGCGCACGCTCGAGGACAAGGTGGCGCAGCGCACGCGCGAGCTCGAGGTCGCCACCGCGCAGGCGTTCAAGCTCGCGCAGCACGACATCCTGACCGGCCTGCCCAACCGGTCGCTGCTCAACCAGCGGCTGAAACAGATCATCGCCCAGGCGCAGCGCGACGGGACGCACGTCGCCTGCGTGTTCCTCGACTTCGACCACTTCAAGCGCATCAACGACACGCTCGGACACGACGCCGGCGACCAGCTGCTGCAGGCCGTCGCGCAGCGGCTCACCCACGCGGTCCGCGAGACCGACACCGTCGCCCGGCTCGGCGGCGACGAGTTCGTGCTGGTGCTGCCCGGGCTCGACCCGGCGCACGCGACCTTCGAGACGATGACGGTGCTGGCGCGCGTCCGCGAGTCGTTCCTGGCCCCGTTCCGCCTGTCCGACCAGGTGCCGACGCTGACCTGCTCGATCGGCGTGTCGATGTATCCGCTGGACGGCGGCGATCCGGTCACGCTGATCAAGCAGGCCGACACGGCGATGTACGCGTCGAAGGGTGCCGGCCGCAATGCCTATCGCTTCTACACCGCCGACATGAACGCCAGCGTGCAGCAGCGGCTGCAGCTCGAGACCGACATGCGCCGGGGCCTCATCGGCAACGAGTTCTTCCTCGTCTACCAGCCGCAGATCGACCTGCGCTCCGGGCGGACGATGGGCGTCGAGGCGCTGGTCCGCTGGCGCGACCCCGTGCGCGGCGTCGTCATGCCGGCCGATTTCATTCCCGTGGCCGAGGAGTCGGGGATGATCCACCCGCTGGGCGCGCGCGTGCTGCGCGAAGCCTGCCGCCAGGTCAACGCCTGGCACCTGATCGGCATGCCGCTGCGGCTCTCGGTCAATCTCTCCGTGCAGCAGCTGCAGCACGAAGGCTGGCTCAACATCGTCGAGGAAGCGCTGACCTCGTCCGGGCTGCCGTCGCGGTACCTCGACCTCGAGATCACCGAAAGCGTGATCATCACCCACCCCGAGCGCGCCGTCGACACGCTGGTCAAGCTGCAGCAGCGCGGCATCTCGATCACCGTCGACGACTTCGGCACCGGCTATTCGAGCCTGTCCTATCTCGCGCGCCTGCCGATCCAGAGCCTCAAGATCGACCAGCGGTTCGTCCGCGGACTGGACCTCAACAAGAGCGACGAGACGATCACCCAGGCGATCATCGCGCTGTCGCACTCGCTCGGCCTGCGCGTCATCGCCGAGGGCGTCGAGACCGCGGCGCAGTTCGCGTTCCTGAAGAGCCTGGGCTGCGAGGAGGCGCAGGGCTACCTGATCTCGCATCCGCTGGAAGAGCTCGACTTCGTCAAATGGTGGGCGTTGCAGGCGGACGAGGCCCGCATCCACGGCGTCCAGCACGACATGTGGCCGACGGCGCACTGACGCCTTGTTGATCCGGCACCATGAAGTATCCAACGAGGGTCTTTGCAGGAGCGGCTTCAGCCGCCAATCGCGGCTCTTAGACTGCATTCGCGCCTGAAGGCGTTCCCACGGGAGTGCAGTCTTCTTCGTGCCGCCTCGGTAGAACTCCGCTAGGCCCTCCCGCCTTCGAGGTCCGCCGGCCGGTCGACGTCGCGCAGGCAGCCGGGATCGTCGACGTCGATCCGGCGCACGCGACCCCCCCACGCCGCGACGATCCCCCGCGCACCCTCGTCGCCGGCCAGCGCGAGCAGCGCCGGCAGGCACACGCGACCGAAGCCGACCGGATGCCCCCGCGCGCCGCGATGGAACGGTGCCGCGACCTCGGCGCCGGCCGCGACCGCAGCGGCCACGGCGCGCATGGTCGACGGCCCGACCCAGGGCATGTCGGCCAGCGCGACGACCCAGCCGTCGGCGGTGTGCGCCGCAGCGACCGCGAACGCGAGGCTCGTCCCCATGCCGCGGTCGGCGTCGGGGCAGGCGATCACCTGCGCCCCCGCACGCTGCAGCGCGGCGGCGAGCGCGGCGTCGCCGGGGCGGACGACCGCCACCGAGTACGGCAGCGCGGCGACGAGGTTGCGGCAGGCGACGACCCCGACGCTCCCGCCCTCGCCGGCGAGCGGCGCGGCGAGCTTCGCGCCGCCGTAGCGCGAGGCGCGACCGGCGGCGAGCAGGATGCCGGCGATCACTCGGGCAGGAGCCGGAACCTGCCGTCCTTCACCGTCACCAGCACGCGGGCGCGCTCGTCCATGCCGTTGTGGTTGGTGGGGCTCATGTTGAACACGCCCTGGCAACCGACGATCTCGCGCTCCTGCTCGATCGCGTCGCGCAGCGCGACGCGAAAGGCCTCGCTGCCGGGCTTCGCCTTCCTGAGCGCCACCGGAATCGCGCGCTGCAGGATGAGGCCCGAGTCCCAGGTGTTGGCCCCGAACGTCGCCGGCTTCTGCCCGAACTGCTTCTCGTAGGCACCGATGTACGCGGTGGCGACCTTCTTCACCGGGTTGGCGTCGGGGATCTCGTCGATGACCAGCATCGGCCCGGCGGCGAGGATCGTGCCCTCGACCCGGTCCTTGCCCAGACGGATGAAGTCGTCGGTCGCGACGCCGTGCGTCTGGTAGATCGTCCCCTTGTAGCCCTGGTCGCGCAGCGTCCACTGCGGCAGCACCGCGGGCCCGCCGACGCCGGCGATCAGCATCGCCTCGGGCCTGGCGAGCACCAGCTTCAGCACCTGTCCGGTGACGCTGGCGTCGGTGCGCTGGTAGTACTCGGTCGCCACCAGCCGGATGCCGGCCTTCTCGGCCATCGGCGCGAACACGCGGTACCAGTTCTCGCCGTAGGGGTCCTTGAAGCCGATGAAGCCGTAGGTCTTCACGCCGGTCCTGACCATGTGCTTGATCAGCGCCGCGGCGATCAGGTCGTCGTTCTGCGTGGTCTTGAACACCCAGCGCTTCTTCGCGTCCAGCGGCTCGACCACCGCCGAGGTGCCGACGGTGGCCAGCAGCGGCACCTTGCCCTCGGCGATGAAGTCCAGCATGGCCAGCGCGTTCGGCGTCGTCGACGGCCCGATGATCGCGTCGACGCGGTGCTCCTGCAGCAGCTTCTTCACGTTCTGCACCGCGCGCGTCGTGTCGCCGCCGTCGTCGTACTGGATGTACTCGACGGTGGCGTCGCCGATCTTCTTCGGCAGCAGGTCGCCGGTGTTCTTCTGCGGGATGCCGATCGCCGTCGTCGGCCCGGTGGCGGAGACCATCAGCCCGACCCGCACCTGGGCGGTGACGGCGGTCGACAAGGCGAGCAGGCAAAGCAGCACGGCGGTACGGATCGGCACGACGGACTCCGGGGAAAGGGTGGCAAACCGCCGATGCTAATCCCTGGCGGGACCTGCGGACAAGCACGCGCACGGTGCCGGGCGGCGCGCAGCGCGCGACGGTTGCCCGAAGCGGCGCAGTCCCGCACAATCCGCGTCGAGCGCGCCGCCGGCGCCCGCACCCCCGTTTCCCCCCTTCCGATGCAGATCGCCCATCCCGACCCCGGCCCGCTGGCGCGCGACCTCGACGTACTCGCCGGACAGGTGGCCTTCGACCGCGCGCGGATCGTCGAACTCGGCTGCGGGCGCGCGGAACTGACGCGGGCGCTGGCGACGCGGTTTCCGGACGCGCGGATCACCGCGCTCGAGGTCGACCGCGTCCAGCACGCGCACAACCTCGGGATCGGCGACCTGCCGAACGTCGTGTTCGGCTATGGCGGCGCCGAGGCCATTCCCCTCCCCGACGCCGCGGTCGACGTCGTGCTGATGGCGAAGTCGCTGCACCACGTGCCGGTCGGCGCGATGGACGCCGCGCTGCGCGAGATCGCCCGCGTGCTGGTGCCGGGGGGGCTGGCCGCGTTCTCCGAGCCCGTGTACGCGGGGGAGTTCAACGCCGTGATGTCGATCTTTCACGACGAGCGCGAGGTGCGCGAGGCGGCGTTCGCCGCGCTGCAGCGGGCCGTCGCCGGCGGCACGTTCGAGCTCGTCGCCGAGACGTTCCACACCGCGCTGCGTCAGTATGCGGATTGCGAGGATTTCGAGCGCCGGATGATCGGCGTCACCCACACCGAGCACCGCCTCAGTGCGGCGCAGCTGGCCGCGGTGCGCGAGCGCTTCGGGCGCAGCATGACCCCGGCGGGCGCCTGCTTCCACCAGCCGATGCGCATCGACGTGCTGCGCCGCCGCTCCGGCGCGGCCTGAGCGGCGCTGCGATCGCCGCGCGGCCCGCCGCCGCGGGCTCACGGCCCGAAGAAGTCCTTGACCTTGTCCATCCAGGACTTGGCGCGCGGATTGTGCGCACCGGGGTCCTTTTCGTTGATCGCCTCGAACTCGCGCAGCAGCTCGCGCTGGCGCGACGTGAGCTTGACCGGCGTCTCGACCGCCACGTGGCAGTAGAGGTCGCCGGTGACCGAGCCGCGCACCGGCCGGATGCCCTTGCTGCGCAGGCGGAACACCTGCCCGGTCTGCGTCTCCGGCGGGATCTTGATCTTGGCGTGCCCGTCGAGCGTCGGAATCTCGATCTCGCCGCCGAGGGCCGCGGTGCAGAAGCCGATCGGCATCTCGCAGTGCAGGTCGGCGCCTTCGCGCTGGAACACCGCGTGGGGACGCAGGCTGACGACGACGTAGAGGTCGCCGGCCGGCCCGCCGTTCATGCCTGCCTCGCCTTCGCCGGTCAGCCGGATGCGATCGTCCTGGTCGACGCCGGCCGGAATCTTGACCGACAGCGTCTTGTGCTTCTTGATCCGCCCGGCGCCGTGACAGGCGGTGCAGGGCTCGGGAATCACCTTGCCGGTGCCGTGACAGGTCGGGCAGGCCTGCTGGATCGAGAAGAATCCCTGCGACACGCGCACCTCGCCGCGCCCATTGCACGACGCGCAGGTCTTGGCCGACGTGCCCGGCTTCGCACCGGTGCCCTTGCAGGTCTCGCAGCCCTCCATCGTCGGGACGCGGATCTTCGCCTCGGTGCCGCGGGCCGCGTCCTCGAGCGAGAGTTCGAGGTTGTAGCGCAGGTCGGCGCCGCGATAGACGCCGCTGCCGCCGCGCCCGCCGCGCTGCGCGCCGAAGATCTCGCCGAAGATGTCGCCGAACGCATCGGCGAAGCCGCCGAAGCCCTCGGGCCCGCCGCCGAAGCCCCGGGCGCCCGCCCCGGCCCCGAACCCGGCCGACGGGTCGACGCCGGCGTGCCCGAACTGGTCGTAGGCGGCGCGCTTCTTGGCGTCGGAGAGGATCTCGTAGGCCTCCTTGGCCTCCTTGAATTTCTCCTCCGACCCCTTGTCGTCCGGGTTGCGGTCGGGATGGAACTTCATCGCCAGCTTGCGGTAGGACTTCTTGATGTCCTCTTCGGTCGCGTCCCGGTTGACGCCCAGCACCGTGTAGTAGTCGCGCTTTGCCATGTCCTCCCCTGTGCCCGTCGCGCTCCGCCGCGACGCGCGACCCGGTTTCCCGGATCGCGACCGCGGCCGAACGCCAAAAGGCCGGACCGAGCGGCGCCCGGCGGCGACCGTTCGAATCCGGCCCGACATTCCATCGCGCCCGCCCCCACCCCAACCGGGACGCGGTCAGGCGCGGCGGAACATCACTGCTTGTCCTTGACCTCCGTGTACTCCGCGTCCACGACGGTCTCTTCCTTCTTGCCGGCTTCGCCGCCCGCCGCCCCGCCACCGGGCGACCCGCCGCCCGGGCCGGGGCCCGCCGGCTCGGACTTGGCCTGCGCCTCGGCGTACATGATCTCGCCCAGCTTCTGGGCCGCCTTGCCGAGCGACTCGGACTGCGCCTCGAGCGCCTCCTTCGTCGCGTCGTCCTTTTTCAGCAGTGCCTCGGCGTCCTTGACCGCGGACTCGATCTTCGCCTTTTCGTCGGCGCCGACCTTGTCGCCGTACTCGCCGATCGACTTCTTGACGCTGTGCACCAGCGTGTCGAGCTGGTTGCGCGCCTGGACGACCTCGAGCTGCCTGCGGTCGTCGTCGGCGTGCGCCTCGGCGTCCTTGACCATGTTCTGGATCTCGGCCTCGGACAGCCCCGAGCTGGCCTTGATCTTGATCGTGTTCTCCTTGCCGGTCGCCTTGTCCTTGGCCGACACGTGCAGGATGCCGTTGGCGTCGATGTCGAAGGTGACCTCGATCTGCGGCATGCCGCGCGGCGCCGGCGGGATGCCCTCGAGGTTGAACTGGCCGAGGCTCTTGTTGCCGGACGACACGTCGCGCTCGCCCTGCAGCACGTGGATGGTCACCGCCGACTGGTTGTCGTCGGCGGTCGAGAACACCTGCTGCGCCTTGGTCGGGATCGTCGTGTTCTTCTTGATCAGCTTGGTCATCACGCCGCCGAGCGTCTCGATGCCGAGCGACAGCGGGGTCACGTCGAGCAGCAGCACGTCCTTGACGTCGCCCTTCAGCACGCCGCCCTGGATCGCGGCGCCGACGGCGACCGCCTCGTCGGGGTTCACGTCCTTGCGCGGCTCGCGGCCGAAGAACTCCTTGACCTTCTCCTGCACCTTCGGCATCCGGGTCATGCCGCCGACGAGGATCACGTCGCCGATGTCGGTCAGCTTGACGCCGGCGTCCTTGATCGCGATCCGGCAGGGCTCGATCGTGCGCTCGATCAGGTCCTCGACCAGCGACTCGAACTTGGCGCGGGTGAGCTTCATCGACAGGTGCTTCGGCCCCGACTGGTCGGCGGTGATGTAGGGCAGGTTGATGTCGGTCTGCGCCGACGACGACAGCTCGATCTTCGCCTTCTCGGCGGCTTCCTTCAGCCGCTGCAGCGCGAGCACGTCGTTCTTGAGGTCGACCCCCTGCTCCTTCTTGTACTCGGTGACGATGTAGTCGATCACGCGCTGGTCGAAGTCCTCGCCGCCGAGGAAGGTGTCGCCGTTGGTCGACAGCACCTCGAACTGGTGCTCGCCCTCGATCTCGGCGATCTCGATGATCGAGATGTCGAAGGTGCCGCCGCCCAGGTCGTAGACCGCGATCTTGCGGTCGCCTTCCTTCTTGTCCATGCCGAAGGCGAGCGCCGCCGCCGTCGGCTCGTTGATGATCCGCTTGACCTCGAGCCCCGCGATGCGGCCGGCGTCCTTGGTCGCCTGCCGCTGCGAGTCGTTGAAGTAGGCGGGCACGGTGATGACGGCCTCGGTCACTTCCTCGCCGAGGTAGTCCTCGGCGGTCTTCTTCATCTTGCGCAGCACCTCGGCCGACACCTGCGGCGGCGCCATCTTCTTGCCGCGCACCTCGACCCAGGCGTCGCCGTTGTCGTGGCGCACGATCCGGTAGGGCATCAGGTCGATGTCCTTCTGCACTTCCTTTTCCTCGAACCGGCGCCCGATCAGCCGCTTGACGGCGAACAGCGTGTTCTTGGGATTGGTGACCGCCTGCCGCTTCGCCGAGGCGCCGCAGAGCACTTCGCCGTCTTCCTGGTAGGCGACGATCGAGGGGGTCGTGCGCGCGCCCTCGGAGTTCTCGATCACCTTCGGCTGCCCGCCCTCCATGATGGAGACGCAGCTGTTCGTGGTGCCGAGGTCGATGCCGATGATCTTGCCCATGTCCGCAGTCCTTTGCTGTCGATTTCGTCGTTGCCTGCAGGCCGCCGGTCCGCCTTGCACCGCCCGCCTGCCCGATGCCCTGGCGACCGGCAACGCCGATCGCCGCTGTTCGCTAGATGCCGACGCGGTGGCCCTGTTTCAAGTCCGGCTGCCGCTCACGCGGGAGTTTCACGTGCCTTGGCCACCGCCACCATCGCCGGCCGCAGCACCCGGTCGTTGAGGAGATAGCCTTTCTGGAACACCTGGATGACGTGGCTGGGAGGCTGGTCGCTCTCGATCATCGCCATCGCCTGGTGGCGGTGGGGATCGAACTTCTCGCCGTTCGGGTCGACCTCGACGATCTGCGCCTTGTCGAAGGCGGCGACCAGCTGCTTGAGGGTGAGCTCGACGCCCGCACGCAGCGCCTCGGGCGGCGCGTGGCCGGTGGCGAGCGCGGCCTCGAGCGCGTCCTTGACCGGCAGCAGGTCCTCGGCGAACTTCTCGATCGCGTACTTGTGCGCCCGGGCGACGTCGTTGGCCGCCTGCTTGCGCAGGTTGTCGACGTCGGCGCGGGCGCGCAGCCACGCGTCCTTGAGCTCGGCCGCCTCGGTCTCGGCCTTCTTCAGCAACGCGGCGATGTCGGGCGCCGGATCGGCCGGCGCCGGTTCGGGGACGACCTCCGCCGGTCCGCGTTCCGCGACCTGGGGAACCTGCGCGTCGGCGGCAGCGGCATGGGGTTTCTCGGGACTGCTCATCGGTGCTCCTGCGAATCCTGGAGGGAATGTTCGGGACCCTTCGGACGATGGGGGCAAATCCGGCGTTTTCAACGGGCGGGCGCAAAAACCTCGCGGCGTACGCGGGACGCCGAACATCCATCGACGAATCAAAGGATTACCATCGCCCCGGGACCGAAGGGGCGCTCAGCGCGCGGCGCCCAGTCCCTTGGCGCGCAGCAGCGTCAGCTCCCGGGCCGCGGCCTCCGGCGGCGGCGCCAGCCAGCCCTCGAGGTGGCGCCACACCAGATCGGTCAGCGCGGCGATGAACTGCGGCGCTTCGTTGAGGCAGGGGATGGCGTGGAACTCCTTGCCGCCGGCCGCGAGGAACGCCTCCTTCACCTCGATGCCGATCTCCTCCAGGGTTTCGAGGCAATCGGCGACGAAGCCCGGACAGGCGACGTCGACCCGCCGGACGCCCTCCTTCGCCAGCGCAACGATCGTGTCCTGCGTGTACGGCTGCAGCCACTCGGCGCGCCCGAAACGCGACTGGAAGGTCACCGCGTACTGCTTCGGGTCGAGCCCGAGCTCGGCGGCGAGCAGCCGGGCCGTCTTGCGGCAGTGGCAGTGATAGGGATCCCCGAGGTCCAGCGACCGGCGCGGCAGGCCGTGGAAGCTCAGCACCAGCCGGTCCGGCCGCCCGTTCCGGAACCAGTGGTCCTCGATGCCGCGGGCCAGCGCCCGGATGTAGCCGGGGTCGTCGTGGAAGCAGTCGATCGAGCGCAGCGCCGGCATCCGCCGCAACCGGCGGGCGTGCGCGTACACCGCGTCCATCGCCGACGCGGTGGTGCTCGCGGCGTACTGCGGATACAGCGGAACGACCAGGATGCGATCGCAGCCGGCCGCGCGCAGCCGATCCAGCGCGCCGTCGACCGCCGGGTTGCCGTAGCGCATCGCGAGTTCGATCGCAGTGAGGTCGGGCGGCAATCCGGCAGCCTTGAGCCGTTGCGCCAGATACCCCTGCAGCAGCGTCCGCTGCTTCTGGCTGTGGGCGAGCAGCGGCGAGCCGCCGGCGCCCCAGATCGACGCGTACTTCCTGGCCGACCGCGCCGGCCGGACGCGCAGGATCACGCCGTGCAGGATCGGCAGCCAGAGCACGCGCGGGATCTCGACCACGCGCGGATCCGCCAGGAACTGGGCGAGGTAGCGGCGGACCGCCGCCGGCGTGGCCTCGTCGGGAGTGCCGAGGTTGACCAGCAGCACGCCGATGCGCGGCGTCCGGTCGTGGGCGAACGCGGGTTCGGGCAGGAAGGACATGCGGGAGTGTGGGTTCGCGATGTCGGCGCGGCTAATCGTTCTTCTGCAGCGTCAGCGCGTTGGACAGCAGCTTGGCCGTCACGTCGACGATCGGGATCACCCGCTCGTAGGCCATCCGCGTCGGCCCGATCACGCCCAGCGTGCCGATCACCTGCCCGTCCACCGTATAGGGCGCGGTGACGATGCTCATCTCGTCGAGCGGCACCAGGTTCGACTCGCCGCCGATGTAGATCTGCACGCCCTCGGCGCGCTGCGACAGGTCGAGCAGGTGCAGCAGCGAGGTCTTCTTCTCGAACACGTCGAACAGCCGCCGCAGGCGCTCCATGTTGGACGCCAGGCCCTCGGACTGCAGCAGGTTGCGCTCGCCCGCCACCACCACGCCCTCGTCGGCGTTGAGCGCCCCCTCGCCGACGTCGACGGCCGCGGTCATCAGCGTGGCGACGTCCTCGCGCAGCGCGGTCAGCTCGTCGGCGAGGCGCATCCGGATCGACGTGAACGACGCGCCGGCATAGTGCTGGTTGAAGAAGTTGGTCGCCTCGACCAGCTGCGCCTGACCGTAGGGGCGGTCGGTGTGGAGGATCCGGTTCTGCACGTCGCCTTCGGGGGTGACGATGATCAGCAGCACCCGGCGCTCGGACAGGCGCAGGAACTCGAGGTGCCGGAATCCCGCCTCGCGCCGCCGCGGCGTCAGCACCACGCCGGCGAAATGCGACAGCTGCGACAGCAGATTGGCCGCGGCGCTCACCAGCTGCTGCGGCCGGTCGGCGGCGAGCTCGCCCTCGAGGCGCGAGATCTCGACGTCGGCCAGCGGCTGGACGACCATCAGCGAATCGACGAACAGCCGGTAACCCTTCGGCGTGGGCACGCGTCCGGCCGAGGTGTGCGGGCTGGCGATGAACCCCATTTCCTCGAGGTCGGCCATCACGTTGCGGATGGTCGCCGGCGACAGCTCGAGCCCCGATTGCCGCGACAGCACGCGCGAACCCACCGGCTGCCCCTCGGCGATGTAGCGTTCGACGAGCGCCTTCAGCAGTTGTTGGGCACGGTGATCGAGCATGCCGGGCATTCTACAGGCGCGGCCGCCGGGCGCGGTACGGCGGGCGCGCTTGCAGCGATCGCCACGCCGACCCGGCGGCCCGGTCCGGCCGGCCCGCGGGCGGGGGGTCTCGGCCATGCGTCGGCTTGGGGCCGGCACGGCGGCTGTGGTCTAATCGTGGCCATGGCCGCCTCGCCGCTACGCTTCCCCCGTGTCGCGCTCGTCGGCCGCCTGGAGAGCCCGGGCATCGCCGAGCCTCTGGCGCACCTGGCGGCGTTCCTCGCCGGACGCGGGCACGCGGTGGTCCTCGGCGCCGAAACCGCCACCCACCACCCGCTGCCGGGCTATCGCTCGGCGCCCGCCGCCGAGATGGACCGCCACGCCGACCTCGTCATCGTCATCGGCGGCGACGGCACGATGCTGTCGATCGCTCGCCAGGTCGCTCCGTTCGACCTGCCGCTGGTCGGCATCAACCAGGGCCGGCTGGGCTTTCTCACCGACATCCCGCTGGCCGCGATGGAGACCACGCTGGCGGCGATGCTCGACGGCCGGTTCGTCGAGGAGCGGCGAACCCTGCTCGATACGCAGGTCAACGGCGATCGCGCGGTCGCGCTCAACGACGTGGTCGTCAATCGCGGCAGCGGCGGCAGCATGATCGAGGTCCGGGTCGAGATCAACGGGCGCTTCGTCTACGCGATGCGCGCCGACGGCCTGATCGTCGCGACGCCGACGGGCTCGACCGCGTACGCGCTGTCCGCCGGCGGGCCGATCATCGCTCCCGACGTGCCGGCGTTCGCGCTGGTCCCGGTCGCGCCGCACGCGCTCACGCATCGCCCCGTGGCCGTCCACGAATCGGCAGTGATCGCCGTCACCGTCCAGCGCGGCAGCGACGCCAGCGTGCACTGCGACGGCCAGACGCGCTTTCCGCTGGACGAGGGCCAGACGGTCACCATCCGCCGGGCCGCCTCCGCCGCCCGCTTCCTGCATCCCGAGGGCCACGACTATTTCGGCATGCTGCGCAGCAAGCTGCACTGGAGCGCGATACCGGAGCGCCTCCCCGACCGGCGCGACTGAGCGAACCGCAATCCGTCGATGCTGCGCCTGCTGTCCATCCGCGATTTCGTCGTCGTCGAGACGCTCGATCTCGAGCTGGCGTCCGGCTTTTCGGTGCTCACCGGCGAGACCGGCGCCGGGAAGTCCATCCTGCTCGACGCGCTGGCGCTGCTGCTCGGCGACCGCTTCGAGCTGCGCCAGCTGCGTCCCGGAGCCTCCCGGGCCGAGCTCGCCGCCGTGTTCGAGCTCGACGACCGGCCCGAGGTCGCGGCCTGGCTGGGCGAGGAGGGCCTGGCGGCCGAGGGCGATCTGCTCATCCGCCGCACGCTCGACGCGCAGGGCAAGAGCCGCGCCTGGATCAACGGACGCCCGGCGACGCTGGCGCAGCTGCAGCAGGTCGGCGAACGGCTGGTCGACATCCACGGCCAGCACGCGCACCAGTCGCTGCTGACGGCCGAGGCGCAGCGCCACCTGGTCGACGCGTTCGGCGGCTTCACCGCGCTCGCCGGCGAGGTCGCCGCTGCCTGGCAGGGTTGGCGCACGGCGATCGCCGAGCGTGACTCATTCGCCGCCGCCGCGGCGTCGACGCAGGCGGAGCGCGACCTCCTCGCCGTGCGCCGGGACGAGCTCGCGGCGCTCGGCGTCGACGCCGGCGAGTGGCACCTGTTGTCGCTCGCCCAGACGCGCCTCGCCCACGCCGCCGGCCTGCTCGAAACCGCGACGGCGGTCGAGGAAGCCTTGAGCGAGGGCGACGACGCGCTGTGCCGGCGGCTGTCGGCGCTGGCCGGCCGGGTGACCGCGCAGGCCGTGCACGATCCGGCGCTGCTCGAGATCGGCGCGCTGTTCGAGTCGGCGCGCATCGCGCTCGACGAAGCCTCGCGGGCACTGCGCGGTTATCGCGACCGGCTGGAGCTCGATCCCGCCGAGCTGCGCGCCACCGAGGAGCGGCTGGCGGCGCTGCACGACGCCGCCCGCAAGCATCGGGTCCGGCCCGAGGCGCTGCCGGAACTGCTGCAGCAGACCGAGAGCCGGCTCGCCGCGCTGCAGGAGACCGCCGACGCCGCCGCACTCGCGCGCCGCGCGGCGCAGGCCGAGGCCGATTACCGCGCGCTGGCCGAGCAGCTGTCGGCCAAGCGGCAGTTCGCCGCCAGCGAACTCGACGATCGCGTCACCGCGACGATGCAGGACCTGGCGATGGCCGGCGGCCGCTTCGAGACCGGGCTCGAACCGCTGCCCGCGCCCGCGGCCTTCGGCCTCGAGCGCGTCGAGTTTCGCGTCGCCGGCCATCCCAAGCAGCCGCTGGCGCCGCTCGCCCGCGTCGCCTCCGGCGGCGAACTGTCGCGGATCGCGCTCGCCATCGAGGTCGCCACCGCCGAGGTCGGGTCGATCCCGACGCTGATCTTCGACGAAGTGGACGTCGGCATCGGCGGCACCGTCGCCTCGACGGTCGGCCGCCTGCTGCACAAGCTCGCGCAGCGGCGCCAGGTGCTCTGCGTCACCCACCTGCCGCAGGTCGCCGCCTGCGCCGACGCGCATTTCCGCGTCGCCAAGCACGGCGACGAGCGCGCAGTGCGCACGACCGTCGAACCGCTGGCCGAGCCGGCACGCATCGAGGAGATCTCGCGCATGCTCGCGGGCCGCGAGATCACCGCCCGGACCCGCGCCCACGCCCGGGAGCTCCTCGAGCAGCCGCGACGCCCGGGTCCCGCCGGGCCCCCGCAGCGGTCCTGACGCGTTCCGGTGAGAGCATCAAGCGTCCGCCCAGGGCGTGACGGGCGTCGATCGGCGCGAGACGGCGCCGTGGTCCGCGGCGAGTGACGACTGGCGGGTGACGAGCGCCGCGGCGCCGCGGTGAACGCCGGCGGCGGGAGCCCGGGCCGGACCGGCGTTCAGGCGCCGCCGGCGCGGGCCGAGCGTGACGACCGGGAATTCTGTGCGGCCGGTGCCTTGCCCTTGACCTTGACGACGGCCCGCGGCTTCGCGGACTTGGCTGCGGGCGCCTTGTACCCGAAGGCCGCGGCGAGCGGCAGCGTCTGCCCCGTCTCCAGCCAGTACTTGACGCGCTGGGCGTCGCCCAGGCGGGTGAACTTGCCGATGGAATCGAGCAGCACGATGATCATCGGTTTGCTGGCGACGTTGGCGAGCATCACCAGGCACCGCCCGGCTTCGCGGATGTAGCCGGTCTTCTGCAGCTGGATGTCCCAGTCGGCCGAGGAGACCAGGCGATTGGAATTGTTGAAGCCGAGCAGGCGCCCGGTCGGCTGCACCTCGACGTAGTGCGACGGGGTGGTCGAGAAATCGCGGATCAGCGGGTACTGGGCGGACGCCCGGACGAGGCGCGCAAGATCGCTCGCCGTCGACACGTTGTTCGGCGACAGGCCGGTCGGATCCTCGAACCGGGTGCGGGTCATGCCCAGCGCCCTGGCCTTGGCGTTCATCGCGCCGACGAAGGCGTCGACGCCGCCCGGATAGTTGCGGGCGAGGGTCGACGCCGCGCGGTTCTCGGACGACATCAGCGCCAGCTGCAGCATCTCGCGCCGCGGCAGCGTCGCCCCCAGCGTCAGGCGCGAGCGCGTTCCCTTGAGATAGTCGAAGTCGTCCATGTCGACGGCGAGCGCCTCGTCCAGCGGCAGCCCCGACTCGATGGTGACGATCGCCGTCATCAGCTTGGTGAGCGACGCGATCGGCGTGACCTCCTCGGCGCCCTTGGAATACAGCGGCTGACCCGACTGCGCGTCGAGCACCAGCACGTTCGCCGAGGCGAGCCTGAGCTTCGCCGGGTCGGGCGAAAGCGGCGCCTGGGCGCGGGCGCCGCAGACGGCGAACACGGTCAGAAGTGCCGTCAAAACAATCGGAAAGCGCATTTTCATGAGACCCGACTTGAGCAAGTCTCCGGTTTATAGCACAGGCGGAGGGAAAGCCACAACCGGAAAACGGTCCGGCGGCACCGGGGCGCTGCCGGACGTCACCGGACCCGGGGGCCGGCTACCCGGGCTCCTCGCCCGCCTCGGTCTGCTGCAGCTGCCACATCCGCGCGTAGGTGCCGTTCGCCGCCAGCAGCGCGGCGTGGGTGCCGCGCTCGACGATGCGCCCGTGCTCCAGCACCAGGATCAGGTCGGCGTCCTGGATCGTCGACAGTCGATGCGCGATGGTCAGCGTGGTGCGGTTCTGCGCGATCTTCTTCAGTTCGGCCTGGATCGCCTTCTCGGACTTGGAATCCAGCGCCGAGGTCGCCTCGTCGAAAATCAGGATGCGCGGATCCTTGAGTATCGCCCGCGCGATGGCGACGCGCTGCTTCTCGCCGCCGGAGAGCTTCAGCCCGCGCTCGCCCACCGGCGTCGCGTAGCCTTCCGGCGTGCCGGCGATGAAGTCGTGGATCTGCGCCAGCTTCGCCGCGTCGACGATCTCCTCGCGCCCGGCGCCGGGCCGGCCGTAGGCGATGTTGTACTCGATCGAGTCGTTGAACAGCACCGTGTCCTGCGGGACGATGCCGATCGCCGCGCGCAGGCTCGCCTGGGTCACCGCGCGGACGTCCTGGCCGTTGACGCAGAGCCGGCCGCCGGAGACGTCGTAGAAGCGGTAGAGCAGGCGCGCCAGCGTCGATTTGCCCGAGCCCGACGGACCGACCACCGCCACCGTGTGGCCGGCGGGAATCGCGAAGCTGACGCCGAACAGGATCTGGCGGTTCTTCTCGTAGGCGAAGTCGACGCCCTCGAAGCGGACTTCGCCGGCGCCCACGTCGAGCGCCGGTGCGCCCGGCGCATCCGCGACCTCGGTGTGCTCGGCGGCGAGCGCGAACATCCGCTCCATGTCGGCCAGCGCCTGCTTGATCTCGCGGTAGATGACGCCGAGGAAGTTGAGGGGGATGTAGAGCTGGATCATGAAGGCGTTGACCAGCACCAGGTCGCCGATGGTCATCGTGCCGGCGACGACGCCCGCGGTCGCCCGCCACATGATCAGCGTCACCGCGACGGCGATGATCGCGCTCTGCGTGATGTTGAGCAGCGACAGCGAGGTCTGGCTCCTGACCGCGGCCACCTCCCAGCGCTGCAGGCTCTCGTCGTAGCGGCGCGCCTCGAAGTCCTCGTTGCCGAAGTACTTGACGGTCTCGTAGTTGAGCAGGCTGTCGATCGCGCGCGTGTTCGCCTTCGAGTCGAGGTCGTTCATCTGCCGCCGGAAGTTCGTCCGCCACTCGGTGATCAGCACCGTGACGACGATGTAGAGCGCCAGCGCGGCGAAGGTGATGGCGACGAAGGTCCAGTCGTAGCGGGCGATGAGTATCGCCGTCACCAGCGCGATCTCCACCAGCGTCGGCAGGATCGAGAACAGCGTGAAGTTGATCAGCGTCGAGACGCCGCGCGTGCCGCGCTCGACGTCGCGCGTGAGCCCGCCGGTCTGCCGCGCGAGATGGAAGCGCAGCGACAGCGCGTGCAGGTGGCGGAACACCTCGAGGGCGATGGTGCGCACCGCGCGCTGCGTCACCTTGGCGAACAGCAGCTCGCGCAGCTCGGTGAAGAAGGTCGTCGACAGCCGCAGCAGCCCGTACGCGGCCAGCAGCGCGAAGGGCACCGCCAGCAGCGCGGCCTCGCGGTCCAGCGCGTCGACGATCTCCTTCAGCAGCATCGGCACGCCGACGTTGGCGACCTTGGCGGCGACCAGCGCGGCGAGCGCCGCGAGCACGCGCCACTTCCACGCCAGCAGGTAGGGCAGCAGCGTGCCGACGGTGCGCCAGTCGCCGCGGACGGCGGGGCCCGGCAGCGTGGTGCTGGAGGAGGAGTGGCGGCGCATGGCGGGAAGTCGCGGAAGCGGCGGGGCGATCGCAGTCGCGGCCGCCGGGCTCGGCGACAGCCCGCAGTTTAGCAGCCGGGCGAACGCGTCGACCTCTCAGCGCGGCGGCCGCCGCCCCGCCGACGGGGGTACGCGACGCCGGCCGCGGAACCACTCGTTGCCGCCGTAACCCAGCAGGCCCATCGCGACGCGCACGATGCCGTAGGCGACCCACACCAGGCCCTTGTACAGCCGCGGGCGCCGCTCCCAGTCCAGGCGCTCGACCGGCCGCGCGCCGTCGGCGATCATCCGCCCGAGCTCCTGCCGCAGCTGCGTCGCGAAGTCCGGGTCGCGCACGACGAGGTTCGCCTCGCGCGCCATCAGCAGGCTGTAGGGATCGATGTTCGACGAGCCCACCGTGGCCCAGTTGCCGTCGACGACGGCCACCTTGGCGTGCAGGAACGACTGCTCGTACTCCTGGATGCGCACGCCGGCGGCGAGCAGCTGGCCGTAGAGCGCGCGGCTGGCGTAGTGCAGCAGCACGTACTCGACCCGCGCCTGCAGCAGCAGCGTGACCGCGACGCCGCGCTGCGCGGCGGCGATCAGCGCGCGGCGGAACCGGATGCCCGGGAAGAAGTACGAGTTGGCGATGACGATCTCGGCCTTGGCGGTGCGGATCGCGGCCAGGTAGGCGACTTCGATGTCGTGCCGGTGGCGCAGGTTGTCGCGGATGACGAATTTCGCGGTCTGCCCGCCGGCGCGCCGGGCGCGCCGCGGCGCCGGGAACAGCGGCACCTCGCCGTGGCGGAACTGCACCAGCTCGTTGACCGCCCAGACCCGCTGCATCGTGCGCACGATCGGCACCAGCACCGGGCCCTCGACCCGCACGGCGAAGTCGATGCGCGGCGGCTTCTGCCCCGGCGCGTTCATGTCGTCGATGATGTTGATGCCGCCGACGAAGGCCACCCTGCCGTCGACGTGGCAGAGCTTGCGATGCAGGCGCCGCAGCCGGTGCGAACGGAACTGCCAGGGCGCGACCTCGGGCCGGTAGATGAGGAGCTGCACGCCGCCGCGCTGCAGGTCCTTCTCGATCGCCGGCGTGAGGTAGTGCCTGGCCCCCCAGCCGTCGACCAGCACCCGCACCAGGACGCCACGCTGCGCGGCGCGCATCAGCGCCTCGGTGACGTTGCGGCCCGCCTCGTCGTCGGCGTAGATGTAGGTCTCGAGCCACACCTCGCGCTCGGCGCGGTCGATCGCGCCGACCAGCGCGGGGAAGTACTCGCCGCCGCTGCGCAGCAGTGCCACGCGGTTGCCCGGCGTGAAGCGGTTCATCCCGTGCGCTTGGGCATCTCGAAGGTCGCGGCCAGCGCGGCGTGATCGGAGAGCCGCGCCCGCGGGAACGCGCAGTGGACGCGCGCGTCGACGATGTCGAGTCCGCGGGCGTAGATGCGGTCGAGCTGGAACATCGGCAGCACCGACGGAAACGTGCGCGCCGGGCGGCCCTTGACCGCCTCGAACACCTCGTCGACGCCGAGCTCGGTCACCAGCATGCGGTTGGCCTTGTGCCGCCAGTCGTTGAAGTCGCCGGCGATCACCAGCGGCGCGTCCCTGGGCACGGTGGCCGCGATGCGCTCGCACAGCGCGCGCAGCTGCCACTGCCGCCCGCGCTCGAACAGCCCCAGATGGACGTTGATGCAATGCAGCGCGGCCCGCTCGCCGGCCAGCCGGATTTCGCAGTGCAGCAGGCCCCGGCTCTCGAACGGGTGCGCCGAGATGTCCTGGTTCTCGTGGGTGACGATCGGAAACCGCGACAGCACGGCGTTGCCGTGGTGGCCGTGGCGATAGACCGCGTTCTTGCCGTAGGCGATCTCCTGCCAGACCGAGCCGGCGATGAACTCGTGCTGCGGCTTGACCGGCCAGTCGAGGTGCCGCGCCGCGTGCCGCGCGTTGTCGCCGGCGACTTCCTGCAGGAACAGGATGTCCGGGTCGAGCCCGACCAGCCGGTCGCGCAGTTCGTGGATCACCATTCGCCGGTTGAGCTGGGTGAACCCCTTGTGGATGTTGTAGGTGGCGATGGTGAAGCGCATGGTGGGGTCGGTGCCGACGTCGCCATCGATGATACCGGCAGTCGCGGCGGCGCGGCGCCCTCCGGCGGGCGACGCGCCGGGGAGGACGCCGCGCAGCGCGAGGGCAGCCGGCCGGCGATCAGGGATAAAGACCGCGCAGCTGCCGGGCGGCCAGCACGCGCTTGCAGGCGACGATGTAGGTGGCGGTGCGCAGCGTCACCTTCTCGCGCTCGGCGGTCTCGGATATCGCCGCGAACGCATCGCCCATGATCCGGTCCAGCCGCTTGTTGATCTCCTCCTCCGACCAGAAGTAGCTGGAGAAGTCCTGCACCCACTCGAAGTAGCTGACCGTCACGCCGCCGGCATTGGCGAGCACGTCGGGGACCACCAGCACGCCGTTGGCGTTGAGGATGTCGTCGGCCTCGGGCGTCGTCGGACCGTTGGCGCCCTCGAGCAGGATCCGGGTGCGGATCCGCCCGGCGTTGGCCGCGGTGATCTGCTGCTCGAGCGCCGCGGGCACCAGGAACTCCGACTCGACGCTCCAGAACTCGTCGTCGGTGATCCGGTCCGCGTCGCGGTACTCGACGATGTGCTGGCCGGCCAGCTGCATTTCGATCAGCTTGCGGACGTCGAGGCCGCGCGGGTTGTGGATCGTCCCGGAGACGTCCTGGACCGTCGTCACCTTCGCGCCCGCGTCGGCGAAGCAGCGGGCGGCGATGGCGCCGACGTTGCCGAAGCCCTGGACGCAGACCCGCGCGCCGGGAATCGACACACCCTGCTTCAGCGCCGCCGCCTGGCCGACGACGAACACGCCGCGGCCGGTGGCATCGTGGCGCCCGAGGCTGCCGCCGAGCGAGATCGGCTTGCCGGTGACCACGCCGGTCGACGTGCGCCCCTGGTTGACCGAGTAGGTGTCCATCATCCACGCCATCACCCGCTCGTTGGTGTTGACGTCGGGCGCGGGAATGTCCTTGTCGGGGCCGATCAGGAAGCCGATTTCACTGGTGTAGCGCCGGGTCACCCGCTCGAGCTCGGCCAGCGACAGGCCGCGCGTGTCGACGCGGACGCCGCCCTTGGCGCCGCCGAACGGCACGCCGATGGCGGCGTTCTTGATCGTCATCCAGCCCGCCAGCGCCATCACCTCGGACAAGGTCACGCCCTGGTGGAAGCGCACGCCGCCCTTGCCCGGGCCGCGCGAGGTGTTGTGCTGCACCCGATAGCCTTCGAAGTGGGCGACCGAGCCGTCGTCCATCTTGATCGGCACGTCGACGATCAGGATCCGCTTGGGCCGCTTCAGCGACTCGATCCAGAATGCGAGCTCGCCGAGATAGGGCGTCACCCGGTCGATCTGCTGCAGGAAAACGCCCCAGGGACCGAGGGCGTCGCCGGAAAGGTAGGAAGGAATCACGTGCGAGGTCATGGCGTGTTCTCCATCATGAGGCGCTGCCGGGCAGCGCGTGGGTCGAGGCCTGCTGATCGTGGCGACGCCGCGGCCGCCGCCCCGACCGCGCGTCCGCCCCGTGAGCTGCGCCGGTGGCTGCGTTGCGGTGCGACACGGGGAACGGGGAGCACGGGGAATGGGGGCAAGGGAAAGGGGAACCGGCAGGACTTGCGCACCCTGGCACTCCGCACGTGTCGGGAGCACGGCAAGGCCACCGAGGGAGCACACTGCTGCGTCCGTCGCGCCAAGGCGGCCGGGGGCCCCGAATTGCCTGATGCGGCTCGATCAGGCGTCAGTGTAGCAACACCGGCGGCGGCGGACTTTGCTCAGGCGCAAGGGTGCGTTGCACGATCGCCCGCGAGGATAGCTGCGGGATCGGCTTCGGCCGTCGATCCCCGCCGTGAAGCTTCGTTCGCGCCTGACGGCGCTGCCACAGGAATCCAGCCTCCTTCGTGCCGCCTCGATAAGCGCCGGTGTGCCCGATGGGTGCGCGGGCATGCCCGCCGTCAGCCCGCGTGGTCGACCGCCGCCCGCCGGATCGCGAGCACGGCGTCCGCCGGGAGCAGCCGCTCGACGTAGCGCTCCCAGCGCACCGCTTGCGGGTCGAGGTGCAGCGCGCCGTCGGCGTCCGCGCGGATCAGCCCCGCGCCCTGCAGCGTGTCGATGTAGGAGCCGAAGGACGAGCGCGCGTAGAAGTCCGGCGGCGCGAACTCGGACAGCAGCGACAGCCGCTGCGTGAGCATCTGCATCAGCTCCTCGAGCCGCGCGCGCGCGAGGCGCCCGCCGCCGACCTGCGTCATCAGCGCGATCGTCAGGTAGTTCCGGCGCAGCAGGTGCCGCAGCGAGCGGGCGAGGAGCTCGAGCCCCGCGTGCTCGGGACGATAGCGATCGGCGGCACGCACCGCGCCATCGGCGCCCGAGCGCGCAAGCCCGAGCTCGACGAACAGCTCGACGATCCGTCTCGCCTCGGCGACCGCTTCGGCGGACGAGTGCCGCAGCATCAGCTCGGCGCGCAGGAACGGCAGGCCGCCGTCGACGAACTCGCCGACGCGCGCGAGCGACGCCTCGCGCGAGGCGACCAGCAGGCTCGCGACCAGCGCCGGCAGCGCATAGGCGTGCAGCACGTTGTTGCGCAGGTAGTTCAGCGCCGACACCTGCCCGTCGGCGACCGCGATCACGTCGCCCAGCGGATGCGCGATGCGCGTGGCGTAGCCGAGCTCGAGCGCGTGCGCGATCACCGTTCCCGGGTCGCAGTCGGCGAGCACGGAATCCTTCGCGTAGGGCAGCCGCGACGCGATCGTCCGCAGCCAGTCGACCTGCTGCGCAAGCCCGCGCTCGTCGAGCGCGTGCCGGGGGCTGGGCACGATCGCCATCGCGAACAGGTTGATCGGGTTGATCACGACGGCGGCATTGATCGCCTGCGCGGCTACGAGCGCCAGTGCGTCGGTGAGCCCCCGCGCGGTCTCGCGCTGCGCGTCGCCCGCAAGCGCGTGCCAGCCCGGCGCCTGCCGGTCGAGGAACGCATCGACCGACAGCGGCGTGCCGAAATTGACGGCCACGGTGCCGTAGACGCGCTTGAGGTTGCGTACCGCCCCGGCCAGCGCCCCCAGCGACTCGCCGCGCTTCGGCTGTCCTTCGAGCTCCGCGACCAGCGTCCGCCCCTCGATGAGCTTCTCGTAGCTCACGTGCACGGGCACCAGCAGCAGCGGCCGCGGATGCTCGCGCATGTAGCTCTCGATGGTCATGCCCAGCATGCCGCCCCGGGGCGCCAGCGTGCGCCCGCTGCGGCTGCGCCCGCCCTCGATGAAGTACGCGATCGGAAACCCCCGGGCCAGCATCGCGTGCAGGTACTCGCGGAACACCGCGGCGTAGAGCGGGCTCGCCCTTGAAGCTGCGGCGCAGGAAGAAGGCGCCGCCGCGCCGCAGGAGCGGCCCCACCAGCGGCAGGTTCAGGTTCGCGCCCGCCGCGATGTGGGGGGGAGCGAGCCCCTGCGCGTAGATGAGGTAGGACAGCAGCAGGTAGTCGACGTGGCTGCGGTGGTTGGGCAGGTAGACGAGGCCTTTGCCCGGCGCGACCTTGGCGAGCTCCTCGCCGTGGTGGACGACGACCCCCTCGTAGAGCCGCCGCCAAAGCCGCTCGAGCAGGAGCTCGCCGACGCGGATGGCCGGGTAGCTGAAGTCGGACGCAATCTCCCACGCGAACCGGCGCGCCCGCTCCTCGGCGGCGGCCGGGGCCACGCCGAGCCGGACGGCCTCCTGCGCGATCGCCTCCTGCATCCCGGCGGAGGCGACCATCGCCTCGATCAGGTTGCGCCGGTGAGAGAGGTCCGGCCCGATCGCCGATTCGCGCATCCGCCGGAAGTGGAAGCGCAGGAAGCGGTTGGCCTTCCGCACCGCCGTCGCCGGGTCGGATTCGTCGTCGATCAGCCGGGAGAGCGGGATCGGCGCGCTGAAGTTCACCCGTGTCTGCCGCCCGTGCAGCGCGATGATCGCGAGCTGGCGCAGCGGCCCCACGCTCGCCCAGGCGTCGGCGAACAGCGCCTTGACCAGCGAATCCTGCGACTTCGGCGACCGGCCCCAGAGGATCGTGACCGGCACGAGCTGCACGTCCTGCGCCGGATCCCGGAACAGCGCGCCGGTCAACCGCGCCAGCGTGGCCGACGGATGCGACGTGCGCGCGGACAGCGGGTTGTGGTTGAGGATGACCGAGAACAGCGCGCGATCGCGGCCCGGGAAGCCGGCGCCGATGCCGGCGAGCGCGGACGGGAGCCCGAGGCGCCGCACCTCCTCCTCCAGCACCAGCAGGCTCGACAGGTGCCGGTCCTGCAGCACGTAGCAGACGGGCTTGTGCGGGTCGATGCCGAGCGCGCCGACGTCCTCCGGCGCGACCCGCGTGCGCACGACGAGGTAGAGCAGGCGCCGCAGCAGCGCGAGCAGGAGGTTGCCCGGACGGTACGCGTTGCGCGGCCGCGGGTCCGGCCGCGGTGCGCCGCCGGTCGGCGTCGGTTCCGATATTCGCTCGACCGCCATGTTCCCATTCTCGATGCCGGGACGGCGGCAGTAAAGCGGCGGGGGGGTGGCGATCGCACGGGTGCCGGTGCGCTGCGGTTCGCCGCCGGCGCGATCAACGAAGAGAGGTGGGGTGGCTGATGGGACTCGAACCCACGACAACCGGAATCACAATCCGGGACTCTACCAACTGAGCTACAGCCACCGCTGACGGGTCGCAGATCGCTCGCCCGACCCCTCCCGATCATGCGAAGGCATCGCTCGCGACCTGCATCCCAAAACTGGCGCGCCCGACAGGACTCGAACCTGTTACCGCCGGCTTAGAAGGCCGGTGCTCTATCCGGATGAGCTACGGGCGCCCTGTCGGACCGAGGGTTCGCGCCGCTGCATCGCCCGGACCCCGAGTCCGCAGCCGGACAACGACACGACCGGCGGCGGGTCACCTGCATCCCCTGCCAGTCGCTTCAAAACCAAGCCGCAAATCATACCATAGCGGGGCTTCGCCGCCATGTGCGGCGCGCAGGCGGCTTCCTTCCCACGGGCGCCGCTGCCGCAGGCTCTATACTGCCGGCGTGCACAAAAGTGTCGCCCCGCTGCTCGATCGCTGGCTTGCCGGGTCGCCCCTTCGCCATCGGGCCTACCGGCGTTACTACCTCGGCTCGATCGCCGCCGCGCTGGGGTACACGATGCAGGCCACCGTCGCCGCCTGGCTGATGGCGACGCTCACGCCGTCGGCGCTGACCGTGGCGCTGGTCCAGACGGCGAGCACCGCGCCGGCGTTGCTGTTCGGTCTGGTCGCCGGATCCCTCGCCGACATCGTCGACCGGCGACGGGTGATCCTGCTGACGCAGTACGCTCTCGCCGCGCTGACCGCCGCGCTGGGCGTCGCCGTGTGGCTCGACGTCGTCGGGCCCGCGGTGCTGCTGGCGGCGACGTTCCTGATCGGCGCCGGCTTCGCCTTCTACCTGCCGGCGGCGGGCGCCATCGTCAACGACCTCGTCGCGCGGGCCGAACTCGCGCGGGCCGTCACGCTGGGCGCCGTGGCGTTCAACCTCGCCCGGGCGATCGGCCCCGCGCTGGCCGGCGCGGTCGCCGCATGGGCGGGCTCGGGCAGCGCACTGCTGGCGTCGGCGATCGGCTTCGTGGCGATGGCGCTGGCGCTGCGCCGCCAGCACGCGCTGCCGCGTCCCATCCCGGGCGTGCCCGAGACGATCCTGTCGGGCATCCAGAGCGGCCTGCGCTACGCCCGCCACTCGGCACCGATGCGGGCCTACATCATCCGCAACCTGTCCTTTTCGGTCTGCGCGAGCTCGATCTGGGCGCTGCTGCCGCTGGTCGCCCGCGACCAGCTCGCGCTGGGCGCCGGCGGCTACGGCACGCTGGTGGCGTCCTTCGGCGCCGGCGCGATCGTCGGCGCACTGTCGATTCCCGGCCAGTTGCGCCAGGTCTCGCTCAACCGGCTGGTGACCTCCGGCGTGCTGCTCAGCGCCGCCTCGACGTTGCTGATCGCCCTGGCCACGCAGCTGCCGCTGGCCATCCTGGGGGCGTGCGGCGCCGGTGCGGCGTGGGTGAGCGTGCTCGCCAGCCTGACCGCCGGCACGCAGAGCGCGGCGCCGGCGTGGGTGCGGGCGCGTGCGGTCGCGACCAACCTGGTGACCAACCAGGCGAGCCTCGCGCTGGGCAGCATCCTGTGGGGCGCGCTGGCGTCGCTCTCCGACACGCGCACCGCGCTGATCGCGGCGGCGGCGACGATGATCGCGCTGCAGGCGCTGAATCGCCGCGTGCGGGTGGCGATGGTCGACGAAGCCGACGTCGCCCCCGGCGAGCGCCTGCCCGACCTCGAGCTCCACGACGAGCCCTCCCCCGACGACGGCCCGGTGCTGATCCAGCTCGACTACCGCATCGATCCGGCGCAGCGCACCGAGTTCCTGCGCGCGATCCACGCGGTGGAGCCCGCGCGCCGGCGCAACGGCGCCGTCAGCTGGCGGGTGTTCCGCGACCTCGAGGAGGAAGGGCGCTACGTCGAGCGCTTCATCATCGCGTCGTGGGCCGAATACGTGCGCCTGCGCAACCGGATGACCGCCGCCGACCGCCGGTTGCTGGACGAGGTCGACCGCTACCAGCGGCCCGGGACGCCGCTGCGCGTCTCGCGCTTCATCGGTCTCGACAAGGACGAGGTGCCGCGCGCGTGAGTCTGAAGGGCCGCCCCAAGGGCGAACACCGGAGTGCGCAGCGCGAAGGTCGTTCGGTGATCGCGTTCAGTCCCGCAGCAGTACCGGCTCCAGCGCGTCCCCGGCGGGCAGGATGCGGCCGATGACCGCCGTCTGCGGATAGCCGGCGGCGCGCAACGCGTCCACGCAGGCCGGGGCGCGCGCCGCCGGGACTCCGGCGAGCAGGCCGCCGGCGGTCTGCGGGTCGAACAGCAGCGCATAGCGCGGATGGTCGACGAACTCGGCCTGGTTGCGCAGCGCCCGGCGCAGCCGCACGTTGGCCGGCGCCAGCGAGCTGGCGATGCCCGCGGCCACGCACGCCTCGGCGCCCGCCAGCACCGGCAGCGCCGACAGATCGATCTCGGCATCGACCGCCGACGGCCGGGTCATTTCCACCAGGTGCCCGAGGAGGCCGAACCCGGTGAGGTCGGTGCAGGCGGTGGCCCCGTGCTGCAGCAGGACCTGCGCGCCGGCGCGGTTGGACGCCACCATCGAGTCGAGCGCCGCGTCGATCCACCGGCCGCGAAAGCCCGGCACCGAGGTCGCACGCGCCTGCGCGGCGAACAGCGTGCCGGTGCCGATCGGCTTGGTCAGCAGCAGCGCGTCGCCCGGACGCAGCCCGCCCTTGCGCAGCACCGTCGCCATCGCCGCGTCGACCAGGCCGTTGACGGCGAAGCCCAGCGCCAGCTCCTTCCCTTCGCCGGTGTGCCCGCCGACCAGCGCGCAGTTCGCGGCGTTCAGCACGTCGATCGCGCCGCTCATCATCTGGAACAGCAGTTCCTCGACCTTGGCTTCCAGACCTGGCGGCACGGTCACGATCGCGGTGGCCGACTGCGGCTCGCCGCCCATCGCGTAGATGTCGCCCAGCGCGTGGTTGGCCGCGATCTTCCCGAACACCCAGGGGTCGTCGATGAAGGCGCGGAAGAAGTCGACGGTGTGGACCATGGCCATCCCGGGCGGCACCCGAACCACGGCGGCGTCGTCGGGCGCGTGGAGGCCGATCACCACGTCGTCGCGCTCGACCGGCCGCAGCGCGCCCAGCGCGCGCGACAGCACCGTGGCGCCGACCTTGGCCCCGCAGCCGCCGCAGCGCATCGCAACCGCCGAGATCGCCTGCTGCGCCTCGTCGGCGGTGAGCGACACCTTCGCGACGCTCGCCGCCGGCGGGGCCGCCATCGCGGGGAACTCGCCGAAGCGGCGCATGAAGCGCCGGTCGATGCTGTCCTTCCACCGCCAGACCCAGTCGCCGGCGAAGCCGATCGGCCCGCGCGAGGCCACCGCGTGCCGATCGCCGGTGCTGATCAGCGCCAGCCAACGGCGTTGCGGCCGGTAGGCGCGCAGCGGCTCGCCGCGCGCGGCCCGGCGCAGGTTGTCGGCCAGCGGCATGCCCATGCGCACCGCGAACACGCCGGCCTTCTCCAGCGGGCGCCGGGTGTAGGCGGCCACGTCGCCGGCGGCGAACACCCGCGGGTCGCTGCTGCGCAGGAATTCGTCGACGGCGACGAATCCGTCGGCGTCGAGGGCGAGGCCGGTGTCCGCGAGCCAGGCGGGGCCGCCGGCCTGCGTGACCCAGACCACTTCGTCGGCCGCCAGCGCTTCGCCACCGACGGTCGTCAGCCCGCCCGCGGTCACTGCGCGCACCTCGGCCCCGGGCGTGCAGCCGCACGCCGCGCCGCGCCAGCACGCGGGTGAAGCGGCGGCGCACCCAGCCGTTGTGGGTGGTCATGATCTCGGCGTCGCGGGTGAACAGGTGGAACTCCAGGTCGTCGGGATCGCGGCCGATCGCGCGCAGCTCGTGGCGCAGCCGATACTGCATCGACAGCGTCAGCTCGACGCCTCCGGCGCCGCCGCCGACCAGCGCGATCGTCGTGCGGCCGGCGTGCTGCCGCACCCGGTCGAGCAGCGCCAGCCAGCGGGCGTCGAAGCGCGGAATCGGCTTCACCGGCACCGCGTGCTCGGCGGCCCCCGGCACCCGGGACACCTGCGGCGTCGAGCCGACGTTGATCGAGCACAGGTCGTAGGCCACCGGCGGCCGCTCGCGGCAGAGCACCTTGCCCGCGGCGCGGTCGAGCCCGACGACCTCGTCGTGGAAGAAGCGGGCGCCGGCGAACGCGGCCAGCCGGGGCAGGTCGATGTGCACGTCGTCGTAGCCGTAGTGGCCCGCGACGTACCCGGGCAGCATGCCCGAGTACGGCGTGTCCACGGTGTTGCAGATCACGGTGAGGCGCACGCCGGGCTCGGGCTTCATGCCGAAGCGCCGCAGCACGCCGACGTGGCTGTGGCCCCCGCCGACCAGCACGATGTCGCGCAGCACCGGTTGCTCGGCTGGCTGCATTCAATCCGTTCCCAGCGACGCCACCAGCTCGAACAGCGCCTGCCGCTCGGCATCGGGGGCGAACAGCGGCGCGCGCCGCGCGCACTGTGCCGCCAGGCGCGGCAGCAGTCCCTGCGGCGCGTCCCGCGTGTGCCAGGCTTCCCGCAACAGCGCGGCCAGCGCCAGGGCGTCGCCCGGCGCGAAGTATCCGGCATAGTCGGCACCCAGCATCCCGACGTTGCCGTCGATGCGCGAGGCCAGCACCGGCGTGCCGCTGCACACCGCCTCCATCACCACGTGGGCGCCACCCTCGATGCGGCTGGCATGCACCAGCACGTGCGCCCGCTGGATGCGCCGCCGCGTGGCCTCGTGCGGCTGCGCGCCCAGCCAGCGGTAGGCCGGACAATCCCGCCCGGTCGCCCGGGCGGCCCGGCCCAGCGCCGCGTCCAGCGCCGCCCCCACGTGGTCGATCCGGATCCGCGGCTCGTCGCGCAGCAAGCGCGCCGCGGCCAGCAGCGTCAGCGGGTCCTTCTCGCTGCGCAGATGGCCCACCATCAGGGCGCGCAGGTGCCGCCCGGTCTTGACCTGCGGCGCCCGCGCGGTGGTCGACTGCCGAATCACCCGTGCCTTGGCGCGCAGCGCCTCGGGCAGCGCCCGCGGACCCAGTTCGTGCAGCAGCACCAGCGTGCGTGCCAGCGCCAGCGACCGCTGTGCCGCCGCGTCGGTGAGGATGTCGCGATAGAGGTCGGTTCCGGTCAGCACCACCGCCAGCCGCTCGCCGCCCCGCTGCGCGGCCCAGGCGGCGATGGCGGGCGCGGAGCGCCGCGCGTGCAGCGCCAGCATCACCTGGTCGCCCGCGGCCTGCGCGTCGGGCCACTCGCGCGCGATGCGAACGGCATGGCGCGCGGCCAGCATGCGCTGCCAGCGCCGCGCGGTCTGCCAGTTGCCGTTGTTGGCGTCGGCCAGCGCGGGACTTATGATCACCACCCGAGCACGATTCATCACCGGCGATCGGCGTGACTGACTGGAAGGCAACGAGCGTCCGACAGGCGGATGCGGACACGCTGGCCCGCGCCCTGCGCGCGACGCGCGAGCGCACGCTCGGCCTGATCGCCGCCTGGCAGCGCGCCCGACCCGACCTGCGCGTTCCCCGTGTCGCCGAGCTCAATCCGCCGCTGTGGGAACTGGGCCACGTCGGCTGGTTCCAGGAGTGGTGGATCGCGCGCAACCGGCAGCGCGCGCGGGGCACGGCCTGCGACCCCGAGCATCCGCGCGAAGCTTCGCGCCTGCCGGGCGCCGACGCGCTGTACAACTCCAGCGTCGTCGCCCATGCGAGTCGCTGGGACCTGCCCTTGCCCGACCTCGACGCCACCCGCCGCTATCTCGAGCTCGTGCTGGCGGACACGCTGGCGCTGCTCGACGGGGCGGGGTCGGACGACGACGCGCTCTACTTCTGGCGGCTGGTGCTGCTGCACGAGGACATGCACGCCGAGGCTTCGGTCTACATGGCGCAGGCACTGGACGTCGACCTCCCCGCGGCGCTGCGGCGCGGCCATCCCGCGGGGCCCGCGGGCGCCCCGACCGAAGTGGCGGTGACGGCGCAGCGCTGGCGGCTGGGCAGCGACGACGCCGGCTTCGCCTTCGACAACGAGCAGGGCGCGACCGACGTCGCGCTCGATGCCTTCCACATCGACGCGGCGCCGGTCGGCTGGGCGCGCTACCTGCCCTTCGTCGAGGCGACGGGTCACCGGCTGCCCCCGCATCTGCGCCACCGGGACGGGCAGTGGCAGGCACACCGCTTCGGCCGCTGGGAGCCGCTCGATCCGGGTGCGCCGGCGGTGCACCTCGATTGGGACGACGCCCGGGCGTGGTGCCGCTGGGCCGGGCGCCGGCTGCCCACCGAGGCGGAGTGGGAGTGCGCGGCGCTGACCGCGCCGGAGTTCGGCTGGGGCGAGGTGTGGGAGTGGACCGCCAGCCCCTTCCTGCCCTACCCCGGCTTCGCAGCCCACCCCTATCGCGACTACTCGGCGCCCTGGTTCGGCAGCCGACGGGTGTTGCGCGGCGCCTGCGCGGCCACCTCGGCGCACCTGCTCTGCCCGCGCTACCGCAACTACTTCCCGCCCGAGCGGCGCGACATCTTCGCCGGCTTTCGCTCGGCGCGCTGACACCGTCGGGCCGGCACCTTCCCCGGCCGCAGGAAAAGACGCAGCGGTCATCGCGGCGCGGCGGCGGCCGGCGCCCAGACCACCGCGAAGCGACGGGCGTCGTCGGTCCAGCTTTCGCCACGCGCGAAACCCGCCTGCGTCAGCAGCGCCTCGAAGTCCGGCAGCGTCCACTTGCAGGAATTCTCGGTGTGGATGCGCTCGCCGGCCGCAAACGCCCGCTCGCCGCCGGCCCAGCGCACCGTCAGGTCGCGGCGCGCCTGCAGGTGCATCTCGATCCGCGACCGCGCGGCATTGAACACCGCGACGTGCGACCAGTCGCGCACGGCGAAGTCGGTGCCCGCGAGGCGGTTGACGTGCAGCAGCAGGTTGCGGTTGAAGGCCGCGGTCACGCCGAGTGCGTCGTCGTAGGCGGCTTCGAGCGCAGCCGCGTCCCTGACCAGGTCGACGCCGATCAGCAGGCCGCTGCCGGCTGCCGTGCCGCAGGCGGCGTGCACGCTGCGCAGGAACACCTGCGCCTCGGCCGGCGTGAAGTTGCCGATGCTGGAGCCGGGATAGAACAGCACCCGCGCGCCGTCGGCGTCGACCGCCCCGGCGGGCAATTCCAGTCGCGTGGAGAAATCCAGTCCCAGGCCCACGATCTCGAGCTCCGGGTGCTGGCGCTGCAGCGTTTCGAGTGCGCTCTGCAGGAAGTCGACCGCGATGTCCACCGCCACGTAGCGCCGCGGGGCGAAGCGCGGGAACAGGCGGGCGGCCTTGCAGCAATTGCCGGCGCCCAGGTCGATCCACGTCGCCCCGCCGGGCACCCGGGCCGACATCGCCTCGGCCCGGGCGGCGAAGATCGCGGCCTCGTTGCGCGTCAGATCGTATTCGGGGAGCTCGGTGATCGCCTCGAACAGGCGCGACCCCAGGGCGTCGTACAGATACTTGGGCGACGTCGTGGCGGCCGGCGCCGTCAGGCCGCGCAGCAGCTCGGCGCGCACCGCGGCCTGATCGTCGCGGCGCAGTTGCAGGAAGCGGGGCGTTCTCATCGGGCGGTCCGAAGCCATGCCGCCAGTCTATCCCGACTCACGGCCGAGCGAACCGGCACGCGACGCCGCACCTCCGAGGAGCCGCCAGGAGCCCCGGTCGGGCATCGAGGTCGGGTACGCGCCGGAGGCCGATCAGCCGCAACGCGATTCGTCCGCCACTGCGGCCCCCGCCGCCGCGCGGCCGCCCGCCCGAGCGGCGAGCCAGCCGACGAAGAAGTCGACGGCTGCCGCGAGGTGGTCGGCCGCCGGCGCCGAAAGCGGCGCGCCGAGCTCGAACGCCCGACCGCGGATGGCGAGCACGCGGCAGGGCGGCGGCTCGCGGTCGTCGATCGCGCGGAAGGTGGCGAGCACCGCGGCCGGCGACATCACGTGGGTCGACCAGGTGACGTCGCGCGCGGGCTGCACCTCGGTCCAGGCAAAGGGGGCGACGCAGGCGACGCTGGCGTCGACGAACACCACCTGCTCCCGGCCCACGAGATCGAGCGCGTGCTCGGCCTGCAGCTGGAAGTCGGTCAGCAGCTCGAGCTCACCCTGCCGGATCTCGTCCGCGAGCAGCGCCTCGACGCGGGCGATGAACGCCGGCCCGAGCGCGTCGTCGCCGCGGCTGGGGTTGCCGCAGGCGAACACCAGGACCGGCGCGACCCGGCCCGCCACCTCAGGACCCGTGAACAACTCTACTGCGCGGGCGGATTGCAGCGTTGCTCACTCGTCGCCACCGCGCGCCAGCTCGTCGACCACGCGGCCGTCGGCGTCGACCAGCTCGACGGCGAGCGGCATGCGGCCGAGGGCGTGCGTCGCGCAGGACAGGCAGGGGTCGAAGCAGCGGATCGCCACCTCGATGTGGTTCAGCAGCCCCTCGGTCAGCTTCTTTCCGTCGAGGTACTGCCGTGCCACCTGGCGGATCGCCTCGTTCATCGCCTGGTTGTTGTGCGTGGTCGAGACGATGAGGTTGGCGCGCACGACCTGATCGTCCTCGTTCACCCGGTAGTGGTGGATCAGCGTGCCGCGCGGCGCCTCGATCATGCCGATGCCGCGGCCGGCGCGCTCGCCGCGGGTCATGAGCTCGCTGCCGGTGATGTCGTCGTCGTGCAGCAGGTCCTTGATGCCCTCGGCGGCGTGCAGCATCTCGATCATCCGCGCCCAGTGGTAGCCCAGCGTCGCGCCCGCCGCGTTGCCGCCATCGTAGGCGAGGAAGTCCTGCCGCTCGCGGTCGGCGAGTGGCGTGGGAATGAAGTCGCAACCCGCCACCCTCGCGAGCGGCCCGACGCGGTACCAGCCTTCGTCCGGCCCGAGCGAGCGCAGGAACGGGAACTTCATGTACGACCAGGGCTTCACGTCCTCGAGCAGGTAGTCCCAGTAGGTCGAGTACTCGACGTGGTCGAACAGCGTCTTGCCGTCGGCGTCGCGCGCGCGCAGGCCGCCGTGGTAGAGGTCCATCGCGCCGTCGCCGCGGACGAGGCACAGGCTGTTGGCGCGGAAGCGCCCGAACGCCTCGTAGAAGGCGAGGTTCTTCTCGAACAGCTCCTTCACGAGCCGCACCGCGTCGCGGCTCCAGGCGATCATCTGGTAGACGTCCTTCAGCAGCGCCGCGCGCTCGCTCTCGGCCAGCGACTTGTTGACGCCTCCGGGGACCGAGCCGGTGCCGTGGACCCGCTTGCCGGCGGTCATCCGGATCACCTCCTGCCCGTACTTCCTCAGCAGCACGCCGCGCTTGGCGATGTCGGGATGCGCCTGCGCGACGCCGACGATGTTGCGCTTCGCGACGTCGCTGTCGAAGCCGAACAGCAGATCGGGCGAGCAGAGGTGGAAGAAGTGCAGCGCGTGCGACTGCAGGATCTGGCCGAAGTGCATCAGGCGGCGGATCTTGTCGGCGGTCGGCGTGACCTTGCGGGCGCCGACGATCTGGTCCATCGCCTTCGACGCGGCGAGGTGGTGGCTGACCGGGCAGATGCCGCAGAGCCGCTGCACCATCACCGGGACCTCCCAGTAGGGCCGGCCCTGGATGAACTTCTCGAAGCCGCGGAACTCGACGATGTGCAGCCGGACCTGGTGGACCCGGTCGTCGGCGTCGAGCAGCAGCGTCACCTTGCCGTGGCCCTCGACGCGGGACACGGGGTCGATGGCGACGCGGCGCAGTCCCTGCGGATTGGCGGCGGTTTCCAGATCGAAGGTCATCGGGGTGCTCCTCGTTCGCGGTCGGGCGACGGGCGGCCGGCGCGTGGCGCCGCGGCGCGGCGCCGTTCAGTCGTAGTGCATGAGTTCGTGCGGCAGCCGCGGCGTGCGCCCGGCCAGGAGGTCGTTCACGAAGCGCCAGATCGCGTCCCCCGACGGCGGGCAGCCCGGAAGGAAGTAGTCGATCTTGACCACCTCGTGCAGCGGGTGGACCTTGTCGAGCGGCAGCGGCAGCTCCGGATCGTTGGGAATCCCGCCCGAGGAGAGGCTCGCCTCGGTCGCGTAGACCTCCTGCAGGCAGTCGCGCAGGTCGAGGTGATTGCGCTGCGCCGGCAGGCCGCCGTTCAGCGCGCAGGCGCCGATGGCGATCAGGATCTTGCAGTTGACGCGAAACTCGCGCAGCACGTGGACGTTCTCGGCGTTGCAGACCCCGCCCTCGATGATGCCCACGTCGCAGCGGCCGCAGTGCTTGATGTCGGTGATCGGCGAGCGGTCGAACTCCACGAGCTCGACGAGATCGAACAGCCGCTCGTCGATGTCGAGGAACGACATGTGGCAGCCGAAGCAGCCGGCGAGCGAGGTCGTGGCGATGCGCAGCTTGCGCGGCTTGGTCTCAACCATGGCGAGCTCCCGGCGGCCGGGGCGCGTCCTCCAGCGCCCGCGCGCTGATCGGCTTCAGGTCGTACTTGCGCTTGCCGATCGGAACGGCGAACGCCCCTCCCTTGCGCAGGATGACGCCGACCGGGCAGACCTGCGTCGCCTTGTCGCTCGCGGCCAGGTTGGTGTCGGCGAGGCGCCCCGATGCCGCGTTGACGATCAGGCGCTTGGTGATGCCGCGACCCGACAGCGCGAAGACGCTTTTGCGGTCGACCTCGGCGCTGGCGCGGATGCACAGCTCGCAGAGGATGCAGCGGTCGAAGTCGAGCAGGATCTCCGGATGCGATGCGTCGACCGGCCGGCTCGGGTACAGGTGCGAGAACCGCGGACTCATCACGCCGAGGTCGTACGCGACCGCCTGCAGCATGCAGTTGCCGCTCTGCTCGCAGGAGGGGCAGAAGTGGTTGCCCTCGACGAACAGCATCTGCACCAGCATGCGCCGCTGGTCGTTGATCTCCTGCGTGTCGCTCTCGACCGCGATGCCCGGCGCCGCGGGCGTGGTGCACGCAGCCATGTCGCGGCCGTCGACCTTGACCGTGCACAGCTTGCAGCTGCCGTGCGGCTTGAACTCCGGGTGGTAGCACAGGTGCGGGATGTAGCGCCCCGCCGCCAGCGCCGCCTGGATGATCGTCTGGCCGGGCCGGTAGGGAACGTCCGCACCGTCCAGCGTGAACGACTGCGCCTGATTCATCGTCCCGCTCCTTCCGCCGCTTCGGGCTGCAGGTGGGCGCCGGCGTCGTCGCGGCCGGTCATCTGCCGCGCAGCCGCAAGCGCCCCGTCGAGGTCGAACGCCGGGCTGAACGCCAGCGACGACAGGCGGCGCTCGTAGCTCGGCCGGAACTTCTTCAGCGTGTCGAACAGCGGGTTGCAGGCGGTGTGGCCGAGCCCGCAGTGGCTGGTCGCCTGCAGCACCCGGGCGATGTCGACGATCTCGGTGAGGTCGTGCTGCGAGCCGTGGCCGGCATGGAGCTTGTCCATGCAGTTCCGGAGCAGCGTCGTGCCGACGCGGCAGGGCGTGCAGAAGCCGCAGCTCTCGTGCGCGAAGAAGTGGCTGAAGTTGCGCGCGACCTCGAACATGTCGCGCTGCCGGTTGAAGACCATGAACGATCCGGCCGTCGGCACGTCCTCGAAGGCGATCCTGCGCCCGAACTCGGTCTCGTCGAGGCAGACCCCCGAGGGTCCGGAGACCTGCACCGCCTGCGTGTCGACGGCGCCGCAGTCCTCGAGCACGTCGCGGATGGTCACGCCGAACGGATACTCGTAGACGCCCGGGCGCGCGCAGTCGCCCGACACCGAGAGGAGCTTGGTTCCCGCCGACTTCGCGGTGCCGAAGCCCCGGTACCACTCGCCGCCGTGGATGGCGATCAGCGCGGCCGCGCAGAAGGTCTCGACGTTGTTGACGATCGTGGGCTGCTGCAGGTAGCCGTGCGTCACCGGGTAGGGCGGGCGGTTCCGCGGCACGCCGCGGCGCCCTTCCAGCGACTCGATCAGCGCCGACTCCTCGCCGCAGATGTACGCCCCGGCGCCGACGTGGATCTCGATGTCGAAGTCGAGGCCCGGCTGGCCCATGATGCCGTGGCCGAGCAGGTAGGCGTTCCGCCGCGCCTCGAGCACTTCCTCGAGCGGGTCGAGGAGGTGCCGGTACTCGCCGCGCAGGTAGATGAACCCCCGGGCGGCGCCGATGACGTAGGCGCAGACCGTCATGCCCTCGATCACGAGATCGGCGTAGCGGGTGAGCAGCACCCGGTCCTTGAACGTCCCCGGCTCGCCCTCGTCGGCGTTGCAGACGACGTAGCGCATCTGCCCCAGCGCGCTGCGGCAGGCCTCCCACTTGAGGCCCGTGGTGAAGCCGGCGCCGCCGCGACCGCGCAGGTTCGACCGCTTGATCTCCTCCAGCGTCGCGACCGGGCCCTGCGGCGCGGACAGCACCGCCTCGCGCCAGGACCGCTCGTTGGAGGCGGTTTCCAGGCCCGCGCGCGGCCCGCGGGCGATCGCCGCGCGGATCGCGTCGCCGGGCTGCAGCGCGTGATCGAGCAGGATGTCCTTGCGCCGGACGTTCTCGGTGATCTCGAAGTGCTCGTGCGGCCACGCGGGCACCGGAATCCGGGCCCGGATCAGGTCGATGATCGCGTCCAGTCGCTCCTCGGTGAGCCGCGGGATCGCGAAACCGTTCACCAGCAGCGCCGGCCCCTGGTCGCACAGCCCCGTGCAGGAGGTGAGATCGGCGCGAATCAGCCCGTCCTCGGACGTCTTGCCCCGCTCCAGCCAGAGCTTGCTGCAGAAATAGTCGAACAGCCGGCCGCTGCCCTGCATCCGGTCGGTGATGTTGTCCGAGAAGAGCACGCGGTAGCGGCCGGCGGGCCGGGTGTGCAGGAAGCTGTAGAACCCGGCGACGCCTTCGACCCGCGCCCGCGGCAGGCCGACCGCGCCGGCGATGTGCGTCAGCGCGGCCGGCGAGATGTAGCCGTATTGGGTCTGGACTTCGCGCAGGATCTGCACCAGGCGCGCGGGGTCGCGCCGATTCCGGTTCAGCGCATCGTCGACGCCGGGTTCGGGCAGGGTGTCGTTGGGCATGCAGAGCCTCCTTCGCGCACTGCGGCGATCGCCGCCCCGCCCCATGCCGACACGGGCGCGGCAGGCGCGATCGCCGTGTAGGCACATGATCCGCCTCGCGTGGCCGCCGGCCTTGACCTAAGGCAAGAGCACGCGAGCGATCGGGCGCCAGGCGTCCTGCGTGGCTGCCGCGCGACGTCGAAGCGACCACGCGTGTGCCCGGCACGCGGCGGCGGCGGAAAAGCGGGGTGCGTCGGATCGCCGCAGGGGTGCGGCCGGGGGGTTCTCAGCCGTGCAGCTCGACCACGTCGCCGTCGGCCAGCACGTGCTCGGGACCGACGTGCTGGCCCTCGAAGCCCGAGTGCCCGGTCACCCGCGCGAAGCGCAGCGTGCGCTCGAGGTCCTTGTGCACCAGCCGCGCGACGTCGCGCACCGTCTGGCCCTGCCGCAGCGTGAACGGACGCTCGCGATCGGCGGGCTTGCCGGGCAGCTTGGTGTAGACGCGGACGATGCCGAGCGCCCGGAAGAGCCAGGGGCCGATCTCGTTGAGTCCGCGCCCGGTCGCGGCCGAGATCGGCAGCATCGGCAGGGCGATGCCGGCCAGTTCGCGCAACGCCTCCAGCTCCGCCGCCGCCTCGGTCACCTGGTCGACCTTGTTGGCGAGCAGCAGCGTCGGCAACCGCAGCGCGAAGGGATCGTCGTCGGCTCCCGTCCTGTCGTCGCCGCCGGCCGGGGCCGCGCCCCAGTGCGCGGTCAGCGACACCCGCCGCTCGCGCAGCACCGACTGCACGCCCGCCAGCTGCTCGACGCACGAGGGCTCCGCGAGGTCGAGGACCAGCAGCGCGGCGTCGGCCATCTGCAGTGCGCTCGCCAGCCACGGCACCGGGTGGTCGGGCGACACCGCCGGCAGGTCGACGAGCTGCAGGTGGATGTCCGCGCAGGGCATCATCCCCGGCTCGGGGTACTGCGTCGTGAACGGATACGGCGCGTCGTGCGCGTGCGAGCCGGTGAGACGCGCGTGCAGCAGCGACTTGCCGGCGTTCGGCGGCCCGATGAGCGCGATCTGGGCGGCACCCTCGGGCCGGACCACCAGCGCCGGTCCGCTGCGGCTGCCACCCTTCGGGCCGTGCTCGAGTTCACCGGTGAGGTCCTTGACCCGCGCCTTGATGTCGGCCTGCAGGTGCTCGGTGCCCTTGTGCTTCGGGATCACGCGCAGCATTTCGCGCAGATGCAGCAGCCGCTCCTTCGGGTCGCGCGCCTTCCGGTAGGCGGCTTCCGCGACCTTGTATTCGGGGCTGAGGTTGGCGGGCATGACCAGGGCAAGCTAGCGCATTTCCGCGTCCGCGTCGACGCCGCTGATCAAGGATCACCCCCCGTGCCAGGGCGGTCGCTGGCTTCGCGGACGGCGCGTCCGCGACAACCTGCCGCAGACCGGCAGCCGCAGCAGCGCCCCGCTCCCTTGCGCCAGATCAAGACCGCGGGCCGGCGCCCGCGAAGCCCTTGCAATCTTTTACGTATTCGAATATAAATACGTTTGCGTATACATTAAATCGAACCCACCCTCGACCGCCGACCCGCCGGCGAGAGCCACCCCAGGAGGTTTCCATGGCCCGTCTCGCAATCCTGACCCTCTTCATGGGCCAGACCCGCAACCGCTTCCTCCAGTACCAGACGCCGCGCGACATCGCCGAGATCCTGGCGATGGCCGGCCGCACCGAGGGCTGCGAAGGCGTCGAGATGCGCTACCCCGGCGACCTCGCCGACGTGCCCCTGGCCAAGGCGGAGCTCGCCCGCCACAACCTCGGCCTCGCCGCGATCAACTTCGCGTCGGTGCGCGGCGACCGCTGGCTGCGCGGCGCGTGGTCGTCCAGCAACCCGCGCGAGCGGCGCGAGGCGGTCGACGACTTCAAGCGCTGCATCGACATCGCGACCGCGCTGGGCGCCCCCCGGATCACCAACTGCCCGCTCAACGACGGCATCGACGGCTGCTTCGAGCTCGACTTCGCGCGCGCCTACGACCATGCCGCCGAGTGCTATGCCGAAATCGCCGACCACAACCCGGCGTTCCAGATCTGCATCGAGTACAAGATCAGCGAGCCGCGGATGCGCTCGCTGCTGGGGACGGCCGGCGAGACCGCGGCTTTCTGCCAGCTCGTCAACCGCGACAACCTGGGCGTGACGCTCGACCTCGGCCACGCCCTGTTCGCCAACGAGAACGGCGCGCAGTCCGCGGCACTGCTGGCCAAGGCGAAGCGCCTCTTCTACGTCCACCTCAACGACAACGACGGCCGCGCCGACTGGGACCTGCTGCCCGGCGCCGTGCACACCTGGGAACTGGTCGAGTTCCTCTACACGCTGCGCGAGCTCGGCTACGACGACTGGTTCACCTTCGACATCGTGCCCAAGGAGCAGGACCCGATCGAGTTCTTCGCGACGGCCGCCCGCCTGACCCGCAGGCTCGAGGCGATCAGCCGGCGCATCGACCGCGCGAAGATGGCATCGCTGCAGGCCGACAAGAACCCGGCCCGCACCCTCGACTATCTGCACACGCTGATCTGACATGCCGCGCGCCGAAGGACACTCCACCATGACCGTCACCCCGAGGGAAATGGCGCACGCGGTTCGCTTCCTCGCCATGGACGCGATCACCCGCGCCGGCGACGGACACCCCGGCACGCCGCTGGGGGCCGCCGACATCTGCACCGCGCTGTTCAACCGCCACCTCAAGTTCGATCCCGGCTGCCCGCAGTGGCCCGACCGCGACCGCTTCGTGCAGTCGAACGGCCACGGGTCGACGCTGATCTACGCGCTGCTGCACCTGGCCGGCTACGAGGCGTTCCCGATCGAGCAGGTCCGCGCCTTCCGCGAGCTGGGGTCGCACACCCCCGGCCACCCCGAGTACGAGCCGGCGCACGGCGTCGAGGTCACCACCGGGCCGCTGGGCCAGGGCATCGCCAACGCCGCCGGCATGGCCGTCGCCGAGGCGATGCTCAATGCCGAGTTCGGCGACGCCATCGTCGATCACTACACCTACGCGCTGGTCGGCGACGGCTGCCTGATGGAAGGCATCGGCCACGAGATCGTCTCGCTGGCCGGGCACCTCCGGCTCGGCAAGCTGATCTTCCTCTACGATTCCAACCGGATGACCGACGACGGCGCCACCAGCCAGGCGATCAGCGAGGACTACCTCACCCGCTTCGCCTGCGCCGGCTGGCAGGTGCAGGAATGCGACGGCCACGACCAGGAGGCGCTCGCGGCCGCCATCCTGCTGGCGAAGAAGGATCCGCGCCCGTCGATGATCAAGTGCAACACCACCATCGGCTTCGGCGTGCCGCGCATCCAGAACCAGCGCGTCGCCCACGGCGGCAAGCTGTTCGAGGACGACTGCACGGCGGCGCGCGAGCACCTCGGCTGGCCGCACGCGCCGTTCGTCGTTCCGCAGCCCATCGTCGAAGAGTGGCGCAAGGCGGGCAGCCGCGGCGCGGCGGAACGCCGGGCCTGGGAAGACCGCCTTGCCCGGCTCGATCCCGGGCAGCGTGCGAAGTTCGAGCGCCTGATGCGCGGCGAGCTGCCGCCGGATTGGGAGCGGACGCTGCGGGACTACAAGCGCGAGGCCGCCGCCAATGCGCCGTCGCAGCCCACGGTGCGCTCGTCCGGCGAGATCACCCGGGTGCTGTCGCACGCGATCCCCGAGCTGGTCGGCGGCGCGCCGGATCTCGAGGCCGCGACCCAGCACAAGCGCGACATGCTGCCGTTCACGGCCGACCGGCGGGACGGTCGCTACCTGCACTACGGCGTCCGCGAGCACGCGATGGGCGCGATGATGAACGGGATGGCGGCGCACCGCGGCGTGGTGCCCTACGGCGCGACGTTTCTCGTCTTCTCCGACTACATGCGGCACGCGATCCGGCTGTCGGCGATGATGTCGCTGCCGGTCATCTGGGTGTTCAGCCACGACTCGATCGGCATCGGCAAGAACGGGCCGACGCACCAGCCGGTCGAGTATCTCGCGTCGCTGCGGGCGATGCCCAACCTCGACGTCATGCGGCCGGCCGACGCCGTCGAGGCGGCGGAGTGCTGGCAGCTCGCCGTCGCCAACCGGCGCTCGCCGACCGCGATCGTCAACTCGCGCCAGGCGCTGCCGGCGATCCGCACGAAGCACATCGACGAGAATCTCTGTGCGCGAGGCGCCTATGTGCTGGCCGACCCCGAGGGTGGTGGGCGCCGCGCGACGATCTTCGCCAGTGGCTCGGAAGTCGCGATCGCGCTCGCCGCCCGCACCGCGCTGCAGGCGCAGGGAGTGCCGACGGCGGTGATCTCCGTGCCGTGCTGGGAGCGCTTCGAGCAGCAGGACGACACCTACCGGGCGATGATCGTGGGACGAGGCACCGCCCGGGTCGCAGTCGAGGCCGCCGTGAAGCTGGGTTGGGAGCGTTTCATCGGCGAGGACGGCTGCTTCATCGGCATGAGCACGTTTGGCGCCTCCGGGCCGGAAGCCGAGCTCTTCCGCCACTTCGGCATCACGCCGGAAGCGGTGGTCGCCGCGGTGTTGCGGCAACTCACGGGAGCCGGGCCGAAGCCCGAGTAGATCCGACCTGAGGAACCGCCCGACCTGCCAGCGGATCCTGCACGATGCGGCGACCACGAGCGCCCGGCCGACGCAGCATGCGCGAGAAGCCGGGCAACGGCGATCCCTTGCGCAGAGGAGACCCGCGCGCAACCCGTGCCAAGGCTCGATCTCCGGCTCCGCAAGGGTCGCCTGGCCGGGCAGTGGCGCGGCAATTACAACGAAGAGCTCCAGGAGCCAGTGCAATGGCAAACAAGTCAGTCGAACAGAAGTACGCGGAACTCTGCCCTCACTTCGGGAAGTGGGAAAAGATCAAGGACATGGTCGACCAGAACATCGATCTCATGGTCAATTTCAGCCAGAGCGGCCACCCGGGCGGTTCGCGCTCCAAGGTGCAGGCGTTCATCGCCCTGCTGCTCTGCGGCGGCTTCCGATGGGACATCCGCCACCCCGAGAAGGCTTTTGGCGACCGGTTCATTCTGAGCGCCGGCCACTCGATTCCGCTGATCTATGCCACCTTCGCCGTTCTCGATGAAGCCTTCCGCATCAAGTACGAAGAGACCAGGGACGCCCGGTACAAGCTCGAGTCGCGCTCGGCCGTGTGGCAGGAGGATCTCGCCCGTTTCCGCCGTCACGGCGGACTCTCCGGTCACGCTGAAATGGAAGGCAAGTCGCTATTCCTCAAGTGGAACACCGGCCCTTCCGGCCACGGGCTGCCGGCTGCGGCCGGTCAGGCGCTGGCGCTCAAGCGCGCCGGCGCGAGCGATGTCAAGGTCGTCGCCCTTGAAGGCGAAGGCGGCCTGACGCCCGGTGCCAGCCACGAAACCAAGAACTCCGCCTGGGGCCTGGGCCTCAACAACCTGTTCTTCCTGGTGGACTGGAACGACTTCGGCATTGATGACCGGCCCACCAGCGCCGTTGTTCACGGCGGCCCGGAAGAATGGTTCAGGCCCTACGGCTGGAACGTGTTCAAGGCCAGCGACGGCACCAACTGGGGCGACCTGTCGAAGGGCCTCCTGGACCTGTTCGCCGCACAGGAAGCCTCGAACGCGCCAGGCATGCTCTACTTCAAGACCCGCAAGGGCCGCGGCTACGGCGTGTTCGACAACAAGTCGCACGGCGCGCCGCACAAGATGAACAGCGAAGCCTTCTGGAAGACCAAGGGAGAGTTCGTTGCGAAGTACGGCGTTGAATTCCAGAACTACGGCCAGCCGGCACCGGCTTCCGTTGCCGATCAGGAGGCGCAGGCTCTGCAGAACCTGAAGTCCGTGACCAACGTGCTGGCCAAGGATCAGGCGCTCGTCGACTACATCACCGGCACCCTGCTGACGCTGGCCGATGCGGTTCCGTCCGGGCCTGCCAAGCCGTTGTTCGACCTGTCAAAGAACCCGATGAAGGATGCCGACTTGTTCGACCCCAGCAAGTATCCGGCCGAGCTGTTCGTGGCGCCGGGGACGGTGCAGTCCAACCGCGCCGCTTTCGGCAAGTGGGGCAGCTACATCAACTCCGTGTGCAGGGAAAGGTACGGCCGCCCGCTGTTCCTCGCCTGTGCCGCCGACCTCGCCGAGTCGACCAACGTTGCCGATTTCGGCAAGGACTTCGGCGCCATGAAGAACTTCGGCTGGTATGAACGCGACAAGAATCTCGACGGCGCGATCATCCCGCAGGAAATCACCGAGTTCGCCAACTCCGGGATCATGGCCGCGCTGGCGACGACCAACCTGTCGTCCGACCCGTTCAACGAGTTCAACGGCTTCTGCGGCGTGTGCTCGACCTACGCTTCGTTCAGCTACCTCAAGTACGGTCAGATGCGCATCCTGAGCCAGATGGCCCAGAACTGCGAAATCAAGTACGGCAAGGTGGTGTGGGTTGCCGGGCACTCCGGCATCGAGACGGCGGAAGATGCGCGCACGCACTACGGTGTGTTTTCGCCGGCCGTCACGCAGCTATTCCCGGATGGCACGGTCGTCAACCTGTACCCGAGCGACTTCAACGAAGTGCCGATCATGCTCGCTGCGGCCATGAAGACCGATCCGCCGATCATCGCGCTGCACCTGACCCGCCCGCCCATCACCGTGCCGGATCGCAAGGCGCTGGGCATCGACTGCTACACGGCTGCGGCCAAGGGCGCTTACCTGATCCGCGACTTCGACGGCGGCAAGCCGAGGCAGGGCACGATCATCGTTCAGGGCACGATCTCGACGTCCAACGTCATCAAGGCACTGCCGGAGATCAACAAGCGTGGACTCAACGTCAAGATCGTTGCCGGCGTCAGCCCGGAACTGTTCCGCCTGCAGGACCAGGCCTATCAGGATCGCATCCTGCCGATGGCCGACTTCATCGACTCGACCGTGATCACCAACATGTCGCGTCGCGCCATGTATGACTGGCTGGGCTCGGCGATTTCCAAGCAATACGCCATGACCGCCGACTTCGACAACCAGTGGCGCTCCGGTGGCCGCCTGGAAGAAATTGCCGAGGAAGCCCATCTGTCCCCGGAGTGGATTCTCCAGGGTATCGAGCGGTTCGTGAATCGCCGCAGGAAACTCACCTTGGCTTGATTGCCCCGCTCAGCCGTCGTACTTGAACGAGAGCGAAACCCGCGCCCGATAGGCGACGACCTTGCCGTCCTCGATCTTCATGTCGAGCTTGCTCACCTCGGCGATGCGCAGGTCGCGCAGCGACTTGGAGGCCGCTTCGATGGCGTTCTTCGCCGCCGCTTCCCAGGACAGCGGACTGGTGCCGATGATCTCGGTGACCCGGTAGACGCCGGTGTCGCCGCTGCTCTTGGTCTTCTTCGCCATGACGATCGCTCCTTGCCGTTGAGGGGCGCCGAACCCGCTCGCTGCACCCCGAACCTTCATCATAGACGCGTTGCCGGCCGCTTGCCACGCTGCGGCGCAGCACCTGGAGCGGTCGCCGACCCGGGTGCCGTGCCGCCCCGTGCAATGCCAGTCTCGCGCTGCGGGCGACTACCCGACGCAGAACACGTCCAGCTTGTTGCCGTCCAGGTCGCGAAAGTAACCGGCATAGAATCCGTCGCCGCGCGGGCCCGCGGGTCCTTCGTCCTTGCCGCCGAGCTCCAGCGCCTTCCGGTAGACGCGGTCGACCTTGTCGCGCGAGTCGACGACCAGCGCGACCATCACGCCGTTGCCGACGGTGGCCGGCTTGCCGTCGTAGGGCTTCAGGATGCCCAGGCTCGGCTTGTCCTGCGCCACGCCCCAGCCGATGCCGCGGTCGACGTCCCACAGCCGCTTGGCACCGACCTCGGCCAGCAGCGCGTCGTAGAAGGCTGCCGCACGGGGCAGGTCGTTGGTGCCGAGCGTCACGTAGCCGATCATCGCAGGTCCTCCAGGGGGTTCGGGAACCGGCATTCTACTGCCCCTGCCCGCTTTCGAAATCACGCCGGCGACGGTCGACGGTGGCGGGACCGGAACGGGGCGCCCGGCCAACGAAAGGCTGGGCGCCGAAGCCGGTTTGGCCGAGAATGTCGTGCCCACGCCCACCCCTACGCCCGGAAAGAGCCCGCATGGCACTGCTACAGCTGAACGAGGAACAGGTCCGCACCTGGACGCGCAGCCAGAAGGACGAGTGGTGGCTGAAGAACGTCTTTCGCGGCGACATGCCGCAGTTGACGATCCGCTCGGCGCTCACCGGATTCCTGCTCGGCGGCATCCTGGCCGCGACCGCGCTCTACATCGCCGCCAAGACCGGCATCTCCATCGGCGTGGGGCTCACCTCGGTCATCCTCGCCTTCGCGCTCTATCGCATCATGCACGGCGCCGGGATCGCCACGGACTTCACCATCCTCGAGAACAACTGCACGCAGTCGATCGCCACCGCCGCGGGCTACATGGTCGCGCCGATGATCTCCAGCCTGGCCGCGTACATGCTGGTGACCGAGAGGATCATCCCCTGGTGGCACATGGTGACGTGGATGTGCGTGGTGTCCATCATCGGCGTGCTGCTCGCCTTCCCGATGAAGCGGCGCTTCATCAACGAGGAGCAGCTGCCGTTTCCGGAGGGCCGCGCCAGCGGCGTGGTGCTCGACGCGCTGTACACGGGCTCGGCCAGCGAGGGCATGTTCAAGGCGCGACTGCTCGGCGGCACCGCGCTGTTCACCGGCCTCTACCAGGCGGTGATCAGCGACGGCTGGATGAAGCTGCTGCAGTTCAAGATCCTGCGCCTCGACCAGTGGGCGGGGCTGAAGGCGCCGTGGACCTTCCACGAACGGCTGGACGCCTACTACTACGCCGCGGTGGGCAAGGCGAGCCAGTACGTCCCGACGATCCTCGGCACCGACATCCGCGTGCTCGGGCTGCGCCTCACGCTCGACGCGGCGATGCTCGGCGTGGGCGGACTGATGGGCATCGCGGTGGCGACCAGCTGCCTGCTCGGCGCGTTCGTCAACTTCGTCATCCTGGCGCCGATCATGATCCAGGCCGGCGACATCGTCGCCCGCACCGGGCCCACCGGCGTGCTGGTGCCGATCTCGCGGGCGGAGATCGTCAACCAGTGGTCGCTGTGGTGGGGCGTGACGATGATGGTCGTGGGCTCGCTGGTGAGCCTGCTCGGCCGGCCGGAGATCTTCAGGGGCCTGTTCAAGCGCCGCGCGAAGGAGAGCGGCACCGACGTGCTCGGCCACATCGAGTTCCCGCTGTGGATCTCCGCCGTGGGCATCCCGATCTTCAGCGTGCTGGGCGCGTGGACCACGCACGCGTTCTTCGGCGTGCCGTGGCTCCTGGCATTCATCTCGCTGCCGCTGATCTTCGTGCTGTCGGTCATCTGCACCAACTCGATGGCGCTCACGTCGTGGACGCCGACCGGCGCGCTGTCCAAGATCACCCAGTTCACGATGGGCGCGATCGACCGCAGCAATCCGGCGAGCAACCTGATCCCCGCGGGCATGACGGCGGAGATCGCCTCCAACGCCGCGAACCTGCTCTCCGACATCAAGCCCGGCTACATGCTCGGCGCCAAGCCCCGCCAGCAGGCCATCGGCCACGTGATCGGCATCTTCGCCGGCGCGCTCGCCTGCGTGCCGCTGTTCTTCCTGCTGTTCCTGCCGCCGGACGCGAACGGCGTGCGCTCCGTGTCGACGATGGTCTCCGACAACTTCGCGTTCCCGGCAGCATTGCAGTGGAAGGGCGTCGCCGAGCTCATCGCCAAGGGGGTCAGCGCGCTCCCCTACTCGGCCGTGGTGTCGATGATCGTGGCGGCGGTGGCGGCGGTGACGATCGAGGTCGCGCGCATGGTCACCCGGGGCCGTTTCCCGCTGTCTGCGGTGTCGATCGGGCTGGGCGTGGTGCTGCCGCCCGAATCGACGTTCGCGATGTGGATCGGCGCGATGATCTTCTGGGTGGCGGCGCGCCGGAATCCGACCGCCGGCACCCGCGGCAACCGGTTCTGGGTCGAGGGCATGGAGCCCATCTGCGCCGGACTGATCTCGGGCTCCGCGCTGATGGGGATCGGCAACGCGATCGTCAACGTGCTGATGGGTTGAGCGGCCGAGCGCCTTTCGATGGTGACCGCGCGGGTCAGGGCGGCGCGCACATGATCACGCCGAGCGGACCGTAGCCCTCGGGAATCCAGCCACGCGCCAGCATCTGCTCGCGCGTCGGGAGGCGGGTCGTGTAGCGGTGATTGGGGGCCGCCCCCTGCCCGTCGTTGTAGAGCCGATAGACGGGCCGCATGTCGGCGGGGCAGGCGCCGTCGGGCCCCGGTGCCGACACGCCGAAGACCACGCCCTCGAGCTGCCAGTCGGCGTTCTGCCGCACCACGCCGCACTCGCTGGCGCTCGGCGTGTAGAAGTGCGAGCTGCGCGGCGCGAACGTGGTGCTGAAGAACCGGCACACGCCGGCACTCCCCGGCGGCGCGTCGACGTAGACGTCGAAACCCTCGCCGGTGCGCACCCAGCCGGCGAAGGTCCCGTTGTCGAGCTTGGCGATCTCGTCCGGGATGTCGGTGACGAAATAGTGGTCCCACTCCGCGTGGTGGTACTCGACCGCCCCGCGCTTCACGCCCCCGGTCGGCGGGACCGACAGGAAGCTCTCGACCACGCCGGCGTTGGCCTCGTCGAAGCGGTCGGGAGCCACGGCGCCGACGCCCGCGCCGCGCTTGGCGAAGCCGTGCAGGCACAGGTCGTGATCGCGCGTGTCCTGCGACTTCATCACGGCGAGGATCGCGTCGCGCGCCTCGATGAACGTCGGGTTCCAGGGCATCATCTTGTAGCCTCCGACCAGGTAGCGCTTCATCCGCTCCTGCGCCTGCGCGAACGACAGCCGCGGGCGGTCATCGAGCAGGTTGGCGTAGCACTCCCACAGCATCGAGCCCCAGACCTCGCCGGTGCGGTGCACCTCGGAGTTGCTGCCGCCGGCCGCCGTGGGCGACGGCGGCGGCAGCGCCGGCAGCGCCACGCCGTCGCCGATGTGGCGGAAGGTCAGCGGGTTCTTCGTCATGTCGCGCGAGTACGGATAGCGACGGATGCCGTAGTACCACGCGTTGCCGATCACGTCGGGCGCCAGGTCGGGCCCGCCGTGCGCGTAGGCGCTGACCGGGTAGGCGCCGCCGAAGCCGGCGTTCGCGCTGCGCTGCCGATCCTCGTCCTTCACCAGCAGCAGCAGCGCGTGGAAGTCGGCGAAGCCCTCGCCCATGCCCTCGGCCTGCTTCGCGGCCAGGCCGCTGGCATTGCCCACCAGCCGATTGCTGATGTAGTGGCCCCACTCGTGGGCGATCAGCGTGTTGTCGAGCGCGCCGTCGCGCGGAACCCCGCTCGCGCGCGCGAGGCGCATGTTGACCGGCACGCCCCGCGCGAGCTCGGCCTTGATCGCCGCGCCGTCGGCGAGGGTCACCGAGACCACCGGTATCGTCAGCGTCGGGTCGTCGCCCCCCATCGCGATGCCGCCCGGGACGTTGTTGACGATCAGCACGCCGGCGGCGGCCGCGTCCTGGGCGTTGCGCACCTTGACCACGAAGAGGCAGTCGCCGCGATCGATCACGGCGATCCTGCCGGCCACCGCGGCGGCGTTGGTGAACGCCGTGCAGCCGTCGGTGGTCGTCGGCCCCTCGGTCGTCGCGGCGTCGCGGGCGAGCACCAGATCACCGGTGAGATCGAACGACGTCGGGCCGAAAGCGGCGATGCCGGCCTCCTTGACGCCGGCCAGCGCCGCCGGAGCATTGATCCGGGCCAGCACCGCCGAACTGCTCCAGAGGTACATCCGCATCCGCGGACGCTCGCCGTCCGCCGGCGTCGTCATGTCGGCGTTGTCGGTCCGGGCGTAGTCCTGCGCCTCGGCGATCAGGCTGTCGTCGCCGAATCCGCCGCGACCGAAATTGTCGGTCTGCGCGTTGCCGGACGCCTCGTCGAAGCCGGCGTCGTAATACCAGTCGTGCAGGTAATTCACCATGTAGAAGAGGTTGGTGACCGCCGCCATCACCTGCGCGCGGTCGGCGCCGGGTGCGCGGCCGGTGTCGTACGCATAGTCGAAGGCGCCGGGGCCGCTGGTGCAGGCGTGGAGATCGCCGACGAGCGGCGCGGCCGGATTGCATTCGCCGGGGTCGGCCGGGTCGAAACCGTCCGGCTCGATCCGATTCGCGAACGCCTCGACGTTGTTGCCGATGGTCCGCGTCGCGTCCGGTGGCAGCCAGGGATCGTTGCGGCTGAAGGGCAGGTTCTGCAGCGCCACGCGGTTGGCCGGCGCGAACGGCGCCTGGTAGCCGTCCGGCACGCCGGTCGGATGCGGAAAGGCGTTGCGGCCCGCCGGACCCGGCAGCGGCAGATGACCGGCGGCCGACTCGGCGTAGACGCGATAGGCGAACGCGGCGTCCGCCGTCTGGTTGTGGCGGAAGAGCACCGCTCCATCCGCCGCGGCGATCACGTAGGCGTGGCGGTCGACGCTGCGCGGCCAGGCGCCGTCGCGGACCGGCGTCTCCACGTAGTAGGCGGCGACGAGCTCGGCGCCGCGCCGAAACCACACGCGCTTGGCCCGAGCGGCGCCGGCCAGCGCCGACCCGTCGTCGCCGACGACGTCCGGCGGCAGTGTCAGGCGCACGTAGCCGTCGCGCGCCTCGACCCGCTGCAGCGCCCCGGCCACCGTCGCCGGAAATCCGTAGTCGGCCAGCGCCGCGGCGACCGCCGCCTCCGGCTCGTGCGGCTGCACCTCCGCCCGCTTGGGCGCGATCGCCGCGGCGCCCGCCAGCAGCCCGCCCACCGCGACCAGCTCGCCTTCCCGATCGACGAGGACGTTCGCCTGCTCCCGAAACACCTCGACGCCGTCGACCTGGTGGCCGAAGCGCACGATCGCCGCCCCGTTCGGCAGGCGCTGCAGCTGCCGCAACGGCAAGGCGGCGACCTCGTCGGCCGTCAGTCGCCAGGCGTCCCGGAGGTCGTGCAGGTGGGCCCGCGCGGCGGCGGCCGCGTCGAGCCCCAGCTTCGGCGACGGACCGCGGCCGAGCGAGGGCAGCGTCGCCCGCGCGGTGTCGCCCCAGAGAAACGCCGGGACGCCGAGTCGCGGGTCCTGCGTCACGCCGGGGAGCGCCCCCGGCACCGTGTCGGCAGCGTTGCCGGCATCCGCCGCCGCGGCCGGGATCGGGCTGGCCGCGGCGTCGATCCGCGGCAACCGGCGCGCCTCGGCCGGCGCGCCGGCGAGCAGCAGGGCGCTCGTCACCGTCAGCGCCGCCAAGGCAGCAACCCCGGTGGCGATCGGTCGTGCACTCATCGCATCCCGCCTCCTCGACACTCCGCTTTCGATGCCGGCGCGTTCGGCCGCTGACCGCCGCCGTCGCCCGCCGGGGCCGCTCCGCCATTCAACCACATTGCCGCGGCGGAACCGCCCGCCGTCGCATCGACCGCCCCGCCACCTCCAGCCACAGGCACTCGCCGTTCTTCGGCTTCACGTGCAGGATGGCGTGCCGCGGCAGGCCGTCGGCTTCGCGGGCGACGACGTCCATCGCCCAGCCGTGGGTGACGACCAGCAGGCATTCGCCGCCGTGCCCGGCGGCAAGGTCGAGGATCGCCTCCAGCACCCGGGTCGCGAACTCGTCCATCGCCTCGCCCTCCTCGAACCTGCCCGCCGGATTGCGCTGCAGGATCTGCTGATAGAGCTGCGGGTTCGCCTCGGCCAGCTCGGCTTTGGGTATGCCCTGGAAGATGCCGAAGTGCCGCTCCTTCAAGCCGTCGTGCACCGCCGGCGAAGGCAGGCCGAGCCGCGCGGCGACGATCTCGGCGGTGGCACGGCAACGCAGCAGCGGGCTGGTGTGCACGGCGACGATGCCCGCGCCCGCCAGCGTGTCACCCAGCGCGTGGGCCTGGCGCCGACCGAGGTCGTTGAGCGGGACGTCGATCCAGCCCTGCAGAATGCCCGCGGTGTTCCAGTCCGTCTCGCCGTGCCGGACGACGCAGACGGTGGCCGGGGGCTCCAGGCGGCCCGGCACTGGACTACCGCCGCGACCGTCGTGCGGGGACGCGCTCAATCCTCGAACGCCGGCGCGCGCCGCTCCATGCCGGCCCGGCCGGACTCGGCGAGGTCGGCGGACAGCAGCATCGCCGCGTTCCACGTCGCGACGTAGTTGAGGCCGTCGGCCACCGTGTGGTCGCGCGCGTAATTGAGCATTTCCTTGCAGCCGCGCACCGACAGCGGCGACTTGCCGGCGATCGAGCGGGCGATCTCCTGCACGCCCTGCTGCAGCGCCGCGGGGGTTTCGTAGCAGCGATTGACCAGGCGGATCTGCTGTGCCTCGGCGCCGTCGACCTTCCGTCCCGTGTAGGCCAGCTCCCGCGCCATGCCTTCGCCAACCAGCCGCGGCAGGCGCTGCAGCGTGCCCAGATCGGCGGTCATGCCGACGTCGATCTCCTTGACCGTGAAATAGGCGTCGGCCGCGCAATAGCGCATGTCGCAGGCGGCGACCAGATCGACGCCGCCGCCGATGCAGGGTCCCTGAATGGCGGCGAGCACCGGCTTGCGACAGCGCTCGATCGCGGTCAGGCTGTCCTGCAGGTCCAGCACCAGCCGGCGGAGCTTCTCGCGGCTGCGGCCTTCGCATCGGTCGCGGATGCGCTCGCCGATCCCGGCGAGCAGCGCGAGATCGATGCCGGCGGTGAAGTGCTTGCCCTTGCCGGTGATGATCCCGACCCGCGCCGCCGGCGTCGCGTCGAGCCACTCCATCGCCTGCCGGATCTCGTGCCACATCGGCAGCGTGATGGCATTGGCCTTGTCCGGGCGGTTGAGGGCGATGGTGGCGATGCCATCGGCCAGCGTGACTTCGAGCGTCGTGCAGTCCATTCCGAATTCCTCCTGGCGCCGCAATGGCGTCCCGACCCCGGGCCTGCCGTGCGCGGCGTTCAGTCCTGCGCTTCCCGGCTGTAGGGTTCGCGCAGGTGCACCGGCGCGGTGCGCCTCGTGCGCATGCGGATGTTGAGCATCTCCACGGCGACCGAGAAGGCCATCCCGAAATAGATGTAGCCCTTGGGCACCTTCTGGCCGAGACCCTCGGCCACCAGCGCCATCCCCACCACCAGCAGGAACGACAGCGCCAGCATCTTGATCGTCGGGTGGTCGGACACGAAGCCCCCGATCTTCGCCGCGAACATCATCATCATTGCCACCGAGACGACCACCGCGGCGATCATCACCGTGACGTTGTCGACCATGCCGACGGCGGTGATGATCGAGTCGAGCGAAAACACCATGTCGATGATGATGATCTGCAGGATCACCGAGGTGAAGGTCGCCCCCACCGCGCTCGACGCCTCGCCTTCGACGCCTTCGAGCAGCTGATGGATCTCGTGGGTGCTCTTCCACAGCAGGAAGAGGCCGCCGCCGATGAGGATGAGGTCGCGCCCCGAGATCCCCCGCTCCAGCACGCTGAACAGCGGCGCGGTCAGCCCGACCATCCACGACAGCAGCAGCAGCAGCGCGATGCGCATGAACATCGCCAGGAACAGGCCGATCCGCCGCGCCTTTTCGCGCGTCGCCGGCGGCAGCCGGTCGACCAGGATCGAGATGAAGATCACGTTGTCGATGCCCAGCACCAGTTCCAGCGCGGTGAGGGTGAGGAACGCGATCCACATCTGGGGGTCGGCAAGCAGCGTCAGCGGGTCCATCGCGCGGGGAGTGTCCGGTTCCTGGCCGCAGGCCACGGGAAGGGTGATTATACCGACCCGCCTGCGGCCCAAGTCCAGGCAACGCCGATCGGGTTCGCGCTTGACCCGGATCAAGGCCGGGCAAGCTGCCGCGGCTACCATGAATCGAAGGCATCCCCGGCGGCGCGACGGCCGCAGGGGGCTTCCCTTGCCGCGCGAGAGGAGCACGATGACGACCCATCCGATGAGTCCCGTGGACGCAGCCTGGTTTCACATGGACGGCCCGGCCAACCTGGCCATGGTGACCGGCGTCATGCTGACCCGCGAGCGCTTCGACTTCGACCGCGTGAAGGCCGTCTATCAGCAGCGGATCCTCGGCTTCGACCGCTTCCGCCAGCGCGTCGTCGAGCGCGGCTTCCCGGTGTCGAGTCCGCACTGGGAGGAGATGCCGAACTTCGACATCGGCCAGCACATCCACCACGTGGCGCTGCCGGCGCCGCACGACCAGGCGGCGCTCACCACGCTGCTCGACGACATCGCGAGCGCGCCGCTGGATCACGAGCAGCCGCTCTGGCAGGTGCACGTCGTCGACGATGTCGACGGGGGCAGCGCGCTGATCATGCGCTACCACCACTGCATCGGCGACGGCACCGCGATGATGGCGGTGATCGAGCAACTGGCCGACGACGCGCCCGAGTCGCCGCCGGCCACGGTGGCGGCCGAAGACCCCGCGGCCGAGGAAGCGTCCGGCGCCGGCCGGGTCGTGCCGGCACTCGACGCGATCGGGCGGCAGGCCGCGAAGGCGCTCGCCCTGGCGGGTTCGGCCGTCGACGCCGTCGCGCATCCCCGGGAGCTGATCGACAAGGCGGCCCTGCTGCTCCAGGGCACCGAGATGCTCGTCGCCGAGCTCCTCAAGCGGCCGGATCCGCGATCGCCGTTCAAGGGCGACTTCGGCCTGCGCAAGCGCGTCGCCTGGTCGAGCCCGGTCGCCCTCGACGACGTCAAGGCGATCGGCGCGTTCGCCGGCGCGAAGGTCAACGACGTGCTCGTCGCCGGCATGACCGGCGCCCTGCGCAGCTACCTCAGGCGGCGCGGTGTCGAGGTGAACGAGACCACCGTCCGCGCGATGGTGCCCGTCGACCTGCGGCCGCCGGATCGCGTCGGCAAGCTCGGCAACGAGTTCGGGCTGGTGGTCCTCGACCTCGCGGTGGCGAGCCCGCGCCGGATGGACCGGCTGGCGAAGACCAAGGAGCGGATGGATGCGCTCAAGCGTTCGCCGGAGGCGGCGGCGATGCTGGCCCTGTTCAACGTCTTCGGCCGCGCGCCCAAGGCGGTCGAGGATTTCGCCACCTGGATCTTCGGCAGCAAGGCCAGCGTGGTCATGACCAACGTCGTCGGGCCCCGGACGACGCTCCGCCTGGCCGGCGTGCCGATCGAGCGGATGATGTTCTGGGTGCCGCATCCGGGCCGGCAATTGGGCATGGGCATCAGCATCCTGAGCTACCGGGGGACGGCCACGCTGGCGGTGATCGCCGACGCCCACCTGCTGCCCGATCCGGAGGCGATCACCGACCAGTTCAATCGCGAGTTCGCAGCCATGCTGCGCCAGGTGCGTGCGGCCGCGGCGAAGACACCGGCGGCGAAGCCGGCGGCACGCAAGGCCGCGGCGAAGGCTGTCGCCCGCAAGCCGGCGGTGCGGCCCAAGGCGCCCAGGCGGCCACGATCGGCCGCGGGCCGGTAGCGGGAGCACCCGGCGGCGCGGCGCCCGCCACCGCGGCGCTACGGTGTCGCCGGCGCCGCTGCGTGTTCGGTGTAGCGCAGCTGCGTGAGGTCGTAACCCTGCGCCGACGCGGCCCGCAACGCCGCGTCCAGCGACTCGCGGCCGGGTCGCGGGCTGCGTGCGAGCACCCACAGGTACTTGCGGTTCGGGTTGCCGACCACCGCCCACTGGTAATCGTCGGCCAGGCCGATGACCCAGTAGTCGCCCCGGAACGGCCAGAAGAACTGCACCTCGAGCTGCGCGTTCCCGGTGCCGTCGACCGTCCAGGCCTTGCCGGTCGCCTCGTCGAAGCCCTGATCGGTTCGGCAGCGGTTGACGACGGAAAGGGCGCCGTCCGGCCGCACCGCGTACTCGGCCGTGGTGTCGCCGACGCAACGGCGCTGGAAGAACATCGGAAAGGCCGCGATCTCGTACCACTTGCCGACGTAGCGGCCGAGATCGACGCGGTCGACGCTGCGCACCGGCGGCGTTTCGGCCTGCAGCGGGCCGCCGCACAGCGCCAGCACGACGATTGGCCACCGGATGAACCGTTTCCGCATCACTGCCTTTCCGCGGCCACCCCGGCCGCCTGACCTGCCTGCCGCCGATGGTACTGCAACCGGCGTGCCCCGGACCCTTGCCGGCCACCGGCGATCGGCGCGACTTATAATGGCCGCGACCACCGTATCCCCGGCCGAGCGGGGGCGGTTGCACGGCACCCGTCAATTCACCGAGGTAATTCCATGTTCAAGCACATCCTGGTCGGAATCGACGACAGCGCCGCGTCCCGGCGGACCGTCGGGGCGGCGGTGGCGATCGCCCAGTCGTTGCACGCCAAGCTCGAACTCGTGCACGCGGTCGACGAGGCGCAGTTGCGGCAGGCGCGCGGCGTCAGCACCGACGACATGCGCAACAGCTTCAACGAGGCGCTGGTGCAGGAAGGCCAGACCGCGCTCGACCACGCCGCCGCGCACGCCCGCGAACTGGGCGTCGAGCCGCTGACCCGCCTCGTCGTGTCCGGCACGCAGCACGCGGCCGAGCAGCTGGCCGAGGCGGTCGCGGCGTCCGGCGCCGATCTCGTCGTGGTCGGCGCGCACGGCCCGCGCGGCGTGGGCCGCATGCTGCTCGGCAGCGTCGCCGAGAAGCTCGCGCGCACGCTGACGGTGTCGCTGCTGATCGTGCGCGACACCGTCGACTGAACTCGAGGCCATCGAAGCGCGCGGCGCGGCCGCGTCGCCTTTGCACACCACGGCCGCTACTCGAGAAACCGCACCCGGCCGGTGTCGAGGTCGTACACGGCGCCAACGAGCTTCATCGCGCCGCTGGCCAACTCCGCCCGGCCCTCGGGGGAGGCGCGCAATTGCCGCACGGTCCGGCGCACGTTGGCCTCGACCGCGGCATCGAGCAGCGCAGCCGCCGGCAGCGTCGCGTCGACGTCGTCCAGCGACGGCAGGATGCCCTCCAGCAGCAGCTCGATCCGCTCGCAATGCAGGGCGCCCTCGAACTTCGCCGCGAGCGCCGCCTTCACCGCGCCGCAGCCCTGGTGCCCCATCACCACGAACAGCGGGGTGCGCAGGTGCACCGTGGCGTATTGCAGCGTTCCCGCCACCGCGGACCCCAGCACGTTGCCGGCGACCCGCACGACGAAGAGCTCGCCGAATCCGGCATCGAACACCAGCTCGGGCGGGACGCGGCTGTCGCTGCAGGCGAGGATCGTCGCGAAAGGCTGCTGGCCCTTGGCGAGATCGGCGAGCACCTCTCGGGGCACCGTCGGGAATCGCGCCTCGCCGAGGACGAAGCGCAGGTTGCCCATCTTCAGGCGGGTGAGCGCGTCCTCCGGGCTGGGCAGCGGTGCTTGGTGTCGATCTTCGGTCATGGTCGTCGCCCACCGCCGGCTCCCGGCGGAATGCCGGGAGAATAGCAGCCGACCGCAAACGCGAACATTCCGCCGCGAGCGGCCCGGCGGCGCGGCGGCGCGGCATCGCTCGCGCCCGGGGAAGCCGCGCAGATGCGTGCGGAACGGCCGCCCCCCCGACGAGAGAGGGCGGCCGCCGGCATCAGCTCACCTTGACCTCGATCCGGCGCGGCTGCGCGTGCAGAGCCTTGGGGATGCGCAGGTTGAGCACGCCGTGCTTGATCTCGGCGGAGACCTTGGTGGTGTCGAGCTCCTTCGACAGCGTGAACACGCGCCGGAAGCGGGGCACGTTCACTTCGGCGTAGCTCGCCTCCATGCCCTCCGGCATCGCGAAGCTCACCTCGCCCTCGATCGTCAGCGTATCGCCTTCGACCTGCAGCTTGAGCTTGTCCTTGGGCACGCCGGGCAGATCGGCGCGCAGCGTGATGCCCGCGCTGTCCTCGATCACGTCCACCGGCGGCAGCAGGGCCGCATCGCTGCGTTGAGCGGCCTCGGCGCGCTGGGTCGCGTCGGGGCGCGATGCAGGCTGGTTCCGGGCGACGGCAGTCGCATCGTTCATGTTGGTTCCTCCTTGACTCACTGGACGGTGATGCGGCGCGGTTGGGCCGATTCGCGGCGCCGGGCGACGATGTGCAGAACGCCGTCGCGGTAGTCGGCCGACACGCCGGCGGGATCGATGTCGTCGGCGAGCGTCAGCACCCGCCGGAAGCGACCGCTGAAGCGCTCGTTGATGTGCACGGCGGCCTTGGCGTCCTCGGCGGGCAGGTCCGACGGCCGCTCGCCGGCGATGGTCAGCACGCCGCGATCGAGGCTGATTTCCACGGTCGCGGGATCGAGCCCGGGCGCGAAGGCGAAGATCTCCACCGACTGCGGCGTCCCGCCCACGTTCAGCGCGGGAAATCCGCCCCGGCCGAGGCCGCGGATGTTGGGGGAGAGGTCGAAAGCCTCGCGCATCTCGCGCTGCAGGCGTTCCAGCTCGGCGAATACGTCGCGAGGAAACAGGGATTGGTACATGTCGCATGCCTCCTTGGGTCCGGTTGAGCGAAGCGCCCACGGCTGCCGCCGCGGCGCCACCGAAAAGAAAAATTGGGCTCGGCCGGACGTTTTCAAGGGCTTGATCCGGCGCGCCGCGGCCCCATATTTTTTCTTCGGGAATACACCGGCTGCCACCCGAGGCGTGCCGCGGCGACGCCGGGCGGTGTGCAGGAGGCTAGAATGCGAGTTCGAACAGGAGCCTGAGATGCCGATCTACGAATACGCGTGTACCAAGTGCGGCCAGGAATTCGAGACGCTGGTTCGCTCGGATACGGTGCCCGACTGCCCGAGCTGCCACTCGACGGAACTGGAAAAGAAGCTGTCGGTCTTTTCGACCGCGGTGTCGACCACAAAGTCTGCGCCCGCAGCCCCGGGCCCCTGCGGCTCCTGCGGGCATCCGGACGGCCCGGGCGCGTGTGGGCTGAACTGAGCGGCTGAAGGCGCGCGACCGGTCGGTTCGGAACGGACCCGCGCCGCAGCCGCCGTGACCGCGGCGACGCGCGACGCGACGTCGATCTCTCGCCCGACCGGGACCTTCGCGGCAGCGAGTCCCAATCCACCCCCTTCCCGGCCCGTCGCCCAACGTGGTGCGGTCGGTCCCATCCACTCGTTTCCAGGAAAGAAACCCCATGTCACTGCTCTTCTCCAAGACCACGCTCGGATCGCTCGCGCTGCAGAATCGACTGGTCATGGCGCCGATGACGCGCAATCGCGCCACCGGCAACGTCCCCAACGAACTCATGGCGCAGTACTACGCGCAGCGGGCGTCCGCGGGGCTGATCGTCACCGAAGGAACGTCGCCGTCGCCGAACGGACTGGGCTACCCCCGGATCCCGGGAGTCTTCTCCGCGGCGCAGATCGCCGGCTGGAAGCTCGTCACCGATGCGGTCCGCCCGCTGGGCGCGAGGATGTTCCTGCAGTTGATGCACTGCGGGCGAATCGCGCACCCGCTGAACCTGCCGCCCGGCGCACGCGTGCTGGGGCCGTCGGCGATCGCCGCCGCCGGCGAGATGTACACCGACGCCGAGGGGATGCAGCCGAACGCCGTGCCCGAGGCGATGACCGAGGCCGACATCAAGGCGGCGGTCGCGGAGTTCGCGCAGGCGGCTCGCAACGCCGTGGCGGCGGGCTTCGACGGCATCGAGCTGCACGGGGCGAACGGCTATCTGCTCGAGCAATTCATCCGCCCGACGTCGAATCAGCGCAGCGACCGCTACGGCGGCAGCATCGAGAATCGTGCCCGCTTCGTGCTCGAGGTCACCGAGGCGGCGATCGCCGCGATCGGCCGCGACAAGGTCGGCATCCGCCTTTCGCCGTTCGGCGTGTTCAACGACATGCCCCTCTACCCGGAGATGGAAGCCGACTACGCCTACCTCGCGCGCGCGCTCGACGCCCTCGGGCCGGTGTACGTCCACCTGGTCGACCACGCGCCGATGGGCGCCCCGCCGGTGCCCGAGTCGATGAAGGCCACGTTCCGCCGCGCGTTCACGCGTGCCCTCATCTACTCCGGCGGCCACGACGCGGCGATCGCCGAAAGCAACCTTACCGCGGGCAAGTGCGACCTGGTCGCCGTCGGCCGCCCGTTCCTCGCCAACCCGGATCTGGTGCGGCGGTGGCAGGCCGGGGCCGCGGTGAACGCGCCGGACATGAGCACGTTCTACACCCCGGGACCGAAGGGATATACCGACTACCCGACGTTGACGGCGTAGCCGAATTTCCGGCGTGAAGGTCATCGGCCTCATCGGCGGGATGAGCTGGGAGTCGACCGTTCCGTACTACCGGCAGATCAACGAAACGGTCAGGGAACGCCTTGGCGGACTGCATTCGGCCCGGCTCGTCCTGTACAGCGTCGACTTCCACGACATCGAACGGCTGCAGCATGCCGGCGACTGGCAGGCGGCGGGAGCGCTGCTGGCCGGTGCCGCTCGCGCGGTGCAGGCCGCCGGCGCATCCTTTCTCGTGCTCTGCACCAACACGATGCACAACGTGGCGCCCGCAATCGAGGCGGCGGTCACGATACCGTTGCTCCACATCGCCGATCCGACGGCGGCCGAGATCAAGCGGACCGGGCATTCGACCGTCGGCGTGCTCGGCACGCGCTTCACGATGGAACAGGCCTTCTACCGCGATCGTCTGAGTGAACGTCACGGGCTGCGCGTCGTGGTTCCCGGGCCGGAGGACCGCGAGACGGTGCACCGGATCATCTACCAGGAGCTGTGCCTCGGGGTCGTCACCGCCGAGTCGCGCGGCGTGTATGGAGGAATCATCGCGAAGCTCGCCGCCCAGGGCGCGCAGGCCATCATCCTGGGCTGCACGGAGATATCGCTGCTGGTCACGCAACAGGACTCGGCGGTCCCGCTGTTCGACACCACGGCCATTCACGCGCGCGCCGCGGCGCTGGAGGCGCTCGCCGCGTGACGTCCGGCACCTTGCCGTGCCTGTCCACAGGTGCGCGAGCCCGGAGCGCGACGCGCGCGGCGCCCGAATACGCCCCGGTCGAACGGGCGCGGTCTCGCGGTTCTCGCAGTTCTCGCGCCTTGCCGAACCGAATCACCTGCGCGTCGGCGCGTCTTCCTTCTGATAGGTTCCGATCAGCTCGACCATCGCCAATACGTGGCCTGCCATCGCCTTTTCCAATTGCGCCTTGGTCGGCTTGCCGAGATCGGGGAGCGCCCTGTCCAGTGCATAGAGCTTGTGGAAATAGCGATGCCGGCCAATCGGCGGGCACGGTCCGCCATAACCCGTACGCTTCCAGTCGTTCAGGCCTTCCCGCGTGCCGCCGGGCAGGTCGCCGGCAGAACTCGCCGCCGCGAGGCCGGTCGCGCTCGGCGGAAGGTTGTAGAGCACCCAGTGGACCCAAGTGAGCTTGGGCGCCGCCGGATCCGGCGCATCGGGATCGTCGACGATGAGCGCGAGGCTTTGGGTTCCCGGCGGCAGGTCCGACCAGGCGAGGTCGGGAGCCACATCGTCGCCTTCGCAGGTGTATCGCCGAGGAATGCTTCCCTGGTGACTGAATGCTTGCGAACTCAGCTTGAAAGTCATCGGCTTTCCCTCCACGGTGAGCCTTGGGCCGTCCGCCTGCACCAAGGCCATCGCCGTCAGCGCCAAGACCAAGGAAACGGATGCCGATACCCGGCGGCACGACATGAGGATGCGCTTCGCGCTCCGTGCGCTCGCCGGTGCGGGATCAGTCGTCCGACCGAAAGCCGATGCGTGCGTGCGAGCCATCGCAGAACGGCTTGCTGCCCGAGCCGCCGCAGCGGCACAACCGCGCCGACCGGGTCCGCAGCACCGTTCGTCCGGTGCCGCTGCAGATCTCGACATTGCCATGCAGCTGCAGCGGGCCGTTCTCGACGGGCGTGATCGCCAGCGGTCCACCGCGCTCGGCGAGCGGCTCCGAAGGCTGTGTCGCAGGTTCGCCGGTGGCCGTGAATCGGGCCGCGCCATGGCTGCCGTCGCAGTACGGCTTGCCGCGTGACCGGCCGCAGCGGCACAGCGCCGCCCGCAGCCCGGCGCCGGCCAGCTCGACCTGCGCGTGCACGGCGTACGGGCCGTTCTCGCGCACACGCACCACGTTCACCGCCGGCGCCGCCTCGCTGGGTCCTCCGTCGTGCCGCTCATAGGTGATCGCACCCGACGGGCAGTTGTGCGCGACGCGCACGCAGTGCTCCACGGAGGTGGTCTCGGGATGCAGCCAGGGGCCCCGGGTATTGGCGAGAAAAACGGTCGGCGCCTCCAGCACGCAGTGGCGCGAATGGATGCAGCGGCTGCCGACGAAGCGCAGCGTGATGCCCGCGGTGCGGACGACATCGAGGTCGGCATCGTCGCCGCGACCGGCGTGCAGCGCCTCCTCCGGCTCCGCAGCGATTCCTGCTTCCGCTGTCGGTACGCTCAGTTGCGCGACGCGGTCGACGGCCGCACCGAGGTGCGTTTCGAAGCGACGGTGCAGTCCATCCAACCGCGTCGCCAGGCCGTCGAGATCGTCCGCCACGTGGGTCAGGGGCGCGGCATGGGTGAGGCGGCGGGCCGCGGCGGCGAGCTCGGCGGCTCTCTCACCCAGAATCCGGGCCGCGCACTGCTGGACCAGTTGGCCCGATGAGCGCGGCAGCTCGAAGTTCAGCGCCGCGGTCGCTCCGGCGCGCGTCGAATCCAGCGGCAAGCGCGTGGCCAGGTCCGCGACGCGGCCCATCGCGGACATCAGCGTGGTGGTCGCTTCGGCGAGTTCACGCCGCAGATCGGCCGGCAGCGGCGCCGGTGCCAGCACTTGCGACAGCGCCCTGATCATCAACGCGTAGATCGCGTTGCCAAGGTCGACCACCTGCGCAGTCGCCGGCTCGACGATCCGCGCGCCGTCGTGCGTCACGCCGGCATCGCCCAGGATCGGGTTGCGGACCACCGGACGCGCCGGCAGGAACGCGGGGCGCAGGGCGCGCAACTGCGCGAGCTCGCGCCTGATCGCGTCGAAACGGGCGAAGTGCGAGTTCTCGCGGTGCGCGGGCGCGCCTTCGCCCTGCAGCACGATGACCTCGACCGCGCGCTGGGCGGACGCGAGATCGGTGATCCTGAACAGACCCGGCAACGGGAACTCCTCGACCCCGACCTGGGCGTCGCCGTGACCGACGAACACGCGCTCCTCGCCGAGCTGGCCGACCAGGCGCGCCATCCCCTGGAGCGCGCCGTGATACAGGTGGCCCTGGCTGACGTAATCCTGCGGTGAGGGCGACAGCAGATCCCGACGCATGACCCGTTCGTAGTGGGCGGCGTGACCGAACCCCGCGCCGTCGACGAGCGGGATGCCTTCCGGACGCTCGATGAACATGAAGTGATCGAGCGTCGCCTCGCAGAACGGCGCCAGGTTCATCACGACGTCGGCCGGAAAATGCCCGGGCCGCACCGGAAACGCCGGTCGCCACAGATGCGGTGCCGCACCGATCGCTGCGAGCAGGTTGTTCACCAGCGAGAGGTGCAGCATCTCCTCGCGCGCAACCTGGGCGAGTGAACGGCGCCAGCGGTCGATCGCCGCGAGCTCGGCCGGCGTCACGCCCTCGCTCTCGTCGCGCTTCAGCGTCCACTGCGCGTAGAGATACGAGCACATGACCGTGTGCTCGAACTCGGCCGCCTCGCACAGCAGATAGATCAGCTCTTCGCGATCCTGAACGACGATCTCGTCCGGCATGAGCGATCCCCTCGCGATGCGGCGCCATTGAGTCGGCACGAAGAAAGCTGTACGCCTGCAGGAGCGCCTTCAGGCGCGAATGCGGTTTCCGGGCGGCGATTCGCGGCGGAAGCCGCTCCCACAAAGACAGCGTGCGTCCGAGTACCTGTGGGAGCGCCTTCAGGCGCGATGCCTCTCGCGATGTCGCGATTCGCGGCGGAAGCCGCTCCTGCAGAAATCCCGGGGATCGACAGAATGCATCACCCGATGCCGGGGCACAAGACCTGCCCGTCGTGGTGAACGTGATCGGATCGGCCCGACGAAGCCGGCGCAGCGCGGCCGACGGCCGGTCCCTCCGGGCGAAGCGCCGGATTTGTCCCGGCTCCCCCGCGTCCCCTGCCGCCTGCTGCGTCAGTACTTCGCCTTGACCTTGTCGAGCTGGTCCTTGGTGATCGCGGGCACGTTGCCGCGGACTTCCCAGCGATTGAGGTTCCAGGCGGCATCGCCGCCCAGCCAGGCTTTGAGCGTGGCCAGGTTCTTCGCCCGGGTCGCATCGTCGCCACCGAGAAACGCGTACATGTTGCCGGCCTTGCCGTCGGCGTTCTTGCCGTCGTCCAGCCGGCGCGCCATCGATCCGGTGGCCGGCCACACGACGTGGCGCATGAAGTCCGTGTAGTTGTCCATCCGCGGCCCGATCTTCTTCGCCTCGAAGTTCTTCCGATCGAGGTTCCAGTCCTCGTAGCTCGGTGCACTCGCACCGTGGCAGGCGCCGCATTGCTCCTTGATCAGCGGCGCGATGTCCTTGCGCCAGGTGAGGTCCTGCGCTGCCGCCGCGAGCGAAAGGGCGGAAAGGGCGAAGGTTGCCAGCAGGCGGACGGTCATGCGTGATCTCCTTGGTTGAATGTGCGGGCACTGCGCAGCCGAGCATACCACCTGCGTGGCGGTCGCACCTGCGAGGACCGGCCGCGAACGCCCCGAGACCCGTGTGCACCGTCGTCGCGTACGGCGCCGTGCCGCCGTCGGCTGCCGCGTCAGCTGAAGGTCTCGCCCATCAGCGTCGTGAACCAGCGCTGCATGTCCTGGTAATTGTCGGACGTGGCCTCGGCGGCGGCGATCGCCTTGCCGTTGTTGTGCTGGGGCAGGATCACCATCGTCCTGGTCGCGGGATCGTACTGGTACATCGCCGACAACCAGGTCGCCGTGGTCGCCGTGATCGGCGTGTAGCAGGCGGAGTTGGTGACCACCTGCGTGTTCATCGGTCGACCGCTAAGCAAGCGCAGGACGGCATCCGCGCAAGTCTTGCCCTGTTGGTTGCCGATGTGTCCCGCCTTGGGTTGCGTCGTCAGGCTGGCGTCGCCGATGACGTGGATGAGCGGGTCGGCAGCCGATTGGTAGGTCCGCACGTCGACCGGAGCAAACGGCTTGGACGAGTCGGCACTGAGCAGGCCGGCGTCCTTCAGCAGCTGCGGGGCACGCTGCGGGGGGATGGGATTGAGCACAGCGGCCTGGATCTGGCCGTTGGTGACGACGGGATTCCCGTTGATCACCTGATTGTAGGTCACCCATCGCTGTGCGCTGTTGACCTGGGTCACCGTGGAGCCGGGGCGGTAGTCGACGACGCCGGCGTACAGCGTCGTGAAGGCGTGGCTGAAGTTCTCCTTCTCCACGATGATGTCCGCATTGGCGTCGAGCACGATGATCCTGCTGCCGGCCTTGTTCCTCTTCAGCCAGTCGGCGATGACGCACACGCGCTCGTAAGGACCCGGCGGGCAGCGGTAAGGCGCCTTCGGAATCGTCAGCACCACGTTCTGGCCGGCCGGCATGGCCACGAGCTGGTTGCGCAGCAGCTGGGTCTGGGGGCCGGCCTTCCACGCGTGCGGAACGAGCGTTTCGTACTCGGCCAGGCTGGTCATCCCGGGCAGCAGGTCGAAGTCCAGACCCGGCGCCAGCACCAGGCGGTCGTAGCCGATGGTGCCGCCGCCTTCCAGCGTCACCAGCTTCTGGGCCCTGTCGATGCCACTCACCTTGGCGGTGACGCGGTTCACGCCGTAGTGGCTCGACAGGGTGGCGTAGGTGTAGTTGAGACTGGCGAGCGTGCGCTGCCCGGTGAGCACCGTGTTGCTCATGATGTTCGACGTGTAGGAGGGGCTTGCCTCCACCAGCGTGACATTCACGCCGGTGCCGCCCCAGAGGCGCAGGTACTTGGCCACCGCCGCGCCCGACATGCCCCCGCCCACGACGACCACCCGACCGCCGATGCCGGTGTCGGTGGGAACCGGAAACAGCACCGGCGTCGTGTTGCTGTCCTCCGCCCAGGCGTTGGGCAAGCTCATGAGACCCAGACCACCGAGCGACAACGAACCAAGAAATTGGCGACGATCCATGTTCATTGCTCCGCTTAGAGTTTGGACAGATAGTCGGCGATGAGCTGCAGCTGCTCGTCGGTGTAGCCGACCGCGTGGGCAGCCATGATGCCGGTGGGATCCTCCTCGCCGCTGGCGAACTTGCGCAGCTCCGACAGCACTTCGGTGCTGCCCTGGATCCGGTCGAAGCCGCCGCTGCCGTTGGTGCCGTGGCACTGGAAGCAGTTGCTGGCGAGCAGGCGTCCCGGGTGGATGTCGGTTGACGACGGCGGCGGTGGTGGCGGCGGCGCCGTCGGCGCGGTGACGGTCACCCGCACCTTGACCGACGATCGCGTGTCGCGCACGGTGAGCTCGGCGCTGCCGGCGCTCTTGCCCGTCACCGTGACCACGTTCCCCGAAAGCGTTGCGGCGACGGCGGTGCCGTTGGAGTTGCTGATCCTGATCGAGCCGATCGCATTGCTCACCGTCAACGCCGTCGACTGCCCGACGAGCAGCGAGACGTTGGCGAGCGAGACACCGAGCGGTGGGCTGACGGTGACCGTGGCGGTCTTGGTCCCCTGCGAGTCGGTGACCGACAGGGTTGCGACGCCCACCGCGTCCGCGCTCACGTTGATCGCGCCACGGGTCAGACTCGCCGAGACCGCCGAGGGATTCGAGTTGGCGAGGGTGACGGCGCCCCGGACACGGCTGACCGTGATGGTCGACTTGTCTCCGGGCAGCAACGACCGGGAGGCAGGCGACAGGGTCACGGCGTGGGCGGCAACCGTCACCAGCGGGATGATCAGGCTCGATAGCCACCGCAGACTTCTGGAGGGATTCATCTCATTCCTTCTCGCGCAGCGTTGTCGGGTTTGACCCCGGGGAGACCATTACGCTGCGCAGTGTAGCCAGCGAACCTGAACGGTTGCTGAACGTCCCGTTGCCCCTCCCGCCCGCGTCAGACGCTGAGGTTTTCGGGCCGAGCAGCCGAGAGGGCCGATGAGCCGCCCGCCCGGCGGCGGCCGCGAGCGCTGGCGTGAAGCCCCCCCCCGGCCGTGCGCTCCAGGACAGGCGCGCCTCGAACCCGGACGCCTGTCCGGGCGGCGGGCTGCGCAGGCTGAGCCGGGCGCGCATGCGCCGCGCCAGCATGGCCACGATGGCGAGTCCGAGGCCGGCGCCGACGCCGGTGGTGTTCCCGGCGCGCTTGAAGCGCTGGGTCAGCGCCGGCAGATCGTCGGATCGCACGCCGGGGCCGTCGTCGGTGACCGACAGCACGATGCTCCCCTGCTCCCGGCGGCACGAAATCCGGACCCAATGCCCGCCCGACCCGTGCGCCAGCGCGTTTTCGACCAGATTCCGGAGAGCGAGGCCGACCGCGTCCAGGTCGCCGCGAACGCGGACTGCCGCCACGTCGGCCGCGAGCTCGCGCCCCGCCAGTCGCGGATCGTGGCGAAACTCCTCGACCGTCAGGCGCGCCACGCGATCGAGGTCGACCCATTCGCTCACCAGCGGCTCGGAACCTTCGGCGCGCGCCAGCGCGAGCAGGCGCTCGGCGAGCCGCGCCAGGCGGGCCATCGACTCGATCAGCCGCGTCGCCTGCACCTCGAGCACGGGTTGACCGGCACAGAGCGACGCCATCAGCTGCGCCTGCGCCAGTGCCGCGGCGATCGGCGTGCGCAGTTCGTGCGCGCTGTTGTAGGTGAAGCTGCGCTCCGCCTCGAGCGCCGCCGACACGCGGCCGAGCAGCAGGTTGGTGGCTTCCACGGCGGGGCGCATTTCCGTGGCGACTCCGGACAGCGGCAACATGCCCATCGCCTTCGGGTCGCGCTCGCCCACCACTTTCGCGGTCCGCTGCACATGGTCCATCAGCGCGCGGGACGCACGCAGCACCATGAAGGCCGCGAAGGCGAGCAGCACGGCCAGCGGCGCGGTCAGCCACAGCGCGGCAGAGAGCAGCGCCTCGCGCCGCTCCTGCAGCGGGTCCGCGACCTGCAGATAGCGATCATTGGCTGCATCGCGCAGCGTGGCGATGCGCCAGCCGTCGGCATCGACCAAGCCCTCGCGCAGGGGCGTCGGCACGCCGGTCGCCGGGGCGTTGGCCGAGTGCAGAAGGATGCGGCCGGCGCCGTCGACGACGCGGTAGGCGAAGCGGTCGTGCGGCGGATAGGCGGCGGCGCGGGACTGGGCATCGGCCAGCACGCTCGCCGTGACCGCGAGGTCCGGTGTCCGGCTGATGAAGGACATGAGGATCAACCCGGTCTCCTGCAGTTCGTCGTCGGACTTGCCGTCGACCAGGCGTTGCAGGACGACCACGCTGCCGATCACGCCCGTCAGCCAGAGGAACGCAAGGCCGAGCATGATGCTGCGCGCCAGCCGCGACATCAGCAAGCTCGCGCCGGGGAACCTCAGCCCGGTCGCGCGGTGCGACGGCGAGCGACCCGTCATGGACCGCCTTCGCCGTCCTGCTGGCTGCCGGCGCTGCCCCAGCGGTAGCCGTGACCACGAACGGTCTGGATCGCGTCGCGGCCGAGCTTGCGCCGCAGCCGCGACACGTACACCTCGATCACGTTGCTCGCCGCGCCCTGATCCAGCGTATAGATCGCGTCCTCGAGTTGCTGGCGGGAGAGCACGTTGCCGGGATGCTCGACGAAGGCCAGCAGCAGCACGTACTCCTGGGCGCTCATCTCGACGACGCGTCCGTCGAGCGTCACGACGCGCGTGGCGGGGTCGATGCGCAGAGCGTCGACCTCGATCGTCGGGGCGCGCCGCCCGTTGCGCCGCCGCGCGAGCGCGCGCAGGCGCGCGGCCAGTTCAGGCAGGTCGAAGGGCTTGACCAGGTAGTCGTCCGCGCCGGCGTCGAGGCCGCGGATGCGGTCGGTGAGGCGATCGCGGGCCGTCAGTATCAGCACCGACGGGGGCGCGACGAGCTTGCGCAATGCCGGCAACAGCGTGAGCCCGTCGCCGTCGGGCAGCGCCAGGTCCAGGATCACGCAGGCATAGTCGCCGGGCAGGCAGGCACGCGCTGCGCCGAGGCGTTCGGCCCAATCGACGGCGTGCGCTTCCTGTGCCAGGAAGTCCCGGACGGCCCGGCCCAGCGCGGGGTCGTCTTCCACCAGAAGTATGCGCATCGGGTCAGCGTACGGGCATCGGCACGATCCGGCAACATCGTCGTCGCCGAGGTGTGCCGCCGGCGCGGCGGGCAGGCGCAGGCGACCGGATGTCCGGACCGAGGCGCCGGTGCTGCGCGGCCCTTCGTTGGGGATCGTCGGTCGGGGGTCTTAAGGTTGGCTTAAGCCTCGCGGCGTAATATTGGAAATCGGCCCTGCGCGGCATCGCACCATGCCGTCGGCCGGCTTCAGGCAACGAGCCCTTTGCTCGATCCGATACCGGACGCCGATATCCGAGGCGTTGCACAAGTGTCGACACCACATCCTTTCGACGGCCGGCTCTCGGTCGTGGTCCCGGTCCGCAACGAAGCCGAGAACATCGAGCCATTGGTCCGCGAGATCGCAGCCGCGCTCTCGGGCCTGCGTGCGTTCGAGATCGTCTACGTCGACGACGGCAGCGACGACGGCACCCACGCCGAACTCGAGCGCCTCGCCGCCTCGCTGCCGCAGCTTCGCCATCTGCGGCACGTCCGGAGCTGTGGCCAGAGCACCGCGATCCTGACCGGAGTGCACAGCGCCCGCCATCCGTGGGTCGCGACGCTCGACGGCGACGGGCAGAACGATCCTGCCGACATTCCGCGCCTGCTCGAGCGCCTCGCCGCGGCGCAACCAGAGGAGAACCTGCACATGCTGGCCGGCTGGCGCGCCGCGCGCCGGGACACCTGGCTGCGCCGCCTGTCGTCGCGGGTCGCCAACGGCGTGCGCTCGCGCGTGCTGCGCGATGCCACGCCCGACACCGGTTGCGGCCTCAAGCTGTTCGCGCGCGACACCTTCCTTGCCCTGCCGTACTTCGACCACATGCACCGCTTCCTGCCGGCACTCGTGCAGCGGCAGGGAGGGCGCGTCGAGTCGATCGTCGTCTCGCACCGGCCGCGCACGCGCGGGCGCTCGAAGTACGGGGTCCACAACCGGCTGTGGGTCGGCATCGTCGACCTGTTCGGCGTCGCCTGGCTGATGCGGCGCGCACGCCGTCCGGAAGTCGTCGATGGCTAGCCTTCGCGTGCGCCCGCGCGTCCTGCTGCGCGGCCTTCTGCTCCTCGCGTCGTTGGCCGCGTTGGGCTGGACCGCGCGCTGGATGCTGGACGCCGACCTGCTGTCCCGGCAGTGGATCGACGCCGAGGTCACCGGTCACGGCCTGGCCGGCTATGCGATCTTCCTCGGTGTCGGCGCGTTGGCCACGGCGCTCGGCTTCCCGCGGCAGGTCGTTGCGTTCCTTGGCGGCTACGCGTTCGGCACGCTTGCCGGCACCGAGCTCGCGCTCGCCGCCACCGTGCTGGGCTGCCTCGGCAGCTTTCTGTACGCGCGCGGCTTCGCCCGGTCGCTGCTCGCCCGGCGGCTGGCCGGACGGGTACGCCAGTTCGACGAGTTCGTCGGCCAGCACCCGTTCCAGATGACGATGATCGTGCGGCTGCTTCCGGTCGGCAGCAACGTCCTGACCAACCTCGTCGCCGGCGTGTCGCGCGTGCGCCCGGCGCCCTTCGTCGCCGGGTCCGCGGTGGGCTATCTTCCCCAGACGCTTGCCTTCGCCCTCGCCGGCAGCGGCGTCGCGCTCGCCCCGGTACTCGAGCTCGGCCTGGGCACGGCCCTGTTCATCGCTTCCGCCGTCATGGGCATCATGCTCTACCGGCGGCATCGCCACGGCACCGAGCTCGAGGAGGCGATCGACGAGGCGCTGGAGTCCGGCGACCCGGCCGGCAAGGAGGCGTTCTGACTCCGGAAGCTCCATCCGCCCCCGGCGGACTGCGGGGCGGCCGCGGGGTGGCCGGGCGCGCCGCCCTCCTCGCGATCCTGACGCTCGCCGTGCTGGCCAGCCGGACCGCGCTGCCGGTCGACGAGACGCGCTATCTCGCGGTGGCGTGGGAGATGTGGCAGCGCGGCGACTTTCTGGTGCCCTTCAAGAACGGCGAGGCCTACAGCCACAAGCCGCCGCTCCTGTTCTGGCTGTTCCACGCCGGATGGGCGGTCTTCGGCGTCAACGACCTCTGGCCGAGGCTGCTCTCGCCGCTGCTCGCGCTGGCGACGCTCGCGGTGACGGCACGCATCGCGGCCGCGCTCTGGCCCGACGCGCCGTGGCGGGCGGAGCAGTCGGCGTGGATCCTGCTGGGTTGCCTGGTCTTCGCCGTGTTCGCCGAGATGGTCATGTTCGACATGCTGCTGGCACTGTGCGTGTCGATCGGCGTGCTCGGGCTCGTGACTGCTCGGCGCGCACCGGGTCGCGGCTTCGCGCTGCTGGCCGTCGCCATCGGCGGCGGCGTGCTCGCCAAGGGGCCGGCGGTGCTGCTGCACCTGCTTCCGGCCGCGCTCCTCGCGCCGTGGTGGCTCGGGGAACGAACGATGCGATGGCGGCGCTGGTACGCCGGCATCGTGCTCGCGGTCATCGGCGGAGCGATCATCGCCCTTGCCTGGGCGATTCCCGCGGGCCTGCGCGGCGGCGAGGACTACCGCAACGCGATCTTCTGGGGCCAGACCGCGAACCGCATGATCGACTCGTTCGCGCACCAGCGGCCGTTCTGGTGGTACTTCGCGCTGCTGCCGATCCTGGCCGCGCCGTGGATCCTCTGGCTGCCGTTCTGGCGCGGCCTGCGGTCCGGCTCGCTCCTCGCCGACCCCGGCGGCCGGCTGGCGCTGACTCTGACGCTCGTCACGCTGGTCGCCTTCTCGCTGGTGAGCGGCAAGCAGGTGCACTACCTGGTTCCGCAGTTCCCGGCGTTCGCGCTGCTGGTCGCCTGTGCGCTCGACCGGCCGCAGCCGGCTGAGCGCCCGTGGCTCGTGATCGTCGCTCTGGCGTCGATCGGCGGCGTCGTGATCGGGCTGCCGTACGTCGAGCTTCCGCCGGCGGTGTCGGCGCTGCGCTCGGTCGCGCCGGCGTGGAGCGCGGCCTTCGTCGCGCTCGCCGTCTGGCTCGCGTGGTCACCGCGCCCGCCGGAGCGGCAGGTGCCGCTGCTGGCGGCCGCGTCGGTATTGCTGGTCGCCGCAGTGCACCTGGCGTTCGTTCGCCCGCTGTCCGCCAACTACGACGTCGGGCCGCTGGCGCGCGCGATCGCCGAACTGCAGGCCGCCGGGCGACCGGTCGCGAACGCCGGCGTCTACCACGCGCAATACCAGTTCGCCGGCCGGCTCGTCACCCCGATCGCGGAGCTGCCGACGCATGAGCATGCGAAGCGATGGGTCGACGCCCACCCCGACGGGGCGATCGTGCTCTACTTCCGTCCGCCGTTCGATCCCGCGCCCTTCGGTCCGCGGGTGACGCAACCCTATCGCGGACGCATCGCCGCGCTGTTCGACTCGCGCGCTGCGCGTGCGCCGCTGGAGCGGGCGGAAGCCGAGGCCGAGCCGGACACGGAATCCGCTGCGCAGACGAAATCACGCTCCCGGGCGCCACGCTGACCGTTTCGCCGGCAACCCGACCGGCCGCTGCAAGGATGCGGCGCTCGCGGCGCCGGAGGCCGTCGCCGCGGGGCACGCAGAGTCAGATCTCGATCCGGGAGCCCAGCTCGACGACGCGGTTCGCGGGGATGTTGAAGAAATCGGGGGCGCTCGCCGCGTTCCTCGCCATGGCCGAGAACAGGCGATCCCGCCAGTTGCGCAGGCGCCCGGCATGCGGCAGCGAGACGATCGTCTCGCGCGAAAGGAAGTACGAGGCTTCCATCGGCTCGAGCTGAAGGCCGTGCGGCGCGCAGCGCTCGAGCGCGGCGACGATGTCGGGGCGCTCCATGAAGCCGAAGCGGGCGAGCACCCGCCAGCCGTCGCTGCCGAAGGCTTCGCAGCTCACCCGTCGCTCCGGCTCGACCGTCGGCACGTCCTCGTACACCACGGTCAGGAACACGTTGCGCTCGTGCAGTGCCTTGAAGTGCTTGAGGCTGTGGAGCAGCGCATGCGGCGTCGCGTCCGGCGTGGAAGTGAGGAAGATCGCCGTGCCCGGCACCCGTTGCGGCGGAAAGGATCGCAGCGACTCGAGGAAGCCGGCGATCGGCACCGACGACCCGCGGATCTGCTCCAGCAGCCGCTCGCGGCCGCCGCGCCAGGTCAGCATCAGCGCGAAGACCGCCGCGCCCAGCGCCAGCGGGAACCAGCCGCCGTCGAAGAGCTTGTGCAGCGCCGACGAGAGGAACGCGAGGTCGACGACCAGGAAGAAGGCGGTGGGCAGCACGCACGCCAGCAGCGGATAGCCCCAGCGGTGGCGCACGACGAAGAAGGTCAGGAGCGTGGTGACGACCATCGTGCCCATGACCGCGACCCCGTAGGCGGAGGCGAGCCGCGACGAGGACCCGAAGCCCACCACGGCGGCCAGCACCGCGAACAGCAGCATCCAGTTCACCGCCGGGACGTAGATCTGGCCCATCGTGTGTGCGGAGGTGTGCCGGATCGACATGCGCGGCAGGTACCCGAGCTGGATCGCCTGCTGCGTCATCGAGTAGGCGCCGGAGATCGTCGCCTGCGAGGCGATGACGGTCGCGGCCGTCGCCAGCGCCACCATCGGATAGAGACTCCAGCCGGGAAAGGACAGGTAGAAGGGATTCTCGATCGCCTCCGGTCGCGTCATCAGCAGCGCGCCCTGGCCGAAATAGTTGAGCACCAGCGCCGGTGCGGCGACCCCGAACCACGCGATCCGGATCGCCCGCTTGCCGAAGTGGCCCATGTCGGCGTACAGCGCCTCGGCGCCGGTGATGGCCAGCAGCACCGAACCGAGCACGACGAACGAGGCGCTGCCGTGCGCCGTCGCGAAGCGGAGTGCATGCGAGGGGTCGAGCGCGGCAAGGATCCCCGGGGCCTTGCCGATGTTCCAGATGCCGGCCACGCCGAGGGCCGTGAACCAGAGCAGGCACACCGGCCCGAACAGCAGGCCCACGACGCCCGTCCCGTGCTTCTGGATCGCAAACAGCGCGACCAGGACCCCCACGGCGATCGGCACGATGTAGGGCTTCAGCGCGGAAGTCCCGACCTCCAGGCCCTCGACCGCCGACAGCACGCTGATCGCCGGGGTGAGCACGGCGTCGCCGTAGAAGAGCGAAGCGCCGAACACCCCGATGGCGAGCAGCCAGCGCCGCAGCTGCGGCCGGTCCGCGATCCCGGAGCTCGCGAGCGCCAGCAACGCCATGATGCCGCCCTCGCCGCGGTTGTTCGCACGCAGGATGAGGGTGACGTACTTGAGCGACACCACGATCATCAGCGCCCAGAAGATCGCCGACACGCCGCCCAGCACGTTGAGCTCGGTCAGCGGAATGCCGTGCGCGGCGCTGAACGTCTCCTTGGCGGCGTAGAGCGGGCTGGTGCCGATGTCGCCGTAAACTACGCCCAGCGCGAGCAGCGCCAGACCTGCCGTCGGCTGTCGCGTCCGAGCGTGCTCGACCACGTCGATGGGGGAAGTGATGCTTGCGCTGGTGTTCATGGCTCCCAATCTATCCCCGCCGAAGCCGACGTGGCACCTCGGGCGCCGAATCTTTATGCGTTCTTTATGCGCTCCCGGCGCATCATGACGCCATGAGGACGGGGTGGACCGGGTACGCATGGGCGATTGGAGCCACGCTGGCCGCCACCCTCGCCGGATTCGCGATGCGCGGTCGGTTCGACCTCGTCAACATCGCGATGGTGTATCTGCTGGCCGTCGTGCTGGTGGCGCTCTACCAGTCGCGCGGCGCGGCGATCGCTGCGTCGGTGCTGTGCGTCGCCGCCTTCGACGTGCTGTTCGTTCCGCCCGAAGGCACCTTCACCGTCCACGACGCCCAGTACCTGCTGACCTTCGCCATCATGCTGGGCGTGGGGCTGATCGTCTCCCGGCTCGTCGAGCGCGTTCGCCGTCAGGCACGCGAGCAGGCACTGCTGGAGATCGAGGCGGAGACCGAGCGCATCCGCAGTGCCCTGCTGGCGTCGATCTCGCACGACCTGCGCACGCCGCTCGCGGTCGTGGCCGGGGCCTCCTCGACGCTGGTCGAGTCCGGCGAGCGGATGCTGCCCGAGGCGCGGCAGGCGCTCGCGCGCAGCGTGTTCGATCAGTCGCACGAGCTCTCCGAGCGGGTGAGCAAGCTCTTGCAGATGACCCGCCTCGACACGGGGGCGATCAAGGTCGAACGCGACTGGACGGCGATGGCCGACGTCGCCGATTCGGCGGTTCGCCGGATGAGCGACCGCCTGGCCGCTCACCGGCTGATGGTCGAGATTCCGGCCGACCTGCCCCTCGTGCGCGTCGATGCCGCGCTGATCGAGCAGGCGCTCGGCAACCTGCTCGAGAATGCCGCGAAGCACACGCCGCCGGGAACCATCGTCAGGCTGCGGGCGAAGACGGACGGTCAGAGGCTGGTGCTGACCGTCGAGGATCACGGCGGCGACGCGGCGGACGTCGATCTGGAGCGCATGTTCCGCAAGTTCCAGCACGGCTCGATGGAAGGAGCGGCCGGCGGCGTCGGTCTCGGGCTCGCCATCTGCCGCGCCATCGTGCGCCTGCACGGCGGCGACTGCTGGGCGGAGCGCACGCTGGGCGGCGGCATGACGTTCCGGATCAGCCTGCCGCTCGAACGTCCGCCGGAAATGCCCGCCGAGACGCCGTACGAAGCCGCCGATGGACCCGCGACCGACGATCCTCGTCGTTGAGGACGAGCCCGAGATCCGGCGCTTCCTGCGTTCGTCGCTGGAGGCGGAAGGCTATCGCGTGGCGGAGTCCGCGACCGCCCGGCGTGGCGTCATCGATGCCGGCACGCACAAGCCCGACGTCGTGATCGTCGATCTCGGGCTGCCCGACTTCGACGGGGTGGAGGTCGTCCGGCAGATCCGCCGGTGGTCCACGCTGCCGATCCTGATCCTCTCCGCGCGCACGCAGGAGCGGGCGAAGATCGACGCCTTCGAGGCCGGTGCCGACGACTACGTGACCAAGCCCTTCGGCATCCGCGAACTGCTGGCGCGGATCAAGGTTGCGTTGCGGCACGCGGCCCGCCCGCAGGCCGGTGGCGCCGTCCTGCGCTTCGACCGTGCCGTCGTCGATCTGGAGCGACGCACGGCGACGCGGGACGAGGAGGCTCTGCACCTCACGCCCATCGAGTTCCGGTTGCTTGCCGCGCTGGCCCGGCATCTCGGCCTGGTGGTGACCCACCGCCAGCTGCTGGTCGAGGTCTGGGGGCCGAGCCACGCCGGCGACACGCACTACCTGCGCATCTACGTGAAACAGCTGCGGGACAAGCTGGAGCCGGACCCGCTGCATCCGCGCCACCTCGTCACCGAGATCGGGGTCGGATATCGGCTGGTGTGCAGCGACTAGAGGCCGCTGACCGCCGATGTCGATGGCCGGCCCCGGCCTGCGTCGGCGACCGCCGATGGCAACCGCCGAGTTGCCACGGGGATGCGCCCCGGCTCACGTCGCGAGATGGCGTTGGACGGCAGCCTCGTCCCACGCGATGCCGCAGCCCGGGGCATCGGGGACGATCGCGTGGCCGCCCTCGATCCGCAGCGGCTCCTGCAGGATGGGGTTCGCCCAGTCGACGTATTCCAGCCAGTGCGCGGTCGGGGAAACCGCCAGAAGGTGGGCGCTGATTTCCGGGAAAAGGTGGGTCGACAGCGGCAGTCCGGCGGCTTCCCCGAGCGCCGCGGCTTGCATCCAGCCGCTGACGCCGCCGATCTTCATCGCGTCCGGCATGCCGAGATCCGATGCGCCCGCGGCCAGGCAGCTGGCCATCTCGTGCGCGCCCCACCAGTTCTCCCCCATCTGGATCGACGTCCGGGTCTTCTGGCGGATCTGCGCGTGCCCCTGGTAGTCGTCGGCGCGCGTCGGTTCCTCGATCCAGTGCAAGCCTTCGCCGGCGAGCGCTTCGGTGCGCCTGATCGCCTCGGCCACGGTGAGCGCCTGGTTGTAGTCGGCCATCAGCTGAACGGAGTCGCCGATCGAGCGCCGGACGGCGCGCACGACCTCGAGATCCGTCTTCAACTCGGGATACCCGAGCCGCAGCTTGATCGCCTGGAACCCCGAATCCAGCAACTGCCCCGCCTCGTCGGCCGCGCGTTCGCTGCCGATCAATCCCAGGCCACAGCTGTTGTACGCCGCGATTCGCCTGGGCTGGCCGCCGAGCAATCGCGCCAACGGCATCGCGTGGGCTCTGGCCAGCGCATCCCAAACCGCCATGTCGATCCCCGCCATGGCCATGCCGGTGATGCCCTTGGCCCCCAGCAGGCGGAACTGACGCAGCAGCTTCTGATTGATCTCGAAGGGCGCCACGGCGTCACCCTTGATCAGCGGCGCCAGGTTCCCGAGCAGCTCCGTCACGGGCTTGAGGACCAGCGGCGTGTAGCAGAACAGGTAGGTCGATCCCGTCACCCCTTCTTCGGTGTCGAGGTCGATCAACGCCAGCGGCGCGATCCTTATCGTGCCACTGCTCGTCTGCAGCGGCAGCCGCATGGGCACGCTGACCGCGCGAACGCGCAGGTCGCGAACGGTGAGTCGAGCACGGGGCGTCATCGGCATTCTCCTTTCGACGCGACCGGAGTCGCGTCCCATGGCGTGGCGTCGAAGCGTGCGGCGGCGGTGTGCCGTCGCGCGCTGGCGATCGGCTCGTCCGGCACGGGGGAAGGGCGACGCCTCGATCCCCGGCGCGGAGCGGACGGACAGCCGGCGAAAGGATCGCACCGGCCGGGTCGCTTGAAAAGCGCCGCGGAGCGCGGGCGCCGACGACGGCGTCAGCGACAGATTTCGCGGTGCGCCCGGCGTTCCACCGAATCGGTCGGCTCGGATTCGCAGAAGGCGCGGTCCCCGGCGGTCCGGTACAACCCGGCACATCCGGCGACGAGCATCAGCAACGCGGACCAGGCAATGACGTTTCGCATCGGATGGGGCACTCGCTCGGCAGGATCGCGGAAGTCGCCATGCCATTCTGTCTTGCCGGCGCCGCACCCGAGCCAAGCTTTCGCCATGAAGAGCGCCGCGCCGCCGGCGGAAGAGATCCAATGGCCGGATATAGGTGCTGCCCGCGCGCGCACCCGATTCGGGGGCTGTTCCCTCGCCGGTTGCGACGATGTCGTTCTGGTCGGGGTGAGAGGATTTGAACCTCCGACATCTTGCTCCCAAAGCAAGCGCGCTACCGGGCTGCGCTACACCCCGAAGGGGCCCGATTATACGCGCTTGCGATCACGCCCCGCGGCAGGCAACTGCGCCGCACGCGCCGCGCTCGCCGCCGGCCTCAGCGCGGTCGCGCCTCGAACCCGGCGGCGACGATCGCGGCCACGATGGCCGCCGGCTGAACGCTCGCCGCATCGAACTCGACGGTCGCTCCGGACCGCTCCAGCGACACGTCGACGGACTTGACGCCGGCGACCTTGCCGAGCGCGCCGGTGACGCCGCGCACGCAGCCCTGGCAGCTCATGCCGTCGATCGCGAACTCCTGCCTGACGATCTCGCCCATCACAGACTCTCCTTTTCGAACCGCACGGCGCTGGCGGCGGCTTCGGCGTTCGGTTCGCTTCCGCCCGCCTGCGGACGCCAGCGCCGCAGCAGCAGTGCATTGCCGACGACGGACACCGAGCTCGCCGCCATCGCGGCCCCCGCGACCACCGGGGACAACAGGCCCAGCGCCGCCAGCGGAATGCCCAGCACATTGTAGACGAAGGCAAAGAACAGGTTCTGCCGGATCTTGCGCAGCGTGGCGCGCGACAGATCGATCGCCGCCGCGACGGCGGCGAGGTCGTTGCGCAGCAGCGTGACGTCGGCGGCCGACAGGGCGCTGCCGCTGCCCGCACCCATCGCGAACGACACGTCGGCCTGCGCCAGCGCCGGCGCGTCGTTGACGCCGTCGCCGGCCATGCCCACGACCCGCCCGCGCTGCTGCAATTCCGCGATCGCCGCGCGCTTGTCCTGTGGCAGCTGCCCCGCGCGCCAGTCGTCGATCCCCGCCGCACCCGCGACCACGGCGGCGGTCGCCGCGTGGTCGCCGGTCAGCATCGTCACCGCGATGCCGGCGGCGCGCAGTTCGGCGACCGCGGCCGCCGCCCCCGGGCGCAACTCGTCGGCCAGCAGGATCCAGCCCTCCAACGCGTCGCCCTCGGCGATGCCGACGACGGTGCGCGCCTCCTGGTGCACCGCCGCGAGCGTCTGCGGGTCGAGGCGGACGCCGGACTCCCGCAGGAACGCCGGCGAGCCGAGGCGCAGCACGCGCCCGTCGCGCTCGGCGCTGATGCCGCGACCCGGATGGACGCGGGCGTCGGCGACGGCGAAGGGCTCGACCGCGAGCGCCCGCGCGTGTCCCAGTATCGCCTTGCCCAGCGGATGCGCCGCGGCGTGCTCGAGGCTCGCGGCGATCCGGATCAGCGCGGCCTCGTCGAGGCCGGGCCGCGGCAGCGTGCCGACCACCCGCGGCTCGCCCACCGTCAGCGTCCCCGTCTTGTCGACCACCATCGCGTCGATGCGCTCGGCCCGCTCCAGCGCCTCGGCGTTCTTGATGAGGATGCCTTCGCGCGCGCCGCGCCCGACCCCGACCATCAGCGCCGTGGGCGTCGCCAGGCCGAGCGCGCAGGGACAGGCGATGACCAGCACCGCGGTCGCGCGCAGCAGCGCGACCGCCCAGTCGCCCAGCAGCAGCCACGAGGCGCCGAAGGTGACGATCGCGATCGCCAGCACCACGGGCACGAACCACGCGGCGACGCGATCGACCAGCCGCTGCACCGGCGCCTTCGATCCCTGCGCCGCCGCCACCTGGCGGACGATGCCGGCCAGCAGCGTCGCCTGCCCCACCGCCGTCGCCTCGCAGCGCAGCGGCGCGTGCGCATTGACGGTGCCGGCGCGGACCAGGTCGCCCGGGCGCTTCAGCACCGGCTCGCTCTCGCCGGTCAGCATGGCCTCGTCGACCGCCGACTCGCCGTCCAGCACGCGGCCGTCGACGCCCACGGTGTCGCCGGCGCGCACGACGAACACCTCGCCGGCGTGGACGTTCGCGACCGGCACTTCCTCGAGCCGGCCGGCGCGCTCGCGCCACAGCGTCGCCGGCTGCAGCCGCAGCAGATCGCGAATCGCCGACGCGGTCCTGAGCTTCGCCCGTCCCTCGAGCAGCTTGCCCAGCAGCACCAGCGTGATCACCATCGCGCCGGCCTCGAAATACACGTGCTGCTGCGCAATGGGCACCAGCCACACGGCGAGGCTGAACACGAACGCCGCCGTGGTGCCGAGCGCCACCAGCACGTCCATGTTGGCGGCGCCCGCGCGCAGCGCCTTGTACGCGCCCTCGTAGAAGCGCGCGCCCGACCACAGCTGCACTGGCAGCGCGCAGAGGAACTGCAGCCACACCGGCAAGCCCCGCCGCGTGGCTGCCGCCGAACATCCACAGCATCTGCAGCGCGAGCGGCGCGGTGAAGAAGGCCGCGATGCCGAAGGCGGCGAGCTCGCGCCGGTAGCGCTCGTTCTGCGCCCGCGCCTCGGCTTCGGGCTGCAGGAAGGGATCGATCGCCGGGGCCGCGTCGAAGCCCGCGCCGCGGATCTTGGCGATCAGCGCGGCGGCATCGGCCTTGGCCGGATCGAACTCGACGTGCGCGGTCTCGCTGGCGAAGTTGACGGCCGCACGGACGCCGTCGGTCCGGTTCAGGACCTTCTCGATGCGCGCCGCGCAGGCGGCGCAGGTCATGCCGGTGAGCTTGAGATCGACGGCGCTATCGCTCATTGCCTGCCCTCCGGAATCGCCGCGGCCGCGGCCGCGGAACCTGGGGACGGACCACGATTTCCGCGATCCGCGGAAATCGTGGTCTGTCCCCGAAGGATTCGACCTGATGTTGCACCGGCTTCAAGGCCGCGGCAAGGCGCGCGCCGCCGGGCGCGCTCAACCCTCGCGCTTCAGCTGCGGGAACAGGATGACGTCGCGGATCGACGGGCTGTCGGTGAGCAGCATCACCAGCCGGTCGATGCCGATGCCCTCGCCCGCGGTGGGGGGAAGACCGTACTCCATCGCCCGCAGGTAGTCGGCGTCGTAGTACATCGCCTCCTCGTCGCCGGCCTCGCGCGCGTCGACCTGCGCCTGGAAGCGCGCCGCCTGGTCCTCGGGGTCGTTCAGCTCCGAGAAGCCGTTGGCGAACTCGCGCCCGGTGATGAAGAGCTCGAAGCGGTCGGTGACCGCCGGGTTGGCGTCGCTGGCGCGCGCCAGCGGCGAGACGTCGGTCGGGTGCGCGACGATGAACGTCGGCTGGACGAGCTTGTCCTCGGTCGTCGCCTCGAAGAGCTTCAGCTGCAGCAGCCCCAGGCCGTCGGTGGGGAACACCTCGACGCCGTGCGGCGCGAGCGCGACCTTCAGGTACTCCGGCCGGGCCAGCTCCGCCAGCGGATGCTGCGGGTGGTACTTGTGGATCGCCTCGGCCATCGTCAGCCGGTCGAAGGGCCGGCCGAGGTCGACCAGGGTGCCCTGGTAGGTGAGCGTCGTCGACCCGGTCACCTTCAGCGCCACCTCGCGGAACAGCGCCTCGGTGAGGTCCATCAGGTAACGGTAGTCCTGATAGGCCTCGTAGAACTCGATCATCGTGAATTCGGGGTTGTGCCGGGTCGAGATGCCCTCGTTGCGGAAGTTGCGGTTGATCTCGAACACCTTCTCCAGGCCGCCGACGACGAGCTTCTTGAGGTAGAGCTCGGGCGCGATGCGCAGGAAGAGCTCCATGTCGAGCGCGTTGTGGTGGGTGACGAACGGCCGCGCCGCCGCGCCGCCGGGGATCGGGTGCATCATCGGCGTCTCGACCTCGAGGTAGCCGCGCGCGACGAAGAACTCGCGGATCGCCTGCACGATCCCCGACCGGGCGACGAACACGCGCCGCGAGTCGGGATTGGTGATGAGGTCGACGTAGCGCTGCCGGTAGCGCTGCTCCTGGTCGGTCATGCCGTGGAACTTCTCCGGCAGCGGCCGCAGCGACTTGGCCAGCAGCCGGATCGATGCCACCTTGATCGACAGCTCGCCGGTCTTGGTCTTGAACAGCGTCCCGGTCGCGCCGACGATGTCGCCCAGGTCCCAGCGCTTGAACGCGTCGAGCACCTCGGCGCCGACGGCGTCGAGCGTCACGTAGAGCTGGATGCGGCCCGACATGTCCTGCAGCGTCGCGAAGCAGGCCTTGCCCATCACCCGCTTCAGCATCATCCGGCCGGCGACGGTCGCGCGGATCGCGGCCGGCTCGAGCTCATCGTTGCCCTTGCCGCCATGTGCGGCGTGCAGGTCGGCGGCCAGCGCGTCGCGGCGGAAGTCGTTCGGGAACGCCTGGCCGGCGGTGCGCAGCGCGGCGAGCTTGGCCCGGCGCTCGGCGACGATCTGGTTCTCGTCGACGGCGACGGGCGCGGGGGTGGCAGCGGGTTCGGGGGCGGTCATGGTGGCGGGTCCGGTGGTGGAAGGCGGTCAGCGTGCGGGCACGGCGACGTGCGCCAGCAGGTCGCCGACGTTCAGCGTGGTGAAGTCGATCGCACGGGCGACGACGTGGTCGGGCGCGCCGAGCTCGTCGGGCGGCAGCGTCGTCGCGATGGCGACGGCGCGCATGCCGGCGCGGCGCGCCGCCTCGATGCCGTGCGGCGCGTCCTCGAACACCAGGCACTGCGCGGGGTCGACGCCCATCCGCTGCGCGGCGAGCAGGAAGAGGTCGGGGTGCGGCTTGCCGCGCAGGACGTCGTGCGCGCCGACGACCGCGTCGAAGAAGCCGCGCCGGCCGAGGTGGTCGAGGACGAACGCGATGTTGTCGGCGTCGCCGGCCGTCGCGCAGGCCACCTTGACCCCGGCACCGCGCGCGGCGTCGGCGAACGCGCCGAAGCCGCGCACCTCGCGGAACGCGGGACCGAACAGCTCGCGGTAGATCGCCTCCTTGCGCTCGACCCGCGCCCGCAACTCGGCCGCCGGGCGCTCGCCGAAGAACTCGCGCATCACCTCGACGCCGGTCAGCCCGGTCGTCCGCCGGAAGAAGCCGGCGTCGGGCGGCGGCAGGCCGACTTCGCGCGCGAACGCCACCCACGAGCGCGCGTGCCACGGCATCGAGTCGACCATCGTGCCGTCCATGTCGAACAGGAACGCCGGCACGGCTACACGCCCTGCTTCAGGCTGGCCGCGATGAAGTCGTCGAGGTCGCCGTCGAGCACCGCCTGGGTGTTGCCCACCTCGTAATTGGTGCGCAGGTCCTTGATCCGCGACTGGTCGAGCACGTACGAGCGGATCTGGTGCCCCCAGCCGATGTCGGTCTTGCTGTCCTCGAGCTTCTGCTGCTCGGCCTGGCGCTTGCGCAGCTCGTGCTCGTAGAGCCGCGACTTCAGCATCGCCATCGCCTCGGCGCGGTTGCGGTGCTGCGAGCGGTCGTTCTGGCACTGGACGACGATGTTGGTCGGCAGGTGCGTGATGCGCACCGCCGAGTCGGTCTTGTTGATGTGCTGGCCGCCGGCGCCGGAGGCGCGGAAGGTGTCGACGCGCAGGTCCGCCGGATTGATGTCGACCTCGATCGAGTCGTCGACCTCGGGATAGACGAAGACGCTGGCGAACGACGTGTGCCGCCGGGCGTTGGAGTCGAAGGGACTCTTGCGGACCAGGCGGTGGACGCCGACCTCGGTGCGCAGGTAACCGTAGGCGTAGTCGCCGGTCACCTTGACCGACGCGCTCTTGATGCCCGCGACGTCGCCGGGGGTTTCCTCGAGCAGGTCGGTCGTGTAGCCGCGGCGCTCGCAGTAGCGCAGGTACATCCGCAGCAGCATCGCCGCCCAGTCCTGCGCCTCGGTGCCGCCGGAGCCCGCCTGGATGTCGATGAAGCACGGCGCGGGGTCCATCGGGTGGCTGAACATGCGCCGGAACTCGAGCCCGGCGACGCCCTTCTCGACGCCGGCGACGTCGGCGGCGACGGCGAGCAGCGTCGGGTCGTCGTTGTCGGACCGGGCGAGCTCGAACAGCTCCGCGCTGTCGCGCAGGCTGGTGTCCAGCGCGGTCAGCGTCGTGACCACGCCGTCGAGCGCCTTCTTTTCCTTGCCGAGGTCCTGCGCCCGCTGCGGGTCGTCCCAGATCTTCGGGTCTTCGAGCTCGCGGTTGACTTCGGCCAGGCGGTTCGCCTTTACATCGAAGTCAAAGATACCTCCGCAGATCCGCGGTGCGTTCCCGCAGATTGGCAAGCTTGCCGGCGATCTGATTGAGCTGTTCCGCTTCCATGGCCTGGCACCTTCGGGACAAACGATAATTTTACCTTATCGGGACCTCGAGGCCGCCGCCGTCCACGCCCCGCCGCGGAACCGGGTGCGCAAGCGGCGGTCTTTCGCCTATCATTGCTCTCTCGCGCGCTTCTGCCCTGCGCGGCGTCTCCGGAGTCTTCCGATGCCCACTTTTTTCGTCAACGGCGAACGTGTCGACGTCAGTTCCAGCGTGGCCGGCGACACGCCGCTGCTGTGGATCCTGCGTGACAACCTCGACCTCACCGGCACCAAGTACGGTTGCGGGATGGCGCTCTGCGGCGCCTGCACCGTCTACGTCGACGGCCAGCCGCAGCGTTCGTGCCAGATCACGCTGGGCGCGCTGAAGCAGGGCGCCGACATCACCACCATCGAGGGCCTGAAGACCCGGGAAGCCCGGGCGGTGCAGGCGGCGTGGGAGAAGCTCGACGTGCCGCAGTGCGGGTATTGCCAGAGCGGGCAGGTGATGGCCGCGGCGGCGCTGCTCGCCCGGAAGAAGAAGCCGACCGACGCCGACATCGACGCGGCGATGGCCGGCATCCTCTGCCGCTGCGCCACCTACCAACGCATCCGCGCCGCGATCAAGGAAGCGGCGAAGACGCTCGGCTGACGGAGAGACCGATGACCGCCCCCAAGTTGATCAATGCCAGCCGGCGCGATTTCCTCGCCGCCGGATCCGGCCTGGTGCTGGGACTGTACCTGCCGACCGCCGCCGGACAGGCGGGCGGGCCGGGACGCGCCGGCAGCGCCGCGCCGCCGCCGCGCCCTTCGCGCCGAACGCCTTCGTGCGCATCGGCAGCGACAACACCGTCACCGTCGTCGCCAAGCACCTCGAGATGGGCCAGGGGTCTACACCGGCCTCGCCACCATCGTCGCCGACGAGCTCGACGCCGCGTGGGCGCAGGTCCGGATCGAGGGCGCACCGGCCGACGCCGCGCGCTACAACAACCTGTTCTGGGGCGCGGCCCAGGGCACCGGCGGCTCGACGGCGATCGCCAACTCGTGGGATCAGCTGCGCCACGCCGGCGCGGCGGCGCGGGCCATGCTGGTGGCCGCCGCGGCCAGACAATGGAACGTCGCGGCGGCGGCCGTCAGCGTGCGCGACGGCGTGGTGTCGGGCGGCGGCAAGAAGGCGACGTTCGGCGAGCTCGCCGTCGCCGCCGGGCGCGAAGCGGTCCCGACCGAGGTGAAGCTCAAGGATCCGAAGGACTTCGTCTTCATCGGCAGGCACGTGCCGCGCAAGGACGCGAAGGCCAAGAGCAACGGCAGCGCGCTGTTCACCGCCGACGTGAAGCTGCCCGACATGCTGACCGCCGTCGTCGCCCATCCCCCGCGCTTCGGCGCCCGGGTGAAGAGCTTCGACGCGCAGAGCGCCTCGCTGCCCGGCGTCCGCTACGTGATCGAGGTGCCCAACGGCGTGGCGGTCGTCGCCACCAGTTTCTGGGCGGCGAAGAAAGGCCGCGACGCGCTGAAGATCGAGTGGGACGAAGCGTCGGCGGCGAAGTTCTCCTCGGCCGACATCCTCGCCGAATTCAAGCGCCTCGCCGGCCGGCCCGGCATCGTCGCCCGCAGCGAGGGCGACGCGGCCAAGGCGATGGCGAGCGCAGTCAAGACGCTCGACGCCGCGTTCGAGTTCCCCTACCTCGCCCACGCGGCGATGGAGCCGATGGACTGCGTGGTCAAGCTGTCGGCCACCGGCTGCGAGATCTGGAACGGCGCGCAGTCACAGACCGGCGACCAGATCGCCGTCGCCCAGGTGGTCGGGCTGAAGCCGGCCGACGTCAGGATCAACATGCTCTACTCCGGCGGCAGCTTCGGCCGCCGCGCCAATCCCGCCGCCGATTACCTGGTCGAGGCGGCCTCGATCGCCCAGGGCCTGGCGTCGGCCGGAAAGCGCGACGTGCCGATCAAGCTGGTCTGGACGCGCGAAGACGACATGCGGGCCGGCTACTATCGCCCCGCGTACTACCACACGCTGAAGGCCGGGCTCGATGCCGACGGCAACGTCGTCGCCTGGCAGCACCGGATCGTCGGCCAGTCGATCCTGAGCGGCACGGCGTTCGAGGGCGCGATGGTCAGGAACGGCGTCGATGCGACCTCGGTCGAAGGCGCCTCCAGCCTGCCCTACGCGATCCCCAACCTCGCCGTCGACCTGCACTCGCCGGCCGTCGGCGTGCCGGTGCTGTGGTGGCGCTCGGTGGGCTCGACGCACACCGCGTACTCGACCGAGACCTTCATCGACGAGCTGGCGCAGGCGGCCGGCAAGGATCCGGTGGCGTTCCGCCGCGCGCTCCTGTCCAAGCACCCGCGCCACCTCGGGGTGCTGGAACTGGCGGCGCGCGAAGCCGGCTGGGGCAAGCCGCTGGCGGCGGGCAAGGCGGGCGAGAAGCGCGGGCGCGGCGTGGCCGTCCACGAGTCGTTCAACAGCTACGTCGCCGAGGTCGTCGAGGTCACCGTCAAGGCGGACAGGACCTTCAGCGTCGACCGCGTCGTCTGCGCCGTCGACTGCGGCATCGCGGTGAACCCCGACAACGTCCGCGCGCAGATGGAAGGCGGCATCGGCTTCGGGCTGTCGGCGGCGCTGTACGGAGCGATCACGCTCGACAACGGCGCGGTCCAGCAGTCCAACTTCCACGACTACCCGGTGCTGCGCATCGACGCCATGCCGAAGGTCGAGGTGCACATCGTGCCCTCGACGGCGAAGCCCACCGGCGTCGGCGAGCCGGCGACGCCGGTCATCGCCCCCGCGCTCGCCAACGCGCTCGCCGCCGCCACCGGCCAGCGGCTGCGCAACCTGCCGTTGAAGCTCGCCTGACGCGCGCTCGCCCGGCAGGCGCCGCGGGCGCCCCCGCGGTGTCTCCGTCACGGCGAACCGCGGCGGGTGAGTCCGGCGAGGCAGCCCGATGCACACCCCGCACGACTTCGTTCCCGCGCACGTCCCCCCGGCGGCACTGCCGCCGGACGCGTACGCGTTCGCGTTTCGCGACGCCCAGCTGCTCGTCGGAGGCAGTCACGACGTTCCGGCGGTGCCGCGGCTGGCCGAGCTGCAGGCCGCGGGCGTCGAGGGGACGACCCACTACCTGGGCGAGCTCGGCGGCACGGCCTGCATCGCGCTGGCGTTGCGCGACGACGCGCCGGATCCGGCCGGCCTGCACGGCTGCGGGCTGCGCTCGCTGTTCTTCACCTTGCCCGAGCCGCTGCTGGCGCTGGCCGGGCGCGCCTTCCAGATCGTCGACTGGGACCGGACGCATCGTTACTGCGGCCGCTGCGGCGCGCCGACCCGCGACAAGCCGGCGGAGCGCGCGCGCGAATGCCCGGACTGCGGCCTGGTCGCCTACCCGCGCGTCTCGCCGGCGATGATGGCGCTGGTCACCCGGGGCCGCGAGATCCTGCTCGCCCGCGCCGCGCGCTTCCCGCCGGGGATGTACAGCGCGCTCGCGGGCTTCGTCGAGCCCGGCGAATCGATCGAGGACTGCCTGCACCGCGAGGTGCGCGAGGAGGTCGGCGTCGAAGTGCGCGCGCCGGTGTATTTCGGCAGTCAGCCCTGGGCGTTTCCGCACTCGCTGATGATCGCCTACACCGCCGAGTACGCGGGCGGGACGCTGCGCCCGGACGCCGTGGAAATCGAGGACGCGCAGTGGTTTTCCGCCGACCGGCTGCCGCCGCTGCCCACGCGGATCTCGATCGCGCGGCGGCTGATCGACGCCACGGTCGCGCGCCTGCGCGGATGACGGCCCGGCCGCGCCCCTCGCGCACCGACGGTTCGCCCGGGGCCGCCGGCTGCTAGAATGTGCGCCGCCGCGACCACCGCTTCCGGTGCCCGCCCCTGGCCGAATCCGATGCCCCTCCTCCGCCACGCCCTGCTGCTGCTCTGTGCCCTGGTCACCCTGGCGGCGCAGGCCCAGGCGCCCGAGCTGCGCGAGCTGTCGGTCGACGAACGCACGCGCTACGCCGCGGCCCTGAACGAAGCGAGCGCGCTGCTGAAGGAGAGCCGCTACGCCGAGGCGGTCGCGAAGCTGGACGCCCTGCTCGCGCAACGACCCCGCGAGCCCCAGGCGCGCTTCCTGCGCGCCGTGGCCGACGCCGACCAGGGCCGGACCGACGAAGCCGTCACCGCGCTGCGCGCCCTCGTCGCCGACTATCCGGAATTGCCGGAGCCCTGGAACAACCTCGCCGTCATCCACGCGCAGAAGGGCGACTACGAAAGCGCCCGCGTGGCGCTCGAGGCCGCCGTCCAGGCGGCGCCGAACTGGTCGGTCGCGCAGGAGAACCTCGGCGACGTCTACGCCCGGCTCGCCGCGGCCGCCTACGACCGGGCCGCGCGCGGCGACCGCGACAACAAGACCGCGGGACCGAAGCTCGCCGTGATCCGCGAGATGTTCGCCCCCGCCCGGACCCCCGCCCGATGAGCCGGGATCCGCACCCGGCCGCGGACGTCGACCAACCGGTCCGCAGCGCGCGACCGGCATCACCGTTTCCCCATCCGCTGCCCACGAGGAGTGTTTCGATGCTGCACCGCATGCTGCCGTTGCTGTCCGCCGTCCTGTTCGGCGCCTTTTCGCTCGCCGCCTCTGCCGCCAATCCGCAGGTCGAGTTCGACACCACCGCGGGCAGGATCCGCGTCGAGCTCTACCCCGACGCGGCCCCGAAGACCGTCGCCAACTTCATCGACTACGTGAAGGCCAGGCACTACGACGGCACGCAGTTCCACCGCGTCATTCCCAACTTCATGATCCAGGGCGGCGGCTTCACCGCCGACTTCGCGCAGAAGCCGACGCGTCCGCCGGTGGTGAACGAGGCCGAGCAGGCGGCGAAGGCCGGGCTGCGCAACGTCCCGGGCACGCTCGCGATGGCGCGCACCTCCGACCCGCACTCGGCGTCGGCGCAGTTCTTCATCAACGTCAAGGACAACGCCTTCCTCAACTTCCGCTCCCCCGACCCGCAGGGCTACGGTTACACGGTGTTCGGCAAGGTCGTCGAGGGGATGGACGTGGTGAACAAGATCGCGGTCACCCCGACCGGCGCCGGCGGCCCCTTCCCCAAGGACGTGCCGGTCGAGAAGATCATCGTCAACAAGGCCTTCGTCGTCGAAACCAAATAGGAAAACCCATGATCGTCCTCCACACCAGCCACGGCGCCATCACCCTCGAACTCGATGCCGAGAAAACGCCCAAGACCGTCGACAACTTTCTCCAGTACGTGCGCGACGGGCACTACGACAACACGATCTTCCACCGGGTGATCCCCGGCTTCATGATCCAGGGCGGCGGCATGGGGCCCGGGATGAAGCAGAAGCCGACGCGCGCGCCGGTCCCCAACGAAGCCGCCCACGGGCTCAGGAACGAGCGCTACACCGTCGCGATGGCCCGCACCAACGAGCCGCACTCGGCCACCGCGCAGTTCTTCATCAACGTCGCCGACAACCCCTTCCTCGACCACAAGGACCTCACCGCCGAGGGCTGGGGCTACTGCGTGTTCGGCAAGGTGACCGCCGGCCAGGACGTCGTCGACCGCATCGCCGCCGTCGCCACCGGCAACAGCGGCTTCCACCAGAACGTCCCGGTCGAGGACGTCGTCATCCAGCGCGCCGAAGAGAAGGCCTGACGCGCGCGACCCGGCGTCACGGCGGACCGACCGCGGCGCCCGGGCGATGAAGCCGACGCTGTTCATCTCCGACCTGCACCTGTCGGCGACGCGGCCGGCGATGGTCGCCGCGTTCGGGCAGTTCTGCGCCGGCCCGGCGCGCGACGCGGCGCAGCTCTACGTGCTGGGCGACCTGTTCGACACCTGGATCGGCGACGAGCAGTTGCGCGACCCGATGGCCGCGGGCGTCGCCGCGGCGCTCGCCGGCGTCGCGGCCGCGGGCACCGGAGTCGGCGTGATGCGCGGCAACCGCGACCTGCTGCTCGGCGCGCGCTTCGCGCAGGCGGCAGGCGCCACGCTGCTGCCCGACGCGGTGGTCGCCGACATCGCCGGCAGGCCGACGCTGCTGCTGCACGGCGACACGCTGTGCACCGACGATCTCGCGTACCAGGAGTTTCGGGCCAAGGTCCGCGACCCGGTCCGGCAGCGGCGCTTCCTCGCGCTGCCCTACCTCGCCCGTCGCGCGCTCGTCGCGCTGATCCGCATCAAAAGCCGCCGGGCCACCGCGCGGAAGTCCGAGACGATCATGGACGTCAATGCCGACGCGGTGGCCGCCGCCTTCGCGCAGCATCGGGTCGACCGGATGATCCACGGCCACACGCACCGGCCGGCGCGACACGCGGTCGCCGGGCTCGGGCGCGACGCGGAGCGGTGGGTGCTGCCCGACTGGTACGACGCGGGCGGTTACCTGGCGGTCGACGCGAGCGGCGCGCGGATGCACGCCGTCGCAGCGCCGGCGTCGCCTCGCGGTCGCGGCTGAAGTCGCTCCTGCAAGAAGCGCTGCTATCCCGCCAGCGCCTGCGCGAAATCGGCGACCAGGTCGGCGGTGTCCTCGATGCCGACCGACACGCGGATCAGCGAATCGGCGATCCCCATCTCGGCGCGGCGCTGCGCGCCCATCTCCCAGAAGATCGTGTGCGCGACCGGAATCGCCAGCGTGCGGTTGTCGCCGAGGTTCGACGACGACACGACGATCGCCAGCCGGTTGAGCACGTCGAAGCAGTCGACGCCGTCGATCAGCTCGAACGCCAGCAGGCCGGAGAAGCCGCCGAACAGCGCCTTCGCCCGCGCGTGCTGCGGGTGCGTGGCCAGCCCGGGGTAGTGGACGGCGCGGACCTTCGGGTGGCCGGCGAGAAACTCGGCGACCGCCTGCGCGCTGGTGCAGATGCGCGCCATCCGCAGCGCCAGCGTCTCGGCCCCGGCGGCGATGTGATGCGCCTGTTCGGGCGCCAGCGTGCCGCCCCAGTCGCGCAGGCCCTTCTTGCGGATCTGCGTGATCCCCCACAGCGCCGGTGCCGCCGTCTTGTAGCTGTCGGCGATGTTCGGATAGCGCGTCCAGTCGAAGAGGCCGGTGTCGGTGATGCTGCCGGCGAGCGCGTTGCCGTGCCCGCCGACGTACTTGGTCAGCGCGTTGACGACGAGGCTGGCCTGCGTGCGCTTCGGCCGGAACAGCCACGGCGAGGTCATCGTGTTGTCGACGATGCAGACGATGCCGCGCTCGGCGCACAGCGCGCCGATGCCGGCGAGGTCGGCCACCTGCGTCCGCGGGTTGGCGATGGTCTCCACGAAGACGATCCGGGTCTGCGGCGTGAGCGCGCGCGCCACGTTGCCGGCGTCGGTCGCGTCGACGAAGCTGACCGCCGTGCCGTGCGCCGCCAGCGTGTTGAGCAGGCTCACCGAGTTGCCGAACAGGAACGCGCTGGCGACCACGTGATCGCCCGCGCGCAGCAGCGCGAGCATCGCCGCGCCGATCGCCGCCATGCCGGTGGCGAAGGTGACCGTGGCGACGCCGTCCTCCATCCGCGTGACCTTGGCCTCGAGCGCCGCGCTGGTCGGGTTGCCCTGGCGGCCGTAGGCGTAGCCGGGCTTCCTTCCCTGGAACACCGCCGCGAGCTCGCGCGCGTCTTCGTAGCCGTAGGCGACCGAGACGTGCAGCGGCTTGATGATCGCTCCGTGCTCGATCGGGCTGGCGCGATCCGAGTGCAGGATCGACGTGGTGAAGCCGTGCTTGCCGTTGCCCTCGCTCATCGTGCCTCCTGCACGGACCGCGTCGGCCCGGAGCCAAAGCGGCGAGCTTAGCGCACCGCGCACCCGCCCGGCGACCGGCGCTTGACGCCACCGTCCCGCCGGCGCGTGCCGGGACGGCGGCGCCGGTTTGCTATGATCGCCCATGACCACGCACCCGCTCCCGCCGACGCTGCGAACGCTGCTCGTGCAGCGTCATTTCCACGAGCCCTTTCCGCCGTCCGGCGTCGACGACCTGGTCGCCGCGCTCGACCACGTCGCGCTGGAGCCGGGCGCCACGCTGCTGCGCCAGGGCGACCCCGGCAACGCGCTCTACCTGGTGCTCGACGGGCGCCTGTCGGTGCACGCCGAGCACGCCGACGGCACGTCGACCGCGGTGGACGAGATCGGCCCGGGCGGCGTCGTCGGCGAGATGGCGCTGCTCACCGGCCTCGCGCGGACCGCGACGGTGCGCGCGATGCAGAGGAGCGACCTCGCGCGCCTCGCGCGCAGCGACTTCGAGTGCCTCGCCGAGCACTATCCCGAGGCGCTGCAGGAGTTCCTGCGCCGCATCCTGCCGCGCCTCCGGCGCACGCAGCTGATCCGGGTGCTGACCGAGCTCTTCGGCGAGCTCGACGAGCAGGCGCTGCGCGAGCTGGAGGCCCGGCTGCAGTGGATCCCGCTCGCCGGGGGCGCCACGCTGTTCCGCGAAGGCGAGCTCGGCGACGACGTCTACATCGTCGTCAACGGCCGGCTGCGCGTGCTGACGACCGACCGCGACGGGCAGGAGCGCGTGCTGGAGGAAGTGGGGCGCGGCGCGGCCGTCGGCGAGCTCGCGCTGCTGACCGGCGAGCCGCGCGCGGCGACGATCGTCGCGGTCCGCGACAGCGACCTGCTGCGCTTGTCGAAAGCGGCGTTCGACGAGCTGCTCCTCTCCCAGCCGCGGGCGATGATGCAGATCGCCCGCGCCGCGGCGATGCGGCTGCGGCGCGCCGCGTCCCGCTCGGGGCAGCGCTTCCGCGCCACCCGGTCGTTCGCGCTGGTCCCGGCGCGCCCGGGCGTGCCGCTCGCCGAGTTCGCGCGCCGGCTCGAGGCCACGCTGGGACAGCACGACACCGCGGTGCGACTGGGCAGCGCCGACGTCGACCGGCTGCTGGCGCGGCCAGGCATCGCCCAGAGCGGCGACGACAGCGTGATCCACGACGCCATCGTCGCCTGGCTGTCCAGCCAGGAGCGCGACCACGGCTACCTGATCCTCGAAGCCGACGCCGAGTGGACGCCGTGGACCCGCCGCTGCCTGCGCCAGTCGGATCGGGTGCTCGTGGTCGCGCGCGCCGGCGACGACCCCGCACCGGGCCCGATCGAAGCGGCGTGCGACGCCGCCGGGACGCGCGCCCGCCGCGAGCTGGTGCTGATCCACCCCGACGCGACCGCCCTGCCTGCAGGCACCGCCGCCTGGCTGGCGCCGCGCCAGCTGGACGCGCATCACCACCTGCGCCTCGGCGACAACGGCGACCTGCGCCGCGTTGCCCGTCGGATCAGCGGCCGCGCGACGGGCCTGGTGCTGGGCGGCGGCGGCGCGCGCGGCTTCGTCCACATCGGCATGCTGCGCGCGCTGGGCGAGTCCGGGGTCGAGATCGACGTCGTCGGCGGCACCAGCATCGGTGCGCTGTTCTCGGCGGCCTGCGCGGCCGGGATCACGGTCGAGCGGATGATGGCGCTGGCGGAGTCCTTCGCGTCGCGCAAGAAGCTGCTGGACCGCACGCTGCCTCTGACGTCGCTGATGACCGGCGCGAAGGTGACGGCGATCTACCGCCAGTTGTTCGGCGAACTGCGGATCGAGGACCTGTGGATCCCGATGTTCGCGGTGTCGAGCGACCTCTCCCGGGCGCAGGCCGTCGTCCATCGCCACGGCGAGGTGTGGAGAGCGATCCGCGCCAGCACCGCGATCCCGGCGATCTTTCCGCCGATCCTCGGCGACGGCAACGAGGTGCTGGTCGACGGCAACGTGATGAACAACATGCCGCTCGACATCATGCGCGAGCTCTGCGAGGACGGGCAGGTGCTCGGCGTCAACCCGATGCCGACGGCGGACAAGCTCAAGCCCTACGTGTTCGGCTCGAGCCTGTCCGGCTGGAAGGCGCTGCTGGGCCGGTTGCGGTGGTTCGGCGTGCGCACCCGCGCCCCCTCGATCCTCGGCATCGCCATGCGGGCGACCGAGATCAACAGCGCCAACCGCATGCGCCAGCCGTCGTTCCGGGCGCTCGCCGACCTGCTTATCGAGCCGCCGGTCAGCGTCTACCCCATCCTCGCCTTCGACGAGACCGCGCCGATCATCGACATCGGCTACCGGACGTCCCGCGAAGCGCTCGCGGCCTGGCTGTCCACGGGCGGCCATCGCGCCTGAAGGCGCTGACCTGCCGGCGCGGATCTCCGCGCTGCGGATCCTGCCCCCCCCTGCGGCTGCGGCCGCGAACGCGGTGCGTCAACGCGCCAGCATCGCCTTCAGGTTTTTCAGCCGCTCGCTGCCGACGGCCTTTTCCTGCGCCGCCTCGTCGGCGGGCAGCGCCGCGCCGGCCCAGCGCAGGTCGTCCTGCGCGAGTTCGCCGATGAAGCGCGACGGCAGGCAGGCGACGGTCTCGCCCGCGCGCCGGCGCTTGCGGCAGTAGGAGAGGTGCAGGCTGCGCTCGGCACGGGTGACGCCGACGTACATCAGCCGCCGCTCCTCGTCGACGCTGCCGTTGGCGATCGACTCCCGGTGCGGCAGGATGCCCTCCTCCAGCCCGACCAGGAAGACGTGCGGGAACTCGAGGCCCTTGGCCGCGTGCAGCGTCGACAGGTGAACGGCGTCGGGGGCCGCGCCCTCCTGCCCCTCGAGCAGCGTGATGAGCGCGATCGTCTGCGTCAGCTCCAGCAGGTTGCGCTGGTCCGCCTCGCCCTTCGTCGACAGCCAGCGGACGAAATCGGCGACGCTCTTCGACCGCGCCTCGGCCTCCCGCTTCTCGCAGCTGGCGACGAGGTGGTCGTCGTAGCCGATCGCCGCGACGAGCTCGTCCAGCAGCCGCCCCGCCGGCTCGCGCTCGGCGCGAAAGCGCAGCCCGTTGATCAGCGTGCAGAACGCGTCGAGGATCTCCCGCTGCCGCGCCGGCAGCGTCGTCGCCGCCTCGGGGGCGAACACGGCGGCGAACAGGCTTTCGTGGCGGGCGCCGGCGATGGCCCCCAGCTTCTGCAGCGTCGCGGCGCCGACGCCGCGCTTCGGCGTGGTGATGGCGCGGATGAAGGCGGGGTCGTCGTCGTCGTTGGCGATGAGGCGCAGGTAGGCGACCAGGTCCTTGATCTCGGTGCGCTCGAAGTACGACTGCCCGCCCGATATCGTGTAGGGCACGTTCTGCGCGCGCAGCTGCTGCTCGAAGAGCCGCGCCTGGTGGTTGCCGCGGTAGAGCACCGCATAGTCGGCGTAGCGGCCGCGGTGCTCGAACTTGTGGGCGAGGATCCGGCGCACGACGCCCTCGGCCTCCGCCTCGTCGTCGGCCGCGGGCGTGACCCGGATCGGGTCGCCGGCGCCGTGCTCGCTCCAGAGCTTCTTCTCGAACAGCTTCGGGTTGTTGGCGATCAGCGCGTTCGCCGAGCGGAGGATGCGCACCGTCGACCGGTAGTTCTGCTCCAGCTTGATGACCTTGAGCGCCGGATAGTCGCGCGGCAGCTGGGCGAGATTGTCGAGCGAGGCGCCGCGCCAGCCGTAGATCGCCTGGTCGTCGTCGCCGACCGCGGTGAAGGCGGCCGCCTCGCCGGCGAGGATCTTCAGCAGCCGGTACTGCGCGGGGTTGGTGTCCTGATACTCGTCGACCAGCAGCTGCGCGCAACGCTGCCGCCACCGGGCGGCGACCTCGGGCTGCGCCTCGAGCAGCGCGATCGGCAGCGCGATGAGGTCGTCGAAGTCGACCGCCTGGTACGCCCGCAGCGTGTCGTCGTAGCGCAGGTAGGCCTGCGCGGCGGCGGCCTCGTCGTCGTTCTGCGCGAGCTGCGCCGCCGCCCCCGGCGAGACCAGCGCGTTCTTCCAGCGGCTGATCGTCCACTGCGCCGCACGCGCCCGCGCCGCGTCGGTCGAGCCCAGCAGCTCGGCCACCAGCGACTCGATGTCGGTCGGCGCGAGGATCGAGAACGCGGGCTTCAGGCCGAGCGCGCGCGCGTCGGCGCGGATGATCCGCAGGCCCAGCGCGTGGAAGGTCGAGATCGCGATCCGGTCGGCGGCTTCGCGCGCGCCCTGCGCCTTCAGCAGGCCCGCGACGCGCTCCTTCATCTCCCGCGCCGCCTTGTTGGTGAAGGTGATGGCGGTGATCGCGCCGGGGTCGTGTCCCTGCGCCAGCAGGTGCCCGATCTTCGCGGCGATGACGCGCGTCTTGCCGCTGCCCGCGCCGGCGAGCACCAGCAGCGGCCCGTCGACGTAGCGCACCGCCTCGCGCTGCGCGGGATTGAGGGGAAACGACATGGGAGCGAAGGCGTGCCGTGTAAGATGCGCCCCATTCTAGCAGCCTCGGCGACCCCGCGCGCAGTCTGACGCGCGCCCACCTCCCCACGGAATCCTCGCGATGGCGCTCTACGCCATCGGCGACATCCAGGGCTGCCACGCCGAGTTCTGCCAGTTGCTGGACGTCATCGGTTTCGCGCCGCCGCGCGACCGGCTGTGGCTCACCGGCGACCTCATCAATCGCGGTCCGGCCTCGCTCGCGGTGCTGCGCGAGGTCAGGGCGCTCGGCGACGCCGTCGTCACCGTCCTCGGCAATCACGACTTCCACCTGCTGATGGTGGCCGCGGGGCACACGACGCTGCACGACGACGACACGCTGGCGCCGATCCTCGCGGCGCCCGACCGCGACGAGCTCGTCGCCTGGCTGCGGCAGCGTCCGCTGGTCGTGCAGGAAGGCGGGCGGCTGCTGGTGCACGCGGGACTGCTGCCCACCTGGACGCCGGCGATGGCGCAGGCGTACGGGCGCGAGGTCGAGGCGGTGATCGCCGGCCCCGACGCCGACGCCTTCCTCGCCCGGCTCTACAGCGACGAGCCGCGCACCTGGCGCGACGACCTCGCCGGCTTCGAGCGCCTGCGCGCCATCGTCAACGTCTGCGCGCGGCTGCGCTTCTGCACCGCCGACGGCACGATGGAGTTCCGGGAGAAGCGCGGGCCGGAGGTCGCGCCGCCCGGGTTTCGCCCCTGGTTCGAGCACGAGCACCGCGCGTCCGGGCAGACGACGATCGTCTGCGGCCACTGGTCGACGCTGGAGCTGAAGCTCGCGCCGAACCTGCTGATGCTCGACTCCGGCTGCCTGTGGGGCGGGACGCTGACCGCGGTCAGGCTGGACGATCGCCGGGTGTTTCAGGTTCCGAGTCGGGCACCGGCAACGCCAAAGCCCTTCGGATAGCGGCCTCGGCCGCGCGCGAGAGCTCGCGCCGATGCCGGGCGCGCGCCGGCAGCAGCGGCGCGACGTGCAGTTCGACGACCACCCGGCGCTCCCCCGTCACGCGCCAGAACGACTGCGCGAACGACGTGTCGCCGACGTAGGCGACGGCGTCGTTGACGCCGCCGTCGTGGTGCAGGTAGCGGATGGCGACCGGCTGCACGTGGCCCTCGGCGTCGACGATCGGCTGCAGCAGCGAGCCGTGGAAGGGCAGCACGTCGCGACCGTCGGTGGTCGTGCCCTCGGGAAATATCGCGATCACGTCGCCGTGGGCCAGCACCTCGGCCGCGTGGCGGTTGACCTTGTGCGTGTCGTGGCGCCGCGCCCGGTCGATGAACAGCGTGCCCGCGTTGGTCGCGAAGCGGCCGACCAGCGGCCAGCGCTTAAGCTCCGACTTGGCGATGAAGCGCGCCGGCTGGAGCGCGTTCAGGACGAAGATGTCGAGCCAGGAGACGTGATTGGCGACGATCAGCATGTTGCCCGCGAGCCCTGCCGTCGGCTGCCCGTGCACGCGCGCCTCGATGCGCAGGATGCGCAGCAGGCGCCGGCTCCAGATCGCGGAGAGGGTCCGGCGCCGATTCCTGCCGACCAGCGGGAACAGGATCGCCGTCATCGCGAGCCCCTCCAGCACGTGGGCGGTGGCCCGCGACCAGCGGTAGACGCGCAACGGCAGCGGGGTCGGGCCCGGCGCGGCGGCGGGCGCGCCGGCGGTGCGGGACGGGCGAGACGGCAGGGGCGTCCTCACCAGGGATAATCACCGAACTGCCGGTGGTACTGCGCCGCGACGCGTTCCCGGTCGACGGGGTGGTTCTGACCGCCGCGGTGCCCGATCTTCAGCGCCCCGAGGATCGCCGCGACGCGGCCGGTCCGCTCCCAATCCCAGCCGTGCGCGATGCCGTAGAGAATGCCGGCGCGATACGCGTCGCCGCAGCCGGTGGGATCGACCAGCGCCTCCGGCTGCGCCGCCGGGATCTCGATCACCGTGCCGTCGACGTGGATGCGCGAACCCTCGGCCCCGAGCGTCTCGATCACCGCGTCGACCCGCTTGCCGATGTCCGCCAGCGATCCCCAGCGCGATGTCGGCGATCGCCTCGACCTCGTTCCGGTGCGAGAAGTTCATCGCCCCGGGATGGAAGGCGGTGATCTGGTTGTCGTCGAGGTCGTTGATGATGAACGCCTGCGCGGTGAAGGTGCCGGCGATGGTGCGCAGGCCGTCCTGCGCGACCGCCAGCGTCGTCAGCCGCTCGCGGTACGGCAGCCCGTCGTCGCCGATGGTCGCCATCACCACCGGCTCGCCGCCCAGCGCCTTCAGGTTGTAGGCGATGTTGCCGGCGCAGCCGCCCCACTCCCGCCGCATGTCGCCGACGGTGAAGGACACCGACAGCAGGTGCACCTGCTCGGGCAGGATGTGGCGGGCGAAGCGGTCCGGAAACACCATGATGGTGTCGTAGGCGAGGGAACCGCAGATCAGCGTGCTTGCCGATCTCGCGCACGATGAACTGCTGGCGGCGCGACACCGCGAGCGTCTCCGGGACGCCGCGCAGCAGGACCTCCCAGTGGGCATCGCCTTCGTCGCTGACGTGACGTTCGAAACCGCGGATGCACTCGCGCGCCACCAGGCAGTTGCGATGGACGCGGACGAACCGCGCGCCGAACTCGTCCTCCAGCCGGGTGAGCGATTCCTCGAGCAGGTACTCGCGCTCGGCGGTGCGGATGGTGATGTACTTGAGCTCGGCCTTGAGGTAGACGACCTCCTCGAGCGGCACCAGCACCACGCGCGAGCGCTCGGTGACCGAGAGAAAGCGCCGCGCGTTGGCCGGCATCTGGTCGAGCCGCGCCACCGACAGCGGCTTCAGCCGCGGCAGCTTCTGCAGCGCGGCGAGCAGGCGCGCGACGCGCACCGGCTTGACCAGGTAGTCGATCGCGTTGACGTCGAAGGCCTCCAGCGCGTGCTCGTGATACGCGGTGGTGAAGATGACCACCGGCGGCTGCGGCAGCTTGAGCAGGTGGCGGGCGAGTTCCAGCCCGTCCATCCCCGGCATGCGGATGTCGGTGAGCACGAGGTCGGCGGCGACCGCCTGCAGCATCTCGACCGCCTCGCGGCCGCCGGCCGCCTCGCCGACGACGGCGATCGGCATCGCCTCCGAGCAGTCGTCGAGCACGTCGCGCAGGCGCCGTCGCGCCGGCGCCTCGTCGTCGACGATCAGGACCCGCAGCGGCGCCTCAGCCACGGCCGGCCTCCGCCACCGGGCCGGCGTTCGGGCGCAGCAGCGACGACTGCGCATTGCGGTAGGGCATGCGGATGTGCACCTCGTAGGCACCGGTGCTGACCCGCGCGGAGAGGCTCGCCTCGGCGTCGAAGTGCAGCGCCAGCCGCTCCCGGACGTTGTCCACGGCCATCTTGTTGCCGGCGTGGTGGCTGCCGCCATCCATCCGGTAGGGATTGCGCAAAATCGCGTGCACGTCTCCGCCTTTGTAGAAGATGTTGACCGACACCACGCCCGGCTCCGACAGCGGCTCGATGCCGTGGTAGACGGCGTTCTCGAGCAGCGGCTGCAGGACCAGCGGCGGCACCAGCGCGTCGCCGGGCATGTTCTTGGTGTGCCACTCCACCTGCAGGCGCTCGCCCAGCCGCAGCTTTTCCAGTGCGAGGTACTGCCGGCACAGCTCGACCTCGTCGGCCAGCGGCGCCAGGTCGCGATTGTCGCGCATCAGCACGCGAAAGAGGTCGGCCATGTCCTCCAGCGCCTCTTCGGCCCGCGCCGGCTCGGAGCGCACCAGCGAGAGCGCCGCATTGATGCTGTTGAACAGGAAATGCGGCCGTATCCGCGCCTGCAGCGCCTGCAGCCGCGCCTCGGCGATCGCCGGCGACAGCGCCTTGGCGCGCAGGCGGAAATAGCCGACCAGCGCCGCGTACAGCAGCAGGGCGAAGACCAGGCGCCGCAGCAGCGCTTCGGAGGGCAGCGGCGCGAAGCGCCCCAGGACCAGCAGGTGGACGGCGATCCCCGTGGCGACCAGACCGCCAGCCAGCGCCGCCGCCCAGGTGCCCTAAGGGGCGCGGGCGAGCCAGGGAGCGCGACGTAGAGAACCGCCAGCGCGAGCAGCAGCTGCGGCTCGACGCTCGCGGAGAGGTCGACGAACTCGGTGGCGAGCTGTTCCCACCGCGGCTCGCGCAGCCACGCGGCGATCGCCACGACGCCGTTGACGGCGAGCAGCACGCGCAGGATCGTTCCCATGTTGCGGAAGTCCGGCAGCGGAAGGGGGTCGGGGTTTTGTCTTATAATCGGCCGCATCACGACACCAGCACGCAAGCTTCGTGCCCATGCCGGCGGATGGGCAGTGCGTCAGCAGCCGCGCAAGTCGAGGAAGCTATTGTCGGCAACCGGGGCCGGCGCGGCAAGAACCCCCCGCCGTCCCTTCGCCGGCCGCAGGCGCAGTCCGGGCCGGCCCGACCCACCGCGGTCGCCGCACCGCGCCACACCACGATCGAGTCCCGCTTTCCATGGCTGATTCCCCTGCCCCCGCCCCCGCTGCCGCGCCCGGCGGCTGGTCCGGACGCTTCGGCGAGCCGGTGTCCGAACGGGTCAAGCGCTACACCGCCTCGGTCGACTTCGACCGCCGCCTCGCCGCGGTCGACATCGCCGGGTCGCTCGCCCATGCGCGGATGCTGGCTGCCGTCGGCGTGCTCGGCGCCGACGACCTGGCGGCGATCGAGCGCGGGCTGGCGACGATCCGCGGCGAAATCGAGCGCGGCGAGTTCGCCTGGTCGCGCGACCTCGAAGACGTGCACTTCAACGTCGAGAGGCGGCTGACCGCGCTGGTCGGCGACGCCGGCAAGCGCCTGCACACCGCGCGGTCGCGCAACGACCAGGTGGCGACCGACCTGCGGCTGTGGCTGCGCGAGTCGATCGACGCGCTGGCGACCTCGTGACCGCGCTGCGCAACGCATTGCTGGACCTCGCCGAACGGCATGCGGCGACGATCATGCCCGGGTTCACGCACCTGCAGGTGGCGCAGCCCGTCACTTTCGGCCACCACCTGCTCGCCTACGAAGCGATGCTGGGGCGCGATGCCGAGCGCCTCGCCGATGGCCGCCGGCGCGTCAACCGCCTGCCGCTGGGCAGCGCCGCGCTGGCCGGGACGAGCTACCCGATCGATCGCGAGCGCGTCGCCCGCGAACTGGGGTTCGACGGCCTCTGCGGCAACTCGCTCGACGCCGTGTCCGATCGCGATTTCGCCATCGAGTTCTCGGCGACGGCCGCGCTGCTGATGGTCCACCTCTCGCGCTTCGCCGAGGAGCTGGTGCTGTGGACGAGTCCGCGCTTCGGCTTCGTGGCGCTCGCCGACCGCTTCTGCACCGGCAGCTCGATCATGCCGCAGAAGAAGAACCCCGATGTCCCGGAGCTCGTCCGCGGCAAGACCGGGCGCGTGGTCGGCAGCCTGATGGGGCTGCTGGTGCTGATGAAGGGCCAGCCGCTCGCCTACAACAAGGACAACCAGGAAGACAAGGAGCCGCTGTTCGACACCGTCGACACACTCGCCGACACGCTCGCGATCGTCGCCGACCTCGTCGCCAACGGCATCACCGTCGACGCGGCCAGGATGCGCGAGGCGGCGCGCGAGGGTTTCGCCACCGCGACCGACCTCGCCGACTACCTGGTCAAGAAGGGACTGCCGTTCCGCGATGCGCACGAGGCCGTCGCGCGCGCGGTCCGGCACGCCGAGGGCCGGGGCTGCGACCTCGCCGACCTGCCGCTGGCCGAACTGCGCGCGTTCTCGCCGCTGATCGGCGACGACGTCTTCGCGGTGCTGACGCTCGAAGGCTCGGTCGCCAGCCGCGACCATCCCGGCGGCACCGCTCCGGCGCGCGTGCACGCCGCGATCGCCGCGGCGCGCGCCGCACTGGGTCGCTGAGCGGCGATGATCTCGCTGCCGGATGCGCTGGGCCTCGCGGCGGGAACGCTGACGACGATCGCCTTCATCCCGCAGGTCGTGCGGATCGTGCGGACGCGCTCGGCGCACGACATCTCCTGGTGGATGTTCAGCATCTTCAGCGTCGGCGTCGCGCTCTGGCTCGGCTACGGGCTCATGCTGGACGCGCTGCCGGTGATTCTCGCCAACGTCGTGACGCTGGGACTGGCGCTGGTGATCCTGGTGCTCAAATGGCGCTACGGGCGCGACCTGCCGCGCCCGCGCGCTGAGCCGCCGCGGCAGGAAGCCGGCGATCGACCGATCGAGGAAGGGTCCAATGACCACACGAATCGAAGGCTGGCGTTCCTGGGACTGGGGGTGATGGGGTTCCCGATGGCCGGCCACCTCGCGTCCGCCGGCCACAAGGTGACGGTGTTCAATCGTTCGCCGGCCAAGGCGGCGCAATGGGTCGCCCGTTTCGGCGGCCGCAGCGCGCCGACCCCGGAGGCGGCGGCCGCAGGCGCCGACCTGGTGCTGATGTGCGTCGGCAACGACGACGACGTCCGCGCCGTGGCGACCGGGCCGGAAGGCGCGCTCGCCGGGATGCGGCGCGGCGCGATCCTCGTCGACCACACCACCGCGTCGGCGACCGTCGCCCGCGAGGTTCACGCGGCCGCGGCCGCCCGCGGCATCGGCTTCCTCGACGCGCCGGTCTCGGGCGGGCAGGCGGGGGCCGAGAACGGCAAGCTCACGATCATGGTCGGCGGCGACGCCGCGACCTTTGCCGCGGCCGAGGCGACGCTCGGCCACTACGCCCGCGCGGTCACGCTGCTGGGCGGCCCCGGCGCCGGCCAGCTGACCAAGATGGTCAACCAGATCTGCATCGCCGGACTGCTGCAGGCGTTGGCCGAGGGCATCGACTTCGCCGCCCGGGCCGGACTCGACGTCGAGCGGGTGCTCGACGTCATCGGCAAGGGCGCCGCCCAGTCGTGGCAGATGGACAACCGCGGCCGGACGATGCTCGCCGACAAGTTCGACTTCGGCTTCGCCGTCGACTGGATGCGCAAGGACCTCGGCATCTGCCTCGCCGAGGCCCGCGCAACGGCTCGGCGCTGCCCGTCACGGCCCTGGTCGACCAGTTCTACGCGCGGGTGCAGGCGCAGGGCGGCGGGCGCTGGGACACGTCGTCGCTGCTGCGCGCGTTGCGCGACCCGCGATCCTGATCCGCGTGCCGTGACGTCCCGCCCGCGCGGCGGGGGCGAGTCAGGCCGGCGCGGGCAGCGCGTCGACGATGGCGATCTCGGTGGTGATCTCGGCGGTCCTCGCCAGCATGATCGTCGCCGAACAGTATTTTTCCTTCGACAGGGTGACGGCCCGTTCGACCTGGCGGGGATCGAGCCCCTGCCCGGCCACCGTGTACCGCAGGTGGATGCGGGTGAAGACCCGCGGCTCGCTGTCGGCGCGCGTGGCTTCGGCGTCGACGACGCAGTCGGCGACGGGCTGCCGGGCCTTTTTCAGGATCATCACGACGTCGAACGCCGTGCAGCCGGCGGCCCCGATCAGCACCAGCTCCATCGGCCGCAGACCGAGATTGCGCCCCCCGTGCTCGGGAGCGCCGTCCATCACCACCGCGTGCCGCCTGCCCCGGCTCCCGACGAAACGCATCCCTTCCGTTCCATTTGACCCGCGCCTTCATCACTCGCCGCCCCCAGGGTAAACATCGTCAAAACAGTGCAGGCCTGCCCCGAAGTGGACAAACCGCGCTTCGGTGAGCGATTGCTCCGCCGCCGCCGCCCCCCCGCGGGCCTTGGCCGTCAATCTGCGCACCCAAGCATGCGTTGCTGCGATGTCACAGCCACGATTCGCGTGCCTGCAGACCTCCGGTATCTCCCTACTTCCTGCGGCGGGCCATTCCATCCCTTCCTCCTCTTGGGTGGAATCCTCAGGGCGCGGCGGTCCCCGCGCCCCTTTTTTTCGGCCGGGGCAGCGCTTGCCGGTCCCGGCGGCGGCATCCGCCCGCGCTCCGCGCGCCGCGCTACGCTTGCTCGAGACGCCAAAACGGATTATGATCCAAGACTTTGCTGAATCGACCCAACCCTCGGACGATCGAATGAAAACCTTTTCCGCCAAGCCGCACGAAGTCCAGCGGGATTGGTTCGTGGTAGACGGCACCGACAAGGTGCTCGGCCGCCTCGCGAGCCAGATCGCGCTGCGCCTGCGCGGCAAGCACAAGCCCATCTACACGCCGCACGTGGACACCGGCGACTTCATCGTCGTCACCAACGTCGAGAAGCTGCGCGTCACCGGCAACAAGGCCGAGGACAAGCTCTACCACCGGCACAGCGGCTACCCGGGGGGCATCACCACCACCAACTTTTCCAAGATGCAGCAGCGCTTCCCGGGCCGCGCGCTGGAAAAGGCCGTCAAGGGCATGCTGCCCAAGGGCCCGCTCGGCTACAAGATGCTGAAGAAGCTCAAGTGCTACGCCGGCAGCACGCACCCGCACACCGCGCAACAACCGAAATCCCTGGACATCTGAGCTTCCCATGATCGGCAACTACTACTACGGCACCGGCCGGCGCAAGAGCGCGGTGGCCCGCGTGTTCCTCAAGAAGGGCACCGGCAAGATCGTCGTCAACGACAAGCCGGTCGACGAGTTCTTCGGCCGCGAGACCGGGCGGATGGTCGTCCGCCAGCCGCTGAAGCTCACCAACCACGACGCGACCTTCGACATCATGGTCAACGTCGCCGGCGGCGGCGAGTCGGGCCAGGCCGGCGCGGTGCGCCACGGCATCACCCGGGCGCTGATCGACTACGACGCGCAGCTGAAGCCGACGCTGTCCAAGGCCGGACTCGTCACCCGCGACGCGCGCGAAGTCGAGCGCAAGAAGGTCGGCCTGCACAAGGCGCGTCGCCGCAAGCAGTTCTCCAAGCGCTGATCGACGCGGCGCTGTGTTTCGCGAGGGCCGCCTTTGGGGCGGCCTTTGTGTTTGCGGCGCCCCGCCTGGCGCCATTCCAAGCCATAGGATGTGCGCGGGCCCGATGCTAGAATCGCCCGTTCCCGCGGAGAGACGGCAATGATCAAGATCGGCATTGTGGGCGGCACCGGTTACACGGGGGTCGAGCTGCTGCGCCTGCTGGCGGCGCACCCCGACGCCGAGCTGCGCGCGATCACCTCGCGCAAGGACGCCGGCACGCCGGTGGCGGAGATGTTTCCCAGCCTGCGCGGCCGCTACGACCTCGCGTTCACCGACCCGGCCGGCGCCGACCTCGGCTCCTGCGACGTGGTGTTCTTCGCCACCCCGCACGGCGTGGCGATGGCGCAGGCGCGCGAACTCGTCGATGCCGGCGTCCGCGTCATCGATCTCGCCGCCGACTTCCGGCTCCAGGATCCGGCCGTGTTCACGCAGTGGTACGGCCTGCCCCACAGCTGCCCGGACCTCCTCGCCGAGGCCGTCTACGGGTTGCCGGAACTCAACCGCGAGGCGATCCGCACCGCACGCATCGTCGGCAATCCGGGCTGCTACCCGACGACGATGCAGCTCGGCTACGCCCCGCTGCTCGAGGCCGGCGTCATCGACCCCGGCCGGCTGATCGCCGACTGCAAGTCCGGGGTCTCCGGCGCCGGTCGCAAGGCCGAGGTCAACCTGCTCTTCGCGGAAGCGTCGGACAGCTTCAAGGCCTACGGCGTCAAGGGGCATCGGCACCACCCCGAGACCGTCGCGCAGCTGGCCCGCCTGACGGCGCAGCCGATCGGCCTCGTGTTCACGCCGCACCTGGTGCCGATGATCCGCGGCATGCACTCGACGCTGTACGCCGAGCTGACGCGCACCGACGTCGACCTGCAGGCGCTCTACGAGCGGCGCTACGCGAACGAGCCGTTCGTCGACGTGATGCCGGCGGGCTCCGCGCCGGACACACGCTCGGTGCGCGCCTCGAACATGCTGCGCATCGCGGTCCACCGCCCCGCAGGCACCGACCTCGCGATGGTGCTGGCGGTCGAGGACAACCTCGTCAAGGGCGCGGCCGGGCAGGCGATCCAGAACATGAACCTCATGTTCGGGCTCCCCGAGGCCACCGGGCTCGAGGCGCTCGCGGTGCTGCCCTGAAGCCCGACGGCCGTGGCGCCTGCTCGCGCATGGCGCCGCGTGCGCCACCACTTCTCGATCGACGCCCCGCGGATGGCGGTGCGCTCGCACCTGCCGTGGCCGTGGAAGGCGGGTCTGGCCGTGGCGCTGCTGCTGGTCATCGGCGGCATGTGGTGGTGGGGCTTCGACTTCGGCCAGATCCTCGGGGGCTTCAACCGCAAGGAGGTCGAGGCGCGGATCGCGACCGCCCGAGGCCGACGCGACGCGGCTGCGCAGCGAATCGGCCGCGCTGCGGCAGGCGTAGCTCCCGGCGCTGGACAGCGAGCTGGCGATGACCCGAAGCGTGCATGCCACGCTGACCAAGCAGGCCACCGAGCTGCAGAACGAGAACTCGCAGCTGAAGGAGGAGCTCGTGTTCCTGCAGCAGCTCTTCGCCGACGCCAACAGGCAGGCGGGACTCGCCATCCAGCGGGTTGCCGTCGAGCGCGAACGGGACGGCGCCTATCGCTACAGCCTGCTCGTCGTCCGCGGCGGCAAGCCGAAGGACGATTTCGTCGGCCACCTGACGCCTGGTCGCGACCTCGCCAGCCGGCGCGCGGGGTCGCCGGGAAGCCAGACCACGCTCGCGCTGCCCGACGAACAGCCGGCGGTCGCTCCGGCACTGAAGCTCAGGTTCAAGTATTATCAACGGCTGGAGGGGACCTTCGAGGTTCCCCGGGGAGCGCAGGTGCGCAGCATCATGGTGCGGGCGTTCGAGTCCGGCCAGCCGGCCCCGCGCGCGACGCGCAGCCTCGCGATGTGAGGAGGAGTGCGATGTGGAAACGGAAGAACGGCGCCCCGCAGAAGCGCATTGACAGCCTGATCGGCGCGGGCACCGTCGTCAACGGCGACATTTCTTTCAACGGCGGATTGCGCATCGACGGGCAGGTGCGCGGCAACGTGACCGCCGCCAACGGCGACCCCTGCACGCTGGTCGTCAGCGAACAGGCGCGGATCGACGGCGAAATCCGGGTGTCGCACGTCGTCATCAACGGCACCGTCAACGGCCCGGTCACCGCCGATGACTATCTGGAACTGCAGGCGAAGGCCCGGATCGCCGGCGACGTCGCCTACCGCCAGATCGAGATGCACGTCGGCGCGGTGATCCAGGGCCGGCTCAATCACGCTGAACCCGGCAGCGCTTCGGTAGTCGAATTGAAGCGCGTGTCCGCCAGTAGCCGGACGCGCGCCGGGGCCCGTGCCCGGTGACCTGCTGCCCTATCGGTGCAGGGTGCGAAACCGGCGGAGACGATAATTCGGAAAAATCGTCCCGACAGGAGTGCGCAATGAATTCGATGACCGAGATGCCCGCCCCGCTGGTGTTCACCGACAGTGCTGCCGAAAAGGTCCGCCTGCTGATCGAGGAAGAGGGCAACGCCGAGCTGAAGCTCCGCGTGTTCGTGTCCGGCGGCGGCTGTTCGGGCTTCCAGTACGGCTTCACCTTCGACGAAGTCGTCAACGAGGACGACACCGCGATGACCAAGAACGGCGTGACGCTGCTGATCGACCCGATGAGCTACCAGTACCTGGTCGGCGCGGAGATCGACTACCAGGAAGGCCTCGAAGGCGCGCAGTTCGTCATCAAGAACCCGAACGCCACGACCACCTGCGGCTGCGGCTCGTCGTTTTCGGCCTGAGCGGCCGAGCGTCACCGCAGCAGCGAGACGGGGCCGAGTCGGCCCCGTTTCCGTTTCGCCGGCACGACGCGCCGGCACCGATGGCCCCCTTGTCCCCGGGCGCCGGCGGCCGGGTCGCCCCGCACATTGCTGTCATAATGACGGCGGCCCCGTTCCCCCACCGATGCATGCTTCCCGCGAGCAAGCCACCCTTCACCCGCGCTGACCTCGGGCGCGCGCGCCGCAAGCTGATGCGCGACGGGCGCTGGGCCAATGCACGCGTCGAGCGCGTCGCCATCGACGGCAGCGAATGGACACTCAAGGACTTCTCGTCCCGGCCTCTGGCGGTGCGCAACACCCTCGGCCGCTTCCTGCTGCGGCGCGAGCTCAGCGCGCTCCGGCGCCTCGAAGGAATCCGCGGCGTGCCCACCGAGGCGTTCCGGCTCGACGCGCATGCGATCGCGGCACGCTACCTGCCGGGCACCACGCTGGCGGAACTGCCGGAAGGGCGCGTCGACACGCGCTTCCTCGAGGCGCTGGAGGGGTTGCTCCGGCGCGTCCACCAGCGTGGCCTGGTGCACCTCGACACCGGCGGCTGCGGCAACATGCTGATGATGCCCGACGGCGAGCCGGGCATCTTCGACTTCCAGGCGGCGCTGTCGACGCGCTGGATGCCCGCCGGCCTGCGGCGCGTGCTCGAGGGGCTGGACATGAGCGGCATCTACAAGAAATGGGCGCAATGGGCGCCGGAAAGTCTCGGCGATGGCCGCCGCACCCAGTACGAGCGCACCGCGCGCTGGCGGCGCTACTGGGTGTTCCGCGGCTACCTGGGGCTGAAGAAGTGATCCCCGCCCGGCCGTCAATGGCGACCGGTGCCGAAAGGCGGACATGAAAGAGACTTCGTCGGGGCTTTTCCAGCATCCCGGCCTGCGCCGTTTCCTGGTGCGCATGCGGACCCCGATCGTCGTGCTGGCGGTGCTCCTGCTGGCGCAGTTCGTGCGCCAGGAATGGCTGCTGCCGGGTTTCATCGTGTCGATGTTCGGCGAGTTCATCCAGCTGTGGTGCTTCGCCTCGCTCGACAAGAACGCCACCCTCACTGCGCGCGGCCCCTACTCGATGGTCCGCAACCCCATGTACCTCGGGCGCTTCTTCATCCTCCTCGGCTTCCTGATGCTGCTGGGCAACGGCTGGCTGCTGCTGGCGTATGCGGTGGTCTACTGGCTCTACATGGACGCGCGCGTGCGGCGCGAAGAAGCGCACCTGCGGCCGATCTTCGGTGCCGCCTACGAGGACTATTGCCGCACGGTGCGGCGCTTCCTGCCGACCTGGCCGGCCACCGGCCAGCCGCTGCGCTACTGGAGCGGGGAGCTCTTCCGGCAGAACAACGCGGGTTTCAATCTCGGCGCGACGCTCGTCGTCTGGGCGCTGGTCGCGGCCTGGGGTGTCTGGGGCCTGCCGCTGACGCGCGGCTGAATCCGCGGCGGTGCGGGTGGGGGCGCCGGCGCGAGGCGCGTCACGCAGCGTAGAGCGCTCCCAGCACCCGCCGGCCGTCCGCGCCGGTGACCGCCGGGAGATTGCCGGGCCGTCCGGCGAGCGTCTCGCGGGCCAGCCAGGCGAAGGCGAGCGCCTCGACCTGCTCGGGGGGAACCCCCGCCGCCGCGGTCGTCACCACCGATCGCGGCCCGAGCTCGGCACCGAGGCGTTCGAGCAGGGCGGCGTTGCGCGCGCCACCGCCGCACACGAGCACCTCCCGCGCTGCCCCGCAGTGCACCTCGATCGCGTCGGCGATGCTGCGCGCGGTGAAGGCGAGCAGCGTCGCCTGGACGTCGACGGCCGCGACCCGGTGACCCGCCAGCCTGGCGTCGAGCCACGGCGCATTGAACAGGTCACGCCCGGTGCTGCGCGGCGGCGGCAGCGCGAGAAACGGCTCCGCCAGCAGCTGCGCGAGCAGACCGGCGTCGACGCGGCCGGCGCGCGCCCAGGCGCCGCCGGCGTCGAAGGCGCCGCCGCGATGGCGGGCGTGCCAGAGGTCGAGCAGCACGTTGCCCGGCCCCGTGTCGAAGCCGCGCACGGTGCCGCCGGGGGGAAGGTCGGTGACGTTGGCGATGCCGCCGACGTTGACGATCGCGCGATGCACGGCGCCACCGAAGACCGCCGCGTGAAAAGCCGGCACCAGCGGCGCGCCCTGCCCGCCGGCCGCGACGTCGCGGCTGCGGAAGTCGGCGACCACCGCGACGCGGCAGCGCTCGGCCACCCGGGCCGGGTTGTTGAGCTGCATCGTCCAGCCCTCGGCCGGCCGATGCCGGATCGTCTGCCCGTGCACGCCCGCGGCCCGCAGCTCGGCCGGCGCGGTCCCGGCGGCGGCCGCCGCGCCGAGGATCGCCTGCGCGTAGAGGTCGGCGAGCGCATTGCCGGCGCGGGCGGCACGCGCGATCTCGTCGGTGCAGGGGGCCTGCAGCGCAAGCAATTCGGCGCGCAGCTCCGGGGCGAACGGCAGGCTGACGAAACCGAGGACGCGGCAGGCGGCGCCGGCGAACTCGGCGACGACGGCATCGACACCGTCGAGGCTCGTCCCGGACATCACCCCGGCGTACCGGTCGGCGGGCATCGTGGAAGGACAGCTTGTCAGCCGACGCACCGCTGCGCGCCGATGCGCGCCGCCGTCACGGGCCGGTGGCGATCCGCAGGCCGGACAGCGACTGCGCGAGCAGGATCTGCGCGGCGGCCGGTGCGATGCCGGCGGCGAACGCCACGCGCTCGGTCGCCGGCAGCGGCGCGCCGCTGGGCAGCGCGATCGTCTGCGGATCGCGCGCTTCCCCGCCCACGCGGAACTCGTAGTGCAGGTGCGGCCCGGTCGCCCATCCGGTCTGCCCGACATGGCCGATGACCTCGCCCTGCGACACCCGGGCGCCGGTCTTCACCTGGGGCGCGAAACGGGAGAGATGCGCGTACACGGTGGAAAACCCGCCCGCGTGTTGCACATGGATCACGTTGCCGTAGCCGCCCTGCCTGCCGGCAACCAGGACCTTGCCGCTGCCGGTCGCCCGGATCGGCGTGCCCACCGGCGCCGCGTAGTCGGTGCCGCGATGGGCCCGCGTGACCTGCAGGATGGGGTGGAAACGGGCGTTGGAAAAGCCGGAGGTAATGCGCGAGAACTCCATCGGCGAGCGCAGGAACGCCTTGCGCAACGGCGAGCCGTCGTCGGCGTAGTAGCTGTCGCTGCCGTCCTCGCCGCGCCAGAGGAAGGCGCGGAAGCGCTTGCCGCCGTTGACGAACTCGGCGGCGACGATGCGGCCGGCACCCTGCACCTCGCCGTCCAGATGCCGCACCTCGTAGACGACGGTGAAGCGGTCGCCGCGCTTCAGGTCCTTGAAGAAGTCGATGTCGCCGGCGAACACGTCCGCCAGCTGCAGGGTGACGGCGTCGGGCACGCCGGCCGCGTCGGCGGCACCGAACAGCGACGAGCGGATCTCGCCGCTGGCCATCCGCCATTGCACGTCGACGGGCGCCGGCTGCGTCGACGCCACCCAATCGTCGCCCTCGCGCGCGATGGTGAGGAGATCGCCGCCGCCGGTGGCAAACCGCAGCTGCAGGAGCCGGCCGGCGTCATCGGTCTCGACCCGCAGCGGCTTGCCGGGGCGCAGCTGGTAGAGCGGACGGGCGGCCGGATCGGTCCGCAGGAAGGCCATCGCCGACGGATCGTCGACGCCGACGCGGGCGAGCACGCTGCCGACGGTGTCGCCGCGCTGAATCCGTTCCTCGCGCCAAAAGCGCTCCTCGGGCGCCGGCGCCTCGGCCGCCAGCGACGGCAGCGGCAGGGTCCGGGTCACCACGCGGGTCGGGACCGTTTCGAGCGTCGTGTCCGGCGCCAGGCCGAACGCCGCGACGCCGCACAGGCCGAGCACGACCACCCCCGCCCATTGCCGCACCGAGAGCAGGGCCTGCGTCCGCCGCAGCGTCGCATCGAGGCATTGCGCTAGAATCGCGTGTTTGGGCACCGTGTGTCGCCTTCGACCCGTGGGCCAGCGAAACGCGCATTCTAGCAAACCCCCGCCGAAACCCCGCCTCGTCCCGGCACGCCGGACGCCGGCGCCCCCTTGGAGAAGCCCGTGAGCCTCAAGATCTACGGCGCGCCTGCGTCGCGCACCTTCCGCAGCCTCTGGGCCGCCGAGGAGGCGGGCCTGACCTACGAGAACCTGCCGCTGAGCTACCTCGGCCCGGAGATCAAGGCGCCGGCGTACCTCGCCATCAATCCCAACGGCACGATCCCGGCGCTGTCCGACGACGGATTCAACCTGTTCGAGTCGCTGGCGATCAATTTCTACCTCGCCCGCAAGTCCGGCAAGCTGCTGCCGTCCGACGCCCGGGGCGAGGCGCTGACGCTGCAGTGGTCGTTCTGGGCGGCCAGCGAGGCCGAGCCGTTGATCGGTGCCTGGAGCTATCACACGCTGTTCCTGCCGCCCGAGCAGCGCAAGCCCGAAGTCGCCGCCGACGCCGCGGCGAAGCTGCCGCGGCGCCTGCAGGTGCTGGAGGGGGCGCTCGCCGATCGCGACTACCTGCTCGGCGACGAATTCACGCTCGCCGACCTCAACGTCGCCGCGGTGCTGTTCCGCGCGCCGGCCTTCGGCCTCGACGCATTCCCCCGGGTCAAGGCCTGGCACGCCCGCTGCCTCGCCCGACCGGCCGCGCAGGCGGCGATCGCGATGCGGGAAGCGAAGGCCCCCGCCTGAAGCCCATGGCCTTCGACATCGAACACCACCTCGCGGTCTTCCGCCGCGGCGCCGACGAGCTCCTGGTCGAGAGCGAGCTCGCCGCCAAGCTGCAGCGCGGCCACCCGCTGCGCATCAAGGAGGGCTTCGACCCGACCCGCCCGGACCTGCACCTCGGCCACACGGTGCAGTTCAACAAGCTGCGCCAGCTGCAGGATCTCGGCCACCACGTCATCTTCCTCATCGGCGACTTCACCGGGCTGATCGGTGACCCGACGGGACGCAACGTGACGCGCCCCGCGCTCTCGCCCGAGGAAATCGCCGTCAACGCGAAGACCTACACCGACCAGGTGTTCCTGATCCTCGACCGGGACCGGACCGAGGTCGCGTTCAACTCCAAGTGGCTGTCGGCGCTGGGCGCCGACGGCATGATCCGCCTCGCGGCGAGGTACACGGTGGCGCGGATGCTCGAGCGCGACGACTTCGCCAAGCGCTACGAAGGCGGGCAGCCGATCGCCATCCACGAGTTCCTCTACCCGCTGGCGCAGGGCTACGACTCGGTCGCGCTCAAGGCCGACGTCGAGCTCGGCGGCACCGACCAGAAATTCAACCTGCTGGTCGGCCGCGAGCTGCAGCGCCACTACGGGCAGGAGCCGCAGTGCATCCTGACGCTGCCGCTGCTGGAGGGCCTCGACGGCGTCAACAAGATGTCGAAGTCGCTCGACAACTACGTCGGCATCACCGACCCGCCGAACGACATGTTCGGCAAGCTGATGTCGATTTCCGACGACCTGATGTGGCGCTACTACGAGCTGCTGTCGTTCCGGCCGATGAGCGAGGTCGCGGCGCTGAAGCGCGAGTGCGCCGAGGGACGCAACCCGCGCGACGCCAAGGTGGCGCTGGCGCAGGAGATCATCGCCCGCTTCCACTCGCCGGCCGCGGCCGCGCACGCGCTCGCCGAGTTCGAGTCGCGCTTCCGCGACGGGGCGTTGCCCGAGAGCATGCCCGAGGTCACGCTGCAGACCGCCGGCGCGGGCCTGGCCGTGCCGCAGCTCGCCAAGCAGGCGGGCATCGTCGAGTCGACGTCGGAAGCGCTGCGCCTCATCCAGCAGCGCGGCCTCCGCATCGACGGCGAGGTGGTCGCCGACAAGGCGCGGGTCGTGCCGCCGGGCACGACGGTGGTGATCCAGGCCGGGAAGCGCAAGTTCGCGCGGGTGACCGTTCGCTGAGCGGCGCCGCGCGCGCTGCCGGCGCGGGACGGTGCCGAGGACCGGTTCGGCCCGCGGCGACGCGCAGGTTGATCACGCGATCGTCGCCGATCACGCAACCGTCGCTTCGTCGGTCCGCTTGTCGCCCTTGTTGTGGTTTCGGCCGCTGGCGCTTGACCTGCGGCGCCGCCGCAGGTCAGCCTTCACCGCAACGGCGGGCAACCTGCCGTCCGTCGAGGGTGGTCCGAACTCACGCAACCGTCGCTTCGTCGGTCCGCTTGTCGCCCTTGTTGTCGACCCAGCTGATCTGCACCTTGTCGCCCTTGGCGCCGCCCTTGAACTTGAACGCCAGGAAGGGGTTCTTCGACACCGCCGGGCCGCACTGCGCGCTCAGCACGGTCTTGCCGTTGTGCGTCGCGGTCACCGTCTGGATGAACCACGCGGGAATGGTCTTGCCCTGCGCGTCCTTGCGCTGGCCGGTCTCCATTTCGTGGTTCATCAGCACCTTGACTTCGGTGCTGTCCCCGGCCACGTTGGCCCGGATCTTCGTCGGTTCTGCCATGGCTTGCTCCTGTTCGCCGGTGGGAAAACGGGGCCGGTCAACCGCCGCAGCCGCCGAGCGTGACCTTGATTTCCTTCGCCGCGACGTAATACCTGCCGTCGGCCTTCACCAGCGCGTAGACGTTCGAGGTCTGGCTCATCTTCACCCGGGTACCGATCGACGGTTCGGTCCCCGCGGGCAGCTCGAACATCGCGGCCAGCATGTTCGGGTTCTTCTCCACCAGGATCGCGATCGCCTCGGTCTTGGCGATCGCGCTGCTCACGGTGATGGGCACGACCGCGCCGTTCTCGGCGATTTCGGGCGTCGCGACGAACGTGATGTCCTTGCTCTGTGCCGGTGCCGAACCGCCCAGCGCCTTCATCGTTTCGTCCATCGTCCGCGTGTCGAAGGCCGCCTTGTTCCAGCCGGCCGCGAGCGCGTCCCCGGGCTGCAGCCAGCCCGCGGCGGCCAACAGGGTCAGCAGCGTCACGCCGCCGCCGGTCTTGAGCACGTCCCTGCGATTCGCGTTCATCCGTGTTCCTCCTGGTACGAAGCTGCTTGCCTGCGGTGCCGCTCCGGCATCGGTCGCCGGAATGCGCCACCATGCCACCAAACGCGCTTTCCTGCCACACCGCCGCCCGGCGGAATCGCGGACGATCGTCGGCGCGTGACGGTCAGTGCCGCGCGGCGAAGTCGAGCAGCTCGTCGCGCAGCGGTCGCCGCTCTTCGATCCGACCGGCGATCTGGATGCAGACGGTGCGGCAGACATCGGCGAACACCGGGTCGCTCACCTTGTAGAACACGGCGTTGCGGTCCTTGCGCCGGGTGACGACGCCGGCCTGATGCATCAGCGACAGGTGGCGCGAGACGTTCGTCTGGCTGGCGCCGGTCTCGCCGACGATCGCCGAGACCTGGCGCTCGGTGTCGCAGATCGAGTGCAGGATCTTGAGCCGCGTGGGCTCGGCGAGGAGGCCGAAGTACTTGGCGACGGCGGTGAACACGGGATCGAGGTCCGCCTTCGCGGGCTCGTTCGAGACGGGCAGGGGCTTGTCGGTGTTCATCGCGGCTGCGACCTCGATCTATAGTTTTATGACTATATGCTCATGTAGCATTTGACGTCAACGGGCAGGGCTTCTCCGGTGCTGCTGTCGATTCCGAACCGTGGCGAGTCGCCTCGCGCGCCGGGCGAGGTTCGGCGGCTCGACACGCGGCAAGCGCCCCGGGACTCGCGGAGACGGTGAACTGCGGCCGCCGATCCCACTCCAAACCGGACCCCCGCAACCCCGATCACCGAGATCCCGAATGCGTCGCTTCCCTATCGCCAACCACCCCGACCTGCGCCGCCGGCTGCTGCTGCAGTGCGGGAGCACCCTCATCGCCCTGCCGACGCTCGCCGCCCGCGCGGCGGAGGCGGCCGTGCCGGCGGCGTCAGCGCCGACCCCGGCGCAGACCGAAGGGCCCTTCTACCCGCGCGTGCTGCCCGCCGACCGCGATGCCGACCTGACGCAGGTGGTCGGCCGCAGCGGTTCCGCGCGTGGAACGCGCCTCTACCTGTCCGGCCGCGTCCTCGGCGTCGACGGCACGCCGGCGCAGCGAGTCGCCGTCGAACTGTGGCAGTGCGACGTCCATGGCCGCTACCACCACGCCGGCGACGAGGGCCTGCCGCGCGACGACGATTTCCAGGGTTTCGGGATCAGCGCCACCGATGCCGACGGACGGTTTGCCTTCAAGACCATCCGGCCGGTGCCCTATGGCGGCCGGCCCCCGCATCTGCACTTCCGCATCACCCGCGGCGGGCAGGCGGCGCTGACGACGCAACTCTACGTCGCCGGCGAGGCCAGCGATCGCGACGCGGTCATCGCCGCCTCGCCGTCGGGCACGCTGGCCCGGTTGTCGATCCGGCTGACCCCCGCGCCCGAACGGGAGGCAGGCGCGCTCAAGGCGAACTACGACTTCGTGCTGCGCTGAAGTCCGCGGCACGCCCTTCCCGCGGTTTTTCAGTGGATGGTCGCCGTGGAGAGGAAGCGCAGCAGAGCGCCGGATTTGAGGCGATAGACGCCGTCGCCGAGGAACTGGGCGTCGTCGATCTCGTCGCGCGTCAGCGCGATCTCGTCGTTGCCGTGCGTCGCCTCGAGCACGACGTCGTCGGCCACCGTGTCCTCGTCGGGAACGCGCAGGTAACCGGTGCGGAAGATGATTCCGTCGATCAGCACGAAGTCGGCGTCGCGCATCGCATCGGTCAGGCGGTGGTCCATCGGGGCCAGGCTCCCTGCGGGGCGACTCCCCGCTCTCGACCGTTATCTGGGGTCGCCGGCGCCTCTTTCAACCGGTCGGCGGTCCGCCCGGCGGACCGGCGGTCAGCGACCCGGAGTCACCAGCGCCCGGACGAAATTCGGCAACGCGAGCGCGGCCCGGTGCATGTCGCCGTTGTAATAGCGCAGGTCGCGCAGCCCGCGCTGCGCGATCCGGCGGTCGACCTCGAGACCGGAGAGCGCGCGGGGATCGAGCGAGGGCGCCGCGCAGGCCATCATCCACAGCCCGCCGTAGAGCGGGATCGACGTGAGGTACGGTGACACGACGGGAAACACCTCGCGCAGCCGCGCGAGGACGTCGCGAATCCGCGCCGGATGCGCGACCGGGCTGCCGACGTGCAGCGTCATCGCCCCCTGCGGATGGAGCCGCGCGGCGCAGGCGCGGTAGAAATCGGCGGTGTACAGCGGCGTCGACGGCCCGCCGGGGTCGGTGAGGTCGAGGACGATGAGGTCGTAGGACGACTGCGCGTTGCGGACGAACGCGAATCCGTCCTCGATCCGCAGCGCCACTCGCGGGTCGTCGAGCGCGCCGTGGTGCACCTCGCGCAGGTGCTTGCGGGCGATGTCGACGACGGCGAGGTCGATCTCGCACAGCGTCACCGACTGCAGCGACGGGTGCTTGAGGAGTTCCTCGGCGGAGCCGCCGTCGCCGCCGCCGACGATCAGCGCCTGCCGCGGCAGCGGATGCGTCAGCGCGGCCATGTGGACGAGGTTCTCGTGGTAGAAGAACTCGTCCCTCTCGGACGTCATGAAGTGCCCGTCGAGGCGGAACAGCCTGCCGAAGGACGCCGTGTCGTGGACCTCGACCGCCTGGAACGGCGAGCGGAATCTTTCCAGTTCCCGGGCCGAGCGGACGTGGAAGCCCCAGTCGGGCGCGAGTTCCTCGACCATCACGTCGGCGGGGAACGCCGTCGGCGCCGGCACGCGATCAGGCATCGCCGACCGCACTCAAGCTGGCGACCGGTGCGCCCTCGGGGCACGCAGAGCGCCGCGCGCGCGCGCCGATGCACGGCGCAGTGTCGGCGGCACCACGGTGCCGCCCGCCGAGTAGGTCCATGCCGTCCCTCGCTGCCTCGCGTTCCCCCGGGGCGATGCCACCGCATGGACCCGGTCCGGCCGCTCGGCGTTTCGCCCGCACGGCGCCGAAAATACCTGTCGAATCAAGGGTGGAATTATTGCACAGGGACCTCGTTAGACGCGATAATTCCGCTCCCCCGACGCCGGCCGCCGCTCTTCGGCGGTCGACCGCCATGCGCTTCGCGTCGCGTACGACGCCCTCCTTCCCCCCGACCATGCCGACACCCACCCCCGTTCCCGATTCGGAACTCGCCAACGCCGTGCGCGCGCTCGCCATGGACGCCGTCGAAGCCGCCCGCAGCGGGCATCCGGGCATGCCGATGGGCATGGCGGACATCGCCGTCGCGCTCTGGAATCGCCACCTGCGCCACAACCCGGCGAACCCGCACTGGCCCGATCGCGATCGGTTCGTGCTCTCCAACGGCCACGGCTCGATGCTGCTCTACGCGCTGCTGCACCTCACCGGCTACGACCTGCCGCTGGACGAGCTGCGCCGCTTTCGCCAGCTGCACTCGCGCACGCCGGGGCACCCGGAGGTCGGCGCCACCCCCGGCGTCGAGACCACGACCGGGCCGCTGGGACAGGGGCTCGCCAATGCGGTCGGCATGGCGCTGGCCGAAAAGCTCCTCGCCGCGCACTTCAACCGCCCCGGCCACCCGATCGTCGACCATCGCACCTATGTCTTCGTCGGCGACGGTTGCCTGATGGAAGGCATCTCGCACGAGGCCTGCTCGCTCGCCGGCACGCTGGGCCTCGGCAAGCTGATCGCGCTCTACGACGACAACGGCATCTCGATCGACGGCGAGGTGCGCGGCTGGTTCACCGACGACACGCCCCGACGCTTCGAGGCCTATGGCTGGCAGGTGATCCGCAACGTCGACGGCCACGACGTCGCCGCCGTCGATGCGGCGATCGCCGCCGCGCAGGCGGCGGCGGACCGGCCCACGCTGATCTGCTGCAAGACGGTGATCGGGCACGGCGCGCCGCGGAAGGCGGGCACGGCCGAGGCCCACGGCGCGCCGCTGGGCGAAAAGGAGGTCGCCGGCGCGCGCGCGGCGCTGGGCTGGGCGCATCCGCCGTTCGTGATTCCGGCGCCCGTCTACGACGCCTGGAGCGCCCGCGAATGCGGCGGATTGCTGGAGGCCGACTGGAACCGGCGATTCGCCGCCTACCGCGCCGCGCACCCGGCGCTCGCCGCGGAGTTCACGCGCCGCGTCGACGGCCGCCTGCCGGCCGACTGGGCGTCCACCGTCGGCGCCTTCTGCGACCGGCAGGCCGCGGCCGCGGCCACGGTGGCGACGCGCAAGGCATCGCAGCAGGCGATCGAGGCCTACGCGGGCGCGCTGCCTGAACTCCTCGGCGGCTCGGCCGACCTCACCGGCTCGGTGTTCACCGACTGGTCGGGCAGCACCGCGGTCACCCGCGACCGTCCCGGCAACTACGTCAACTACGGGGTGCGCGAGTTCGCGATGTGCGCGATCGCCAACGGTCTGGCGCTGCACGGCGGATTCATTCCCTACGGCGGCACCTTCCTCACCTTCGCCGACTACGCGCGCAGCGCGCTGCGGATGGCCGCGCTGATGAAGCTGCGCAGCATTTTCGTCTTCACTCACGACTCGATCGGGCTCGGCGAGGACGGCCCGACGCACCAGCCGGTCGAGCACGCGGCGAGCCTGCGCCTCATCCCGAACCTGGATGTCTGGCGCCCCTGCGACACCGTCGAGACGGCCGTCGCCTGGGCGGCCGCGATCGAGCGCCGCGACGGCCCGGCGGCGCTGGTGCTGACGCGGCAGAACGTCCCCTGCCAGTCCCGCGACGAAGCCGCACAGGCGGCGATCCGCCGCGGCGGCTACGTGCTCGCGGACTGGCCCACCGACGCGGCGGCGAAGCGCGCGATCGTCATCGCCACCGGGTCCGAAGTGGCGCTGGCGCTGGCGGCGCGGGAGAGCCTGCGCGGCGAGGGCATCGCCGTCCGCGTGGTGTCGATGCCGTGCACCGACGTCTTCGACCGGCAGGACGCGGATTGGCGCGCCGCCGTGCTGCCGCCCGGCATCGCGCGCGTCGCGGTCGAGGCGGGAGCGACCGACGGCTGGCGCCGCTACGCCGGCGCCGCCGACGACCCGCGGGCGGCCGTGGTCGGTCTCGACCGTTTCGGCGAGTCGGCGCCCGCGGCGGCGCTGTTCCAGCACTTCGGCATCACCGCCGAGGGCGTCGCCGCGGCGGTCCGCCGCGTCGTCGGCTAGGTCCGTGCTGCGCGCCATCCGCCTGCGGCCCGCGGCGCCCGGCGACGCCGCCGGCATCGCCCGCGTGCGCGTCGACGCCTGGCGGGCGACCTACCGCGGCATCGTTCCCGATGCCTACCTCGCGGCGATGCGGGTGGAGGACAGCGAGGCGCTGTGGCAGCGGGTGCTGACCGCGGCACCCAACCGCACCAGCACCTTCGTCGCCGAGGACGGCGCCGGGATCGTCGGCTTCGCCTCGGCACTGATGCTGCGCGAGCCGCGCTTCGGGCTCGACGCGGAGTTGTCGGCGCTCTACCTGCAGGCGGACTGCCAGCGCACCGGAATCGGGCGCCAGCTCGTCGGCGGCGTCGTTCTCGCCCAGCGCAGCCACGGCGCGACGGGTTTTTTGACGTGGGTCATCGCGCAAAATCGTGGAGCGCGTACATTCTACGAAAAGATCGGCGCGGAACTGCTCGTCCTGCAGCCGTTCGAATGGGATGGCGTGGATCTCGTCGAGGCCGGATACGGCTGGCGTGATCCGGACGCGCTTCTCGCAGCCTGTGCCGCTGTAAAATCAACCACGCAGTGAAATTTCCTTTCTTCATCGGGAGCAGGCATGACGATCAAAGTTGGCATCAACGGGTTTGGCCGCATCGGCCGTCTGGTACTGCGGGCCGCCGTCCGCGACTTCCCCGACATCGAAGTCGTCGGCATCAACGACCTGCTCGAGCCCGACTACCTCGCCTACATGCTGCAGTACGACTCGGTGCACGGCCGCTTCAAGGGCGACGTCGCCGTCGACGGCAACACGCTGCTGGTCAACGGCAGGAAGATCCGCGTCTCCGCGGTCAAGGACCCGGCCGAGCTCAAGTGGGGTGAGGTCGGCGCCGACATCGTCGTCGAGTCGACCGGCCTGTTCCTGACCAAGGAAACCGCGCAGAAGCACATCGCCGCCGGCGCGAAGAAGGTGATCATGTCGGCGCCGTCCAAGGACGACACGCCGATGTTCGTGTTCGGCGTCAACGACAAGACCTATGCCGGGCAGACGATCATCTCCAACGCCTCCTGCACCACCAACTGCCTGGCGCCGGTCGCCAAGGTGCTGCACGACAACTGGGGCATCAAGCGCGGCCTGATGACCACGGTGCACGCCGCCACGGCCACGCAGAAGACCGTCGACGGCCCGTCGAACAAGGATTGGCGCGGCGGCCGCGGCATCCTCGAGAACATCATCCCGTCGTCGACCGGGGCCGCCAAGGCCGTCGGCAAGGTGATTCCCGAGCTCAACAAGAAGCTCACCGGCATGGCTTTCCGCGTGCCGACCTCGGACGTCTCGGTGGTCGACCTGACCGTCGAACTGTCGAAGGAGGCCACCTACGAGGCGATCTGCGCCGCGATGAAGGCCGCTTCCGAAGGCCCGATGAAGGGCGTGCTCGGCTACACCAGCGACAAGGTCGTCGCCACCGACTTCCGCGGCGAGAGCCGCACGTCGATCTTCGACGCCGATGCCGGCATGGCGCTCGACGGCACCTTCGTCAAGGTCGTGTCCTGGTACGACAACGAATGGGGCTATTCCTGCAAGGTGCTGGAGATGGTCCGCGTGATGGCCAAGTAATTCGTTGTGTCGCCGGGGGTGCCTGCGGGCGCCCCCATTTCTTTTTCTGCTTCCCCCAGCACCGAACCGAGGATCGCCATGAGCTTCAATCGCCTCACCGACCTTGACGTCGCCGGCAAGCGGGTGTTCATCCGCGCCGACCTCAACGTGCCGCAGGACGACAACGGCGTCATCACCGACGACACCCGGATCCGGGCCTCGGTGCCCGGCATCAGGGACGCGCTCGCGCGCGGCGCCGCCGTGATGGTCACCTCGCACCTGGGTCGTCCGAAGGAGGGCGAATGGACGGCCGCCGATTCGATGGCGCCGGTCGCGCAGCGCCTGTCCGAACTGCTGGGCCAGCCGGTGCCGCTGGTCAGGGACTGGGTCGACGGCGGGCCCTGGCTCGACGCGCTGAAGTCCGGGAGCGTCGTGCTGCTCGAGAACTGCCGCTTCAACAAGGGCGAGAAGAAGGACGACGAGGCGCTCGCGCGCAAGATGGCGAAGCTCGGCGACGTCTACGTCAACGACGCCTTCGGCACCGCGCACCGGGCCGAGGCCACCACCCACGGCATCGCCAAGTTCGCGCCGGCGGCCTGCGCCGGACCGCTGATGGCCGCCGAACTCGACGCGCTGGGCGCCGCGCTGGCCAATCCCAGGCGCCCGCTGGTCGCGATCGTCGCCGGCTCGAAGGTGTCGACCAAGCTGACGGTGCTGAAGGAACTGGCGAAGAAGGTCGACGTGCTGATCGTCGGCGGCGGCATCGCCAACACCTTCATCCTCGCCGAGCACGGCAAGATCGGCAAATCGCTCGCCGAGGCCGACCTCGTCCCCGAGGCGCAGGCGATCCTCGCGGCGTTCCCGGGCCGGGTGCCGGTGCCGGTCGACGCGGTCTGCGCGAAGGAATTCTCGGCGACGGCCACGCCGACGCTGAAGGCCATCGAGAACGTCGAGGCCGACGACATGATCCTCGACATCGGCCCGCAATCGATCGCGTTCCTGAAGACGGTGATCGCCAAGGCCGGGACCATCGTCTGGAACGGTCCGGTCGGCGTGTTCGAGTTCGAAGCCTTCGCCGGCGGAACGCGGGCGCTCGCCGACGCGATCGTCGAGTCGAAGGCCTTCACCATCGCCGGCGGCGGCGACACCGTCGCCGCGATCAACAAGTTCGGCATCGCCGACAAGATCTCCTACATCTCCACCGCCGGCGGCGCGTTCCTCGAGTTCCTCGAAGGCAAGACGCTGCCCGCCGTGGCGATGCTGGAAACCCGCGCCCGGTCCTGACGTACGCGCGAGCGCGCGTTCGTCGGCACGCGCTGCGAGGCCGCGACGTCGTCGTCGCGGCCTTTTTGCTGCCGATGCCGCCCCGGGGCCGGGGCGACCGCCGATCGCCCGGAGCGTGCAGCGACCCGCCTGCGTCATTTCGCCGCAGTCGCCATTCACGTATCATGGCGCGTCCGCCGCTCTGCGGCCTCAGAGGATAGCCCGCTTGCCACGCGCCACCAAGATCGTCGCCACGCTCGGCCCCGCCTGCAGCAGCCCCGAGATGCTCGCCCGCGTGCTCGCCGCCGGGGTCGACGTCGTCCGTCTCAACTTCTCGCACGGCCGCGCCGAGGAGCACATCGAGCGCGCGCGCCTGGTGCGCGAGTGCTCGCGGCAGCTCGGCCGCGAGGTCGCGATCATGTGCGACCTGCAGGGCCCCAAGATCCGCGTCGGCAAGTTCGCCGACGGCAAGGTGTCGCTCGAGGTGGGGCAGCCGTTCGTGCTCGACACCGACAGTGCGCCCGGCGACGCCACGCGCGTGGGCCTCGACTACAAGGAGCTGGTCGACGACGTCGAGCCGGGCGCCGTGCTGCTGCTCGACGACGGCCTCATCAAGCTCGAGGTCGAGTCGGTGGCCGGTCGTGCGATTTCCACGCGCGTGATCGTCGGCGGCACGCTGTCGAACAACAAGGGCATCAATCGCGAGGGCGGCGGGCTGTCCGCCCCGGCGCTCACCGCCAAGGACATGGAGGACGTCAAGACCGCCGGCGCGATGGGGGCCGACTACCTGGCGGTCTCGTTCCCCAAGAACAAAGAGGACATGTACATGGCGCGCCAGCTGCTGCGCGCCACCGGCAGCTACGCGCTGCTGATCGCCAAGATCGAGCGAACCGAGGCGATCGCCGCGCTGGACGAGATCATCGACGCCTCCGACGGCATCATGGTGGCCCGCGGCGACCTCGCCGTCGAGGTCGGCAACGCGTCGGTTCCGGGCCTGCAGAAGCGGATGATCCATCTCGCCCGCGACAAGAACAAGCTGACGATCACCGCGACGCAGATGATGGAGTCGATGATCAATGCGCCCGTGCCCACCCGCGCCGAGGTCTCCGACGTCGCCAACGCGGTGCTCGACGGCACCGACGCGGTGATGCTGTCGGCGGAGACCGCCGCCGGCAAATACCCGGTCGAGACCGTGCAGACGATGGCGCACATCTGTCGCGAGGCCGAGAAGTCGCATCCGGTCCATCTCGAGCGCGACCTGCTCGGGTCCACGTTCGCGCGCATCGACCAGTCGATCGCGATGGGTACGCTCTACACCGCGCACCACCTCCAGGTGAAGGCCATCGCCTCGCTGACGCAGTCGGGCTCGACGGCGCTGTGGATGTCGCGCTACAACTGCGGCTGCCCGATCTTCGCGCTGACGCCCGAGGTGGGCGCGCAGCGCAAGATGGCGCTGTTCCGCAACGTCCACCCGCTGTTCCTGCAGCAGGGCACCGATCGCGACGCCGTGCTCCAGGGCGCCGAGGACTTCCTGCTCGGCACCGGTCACGTGCAGCAGGGCGACCTCGTCGTCATCACCAGCGGCGAGCCGATCGGCAAGTCCGGCGGCACCAACACCCTCAAGATCATCCGCGTCGGCGAGTCCCGCGGCTGAGAGTCAGAGACCCGCGGCGCTGCGACGCGTCGCCGCAGCTTGCGCCCGGCGTAACCGAATGGTTAACATCGCGGCGTGTCCGTCTCCGCATCCCCCAGGCCGGCGGCGCCGAAGAGGCGCCAGTTCGCGCTCGCCCGCGACCGCGGCGACAATCGCGCCGGAATCCTGGCGGCCGCGACCGCCGAGTTCGCCCGCCACGGCCTGGCCGGCGCGCGCGTCGATCGCATCGCCGCGGCCGCCGGCACCAACAAGCGGATGCTCTACTACTACTTCGGCAACAAGGAGGCGCTGTTCAGCGCGGTGCTGGAGGCGGCCTACGCCGACATCCGGGCGGCCGAGACGGGCCTGTCGCTGCAGGACGTCGCGCCGATCGAGGGCATCCGCCGGCTGATCGCGTTCACCTGGGACTATTTCATCGCGCATCCGGAGTTCCTGATGCTGCTCAACACCGAGAACCTCTACGGCGCGCAGCACCTCAAGGGCCGGGCGCAGGTCCGCACGCTCAATTCGCCACTGATCGCCACGCTGCGCACGATCCTGCGCCGCGGGCGTGCCGACGGGACGTTCCGGGCCGATCCCGACGCGCTGCAGCTCTACATCTCGATCGCCGCGCTCGCCTACTTCTACCTGTCCAACAACCACACGCTGTCGGCGATATTCGCCCGCGACCTCGCCCGGCCGGCGGCGCGCCGCGCCCGCCTGGCGCACATGACGACCTCGTCGTCGGCTACCTTCGCCACGGCGCGGATTGACCTGGGACAAACCCCGGCGCCGGCCCGCGTTGACGATCCCGCGACCCCGCCCTATCATCGGTGGCCGAACAGTAACCAACCGGTTAACCGGCACCGACGCGAATCGATCCGCGTCGCCCGCGCCGGCGCCGGCTTTCCGCTCACTCCAACCTCAGGAGAAGTCATGCAAGCACGCTCGCTGCGCTCCCTCGCCGTCGGCCTGCTCTTCGCCGTCGCGGCGGTCCCCGCCTCCGCCCAGTGGAAGCCGACCAAGCCGATCACCATCATCGTTCCCTGGGCGGCCGGCGGCTCGACCGACCAGGTCACCCGCGTCGCCGCCGCCGAGATCGAGAAGGCGCTGAACCAGAAGGTCGTCATCGTCAACCAGCCGGGCGCATCGGGTTCGATCGGGACCAAGAACGTGGTCGAGGCGCCGAAGGACGGCTACACCTGGGCCGCGGGGGCCGCGAAGGACCTCGGCACCTATGCGGTGCTCGGCATGCTCGACACCAGGATCCAGGACTGGGCGCTCTTCCTCAGCGTGGCCAACGTCTCGACGCTGTCGGTGAATCCGGCGACACCCTACAAGACACCGACCGAGCTGATCGACGCCATGAAGGCGAAGCCGGGCGCGATCAGCGTCGCCACGGCCGGCGTCAATTCCAGCGGCCACAGCGCCATCGAGGCGATATCCCGTGCCGCCAACGTCAAGTACAAGCACGTCACCTACGACGGCGGCAATCCGGCCGTCGTGGCCACGGTCGCCGGCGAAACCGAGTCGACGACGCAGCTCACCGTCGAGCAGGCCGAGATGATCCGCGGCAAGAAGCTCCGGCCGCTGGCGGTCATCGGCGACAAGCCGGTGGAACTCGACGGCTACGGCGTGATCGAGCCGATCACCAAGTGGATGCCCGGCTTCAAGGAGCCGGCCAACTACTTCGGCATCTTCATCCCGAAGGGCGTGCCGCCGGAAGTCATCGCCACCGTCGAAAAGATCTGGGCCAACGAGATCGCCAAGTCGGCGGCGCTCAAGAGCTACGCGACCAGCCGCGGCGCACAGTTCGCGCCCATCGCCGGCGCCGACGCGATGAAGGCCGTGATGCCGGCCGTGCAGGTCAACGCCTGGCAGGCATTCGACGGCGGCAAGGCCAAGGTGTCGCCCGACACGCTCGGCATCCCGCGCCCGTAATCCTCCGGTCCCGCCCGCGCGGCCTTCCGCGCAGGCGGGCGACTCGCCGATCGCTCCGCGATGAACGCCGGATCCTATCCCGCGTCGCCGCGTGCCGATTTCCTCGGCGCGCTGGCCTGGATCGCCTTCGGCGCGCTCATCGTCGTGATGTCGTGGCAGATGGACCGCTTCGCCGCGCAGGGCGCGACGCCGCACACCTATCCCGGCCTGTGGCCCGGCCTGGTCGGGGGGATGCTCGCCGCGCTGGGCGGCATCCTCGCGTTGCGCTCGCTCGGCCGCGCACGCAGCGCGGGCTGGCAGGCGGGTGAGTCCGACGACACCGAGATTGTGGCGCCGTCGCGCTTCGCGCTCGGCGCCGGCCTGTTCTTCGTCTACGCGCTCCTGCTCGTCGGCCGCGGCCTGCCGTTCTGGCTCGGCACCGCGCTGTTCGTGACGGCCTTCGTCTTCCTGTTCCAGCGTGCGCAGCGCATCGCCGACGGCCGGGCCGCGCGCGGCATCGTCGTCGCGCTGGTCTGCGGCGGCGCCACGGCGGCGGCGGTCACGGTCGTGTTCGAGCAGTTGTTCCTGGTCCGGCTTCCCTGAGCGCCGGCAGGCCACGACGCCATGTTCGACGGTCTCATCGCCTTCGGCCACTCGCTCGCGAGTTTCATGGACCCGATGTCGATCGGGCTGATCCTGCTGTCGACGCTGGTCGGCGTGATCATCGGCGCGCTGCCGGGGCTCACTGCGACGATGGGCGTCGCGCTGATGACCACGATGACGATCAAGATGCCCTCGGGTCAGGCGCTGCTGGTGCTGATCTGCACCTACGTCGGCGCGATCTACGGCGGCTCGCGTTCGGCGATCCTGCTCAACATCCCCGGCACGCCGGCGTCGGCGGCGGCGTGCATCGACGGCCACCAGCTCGCCAAGCAGGGACTGGCGGGCCGCGCGATGGGCATCGCCACGACCGGTTCGGTGCTGGGCACGCTGATCGGCATGTTCTTCCTCGCGCTGTTCACGCCGGTGCTGGGCAACCTCGCGCTCAAGTTCGGCGCCTACGAGTTCTTCTGGCTGGCGCTGTTCGGCGTGATCATCGCCGGCACGCTGACCGGCAACGACCCGTTGAAGGGCTGGATCGCCGGCCTGATCGGCATCTTCACCGCCTGCATCGGCCAGGAGTCGATCTACGCCTACGACCGCTTCACCTTCGGCGATCGCAACCTCGCCGGCGGTCTGCAGCTCGTTCCCGCGCTGGTCGGCGCGTTCGGCTTCGCCGAGCTGCTGGCGACCGTCCGCGAAAAGCCGGTGCCGGTGAAGCTCAACCCGTTCGACTCGGTGATCCCGAAGCTGCGCGACGTCACCCAGTACTGGCGGACCATCCTGCGCTCCGGCGTGATCGGCACCTTCATGGGCATCCTGCCCGGTGTCGGCGAGGACGTCGCGGCGTGGTCGTCGTATGCGGCGGCGCGCCGGGTCAGCAAGGAGAAGGAGAAGTTCGGCAAGGGTTCGATCGACGGCCTGATGGCCGCCGAGACCGGCGACAACGCCTGCGTGCCCGGGGCCGTGATTCCGGTGCTGACCCTGGCCATCCCCGGCTCCGCGCCGGCCGCGGTGCTGATGGCGGCGATGCTGATCCACGGCGTGCGCCCCGGCCCGATGATCATGATCGAGGCACCGACGTTCGTCTACGACGTCGTGGCGATGATGCTGTTCGCCACGCTGGGCATCCTGCTCTACGGGCTCACGCTGACGAACCTGCTGATCAAGGTGCTGATGGTGCCCAAGTCGATCATCATCCCGATCATCTTCGTCCTCTGCGTCGTCGGCTCGTACGCGATCTCGCAGCGGCTGTTCGACGTCTACGTGATGCTGGGCTTCGGCGTGCTGGGCTACGTGCTGCGGCGGATGAAGTACCCGGTGGCGCCGCTGGTGCTGGGCATGGTGCTGGGCGACCTGATGGAAAAGGGCTTCCGCCGCGGGCTGGTGCTCTCCGACGGCGCGCTGACGCCGTTCTTCACCCGGCCGATCTCGGCGGTGATCTGGATCACGATCGTCCTGGTCATCGCGATCAAGATCCCGTTCGTCCAGCGGATGATCGCCACCCGCTTCGGCCGCCGCCCGCAGGCCGGCGGAGCGTAGCGCGATGCGCATCGCCCTGTGCAACGAGGTGCTGGCGGAGCGCGACTTCGCCGCCCAGTGCGCGTACGCGGCGGCGCTCGGCTACGACGGCCTCGAGGTCGCACCGTTCACGCTGGCGGACGAGCCGCAGCGCATCGCGGCCGGGACCTGCGCCACGCTGCGCCGGGCGGCGAGCGACGCGGGCATCGCCATCACCGGGCTGCACTGGCTGCTGGTCAAGCCCACCGGGCTGTCGATCACCACCGCCGACGCGGCGGTCCGCGCGCGCACGGCCGACGTGCTGCGCGCGCTGGTCGAGCTCTGCGTCGAGCTCGGGGGCCGCTACCTCGTCCACGGTTCGCCGGCGCAGCGGCGGATCCCCGCCGGCGAAGCGCGCGCCACGGCCTGGGGGCGCGCGCGCGACGCCTTCGCCGCGGCGGCCGAAGCCGCGGGGCAGGCGCGCGTCACCTACCTGATCGAGCCGCTGCCGCCCGACGAGACCGACCTCGTCAACACCTTGGACGAGGCCGCCCTGATGGTGCGCGAGATCGGCCACCCGGCGCTGCGGACGATGCTGGACACCAAGAGCGCCTCGCTGGCCGAACAGGAGAGCATTCCGGAGCTGATCGCGCGCTGGCTGCCCACCGGCCTCATCGGCCACGTGCAGCTCAACGATCGCAACCGCCGCGGGCCCGGCCAGGGCAGCGACCGCTTCGCCGCGGTGCTGGACGCGCTGATGGCAGGAGGCTACGCCGGCGACGTCGCCATCGAGCCCTTCGACTACGTCCCCGACGGTCCGGGCTGCGCGGCACGGTCGATCGGCTACGTGCGCGGACTGCTCGAGGCGGGCGGGCGCCGCTGACCGACGGCGCGGCGCGAGCGCGGGCCGATCGATTCGAATCGGCGCCAGAGCCCTCCGCTGCGCGCGCCTAGAACCAGGAGAGGCAACACGTGGAAACCTTGAGACTCGGCGTGATCATGAACGGCGTCACCGGCCGCATGGGCACCAACCAGCACCTGATCCGCTCGATCTGCGCCATTCGTGCCCAGGGCGGCGTCGCGCTGTCGGACGGCCGGCGGGTGCTGCCCGATCCCATCCTCGTCGGGCGCAACGCCGACAAGCTCGAGACGCTGGCGCGCGCCCACGGCGTCGCGCGCTGGACGACGGACCTCGGCGCGGCGCTCGCCAATCCCGACGACACCGTCTACTTCGACTCCGCGTCGACGGGATTGCGACCGCAGCTCATCGCCCGGGCGATCGCCGCCGGCAAGCACGTCTACACCGAGAAGCCGGTGGCGCCCACCGTCGCCGAGGCGATGGCGATGGTTCGCGCCGCCCGCGCCGCCGGCGTGAAGCACGGCGTCGTGCAGGACAAGCTGTGGCTGCCCGGCCTGCAGAAGCTCAGGCTGCTGATCGACTCGGGCTACTTCGGCCGCATCCTGTCGGTGCGCGGCGAGTTCGGCTACTGGGTGTTCGAAGGCGACTGGCAGCCGGCGCAGCGGCCGTCGTGGAACTACCGGAAGGAGGACGACGGCGGCATCATCGTCGACATGCTGTGCCACTGGCGCTACGTGCTGGACAGCCTGTTCGGCGGCGTGAAGAGCGTCTCCTGCCTCGGCACGACGCACATACCGCAGCGCTGGGACGAGCGCGGGCAGCGCTACGACGCCACGGCCGACGACGCCGCCTACGCGACGTTCGAGCTCGCGGGCGGCGTCATCGCGCAGATCAACAGCTCGTGGGTGACGCGCGTGCGCCGCGATGACCTCGTCACCTTCCACGTCGACGGCACGCTGGGCTCGGCGGTCGCCGGCCTCACCGATTGCTGGACGCAGCAGCGCGTCAACACGCCCAAGCCGGTGTGGAACCCCGACCTGCCGCAGACCATCGACTTCTTCGACACCTGGCAGAAGCTGCCCGACAACCGGTCCTACGACAACGCGTTCAAGGCCCAGTGGGAGCTCTTCATCCGTCACCTGTTCGACGACGCGCCGTTCCCGTGGGACCTGCAGGAAGGCGCCAAGGGCGTGCAGCTGGCCGAGCTGGGCCTGCAGAGCTGGGCCGAGCGGCGCTGGGTCGACGTGCCCGCGCTCTGAGTCGGTGTGAACGAATTCCACATGACCGCCCCCGACCCTTCGCTGCTGTCGCTCAACACCGCCACCGTGCGGGCGCAGTGGGCCCTGCCCGAGATCATCGCGGGCTGCGTCCGGCACGGCATCGGCCGCATCGCTCCCTGGCGCGACCAGGTCGCGCAAGCGGGACTCGCCGACACCGCGCGGCGGATCCGCGACGCGGGCCTCGCGCTGTCCGGCTACTGTCGCGGCGGCATGTTTCCGGCGCTGGACGCCGCCGGGCTTCGGGCGGCGCGCGACGACAACCGCCGCGCCGTCGACGAGGCGTTGACGCTGGGCGCGCCCTGCCTGGTGCTGGTCGTCGGCGGCCTGCCCAAGGACGCGAACGACCGGCCGGCCTCGAAGGACCTCGCGGGCGCGCGGGCGATGGTGCAGGACGGCATCGGCGAACTCCTCGCCTACGCGCGGCCGGCCGGCATGCCGCTCGCCATCGAGCCGCTGCACCCGATGTACGCGGCCGACCGCGCCTGCGTCAACACGCTGGGGCAGGCCAACGATCTCTGCGACGCGCTCGGCCCGGGTCTCGGCGTGATCGTGGACATCTACCACGTCTGGTGGGACCCGGCGCTGCAGCGCGAGATCGCCCGTGCCGGTCGCGCCGAGTCCGCGCCCGGGGCGTCGCGGCTGATGGGCTTTCATCTGTGCGACTGGCTGGTGCCCACGCAGGACCTGTTGCTCGACCGCGGCATGATGGGCGACGGTGTGATCGACATTCCCCTGCTCCGGTCGTGGATGGAGGACGCGGGCTATCGCGGGCCGCACGAGGTCGAGATCTTCTCCGCCGGCAATTGGTGGAAGCGCGACCCCGACGAGGTGCTCGCCACCTGCAAGGCGCGGCACGCCGCGGTCTGCTGACCGCGGGTCGCCAGGCACCCGCCACACGGGTCCGCGGCGATCCGACGCGGCCGCTTGACCCGGATCAAGCCGCGCGGCACGGGAAGGGTAAAATGAGCTCTCCCCCTCGTCCCGCACCTTCGGAGATCGCCATGCCCCTCGTTTCCATGCGCCAACTGCTCGACCACGCCGCCGAGAACGCCTACGGGCTGCCGGCCTTCAACGTCAACAACCTCGAGCAGGTGTCGGCGATCATGGCCGCGGCCGCCGAGACCGACAGCCCGGTGATCATGCAGGCGTCGGCCGGCGCGCGGAAGTACGCCGGCGAGCACTTCCTGCGCCACCTGATCGAGGCCGCGATCGAGAGCTATCCGAACGTCCCGGTCGTCATGCACCAGGACCACGGCCAGTCGCCGGCGATCTGCCTCAGCGCGATGCGCAACGGCTTCTCCAGCGTGATGATGGACGGCTCGCTCGAAGCCGACGGCAAGACGATCGCCAGCTACGACTACAACGTCGACGTCACGCGCAAGGTGGTCGAGATGGCGCACGCGATCGGCGTCAGCGTCGAAGGCGAGCTGGGCTGCCTCGGCTCGCTCGAGACGATGAAGGGCGACAAGGAGGACGGCCACGGCACCGACGCCACGATGACCCGCGACATGCTGCTCACCGACCCCGACCAGGCGGCGGACTTCGTCAAGAAGACGCAGCTCGACGCGCTGGCGATCGCCATCGGCACGTCGCACGGCGCCTACAAGTTCACCCGCAAGCCCACCGGCGACATCCTCGCCATCGACCGCATCAAGGCGATCAACCAGCGCATTCCCAACACCCACCTGGTGATGCACGGGTCGTCGAGCGTGCCGCAGGACCTGCTGCAGATCATCCGCGAGAACGGCGGCGAGATGAAGGAAACCTACGGCGTGCCGGTCGAGGAGATCCAGGAAGGCATCAAGCACGGCGTGCGCAAGGTCAACATCGACACCGACATCCGGCTGGCGATGACGGCGGCGATCCGCAAGTACATGAACGAGCACAAGAGCGCCTTCGACCCGCGCGACTACCTCAAGCCTGCGCGCGAGGCGGCCAAGCTCATCTGCAAGCAGCGCTACGAGCAGTTCGGCTGCGCCGGGATGGGGTCGAAGATCAAGGCGATCCCGCTGGACGTCATCGCGGCCAGGTACAAGGCCGGCGAGCTCGCGCAGATCGTCAAGTAGCGCAGCAACCCGCGACGGCCCCGCCTCCCCGGGCGGGGCCGTCGCCTTTCCGCCGGCACCCGCGGCTGCATCGCGCGCGCCGGCCGATGCCGGCAGGAGGCGCTCGATGCAAACGAACATCCCCGAACTGCGGGCGGTCCACAACTTCTTCCGCCGGGGCCTCAACCTCGTCGAGTACGCGGGCCTGCTGGCGATCGCCTTCGCCACGACCTTCGCGCTGTACGAGGAGATCATGCTGATGGTCGGCGCCGGCAAGGTCACGCTGGCCGACCTGCTGCTGATGTTCCTCTATCTCGAAGTGCTGGCGATGATCGGCCAGTACTTCAACTCGGGGCAGCTGCCGGTGCGCTTTCCGCTCTACATCGCGATGGTGGCGATGGCGCGCTACGTGATCCTCGACCTCAAGGAACTCACCGAGTGGCGGATGCTCGCGGTGTCGGTGGCGATCCTGCTGCTCACCGTCGCCGTGCTGGTGATCCGCTACGGCCACACGCGGTTTCCGTACCACGACGGCGCCGACGGCAAGGGCGACGGCGTCGTCCCGGGCGGACGCTGAACGGGCGCCGCCGCCCAGGCCGCCGGCGCCGGCGCTCAGGCCCCCCCCGCCCCCCTTTGGCCGGTCGGGGTCGGGAAAGCGCACGGTCACCCGCGTCCCGCGCCGCCCCTCGTTGTCGCCCAGCGTCAGCGTCGCGCCGTGTCCGCGCGCGATCTCGTCGACGATCGCGAGACCGAGACCGCTGCCCGGCACCGGGCCGTGGGCGCCGCGAAAGAACGGCTGCAGCACCCGCGTGCGGTCCGCCGCGGGGATTCCCGGGCCGCTGTCACCGACCACGAGTTCGCGCGCGGGCGCCCCGACCACCGTCACGGTGACGCTGCCGCCGGATCCGGTGTAGCGGATCGCATTGTCGACCAGGTTCGACAGCATTTCGCGCAGCAGCAGCGGATCGCCGCGAACCGGCACCGGGCCGCCGTCCGGCGCCGTCTCGACGCCGAGATCGACGCCCTGCTCCACCGCCTGCGGCACCCATCCGGCCACCGTTTCGCGCACCAGTTCGGTCAGGTCGACGCGTTCGTGCTCCGGGTGCTGCCGGGTTCCGGCCCGCGCCAGCGACAGCAGCCGGTTGGCGAGGTGCACGGTGCGCTGGGTGCTCGCCTCGAGCTGAGTCAACGATGCGCGCAACGCCGCCGGGTCGCTCTGCGCCAGCGCGAGCTCGGTCTGCGTCTGCAACCCCGCCAGCGGCGTGCGCAGCTGGTGGGCGGCATCGGCGATGAAACGGCGCTGCGCCTCGAAATTCGCCGCCAGCCGCGCCATCAGGCCGTTGATCGAGGCCAGCAGCGGCTGCAGCTCGGGCGGCGCGGCGCCCGGGTCGAGCGGCGAGAGGTCGGCCGAGCCGCGATGGTCGATGAGCGCGTTGAGGCGCTTCATCGGCGCGATGACGTAGCCGAGTCCGTACCAGACCAGCGCGAAGGCCCCGGCGAGCACGAAGAGCTGCGGCACGATCGACTGCATCTGCAGCCGGCGCGCCAGGCGCTCGCGCTTGTGCAGCGTCTCCGCGACCTGGACGACCAGCCGGCCACCCGCGCGCGCGGGATCGTCGACCGCGACCGACGCGACACGCACCGGCGCGCCGTCGACCACGCCGCCGTGAAACGTGGGGCCGGGATCCGCCAGCGCCCCGGGGACCGGGGGCAGCTCGGCATCGCCGGCGATGACCGTGCCGTCGGCACGGCGAATGACGTGATAGACGGTGTCGACGCGGTCGTTGGCGAGCCAGCGTGCCGCCTCGGGGGGAAGCGCCACCGGCCGCTGCGTGTCCCCGGTGGCGACGATGCGCGCCGCCACCGCCTGCGCCGCATCGGCGAGCTGCTGGTCGTAGGGCTCCTCAGCGGCGCCGGCCATGACGAACAGGCCGACGAACGCCGTGGCGAGCCAGAGGAACAGCAGCGGCGCCGCCAGCCATTCGAGGAACTTGCCGACGAAGGACATCGCCGGCACGAACTGGGAAGCGCTCTTCGTCGCCACGCGGGATCGGGGTCAGAGGCTGAGAGTTTTTCGGGCGTGTCCGAGCAGCGCGCCAGAAGGCGTCCGATCGAGGCGCAAAGCACAGCCATAGCCCACGCTATGGCGAGCATTTGCAACGACGAGCGGGCGTCTTCCGGCGTGATGAGCGGGCATGATCGAAAGACTCTCAGCCTCTCAGGACTTCGCGAGGTAGTAACCCAGGCCGCGCACCGTGTGCACGCGGATGTCCGCAGGCTCGAGCTTCCGCCGCAGGCGGTGCACGTAGACCTCGATCGCGTTGGTCGAGACGTCCTCGTCCCAGCCGCAGAGGTGTTCGACGATCTGCTCCTTCGCCACCACGCGACCCACGCGCTGCAGCAGCAGCTCGAGCACGGCGAGTTCGCGCGCCGACAGGTCGAGCCGCTCGCCGGCCACCGTCGCCGTCCGCGTCGCGGTGTCGAAGACGAGCGCCCCGTGCCGCAGGCTGCTGCGATCGGCGCCGTGGCTGCGACGGATCAGCGCCCGGATCCGGGCGTCGAGCTCGGCCAGCGCGAACGGCTTGACGAGGTAGTCGTCGGCGCCGGCGTCGAGATTCGCCACCCGGTCGTCGACGGCATCGTGCGCGGTCACGATCAGCACCGGCGTGGCGATGCCGCGACCGCGCAGCTGCGCCAGGACCGAGCGCCCGTCCTGCCGGGGCAGCCCGAGGTCGAGCACCAGCAGGTCGAACGCCTGGGCGCGCAGGGCCGCGTCGGCGGCCACGCCGTCGCGCACCCAGTCGACCGCGTGTCCGCCCTGCCGCAGATGCCGCATCATGGCGTCCCCCAGTATGGCGTCGTCCTCGGCCAGTAGTAACCGCATCGCGCCCGCCGCCTCCGCTGCCCGCCTGCAATCGGCCGATGTTAGCCCCCCGACGCAAGCTTGCTCAAGCACAATCGCGGACACGAATCGCGTCCCGGCGCGAAGCCGCGGGTCGGCGCCGCCGAAAGATCGCGCCCGTGCGCCGACTTCGACGCGGCGGACCCGACGACGACCGTGCTAGCATCATCGCTGGGGCTGCAATCCGTGGTCGGTCCGCTGCGGCGAGCACCCCGCGACGGAGCCGGTCAATCACCCTGGGAGGGAACGCGTCATGGGCATCGTGGGCATCATCGGCACCATCATCGTCGGCTTCGTCGTCGGGCTGCTGGCGCGATTCTTCTACCCGGGGGCGGTGAACCTCGGCTTCTGGATGACGACGCTGCTCGGCATCGGCGGTTCGGTCGTCGGCGGCCTGATCGCCGGGCTGCTGTTCAAGTCCGGCGACGGCAAGTTCACGCCGGCGGGCTGGATCATGTCGATCATCGGCGCGATGCTGCTGATCTGGGCCTACCTCACGTTCGGCCGGTGATCGCGAGGCGCGAAGGCAGGCGCACTCGACGCGCGCACACCTGTCCACGGCGATCGCGGCGCCGGGGCCGAGTATCTGTTCGCGCAGTTCGCGGTAACGCGGCAACTGCGGCGGGTAGACGCAGATGTACTTGACCTGCGCCGCCTGCAGGCAGCGCTGCTTGATGATCTCGAGCTTCTGGTCCCGCGGGTTCACCACCGTGTCGGGCTCGCGCGAATCGACGATGGCGACGATGGTCATGTCGCGATCGCAGATGACGAAGCCGACGTGCTGGTTCGCGATCTTGCGGAACGCGCGCAGCCGCTCCATTCCCTGCGGGCCGATCTTCACCTGCAGCACGTCGGACAGGCGCACGCGGGCGAAGATCTCGTGCCGCGGGAACGCGGCCTTGAGCAGCAGGTAGACGACGCTCTCGGCCTTGGACAGAAAGCGCGGGCGCAGCAGGTAGAGGCCCGGCAGCTCGGCCGACGACAGCAGGCGCGTCGTCTCGCCTTCGGTCCACTGGGCGACGGTGTTCGCCAGCTCGCCGTCGGGGTCGCTGCCGACGCCCACGCCGCGATTGCGCCGCACGAGGCCGATGACGATCGCGACCAGCAGCGCGCCGATGGCAAGTGCGAACAGAATTCCGGAGCTCATCAGACGCGGAAAACCCATTGAACGCGAACGGCAGTCGACCGCATTTTATGCCTTTGGAATGCGCGGCGCCACCGTAGCCTACAGCAAGCGGCAGGTGGAAGGCGGATCGCCTCCCCAAAATGGGACGGGGCCCCGCATCGCGAGGCCCCGTCCGTTCGGGCAGTGCAGACGATTCCGCCGGCGGGGACCGGTTCGGGTCCCCGCCGCGCGACGCCTACATGTCCATGTCGCCCATGCCGCCCATGCCGCCCATGCCGCCGCCACCGCCCATCGGCTTGTCGTCCTTCGGCAGTTCGGCGACCATCGCCTCGGTCGTGAGCATCAGCGACGCCACCGACGCGGCGTTCTGCAGGGCGAAGCGGGTCACCTTGGTCGGATCCACGACGCCCATCTCGACCAGGTCGCCATACTGCCCGCTCTGGGCGTTGAAGCCGAAATTGCCCTTGCCCTCGACAACGCGGTTGACGACCACCGAGGGCTCGTCACCGGCGTTGGCGACGATCTGGCGCAGCGGCTCCTCGACCGCGCGCAGCACGATCTTGATGCCGGCTTCCTGGTCGGCGTTGTCGCCCTTCAGGCCCTTGAGGTTGGCACGCGCACGGATGTACGCCACGCCGCCGCCCGGGACGATGCCTTCCTCGACCGCGGCGCGGGTCGCGTGCAGCGCGTCCTCGACGCGGGCCTTCTTCTCCTTCATCTCGACTTCGGTCGCGGCGCCGACCTTGATCACCGCGACGCCGCCGGCGAGCTTGGCCACGCGCTCCTGCAGCTTTTCCTTGTCGTAGTCGCTGGTGGCTTCCTCGACCTGCTTGCGGATGTTCTTCACCCGCGCCTCGATCGCCGCCTTCTCGCCGCTGCCATCGATGATGGTGGTGTCTTCCTTGCCGACCTCGATGCGCTTGGCGCGGCCGAGATCCTTCAGCGAGGCCGTCTCGAGCTTCATGCCGAGTTCCTCGGCGATCACCGTGCCGCCGGTCAGGATCGCGATGTCCTCGAGCATCGCCTTGCGCCGGTCGCCGAAGCCCGGCGCCTTGACGGCGGTGGTCTTCAGGATGCCGCGGATGTTGTTGACCACCAGCGTCGCGAGCGCCTCGCCGTCGACGTCCTCGGCGATGATCAGCAGCGGCTTGCCGGCCTTGGCGACCTGCTCCAGCAGCGGCAGGAGATCGCGGATGTTCGAGATCTTCTTGTCGTGCAGCAGCACGTAGGGATCGTCGAGCAGGGCGACCTGCTTGTCCGGGTTGTTGATGAAGTACGGCGAGATGTAGCCGCGGTCGAACTGCATGCCCTCGACCAGGTCGAGTTCGTTCTGCAGGCCCTTGCCGTCCTCGACGGTGATCACGCCTTCCTTGCCGACCTTCTCCATCGCCTCGGCGATCGTCTTGCCGATTTCCTCGTCGGCGTTGGCCGAGATGGCGCCGACCTGGGCGATTTCCTTGCCGGTGCTGCAGGGCTTGCTGATCTTCTTCAGCTCCTCGACCACGGCGATGACCGCCTTGTCGATGCCGCGCTTCAGGTCCATCGGGTTCATGCCCGCGGCGACGTACTTCATGCCTTCGGTGACGATCGACTGCGCGAGCACCGTGGCGGTCGTCGTGCCGTCACCGGCGACGTCCGAGGTCTTGGACGCGACTTCCTTGACCATCTGCGCGCCCATGTTCTCGAACTTGTCCTTGAGTTCGATTTCCTTCGCCACCGACACGCCGTCCTTGGTGATCGTCGGGGCGCCGAAGCTGCGCTCCAGCACGACGTTGCGGCCCTTGGGGCCGAGGGTCACCTTGACCGCGTTGGCCAGCACGTTCACGCCGGCCATCATTCGATTGCGCACGCCGTCGCCGAAGCGGACGTCTTTAGCTGCCATGTTGTATCTCCTGGGTTCTGGGGTGGGATTGGGGGGATCAGCCGACGATGCCGATGATGTCGTCTTCGCGCATGTGCAGCAGGTCCTGCCCGTCCAGCTTGAATTCCTGGCCCGAGTACTTGCCGAACAGCACCCGGTCGCCGACCTTGACGCCCATCGGGATCAGCTTGCCGTTGTCGTCGGTCTTGCCGGGTCCGACGTGGACCACTTCGCCTTGCGACGGCTTCTCGGCCGCGGTGTCGGGGATCACGATCCCACCGGCGGACTTCTTTTCTTCATCGAGTCGCTTGACGATGACGCGATCGTGCAGGGGACGAATCTTCATGGTTAGCACTCACTCCTTGATAAATTGATTCGAATCAGTCGCTTGCAGCGACACTCGGGATTTCCGGGCCGCTCGCCGACGAAGCGGACGGTGGCGACACCGTCTTGCTAGCACTCGCCGACTGCGAGTGCTAATGATAGAGGCTCCGACCGCCGAAATCAACCCCGGCCGGGCGCTGGAAGTCGCGGAAGGGCGGGTCGCACCGCGGCCGGCAAGGTCCGCTGCGGGAATCCGCCCGGGATTTGATCTGGCGCAATGCCGGCGATGCCGGGACGCGCAGCATGGAACCGTACGCCGGGTTTCGACGGTTTTCCGTCGGGTACCGTCCGGTGCCCGTCGAGTTGGCAGCCGATCCTCGGCGCGAGCCGACGATGCCGAACACCCGCCACCTTTCCGATGCCAGGACCCGAACGCTGCGTTCGCCGCGGTCCGGTGCGTCGTTGCCGGTTGCGGGCCCCCGTCCGCGTGCCTCCACGCCAAGGCGGGCATTGGCCGGCCGGACGATCGGCCGTTCCCGAAGCGAGGTGCTCTTCCTGCCTTCATCGACCGCGCCGCTCCCGCAGTCGGAGCGCGCGCCGACAGCCCGCCGGCGGCGCCGTCACGCGCCGCCGTGCCGGGGTTTCCAGGTGCAACGGAGACCCGCGAGGCGGGTCGATGGAAGGTGTGCGTCATGAACCGCGAACTTCCGATTTCGGCACCCGCGTCCGTCGGAGCCATCGCGCCACGGGTGAGCCCGTGGGTGAAGCACGTCTTCTGGGGCGGCGCCATGGGACTGGCCGTCGGGCTGGCGGTGGCGTTCGTGCTCGCGGTGCTGGACGGCCAGGCGAAGGGGCTTTCGCCGGGCAGCTGCGTGGCCTACGGCTGCGCGCTGACGGTCCTCTTCAGTCATCCCGCGGGCCTCGGCGGCATGCTGGTCGGCGCCGCGCTGGGCGCGCTCAGCGGCGGCGGACTTCGTTTCCTGCGTCGAGCGGGCGGCAAGGCTTAGGCGCGGTGGCGGGAGAGCGCAGCACAAAGGCGCAGCGGTGAGGCTGCAGCGGCAGTATGGGGTCGGGGTGGGATCTCGCGCTCAGCGGCCCATCGACGTTGCCGACGGCGACACCAGCACTTCGGCGGGAAACAGCTGGGCGAGGAAAGCCTCGGCCCGCTCGAGGATGAAATAGCGGAACGCCTCGGCGGCCGGCGAAAGCGTCCGCCCGCGCATGTTGACGATGTGCCAGCGGCGCACCAGCGGCAGGCCGTCGACCGGCACGACGCGCAGCAGATCCCGTTCCAGCTCCAGCCCCAGCGTGTGCAGCGAAAGAAACGACAGCCCCATGTTGGCGATCACCGCCTGCTTGATCGTCTCGTTGCTGCCCATTTCCATCACCACCGGCGGCCGCAGCGAATGCTCGCGGAAGAACTGCTCCATCGCCGCGCGCGTCCCCGACCCCTCCTCGCGCACGATGAAGCCCTCCCCGGCCAGCGCCGACGGGGGAATTTCCTCGACCTGCGCCAGTCGGTGCTGCGCGCCGGCGACCACCGCGTGCGGATGGGCGGCGAAGGGCTCGGCCCGGGTGTCGAGTTCGCGCGGCGGCCGCCCCATCACCGCGAGGTCGACTTCGTTGCCCTGCAACTGGCGCACCAGCGCTTCGCGGTTGCCCAGCGAAAGGCGCATTTCGACGCCCGGATGCTCCTCGCGAAAGCGCGCCAGCAACCGCGGCAGGAAGTACTTCGCGGTGCTGACCATGCCGATCACCAGCGTGCCGCTGGCGAGCCCGCGCAGCCGCGCGACCGCGCTGTCGGCCTCGCGCAGCGTGGCGAGGATCCGCTGCGCGTAGACCAGCAGGTGCTCGCCCACCATGGTCAGCGACACGGTGCGGCCGATGCGGTCGAACAGCGGCAGGCCGATGTCGGTCTCGAGCTCCTTCAGCTGCATCGAGACCGCCGGCGGCGTCAGGTGCAGTTCCTCGGCGGCGCGGGAGACGCTGGCGTGCCGGGCCACCGCGACCAAGACCCGCAACTGGCGCATGCTGGCGTTTTTCATTCAGTTTTTCTTATCTGTTTGTAAACAATATCTAACTTTATCTGAATCATATCCTTCCGTACAGTGGGGTTTGTCACCTTGGCCTGGAGCCCCTCAGCGATGAACCGTCCTCTCGAATCCTCCGCGATCACCGACCCCAAGGCGCGCTACAAGGCCGGCGTCCTCAAGTACAAGCAGATGGGCTACTGGCGGCCCGACTACGAGCCCAAGGACACCGACTTCATCTGCGTGTTCCGGATCACGCCGCAGGAAGGCGTCGACGCCGAGGAGGCCGCCGCGGCGGTCGCCGGCGAATCGTCGACCGCCACCTGGACGGTGGTGTGGACCGACCTCTTGACGGCGGCCGACAGCTATCGCGCCAAGGCCTACCGCGTCGACCCGGTGCCCAACACCGGGCCCGGCACGCCGACCGAGCAGCAGTACTTCGCCTTCGTCGCCTACGACCTGATCCTGTTCGAGGAAGGCTCGATCGCCAACGTCACCGCCTCGCTGATCGGCAACGTGTTCAGCTTCAAGCCGCTGAAGGCCGGACGGCTCGAGGACATCCGCGTGCCGGTCGCGTACGTCAAGACCTTCAAGGGCCCGCCGACGGGGATCGTCGTCGAGCGCGAACGCCTCGACAAGTACGGCCGCCCGCTGCTGGGCGCGACGATGAAGCCGAAGCTCGGGCTCTCCGGCAAGAACTACGGCCGGGTGATCTACGAGGCGCTGACCGGCGGCCTCGACTTCACCAAGGACGACGAGAACATCAACTCGCAGCCGTTCATGCACTGGCGCGACCGCTTCCTGTTCGGCATGGAAGCCGTCAACCGCGCGCAGGCCAATTCGGGCGAGATCAAGGGCCACTACTTCAACGTGACCGGCGCGACGATGGAGGACATGTACGAGCGCGCCGACTTCGCGAAGGAGCTGGGCTCGAACATCGTGATGATCGACCTCGTCATCGGCTGGACGGCGATCCAGTCGATGTCGAACTGGTGCCGCCGCAACGACATGATCCTGCACATGCACCGCGCCGGGCACGGCACCTACACGCGGCAGAAGAACCACGGCGTGTCGTTCCGCGTGATCGCCAAGTGGCTGCGGCTCGCCGGCGTCGACCACCTGCACGCCGGCACCGCGGTCGGCAAGCTCGAGGGCGACCCGATGACCGTGCAGGGCTTCTACAACGTCTGCCGCGACGCCGTGACCCGGGCCGACCTGCAGCGGGGCCTGTTCTTCGACCAGGACTGGGCCGACCTGCGCAAGGTGATGCCGGTCGCCTCGGGCGGCATCCACGCCGGGCAGATGCACCAGCTGGTCCACATGTTCGGCGACGACGTGGTGCTGCAGTTCGGCGGCGGCACCATCGGCCACCCGATGGGCGTGCAGGCCGGCGCCACCGCCAACCGCGTGGCGCTGGAGGCGATCGTCAAGGCGCGCAACGAGGGCCGCGACCTGATGAACGAAGGCCCCGACGTGCTGCGCGCGGCCGCGAAGTGGTGCAAGCCGCTGGAGGCCGCGCTCGAGACCTGGAAGGACGTGAGCTTCAACTACACGTCGACCGACACGCCCGACTTCGTGCCCACCGCCACCGCTTCGTCCTGAGGATCACGACCATGCGCATCACCCAAGGAGCCTTTTCGTTTCTTCCCGACCTCACCGACGCGGAGATCCGCGCCCAGGTCGACTACGCGCTGTCGCGCGGCTGGGCCTGCTCGGTCGAGCACACCGACGACGCGCACCCGCGCAACACCTACTGGGACATGTGGGGGCTGCCGATGTTCGACCTGAAGGACGGCGCCGCGGTGCTGTTCGAGGTCAACGCCTGCCGCAAGGCGCACCCCGGCCACTACATCAAGGTCAACGCCTTCGACTCGACGCGCGGCGTGGAGTCGATGGTGCTGTCCTTCATCGTCCATCGCCCCGCCGACGAGCCGGGCTTCGCGCTGGTGCGGCAGGAAACGGGCGGGCGCAACATCCGCTACACGACCCGCGGCTACGCCGCCGACCAGCCGGCCGGCCGGCGCTACCGGTGATCCGGCAACGCGACCGCGTGGGCCAGGGAACTTGTGGGAGCGGCTGTAGCCGCGAATCCCAGCCGGCCCGCACCCCTTGCCAATGACCATGGACCACCCTGCCGGCGTCGACCTCCAGGCGCTCCTGCGCGAAGCCAACGTGCAGGAGGTGCTCGACCAGCTCGACCGCGAGCTGATCGGGCTCGTCCCGGTGAAGCAGCGGATCCGCGAGATCGCCGCGTACCTGATCGTCTCCAAGGCGCGCGCGTCGCTGGGGCTCACCGGCGCCGCGCCGTCGCTGCACATGAGCTTCACCGGCAACCCCGGCACCGGCAAGACCACCGTCGCGCTGCGGATGGCCGAGATCCTGCACCGGCTGGGCTACGTGCGCAAAGGCCACCTGGTGTCGGTGACGCGCGACGACCTCGTCGGCCAGTACATCGGCCACACCGCGCCGAAGACCAAGGAAGTGCTGAAGCGCGCGATGGGCGGCGTGCTGTTCATCGACGAGGCCTACTACCTCTACCGCCCCGAGAACGAGCGCGACTACGGGCAGGAGGCGATCGAGATCCTGCTGCAGGTGATGGAGAACCAGCGCGACGACCTGGTGGTGATCCTCGCCGGCTACAAGGACCGGATGGACACGTTCTTCCGCAGCAACCCCGGCTTCTCGTCGCGGATCGCCCACCACATCGACTTCCCGGACTACGACGACGACGAGCTGGTGCAGATCGCGGAGTTGATGCTCGGGCAGCAGGACTACCGCTTCGACGACGAGGCGCTCGCGGTCTTTCGCGAGTACGTCGCGCTGCGTCGCCGCCAGCCGCACTTCGCCAACGCCCGCTCGGTCCGCAACGCGCTCGACCGCGCCCGGCTGCGCCAGGCCAACCGCCTGTTCGCCTCCGGCGCCACGGTGACGCGCGAGATGCTGTCCACGCTCTCGGCCGCCGACCTTCGCGCGAGCCGGGTGTTCAACGCCGCCTGAAGGAAAACGCCATGCCGTACCGTCGCTCGACGCTGTCCAAGTTCATCATCGAGGAGCAGCGCAAGCTCTCCGGCGGTTCCGAACTGATCGCGCTGGTCAACGACATCCAGACCGCGTGCAAGTACATCGCCGTCGCCGTCGCCAAGGGCCCGCTCGCCGGCACGCGCGGATCGACCGGCAACATCAACGTCCAGGGCGAGGAGCAGAAGCCGCTGGACATGATCAGCAACGACATCATGCTGAAGTGCTGCGAGTGGGGCGGCTACCTCGCCGGCATGGCGTCCGAGGAGATGGACGAGCCCTACGCGATACCGGACATCTACCCGCGCGGACGCTACCTGCTGGTCTTCGACCCGCTCGACGGCTCGTCGAACCTCGACGTCAACGTCACCGTCGGCACGATCTTCTCGGTGCTGCGCGCCCCGGAGGGCGTCACCGATCCGCAGGTCGCCGATTTCCTCCAGCCCGGCACCGCGCAGGTCTGCGCCGGCTACGCGCTCTACGGGCCGACGGCGATGATCGTGCTGACGCTGGGCACCGGCGTGCACGGCTTCACGCTCGATCCCGACATCGGCGCCTACATCCTCACCCACCCGAACCTCTCGATCGCGCCCGACACGCACGAGTTCGCCGTCAACGCGTCGAACCAGCGGTTCTGGGAGCCGCCGGTCAAGCGCTACGTCGAGGAGTGCGTGGCCGGGAAGTCGGGCGATCGCGAAAAGGACTTCAACATGCGCTGGATCGCGTCGATGGTCGCCGAGGTGCACCGGATCCTGATGCGCGGCGGGCTGTTCATGTACCCGAAGGACACCAAGGACCCGAAGCGCCCGGGCCGGCTGCGGCTGCTCTACGAGGCCAACCCGATGGCGATGCTGATCGAGCAGGCCGGCGGCGCGGCGTCGACCGGGCGCGGCCGCATCCTGGAGGTGAAGCCCGAGGCGCTGCACCAGCGCGTGCCGGTGATCCTCGGCTCGCGCAACGAGGTCGCCCGGCTCGAGCGCTATCACGCCGAGTACGACCGCGGCGAGGACCAGCCGTTCTCGTCGCCGCTGTTCAACGAGCGGTCGCTGTACCGCAACGCCACCGCCTGAGGGCGACGGCGTCGTCCCCAATCACGCCAGAGGACCTGCCATGTCGGCCAGACACCCCATCATCGCGATCACCGGCTCGTCGGGCGCAGGCACGACCACGGTGATGCGCACCTTCCAGCACGTCTTCCGGCGCGAGAAGCTCAACGCCGCCTTCATCGAGGGCGACTCGTTCCATCGCTACGACCGCAAGGAGATGCGCGTGCAGCTTGCCGCGGCGGCGGAGAAGGGGAACCAGAACTTCAGCCACTTCGGCGCCGACGCCAACCTGCTGGCGGAGCTCGAGGCGCTGTTCAGGACCTACGGCGCGACCGGCGGCGGCAAGGTGCGCCGCTACCTGCACGACGCCGAGGAGGCCGCACCCTACAAGCAGGACCCGGGGACGTTCACGCCCTGGGCCGACCTGCCCGAGAACACCGACCTGCTGTTCTACGAGGGCCTGCACGGTGCCGCGCAGGCCGAGGGCGTCGACGTCGGCCGCCACGCCGATCTGCTGGTCGGTGTCGTGCCCATCATCAATCTCGAGTGGATCCAGAAGCTGCACCGCGACAAGAACCTGCGCGGCTATTCGCAGGAGGCGGTGGTCGACACCATCCTGCGCCGGATGCCCGACTACGTGAACTGCATCGTGCCGCAGTTCGCGCGCACCCACGTCAATTTCCAGCGCGTCCCGGTGGTCGACACGTCGAATCCGTTCATCGCGCAGGACATCCCCACCGCCGACGAGAGCCTGCTGGTGATCCGCTTCGCCAACCCGAAGGGGATCGACTTCCCCTACCTGCTGTCGATGCTGCACGATTCGTTCATGTCGCGCTCGAACACCATCGTCTGCCCGGGCGGCAAGATGGGCGTCGCGATGCAGCTCATCTTCACGCCGCTGATCCTGCGCCTGATGGACATCAAGCGCCGCGCCCAGTAGCGCGCCTCCACCCGAACGATTGCCGAGAGACCTTCGCCATGCCGACATCCACCCCTGCCGCCAACGCCTTGCGCTTCCTTGCCATCGACGCCGTCGAGAAGGCGAAATCCGGCCACCCGGGCATGCCGATGGGCATGGCCGACATCGCCACGGTGCTCTGGCAGCGGCACCTGCGGCACAACCCGGCGGATCCGCACTGGGTCGACCGCGACCGCTTCGTGCTGTCCAACGGCCACGGCTCGATGCTGCTCTATGCGCTGCTGCACCTGTCCGGCTACGACCTGCCGCTCGACGAGCTGAAGAACTTCCGGCAACTGCACTCGAAGACGCCGGGGCACCCCGAGGTCGGGCTCACGCCGGGCGTGGAAACGACCACCGGGCCGCTGGGCCAGGGACTCGCCAACGCCGTCGGCATGGCGCTCGCCGAGCGGATGCTGGCGCAGCGCTTCAACAAGCCGGGCCTGTCGATCGTCGATCACCGCACCTACGCGTTCGTCGGCGACGGCTGCCTGATGGAGGGCGTGTCGCACGAGGTGTGCTCGCTCGCGGGCGTCCTCGGCCTCGGCAAGCTGGTGGTGCTCTACGACGACAACGGCATCTCGATCGACGGCGAAGTGCGCGGCTGGTTCCGCGACGACACCGCGGCGCGCTTTCGTGCCTACGGCTGGAACGTCGTCGCCGGCGTCGACGGCCACGACCCGGCGGCGATCGACGCCGCGCTCAGGACCGCGCGGTCGCAGTCGACGCGCCCCACGCTGATCCTCTGCCGCACCCACATCGGCTTCGGCTCGCCCGGGAAGGCCGACACCGCCGACGTGCACGGCGCGCCGCTGGGCGCCGACGAAGTGGCGCGGACGCGCGAGCGGCTGCAGTGGACCGCCGCAGCGTTCGAGATCCCGGCCGCGGTGCGCGCACAGTGGGACGCCCGCGCCGAGGGCGCGCAGCAGCAGGCGACTTGGGCGTCGCTGTTCGCCGCCTACGCCGCCGCGCACCCGGCCGACGCCGCGGAGTTCCAGCGGCGGACGGCGCAGGGCCTGCCGGCGGACTGGGCGGCGACCCGGGCCGCACTCCTCGCCGCGGCCGCCGCCGTCGCCTCCCCGGTCGCCACCCGCAAGGCGTCGCAGCAGTCGCTGGAAATCCTCACCGCCGGCATCCCGGAAATGGTCGGCGGCTCGGCCGACCTCACCGGCTCCAACCTCACCGACACCAAGTCGACCGCCGCTTTCGTCCCGGAGTCGGCGGCCGGCAATTACCTGCACTACGGCGTCCGCGAGTTCGGCATGGCCGCGCTGATGAACGGCATGGCGCTGCACGGCGGGCTGCTGCCCTACGGCGGCACCTTCCTGGTGTTCTCCGACTACGCGCGCAACGCCATCCGGATGAGCGCGCTGATGCACCAGCGCGTCGTCTACGTGTTCACCCACGACTCCATCGGCCTCGGCGAGGACGGCCCCACCCACCAGCCGGTCGAGCACGCGGCGGCGCTGCGGATCATTCCGGGCCTGGACGTCTGGCGGCCGGGCGACGCCTACGAGACCGCGGTCGCCTGGGCCGCCGCCGTCGAGCGTGGCGACGGGCCGAGCGCGCTGCTGCTGTCGCGGCAGAACATCGCGCAGGCGCCGCGCGTCGACGCCGGCGACGTGGCGCGCGGCGGCTACGTGCTGGCCGAGGCCGACGGCGGCGCGCCCCGCGCGGTCATCATCGCCACCGGATCGGAAGTGCCGCTGGCGCTGCAGGCGCAGCAGCGGCTGCAGGAGTCGGGCCTCGCCGTGCGCGTGGTGTCGATGCCCTGCACCGCCGCGTTCGAGCGCCAGAGTGCCGATTACCGCGCCCGCGTGCTGCCCGCGACGCTGCCCGCGGTCGCGGTCGAGGCCGGCCACCCCGAGACCTGGTGGCGCTACGTGGGCCGCGAGGGCCGCGTCGTCGGCATCGCGCGCTTCGGCGAGTCGGCACCCGCGCCGGCGCTGTACGCGCACTTCGGCATCACCGCCGACGCGGTCGTCGCGGCGGTGCGCGAGGTCGTCGGCGGCGGCTGACGCCGGCACCGCCGCGCGCTCGCGGACCGCAGCAACTTCGCCACAATAGCAACGCCGCCCGGAGCGCTCCGGGCGGCGTCGGTGTGGTACGACCGCGGCGGATCAGCGCGCGGCGGCGGCGACCCTCTCCCCACCGGCCGGCGCCGCGGGCAGCGGCACCGCCAGCGCGGCCTTGTTCGGCGGCGCGGCTTCGGCATCGAGGTTCATGTTCGGCCACTTGCGACCATGGCAGGCCGGGTTGGAGCAGAACGCGCCGCCGTCCTTGCCGAACTTGATCGGGCCGTGGCACATCGTGCAGCTGCTGTCCATCTTCGACCGGTGGTCGTGCATGAAATTGGGCTCGGCATGCGACGGCGGGGGCTCGAGGTCGGGGCTGACCGTCGACGCCACGGTGCGCGCGCCGTCCTCGCGGACCACCTCGGGCAGCGCGTGGCAGAGCGTGCACTGCAGCCGGATCGCCTCGCCCTTGGCGTCGAGGTGCTTGCCGTCGTGGCAGCGGAAGCAGCCGGGGAAGTTCTTGTGCCCGGCGTTGTCGGGGAACGACTTCCAGCTGATCCCCTTGGCGGCGAAGCTGGTGGTGAGCAGGATCCGGCGCATCTCCTTGGCGAAGCTCGCCTCGGCGGCCTTGACCTCGGGCTTCATCTCGCCCTTGGGTGCGGCATCGGCGATCAGCTTGTCGATGATCGCGCCGCGCGCCTGCTCGTCGCCGGCAACGACTTCGGGCGTGGCCGCCGCGATGATCGCCAGCGCACGCGCCTTGATCGACGGCAGGCTGCGGTCGATCGCCCCTTCCTGGATCGCATGGTCGACGCTGTCGGCCGGGTTGGCGAACGGGTGGCCCACCGCGTTGTGGCAGTCGGCGCATTCGAGCCGCTGCTTCGGCAGCTTGTCGGCGTCCTGCCGCGACACGCCGTCGGTCGCGTCGAACCAGGTCCGGACCTTGCCGTCGGCGTCCTTGACCTGGATCCAGGGGATCTTCTGCTTCTGCGCGTCCAGCGCCCCGTAGGTCATGTCCTGCGCGACGTGCCAGTGGATGCCCTTGGAATTGCCTTCGCGCGCCTCGCCCGCGCCGGTGTGCAGCGTGAGCTTGTAGCGGGTCTCGGTGCTCTTCGGGTCGTCGGCGTAGCGGAACTTGAGGCGGACGGTGTCCGAGTGCCGCAGCGACGGCAGGTGGCAGCCCTCGCAGTTGTCGCGCGCCGGGCGCATCGTGTGGCCGTGCGTGGGCCGTTCGTAGCCGACGATCATCCCCCACAGCTCGTTGACGTGCGTCATCTTGAGCGCCATCAGGTGCAGCGTGCCGAGGCGGCCCATGTGGCACTCGACGCACTGGACCCGTCCGTGGCTCGACTGCGCGTGCGCCTTGGGCTCCTCGGGATGCACGGCGTGGCACATGTTGGTGCAGAACGCGTTGCTGTTCGAGTATTCCCAGGCGGTGATGCCGCCGACGGCGAGCACCCCGGCGGCGACCAGCCCGACCAGCAGCGTCGTCGCCATGCCCAGCATCAGGTGGCGGCGCCCCATTCGAATCCTCATCCTGCGTCCCTCCGTGTGTCCTGCCCCGACGTCCGAGCCCGCGCTTGCACGCGCCCCCGCGACGCCGGCAAAGTATATACCTCTGCCCTAGCAGCCTGTCGGACTTAGGTCATCGTCGCGAGCCGGGTGGAAGAGCGAGGACCGACGCGGCCCGGGGGCCCGGCAGGGAACGGGGACCGCCCCACCGCCGCGAAGAGACCCCGACCCCCGCGGGGCCGCCAAAGAACGAGGCTGTACAGGATCAGCACGACGGTCAGCACGCCCAGTGCCAGCGCGGTGCCGCCGACGACCCAGCCGAAGAGCAGCGCGCCGCGTGCCGGCGCCGGCGCGGCGATCGCTTCCAGCCGTCCCTCGCGGACGAGGCGCGCGTATTCGACCGGCCGCTCGTCGACCAGCTCGTGCTCGGGGATGACGCCGCTGAAGATCACCGTGTCCATCGGGAACTTCTCGGGCCGCAGGTGGCCGTTGAAGAAGTGGAAGGTGAAGATGAAGCCGACGGCGAGCAGCGCCTCCTCGCCGTGAACCAGCGTCGCGATGTTGAACATCCAGCCGGGGAGGAAGTTGGCGAAGAACACCGGGAACCACAGCAGCAGCCCCGAACCGCCGATGATGAACATCCCCCAGAACACCGCCCAATAGTCGAACTTCTCCCAGTAGGTCCAGCGCCCGAACTGCGGCCGGGGACCCTTGCCGACGAACCACTTGAAGTGCAGCCAGATGTCGACGATGTCCTGCGGCTGCGGCACCATCGAATCCTGCCCCCAGAGCATGCCGAGCGCGTTGCCGGACTCGAGCGCGCGGTAGCAGAGCCGGATCACGTGGGCAACGAACACCGTGATCATCACCACCGCGCAGAGGTGGTGGATCAGCGTCGTCGTCTCGAAGCCGCCGACGAGGCGGGCGAGCGCTGCCGCCCAGGCCTGGTCGGAAAAGAGCAGCGGCATGCCCGTCAGCGCACAGCCGACGAAAGTGAGCATCAGCAGCGCGTGCATCACCCGTTCGATCGGCGCGAAGCGCCGGTAGTAGCGTTGCGTCGCGACCGCCGCGACGGAATCCGGCTGCTCGCCGGTGACTTCGACCGCCGTGGACATCAGCGCTTCTCCCCGTGTGGGCGGCCGGCGGCGAGCCTGACCCGCAGCGACCGGTAGAACCAGAACACCGTGTGGATGCCGAAGAACCCGAACACGCCGATAAGCAGCACCTCCATGAACCGGGCCGCCCAGTAGTACAGCGGGCTGCGCGCGCGGTCGTGCTTGTTCGCGTGCGGATCCCAGCTGGCGAAGCTCGCGCTGGCGTCGGCGTGGCAGGCCTGGCAGGTCTTGAGCCGGTTGCCCGCCGACACCTTCGACGCGGGGTCGGACGCCGGCAGCATCTCGTGCGCACCGTGGCAGGCGGCGCAGGTCGCGACCTGCGTGTAGCCCAGGTTGGTCACCTTGCCGTGGAACGTGTCGCGATAGGTGGCGATGAAGTCCTGGTGGCAGTTGCCGCACTGCTTGATCGCCTCCAGCTGGAACCGGGGCAGGTCGTGCCGCTGGATGTCGTGCGCGGAGTGGCAGTCGTTGCAGCCCGGCGCCCCGGTCATCCCCTGCTGCCGCAACTTGCCGTGCTGACCGCCGGTGAACTGGGCGCGGATCGCGTCGTGGCAGCTGCCGCAGGTTTCCGGCACGCGGGCGCGGTGGACGCGGCTCTGCGGATCGTCCTTGGCGCGGATGTCGTGCGTGCCGTGGCAGTCGGTGCACTCCGGCCCCATCTGCCGCTCCGGCCCCTTGCCGGCCAGCAGCTTGCCGTGGACGCTGTCGTGGTACTGCCTGCCCACGTTGCCGCCGGGCAGCTTGGCCTTCTCGACGTAGGCGTCGCTGCCGTGGCACTTCGAGCAGGTCGCCTCGAGGTTGACGTGGTTGGTCGGCGACGCCGGATCCTTGGCGCGCCGGATGTCGTGCGTGCCGTGGCAATCGGTGCACGAGGCGGCCAGCGTCCTGCCGTCGGCCCTCGCCTTGCCGTGGACGGTGCCGCGGTACTCGGCCACCGCCTTTTCGTGGCAGCCCTTGCAGTCGACCGGCTTCAGCTTGTCGGCGTGCGGAACCTTGCCGTCGGCGACATCGGCGTGGCACATCACGCAGGTCAGCTGCATTTCGCCGTGCACCGACGCCTTGAAGCGCGCGGGATCGACGGCGATCGGCTGGCCCTGGCCGTTCCTGGCGTCCTTGTCGGCGTGACACATGAGGCAGGTGTCGTTGCCGGCCGGGGCTGCGGCAGCCGCCGGCAGCGCGAGCAGCAGACCCCCGCAGCCGAGGATGCACAGCAAAAACAACCGCGACAGATGGACCATCGATGTTCCCCGCGAGGCAGCGCGCTTACGGCCGGAGCCGGCCCGAACAGCCGGATCCGGAGACGGGGGCAAGCTTCGCACGCGCGTCAAAACGCCACGTTGACGTGGATCAACGGTCCCCGCCACGCATGCCTGGACAGGCATATACCCTTCGGCGAACCGGGGATCGCGACCCGCCGCCTTCAGCCAGGCGTCAGGCGGGGGGATCCCCGCGCCGGGACAGGGCCTCCAGCTGGAACACGAACGACTCGTAGTTCTTCCCGGTCGCGAGGTTGAGGCCGATCTCGCAGGTGCGGTTGCTGCCGAGGTAGGCATCGAACGATCGCAGGGCGACCTCCGCGGCTTCCTCGGCGGTCGCGCTCCGCGTCAGCTCGGTGTGCAGGAAGCCGCGATCGCCGGCAAAGCCGCAGCACGCCGCCGACGCCGGAGTCACCGCCTCGTCGGCCATCGCCGCCGCGAGCCCGTGGAGTTTTTTCGCGACGCCCAGGTGCTGCGTCGAGCAGCTCGGATGCACGACCGCCGAGCGCAGCTTGCGGCCGATGGTGAGCTTGGGCAGCAGCCGGTCGTGCGCCCAGGCGATCGAATCGTGGATGGTGAGCGCTGCGTGGCGTTCCCGGTTCTCCGGGGTCAGGTAGTCGACGATCTCGCGCGTGATGCCCAGCGAGCACGAGCTCGCGTCGCAGACGATCGGCAGCCGGCCGCCGTCGCTCCAGCGCCACAGGCTCGCGAGCGTCCGGTTGGCCATCAGCGCATTGCCGTCCTCGTAGCCCTTCGAGTGCCAGATGGTCGCGCAGCAGTGCCCGCCGACATCGTCGGGAATCCAGAGCGGAAGACCCGCACGGGCGGACACCGTCACCAGCGCCGCCGCCAGCGAGGCCTCGCGCTCGTGGCCCGGCGTGTGGCCGAAGATGCGGTTGACGCAGGCGACGAAGTAGACGGCGGCCGCCCCCTCGCGCCGCGTCGCCGGCAGGCTCGCCGCGGCGGCCGGCATGTTCGGCAACCAGCCGGGCATCAGGTCCTTGCTGATCACCGCCCGCGCCGCGTCGGTGGTGGCGGTGAGCGCACCGTGGCCGACGAGCTTCGCGGTCGCCCCCGCGGCGCCGACCGCCATCCGCGCGACCCGCTCCAGCGGACGGAAATTGCGCGCCAGCGTCGCCGCGACCCGCTCGGCCGTGCGACCGTGCTCCCGATGCCGATGCTGCTTCATCAGCACCCCGGTGTTGATGCCGACCGGGCAGGCGAGCTCGCAGCTCCCGTCGCCGGCGCAGGTCTGGACGGCGTCGTAGTCGTAGTCGCGAAGCAGCGCCTCCAGCATCGGCGACGCGCCACCCTGGCGCACCATCTCGCGCCGCAGCGCGATCCGCTGCCGCGGCGTGGTCGAGAGGTTGCGGCTGGGACACACGCGCTCGCAGTAGCCGCACTGGATGCAGCGATCGACGGCCGCCTCGATGGCCGGCGCGGTCTGCAGGTGCTGCAGATGGTGCTGCGGGTCGTTGGACAGCATCACGCCCGGCGCCAGGATGCCGTCGGGGTCGGCGAGCCGCTTCAGCCGCCACATCAGCGCCGTGAGCTTGGCGCCCCACTCGCGCTCGACGAAGGGGGCGATGTTGCGCCCGGTGCCGTGCTCGGCCTTGAGCGAGCCGTCGTACTTGCCGACGACGAGGTCGACGACGTCCTGCATGAAGGCGTCGAAGCGGGCGATCTCGCCGGGCTCGTTCAGCAGCGGCGTGATCAGGAAGTGCAGGTTGCCGGCCGAGGCGTGGCCGAAGATGACGCCGGCGTAGTCGTGGCGCCGGAACAGCGCCTGCAGGTCGAGCGCCCCGTCGGCCAGGCGCGCCGGCGGAAAGCAGACGTCCTCGAGGATGAACGACGTCCCCGACGGCCGGGCGCCGCCGACCGAGGCCAGCAGCCCGCTGCGCACGTTCCAGTACTGGGCGGCGATCCGCGGGTCGCGCGTGAACTCCGAGGGCTCGAGCAGCGCCAGTCCGGCGAGCACCGCATCGGCCCTGCGCTGCGCCTCGTCGCGCGTCGCGTCGTCCGGCGAGCGGAACTCGACCAGCAGCCCGGTGGCGTTTTCGGGCAGCGCCTTCCAGCGCTCGGGCACCCCCGGCTTGCCCTCGACGGAGCGCAGCGAAGCGCGATCGGTCAGCTCGACCGCCGCCGCCCCGCAGTCGACGAACGGCTTCACCGCCGCGCAGGCCGAGTGCAGGTCGGGGAAGATCATGAAGTTCGTCAGCCGATGCTGGTCGTCCCTTAGGGTCTCGAACACCGCCTCGACGATGAACGCGAGCGTGCCTTCGGAGCCCACGATCAGCCGCCGGAAGATGTCGAGCGGAGTCCTGCCGTCGAGGAAGGCCTCCATGTGGTAGCCGGTGGTGTTCTTGATGCTGAACTTGCGCCGCAGGCGGGCGACGAGTTCGCCGTCGGACTCGATCTCGCGCTGGATTTCGAGCAGCCCCGCGGCCAGCGCCGGCTCCCGCCTGCGCGAACGCCGCGTCGGCGTCCGCCGCGGCGGTGTCGATGAACGTGCCCGACGGCAGCAGCAGCTTCAGCGCGGCCACCGTCTTGTACGAGTTCTGCGTCGTGCCGCAGCACATGCCGCTGGAGTTGTTGGCGATGACGCCGCCGATCGTGCAGGCGGCCGCACTGGCCGGATCGGGCCCGAGCCGGTAGCCGTGCGCCGCCAGCGCCAGGTTCGCGCGCGACAGGATCGTGCCCGGACGGGCGCGCAGGCGCCGCGCGTCGTCCTCGACCGTGACCCCGGCCCAGTGCCGGCGCACGTCGACGAGGATGCCGTCGCCCTGCGCCTGACCCGAGAGGCTCGTCCCCGCGGCCCGGAAGGTGACCGGCAGGCGCTGCGCGCGCGCGAACGCGAGCACCTGCCGCACGTCGTCGACGTGGCGCGCGATCACCACCACCTTGGGGAACATCCGGTAAGGGCTCGCGTCGGAAGCGTAGCGGACGAGGTCGATCGGCCGCGTCAGCACCTGCTCGCGTCCCAGCAGCGCGATGAGACCGGCGGCGAGCGCGGCGGGGGTTCCCGCGGCCAGCGCGTCGGGAGCGCGATCGCGCTGCGGTGTCGCCGCGGCCGGTGCGATCGCCGCGACCTGCGGCGCCAGGAGCTTGGTCATCGGGCGATCCCTTCGTTTCTGCCAGCAGAGCGACACGGAGCCTGCGCCGCTCAGGCGCCGGTGCGCCGCATCGTCCGCACGACCGGTCCCCACGCGCCGACATTCTTCCAGAAAGCAGCGGGGCACGGTTCGGCGGGTCGCAAAAAAATGCCTGCCGGCCCACCGCGCCGGCGCGTAAAATCGCACTGCAAGTTCCGCTGCGTCGCCCCGGTCGCCCGCAGGGCCGCGGACGCCGAGGTCGTGCGGGTCATTGCCGGCATGCCATGATCGAACCCGCGTCCCCGCCACCCTCCGCGCCGCCCACGCCACGCCTCTCCGCCGGCGCGCGCAGCAACGGCCGCGCGCCGGCGATCGCCGCCGTTCCGGCCGGCCGCGGTGTCGAGTGGTGGCTGGCAGGCTGGCGGCTGTTCGCGGCCGCCCCTTGGCCGTGGCTGGCGATCGCCGCCGTCTACTTCGCCGTCACCCTGACGCTGCTGCTGATCCCCGTCGTCGGGGCGGCGGCCTCGTCGCTGCTGCTGCCGGTTCTCGCCGGCGGCGCACTGCTGGGCGCGCGCGCCGTCGATCGCGGCGAACCGCTGACCATCGGCCACCTGTTCGCATGCTTCGGCCCGCGCGCGGGGCCGCTGCTGATCGTGGCGCTGCTGTACCTCGCCGGCTGGTTCTGCATCTGGCTGGTCGTCACGGCGATCCTGGTCGGGCTCGCGGGAGTGGGCGCGCTGGGGGCGCTCCTGACCGGCGACCCGATCCAGGCCGGTGTCGCCGCGATGGCGGCCATCGGGATCGCGGCTGTCGTCATCCTCGTCGTCATGGCGCTGCTCGCGGTGCCGCTGATGATGGCGGTCTGGTTCGCGCCGGCGCTGGTCGTGTTTGCCGACGTCGAGCCGATGGCGGCGATGAAGGCGAGCTTCGTCGCCTGCCTCGTCAACGCCCTGCCGCTCCTCGTCTACAGCCTGCTCGGGCTCGCGCTGGCGGTGCTGGCGACGATTCCCCTCGGACTCGGCTGGCTGGTGCTGGCACCGGCGCTCGCGGGTTCGGTCTACGTCAGCTACGTCGACATCTTCGGGGCTCCCGCGCCCGATTGACCCGGCAGCGTGCGCTCCCGCAGCGGGAACTTCGCCGCCGCGGCTGCAGCCGCCCACCGGGCGGAGTCAGTGCGCCACCTCCCAGTTGGCACCGCTGCCCACGTCGGCGACCAGCGGCACCGAGAGCTGCGCGACCCCGGCCATCAGCACCGGCAGCTCGCGCATGACGCGCGCCGCCTCGCCGTCCGGCACCTCCAGCACCAGTTCGTCGTGCACCTGCAGGATCAGCTTCGCCGCCAGGTGCTCGCGATCGAGCCAGTCCTGGACGGCGATCATCGCCAGCTTGATCAGGTCCGCCGCCGTGCCCTGCATCGGCGCGTTGATCGCGGCGCGCTCGGCCCCGGCGCGCCGGGGCCCGCCGGCCGCGTTGATGTCGGGCAGCCACAGCCGCCGCCCGAACACCGTCTCGACGTAGCCCTGCGCGCGGGCGAGCTCGCGGGTGCGCTGCATGTACGCGGCGACGCCGGGATAGCGCGCGAAGTACTGGTCGATGAACTGCTGCGCGGCGCCGCGCTCGATGCCGAGCTGCTGCGCCAGGCCGAACGCACCCATGCCGTAGATCAGCCCGAAGTTCACCGCCTTGATGTAGCGGCGCTGGTCGGTCGTCACGTCGGCGACGGGCACGCCGAAGATCTGCGCCGCCGTCGCGCGGTGGATGTCCGCGCCCTCGTTGAACGCCTTCAGCAGCGCGGGGTCGCCGGACAGGTGCGCCATGATCCGCAGCTCGATCTGCGAGTAGTCGGCGGAGACCAGCAGGCGCCCCGGTGGCGCGACGAACGCCTCGCGGATGCGGCGGCCCTCGGCGGTGCGCACCGGGATGTTCTGCAGGTTGGGGTCGGACGACGCCAGCCGGCCGGTCACCGCCGTCGCCTGCGCGTAGGTCGTGTGCACGCGGCCGGTCCGCGGATCCACCATCTGCGGCAGCTTGTCGGCGTAGGTGGACTTGAGCTTGGCCAGGCTGCGGTGCTGCAGCAGCAGCTTCGGCAGCGGGTAGTCGGCGGCGAGCTCCTGCAGCACCTCCTCGTCGGTCGAGGGCTGGCCGGTCGCGGTCTTCTTGACCACCGGCAGCTGCATCCGCTCGAACAGGATCTCGCCCAGCTGTTTCGGCGACGAGAGGTTGAACGGCTGCCCGGCGAGCGCGTAGGCCTGCTGCTCGAGCTCCAGCACGCGCTCGCCCAGCTCGCGGCTCTGCACGTTCAAGAGCGCGGTGTCCACCAGCACGCCTTCGCGCTCCATCCGGAAGAGCACCTCGCGCACCGGGAGCTCGATCGTCCGGTACAGCGCTTCCTGCCGCGGCTCGCGCACGAGGCGCGGATGCAGCACCGCGTGCAGCTGCAGCGTGACGTCGGCGTCCTCGGCCGCGTAGGACGCCGCCGTGGCGACGTCCACCTGGTCGAAGCCGATCTGCTTCGCCCCCTTGCCGGCGACTTCGGCGTAGGTGATCGTCTTCACGTCGAGATGGCGCCAGGCGAGGCTGTCCATGTCGTGCGGCTTGTGCGATTCCAGCACGTAGGATTCGAGCAGCGTGTCGTGGGCGACACCCGCCAGCGCGAGGCCGTGGTTGGCGAGCACGTGCTGGTCGTACTTGACGTTCTGCCCCAGCTTGCCGCGCCGCGGATCGGCGAACCAGGGCGCGAGGCGCGCCAGCACCGCGTCGGCCGGCAGCTGGTCCGGCGCCCCCGGGTAGCGGTGCGCCAGCGGAACGTAGCAGGCGCGGCCGGGCGCGACCGCGAAGGAGAGCCCGACGATCCGCGCCGCGAGCGGATCGAGGCTCGTCGTCTCGGTGTCGAAGGCCACGAGCTCGGTGGCGGCAATCGACGCGAGCCAGCGGTCGAGCGACTCGGCGTCCTGCACCGTCTCGTAATGTCGCGGCACCGCGGGCCGCGCGTCGTGCGCCGGCGCTTCGGTGCCGGCGAAACGGCGCAGCTCCTGCCGCGCGGCGCGGTCCGCGATGCTGCCGGCGACGTCGGCCGCCGCTGCGCCGCCGCCGGCCAGATCCCTGACCCAGCTCTTGAACTCGAAGCGCTGGTAGAGCGCCTTCAGCCGGTCGCCGTCGACCTCCTCGATCCGCAGCGCCTCGGGGGCCACCGGCAAGGCGCAGTCGGTCCTGACGGTGAGGAGCCGCCGGCCCAGCGGCAGCCAGTCGAGGCTCTGGCGCAGGTTCTCGCCGACAACGCCGGGAATCTTCGCGGCGTTGGCCACGATGGCGTCCAGCGTGCCGTACTGGGCGAGCCACTTGGCCGCGGTCTTCGGACCCACCTTGGCCACGCCGGGCACGTTGTCGACGCTGTCCCCGGTCAGGGTGAGGAGGTCGAGCACCTGGTCGGCGCGCACGCCGAACTTGCGCACCACGCCCGCCTCGTCCAGCGTCTCGTTGCTCATGGTGTTGACCAGCGTGATCCCGGGCCGCACCAGCTGCGCGAGGTCCTTGTCCGAGGTCGACACCAGGCAGTCGATGCCGCGCGCGGCGGCCTGCGTGGCCAGCGTGCCGATGACGTCGTCGGCCTCGACGCCTGCGATCATCAGCAGCGGCCAGCCGTGCGCGCGGACGAGCTCGTGCAGGGGCGCGATCTGGGCCGCGAGATCGTCGGGCATCGGCGGCCGCTGCGCCTTGTAGTCGGGGTACCAGTCGTCGCGAAAGGTCTTGCCCGGCGCGTCGAACACGACGGCAAAATAGTCGGGCTTGCCGTCCTCCACCATTCGGCGCAACATCGCGAGCACTCCGCGCAGCGCGCCGGTCGGTTCCCCCTTCGCGGTGCGCAGGTCGGGCAGCGCGTGGAACGCGCGGTACAGGTACGACGAACCATCGACGAGAACGAGCGTAGGCATGATCCGAACAGGCAAGATTCCCGAACTCATCGATCCCCGGGCCATGTACACGTCGAACGGCCAGGAGGCCTGGCGGGTGCTGGGGATTATGGCAGAGTTCGCCGCGGCGACCGAACGCCTGCAGGGCGTGCGCCCGGCCGTCAGCCTGTTCGGCAGCGCGCGCATCCGGCAGGGCCATCCGTATTACGAGCGTGCCGAGCGGATTGCGCGCCTGCTGTCGGATGCCGGCTTCGCGGTCATCTCCGGTGGCGGCCCGGGGCTCATGGAAGCGGCGAACCGCGGGGCGCACGCCGGCAAGTCGCCCGCGATCGGCCTCAACATCCTGCTGCCGCGCGAGCAGGGCGGCAACGACTTCCAGGACGTGGGCTTCGACTTCCGCTACTTCTTCGCCCGCAAGATGATGTTCGTCCGCTTCGCCTCCGCCTACGTCGTGATGCCGGGGGGCTTCGGCACCCTCGACGAGCTGTCCGAGTGCCTGACGCTGGTGCAGACCGGCAAGAGCCGGCGGATTCCGATCATCCTCGTCGGCGGCGAGTTCTGGCAGGGTCTGCTCGAATGGATGCGCAAGAGCCTGGTCGGCCAGGGTCTCATCCACGAGCACGACCTCGACCTGATGCAGGTCATCGAGGAGCCGGAGGCGATCGTCGACGCGATCTTCCACTTCTACGAGGGACGCGGTTTCCAGCCGACGCGCACCGAGCGCGAGAAGATGCTGAACCTCTGAGCGCCCCCGGGGCCCGGAGGTCGCTGCGCGGCCGCTGCGTCGCGCGGCGGCAACACCCGCTCCCCACCCGCTCGGCGGGCGCTGCCGCGGCAGCGTGCCGGGGCGTTCCCTCTGGTAAAATGGGCTCACGGTGCTTCGTGCCATGAAAGTGACTCCTTCCCTGCTGCTCTGCGCGCTGCCGCTGCTGATCGCCGCGCTGCTGGCGGCCCCGGTGGCCGTGCAGGCGCAGCCGAGCGCGGCGCCGCCGCCCCCCAAGCTGGAGCCGTTGCCCGAGATCCCGCCGCCGCCCGAGATCGTCGGCGATCCGGAACTCGAACCCCAGGTCACGATCACCCGCAAGGACAGCGAAACCATCGAAGAGGCACGCGTCGCGGGTCGGGTGATCTGGATCAAGGTGACGCCGCGGCACGGTCGCTCCTACTTCCTGATCCCGGACCCGGGCGGGCAGATCTACCTGCGTCGCGACAGCCTGGAGTCGGGACTCAGCGTGCCGCTCTGGGTGCTGTTCACTTTCTGACCCGACCCCCCACGCCAAGTCACCCAAGGGGTGCCGCCGCAGGCCTGCGTGCGCGGCGCCAAGCCCGATGTCGGTCTACACCGCCGTGTCCTCCGCCGAACTCGAAGCGTGGCTCACCCGCTACGCCGTCGGCACGCTGGTCGAGCAGGTGCCGATCGCCTCGGGCATCGAGAACACCAACTACTTCGTCACCACGACGCGCGGGCGCTGGGTGCTGACGCTGTTCGAGCGCCTGCCCGCCGAAGAGCTCCCGTTCTATCTCAACCTGATGGCGCATCTCGCGCGCGCGGGCGTCGCCTGCCCGGCGCCGGCCCCGGACCGCAGCGGCGCGCTGTTCGGCATGCTCAACGGCAAGCCCGCGGGGCTCACCCAGCGAATCGACGGCGTGCCGATCGTCACGCCCGACGCCGCCCATTGCGCCGCGGTGGGCGAAGCGCTCGGGCGGCTGCACCAGGCCTCGGCCAGCTACCGCAGCCGCCTCGGCAACCGGCGCGGGCCCGCGTGGTGGCGCCAGGCGGCGCGCGCCGTGCGCCCCTTCGTGTCCGCGGAGCAGAACGAACTGCTGGCGGTCGAACTGCGGCACCAGACCGGCTTCGGCAAGGTCACGATGCCCAAGGGGGCGATTCACGGCGACCTCTTCTGCGACAACGTGCTGTTCTCCGGCGAGCGCGTCGCGGGCCTGATCGATTTCGGCTTCGCCGCCACCGACTTCTACGCCTACGACCTCGCCATCACCGTCAACGACTGGTGCATCGCCAGGGACGGCGACGCGCGCGGCAGTCTGGTGCACGAGCTCCTGCAGGCGCTGCTCGACGGCTACCAGTCGGTCCGCCCGCTGACCCCCGTCGAGCGCGAGCAGTGGCCGTCGCTGCTGCGCGCGGCGGCACTGCGCTTCTGGCTGTCGCGGCTCTACGACCTCCACCTGCCGCGCCCCGGAGAACTCGTGCACGCGCACGACCCCGCGCACTTCGAGCGCATCCTGCGCGACCGCATCGCCCGTCCGTCGCGGATCACGCCCGCGGGCCGGGTCGCGCGATGAACGCACCGGGCACGCCGATTGTCTTTGCCCGCCACGACGCGCGCCGGGGCGCCATCTGGCTGAAGGAAGCGCACGCGATGCTGACGGCCCACCGGCTGCCGTGGCTGATGCTGCTGCTGCTCTACTACCTCGTCATCGGCATCGTCGACATCATTCCGCTGATCGGCCAGTTCGGCCTGCCGCTGCTGAAGCCGGTCTTCGCCGTCGGCTTTCTCGCCGCCGCCTGGAACCAGGAGCGCGGCGGCGCGCCCGAGCTGCGGCTGCTGTTCCAGGGCTTCCGGTCGAACCTCTGGGCGCTGCTCCCGCTGGGAGCCTTCATGCTGGTCGGCATTTCGGTCGCGGTGCTCGCGACGTCGCTGGTCGACGGCGGCAAGCTGCTCGAGGTGCTGTCGGGCAAGGTCAAGCTCGACGAGGCGGTGCTCGCGACCGGCGAGGTCCAGGCGGCGATGCTGTTCGCCGCGGTGCTCGCGCTGCCGGTGATCCTGGCGCTCTGGTTCGCGCCGGCGCTCGTGGTCTTCCAGGACTGCAGCGCAGCCGAGGCGCTGGCGACCAGCCTGCGCGCGGCGATCGCCAACTGGCGGGCCATCAGCGTCTACGGTGCGCTGGTGTTCCTGTTCGGCGGCGTGCTGCCGGGGATCGCGACGGCGATCGTCGCCGCCGTCGTTCCCGCCGAATACGCGCTGGTCGTCGCCGTCGCCTTCCTGCTGCCCTACGTGTTCCTGTTCGTCGCGACGCTGCACGTCTCCGACTACGTGAGCTACCGCGACGTGTTCCACTCCGGCGAGCGCGTGGGAGACTCCGCCGCGCCGCCGACCGGCCAACGCTGACCGGCAACGGCGCGGTCGGGTCGTGAACGACCATCGCGTCCGCCACCGACCCGTGGGCCTTGCCCGCTGGCTGCCCGGGCTCGCGCTGTTCGCGCACTACCCCCGCCAGGCCCTGCGCGGCGACGTCGTCGCCGGCCTGTCCGCGTTCCTGGTGATGATCCCGTCGGTGCTGGCCTATTCGGAACTGGTCGGCGTGCCGCCGGTGACCGGCCTCTACGCGGCGATCGGCGCGATGGCGGGCTATGCGTTGTTCTCGCGCGGAATTCCGGTGATCGCCGGGCCCGACGCGACGACCGCACTGCTGGCCGCCGCCGTCGTCGCGCCGCTGGCCGGTGGCGACCCGGCGCGAACGGTGGCGCTTGCGACCGCATTGCCGTTCCTCGTCGGCGCGGCGCTGGTCATCGCCTCGCGGCTGCAGGTCGGTGACCTCGCCGACCTGCTGTCGAAGCCGGTGCTGGTCGGCTATCTCAACGGCTCGGCGCTGATCCTGATCGGCACGCAAATCGGCAAGCTGCTCGGTGTGCCGCTGGTGAGCGACCAGTTCTTCCTTCGGATCGCCGAGGTCCTGCGGCGACTGCCGTCGACGCACGCGCCGACACTGGCGCTCGGCCTGTCGCTGATCGTGCTGCTGTTCCTGCTGCGACGCTTCCTGCCGACAGTCCCCGGATCGCTCGTTGCCTGCGTCGTCGGCATCGCTGCCGCCGTGGCATTCGACCTTTCCAGCCACGGGGTCGCGCTGCTGGGCGAGATGCCGCAGGGCCTGCCGCGCCCGCAGATTCCCGCGGTGAGCGGCCAGGACCTGCTCGACCTCGCACCCGGCGCGCTGGCGCTGGCCACGCTGATCTTCGCCGAGGGCATCCTGCTCGCCCGCGCGATCGCGGCCAACTTGCATGAGGACATCGACGCCAACGGCGAGCTGACCGCGCTCGGGACGTCGAACGTCGGGTCGGGGCTGCTGGGCGGTTACACGGTCGGTTCCAGCGGCTCGCGGACGCTCACGGTTGCCGCGTACGGCGGACGCACGCAGATGGCGCAATGGGCCGCCGTGGCCCTGCTGTTGCTGTTCGTGCTGGTGCTGGCCCCGCTGCTCGAGTGGCTGCCGGTCGTCGCGCTGGCCGCGCTGCTGATCTACACCGGAATCGCGCTGTTCGACTGGAACGAGAACGTCCGCTTGCGGCGGCTCGATCCCGGCAGCTTTCGGCTGTCGCTCGGCGTGACGCTGGGGGTGCTGGTGCTCGGTGTGCTGCCCGGCATCCTGGTCGGTGTCGCGCTGTCGGTGCTAGGCCTGCTCATCAGCACCGCGCGCCCGCGCGACGCGCTGCTGCGGAAGCACCCGCCCGACCATCGCTACCACGACCTCGACGACGATCAGCCCGGCGCGTCGCCGCCCGGCATCCTGGTCTACCGGATCTACGCGCCGCTGGTCTTTGCCAATGCCCGCCACGTGGCCGCACGCGTGGGCAGGATGGTGCGCCGCGCCCGCGTTCCGGTCCGCTGCATCGTGTTCGACATGCAGGCGGTGACGGGCATGGACATCACCGCGATGGAGGTCTTCGAGGAACTGCTGGACCGACTGGCGGCCGAGGGCGTCGACATCCGCTTCTCCCATGCCAACCGCCCGCTGCGGGAACAGCTGATGCGCCTGGGACTGACCAAGCAGGTCGGCGCCGAGCGGTTCTTCCACGCCGCCTGGGAGGCGGTCGAGGACTACCAGAAGTGCGTGCAGCGGAGCGCCCCGGCGGCGGACGAGGCGCGCTGAGCCTCGTCAAGCGGCCTCGAGCTTTGCGTACTCGAGGGCGAGCCACTTGACGCCCGCCTCGCGAAAGTTCACCTGCACGCGCGCGTCGCCGCCGCGTCCTTCGGCGTCGATGATGACGCCGAGCCCGAACTTGGCGTGCCGCACCGACTGCCCGATGCGCCAGACCGGACCCGTCGGCGCTTCGGCGCGCGCCGGCGACGCCCCCGCCCACGCAGGCGCCGGTGCCGCCTGCCCACCCCATTCGGCCACGTCGACGTCGACGGCCGGCGCGTAGGCGCGCTGCCGCCGCGGCGACAGCCACTGCACGAGTTCACGGGGCAACTCGTCGAGGAACCGCGACGCGACGTGGTAGCGGACCTGCCCGTGCAGCATGCGGCTCTGCGCGTGAGTGAGATAGAGGCGCCGCTTGGCGCGCGTCATCGCCACGTACATCAGCCGCCGCTCCTCCTCGACGCCGTCGAACTCGGACAGGCTGTTCTCGTGCGGGAACAGGCCCTCCTCCAGGCCGGTGACGAACACGGTGTGGAACTCGAGGCCCTTGGCCGCGTGCACGGTCATCAGCTGCAGCGCGGGACGGCCTTCGGCTTCCTGCGTCTCGCCGGCCTCCAGCGCCGCGTGCGCGAGGAACGCGGCCAGCGGGTCGACGGCGCCCTCGGCGGCGGGGTCGCCGACAGCGTCGCCGAGGGCGATCGGCGCGTCGACGGCGAGGTCGGCCTCGCGCAGGAACCCGTCGGCGGCGCTGACCAACTCCTCGAGGTTGTCGAGCCGGTCTTCGCCGTCCTTCTCGGCCCGGTAGTGGGCGAGCAGGCCGGAGGCGGTGAGCACGTGCGCGACCGATTCCGGCAACGGCAGGCCGGCGGTCGCGGCGCGCATCGAGTCGACGAGACGGACGAACGCGGCGAGCGCCGTCCCGGCCTTGCCGCCGACCGCGCCGGAACAGGCGGCCTGCCACAGGCTCGCCCCCTGCCCGCGCGCCGTGTCCTGCAGGGTCTCGAGCGAGCGGGCGCCGATGCCGCGCGGCGGAAAGTTGACCACGCGCAGGAACGCCCCGTCGTCGTCGCCGGAGGCCAGCAGCCGCAGGTAGGCGAGCGCGTGCTTGACCTCGGCCCGCTCGAAGAAGCGCAGCCCGCCGTAGACGCGGTACGGCACCGCGGCGCCGAACAGCGCGTGCTCGAGCACGCGCGACTGAGCGTTCGAGCGGTAGAGCACCGCCACCTCGGACAGCGCCAATCCCTCGGCGGCGAGTCCCTTGACGATGTCGACGACGAACGCCGCCTCGTCGATGTCCGCCGGCAGCGCCACCGCCCGCACCGGATCGCCCTTGCCGTCGGCGGTCCAGAGGTTCTTGCCCAGCCGCGAGGGATTGTTGCGGATCAGGGCGTTGGCCGCGTCGAGGATGTTGCCGAGCGAGCGGTAGTTCTGCTCCAGCTTGATGAGCCGCACCGGCATGCCCGGCCGGGCGAAATCGCGCTCGAAGTGCTGCATGTTGGCGACGTTCGCCCCGCGGAAGGCGTAGATCGACTGGTCGTCGTCGCCGACCGCGAACAGCGCGGTGTGCTCGCCAGACAGGAGCTTCAGCCAGCGGTACTGCAGCTCGTTGGTGTCCTGGAACTCGTCGACCAGCAGGTGCGAGAAGCGCCGGCGGTAGTGCTCGCGCAGCGCGTCGTGCCGGGACAGGAGCTCGAAGCTGCGCAGCAGGAGCTCGGCGAAATCGACCACGCCCTCGCGCTGGCAGAGCGCGTCGTAGAGCGCGTAGCACTCGACCAGCCGGCGCGAGAATTCGTCGCCGGCCTCGACCTGGTTCGGGCGCCGGCCCTCCTCCTTCGCCCCGGCGATGAATTGCTGGATCTGTCGCGGCGGGAATCGCTCGTCGTCGATGCCCTGCGCCTTCACCATGCGCTTGATCAGCGAAAGCTGGTCCTGCGAATCGAGGATCTGGAACAGCTGCGGCAGCTGCGCGTCGCGGTGGTGCGCGCGCAGCATGCGGTTGCACAGGCCGTGGAAGGTGCCGATCCACATGCCGCGGGTGTTGATCGGCGTCATCGCCGTCAGCCGCGACAGCATCTCCTTCGCCGCCTTGTTGGTGAACGTCACCGCCAGCACCGACAGCGGCGACGCCTGCCCGGTCGCGAGCAGCCAGGCGATCCGCGTCGTCAGCACGCGCGTCTTGCCGCTGCCGGCGCCGGCGAGGATCAGCGCCGATTCGTGCGGCAGCGTGACCGCCTCAAGCTGCGGCGGGTTGAGGTTGGCGAGGAGCGAGGACATGGGGTGGCGCGGCGCCGGCGGGCAGCGAGCAGCCTCGCGGTCGTGCGGCAGGCCGGATTATACGGGCCGGTGGCCGCCGGCCGGGCGCTATAATCGGGCGGTTTGCGTTCCCCCCGCCCGACCGCCGATGCCGCCGAACTCCAAAGCCGCGCCCCAGGCCCACTCCGCGACCACGCGCGCCTTCGTCCAGTGGATCCGGTCGGCCGCGCCCTACATCTACGCGCTGCGCGGCCGGACGCTGGTGATCGCCTTCGGCGGCGAGGTGGTCGCCGACGACACCTTCCTCGGCATCGTCCACGACCTCAACCTGCTGCACAGCCTCGGCATGCGACTGGTCGTGGTCCACGGCTCGCGACCGCAGATCGAGGCCATACTCACCCAGCAGGACATCGAGAACCGCTACGCCTTCGGCCTGCGCATCACCGACCCCGAGACGATGGACTGCGTGCTCGAGGCCTCCGGCCAGGTGCGGAGCCGCATCGAGGCGCTGCTCTCGCTGGGCATCGCCAACTCGCCGATGGCCGGCGCGCGCATCCGCGTGTCGTCCGGCAACTTCCTCACCGCCAAGCCGATGGGCGTCGTCGACGGCATCGACATGCAGCTCACCGGCGAAGTGCGCCGCGTCGACACCGCCGCCATCCACCAGCGCCTCGACGACGGCGACATCGTGCTGATCTCGCCGCTGGGCTATTCCCCGACCGGCGAGATCTTCAACCTGTCGCTGGAAGAGGTGGCGACCCAGGTCGCCGTCCGTCTCGACGCGCACAAGCTCGTGTTCCTGATGGAGACCGAGGGCGTGCGCAATTCGCGCCGCCAGCTCCTCACCGAGCTGTCGACGCGCGACGCCGAGGGGGTGCTCAAGGCGAACGGAAGCCGGCTGCCCGCCGACGTCCGCCACTACCTGCCCTGCGCGGTGCGCGCCTGCGACAACGGCGTCAAGCGCGCGCACCTCATCAGCCGCCACCTGGACGGCGCGCTGCTGCTCGAGCTCTTCACCCGCGACGGCGTCGGCACGATGATCGCCGCGGCGCCGCTGGCCAACCTGCGCAATGCGACCATCGACGACGTCGGCGGCATCCTGCAGATCATCGAGCCGCTGGAGGAACAGGGCGTGCTGGTCCGCCGCTCGCGCGAGCGGCTGGAGACCGAGATCGAACGCTTCGTGGTGGTCGAGCACGACGGCGCGGTGATCGGCTGCGCGGCCCTGTACGCGTTCGCCGACGAAAAGCTCGGCGAACTGGCCGCGCTCGCCGTGCATCCGGACTTCCGGCGCGAAGGCTACGGCGAGGCGCTGGCGCAGGAGATCGAAAGCCGAGCGCGCAAGCTCAAGCTGACCGACCTCGTCGTGCTGACCACCCGCACCGCGCAGTGGTTTCTGGAGCGCGGGTTCCGCAACGCCACCATCGCCGACCTGCCGCAGCAGAAGCAGGCGCTCTACAACTACCAGCGAAAATCGCAGGTCTATCGCAAGAAACTCTAGGAGCAACCATGGCCAGAACCGTCCATTGCATCAAGCTCGGCCGCGACGCCGAGGGTCTCGACTTCCCGCCCTATCCGGGAGAGCTCGGCAAGCGGATCTTCGACAGCGTGTCCAAGGAAGCCTGGCAGGCGTGGCTGCGCCACCAGACGATGCTGGTCAACGAGAACCGACTGTCGCTCGCCGACGCACGGGCCCGCAAGTGGCTGGCCGAACAGATGGAGAACCACTTCTTCGGCGGCGGCGCCGAGATGCCGCAGGGTTACGTGCCACCGAAGGCGTGAGCCCGAAGGGCCGCCCCGAGGGCGAACACCGGAGTGCGCAGCACGAAGGTCGTCCAGTGAGACATCCGAAGGGCCCCCGAGGGCGAACGCCGAAGCGCGCGGCACGAAGGTTCCGTTGGCGGGATGCCGTCAGCCGAACCGCCCGCCAACGTGGCGCCGGCACGGATTACGGATCGAAGCGGTCGGCGTTCATCACCTTGGTCCAGGCCGCGACGAAGTCATTGACGAACTTCGCCCGGTTGTCGTCCTGCGCATACAACTCGGCATAGGCACGCAGCACCGAGTTCGAGCCGAACACCAGATCTGCGCGCGTCGCCGTCCATTTTACGGCGCCGGTCCTGCGGTCGCGGATTTCGTAGAGATTCCTGCCGGCCGGCTTCCAGGTGCAGGCCATCTCGGTCAGATGGACGAAGAAGTCGTTCGTCAGCGCGCCCACGCGGTCGGTGAACACCCCGTGCTCGCTGCCGCCGTGGTTGGTACCAAGGACGCGCATGCCGCCGACCAGCGCCGTCATCTCGCAGGCCGTGAGCCGCATCAGCTGGGCACGGTCGAGCATCAGTTCCTCCGGCGTCACGACGTAGTCCCTCTTCAGCCAGTTGCGGAAGCCGTCCGCCAGAGGCTCCAGCACGTCGAAGGATTCGGCATCGGTCATTGCCGCCGTGGCATCGCCGCGGCCCGGCGCGAAGGGCACGGTCACATTGAAACCGGCGGCCCTGGCGGCCTGCTCGATGCCGACACTGCCTGCCAGCACGATCAGGTCGGCCACGCTGGCGCCGCTTTCGCCGGCGATTTTTTCATAGACCGCCAGCGCCTTGGCCAGTCGCGCGGGCTCGTTGCCTTCCCAGTCCTTCTGCGGCGCGAGGCGAATGCGCGCGCCGTTGGCGCCGCCGCGCTTGTCGGAGCCGCGGAAGGTTCGGGCGCTATCCCAGGCGGTCGACACCATTTCGCCGATCGAGAGCCCGCTGGCCGCGATCTTCGCCTTCACGGCGGCCACGTCGTAGTCCGTGCGGCCGGCGGGCACGGGGTCCTGCCAGATGAGATCCTCTTTTGGCACGTCCGGGCCGAAGTAGCGGGACTTCGGGCCCATGTCACGGTGGGTCAGCTTGAACCAGGCGCGGGCGAAAACTTCTGAGAAGTAGGCCGGGTCCTTGTGGAAGCGCTCCGCGATCTTGCGGTATTCGGGATCGAAGCGCATCGCCATGTCGGCATCCGTCATGATCGGCTTGCAGCGCATCGAAGAATCCTCGACGTCGACCGGCATGTCCTCTTCCTTGATGTTGACCGGCTCCCATTGCCAGGCCCCGGCCGGAGATTTCTGCAGCCACCAGTCGTAGCCGAGCAGCAGGTCGAAGTAGCCGTTGTCCCATTGTGTCGGATGGGTCGTCCAGGCGCCTTCGATGCCGCTGGTCACGGTGTCGCGGCCGATGCCGCGGGTCTTGTGGTTGTTCCAGCCGAGGCCCTGTTCTTCCAATTCGGCGCCCTCGGGCGCGGGGCCGAGGTTGGCAGCGCTGCCGTTGCCGTGCGCCTTGCCGACGGTGTGGCCGCCGGCCGTCAGGGCCACGGTTTCCTCGTCGTTCATGGCCATGCGGGCGAAGGTGACGCGCACGTCGCGGGCCGTCTTGAGCGGATCGGGCTTGCCATCGACGCCTTCGGGGTTCACGTAGATCAGGCCCATCATCACGGCGGCAAGCGGGTTTTCCAGGTCGCGCTCGCCGGAGTAGCGGCTACCCGCGCTGCCGCTGGGCGCGAGCCACTCCTTTTCGGAGCCCCAGTAGGTGTCCTTCTCCGGATGCCAGATGTCTTCGCGGCCGAAGCCGAAGCCGAAGGTCTTGAGGCCCATCGACTCGTAGGCCATGGTGCCGGCCAGGATCATCAGGTCGGCCCAGCTGATCTTGTTGCCGTATTTCTTCTTGATCGGCCAGAGCAGGCGGCGAGCTTTGTCGAGGTTGGCGTTGTCGGGCCAGGAGTTGATCGGCGCGAAGCGCTGATTCCCCGTGCCCGCCCCACCACGGCCATCCGCGACGCGATAGGTGCCCGCCGAGTGCCAGGCCATGCGGATCATCAGGCCGCCGTAGTGGCCCCAGTCGGCCGGCCACCAGTCCTGGCTGTCGGTCATCAGCGCCTTGATGTCGTTCTTGAGCGCCTCGATGTCCAGCTTCTTGAGTTCCTCGCGATAATCGAAGTCGGCCCCCATCGGGTTGGTCTTGGCATCGTGCTGGTGCAGGATGTCGAGGTTCAGAGCCTTGGGCCACCAGTCCATGCGCGACATGGACGCCGACGTTGCGCCGCCGTGCACGACGGGGCACTTGCTGTTGTCAGTCATGATGATTTCCGGTGCGGTGAGGTTGAGCGAACGAGGCCGGCAATTCGATGGAAAGCGCGGGGTACATGGTCCATCTTCCTTACCCCCGGGCCCCCCCCCGCGCCGCGGCGCCGCCTTCGGCCGGGGGCGGCCGCCGGCGGGCGGCGCCGGGCGCGGCGCCGCGGCGCGGGCGCCGGGGCGGCGCCGCCGCGGGGCGCCGCGCCGGGCGCGCGGCCGGCGGCGCCCGCGGCGCGCGCGCGCGGCCCGCCGCGGCGGGGCGGCGGGGCGCCGGGGGGCCGCCGGGCCGGGCGCGGCGCGCGCCGCGGCGCGGGGCGCCGGGGCCGCGCGCGCGGCCCGCGCGCCGCGGGCGCGCCCTCGCCGCCGCCCGGCGGCGCCGGGCCGCGGGGCGCGCGGGGCCCGGCCCGGCCGGGGCGGCGGCGCCCCCGCGCGGCCGGGGCGCCCGCCGGCCGCGGCCGGCGCGGGCGCCCCCCCCCCCCCCCCCCCCCCCCCCCCGCGGGCGCCCTGATCAGTAGTGTCCCAACGTTTTCAGAGGAGAACCAGTTGGAACGGCTCCGAATCGGGCTCCGGTTGAGGGGTGGTCCGTGCAAGCAATTGATTTATCGGGGTCGTCTCGAACATGGTCACGCTCAGGATCTGTAGGATTTGGTAGAGGCTATGAGGCAGCGCGGCGCGCTTCTTGATGATTGCGATCAGCACGTAGGTCGCAACGGCGATCCAGATCTGGGTCTTCACGGCGTTCTCGCTGGTGCCGAAGAACGCCTTGATTCGCAGGTGCTGCTTTATCCATTTGAAGAACAACTCGACCTGCCAGCGACAACGATAGAGTTCTGCGAGCGTCGTCGGTGGCAGTCGCGTGTTGTTGGTGAGGAAGGTGATGCGTTCGCCGGACTCGTCCTTGACGACGATACGGCGCAGCGGAGTCGGATAGCCCTGCTTGGAGTAGAACACTTCGAGCATGCCGATCTGATCGCAGAGGACGGCGGTGTTGCGGCGATCGACCGGCTGCGAGTAGCGGCGTTTGAAGCGCAAGCCCCGCTTGGCGCGGATCAGGAAAAAGCTGCCGGCCTCGTGGAAGGTGTGCAAGCGGGCGAAGTCCAGATAGCCGCGGTCCAAGAGATAGAAGGCGCCCGGCTCCGGCGTGAGCGCATCGAGGATGCGAACCTCGTGCATCTTGCCGTCGCTGATGTGAATGAAAGTCGGGATGGAGCCACGCAGGTCGAGCAGCGTGTGCAACTTGATGGCTGCCTTGGTCGAACGAAACGGTGCCCACGAGTAGACCGAAAGGCACAGATCGATGGTCGTCGCGTCGAAGGCATAGACCGTTTCGTTGAGTTCGACGCCGATCGGCTCGTTGGCATACAACGGTCGGGCGATGCCGATCAAGTGCTGCGCCAGATCGGCATAGATTTGCCAGGGTCGCGTCGCGTTGGCATTGGCCAGCGTGTTGCGCGCCACGGGCGAGCGAAAGCCGAGGTGATGAAGGCGTTTGCCTTGCGTCGCCAGGCAGGCTTCGATGTCGCGCAACGACTCGCGAAAGGTCAGTTGCGCGAAGGCCATCGCGTAGAACTGATCGAGGCAGGAGAACGACTTGACCTTGCGCTCGCCGCCATGTCGCAAAACGCAGCGACGAAAGGTCGACAGCGGCAGGTGTGCCATCACCTGCGCGAACACGCGCTTGCCTTGATGCATCGCTCACTCCTCCTGGATTCCTCCCGGAAGGGTGCCAAACCCGTGCCTCGAAGTTCAAATCGAGACCAGGCAAGGAACGCGATTTATCTCTTTGCATCAGTAACTTGTAAGCGTTAGGCCGACAAACGTTGGGACACTACTGATTCATAGTAATCCAGTAGTGTCGGTTAACGACCAATTCTGGCGAAAAGGTCTTTCGCGACATGGTGTTATCAGCGATTTCGTTTGGTGCCGACTTGAACATGGCCGCCGGTTATGGCGATGCTTCCGGGTATCGCCATCGCGGGGATCGCCATGTACGTCGGCAAGACGCTGTTCGCCCAAATCATGGACTTCGTGCCATGGACCAGCTTCGTCGGATCGTCACGCGTTATGGCGGCGATCGCCGGGTGCGTGCGCTCAATTGCGCGGAGCAGTTCCGGGTCCTGGCCTTCGCTCAGCTGACGTGGCGCGAGAGCCTGCGCGACATCGAAGTCTGCCTGTCGGCGCAGGCGAGCAAGCTCTACCATGGGCTTGCGCGAGGCGGTGGCCCGCTCCACGCTGGCCGATGCCAACGAGGCGCGCGACTGGCGCATCTGGCACGAACTCGCGCAGTTGCTCATTCGCCGAGCACGCCGCCTGTATGCCGCGGAGAGCCTTGCCGTCGATTTGGACAACACGGTATACGCGCTGGACTCGACCACGATCGACCTGTGCCTGTCGGTGTTTCCATGGGCGCACTTTCGCTCGACCAAAGCCGCGGTGAAGATGCACACCCTGCTCGATCTGCGCGGCAACATCCCGAGCTTCATTCACGTCAGCGACGGCAAGCTGCACGACGTCAACGTGCTCGACCTTCTGGTGCCGGAGCCAGGCGCCTTCTACGTCATGGACCGGGGCTATATCGACTATGCGCGCCTGTACACGTTGCATCAGGCGGCGGCGTTCTTCGTCACGCGGGCCAAATCGAATCTCCATGCCCACCGCGTCTACTCGGCGCCCACCGACCGCGACACTGGGGTGATCTGCGATCAGGCCATCGCGCTCAACGGGTTCTACGCGGCGAAGGATTACCCGGAGCATCTGCGGCGTATCCGCTACAAGGCGCCCGACACGGGCAAGACCCTGGCTTTCTGACCAACAACGACCTTGCCGCCTTTGACCATCGCTGCGCTGTACAAGAGCCGGTGGCAAGTCGAGCTGTTCTTCAAATGGATCAAGCAGCACCTGCGGATCAAGCGCTTCTATGGCACGACCGAGAACGCCGTCAAGACCCAGATCTGGAGTGCGGTCGCGGTCTACGTGCTGGTGGCTATCGTCAAGAAAGAACTGCATCTCGAGCCCTCGCTGTACACGCTGCTACAGATTCTGTCCGTGACGCTCTTTGAAAAAATGCCGCTGCAACAAGCCCTTGCTGACAGCACCGTGGCCCCGGCCGACTCCGAAATTTCCAACCAGTTGAGTTTGCTGGGTTTTTGACCGGACACTAGTGATCCTGAGCCTTCTTGCACTTTGATCGCTGGCAACCTGGGCCCTGGCATCCTGATATTGCTGGTGAGGCTGGTGTGCTGGACGCGTATCCATCCAGTGCAGTCGCGCAGCCACACCTGTTCAGCCGCGTCGCCGTGCCGAACCTCTGCGCAGCGTGAGGACCGCCTGAATCCACTTCAGGTGAGTGGCATCGTCCGCTGCGCGTCGAACTGGAACCGCAGACGATCGGGCAACTCGCGGCCAGTAGGAGTCGTTCGCAGCGGGCCGCCTATGGCCAAGCTGAAGATCAAGTCGATGCATCGGGAATGACGAGAAAATCCCCCTTCGCGTGCGCAGACTCTGGTGCCGCGCAGCAGCGGCCTCAGAAGGTGTGTATGAGTCCCGCGTGGCCGGAACCCCCGCAGGGGCTCGACGATTTGCAGGCCAGGATGACCACGGCGGCCGGTGACGGCCAACGGGCATGCAGGCGCCCAGCGCCGGTTCAGGGTCGGGACCCGCCCGGACGCGCCGCCCACGCCCTCCGGCCGCTATACTCGTGCGCACGGGGCGAAGCGTTGGGCCCGCGGCAGAGTCCGGTCAACCGGGCCCGGCGCCCGACGAGGCTGCGCATTCCGTCGAGCGCCCGGCCATAGGCGATCCGGCGCCGCGGTCCAAAGGAGAACGGCAGATGTCGCAGTGGTTCAGGAAGTACGAGCGGGTGATCGTGGGCGCGCTGATCGCGATGCTTGCGGTGGTCGTGGTCTTGTCGACGGTCGAACTGGGCTGGGTCCTGCTGAAGGACATCCTGTCGCCGCCAATCCTGCTGCTGGAGGTCGACGAACTCCTGGAGGTCTTCGGGTTCTTCCTGCTCGTGCTGATCGGCCTCGAGCTCCTGGACACCATCAAGATCTACTTCGAGAAGGGCTCGATCGAACTCAAGGTGATCTTCACCGTGGCGCTGATCGCGATCGGCCGCAAGATCATCATCTTCGATCCGAAGGACTACGACGGGCTGCAGATGATCGGCATCGCGGCGATCATCGTCGCGCTGGTTGTCGGCTACGGGGTCGCCACCGACCGGTTCACTCGCCGCGGAGGCTGAGCCGCCCCCGTTGTGGATCGGTCCCTTGCCGGCTGCTAGTGTTCTGCTTCGTAGATCAGCCGGGAACGGGCCGTTGGCAAGGGCAAACCGCGCAATGCCCCGGGCCGCCCCCCCCGGGCCCGGGAGCGTACGCCGACGCAAGCAGACTAGACTCATGCACATGACTGCGCCTCCCATCAGCCGCTACCCGGTCCCGAAGCTCGAAGACCTGCCCGAGGACATTCGCGCGCGCATGCTCGAAGTCCAGGCCAAGGCGGGCTTCATCCCCAACGTGTTCCTGACCCTCGCGCATCGTCCCGACGAGTTCCGCGCGTTCTTCGCCTATCACGACGCGCTGATGGAGCGCGAGAGCGGCCTGTCCAAGGCCGAGCGCGAGATGATCGTGGTGGCGACCTCGGGCGCCAACGACTGCCTCTACTGCATCGTCGCCCACGGCGCGATCCTGCGCGTCTACGCGAAGAATCCGCTGGTCGCCGACCAGGTTGCCGCCAACTACCGCAAGGCCGACATCACGCCGCGGCAGAAGGCGATGCTCGCGTTCGCGCTCAAGGTGGCGCTGGCGTCGAGCGAGCTGGTCGACGACGACTACGCCGCGGTGCGCGCGCACGGGTTTTCCGACGAAGACCTGTGGGACATCGGCGCGATCGCGGCGTTCTTCGCGCTGTCGAACCGGATGGCGAACCTGATCGGCATGCGCCCCAACGACGAGTTCCACCTGTTGGGACGCCTGCCGCGCCAGTCGAAGCCGAAGCCGGACTAGCCCTCGCGGCGCGAGCGGCCGCGAGGCTGTTGCCGAACCGCGCTTCAGGCCGCGCCGTGCCTGGCGAACCAGGCCAGCATCCGCTTCCACGCGTCCTCGGCGTCGGCCTTGCGGTAATTGTCGGCGCGAAAATCGGCGTGGAAACCGTGGCCGGCGTCCGGGTACACGACGAGCTCGGCCGGCGTGCCCGCAGCCTTCAGCGCCGCGAAGTACTTCTCCACCGGCTCGACCGGAATGCCGGCGTCCTTGGCCCCGTACAGCCCCAGCGTGGGCACCTTGTTCTGGGCGACGCGGTCCATCGCCGTGCGCGGCGTGAACTCGTTGGCGGCGCCGCCGACCGGGCCGTACCACGCCGCCGCCGCCTTCAACCGCGGGTTTTCCGCGGCGTAGACCAGGGTCGTGCGCCCGCCGCGGCAGAAACCGGTGATCGCCATCCGGTTGAGGTCGCCCTTGCCGCTCGCGCGCACGAAGTCGACGGTGGCGTGATAGTCGGAGACGAGCTCGGTGTCGTACTTGCTGTTGACGATCGGCATGATCTCGGCGATGTTCTTGAACGTCGTGAGATCGGCCTTGCGGGTGTACAGATCGGGCACGATCGCGTAGTAGCCCGCCTTCGCGAGGCGGCGGCAGACGTCCTTGATGTAGGGATTGAGGCCGAAGATCTCGGCGGCGACGAGCACCACCGGAAACGGACCGCTGCCCTGCGGCATCGCGCGGTAGCCACGCAGGCTCTGGCCGTCCGCGTCCGGAATCGAGACGTCGGCGGCATCGATGCCGGCGGTGTCCGTGGTGATCGCCTGCGCGGACGCCGGCGAAGACAGCGCCAACGCGGCGCTCGCGCCCAGCGCCGACCAAAGAAAGTCGCGCCGGTCGAATTCCTTCTCCGGCAACAAGCCCTGCACGTCCTGACCGAATTCGTGCTTCAAGATCCTACCCCTCCCGGTGAGTGCGCCGCATCGGCGCGATCGTGGTTCAAAAAAAGGCAAACAGCCTCCGCCCGGGCCGCATTCCGCCCGGTGCGGCATGTGCGAACAAGAAACTACCGCTCGAAGACGACCGTGCCGCCGACCAGCGTCTGCCGGACCTGGCCCGACACTTCGAGCCCGAGAAACGGCGTGTTGCGGCCCTGGCTCGACAGCGTCGCCGCACCGACCGTCCAGTGCGCTTCGGGATCGAAGACGCACACGTCGGCAGGTGCCCCCGGGCTGAAACTGCCGCCCGGGCAGCCCAGCACCGCCGCCGCCGCCGAAGTGATGCGTTCCAGTGCCCGCAGCAGCGACACCCCGTCCTCGCGCGCCCATTTGAGGGTCAGCGGCAGCAGAAGTTCCAGCCCGGTGGCGCCGGGCTCGGACTCGGCGAACGGCAGCTGCTTGCCGTCGTCGTCGACCGGGGTGTGATCGGAGCAGACGAGGTCGATGGTGCCGTCGGCAACGCCGGCGCGCAGCGCAGCGCGGTCGCGCGTCCCGCGCAGCGGCGGCACCAGGTGGCATTGGGTGTCGAACCACCCGATGTCCACGTCGCAGAGGTGGAGATGGTGAACAGCGACGTCGCAGGTCACCGCCAGGCCGTCCTTCCGGGCCGCCCGGACCATCGCCACGCCCTGCGCCGACGACAGCCGGCACAGGTGCACGGTGGCGCCGGTCTCGCGCATCAGGGCGAAGATCGTGGCCAGCGCGATCGCCTCGGCCGAGGCCGGGATCCCGGGCAGGCCGAGGCGGGTCGCGACCTCGCCGTCGTGGGCGACGCCGGCGCGGCCGAGATGCGGATCCTGCGGCCGCAGCCAGACGCGATGGCCGAAGGTCGCCGCGTACTGCATTGCGCGCAGCAGCACCTGGGTGTCGCCGATCGGCGCCTCGGCCTGCGAGAACGCGACGCAACCGGCCTCGGCGAGCTCGCCCATCTCGGTGATCTCGGCTCCCGCGAGACCGACGGTCAGGGCGCCGATCGGGTAGACGTGCGCCCGGTCGAGCAGCCGTGCCCGGTGCCGCAGCATCTCGACCAGCCCCGGCTCGTCGAGCGGCGGATCGGTGTCCGGCAGGCAGGCGACGCCGGTGACGCCGCCGGCCACGGCGGCGCGCAGCTCGGACGCGAGCGTCGCCTTGTACTCGAAGCCGGGCTCGCGCAGCCGCGTCGCGACGTCGATCAGCCCGGGACAGACGACGCAGCCCGCCGCGTCGATGACGCGCTCGGCGACGAAGCCCGCGGGCGCGTCGCCCACGGCCGCGACCCGGCCCTGCGCGATGTACAGCGACAGCGGGGCGTCCACGCCGTGGGCGGGATCGACGACCCGTCCGTTGCGGATCTCGAGATTCATCGGTCAGTTCCCGGCCACGATGCTCATCACCGCCATCCGGACGGCGATGCCGAAGGTCACCTGCGGCAGGATCACCGAGTGCGCGCCGTCCGCCACCGCCGAGTCGATCTCGACACCGCGGTTCATCGGTCCCGGGTGCATCACGATGGCGTCGGGCTTGGCGCAGGCCAGCTTCTCCGGCGTGAGGCCGTAGTGCTTGAAGTACTCGCCGGCCGAGGGCAGCAGCGCACCCTTCATCCGCTCGTTCTGCAGCCGCAGCATCACCACGACGTCGCAGCCGGCGAGCCCGGCGCGCAGGTCGTGGAACACGCGCACGCCGAGCGAACTCATCGCCGTGGGCAGCAGCGTCTGCGGGCCGATCGCCCGCACCTCGGGCGTGCCCAGCGTGGTGAGCCCGTGGATCAGCGAGCGCGCGACCCGCGAGTGCAGGATGTCGCCGACGATCGCCACGGTGAGCTCGCGGACGTCGTGCTTGTAGTGGCGGATGGTGAAGAGGTCGAGCAGCCCCTGCGTCGGGTGGGCGTGACGCCCGTCGCCGGCGTTGACGACGTGGACGTGGCCGCGCCCGGTGCGGTCGAGGTGCGCGGCGATGAGGTGCGGCGCGCCGGACTGCGAGTGGCGGACGACGAACATGTCGGCGTTCATCGCCACCAGGTTGTCGACGGTGTCGAGCAGGGTCTCGCCCTTGGTCGTCGACGAGGCGCCGATGTTGAGGTTGATGACGTCGGCGGACAGCCGCTTGGCGGCGATCTCGAAGGTCGTCCGCGTGCGCGTCGAGTTCTCGAAAAAGAGATTGAACACCGAACGGCCGCGCAGCAGCGGGACCTTCTTGACGTCGCGCTCGGCGATCGAGGTGAACGGCACCGCGGTGTCGAGGATGTGCCGGATCACCTCGGCCGGCAACCCCTCCAGCGTCAGCAGGTGGGTGAGTTCGCCGTTCGCGTTGAGCTGCGGATTACGCATGGCCGGCCTCCGCCGAGGGCTCGGTGCCGAGCGACAGCGTGCCGTCGGCGGCGCGCGTGAGCACGACCGAGAGATCGCGCGCGACGACCAGCCGCGCGCCGACGTAGGTGGCTTCGATCGGCAGCTCGCGCCCGCCCCGGTCGACCAGGACGGCGAGCTCGATGCAGGCCGGGCGGCCGTAGTCGAACAGCTCGTTGATCGCCGCGCGGACGCTGCGCCCGGTGTAGAGGACGTCGTCGACCAGCACGATCCTGGCCCCTTCGATTTCGAACGGCAGGCGGGTCGAGTGGACCTCGGGCTTCAGCCCCTTGCGCGCGTAGTCGTCGCGGTAGAACGACGCGTCGATGTAGCCGACCGGGTGATTGCCGGGAATCGCCTCGGCCAGCCGCTCCGCCAGCCAGGCGCCGCCGGTGTAGATGCCGACGAACTTGGCGTCGAAGGCGACCGCGCCGCGCATTCGCAGGACGAGCTCGGAAAACGCGACGTCGGCGTCGGGCAGGCTCATACGCCGCTTCCCGATGAGATTGCCGCGTCGAAGTAGCTCTGCAGCATCAGCTGCGCCGCCACCGCGTCGCGCTGCGATCGGCCCGCGCGACCGGCGCCACCGGCCTCGCCGAGCATCGCCTGCGCGGCCTGCGTCGTGCCGCGCTCGTCCACCTGCGTCACCGGCACGCCGAAGCGCCCCTCGAGCTGGCGCGCGAAGCGGTCGGCCCGTGCGGTCATCTCGTGCATCGCACCGTCCATGTGCACCGGTCGGCCGACCAGCAGGCGCTCGGGTCGCCACTCGTCGATCAGCGCCGCGATGGCGGCGAACCGCTCTGCTTTGGCCTCGATCTCGATCGTGGTCAGCGGGTGCGCCACGCGCACGACGCGGTTGCCGAGCGCGACGCCGATGCGGCGCGTGCCGAAGTCGAAGGCCAGCAGCGTGCCCGGCTCGGGCGGTCGGCTCGTGGCGCCCGCGGTCGACATTCAGGCGTGCCCGACGTCGTCGGACAGGCGCGAGAAGTCGATGCCGAGGAGGCGCATCGCCGCGGGCAGGCGGTCCTCGGCCGGCAGGTCGAAGACGACGTCGGCGTCGGCGCCGACGGTGAGCCACGCGTTCTGCGCGATTTCCTGCTCGAGCTGCCCCGCCGACCAGCCGGCATAGCCCAGGGAGACGAACACGTCCCGGGGACCATCGCCGCGGCCCACCGCTTCGAGGACGTCCTTCGAAGTCGTCAGCCCGATGTCGTCGGTCACCGCCAGCGTCGATTGCCAGTTGCCGAGCGGACGGTGCAGCACGAAGCCGCGGTCGACCTGCACCGGCCCGCCGAAGTGGACCGGCCGCGCGCCCAGCGCGTTGTCCGCGAGCGGCAGCTCGATCTGCTCGAACAGCGTCGACAGCGTCATGTCGGTCGGACGGTTGACGACGATGCCCAGCGCGCCGTCGTCGTTGTGCTCGCACACCCAGGTCAGCGTGCGGGCGAAGTTCGGGTCCGCCATCGCCGGCATGGCGATGAGGAAGTGATGCGTGAAGTTGGCGCTGCCTGCAGCCATAGGACTGAATTGTAATCGCCGTCCCCTCTGGGCACAATTGACGGGTCTCCCTCCCGAAAGCACCCTGCCATGCGGCCCTTGAGCCTTGCCGGTCGTGCCTGCGCCGGCCGCCTCGCCGTCACCGTGCTCGCCTGGCTGTTCGCCGTCGCGCCGGCCGCCGCGCGACTGGTGGTCATGCACGGCCCCGCCGAGCTCACCAGCGCCGTGCTCTGGATCCAGACCGATGCTCCGGGGACCGTCCGGCTGAGCTGGCGCCCCGACGGCGACGCTGCCGAGCGCCAACTGGAGCTGATCGCCGCGGCGGCCCAGGACAACGTCGTGGTGGCGCGACTCACCGGCCTCGTGCCCGGCGGTCGCGCGGCGTACCGGATCGAGGCCGGCGACGAGCGCCGCGACGGGCAGGTGCGGGCGCAGCCGTGGTGGAGCAAGGCCGCGAACGCGCCGCCGATCACCATCGCCATCGGATCCTGCTTCTTCCTCGCCGACGCCGACCCGCGCTGGGGCGGCAACGGCTACGGCGGGGAGTACGAGATCTTCGACACCATCGCCGGCGTCAAGCCCGACGTCATGCTGTGGCTGGGCGACAACCTCTACCTGCAGCGCCCCGATTTCATGGACCCGGCGGCGATGGCCGAGCGCTACCGGCGGCAGCGGGCCTTCCTGCCGCTGCAGAATCTCCTGACCGCCGCGCCGCAACTCGCGATCTGGGACGATCACGACTACGGCCCCAACGACGCCGATGCCTCGTACGTGCTGAAGGGCGAGACGTTGAGGCTCTTCCAGCGCTATTGGCCGAATCCGAGTTCCGGGCTGCCCGACGCGGCGGGCGCATTCGGCTTCGCGCAATACGGCGACCTGCTCTTCTTCCTGCTCGACGACCGCTACCACCGGTCGCCCAACCGCTGGCCCGACGGCGCCGACAAGACGATGTTCGGCGCCCGGCAACTCGAGTGGCTGAAGCAGGCGCTGACCTACGCGCCGCGCAACAGCATCAAGATCATCGCCGGCGGCAGCCAGTTCTGGAACCGCGCCAGCCGGTTCGAGGGCTGGAACCACTTCCGGACCGAGCAGCAGGCGTTCGCCGACTGGCTGCTGGAGCGCCGGATCGAAGGCGTGATCTTCCTCTCCGGCGACCGTCACTTCGGCGAGCTGCTGAAACTCGAGCGCCCGGGCGCCTATCCGCTGTACGAGTTCACGTCGAGCCCGCTCACCTCGCGTCCCCCGGCCCGCGTCGACCAGGCCGAGCACGACAACCCCGATCTTGTCGCCGGCACGCTGTTCAACCGGCGCCAGTTCGGCCTGATCCGCGTCAGCGGTCCCGGCGACCGGCGCGAGCTGAGCTTCGAGAGTTTCGACAGCACGGGAACGCTGCTCTGGAAGCACGCGATCCCGGCCGGCGAGCTGCGCTTTCCGCCAACCACGAAGGAAACTCGGTGAGCACCGCGCGGCGCCCCGCCGACAAGCACCGGCGTGCGCCGCACGCAGCCGCTGCGGCGGCCGGCCCGCGGCACGACCGCACGCTGGTCTGGTTCCGCCGCGACCTGCGCGACTTCGATCACGCGGCGCTCCATCACGCGCTGGCGAACTCGCGTGCGGTCTACGCGGCCTTCGTCTTCGATCGCGAGATCCTCGATGCCTTGCCTTCGCGTCACGATCGCCGCGTCGAGTTCCTGTGGGAGTCGGTGCGCGAGCTCGATGCCGCGCTGCGCGAGCGCGGCGGCGGGCTGATCGTCCGCCACGCCGCCGCACGGTCGGCGATCCCGCGGCTCGCCGTCGAACTCGCCGCCGAGGCGGTGTACTGCAACCACGACTACGAGCCTGCGGCCTGCGACCGCGACGCGGCGGTGGCGCACGAGCTCGCGCAGTCCGGCCGGTCGCTGTTCACGTTCAAGGACCAGGTGATCTTCGAGCGCGACGAGCTGCTGACCGGCGCGGGCAAGCCGTACTCGGTGTTCACGCCGTACCGGAACGCGTGGCTCAAGGCGCTGACGCCGGGGCATCTCGCCGCGCATCCCGTGGCGCCGCACGCGCAGGCGCTGGCCCGCGCGCCCGCCGCGGTCGCCGGCACGCTGCCCTCGCTCGAGGCGATGGGCTTCGCGCGCACCAACCTCGCCGCCCTCGCGGTGCGCACCGGCATGAGCGGCGCCGCCGCGCTGTTCGCCGATTTCCGCGACCGCATCGACGCCTACCGCGAGGCGCGCGACTACCCGGCGGTCAAGGGCCCGTCCTATCTGTCGGTGCACCTGCGCTTCGGCACCGTGTCGGTGCGCGAGCTGGCGGCGTATGCGCACGCCTGTTCGCTGGAGCAGGACGGCGCCGGGGCCGCGACCTGGCTGTCCGAGCTCATCTGGCGCGAGTTCTACGCGCAGATCCTCTGGCATCACCCGCGCGTGGTCGGCCACGCCTTCAAGCCCGAGTACGACGGCCTCGCCTTCCCCGACGACCGCGGACGCTTCGACGCCTGGTGCCGCGGGCAGACCGGCTACCCGATCGTCGACGCGGCGATGCGGCAGTTGAACACCACCGGCTACATGCACAACCGGCTGCGGATGATCGCGGCTTCGTTCCTGGTCAAGGACCTGCTGGTCGACTGGCGGCGGGGCGAGAAGTACTTCGCCGACACGCTGATCGACTTCGACCTCGCGTCGAACAACGGCGGCTGGCAGTGGGCCGCGTCGACCGGCTGCGACGCCCAACCCTACTTCCGGATCTTCAATCCCGTCACGCAATCCGAGCGCTTCGATCCCGACGGGCGGTTCATCCGGCGCTACGTGCCCGAGGTCGCGGCGCTGGCGGCGAAGGAGATCCACGCCCCCTGGCGGGTGGCGCCGGCGGTCCAGCAGGCGAAAGGCGTGGTCGTCGGCCGCGACTATCCGGCGCCGATCGTCGATCACGCGGACGCGCGCCGCGAGGCGCTCGCCCTCTTCGCCGCGGCGCGGGGCGGCTGAACCGCCCGCGCTGCCGCGCGCCCATCGGCGCGCGGCACGCGGCGGCCGTCAGTCTTCCTCGTGCTTGCGCTGCTTCTGGAACTCGGTCACCAATTGCTGCTGCAGCGCGGGCGGCGCCGCCTCGTAGTGCGACAGCTGCATCGTCCACGAGCCGTGGCCGCCGGTCACCGATTTCAGGCGCGCCGAGTAGCCCTCCAGCTCGACCAGCGGCGCCAGTCCGTTGATCGCCAGCATGCCCGGCTGCAGCCCGCGCGTTCCGGTCACCTGGCCGCGCCGCGACGAGAGGTCGCCGGCGATGTCGCCGGTGTTGGCCTCGGGGCAGACGATCTCGACGCTGACGATCGGCTCCAGCACCGTGGGCTTCGCCTTCTCGACCGCGTCGAGGAACGCCTTCTTGCCGGCCGACACGAATGCGACTTCCTTGGAGTCGACCGGATGGTGCTTGCCGTCGTAGACGATCACGCGGACGTCCTGCATCGGGAACCCGGCGATGGCGCCGCTGGCCAGCACCTGCTCGACGCCCTTCTGCACCGCCGGCAGGAACTGGTGCGGAATCACGCCGCCCTTGGTGTGGTCGAGGAACTCGAAGCCCGCGCCGCGCTCGCGCGGCTCGACCTTGAGCGACACCTCGCCGAACTGGCCCGCCCCGCCGGTCTGTTTCTTGTGCCGGTGGAAGCCGTCGGCGTTGCCCATGATCGTCTCGCGATAGGGAATCCGCGGCGGCTTGGTGTCGATCTCGAGCTTGTACTGGTTGGCCATCCGCTCCAGGATCGACCGCAGGTGCAGGTCGCCCAGGGCGCGCAGCACCGTCTCGTTGGTGACCGCGTCGTGCTCGACGACCAGCGTCGGGTCCTCGGCGATCATCCGGTGCAGCACGTCCGAGATCCGCTGCTCGTCGCCGCGCTTCTTCGGCGTGATCGCCACGCCGTGCATCGGCGTCGGGAACTCCAGCGGACGCATGTGAATGTGGTCCTCGTCGTGCGAATCGTGCAGCACGCAGTCGAACTCGATCTCGTCGACCTTGGCCACGGCGACGATGTCGCCCGGGCCCGCCTTGTCGATCTCGATGTTCTTGCCACCCTGCAGCTTGAACAGGTGGCCCACCTTGAACGGCTTGCGCCCGTCGCCGACGAAGAGCTGGGTGTCCTTGGTGACGGTGCCCTGGTGCACCCGAAACACGCCGAGCTTGCCGACGAAGGGATCGACGACGACCTTGAACACGTGCGCGAGCACGTGCTTGGTCGGATCGGGCTCCGAGTGGAACTCCTCGATGGCCTCGCCCTCGCCCTTGTAGAACAGCGGCGGGTTGCCCTCGGCCGGATTCGGCGCCAGCTTCACGAACACGTTGAGCAGCTCGTCGACGCCGACACCGGTGCGGGCGGAGACGAAGCACACCGGGATCAGGTGGCCCTCGCGCAGCGCCTTCTCGAACGGCGCGTGCAGCTGCTCCGGCGCGATCTCGTCGCCCTGCTCCAGATACTTGGCCATCAGTTCCTCGTCGACCTCGATCACCTGGTCGACCAACGCCTGATGCGCGGCGGCGACCGACGAGAAGTCGGCTTCGCCGGCCGGATTGAAGAAGCAGTCGACGACGCGCTTGCCGCCGTCGGCCGGAAGGTTAAGCGGCAGGCACTCCTTGCCGAACGCGGCCTGCAGCGAAGCGAGGACCTGCGGCAGATCGACGTTCTCGGCGTCGATCTTGTTGATGACGATGAGCCGGCAGAGCTTGCGCTTCGCGGCCCAGTCCATCATCCGGTTGGTGATCATCTCGACGCCGGCGGTGGCATTGACGACGACGGCGACGGTCTCGACCGCGTCGAGCGCGCCGATCGCCTGGCCGATGAAATCCGGGAATCCCGGGGTGTCGACGAGATGGATGCGCGTGTCCTGCGTCTCGAGATGCAGCACCGACGCCCGCAGCGAGTGCTGGTAGGTCTTCTCCATCGGGTCGAAATCGCTGACCGTCGTCCCGCGCTCGACCGTTCCCGCCTCCTTGATGGCGCCCGCCTTCAGCAGAAGGGCCTCGGCAAGCGTGGTCTTGCCGGAGGCCCCCTGGCCTACCAGTGCGACAGTGCGAATGTTGCTGGTGGCGTAGTTCGCCATGCTCCTTCCCTCCCTTGTGAACGTTCCGTGAATGTATACCCCGCGCCGCAGGCGCGGCTAGTGCGCCAGGTCAAGGACGCGACGGGCGCGTTGCTGCAGGATCGCCGCGGACGGCGGCGCCGACGGCCGCACGGCGGTGACCCGGCTGCGGGATGACGAAAGCCGATCAAGCGACTGGAGGATTTTCCCGGCGCCGCGTGGCAGAATCCCGGCGGCGCGTCGCCGCCGCCGGCCGTCGGCCTTCGGCCCCGCCTTTCCCGCACAGGAGGCTCACCATGCACCAGCAACGATTTGCCGCCCTCATCGCCGGCCTCGCCTTCGCGGGCGCCGCGTACGCCGCCCCGGTGCTGCTGTCCCCCGACTGGGCCAAGGCCGCCTGCGAGGCCTGGAACAAGGATCCGGTGCTGACCGACAAGCTCGCCGAATCGGGATGGGCGAAGAACGACCACGGCCGCGGCTACAAGGTGATGCAGGTCTACCGCACCGACTGCGGCGACCGGGCCAGCGCCGAGATGCGCATCGCGCTCAAGGACGGCAAGGCGATGTGCGTCTATGGCGGCGCGGTCGAGGCGGCGAAGCTCGAGTCGGGCAGCGACTACCTGATGAGCGCGGAGACGGCGCGCTGGCTGGAAATGGGCAAGGGGGAATACGGCCCGATGAAGGCGATGATGCTCGGGCGCCTGGGCTTCGAGGGGCCGAAGATGGAGGCCATGGGCAACATGGGGCCGTTCGAGAACTTCCTGCTGCTGGTCGGCAAGGTGCCGGGCGAAAGCGCGGCCTGCCCGGCGAAGTGACGCGCGCCTGCGCCCCGCCGCTCGCCTGCGCGGGGCGGCGCGCGGGCCGCCCGGATTCCTTCGGGGTGTCACTACGCGTACCAGAGCACCGCCAGGAAGTGGCAGCTGCTGCCCGCGACGACGAACAGGTGCCAGATGAAATGGCCGTACTTCACCCGCGAGTCGGTGGCGAAGAACGCGACGCCGGCCGTGTAGGCGAGGCCGCCGCCGACCAGCAGCAGCAGGCCGCCCGCGGGCATTCGCTGGTACAGGGGCACCGCCGCGATCAGCGCCAGCCAGCCCATCAGCAGGTAGAGCCCGGTCGACAGCCACGGGTGCCGCAGGCGGTCGAGCGTCTTCATCGTGACGCCGACGGCGGCGAGCGCCCAGACCAGGCCGAACAGCGTCCACCCCCACGCGCCGTTGAGCACGCCCAGCGCGAACGGCGTGTAGCTGCCGGCGATGAACAGGTAGATGGCGCCGTGGTCGATCTTGACGAAGATCCGCTTCGCCCGCCCGGCCGGCAGTGCGTGGTAGAGCGTCGAGGCGAAATACAGCAGCACCATCGTCGCCGAAAAGACGCTCGCGCCGACCACGCCGGCGGTCGAGCCGTGCCGGACACTGGCGACGAGCAGGATCGGCACCGCGACGATGGCGGCGAGCAGGCCGAAGCCGTGGGAAAGGCTGTTGGCGATCTCCTCGCCCAGCGTCTGCAGCCGGTCGCCGCCCCCGGCCGACGGCGCGGCCTCGTGCGGCGCACTCCGATGCCCGCCCGTCCGTCGTTGCCCGGGACGCGTCACGTCCCCCCCCTCGCCGGGCGGCGCGGCCCCGCTCCCCCGGCACGCGGCCCTCGCGCGGGAGCGCCGCCCGCGCCGCGGGGGACGAACGGACGTCCGGCCGCTTTGCCCGGCGAACCGAAGTGCTCGTCGGGGCGCAGATACCGCCACTTGCCCACCGGCAGGCTGCCGAGCAGCACACTGCCGATGCGCACGCGCTTCAGGCCCGTCACCTTGAGCCCGACCAGTTCGCACATCCGCCGGATCTGCCGCTTGCGCCCCTGACGCAGCACGAAACGCAGCTGGTCCTCGTTCTGCCACGACACCTTCGCCGGCTTGAGCGGCAGGCCGTCCAGCGCCAGGCCGAAATTGAGCAGCGCCAGGCCTTCGCGCGACAGCCGTCCCTCGACGCGAACCAGGTACTCCTTCTCGATCCGGGAGTCCTCGCCGACGAGTTCCTTGGCGATCCGGCCGTCCTGCGTGAAGACGATGAGGCCGGTCGAGTCGATGTCGAGGCGGCCCGCCGGCGCGAGCCCGCGCAGGTGCGCCGGCGAAAACACCCGCGGCGCGCGCGGATCCGGCCAGTGGGTCGCCGCGGTGATCAGCACCGACGCCGGCTGGTAGCCGTCCTCGGCCTGGCCGGAGACGTAACCCAAGGGCTTGTGCAGCAGCAGCGTGACCCGGCCCGCCTGTTCGGTCCTGGCGGCGGTCGCGAGCGTGATCACCTGCTCACGCTCGATGCGCGTCCCGAGCTCGGTCACCCGCACGCCGTCGACGAACACCAGCCCGCGCTCGATGTACTCGTCCGCCTCGCGCCGCGAGCACAGGCCGCGCTCGGACATCAGCTTCGACACGCGCACCTTGCGCTCGTCGCCGTGGTCGGGGGTGGACTGAGGATCGGTCATTCGTGGATCTTGCGCGTGGCGCCGCGGGGAGGAATCGGGCAGGCGTCGCGCCCGTCCGCAGCCGCCGCGAGGAAGACCGCGGCGACCCGCTCATTTTACAGCCAACGGGGCGGCGCCCCGCGGAAATTTTCCGCCTGCGCCGGGGCGGCGGTGCAGGCCATCCCCGGTCAGGTCGCCAGCGCGAGCATCTCCCGCAGGTGGCCGAGCAGCTCGTCTTCCTGGTAGGGCTTGCCGAGGTAGAGATCGACGCCCAGCGTGCGCGCCCGCTCGCGGTGCTTCTCCGCGGTGCGGGAGGTGATCATGATGATCGGGATGTGCGCGAGCCGCGGATCGGCCTTGAGGTTGCGCGTCAGCTCGAACCCGTCCATCCGCGGCATCTCGATGTCGAGCAGCATGACGTCGGGAATCTCGCCGGCCAGCACCTCGAGCGCGTCGACGCCGTCCTTGGCCAGCATCACCTTGAAGCCCTCGCGGGCCAGCAGGCGGCTGGTGATCTTGCGCACCGTCAGCGAGTCGTCGACGACCATGATCAGCGGCGCCCGCGCTTCGCTCGGGACGACGTGCGTGATCCCCGGCACCAGCCGCTCGTCCGCACCGGCTTCGATCGCCGCAATGCCGACGCGCTGTGCCAATTGCACCGGATTGATGATGAGCACGATCTCGCCGTTGCCGAGCACCGTCGCGCCGGCGATGCCGGACACCCGTGCGAGCTGCGGGCCGATGTTCTTCACCACCACTTCCTGGTTGCCGACCATCTCGTCGACGTGCACGGCGGCGATGCTGGGCCCCGAGCGCAGCAGCAGCACCGCGTTGTGCCGCGAGGCTTCCGGCCGGTGCTGCGTGTCGCCGAGCAGCCTCGGCAGGTAGTGGAACGGATAGCTTCGCCCCTGCCAGTCGACCTGACCGGCGACGTAGCGCGCGAGCAGCTCGTCGGGCTTCAGCTGCTGCACCTGCTCCACCATCGGCGCCGGCAGCGCCCAGATCCGCCCGCCGGCGCGCACCAGCACCGCCTGCGCGACGGCCAGCGTCAGCGGCAGGTAGATGAGAAAGGTCGTGCCCTGCCCGGTGCGCGTGGACACCTCGATCCGGCCGCCCAGCGCCGCGATCTCGGAGCGGACGACGTCCATGCCGATACCGCGGCCCGACACCTGCGTGACCTGCGATGCCGTCGAGAAACCGGCGTGAAAGATGTACTCGACCAGCTGGCCGGTGGTGAGTTCGGCATCCGCCGCAATCCGCTGCTGCGCGATCGCCTTGGCGCGGATCTCGTCCAAATTGAGTCCGCCGCCGTCGTCGGCGATCTCGATGGCAATTTCGTTGCCGACCTGGCGCACGGTCAGCGCGATCTCGCCGGTCTCGGACTTGCCTGCGGCGAGGCGCTTTTCCCGCGGCTCGATGCCGTGATCGAGCGCGTTGCGCAGCAGGTGCTCGAGCGGACCGACGAGCTTCTCCAGCACCGCACGGTCGAGTTCGACCTGCCCGCCGCGGATCTCCAGGTTCGCCCGCTTGTCCAGCTCTTTGGCCAGTTGGCGCAGGATCCGGTACAGGCGGTCCGACAGGCTGCCGAAGGGAACGGTCCGGATCGCGAACAGCTGCTGCTGCAGGTCGCGCGACAGTCGCGACTGGGCAACGAGCGCCGCGTCCGCGTCGTCGAGATTGCGCAGCAGCGACTGCTGGACCGTCGAGACGTCGTTGATGCCCTCGGCCAGCGAGCGCGTGAGCTCCTGGAAACGGGTGAAGCGATCGAACTCCAGCGGATCGAAGCCCTCGGCCGCGTCGCCGACCTGCGACATCCGGGACTGGATCTGCGACTCGCCCTGGATCTCGAGCTCGCGCACTTCCTTGCGCAGCCGGATCACGCTGTTCGTCAGTTCGAGCAGATTGGCCTTCAGCGACCGCAACTCCCCTTCGACGCGCGCCCGTGCAATCGACACTTCGCCCGCTTCGTTGACCAGGCGATCGATCACGTCGGCACGGACGCGCAGCAGCGCCCGCTGTGCGACATCGGGCTCCGGAGCCGCAGCCTCGGCCACCGCGGATTCCATGTCGCGCTCGGGCACGGCCTCCTGTTCGTCGACCGGCACGGCGCCGGCCGCCACCCATGATGCCGGGGCGAGTGCGTGTGCCGCTCCGAGCGGCGGCAGCGCCACGACAGCGGCCGTCGCGGGCAGCTCGACGTTCACCCGGCCGTCGCGCAGGGCATCGAGCACGAAGGACACGTTGTCCAAGTCGGCTTCCAGCGCATCGAACAGCGCCGGCGTGCCCGCGGCCACGCCGTCGCCGGCCAGAAGCCGCGCTTCCATCTCGTGGGTAAGCTGGCCGAGGCGCATCGCCCCGGCCATGCGCGCGCTGCCCTTGAGCGTGTGCAGAGTGCGCCGCAATTCCGCCGCGTGCTGGGCGATCTCGGGATCACGGCGCCACGCGCGCAGTGTCTCGCCGGCGCGCGGGAAAAGTTCGGTCGCTTCCTCGAGGAAGATCGGCAACACCTGGGCGTCGACGTCGTCGGCGACCCCTTCCAGCGCGTCCCGCGGCGACGCCGGCCACGGCGGTTCGGTGACCGGTGACGGCAACGCGGCATTCGCGTCGAGCTGCGCCTCCAAGACGGCCGTCTCCGGCAGCAACGTGAAGTCGGCTGCCGCGCTCGCTGCTTGAGAATCGCGCGCTGCCGCGTCCGCGACGGAAGGTTCGTTCGGGACGACCGCGGCGTCCGCCGGGCCATGCTCGGACGACGACGCACGCTCGTCGCGCTCGGCGAGGTCGGCGGCGCGGGACTCCGCGTCGACCGCACGATCGGAGGGTATCTTTCGCAGCGACTCGACCTCGCGCACCACGTCCGCGACCTCGGCCTCGTCGTCGGCATCGAAGGCGACCCGCGACCTGATCCGAGCCACCAGCGCGTCGAGGACCATGACCGCGCGCGCCAGCACCGGCTGGACCGACGGCGGCAGCGGAGGCTCGTGGAACTGCAGGTCGATCAGGCAAAGCTCGAGCGTCCTGGCGAGCGCAGCGACCAGCGGAAAGCCGCTGGTGCGATGAATGCCGCAAAGGGTGTGGCTCGCGCGGACCATCTCCTGCGACGGCTGCTGCTGCGGGTCGAACTGCAGCACCGCGAGCCCGTGCGCCAAGGTCGCGAGATGCTGGTCGGCCTCGTCGAGCAGGATGCCGAGCAGCACCGCGGAGAGCGTGACTCCGCCGACGGTGACTTCGTCGGGCTCGGGTGACACCGGAGCGACCAAGTCGCCCAGCGTCGCCGATGCCACAGCGGCATGCTGCTCCGCCTCGAGCCGCTCCGCTTCGAGCCGCTCCGCTTCGAGCCGCTCCGCTTCGAGCCGCTCCGCTTCGAGCCGCTCCGCTTCGAGCCGTTCCGCTTCGAGCCGTTCCGCTTCGAGCCGTTCCGCTTCGAGCCGTTCCGCTTCGAGCCGCTCCGCTTCGAGCCGCTCCGCCTCGAGCCGCTCCGCCTCGAGCCGCTCCGCTTCGAGCCGCTCCGCCTCGAGCCGCTCCGCCTCGAGCCGCTCCGCCTCGAGCCGTTCCGCCTCGAGCCGTTCCGCTTCGCGCCGTTCCGCCTCACACCGCTCCGCTTCGCGCCGTTCCGCTTCCTGCCGCTCCGCTTCCTGCCGCTCCGCTTCCTGCCGCTCCGCTTCCTGCCGCTCCGCTTCCTGCCGCTCCGCTTCCTGCCGCTCCGCTTCCTGCCGCTCCGCTTCCTGCCGCTCCGCTTCCTGCCGCTCCGCTTCCTGCCGCTCCGCTTCCTGCCGCTCCGCTTCGAGCCGTTCCGCTTCGAGCCGTTCCGCTTCGAGCCGTTCCGCTTCGAGCCGCTCCGCTTCGAGCCGCTCCGTGTCGATAGCGGTCGGCGGTGGTTCGATGCTGTCGAAATCGGTGATCTCGAGGCTCGATGTCGGCTCGGCCACCGGAACGAAATCGATGGCCGCGCCGGCATCCTGGTCGTCGAAGTCGACGATCGGCGCCGTGATGCCGTCCGTCCCGACGCTGCCCAGCTCGGCCAGGTCGAGGGGCGGGACATCCTCGGGCGCCAAGGCATCGGTCGCGATGGCCCTGCCGGCCAGCTTGTCGAGCGCCGGCACGACCTCGTCCGACGGCATGGGTTCGAGCTCGAGCGCCGGGGTCGGGGCGTTCGCCTCCGTCACCGGAAGCTCCTCCGCGGATACGACTTCGGGCGCGGCGGCGATGGCATCGGATTGCGGGACCGCAGGCGCCGGCGCGATCCGCGTCAACACCGACTCCCTGCCCCCCGGCAACTCGAATTCGACTGCCCGGATCGCTGCGTGCAGATCGGCGGGATCGGCGACCACCTTGCCGGTGCGAGAGAGCGCGTCCACCCACAGCCGGAAATCGCGCTCGGCGACCTCGATCATCCGCTGGACCGCCCGGGTCACGGGGCGCTCTTCCTCCAGCAGCCGGTTGTGGATCTTCTCGACGTCGTAGGCGATTTCCCCGAGGTCCATCAGGCCGACCATCCGCCCGCTGCCCTTCAGCGTGTGGAAGCCGCGGCGGATCGTGCGCAGCGCCTCGCGGTCGCCGTGGTTGCCTGCGAGCAGCGCGAGGTGATCGCGAATCGAGTCCAGCACCTCGTCCGCTTCCGCGAGGTAGATCTCGACCAGCTCGGCATCGAGACTGGTGGCATCGGTGGCGAGCAGCCGCTGCGTCTCGGCCGAGATCTCGGGCGCGGGCGCCGCGGTGTCGGCCATCGCCGTGACCGCCGCCGCCAGCGCCGCGGCGCCTCCGGAAGCAAGCTCGTTCAGCGCCGACGCGGCCTGTGCGACCAGGTCCGGGTCGCCGATCAATTCGGCGTCGTTGCGCAGCTCGGCCAGCTTGGTCTTCAGCGCCTCGTGCGCGACGGCGTCGGCCGGCGCACGATGCACTTCCTCGACCAGCCGCGGCAGCGCGTTGCGCAGTTCGGCCACGGCCGCTTCGGCGGACTCCACCGGCGCGGGCTCGACGACGCCCTGGACCTCGCCCAGACGCCGCGCCAGCAGCGGCGCGATCAGGCGATCGCGGTCGGGACGCTGCTGCTCGACCGCCTCGATGTAGAACCCGAGTCCGGAAAGCGATTCGGCCAGCAATTCGAGGTCGTCGTTCGACACCGCCGCGTCGGGGTCGGCATAGGTCTGGATCTGTGCCTGGCACAGCCCGAGCAGTCGATCGGCATCATGGAGATCGAGCATCTGCAGCGCGCCGCGGATCTGCTGGCTGTCCTTGGCCAGCGACACCAGTTCCGCGCGCTTGCTGTTGTCGCGGAAGAACGCGTCGAGCACCTGCTCCATGTGCCGAAGGTTCGCCTGGATCTCGCGCCCCACCTGCGCAAGCAGCAGGCGTTCCTGGGCCCGTCGCGACATCTCGTCCAGGAGCGGCGCCGCCGTCTGTCCGACCATCGGTCGTGCGGCCTGCGCGGCGTCGAGCCGTTCCAGCATCACCTCGACCTGCTTCGGGAACTCGGCGTTGATGCCCGCATCGTTCTCGAACGCGTTCTCGGCCAGCAGCATGCCTGTCGCATACTCCATCGCCAGCGGTTCCGGCACGTTGCCAGTCGGGAATTTCTCCAACCGCTCGACCAGCGAGGCGGTGAGCTTCATCAGCGCACCGTTGCCGATCTCGGCGGCGATGCGGTGCACCGCCGCCAGCGTCTGCTTGAGCTTGGGCAGGTTCTCCGCGCGGCCCGAGGTGAACTTGAGCCACGCCTCCTTGGCGCCGGACAGGTGCTCGCGCGCCTCGCGCAGCAGCGGCTGGAGTCGCACCAGGTCCGCGTTCATCACTTCCGCCGAGGGGATCAGTTCGGCGAGGCGGAATCCGCGCTGGACCGCCTGCACCGATGGCACGACCGGCGCGCTGATCGCGACGTAGTAGAGCACCTCGCGCCGCAGCCGGTCGGCCACCTTGCCAGAGCCCTCGACCACCCGGCGGACCTGCAGATCGATGCGCGCCGCCAGCTGCTTGACGCCGAAACCCGGGTCGAGGCCGTGGTGGAGCACCGCGTCGAAGACCGCCCCGGTGGTCCACCAGAAGGCGCGCAACGGCGGTGACGTCGTCGCGTGCTCGATCGCGCCGACCGCTTCGCGCATCGCCGCGACACCCGCCTCCTCGCCGCGAAGCCAGTCGAGCAACCCCCGCTGGTAGGTGCGGCGCTGCTTGACCAGGTGCGAATGGAGCTTGGACGCAGGCGGCGGCACGTCGTCGGACACCGGTGCGCGCGGGGAGAGGTCGGGATAGAAGAGGTCGGTCGGGGCAACGACACGCAGACCGCGCACACGCTGCATCGCCTCGTATTCGGGGAACAGCTTCAGCGGCGCCGGGGGCGTGCCGTTGACGATCTCGGCCAGGAAGATCTGCAGCTTCCGACAGGCGCGATCGACGGCGTCGCAGGCAGCCCGCCCTTCTCCGGGGCTGCCGAGATCGTCGAGACCCGCGAGCTGGCGCTCGATCTCGTCGGTGAAGGCGACGACCGCGTCGAGGCCGACCATCTGGATCGCGCCGGCCGCCTGGTGGACGTGCGTGCGCGCGTGCTTCAGCGCGCTGGCGTCGTGGGGGGGCGCCCGGTACAGGGACAGTGCCGCGAGCCCGCGGGAGAGCGCCTGGTCGATCTCGCCCTGGACCCAGGACAGCGGGCCGAGGTCGAATTCCAAGTTGGATTCGGTCGCCACTATGCGGCGCTCCTGTTCAATGCACGCAGCGCGGGTTGGCCGGAACCGGGCCGGCGGGCCGTTGTCGATGCGCTCACGGCCGCCGCAGCCGCCGCACGAGGGGCGCCCAGCGTGGGTGCAGCGCGTCGCGGATCGTCATGAGGGGCGGTCATCGCAGGCTCAGACCTTGAAGCCGGCCACCGAACTGCGAAGGTCCGCCGCCAGCCGCGTCAGCTGCGCGATCGACACGTTGGTCTGCTTGGTCCCCTCGGTGGTTTCCTCGGTGATCTGCAGGATTCCCTGCATGCCGCGGGTGACGTCGGACACCGAGTCCGACTGCCGCTGCGCCTGATCCGAGATGCCGCCGATCAGCGCCGCCAGCTCGCCGGACACCCGCCGGATCTCTTCCAGGGCCTGGCCAGCCGCGTCGGAGAGCTTGGTGCCCTCGACCACGCCGACGGTGGACTTCTCCATCGCGGCCACGGCGTCCTGGGTGTCGGACTGGATGGTCTTGACGATCGCCTCGATCTGCTTGGTCGCCTCGCCGGAACGCTCGGCCAGCCGCTGGACCTCCTCGGCCACCACGGTGAAGCCGCGTCCGGCCTCGCCGGCCGAAGCGGCCTGGATGGCCGCGTTGAGTGCCAGCACGTTGGTCTGCTCGGTGATGTCGGAGATGAGCTCGACGATCTCGCCGATTTCCAGCGACGACTCACCGAGGCGCTTGATCCGCTTGGACGTGTCCTGGATCTGGCTGCGGATCTCGTGCATGCCGGAAATCTGGTTCTGCACCGCCTGCCCGCCCACTTCCGCCGCCGCCAGCGACTGCTGCGCCACACGGGCCGACTGCACCGCGCTCTGCGACACCTCGTCGATCGACTGCGCCATCTGCAGCACCGACGCCGACGCCTGCTGGATCTCGCGGCTCTGGCGCTGGGAAGCCTCGAAGAGACGATTCGAGATCGCCTGGGCGTCCTGCGTCGCCTGCAGCACCTGGTCGGTCGCCGAGTTGATGCCCTTGACCAGCGTGCGCAATTCCTCGATGGTGAAGTTGATGGAGTCGGCGATGGCGCCGGTCACGTCCTCGGTCACCGAGGCCTGGACGGTGAGATCGCCGTCGGCGAGATTGCCCATCTCGTTCAGCAGACGGAGAATCGCCTCCTGGTTGCGCTTGTTCTCCTGCTCGCTCTCGAAGGCGCGGACGCGCGCGTCGTCGAGGAAGACCTTGGCCAGCAGCACGAGGCAGCCAAGGCCGAACAGCGCGAAGGCCACCGCCGCCCAGCGGGCGAACGCGCCGGTGCCGCCACCGCCCTCGTACTCGGCCGCAAGCAGCGTCGTGTCGGCGAGCAGCGCCTCCGACTCGGCGTTCACGCCCCGTGCCGCCTGCTTGGCGGCGACGAGGCGGCTCATGTTCTGCAGGATGGCGTTGACACCGCCCTCGGAGGCCGCGAAGCGTTTCTGCAGCTCGGCCAGCGTCGCCCGTGCCTCGTCGTTGCGCAGCGCCGACAGGCGCAGCGCATCGCTGCCCCGCTGCAGGCCGTTCAGGATCTCGCGCACGGTGGCGGCGTCCTTGCCGAGCAGGTCCGCGACTTCGGGATCGATCTCGTCCGCCGAGGCCAGGGTGTTGGCGTTCTTGGCGATGCGTTGCGACAGGACCGCCAGCTGGTTGGCGTACTCGATCTCGCGCAGGCTTCCTCCGCCCTGCCCGACCTGCTGCGCCGCCCGCTGCGCCAGTTCGAGTATGCCGTTGTTGCCCTGGTTGATGCCTTCGAGTCCCTTGGCAAGCGCGGTCAGGCTCTGCTGGTTGTCGAGCAGGCGCCCGGCGTTCGCGTCGACCCGTTCCCAGCGGCCCTGGATGTCCTGCAGCACCTTGAAGGTCGCCGGATCGTCGGTGACGCCGAGGCCGACGCCGCGCACGGTGCCGCCGTTCTGCAGAGCGTCGAGATCCGCCTTGAAGCGGTCGCGGCTGTCCTTGACTGCCGGAAACGCCGCCGCCTGCCCCTGCGCCGCGAGCGCGGCGCCGCGAGCGAGTCGCTGCGACAGCATCTGCATCTCGGTCGCCGTCGCCGCGGCCGCGGCGCCCTGCGCCGCATTGCGGCTCTCGAGGAACAGCATGATCGCCGCGAAGACCAGGAAGGTCAGCGCCATCACGCCGAGCACCTGGAACTGCTGCAGTATGGTCAGGTGGCCGATCAGCGGCAGCTTGTTCGGCAGGCGGATCTCCGACGTTGACGTGCGCAACTGCTCCATGATCGACACCGACGCCAGCGGGTCGTAGCCGGCCGGGGACGCGGCGCGCACCTGCGTCGTCGGCATGTCGAGCTCGACGGTCGCCGCGGCGGCATCGCCGCGGTCGCCGAACACTCCGGGGAACTTCAGTTTGAGCGCCATGCTTCCTCCGGAAGGCGTGCCGCAGCACGCCGTGCTCCTGTTTCGGGGTAACTTGTCGGCCCGCCATTCGTCCTGTGGGCCATCAGATGCCCACCTGCAGGAACGCCGGATCGCGCGCCAGCCGCGCCAGATCGATCTCCTGCCAGGCGATGCCGTCGGCGTCCATCCACCGCTCGCCGTACCATCCCGGCGCATCGACGCGGGGCGCGGCCGGGGCCAGCTCGGCGAGATTGCGCAGCCCGATCACCCGGGTCACGACGACGCCTGCCCGCAGTTCGCCGGCCCGCGCACCGAACAGCACCAGGCGTGCCTGCCCCCCCGGGCCCTTCGTCGACGCGTCGGCCGGAAGGCCGCGAAAGGCGGCGAAGTCGACGACGCCGTGGAGGTTGCCGCGGATGTTGGCGATGCCGAGAAACCACGGCTGCGTCAGCGGCACCGCGGCGATCGGCGGCACCGCGAGCACTTCGCCGGCGTCGGCCAGGCGCACCAGCCAGTTCTCCCCGCCGAAGGACAGGCCCAGGCGCGACGACTCGACCTGCGCCGCCGTCTTGGTCGACAGGCGGGTGGCGAGTTCCTGCTGGAACGCACGAAGGTCGATTTTTGCGGGGCGTGCCATGCGGTGTCGGGGGCGTGAACCGGGGTCGTCGGCGATCGCGTGGTTACGGCGAGACAGGTGCAGGGGCGTTGCCGGTCCGGATCAGCGCAGCGCGGCGATCTTCTTCAGCAGCTCGTCGCGGCTGACCGGCTTGACGACATAGTCGCGTGCACCCTGCCGCATACCCCAGATCTTGTCGGTCTCCTGGCTCTTCGACGTGCAGAGGATGATGGGGATCGCGCGCGTGTCCGGGTCGCGGCTGATCGCGCGGGTCGCCTGGAAGCCGTTCAGGCCCGGCATCACGACGTCCATCAGGATGAGATCGGGCCGGACCTGCTTCGCCTTCTGGATCGCGTCTTCGCCGTTGTCGCTCGCGACGACCTCGTAGCCGGCCTTGGTCAGCATGTCGTTGAGGACATGGCGTTCGGTCGGCGAGTCGTCGACGATCAGGATTTTCTTGATGGTCATCGTGGTCAGCCTGTTGCTCGATGGCGAAACCCAGCGCCACCGCATGCCGATAACGGGCCGCCACGGGTGGAGAGAGGATGTCTCATGCCACCCCGCGCGCGACGTGATTCGCCACCGCCTTCAGCAGGCTCTCCTTGGTGAAGGGCTTGGTCAGGTACTGGTCGGAACCGACCATGCGGCCGCGCGCACGGTCGAACAGACCGTCCTTCGACGACAGCATCACCACCGGCATCGTGTGGAAGCGCGCATTCTTCTTGATCAGCGCACAGGTCTGATAGCCGTCGAGGCGCGGCATCATGATGTCGACGAACACGAGGTCCGGCTGGTGGTCGGTGATCTTGGACAGCGCGTCGAAGCCGTCCTCGGCGAGGATGACCGTGCACCCCGCCTGCAGCAGGAAGATCTCGGCACTGCGCCGGATGGTGTTCGAGTCGTCGATCACCATCACCTTTACGCCCGACAAGGAATTCTGTTCGGTCAACCCCGCCTCCCCTTCGGCGCACTGAATTGTGCGCCACAAGTCCACGCCGCGCCGAGTGTGCCACGGCATGCGCGATGTTGCCTACAGCAACAATCGTGCCGAACCCGGTCTCATAGCAGATTTGCCGGGGACCGCGCAGGATGAAGGAGCATTGCCGGCGATCGGCAGCCGCCGCCGCCGGACCGACGCTGTACGGCACAGAGCGACCGACGTGGGCGCCGCTTGGGGCGGCCGCGGCAGACGGCTAGCGGCCGAGGAACATCCGGTACGCCGGGTTGCGGGTCTCGTCGACGTGGTCGTAGCCCAACTTGGCCAGGAAAGCCCGCAGCTCGGCCTTGTCGGACGGGGGCACCTGCATGCCCACCAGCACCCGGCCGTAGTCGGCGCCGTGGTTCCGGTAGTGGAACAGGCTGATGTTCCAGCCGCGACTCATGCTGCCGAGGAACTGCATCAGCGCCCCGGGTCGCTCCGGAAACTCGAAGCGGAAGAGGATCTCGTTCTTCGCCTCGGGCGCGTGGCCGCCGACCAGGTGGCGGACGTGGAGTTTCGCCATCTCGTTGTCGGAAAGGTCGAAGGCCTCGATCCCCCGGCGCCGGAACTCGCGCAGCAGGTCGGCGGTCTCGCGGGCGTTGCCGACCTCGACGCCGACGAAGATGTGGGCGACGTCGGCGTCGGCATAGCGGTAGTTGAACTCGGTGACCGAGCGCTTGCCGAGCAGCGCACAGAACTCCCGGAAGCTTCCCGGTCGCTCGGGAATCGTGACCGCGAGGATCGCCTCGCGCTTCTCGCCGAGCTCGGCGCGCTCGGCAACGAAGCGCAGCCGGTCGAAGTTCATGTTCGCGCCGCAGGCGATGGCCACGAAGGTCCGTTCGGCGACCCGGTGGCGCTCGCACCAGGCCTTGACGCCGGCGATCGCCAGCGCGCCGGCCGGCTCGAGGATCGAGCGGGTGTCCTCGAACACGTCCTTCAGCGCCGCGCAGATGGCATCGGTGTCGACCAGGATCATGTCGTCGACCAGCTCCCGGGCGATGCGGAAGGTCTCGGCGCCGACCTGCTTGACCGCGACGCCGTCGGCGAAGAGGCCCACGTGCGCGAGCTTCACCCGCCGGCCGGCGCGCAGCGACTGGGTCATGGCATCCGAATCGACGGGCTGCACGCCGATGACCTTGATCTCGGGACGCACGCGCTTCACGTACGAGGCGATGCCGCTGATCAGCCCCCCGCCGCCGACGGCGACGAAGATCGCGTCGATCGGTGCCTGGCACTGGCGCAGGATCTCCATCCCGATCGTCCCCTGCCCGGCGATCACGTCGGGGTCGTCGTAGGGATGGACGAACGTCGCCCGGGACTGCTTCTGCAGGGCGAGCGCGTGCGCGTAGGCGTCGCTGTAGGAGTCGCCGTGCAGCACGACCTTCGCCCCGCGCGCCTCGACCGCCGCGATCTTGATCTGCGGCGTGGTGACCGGCATCACGATCGTCGCCCGGCAGCCGAGCTTCTGCGCCGCGAGCGCCACGCCCTGCGCGTGGTTGCCGGCGGAGGCGGCGATGACCCCGCGGCCGCGCTCGGTGGCCGACATCTGCGCCATCTTGTTGTAGGCGCCCCGCAGCTTGAACGAGAAGACCGGCTGCTGGTCCTCGCGCTTGAGCAGCACGCGGTTGCCGAGCCGCCGCGACAGCGTGGGCGCGAGCTCGAGCGGCGTTTCGACCGCGACGTCGTAGACGCGGGCGGTGAGGATCTTCTGCAGGTAATCGACGGGCATGGGGAAGGGGCGTTCCGAAGGGCAACCCGTGAGGTTAGCAGAAAAGCCGCACCCGGGCGGCGCGCTCCCCGGCGAACCGGTTTCTGCTACGCTCGCCTGCATCATGCCGCCCACGCCGCTCGCCGCGACGACGCTCGCCGTCGTCGACATGGGTTCCAACAGCTTCCGGCTGGAAGTCGGCCGCGTCGAAGGCGACCAGGTGTTCCGCCTGGACACCTGGCGCGAGACGCTGCGCCTGGGCGCCGGCATCGACGACAGGGGCAACCTCAGGCCCGAGGCGCGGGCCGCGGCGCTCGCCTGCCTCGCGCGCTTCGCCGAGCGCCTGCGCGGCCTCCATCCGTCGGGGGTGCGCGCCGTGGCGACGAACACGCTGCGGGTGGCGAAGAACGCGGCCAGCTTCCTGCCCCAGGCCGAGCGGACGCTGGGGTTTCCGATCGACGTCATCACCGGCTACGAGGAAGCGCGGCTCATCTATCTCGGCGTCGCGCACGTGCTGCCGTCGTCGACGGAGCCGCGACTGGTGATCGACATCGGCGGCGGCTCCACCGAGTTCATCGTCGGGCGGGGCATGGAGGCGCTGCGGATGGACTCGCTGAAGATGGGCTGCGTCGGCATGACCCAGCGCTTCTTCGGCGACGGCAGGCTGACGGCGGCGGCGTTCGCGGCAGCCGACACGGTGGCCCGCGCCGAGGTGGAAGCCATCGCCCGCGATTTCGATCGCAGTCACTGGACCAGCGCCTATGCGTCGTCGGGCACGGCGCTGGCGCTGGCCGAGATCCTCGAGCAGAACGGCATGTCGCCGGCAGGGATCACCCGCGGCGGCCTCGATCGCCTGCGCCGGCGGATGATCTCGGCCGGCCACGTCCGGCACCTGTCGATGCCCGCCTTGAAGCCGGAGCGGGCGCCGGTGCTGGCAGGCGGCCTGGCCGTGATGGCAGCCGCGATGGAGGAACTCGAGGCCGACCGCATCAATCCGGTCGGCGGTGCGCTGCGGCTGGGGGTCCTCTACGACCTCCTGGGGCGGCGCATCCAGCGCGACGTCCGCACCGCGACCGTCGATCAGTTCCAGACGCGCTGGCGCGTCGATCGCGCGCACGCGGGGCGCGTCGCGGCGATGGCGCAGGCGATCTTCGCCGCGGCCGTCGACGACCCGGAACCCGCCGCGACGCAACGGCTCGCCTGGGCCGCGCTGCTGCACGAGACCGGCTTCTCGGTCTCGCACACCGGGTTCCACAAGCACGGCGCGTACGTCCTGCAGAACGCCGACATGCCGGGCTTCGCCGCCGGAGAGCAGAGCGAAGTCGCGACGCTGGTGCTGGGCTGCCGCGGCAGCCTCGCCAAGATGGCCACGGCGCTGGGGGACCCGGTCTTTCGCGCGCAACTCCTGGCGTTGCGCCTCGCGGTGCTGTTCCACCATGCCCGCCGGCCGATCGACCCCCCGCGGTTTCGCATCGAGCGCGGCAAGCGGGTCGGCTTCCAGGTGCCGGCCCGCTGGCTGAAGGCCCATCCGCTCACCGCGCACCTGCTGGCGAAGGAACAGGCCGAGTGGCGCGCGCTCGGTTTCGCCTGGGCCTGAGAGGCTGCGAGCTGAGAGCCGACCCCCCGCATTCGCCACGCCGGCCGCGGCGGACGGCGCGGCGCTTCAGAACCCGTGAATGACTCTACTGCGCGGGCGGATTGCAGCGTTGATCACTCGCTCCCTCCTCGCCTATCCACCCGATAGGTCTCGTCGGTCGCATCGCTCGCGCCTTGCACTCCCCCCGCTCGCGACGATTTCTGCACCGGTTCTCAGATGAAATCGGGGCCGATCACCACCCGCAGCACGACGGGAGCGTTGCCCGCGCGGTCGCGATTGCTGAGCCACCACACCGCGCCCTTCCTCACCGCCCAGTACGCCTCTTCCCCGGCGAGCAGGAACGACGCCACCGATCCCAGCGTCGGCTGATGGCCGATGATCAGCACCGGATCGCGCGCATCGGGCCAGCCCACGGCGGCCAATACCGCTGCCACCGAAGCACCCGGGGCGAGCGCGTCGACGGTCTTGAACTTGCGCTTGAGCGCCAGCGCGGTCTCCTGCGACCGATCGGCGGGCGACACCAGGATCCTCGTCGTCTGCGGCAGGTGTCCATCCAGCCACGATCCGACCCGCTCCGCCTGCTTGTGCCCTTTTGCGGTCAGCCGGCGCCCGAGATCGGGCTCGCCCGGCTCCGCTTCGGCGTGTCGCCACAGAATCAGGTCCACGGTGTGTCCATCCTTTCGCGGCTATCGGGTCCTGCGCTTGCGGGAAGACCGGCGCCGCCCGGATTCACTTTCGTCCGCGGCGACCTCGGCCCGGGGAGCGGCGAGCAGCTGCAGCAGTTCGGCCTGCGCCGATCGCTGCCGCGCGCCGCGGCGCGGCCGCACCTTGACCCAGCTGCCGTCCGCGCGCAAGGTCCAGGCATCCCGGTTGTCGGTGAGGTAGCGCAGCAGCCCCTCGTCGACGACGCGCCGCTTCTGCTCCGGGTCGCGCACCGGGAAGGCGACTTCGATCCGCTTGAAGAGATTGCGCCCCATCCAGTCGGCGGACGACAGCCAGACGTCGGGATCGCCGTCGTTGGCGAACAGCCACACCCGGTGGTGCTCGAGAAAACGGCCGAGGATCGAGCGCACCCGGATGTGGTCGGACAGTCCGCGGACGCCGGGGCGCAGTGCACAGGCACCGCGGACGACGAGGTCGATCCGGACGCCGGCCTGCGACGCGGCGTAGAGGGCCTCGATCACGCCCTCCTCCACCAGCGCGTTCATCTTCGCGACGATGCGCGCCGGTCGCCCTTCGCGCGCGTGCCGGCTCTCGCGGCGAATGCGGGCGAGCACCTGCCGGTGCATCGTGAACGGGGCCAGCAGCAACTGCCGCAGCTTCCCCGCGCGGGCGAGGCTGGTGATGTGCATGAACACCGCCGCGACGTCCGCGCAGAGCACCGGGTCGCGCGTCAGCAGCCCGAAATCCGAGTACAGCCGCGTCGTCCGGGGATGGTAGTTGCCGGTGCCCAGGTGGGCGTAGGGCACCAGGCGAACCCGCCCGCTCCGGTCGGTTTCGCGGCGCAGCAGCAGCGCCAGCTTGGCGTGCGTCTTGAGCCCGAAGACCCCGTAGACGACCTGCGCGCCGGCCTGCTCCAGCCGGCCCGCCCAGTTGATGTTGGTCTCCTCGTCGAAGCGCGCCATCAGCTCGACGACGACGGTGACCTCCTTGCCGCAGCGCGCGGCCTCGACCAGCGCTTCCATCAGCACCGAGTTGACGCCGGTGCGGTACACCGTCTGCTTGATCGAGACGACGTCCGGGTCGCTCGCCGCGCAGCGGATGAACTCGACCACCGGGTCGAACGACTGGTACGGGTGATGCAGCAGGACGTCGCCGTTGCGGATCGCCGCCAGGATCCCGCCCTCCCCGCGCAGCGCGGCGGGAAGCCCGGGGACGAAGGGTTGGTACTTCAGCTCGTCGAGGTCGACTTCGTCGATCAGCGCGGCCAGCCGCGCGATGTTGACGGGTCCGTCGCAGCGATAGAGGTCGCCGTCGCCGAGCTCGAACTGCCGGAGCAGGAAAGCCGCCAGGTGATCGGGGCAGCTGGTCGGCACTTCGAGGCGCACCGCGGCCCCGTAGTGGCGCTGGGTGAGCTCGCCCTGCAGCGCCTGGCGCAGGTTCTTGACCTCCTCCTCGTCGATCCACAGGTCGGCGTCGCGGGTGACGCGGAACTGCGCGTAGTTGACGACCTCTCGTCCCGGGAACAGCGTCCCCAGATGGGCGTGAATCACCGACGACAGCATGACGAACGAGTGACCGTCGCCCGAGACCGTCGCCGGCAACCGGAACACCCGCGGCAGCACCCGCGGGGCCTTGACGATGGCGATCGACGTCGGCCGCCCGAAGGCATCCTTGCCGGCAAGCTCGACGATGAAGTTGAGGCTCTTGTTGACGACCTGCGGAAACGGGTGCGCCGGATCGAGCCCGATCGGCGTCAGCAACGGGCGGACGTCGCGCTCGAAGCTGCGCGCGACCCAGGCGCGCTCGTCGGGCCGGAAATCGGTCCGGCGCACGAGGTGGACACCCTTCCTGGCCAGCGCGGGCAGCACCTCGTCGTTCAGCAGCCGGTACTGCTCGGCGATCAGCGCCCGGACCTCGTCGCCGACCTGGTGCAGCAGCGCGCGTGCCGCCGGCGGCATCATGCCGGCCGGCGCGACTCCGGCCCGCAACTGCTCCTTGATCCCGGCCACCCGGATCTCGAAGAACTCGTCCAGATTGCTGCCGAGGATGCACAGGAAGCGCAGCCGCTCGAGCAACGGGACGGCGCGATCCGCGGCCAGCGAGAGCACGCGCCGGTTGAACGCGAGCAGCGACAGTTCGCGATTGAGCAGCGGGGGTTGGACGGTCTTCATCGACAGCGGGATGGGGGCCGCGGCGCGGCGGCCGTCACTCGGTCCGCCACGATGCGCGCGCCGTGTGACAGCCTGATGACGCGAGACGGGACGCGCCGAACGCCTCGGGGCCGCACGGCCATCAGGAGGCCGCGGCCTGCGCGCGCCAGAGGCAGCGCCCCCCGGATTCCCGGTCGAGCGCCGCGAGGTACGCCTCGTGCGCTGCCAGCTCGTCCGCGGTCGGCTCGATGCGCCGCAGTGCCGGGCGTTGCCCGTCGGCACTCCCGGCGCTGCGGGCGGCCAAGGCCTCCAGCCGCGCCATCGGCGGCGCCATGTCGATGGTCAGCGTTTCCTGGCCGCGCGTCATCGCCAGGTAGACCTCCGCCAGCAGCTGCGCGTCGAGCAGCGCCCCGTGCAGCGTCCGCTGCGCGTTGTCGATGGCGAATCGCTCGCACAGCGCGTTGAGGTTGTTGCGCTTCCCCGGAAAGGTCTCGCGCGCCAGCGCCAGCGTGTCGATGACCCCCGCGTGCACGGCAGCGCAGGTCGGCAGCTCGGCGCGCCGGAACTCGGCGTCGAGGAACGCGAGGTCGAACGGCGCGTTGTGGATCACCCATTGGGCGCCGCGCGCGAAATCGACGAACTCGGCGGCGACGTCGGCGAAGCGGGGCTTGTCCTTGAGGTCGTCCCAGGTCATCCCGTGGACCTCGGTCGCCGCGACGTCGATCTCGCGCTCGGGGTCGAGGAAGAAGTGCACGGTGCGCCCGGTCGGGCGGCGGTCGACGAGTTCGAGTCCCGCGAGTTCGATGATCCGGTGGCCCTGCTCGGGATAGAGGCCGGTGGTTTCGGTGTCGAGGATGATCTGGCGCATTCGGGTGGCAGGTATCAGGGATCAGGGATCAGGCAACAGCCACCAATCCTAACGTACGCTTGTAGAGCGGCTTCAGCCGCGATCGGTGGGACGCGAGAGTCGCATTCGCGGCTGACGCCGCTGCTGCAGATCCAAAGCAACGCCGCCCATCAGCGCCGGTAGCGCTGGATCGTCGATTGTATCTCTTCGATCGCGCGTTCGATCTCGTCGTCGGAAAGATCGCGCTGGACGCCGGTGCGGTCGGTCAGCGTCAGCGTGCGGTCGATCTGGGTCGCGAACTCGCCGAGGCCCATGGTCTCGGTCACCGTCGTCGTCGTCGTCTCGGCCAGCGTCTCCGGCCCCCAGCGGACGACGATCACCGACAGGTTGTCGCCGTCGGGGCCGCCGCGCTTCTCCGCCTCGCGCATCATCTGCGGGCCGGTGGTCAGGATCGGCGTCGAGACCAGCCAGTCGGCGATCTCCTCGCGCTTCATCACGCCCCAGAGGCCGTCGGTGCACATGACGATCACGTCGCCGTTGCGCAGCGGCGTGCGCCGGGAAAGGTCGATGACCGGATCGGCCAGCCCGCCGAGACAACTGAAGATCTTGTTGCGATCGGGGTGCGTCGCCGCGTCGTCGACGCCGATCAGGCCCTGGTCGATCAGGTACTGGACCTTGGAGTGGTCCTTGGTCTGGCCGATGAGCCCCCCCTGGCGAAAGAGATAGAGGCGGGAATCGCCGACGTGGGCCCAGTAGGCCTGCCCGGCCTGCACGATGCAGGCGACGCAGGTCGTGCGCGGGGTCTCCAGCATCGAGAACTGGGCCGCGTAGGAGCCGAGCGCGGCGTGCGCGCGCAGCATCGAGTCCTGCAGGAACTGCGTGGGGTTCTTCAGCACCGGCTTGGCTTCCTGCTGGAAGCGCTCGACGAACAACCGGGCGCAGAGCTGCGCGGCGATCTCGCCGCCCGCGTGACCGCCCATGCCGTCGGCGACGACCAGCAGCAGCGTGTCGCGGCTGTAGGTGTAGGCGATCCGGTCCTGGTTGACCTTGCGCGAGCCCTTGCGACTCTCCTGGAAAATCGTGAAGCGCATCGCGGAAACGTCGGCCTGCGGCCGGGTCAGGCGCCGATCTCGGTGAAGAGCCGGCGCTTGAGGTTGTCGAGGAAGGTCAGCTTGCGGCGCTTGGGCGGGATGTCGCGGATCGCCTTCTGCAGCGCGAAGATCGACTGCGGACGCTCCAGCGGGTCGAGGCGCAGGCACCAGTCGATGACTTCCAGCAGGTTGTCGGAATACTGGCCGGACCAGATCTTCTTCGCCGCGACCAGGTGGTCCTCCTGCACGCGCGCGTCGGCCGCCTGCGGCGCGAACGCCGCGAGGCAGGCGAACATCGACGCGCCGACGCCGTAGACGTCGGTCCACGGCCCGAGCCGGTCGGGATCGCGGTACTGCTCGGGCGCGGCGAACCCGGGCGTGTACATCGGCGCGAGCTTCGGCCGGTTCGTCGTCAGCGTCTGGCGCGCGGCGCCGAAGTCGAGCAGCACCGGGCTGCCGTCGGTGCGCAGGTAGATGTTCGCCGGCTTGATGTCGAGGTGCAGCAGCTTGTGCGTGTGCACCTCGCGCAGGCCGTTCAGCAGGTGCATGAACACGTGGCGGACCAGGCGCTCGGACATCTGGTCCTGCTTCATCTGGATCTGCTGCTGCAGCGTGCGCCCGCGCTCGTAGCGCATCACCATGTAGACGGTCTCGTTGGCGCGGAAGAAGTTCAGCACCCGGACGACGTTGGGGTGGTTGATCTTGGCCAGCGCGCGCCCTTCCTCGAAGAAGCACTTCATCCCGTAGCGGAACGAGGTGAGATTCTCGACCGAGCTCGCGCGAACGATGTCGCCCTCGGTGCGCAGCACCAGCGACGACGGCAGGTATTCCTTGATGGCGACCGGCGCGCCGGTCTCGTCGAACGCCCGGTAGACGATGGAGAAGCCACCGCGGCTGATCTGCCGGTCGACCCGGTAGTTCAGCAGTTGGTATCCGCCGGTCAGCGCTTGATTGGTGACGGCCACGTTGGGGGTTGGGTTGGCAACAAGTCGTTGTCGTCGCACGCAAGTCGCGTGCCAACAACGATCCCCCGGCTTGCACCGGAGAGGGATAACCAATACATTCTCCCGATGAACCCCACCAAAGTAAAGCCGGGAAAGATGCGCAAATCCGGCCAAAACCGCCCATGATCCTCAGCATGACCGGATTCGCCGCGGTCGCCGCCGAGCTGCCGGGGGTTTCGCTGGCCGTCGAATTGCGCAGCGTCAACCACCGCTACCTCGACCTCCAGCTGCGCCTGCCGGACGAACTGCGCGGGCAGGAATCCGCGCTGCGCGAGCGCATCGCGGCCGAACTGAAGCGCGGCAAGGTCGAATGCCGCGTGACGCTCAACCGGGCCAGCCCGGGTGCCGCCGCGCTGGCCGTCGACGGCGATCGCGTCGCGCAGCTCGCCGCCGCCGCCGCCGCGATCCAGGCCCACGCGCCGGGGGCGCTGCCGCTGACCACCGCCGAGATCCTGCGCTGGCCGGGCGTGCTCGCCGAGCCGACGGTGCCGCCGGAGGAACTTGCGGCACGCACCCACGAACTCGTGGCGCGCGCGCTGGTCGATCTCGCCGCGTCGCGCCAGCGCGAGGGCGCCAAGACGGCGGCGATGCTGGGCGAGCGCTGCGCCGGCATCGAGGCGCAGGTCGCGCGCGTCGCGCCGCGGATCCCGGCGCTCCACGCCGCCTATGCCGACAAGCTGGGCACCCGGCTCCGGGAAGCGGGGCTCGATCCCGACCAGGACCGGCTGAAGCAGGAGCTGGCCCTGTTCGCGACCAAGATCGACGTCGCCGAGGAGGTGTCGCGCCTCACCACCCACGTCGCCGAGGTGCGCCGCGTGCTCGCGGCCGGCGGCAGCGCCGGCAAGCGGCTCGACTTCCTGATGCAGGAGCTGCACCGCGAAGCCAACACGCTCGGTTCCAAGTCCGTGGACGCCGAATTGTCGCAGGCCTCGCTCGAGCTCAAGGTGCTGATCGAGCAGATGCGCGAGCAGGTGCAGAACATCGAGTGACCGTGCCCGCCGCCGCGTTCCCCGCGCCTGCGCCGGGCCCCGCTCCGTTCTGGCGCAGACGACCCACAGGAGATCCCATGCCCCGCCTCGCCTTCGTCGCCACCCTCCTCGCCGCCCTCGTCGCGCTGCCGGCCCAGGCCTTCGACCTCCAGGGCCATCGCGGCGCCCGGGGCCTCTTGCCCGAGAACACGCTGCCGGCATTCCAGAAGGCGCTGGATCTCGGCGTGGACACGATCGAATGCGACATGGCGATCACCCGGGACGGCGTCGTGGTGATCCACCACGACCTCTGGCTCAATCCGGACACCACCCGCGGTCCCGACGGGAAATGGCTGGAGCAGCGCGGCCCGGCGATCAACGAGCTGACGTTCGCGGAGCTGCAGCAGTACGACGTCGGCCGGCTGAAGCCCGGCACCGACTACGCGAAGTCCTTTCCCGACCAGCAGCCGGTCGACGGCACGCGAATCCCGAAGCTCGCCGACCTCTTCGACCTGGTGAAGGCGTCGGGCAACACCCGGGTCGGGTTCGACTGCGAGACCAAGATCTCGCCGGTCCAGGCGTTGGCGACCTTGCCTGCCGACGAATTCGCGCGCAAGGCGATCGCCGAGATCCGCAAGGCGGGGATGGAGCGGCGGACGATGATCCAGTCGTTCGACTGGCGCACGCTGCAGGTGGTGCAGAAGGAGGCCCCGGAAATCCGCACCATGTACCTGACGTCGTCGCGAACCCTGGCGCCGACCCGCGGCGGCCAAACCTCGCCCTGGCTGGCGGGCTTCGGTCCCGAACTCCACGGCGGCTCGGTGCCGCGGGCCGTCCACGCGGCGGGCGGCAGGATCTGGGCACCGAACCAGACCTACCTGACGCCGGCGATGCTGGCCGAGGCGCGCACGCTCGGCATCGCGGTGATTCCCTGGACCGTCAACGACCCGGCGATGATGGCCAAGCTGCTCGACATGGGCGTCGACGGCATCATCTCCGATCGCCCGGACCTCGTGCAGATCGAGCTGCGGAAGCGGCGCTGACCGGGCGCGGCGCGGCGCTCCGCCACCGCAGCGCAAGGGCGTCCCGCGGCGCGAATCCTCGCCGCCGGCGGAGCCGACTCGGTACAATCGCGGAGCGCCGATCGATCGTCGACGGACCCTCCGCGCCGTCGCCCGCGTCGACGCAGGCCCCCACGTGAACCACGACCGCCACGCCCCCGACACCCCGGCACCGACCGGCAACCTCTTCGTCGTCGCGGCTCCCTCGGGCGGCGGCAAGACCAGCATCGTCAACGCACTGCTCGAGCGCGACGCGGGCATCCGGCTGTCGGTGTCCTATACGACACGACGGCCCCGCCCCGGGGAGCAGGACGGCGTCCACTACCACTTCGTCGACGAGGCGAAGTTCATGGCCCTGCTGGCCGCCGGCGAATTCCTCGAGCACGCGCACGTCCACGGCAACTGGTACGCGACGTCGTCGCAGTGGCTGCGCGGGCAGGTCGACGCCGGCCACGACGTGCTGCTGGAAATCGACTGGCAGGGAGCCGCGCAGGTCCGCGGGCTCATTCCCTCGGCGGTGCTCGTGTTCATCCTGCCGCCGTCGCTCGCGGTGCTGCGCGAACGGCTGGAGAAACGGGGACAGGACAGCAGCGAGGTCATCGCCCGCCGGCTCGACGCCGCCCAGGAAGAAATGCGCCACTGCGGGGAGTTCGATTATGTTATTATTAATCAGGACTTTGCGACAGCCGTGGCGGATCTCGCCGCCGTCGTCCGGGCGAGCCGCCTGCGCAGCGCGCAGCAGCGAACCCGGCATTCGGACCTCGTCGCATCGCTGTTGGCACCCCGCCCCTGAACCCCACACACGAGGTAACCCGGCCATGGCTCGCATCACCATCGAAGACTGTCTCGACCGCATCCCCAACCGCTTCGAGCTCACCCTCGCGGCCACCAACCGCGCGCGCCAGATCAGCGCCGGATCGTCGCCGCTGGTCGAGGTCGATCGCGACAAGCCGACGGTCATCGCGCTGCGCGAAATCGCCGCCGGCAAGGTCGGCGTCGAGATGCTGTTGAAGCCGCAGGGCTGACGGCGACCACGGCGCGGCAGTAGCAGCGGCGGTGCATGTCGGACATCAGCGAGTTCACCCGACACCTCGGCAACTACCTGCCGCCGCCTGACGTCGCGCTCGTCGAGCGCGCGTTCCACTTCTCCGACTCGGCCCATCGCGGCCAGTTCCGCAAGTCGGGCGAACCCTACATCACGCACCCGCTGGCGGTGGCCAGCATCCTGTCGCAGTGGCGGCTCGACGCGCAGGGGCTCGCCGCCGCGCTGCTGCACGACGTGATGGAGGACACCTCCGTCACCAAGCTCGAGCTCGAGTCGAAATTCGGCAAGCCCGTCGCCGACATGGTCGACGGCGTCTCCAAGCTCGACCAGATCGAGTTCACCTCGCGCGAGGAAGCGCAGGCCGAGAGCTTTCGCAAGATGCTGCTGGCGATGGCGCAGGACGTGCGCGTCATCCTGATCAAGCTCGCCGACCGGCTGCACAACATGCGCACGCTGGACGCGATGGCACCGACGCACCGGCGGCGGATCGCCCGCGAGACCATCGACATCTACGCGCCCATCGCCAACCGGCTGGGGCTCAACGCGCTCTACGTCGAATTGCAGGACCTCGCGTTCAAGCACCTCTATCCGCTGCGCTTCCGCGTGCTGGCGAACGCCATCAAGGCGGCGCGCGGCAACCGGCGCGAAGTGATGAACCGGCTGCTCGACGTCATCCGCGAGGGCTTCGCCAAGAGCGGCATCGCCGCCGCGGTCACCGGGCGCGAGAAGTCGATCTACTCGGTCTACAAGAAGATGCGCGAGAAGCGCTACTCGTTCTCGCAGGTGTTCGACATCTTCGGCGTGCGCGTGCTGGTCCCCGACACCACCGCCTGCTACGCGGCGCTGGGGGTCCTGCACAGCCTGTACAAGCCGATCCCCGGCAAGTTCAAGGACTACATCGCGATCCCCAAGGCCAACGGCTACCAGTCGCTGCACACCACGCTGTTCGGCCCCTTCGGCACGCCGCTGGAGGCGCAGCTGCGCACCCACGACATGAACCGCATCGCCGAGGCCGGCGTGGCCGCGCACTGGCTGTACAAGTCGGGCAGCGAGCTCGACCTCGCGCAGGCGCAGCGCGACACCGCGCGCTGGCTGCAGAGCCTGCTCGAGATCCAGTCGGAGTCGCGCGACTCGAAGGAGTTCCTCGAGAACATCAAGGGCGACCTCTTCCCGGACGAGATCTACGTCTTCACCCCCAAGGGCAAGATCATGGCGCTGCCGCAGGGCGCGACCGCGGTCGACTTCGCCTACGCGGTGCACACCGACATCGGCCACCACTGCGTCGCGGCACGGATCAACTACGAGCTCATGCCGCTGCGCACCGAGCTGAAGAACGGCGACCACGTCGAGATCCTGACGTCGCCCACCGCGCGCCCGAACCCGTCGTGGCTGTCGTTCGTCGGCACCGGCAAGGCGCGTTCGCGCATCCGCCACTTCCTCAAGGGCCTGCAACAGAAGGAGTCCGCCGCGCTCGGCGAGCGGCTGCTGACGCAGGCGCTGGCGACGCTCAAGGCGGCCCCCGAGCAGATCACCTGGGAGCGCTGGGAGAGTCTGCAGCGCGAGTACGGCGCCAAGAGCCAGCTGGAGATCCTCGCCGACATCGGGGTGGGCAAGCGGCTGTCGTTCGTCGTCGCGCAGGCGCTGACGCGGATCGCCGGCCGCAACGCCGACGCGCTCGCGCCCGCGGCGAACACGGCGAGCCGGACCGGGACGCTGACGCTGCGCGGCGTCGAGGGGGTCGCGATCCAGTACGCCAAGTGCTGCCGGCCGATCCCCGGCGACAAGGTGCTCGGCCAGTTCCGCAAGGGCCACGGCCTGCTCGTCCACACCCGCGACTGCGTCACGCTGAAGAAGCAGCGTCCCGATCCGGAGCAGCTGGTCGACGTTGAATGGGCGCACGACGTCGAAGGCGTGTTCGACGCCGGCATTCGCCTGCTGATCGAGGACCGGCGCGGCCTCCTGGCCGAACTGGCCCTCGCCATCGCCGACGCCGAGGCCAACATCGACAACGTGTCGCTGGAGCGGCCCGACGGCGGGGAGGTGAGCGCGATCTTCTTCAGCGTGCAGGTGAAGGACCGCAATCACCTCGCGCACGTGATGCGCGCGGTCCGGCGCGTGGCGGCGGTGCGCCGGGTGCAGCGGGCGCGGACCTGACCGGCACCGGCCGGGCTACCACGACGGCTCGCGCTCGGGCGTGGCCGTGATCTTGTGGATGGTGAGGTCGGCGCCGTTGAATTCCTCCTCCGCGTCGAGCCGCAGCCCGATTGCGGCCTTCAGCGCGCCGTAGACGAGCGTCGCGCCGCCCAGCGCGACCACCACCGCCAGCGCCGTGCCGGCGAGCTGCGAGCCGAAGGCGACGCCCCCGATGCCGCCCAGCGCCCGGCTGCCGAAGATGCCGGCGGCGAGGCCGCCCCACGCGCCGCACATGCCGTGCAGCGGCCAGACGCCGAGGACGTCGTCGATCTTCCAGCGGTTCTGCGTCGCGGTGAACAGCACGACGAACAGCCCGCCGGCGACGACGCCGGTGACGAGCGCGCCCAGCGGGTGCATCACGTCCGACCCCGCGCAGACGGCGACCAGCCCGGCGAGCGGACCGTTGTGGACGAAGCCCGGGTCGTTGCGCCCGGCGATCAGCGCGGCCAGCGTGCCGCCCGCCATCGCCAGCAGCGAGTTGACGGCGACCAGGCCCGAGATCTTCTCCAGCGTCTGCGCCGACATCACGTTGAAGCCGAACCAGCCGACGGTGAGGATCCACGCGCCGAGGGCGAGAAACGGGATCGACGACGGCGGATGCGCGGAGATGGCGCCCTCCTTCGAGTACCGGCCGCGGCGGGCGCCGAGCAGCAGCACCGCGACCAGCCCGATCCAGCCGCCCATCGTGTGGACGACGACGCTGCCGGCGAAGTCGTGGAACTCGGCGCCGAACGCGGACTTCAGCCACGCCTGCACGCCGAAGGCCTGGTTCCAGGCGATGCCCTCGAACAGCGGATAGACGAATCCGACCAGCAGGAAGGTGGCGACGAGCTGCGGATTGAACCGCGCGCGCTCGGCGATGCCGCCGGAGACGATCGCGGGTATCGCAGCCGCGAAAGTCAGCAGGAAGAAGAACTTGACCAGCTCGTAGCCGTTCCGCTGCGCCAGCGTCTCGGCATCGGCGAAGAAGTGGGCCCCGTAGGCGATCCAGTAGCCGATGAAGAAATAGGCGATCGTCGACACGCCGAAGTCCACCAGGATCTTCACCAGCGCGTTGACCTGGCTCTTCTTGCGCACCGTGCCCAGTTCGAGGAACGCGAAGCCCGCGTGCATGGCGAGCACCATGATGGCGCCCAGCAGGATGAACAGCGTGTCGTTGCCGGCCTTGATGGCTTCCATGGGGTCCCCGTGGCTTGGGAGGTGAATCGGCGGCCGGGGTCGGCACCGCGACGCGCCCCGGCTCTGCTCTGGCTTCGGGCGCCGTCGCCCGAAAATCGGGCAATGCCTCAGCAGGGTCCGTGCCACATCCCCAAGCCCATGATTCGTCTGAAGACCGGGCGTCCCCTGCAGGCGCGCAGGCGGCTCGACGCACCTGATTGGCGCGCACCCCGCCCTGCAGCGGTGCGAAAAGTGGCGGGCGGCCTCTCCGAACCGGGCCCCGATTCGGGCCGGGGACCGCGTTGCCGCCGCCCGTTGACATCAATCATCATACGAATATCATGGACGTCATGCTTCGTACCGAACGCCGGCAGGCGACCGTCGACAAGATCGCTGCCTGGATCGTCGGCGGGCGCTACGCTCCCGGCGACACGCTCCCCATCGAACCGGCCATCGGCGAGGAACTCGCCGTGAGTCGCACCGTCGTGCGGGAAGCGTTGAAGACGCTGACCGCGAAGGGCCTGGTGATCACCGGTCCCCGCCTGGGCACGCGCGTGCGGCCGCTGTCGTCCTGGAACCACTTCGACCCCGACGTCGTCAACTGGCGGCTCGAAGCGGGCGTCGACGAGGCGTTCGTCCGCGACCTGGTCGAACTGCGGCTGGCGATCGAACCCGCGGCGGCACGGTTGGCCGCGCTCGCCGCAACAGCCGAGGATCTCGCGGCGGCCGAAGCGGCCTTCGAGCGGATGGTCGGCGGCGCGCACGGCCACGGCCACTACCTGCAGTCGGACCTCGCGTTCCACGAATGCCTGCTCAAGGCGACGCACAACCAGTTCATCGCCGGGCTGGCCCCGGTGTTCTCGGCGCTGCTGCGCGTCTCGTTCCGGCTCTCGGTCCGGAGCCTCGCCAGCGCCCGCGCCTCGCTGCCGGCGCACCGCCGGCTGCTCGACGCGATCATCGCCCGCGAGCCGGGCCTGGCCGAGGCGGCGGCCTCGGCGCTGATCGAATCGGCCCGCGTCGACATCGAAGGCACGATCGGCGGCGGTCTCTTCACCGCCGCGGAGGTCCACGCGTGAACCTGCTCCCCGGCGCGCTCGCCGGCATCGAGAACGCCTTCTTCCGCCTGCTCGAGCGCCTGATGGTGTTCCTGCTGGCGGCGATGGTGCTGATGGTGTTCGGCAACGTCGTGCTGCGCTGGACCGTGGATTCGGGCATCGACGTCTCCGAGGAGATGTCGCGTTTCTTCTTCGTCTGGCTGACCTTCATCGGCGCCGTCGTGGTCATGCGCGAGCACCTGCACCTCGGCGTCGACATGCTGGTCGGCAAGTTCGGCCGCAAGGGTCGGCTCGCCTGCATGATGGCCTCGGACGCGCTGATCCTGTTCTGCTGCGCCGTCTTCTTCTGGGGCACCTGGCAGCAGGCCGCCGTCAACGCGAGCAACGTCGCCACCGTCACCGGCATCTCGATGCTCTGGGTGTTCGGCGTCGGCTATTTCACCAGCGTCGCCATCGGCCTGATGGTGCTGATGCGCCTGCTGCGGGCCTTCACCGGCAACGTGAGCGAGCGCGAGCTCGCGATCTTCGCCGGCACGTTCGAGCTCGACGACGCGGTGCACATCAAGCGGGGGCTCGAATGACGCTGCCCGGAGCCCGCCCGCCATGACCGTCACCATCTTCCTGGTGTCGCTGATGGGCGCGATGGCCATCGGCGTGCCGGTCGCCTTCTCGCTGATCATCTGCGGCATCGCGCTGATGGCCTACCTGGGCATCTACGACAGCCAGATCGTCGCCCAGAAGATCCTCGACGGCGCCGACAACTTCGTGCTGCTGGCGATCCCGTTCTTCCTGCTGGCCGGCGAGCTGATGAACGCCGGCGGGCTGTCCAAGCGCATCGTCAACTTCGCGCTGGCGCTGATCGGCCACCGTCACGGCGGCCTCGGCTACGTCGCCATCGTCGCCGCGATCATCATGGCCTCGCTGTCCGGCTCGGCGGCCGCCGACACCGCGGCGCTGGCGGCGATCCTGATCCCGATGATGCGCGAGGCCGGCTACAACATCCCCCGCTCGGCGGGGCTGATCTCCGCGGGCGGCATCGTCGCGCCGGTGATCCCGCCGTCGATCGGCTTCGTCGTGTTCGGCGTCGCCGCCAACGTCTCGATCCCGCGGCTGTTCGTCGCCGGCATCGTCCCCGGCATCATGCTCGGCCTGTCGCTGTTCATCGCCTGGTGGTGGGTCTCGCGCAAGGAGAACCTGGCGACGCTGCCGCGCAGCGGCTGGAGGCATCGGCTGCACACGCTGCGCGACGGCGCGTTCGCGCTGGCGATGCCGATCTTCGTGCTGGGCTCGATCCGCTTCGGCTGGGCGACGCCCACCGAGGCCGCCGTGGTCGCCGTCGTCTACGCGGCGATCGTCGGCATGTTCGTCTACAGGGAGCTGAAGCCCTCCAAGCTCTACGACGTCGTGCTGGCCGCGGCCAAGATGACGGCAGTGGTGATGTTCCTGGTCGCCGCCTGCGGCATCTCGTCGTGGCTGATCACCCAGGCCAACATCCCCGGCGAGCTCGGCAGCCTGCTCGAACCGCTGATCGCCAACAAGACGCTGCTGATGATCTGCATGATGATCCTGGTGCTGGTCGTCGGCACCGCGCTCGACTTCACGCCGACGGTGCTGATCCTCACCCCGGTGCTGATGCCGCTGGTCAAGATGGCGGGGATCGACCCCGTCTATTTCGGCGTGCTGTTCATCATCAACAACGCCATCGGGCTGATCACGCCGCCGGTCGGCATCGTGCTCAACGTGGTCAGCGGTGTGGCCCGTGTCTCGATGACCGACGTGATGCGCGGCGTCAACCCCTTCCTGTTCACGCAGTCGATCGTCCTTTTCATGCTGATTTTCTTCCCGCAGCTCGTGATGTGGCCCTACCGGCTCTTCATGGGCCTACCTTTTCAGTGGTGAGGGCACGCGCGGGCGTGCATTGCCGACCCTAGGAGACCATGATGAAATTCCGCACCAGCGTTCTCGCCGCCGGCATCACCGCGGCAATCTTCGCCATTCCGGCCCAGGCGCAGTTCGCCGAACGCACGATCCGCCTGTCCAACGGCGTCAACCAGGAGCACCCGGTCGGCAACGGGGTTGCCAAGATGAACGCCTGCACGCTCGAGAAGTCCGGCGGCAAGATGAAGATCCAGGGCTTCTGGGGCGGCGCGCTCGGCGGCGACCTCCAGGCGACGCAGTCGCTGCGTTCCGGCACCCAGGAGATGGTGATCACCTCGACGTCGCCGCTGATCGGCATCCTGCCCGACCTCGGCGTGTTCGACCTGCCGTTCCTGTTCGCCAACGAAAAGGAGGCCGACGCCGTGCTCGACGGCGATTACGGCAAGTACATCTCCGACAAGCTGCCGGCGGTGGGCCTGGTCAACCTCGCCTGGTGGGAGAACGGCTTCCGCAACCTCACCAACTCGAAGAAGCCGGTGGCCAAGGTCGAGGACTTCCCGGGCCTCAAGGTGCGCGTGATGCAGAACAACGTGTTCCTCGACACCTTCAAGACCGTCGGCGCGAATCCGGTGCCGATGGCCTTCGGCGAAGTGTTCCCGGCGCTGGAGACCAAGGCGATCGACGGCCAGGAGAACCCCTTCGTCACCATCGACACGTCGAAGTTCTACGAGGTGCAGAAGTACCTGTCGGTGACCCGGCACGCGTACACGCCGTTCATGGTCCTGTACTCGAAGACGCTGTGGGACAAGCTGTCGCCGGCCGAGCAGAAGGTGCTGTCCGAGTGTGCGATCCAGGGCCGCGACGAGCAGCGCCGGGTCTCGCGCGCGCTGTCCGACAAGTCGTTCGCCGACCTGAAGGCCAAGGGGATGGTGGTCAACGAGATCTCCGCCGCCGAGCAGAAGCGGATGCGCGACGCGGTCAAGCCCGTCTACGACAAGCACGCGACGACGATCGGCAAGGAGACCGTCGACCGGATGAACGCGACGCTGGCCAAGATCCGCGGCGGCTGACGCCGCATCCGGCCCGGCGACGGGCACGGCCGGGGCGCGCCGTCGCGCGCTCCGGCCTTTCGTTTCACGGAGCCTCCGATGACGATCTGTGCGGTCGAGCCGCTGATCCTGCACATGCCGCTCAATGCCGATTCGATCGCGGACTCGACGCATCGGATCACGCACTGGGGCGTCGTCGGGGTGCGCCTTCGCACCTCCGACGGCGGCGAAGGCTACGGCTTCACCGGCACGCACGCCGACCTCGCCTCCGATCGGCTGATCGCCGCCTGCATCGGCCATTGCTACGCGCCGCTGCTGCTGGGCGAGGACGCGCGCGAGGGGCGGCGCCTGTGGCAAAAGCTGGCCCGCGCGCCCGCATTGCAGTGGGTGGGACGTGCCGGCATCACCCAGCTGGCGCTCGCCGCCGTGGACATCGCGCTGTGGGACCTGCGCGCCAAGGCGGCAGGGGTCCCGCTCTGGCACCTTCTGGGCGGACCGCTGCGCGATCGTCTCGATGCCTACAATACCGACGTCGGCTGGCTGTCGCTGTCCGACCAGGCGCTGGTCGACGGCTGCCGGCACGCGGTCGAGGTCGACGGCTTCCGCGGCGTCAAGATCAAGGTCGGCCACGACCGTCCCGCCGTCGACTTGCGACGGCTCGAAGCCGTGCGCCGGGCCATCGGACCCGACGTCACGCTGGCGATCGACGGCAACGGCAAGTGGGACCTGCCGACCTGCCGGCGCTTCTGCGCGCGCGCCGAGGCCTTCGATGTCTTCTGGTTCGAGGAGCCGCTGTGGTACGACGACGTCGCGGGCCACGCGGCGCTGGCGCGCGGCACGTCGATCCCGATCGCGCTGGGCGAGCAGCTCTACAGCGCCGATGCCTTTGCCGCATTCATGGCTGCCGGCGCCGTCCACTACGTGCAGCCCGACGTCACCCGCCTGGGCGGCATCACCGAGTTCCTGCAGGTCGCCGACGCCGCGCACGCGCGCCGGCTGCCGGTGGCGGCGCACGCGGGCGAGATGAGCCAGGTGCACGTCCACCTCTCCTACGCGCACCCCGCCGCCACGGTGCTCGAGTACATCCCGTGGATCAAGGACCACTTCGTCGAGCCGATCCGGGTCGAGGACGGATGCTTTGCGCGCCCCCAGCGGCCCGGCGCGGGGACGACGCCCACGGCCGAGGCGCTGGTCCGCTTCGCGAAGGCTCTCGCCTGAATTCCGGCGCCAATCCGAGCCGGAGCCGCGCATGAAGATCACTGCCCTCGAAACGCTGCGCCTCGGCGAGTTCGCCAACCTGCTGTGGGTCCGCCTGCACACCGACGAGGGACTGGTCGGCCTGGGCGAGACGTTCATGGGCGCGGCCGCGGTCGAGGCGTACCTGCACGAGACCGTCGCGCCCAAGCTGCTGGGGCGCGACCCAGGGCGGATCGAGGCGATCAACGCCGCGCTCGCCAACTACCTCGGCTGGCGCTCGGCCGGGGTGGAGACGCGCGGCAACTCCGCCGTCGACATCGCGCTGTGGGACCTCTTCGGCAAGGCGCAGGGTTTGCCGGTGGCCGACCTGCTCGGCGGCCGCTCGCGCGATTCGATCCGCGTCTACAACACCTGCGCCGGCTACAAATACATCCGCGACGCGCGCTCGCAGTCGGTCGCCAACTGGCACGCCGGCGCGACCGCAGGGCCCTACGAGGACCTCGACGGGTTCCTGCACCGTGCCGACGAGCTCGCGCTGTCGCTGCTCGAGCAGGGCATCACCGGCATGAAGATCTGGCCCTTCGACATCGCGGCCGAACGCAGCGGCGGCTACGACATCAGCGCCGCGGAGCTCGAGACGGCGCTCGAGCCCTTCGCCCGGATCCGGCGGGCGGTCGGCGACCGGATGGACATCATGGTCGAATTCCACTCGCTGTGGAGCCTGCCGATGGCGAAGAAGCTCGCGCAGCGGCTGGCCGAGTTCGACACCTACTGGCACGAGGACCCGTTCCGCCTCGACAACATCGGCGACCTCGTCGACTACGCGCCGCACAGCAAGGCCTGGGTCTGCGCCTCGGAGACGCTCGCGTACACGCACTCGTTCCGCGAATACCTCGCGACCGGGGTCGCCGGCGTGGCGATGCTCGACCTCTCGTGGTGCGGCGGACTCACCGAGGCGCGCAAGATCGCGGCGCTGGCCGAGGCCTGGCACGTGCCGGTCGCCCCGCACGACTGCACCGGGCCGGTCGTCTACACCGCGTCCTGCCACCTGTCGCTGCACGCGCGCAATGCGCTGATCCAGGAGTCGGTCCGGGCGTTTTACAGCGGCTGGTACAACGAGCTCGTCACCGGCCTGCCGGTCGTGACCCGGGGCGAAGTGTCGGTCGGTTCGGCGCCGGGCCTCGGGCTGGAGCTGCTGCCGGGGATCGAGCGCCGCGCGGACGCGATCCGGCGCGTCAGCGGCGCCGGCTGAGGACGACCCGCGCAGCGCGCGGACGCGGCGCGCGGCCGGGCGCTTCGCGACGGCTCAGGCGATCGCCTTGTCGAGCAGTGTCTTCAGTTCGCCCGACGAGTACATCTCGCGCATGATGTCGCAGCCGCCGACGAACTCGCCGTTGACGTAGAGCTGCGGAATCGTCGGCCAGTTGGCGAACTCCTTGATGCCCTGGCGGAGCTCGGCGTCCTCGAGGATGTTGACGGAGAAGTAGTCGGCGACGCCGCAGCGCTTGAGGATCTCGGCGGCAGTCGCCGAGAAGCCGCACTGCGGGAACTGCGGCGTGCCCTTCATGTACAGCACGACGCGGTGCTGCGTGACCTGGTCGCGGATCGTGTCCTGGATGCTCATCGAAAAACTCCTCGTGCGGCCGGTGGGGGAGCCGGGATTCTACCCGATGCCGGCATGGACCCGGGCGGACACGGTCAGGTTCCCCCCAGCCGGCGGGTGCCCGTGCTGACGACGTAGTCGGGGCGGCCGGTCCGGGCCCAGGTGACCACGTTGCGCGCGGCCTTCTGCCGCAGTTCGCGCTCGGCGGCCACCGAGAAGAACGCGGCGTGCGGCGACAGGATCACCCGCGGGTGGCCGATGAGCCGGGAGTCCGGGGGCACGGGCTCGACCGGCAGCACGTCGAGGGCGAGCCCGGCGAGTGCACCCCGTTCCAGCGCGGCGTAGGCGGCGTCGACGTCGAGCACCGCGCCACGCGCGGTGTTGACGAGGTAGGCCCCCGGCCGCGCGCGGCCGAGGAGGTCGGCGCCGATCATCCCGCGGGTCTCGGCGTTGAGCGGCACGTGCAGCGAGACGACGTCGCTCTGCTCGAACACCTCGGCGTGCGTCGCCCGGGAGACGAACGCCGGGAAGTCGCCGTCGATGACGTACGGGTCGCAGGCGATCACGTTGCCGAACACGTTGCGGCTGACGTGCGCCATCCGCTTGCCGATGCGGCCGAGGCCGATGATGCCGAGCGTCATGTCGCTCGCCCGCTGCAGCCTGCCGGACGACAGGAAGTGCCACTTTCCGGCGCCGATGTCGCGGTGGTAGGCGACGACGTTGCGCATCATCGCCAGCGCCATCGCCAGCGCGTGGGTGGCGACCTCGCCGACGCCGTAGTCGGGCGAGTTGGCGACCCAGATGCCGTGCCTCGCGCAGGCCGCCGTGTCGACGGTGTCGAAGCCGGCGCCCATCCGGCTGACGAGGCCCAGGCGCGGCAGCGCGGCGACCACCCGCTCGGTCACCGGCGCGTACTGCACCAGCAGCGCGTCGCAGTCGCGCGCCGCGGCGACGAGATCGTCCTCGGTGCGGATCTGCCCCGCCGCCACGGTGATTCCCGCCGCGTCGAAGATCGCCTGTTCGAGGGCGTGGTCGGTGAAGTCGTAGTCGGTGATGAGCACTTTCGCCATGGAGGGGGTCCGTCGGGGAAGGATCGATGCGAGGATGCGACTGTCAACGGTACGCGCGGACGGTCGGCACGGTCAAGCCTTGCGCGGCGGTCGCGCTGGAGGATGCCCCGCAGCGACGAAGGACCCCGGTGCGGCATCGCTATAATCGGGTCGCCGCCGCGTGCGAATGCACCTCGGCGCGCCTGTCGCCGTCCACCGGGAGACCCCATGCAACGAGTCCTGCAAACGACCATCGCCGGCAGCCTGCCCAAGCCCGTCTGGCTCTCGCCGCCGCGGGAACTGTGGGCGCCCTGGCTGCTCGACGGCGAGGCGCTGGCCGAGGGCAAGCGCGACGCGGTCCGCCTCGTGCTGCGCGACCAGGAGCGCGCCGGCATCGACATCGTCACCGACGGCGAGCAGACGCGGCGCCACTTCGTCACCACGTTCATCGAGGGCCTGGACGGCGTCGACTTCCAGCACAAGCGGACGGTGCGCATCCGCAATCGCTACGACGCCGACGTCCCGGTCGTCACCGGGCCGGTCGCGCGCCGCGCGCCGATCTTCGTCGACGACGCGCACTTCCTGCGCAGCGCCACCGCGCACAAGGTGAAGTTCACGCTCCCCGGGCCGATGACCATGGTCGACACGCTCTACGACGCCCACTACAAGAGCCGCGAGAAGCTCGCCTGGGCGTTCGCCGAGATCCTCAACGAAGAGGCGCGTGCCATCGCGGCGACGGGCGTCGACGTCATCCAGTTCGACGAACCGGCGTTCAACGTCTATTTCGACGAGGTCCGGGACTGGGGCATCGCCGCGCTGGAGCGGGCCGCCGCGGGCCTCGCCTGCACCACCGCCGTGCACATCTGCTACGGCTACGGCATCAAGGCCAACATCGAGTGGAAGAAGACGCTGGGCTCCGAGTGGCGCCAGTACGAGGAGACGTTCCCGCGCCTCGCGGCGTCGAGGATCGACCAGGTCTCGCTCGAATGCGCGAACTCCCGCGTGCCGATCGACCTCATCGGCCTGCTCGCCGGCAAGGACGTGCTGGTCGGCGCCATCGACGTCGCCAGCGAGCGGATCGAGACGGCGGAAGAGGTCGCGGCGACGATACGCGCGGCACTCGCGTTCGTGCCTGCCGAGCGGCTCTACCCGTGCACCAACTGCGGGATGGTGCCGCTGGCGCGCGACGTCGCGCGCGGCAAGCTGGCGGCCCTGGGCGCGGGCGCGGCGCTGGTCCGGCACGAGCTCGACTGACCGCCGGCGAAAGCGGGGCGGGAGGCCACAGCCCCCCGCCCCGCCGAGACGACGCGCCCGCGGACCCTACGGTCCGCTGTAGGTGTAGGTGCAACTGGAGTTGAAGGTCAGCGTTCCGGTCTGCCCGCCCTTGCTGAAGCTCAGCGAACCGCCGATCGGTCCGGTCTCGCAGACCTCGGCGTCGATGCGCAGGTTGTTCGCCTGCACCGTGTAGGCACCGACGGTGTTGGAGCCCGAGGTGTTGACCAGCACGCTGCCGTCGGCCTGCGGTGCGATGGCCGCGTTCAGCTTGATCACCACGCCCTTGCTCGAGGTCAGGTTGGTGACGACCATCGTCGTGCCGGGCACGTTCAGCGTGAGGTTCGCGGTGCCGGTGAAGCCCAGGTCGTTCGGCAGCTGGAAGTTGTTGAGCGTCACCGCCACGGTGCCCGCGACGCTCTCGAGCGACGGGCCGATGCCGAGGTTGAGCGTCGCCTCCACCGAGCCGTTGGCGACCAGCGCGCCGTTGATCTTCACGTTGTTGAACGCTGCCGACAGCTTGCCGGACACCGCCGTCTCGCTGATCGCGAGGTTGGTCACGCTGAGCGCCACGCTGCCGGCGACGGTCGCCTGCGTGGCGCCGTCCTTGACCACGCAGCCGCTGCCAAAGCTCATGTTGATGGTCAGGTTGGGCGGGAAGGTCTCCAATCCGGCCAGCGGCGGGGTGCTGGTGGCCACCGGGCAGGTGCTCGCCGGGTCTTCCAGCGCGGCGACGCCGGCGCTGAGGATCAGCGTCAGCTGATCGACGTCGACCAGATTGCCGTTGACCAGGTTCAGCACCGTGTTCGCGTAGCCGGTCACCTCGGCCTGGAACGTGGAGGCAGGGGGCGGCGGCGGCGCGTTGCCCCCCGGCGGCACACAGGCGAAGACGCCGTCGGCGCCGTTGCCCTCCGGCAGCCAGCCGGCGGCGATCATCGTCGAGCGCACCGACTGGAACGTGGTGTAGCGGTGGTTCGGCGCCAGGGACATGCCTTGGTTGTAGAGCCGGTACAGCGGCACGGTGCCCGCCGGGCAGGTGCCCGTCGCCGAGGTCATCATGTAGAAGGCGTTCGCCAGTTCGAGCTGCCAGCGGCTGCGGGAGGCGAGGCTCGGGCACTCGGCGGGATTGTTGCTGTAGAAGTGCGAGCTCCTGGGCGCGAACTCGTTGTTGAAGAAGCGGCAGACGTTGGTGATGCCGTTGCCGGCGGCGTTCCACACCTTGAACGTCTGCCCGGTCGGAACCCAGGGCGGCAGGTTGCCGGCGGACAGCGAGGCGGCCTCCCCGGGGTCGGCGGTGATGAAGTAGTGGTTGAACTGCGGGTGGTAGAACTCGGTGACCGTCACCACCTCCGGGGTGTTTCCCGGCACCGCCGCCACTCCCGAGAGCGTCAGCGTGTAGCTGCCGGTCCAGTCCGGAGCGGACGTCTGCGCCCAGATGTAGTAGGTGCCGTTCGCGGGCAGCGTGATGTAGCCCGAGCCCGGCGGTATCCGCGCGTTGTAGCCGCCGCCGCCGTCGTCGTCCCCGGCCAGCGGCGTCGCGCCGAGGTCGTTGACGCCATAGAGCTCGACGAACGTGTCGAGCGTCGGCGACGTCAGCAGGATGCTGATCTGCTGACCGGCGGTGCCGGTGAACGCGTAGACGTCGGTGTAGTACTGATGCTGCGGCGTCTGCGAGAAGTACCACGCACAGTCCGACGTCGTCAGCTGCCCGTTGACCACCTGACCGACGGTGATCGGCGCAATGCAACCGGCGCCCCACCCGGCTGCCAGGGCCATCGGCGCGGCAGCGAGCCAGAGCGCGAGGGATGCCAGGAAACGCTTCATGTTCGACCCCCTTGGAGACCCCATCCGGGCCGTTCCCGGCCTTGTCGCGTCGGGCCGCGGCCCGAAATTAGCATCGCACGATTCAAACGTGCGTTTGTTGATTGAAATCACAGCGCCGGCGGATTTTCCGGGGCTGCGGCGCCGGTTTCGCCGGGGGGTGGCGGCCCCCCTGCCGGCGCCTCCCGCCCCCCGCCCCCCGCGAAATGGGGGTGGCGTTCGGCGAAAAACCTGTGTATCCTCCACAAAGTGTTTTAGTTTCAAGGCACTTAAGTACGCTTTTTGCACGACCGCGACGCAGTCGTTCCATCGCCGTTCTTTCCTTGAGATCGAAACATCAAGCCGGGTGCATCCCGAAAACAACCTGTACTTAAGGAAAATCAGTAATGGCAACTGGAACTGTGAAGTGGTTCAACGACGCCAAGGGCTTTGGCTTCATCACCCCCGATGGCGGCGGCGAAGATCTTTTTGCGCATTTCTCGGCGATCAACATGCCGGGATTCAAGACGCTGAAGGAAGGCCAGAAAGTGTCGTTCGAAGTGACGACCGGCCCCAAGGGCAAGCAGGCGAGCAACATTCAGGCAGCCTAAGCAGGATTCCACTGATCACTGGAATCGACAGCAAAGTTCAAACCGGGCCTCGCGCCCGGTTTTTTTTCGGCCCTGCGCCGCGTCACTCCCGGTTCGACCCCGGCGCGTCGGCCCAGAACTCGACGCGATTGCGCCCCGCGCGCTTGGCGGCATAGAGCGCCTCGTCCGCCCGCGCGACGAGGTCCCGCGTCGACAGGCCGTGCGCAGGATACGCGGCGATGCCGGCCGAGACGGTCGTGCGCAAGCGAAAGGCGCCGAACGTGACCACGGTGTCGGCGAAGGTCCGGCGCAGCTCCTCGACCCGTTCGGCCGCGGTCGCGAGGTCGACGCCGGGCAGCAGCAGCACGAACTCCTCGCCGCCGAATCGGCAGGCGGTGTCGCTCGATCGCGCGTGCTGCTGCAGCAGCCGGGCCAGCGCGATGATCACCTCGTCGCCGGCGGCGTGCCCGTAGCTGTCGTTGATGCGCTTGAAGAGGTCGAGATCGAACATCGCCAGTGCCACCGGATAGCCTTCGCGCTGTGCGCGGGCGAGTTCGCGCGTGCAGGTCTCCTCGAGAAAGCGGCGATTGAAGAGCCCCGTCAGGCCATCGCGGATCGCCTGCTCCCTGAGCGACGCCTGCAGCACCTCGATGTCCGCCAGCTGCTGCGACAGCCGGGCGTTCGCGTCCCGCAACGCGTTCTCGGCGGCCAATCGCGTGCCGATGTCGCGGATTGCGGAAATGTGGACGCGCAACCCGCCGAGCTCGAAGAAGCGCACGGAGAGCTCGACCGGGATCACCGTGCCGTCGCGGCGCCGATGCAGGCGCAGCGGGATCACCACCACGCCGCCGCCGTCAGCGGGGGTCAATCGGGACACGCGCTGCGTCTCCTCCGGCTCGGCGGAGAGCTGGTGGTTGAACATCCCGCGCAGCTCGTCGGCGGTGTAGCCGTACAGGCGCGCCGCCGCCGCGTTGGCCTCGAGGATGCGGCCGCTCTCGTTCTCGATCAGCAGGATCGCGTCGGACTCGGCCTCGAACAGCTGCCGATAGCGCTGCTGGCTGTCGGCCAGCGCGACCTCGGCGCGCTTGCGCTCGGTGATGTCGACCAGCGACGCGATGACCGCCGGCTCGGACGCGAAGCGAGTCACGCGAGCGGCCAGCAAGGCGTCGAACTCCCGACCGTCGGCCGCGTGCAGGCGCACCTCGCTCTCGATGTGGCCGCTTTGGCGCAAGGTCGCGAGCACGTCCCTCCCCTGCGCCGGATCGACGAAGAGGCGCTCGATCGACTGCGCGTCCCGGCTCGAATCCGCGACCCCCAGCAGCTGCTGGGACGCCGGATTGCCGTAGACGAACGCGGCGTCGGCAAGGCGCAGCACGATGATGGCCGACGGCGAATCCTCCAGGATCTGCAGGTGCTCGCGCTCGCGCTCGGCGAGGAGCTCGGTGCGTTCGACGACCTTCTGCTCGAGTTCGGCATGGCTCTGTCGCAGCTGCTCGTCGGCGCTGCGGCGCTGCTCGAGCACCTGGGCGATGCGGGCGCTGGCCAGCAGCGCCAGCAGCAGCAGGAAGGCCAGCGCCGGCGCGTAGTCGGTCCAGACTTCGGCGCGATAGGCGGCGAGCTGTTCCGCCGAGACCCGTGCCACCGCCTTCCAGTAATACTCCGGTGCGTCCCGGCGCGCGCTTCCGGGCGCGAACGCCTGCCCCGAGCCGCTGCTCGATCGCTCGCGGGCGACGAGCGGATGGACGGTCGCGAAAGTCCATATTCCCTGGTCATCCTCGAACTGGCCGCTCTCCTCGGCCCGCACCCGCGCCCAGGCGCCGGGATGACGCTTCCCGAAGGTGTCGGCGCTCCGGAACATGAAGCCCCATTCGTCGCCGGGATCGGGTGCCTTCAGCCAGTGTCCGTCGCGGTTGAGCAGCATCGCGCGCTCGGCGGTGGTGGACGCCGCCCGGCCGAAGGCGTCCAGCAGTTCGCGCCCGTAGTAGTTCACCAGCACGATCCCGCGCGGGTGGCCGGCCGCATCGAACACCGGTGTGCCCACGCGCAGCGTCGGCTTGTGCGGGACCTCGATCCGGTCGCGCTCGACGTTGAGATCGAGCGGCGAGACGTAGACCTCGCCGACGGCGACCGACATCGTGTCGGCGAAGAAATACCGCCGCGCCTTGTTCTGCAACCGGTCGGCGGGAACGACTTTCGCGCGGCCGTCCGCCAGCTCGACCCGCACCCTTTCCATCCCCGTCTCGTCGATCCAGCGGATCTGGTCGTAGATCCCCTGGCTGTCGGCGAACGCCAGAAAGCTCTCGGCCAGCGCCGCGACCGCCGCCGGCCCGTCGGCGTTCACGGCGCCACGCAGCGCACCGTGCGCAGCCAGGAAGCGGACATCGCGGACGACGCGGTCGACGGCGTGGGAAATCGCCTCGACGCCGCGCGCGACGTTGCGGACCTCCGACTCCCGCAGCAGCGTGCCGCGGGAGTCGATCTTGTCCTCGGCCAGGTGCACGATCACGCCGGCGACGAGCAGCGCCAGCGGGATCCACACCAACAGCATCGAACGGACAAAGCGCAAGCGGTTCATCATGTACGGGCGGGCGCGGGCACGGCGCTCACATTCTGCGCCGCCGCCCATGCGATTGAGCCGACCGGGGCGTGCCCGTCGCGCGCGAGTTTGAGGCCGATCAAGGAGCGGTCGAATACTCCGCCCGCGACGCCACCCCCCGACAGCGCCGCGGGCAGGATCAGCGGCGAAGCCGCAGCCGCTGCGCGCCGGAGAGCAGCAACAGGCTGCACAGCAGCAGCAGCGCGAGGTCGCTCAGCGTCGGTATGGCTTCGACACTGACGATCACCGTCGCGCTCGCCGCGGCGGTGTAGTCGTTGACGCCACCCGACCCGGTGCGCTCGCCGGTCGCCGTCCCCGGCGCGCCCGGCGTCTGCGTGCCGTCGCCGGACGAGCCGGTGTTGCCCGGCAGGCTGGTCCAGCTGGTGGTCGCGGCGTTGACGATGCTCCCCGGCACGAGCGGACCCGGCGCATCCGCCTCGAAGGTCACGGTGACGCTGCCGCCCGGGGCCAGCCGGGCGATCGACACGCCGATGCCCGTCCCCACGGTTGCATCCACGACGCCGTCCGCGCCGACCGCGAGGATCGTCCGCGGACCGACGCTCGCGAACTGCGGCGGAAGCGCGTCGCCGAGGACGATGTCGAACGCCGGCGCCGCATTGGCGCCGGAGCCGTTGGCGACGGTCAGCGTGAACTGCAGCCTGTCCCCCCGGGCCGGCAGCCGGCCGGGCTGCGCCGACTTCGTCAGCGTGAGCGCCGGCTCGCTGACCGTCGTGGACAGGAGCACCGGCGGCGACGACTGCGGTTGCCCGAGCCCGTCCCAGTACCGGACCGTCGCCGTGTTGGCCAGCGCGGTGCCGGCTCGGTTGCCCGCAACGTTGGTGACCGCTGCACGGTACTCGAGCACGTAGGTCTCCGCGGCGCCGGTGTCGGCGTCCGAATTGACGACGTCGCCGAGGAACACCGACAGCGTCGTCGTGCCGCCGGCACCGTTGCCGATGGCGATGCCGCTGCCGTCGACGAGCGGGACGAAGCTGCCCGACGCGGCGGCGTTGACGCTTCCCGGGTTGGCCGATGCCACCAGCGCGGTGTCGAACCCACGAGCGAGGCGCGCGCTTCCGGGAACGTAAGCGAGACCGGCCGGAAGCGCGTCGAACAGCGTCACCTGCCGCAACGTTCCCTTGGGCATCGCCGCGCCGAACCGGTAGCGCAGCACCTCGCCGATCAGCGCCCTTGCGCCGGCGCTGTTCGCGTCCGGCTCGCTGGTGCCGACCACCGCCTTGGTGAGGTCGCGCGGCTGCCCCGGCGGCAGGCCGCCGCCGGTCGAAATCGGCGTCAGCGTCGGATTGCGACCGTCGACCGCATTGCCGTTGTCGTCGGAGAGTACCGGCGCGATGCCGGCGGCCGTGATCGCCGCCTGGTTGGCCACGACCACGCCGCTTGCCGTCGCGTTGTCGACGCGCACGCGGAACGTCACCACCGCGTTGGCACCCGGCGCCAGGTTGCCGAGGTTGACCTCGATCGGCACCGTCGAGACGATCGCGCCCTGGCTCGTCGTCAGCGATCCCGCGACGAACGCGGTGCAGGGCGTCAGCGCGCCGGTGCAGCTCTGTCCCGGGTCGGTCAGACGGACGTCGGTCGCGGCCGTGCTGCCGGTGTTGCCGACGAAGATCGTGTACTCGATGGTGTCGCCCGGGCTCGCGAGCCCGACCGGCACCGTGTCGACAGCAAGCGTCCAGCGCTTCTGCACGTCGAGCACCGGTTGCGGCGTGCCGCCGACACCCACGGCGTCGAACCGGGTCGGCTGGTTGCCGTCGACCGGATCGCCGTTGCCGTCGGTGGGGACTGGCCCGGTCTGCGCCGACGTGGCGCTGCCCTGGTTGACGAAGGACTGCGACGGCGGCACCACGGCGGCGACCGTGACGTCGAAGGTCAGCGTCGCGAAGGCCGCCGGGGCGAGCGTGCCGATGCCGGACCAGTCGAGCGCCTGGCCGGTCACGCCGACCACGCCTGCCGACGCCACCGCACTGCCGCCGACGTAGGCGAGACCGGCGGGAATCGTGTCGGCAAACGCGACGTCGGCGACCGCTGACCCGCCGAGGTTGCTGACCACCACGGTGTAGCGCATCCGGTCGCCCTGCGTGACCGATCCGGAGCCGTCGGCATCGACCTGCAGCGCCACGTACTTCTCGGCGTACAGCGCCGACCCCGGCGTCGGGGCCCCGCCCACGACGATCTCGGTCGGCTGGTCGCCGTTGGCGTCGACACCGTCGACGTCGGTCGGTTCGGGCACCGTCTGGTCGGAGTCGACGCTGCCCTGGTTGGCGATGACCGTCCCCTGCGGCGTTCCGGCGTCGACGGTGACGCGGAAGCGGACCGTCACGGTCTCGCCGCCGCCCATCGTGCCGACGGCGACGGTCAGCAGCGTCGCGGATTCGGCGATCGTTCCCCGGGTCGTCGTCGTCGCGCCGGGGACGAGCGTCGTGTCAGCGGGAACGGGGTCGGTGAATACGACGTTGGTGGCCACGCCGTTGGTGTTCGCCAGGACCACCGTGTACTCGAGCGTGTCCCCCGGCGTCAGGTTGCCCGAAGCATCGGCGTCGACCGCGACCGCGACCGTCTTCTGCGCTTCGATGAATGCGTTCGCGTTCGGCGTCGCCTGCGCCGATGCGGCAAGGCCATAGTCGTTGATGCCGCCCGAACCGGTGCGTCCGGAATCGGGCGCGCCGGTCCCGTCGGGCTGGCTCGCGTAGACGCCGGCGACGCTGTTCACGAGGGGGACACCGACGGCCGCCGACGGCAGGATTCGCGCCTGGTAGCTGATCGTCGTGCTCCCCGCAGCCAGCGTCAGCGTGCCGGCGTCGAGCGTCAGCACCTGGCCGGCGATGCCGCCGAAAGCCCCCGGAGGATTGACCGAGCCAGGCACGAAGGCCATGCCCGCCGGCAGCGTGTCGGTGAGCACGAGGTCGAAGGCGTTGGACGTCGAAGCGCCGGTGTGGGTCACCGTGAGCGCATAGGTGACGACGTCGCCGAGCGCCTGCGAAAGCGGTACTGCGGTCTTGTCGATCGCCAGCGCCGGCTCCTGCACCGTCAGCGGCCGCCCCTGGTTGCCCGGCAGCAGCGGATCGGCGTCGAAGGTCACCGTCGCCGGCACCGTTCCGTAGGTGACGGTCAGCAGCGAGCCGCTCGCCTGCTCGCCGTTCTTCAGCACCACGCCGCTCTGGTTGGCTGCGACGTTGTCGATCCGCGCGCTGATCTGGACGGTGAAGAAATCGTCGCCGGCGTTGCCGTTGCCGGGGTTGACGATGCTGCCGAGGTCGAAGGTCACCGTCTGGCCGCTGCCCAACCGGGTGTCGTAACCGGGGTTGCCGAACACCATGCCGAGGTTTCCAACCGCGATGCTGTGGCTGACGTAGCTCATTCCGGCGGGCAGCACGTCGGTGACGACGACGTTCGGCGTGACGCCTTCGATCAGGTCGACGCGGTTGGAGAACACGACGGTGGCGCCCACCGGTGCCGCCGCCGGCGCGACCTCTTTGTCGATGGCGATGTTGCTGCGGATGGTGAGCGATGCGCTCCCCGACTCCTCGTAGTTGTCGAGCTGGGCGTCGTCGTCGTCGTCCACATTGCCGGGGCTGCTCGAATTGTCGCGGCACACGACGCCCGCCGCCCCGCAGTCGGGCTGGCTCGCGTAGGGCACCCGGATGGCGTTGGTCAGCACCTGCCCGGGCGTGACCGTGTTCATCACCGTCGACCGGAAGGTGATCGTCAGCGACGCCCCGGGCGCGAGGGCGACGGTGTCGGCGGCGTCTCCCTGCGCCGACTCGGCGACTTCGATCGTGTCGTTCGGATTGACGGTGGTCCCGACGCGGACGTTGGCGAGCGCGAGCGGCGTCGCCGTGCCGTTCAACGTGACGCCGCCGGTCGTGGCGAGGCCGACGTTGGTGATGCCATCGAGGCCGGGCGGAAGCACGTCCCGGATCTCGGTGCGATGGGCCGTCGTCGTGCCGCCATTGGAGACCGTGAAGCTCCAGTCGACGCTGTTCCCGGCGTCGGCGCCCGCGGCGCCCGCGGTGATCGCCTTGACGATCGCCAGGTTGGGCTCGCCCACACGGACCGTCGGATTCGACGGCGCCGCGCTGCTGAGGGTGTTGGCCGCGTTGTTGGGATCCTCGTAGAGCGCCGCTGCGCTGTTGACCCGATTGCCGTTGTTCTGGTTGGCGATGACGTTCGCGACGGTCGCGGTGTAGCGGACGACGATCTCGCCGGCCGCGGTCGCCGTCGTGACGTCCCCGAAGGCGAAGGTCAGCGTCTGCGCCGCCTGCCCGGGCGGCGTCGGGGCTCCCGTGTAGGTCACGGGCCCGCCGGTGGTCGACACCGTCGCGCTGCCGGCGTCGAAGCTCAGTCCGGCCGGGAGCGTGTCGCGCAGACGGAAAGCACGGGCGGTGCCCACCGGCAGCGCGGCGCGGATCTCGTAGCTGGCCCTGTCGCCGATCGCGTAGTACGCCTGCGGGTTGAGCAGCGTCTTGGTGACGTTCACACCCGCGGTCGTGAACGGCGCCGTGATCGCGGCAGCCAGGTTGTTCACGGCCCCGCCCGCACCGGTGCGCTCGCCGGACGACGTGCCCGGATCGCCCTGTGGAGCCGCGCAGGGAGTCGCCGGGTTGCCGCCGGTGCCGCAGGGACCGGGCAGCGAGGTCGCCTGCGCGCTGGCCGCGTTGACGATCGTGCGGCCCAGCGGCGTGGCCGGGTCGACGGTCGCCGTGTACTGGACCTGGAGCTGCGTCGACGGGTCGAGCCGCGCGACGCTGCCGCTCAGCACGTTGCCCGCGAACGCCGCCGTCACGCCGGGCGGCAGCGGGAGCAGCGTCGGCGAGAGCAGCTCGGCCGGCAGCGTGTCGCCGAACGCGAACTCGTACGCCGGGCCGGCGCCGGGGCCGCTGGCGTTGTTGCGGATCGTCAGCGTGTACGTCACCGTCCCGCCGCCCGCGATCGACACCGGCGACGCCGCCTTCTGGACCTGGACGATCGGTGCCACGACGGTCGCCGTCACCGCACCCCCGTCGAGCGTCTGGTCGGCGCCCGCACCCGTCGGCCGATAGATGAGGCGACCACGGTTGGCACGCGTGCTGCCGCCCTGGTTGGCCGCGACGTTGAGCGCCCGGAACTGGATCTCCAGCGTGTAGCTGTCCGACACCGTCGCGTCGGGCGCATTGGTGACGTTGCCGAGGTCGACGCGAACCTCGTTCGCCGCGCACGGCGCCGTGCCCGCACACTGCTCGGACACCGCGACGTAGGTGCCGACCGGCGCGGAATTGATGCCGCCCGGGTCGTTGGCGGCGGACAGCGCCGTGCTGCTGCGCGCAAGCCGCACGCTGCCGGGCACGAAGCCGAAGTTGGCGAGCTCGCCCTGCATCTCGTCGACGATGCGCACGTTCTGGGTCACGCCCTCGGGCAGCGTGAAGGTGACGCGATAGGTGACGACTTCGCCGACGGCCACGTTCGCCCCCGCGGTGTCGGGCTCGGTCGTCGCGCTGATCGTCTTGGCGTTCGCTGCGGGTGTCGTGAGCGTCAGGTTCGCCGTCGCCGAACCGCTGACCCCAACCCCGCCGGACTGCGGCGTGGGCAGCGTGTTGCCGGCGAGGCTGGCGGTGTTCGGCACCGCGCCGCCGGTGGTCACCGAGTTCCGCACCTGCACGCTGAAGATCGCGCCGCCGGGCGCCACCGTCGGACACGGTGCGGTGGTGCCCGTCGCCGTGTACGTGACCGCGCCGGTGACCGTGTCGGCGGCGAAGCTGTAGCCCGCCGGCGTCGCCACCGGCGCGAGGGTGCCCGGATCGAAGAACGTCGTGTTCACGTTGTCGGTGATCACGCAGCGGAACATCGGGCTGCCGGCATTGGCGTTCGTCCAGCCGAGCCGGATCTGCACGGTGTCGCCGGCATCGGCGGTGGTCGGGCTGAAGGCCTTGCCGACCGACGGCGCGGGGCTGACCAGCGTCCACGACCGCGTGGCGGTCACCGGCGCGGCGAGCGCGGCTTCGGTGGCGCTCGCCGTGTTGCTGCCCGACGCGTAGAGCTGCGCCGACGTGTAGGTCCAGGTGATCGTGCCAACCGAGGTGCCGGTCGTGGCGGGCACGGTCGCGGTCTTCTGGGCGGTGGCCCCGACGACGGCGACGTTGGCGCAGGCGATGCCGGGGGTCGAGCAGTTCCAGTCGGCGGGCAGCGCGGCCAGCGAATCGGCAAGCTGGAAGCTGTCGTGCCGGCCTTCGGCGAGCGTGACGACGACGGTGAAGTCGAGCGTCTCGCCGGCGTTGACGTTGCTGCCCGCGGTGCCCGCGACACTCGAACCCGTGATGGCCTTGGTGATCGCGAGCGGATTGGCGAGCGCGACCCGCGCCTTGCGCACGTTCGGCCCGGGAGAGCTCTGGTTCGACGCGTAGTTGTAGAGCGGGTCGGTGGCCTGGGCGGCGTCGCTGGCGTAGTACTTGAGGCGCGCCGTGTTGTCGACGAAGGCGCTCGGCGGGCCGGGCAATCCCGACGTCGCGACGGTGCAGCGATAGTCGACGAAGACCTGCTCGCCCGGCAGCACCGCCGGATCGCTGTCGGCAGGGATCTGCGCGATGGTCAGCCCGCCGGCGGCGGCGGTGTCGAACAGGCTTCCGCTCGTCGCCACCGGCGTGGTGCCGTCGCCCAGCGTGACGCCTTGCAGCGTGCACGAGCCGGCGAACCCGGCGACGGGCAGTCCGCCGTCGTCGTCGATGCGCACGTTGTACGCCGGCGAGCGCCCGCCATTGGCGAGCGTCAGGCGGAAGTCGATCTGGTCGCCCGCGTCACAGCCGGAACGGGCGCTGTCGTAGCTGGCGGGCGGGGCTGCCCCGACGCACGCGGGATTCGACGCACCGACGATCGCCTTCCGGATCGTCACGTCCGGCGCCCGCGTCGTGAACAGCACTCCCGCGGCGGAGGCCGTCACCACGGCGACCGTGTTCTGGTACTGCAGCTGCGCGAGGTTGAGCAGGTTGAGCGCGTCGCCGAACGGACGGGTCGTGGCCTCCACGGTGAACAGCAGGTCGACGACCCGGTTCGTCTGCTGGCCGAGGTAGGTGCCGTAATCCCAGGTGACGCGGTTCTCGCCGCCCAGTCCGCTGGTGGCGAGCGCCGGTTGCACCAGCCCGATGGCGTCGCCGGCATCGACCTTGGTGAACGTGTCCAGGGGCCCGGCGGTCCACCTGCCGGCCGGTGGCGCCGCGCCGGTGCGCGCCGACGCCGGGTCGGCGGCGGTGATCTGCGCCGCGTCGAACACCGGCGACGGCAGGTAGTCGTCGATCTTCGCGACCTCGTAGGAGGCGAGCGGCAGCGCCCAGGTCAAGCGGTAGGTGAGGCTGTCACCCGGCGAGACGAGAAATCCGGCGGGCGGCGGAATGCTGGTCGTGCCGGTGGCGCGGTCGGTGTAGGCGTAGATCGACTTGGCGAACGCCGCGTTCACGATCGTGGCCGACGCGCTGGTCGCATCGCTCACGGCGGTGCCCGCCGAAGCCCCGCCGCCGTTGGCCGCGTTGCCGACGGTGTCGCCCAGCGTCAGTTCCGGCTGGCCGGGGCCGGGCCAGGGCGTGCGCGAGTACGCGACGTCGATGGTCGTGCGGAACCTGACGGTGACGACCGTCGGGCCGCTTTGCGCCGCGTCGCTGGCGAGGTCGCCGTGGAGCGTGTCGCCATAGGTCGCCTGCAGCAGCGCCGCCGCGTCGAAGGTGATCGTCGTCGTCCCGTCGGCGGCCTTGGGCGTCGCCGAGCAGGCCGCCGCCCCGGTCGGCGTCGCCGCCAGCGGCAAGCCGTTCGCCTGCGCGGCGATCGTCGTCGTGGCGTTGCCGCAGCCGACGAACGTCTGCCCGTCGCCGAGGACGTCGACGAAGCGGAGCCGGTCCGGGTCGGCGAGCGCCAGCGACACCGAGTGGTAGTCGGACAGCTCGAAGGTCAGCGTGTACTCGAGCGTGTCGCCGGGCGAGGGGCCGCTCGCGCCGGTGTCGATCGCCACCGCAACCCCCTTGCGCAGCGTCAGCAGCTTGGCCGTCAGCGTCGCCGGGTTGGACGTGGCTCCGATCGGTCCCGGCGGGGTCGCGTCCGGCGAGTCGTACTGCCCGGCGACAGTGCCGGTGTTCGCGATCGGCCGGCTCGGCGCCGTCGGCGTGACGACGGGCGCGCCGACACCATCGTTCTGCGGCACGTAGGCCTGGAACGTCAATACCAGATCGTCGCCGGCGGTCGTGCCCGTGTCGGTGGCGCAGCGTCGCGCCAGCGTGCCGCCTGGCGTCGCGCCCGGCGTCGCGATGCTCTCCACCGGTCCCGGACAGCCCGTCACCACCGCGCTCCCGGCCACGTACTGCAGCGTGTCCGGCAGCACGTCGCCGAGGTCGATGGCGCTGAGGGTCTGCGCGTTGGCGATGTCCAGCGTCAGCGTGAAGCTGCGCGGGTAGTTCGGCCCGGTGGCGGTCTCGCTCTCCGGCGCGGCGATCGCCTTGGTGAGGCGGATCACCGAAGGCGTGACGCCGAGGGTCGCCGGCGAGCCGACGATCGGCGGATCGCTTTGCGGGTTGTCGAGCGCGTCGGCGCCGAACGCGAAGAACGGCGTGATCGCGATGTTCCGGGTGACGCCGAGCGGCGCGACGGTTGCGTCGCCGAGCCCGAACGACAGGCTGACGCAGGCCGGCGGCTGGGCCGGAGCGAACGAACCCGAACTGCCTCCGACCAGCACCAGCGTCTCGCCGAACTGCAGCGGCACCGTGGCGCCGGTCGCCGGATTGACGAAGCCCGTCGGGCAGCCGCCGGCCAGGTTGCAGGTGCCGATCGCCTGGACCGGAAGGTTGAACGACAGGTACTGCGCGCTGTTCAGCGTCGAGCCCGGCGGCACGACCACCTGGTATTTCGGCTGATAGCCGGTGTCGGTCGGCGACAGGTTGTCGAAACAGGCCTGCGCCGTGTAGGGCTCGTTGGTGAGCACCGCGCCGGCCCCGGCGGGTGCCGGCGTGAACCCGGGGACGGGAGCCGCGAGCGCGGCGACCGGCAGAAGGACGGCCAGCCCCAACAGGGCGAGCCCCGCATAGCGACGCGCGGAAACGGGCATGTGCAATCTCAAGTGAAGAATTTCGACCAGGACACAATGGCTGCCGCCCGTGCGCCGCCGCGATGGTACCGCATCTGCGGGATCCGGTGCCGCCCCTGCGCAGTGCGGCGTCGAATGCGGCAGTCGGCGGAACCGGCTCGGCGGCCCTTCCTCGCTTGGTCTTGTTCGATTCTACGGGCCGGTACCGATG
>JADKKQ010000005.1 GCA_016720425.1 Betaproteobacteria bacterium | reverse complement strand
AGCCCGAACGATGGCGCCGAAGCAGCTTGGGGTCGATCGGCCCTAGCCGCCGTCCGAGGCGACCGCCCCACCAGCGGAGCGCCTTCGCTCGCTCCGCTTCCCGGTAGATCCACTTAAGATCCCGACCACGCAGACGCGCTTCCCCAATGGCCGTTAAGCCGGGGGAAGCACGCGGTTCTGGGTCACACGGGTCAGACCCGCCGTCGGGATCGCGGCGCCCTGATGCACGAGCGGAGACACGGGCAAGAACCTTGCCGCACCTCGCGGTGCATTGCCCTGCCCGACCACGCGAGGTCCGCAGTCGGAATGCTTCTCATTGCGCTCGCTGGAAAATAGGCCTATATGTACGCTGAGCAACCGTCAAACGTCGTGCAACGGCCGGCAAATCGGCAGCTTGCCTCCGTCGAGGTCGCGCGTTTCAGGCGTGGACTCGCCCGGCGGCAACGACCGCTCCAGCAAAGCGGTGGCTATCGACCGAACCTCCGTGGAGAAAGTCATGATCCGAATTGGCGTGCGGGCTCTCTGGACACCCTTCCTCATCCTTGCGGCAGCCACCGCAGTGCTCGCAGCAGGGCCAGCCCTGGCCGAGAGCCAATCCACGAACTACGAGGGGAAAGGGGTGCGCATCGGCCGCGGCACGGCGCACACCGTTGTTCGAACCGACGCCGACGGCAAGCCGGCGTCGATCGGGATCGTCTTCACGCCGGGCATGCTCGACGGCCTCCCCAAGGCGGCCAAGGGCGCAAACCCTGATTTCCCCTATCTCCTGCCCATGCCGACGAAGGGGCCCAAGACGGTCGTCGATCACGTCGTCGTCAACTGGGAGTCCGCCGGTCATCCACCCTCCCGCGTCTACGACGTGCCGCACTTCGATTTCCACTTCTATCTGGTGAGCCGCGCGGCGCGGATGAAGGTCGCCTTCAAGAGCGAGAACGATTCGGGCGATCCGGGCCAGCAGCCACCCGCCGAGTTGGTGCCCGTCGGCTACATCCTGCCGCCCGGCACGGCCGTTCCCCAAATGGGCGTGCATGCGATCGATCCATCGGCGTCCGAGTTCCGCAACCAGCCCTTTACCGCGACTTTCATCTACGGCTTCTACAACAAGCAGCAGTCCTTTCTTGAACCGATGGTGTCGCTCGCGTACCTCAAGTCGAAGCCGTCATTTTCCGCCCCGGTGCCCCGGCCCGCGTCCTACACGAAGCCGGGCACCTATCCTTCGACCTATGGCGTCAGGTATGACGCCGGCCGCAACGTGTACGAGGTGACGCTGGAAGAGCTGAAGTAGGCCACGATCTGCCGAACAAGTCGTGCCGGTGACTGCTCCTATCCACGTCGAGCGGTGACGACCGCAGGCGGCAGCGGAGTCCGCATTACGGCCGGCGCGTCGTGGTTCATGGCTAAAGAATTGGCGCCGCATTCGCGCCTGGATCGACCAGCGTTCGCAGGCCAGCGTTTCCGGACCGCCGCCGGCCCGTTCATTGACGAAGGTCCGTGTTTGCCGGGAGATCGACCATGCCGACGTACATTGCACTCGCAAATTTCACCGACCAAGGGATTCGCGGCGTAAAGGATTCGACCAAGCGGGCCGACGCGGTCAAGGACGCGGCAAAGAAGTTCGGCGCCAGCATGACCCAGATCTACTGGACCGTGGGCCAATATGACCTTGTGACCGTGATCGAGGCGCCGAACGACGAATCGGCGACCGCGTTTGCACTGGCGATAGGTTCCGCAGGCAACGTCCGAACGCAGACCATGCGGGCGTTCAGCAGAGACGAGATGAACGGGATCCTCGCCAAGCTCGGCTGATCGCCGAGTCACGGTGCAGCCCGATGGGCCGCGCTCGTCGGGAATGTACCAACGCCATGGGTGGGGCAACCGCTGATGGCCGATCTCGACATCGCCAAGCCAACGAGCGAGAGCGGCTTCAGGGCCGGTGCGGGTGGGCGGTCGAAGCGAACACTCCGACGAGCCCGCAGACGCCTCGGCCACCACTCGACGATTTTCGAGTTCAATCAGGTTGCGGGCTATCGCGGCAAAGAGGCCGCCCGACAGCAGAAGATCCAGCGCGACAACGACAAAGCGCCCCGTGTCGGCTTGGTGCGCCTCATGGAATCGGTGCCGGGGGCCGCCGGGTCGAGCCCAGTCGACCTCACCCAAGCGCCGACGATCCGGGAGTACTGCCGGGTCGAGAGGTGCGGAGATCCTGACGCCCGGCGTGGCGCTGTTCCCGAAGGTCTGGGAACTCCGCACCGATCTATGACAGGGTCCGGGTCAGGGCGCCGTCGCCCCGGCCCGGTGCTCCGTCTCAACGCCCGGCCGCGGCGGGCCAGGCAGCCAGATCGTCAATCGCCACCGAAATGGCATCGGGTGCGGCGGTACTGGCAGGGCTCGCCGCCACAGGTTGCGACCCTACGCTGACGGTGAGCGGCTTGATCACGCCGATCGCCTGCACGACAAAGACGAACAACAGGGCGGCTAGACCGCCGACGACGTAGAAAGAACGGTTCATGGCAAGCTCCTGGAGGGTGGTTGTGACCGTCGACCCATTGCCGATCGGCACTGCCACTGTCCCGTCCAGGCCTCCGGAAGTCTTCAACATGTCCTCAAAGAGCGCTGAAATTTCGCTCATATTCCCGTGGGGCGAGCGTCTGCTGCCGACAGCACGCGCCCGGAGGACCTGCGGCGCCGGCGCCCTCGGCGGACCGCGCAAGCCGGGATGACGCCGCGCCTAATCGCGCAGGCCCAACGGGCGCAGACTTGCGATCAGGCGTTCCCGCGCCTCGGCGAACGCGGGTTCGTCGCTCGGCAGGCGCAGTTTGACCTGGCTGGCGGTGAAGGCGGGGTGGCGGCGCATGTGCTCGTCGAAGGCCTGCTGCGCGGCGTCGACCTTCCCCAGGCGGTGCAGCGCCGCAGCGTGGATCGGCGGCCACGGCAGCGCGGAGTTGGTGGTGGTAGCGGTCTGGCTCCATTCGAGCGCCAATGGGTAGCGCCCGGCCCCGAAGTGCGCCAGTGCAAGCCGGTACTGCGCCTCGGCGCGGAAGGGGTCGCGCGGGCCGAGGCGCAGCGCGCGTTCGAGCGCCGGCACCGCCTCGTCGAAGCGCCCGTTGAAATTCAGCGCCCCACCCAGGGACGCGAAGGCCGTCGGCAATTGGTAACGCTCGGTCCATGCCATGTTGAGGCGCAACGCCGCCGGGAAGTCGCGCTTCAGGAAGAGCTGGAACATCTTGGCGCTGTAGGTATAGGTGCCATCGCGGTCCAGGCGCTCGAGGTTCGCAACCGACTCGTCGCTCCGGCGTATCACGGCTTGCCGATCTTCGGCCCAACTATTGAACAGCATATTGGCGCCGGTGAAGTGGATGCCAGCCCAGGCGCGCGCCGAGTCCGGATCCATGACGACAGCGCGCTCGAAGAGTCCGCGGGCCGTCAGTACATTCTCGCGCGTGACGCCGCGGTACCAGAGCGCATAGCCCTGCATCGCCAGGTCGTCCGCCGAGACCTCGGTGGGCGAGAGCGCGGCCCGGCGTTCGACGGTCGAGCGGAAGAGTTCCCCAGCCAACGTGCGCTCGATCGCGACCGCGAAGTCGCCCACGGTCTGCGAGAGTCGCGCCCGCTCGGTGCTGAAGGTCTCGGCCCACTGCTGCACGCCGGTCTCGCCGTCGATCAGCGCCAGATTCAGCAGAATCTGCGGACCCTCCTGGCGCAGGCTGCCGCTCACGACGTGGCGTACGCCCATCTCGCGCGCCACCTGGCGCGGGTCGACCGCCTTGCCCTTGTAGGTCGCCGCGGTGTCGCGTGCGATCACCAGACTGTGGTGCAGCCGTGCCACCTCGATCACGAGATCGCCGTGCAGCGCGTCGGCGAACCACTCCATTTCCTTCGACTCGCCCTCGATCGCCAGCGGCAGGACGATGATGGACAGCGGCGGCACGTCGCGCGGCAGCGGGGCGCGTGCCAAGCTGGCCGGCGTATGCCAGGACGGGGGCGTCTCGCGCCAGGCCAGCCAGGTGCCGGCTGCGATCAGCAGAACCAGGACCATAACGACGCGCACCCAGCGCCGCGACCGCGCCTGGGCGCCCGCGACGGGTGCGGGGGCCGGCATCGGCGCGGCCGGCGTCGAATCGACCTCGGAATGCTCGACCGCGGCCACGGGCATCGTGTCGGGCACCAGCATGTAGCCGCGCCGCGCCACGTTGCGAATCACCCGATGCTCGCTGTCGCCGAGCACCCGCCGGATGTCGGCGATCGCCTGTGTGAGCGACCCCTCGCCCACCACCACATTCGGCCAAACCAGCCGCATCAACTCGTCTTTGCCGACCACCTGGCCGACGCGGCTGCCCAGGACCAGCAGCACGTCGAGCGCTTGCTTGCGCAAACCCGCGAGCTGGCCGTCGGCGGTGAACAGTTCGCCGGCCACCAGATCGAGCACGAACTCACCCAGAGGCAATCGGCGGGCTGCCATCTCGTCCGACGAAGTGTGGCCGATCATCTCTGCCTCGCTGGCCTTCCATGGGCACGGTGGCGGGATGAAGGATACTAACCCCAACGTCGCGACGCGTCGTCAGTTGCAGCGCAGCCCGGCAAGATTCGACCAGGCCGACGGATGATGGGCAATCAGGCGTCACCGCGGAACATGGGTTCCGCTGAGGCGCCGGCGCTCCTCGCGGGTGAGCAACTCGCATCACGATGCCGCGCCGCCGCGCGAACGAGTCCGCCTCGCAGAATGCGCTGACGTGCGTCGCCAGTCCTGGCGGGCACGATCTGCGCTGACAGGCCTGCCGCCGCAGTCGCAGGTCCGCAAAGGAGCGCAGACCGCTTCGGCGGGTTGTGGACGGTTCGCGACCCTCGAGTTCGAACGCGAGCGGCTTGATCGTCGTCGGTCGCTGGCCGGCCGGCTGCGGGCCCAGCGCATGGCACTTCAAGGCAAACGGAGAGCAAGCTCTCGCGGCCTGATGCTGGTCTTGATCTGCGTCAATGCCAACCCGGATGTTGAGGATAGTGTTTCGTCGTCCGGGTACTCGCAGGGAGCATGGCAGTGAATCCCGCCTCGTCCGCTTTGGGCACCAACTCGGCCCGGATCCAGATTCCGCAAGACTTTTCGCTCATTCTGGGCGGGCCGCTCTTCCAGATTCTGCGCCGGGCGCACTTGTCCGACGACGCGCTGCTGATGGTCCGCCGTCGGATCGTCGTCATCTCCACGCTTGCCTGGCTGCCGCTCCTGGTCCTGTCGGCAATCGAGGTACGGCTGCTGGACGGCAGCGTTGGGGTTCCCTTCCTGTTCGACGTGGAAGTCCATGTCCGATATCTGGCGGTGCTTCCCCTGCTGATCGTGGCCGAGCTGGTCGTGCACCAACGGCTGCGTCCATTGTTGCAGCAATTCCTCGAACGGAATCTGATTCCCGAAGGCGCTCTTCCGCGATTCGAGGCAGCCGTCGAGTCGGCCTTTCGACTGCGCAACTCCGTGCTCGCCGAGGTGCTGCTGATCGCCTTTGTGTATGGATTCGGCATCCTGGTCGTCTGGCGGCATTCCGCGATCGTTGCGACGACGACGTGGTACGCGACACCTTCGCCTGACGGGTCGGCCCTCTCGCTCGCGGGCATGTGGTACGGCTTCGTGAGTCTGCCGCTGTTCCAATTCCTGCTCTGCCGGTGGTATTTTCGCTTGTTCATCTGGACGCGGTTTCTCTGGCAGGTGTCGCGCATCGAGTTGAGCCTGGTGCCCACGCATCCGGATCGTGTCGGCGGCCTGGGATTCCTTGCGAATGCGGCCTACGCCTTCGCCGTGCTCGCCGTCGCACACGGCACCATGGTTGCCGGGATGGTGGCCAACCGGATTTTCTTCCTCGGATCGTCCCTCCCTCAGTTCAAGGTCGAGATCGCGGTGGTGGTCGCATTCGTTCTCGTATTGCTGCTCGGCCCGCTGCTGGTGTTCACATCTCAACTCGCCCAGGCGAAGCGGACAGGCTTGCGCGAATACGGGACGCTGGCCGAGCGCTATGTTCGGGAGTTCGATGCCAAGTGGCTGCGCGGCGGCGCGCCCCATGGCGAGCCGTTGGTAGGCAGCGGCGACATCCAGTCGCTTGCGGACCTGGGGAACAGCTACGATGTGGTGCGAACCATGCGCCTCGCACCTGTATCGAGAGATGCCATTGTCCGACTGGCCGCCGCAACGCTGGTTCCGATCACGCCGCTGCTGCTCACCATGATGCCGTTGGAGGAACTGGTGAAGATGTTGTTCGGGATCTTGTTCTAGGAACCGGCCGGTCGCGCGCGGGGACGAGTCGAGGTTCAGGGGCGAGCGATCCTCATCCGGCGATGGGCGGATGGAACGCCAGGGCGCTCATCCGAAGGCGAGGTTGGGCAGCCACAGCACGATCCCGGGGACGAAGACGAGCACCGCGATCAGCGCGCACACGGCGGCGATGAACGGGATCGACTCGATCGAGTACTCCTCGATCGAGACGTCCATCAGCGCGCAGACGGCGAACATGGCCGAGCCGCTCGGCCAGGTCATGCCGCCCAGCGTGACGATGCTCATCATCAGGATGCCGAAGTGCACCGGGTCCATCCCGACCTTGACGACGATCGGCACGAAGATCGGCGTGAGCAGCAGGACCATGACCGTGGAGTCGAGCGCGAGCCCGGCGAGCAGCAGGAACACCAGTATCACCAGCACGATGACGGCGGGATCGGTGATGCCCGCAAGCATCCACTTGGCGAGGTTCTGCGGCACCTGCAGGTAGATCGTGGCGAAGCCCACCATGCCGCTCATCAGGATGATGAGCATGATGAGGCCGACGTCCGAGGAGGCGTGCGCGAAGGCCCGCCAGACCTTCTGCAGCGTCAGTTCGCGGTGGGCGGCGAAGCCGACGGCAAGCGCATAGACGACGGCGAAGGAGCCGACCTCCGAGGGCGTGAACACCCCGCCGCGGATGGCGAACACCAGCGCGACCGGGAACATGATCGCCCATTTCGCCTCCCAGGTCGCACGGGCCAGTGCGCGCACGGTGGGCTTGGTGCTGTCGGCGACCACGTACCGGCGCTTCTTCGCGATTGCGTAGGCCGTGACCATCAGCACCGCCATCATCAGCAGGCCGGGGATGACGCCGGCCATGAACAGCCTGCCGATCGAGACGTTGCCGACATAGCCGTAGAGGATCAGGCCGATCGACGGCGGAATGGTCGCCGTGATCAGCGAGCCGACGGCGATCGCGGCGGCCGAATAGCCCTTGCCGTAGCCCTTGGCGATCATCGCGGGACCCAGGATGCGCGCCTCCATGGCCGCGTCCGCGACGGCCGAGCCGGAGACGCCGCCCATCAGCGTGGAGAGCAGGATCGCGACCTGCGCCAGGCCGCCCGAGATCCAGCCGACCGCCACCATCGAAACCTTCAGCAGGCGGTCGGTGATGCCGCTCTCGTTCATGAGATGGCCGGCGAGCACGAAGAACGGCACGGCGAGCAGCGGGAAACTCTGGCTCATCGAGGCGATCTTCTGCACGCCGACGGAGAGCGGCATGCCTCCATCGACGACGAAGAACACGAAGCCGGCAATGCCGGTGGCGAAAGCGACCGGCATGCCCACCACCATGAGCACCACGAACACGACGGAAATCAACAGCATCCTAGAGCTCCAGCGGCGCCGGGACGGGCTTTTCGAGCGCCGTCCTGCTGTAGACCAGCGCGCCCTGCCGGCGCCGCCGGAAGGCGTTGACCATGTTGTTGACCAGCGAAGCGCCGAGCAGTGCGCAACCCACCGGCACGGCCGCGGTCACCCACCCATAGGAGAGCGTGCTGTCGCCGAACGTGCGCTCGAGATTGAGCAGCGTGAGCTCGTAGCCCTTGACGGCCAGCACGGCGAGGAAGGCCAGAATGATCACCGAACAGGCCAGCTCCACCCAGAGGTGGTACTTGTAGGGAAGGTACTTGACCGGGACTTCCATGCCGAGATGCGTCTTCTCGCGCATCGCCTTGTCCGCGCCGAGGAAGCACACCCAGATGAAGAGCAGCTGCGCCAGGTCCACCGACCAGACCAGCGGATGGCCGAAGAAGCGCATGATCGACGCGACGAAGACGAGGCCGGTGATGACGGCGAGCAATACGACGCAGATCGCAAGCTCGATCTGCCCCAGGCGCTTGAGCATGGCGACAATCCTCTGCGCACGGAACCCGCCTGAGCGGGCCCCACGCGCCGTGTCGATCGTTGAGGAACGCTACTTGGCGATCGCCTGCAGCTTGGTTCGCAGGTCGCCGTAGCCGAGCTTGTCGTAGACGCCCGCGGTCGCGTTCCTGAACGGGGTCACGTCGATCTCATCGACCGTCATGCCGGCCGCCTTCAGGCTCTTCTCGATCTCCGCCAGCTTGTCGCGCGTGCCGTAGGATGCCACGTCCCCGGCCTTGAGCGCTTCCTCGCGCAGGATCTTCTGCTGGTCGGCCGGAAGCGAGCCGAACCACTTGGCGCTCGTCACCAGGCCGGTGATCAGGCTGATGTGACCGGTCTTGGTCACGTACTTCGTGACCTCGAAGAGCTTCGAGTTGTAGCCGGCCGGCAACTGCACCTCGACCGAATCGATCACCTTCTGCTCGAGCGCCGAATAGACCTCGGCATAGGGCATCGGCGTCGCCGTGGCGCCCATCGCGTTGATCGTCCCGAGCCAGACCGGGGAGCCGATGGTGCGCATCCGGTTGCCCTTGAGGTCCGCGGGCGTGCGTACCGGCTTGGCGGTCCACAGGTGCCGCTCGCCCTGCCACCAGTTGAAGGACAGGACCTGGTGGCCGGACGCCTTGGAGAGCTTGCCCACCCACTCCTCGAACATGGCCGACGTCACCACCTTGCGGATGCCGTCGTAGCCCGAGGCGAGATAGGGCGCGCCGAGCACGCCGAACTCCTTGACGAAGTTGGCGAGGCGACCGCCGTCGACCACCACCGCAACGGGCGCGCCCGCGCGGGCCTGCTCCAGCACGTCTTCGTCGGAGCCGAGTTGCGAGTTGGGGAACAGCTTGACCTCAATGGCACCGTTCGTGCGTTTGGTCACCGCGTCGCGGAACGTCTCCAGCCCCTTGTACAGGGGATCGCTGGTCGTCAGCGCGGTGTTGATGCTGAGAGTGGTGGCCGCAAAGGCGGCGCCGCTCAACAGAACCGCGGCAGCCGCTGCCGCCGTGCGCAATGCCATCTTGAACATGTCTTTTCTCCATTCGCAGGGAGTTTGCGATATCCGACTCACAGAAAGATTGCCCGACGCTGGCCGGACTCTTGCGGGCGCCGGCGCTGATTATGCACCACCTGACGCCGTCGGCTCGCAGATACGGCTCGAGCGTACCGGCGGCGGGCGCGGCGACGAGCGCAGCGTCACCATTGAATCCGCTTGGCGGCGGCGCCCGGCGCGAAGTGCGCGGTCAGGAACTCGACGAACACCCGCAGCTTCGCGGCGAGATTCTGCCTTTGTGGATACGCGGCACGGATATCGGCCGGCAGCAACGCGTCTTCGTTCAGCAGCACTTCCAGTTGTCCGCTGCGCAAAAACGGCCCCGCGTCCGGCGCCGACACCGCCGCCGGCACGACCGGATCGGCTTCCGCTTTTCCGCTATCATTATCGGAAGGCAGCAGTGCCCTACCCGCGAATCCCGAGCAGGAGAATCGAGCATGTCCGAAGAGAAGCCCGTCAGCGTCAAGCGAACAGCGAAAAAAGCAGCCGCGGTGACGAAACCGGCAGCCGGCAAGAAGGCTGCGACCGCCAAGCCGAAGGGCACGGTCCGCGCCAAGACCGCGAGCGAGGCGACCGTCGTCCCGGCCGCGGCGAGCGTCAAGCGGGTCGCCAAGGCACCCGCGGCGGAGGTTCCCAAAGCCAAGGCCGCGGCGGGCGGGCGCGAGCCGGTCGCGGCGAAAAAGGCGGTCGGGGCTTCTTCTGCCGCCGCCTCGGCGTCCGGAAAGCCGGGCAGCACGGGCAAGACGGCGGGCGCCATCAAGCCGGTCGACAAGCCCCCGGCGCCGTCACATGCGGAACGTCGACGCTGGATTGCCACGGCGGCGTACCTGCGCGCCGAGAAGCGCGGGTTTGCGCCCGGCTACGAACTGCAGGACTGGCTCGAAGCCGAAGCCGAGATCGAGCACCTGATCGGCAAGGGTGCCTGAGCGGATTCGCCGGCGAGGGACTCGCGGCTGCGTCGCGGTCCTCGATGCAGACGGGGGCCCGCGGCCCCCGTCGACGAACGCTGGAAAGAGCGGCGCGCCTACTTCTTGACCGGTGCCGCCTTCGCCGCCGCCGGGGCGGTCGCGGCGATCTGCGGCGCCGGTACGGTTTTCCCCTGGGCCTTCGCCTCGGCGAAGTAACGCGCCGCGACGCGATCCTCGGCGCGAGCCTGCGCCGCCTTGGCGGCCTCGGCCGCGGCCGCGTCCTTGCCCTTCTTTTCCTCCGCCGCCGCCTTCTGCGCGTCGGTCATCGGCGGCGGCGCCGGCAGCTTGGCGACCGCCACGCCGAAAGTCCCCACCACCAGGCCGGCGGCGATCAGTGCTCGCAACGTCGTCATGTTCTCGCTTCTCCCCTCGTCGTTGATCAGGCCGGCCGGCCCTGCGGCAGCGTCGGCGCCGCGGGCTCGGTTCCGCGCGGGACCTTGCCGGACATCACGTCGTCGTACCAGAGCCCGTGGTGCTCCTTCGCCCAGGTCTCGTCGACGTAGCCGTAGCGCATCGCGTCGAGCGCGCCCTTCATCCCGACCGTGCCCATGTAGATGTGCAGGCAGGCCATCGCGATGCCGAGCAGTGCCGCGACCAGATGGACGATGTTGGCCAGCTGCATCGTCTCCCGCGTCTGGTCGAAGTTCGGGAAATTGAGGATGTAGCCGGTGACGACCAGCACCAGCGAGACGACGACGACCAGGCTCCAGAACAGCCCCTTCTCGCCGGCATTGAACTTGCCCGACGGAACGTGGGTGTTGCCGCTGCGGTCGAGCATGCCGCCGAACTTGGCCATCCACTGCAGGTCGTAGGCCTTGGGCAGGTTGTCCTTGGCATACATGAAGATGAAGATCAGCAGCGCGACCGAGAACACCGGGCCGGTGAAGTTGTGGACGTTCTTCGCCAGCGTCGCCAGCCAGGAAAACAGCGTGTAGCCGATGATCGGCAGCAGCAGCGACTTGCCGAAGGTGAGGATCAGGCCGGTGACGCCGAGCGCGACGAAGGTCAGCCCCATCGACCAGTGGGCGATGCGCTTGGCCGGAGAAAAGCGCTCGATCACGCGCCCGGTCGGCGCGCCGTGGAGCTCGATCGAACCGCGCCAGAAGTAGTAGCCGAAGAGCACGAGCACCAGCGCGGCGATCAGGCCACCCAGCGCCGTCGAGACGGTGACGCGTGCCGCGCGCCAGGTCTGGCCCTGCGACTGGATCAGCACGTTGGTCTCGCGGCCGCGCACCGTGCTGGTCTGCGCCTGCCCCGACCGGACTTCCTTCCACACCGGCTGGTTGTTGAGCGGCTGGCTCTGCTGCTGCGCCTGCTGCTGCTTCGCGAAATCGGCCTCCGGCGGATTCGCCGCCGGAGACTGCGCCTGCGCCGATGCCGCCAGGCCCAGCACCAGGGCCGCCAGCCACGCGCCGGCCGCCCGCTTCAAGGTAAGGCTCGCCATCGTTCCTCCGGGGCCCGTCAGCTGGTCCGCTTGTACTCGTTCTGGTTCTGGTTGCGGGTCTTGATGGCCCGTTCCCACTCCGCCTTGTTGCCGCTGAACTGCGTCGAGTCGTACGGCGTGGTGTCCGGCTTGCCCTGGTACTTGCCCTGCTTGTACTCGATGACCTGCGGACGCTCGCCGCAGCCGCCGAGTCCGACGGCGAAGGCGATTCCGCAGGCGATCGCAACGATGGGCTTGATCATGATTTCGCTCCTCCCGCCGGCGCGGCGGGCTGTTGTCCCGGCGGGCCGTAGGCGGTGCCCCAGCCCCAGACGTCGGCCCCCTTGCCGCGCTTGGTGACCCGCTCGCGGTAGATGTCGGCGAGGACGTCGCCGTCGCCGCCGAGCAGCGCCTTGGTCGCGCACATCTCGGCGCAGGCCGGCAGCTTGCCCTCGGCCAGGCGGTTGCGGCCGTACTTCTTGTACTCGTCGGCCGTGTTGTTCGCTTCCGGGCCGCCGGCGCAGAACGTGCACTTGTCCATCTTGCCGCGCACGCCGAAGGCACCCGCCTGCGGGAACTGCGGCGCGCCGAACGGGCAGGCGTAGAAGCAGTAGCCGCAGCCGATGCAGAGGTCCTTGTCGTGGAGGACCACGCCTTCCTCGGTCTTGTAGAAGCAGTCGACCGGGCAGACCGCCATGCAGGGCGCGTCCGAGCAGTGCATGCAGGCGACCGAAATCGACCGCTCGCCGGGCACGCCGTCGTTGATCGTGACCACGCGCCGGCGGTTCACGCCCCACGGGATGTCGTGCTCCTGCTTGCACGCGGTGACGCAGCCGTTGCACTCGATGCAGCGCTCGGCGTCGCAGAGAAACTTCATTCGGGCCATCGCAATCTCCTCTGTTCGTCCGTGCGCCGTCAGGCCTTGGCGATCTGGCAGACCGTGGTCTTGGTTTCCTGCATCATCGTCACCGAGTCGTAGCCGTAGGTGGTCGCGGTGTTGACCGCCTCGCCGCGGACGATCGGGTGCGCGCCCTCGGGGTAGTACTCGAGCATGTCCTTGCCCATCCATACGCCCGAGAAGTGGTAGGGCATGAACGAGACGCCGGGACCGACGCGCTCGGTGACCATCGCCTTGACCCGGATCTTGGCGCCGGTGGGCGTGCCCAGCCAGACCATCTCGCCGTCGCGGATGCCGCGGTCGTTGGCGTCCTTGGGGTTGATCTCGACGAAGGAGTCCTGCTGCAGCTCGGCCAGCCAGGGATTCGACCGGGTTTCCTCGCCGCCGCCCTCGTACTCGACCAGGCGACCGCTGGTCAGCACCAGCGGGTACTCCTTGCCGATGTCCTTGTTCTTCTCCTGCACGCTCTTGTACAGCGTCGGCAGCCGCCAGAAGGCCTTCTTGTCGTCGTGCGTCGGGTACTTGGCGACGAGGTCGGGCCGCGTCGAGTAGATCGGCTCGCGGTGCTGCGGGATCGGGTCGGGGAAGTTCCAGACGACCGCGCGCGCCTTGGCGTTGCCGAACGGATGGTTGCCGTGGTTCTTCATGAACACGCGGATCATCCCGCCGGAGAGGTCGGTCTTCCAGTTCTTGCCCTCGGCCGCCTTCTTCTCCTCGTCGGTGAGCTCGTCCCACCAGCCGAGCTTCTTCAGCAGCACGTGGTCGAGTTCCGGATAGCCGGTGGTGAGATCGCCGCCCTTCGGGAAGGAACCGTCCTCGGCCAGCAGCGACTGGCCGTCGCGCTCGATGCCGAAGTTGGCGCGGAAGCAGCCGCCGCCGTCCATCACCGGCGTGCCGGTCGCGTAGAGATTGGGCGAACCCGGGTGCTTCATCTCCGGCGTGCCGTAGCACGGCCAGGGCAGGCCGAAGAACTCGCCGTCGCAGGGACCGCCCTTCGCGCGCAGCGTCTTCACGTCGAAGGTGTTCATGTGCTTCATGTGCAGCTTCAGCCGCTCCGGCGAGTGGCCGGACATGCCGATCGTCCACGTGCCCTTGTTGATCTCGCGCAGGATCGACTCGTTCTCGGGCTCCTCGAACTTGCCCTCGGTGGGCTTGACGATCTTGTAGTTCTTGACCAGCTCCTTGTCGAAGCCGAACTTCTTCGCGAACGCGTACATGATCGCGTGGTCGGTCTGCGACTCGAACAGCGGGGCGATGACGCGCTCGCGCCACTGGATCGAGCGGTTGGACGCGGTGATCGAGCCGGTGTTCTCGAACTGCGTGGCCGCCGGCAAGAGGTAGACGCCGTCCTTGCGCACCATCGCCGCCATCGCCGCCGTCGCCGACGGATACGGGTCGATGACCACCAGCAGGTCGAGCTTCTTCATCGCCTCGACCATCTCCTTGCCGCGCGTCTGGCTGTTCGGCGCATGGCCCCAGTACACCAGCGCGCGCAGGTTCGAGTCCTGGTCGATGAGCTCGTTCTTCTCCATCACGCCGTCGATCCAGCGCGACAGCGTCATCCCCGGCTTTTCCATCATGTTCGGGGCGTACTGCTTCTTGATCCACTCGTAGTCGACGCCCCAGACCGCAGCCCAGTGCTTCCACGATCCCGCGGCGAGGCCGTAGTAGCCGGGCAGCGAGTCGGGGTTCGGGCCGACGTCGGTGGCGCCCTGGACGTTGTCGTGGCCGCGGAAGATGTTGGTGCCGCCGCCCGACACGCCGACGTTGCCCAGCGCCAGCTGCAGGATGCAGGACGCCCGCACCATCGCGTTGCCGATCGAGTGCTGCGTCTGCCCCATGCACCACACCAGCGTGGAGGGCCGGTTCTTGGCCATCATCTCGGCGACCTTGTACATCTGCGCCGGGGACACGCCGCAGGCCTCCTCGACCTTGTCGGGCGTCCACTTGGTCAGCACTTCCTCGCGCACCTTGTCCATCCCGAACACGCGGTCGTTCAGGTACTTCTTGTCTTCCCAGCCGTTCTTGAAGATGTGGTGCAGCAGGCCGAACAGGAAGGGAATGTCGCCGCCCGAGCGCAGGCGGACGTACTCGTCGGCCTTGGCCGCCGTCCGCGTGAAGCGCGGGTCGACGACGATCATCTTGGCGCCGCCTTCCTTGGCGTGCAGCATGTGCAGCATCGACACCGGGTGCGCCTCGGCGGCGTTCGAGCCGATGTAGAGCGCGCACTTGGTGTTCTGCATGTCGTTGTACGAGTTGGTCATCGCGCCGTAGCCCCAGGTGTTGGCTACGCCGGCAACCGTCGTCGAATGGCAGATCCGCGCCTGGTGGTCGCAGTTGTTGGTGCCCCAGAACGAGACGAACTTGCGGTGCAGATAGGCCTGCTCGTTGCTGAACTTCGAGCTGCCGATCCAGAACACCGCGTCGGGGCCGGACTCCTTGCGCAGCGCGAGCAGCTTGTCGCCGACCTCGTTGATCGCCTGCTCCCAGCTGATCTTCTGGTACTTGCCGTTGACGAGCTTCATCGGCGCCTTGAGGCGGTACTCGCCGTGGCCGTGCTCGCGGATCGACGCGCCCTTGGCGCAGTGCGCGCCCAGGTTCAGCGGCGAATCGAACACCGGCTCCTGGCGAATCCAGACGCCGTTCTCGACGACGGCGTCGACGGCGCAGCCGACCGAGCAGTGCGAACAGACGGTGCGCTTGACCTCCGTCTTGCCGCCGCCCTGCCCTTCGGCCGCGGCCTCGGCCGGCGCGATGCTGCCGAACGGCAGCTGGCTCGCGAACGCGCCCGCCCCGGCGGCGATGCCGGAGCGACGCAAAAACGTCCGCCGGTCCATCGTGGGAAGCACGGCCCCCCCGAGGCGGCGAAGACGCGGACCGGCTGCGACGACACCGTCACTTTTTTTGGTGAGCAGCATGATCCTTCCTCCTCCTAGAGCTTGGCCGAGCGGTAATAGTCGCGGACGTGTTCGGTCTCGCGGTAACCATTGCCGACTTGCTGGGGCACGCCGGCGACAGGCGTCGCCGATGCGACGGAGGGCAAGGCGCCGATGGCGACCGTCGCCGCGCCCGCCCCTCCGGCGCCGAGGCCCAGCAGGAAGCGGCGGCGCTTGAGGTCGGTGTCGGGCGGGAGCGTGTCCGCGGTGGTCGCGACCGGACGATCGCTACGCGATGGAGTGCGCATGCTGCCTCCTAAGTAGGGCGTCGTGACTTCGAATAATCATTCCATGGCGAACGAGTCACGTTCGAGCGCCAGGAAATGCTTGGTGAATTGTGCTACGTCGCGGTAGAAGGACGCAAGCGGACAAACGGATATTGCATCGCAGCAAGGGAAAACCCACGCTGCGACATGGTGATCGAAAAATGCCTTTTGCTCGCCAATGTCGGCCGGAAGCCGTTTTCCATGTCCGGCGATGAGAATGCGCATTGTTTCGCACAGCGCCGACAGGTGATCCTCGACCATCGAGGCTTCCGGGCGGCGCTCCAGCCCCAGCCGTGCCAGCGCGCCCCGCACCTCGGCCAGCGGCCGCTCCATCATGAACCCGGTCAGCCAGTGACTGGCGTGCAGGTTGACCTCGCTCTTGCCCACGCCGATGAACAGCTCGTCGTATTCCTGGGCGACCGCCTCCGGCGTCGCGCGGGCGCTGGCCGCGCGCAGCGCGTCCCACGCCGAGGCGAGGTCGCCGGCGGCGTCCTTCGCGCCCGCCGCCGCCGCGTCCCCCGCCTCGACGGGCAGCGGCGCGGCCGCGGCGATCGCGGCCAGCAACGCGGCGTCCGGCCCGCCGGCATAGAGCCGGGACAGCAGCGCGTAGAAACCGGCCCGCGCCGCCTCCTCGGGCTCGAGCCACCGCGGCGCCGCGGCGCCCGGCGCGGCGATCGAGGCGTCAGACATCGCGGATGTCCACGCTCTTCTCGTTCTTGATCAGGTCGACGACCCGGCAGTCGGCGCACATCTTCAGCCGCTCGAGCGCGCCCGGTGCGGCGAACATCGAGTGGCCGGCGAGCTTGGCCAGCATCGTGCCGATCAGCTTCTCGGTGCCCATCGGCTTGCCGCAGGACACGCAGTGGAAGACCGCCGCCTCGTTGACGACCCGCGGCTCCTTCGCCTCCCGGCCGAGCGCCAGCCGGGGCGACAGCGTGATCGCGCGCTCGGGGCAGGTCTCGCGGCAGATGCCGCACTGGACGCACTTGGCCTCGATGAAGCGCAGCTGCGGCATCTCGGCGTGGTCGAGCAGCGCGCCCTCGGGGCAGGCGCCGACGCAGGCGAGGCACATCGTGCAGGCATCGCCGTCGACCGCGATGGTGCCGAAGGGCGCGCCCGCCGGCAGCGGGATCTCGCGCTGCGGCACCGGCGCGTGCTGCAGCAGATGCTCGATCGCCAGCGCCGCGGTGGTGCGCTTGTCGGCGGTCAGCGCGAACGTTGCCGCGGCGCGGACGCCGAGCGCTGCCGGCCAGGCGGCGAGTTCGGCGCCGAAGTCGGTGGCGGCCGCGTCGAAGACACGGAAGTGCTGGCCCTGGTAGCCCAGTGCCTGCGCGATCGTATCCGCGATGCGCATCTGCCGCTCCAGCGCCTCGCGGTACTCCGGCGCCTCGTCGCCCAGCGCGAGCACGGCCACCTGGCTGGCGCCGTGGGCCAGCGCCGCCAGCCAGACGTCGAGACCCACCGAGGCGACGTGGTGCACCTCGAGCGGAATCACCCGCGCCGGCAATCCCGGCCCGCGGCGCGCCAACCGGGACATGCTCTCCCCGGCCCGCGCGGCGTGCAGCAGCAGGCAGGCGTCACGCCCCCCGGCCTTGGCATAGGTGGCGAGCACGGTGCGCAGGCGCCGCCCGAAGTCCGGAACGCTCGGATACGTGTACGACAGCGCCCCCGACGGGCAGACGGTCGTGCACCCGCCGCAGCCCATGCACAGATGCGGCTCGACCACGACGTGATCGCCGTCGGCGCGGATCGCCCCGGTCGAGCAGACGTCGATGCACTGGCGGCAGCCGGTCTTCTGCGACCGGCTGTGGGCGCAGATCGACGCCTTGTAGGCAAAGTACTTCGGCTTCTCGAACTCGCCGACCATCGCCGCCAGCCCGGCGACCGCGCTCGCCTGCGCGACGGCGTCGGCTCCGGGCGCGAAGTAGCCCTGCGGCGGCTCGTGCAGGCGCAGGATAGGCACCCGCGACAGGTCGAGGACCAGGTCGAAACGCTCGCTGCGCACGACGTCGGTGCGGGCGAAGTCGATCGCCGCCGTCGCGCCGCAGGCCGCGACGCAGGCACGGTGCGAACGACAGCGGTCGAGATCGATCTGGTAGCTCCAGTCGATCGCCTTCTCGGGGCAGGCGCGGATGCAGGCGTTGCAGCGCGTGCACAGGTCGAGGTCGATCGGATTCGCCTGCTTCCAGGTCACGTCGAACGCGCCCAGCCAGCCGGTCACGGCCGTCACCTCGCCGGAGAAGACCGGGAAGTCGCGGGTCGCCGGCAGCTCCGTCCCCGCGGCGCGTCCGGTAATGAGCACGGTCACCGAAAGCTGCGCCGCCACCACGCCGGCCCAATGCAGCGCGGCGTCCGCCGGGCCGACGACGAGCAGCTGCCCGCCCGATCGATACGACACGCTGGGCACGGGCTCCGGCTCCGGCAGCCCGGCGAGCGCCAGCAGCGCGGCGATCTTCGGCATCGCCGCCTTCGCCTGCGCCGACCAGCCGGCGGTCTCGCGAATGTTGACGAAGCGGATCGTCCGCGTCTTGCCCCGCTCCTCGGCCAGGTCGCCGAGCAGCCGCGCTTCCTGCGTGCAGGCGACGACCACGTCGCCGGCCACCTGGTCGGCGAAGACGCCGAGCTCCTTCTGGCAGAGCATGGTCCGCACCGGCGGTGCGGCCGCGAGATCGAGCGAGCGCGCCAGCGCCTCGCCGTCGAGGGGCATCGTCCCGTTGCAGGAACAAAGGTGCAGCGTCTTGCCGGCAAGGCTCATGGGAGGCGATCCGCCGGAGGCGATGGTTGCGCTGCAGCCGAGCCCTCGGCAGCCGCTGCAGGATCGGACGCAGTGGAGGGAATTGCCGCGGGCGTGTCGTGCGGCACCTCGGGAAGCGCCGATGCGGCGGCCACCGCATCGGCGGGCGGCGGCACGGCGGCAGCCTCGTCCGGCGGCACGTCCTCGACGACGCCCTGCGCGTTCACCCGCGTCTGCGGCGGGTCGAAAAGATACCGTCCCTGGACCAGCTGGCGTACGAGTTCGGGCGCGATCGGATCGGGCTTGCCGTAATCGTCGATGTAGACGTCGAGGCCGTCCATGACGTTGAAGCGGGGATCCGAGAAGAGCCTTTTCAAGGCCTGGCGACGCAGCTGCTCATCCACCTTCGGCTGCAGGAAGAGCGAGAAGTCCGAGTCGAACGACAGCGACTCGACGGCGGGGAGATCGGCAGGCGGCGCCGGCAACGTCGCTGCGGCCGCGCTCGCGGTCGGGGTTGCCGGGGGCGGCGTCGGCACGGGCGCCGCGGGCGCCGCGTTCCGGGTTCGGCCGTTCGCGCGGCCGCCAGCTTGCGCTGCGACCAGCGCCGCAGCGTGAACGGGCCGCCAGGTTGCTCGCTGCCGGCCATGGTCAGGCGCGGCCCCGCGCTGCGCGAGCGCCACGCACGTCAGTGCCCCGTTCCCGGGTCGCGCCGGAACGCCCCGTCGGCGAAAGGGTCGTTGCGTCTCATCTTCTTCTTCGGCTCGGGCTTGTAGTGCAGGGCGACGAAGGGCCGCAGCCACTCGAGCATCGCCGGGGGCAGCGGCACCGCGTCGACCTGCTCGCCGCCGTCGAGCATGCGCGCCGCCTCGTTGTAGCTGACGGTCACGAGCTTGGGACGAAGCGGCGGGTCGCGGCCGTCTTCGGCGGCGCGCAGCATCACGAAGGCCTTGGGCAGCGGCGCCGTGATGTTGAGGTGATAGCCCTCGGCCTCCGAACGGTGCAACTCCACCGCGAAGGCCGCGTAGCGCCAGCGCGAGCCGCCGTCGGACGAGCTCGCCGCGGGCACCTCGTCGAGCGCCGCCGAATCGGCCAGCGGCTCGACCGCGACGGCATCCCAGCGCTCGCTCGCCCAGCGGCTCGCCAGCGGCGTGCGCGCCAGCGTGACAGCCACCATAACCCGCGGTACCAGCATGGAAATTCCGAATCGATTTCTGCGGCACGAGGACCGTGCAACTGGGCGCCGATCATACACCACGACCGTTGCCGTCTGGTACCATGACCCACCCATTTTGCGCGTCCCGCGCGGCCGGGTTTCGCATGGCCTCGATCATCCCCATTTCCGACCTGCGCGGTGCCGCCTCCCAAGAGCGACGCGAGGCACTCGTCCGCGCGGCGATCGCCGCGCCGGGCGGGGCCGCCGGCCCGCTGCAGGACGGACGGGGACGCAGCATGCGCGACCTGCGCATCTCGGTGACCGACCGCTGCAATTTCCGCTGCCGGTACTGCATGCCGAAGGACGTCTTCGACAGCGACTTCCAGTTCCTTTCGCATGCCGACCTGCTGAGCTTCGAGGAAATCACGCGCGTGGCGCGGATCTTCGTCGGCCACGGTGTGAACAAGATCCGCCTGACTGGCGGCGAGCCGCTGCTGCGCCGGAACGTCGAGCGCCTGGTGGCCATGCTCGCCGGGATCGGCGACGTCGATCTCACGCTGACCACCAACGGCTCGGGGCTGGCGCGGAAGGCCCGCGACCTCGCCGCTGCCGGCCTCAAGCGCGTCACGGTGAGCCTTGACTCGCTGGACGACGCGACGTTCCGCGCCATGAACGACGTCGACTTCCCGGTCGCCCGCGTGCTCGAGGGCATCGACGCCGCGGCCGCCGCGGGACTTGCCCCGATCAAGATCAACATGGTGGTCCAGCGCGGTGTCAACGAATCGTCGATCGTGCCGCTCGCCCGGCACTTCAAGGGCAGCGGCCACATCGTCCGCTTCATCGAGTTCATGGACGTCGGCGCGACCAACGGCTGGCGCATGGACGACGTCGTGCCAGCCGCCGAAATCGTCCGCCTGATCGACGCCGAACTGCCGCTCGCCAGCGTCGACCCCAACTATCGCGGCGAGGTCGCCGGGCGCTGGCGCTATCGCGACGGCAGCGGCGAGATCGGCGTCATCGCCTCGGTCACGCAGGCGTTCTGCCGCGACTGCACGCGCGCCCGGCTGTCGACCGACGGCAAGCTCTACACCTGCCTGTTCGCCACCGGCGGTTACGACCTGCGCGGCCTGCTGCGCGAGGGCCATGACGACGGTGCGATCGCGCGCGGCCGTCGCCGCGGTCTGGCGGCAGCGCGACGACCGCTATTCCGAGGTCCGCACCGCCAACACGCGGCACTCGCCCAAGGTCGAGATGAGCTACATCGGCGGCTGATCGCCCGCCGCCTGTCGCGCCCCCCGCCCACGCCCGCCGAAGCCATGAATGCCGCCTTGCCGCTCCACCGCCCGCTGCTGACCGACGCCGCCCGACCGGCCACCGTCGACGTCGAGGCGATCGACGAGACCGGCGCGCGGCGGGTGACGCCGATCGCCGGCGAGCATCCGCTGACCCTCTACGTCGACAAGCAGGAGCTGCTGACGCTGATGACGCTGGGTGGCGCGCCCGAGGCCCTGGCCATCGGCTACCTGCGCAACCAGCGCCTCGTCGCATCGATCGACGACATCGTCGCCGTTCACGTCGACTGGGACGTCAACGCGGCCGCGGTCACCACGCGCGGCGGGCTGCGGGACCTCGAGGCCAGGACCGCCCGGCGGACCAAGACCACCGGCTGCGGCCAGGGCACGGTGTTCGGCGACCTGATGGCGGAAATCGACGACATCCGGTTGCCGGGCTCGGCCACGCTGTCGCGCACCGCGCTCTACGCACTGCTCGAATGCGTGCGGCAGCACGACACGCTGTACAAGCAGGCAGGCGCCATCCACGGCTGCGCGCTGGCGACCAACCGCGGCGACGCATCCGAGATCCTGATGTTCGTCGAGGACGTCGGCCGCCACAACGCCGTCGACGCGATCGCCGGCTGGATGTGGCTCGACCGCGTCGACGGCGCCGACAAGATCTTCTACACCACCGGCCGGCTCACCTCCGAGATGGTGATCAAGGCCGCGCAGATGGGCATCCCCTTCCTGGTCTCGCGCAGCGGCTTGACGCAGATGGGCCACGAGATCGCGCGCAAGGTGGGGATCACGATGATTGGGCGCGCGACCCATCGGCACTACCTGCTCTACACCGGCGCCGAGCGCTTCATCGCGGCCTGAATGTCGATGCTCCCGGACGACGACGCCCCCGTCGGCGAGGCCCGCGGCCGCTGCATGTGCGGCCAGGTCCGCTTCGTCGCGCGCTTTCCGTCGCGCTTCTGCTGCCACTGCCACTGCGAGAGCTGCCGCCGCGCGCACGGCGCCGCGTTCGTCACCTGGGTCGGCTTTCCCGCCGCGCAGGTCGCGATCGTCGCCGGCGGCGACGCGGTGGCCGCGTACGCGTCGTCGCCCGGAACCCGGCGCACGTTCTGTCGCGACTGCGGGACCCGGCTGTTCTTCGCGTCGGAGCGCTGGCCGGGCGAGACCCACGTCGCGCTGGCCTGCTTCGACGATCCGGTCGACAGGCCGGCCGAGGGCCATGCGTTCTTCGCCGAGCACGCGCGCTGGCTGCGCTGGCCGGTCGAGCCGCCGACGGAGGCGACGTGAGCGCGCGCAGCGTGACCGGCATCGTCCTCGCCGGCGGCATGGGGCGGCGGATGGGCGGCGTCGACAAGGGCCTGGTCCCGCTCGCCGGCCGGCCGATGGTCGAGCACGTGCTGACGCGGCTGCGCCCGCAGGTCGACGACGTGCTGATCAACGCCAACCAGAACCTCGATCGCTACGCCGCGTTCGGCGTGCCGGTGGTCGCCGACGCGATCGGCGGCTTCGCCGGGCCGCTGGCGGGCCTGCACGCGGGCATGACCGCGGCACACCGCGATCTCGTCGTCACCGTGCCCTGCGATTCGCCGTTCCTGCCCGACGATCTCGTCGCGCGGCTCCTGGCGGGGCTCGTCGCCGGCGACGCGCAGCTCGCCGTCGCGCGGACCTTCGACCAGCCGCACCCGGTGTTCGCGCTCGTCCGCCGCGCGCTGCTGCCGCACCTCACTGCCTTTCTCGAAGGCGGCGGCCGCAAGATCGACGCCTGGTACGCGACGCTGCCCGCGGTCGAAGTCGCCTTCGACGACGAGGCCGACGCGTTCCGCAACATCAACACCAGCGACGAGCTCGCCGCCGCGTCGCAGCGCTGACGGCCGCGACGCGGCGCCGCCTGCGGCTACAATGGCCGCCCCGGTTTCCTCCCCTCCCCCTCCGATCATGACCGAACCCAAGACGCTGCGCGAAGCCTGCTGTGCCGACGACTACGATCCGAACTCGATGCCGGTGGACCGCGCGCGGGCGCTGATCCGGACCTTCCTCACGCCGGTGACGACGGTCGAGCGGGTCGCGCTCCGCGCCGCGCTGGGGCGGGTCCTCGCCGCCGACGTGATCTCGCCGATCGACGTCCCCGGCCACGACAATTCGGCGATGGACGGCTACGCGCTGCGCTTCGCCGACCTCGCGCCCGCCGGCGAGACGCTGCTGCGCCGGGTGGGCGAGTCGTTCGCCGGCAAGCCGGCGGCGGCGAGCGTCGGTTCCGGCGAGTGCGTGCGCATCTTCACCGGCGCGGTGATGCCCGCCGGTGCCGACACCGTGGTGATGCAGGAACGCGCGGGGGAAGATGCGCAGGGGGTGCGCATTGCCGCCGGTGCGGTGACCAAGGCCGGGCAGAACCGGCGCTTCGCGGGCGAGGATCTCAAGGCCGGGCAGGCGGTCTTCGCCGCCGGTCAGCTGGTGCGGCCCGCGGAACTGGGAATGATGGCCTCGCTGGGCATCGGCGAGGTGCCGGTCTACCGCCGGCTGCGGGTGGCGTTCTTCTCCACCGGCGACGAGCTGAAGTCGATCGGCACGCCGCTCGCGACCGGCGAGGTCTACGACAGCAACCGCTACACGATCTACGGCATGCTCCAGCGCCTCGGCTGCGACGTCATCGACATGGGCGTGGTGCCCGACGTCCCGGAGGCGCTCGAGGCCGCCTTCGCCAGCGCGGCGGCCGCCGCCGACGTCGTGATCACCTCGGGGGGCGTGTCGGTCGGCGAGGCCGACTTCGTCAAGCAGCTGCTCGACAAGCTGGGCGAAGTGCTGTTCTGGAAGATCGCCATGAAGCCGGGGCGGCCGCTCGCCTACGGCCGGCTCGGCGCGGCCCACTTCTTCGGCCTGCCCGGCAACCCGGTGTCGGTGATGGTGACGTTCTACCAGTTCGTCCGCGAGGCGCTGCTGGTGCTGCAGGGGCAGCGCGACGTCGGGCCGCTGCCGACGTTCAAGCTGCCGCTGACCACGCCGATCCGCAAGGCGCCCGGCCGCACCGAGTTCCAGCGCGGCGTCCTCAGCGGCGATCCGGCGAACGGCTACACGGTGCGCACCACCGGCGAGCAGGGCTCCGGCGTCCTGTCCTCGATGTCGCAGGCCAACTGCTTCATCGTGCTGCCCACCGCGACCGGCAACGTCGCCGCCGGCGAGCTGGTCGACGTTCAGCTGCTCGACGGGCTGATCTGACCGGGCCCCGACCGATCGCCCGTGCCCCGGATGCGCGGACGGGCGCGCCTTCCCGGCACCGGCGTCGCCGTTGGTATACTGCCGGGTTTGTCGCGCGCCGCGCGCCGCCATTCCCAACCTGTCCCCCTGACGTCGGAGTCTCCATGAAAGTGCCCGCCCTGGTCGCCGCCCTCGCGCTGTTCTGCGCCGGCCCCACCGTTGCCCAGACGCCGGTCAAGATCGGCATGATCACCACGCTGACCACCCCCGGCGGCTATCTCGGCGAGGACGTGCGCGACGCCTTCCGCCTGGCCATCGACGAGGAAGGCGGCAAGCTGGGCGGCGTCCCGGTGCAGCTCATCGTCGAGGACGACAACCTGAAGCCCGCCAACGGCAAGCAGATCGCCGACAAGATGCTGCAGCAGGACAAGGTGAAGCTCGTGACCGGCCTCATCTTTTCCAACGTCGCCGGTGCCGTCGCGCCGACGGTGCTCGAGGCCGGCGCCTTCTACATCTCGCCGAATGCCGGGCCGTCGAACTTCGCCGGCAAGGACTGCCACAAGAACTACTTCGTCGCCTCGTGGCAGAACGACAGCCTGCACGAGTCCGCCGGCCAGGCCGCCGCCAACCTCGGCTACAAGCGGATGGTGATCCTGGCGCCCAACTACCAGGCGGGCAAGGATGCGCTGACCGGGTTCAAGCGCTATTTCAAGGGCGAGGTGCTGGAGGAGATCTACACCAAGCTCGACCAGACCGATTTCTCGGCCGAGCTCGCGCGCATTCGCGCCTTGAAGCCGGACGCCGTCTACCAGTTCCACCCCGGCGGACAGGGCATCACCTTCGTCAAGCAATACGTGCAGGCCGGGCTGATCGGCAGCACGCCGATGGTGGTGTCCGAGGTCTCGATGGAGCCGCGGATCCTCGGCGCCGTCGGCGACGCCGCCGTCGGCATCAACGTCACCGGCCACTGGAACAACGACTTCGCCAATCCGGCGAGCCAGGCCTTCGTCAAGGCCTTCACGACCAGGTACAACCGGGCCCCGACCCCGTATGCGCAGCAGGGCTACGACACCGCCAAGCTGATCGGCTCGGCGCTCAAGGCCGTCGGCGGCGACCTCGCCAAGGAAGACGCGTTCCGCGCCGCGCTGCGCAAGGCCGACTTCGTCTCCACCCGCGGCAGTTTCCGTTTCGGCAGCAACCAGCACCCGATCCAGGACTGGTACGCGTTCAGGTCGAGGCCGGCGCCGACGGCAAGCCGACGATCGCCACCAAGGGCAAGGTGCTGACCAATCACGGCGACGCCTACGCCAAGGACTGCCGGATGTGATCTTCCTGCGGCCCGTCGCAGGAGCGCCTCGCCCGTTGCCTCGCCGGCCCGCCGGCGGGGCATTTTGTTGACCCGCCCGCCGGCGCACGCACCCACGCCCCTTCCCGATGCTCCTATTCCTCGAGCAGTTGCTGAACGGCCTGCAGTACGGCGTGATGCTGTTCCTGCTCGCCGCCGGGCTCACGCTCGTCTTCGGCATCATGGGCGTCATCAATCTCGCGCACGGCTCGCTGTTCATGGTGGGCGCCTACGCGGCGGCGGCGGTCGCCGGGCACACCGGCTCGTTCGCGCTCGCGGCCCTCGCGGCCCTCGCCGCCGCCGGCGGCGCCGGCCTCGCCGTCGAGTTCCTGGTCATCCGGCGCCTCTACGACCGCGATCACCTGGACCAGGTGCTGGCGACGTTCGGCCTGCTGCTGTTCTTCAACGAACTGGTGGCGACGCTCGCCGGTCGCACGCCGCTGTTCATGCAGCCGCCGGCCTGGCTCGGCGGTGCCGTCGAGATCATCCCCGGCGTGCCCTACCCGACGTTTCGCCTGGCCATCCTGGCGACCGGCGTCGCCGTCGCCGCCGGGCTCGCGTTCCTCATCGCGCGGACGCGCCTGGGCATGCTGATCCGCGCGGGGGCGACGCACCGCGCCATCGTCGGCGCGCTGGGCGTCGACATCCGCCTGCTGTTCACGCTGGTGTTTGCGCTGGGTGCGCTGCTGGCCGGCCTCGCCGGGCTGATGGCGGCGCCGATCCTCGCCGTCCAGGTCGGCATGGGCGAGCAGATCCTGATCGCGACCTTCGTCGTCGTGGTCATCGGCGGCCTCGGCAGCGTCCGCGGCGCGTTCGTCGGTGCGCTGCTGGTCGGACTGGTCGACACCCTCGCCCGCGCCTTCGTTCCGGGCCTCCTCAAGCAGGTGTTCGCGCCGACCACCGCCGACGCCCTGGGCGCGGGCCTCGCGTCGGCCGCCATCTACCTGCTGATGGCGCTGGTCCTCGTCTTCCGCCCGCGCGGCCTGCTGCCCGCCTGAAAGACCGGGAGACTTTCGATCATGCCCGCGCCGCTCGCCTCCGCGCAACTGCCCGCGACGCCGCCGGCGTCGGTCGCGCGGCGGCGCGTCGTGCTGCTGGCCGGCTGCCTGCTGCTGGCCGCGTTGCCGGCGATCGCCCACGGCGCCGGACAGCCGTTCCTGATCGCCACCTTCACCCGCTTCGTCATCTACGCGATCGCCGCGGTCAGCCTCGACCTCATCCTCGGCATCGGCGGGCTCACGAGCTTCGGCCACGCGGCCTGGTTCGGGCTCGGCGGCTACGTCGTCGCCATCGCCGCGTTCCACGCCCAGGACGCCTCGACGCTTCTCGGCTGGGGCGGCAGCACCGAGGCGCTGGTCGTCTGGCCGCTCGCGATCGCCGTGACCGCGCTGGTGGCGCTGCCGATCGGTGCGCTGTCGCTGCGCACCTCGGGCATCCACTTCATCATGATCACCCTCGCCTTCGCCCAGATGCTGTTCTACCTGTTCGTGTCGGTGAAGTTCTACGGCGGCGACGACGGGCTGGCGATGCAGCGGCGCAACACGCTCGCGGGCGCCGACCTGCGCGATGCCACGGTCTTCTATTACGTCTGCGTCGCCTGCCTGGTCGCGTGGACGACGCTGTGCGCGGCGATCCGGCGCTCGCGCTTCGGCATGGTGCTGTCCGGCTGCCGCCAGAGCGAGCGTCGGCTGCTGGCGCTGGGCTACCCGGTCTACCGCTACAAACTGGTCGCGTTCGTGCTCGCCGCCGCCGGCGCCGCGCTCTCCGGCGCGCTGTGGGCCAATGCGGCCCGCTTCGTGTCGCCGGACATGCTGGCGTGGGTCAAGTCAGGCGAGCTCATGGTCATGGTGATCCTCGGCGGCACCGGGACGCTGTTCGGCCCCATCGCCGGCGCGTTCGTGCTGCTCGGCGTGGAGCAGCTGCTGTCGGCCTGGACCGAGCACTGGATGCTGATCCTGGGCCCGCTGCTGGTGCTGTTCGTCGTCTTCGCGCGCCGCGGCCTCTGGGGCCTCGTCGCCGGCGAGCGCTGAGAACCTGTGCAGAAATCGTCGCGAGCGGGCGGAGTGCAAGGCGCGAACGATGCGACCGACGAGACATATCGCGTGGATAGGCGAGGAGGGAGCGAGTGAGCAACGCTGCAATCCGCCCGCGCAGTAGATTAATGCACAGGTTCTGAGCCGATGGCGACGCTGCTCGAGACCTCCCGCCTGGACAAGTCCTTCGGCGCGCTGAAGGCGACCGACGACGTGTCGCTGGCCGTCGATGCCGGCGAGGTCCACGCCGTCATCGGCCCCAACGGCGCCGGCAAGACCACGCTGATCGCGCAGCTCACCGGCGAACTCGCCCCCGACCGCGGGACGATACGCTTCGACGGGCGCGACATCACCGGCCTGCCGACCTGGCGGCGCACCCGCCTCGGCCTCGCGCGCTCCTTCCAGATCACCACGCTGCTGCCGCAGATGAGCGCCGAGGACAACGTCGCCCTGGCGGTCCAGGCGCGCAGCGGCTCGAGCTTCCGCTTCTTTGCCGACGCCCGGCGGGACACCACGCTGCGCGGGCCCGCGCGGTCGTTCCTGGAGCGCGTCGGCCTCGCGCCGGTCGCGCAGACCCGCTGCCGCGAGCTGTCGCACGGCGAGCACCGGCAGCTGGAACTCGCGGTGGCGCTGGCCCTGCAACCCCGGATGCTGTTGCTCGACGAGCCGCTGGCCGGCATGGGACAGGAGGATTCCGCCCGGATGGTCGCGCTGCTGCGGTCGCTGAAATCCGAGCTGCCGATGCTGCTGGTCGAGCACGACATGGACGCGGTCTTCTCGCTCGCCGACCGCGTGTCGGTGCTGGTCTACGGCCGGATCATCGCCACCGGCACGCCGCAGGCGATTCGCGACGACCCCGCCGTGCGCAACGCGTATCTCGGCGGCCAGGGCGGCTGACGATGGCGGCGCTGCTCGCGGTCGAGGCGATCGAGACCTTCTACGGGGCGAGCCAGGCCTTGTTCGGCGTGTCGTTCACGATCGCCGAGGGAGAGGTGCTGGCGTTGCTCGGACGCAACGGCATGGGCAAGACGACCACCGTGCACTCGATCCTCGGCCTCACGCCGGCCGCGCGCGGGCGCATCGCGTTCGCCGGCGTGCCGGTGCAGGACTGGCCGTCGTTCCGCATCGCCCGCGCCGGGATCGGCCTGGTGCCGGAGGGCCGGCAGGTGTTTCCCGCGCTGACGGTGCGCGAGAATCTCGTCGCCACCGCCCGGCGATCGGCCGGCGCCCCGACCGAGTGGACGCTCGAGCGGGTGCTGGGGCTCTTTCCCGCGCTCGCGCCGCGGCAGGCGCAGCGCGCCAGCACGCTGTCGGGCGGCGAGCAGCAGATGCTCGCCGTCGGCCGGGCGCTGATGACCAACCCCCGGCTGCTGATCCTCGACGAAGCGACCGAGGGACTGGCGCCGCTGGTCCGGACGGAGATCTGGAAGTGCATCGCCGGGCTCAAGGCGGCCGGGCAGTCGCTGCTGGTGATCGACAAGAACCTTGCCGAACTGGCGCCTCTCGCCGACCGCGCCTGCGTGCTCGAAAAGGGGCGCGTCGCGTGGCAGGGTATGCCCGACGCACTGCTCGCCGACGCCGCGACGAGGCACCGCTATCTCGGCGTCTGACGGCGCCCGGGTGGTCGAACAAAGCGGCGATGAGTGGCAGAATCGGGGGGCGCAGCGTCGCCGGGCGCAGGCGAGGGTTCGGTTTCGCGGCCGGAGAGGCAGCCGACCGAGAAGGCGCCCGCCGCGCGACCGGTCGGCCGCGCGCAACCATCCACCGCTTTCGTGAAAGTGCAGACGATGAAGATCACCGATGTCCAGGCCATCCCCCTCAGCATTCCCCAGAGGATGAAATTCGCCGCCACGACGACGGGGCTCAACCCCGAGAGCGACGGTCACGTCCTGGTCAAGGTGTTCACCGACGAGGGCGTCGTGGGCATCGGCGAGGCCTTCCGCCTGACGCCGCGCGCGGTCGCCACGTTCATCAACGAGGCGCTGCGACCGCGCCTGATCGGGGCCGACCCCACGCGCATCGAGACGCTGTGGCGCCGGATGTACCTCGGCACCTTCCGCTACGGCCGCAAGGGCATGGTGCTCAACGCGATCAGCGGCGTCGAGGTCGCGCTCTGGGACATCCTCGGGAAGTCCTGCGGGATGCCGGTGTACAAGCTGCTCGGCGGCGCCTGCTGGGAACGCATCCGCGCGTATGCGAGCCTGCCCCCCTACGAACGGCCCCAGGACGCCGCGGCCGACGCGGCGGCGATGGCCGGCGAGGGCTACCACCTGGTGAAACTGCACCAGACCGACATCGAGTCGGTCGCGCAGACGCGCCGCGCGATCGGCCCCGACGTCGACCTGGCGGTGGACGTCAACGGCTGCTGGACGCCCCGCGAGGCGATCGCGATGGCCCGGCGCATGGAGGAGCACGGCGTGCGCTGGCTGGAGGAGCCGGTGCGGCCGATGGACGACTACGACGGGCTGCGGTTCGTGCGCGAGCACAGCAACATTCCCATCGCCGCCGGAGAGAACGAGTACACGCACTTCGGCTTCAAGAGCCTGCTGGAGAAGGACGCCGTCGACATGCTGCAGCCGGACGTCATCAAGGCGGGCGGCCTGCTCTGCTGCCGCAAGATCCTGGGGATGGCGGAGGCCTGGAACACGCCGCTGATCACCCACTCGTTCTACTACGGTCCCGGCGTCGCCGCGACCGCGCACTTCGTCATGGCGAATCCGCTCAGCGACGAAATGGAGATCAACACGGCACCGCTGGAGCAGGACTTCATCCACCCGAGCTTCCGCCCGGTCGGCGGCAAGATCGAGCTGTCCGACCGCCCCGGCCTGGGGATCGAGGTCGACGACGACGTCGTGGCGCACCACCGCATCGACCGTTGAGCGTGGCGCGGGCCGCCGCCGGCGCCGGCCGGAGGTCGATCAGCGCCGTCCCGCGGACACCACGCCCGGCACGTCGCGCACCAGTGCCAGCGCCCGCTGCAGCGCATCGAGGCTGCGCACCTCGAGCGTGAAGCCCATGCGCACGTGGAGGTTTCGCGACTGCGTGTGGGCGGCGGTCACGTTCACCTTCTCGCGCGAGAACACCTCGGTGACGTCGCGCAGCAGGCCCTGGCGGTCCATCGCCTCCAGCACGACGTCGACCGGGAACACCTCGTCGCGCGCGGCGCCCCACTCCGCGGCGATCAGGCGCTCCGGCTCGCGCTCGTGCAGCCGCGCCGCGCTGGCGCAGTTGCGCCGATGGATCGTGACCCCCTTGCCGCGGGTGACGAAGCCGACGATCCGGTCCGGCGGCGCCGGCTTGCAGCAGCGCGCGAGGTGCGTCATCAGGCGATCGACGCCGAGGATCATGATGCCGCCGCCGGCGCCCTCGGCACGACTGGCGCGGGCGATCACCTCGGGCTCGGCCGGAGCCTCCCCGCCCGCCCCCGGCGTCGTCACGGCGCGGATCGCCGCCTGCAGCTGGCGCAGGTTGATCTCGTCGCGCGCCACGCCGGCGAACAGCTCGTCGGCCCTGGCGAGCCCGGCCTTGCCGGCGACGGCGTCGAGGTTGACGGCGGTCGCCCCGGCGCGCTGCAGCTCGCGCTCGACGATCGCGCGCCCCTGCGCCAGCGTGGCGTCGAGCTGCTGGGCCTTGAACCACTGCCGCACCTTGGTGCGCGCGCGGTGGCTGTGCACGTACCCCAGTTCCGGATTCAGCCAGTCGCGCGACGGCCCGCCCTGCTTCGCCGTGACGATCTCGACCTGCTGTCCGTTCTTCAGCACGTGATTGAGCGGGACCAGCGCGCCGTCGACGCGCGCGCCGCGGCAGCGATGCCCGAGGTTGGTGTGCACCGCGTAGGCGAAATCGATCGGTGTCGCGCCGCGCGGCAGGTCGACGACGCGCCCCTGCGGCGTCAGCACGTAGATGGTGTCGGTGAAGAGGCTGCTCTTGAACGCCGACATCCATTCCGAGGCGTCCGCGACCGCGTCCTTCCAGTCGAGCACCTGCCGCAGCCACGCGATCCGGTCCTCGAACGCGGGGTCGCGGCGAACTCCCTTGTGCGCGCCTTCCTTGTAGCGCCAGTGCGCGGCGACGCCGTATTCGGAGTGCTGGTGCATCTCGAAGGTGCGGATCTGCACCTCGAGCGGCTTGTCCTCCGGCCCGATGACCGCAGTGTGCAGCGAGCGGTAGTCGTTGGCCTTGGGCTTGGCGATGTAGTCGTCGAACTCGCGCGGCAGCGGCGTCCACAGGTGATGGACGATGCCGAGCGCGGCATAGCAGTCCTTGACGTCGTCGACCAGGATGCGCACCGCGCGGATGTCGTAGAGCGTGTCGATGCCGGACTGCTTGCGCCGCATCTTGTTCCAGATGCTGTAGATGTGCTTGGGACGGCCGGTCACCTCGGCCCGTATCCCGGCCGCGGCGAGCTCGCGCTTCAGCGTCGCGACCACCTCGTCGATGTAGCGGCTGCGGTCGAGCCGCCGCTCGTCCAGCATCCGGGCGATGGTCTTGTAGGTCTCGGGCTCGAGCGCGCGCAGCGAGAGGTCCTCGAGCTCCCACTTCAGCTGCCAGACGCCGAGCCGGTTGGCGAGGGGGGCGAAGAGCTCGAGCACTTCGTGCGCCGTGCGCTCGCGCAGAGCCTGCGCCCCGTCGCCGCAGGTCATCAGGAAGCGCAGCGCCTGCGTGCGCTCGGCGAGCTTGATCAGGACCACGCGGATGTCCTCGACCATCGCCAGCAGCATCTTGCGCAGGCGCTCGGCCTGCGCCGAACGGTCGTCGGCGCTGCCGGTGGCGGGCAGCGCGCGGATGTCGTCCATCCGGGCGACGCCCGCGACCAGCGCGGCGACGTCGGCGCCGAAAGCGTCGGTCACCGCCTCGACGTCGAAGGCGCCGGCCCCGGGCAATCCGAGCAGCAGTGCCGCGCGCACCGCGCCGGCGTCGAGCTTGAGGCCGGCGAGGATCGTCGCGGTGCCGAGCGCGCGCTCCTGCAGCGGCTCGCCGTCGCGTCCCGTCGTGTTGCCGACGCGGGTCCGCGCATACTCCAGCGCCGCCGCGATGCCGGCGACGTCGTCCGGCGGATAGATGCCGGCGAGCCCGGCGAGCCACGCCGCGATCGCCTCCGGCCCGGAGGTCTGCGGCGCGGCGTGGGCGACGGCTACCATGGGCGAATTATAGGCGACCGCCGGCGACCGCCGCCGTCACCACGCGCGGCCCGACATCCGGCCGCCACGGCGTCGGACCGGACCGCCGCTGCAGCGGCGGGCGTTGCCGCCGTCCGGTTGGCTTCTCAGGCGGCCGCGGCTTCGGCGATCGCCTTGGCGAGCGCCTGCGCCTGGGTGTCGGCGAGCGCGCGGTCGCGCGCCTCGACCATCACCCGCAGCACCGGTTCGGTGCCCGACGGACGCAGCAGCACGCGCCCCGATTCACCGAGGGCGGCGCAAGCCGAGCGCTCGGCGACGCGCACGGCATCGCTCTTGGCCCAATCCCAGCCCCGCACCACGGGCACGTTGATCAGCCGCTGCGGATAGAGCTCCACCGGCCCCGCGGCCTCGGCCAGCGTCGTGCGCTGCTCGATCAGCGCGCGCAGCACCGCCAGCGCAGCGACGATCGCGTCGCCGGTGGTGTGCTTGTCGAGGCAGAGCAGGTGCCCGGAATTCTCGCCACCGAGCAGCCAGCCTTTTTCGCTGAGGCGTTCCAGCACGTAACGGTCGCCGACCCGCGCGCGCTCGAGCACGATGCCCTGCGCTGCGAGCGCCTTCTCGAAGCCGAGGTTGGTCATCAGCGTGCCGATGACACCGCCGACCAGCGCGCCGCGCCGACGGTAGTCCATCGCGATCACGTACAGCAGCTGGTCGCCGTCGTAGGCGCGCCCGTCGCGATCGACCATCAGCAGGCGGTCGCCGTCGCCGTCGAGGGCGATGCCGAGGTCGGCTTTGTGCTCGACCACCGCGCGCCGGAGGTTGTCCGGCTGCGTCGCGCCGACGCCGGCGTTGATGTTGATGCCGTCCGGCTCGTTGCCGACGGCGATGACCTCCGCCCCGAGCTCGTGGAATACCGGTGGCGCGACGTGGTAGCCCGCCCCGTGCGCGCAATCGACGACGATGCGCCAGCCGGCGAGGTCGAGCTCGTTCGGGAAGGTGCTCTTGCAGAACTCGATGTAGCGCCCCGGCGCGTCCGACAGCCGGCGCGCCTTGCCGAGCTCGGCCGACGGCACGCAGGCGAGCGGCTCCTCCATTCGCTCCTCGATGGCTTTCTCCACCGCATCGGGGAGCTTGGTCCCGGCGCCGGAAAAGAACTTGATGCCGTTGTCGTCGTAGGGATTGTGCGACGCGCTGATCACCACGCCGGCGGACAGGCGCAGCGCGCGTGTCAGGTACGCGACGGCGGGCGTGGGCAACGGCCCCGACAGGTAGACGTCGACGCCCGCCGCCGACAGCCCGGCCTCGAGCGCCGCCTCGAGCAGGTAGCCGGAAATCCGCGTGTCCTTGCCGATCAGCACGCCGGGCCGCTTGCCCGCACGCACCGTGTCGGCGGCCAGCACGCGGCCCGCAGCCCAGCCCAGCTTGAGGACGATCTCGGGCGTGATCGGCGGCTCGCCGACGCGTCCGCGGACGCCGTCGGTGCCGAAGTATTGACGGGATAGGGTCATGGTGGCGGGTGGGGACGGGAAGGAGGAAACGGAACGCCGCCGGCCCGGCTGGGCATTCAGGCCGCGGCTTCGACGGCCAGCCAGACTTTCAGTGCATCGACGGTTTCGCGCACGTCGTGGACACGGAGCAGCCTGACCCCGCGCGCCACCGCCGCGAGCGCCGCCGCCAGGCTCGCCGCCAGACGCTCGTCGACGGCGCGTCCGGTGATCTCGCCCAGCGAGGACTTGCGCGACAGGCCGGCCAGCACCGGGTAGCCCGCGGCCGCCAGCGCCGGGAGGCCGGCCAGCAGCGCCAGATTGTGCGCCAGCGTCTTGCCGAAGCCGAATCCGGGGTCGAGCACGATCCGGTCGCGCGCGATGCCCGCCGCTTCGCAGGCCGCCGCGCGGGCCAGCAGGTAGGCGCGGACCTCGCCGACGACGTCGCCGTAGCGGGGGGCCTGCTGCATCGTCCGCGGATCGCCCTGCATGTGCATCAGGCAGACGCCGGCTCCGCTGCCGGCCAGCGCCTCGATCGCGCCGGGCGCCTCGAGCGCGCAGACGTCGTTGACCATCGCGGCCCCGGCGGCGAGGGCCGCCCGCATCACCGCCGGCTTGCGCGTGTCGACCGACACCGGCACGCCGTCGGCGGCCAGCGCCGCCACCAGCGGGATGACGCGGCCGAGTTCGTCACGCTCGTCGACGGGCAGCGCGCCGGGACGCGTCGACTCGCCGCCGACGTCGATCAGGTCGGCGCCGTCGTCGATCATCCGGCGCGCGTGATCGAGCGCCCGGGCCGGATTGAAATAGCGCCCGCCGTCGGAGAACGAGTTCGGCGTGACGTTGAGCACCCCCATGATCCGCGGCCGCGCGAGATCGAAGGCGTGGCGGCCGCAGCGGAGGACGCGGTCCGCGCTCACCGGCTTGCCTTCGGCCCGGGCACCGCCGCGCCGGAGCGCTTCAAGACAGGGGCGCGCATCGCAGCGCGCCCCGTCGCCCCGCGGCATGGTCAATCAGGCCGGGTTCGCCGACGGCGCGGCATCGGGCCCCGGAGTCGAGCCGGGAGCCGAGGGCCCGGCGGCCGACCCCACCGGCTTCGGCGGCCGCGGCGGCTTGCCGGACATGATGTCGTCGATCTGGTCGGCGTCGATGGTCTCGAGCTCGAGCAGCGCCTTGGCCATCGCCTCGACCTTGTCGCGGTTGTCCTCGAGCAGCTTGCGCGCCACCGCGTACTGCTGGTCGATGATCTTGCGGATCTCGCTGTCGACCTTGCGCATCGTCTCTTCGGAGACGTTCTTGTGCGTGGTGATCGAGCGGCCGAGGAAGACCTCGCCCTCGTTCTCGGCATAGACCATCGGCCCCAGCAGGTCGGACATGCCGTAGCGGGTGACCATGTTGCGCGCCATTTCGGTCGCGCGCTCGAAGTCGTTCGACGCGCCGGTCGTCATCTGGTTCATGAAGATCTCCTCGGCGATCCGGCCGCCGAACAGCACCGCGATGACGTTGAGCATGTGGTTGCGGTCCATGCTGTACCGATCGGCCACCGGCAGCTGCATCGTCACGCCCAGCGCCCGGCCGCGCGGGATGATGGTGACCTTGTGCACCGGGTCGGTCTTGGGCAGCAGGCGGGCGACGATCGCGTGCCCGGACTCGTGGTACGCGGTGTTGCGCCGCTCCTCCTCGGGCATGACGATGGAACGCCGCTCGGCGCCCATGATGATCTTGTCCTTCGCCATCTCGAAGTCGTCCATGTCGACGAGGCGCTTGCTCCGGCGCGCCGCGAACAGCGCGGCCTCGTTGACGAGATTCGCCAGGTCGGCACCGGAGAAACCCGGCGTGCCGCGGGCGATGATCTCGGCCTTGACGTCGCCGGCCATCGGCACCTTGCGCATGTGCACGAGCAGGATCTGCTCGCGGCCGCGGATGTCCGGCAGCGGGACGACGACCTGGCGGTCGAAGCGGCCGGGGCGCATCAGCGCCGGGTCGAGCACGTCGGGCCGGTTGGTCGCGGCGATGACGATGACGCCCGAGTTGCCCTCGAAGCCGTCCATCTCGACCAGCAGCTGGTTGAGCGTCTGCTCCCGCTCGTCGTTGCCGCCGCCGAGGCCCGCGCCGCGCTGGCGGCCGACGGCGTCGATCTCGTCGATGAACACGATGCAGGGCGCGTTCTTCTTCGCCTGCTCGAACATGTCGCGCACCCGGGCTGCGCCGACGCCGACGAACATCTCGACGAAGTCGGAGCCCGAGATCGAGAAGAACGGCACCTTGGCCTCGCCGGCGATCGCCTTGGCCAGCAGCGTCTTGCCGGTACCCGGATTGCCGACCATCAGCACGCCGCGCGGAATGCGCCCGCCCAGCTTCTGGAACTTGGACGGGTCGCGCAGGAACTCGACCAGTTCGCTCACCTCCTCCTTCGCCTCGTCGCAGCCGGCGACGTCGGCGAAGGTGACGGTGTTGTTCGACTCGTCGAGCATCTTGGCCTTGCTCTTGCCGAAGCTGAACGCGCCACCGCGGCCGCCACCCTGCATCTGGCGCATGAAGAAGATCCACACGCCGATCAGCAGCAGCATCGGGAACCAGGAGATGAAGATCTGCGCGAGGAAGCTCTGCTCCTCGTCGGGCTTCGCCTCGACCTTGACGCCGTACTTGACGAGGTCGCCGACCATCCAGATGTCGCCGGGGCTGTACGTCAGGTAGCGCTTCTTGTCGACACCGGTCCACTTGATCGTCCGCCCTTCGACGCTCGCCGACTCGACCGCGCCGCTGCGCGCCTTGTCCATGAACTCGGAATAGGGCACCGACTCCTTGGGCGCCTGGCGGGAGTCGAACTGTTTGACGACCGTGAGCACCACCAGCCCGATCACGAGCCAGATGCCGATGTTCTTGAGCATGTTGTTCAAACGTCGCTCCTTGCCGCGGATCCACGGGCCGCGGGCCGCCCCGAAAACGGGTGATCTGCGGTGCTCCCGCAGCGCAAACCAAAATAACTGTTCATTCTAGCACCCCGGCGCCGCGCGTCGCCGTCGCGCCGCCACCGCGGAGCATCGACGCCGGCAGGCGGCGAACTCAAGCGCCGCGCCGCCGCTTGCCCACCAGGTACACCTCCGGGCTGCGGTCGCGCGACGACTTGGGCTTGCGCACGTAGACTTTGTCGAAACACGCCTGCACCTCGCGCTGCAACTCGGGAAAACCTTCGCCCTGGAAGGCTTTGACGACGAAATCGCCGCCGGGTTGCAGCCAACGGGCGGCAAAATCCAGCGCCAGCTCGCCCAGCAGCACCGAACGCGCCTGATCGGCCGCCTGAATGCCCGACAGATTGGGGGCCATGTCCGAGAGCACAAGGTCCGGACGGCGTCCGTCGAGCGCAGTTTCGACCGCGGCGAGCCCGGGCTCGTCGCGAAAGTCCGCCTGGACAAAACGCACGCCCGGGACGGGATCCATCGGCAGCAGGTCGACGGCGACGATCCGCGCCGACCCGCCGAGCCGCTCGCGGAGCACCTGCGCCCAGCTGCCGGGCGCCGAGCCGAGGTCGACGACGCCGAGCCCGGGTCGGAACAGCTGATCCCGTTCGGCGATCTCCAGCAGTTTGAACGCGGCGCGGGAACGATAGCCCAGGCGCGTCGCCTCCTTGACCCAGTGGTCGTTGACGTGCTCCTGCATCCACGCCTTGACGAACTTGTGCTTCTTCCTTGCCTGCAGTGCCATGCGAATCACCGCGCGAGCGGCGGAGGGCGCCGGGGATCCGCCGGCAGCCGGCACATTGCGTCCATTCGGCCGACGCGTCAATGGCGCTGCGCCGACAATGCGCGCGCTCCCGCGGCCGCCGGGACCGGCGCGACGGACCGGTCAGCGGAACAGCGGGAAGAGGTTGATCGCGCCGATGAGGACGCAGATGACGACCACCGCGATGACCAGCCCGTTCAGCATGTGCTTGGTCTCGCTCTGGAACACGAGCAGGTCGTCGGCGAGCTCGGCCACCTGCACGTTGGTCGCCGGCGACGACGAGGGATTCGCGTGCCCCTCGCCGTCGTCCCACGGGTCGGCGGGGGACGGGTCGCGCATCTCGACCGGCAGGATCATCGTGAAGCTGGTGACCGGCAGCAGGCGGTGCCGCGCGCAATCCCAGAACTTGACCTGCCGCCCGCCGCGCACGACATAGCCGAAGCCGCGCGCGCCCAGCGGGCCGACCCGACCGGAGACGTCGACGAAGAACTTGGCGGGGAGCTTTCCGCCGGCGGCGAGGCGCATCATCATGTCGAACTTCTCGGCCGACATCGAGATGTTGATCTGGAACCTGCCGGCACGCGCCTCCGCGCCGCGACCGGCGTCCGGAATGTGGACGATCGATCCGGTGGTGCGCCCGGCCTTGTAGCCGCGGCGATCGCCGTGCTCGCGGATGCGCAGCACCCCGGTGAGCTGCTGCAGCGTGCCACCCGAGGACAGCAGGACGTTCTCGTCGCGCGCGGTGACGATCCGCATGACGAGGACCGTCGCATGACCTTGCTCGATGATCAGGCGTGCCTTGTTGGGCTTGAAACCGACGAGAGGCATGCGCTGGCTTGGTGCTTGAGAATGTTAGCGAAGCAGACGCGCAGGACTCGCACGGCGCGCCGTGCGCCGACGCGCCCGAACGAGAACTCCGGTGCGCTGCCGCGATGCGGTGCTCGACGCGAAGCGCAGGTCGTGCACGCCGGGACCGGGCGTCGCCGTCCCTCGCGCTCCCGCTCCGGAATTCAGCATTCGACCGCACACCGGGACTCGCACGACGATCCCCCAAGGCGCTCTTCGCGCATCAAGCCATAATGTTCGCTTGAATCCGCAGTCCGCGAAAGTCCAGCCGTCAAACGGGCTTGTGCATGACAATTCGCCCAACACATCACACGCCGTGGCGGCCTGCCGTTCGCACGGCCGGGCGCGGTAGAATCGCGACATGAGAACGCTCTCCCCCTCCGAGCGGCGCGCGCTTCGGGCCAAGGCACACGCACTGCATCCGGTCGTCATCGTCGGCCATCACGGCCTCACGCCGGCGGTGATGAACGAGATCGACGTCAGCCTGCGCGCGCACGAGCTGATCAAGATCCGCGTCGGCAACGACGAGCGCGCCGCGCGCGAAGAAGCGCTGGCGCGGATCTGCGCCGAACTCGATGCCGCCCCGGTCCAGCACCTGGGAAAGATGCTGGTCGTTTGGCGACCGGCGCCCGTGACCGAGAAGGACTCCCCCGCGGCTGCCGCCGACAAGGCGTCCACCACAAAGAGAGCTCGGCCCCGAGCGGCTTCCGGGTCCTTCGCCGGCGGCGCGGCGATGGCCGCCGCGGCCGGGCGCCATCGCCCGCAGGCCGGCACCGCGTCGCCGCGCAGCCCCGCGGCGCGGCGCAAACCCCAGCCGGCGTCGACGGAGGCAGGCGCCGGCGGCGCGTCGAATCGCCGCCGCCGGCGCGTTTCCTGACCGCCCGTTCGACGGGCGGCGAAGCCGGCGCCGGCGGAGCGGTGGCTCAGACGTAGCGGACGACCAGCACCTCGTATTCGCGCACGCCCCCGGGAGCCTGCACCTCGGCGGTGTCCCCCTCCGACTTGCCGATCAGCGCCCGCGCGATCGGCGAGCTGACGGAGATCTTGCCGAGCTTGATGTCGGCTTCGTCGTCGCCGACGATCTGGTAGGACACGGTGTCGCCCGAGATCGCGTCCTCGAGCTCGACCGTCGCGCCGAAGACGACGCGCCCCTCGTGATCGTAGATGTCGGCCGGATTGATCACCTGCGCGTGGGCGAGCTTGGATTCGACATCGGCGATGCGCCCCTCGATGAATCCCTGCCGTTCCTTGGCTGCATCGTAGTCGGCGTTTTCCGACAGGTCGCCGTGCGATCGCGCTTCGGCGATCGCCTGGATCACCGCCGGCCGCTCGACGGTCTTCAGCCGGTGCAGTTCGGCGCGGAGGCGCTCGGCGCCGTGTACGGTCATCGGATGCTTCTTCATCGTCCATTCCAAGTAAGACGCCGCGCGAAGCGCCGGCGCCGGTCTTCCGGGCGGTGCTCGCGGCAGGGGTGATCGGCGCGCCACCCGCGCCCGTCAGGCGCCGTCGCCGCCGGCGGAGAGCTCGCGGTGCAGCGCCTGCATCGCGAAGGGAACGAGTTCCCGCATGCCTTGCATGCCCATCGCCGCCGCACGCGCGCCGGCGATGGTGGTGAACGTGGGCACCTGGTCGGTCAGCGCCGCACGCCGGATCTGGTAGCTGTCCCGGATCGCGGCCCGCTTCTCCTGCACGGTGTTGATCACCAGCGCGATCTCGTCGTTGAGGATCATGTCGACGATGTGCGGGCGGCCCTCGTGGACCTTGTTGACCGGCGTGACGGGCACGCCGGCGGCAGCCAGCGCGCCGGCCGTGCCGCGCGACGCCACCACCGTGAAGCCGAGATCGACGAGGATGCGCGCGATCTCGACGGCGCGCGGCTTGTCGCCGTCCCTGACGCTGATGAACACCCGCCCCGCCGTCGGCAGCTTCACTCCCGCCGCCAGCTGCGACTTGACGAACGCCTCGGCGAAGGTCTCGCCGACGCCCATCACCTCGCCGGTGGACTTCATCTCCGGGCCGAGGATCGTGTCCACGCCGGGAAACTTGATGAACGGGAACACCGCCTCCTTCACCGAATAGTACGGCGGCACGATCTCGCCGGCGACGCCCTGGTCGGCGAGCGACTGCCCGACCATGCAGCGCGCGGCGATCTTGGCCAGCGGCCGGCCCGTGGCCTTGGAGACGTAGGGGACCGTTCGCGACGCCCGCGGGTTGACCTCGAGCACGTAGACGACACCCTGCTGGATGGCGAACTGGACGTTCATCAGGCCCACCACCGACAGCCCGTGCGCCATCGCGACCGTCTGCCGCCGCAGTTCGTCCTGCAGCGCCGGCGACAGCGAGTACGGCGGCAGCGAGCAGGCCGAGTCCCCCGAGTGCACGCCCGCCTGCTCGATGTGCTCCATGATGCCGCCGATGACGACCTCGCGCCCGTCGCAGAGGGCGTCGACGTCCACCTCGATCGCGTCGTTGAGGAAGCGGTCGAGCAGCACCGGCGAGTCGTTCGAGACCTTCACCGCCTCGTGCATGTAGCGCTCGAGGTCGCGCTGGTCGTGGACGATCTCCATCGCCCGGCCGCCCAGCACGTAGGAGGGGCGCACGACCAGCGGATAGCCGATCTCCCCGGCGGCACGGATCGCCGCGTCCTCGGTGCGCGCCGTGCGGTTCGGAGGCTGCTTCAGGCCGAGCCGGTGCAGCAGCTGCTGGAACCGTTCGCGATCCTCGGCCATGTCGATCATGTCGGGCGTCGTGCCGATGATGGGCACGCCGTTGGCGGCGAGGTCGCGGGCCAGCTTCAGCGGCGTCTGCCCGCCGTACTGGACGATCACGCCGAGGGGCTTCTCCAGGTCGACGATCTCGAGCACGTCCTCGAGCGTCAGCGGCTCGAAGTACAGCCGGTCGGACGTGTCGTAGTCGGTCGACACCGTCTCCGGGTTGCAGTTGACCATGATGGTCTCGTAGCCGTCGTCGCGCAGCGCCATCGCCGCGTGGACGCAGCAGTAGTCGAACTCGATGCCCTGCCCGATGCGGTTCGGCCCGCCGCCCAGCACCATCACCTTCTTGCGGTCGGTCGGCGCCGCCTCGCACTCGTCCTCGTAGGTCGAGTACAGGTAGGCGGTGCGGGTCGAGAACTCCGCGGCGCAGGTGTCGACCCGCTTGTAGACGGGGCGGATGCCCAGCGCGTGCCGGCGGGCGCGGATGTCGCCCTCGCCGACCTTGAGCAGGTGGGCGAGGCGGCGATCGGAGAAGCCCATGCGCTTCAGCCCGCGGAGCTCGTCGCCCGGGAGCTCGGCCAGCGTGCGCGCCTCCACCGCCAGCTCGGTGTCGACGATCTCCTTGATCTGCGACAGGAACCAGCGATCGATCTTCGTGTAGCCGAAGATCTCGTCGACCGACATCCCGACGCCGAACGCGTCGGCGACGTACCACAGGCGCTCGGCGCGGGGGTAGGCGAGCTCGTCGCCGATCTTCTCGGGGTCGACGGTCTTGAGGTTGAAGCCGTCGACGCCGACCTCGAGGCCGCGCAGCGCCTTCTGCAGCGACTCCTGGAACGTGCGCCCGATCGCCATCACCTCGCCGACCGACTTCATCTGCGTGGTGAGCCGGTCGTCCGCCTGCTTGAACTTCTCGAACGCGAACCGCGGCACCTTGGTCACGACGTAGTCGATCGCGGGCTCGAAGGACGCCGGGGTCGCGCCGCCGGTGATGTCGTTGGCGAGCTCGTCCAGCGTGTAGCCGACGGCGAGCTTGGCCGCGATCTTGGCGATCGGGAAGCCGGTGGCCTTCGAGGCCAGCGCCGACGAGCGCGAGACGCGCGGGTTCATCTCGATGACGATCATCCGGCCGTCGGCGGGGTTGATCGCGAACTGCACGTTCGAGCCGCCGGTGTCGACGCCGATCTCGCGCAGCACCGCGATCGAGGCGTCGCGCATGATCTGGTATTCCTTGTCGGTCAGCGTCTGCGCCGGCGCGACGGTGATCGAGTCGCCGGTGTGCACGCCCATCGGGTCGAGGTTCTCGATCGAGCAGACGATGATGCAGTTGTCCTTGCGGTCGCGCACCACCTCCATCTCGAACTCTTTCCAGCCGAGCAGCGACTCCTCGATCAGCAGCTCGCGCGTCGGCGAGAGATCGAGCCCGCGCTTGCACATGTCGACGAACTCGTCCTTGTTGTAGGCGATGCCGCCGCCGGTGCCGCCCAGCGTGAACGAGGGCCGGATCACCGCCGGGAAGCCGATCTCGAGCTGGACCCGCAGCGCGTCCTCGACCGAGTGCGCGATGCCCGAGCGAGCGGAGCCCAACCCGATGCGGGTCATCGCCGCCTTGAACTTGGCGCGGTCCTCGGCCTTGTCGATCGCCTTCTTCGACGCGCCGATCAGCTCGACGTCGAACCTGTTGAGCACGCCCTCGCGGGCGAGATCGAGCGCACAGTTCAGCGCCGTCTGGCCGCCCATCGTCGGCAGCAGCGCGTCGGGCCGCTCGCGCTCGATGATCTTCGCCACCATCGGCCAGGTGATCGGCTCGATGTAGGTGACGTCGGCCATCTCCGGGTCGGTCATGATCGTCGCCGGGTTGGAGTTCACCAGGATGACCCGGTAGCCCTCTTCGCGCAGCGCCTTGCAGGCCTGCGCGCCGGAGTAGTCGAACTCGCAGGCCTGGCCGATGATGATCGGGCCGGCGCCGATGATCAGGATGCTCTCAATGTCGGTGCGTTTTGGCATGGGAAGGTGAGTGCGCTGCGATGCGCCCCGCGCGGACGGCCCGCGACGGCGCGGGCCTCGCGGCCCGGGTCAGGCGGTCCGTCTCTCCAGCAGCTTGACGAAACGGTCGAACAGGTACGCGACGTCGTGCGGGCCGGGGCTGGCCTCGGGATGCCCCTGGAAACCGAACGCGGGCCGGTCGACGCGGGCGATGCCCTGCAGGCTGCCGTCGAACAGCGAGACGTGGGTGACGCGCAGGTTGTCCGGCAGCGTCGCGGCGTCGATGGCGAAGCCGTGGTTCTGGCTGGTGATCAGCACCTGGCCGGTGTCCCGGTCCAGCACCGGGTGGTTCGCCCCGTGGTGGCCGAACTTCATCTTCACGGTCTTCGCCCCGGAGGCGAGGCCCAGCAGCTGGTGGCCGAGGCAGATGCCGAAGGTCGGGACACCGTCGTCGACCAGCCGGCGGATGGTCGCGATCGCGTAGCCGCAGGGCTCCGGGTCGCCGGGGCCGTTGGAGAGGAAGACGCCGTCGGGCTGCAGCGCCCGCACCGCCGCCGCGTCGGTCTGCGCCGGCACGACCGTCAGCCGGCAGCCGCGCTCGGCGAGCATGCGCAGGATGTTGTGCTTGACGCCGAAGTCGAAGGCCACGACGTGGAAGCGCGTCGCGCCCTGGACGCGGTGGCCCTGCCCCAGCGCCCAGGTCGAGCCCGTCCACGCATAGGGTTCGGTGCAGCTGACGACGCGCGCCAGGTCCTGCCCGGCCATCGACGGCGCGCTGCGGGCGCGGGCGAGCGACTCGGCGACGACGGCGTCGTCCAGCGCCTCGCCGGCCCAGAGGCAGCCGTTCTGCGCCCCCCGGTCGCGCAGGATGCGGGTCAGCTTGCGGGTGTCGATGTCGGCGATGCCGACGATGCGGTTGGCGCGCAGATGCGCACCGAGATCGCCCGCGGAGCGGAAGTTCGAGGCCAGCCGCGGCAGGTCGCGGATCACCAGCCCGGAGGCGTGGAGACGGGTGGACTCGGCGTCCTCGGGATTCACGCCGACGTTGCCGACGTGCGGATAGGTCAAGGTGACGATCTGGCCGGCGTAGGAGGGGTCGGTGAGGATCTCCTGGTACCCGGTCATCGCGGTGTTGAACACGACCTCGCCGGCCGAGAAACCCGGGCTGCCGATGGCGCGTCCGCGAAAGACGGTGCCGTCGGCCAGGGCGAGGATGGCAGGCGTGGCCGCGGGCAACAGCGCGGGCCGGACAGCGGCGGCAGGGGAAGGAGCCATGGTGTGTCGGGCGTTACGTTGGCGCCGATCGGATACGCCGGCGGCGGAGCACCGGCAGGTGCGGAAGTGCGAAGCGGGAACGCCCGCCCGCATGGGGTTCGTTCCCGCTTTCAGGCCCTCGATTATACCGGCGGGTGCCGAGCCCGGCAATGCGGCCCCCCCGCCGCGCGGGCGCGTCAGGACAGCCCGAGCACGTCCTTCATGGTGGCGAGCCCGGCCCGGCCCGCGGCCCGTCGCAGGGCGACGTGCTTGGCCGCCCGCAACGCTCCGCCGGCGAAGTTCTGCCGCGAGGTCGCCCGGTGCGAGAGTTCGACCCGCTCGCCGGTGCCGGCGAAGATCACCGTGTGCTCGCCGACGACGTCGCCGCCGCGCAGCGTCGCGAAACCGATCGTCCCCGGTGCGCGCTCGCCGGTGACTCCCTCGCGGGCATAGACGGCACAATCGGCCAGCGCGCGTCCGGCGCCCCGGGCGGCGGCCTCGCCCAGGCCGAGGGCGGTACCCGAGGGCGCGTCGATCTTGTGCCGGTGGTGCATCTCGACGATCTCGATGTCGTAGGCGGGTCCCAGCGTCCGGGCCGCGGCCTCGACGAGATTCAGCAGCACGTTGACGCCGACGCTCATGTTGGGCGCGAAGACGATCGGAATCGTCGCCGCGGCGGCGGCGATCGCCGCCTTCTGCTCGGGCGTGAAGCCGGTGGTGCCGATCACCATGGCGCAGCGCGCGGCGACGCAGGCGGCAAGATGCGCCAGCGTGCCTTCGGGCCGGGTGAAGTCGATCAGCACGTCGGCGGCGCGCACCGCCGCGGCGACGTCCGCCGTCACTGCGACGCCGCTCGCGCGCCCGGCGTGCGCACCGGCGTCACGTCCGACCTGCGGGCTCGCCGGCACGTCGAGGGCCGCGACCAGCGCGAGCGCGGGATCGGCTAGCGTGGCCTCGATCAGCGCCTGCCCCATCCGCCCGCCGGCGCCGGCGATCGCAACGCGCACGCTCTTCGGATTGCCTTCGTGCTGCGCACTCCGGTGTTCGCCCTCGGGGCGGCCCGCCGCGCTCATCTCAGCGGCGGAAAAGGCCGAGCAGCCAGTCGAGGATCCCGGGATCCTCGGCCGAGGGCACGTTGCCCAGCGTCTTGTCGATCGCGGCGCGATTGAGCTCCGCCACCGACGGCGGCATCTCGTCCCCCTCCCAGCGGGCCAGCCTGTCGCCGACGAAGTAGACGGTGAAGGCGCGATGCTCGACCACCCGCCCCTGCCGGGCGAACTCGTAGACGTAGTCCCAGCGGTCGTCGCGAAACGCCGAGGTGACCAGCGGCGTGCCGAGAATCGTCCGCACCTGCGCCCGGGTCTGGCCTTCCTTCAGCTTGCCGACCATGTCCTGCGTCAGGTAGTTGCCCTGATTGATGTCGATCTTGTAGACCCCGAGCGACCGCACCACCGGCACGTAGGTCTCGACCGTCGCACAGCCGGAGGCAAGCAACGCCGCAAGGGCGACCGCCGCGGACAGCGGTGCGCGGTGACGGAAGCGGTGCACGGAGGAAGCCAAGGGTCGGTCGGGCCTGCGGAAGGCTACCCAGTCGCGGATAATTCGCTATTATAGCCTTGCGCGATACCCGTCCTGCCATCGGCTGCCCGCCGCCGCGCGAAACCACCCTGCCCACGAGATGACCTCGCCCAACGACCTCAAGAACGCCGGCCTCAAGGCCACCCTGCCGCGACTCAAGATCATCAACCTGTTCGAGACCTCGACGCTGCGGCACATGACGGCCGAGGACGTCTACCGCCAGCTGCTGTCCGAAGGGCTGGACATCGGACTGGCGACGATCTATCGCGTGCTCACGCAGTTCGAGCAGGCGGGCCTGCTGGTGCGCCACCACTTCGAGTCCGGCAAGGCAGTCTTCGAGTTGAACGAAGGCCAGCACCACGACCACCTCGTCTGCATGCAGTGCGGACGGGTCGAGGAGTTCTACGACCCGGACATCGAGAAGCGGCAGAACCGCATCGCCCGCGACCGCGGCTTCGAGATCCGCGAGCACGCGCTCTACCTCTACGCCGAGTGCGTCAAGGCCCGGTGTCCGCACCGGGGCAAGAGCGGCAGCAACTGACCGGCGCCGAGCCGGGCGCAGCCGGGGCTTGGCGCAGCAGCCGCCCGCTCAGCCCCCTGGCGCGGGACGATCGTCCTCCCTGCGGTTGAAGTCCCGCAGCCGGAAGCCCAGCAGCCAGAGCGCGGCGAAGTAGGCGGCTGCGCCCGCCGCGCAGATCGCGGCGAGGCGCGCCACCCGCTGCCCCAGCGATGCGGCCAGCCAGTCCGCCGGCGTGCCGGCCAGCGCGAACAGCACGCCGCAGAGCGCGCCGACGGCGACGACCAGCCGGGCCAGGAATTGCGTCCAGCCCGGACGCGGCTGGTAGATGCCGCGCCGGCGCAGCGAGCGGAACAGCAGCGCCGCGTTGAGGCAGGCGCCGAGCGAAGTCGCCAGCGTGAGGCCGGCGTGGCCGATGCGGGTCATCAGCAGCAGCGCCAGCGTCTGGGCGACCAGCACCGTGACCATCGCGATCTTCACCGGGGTCTTCATCATCTGCCGGGCGTAGAACCCCGGCGCGAGGATCTTCACCAGCACCAGTCCGAGCAGGCCGACGCTGTAGCCCAACAGCGCCTCGCGCGTCTGCATCACGTCGTTCGTCGTGAAGTGCCCGTACTGGTAAAGGGTCGCCACCAGCGGCACGGCCAGCAGCCACAACGCCGCGGCCGCGGGCAGCGCAAGCAGGAACGCGAGCCGCAGCCCCCAGTCCAGCAGCGCCGAGTAGTCGCCCGGATTCGAGTCCGCGTGGTGGCGGGCGAGCGCCGGCAGCAGCACGGTGCCCAGCGCGACGCCGAGCAGCGCGGTCGGGAACTCCATCAGCCGGTCGGCGTAGGTGATCCAGGAAATGCGCCCGTCGCCCAGCGACGCGGCGAGCTGGGTGTTGATCAGCGCCGAGATCTGCGCCGCGGAAACGCCCAGCACCGCCGGACCCATCGCCAGCAGCACCCGGCGCACACCCGGGTCGCGCCAGTCGAAGCGCGGCACCGGCAGCATGCCGATCCTCAGCAGCGGCCGGACCTGCAGCGCCAGCTGCGCCACACCGCCGATGAACACGCCCCAGGCGAGCGCCACGACCGGCGGCTCGCAATAGGGGGCGAGGAACAGCGCGGCGCCGATGATCGAGAGGTTGAGCAGCACCGGGGTGAACGCGGGGATGGCGAACTGCCGGAACACGTTGAGCACGCCGCCGGCCAGCGACACCAGCGAGACGAACAGCAGGTAGGGGAACACGATGCGGATCATCTGCGCGGTCAGCTCGACCTTGCCCGGCGTCCGGGCGAAGCCGGCGGCCAGCGCGTAGACGAGCCACGGGGCGGCCAGCACGCCGATCGCCGTCACCAGCAGCAGCACGAAGGCGAGCAGCGTCCCGACCCGGCTCATGAGGTCGCGGGTCTCGGTCTCGCCGCGCTGGCGCCGGTACTCGGCGAATATGGGGACGAAGGCCTGCGAGAACGCCCCTTCGGCAAACAGCCGGCGCAGGATGTTGGGCAGCCGGAAGGCCGCCTCGAAGGCGTCCATCTGCACGCCGGCGCCGAACGCCGTCGCCTTGAGGCTTTCGCGGACGAGGCCGGTGACGCGCGACAGCAGCGTCATGCCGCTGACCGTCGACAGGGCGCGGAGCAGGCTCATCGACCGCGGCGCCCGGCGGGCAAGGCCCGCAGCGGTGCTCCGGCGGCGATGGCCGCGCGTTCAGCGGCGGGGGCGGGGGGGCGGGGTATCGGGGCCATGGGAGAAAACGGAGCCGGCCCCGCACGCCGCAGGGTCCCGACGGGCAGGAGCGGGTTGTTGCGCGACACGGGCCGAGCTGCTATTATGCTTGGTCTTTCTCGGCATCTCCAGAACAAGGATTTCGAACCATGGCGAATTCCGCCCAAGCCCGCAAGCGCGCCCGGCAAGCGGTCGCGACCAACGCGCGCAACGCGAGCCTCAAATCGACGCTCCGTACCGCGGTCAAGAAAGTCCGGAAGGCGATCGCCGCCGGCGACAAGGCGGCGGCCGCGGTGCAGCTGCAGGCGTCGCAGGCGGTGATCGATCGCATCGCCGACAAGCGGATCATGCACAAGAACACCGCGTCGCGGACCAAGTCGCGGCTGTCGCAGGCGATCAAGGCGATGGCCTAGCCTCGGCGGGCCGTTTCCGCAGTGCCCTGGGGCGCCTCACCGGCGCCCTTTTGCTGTCCGGCTCTCAGCCTCTCAGACCGGTTCGCGCGGCTCGCCCGCGCGCTTCGCCTTCGCCACCGACGGCGGCGCGAGCGCGTCGTGGTGCGCCATCGCGCCCGACGCGAACGCCGTCTGCAACTCGTTGTCGCGCGCGAAATTGAGCAGGAAGTGGTAGAGACGCGGCTCGAGGGCCTCGAGCGTCTGTCCGACGATCACGGCCTTGACGCCGCGGATCGCCACCGGGCGCACGAACGGCGAGTACGAGAGCTTCTGGTCGTGGCCGAACGCCGACGTCAGGCCGGCGAGGCGCTCGGCCCAGTCGCTGGGGCGGAACGTCCGTCCCTCGCGCGTGATGCCCCAGATGACGACGTCGAGACCGGCGGAACCCATCGCTGTAGGAAATATTGGCGCGCAGCGGGGGCGCGCCGGGATAAGCCGCGCAGTCGATTGTAGCACCGCCCCCGCGCCGCACCGCCGCCGGGTGCCGCAGGAGGAGCGGCGGGACCGCGCACCGCAGCGTGCGCGGCCTGGGCGCCGGATCGGTGCCCGAGGCGTGCGTGCTAAACTCATCGGCCGTTCGGCAATCCACGCGCATGCGCGTCCCTCCGGGTTGATCATGACCGTCGTTCCGCTCCGCCATTACCTGCAGTTCGCGAGCTTCGATCGCGCCGAGTACGACTACCTGTTCGAGCGCATCCGCTGGATCAAGCAGCGCTTCAAGCGGTACGAGCTCTATCAGCCGCTGCGCGACCGCACGCTGGCGATGGTGTTCGAGAAGGCGTCGACGCGCACCCGCGTGTCGTTCGAAGCGGGGATGAACCAGTTGGGCGGCATCGCCATCAACCTCAACCGCCACGACACGCAGTTGTCGCGCGGCGAGCCCATCGAGGACGTGGCACGCGTCATCTCGCGGATGGTCGACGTGGTGATGATCCGCACCTTCGAGCAGACGATCATCGAGCGCTTCGCTGCCCACTCGCGCGTGCCGGTGATCAACGGCCTCACCAACGAGCACCATCCCTGCCAGATCCTCGCCGACATCTACACCTACGTCGAGCACCGCGGCGCGATCGCCGGCCGCACGGTGGCGTGGATCGGCGATGCCAACAACATGCTGTCCAGCTGGCTGGAGGCCGCGCAGATCCTCGACTTCAAGGTCCACGTGTCCACTCCCCCCGGCTACCGGCTCGCCCCCGAGCGGAGCCGCCTGCTGCCGGCGCGCCACTTCGAGGCCTTTGCCGAACCGGAAGCCGCAGCGCGCGGCGCCGACCTCGTCACCACCGACGTGTGGACCAGCATGGGCTTCGAAGCCGAGAACGACGCCCGGAAGCGCGACTTCGCCGCCTGGATGGTCGACGCGCGGATGATGCGCGAGGCCAAGCCGGACGCGCTGTTCATGCACTGCCTGCCCGCGCACCGCGGCGAGGAAGTGAGCGCCGAGGTGATCGACGGGCCGCAGAGCGTCGTCTGGGACGAGGCCGAGAACCGGCTGCACGCGCAGAAGGCGCTGCTCGAATACCTCGTCTGCGGCCGCGTCGCGCCCTGACCCGCCGCCGGACTGCGCCCGCCGCGATTGCCGATGCCCCGCCCCGCGCGCGACGCCGACGCTGTTTCGGCGCCACCGATTCACCTTTTCGAGGAGTCCCTGCGATGAACCGTTTCCTGGTCCGCTTCCTGGCCGCGCTTGCAGCGCCGTTCCTGCTGACCGGCGCCGACGCCCAGACCTGGCCCGACCGCCCGCTGCGCATCGTCGTCGCCGCCCCGGCCGGCAGTTCGCTCGACACGCTGGCCCGCGTCATCGGCGACCGGCTGAAGGATCGCATCGGGCAGCCCGCGATCATCGAGAACAAGCCGGCGGCGGGCGGCACGGTGGCGACCGCCGAGGTGGCGAAATCGGCGCCCGACGGCTACACGATGGTGCTGTCGTTCAACGGCCCGCTCGCCTTCGCCCCGCTGCTGCAGAAGCTCCCCTACGACGTGGCGAAGGATCTCGCGCCGGTCATCATCACCTCCAGCCAGCCGAACGTGCTCGCCGTCAACGCCCAGCTGCCCGCGAAGAGCCTGCAGGAACTCGTCGCCTGGAGCAAGGCGAATCCCGGCAAGCTCAATTACGCCTCGGTGGGCAACGGCAGCTCGTCGCACCTGACGATGGAACTGCTCAAGGTCGCGACCGGGATCGACGCCGTGCACGTGCCGTTCAACGGCTCGCCACCGGCCGTCACCGCCACGGTCCAGGGCGAGACGCAGATGATGTTCGCCGTCATGCAGCCGTTGCAGGCGCAGATCCAGGCCGGCAAGCTGCGCGCGCTCGCGGTGACCACCGGCAAGCGCTTCCCGCTGCTCCCCGATCTCCCGACGATCGCCGAGTCGGGGTTCCCCGGCTTCGAGGCGCTGGCCTGGAACGGCCTGCTGGTGGCTGCGGCGACCCCGCGGCCGATCGTGACCCGGCTCAATGCCGAGATCAACGCCATCCTCAGGCAGCCGGACGTGCTGAAGCGGATGAACGACGCCGGCTTCGACCTGATCGGCGGAACCCCCGAGGACTTCGGACGCCTGATCACCGGCGAAGGCGAGAAGTGGGCGCCGGTGATCCGCAAGGTCGGGCTCAAGGTCGAATGACCCCTCGCCGCAGGACGCGGCGCCGGGAAAGCCGGGCGGGTGCGGTTGCGTGCCGCCGCGGCCGCGCCGCGACCTCCCATTCACTCCACCGGATCAAACCATGCCGTCGTTCGACATCATCTCCGAAGTCAATCAGGTCGAGGTCCGCAACGCGATCGACCAGGCCAACAAGGAACTCTCGACGCGATTCGACTTCAAGGGCTCCGACGCCCGCGTCGAGCACGCCGAGAAGATCCTGACGCTGTTCGCCGACGACGACTTCAAGCTGGCGCAGGTCACCGACATCGTCACCGGCAAGCTGACCAAGCGCGGCGTCGACATCCGCTCGCTCAAGTACGGCAACGTCGAGAAGATCTCCGGCAACAAGGTGAAGCAGGCGGTCACCATCCGCGTCGGGATCGAGCAGGAGCTGTCGAAGAAGATCGTCAAGCTGATCAAGGACGCCAAGATGAAGGTCCAGGCCAGCATTCAGGGCGATGCGGTCCGGGTGTCGGGCGCGAAGCGGGACGACCTGCAGGAGGCGATCGCGCTGGTCAAGAAGACGATCACCGACTTCCCGGTACAGTTCGGCAACTTCCGCGACTGAAAACCGGTGAAAACCGGGGTCTCAAATCGGGCAAAGGCTGTCTAGATTGGGGTCAGAGCCGAATGGCACTTACATAAGCTTCTCGGAAAATCGGGGTCAGAGCCACAATTGCGTCTTACGGAAATTGCCGCTCTGACCCCGATTTCCTGACCCCGATTCGCGGCCTGACCCCGAATCTTTTCGGCTCTGACCCCGAATCTTTTCGCCGCCCCGGCGCGGACGGTCAGGCGAGGTCGGCCACCAGCGCGGCGCGGATGTCGGCGCCGACCGCCGGGAGCGAAGCCTGGTACGCGGGGTGATCGATGCCGATGCCCAGCGCCACGCCGTACTTGAGCGCCGCGACCATCTCGGGCGCGAGCTCGAAGCGCAGGAAGTGCACCGACGAGGTCTTCTGCTCGTTCTCGCGCTCCAGGTCCTCGTCGGCGATCGCGTAGACGCGGCCGCAGCCCTCGACCTCGATCCACGTGCGGTCCTCGACGCCCTTGAGTCGCGCCAGCGCGTGCTTGCGCTCCTCGGGGTCCTCGTACTCGATCAGCATCGTCGCCTTGAAATTCGAGCCGTCGGGAACCAGCGGGTTGTAGGCGTCGAGCTCGTCCTGGATGCCGGCGTCCTCGAAGGTCTTCTCGATGCGCAGCATCTCCTGGATCTGGTAGCGGATCGTGAGCTCGTCCTCGAACAGCAGCGTGACGTGGTCGCCGAGGTGCACGCAGCGGTGCTTCTTGTGCGCCAGCACGCGGGCGCGGAACTCCTTGCGCTCGCGGGCATAGGCTTCGAGGGTCAGCAGGCTGTCGCGGGTGATGCGGGGCATCGGCTGCTCCTTGGTGGCGTTCGTCACTGGGTCTTCCTCCGTTCGTCGATTCGGCGGCGGCGGTGCGCCCTGCACCGCCACCCGCCGGGTCGGTTCAATCGAGCCCGTAGGCCATGCGCACCAGCGTCAGCGGGTGCTGCTTCCGGGCGTGGTGCGCTTCGCCGGACTCGTCCATTCCCTGCAGGATCCGGCGCCCGGCGATCGGGCAGTCGGAGCTGACGTAATCGGGCTCGGCCTGCGCCATCTGCCGGAACACCGGCTTGCCGATCTTCATCGAGGTCGCGAAGAACTCCGACTTCACGCCGTAGGTGCCGTCGTGGCCGGCGCAGCGCTCGACGGTGGTGACGGTCGTGTCGGGCACCCACTCCAGCACCTCGCGCGTCTTCTGCCCCACGTTCTGCACCCGGGAGTGACAGGGGATGTGGTAGGCGATCCTGCCCAGCGGATGCTTGAAGTCCTTCTTCAGCAGCCCGTCCTTGTCGCGCAGCACGAGGTACTCGAAGGGATCGAACATCGCGTCGGCCACCGCCTTCACGTCGTCGTCGCCGGGAAACAGCAGCGGCAGCTCCTGCTTGAACATCAGCGTGCAGGACGGGACCGAGGTGAGGATCGCGTGCCCGTCGCGGGCCAGCGCCGCGAGCGCGGGGATGTTGACGTTCTTCAGCCGCTCGACCGACTCGAAGTCGCCGAGCTCGAGCTTCGGCATGCCGCAGCACGCCTCCTTCTCGGCGATGCAGTAGGGGATCTCGTTGTGCTCGAGGATGCGGACCAGGTCGTGCCCGATGCCGGGCTCGTTGTAGTTGACGTAGCAGGTGGCGAAGATCGCGACCTTGCCCGGCGTGCGCGCCCCGTTCTTCACCGGCCACGAGATCGACGCCTTGGCGGTCTTGCGGAAGCGCCTGGAATCGTAGGGCGGCAGCTGCGGCGCAGCCGCAACCCCGAGCACCTTGTCCATCAACTTGCGCGCGGCCGGCATGGTATTGACCTTGTTGACGGCCTGCACGACGACGGGGATGGTCGCGAGCTTGCCCAGCCGGTCGGTGCTGGTCAGCAGGCGGTCGCGAAACCGCGCGCCCTCCTGCCGGAACTTCACCGCCTTGGCGCGCAGCATCAGGTGCGGGAAGTCGAGGTTCCACGGATGCGGCGGCGTGTACGGACACTTGGTCATGTAGCAGACGTCGCAGAGGTAGCACTGGTCGACGACCTTCCAGTAGTCGCTCTTCGCGACGCCGTCCACTTCCATCGTGCTGCTCTCGTCGACGAGGTCGAAGAGCGTGGGAAAGGAGTGGCAGAGGCTGACGCAGCGGCGACAGCCGTGACAGATGTCGAAGACCCGCTCCATCTCCTTCAGCAGCGATTCTTCGCTGTAGAAATCGGCGCTGCGCCAGTCGATGGCGTGGCGGGTCGGGGCTTCGAGGTTGCCTTCGCGGGTGGACATGGGAGTCTCGTGACGTGACAAACCTTCCTGGGCGCGGGCCCCGCGCCCCGGGGACCTCTGCTCAACTCGGGTCAGCGCCCTTGCCGGGCGTTCACCCGAATCGACGCAACCGAACTGCGGCGCGCAGCGGAATCCGCCGCGCACCCGGTCGCCGTGCGCCGGGTGCCGCGATTCTCCCGCGGCACCCGGGTGCACCGGACCCGACGTCAGTCGGCCAGCGCGTCCAGGGCCTTCTGGAACCGGTTGGCGTGCGAGCGCTCGGCCTTCGCCAGCGTCTCGAACCAGTCCGAGATCTCGTCGAAGCCTTCGTCACGCGCCGACTTGGCCATGCCCGGATACATGTCGGTGTATTCGTGCGTCTCGCCCGCCACCGCGGCCTTGAGGTTCTGCCGCGACGAGCCGATCGGCAGATCGGTCGCCGGGTCGCCCACCTGCGCCAGGTAGTCGAGGTGGCCGTGCGCGTGGCCGGTCTCGCCTTCCGCAGTGGAACGGAACAGCGAGGCGACGTCGTTCTGGCCCTCGACGTCCGCCTTGTTCGCGAAGTACAGATAACGACGATTCGCCTGCGATTCGCCGGCGAACGCGGCCTTGAGATTGTCGTGCGTCTTCGTACCCTTGAGACTCTTCATCCTGGATCTCCTTGACTGTTGACTGCGCTCTCGTCATCGACTTCCGGCGCCGAGGAAAATGGCGGCTCGTCCGCGGAAGGCCATCGGCCCGGAGGCGATTTCCACCGCGACCTGCAAATGCTGCGCCGGGGCCGTTCGATTCGTCCAATTGATTGTGCATATCCGGACCATAACCAACGTTCATCGCTCCGGAATCGGCGGCGAACACGGGCGGCACGACCTGCTATTGCGATAATGCGAGCAACCCAGGGCCAATTCAAGCCGCACAGCCGCGGCATTTGGTCGCGCCCCGCCGCCCTCTCCCCCAACCAGAACGGACTCCCCATGTCGCTCGATGACCGCGCACTCGACACGCTGTTTCGCCAGGCCCGCACGCACAACGGCTTCACCGCCGTGCCGGTGACCGACGCGACGCTGCACGAGCTCTACGACCTGCTCCGCTGGGGTCCCACCGCCGCGAACAGCTGTCCGGGGCGCTTCGTGTTCGTGCGCAGCCGCGAAGCCAAGGAGAGGCTCCGCCCGGCGCTGTCCCCGGGCAACGTCGACAAGACGATGGCCGCGCCGGTGACGGCGATCATCGCCTACGACCTCGAGTTCTACGACCACCTGCCGCGGCTGTTTCCGCACACCGATGCGCGCAGCTGGTTCGCGGGCAAGCCCGACGAGCACATCCTCGCCAATGCCTTCCGCGGCGGCACGCTGCAGGGCGCCTACCTGATCCTCGCGGCGCGCGCACTCGGGCTCGACTGCGGACCGATGGGCGGCTTCGACCCGGTCAAGGTCGACGCGGCGTTCTTTCCCGAGGGCAGGATCAAGTCGAACTTCCTGTGCAACCTGGGTTACGGCGATCCGTCCCGGCTGCATCCGCGGAACCCGCGACTGGCATTCGACGAGGCCTGCCGGATCGAGTGAGTGCGGCCGCCGGCGTCCGGACTCGATTCCCGGAGGGAGCGTCATCGCGCCGTCGATGTGCGGAGTCGTGCCGACGATGCCGCCGCCGGCATGCTAAGCTGATTCACCGTCGCAGTGACCGCTGCTTTCGAACGGAGCCGACCGTGCCTGGCCTACTTTCCGACGTGGATCCCGAAGGACTGCTCGAGTACTCGGTGGTCTTCACCGACCGCGCGCTCAACCACATGTCGCAGGCGTTCCAGGGCGTCATGCGGGACATCTCGGCCACGCTCAAGGAGGTCTACCGCGCCGACGCCGCGATCGTCGTCCCCGGCAGCGGCACCTTCGGAATGGAGTCGGTGGCGCGGCAGTTCGCCACCGGCCGCCGATGCCTGGTGATCCGCAATGGCTGGTTCAGCTACCGCTGGACCCAGATCTTCGACCTGGGCGGGATCCCGGCGGAGTCGACGGTGCTGAAGGCCCGCCCCGTCGCCGACGAACGGCAGGCGGCGTACGCGCCGCCGCCGCTCGACGAGGTGGTCGCCACCATCCGGGCGCGGCAGCCCGACCTCGTCTTCGCGCCGCACGTCGAGACCGCCTCCGGCATGATGCTGCCCGATCCCTATCTGCGGGCCGTGGCGGACGCGGTGCACGCCGGCGGCGGCCTGTTCGTCCTCGACTGCGTCGCTTCGGGCGCGATCTGGGTCGACATGACCGCGACCGGTGTCGACGTCCTGATCAGCGCGCCGCAGAAGGGGTGGAGTTCATCGCCCTGCTGCGCGCTGGTCATGCTGAGCGAGCGCGCGAAGACCCGGCTCGCCGCGACGACCGGCACCAGCTTCGCCCTCGACCTGCGCAAGTGGCAGCAGATCATGGATGCGTACCTTGGTGGCGGCCACGCCTATCACGGCACCTTGCCGACCGATGGGCTGAAGCGGCTGCGCGACACGATGATCGAAATCCGCCGCCATGGCTTCGAGCGCGCGCGCGCCGAGCAGCAGGAGCTCGGCGCCAAGGTGCGCGCGCTGCTGGTCCGCAAGGGCTTCCGCAGCGTCGCCGCGGAGGGCTTCGAGGCGCCCGGCGTGGTGGTCAGCTACACCGACGATCCGGACATCCATTCGGGCCGCAAATTCCTCGCCCAGGGCCTGCAGACCGCCGCCGGCGTGCCGCTGCAATGCGACGAGCCCGCGGATTTCCGCAGTTTCCGCATCGGCCTGTTCGGCCTCGACAAGCTGCAGAACATCGAGCGCACGGTCGGGAGCCTCGAGCAGGCGCTGGACCGGATGCTTTAGCAGCCAGTCGCTGAACGAGGCGACCGTCGGAGCGTCACCTCGGTCCTGCAGCAGCGCTGCCGTGCGGGCTTGCCTCGTCGTTCGCCGGGACTCTCGAACGACTGGGCTGCGCCGGCAGGCAACCGGGGAAGAGACATGGCACGCATCGTGGTGATCGGGTCGGCGGGTCGCGACGAGGTAATGCGACTGTCGACACCGCTGCGCGCGGGTGCTCATCTGAACGGCAGCAGCGCGGGCAGTCGTCTCGGCGGTGGCGGCGCCAACACGGCCGTCGCGCTCGCGGCCGCCGGCCACCACGTCACCCTGTTGACCGCCGTGGGGCGGGACGCCGTCGGGGATGCCGTGGTCGGGGAACTCCACGCGGCCGGCGTGGACACGTCGCAACTGTTCAGGCTGGACGGGGCCACGACCCGGTCGCTGGTACTGGTCGACCCGCAGGGCGAACGCACCGTCGTCAACGTCGCCCGCTGCGAGCAGGCGGAGCCGCCGCAGCGCCTGCTGACGCTAGCTGCCGACGCGGTGTACGTCCGCAGTCGTCGCCTCGACCTCGCACCGCTGCTGGCGCGCAAGGCCGAGGAGGCCCTGGTCGTGGCCCACGTCCCGCCCCTCGATCCGGGGTCGCGCCCGGCGCAGGTGCTGGTGGCCTCCGCGTCCGACCTGGACCGGGAACTGACCCGCGATCCGCTGGCACTGGGCCGCAGCGTGGCGGGCGAGCGGGTGCGCTGGGTCGTGGTGACCGCGGGGGCGGCCGGTGCCAAGGCAACGTCCGAGAGCGAGGTGCAGGATGTGCCCGCCGAGACGGTTGCGGCGGTCGACACGACCGGAGCCGGCGATGCCTTCGCGGCCGGCCTGGTGCACGCGCTGGCGTCCGGCGCGTCGATGCGCGACGCGATGCGCCTCGCGGTGCGCTTCGGCACCGAGGCGACCCGGTGGTTCGCTTCCGCTTTGCCGCCCGAGGCCGTGCGGCGTTTGCTGCGCTGAGCCGGCGCATCGCGAGGGCGACGATCCCGCGCGCGATTCGCCCCGCAAGAAAGCGGGCGCCTTCGCGCCGCGCGCTCACTCCGCGCCGTAGTCCAGCGGCCAGCGTGGCCCCATGTAATTCAGCACCTCGTCGTTGAAGCCGTGCGAATAGAAGGTCCACACCGGCTTGTCGCGATCGAAGCGGGTGAGCTTGTCGTGCTGGACCAGCACCTCCCCCGCGGGCAGGTCGTCCGCCGCGTACGCGGCCTTCTCCGCCGCGAAGCGCCGGTCGTCGCCGAAGCGCAGCCATTCGGCCGCGAAGACGTCCTGCAACCTGTCGAGCCGATGGCACAGCGCATCGTCCACCGGTATCGCCGGCGCCAGGACAGGCGCGCTTTTCGCGTAGTCGAAGCGCCAGCCGCCATAGACGTCCGCTCCCGCCGTCGCGTAGAACCGCTTCTCGTCGGCGGAAAAGAAGCGTTCGATCCTGAAGTACGCCGACGGATAGGCGTAGTCCTTGAGCCCGATGAACCAACCGCACACGTCGTCCCCGTCGGCGACGTAGGTCACCGCGCACAGCAGGCCGCCCCCCCGCGGCGCAAAGGCAAGGAAGCATTCAGGCTGCATCATGATCGAATCCCGCCGCGGGACCGGACCCGGTGTACGTGTGGTTCTTGCCCGGGAACGACGGGCCGGCACGCCGTCGTCGGGGATGCCGCCCGCGCGCCGGCATCAGGCCGACCTGGGCTCGTGGTGCTTCACTTCGCCACGCTGCTCGCGTGCGTGATCGTCCAATTGCCGCCGGGCGGCGTCGAAAGCATCGCGCAGCGCCGCGTACATGTCCTCTTCCCCCAGCACGCGATTCACCATGAACTCCTTTCCCGGGACGGCAAGCTCGACGTGCACGTCGAACTGCTTGCCCTGCTGCTGACGCTGGTGCGGCAATCCGATGGTCACCCGGCAACCACTGAGTTGGGGATGAAGGCGCTCGAGCTTGGCCACCTTGTCGCGGACATGCGCCTCGACCGCGTCGGAATGCTCGATGCCGTGGAATACGACCTGGACAGGTTTGATCATCGACCGATCTCCGTCTCGATGCGGCCCGCGACATTGCAGTCCCGCATCCGACTTCACGTTAGCGCGATGCGGCAAACTCGTCTTGACGCACGTCAACCCCCCGCCACGCGCCGGAATCGCGCAGGCATCGCGGCGTGGCAGCCATGACGCATCGGGTTGGCGCCGGCCTGGGGCCGGCAGCGGAACTGCCTCGGTGCCCGCGCCGCTGTTCGGTGCAGCCCGCCCCCCGCGTGCACTCGCAGGACGCAGGAAGCACGGTCGTCCGAACCGTGATCGACAGGAGCCTTGCCGTGACGCGAATGCTCGACATTGTCCCCGACCGGTGCACGGGCTGCATGCAATGCGAGCTCGCCTGCTCGTGGGTCCAGACCGGCAGCTTCGCCCCGTCGCGGAGCCTGATCCGCGTCAGCGTCTTCGACGAAGAGGCCAGCTACGCCCCGATCACCTGCCTGCAGTGCGACGAGGCGTGGTGCATGAATGCCTGTCCGGTCAATGCGATTGCCGTCGATCCGGCGACCGGCGCCAAGCGGGTCGTCGACCCGCTTTGCATCGGCTGCCACCTGTGCACGATCGCCTGTCCCTTCGGCACGGTGTTCACGCTGCCGCAATCCGGCAAGGCCGCCAAGTGCGACCTGTGCGGCGGACAGCCGGCGTGCGCGACGGCCTGCCCGACGCAGGCGATCGTCTACGGCGAGTCGCCGCAGGCCGGGCGGTGGTTCGCGTCCTGGGGGGCGAAGGTCGATCGCAATTTCGTCGCCGCCGGCGACGCGTAGCGGGCAAGTCGCACCGGGTGCGGATGCACGCCACGCGACACGGGAGGAGCGAAACGATGCAGAGGCCCATGGGCAGGTTGCTGCGAGTGGATCTGACGAGCGGCCGGATCGCGACCGAGGACATCCGGCCCGACTGGCAGCGAGACTATCTCGGCGGGCGCGGCCTGGCGGCCCGCTACCTCTGCGCCGAGCTCGACCCGCGGGTGGACCCGCTGTCGCCCGCCAACAGGCTGATCTTCGCCACCGGGCCGCTGACCGGCACGCCGGTGCCTTGCGGCGCCCGTTACATGGTCGTGACCAAAGGCGCGCTGACCCACGCCATCACCACCTCGAATTCGGGCGGCCACTGGGGTCCCGAGCTGCGCTTCGCCGGCTACGACATGGTGATCGTCGAAGGGCGGGCGCCGAAGCCGGTCTACCTCTACATCTGCAACGATCACGTCGAGCTGCGCGACGCAAAGGCCTACTGGGGCCAGGCGGTCGGCGCGACCGAGGACGGGCTGCGGCGGGAACTGGGGATTCCTGGCTTGCGCGTGGCGTGCATCGGGCCGGGCGGCGAGAAGCTCGTGCGTTTCGCCTGCATCATGAACGACAAGCACCGTGCGGCGGGGCGCAGCGGCGTCGGGGCGGTGATGGGTTCGAAGAACCTCAAGGCCATCGCCGTCCGCGGCACCGGGGGCGTCGAGGTGGCGGAACCGGCCGCGTTCATGAAGGCCGTGTGGGCGATGCGGGCCGCAATGCAGGATCACCCGGGCCGCATGGCGTTCACCGAACTGGGAACGGCCGCCACGATCGACATGACGCAGGCCTTCGGTGGCCTGCCGACCCGCAACTTCCTCGCGGGGCAGTTCGAGCACTACGAGAACCTGAGCGGCACGACCATCAGGGAAACGCGCATGGTCGCCAACAAGGCGTGCTTCGCCTGCACGATCGCCTGCGGCCGGGTGACCCGGCTGGACCCGCACGCGCCCCGGCACCTGGTCAACATGCACCCGCGCAATTGGAAGCGTGCCGGCGAAGGACCCGAATACGAGAACGCCTGGGCGCTCGGTGCCGACTGCGGCGTCGGCGACCTCGACGCCGTGATCCGGGCGAACTGGCTCTGCAACGACCTGGGGCTGGACCCGATCTCGATGGGCGCCTCGTTGGCCGCCGCGATGGAGCTCTACGAGCGGGGCGTGATCGGCGACGACCAGGTCGAGATGCCCCTGCGCTTCGGCTCGGCCGAGGCGCTGCTGCGGATGGTCGAGGCCACCGCTTATCGCGAGGGTTTCGGCGACGAGATCGCCGAGGGCTCGAAGCGGATGGGCGAGAAGTTCCGGCATCCGGAAGTGTTCATGGGGGTGAAGGGCCAGGAGTTTCCGGCGTACGACCCGCGCGCCTTCCAGGGGATGGGCGTGGCCTTCGCCACCTGCAACCGGGGCGCGTGCCACCTCCGCGCCTGGACGCCCGGTGTCGAAACCTCGGGCGCCATGGATCCGCACACGCCGGCAGGCAAGAGCGAGTGGGTGGTCATCGAGCAGAACCGCACGACGGCGCACGACAACACGGGCACCTGCATGTTCATCGGCGGCTCGGGCGCGCCGCTCGAGTCGCTCGCTCCCTGCACCGCCGCCGTGCGCGGCATTCCCTGTTCGGTCGACGACCTGGTCCGGATCGGCGAACGCACCGGGAACCTCGAACGCCTGTTCAACCTGAAGGCGGGACTGACCCGGGCCGACGACACGCTGCCGCAAAGGCTGCTGCAGGACGCGCACCAGAGCGGCCCGTCGGCGGGCGTCGTCGTCAACCTGGACGCCATGCTTCCCGTGTACTACCGCGAACGGGGCTGGTCGGAGGCCGGCGTGCCCACGCGGGAAAAGCTGGCCGAACTCGGCCTGGCTTCGGTCTGATCCGCAGGGCTGCCCGACACGGGCGGCCGGGCACCACCTGTCGAGGCGAAAGATCATGCATCACGTCATCATCGGCGGCGGACCAGCCGCCACCAATGCGGTCGAGACGATTCGGCAGTTCGACGGCGGTCGATCGGACATCACGCTGGTCTGCGACGAGCCGGCGCATTCGCGCATGGCGCTGCCGTACTGGCTGGCGGGCGACATCGGCGAGGGGCAGACGCACACCGGGGACGCGGCCTACTTCGCGCGGCTGAAGGTCGCGACCCGGTTCGGCGTCCGCGCCACCGCCGTCGATCCCCAGGGCAAGACCGTGACGCTCGGCGACGGCAGCCACCTCGCGTTCGACAACCTGCTGATCGCCACCGGCTCGTCGCCGCTGCGGCCGTCGATCCCGGGGGCGGACCTGCCGGGCGTCACGCCGCTGTGGTCGCTGGCCGACACCGAGCGCGTGCTGCAGTGCGCCGCGTCGCTTCAGCCGGCGGGACGACCCCCACGCGCGGTGCTCGTCGGCGCCGGTTTCATCGGCATCATCGTGCTCAACGCGATGCTCAAGCGGCGATGGCAAGTGACGGTGGTCGAGCGCGAGTCGCAGCTCCTGCCGCGGATGCTCGACGTACCCGCCGCGGGTCACGCGCGCCGCTGGCTCGCCGCCCGGAACGTCGCGGTCCACTGCAGCGCGACGGTGCAACGAATCCGGCCGCAGGCCGACGGAACGAAGGCGGTCGACCTGTCCGACGGGCAGTCGCTCGCGGCCGACCTCGTGATCCTGGCGACCGGCATCCGGCCGAACCTCGACCTCGTCCGCGGCTCGGGCATCGCCACCGGCGAGGCGATCCTGGTGAACGACCGGATGCAGACGAATTTCCCGCACGTCTACGCGGGCGGCGACGTGGCGCAGGGCCCGGTTCTGTCCGCCGCCGGGAGCGCCGTCCATCCGATCCAGCCGACGGCGGTCGATCATGGCCGGGTGGCCGGCGCCAACATGGCCGGTCACGAGGTCCGCTATCCCGGCAGCCTGGCGATGAACATCGTCGACATCGGCGGCCTGCAGGGCGCCAGCTTCGGTCGCTGGGACGACGCGGCGGCCGAGACGGCGACCATCGACCATCCCGCCGGATTCATCTATCGCAAGCTGGTCTTTCGCGACGACCGCATCTCCGGCGCCATCTTCGTCGGCCGCGCCGACGACCTGGGGATGCTCACCGACATCGGCATGGTCAAGGGTCTGATGCAGACCGCGACCCGGCTGGGCCCGTGGCGGAAGTACCTGCAGGACCATCCGCACGACATCCGCCGGGCGTACGTGGCCACCGGCGCGGCGGCGAAGCTGGTCGCCACGACGCTGCTGGGGCGGCCGGCGCAGGCACGCCAGTTTCACTCCGGGTCGGCCGCGCCGACGACGGCGGCCAACGCGGCGCACGCGGTGTTCGTGGCGAAGGGCTGAGAGGCTGAGCGCGATCGGAGCCTGCCCGCCTTGCCATGCAGATCCGCCTGAAGCTGATGGGGATGCTGAAGCCCAGGACGCCGCCGGGCGGCACGCTCGAGGTGGCCGTCGGCGCGACCATCGCCGACGTGCTGCGTGTGCTGGACATCGACCCGCGGACGGTCCGGGTGTTCACCGTGAACGGTCAGCTGGAGCGCGATCGCGACCGCGTGCTCGCCGCGGACGACGAGCTGGCGGCGATCCCGCCCGTCGGCGGAGGCTGACGACGCGCCGACCCGGCGCGCCGGGTGACGGAGCTCAGTCGATCCGCTCGTATGCGGGCAGCGTCAGGAACTCGACGAAGGTGTCGTTGTTGACGAGGTCGGCGAAGATCGCCGCCGCGTCGTCGTACTTGCCGTCGCCGAACGCCGGCCCCAGCAGGTCCCGGATCTTCTGCATCTCCTCGGGGATCATCGCGGCGACCATCTCCCGGGTCACCTTGCGGCCGTCGTCGAGCTTGCCCTTGGGCGAGCGGATCCACTGCCAGACCTGCGAGCGCGAGATCTCGGCGGTCGCGGCGTCTTCCATCAGGTTGAAGATCGGCACCGCGCCCTGCCCCGCGAGCCAGGCGCCGATGTACTGGATCGCGACGTTGATGTTGAGCCGCAGGCCGCGCTCGGTGATCGGGCCCTCGGGCTCGAAGGTCACCAGGTCCGCCGCGGTCACGCGCACGTCATCGCGCTTCTTGGTCGCGATCTGGTTGGGGGTCGGCATGATGCGGTCGAAGGCCTCCAGCGCGACCGGCACGAGGCCGGGATGCGCGACCCAGGTGCCGTCGTGGCCGTAGGTCGCCTCGCGCTCCTTGTCGGCCTTCACCTTGGCGAAGGCCTCGGCGTTCGCGGCCTCGTCGTTCTTGACCGGGATCTGCGCCGCCATGCCGCCCATCGCGTGGATGTTGCGCTTGTGGCAGGTCTTGATCACCAGCTCGGCGTAGCTCTTGAGGAAGTGCGTGGTCATCGTCACCAGCGCGCGGTCGGCCAGGCAGAAGTCCTTGTTGTTCCGGAACTTCTTGATGCACGAGAAGATGTAGTCCCAGCGCCCGCAGTTGAGGCCCGCGGAGTGCTCGCGCAATTCGTAGAGGATCTCGTCCATCTCGAACGAAGCGAGGATGGTCTCGATCAGCACCGTCGCCTTGATCGAGCCCTGCGCGATGCCGAGGTCGTCCTGCGCCATCACGAAGATGTCGTTCCACAGCCGCGCCTCGAGGTGGCTCTCCAGCTTGGGCAGGTAGAAGTACGGGCCGCTGCCGCGCGCGAGCAGCTCCTTCGCGTTGTGGAAGAAGTAGAGCGCGAAATCGAAGATGCCGCCGGACATCGGCTCGCCGTCGATCCGCACGTGCTTCTCGGGCAGGTGCCAGCCGCGGGGACGCACGAACAGCACGGCGGTGCTGGCGTTGAGCGTGTACGCCTTGCCTTCCGGCGAGGTGTAGTCGATGCGCCGCCGGATCGCGTCGCCGAGGTTGATGTGACCCTGGATGTTGTTGTCCCAGCGCGGCGTGTTCGCGTCCTCGAAGTCGGCCATGAACACCTTGGCGCCGGAGTTGAGCGCGTTGATGACCATCTTGCGGTCGACCGGGCCGGTGATCTCGGCCCGGCGGTCGACGATGTCGGCGGGGATCGGCGCGCAGGTCCAGCGGCCCTCGCGGATCGCGCGCGTCTCGGGCAGGAAGTCGGGCAGCTTGCCGGCGTCGAGCTCGGCCTGGCGCACCGCGCGCCGCGCCAGCAACTCGTTGCGCCGCCCGCCGAACGCGCGCTGCAGCTTGGCCGCGAAGGCGACGGCCTCGGGCGTCAGGATGGTGGCGAACTCGGGGGTGATCCGGCCGGTGATCTCGATGCCGGGGCCGTAGTTGGGCGTGCTCATGGGGAGTCCTCGCAGGGGTTGGCGGTGTCGGTCGCGATGGCGCTCCCGGGGAGCACCGCCGTGTTTGTGAAAGCGGTTTTCAATTTTAGCACCGGCCCGCGCCGGGCGCCACGCCCGCCGGCGGTGCGCGGGCGGGAAGCCGCGCGCGCGCCGGGCCCCGGGGGGCGGACCGCGCCCGCGGTCAGGCCGCGAGCTGCGGGTTGAGACGCTCCTGCCGGGAGCGCAGCTTGTTGAGGGCGTTGAGGTAGGCCTTGGCCGAGGCGACGATGATGTCGGTGTCGGCGCCGTTGCCGTTGACGATGCGGCCCTCGCGCTCGAGCCGGACCGTCACCTCGCCCTGCGCGTCGGTGCCGGTGGTGATGGCGTTGACCGAATAGAGCAGCAGCTTCGCGTCGGACTGCGCCAGCCGTCCGATGCCCTTGAACACGGCGTCGACCGGGCCGTCGCCGCTGGCGTCGGTGGAGAGCTCGGCGGTGCCGGCGGCGATCGCCACGCGCGCCTGCGGCTCTTCGCCGGTCTCCGAGACCACCTTCAGCGTCAGCAGCCGGTAGTGCTCGTGCTCGGGCGCGATCGACTCGTCGGAGACCAGCGCCTGCAGGTCCTCGTCGAAGACCTGGCCCTTCTTGTCGGCGAGTTCCTTGAACTTGGCGAACGCTGCGTTGAGCGCGTCGTCGCCGGCGAGCTCGATGCCGAGCTCGACCAGCCGGGTCTTGAACGCGTTGCGTCCGGACAGCTTGCCCAGCGACAGCTTGTTCGCGTTCCAGCCCACGTCCTCGGCGCGCATGATCTCGTAGGTCTCGCGATGCTTGAGCACGCCGTCCTGGTGGATGCCCGACTCGTGCGCGAAGGCGTTGGCGCCGACGATCGCCTTGTTGGGCTGCACCGGGAAGCCGGTGATGCCGGAGACGAGCTTGGACGCGGCGACGATCTGCGTGGTGTCGATCCGCGTCGTGCACGGGAAGACGTCCTTGCGCGTGCGCACCGCCATGACGATCTCCTCCAGCGAGGCGTTGCCCGCGCGCTCGCCGAGGCCGTTGATCGTGCACTCGACCTGGCGCGCGCCGCTCATCACCGCCGCCAGCGAGTTGGCGACGGCGAGGCCGAGGTCGTTGTGGCAGTGCACCGACCACACCGCCTTGTCGGCGTTGGGGACGCGCTCGCGCAGCGAGCCGACCAGCGCGCCGAACTGCCAGGGCATCGTGTAGCCGACGGTGTCCGGGATGTTGACCGTCGTCGCTCCGGCATCGATCACCGCCTCGAGCAGGCGGCACAGGAAATCGGGCTCCGAACGCCCGGCATCCTCGGGCGAGAACTCGACGTTGTCGGTGTAGGCGCGCGCCCAGCCGATCGCCCGCACCGCCTGGGCGAGCACGTCGTCGGGCGACATCCGCAGCTTCATCTGCATGTGGATCGGCGAGCTCGCGATGAAGGTGTGGATGCGGCCGGACTGCGCCGGCCTGATCGCTTCGCCGCAGCGCTCGATGTCGTTCTGGTTGGCCCGCGCCAGGCCGCAGACGGTGCTGTCGCGAATGGCCGCGGCGATCGCGCGCACGCACTCGAAGTCGCCGTTGGACGACGCCGGGAAGCCCGCTTCGATGACGTCGACCCGCAGCCGCTCGAGCTGCTTGGCGATGCGCAGCTTCTCCTCGCGGGTCATCGACGCGCCGGGACTCTGCTCGCCGTCGCGCAGCGTGGTGTCGAAGATGATCAGGTGGTCGGCCATGGCGGTGCTCCTCGGTGCGGTAAGGGGGCGCGATGCGCCGTTCAGGCGTTGGCGGCGCGACGGGCATCCGGCAGGGCGAGCCCACCGCAGGCGACGCCGCGGTTCACGGCGCCGACGACGGCGCGCAGCGTCGCCGTGACGATGTTGGGGTCGATGCCGACGCCGTAGACGGCCTCCTGCCCGGCGCCGATGCGCAGCTGCACGTACGCCACCGCCGCCGCGTCCTCGCCGACGCCGAGCGCGTGCTCGTGGTAGTGCTGGACCTGCACCGCGATCCCCAGCGCCTGCCGCAGGCCGTTGACGAACGCGTCGACGGGTCCGTTGCCGGCGCCGCTGAGCGCGAGCTCGCGGCCGGCCACGCTCACGCGCGCGACGAGCCTCTCGGTGCGACCGTTGCCCGCCCCGTGCTGCGTCCGGTGGTCGACGTAGGCGACCGGGCCGCGCGCGTCCAGGTATTCGTGCGTGAACGCGGCGTGGATGTCGACCGGCGAGAGCTCCTTGCCGGTCGCGTCGGCCTGCGCCTGGATCACCCGGCCGAACTCGATCTGCAGCAGGCGCGGCAGCGCGAAGCCGTAGTCGCGCTCCATCAGGTAGGCGACGCCGCCCTTGCCGGATTGGCTGTTGACGCGGATCACCGCGTCGTAGGTGCGGCCGAGGTCGGCCGGGTCGACCGGGAGGTACGGCACGTCCCACGCCGGTTCGCCGGCGGCGAGGTCCACCGAGCGCGCGGCGAGTCCTTTCTTGATCGCGTCCTGGTGCGACCCGGAGAACGCGGTGAACACCAGGTCGCCGCCGTAGGGGTGCCGCGGGTGCACCGGCAGCTGGTTGCAGGATTCGACGGTGCGGATGACGCGGTTGATGTCGGAGAAGTCGATCCCGGGGTCGATCCCCTGCGTGTAGAGGTTGAGGCCCAGCGTGACCAGGCAGACGTTGCCGGTGCGCTCGCCGTTGCCGAACAGGCAGCCCTCGACGCGCTCGGCCCCGGCGAGGAGCGCGAGCTCGGCCGCGGCGACGCCGCAGCCGCGATCGTTGTGCGGGTGGACCGAGAGCACGATCGCCTCGCGGTGCGCGAGGTGGCGCGACATCCACTCGATCTGGTCGGCGTAGACGTTCGGCGTCGCCATCTCGACGGTCGCCGGCAGGTTGACGATCATCGGCTCCGCCGCCGACGGCCGCCAGACGTCGACGACCGCATTGCAGACCTCGACGGCGAAGTCGAGCTCGGTGCCGGTGAAGCTCTCCGGCGAGTACTCGTAGCGCCAGCGCGTGCCCGGCTGCCTCGCGGCCGCCTCGGCGATCAGCCGCGCGCCGGCGACGGCGATGTCGCGGACCCCTTCGCGGTCGAGGCCGAAGACCACGCGGCGCTGCGTCTCCGAGGTCGAGTTGTAGAGGTGGACGATCGCGCTCCGCGCACCGGCGAGCGCCTCGAACGTGCGGCGGATCAGCGGTTCGCGCGCCTGCGTGAGCACCTGGACGGTGACGTCCTCCGGGATGTGCCCGTCGTCGATCAGCGTGCGGACGAAGTCGTAGTCGGTCTGCGACGCCGCCGGGAAGCCGACCTCGATCTCCTTGTAGCCCATCTCGACCAGCAGGCGGAACAGCCGCAGCTTGCGCTCGGTGTCCATCGGCTCGATCAGCGCCTGGTTGCCGTCGCGCAGGTCGACGCTGCACCACACCGGCGCGGCGTCGATCGTGCGCGAGGGCCACTGGCGGTCGGGAAGCGCCAACGGGGTGAACGGTCGGTACTTGGCGGCGGGGTCGGTTCTCATGGCGGGTTCTCGAAGAATGTTTCCGCGCGTGATGCACGGTCGGGCGTCCCCGGGTCATCCCGGCGGACGCGGCGCACTGCTCGAATTGAGGGGGGGTGGTTTTATGTGCGCGCGGGGCGCAGCAGAAGCAGCAGGCCACCCGAGAGGGAGGGCAGCGCGGGGAGCGCGAGGCGGCCGGAAGTGAAAAAGCTGCTCATGACGCGAAACTATAACCGCGGATCCGGCCCGGAGGCAAGCGCAAGGCGGGGCGAGCGGAATTCGCCGCGGCCCCGACGTCTCTTTCCGGCACCCCGGGGATCCCGAGCGACGCCGCCGGCGCGGCCCGGGGCCGCGGCGAGGGTCCCCGGCCCCCGCTGCCTCCGACCGGGAGCGGTAGGCTAAGATGCGGGTCGTTCGCCGCCACCCGAGCCTCGCGGCGCGCGGCACTTGCGTCGACCATGCGCCCAGCCGACTCATCCGCGGTCGAGTTCGCCCGACCCTCACCCTCCGCGACGCCGCTGCCGTGGTGGCGCGCCGCGCTCGCGCTGGCGCTCGCGGCTGGCGCGATCGCCCTGCTCTACCAGGCCGGCGCCGACGGGCGATTCGTCAGCGTGCCGGGTTGGCAGCCGGGCGAAAAGCAGCGGATGTGGCAGCTCTTCTGCTGGTCGCTGGTCGCCGGACTGGCCGTCGTCGGCGCGCGACCCGGGCAGGCGCACCGGGTGCTCGCGTCGGCGTTGCTGCTGTGGACGGTCGTGGCCTTCGGACCCGTTGCCGTCGCCGGCGTCGCAGCCCTCGTCACCGGGGCGGCGGCGATCGGTCGCCGACTGCTGCGGGCGATCGACCCGGCGCTCACCGACCCGCTGGCCGCGGTCAGCGCCGGGACCGTGGCGCTCGCCGCCGCCGTCGGGGCCACGGCGGCGATGCGCTGGCACTGGCCGGCGGCGTATGCGCTGGCGCTGGCCGTCGCCCTGGTGCTGCTGAAGAGCGACGTCTTCGCACTGGTCCGCGAGCTGCGCGCCTGGTGGGCACCGCGGACCGGCCCGTTCGCGGTCGGGCGGCTGCTGCCGTGGGCGCTGTGGGGTGCCGTCGTCGCCTTGCAGATCGCCGTCGCCGCGCGCCCCGAGGTCGGCGCCGACGCGCTCGGCATGCACCTCGAGCTCGCGATCGAAATGGCGCGCGAGCATCGCTTCCGCTTCGACGTGACGCGCCATGCCTGGGCGGTGATGCCGATGGGCGCGGACTGGCTCTACGCCGCCGCCTACCAGTTCGCCGGCGAGGCCGGGGCCAAGCTTGCCAATCTCGGCGCGCTGCTGCTGTTGCTGGCGTGGATCGTCCGCCTCGGCACCGAGGACGGGGAGCCCGCGTCCGCGCCCGCCGTCGTCGCCGCCGCGCTCTTCGCCTCGACCCCGCTCGCCTTCACCGAGACGGGATCGCTGTTCATCGAGAACTACTGGGCGGCGCTGCTGCTCGGAGCCACGCTCGCCGGCGAGCGCGCGGTGCGCGACCGCAGCGTCGGCTGGGCGGTGGCCTGCCTGTGGCTGGCCGCCGGCGCCATGCAGGCGAAGGTCATCGCGCTGCTCTGGATCGCGCCGCTGCTGCCGGTCGTGGCGTTGGCGTTGCGGAGCCGGTGGCCCACGCTGGGCGCGCGCCACGTCGGCGCGCTCGCCCTGGCGCTGGCCGTCCTTGCCTGGCCCTTCGTCAACGCCTGGTGGCGAACCGGGAACCCGGTGTTCCCGTTCATGAACGCGCTGTTCCGCTCGCCGCTGTTCGACACCGGCACATCGTTCAACAACGTCCTCTACAACAGCCCGCTGACTTGGCGCAGCTGGTACGACCTCGTCGTCCACTCGGGCCGCCACTTCGAGGGCGCGGGCGGCGCCGCCGGCGTGCATTGGCTGGTGCTCTTCCCCGCCGTCTTCCTGCTGCTGCGGCGGGATCAGGCGCGCGTCGTGCTGCCGCCGCTGCTGCTGGCCGCCGGCTTCGTCGTTCTGACCTGGCAGCAGCAGTCGTACCTGCGCTATCTCTATCCGGCGCTGGCGCTGCTGATGGCGCTCGCCGCGCGGATCGTCGCGCCGCTGCGTCTCGCCCGGGGCGCGCTGCTGCTCGTCGTCGCCACGCCGCTGGCGGCCGCCAACCTCGAGCTGATGCCCTCCGGCGGGTGGTGGAACTCGAGCTTCTGCCTGCGCTGCGGCTTCGATGCCGCGGCGCGGTCTCGCTACGTCGCCAGGTATGCCGACCAGCGCCCCGTCGTCGACTGGCTGAACGCCAACGCGCCGGGCACCGGGGTCGGCTGGCTGCGCACGACCTACGCGGGGCCGGCCGGTCTCGCGAGCCCGCTCTGGCGCGCCTCCTGGCACGACTACGCCGCGTGGCGCGAGCTGTCGCAGATGAGCACCGCCGAGGAGATCGCGGCCTACGCGCGCAGTCGCCGGACGATGCTGTTCGTGCTGCCCCAGGACCTCGACCGGGACTTCCCGCTGGAGCGTGCGATCGCGGACTTCCGCGACCGCCACACGGTCCCGGTGCTGGCGAGCGGCGGGACCCTGCTCGCGCGCTGGGCCGACACGCCCGACCGCAGGCTCTACGCACTGCCCGCGGACCTGGAGCGCGTCCAGCGCAACACCGGCGTCGCCCGCGAAGGCGAGCGCCTGACCTTCGCTCCCCGCGGCCTCGCGTGGCTGGAGATCCCCGCCGACCCGCCCACGCTGCTGAGTTACGCGATCACCAGCGACTGTGCGCCCGGGGGCGGACGCGGCGTCGTGCAGGCCGCCTGGGTCGACGGCAACGAGCGGCTGCTCGCCGCCGACACCCGCTACATCGCCTGTCGCGGCGACGGCACAGGTGCGACGGGCTCGTTCTTCGCGCCGGTCGGCGCCCGCGGCCTGCGCCTCTACGTCGGCAGCGCGGGAGAGACATCGTTCGCGCTGTCCGCCTTCACCGTCTCGCAACGATAGGAGCCCGCATGCGCGGCACCGAAGTCCTGCTTACGCTGGTCTGCGTGTTCATGATCGGCTGCGGCCAGATCCTGTTCAAGCTCGCCGCGCGCGAGGTCGCGTTCGACGGCTTCAACCTCCGCAGCCTCGCCAGCTGGCTGTCGCCCGCGATGCTCGTGGCGCTGGCGATCTACGCGGCGGCGACGCTGCTCTGGGTGTGGGTGCTGAGGAGCGCCTCGCTGTCGGTCGTCTATCCGCTGTATGCGCTCGCGTTCGTGCTGGTGCCGCTGCTCGGCTGGATGCTGTTCGGCGAACCGATGACCGCGCGGCACTGGGCGGGCGCCGCGTTGATCGTCGGCGGCGTCTGGCTGATGGCCGGGGGCGCGCCGTGATCGACGGCAAGCGCGTCGCCGTCGTCATCCCCTGCTACCGCGTGCGGCAGCACATCCTCGGCGTCATCGCCGCGATCGGCGACGGGGTCGACGCGATCCTGGTGGTCGACGACGCCTGTCCCGAGCGCAGCGGCGACCTCGTCGCGGCCGAGTGCCGCGACCCGCGCGTCGAGGTGCTGCGCCACGCCGAGAACGCGGGCGTGGGCGGCGCGGTGATGACCGGCTACCTGCGGGCGCTGGCCGAGGGCGTCGACATCGTGGTCAAGATCGACGGCGACGGGCAGATGGACCCGGCGCTGATCCCCTCGTTCGTCGGCCCGCTCGCCTCCGGGCGCGCCGACTACACCAAGGGCAACCGCTTCTTCTGGCTCGACGGCCTCGCCGAGATGCCGCACCTGCGCCTCTTCGGCAACGCCGTGCTGTCGTTCATCGCCAAGCTCGCCACCGGGTACTGGCACCTGATGGACCCGACCAACGGCTACACGGCGATCCACCGGACGGCGCTGGCCGCGCTGCCGCTGCACCGGATCGACCGCCGCTATTTCTTCGAGTCCGACATCCTGTTCCGGCTGTACACGATCCGGGCGGTGGCGCTGGACGTCCCGATGCGCGCCCGCTACGGCACCGAGACCAGCAGCCTGTCGCTGCGCCGGGCGGCACTGTCGTTTCCGCTCAAGTACGCGAACCGCTTCGCCAAGCGCTTCTTCTACGCCTACGTGCTGCGCGATTTCAACGCCGGTTCGGCGGCGACGATCCTCGGCAGCCTGCTGGTGCTCGCGGGCGGCGGCTTCGGCGCGACCAAGTGGATTGCGAGCTACGCCAGCGGCGTGGCGGCGTCGACGGGCTCGGTGATGCTGGCGGCGATTCCGCTGCTCCTGGGCGGCCACCTGCTGATCTCGGCGTTCAACTTCGACATCGGCAACGCGCCGACGCGCCCGCTGCAGTCGCCGGACGCCTGACGCCCGGAGGGCCGCGGCGCCGGGACGTCAGGTCGCGGGCGGGGTCGGCGGCGGCGCGCGGCGACGCTGCAGCATCATCCACGCGGTGCCCGCGTACCCCGACACCGCATAGGCGACGAAGGCGGCGAACAGCACGTGCGCGGGCTGGTAGGACAGGAGCGCGAGGAACAGCGCGATCATGAAGATGACGAGGAAAGGCACGCTCTTCTTCAGGTTGATCGTCTTGAAGCTGTAGTACTTGACGTTGCTGACCATCGTCAGCCCGGCGAAGACGGTGATCGACCAGGCCCACCACTTGACGCTCGCCGGGTCGAGCGCGTAGTCGTCGACGATCCAGACGAAGCCGGCGACCAGCGCCGCCGCCGCGGGGCTCGGCATGCCGGTGAACCACCGCTTGTCGGCGACGTCGAGCATGGTGTTGAAGCGCGCGAGGCGCAGCGCGGCGCCGGCGACGTAGATGAACGCCGCGATCCAGCCCAGCTTGCCCAGCCCGCGCAGCGACCACTCGTAGACGATCAGCGCCGGCGCCGCGCCGAACGACACCATGTCGCCGAGGCTGTCGTACTCGGCGCCGAACGCGCTCTGCGTCTTGGTGAGCCGCGCCACCCGGCCGTCGAGGCTGTCCAGCACCGCCGCGGCGAAGATCGCCACCGCCGCCTGGTCGAAGGTCTGGTTCATCGCCTGCACGATCGCGTAGAACCCCGCGAACAGCGCGGCCGTGGTGAAGGCGTTGGGCAGCAGGTAGATCCCGCGGCGCCGGATCCGGTTCTTGCGCGCCGCGCGCTGGGAGTCGAAATCGTTCATGTCAGGCCGGAAGCTCGGCGATGACGGTCGCGGTCGCCCGGACCCGGTCGCCGATGGCGACCCTGGCGACGGCGTCGGGGGTGAGGTAGACGTCGACCCGCGAGCCGAAGCGGATGAAGCCGTAGCGCTGGCCGCGCGCCAGCGTGTCGCCGACCTTCGCGTAGCAGAGGATCCGACGCGCGATCAGTCCGGCGATCTGCACGCAGGTGACGTCCTGGCCGCGCACCGTCGCGAGGTGCATCGCGTTGCGCTCGTTCTCCAGCGACGCCTTGTCCAGCGCGGCGTTGAGGAAGCTGCCGGCGTTGTACCAGACGTTGATCACCACGCCGTCGACCGGGCTGCGGTTCGAATGCACGTTGAAGACGTTCATGAACACGCTGATCTTCAGCGCATCGCGGTCGAGGTAGGGGTCGCGCGCCCGCTCGACCTTGACCACGCGGCCGTCGGCGGGCGACAGCACCGCGCGCGCGCCCTGCGGAATCACCCGGCCCGGATCGCGGAAGAACTGCAGGACGAACGCGAACACCAGCCAGGCGACCACCGCGGCGACGCGATAGTCGAGCGCCGTGAGGCCCAGCGCCAGCGCGCCGGTCACGAGCAGGAACGGCCAGCCCTCGCGGGCGATCAGGGGATGCGGATAGTTGTTCATTGCCGGCTACGGCGGAGGCGACCGGGGGATCCCGGTGCATTATGCGCCACGCCCGCGGGGGCTGTCATGCGCAGCCCCTGCGCAACCGCGCCGGCGGGGACGCCCGGCGCCCCCGCGGCACGAGCGAAGCGGCAGCGGTCAGTTGCGGCTCTGATCGACCAGCTTGTTCTTGCGGATCCACGGCATCATCGAGCGCAGCTTCTCGCCCACCACCTCGATCGAGTGCTCGGCGGTGATGCGGCGGCGGGACAGCAGCGTCGGCGCGCCGGCGCGGTTCTCGAGGATGAAGCTCTTCGCGTACTCGCCGGTCTGGATGTTGACCAGCGCCTCGCGCATCGCCGCCTTGGTCGCGGCGGTGACGATCTTCGGCCCGGTCACGTACTCGCCGTACTCGGCGTTGTTCGAGATCGAGTAGTTCATGTTGGCGATCCCGCCCTCGTAGATGAGGTCGACGATCAGCTTCAGCTCGTGCAGGCACTCGAAATAGGCCATCTCGGGCGCGTAGCCGGCCTCGACCAGCGTCTCGTACCCGGCCTTGATGAGCTCGACCGTGCCGCCGCAGAGCACCGCCTGCTCGCCGAAGAGGTCGGTCTCGGTCTCCTCGCGGAAGTTGGTCTCGATGACGCCGGCGCGCGCGCCGCCGATGGCCGCGGCGTAGGACAGCGCGACGTCGCGCGCCTTCTTCGAGGCGTCCTGGTGCACGGCGATCAGCATCGGCACGCCGCCGCCCTGCACGTAGGTCGAGCGGACCGTGTGCCCGGGCGCCTTGGGCGCGATCATCACCACGTCGAGGTCGGCGCGCGGCACCACCTGGCCGTAGTGGATGTTGAAGCCGTGGGCGAAGGCGAGCGTCGCGCCCTTCTTGATCGCCGGCTCGACGTCGTTCTTGTAGACGGCGGCGATGTGCTCGTCGGGCATCAGCAGCATCACCACGTCGGCGCCCTTGACGGCGTCGTCGACCTCGGCGACCTTGAGCCCGGCCTTCTTCGCCTTGTCCCACGATGCGCCGCCCTTGCGCAGGCCGACCGTCACCTTGACGCCCGAGTCGTTGAGGTTCTGCGCGTGCGCGTGCCCCTGCGAACCGTAGCCGACGATGGTGACCTTCCTGCCCTTGATCAGCGACAGGTCGGCGTCCTTCTCGTAATAGACCTTCATCTTGCTTCTCTCTCCCGTGACGCGGGCCCCTTGTCCCCGGGGCCCGCAGGTTTGGTGTGGGTGGCGGCGAAGCCTAGACGCGCAGGATGCGCTCGCCGCGGCCGATGCCCGAGGCGCCGGTGCGGACCGTCTCCAGGATCACGCCGGGCTCGATCGCCTGCAGGAAGGCGTCGAGCTTGCTGCCGGTGCCGGTGAGCTCGATCGTGTAGCTCTTGTCGGTGACGTCGAGGATGCGGCCGCGGAAGATGTCGGCGAGGCGCTTCATCTCGTCGCGGTCCTTGCCGGCGGCGCGCACCTTGACCAGCATCAGCTCGCGCTCGATGTGGTTGCCCTCGGTCAGGTCGACGACCTTGACCACCTCGACCAGCTTGTTCAGCTGCTTGGTGATCTGCTCGATGACGTCCTCGGACCCGATGGTGACGATGGTCATCCGCGACATCGTCGGGTCCTCGGTCGGCGCGACGGTCAGCGACTCGATGTTGTAGCCGCGGGCCGAGAACAGCCCCGAGATGCGCGACAGCGCGCCGGCCTCGTTCTCGACCAGGATGGAAAGGATGTGGCGCCAGTTCCCCCGCTCGCCCGAACGCCTCGCTGCCCCCCGAGGGGGCGCAATTCGCACCTTGGGACGGCCCGGCGGCGCTCATAGCTCCTCCGCCAGGATCATCTCGGTCAGGCCCTTGCCGCCGGGAACCATCGGGAAGACGTTCTCGGTCTGGTCGGTGATGAAGTCCATGAACACCAGCCGCTCCTTCAGCTTGAAGGCCTCGCGCAGCGCGCCCTCGACGTCGCCGGGCTTCTCGATCTTCATGCCGACGTGCCCGTAGGCCTCGGCCAGCTTCACGAAATCCGGCAGCGCGTCGACGTAGCTCTCGGCGTAGCGGTTGCCGTAGAAGAACTCCTGCCACTGCCGCACCATGCCGAGGTAGCGGTTGTTGAGGTTCACCAGCTTGATCGGGAGATGGTACTGCTTGCAGGTCGACAGCTCCTGGATGCACATCTGGATCGAGGCCTCGCCGGTGACGCAGGCGACGGTGGCCCCGGGATTCACCATCTGCACGCCCATCGCCGCCGGCAGGCCGAAGCCCATCGTGCCGAGGCCGCCGGAGTTGATCCACCGCCGGGGCTGGTCGAACTTGTAGTACTGCGCCGCCCACATCTGGTGCTGGCCCACGTCCGAGGTGATGAAGGCGTCGCCGCCGGTGATCTCGTAGAGCTTCTCGACGACGAACTGCGGCTTGATCAGCGCGCTGCCGCGGTCGTACCTGAGGCACTCCTTGCCCTGCCACTCCTTGATCTCGGCCCACCAGGCCTTGAGCGCGGCGGCGTCCGGGCGCTGCGGCGAGCCGTCGATCAGCTTCTGCATCTCGTCCAGCACGTCGGCGACGTAGCCCACGATCGGCACGTCGACCTTGACGCGCTTGGAGATCGACGACGGGTCGATGTCGATGTGGATGATCTTGCGGTCGGCGCGGAAGAAGTGCGACGGGTTGCCGATGACGCGGTCGTCGAAGCGCGCGCCGACGGCGATCAGCACGTCACAGTGCTGCATCGCCATGTTGGTCTCGTAGGTGCCGTGCATGCCGGGCATGCCGGTGTACTGCGGGTCGGTCCCCGGAAATCCGCCGAGGCCCATCAGCGTCGTCGTGCACGGGTAGCCCAGCGAGCGCACCAGCCGCGTCAGCTGCGGCGCGGCGTTGTTCAGCACCACGCCGCCGCCGGCGTAGACCATCGGCCGCTTGGCCTCGAGCAGCAGCTGCACCGCCTTCTTGATCTGGCCCGAGTGGCCCTTGGTCACCGGGTTGTACGAGCGCAGCGCGACGGTCCTGGGGTAGGAGAACGCCGTCTTCGCCTGCGTGACGTCCTTGGGAATGTCGACCAGCACCGGGCCGGGCCGGCCCGTGGCGGCGAGGTAGAACGCCTTCTTGATGGTCGCCGCGAGGTCCTTGACGTCCTTGACCAGGAAGTTGTGCTTGACGCAGGGCCGGGTGATCCCGACCGCGTCGCATTCCTGGAACGCGTCCTGGCCGATGTAGTGCGTCGGCACCTGCCCGGAGAGGACGACCAGCGGGATCGAGTCCATGTACGCGGTCGCGATGCCGGTCACCGCGTTGGTGACTCCCGGCCCCGAGGTGACCAGCGCCACGCCGGTTTTTTGCGACGAGCGCGAATAGCCGTCGGCGGCGTGGACGGCGCCCTGCTCGTGCCGGACGAGGACGTGCTTGACCTTTTCCTGCTTGTGGAGCTCGTCGTAGATGTTGAGAACCGAGCCGCCGGGATAGCCGTAGACGTACTCGACGCCCTCTTCCTGGAGGCAGCGGACGACAATTTCCGCACCGGTGAGTTGCATAGCGTTGCCCTAAGCGAATTGACGGGTGGCCCCGGCCGGCCTGCGGCGGGCGGGGTTCTGCAAAAATGCTCGGCGCGCTGGTCGGATGGACGCGCCCACCTGGGCTTGAATCGGGTAGCAAGCCGCGATCTGTAAACTACCGCCGCACCCCGGGGGAGGCTCCGGTGCCGCTTGTGGCGGCGCGGGAGGGGGCGCTGGCAGCCGTTTTTGCAGTACAGCAACGGCCGTCTCCAGCCGCAGGTCGAACGTTACCGTGGCCGCCGGCCCGGGTCAAGGGCGCTGCGCCGCACAATGGCGGCGCGCGGAATGGTCTCTATAATGCGGCGGACACTTCGATCGAACCGCTCCTCTGGCCTCCTACCAAGAAATTTCGGCATTTCTCGCGGAAGTCGAGCGACGGGCGTTCAAGCACGCGATGTACGCGGTTCGCGACGAGGATGCCGCGCTCGACGTTGTTCAGGACGCGATGCTCAAGCTGACCGAGAAATATTCGGACAAGCCGGCCAACGAGCTGCCGATGCTGTTCCAGCGCATCCTGCAGAACACGATCCACGACCACTTCCGCCGCCGCAAGGTCCGGTCGATGTGGACGACGCTGCTGTCCGTGCTCGGCAAAGGCGATCAAAAGGACGAGGACTTCGATCCGCTTGAAACTTTGCCGGCAAAAACCGACACTAACCTCTCGTCGGACCCGGCGGAGCGGTTTGCGCAAGCGCAGGTGATGGGGCTGATCGAGCAGGCGCTGGCGAATCTGCCGACGCGTCAACGCGAAGCCTTCCTGCTGCGTTACTGGGAGGAACTGGACGTTGCCGAGACGGCCGCCGCGATGGGCTGCTCGGAAGGGAGCGTCAAGACGCACTGCTCCCGCGCCGTCCACGCGCTCGCTACGGCACTGCAGGCCAAAGGGGTGAGCTTATGACCGCCAACGAAAAACATTTCGCTGAAAAAATAGCGGGTTACCTTGACCGTGGGAATGCCGGGCTCAAGGCGGGCACCGCCTACAAGCTGCAGCAGGCGCGCGCCCAGGCGCTCGCCCGGTTGGCCGAGCGCGAGCACGCCCCGGGAATGACGCTGGCGGGTGCGCACGGTCTCGCCGGCGGACCCCCGTTGCCGACGCGGCCGGGTCGCAGCGGCCACCCGCACTGGGCGAGCCGCGGGCTGTGGATCGGGATCGCGCTGATCATCGCCGGCAGCGTCGCCTTCCAGCAGTGGCAGGCCACGCAACAGGTCCAGGAAATGGAAGAGACCGATGCCGCCATCCTGTCCTCGGAACTGCCGATCGACGCCTATCTCGACCGGGGGTTCCAGAATTGGCTGAAACACGTCGCCGAGTGACCGGCGTCGTCGGCCGTCTCTCGCGTCTCGCGGCCGTTGCGGCGGCGAGCCTGCTGCTGGCCGGTGTGGCCGCGAGCGCCTCGGCCGCCGCGCCGACCTGGTCGCAGCTCAACCCGCGCGAACAGCAGGTCCTCGCCCCGCTGCAGCCGGAGTGGGAAAAGCTCGACGCCCAGCGCAAGCAGAAGTGGCGGGGCATCGCCGAGCGCTACCCCAAGATGTCGCCGACCGAGCAGCAGCGCGTGCAGGAGCAGATGCGCACCTGGGCGACGCTGACCCCGCAGGAGCGCGCCGCCGCCCGGGAGCAGTACAAGAGTCTGAAGCAGCTGCCCCCGGAAAAGAAGCAGGACGTCAAGCAGAAATGGGAGCAGTACCAGAGCCTGCCCCCCGAAGAGAAGAGCAAGCTCGCGACCAAGCCGCCGGCCGCGCCGGCGAAGGCTCCGCCCGCCGGGGCGCCGGCCGCGAGCCCGTCGACGCCCGCGCCCGCCGTCAATCGGTGAGCCGGGCGTGTCCCGCGCCGTCCCACGGTCGCGGCCTGCAACCCCCCGAAGCCAGCCCCGTGAGCGTGCAGGGCCGCCCCGAGCGCGAATGCCGGGGTGCGCAGCGACGAAGGTGATCCAGTGACCCCGGCCACGCTCCCGCGACGACTGGGCGCGCTGGTCTACGAAGCGTTGCTGGTCACCGCGCTGGTGCTCGTCGCCGGGTTCGTGCTGACGCCGCTGGTCTCGCCCGCGACGGGGTCCGCGCGGGTGCTGCAGCTGCCGTCGGCGGCGGGGCGCGCGTTGTCGTTCGCCGGGATCTTCGGCACGGCGATGGCGTACTGCGTGTGGTCGTGGAGCTCCGGCCGACGCACGCTGCCGATGAAGACCTGGCGCCTCCGGCTGGTGACCGTCGGCGGCCTTCCCGTCGCGCGCGGCCGAGCCGCGCTGCGCTACCTCGCCTGCTGGGTCGGACCGACGCTCGCCGTCCTCGCCTACCTCGTGCTGCGCCCGACCGGACTGGGGGCGCACGCGGCCTGGCTGGTCGCGTTCAACTTCCTCTGGGCGCTGATCGACCCGGACCGCCAGTTCCTGCACGACCGGCTCGGCGGCACGCGCATCGTCGACGACGCCAGGTGAGTCAGCGCGCCGCGGGTGGGCGGGCAAGCGCGACGCCCAGCGCGATCAACACCATCCCGGCGACCGCCGTCACCCCCAGGCTCTCGCCGAAGATGAGCCACGCCAGCACGGCCGTCACCGGCGGCACGAGGTAGAACAGCCGCGCGACGTTCGACGCGGCGCCGTGCCGCAGCAGCCAGTAGAGCAGGCTGATCGCGCCGACCGAGAGGACGATCACCGACCAGGCGAGCGCGAACCCGAACTCGGCGGTCCAGCGCACCGGGGCGCCTTCGAACACCAGCACCAGCGGCACGAACGCCAGCGCGCAGGCGCCGAACTGGATGACGGCGCCGGCGCGCAGGTCGACATGGGTGCAGTAGCGCTTCTGGTACAGCGCGCCGACGCTGATGCCGACCAGCGCGATGCCCGCCGGCCACAGTCCCTGCAGCGAACCGGCGATGTCGAAGCGGTGACGGACGACCATCCACACGCCCAGCAGCCCGAGCAGCAGTCCCGCCCATTGCCGCGGCACGATCCGCTCGCCGAGCCAGCCGCGCGCCAGCAGCACGGTGAGCAGCGGCTGCAGGCCGACCAGCATCGCGATCGTTCCGGCCGGCATGCCCCCGGACAGCGCGACGAACACCCCGCCGAGGTAGGCGCCGTGCACCAGCCATGCCGACACCGCGACGTGCGCGATCTCGACCCGCGTACGCGGCCAGCGGGCACGCGTCGCGACCGCGACGATCGCCATCAACCCGGCGACCAGCGCGAAGCGATGGAGCAGAAACGTGAGCGGCGGGGCGTAGGGCAGGCCGAACTTGGCCGCGACGAACCCGGTGCTCCAGAGCAGGACGAACAGTGCCGGAAAGACGAGTTGCCGGCGGGCGTGATCGAAGGCGATGGGAAACTTCGGCCCTGCCGCGCGCAGCCCGCCAAACGCGGTCGCGCGGACGGGAGCGCGGGTTGCGTTCGCGGGGGCGTCAGGCCTTGGCGGCCTTGCGCGGCGCCGTCTTCTTCGTCGCCAGCTGGCGCGCCTTGGCCTTGAAGCGCGCGATGCTGTCGACGATCTCCTGCTTGGCCTCCTGCGCTTCGACCCAGGTCGATACCCGGACCCACTTGCCCGGCTCCAGGTCCTTGTAGTGCTCGAAGAAGTGCGCGATCTGCTGGGTCGTGATCTCCGGGAGGTCGCGCGGCGACTGGATCGACCGGTAGAGGCCCGAGAGCTTGTCGATGGGCACGGCGAGGATCTTCGCGTCGCCCCCCGCCTCGTCGTGCAGGCCCAGCATGCCGATCGGCCGGCAGCGCACGACCACGCCGGTGATCAGCGGCACCGGCGAGAGGACCAGCACGTCGCAGGGGTCGCCGTCGTCGGACAGCGTCGCCGGGATGTAGCCGTAGTTGCAGGGATAGTGCATCGACGTCGACATGAAGCGATCGACGAACACCGCACCGGTCGCCTTGTCGACTTCGTACTTGATCGGATCGCCGTGCATCGGGATCTCGATGACCACGTTGCAGTCGTTCGGGATGTCGAAGCCGGCAGGTACGTTGAGCAGGGGCATGGGTGCGGCCGATGGGAGGAAAGAGCAGAATTATACCGGCAGCGGCAGCGCCCGCGACAGCCGCATCGGGAAGGATTGGGCATGATCTACACGCTGGGCAATCGCCGCGTCGAGTTCCGCGGATCGGGGCATTTCGTTGCCCCCGACGCCACGGTGATCGGCAGCGTCATCGTCGAGGCCGAGGCGTCGATCTGGTTCCACACCGTGCTCCGCGGCGACAACGACGCGATCACGCTCGGGGCGCGGTCGAACGTCCAGGACGGCGCCGTGCTGCACACCGACGAGGGGATCCCGCTCCTCATCGGCGCGGCGGTGACCGTGGGGCACCTCGCGATGCTGCACGGCTGCACGATCGGAGAAGGATCGCTGATCGGGCTCACGGCCGTCGTCCTGAACCGCGCGGTCATCGGCCGCGAGTGTCTGATCGGCGCCGGCGCACTGATTCCCGAGGGCAAGGTGATCCCCGACCGCTCGCTGGTCGTGGGCAGCCCCGGCCGGATCATCCGCACGCTGACCGACGACGAGGTCGCCGGCATCCGGGCCGGGGCCGACCACTACGTCGCCAATGCCCGCCGCTACCTGCAGGGGCTGGCCCCCGACCCGCGCCCCGTCGGCGACGGCCGTTGAATCCGGCCGGGCCTCCCGGCGCATCCAACGGTCGTCCCCACTCCCGCGCCCGCCCCTCCCGATGCAACGACGAACGCTCGTGCTGCTGCTTCTGCTGGCTGTCGCCATCGCCGCCGCCGGCGCCTGGCTGGTGCTCGACCGCCCCGGTGCCGTCCGCACCGGCAGGACCCCTGACGCCTCGATCAGCCGCCCGCTGCCACCCTTTCGGCGGATCGCGGTCGAGGGCTTCGCCGACGTCCTGCTGGTCGAGGGCGCGAGCGAAGCGGCCGTCGTCGACGCCACGGCGAAGGGCGCCGCGGCGGTGACCCTGGCGGTCGAGGGCGACACGCTGACGGTCACAACCGGCGAAACGCGGCGCTGGTGGCAGCGGTTCGGCGCGGGGCCGGCCCGGATGCCGCGGATCACCATCACCTTCCGCGACCTGGAGGCGCTGCGCCTCTCCGGCAACGTGCGCCTGCGCGCGGCGCGCATTCGCGTGCCCGCGCTGGCCGTGAACGCGGCCGGGGCGGCCTCGATCCGGGTCGAGCACCTCGATGTCGACGCGCTGAAGCTCGCCGGCGCGGGCGCGATCAAGGCCGATCTTGCCGGTCGCGCGGCCGACCAGCGGATCGAGCTCGCCGGGGCGGGGGTGTTTCGCGGGCCGGATCTCGCCGGGCAGCGCGTGCGCGTGGCCGTGAGCGGCGCCGGCAAGGCGTCGGTCCGCGCGACGGAAACCCTCGACGTCGCCATCTCCGGCGCCGGCAGCGTCGAATACAGCGGCGACCCGAAGGTCACCCAGGACATCAGCGGGGCAGGCAAGATCCGGCGCCGCAGTGCGGACGACGCGATGCGCGCGCAGGTCGCCGGCCGGCCCGGCGGGGTGGCTGCGCCAGTGTCCTGAGCCGGTCCCCGCCGCGGCCGCGGGTCAGCCTCAGTGCAGCCGCAGTTCCGCGCCCGGGGGAATCGTGTCCGGCTTGAACAGCAGCGGGTGCGTCGTGCCGGGCACGCGGTCGGGATGGATGCCGTCGAGCAGGCGAATGTCCGCGACCCGGCAGTCCTGCAGCAGGCGGACCAGCAGCGCCGCCACGTCGCCGACGCGGTCCAGGGCGAACAGCGGGCAGCGAAAACCCTCGGCGTCGCGCGGCTCGAACGGCGACGAGAGCGAAACCCGGAGCTCGCCCTGCGCCCGGGCGTCGGCGGCGCGATGCGCGCTGATCACCGCGCAGGGCTCGCCCACCGAGGCGCGCAGCTTGCGGATCGCGTTGCTGGCGAAGAGCTGCGCCGATATCTCGCGCTGCGCGGCGCGGCCGTCCTCGACCGCGGCCGGCGGTCGCCGCGGCGCCCGCGGCAGCGCCAGCACCGTGATCGGCCCGGCCGCGAGTTGCCCGCCCAGCTCGCGCGCCAGCGGCAGGCCCCAGGCGCCGACGCCGCGTTCGCCGAAGAGCTCCGCGCCGGGTCGCGCGAGCGCGCTGCCGACCAGGAACCGCAGGTGCACGGATTCGCCGGCCGCGCTGACCGCGAGCGGTCGTGGCGCCACCACCCGCACCGGCGGCGCCGCGCCGAAGGCCTCGGGAAGACGCTGCCACGCCAGGAGCCCGGGCAGCCGCGGCAGGTCGATCGCGTCGACCCCGACCAACGCATTGGCGAGGCCGATCGACTGGTTGCCGGCCAGCGCACCGTGTTCGCGCAGCAGGTCGACCACCCGCGCGGCGTCGGCCAGCGTGCCGGGCAGCGTGGCCTCGCCCCGTGCCGCCTCGATGCCGGCCACCAGCACCAGCGGCAGCGCGAACACCGAGACCGCGAGCGTCCCGTCCGCCGCCGGCTGCGCGCACAGGCGATCGACCTGCCGCCAGAGGTGCCGGGCGATCGCCACCGCCGGTGCGCCCTCGATCAGCGCTGCCAGGGCCGGGCCGTCGCCGGCCAGGCGCGTCGCGAGCGAGCGCGCGAGCGCGGCATCGGCGGCCTCGGCCTCCTGTCGCGTCGACGCCTGCAGGCTTTGGTCGGCCAGCCGGTAGAGCGCCCGGTCTTCCGCCGGCGCGTCCGCCAACGCCGGAAAGACGCGGGGATCGGGTACCGCGGCGGCGAGGTCCAGCGGGCTCATCGGCGGATTCTCGCACGGCGGCAGCGCGGCCGCCCCGCGCGGTGCGTTACGGCACCAGGCAGAACGGCCCCTGCCCGGAGGCCATCGGACCGTACAGCGCCCGCCAGATGCCCGCGAGGGCGAACGCGGTCAGCAACAGTGCCGCGCCGTAGCGCACGACCGGTCGATCCAGCCAGCGGCGCGCGCGGCCCGCCACCCATCCGGCCGCCAGCAGGCTGGGCAGCGTGCCGACGCCGAACGCGAGCATCACCGCGGCCCCTTCGCCGGCGCTGCCCGAGAACAGCGCCAGCGGCAGCACGCTGTAGGTCAGGCCGCAGGGCACCAGCCCCCAGACCAAGCCCATGCCGACGCGCGCGATCCGGCTGTCGCGGGTGCGCAGGCCGCGCAGCAGCGGGACGAGGCGCGTGAACAGCGAGCCGCCGGCGCGCTGCAACCACGCGACCTGGCCCGAGCGCGTGGCCACGGCGACGGCGAGCAGCAGCAGGAAGGCATTGGCGGCGACGTAGAGCCCGCGCTGCAGGGGCAGCAGGGTCGCGGCCGACAGCGCGAGGCCGCCGGCGCCGCCGAACACCGCGCCCAGCAACGCGTAGCTTGCGACGCGTCCCCCGTGGTAGGGCAGCATGTCGACGATCAGCGCCCCTGCCCGGCGCAGGGGAACGGGCCGGGCAGCTTCCCGCGCCGCCGACAGCGCGGCGACGAACCCGCCGCACATCGCCACGCAGTGCGCCCCGCCCAGCAGTCCGGCGAGCCAGGCACCGATCAGCGCCGAGACGGCCACTCACGCTCCCGCGGCAATCCGCCGCGGCCGCGGCGTGGCCCGGCAGCCCGCGTCGCGCGGCTGCAACGGCGTCGCGCTGCGTCCGGCGCCCGGGTTCTGTTCAATTCGGCCGATTCGCATTAGACTTCCGAAAGTTTGATGTAGATCAATCTGCATCGACCCGCTGCTTTGCCATCCCCATGACCTTGCCCGCGAAACCGATCCCCGCAGCGTCGCAGCCCAACGGCTCCGGAGCGTCCCGGCAGGGCGACGGCGCGCGTGCTCCGGTCATTTCCATCCGCGACCTGAAGGCGCACTGCTCGACCTGCAGCATGCGCGAACTCTGCCTGCCGGTCGGTCTCAACGCCGAGGAGTTGCGCCAGGTCGAGACGGTCTTCGGCAATCGGGTGAAGCTGCGCAAGGGCGACTCCCTGTATCGTGCCGGCGAGGCCTTCTCGTCGCTGTACGCGATTCGCATCGGCTCGCTCAAGACCACGGTGCTGGCCGAGGACGGGCGCGAGCAGGTTTCCGGCTACCACATGCTGGGCGACATCATCGGCCTCGACGGCATCGGCACCGATCACCACGGCTGCCAGGCGGTGGCGCTGGAGGACACCGAGGTCTGCGTGCTGCCGTTCGAACGGCTCGAGGACCTCGCCCGCAACATGACCGCGCTGCAGCACAATCTCTACCAGTTCCTCTCGCGCGAGATCTCGCGCGACCACCACATCATGCTGCTGCTCGGCAGCATGCGTGCCGAGGAGCGCCTCGCGGTGTTCCTGCTCAACCTCTCCGATCGCTACCGCCGGCGCGGCTACTCGTCGACCGAGTTCGTGCTGCGGATGACGCGCGAGGAAATCGGCAGCTACCTCGGGCTCAAGCTCGAAACCGTCAGCCGCCTCTTCTCGCGCTTCCAGGAGACGGGCCTGATCCAGGTCCAGGGACGTGCCGTCAAGCTGCTCGACCCCGCCGCGCTGAAGCAGCTGGTCGGGCAGCGCAGCTGATCGGCCGCCCGCGGGCTGGCCGCTCAGCTGCGCTGCGGCAGTCGGTCGGCGTCGCCGCAAGCTGCGCCTTCCCGCTTGGGGCATCCCACCGGCCGCTGCGGCCCGTCGAGCGGACAGCGGTTCACTTCCCACGGCGAGCGCTCCAGAAACACCGTCAGCGCCGACGACGCGATCCCCAGCGCCCAGAAGCCGAAGAATCCCATCGCGTAGATCGCCTCGCGCGACAGGTCGAGCGTCGCGCCGAAAAAGTGCAGCTCGAACGGGTCGAACACCGTGAAGAAGATCGCCTCGGCCACGGCGGCGACCAGGAACGCCGGCCAGATCACCCACATCAGCCGCTGCGCAATGCTTCCGCCCTCGCCCATCGTTCCTCCTCGACCGCCCACGGTCCTCGTTGCAATTCCGGCGCCGCCGCGCGTATCCGCCGCGCTCACTCCGGCGCCCCCGCCGTGCCGAGCCGAACCTCGTCCAGCTGCGTCGCGGCCGTCGCCGTCTGCAGCCGCCAGGCGTCGGACTCGACGGTGACCACCCAGCGCCCGGCGGTGGCGACCGCAAGGCGCCCGCGATACAGGCCGTCCGGCCCGCGCGGCAGCGTCAGCGCGACGTCGTCGCCGGCCCGGGTCGGATGCGCCAGCAGCAGGCGCAGCGCGGCCGGGGCCGCAGCCGCAGCGGGGGCGCCGGTCAGCTCGACGGTGAGCACGCCCCCCGGCGCGACGCGCAGGATCGCACCCATCCGCAGCACGTCGCCCTGCCGGGTCCGCTCGAGGTCCTTGTTGATCAGCAGTCCGCGCTTGTAGTAGTCCTCGGCGATCAGCCCGTCGTCGGAAACCACCGCGATCCAGGCGGTGACGAGGCCCGCGACGACGACGATCGCGGGTCCCGCGAACAGCAGCCAGGGCCAGCGCTGGCGGTACCACGGTGCAGCCGGGGGAAGCGAAGGGGGCATCGTGCGGGCGGTCATGGGGCGGAGGGCGCGGGAGCCTAGCGCGGAAACAGGAAGCTCGTTTCCTCGCGGCGCACGACCTTGGGGTCGCCGACCGCCTCGACGACGATCTCGATCCGGTGCGAGCGTTTGCGCTGCGCGCCGTCGCCGGCCGACGTCGCCGGCTCGTCGTCGTCCGCCGGCGCCTGCACCGACAGCGGCACCATCTGCGACGATTCGGCCGCGAGCGCCAGCGGCCCGTCGACGCCGACGACCTTGAGCCCCTTCAGCCCGGTCGCGGTCACCGTGTAGGCGCGCGCCGTGGCGTCGGTGTTCATCACCTGCAGCCGGTAGACGTTCTCGACGATGCCGGGCTGCGCCTCGCGCGCCAGCGCCCCGCGATCGCGCATCACGTTGACCTTCAGGGGGTTGCGCAGGTACAGCGACACGCCGGCGGCCGTGGTGATGACCAGCAGCAGCGCCGTGTAGAGCAGCGTGCGGAAGCGGAACACGCGGCGCCACATCGCCTTGCTGTCGTAGCCCCTGGCCAGCGCGTTCTCGGTGGTGTAGCGGATGAGGCCCTTCGGGTAGCCCATCTTGTCCATCACCTGGTCGCAGCCGTCGATGCAGGCGGCGCAGCCGATGCACTCGTACTGCAGGCCCTTGCGGATGTCGATGCCGGTCGGGCAGACCTGGACGCAGATGCCGCAGTCGACGCAGTGGCCGAGGCCTGCAGACTTGATGTCCACCTTCCTGCTGCGCGAGCCGCGCGGTTCGCCGCGCCCGGCGTCGTAGGTGATGACCATCGTGTCCTGGTCGAACATCACCGACTGGAAGCGCGCGTAGGGGCACATGTACTTGCAGACCTGTTCGCGCATCCAGCCGGCGTTGCCGTAGGTGGCGAAGCCGTAGAACAGGACCCAGAAGGTCTCCCAGCCGGAGAGGCCGGCGGGCAGCGCACCCAGCAGCTCGCGGATGGGCGTGAAGTAGCCGACGAAGGTGACACCGGTCCACAGCGAGATCGCGATCCAGGCGCCGTGCTTGGCGGCCTTCTTGCCGACCTTCGCGGCGGACAGCGGCGCGGCGTCGAGCTTCATCCGGGCGGCGCGCTCGCCCTCGATCTTGCGCTCGACCCAGAGGAACATCTCGGTGTACACCGTCTGCGGGCAGGCGTAGCCGCACCACAGCCGCCCGGCCACCGACGTGAACAGGAACAGCGCGAGCGCGCTGAGGATCAGGATCACGGCCAGGTAGACGACGTCCTGCGGCCAGAACACGAGGCCGAAGATGTAGAACTTGCGCGCGCCGAGGTCGAACAGCACCGCCTGGCGGCCGTCCCAGGCGAGCCACGGCAGCCCGTAGTAGACGAGCTGCGTCAGCAGCACCAGCGCCCACCGCCACTGCGCGAAGACCCCGGTGACCGCGCGCGGATAGATCTTCCTGCGGATCTCGTAGAGCGCGATCTCGTCGGTCCCGGAAGCGACCGGCTTTACGGGGATGGTCTTGTCGGGAGCGTTCACGGCGGGGACCGGGGGCAGTGGTCGGCGCGGCGATCGCACCGGGGAAGGGACCGGCGAGGACGGGCGGACCCGCGCTCGCCGGGACCCGGACGACGGGTCACTTCGCCGCGGGGGCGGCGGAGTTGGACAAGCTCCAGACGTAGGCGGCGACGAGGTGGATCCGGGCGGCACCCAGCTGGTCCTTGAACGACGGCATCGTCGTCGTGCCGGTGGTGGCGGTGACGTTGCGGCCCTTGTTGATGCCCTCGGCGATCACCGCCTCCGAGCTGCCGTACAGCCACACCTTGTCGGTGAGGTTGGGTGCGCCCACGGCCTGGTTGCCCTTGCCGTCGACGCCGTGGCAGGCCGCGCAGACCGTCTCGAACTGCGCCCGTCCGAGCTGCGCCCGGGTGCCGTCGTGCGACAGGCCCGACAGCGAGCGCACGTAGGCAACGACGTTCTTGACGCTGTCGTCGCCGCCGAGCGCGGCGCCCAGCGCCGGCATCACGCCCATGCGGCCGTTGGTCACCGATTCCTTGATGGTCTCGGGCGCGCCGCCGTACAGCCAGTCGCCGTCGCGCAGGTTGGGGAAGCCCCGGCCGCCGCCGGCATCCGAGCCGTGGCACTGCGCGCAGTTGTTGAGGAAGATGCGCTCGCCCATGCCGCGCGCCGCCGGATCGGCCGCCACCTGCTTCAGGTCCATCGCCGCGTACTTGTCGTACAGCGGCTTCACCTTGGCGTCCTGCTCGGCGCTCTCCTTGGCGTAAGCGCCGGTCGACGTCCAGCGGAGAACCCCCTCGATCCTGCCCAGGCCGGGGTAGAGGACCAGGTAGCCCAGCGAAAAGACGATGGTGATCCAGAACAGCCACATCCACCACCGCGGCAGCGGGTTGTTGAACTCGGCGAGGTCGCCGTCCCAGACGTGGCCGGTGATCTCGACCTCCTTGCCGCCGGCCGCCGGTGCGGTCGGCGCCTTGCCGCCCGCAGGCGCCTTGGCCTTCGCCATCGCCAGCAGCAGCCAGGCGCAGAACGCGACCGAGAGCAGCGTGATGCCGATGATGTACCAGTTCCAGAAGTCCGAGGTGAAGTCGCTCATGAGCGTCGCTCCGCACGATTGCCGTTCATCTTGTGGCCGCTAGGCGCGCTGCCGTCGTAGACGTCGTCGGGAAGGGCGAACGGGGCGTTCGCCGCCTCGTCGAAAGCCTCCCGCCGGCGACTGCTGTAGGCCCAGAAGACGATGCCGACGAAGACCACGAAGGCCAGCACGGTCGTCGCACTGCCGAGGAAAGTGAACAGAGCCATCGTCTACCTCACGTTCTTCATGGCCAGGCCCATGTTCTGCAGGTACGCGACCAGCGCGTCCTGCTCGTTCTTGCCGGCGAGCTCCTGCGGCGCGGCGGCGATTTCGGCGTCGGTGTAGGGCACGCCGACGGTCCGCAGCGCCTTCATCTTGGCCTGGATGTCCGCGGCGTTGGCGGGCGCCCTGGCGAGCCACGGGTAGCCGGGCATGTTCGACTCGGGCACGACGTCGCGCGGGTTGTTGAGGTGGACGCGGTGCCAGTCGTCGGAGTAGCGGCCACCGACGCGGGCGAGGTCCGGCCCGGTGCGCTTGCTGCCCCACTGGAACGGGTGGTCGTAGACGAACTCGCCGGCGACCGAGTAGTGGCCGTAGCGCTCGGTCTCGGCGCGGAACGGGCGGATCATCTGCGAGTGGCAGTTGTAGCAGCCTTCGCGCACGTAGACGTCGCGCCCGGTGAGCTGCAGCGCCGTGTAGGGCTTGACGCCCGCCACCGGCTGCGTGGTCGACTTCTGGAAGTAGAGGGGGACGATCTCGACGAGACCGCCCACGCTGATCGTCACGACGATCAGCACGATCATCCAGCCGATGTTCCTCTCGAGCATTTCCTGATTGAACTTCATCGTTCGCTCCTGTTCCTGGTCGTCGCGAGCGTCGCGTCAGGCGTGTGCCGGGTTGAAGGCCGGGATCGGCGCGTCGACGGCCTTGCTGCCGGCGACGGTCTTGACGACGTTCCAGGCCATGATCAGCATGCCGCTGAAGAACAGCGTGCCGCCGAGCAGCCGGATCGCGTAGAACGGGTAGGTGGCCTTGACGCTCTCGACGAAGGCGTAGGTCAGCGTGCCGTCGGCATTGACCGCGCGCCACATCAGGCCCTGCATCACGCCGGCGATCCACATCGAGGCGATGTAGAGCACGACGCCGATGGTCGCGACCCAGAAGTGCAGCGTGATCAGCCGGATCGACCACATCTCGGTCTTGCCGAACATCCGCGGCAGCAGGTAGTAGAGCGAGCCGATGGAGATGAAGGCGACCCAGCCCAGCGCGCCGGAGTGCACGTGGCCGACGGTCCAGTCGGTGTAGTGCGACAGCGCGTTGACGGTCTTGATCGACATCATCGGGCCCTCGAAGGTGCTCATGCCGTAGAACGACAGCGAGACGATCAGGAACTTGAGGATCGGGTCGTCGCGCAGCTTGTGCCAGGCCCCCGACAGCGTCATGATGCCGTTGATCATGCCGCCCCAGGACGGCGCCAGCAGGATCAGCGAGAACACCATGCCGAGCGACTGCGTCCAGTCGGGCAGCGCGGTGTAGTGCAGGTGGTGGGGACCCGCCCACATGTAGGTGAAGATCAGCGCCCAGAAGTGGACGACCGACAGCCGGTACGAGTACACCGGGCGCCCGGCCTGCTTGGGCACGAAGTAGTACATGATCCCCAGGAAGCCGGCGGTGAGGAAGAAGCCGACCGCGTTGTGGCCGTACCACCACTGCACCATCGCGTCCTGGACCCCGGCGTAGGCCGAGTAGGACTTCCACATCGTGACCGGGATCTCGGCGCTGTTGACGAGGTGCAGCACCGCGACGGTGAGGATGAAGGCGCCGTAGAACCAGTTGGCGACGTAGATGTGCGGCGTCTTGCGCTGGACGATCGTGCCGAAGAACACGACCGCGTAGGACACCCAGACGAGCGTGATCAGGACGTCGATCGGCCACTCGAGCTCGGCGTATTCCTTGCCGGTGGTGTAGCCGAGCGGCAGCGTGATCGCCGCGAGCACGATGACCACCTGCCAGCCCCAGAAGGTGAAGGCGGCCAGCGGCCCGGCGAACAGCCGCACCTGGCAGGTGCGCTGGACGACGTAGTACGACGTCGCGAACAGCGCCGAGCCGCCGAAGGCGAAGATCACCGCGTTGGTGTGCAGCGGCCGCAGCCGCCCGTACGAGAACCAGGGCAGGTCGAAGTTGAGCTCGGGCCAGAGCAGTTGCGCGGCGATGATGACGCCGACCAGCATGCCGACGATCCCCCAGACCACCGCCATGATCGAGAACTGGCGGACCACCTTGTAGTTGAACGTTGCCGCTGTGCCTTGCACACCCATCGCTTTTGCTCCCGACGCTGACGCACGGCCCGCCGTGCTCTGTGCCCCGCCCCCCGCCGCACCCGGAAAATGCCGCGCGGCCTGGCGGGGTGCTCCCCCTCGATCCGGAACGGGTGCGTGCAGGCTGCACCCCTCCCTTGCAACAGGCGATGCTACGAGGCGGCCCCTCCGCCAGGCTTGATCGAAGTCAAACTCGCACCATCGCGCCCGGCTTCGTCCACCCCGCCCGGGACCGGCGGCAGCACCGCCGGGGAGTCGTCGTCGGCGAGGATCCGGTGCGCCGGCCCCTCGAGGTCGTCGAATTGCCCGCTCTTCACCGACCACCAGAACCCGGCGCCGACGAGCAGCACCAGGACGACCGACATCGGGATCAGCAGCAGCAGAATGTCCATCGGGTGACAGTCACATGCGCGGCGCGTCATGCACCGGCAGGGTGCAGGACGGCCCGCCGTCCGCCGCCGCCCACTGCCCGCTGGTACCGTCGATCCGCGCGACGCGCAGCGCATTCAGCACGACCACCAGCGACGACGCCGACATGCCGATCGCCGCCAGCAGCGGGGTCACGTGGCCGAGCGCGGCCGCGGGGATCGCCACCGCATTGTAAGCGAAAGCCCAGCCGAGGTTCTGCCGCACCACCGCCAGCGTGCGCTGCGCGTGGCGTATCGCCGCGGCGACCAGCCGCAGGTCGTCGGACAGCACGACCACGTCCGCGGTCCACTGCGCCAGCGGCGTGGCGCTGCCCAGACTCAGCGACACCTGCGCCTGCGCCAGCGACGGCGCGTCGTTGATGCCGTCGCCCACCATCGCGACGACGGCGCCGCGCCGCTGCAACGTCTCCACCGCGGCACGCTTGTCCTCCGGCAGCGCGTCGCCGCGCGCGTCGTCGATGCCGACCCGGGCCGCGGTCGCGCGGACGGTCGCCGACCGGTCGCCCGACAGCAGCACCGACGTGATCCCCGCGTCGGCGAGCCGGGCGACCAGCTCCGCCGCCCCCGGGCGCAGCGTGTCGCCGAGCACGAACAGCGCGGCGATGCCCTCGCCGTCCCCCAGCGCCACCAGCGTGGACTCGGCGTCGACGGCGTCGATCTCGGGCGGCAGCGCGGTGTGCGACAGCGCGGCGACGAACGCGGGCCGCCCGAGCCGCCAGGCCCGTCCGCGGGCGGTGCCCGCCACGCCCTCGCCCGGCAGGGTCTCGAGCCCGGCGACCTCGGGCAGCGCGAGCCCGGCCGCCGCCACCCGCAGCGCGCGTGCCAGCGCGTGCTCGGAATGCGCCTCGAGCGCCGCCGCCAGCGCGCGCGCTTCGTCCTCCCGCCACCCGGCCAGGACGACGGTGCGGACGAGGTCGACCCGCCCCGAGGTCAGCGTGCCGGTCTTGTCCAGCACCACGTGGGTGACCTTGGCCAGCGTCTCCAGCGCGTCGGCGCGCGCGATCACGACGTGCAGGCGGCCGAGCGCGCCGCTCGCCGCCGCCAGCGCCGCCGGCGTCGCCAGCGACAGCGCGCAGGGACAGGAGACGACCAGCAGCGCGAAGGTCACCGCCAGCGCGCGCGACGGATCGACCTGCCACCAGACGAGCGCCGTCACCGCGGCGAGCGCGAGCAGCGCGGAGACGAACCAGGTGGCGACGCGATCGGCGACGCGCGCGACGCGCGGGCGCTCGCCGGCGGCACGCTCGACCAGGCGCTCGATCGCGGCCAGCCGCGTCGCCTCGCCGGCGGCCGTGACGCGCACCGTCAGGGCGCCGTCGCGCGCCACGCTGCCGGCGAGCACCGCGTCGCCCGGGCCGCGCGCGCGCGGACGCGACTCGCCGGTGAGTATCGCTTCCTCGACCTCGGCCCGTCCGTCGAGCACGACGCCGTCGGCGGGCACCGTCGCGCCCGGCCGCACCAGCACGACGTCGTCGCCGCGCAGCGCCGCGGCACCGACCGCCTCGACCGCCCGGCTCGTCGGCCAATCGAGCAGCCGCTCCGCGGTCGCCGGACGGGCCTTCGCGACCATCTCGACCGCGTCGCCCGCGCGCCGCCGCGCCGTCAGCTCGACGTAGCGGGCGAGCAGCAGGAGCGCGATGAACATCGTCACCGAATCGTAGTAGACGGCGCCCTCGCCGTGGAACGTCGACCAGGCGCTGGCGCCGAACGCGGCGACGAGGCCGAGCGCGACGGGGACGTCCATGCCCGGACGCCGGACGCGCAGATCGCGCCACGCGCCGCGAAAGAACGGCACCGCCGAGTACAGCAGCGCCGGCAGCGTCAGCGTGAGGCTCGCCCACTCCAGCAGCAGCCGGTGCTGCGGCTCGACGCCGTCGACGGTGATGTAGGTCGGGACGGCGAACATCATCACCTGCATCATCGCCAGCAGCGCGACCGCCATCCGCAGCAGCAGCGCCCGCGATTCGCGCTGCGCCAGCGCTTCGCGGCGCGCCGGATCGTACGGATAGCCGTGGTAGCCGATGCGCGCGATCGCCCGGAGGATCGCCGACAGCCGCGTGCGCTGCGGATCCCAGACGACGCGTGCCCGTCGCGTCGCGTAGTTGACCTGCGCCGCGACCACGCCCGGGGTGCGGCCGAGCCAAGTCTCCAGCAGCCAGATGCAGGCGCCGCAGTGGATGCCCTCGAGCAGCAGCGAGGTCTCGCGGTGGCCCGACCCCGCATCGCGGACCAGGCCCTGCGCCTGCGCCGCGTCGTCCCAGCGCAGCCACTCGTCGTCGACTTCGGCTTCGACCGGTGGCCGATCGGCGGCGGCGGTGCGCTGCGCATAGAAAGCGTCCAGCCCGGCCGCGTGGATGGTTTCGGCGACGCCGCGGCAACCGGCACAGCAGAAGGCGCGCTCGCGGCCGTCGATGACGGCGCGCCAGCGGGAACGCGGCGGATTGGGCAGTCCGCAGTGAAAGCAGACCGCCTGCTGCCGGCGATCGTCGTCGCGGGCGGCGATCGCGGCAGGTGGGGCGGAAACTGGCGACATCGTCTGCAATCTACGGATCGAGTCCACCGCGGTCAATCGCATCGGTCCCCGAACTTGACCGCTCGCAGGACCCGCCTTGATTTCCGTCAACCACCCGCCGACAATCAGGCAGACAATGGAATGGTCCCACCCAGAGAGGAGTGGATATGTTCAAGAACATCCTGGTCGCCACCGACGGTTCCAAGCTCTCCGACAAGGCGGTCGCGCACGCGATCGACCTCGCGCAGGCGCTCGGCGCCCGCCTCACCGCGTTCTACGCCGCGCCCGACTTTCCGCTGCCCGCCTACGCGGACGGCGTCGTCTACGAGCCGGTGTCCCGCAAGGAATACACGAAGCTCGCGGCCGAAGACGCACAGAAGATCCTCGACGCGGTGACCGCCAAGGCGGCGGCCGCGGGGCTGGAGAGCAAGACCGCCTACTCGATCGCCGCGGCACCCTGGGAGGCGATCCTCGCGGCGGCGAAGAAGCACAAGTGCGACGCCATCGTCATGGCCTCGCACGGGCGGCGTGGCGTGTCCGCGCTGCTGCTGGGCAGCGAGACGCAGAAGGTGCTCACGCACAGCAAGCTGCCGGTGATCGTCGTCCGCTAGCAGTCTGTCCGCTTTCCGCGCGGGGCTTCCCCGCCCCGCCCCGGCCCGGACGCGGTGCCCGCTACGGCACCGCGGGTCCGGGCCGCTTTTCCCGCCCCGCTTGTCGCGCGGGTGGTTTCCGGCGCCGGCGCGCGTTCGCGGTACAATCTGTCTTTTGCCAACAAAAACAGCACCATGCGCGTTTCAAAATTCTATCTGGCCACGCTGAAGGAAGCGCCCGCGGAAGCCGACATCGCCAGCCAGAAGCTGATGCTGCGCGCGGGGCTGATCAAGAAGCTCTCGTCCGGCATCTACACGTGGATGCCGCTCGGCCTCGTCACGCTGCGCAAGGTCGAGCAGATCGTGCGCGAGGAGATGAACCGGGCCGGCGCCATCGAGCTGTTCATGCCGCACATCGTGCCGGCGGAGCTGTGGCAGGAAACCGGGCGCTGGGACAAGTTCGGCGCCCAGCTGCTGCGGATCAAGGACCGCGCCGAACGCGACTTCCTGTTCGGCCCGACGCACGAGGAAACGGTGACCGACATCGTGCGCCGCGACGTGAAGAGCTACCGCCAGCTGCCGGTGAACCTCTACCAGATCCAGACCAAGTTCCGCGACGAGATCCGGCCGCGCTTCGGCGTGATGCGCGGACGCGAGTTCCTGATGAAGGACGCCTACTCGTTCGACGCCGACCGCGACGCGCTGATGCGCTCGTACCAATCGATGTTCGACGCCTACGCACGGATCTTCACCCGCCTCGGCCTGCAGTTCCGGGCGGTGGAAGCCGACACCGGGGCGATCGGCGGCTTCGCCTCGCACGAGTTCCAGGTGCTGGCGGATTCCGGCGAGGACGCGATCGCCTGGTGCCCTTCGTCGCAGTACGCCGCCAACGTCGAGCAGGCCGAGGCGGTCGCGCCGGCCGCCGCGCGCGGCCCCGCCACCGAGGCGATGGCCAGGGTGCCGACGCCGGGCCGGACGACCTGCGAGGACGTCGCCGCGCTGCTGCAACTTCCGCTCGCCCGGACGGTCAAGTGCCTGTTGATCCACGCGCAGGACCGGGTGCAGATGCTGCTCGTCCGCGGTGACCACATGGGCAATGAAGTCAAGATCGGGAAGCTGCCGGGCCTCGGGCCCTGGCGCTGGGCGAGCGACGCCGAGATCGTCGCCGCGACCGGCTGCCGGCCCGGCTACCTCGGGCCCGTCGGCCTGCCGGAGGACATGCCGCTGATCGCCGATCGCAGCGTCGCCGCGATGGCCGACTTCGTCTGCGGCGCGAACGAGGCCGGCTACCACCTGCGCGGCGTCAATTTCGGCCGCGACTGCCGCGAGCCCGATCGGGTCGCCGACCTGCGCAACGTCGTCGCCGGCGACCCGTCGCCCGACGGCCAGGGCCCGCTCGAGATCCTGCGCGGCATCGAGGTCGGCCACGTCTTCGCGCTGGGCAACGTCTACTCCAAGGCCATGGGCGCCACCTACCTCGACGCGCAGGGCCAGCCGCAGCTGATGGAGATGGGCTGCTACGGCATCGGCGTGACGCGGGTCGTCGCCGCCGCCATCGAGCAGAACCACGACGCGCGCGGCATCGTCTGGCCCGCGGCGATGGCGCCCTTCGCGGTCGCGATCGCGCCGGTGGGCTACGACCGCAACGAGGCGGTGAAGGCGCTGGCCGATCGGCTGCACGACGAACTCGCCGCGGCGGGCGTCGAAGTGCTGCTCGACGATCGCGGCGAGCGGCCCGGCGTGATGTTCGCCGACCTCGAGCTCATCGGCATCCCCCACCGCATCACCATCGGCGACCGCGGGCTGAAGGAAGGCCGCGTCGAGTACCAGGGGCGGCGCGACACCGCGGCGACGCCGGTCGCCGTCGACGCCATCGCTGCGTTCATCCGGGAGAAGCTCGCGTCATGATCGGCCGCCGGCACCGGCGACTCGCCGCCGCCGTCGCCGCGGCGGCCTGGCTGCTGTCCGGCGGCGCGCAGGCCGGCGCGCAGAGCGAGGAACAGCTCGCGCCGTCGGTGGCCGCCGGACTGCAGCGCGCGATCGCCGACCACCCGGTGCCCCCCGACTACGTCGACCGCGCCGACCTGCAGCCCTGGCTGGCCGAGATGGCGCCGCGGCTGCCGGCGCGCATCGCCGACGCGCGCGACCGGCGCGAGCTGCTCGCCACCATCCACTACGAGGCGCAGCGGGCGGGGCTCGACCCGCAGCTCGTGCTCGCCGTGATGCAGGTGGAGAGCGGCTTCAAGAAGTTCGCCGTCTCCACCGCCGACGCGCGCGGCTACATGCAGGTGATGCCGTTCTGGGTGCGGCAGATCGGCAAGCCGGACCAGAACCTGTTCAACCTGCGGACCAACCTGCGCTACGGCTGCACGATCCTGCGCCATTACCTCGACCGCGAGAGCGGCGACCTGTACCGGGCGCTGGGGCGCTACAACGGCAGCCTCGGACGCCCCGAGTATCCCAGCGCCGTGGTCGCCGCGATGCACCGCTGGCAGTACGCCGCCGCTCCCGCCGCCGCGCGGACTGCGGCCACCGTCTCGGCCCGGTGAACGCGGGCGCGATTCCCGCCCCCGCGCGTCACCGCGGCCGCTTCGCCCCCTCCCCGACCGGCCCGCTGCACTTCGGCTCGCTGGTCGCCGCGCTGGCCAGCGCCTGCGACGCGCGCCACGCCGGCGGCGAGTGGCTGCTGCGCATCGAGGACGTCGACCTGCCGCGCAATCGCCCCGGCGCCGACGCGGCGATCCTGCGCGCGCTGGAGCGCTTCGGCTTCGCCTGGGATGGCCCGGTGCTGCGGCAGTCGGCCCGCGCGGACGTCTACGGCGATGCGCTGCGGTCGCTGCAGCGGCAGGGCGAGGTCTACCCCTGCGTCTGCACCCGGCGCGAACTCGAGGCGGCCGCGCTGGGCCCCGGCGGCGAGCGCATCTATCCCGGGACCTGCCGCCAGGGGATCCCGGCCGCGCTGGCCGGCCGCACGGCGCGGGCACAGCGGCTCGCGCTGGCCGGCGACACGGGTGCCTGCATCGAGTTCCGCGACCGGCTGCAGGGCCGGCAGCGCCAGGACCTGCGCGCGGAGGTCGGCGACTTCGTGCTGCGCCGCGCCGACGGCCTGTTCGCCTACCAGCTGGCGGTGGTGGTCGACGACGCCGCGCAGGGCGTCACCCACGTCGTGCGCGGCGCCGACCTGCTGTCGTCGACCGCGCGCCAGATCTACCTGCAGCGGCGCCTGCAGGTCGCGACGCCCGCGTACCTGCACGTGCCGGTCGCCGTCAACGCCGACGGGGCGAAGCTCTCCAAGCAGACGCTGGCGGCACCGCTGCCCGCGGACGCGCTGCCCGCGTTGCGGGCGGCGTGGCGGTTCCTCGACCAGCCGCTGCCGCAGGGCTCGGCGGAACCCGCGTCGGTGGCCGAATTCTGGCAGCACGCGATCGCCGCCTGGTCGGTGGCGCGCCTGCCGCCGACGCTGCAGCTGCCGGCCCCTGCGGGCTTCGCGTCGCGGGCGGCGGGCTGACGGTCGCGCTATAATTTGCGGCCGTTCGGTCGACGCCTTCCGCGCCCGCACCGCCCAACGCCCCCCGTCCATGACCACACTCGTTGCCGTTCGCAAGAACGACGAAATCGCCATCGCCGCCGACTCCCTCACGACGTTCGGGGACACGCGGCTCTCGGCCCGCTTCGACCGCACGCCCGACAAGATCGTCCGCTACCACGACACCTGCATCGGACTGTGCGGCAGCGCGGCGCACCAGCTGGTGTTCGAGAGCCTGCTCGCCAAGCACGACGACCTCGACTTCTCGACCAAGGCCGCGATCTTCGAGACCTTCCGCAAGCTGCACCCGATCCTCAAGGAGCAGCACTTCCTCAACCCGAAGGAGGAGGAGGACGACCCCTACGAGTCGACGCAGATCACCGCGCTGGTCGCCAATCCGCGCGGCATCTTCGGCGTCTACTCGATGCGCGAGGTGTTCGAGTACACGCAGTTCTGGGCCGTCGGGTCGGGACGCGAGTTCGCGCTGGGTGCGATGTATTCGCAGTACCCGAAGCTGCGCACGGCGGCGGCGATCGCCCGCGCCGGCATCGACGCCGGCGCCACCTTCGACCGGAACTCGGCGCTGCCGATGACCGTCTACACGATTCCGCTCGGCGGCGCGGCGCGCGGCGCGGCATGACGGGCCGCCGTTGAGCGTCCAACCGTCCGCCGCCGACAGCCTGTCGCGGTTCGTCTTCGAACACGCCCCGATCCGCGGCGCGTGGGTATCGCTGGATGCGACGGCGCGGGACATCCTCGCCTGTCACCGCTATCCGCCGGCGCTGCAGCGCGTCCTCGCCGAACTCCTCGCCGCGGCCGCGCTGCTCGCCTCGACGCTCAAGTTCGCCGGCACGCTCACCGCGCAGCTGCAGGGGGATGGCGCGGTGCGCCTGCTGGTCGTCGAGTGCGACGCGCAACTGGCGCTGCGCGCGACGGCGCAGTGGAGCGACGCCGCCGCGGCGCTGCCTGCCGGCGCGTCGCTGTGCGAACTCGCGGGCGGCGCCGCGCACGGCCGGCTCGCCCTCACGCTCGACCCGAAGGACGGCGGGCCGATCTACCAGGGCATCGTCGCGCTCGAGGCCGTCTCCATCGCCACGCTGATCGAACACTATCTCGAAAAGTCCGAGCAGATCGCCAGCCGCATCGTGCTGGCGACGCAAGGCCACCGCGCCTGCGGGCTGCTGCTGCAGCGACTGCCCGGGGCCGGGCCGTCCGACGCGCTGGCCTGGCACGCGGCCAACCGGCGCCTCGACGCCTTCGCGGCGGGCGCGCTGGTCGAAGCGACCGCCGCCATCCCGCTGCTGCAGGCGCTGTTCCCCGAGCACGACCTGCGTGTCTTCGCGCCGCAGCCGGCGCGATTCGGCTGCCGCTGCTCGTCCGAGCGCGTCGCCAACGCGCTGCGCCTGATCGGTCGGACCGAGGTCGAGAGCATCGTCGCCGAACAGGGTGCCGTGGTCACCCACTGCGAGTTCTGCAACCGGCGCTACGCTTTCGACGCCGACGCGGCGCGCGCGCTGTTCGCATCCCCGGACGCCGGCAGCGCCGCGCCGGTCAGGCATTGACGCGGCGGTCGCGGAACCCCGCCGCGGACGTCACGGCAAGCCGAGATGCGCAGGCACGGCCCCCAGCCCCCGCGCCACGGCGGCGACCCGCGCGGCGACCCGCGAGACTACGTCGCGGCCGACGCCGGCGGCGGCCCGGTCCGTTTCGACCTGTGGCTGTGGGCCGCCCGCTTCTACAAGACCCGCCCGCTCGCCGCCGACGCGGTCGGCAACGGGCACGCCCGCCTCGACGACCAGCGGGTCAAGCCGGCGCACGCGGTGCGCGTGGGCGACCGGGTGACGGTGCGCAAGGACGGGGTCGTCTGGGACGTGACGGTCACCGGCGTCGCCGCCAGGCGCGGTTCGGCGACCGATGCCGCCGGCCTGTACCGGGAGGGGGATGCCAGCCGCCTGGCGCGCGAGGAGGAAGCGACGCGGCGGCGGGAAGCCGCCCTCGCCTCCCCGCGGTTCCCGGGCCGGCCGACCAAGCGCGAACGGCGCAAGCTCGAGGATTTCCTGGACGAGCCCTGAGAACCGTCAGCAGAGCCGGAAGGCGGCGAGATCGAGCAGGAAGTCGGGATTGCGGTAGCCGTGCCAGACGGCGTAGAGCACGGCCAGCGCGACGGCGAGACCGAGTGCCCGGCGCAGGGCGGGGTGCCGCGGGCGCAGTTCGAAGGACGCCGATTCCCCCGCGGCGGGGGCGGACTCGACGGCGGAGGGCGGGGCGACGTGCATCGCCCGAGATTACGCCCGAAGGTTCGATTCCGGCAAGAACCCCAGCAACTGGACGGTCGACGACGCGACTACGCCGAACTCGCGCATCGTGGTCATGATCGAGCTGAAGTCGGCGGCGGTCCGGACCTCGGCAATCGGCTTGGCCAGCAGATTGACCGCCCGTCCGCTGACGATCAGCGGCAGTTTTTCCGGCAATTCGGCGCGCAGCGAGCGGATCTCCTGGCCGGCGATCTTGCCGGAGATGCCGCGGTCGAACAGCAGCACGACAAGGCTGACCTTGTAGGCTTCGGCCGCCCCGGCGATTTCCTGCGGTGGCACGCCGGCACCCAACGTCAGGCAGTTGACGCCCTCGGTGAACAGCAGCAGTTCCAGGATCGCGAGCCCGAGCTGGTTGGGGTCGTTCGGCGGGGTCGCCAGCAGGATCTGCCGGGCGTCGCGCGTCGGCCGCACCAGCCGCGTCACGTCGCGGAGCAGGCGCTGCGCGAGGTCGGCGAAGCGCAGCTCCTGGAAGTTCTGCATCTCGCCGCGCACGACGTGCTCGTGGACGGCCTCGTTGAGGGGGATCAGCGTGGTTTCGAGGAACTTGCGCAGTCCCTGGCCCACCAGCAGCTTCGACAGGTGGTTCTGCAGCTCGCCGATCCGGTGCAGCGACAGCAGCCGCACCGCCGACTCGATCTCGTCGGGCAGCGGCGTCGGATCGTCGACGGTGAGTCCCAGCATCGACTGCAGCGCGGACTCGGTCAGCGGCACGACGGCACCGGCGCGCCAGCCCTCGGACAGCAGCTGCTTGATGAGCTTCAGGCGGGCGACCTGGTCGGGCGGATAGACGCGATCGCCGAAGCCGTCGCGCAGCGGTGACGGAAAGCCGTAGCGCCGCTGCCACATGTAGAGTTGCTCGCGGCGCAATCCGGTCGTGCGCACCACTTCGCGGATGTGCAACGCGCCCCGCGTGTCGACGGGGGTGTCCGGCGGCGTTGCGAGGCCGACCGGCACTTCCTGCCGGCGGGTGGGCGCGTTGATCAGAATGCCCATGGCTGCCATTCCTTTGGGTCCCGTGTGCCCCGCAGGGCGCCCGGGTTGTGCTGCACAATTGTAGCGGATGCCCCGGAACGTCACTGTCGGACGGGACGGAGCCCTGGCGCTGCATTGCCGCCCTGAAACGACGGCGCAATCTGTGCAGCACGGTGCGTACCACGCACGATGTGTGCCAATCGTCGTCCCAGGCGTCGTCCCTATTGCCCGCCCAAGCGCTTTGCGCCATCATCGTCGCCTGGCAGAGCCCGCCCGACGCGACGGCGGCATCGGGTCGCGGCGCCGGGGCGGACACCAGGCGGCACCCCGGTCCCGATCGGCGACGCCGAGGCGCCGCGATGCCGGATCGCGCCACCCCGTGGAGCCGCACCCTCCCGATGTTCGGATTTGGCAAGCCCTCGAAGGATCCGCTGGCCGACGTGAAGTCGGTCGAGCGCTGGTTGGGCTCGTTCGCCGCCGGCGATCCCCTCTCCCTCCACGCGGAGGTCGTCGCCGAGCTGGGTCGCGCCTCCGACCGCAGCGCCGAGCGCACGCTGTCGCGGCTGGAAGCGGTGTTCTGCCTCGACGCCCGCACCAAGGCGCTGCGCCGCAACCTGACCACGCAGTACATCGACCACGCGAATCGGTCGAGCAAGATCGAGAACCAGCTCTGGCAGGCGATGTTCGACCTCACGCAGAGCTTCCTCGTCTTCTACGGCATCTATGCCCGCGAGATCGGCGAGCGCGCGCAGAGCGGCAAGTGGCAGGCGCACCTCCCCGAGCTCCTCGCCCGCCAGATCTCCCATCTCGGCCACGACGCCAAGGTGCGGCTGTTCCGCTACGAGTCGTGGATTCCTGCGAAGTGGATCGAGTTGCACAACCTGTTTGCCACCGCCTGCTCGCAGCAACTCGAGCGCCGCCCGCTGAAGCTCGACCCCGAGCACGAGCCGACGACCATCGAGCACCAGTACCTGGTCGTCCTCGCGCTGCACCTGCTCAACCCCGGCAACCTCACCGCGCGCCAGCTGGCCGGCATCGCCAGCGAGCTCGACGACTGGTGCGCTCAACTGCGGCTCACCCTCGAGACGCCGTCGGTCGCCTGCTTCTACGTCGATCTCGCCAGCCGCACCGGGCTGCGGCGCCGGGGCGCCCTCCCCCTCGAGGGACGCGTGCTCTTCCTCGACACCCGGCCGCTGCACGCGCTGCTGCAGGAGCAGCATGCGATGCTCGAGCAGAAGGTGCAGCAGGACCCGATGTCCGACAAGACCGGTCGCCGGTCGGAACAGCTCGGCCTGTACGCGAAGCTCGCCGCGCAGGCGGATCCGGAGTCGCGGCCGTTCCCCCGGCGCGGCGAGCGGACGCCCGCCAGCGGCGACATGGACGCGATCGTGGGTTTCGCCAGGATCACGGGGTTCCTGCGCGACGAGGAGCGGTCCCCCGTCCCCGAGTTCGAGCCCGGGCACAGCTACAACGACACGATGGAGATCGCCGTCTTCGGGCACATGCGCAACGAGCGCGAGCTGCGGCGCGAACAGGTGCGGCGCCGGTTCGCGAGCTTCGGAGCGCCGGGTGGCGCCTGGGAAGTCAAGGACGTCAGCCACTCCGGACTCCGGCTGATCGCGCCGATGGACGTGGCCACGACGATCACGCTGGGCACGCTGTGCGCCTTGCGCGCGAACGGTCAGGCGGCGTGGTCGCTGGGGGTCGTGCGGCGGATGCGCCGCCTGACGGTGGATCGGGCCGAGATCGGCCTGCAGACCATCGCCAACACGCTGATCGCCGTCACCCTGGTCGAACCGCGGCGCAACGCCGATGCCGGCTACTCGGTCGACGGCGAGGCCGCCAACGAAGGCGGGCGCGCCTTCCCGGCGCTGTTCCTGGCGCTGCGCAAGCGCGGCAGCGATGCCTCGGTGCAGTCGCTGATCGTGCCGCCGGGCGAGTACCAGTCGACGCATCGCGTCCGGCTGCGGACCCCCAAGGGTTCGTATCCGATCCGTTTCGGCAGCATATTGGAGCACGAGCCCGATTGGATCTGGGCCGCCATCGAGCCGATCGAGCTCGATGTCGCGACCGAGCATCCGCCGTTGCCGGCGGCGCCCCCGGGCTGACCGCCGCGCGCGAACTCAGCGGGCGCTGCGCAGCCGGTCCAGAAAGTCCCGGTGCCCGAGCACCCAGGCGATCGCGGGCACCACCGTCGGCAGGATCAGCGAGCCGAACTGGAACGCGAAGGCGATGAGCTCGCGCTGCCACGCGACGAAGCCGGTCTGCGAGGCCACCAGCGGGCCGGAGGTGATGGCGACGTGCTTCAGGAAGTCGGCGACCACGCCCCAGACGATGAACGGGATCATCGCGGCGCAGCCCAGCAGCAGCCGGCGCGGCCAGCCCGGCTCGCGGGCCGCGCCGACCAGCGCCGCGTAGAGCGGCATCCCGAACGAGTACAGCAGCAGGTTGACGTCGACGGCGATCACGCCACCGGCGACCCGCGCTTCCCCGGGCTTCAGCGTGGTCGCGAAGGTCACCACGGCGCCGTGCTGTTCCACCGCGCGCACGAGGTCACCGAAGCCGAGCAGCGCCACCGCTTCGACCGCCAGCTTGACCGGCCACAGTAGCAGCGGCGCCGCGAAATACCAGACCACGAACGCCAGCGGCAGCCAGACCAGGACGCTGGCGACGAAGCGCAGGACCGGACTGCCACGCATCGTCGGCGACTCCCGGATCGCTTCAGGCCGCTGCGGGCGTGGCCGCGGGCGGCGGTCCCGCGTCGTCGCCGTCGGCCGGTCGCGGCAAGGTCCGCACCCAGATCAGCCAGACGACCAGCACGTCGAGCATGATCAGCGCCTGCCAGACGTAGAGGTGCGCGAGCTCGAACAGCGCGGCGCTCCACTGCCCGAGGTAGAACAGGCTGATCACCCGAACGACGTTGAGGCTCTGGACGGCGACGATGCCGGCGGCGAGGCCGATCAGCCTGTTCTTCCACGGCGCGGGAAACGCCAGCATCGCCGCGAGCAGCACGATGGTCGCCTCGACCCCGTTGCACCCGGCTTCGATCGACACCGCGAAGCCGTTGGCGGTGCTGCGGATCACCTTGCCGGCGGCGACGACGTCGGGATCGAACAGCGTGACCAGACCGGTGGCAATCCGCGCCAGCGCGGTGGTCCAGGGCACGACGAAGTACTGCTGCGCCCAGGGCGTGAGCTCGGCGCCGAAAAGCACCGCCTGCAGCAGGACGAAGACGAGGACGAAACGCAGCATCGGCAGAAGTCTACCGTAGCGGCGGCGCGGCGACCGCCGGCAGCACGACGCCGGCGGGACCGCGGGACCCGACGGGCCCGTCGCGTCAGCCGACCCGCGCCAGCGGCGGGTTCTGCGCGAAGTAGCGGCGGATGCCCTGGTGCATCGACTCGGCGAAGCTGCGCTGGTGCCGATCGCTGCGCAGCTTCAGTTCCTCGTCCGGATTGGAGATGAACGCGGTCTCGACCAGGATCGACGGGATGTCCGGCGCCTTCAGCACGGCGAAGCCGGCCTGCTCGACGAACGCCTTGTGCAGCGGATTGACGTTGCGGATGCCGTCGAGCACGTGCCGGCCGACCTTCAGGCTGTCGTTGATCTGCGCCGCCTGCGAGAGGTCGAGCAGCGTCCGCGCGAGCACCGGATCACGGACGTCGAGGTTGACGCCGCCGATCAGGTCGGCCGCGTTTTCCTTCTGCGCCAGCCAGCCCGCCGCGGCGCTGGTCGCGCCGTTCTCCGACAGCGCGAACACCGACGAACCGCGGGCGGTCGGCACCCTGAAGGCGTCGGCGTGGATGGAGACGAACAGATCGGCGCGCACGCGGCGCGCCTTCTGCACGCGCTGCGCCAGCGGCACGTAGTAGTCGTCGTCGCGGGTGAGCATCGCGCGCATCCCGGGCTCGGCGTCGATCATCCCCTTGAGCTTGCGCGCGATCGCCAGCACGACGTTCTTCTCGTAGGTGCCGCGCCGGCCGACGGCACCGGGATCCTCGCCGCCGTGACCCGGGTCGAGCGCGATGGTGATCCGTCGCGGCGCCCCCGTGCGCGGCGGCGCCTTGGCCTCGGCAGCCCGGGGCGGCTCGCGTTCGGCCGCCGCTGCCGGGGCCGGCGGCGCGCGCGGCTCGTCGAGCAGCGCCATCAGCGGATCCACCGGGTTCTGCGGATAGAGATCGAGCACCACGCGGTGGCCGAATTCGGCGACGGGCTTCAGCGCGAACAGCTGCGGCGTCACCTCGCCGCGGAGGTCGATGACGACGCGCAGCACGTCGGGCGCCTTCTTCCCGAAGCGGATGCCGGCGATGTAGGGGTCGCCCGGCTGCACTCGGGCGGGCAGTTGCGCGAGCTCGGCGGTGAGCTCGACGCCTTCGAGATCGAGGACGATCCGGTGCGGATCCTTGAGCAGCAGCAGCTGGTGCGCGATGGGCAGCGGGCCCTCGAGGATCAGTCGCGTGTATTCCTGCGCCGGCCAGACCCGCGCCGACGCGATCCGCGCCGCGCTCGCCCACGCTGCAGGGACGACCAGTCCCGCCGCCGGGAGCAGCATCCACGACAGCGCGCGCCGCCGCGACAGCGACGCGATCAACCCGCGTTGCGGGTGCCACCGGTGGTCGCGATCATCGCCCGTCGGCATCGCTCACCCGCCTCGGTGCGCGCGTCGATCGACAGCAGGCGCCCCGGCGCGTCCGCTGCGGGCGGCAGCGCGAACCGCAACGCGAGGTCCGGATCGGGCAGGTACGCGGCAACGCGCTCCGGCCATTCGATCAGGCACACCGCATCGTCGCGAAAGCATTCGGCCAGGCCTGCGGTTTCCCATTCGTCGGGGTCGGCGAACCGATAAAAATCAAAGTGATAAAAGTATAAGCTCGAAAACGCATAATACTCAACCACGGTGAAGGTCGGGCTTTTCACCGCCCGCTGCCAACCGAGTGCGCGCAGCAGGCCGCGCACCAGCGTCGTCTTGCCGGTTCCGAGATCGCCCGACAGCGTGACGACCATGCCGCCGGACAGCGTGCCGGCGAGGCGGCCGCCGGCGGCCTCGGTCGCGGCGGCATCGGCCAGCGTGATCGTGCTGATCGACATCGGCGGTCAGCGCTGCCGCCGCCGGCGGCCGTCTTTGGTAATCTCCGTCGGATGACCGACGACGCCGACACCCCGCCGCGGCTCGCTCCCGACGAGGCGGACCGGCTGGCCGCCGCGATCGCGCGCTGGGGGCGCGAGCTGGGCTTCGACGCCATCGGCATCGCCGACACCGATCTCGCGCTGGAGGAAACGCGACTCGTCGAATGGCTGGCGGCGGGCAGGCACGGTGCGATGGATTATATGGCACGCCACGGCACCACCCGGGCGCGGCCGGCGGCGCTGGTCCCCGGCACGCTGCGGGTGATCACCGCCCGCCTCAACTACCTGCCCGGCGACGCGGTGCCCGGCGCGGCGGTGCTGGCGCAGCCGAACAAGGCCTACGTCGCGCGCTACGCGCTCGGGCGCGACTACCACAAGGTGTTCCGTGCACGCCTGCAGCGGCTGGTGCTGCGCATCCGGGAGGAGATCGGCGAATTCGGCCACCGGGTGTTCACCGACAGCGCGCCGGTGCTCGAGGTGGCGCTGGCCGCGAAATCCGGACTCGGCTGGCGCGGCAAGCACACGCTGCTGCTGACGCGCGACCAGGGATCGTGGTTCTTCCTGGGCGAGATCTACACCGACCTGCCGCTGCCGACGACGGCGCCGCAGCCGGCGCACTGCGGCAGCTGCCGCGCCTGCATCGACGCCTGCCCGACCGGGGCGATCGTCGCGCCCTACGAGCTCGACGCCCGGCGCTGCATCTCGTACCTCACCATCGAGCTCGCGGGCAGCATTCCCGAGGACCTGAGGCCGCTGATCGGCAACCGGATCTACGGCTGCGACGACTGCCAGCTCGCCTGCCCGTGGAACCGCTTCGCCGCGATGGCGACGGAGCCCGGGTTCGCCGTCCGGCACGGCCTCGACGCCGCCGACCTGGTGGCGCTGTTCGCGTGGACCGAGGCCGAGTTCGGTCGCCGGATGGAAGGCAGCGCGATCCGGCGCATCGGCTTCGCCCGCTGGTCGCGCAACATCGCCGTGGCGATGGGCAACGCGCCCTGCGATCCCGCCATCGTCGCCGCGCTGGCGGCGCGCGCGGAGGACGCGTCACCGATGGTGCGCGAGCACGTCGCCTGGGCGCTCGCGCGGCAGCAGGCGGCGCGCTGAGAAGGTGTGAATGCGACGCACCGATTCGCGGCTGAAGCCGCTCCCACAAGATTCGTAGGTCGGGTCAGCGGATCAGTTCCCACAAAATTCGCAGATCGGGTCAGCGGATCAGCTGGTTCATCGACACGATCGGCAGCATCACCGCCAGCACCAGCACCAGGACGATCGCGCCCATGGCGACGATCAAGGCCGGCTGCAGCAGCGCCGCGAACCAGGTCAGGCGCCGCTCGGCTTCGCGCTCCAGCTCGGCCGCCGCGCGTTCCAGCATCGGCGCCAGCTGCCCGCTCGCCTCGCCGTTGGCGACGAGGTGGGTGAGCACCGGCGGGAACACCCGCTGCTCCTTCAGCGCCCGCGCCACCGACACCCCCTCGCGCACCAGCGCCGAGGCAGCGGTCGCGGCCCGGCGCAGCGGCAGCGCCCACACGACGTCGCGTGCCGCGTCCAGCGCGCGCAGCAGCGGCGTGCCGCTGCCCACCAGGATCGCCAGCGTGCTCGCGAAGCGCGCGGTGTCGATCGCGGTCACCAGCCGGCCGGCGACCGGCAGGCGCAGCAGCCGCGCATGCCAGGCGGCGCGAAAGGCGGCGCGGCGGTTGGCCAGCGCGATCCCGGCCGTCGCGGCCAGCGCGGCAACGAGCCAGTAGACTCCGGTGCCGCGGAAGAACGCGCTGGCGGCGATCAGCGCCCGCGTGAGCCAGGGCAAGGTCTGGCGGCTCTGCTGGTAGACCGAGACCACCTGCGGCACGACGTACACCAGCAGCACGGCGATCACCGCGATCGCGATCACCGTGACCAGCGCCGGATAGATCAGCGCCAGCGTGAACTTCTGCCGCAGCGCCAGCCGTGCCTCGAGATAGTCGGCCAGGCGCGCGAGAACCTCGTGCAGCCGGCCGGTCTCGGCGCCGGCGGCGACCAGGCTGCGGTAGAGGTCGGAAAAGGTCCGCGGCCAGCGCGCCAACGCCCCGGCGAGCGTCTCGCCGGCGACCACTTCGGTGCGCACCGCCGCGAAGAGCTTTTTCGCCCGCGCGTCGTCGGCCTGGTCGGCGACCGCGCCCAGCGCCTGGTCGAGCGGCATCCCCGAACCGACCAGCGTCGCCAGCTGCCGCGTCGCCAGCGCGACGACGGTGACGGGGAGGCGCAGGTGGCCGAACGCGGCGCGGGCGCCGCCCGCCGCCGCCGCTTCGATCGACGTCGGGAACAGCCCGTCGGCCCGCAGCCGGTCGCGCGCCTGGCGCGCGGTCGCGGCGTCGAGCAGCCCCTGCCGCGGCCGGCCGCGGCCGTCGACCGCTTCGTAGCGAAACGCCGCCATCGTCGCGCGGTTCAGGATTCGCGGGTGACGCGGACCAGCTCGGCCAGCGCGGTGTCGCCGCCGGCGAGCCAGCGGGCGCCGTCCCGCCGCAGCGGCGTCATGCCCGCGGCCAGTGCCGCGGCGCGCAGCTCGTGCTCGGGCGCCCGGGCGTGGATCAGCCGCCGCAGCGCTTCGTCGACGACCAGCAGCTCGTAGATGCCGCTGCGGCCCCGGTAGCCGGTCGCGCGGCAGGCGTCGCAGCCGGCCGGGGCGTACAGCGCGTCGAGCTCGGCGGCACCGAGCTCCGCGAGCAGCCGCGCCTCGTCGGGCGTCGGGGCGGCACGGGTGCGGCAGGCGGGACAGAGCGTGCGCACCAGCCGCTGCGCCAGCACGCCCAGCAGCGACGACGCGAGCAGGTAGGGCTCGACGCCCATGTCGGCGAGCCGCGTCACCGCGCTGGCCGCGTCGTTGGTGTGCAGCGTCGCGAGCACGAGGTGCCCGGTCAGCGAGGCCTGCACCGCGATCTGCGCCGTCTCGAGGTCGCGGATCTCGCCGATCATGATGATGTCCGGGTCCTGGCGCAGGATCGAGCGCAGCGCGCGGGCGAAGCTGAGCTCGATCCGCGGATTGACCTGCGTCTGGCCGACGCCGTCGAGCGCGTACTCGATCGGGTCCTCGACCGTCATCATGTTGAGCGTGCCGCGCGGCAGCCGCGACAGCGCCGCGTAGAGCGTGGTCGTCTTGCCCGAACCGGTGGGCCCGGTGACCAGCACGATGCCGTGGGGCTCGCGGATCAGGCGGTCGACCGCCGCCATCGTCGGCACGCTCATCCCCAGCGACGCGAGGTCGAGCTGCGCGGAATCCTTGTCCAGCAGCCGCAGCACCACCCGCTCGCCCGGCCCGGTGGGCAGCGTCGACATGCGCACGTCGACCTGCTTGTCGCCGAGCTTCAGCGTGATCCGGCCGTCCTGCGGCAGCCGCTTTTCCGCGATGTCGAGACTGGCCATGATCTTGAGCCGCGACACCAGCGCCGCGTGCAGCGCCCGCGGCGGCTCGATGACGTCGCGCAGCACGCCGTCGACCCGGAAGCGCACCACCGAGCGCGCCTCGTAGGGCTCGAAGTGCAGGTCCGACGCGCGCTCGCGCAGCGCCTGCAGCAAGAGCGCGTTGATCATCCGGATCACCGGCGCCTGCGTGCCCGAGTCGAGCAGATCCTCGGTCGGCGGCAGGTCCTGCATCAGGCGCACGAGGTCGTTCTCGCGGGCCAGGTCGTCGGAGATCTTCGCCATCGCGGGCGCCGCCGCGTTGTAGGCGCGGGCGAGTTCCGCGGCGAAGCGCTCGTCGTCGACGGCACGGGGCAGGAGCGGCCGCTGCAGCACGCGGCGCAGCTCGGCGAGGCCCGCGGCGGTGGCGTCGGCGCGGGTCAGCACCACGACGCCGGCGCCCTCCTCGACCAGAGCCAGCACGCCGTGCGTCCGCGCGAAGGCATAGGGAATGCGTGCGGCGAAGCTCGGCGCCGCGCCCGCGCGCGCAGGCGGGGAGTCGGCGGGCGCGGCAGGCGGCATCGGCATCGCGGGCGTCGGCCGGCTAACGCGGACCGGTCGGGCCCGGCGCCGCCGTCCCGGGCGCTGCGGCAGGCGGCACCGCACCGGCTGCCGGAGGCTGCATGTAGAGCGGCGCGGGCACCGGCGCCTGGGCCCCGGCCGCCGCCGCGGGCGGCGTGCTGCCATAGAGCTGCGGGTAACTCGGGTCGTCCCAGAAGAACCGCTGCTGCGGCCGTGAGCGCTCCTGCTCGCCGGCCAGGTAGTCGTAGCGCTCGTTGGTGTAGGCGGTCGCGCCCGTCGGCCCGCGCACCACGGTCGGCTTGAGGAAGATCATCAGGTTGGTCTTGACACGCTTGCGCTGGTCGTAGCGGAACAGCTGTCCCACCACCGGCACGTCGCCGGCCAGCGGCACCTTGTCGGTGCCGTCGGTCAGCGCGTCCTGGATGAGGCCGCCGAGCACGATGACCTGGCCGTCCTCGACCAGCACCGACGACTCCAGCGAACGCTTGTTGGTGATGATGCCCGCCGGATTGGTCGTCGAGTCGACGCGCGAGACTTCCTGGTAGACGACGAGCCGCACGCTGCCGCCTTCGGTGATCTGCGGCTTCACGCGCAGCGTGAGGCCGACGTCCTGGCGCTCGATGGTCTGGAACGGCGACACGCCGGTCGCGCTGCTGATGCCGGTGGTGTACTGCCCGGTGATGAACGGGACGTTCTGCCCGACGACGATCTTCGCTTCCTCGTTGTCGAGCGTCAGCAGCGTCGGGGTCGAAAGGATGTTGGCGGTCGAGTCGGTCTCGAGCGCGCGGATCAGCAGGGCGAGGTTGGTGATGAGCCCGAGTCCCGGGATGGTCACCGACCCGTTGACCACGCCCAGGTTGAGACCCTGGCCCAGGCTGCCGAGGTTGAGCGAGCCCTCGATGATGTTGTTGCCGCTGCCGCGGGCGCCGAAGTTGGTGCCGCCGAAGCCCTGCGGGCTGTCCTTGTTGATGCCGCCCAGCACCTGCCACTGGACGCCGAGCTCCGCCGCGCGGTCGGCCGCGACTTCGACGATCAGCGCCTCGACGTACACCTGCGCCCGGCGCACGTCGAGCTTCTCGATCACCGCGCGCAGGTTGTTGTACACCGGCTCGGGGGCCGCGATGATCAGCGCGTTGTTGGCGATGTCGGCCTGGATCGTCGCCCCGCCGTGGGAGAACCCCTGGCCGGACGGCGGCGACGCCGACGCGAGCGCGGGCGCAGTCGCGGCGCCGAGGAGATTCGCCCCCGGCTGCCCCGGCACGGGCGCCGCCGACAGGCCCGTGCCCGTGGGCGCGCTGGCGGCATCGCCGCCGCCGGTCAGCAGCGCGCGCAGCGTCTGCGCGACGCGCGCCGCCTCGGCGTTCTTCAGGTAGAGGATGAAGATGTTGCCGCCCGCGCGGCCGGGCGTGTCCAGCTGCTCGATCAGCTGGCGGACGCGGGCGATGCGGCCGGGGTTGTCGCTGCGCACGAGAATGCTGTTCGAGCGGCCGTCGGCGAACAGCGCCACCCGTTGCTGCGCGTCGGCGGCGCCGCCGGCGGCAGCCGGCGACTCGACGAGGCGGTTGAGCAGCGTGACGAGGTCGACGGCCGACGCGTGCTTGAGGGCGATCAGCACCGGCTCGCCCGCGGGGGCCTGGTCGAGCGAGGCGATGATGCGGTTGATCCGCTTCAGGTTGTCCGCATAGTCGGTGATGATCAGCGCGTTGCCGTTGGGATACGCGGCGATGGTGTTGTTCGGCGTGATCAGCGGCCGCAGCACGTTGACCAGCTGCGCCGCCGATTCGTACTTGAGGGTCAGCACCTGCGTCACCAACCGGTCGCCGCCGGCGCCGACCGCCCCGCGCGTGACCGCACCGCCCTGCAGCTTGGCGTCGGCCTCGGGCACGATCTTGACGATCCCGTCGCCTTCGATGGCGGTCAGGCCCTGCAAGCGCAGCGCGGACAGCAGCGTCGGATAGACGAGGCTGCGCGGCACCGGGCGGGTCGAGATGATGTTGATGGTGCCCTTGACCCGGGGGTCGACGACGAAGCTCTTGCCGGTGATTTCGGCGACCGCGCGAATCACCGCGTCGACGTCGGCATTGACGAAGTTGAGGGTCACCGGTTCGTCGGCCGCGCGCACCGGCAGCGCGGCGAAGGCGAACAGCAGTGCGCACAGCAGCGCGGCGAACGCGGGACGGCGCCAGGTCCCGCGCTGCGGGGTGAAGCAGAAGCAGGAAGCGAGGATGGTGGTGGTCGTCAAGCGTCGCCCATTCGCGATCGGGTCGGTGCCTGCCGCTGCCGCTGCCGACGCATGGCCGCCGGCAGCGTGACCAGGACGGGAGCGCCGGTCGGTCCGATGAAGAAAACCTGCACAAATACGCACCGGCGACGCCATCCACCGGCAGCGCCGTCTTTCGGGAATAATAGCATGCAGTCCCGACGTCGCCGCCCCCGTTGGGCCGGGTTGCCGACGAGGCGCGTCGGCACCGCTGAATCCGGAATGCGGCTTCGGCGCATCCAATGCCATGTCACGGATGCCAGCCAGGAGTTGCCATGAAAGCAATCGAGCCCGCCGTCGCCTTCTCCCCGTCGCGGCTTACCCGACGCCTCGTCCTCGGCGCCGCGCTGCTGGGCGCGCTGATCGTCTGGATGCCGCCCAAGGCGAGCTCCGCCGAGGCGCAGCCGACTGCCCAGCCCGCGGCGCCCGCCGCGGCCCCGGCCGACGCCCCGGCCGAGGGCGCGCGCCGCGGCGAGGGCTTCAAGGCGCGGATCACCATCGACGCCGACGCCGGCGACGGCAAGGCGCCGGACGCCAACGACGGAGCGCGGGCGCCGGCGATCGTGATCGAGAAGGACGGCCGGAAGGTGAAGGTGCTGGGCATCGACAGCGACACCGAGTTCGACTCCTTCAACGATCTCGTCAACCAGGAGCCGTGGCTCGCGGCGCTGATCTTCTTCAGCGTGGCGATGGTGTTCCTGCTGCCGCTGCTGCTGGTCCTGGCGCTGATCTGGTACAAGATGCGCAAGAACCGGATGCTGAACGAGACGATGCTGAAGCTGGCCGAGAAGGGCGTGGTGCCGCCGGCGGAGGCGCTGGACGCGATTTCCGGCAACGGCGCGCGCGCCGCACCCGCCAGCGCGGCGCTCTACGAACGGGCGCGGGAAGTGCGCAAGCGCACTGCGTGGTCCGACCTGCGCAAGGGCGTGGTGATGGGCGCGATCGGCCTGGCGCTTTCGTTCTATTCGATCCTGGACGACGGCACGCCCCACGGCCTCGGCCTGGTGCTGCTGTTCGTCGGCATCGGCTACGTGATCCTCTGGTGGTTCGAGGACCGGAACCTGTCGACCGCACGCCGGGATGCGGACAACGCGCCGCCCGCCCATCCGTGACCCGCGCCGCCCCCGCGCGGTCCGGGCCCTGGCATGACCTCACCGCCCGTCACCGATGAACAGCTCATCGCCCGCGTCGTCGTCCAGGATGACCGGCACGCGTTCTCCGAACTCGTGCGCCGGTACCAGTCCGGCGTCCGGGCGACGCTGCGCCGGCTCACCGCCGGCAATCGCGCGCTCGCCGACGACCTCGCACAGGAGACCTTCCTCGCCGCCTACCGCAACCTGCGGTCGTTCAGGCAGGAGGCGCGCTTCTCGACCTGGCTGTACCGGATCGCCACCAACGCGTTCCTCGCCGAGGCGCGCAAGCGGCACGAAGAGTTGCTGGGCGACCGGGACGGCGCGATCGAGGACGAGGGAGGCGACGACGACGGCCCGGCGGCGCCCGCCGGCGGCGACCACGCCCGCGGCGCGACGCTGCGGATCGACATGGAGCGCGCGCTCGCGGTGCTGTCCGTCGCCGAGCGGGCAGCGATCGTCCAGTGCTACCATAACGACCTGTCGCACGAGGAAGCGGCGTACGTGCTGGGCTGTCCGGTCGGCACCGTCAAGACGCACATCCTGCGCGGCAAGCAGAAGCTCAAGGCCCGGCTCGCCGCCTGGGCCCCCGGGGAGTGAACGATGAACGACGCTCCTGCCGCCCCGCGTACCGACGACGACTGGCTCGACGCCGCATTGCGCGCCGCCGGCCGCGATCACCGCGACCTCTACGTCGCCGACGATGGCTTCACCGCCCGCGCCGTCGCCGCGCTGCCGGCGCCGGAGACGGTGCCCGCGTGGCGCAAGCCGGCGCTGATCGCCCTCTGGGGATTGACCGGTGTCGGCACCGTGTTGGCGCTGCCCGGTGCGTTCGCCGACGTTGCGCGCGAATTCTACCGGGTGATCGGCGCGCATCCGGTGGCGGTCGGCGAACTGGCCGTCGGCATCGCGCTGCTGGGATCGCTGGCGCTGGCCGGCGCCGCCTGGGCGCTGCGCGAGGACTGAGACCCGGCGCCACAAAGGCAACCGGCACGCAGAAGCGACTTCACGCGCGATTCGCGGCCGGGTAAAAAAACATTCGCGCCTGACGGCGCTCCTACAGGCGCAGCACGATCTGTAGGAGCGCCGTCAGGCGCGAATGCGTTTACGGTGCGACGTCTTGCGGCTGAAGGCGCCCCCACACCACCGCCTTTCCCCGACGAAATCGGACCGCGACCCCGGCCCGCCTACTCGTCCTTCAGCGTGAAGTTGAACTCCACCTCGGCGACGTACTTCTCGCCCTCGGCGAGGAACTTCCAGTCCTTGACCGCCGCGGCCACCACGCGGTCGAACACGCGCGGCGGATCGGCGGTCACGAGCTTGATGTCGATGACGTTGCCCTTTTCGTCGATCTGCAGCCGCACGACGACGTGCCCCTTGGCGACGCCCGCCTTGATCGCCTCGCGCGGATAGACCGGGTCCTCGCCGGACACGCGCGCGATCCCGCGCCGCACCGCGGGCTTGGGCGGAGGCGGCGGCGGCGCGACGGCGACCGGCGGCGGCGGCGCGATGACGTAGGGCTGCGTGGGGGCCTCGGTCGTGACCGCGGAGATCGTCGGCGCCGTCTGCGGCGTCGTCGGCACCTCGATGTCCGGCGGCGGGATGTAGGGCTGCGGCGCCACGTCGACGCGCTGCGGCTGCTGCTGCACCGGCTTCGGCGGCGGCGGCGGCGGCGGCGGCGCCTTGATCTCCTCGATGATCTTGGCGTCGATCGGCTTCTTGATCACCTCGACCGCCTTGCGCGCGAGGCCGCTCACCAGCGCGTAGACGATCAGCGCATGCAGCAGGACGACGAACGTGATCCCGACCAGGTGCCGCGTCGGATCCCTTTGCTGTCGTGCGAAATCCATGTGGCTTGACTCCCGTTGCCCGCCGCGGCGCCGAGGCGCCGCGCGCGGACTACTCGATGAACTGCTCGCTGCCGACGATGCCGATCTTGGTGAGGCCGATGCGCTGCGCGGACGCCATCACGCCGGCGACGACGTCGTACTTCGCCGCGCGGTCGGGGCGCAGGTGCAGCTCGGGCTGCACCGCCTGCGCCTCGGCTTCCTTCAGCTTCGCTTCCAGCGCCGCACGGTCGGGAAGCTCCTCGCCGTTCCAGAAGACCACGCTGCGCGGGTCGACGTCGATCTTCACCACCTCGGGCTTGACCAGCGGCGGCGGCGGACGCCCGACCGGCATGTTGAGGTTCACCGAGTGCAGCTGGATCGGGATGGTGATGATCAGCATGATCAGCAGCACCAGCATCACGTCGATCAGCGGCGTGGTGTTGATGTCGACCATCACATCGGGATCGCGCGAATCGCTGCCCGAGCCGACGTTCATTCCCATGGCGATGTCCTCGCTTGGTTGCGCATCGGGGCCGCGTCAGCCGCGCACCGGCGGCTCGGTGATGAACCCGACCTTGGCGATGCCCGCGCGCTGGCAGGCGTAGATGATGCGGCCCACCGACTCGTAGTTCGCGCCGCCGTCGCCGCGGATGTGCACCGCCGGCTGCGGCGTGAGGACCGCGATCTTCTTCAGCCGCTCGATCAGCGCCGCGGTGTCCTTGATCTGCAGGTCGTTCCAGAAGATCCGCCCCGCGACGTCGACCGAGATGTTGATGTCCTCGGGCTTGGTCTCGCGGACCTCGTTGACTTCCTTCGGCAACTGGACCGGGATCGACGTGGTGACGACGGGGATCGTGATCAGGAAGATGATCAGCAGCACCAGCATCACGTCGACCAGCGGCGTCGTGTTGATCGTCGAGACGACTTCGTCCTCGTCGCCGCTGTCGGAGCCGACGTTCATGCTCATGGCTCAGGCCTTCGCGCCGTTTTGCTTGGGCGCGGACAGCAGCACCGCGTGCAGGTCGGCGCCGAAGCTGCGGACGTGCTCCATCGCCGCCTTGTTGCGGCGGACGAGCCAGTTGTAGCCCAGCACCGCGGGCACCGCGACGGCGAGGCCGATGGCGGTCATGATCAGCGCTTCGCCGACCGGGCCGGCGACCTTGTCGATCGACGCCTGGCCGGCGATGCCGATCGCGGTCAGCGCGTGGTAGATCCCCCACACGGTGCCGAACAGCCCGACGAACGGGGCGGTCGAACCCACGGTGCCGAGGAAGGCGAGGCCGTCCTGCAGGCGGCTCTGGACGTTCTCGGTCGCGCGCTGGATCGACATCGAGATCCAGGTGTTGAGGTCGACGTTGCCGAGGAGGCCGGTGTGCTTGCTGGTCGCCTCGAGCCCCGACTCGGCGATGAAGCGGAACGGGCTGGACTCCTTGAGGCCCTCGGCGCCCTGCCGGACCGACGGCGCGGCCCAGAAGGTCTTGTTCGCGGCGCGCGCCTGCGCACCCAGCTTGAACTGCTCGAACACCTTGACGACGATGATGTACCAGCTGCCCATCGACATGATGACCAGGATCAGCAGCGTGCCCTTGGCGACCCAGTCGCCGCCGCGCCACAGCGCCTCGAGGCCGTAGGGGTTCTCGACCACTTCCGTCGCCTTCTTGGCGGCCGGCGCGGGCGCGGGCGTCGCCGCGGGCGCGGTGGCCGCGGCATCGGCCGACGCCGGCGGAGCGGGCGGGGTGGCCGGCTGGGCCAGTGCGGTCGCTGCCGCAAAGCACACGGCCGCGACCAGCGCAGGCAGGCGGATCATCTTCAACATGGTGTCTCCAGGAAAAAAGGTTGAACCGTAAAAACCGATCTGACCGTCACGCCGCCGGATCGTCGGGCACGCGGCCTCGACGCCGGACGCCGACGGCTCGCACCCGAAAGGACCGGACGCGGAACCATCGTCGCCACGCTGCCCGGGCAGGGAAGCACCTCCCCGCGAACCGATCGAACGCTTCACCGGGCGAGCGCCACTCGGGATGCCCCGGGGGACCGTCTTCCAGCGGCAAAAGGGCGACATTGTACTACGGCCGTCCGGCCGGTTGAACCCACCGTTCGGCGATTAGAGTAAACGCTCGAGTCGGTGCCGGTGGGGAAGTTCACCCTCGGCCCGCGGCAGCGCGCGGCATCGGCGCGAAAAAAAGGGGCAGGACGAGCCTGCCCCTTGCACCGGAAACGACCGGGAAGCGCGCAGCGCGCGGTTCCCGGCCGGCCTGTCCTTACTTGAACGAGTAGCGCACGCCGGCGGTGAAGAAGGTGCCGATGGCGCCCGACTGCGCGTAGTTGGAGTTGTAGAACGGCAACCCGTAGCCGGCCTGGTAGTCGAAGGGCGCCTTGCGGTTGAACAGGTTGTTGATCGACCCGAAGATCTCCCAGTTCTTGAAGCCCTTGTACGAGGCGGTCAGGTCGACCGTCGTGAACGAGGCGACGTGGCAACCCGTCTGGTAATCCGGGTGCAGGCAGTCCTCGTCGTCGGCGGTTTCCTTGTCGTCCATCGGACCGGTGTAGCGGACCCACACCGTCGCCGCCCACGGGCCGCGGTCCCAGCCGAAGCCGAAGACCCCGCGGTCCTGCGGCGTGCCGGCCGAGCTCGACAGCTCGGTCGGGCCGTGCGCGCCGGCGAACTCCTGCGTGACGCCGTCGCCCAGCGTGCGCTTGAAGCTGAGGATGTGCGTCCAGTTCAGGCCGACGTTGAAGCGACCCAGACCCTGCGAGTCGGTCCACTGGTAGCGGGCGTCGATGTCGATGCCGTCGGTCTTGGTGGTGTTCTCGTTGGTGTACGGCGCGTACACCGACAGGATCGTCCCCGAGTTCGGGATGCCCGGCAGCTCGTCGTTCGGGTTGCGATTGAGCTGCGCCGCCGGGAAGCCACCGGGATTGTCGATGACCGCCTGCGGCACCGACGCGGTGATCTGGTTGGTGACCTTGAAGTTCCAGTAGTCGATGCCGATCGACGCGCCGCGGACCGGTTCCCAGACGGCGCCCAGCGTGTAGCTGTCCGACGTCTCGGCGTCGATGAACGGATTGCCGGAAGTCACCGCCGCCAGCTGTCCGCTGCCGCAGTCGACCGCGGCATCGGTGATCGGGCAGCGCACCGGGTCGGTGTAGGTCGTGAACGCGGTCGTCGCCGAATTGCCGTTTTCGTAGGCGTTCGGCGCGCGGAAGCCGGTCGCCCAGGTGCCGCGGAGCAGCACTTCCTTGACCGGCTGCCAGCGCAGGCCCACCTTCGGGTTGACCGTGCTGCCGTAGTCGGAGTAGTCGTCGTAGCGCAGCGCGAGGTCGAGCTCGACGGTCTTGTGCAGCATCCAGTTCATTTCGCCGTAGACGGCCGTGACGTCGCGGCTGCCGTTGGCGGCCGAATAGCCCAGCCCGATGACGTCGCCGGTCGCCGTCCCCGGCGTCGGCGGGGAGTCGATCTCCTCGCGGCGCCACTCGGCACCCAGCGCCACGCCCAGCGGCCCCAGCGGCGCGTTCTGCCACTGCCGGGTCGTCTTGGCGTCGAACGAGGTCACCGACGTCGACGTGTTGTTGTTGAGCGTCGGCGAGACGAAGCTCCAGATGCCCGGATTGTTGAGGCCGGAACTGCCGCCGACGCGGTAGTAACCGAAGCCGCCCTGGCCGTTGATCGCCTGCTCCAGCGCGGTCTTGCTGTAGAAGCCGTAGCGGGAGATGTCCTGCTCGGTCTTGGCGTACATGCCGCCGATGTCCCAGTCCCAATCCCAGTTGAAGCCCTTCAGCCCGGCGACCACGCGCCAGGTGTCGTTGTCGTAGTCGCTGCCCCGGCCGACGTCGCTGACGGCGAAATCGGTCAGGTACAGCCGGGCCGCGAGGTTCTGCGCGTTGTACGGGTTGTCCGGGTGGCCGACGGGCAACCGGAACAGCGTGGTGTCGACCGGCTTCAGGTCGCCGCCGACGTACTGCGACCGCGGTGCGGTCGGCGTGCCGGTGGTCTCGACCTTGGCGTTCGACCACGAACCCTCGGCATAGGCCTGCAGGTCGGTGCTGAACTGGTAGACGCCCTTCACCAGGAAGTTCATCTTTTCGGTTTCGGGCTGGATCTGCCGCCAGGCCTTCGGATCCCAGTTGCAGAAGAATCCGGCGGCGGCATTGACCGACTGCGCCCAGATGCCGCCCTTGGCCTCGCACTGCGCCTGGTTGCCCAGCGACTGGTACGGGCCCGGCGAGCCGCCGGTGGTCGGGTTGACCGAACGGACGTTGCCGAGCGGGCTGTTGGTCGACAGGCGGTCCGGGTTGTTCGGGTCGCCGCCGAGCTGGTTGACGCCGATGAAGTCGAGCCTGCTGCTGCCGATGTACCCGCCGCGGTCGGTGAAGTCCAGCGAATCCTGCTTGAAATAGTCGAACGTCGCGAAGACGTTGAACTTGTCCTTGGACAGCTCGCCGAAGCCGTAGGAGAGGCCGGCGCGATACTGGTTGGCATCGCCCTTGTACGACGTGCCGACCGACCCATTGGCCGAGAAGCCCGTGTACTCGCTCTTGAGGATGACGTTGATCACGCCCGCGATCGCGTCCGAGCCGTAGATCGCCGAGGCGCCGTCCTTCAGCACTTCGATGCGCTCGACGGCGTCGAAGGGAATCTGGTTCAGGTCGACGAAGGTCCGCTGGCCGTCGTCGGCGAGGCCGTACGGCGACAGGCGGCGGCCGTTCAGCAGCACCAGCGTGGCGCCCACGCCCAGGCCGCGCATCGACACGCCCGAGGAACCGGCGGCGAAGCCGTTGGTGAAGCCCTCGGAGATCGTGCCGTTGTTGTTGACCGGCAGCACGCGGATGACTTCGGAGATCGTCTGCAGGCCCGAGCGGTCGATTTCTTCGCGCGAGATCACCTGCACCGGCGACGCCGTTTCGGTGTCCACGCGGCGGATGTTGGTGCCGGTGACCGAGATCGAGACGTCCGCCGCCTGCGCGGTGGCGATCAGAAAGGCACCGCCGACGCCGAACACGCAGGCGATCGCGGACGCAATCTGCTTCTTTTGGAATGCCATGTAGAACCCCCAGGGAGAAAGTGTTAGTGGTCACCGCGGCGAGCGGCGCGTGGTCACCTAGGGGAGAAAGTTACCGTACCGCCCCGGGCCGCGGTAGCAAAACCGCCGTTTGCTACACTCCGCGTCACAGTTTTGTCGCATTTTTGCCACCGTGCCCCTTCGCCACGCCCTTCCCGCCGACCTGCCCCGGATCGTCGCCATCTACAACGCGTCGATTCCCGGACGGATGGCGACCGCGGACACCGAGCCGGTGACCGTCGCCCAGCGTCGGGCGTGGTTCGACGAGTTCGATCCCCGGCGGCGACCGCTGTGGGTCCACGTCGATCCGACCGCCCGGAGATCGGCGGCTGGCTGTCGCTGCGGTCGTTCTACGGCCGGCCGGCCTACGCCGGAACCGTCGAACTGGGGGTCTATGTGCATCCGGACGCATGTCGCCGGGGCGTGGCCCGCGAACTGCTGCACCACGCCATCGGCGCCGCGCCCGGGCTCGCCATCCGCACGATCCTCGCGTTCGTGTTCGCCCACAACACCCCGTCGCTGGCGCTGTTCGAAGGTTTCGGCTTCGCGCGCTGGGGGCTCCTGCCCCGGATCGCGGTCCTCGACGACAGCGAGCGCGACGTCGTCATCCTCGGCCGGCGCGTCGGATGAGCCCGCCGGGCCGCCCCAAGGGCGAATGCCGGAGTGCGCAGCACGAAGGTAGTCCAAGCGCGATGCGCCCTCCCGGGGAGGAATGCCGCGGCGCACAACGCGACGGTGAACCGGCGGGCCCGACCGCGCCGGACGCGGCCTTCGCGATCCGCCCGGCGTGCGCCGCGGACGTCGGCGCCGTGCTGCGGATGATCCGGGCGCTGGCGGAGTTCGAGCAGCTCTCTCATCTTTGCGTGGCGACCGAAGCCGAGCTGCACGCCGCGCTGTTCGGTCCGCGGCCCGCCGCCGAGGTGCTGGTGGCCTGGGAAGGGGCGACCGCGGCCGGTTTCGCGCTGTTTTTCCACAATTTCTCGACCTTCCTGGGCCGGCGGGGCCTCTGGCTGGAAGACCTCTGGGTCGAGCCGGCGCAGCGGCGACGGGGCTGCGCCCAGGCCTTGCTGCGCGCGCTGGCCCGCATCGCCCGCGAGCGCGACTGCGGCCGCTTCGAGTGGGCGGTGCTCGACTGGAACACCCCGGCGATCGACTTCTACCGCGCGCTGGGCGCGACGGTGCTGGACGACTGGCGGATCGTGCGCGTCGTCGGGCCGGCGCTGGAGCGGTTGGCCGAGCCGCGCTGATCGGGCCGCGCCCCCCCCCGCCCCCCCCCCCCGCCCCCCACAAAACAGGGGCGGGGCCCCCCCCCCCCCCCGCGGCGGGGCGGGGCCCCCCCCCCCGCCCCGGCGCCGGGGGCCCGCAGCGGCCCCCCGCCGCCAGGGCGCGCCCGACCGTTGCTTGCGGGCCGGCCGGCGCCGAACCGACGGCGCCAGCTTTGACATCAAGTCATCAAATGCTTTATGCTTTGATGCATGCGAACGACGCTGACGCTGGACAAGGACGTGGCCGCAATTGTCGAACGGCTGCGCAAGAACCGGCGCCAGAGCCTGAAGGCGATCATCAACGAGGCGCTGCGCGAAGGGCTCAAACACACGGCGGCCGGGCACCGCAAGCCGCCGGAATTCCGGACGCGGTCGGTCGATCTCGGGCGGTGCCTGCTCGGCGCCGTCGATGACGTCGCGGAAGTGCTGGCGGTGGCGGAAGGCGAATCGTTCCGATGATTCTGCTCGATGCCAACCTGCTCATCTATTCTCACGTCAGGTCCTTTCCCCAGCACGCGCCGGCGAAGTCGTGGCTCGATGCCCGATTGAGCGGCGGCGACGCCGTCGGACTGCCGTGGGCCAGCCTCCTCGCCTTCGTGCGCATCGTCACCAATCCCCGCGTCTTCGAGCGTCCCGAGCCGATGGCCGATGCCTGGCGACAGGTCGAAGCCTGGCTCGACGTCGAGGCCGTCTGGATTCCCTCGCCCGGCGAACGGCATCGCGCGGTGCTGGGATCGCTGCTCGCGCCGGGCGGCCTCCCGGCCAATCTCGTCCCGGACGCGCATCTCGCGGCGCTGGCGATCGAGCACGGCCTGATGCTCTGCTCGACCGACGGCGACTTCGCCCGTTTCCCGGGCCTGCGGTGGCAGAACCCCTTGACCCTGGCCGCGTGACCGGCCCGGCCTGCGTGGCGGTCGGACTCGCCGCGACCTCAACCTCTCTCTGACTCCCGATGCCCGACTCCGATCGCTTCCCTCCCCCTGGCTTCGTCGCCCCGCGCATCGATGCCGACTACTGGTCGCTGCGCCTGGTCGAGGAGACCAGCGAATCGTTCACGGTGCGCAAGAACGTGGCGCTGCCGCCGGCGTTCGCCATCGACCGCGGCGCCATGGCGACCGTCTACGCCGGCGGCGGTTGCGGCTACGCGGCCACCGGCGACACCTCGCCGGCGGGTCTCGCCGCCGCGCTCGAACGGGCGGCGACCTGGGCGCGCGCGACTGCGCGCTACGCGCTGGTCGACGCGCGGACGCTGCCGCGCGTCGCGCTGCGCGGCGACTACGCGTCGCCGGGGGTTGACGGCCCGGTGCGGGCACGCCGCGAGTGGTTCGAGCTGCTGATGGCCGAGTCGCAGCAGGCGGCGATCGACCCGCGAATCGTCGACTGGGACGTCGGCGTCGAGGTGCGTGCGGCGACGCACCGCTTCGTCACCAGCGAGGGCGGCGACCTGGTCCAGCGCTATCGCTTCCTCTTTCCCGGGCTCGCGGTCACCGCGCACGCCGACGGCGACACGCAGACGCGGACGCTGAACGGCTATCGCGGCATCTGCCAGCAGGGGGCCGGCGAGATCCTCGATCGCTTCGGCTTCACCGGCGCCGGGCGGCGGGTCGCCGAGGAGGCGCTGGAACTGCTGGCCGCGCCGAACTGCCCCTCGGGCACGATGGACGTGCTGCTGCTGCCCGACCAGATGATCCTGCAGATCCACGAGTCGATCGGCCACCCGCTGGAGCTCGACCGCATCCTCGGCGACGAGCGCAACTTCGCCGGCACCAGCTTCGTCACGCCCGACATGTTCGGCAGCTACCGCTACGGCAGCGAGCTCCTCAACGTCGTGTTCGACCCGACGCGCCGCGAGGAGCTCGCGAGCTACGGCTGGGACGACGAAGGCGCGGCGGCGGAGAAGGTCCACCTCATCCGCAACGGCATCCTCGAGCGGCCGCTGGGTGGCGCGATCTCGCAGCTGCGCGCGGGCTTGCCCGGGACCGCCAACGCGCGTGCCGACAACTGGAACCGGCCGCCGATCGACCGCATGGCCAATCTCAACCTCGAGCCGGGCAGCGCGTCGCTGGCGTCGATGATCGCCGGCATCGAGCGCGGGGTGCTGATGGAAACCAACCGCTCGTGGTCGATCGACGACTCGCGCAACAAGTTCCAGTTCGGCTGCGAGCGCGGGCGCCTGATCGAGAACGGCACGCTCGGCGCCGTGGTCAAGAATCCCAACTACCGCGGCATCAGCGCCAGCTTCTGGCGCAGCCTCAAGGCCGTCGGCAGCGCCGAGACGCTGCAGGTCCTGGGCACGCCGTACTGCGGCAAGGGCGAGCCCGCGCAGGTGATCCGCGTCGGCCACGCGTCCCCCGCCTGCGTGTTCGGCGAGGTTGCTGTGTTTGGGGGAGGCACGGCGGGGAGGCATGATCGACGGCGGGCGCCGCCCCGCCGCAAACCCAGATCGCCGCCACCGCGATGGAGAGCTATTTCCACGAACTCGCGGCGATGCTCGACGGCCTCGTCGCCGCCGGCGAGATCTACACGGCGTGGTTCGCCGCCGAGCAGTCCGACTTCGTGCGCCTGAATCGCGGCAAGGTCCGCCAGCCGGGCACGGTGACGCAGTGCTACCTGGAGATCGACTGGATGCGCGGCCCGCGGCACGCCACCCACCTGCTGTCGCTGTCCGGCCATCCCGTCACCGATCGTGCCGCGCTCGAGGCCGCCGTGGCGACGCTGCGTGCCGCGCTGCCGGATCTCGATCCCGATCCGCATCTGCTGATCGCGACCGACGTCCGTTCGTCGCGCGACGTCCGCGGCGGGCCGCTGCCGCACGCCGAGGAGATCGTCGACACGGTGCTCGCCGCCGGCGCCGGGCTCGACCTCGTCGGCATCTACGCCGGCGGCCCGGTCTACCGGGGATTCGCCAATTCGCTGGGGCAGCGCAACTGGCACGAGGCGACGTCGTTCAACCTGCAGTGGAGCCTCTACCACCAGGCCGACAAGGCGGTGAAGTCGGTGCTCTCCGGCTTCGCCTGGGATCCAGCGGCCCTGGCGGCGAAGATGGAGGACGCCCGTTCGCAGTTCGCGCACATCGCCGAGCCCCCGAAGACGCTCGCGCCCGGCAGCTATCGCGCCTATCTGACGCCCTCCGCGGTCGAGGAGATCGCCGGCCTGCTGTGCTGGGGCGGGTTCTCGGCGCGCGGGCTCGCGACCCGGCAGAGCCCGCTGTCGCGGATGCAGGGCGACGCGGCCGACGCCGCGCGCCTCGATCCGCGGGTGTTCGTCACCGAGGCCGCGGCGGACGGCGTCGGCCCGAGCTTCCAGGGCGAGGGTTTCACGCGCCCGCCGCACACGCCGCTGATCGACGCGGGGCGCCTTGTCGGCTCGCTGGTCTCGCCCCGCACCGCGCGCGAGTTCGACCGGATCGCCAACGGCGCGAACGGCAGCGAGACACCGGAATCGCTGGTGATGGCGGGCGGCGAGCTCGCCGCAGCCGATGCGCTGGCCGCGCTCGGCACCGGACTCTACGTCGGCAACCTCTGGTACCTCAACTTCTCCGATCGCCCGGCGTGCCGGATGACCGGGATGACGCGCTTCGCGACCTTCTGGGTCGAGAACGGCAAGATCGTCGCGCCGGTCAACGTGCTGCGCTTCGACGACACGATCTACCGGATGCTGGGGGAAAACCTCGAAAGCCTGACCCGCGAAACCGAGCTGCTGCTGGACAGCGGCACCTATCGCGAACGCCAGCTGTCGTCGATGCGGCTGCCCGGCCTGCTGCTGAAGGGGCTCGCCTTCACGCTCTGATCCAACGCCGCGGTGCGGGCGTTGTGCGACTGCAGGAGCGACGCTGCAGACGCCGAAGGACCCAGGTTCGCAACAAGGCGATCGCGGCTGAAGTCGCTCCTACAAGACCGCACGCGGCCGCCGCCCCCCTGCCGGCGCCCAGCGCCGCGCACGGGCGACAGACGAATCTGCCGCTGAACGGAGCGCCCGGCGCAACGCGCCGCGAGGCGTAACCGACGATCCTGCCTCGCACCCGCGACAGGGGGGTAGCCCTGCCGGTGAGCGCGGGCCCCCCGCCCCACCCGCCGGATCCGGCGCGCGTGACGGCACTCCAACCGGCGACACGCTGCCCTTGTAGGAGCGCCTTCAGGCGCGATGCCTTTTGCGATGCATCGATTCGCGGCTGAAGCCGCTCCTACAAGACCGGATGCGATGCCCTGCCGTTGTAGGACCGTCGACCGGACGGCGATCAGCCGCGAACCCGCCCGCCCCGCCAGCCCTTGGGGATCGACGCCAGCAGCCGCTGCGTGTAGGCCTCGCGCGGGTGGCGATAGATCGCGTCCGAGTCGGCGATCTCGACGATGCGGCCCTCGCTCATCACCATGATCTCGTCGGCGATGTGCTTGACCACCGCGAGGTCGTGCGAGATGAAGATGTAGGAGAGCTGGAACTCGTCCTGCAGGTCCTGCAGCAGGTTCAGCACCTGCGCCTGCACCGAGACGTCCAGCGCGGACACCGACTCGTCGCAGATCAGGATGTCGGGCCGCATCGTCAGGCAGCGCGCGATCGCGATCCGCTGCCGCTGCCCGCCGGAGAACTCGTGCGGGTACTTGTGGAACGACGCCTCGGGCAGCCCCACCTTGGCAGCAGCTGCAGCGCGAGATCGGTGCGCTCCCCGGCGTCGGCCCCGATGCCGTGGATCTCCATCGGCTCGGTCAGGACGTGGCCGACGGTGAACCGGGGATTGAGCGACGCGTAGGGATTCTGGAAGATGATCTGGATCCGCCGCTTGTAGGCCATGAACTCCCGCGCCGACAGCGCCAGGATGTCCTTGCCGTCGAAGTACGCCTCGCCGCTGGTCGCCTGGTGCAGGCGCATCAGCGTCAGGCCGACCGTGGTCTTGCCCGAGCCCGACTCGCCGACCAGCCCCAGCGTCTTGCCGCGCGGCAGCCGGAACGACACCTCGCTGACGGCGGCGATGTCGCGGTGGCCGAACAGGCCCCGGCGCGAGCGGAAGGTCTTGCCCAGCCTGCGCACGTCGAGCAGGATGGGATCGCTGGCGGCGACGCCCCGCAGGCGCTCCTGGTCGAGCCGCGGATCGCGGCTGCCTGCCCCGGCGACGTCGCCCATGAAGTCGTCGATGACCGGCAGGCGCAGCGGCCGGCGCTCGAGCTGCGGCCGGCACTGCAGCAGCGCCTGCGTGTACCGGTCCCGCGGCGTCTCGAACACCGCCTGTGCCGAGCCCTGCTCGCGAATCTCGCCGTCGCGCATCACCACCACGTGGTCGGCGATCTCGCCGACGACCGCGAGGTCGTGGGTGATGAACAGCACCGACATCGCGTGCTTCCTCTGCAGTGCCGCGATGAGCTCGAGGATCTGCTTCTGGATGGTGACGTCCAGCGCCGTCGTCGGCTCGTCGGCGATCAGCAGCTTCGGCTCGCAGGCGATGGCCATCGCGATCATCACCCGCTGCTGCTGCCCGCCCGACAGCTGCGACGGGAAGGCGTTGATCCGGTACTCGGGGTCGGGGATGCCGACCTCGTCGAGCAGCGCGATCGCGCGCCGGCGCGCCTGCGTGCCCGACAGCCCGCGGTGCAGCCGCAGCACCTCGGCCAGCTGGAAGCCGACGCTGAACACCGGGTTCAGCGACGTCATCGGCTCCTGGAAGATCATCGAGATGTCGGCACCGCGCAGCGCGCGCAGCTCCGCCGCCGGCAGCCCGACGAGGTTGCGGCCGCCGTAGAGGATCTCGCTGCCGGCGGCGACCGTCGCGTTCTCCGGCGGCAGCAGGCCGAGGATGGCGAGCGAGGTCACCGACTTGCCGCTGCCCGACTCGCCGACCAGCGCGACGGTCGCGTTGGGGGGAACGTCGAAGCTGATCCCCTTGACCGCCTCGAAGTGGTGATGGCGGTCGAGCCGGAACGAGACGCGCAGGTTGCGCACGCGCAGCAGCGGGTCCGGCGTGCTCATGTCCGCGTCGCTGCGAAACTCGGCGGTGTGCCTTCCCCCCCCCCCCCCCCCCCCCCCCCCCCCCCCCCCCGCCCCCCCCGTCTTGTCGGACTCCGCGCCGGCACTCCCCTTGAGCTTCGGATCCAGCGCGTCGCGCAGCGCGTCGGTGAACAGGCTGAACGCCGTCACCAGGATCGCCATCGCCGTGCCGGCGGCGGCGAGCTGCCACCACTTGCCGAGGATCAGCTCGTTCTGCGCCTCGTTCAGCATCGAGCCCCACGAGACGACGTCGACCGGGACGCCGAAGCCCAGGAACGACAGGATCACCTCGGACTTGATGAACGCGACGACCAGGATCGACAGCTGCACCAGCACCACGTGGCTGACGTTGGGAAAGATGTGCCGGAACATCCGGCGCGCGTGGGAGGCGCCGATCGCGTCGGCGGCCTGCACGTACTCGCGCGCCTTGTGCTTCAGGTATTCGCCGCGGACCAGCCGGAAGATCCCCGTCCAGCCGGTGAGCCCGAGGATGAGCACGATGGTCAGCGTGCCCTTCTGCTGCAGCACCGCGGCGACCGCGAGGATCAGCAGCAGATAGGGGATCGAGCTGAACACGCTGTAGAACCAGTTGAAGCCGTCGTCGATCCACCCGCCGTAGTAGCCCGCCAGCGCGCCGAACAGCGTGCCGAGAGCGGTGGCGACCAGCGCCGCGGCGATGCCGACGAAGATCGAGGTCTCCGATCCCTTGATCACCTTCTTCAGCACGTCGCGGCCCCACTTGTCGCCGCCGAAGGGCAGCGTCGACGCGCGTTCCCCGGCCGCCGCCGCGCTCGCGCCGGCCGCCGCGGCGTCGCGGCGGATGTCGGCCAGCACCTCGGCCAGCGGGTCGACGACGTCCAGGCCCGCCGCTCCCCCGCCGCCCGGCGACGCCGCGGCAGCCGCGGTCCGCGCACCCCGGATCTCGGCCATCACCTCGGCCAGCGGGTCGACGGTGTCCGGCGTCGCCGCCTCCGGCGCGGCGGGCAAGTCGGGATTCACCGGCGCGACGCTCGGCGCAACCGCCGGCACGGCGGGGTCGGCACCGGCGAACGTGGGCGGTGCGTAGTTGACGCCGGCCTCCGTCGCCCAATCGGCGGCGACCAGCCCGGCGCCCGAGAGCAGCACCAGCGCGCAGAACGCGACGACGATCGCCAGCGCGACCATGCCGACGGCGTCGGAGCGCAGTCGCCGCCAGGCCAGCGCCCAGAGGCCCGGCGAGACGACGTGCGGAAGCGTTGCCGCGTGATCGCCGTCGCGCTCACTTGAGCTGGACCCGCGGGTCGACCGCCTTGTACATCAGGTCGGCGAGCAGGTTGGTGAGGATCGTGGCGAAGGCGACGTACACGGTGATCGCCTTGATCACCGGGAAGTCCGAGCGCTCGACGGCGAGGATCACCTCGCGGCCGATGCCGGGAATGGAAAAGAAGCGCTCGATCAGGAACGAGCCCAGCAGCAGGCCGGGCAGCGCCGCCATCAGGTGGGTGATGATCGGGATCGACGCATTGCGCAGCACGTGCACCCACATGATGCGATGCTCGGACAGGCCCTTGGCGCGCGCCGTGCGCACGTAGTCCTGGTTGATCTCGTCGAGGACGAAGGTGCGGTAGAGCCGCAGGTTGGGCGCGATGCTGACGGTGAGCCCGATCAGGATCGGCAGCGCCGCGTACCGGAACAGGTTCTCGGCAAGCCCGCTGCCCCAGCCCTGCACCGGGAACCAGCCCAGCCGGTAGGCGAAGAAGTACTGGAACACGATGATGTAGACGAGAATCGAGATCGACAGCCCGACGGTGCAGACGATCATCACCAGCCGATCGGTCAGCGAACCGCGAACGTAGGCGACGGCGAGCGCGAGGCCGATCGCGACCAGCGTCTCCAGCAGCAGCAGCGGAACGAGCACCGTCAGCGAGGGCCCGAGCCGCGTGACGAGGATGTGCGAGACCCGTTCGTTGGTGCTCCAGGACGCGCCGAAGTCGGCGGTGAGGATCTGCTCGACGAAGATTCCCAGCTGCACCCAGTACGGCTGGTCGACGCCCAGCTGCCGGCGGATGTTGTCGATCTGCTCCTGGCTGGAGATCTTGCCGGCGAGCACGTAGGCCGGGTCGCCGCCCACCCAGTTGAAGAGCAGGAACACCAGCAGCACGACGCCCGCCATCGTCGGGACCATCTGCCACAGGCGCCGCAGTACGTAGGCCGTCATCGCTTCCTCTCGCCCGGCGGCACGGCATCGGGTGCCGCGCCCGGCCGGTGCCGCGTCGCCATCAGCTGCCGCCGGTCGCGACGTCGATGTACTGCCAGTGTGCCTGCAGGATGGGGTGCCGGCGATAGCCCAGCACGTTCTTCTGCAGCAGCATGTTGCGGTAACGGCTGATCGTCAGCCGCCACGGCGCGTAGGCCTCGATGATGCGCGTCATCGCCTGGTAGAGCCGGTCGCGCTCGGGCCCCGCGGGCAGCCGCTGCGACCGTTCGTACAGCCGATCGTATTCGGGGATCCGGGCGCAGGCGTTGTTGCTCTGGAAGGTGTTCGGCCCGTAGAGCAGCTGCATGAAATTGTCTCCGTCCGGATAGTCGGCGATCCAGGATGCCAGCGCGCTCTGCAGCTTGCAGGCCTTCTCGGCCTTGCGCAACTCCGCGAACGTGCCCTTGTGCACCTCGAGCCGCACCGCGATGCGGTCGAGCGAGCGCTTCCACAGCTCGTCCTGCTGCCGTCCCAGCGTGTCGGGCCGCGACGAGAGCCGGACGACCAGCGGCTTGCCGTCGGGCAGCGTGCGCCAGCCGTCCGCACCCCGGCGGTAGCCGAACCGGTCGAGCAGCGCGTTGGCAGCGGCCGGGTCGAACTCGATCCCGCTCTGCCAGTTCGGCTGATGCCCGACGACGCCCGGGGGAATCGGGTAGCGGGCCGCGATCGCCTGGCCGTTGCGGACCACGCGGATCTCGTCGTCGACGTTGTACGACATCGCCAGCGCCCGGCGCAGCGCGATCTTCTCCTTCGCGAGGCCGCCGACGACCGGATCCTGCAGGTTCCAGTAGGCGTAGTTGATCTCGGGCTCGACGATCCGCGACAGCTTGATGCCCTTGGCGGCCAGCTCGGGGCGCAGCCGGCCGTCGTCGAGCGCCTGGGGCGCGAGCGGCCCCTCCAGGTTCAGGATGTCGAACTCGCCGCTCCGGAACGCGAGCCAGCGCGCCTGGTCCTCCTCGACGATGCTGATCTCGACCCGGCCGATCCGGGGCATCCGCTTGCCCCGCATCGCGGCGACCAGCGGCAGGTCGGCGGGATCGCCGGCGGCGAAGTCCCAGGTGAACCCGCGATACTCGGGGTTCGCCGCCAGCGAGATCTTGGAGGCGCGCACCCACCGGTCCAGCCGATAGGGGCCGGTGCCCACCGGGTTGGCCAGCGCGCGCCCGCCGGCCTCGGCATACGCCTCGATGACCTCGCGCGCCACCGCCGACGTCGGATGGTGCGCCAGCACGTTCGGCAGGTTGTAGTCCGGACGCAGGAGGCGCAGCCGCAGCGTGTAGCGGTCGACCGCCTCCAGCCCGGCGATGCGGCGATCGTAGTCGAAACGCCCGGCGCGCTTCGCCTCGTCGGCGAGCTCGTCGAGACCGGCGAACTTGCCGGCGACGAGGAACGCCCAGGGCGAGCGGATCTGCGGATCGGCGAGGCGCTTCAGCGAGTAGACGTAGTCGGCCGCGACCAGTTCGCGCGGCGCGCCCCGGAACACCGGATCCGCCGCGAAACGGATACCCTGGCGCAGCCGGATCGTCCACGTTCGCCCCTGGTCGGTGACCTGCGGCAGCGCCTCGGCGGTCAGGGGCACGATCGTCGCGGGCTGCGCGAGGTAATCGTAGGTGTACAGCGTCTCGAAGATCGCCTGGACGAGGGTGCCGGAATAGAGGTCGTGCACGGCCGCCGGATCGAAGCCGGTCTCCGCGCCCGGGAACACCTCGCGGATCACCTTGTCCATGTCCACAGCGGTGCACGGCGCCGGCGACAGCAGCAGGCCGAGCGCGACCACCCAGGCGGACCAGGGGCGGCGGCGCAGCGACTGCCGAGGGGTCACCGGCGACGACCCCCGGTGCCGGGTCGGCAGTCGCCGACGGAGTCTTGGCGCGATGCGCCGCGACTCACCGTCGCGCGCCGGCTCGCCCGACCCCTGCGTCCGCAAGACATCCCGTTCCCCTGAAAAAGACGCCGCGTAATGTACCATCTCCCCCCGACCCCATGCCGCGCCACCTGATCCGCCAGTTCACCGCCCGTCTGCAGCCCGCCGTCGACCGGGTGACGTCGAACCCGACGGTGCGGCGCTTCGTGCCGGCGATCGCCGATCCCGATCTGTGGCACCTCAACCGCCGCTCGACGGCGCGCGCCGTGGCCATCGGCCTCTTCTGCGGCTTGATACCGGGTCCGCTGCAGGTGCTCGGGGCGGTCGTCGTCTGCCTGTGGATACGCTCCAACTTCCCGCTGACGGTGATCACGACCTTCTACACCAACCCGCTGACCATCGTGCCGCTCTATCTCGTCGCGTACCAGTACGGGCGCCTGTTCTTCCCGGGTGCGCGCGCCGACCCGCCCGCGTTCCAGGTGCCGAGCGAAGCCGGGCTGCTCGGCTTCCTCCCGGCGCTGTCCGAGTGGATGCTCGGCCTCGGCAAGCCGCTGGCCGTCGGCATCGTGCTGCTGGCCACGACGCTGGCGGCGATCGGCTGGGTCGTCGTGCGGGTGGGGTGGCGCTGTCACGTCGTCCGGGCGTGGCGACGGCGCGCGCAGCTGCGGCGGCGCGCGGCGTGAGCGCGATGGGCCGCCGGAGCGCGCGCACATCAGGGCGCGGGCGCAGCACGAAGGTATTGCGGTGAACGCTGACTGGCGACCGCGATGAAGCCCGCGTACTGGGACGAAGCGAAGGCCGCCCTCGCCCGCCGCGACCGGGTGCTGAAGAAGCTGATCGGCCGCTACCCCGACGTCCACCTGCAGCGCCGCAGCGATCCCTTCACCACGCTGGCGCGGGCGATCGTCGGCCAGCAGATCTCGGTCAAGGCGGCCGACACCATCTGGCAGCGCTTCGTCGCCGCCGTCGCCCCCGCGCACCGGACGCGCGCGTTTCCCCGGATCGTCCCCGACGCCGTGGCGGCGGCGCCGGTCGACGCGCTGCGCGGCTGCGGACTCTCGCAGCGCAAGACCGAGTACCTGTCCGACCTCGCCAATCACTTCATCGCCGGGCGGCTCCAGCCGCGGCGCTGGAAGGCGATGGACGACGAGGCGCTGATCGCCGCGCTGGTCGACGTCAAGGGCATCGGCCGCTGGACCGCCGAGATGTTCCTGATCTTCCACGAGCTGCGCCCGGACGTGCTGCCCGTCGACGACATCGGGCTGCAGCGCGCGGTCGCGCTGCACTACCACCGCGGCGAATGGGTCGAGGCGGCGGCGATCCGCGCGCTCGCCGTCCGGTGGCAGCCGTGGCGCAGCGTCGCCACCTGGTATCTCTGGCGCTCGCTCGACCCGGTGCCGGTCGAGTACTGAACGTCCCACCGCGGGGTCGAGGAAACCTGGGGCGGCCCGGCGTTTCCTGGCGACGCCGCATTCGGGCGGCGCGTCGCGATCCACCTACAATGTCGCGATGGACAACTCGTCACCCAGGGCCGCGTCGCCGCTGGCGCCCTACGGCTCACTCACGCCCGACGTCGTGCTCGACGCCGTCGACGGCGTCGGCTTTCGCACCGACGGTCGGCTGCAGGCACTCAACAGCTACGAGAATCGCGTCTACCTCGTCTACGGCGAGGACGTTCCGCCGGTGGTGGCGAAGTTCTACCGGCCGCAGCGCTGGAGCGACGACGCGATCCGCGAGGAGCACGCGTTCACGCAGGAGCTCGCGGCCGCCGAGATCCCGGTGGTGGCGCCGCTCGCGCCCGCGGGCGACACGCTGCACGTGCACGCGGGTTTCCGCTTTGCCGTCTACCCGAAGCAGGGCGGGCGGGCGCCCGAGTTCGACCGCCTCGACACGCTGGAGTGGATGGGCCGCTTCATCGCGCGCATCCACGTCGCCGGCGGCGCACGGTCCTTCGTTCATCGGCCGGCGCTCGATGTCGAAACCTTCGGCGCCGTGCCGCGCGCCTGGCTGCTCGCGCACGCGGCGATCCCCGGCGATCTCCTCGCCGCGTGGTCGGCCGTGACCGAGCTCGCGCTCGATGGCGTGCGGCACTGTTTCGCCCGCGCCGGCGTGCCGAAGCAGCTGCGCCTGCACGGCGACTGCCACGCGGGCAACGTGCTGTGGACCGACGACGGGCCGCACTTCGTCGACTTCGACGACACCCGCAGCGGCCCCGCGATCCAGGACCTGTGGATGCTCTTGTCCGGCGATCGCGCCGAAATGACGCAGCAGCTGGCCGCCGTGCTGCGCGGCTACGAGGACTTCCGCGAACTCGATCCGCGCGAGCTGCACCTGGTCGAGGCGCTGCGCACGCTGCGGCTCATCCACTACTCGGCGTGGCTGGCGCAACGCTGGGCCGACCCCGCGTTTCCGGCGGCGTTTCCGTGGTTCGGCACCCCGCGCTACTGGCAGGATCGCATCCTGGAGCTGCGCGAACAGGTCGCGCTGATGGACGAGCCGCCGCTGGCGGTGTGATCGCTCGTTGCAGCTACGAATTCAGCTACGAACGCACCAAAGGTCCGAGGCGTGCCCCGTAGGAGCGGCGCCAGCCGCGAATCGGTGCATCGCGAAGGACATCGCGCCTGAAGGCGCTCCTACATGCGCACACCACCGCATTTCGTAGGAGCGGCGCCAGCCGCGAATCGCACATCGCGAGGGCATTCGCGGCTGGCGCCGCTCCTACATTCGTCCGGCGACTGCGCTTGTTTGCTGCCGCAGGACTCCGTCGACCAGCTGCAGCGTCCGGTCGGTGCGCGCGGCGAGTTCCGGATCGTGGGTGACGATGACGAGGCTGGTCCCGATCGAGCGATTGAGCTCCAGCATCAGGTCGAACACCGCACCGGCGGTGTGGCGGTCGAGATTCCCGGTCGGCTCGTCGGCGAGGACGCAGCGCGGTTCGGTGACCAGCGCCCGGGCGAGCGCGACGCGCTGGCGTTCGCCGCCGGACAGCTCGCCCGGCAGGTGGCGCAGCCGATGGGCGAGTCCGACGCGCTCGAGCATGCTCGCCGCCGCCGCCGCGGCGGCCGGCGGATCGATGCGCCGGATCACGAGCGGCATCGCGACGTTCTCCTGCGCGCTGAACTCGGGCAGCAGGTGATGGAACTGGTAGATGAACCCCAGCGCGCGATTGCGCACCTGGCCGCGCTCGGCCTCGGACAGCGCGGCGAAGGCGACGCCCTCGACCTCGACTTCGCCGGCCGTGGGCAGGTCGAGCCCGCCCAGCAGGTGCAGCAGCGTGCTCTTGCCGGAGCCCGACGCACCGACGATGGCGACGCGCTCGCCCTGCCGAACCGCGAGATCGATGCCGGCCAGCACCGGGACCGCGAGCGGGCCGCTGCGGTAGGTCTTGGCCAGCCCGCGGCAGGCGAGCACCGGCGGCGCGTCACTCATAGCGCAACGCCTCGGCGGGATTGACCCGCGCGGCCCGCCACGCGGGGTAGAGCGTCGCCAGCAGCGCGAGCAGCAGCGCGATGGCGGCGATCGTCACCACGTCGCCGCGCTGCAGGTCCGACGGCAGGTCGCTGATGTAGTAGACGGTCTTGTCGAGGAACTGGACGTTGAACAGCCGCTCCAGCGCGGGCACCACCACGTCGATGTTGAGCGCCAGCGCGACGCCGGCGGCGACGCCGATGAGCGTGCCGATGGCGCCGATCAGCGCCCCCTGGATCACGAAGATCACCATGATCGACAGCGGCGAGGCGCCGAGCGTGCGCAGGATGGCGATGTCGGCCTGCTTGTCGGTGACGGTCATCACCTGCGCCGACACGATGTTGAACGCGGCGACGGCGATGATCAGCGTCAGGATGATGAACATCATCCGCTTCTCGATCTGCACCGCGCGGAAGAAGTTGGCGTGGCTCTGCGTCCAGTCGCGCACCTCCACCGCCACCGGCATCGCGGCCACCAGCTGGCGCGCCACCGCCGGAGCGGCGAAGAGGTCGTCGAGCTTCAGGCGCACGCCGGACACGCCGTCGACGCGATAGAGCCGCCGGGCGTCGTCGACGTGGATCAGCGCCAGGCCGTTGTCGAACTCGAACATGCCGATCTCGAACACGCCGACCAGGCGAAAGGTCTTGAGCCGCGGCAGCGTCCCCGCCGCGGTGACGTTGCCCTGCGGCACGATGACGACGACGGAATCGCCGGTGCGCAGCCCCAGCGCCCGCGCGAGCTCGGCGCCCAGCACGATGCCGAACTCGCCGGGCGTCAGCGCGGAGAGCGCGCCGGAGCGCATGTGGCGGCCGATGTCGGCGACCCTGTCCTCGACCGCGGGGTCGACGCCCCGCACCAGCGCGCCGCGATTGATCTCCCCGGCCGACAGCATCGCCTGGCCGAGGATGTAGGGCGCCGCCGCCCGCACCCGCGGATTCTGCAGCGCGATCCGCTCCACCGGCGCGGGATCCTCGAGCACCGGCAGCCCGCGGAGCTCGATGTGCGAGGCGACCGAGAGGATGCGGTTGCGCAGCTCCTCCTGGAAGCCGTTCATCACCGACAGCACGACGATCAGCGCCGCGACGCCCAGCGCGATGCCGGCCATCGACGTCAGCGAGATGAACGGGATGAAGCGATTGCGGCCGGACCCGCGGCGCGCGCGGGTGTAGCGCAGGCCGATCGCGATTTCGTAGGGAGTCAAGGGACGGGGACGTGGACGGATGCGCGGCGCGCGCGCTCAGGCGTCCCAGTCGAGCGCGTGCCGCGCCGTCAGCAGCGGGCCGATCACCTTCTTCACCTCGACGTGCAGCGGGTGCTGCTGGTAGGCGTCGAGCGCCGCCCGGTCGGTGAACTCGCAAACCAGGCCGACGTCGTGCGGGTCGGCGTCGTAGCCGATGTCGACGCCGCACTCGATGGCGAGGAGCCCGGGGATCCGTCCGCGCATCGATTCCAGCTGCGCCTTGACCGTGGCCGCGTGCCGCGCCTTCTGCGTCGGGTCCTTGATCTTCCAGATGACGACGTGCTTGAGCATGGGGGCGCAGGGCGGCGAACGAGGAGGACGCGAATTATCGCATGCTAATCTCTTCGCCCGCGCCGCCGCGCCATCCCCCGACGCCCGCCCCCACCACGCCCGGTCTCGATGCACCTCGTCCTCGGCCTGCCCGGATTCCTCGCCGGCCCCTCGCTGTCGCCGCTGCCGCCGCTGCCGGGCCTCGCGCGCCTGCTGCACGCCGGCGGGACGCCCGTCGTCACCGCCGCCGCGCTGCCGCAGGCGCTGGCGGAGCGCTACGGTGTCGTGCGCGACGGCGACTGGCCGCTGGCGGCGCTGCGCCTGCGCGCGTTCGGACACGACCCCGGCAGCGACTGGTGGCTCGCCGCCGATCCGGTGACGCTGGTCGCCGGGCGCGACGACGTCCGCATCACCGGGCCGGTGACCGATCTCACCGCCGCCGAAGCCGCCGCGCTGGTGGCTCGCCTGAACGCCCACTTCGCCGCCGACGACCTCCGTTTCTTCGCCGCCACGCCCCGGCACTGGTTCGTCGGCAGCCGCCGGCCGCACGCGATCACCACGCAGCCGCTGGCCGCCGCCGTCGGCCGCCCGCTGCGCGAGCTGCTGCCGCAAGGTCGCGACCGGGCGCTCTGGCGCCGCTGGCAGAACGAGATCGAGATGCTGCTGCACGACCACCCGGTCAACCGCGAGCGCGAGTCGCTCGCGCGCGGCGTCGCCAACGGCCTGTGGTTCGGCGACGGCGGGACGCTGCCCGCGCCGGCGCGCCCGCTGCCGGGCCGGACGACCTTCGCCGACGACGACGCCGTGCGCGCACTGGCGCTGCACGCCGGCGAAGCCCACGCCGCAGCGGTCGCGAGCCTCGACGCCGCGCAGCGCGCCGCCGCGACCGCCACCGAACTGGTCGCCGTCGTCGCCGCCGACGCCGATCCCGCCACCGTCGAACGGGCGTGGACCGGCCCGGCGTGGCGCGCGCTCGGCGCCGGCACGCTGACGCGGGTGACGCTGCTCGCGGACGGAGGCGGTCGCACCGCCCGCTGGGACATCGCGCGACCCGGCCCGCTGGCGCGGATCCGGGCGCGCTTCTCGACGCCGAGTCTGGCCGCGCTGCTCGCGCCGGTGCGGCAGGACGACTGATGGACATCGTCCGCCGGGCCGTTCCGGACCACGCGGCGCTGCTCGCGGCCGGCGTGCCGCCGGTGCTCGCCCGCGTCTACGCGGCGCGGGGCGTGCGCTCGCCGGCCGACCTCGACACCGGGCTCGACACGCTGCCGTCGTACGCGTCGCTCAAGGGAATCGACGCGGCGGCGCGGCGCCTGGCCGACGCCATCGCCCGGCAGGAGCGCATCGTCATCGTCGCCGACTACGACGCCGACGGCGCGACCGCCTGCGCGGTCGGCGTCCGCGGCTTGCGCGCGATGGGCGCCGACGTCGATTTCATCGTTCCCAACCGCTTCGAGTACGGCTACGGACTGACGCCGGAGATCGTCGACCAGGCGGTGACGCGGCGGCCCCGGCTGATCGTCACCGTCGACAACGGCATCGCCAGCCACGAGGGCGTCGCGGCGGCGACGCGGGCCGGCGTCGACGTGCTGATCACCGACCACCACCTTCCGGCGGCGACGCTTCCGCCCACGCCGTGGATCGTGAACCCCAACCAGCCGGGTTGCGCGTTCCCGTCCCGGCACCTGGCCGGCGTCGGGGTGATGTTCTACGTGCTGCTGGCGCTGCGCGCCGTGCTGCGCGAGCGCGGCCATTTCGCCGCCGTGCCGGAACCGCAGCTCGCCGCGCTGCTCGACCTGGTCGCGCTGGGCACCGTCGCCGACGTCGTGCGCCTCGACCGGGTCAATCGCGCGCTGGTCGCGCAGGGGCTCGCCCGGATCCGCGCCGGACGCGCGCACCCCGGCGTGTCGGCGCTGTTCACGGCCGCCGCACGCGATCCACGCCGGGCGACGTCCTACGACCTGGGATTCGTCGCCGGGCCCCGTCTCAACGCGGCCGGACGGCTCGCCGACATGAGCGTGGGCATCCGCTGCCTCCTCGCCGACACCGCGGCGGCCGCGCTGCCGCTGGCCACCGAGCTCGATCGCTACAACCGCGAGCGGCGCGAGATCGAGGCCGACATGCAGGACGCCGCGCTGGCGGCGATCGAGTCGGTCGGCGGCGTCGACGACGCGTTCACGCTGGCGCTGTACGACGAACGCTGGCACCAGGGCGTCGTCGGCATCGTCGCGTCGCGCCTGAAGGAGCGCTTCCATCGGCCGGCGGTGGTCTTCGCGCGCGGCAAGGAGGGCGAGCTCAAGGGCTCCGGGCGCTCGATCGCGGGCCTGCACCTGCGCGACGCGCTCGACGTCGTCGACAAGCGGGCGCCCGGACTCATCGCCCGCTTCGGCGGCCACGCCTTCGCCGCCGGGCTGACGATCGCCGAAGTCGACCTGCCGCGCTTTCGGCGGCTGTTCGAGGCCGTCGCGCGCGAAGCGCTGTCGCCCGCGCAGCTCGCCCGCGTCCTGGAAACGGACGGCACGCTCGGCGCCGACGAGCTCGGCTTCGAGCTCGCCCGCGCGACGCGCGCCGCGGTCTGGGGCCAGGGTTTCGAAGCTCCGGTGTTCGACGGCCGGTTCGAGGTCGTCGAGCAGCGCGTGGTCGGCAGCGGGCATTCGAAGCTCACGCTCCGGCGGGCCGACGTGGCCGACCGTACGCGCTACCCGGCGATGCTGTTCGGCTACGCCGACCCGTTGCCGGCGGGCATCCGGGCTGCCTACCGGCCGGACATCAACGAGTGGAACGGCAGCGAGTCGCTGCAGCTGGTGATCACCCACTGGCAGCCCGACGAAGGCTGACCACTCCCCCGAGCCGGCACCGGTCCGCCGGGTTTTCGCGATCGCAGCAATGCCGGCGCGGCGGGCTTGGACCTGCCGCGGCGGCGGTTGCCGGGCGGCTCTGCGCAGCGGCCGACAAGCCATTGTTTTGACGCGGATCAATTCCAGGCGAAACGACCGTTGCCGAGGTGCATTCGACCGCGAAAATCGCGTTGTGCGACGCAACATCTTCCACTATATTGGATTTGCTTGGGGGCCGCCTTCGCGGCGCCACGCCAACAACGAAAGGACGCGGACATGCGTTTGGCTGACAAGGTATCGATCATCACCGGCGGCGCGCAGGGCATCGGCGAGGCGACGGCGCTCAAATTCGGCAAGGAAGGCGCCAAGGTCGCCGTCTGCGACGTGAACCTGCCGCAGGCGCAGGCGGTGGCCGAGGCCATCGTCAAGGCCGGCGGCGAGGCGCTGGCATTCAAGGTCGACGTCACCGACAACGCGGCGATCGCGACGATGGTCGCGGCGGTGATGGCCAAGTGGGGGCGGATCGACACGCTGGTGAACAACGCCGGCATTCTCGCCGACACGCAACTGAAGAAGATGACCGAGGAGCAGTTCGACCGCGTCATCAACGTCAACCTCAAGGGCACGTACAACTGCACCCGCGCCGTCGTCGACATCATGCTGACGCAGGGCAGCGGCTGCATCCTCAACGCCTCGTCGATCGTCGGCCTGTACGGCAACTTCGGCCAGACCAACTACGCGGCGACCAAGTGGGCGGTGATCGGCATGGCCAAGACCTGGGCGAAGGAGCTCGGCCCGAAAGGCATCCGCGCCAACGCCGTCGCGCCGGGGTTCGTCGCCACGCCGATCCTGTCGTCGATGCCCGAGAAGGTCATCAAGATGATGGAAGAGAAGGTGCCGCTGCGCCGCCTTGGCCGGCCGGAGGAAATCGCCAACGCCTACGCCTGGCTCGCGTCCGACGAGGCGAGCTACGTCAACGGCGTCGTCATCGAGGTGTCGGGCGGCTGCGTGCTCTGACCCCGATCCCGGTTCGACGGGAGGGCGGCCCGGTCGCGGCCGCCCTTTTTCTTCCGGCTCGCCGCAGGCCCCGGCTCGTCCTTGTGGACGACTTGAGCCCACCGCCCGCCCCGGAGTAGCATGCGCGCTGTCTCCCCGGTGGAACGTATAATCGCACCCATGCGCCGCTTCCTCGCCCCGTCCCTGCTGCTGTTCGCCGCCCTCGCCGCCGCCCCGCTCGCCGGGGCCCAGAAAGGCGAGTTCGTGCCCAAGCCCGATACCTACCTCTGCCCCAACAGCGCGGGCCCGGGTGCCGTCGACTGCTTCCTCAACGCCGTCGAGCACCTCTACACGATGTGCCGCCAGGTCAAGAGCATCGAGATCATCGAGTTCGGCTACGAAAAGTCCGAGGAAGGCGTCAACGGCGCCAAGAGCGAGTACTGCGTCGACAAGCACCGGGTGTCGATGACGCGGCCCTACCAGGCCGCGCTGCGCGAGGCCACCGGCAGCCGCGGCGCCATCGACCACCTGCGGGCGCTGCACGACCAGTGGCTGCAGTCGCTGCAGTCGCTGAAGTGGAAGCCCGGCGAAACCGACGACGACTACAAGGCACGCATCGGCCTGCCCTACGAGGCCTTCAAGGAGCGCGCGCTGGCCGTCCAGGAGGCGCTGAAGAGCAGCCTCGCCGTGAAGTCGGCGGCGGCCGCGACGCCACCGGCGCGTGCCAGGGACACCGCGAAGGCCGCGCCCAAGGCGGCCCCCAGGGCCAGCGCCAGCGCTTCCGCGACGAGCGCCGCCAACTGAACGCCTCCGCCGGATCGCCGGCCGCGGCCCCAGGGAATTCCCCGCTCCACCCCACCGACGCCGAACTCGCGTCGGTGTTCGGTCCGGGCGGCCCGCTCGATCGCGCGCTCCCCGGCTTTCGCTTCCGCGCGCAGCAGCTCGAGATGGCGCAGGCGGTGGCGCAGGCGATCGCCGCCCGCGCGCCACTGATCGCCGAGGCCGGGACCGGCACCGGCAAGACGTTCGCCTATCTGGTCCCGGCGCTGCTCTACGGCGGCAAGGTGATCGTGTCGACGGGGACCAAGACGCTGCAGGACCAGCTGTTCCAGCGCGACCTGCCGACGGTCCGCGACGCGCTGTCGCTGCCGGCGACGCTGGCGCTGCTCAAGGGCCGCGCCAACTACGTCTGCCACCACCACCTCGCGCGCACCGCCGCCGAGGGCCGGTTGCCCTCGCGCGAGGACAGCCGCCACCTGCCGAAGATCGTCGCCTTCGCCCGGGCCAGCGACACCGGCGACCGCGGCGAGCTCGCCGACGTCCCCGAGAACGCCGGGATCTGGCCGCTGGTCACCTCGACCCGCGACAACTGCCTGGGCGGCGACTGCGCGCACCACGCCGACTGCTTCGTGCTGAAGGCGCGCAAGGCGGCGCTGGAGGCCGACGTCGTCGTCGTCAATCACCATCTCTTCTTCGCCGACGTGATGCTGCGCGACGAAGGCCTCGCCGAGCTCCTGCCGGCGTGCAACACCATCGTCCTCGACGAGGCGCACCAGCTGCCGGACACCGCGACGCTGTTCTTCGGCGAGCAGGTGACCGCCGGCCAGCTGGCCGAGCTCGCCCGCGACGCCGAGGTCGCCGCCCGCACCGGCGCGCGCGAGGTCGCCGAGCTGCCCGCGGCGGCGACCGGCATCGGTCCTGGCATCCGCAAGCTCCGGCTGGCGCTGGGCGACACGCCGATGAAGCTCGCGCAGGCGGCGGCGCTGCAGCGGGACGGCTTCCCGGCTGCGCTCGACGAGCTCACCGCGGCGCTCGATCGCCTCGCGACCGAGCTCGGGCTCTTCGCCGAAAAGAGCGAGGAACTCGGGCAGTGCGCGGCGCGGGCGACCGCCGCCGCCGCCGCGGTCGCCCGCTGGCGCGACCCTGCGCCGGAGGCAAACCCCGGCGCTGCGGCCGACGATCCGCCGCAGGCCTGGATCCGTTGGGTCGACGTCACGCCGGCCGGCTGGCAGCTGCACGCCTCGCCGCTGTCGGTGGCGAGTCTTTTCTCGCGCCAGGTCCAGGCGTCGGGCAGAGCGTGGATCCTGACCTCCGCCACGCTGGCGGTGGGCCGCGATTTCTCGCTCTACCAGCACGAGCTCGGCCTGGCCGACGCCACCACCGGCTGCTGGGACTCGCCGTTCGACTACGCGGCGCAGGCGCTGCTCTACGTTCCGCCCGATATGCCGGCGCCGAACTCGCGCGAGCACACCGAGGCGGTGGTCCGGGCCGCGCTGCCGGTGCTGCGCGCCAGCGGCGGCCGTGCGTTCCTGCTGTTCACGACGCTGCGCGCGCTCAACGCGGCGCGCGACCTGCTCGCCGACGCGATGCGCGACGCCGGGCCTCGACTGGCCGCTGCTGGTCCAGGGCGAGGGCTCGCGCAGCGAGCTGCTCACGCGCTTTCGCGAGCTCGGCAACGCGGTGCTGCTCGGCAGCCAGAGCTTCTGGGAGGGCGTCGACGTGCCCGGCGGCGCGCTGTCGGTGGTCGTCATCGACAAGCTGCCGTTCGCGCCGCCCGACGACCCGCTGCTCGCCGCGCGGCTCGACGCGCTGCGGGCCGAGGGCGGCAATCCGTTCTTCGACTATCAGCTGCCGCAGGCGGCGATCAGCCTGAAGCAGGGCGCCGGGCGGCTGATCCGCACCGAGACCGACCGCGGCGTGCTGATGATCTGCGACCCGCGACTGGTCGACAAGCCCTACGGCCGGCGCATCTGGCGCAGCCTGCCGCCGATGCGGCGCACGCGCGAACTGGCCGAGGTCGAGGCGTTCTTCGGCGACGAGCCGAACGTTCGCGGCTAGCGCCGCTCCGGCATCGCGCTGCCCGGAACGCGGAAGCAGAATTGGTGCAGACGGCTACCAGAACTTCCACCAGGGCTTCGGCGGTGGCCCGACGACGTATTGGCTCTCCGGAAACGTCTGCCGCAGGATCGCCGCGGTGTCGTCGCGCAGCCGCACCATGCCGAGCCGGTCGTAGGACCTGACCAGCACGTCGAGCGCGTCCTCGTTCGCCGGCGTGCGCGGGAAGTTCGTCAATGTGGCCTGGGCACGATTCACCGCCGCGACGTAGGCGCCGCGATTGAAGTAGTAGCGGGCGACCTTCACCTCGTAGAGCGCCAGCGAGTTGGTGAGGTACTGCATCCGCAGGATCGCGTCCTCGGCGTACTTGCTGTAGGGAAACTTGGCGACCAGCTCGCGGAACGCGGCGAACGACTCGCGCATGCCCTTGGGCTCGCGCTCGGACAGGTCGAGCTCGTAGACGTAACCCAGCAGGCCCTGGTCTTCGCGGAAGTGGACCAGGCCCTTGAGGTAGTACGCGTAGTCGACGCTGGGGTGGTTGGGGTAGGTGCGGATGAAGCGATCGCAGGCGGCGACCGCCGCCGCGGTTTCGGTGGCGCGGTAGTTGGCGTAGGCGGACTCCAGGATCGCCTGCTGCGCGTAGCGGCCGTAGGGGAAGCGCGCCTCGAGCGACTCGTAGAGCTTGACCGCCCGCGTATAATTGCCTTCCTTCAACGCGCCGTGCGCCTCGTTGTAGAGTCGGTCGGCGTTCCAGCCCGCGGTCTCGTCGGTGCCGGCTTCGGGCAACCAGGCGCAGCCGCCCAGCGCCAGCAGCAGCGCGAACAGCGCGAGCACGCGCAGCAACCCGCCGTGTTGCCGCCTGGACAAAAAGCCGATCGACGTTGCGGACATGGAAACCCGTCCCGAATGATTCGACCTAGGATTATAACCGACGCCTCCCGTCGCCCCGATGCACCGCCCGCCCGCCCCCTTGCGCCCCGCTGCAGCCGCTGAATCCGCCTCCGCCGCCGCGCGGGCGAGACGCACCACCTCGTCCTGCCGCCCTCGGCCGCGGGACAGCGCTTCGACGCGGCGCTGGCGCAGGCGCTGCCGCAGTACTCGCGCAGCCGCCTGCGGTCCTACATCGACGGCGGCCTGGTGTCGGTCGACGGTGCCGCGGCGGTCGCGACGCGCAAGGCGCGCGGCGGCGAGGACGTCGTCGTGCGCGCGGCGCCCGAACCGGCGTCGACCGCGCACGCCCCGCAGGCGATCGCGCTGTCGATCGTCCACGAGGACGGCGAGCTGCTCGTCGTCGACAAGCCCGCCGGGCTGGTCGTCCATCCGGGCAGCGGCAACTGGGAGGGCACGCTGCTGAACGCGCTGCTGCATCACGCGCCGCACCTCGCCGCGATCCCGCGCGCCGGCATCGTCCACCGTCTCGACAAGGACACCAGCGGGCTCCTGGTCGTCGCCAAGACGCTGCAGGCGCAGACCCATCTCGTCCGCCAGCTGCAGGCCCGGACGGTGAAGCGCGAATACCTCGCGCTGGCCACCGGCGACCTCCCGCGCGGCGGCACCGTCGACGCGCCGATCGGTCGCCACCCGACGCGACGGACGACGATGGCGGTGGTCGCCACCGGCAAGCCCGCGCGCACGCACTACGACGTCGTCGAGCGCTTCGGCCTGGCGACGCTGCTCGCCTGTCGGCTCGAGACCGGGCGCACGCACCAGATCCGCGTGCACCTCGCCGCGCTCGGCCATCCGCTGGTCGGCGATCCCGCGTACGGGAAGCGGCAGCCGCTCCCCTTCCCGCGGCAGGCGCTGCACGCGCGGCGCCTCGGCCTCGTCCATCCGGCGCAGGGCACGGCCTGCCAGTGGGAGTCGCCGCTGCCGCCCGATTTCGCCGCGTTGCTCGATCGGCTGCGCGCCGGGGTCGGTCGATGACCGCACGGCACCGCGACCCGCTGGCCGCGCGCATTGCGTCGGCCGGCTGGGACTGGCCGGCGCCCGACTGGCCGTCCCCGCCGGGCGTCGGCGCCTTCGCGACCACGCGCGGCGGCGGCGTCAGCGCGGCACCGCGCGACTCGCTGAACCTCGCGCTCCACTGCGGCGACGACCCCGCCGCCGTGGCCGAGAACCGCCGCCGCGTCGGCGCGCTCCTGCCGTCGCCACCGGTCTGGCTCGAGCAGGTGCACGGCCGCGAGGTCGTCGTGCTCGATGCCGGCAACGTCGACGCGGCGCGGACCACACCGCCGCGCGCCGACGCGGCCGTGACGCGGACGCCCGGCGTCGTCTGCGCAGTCCTCACCGCCGATTGCCTGCCCGTGCTGTTCGCCGACCGCGAGGGGGCGGCGGTGGGAGCCGCCCACGCCGGGTGGCGGGGCCTCGCCGGTGGCGTGCTCGAAGCCACGGTGGCGGCGTTCGCCGACCTCGGCGTCCCCGCGGCGCGGCTTGCGGCGTGGCTCGGCCCCGCGATCGGCCCCGGCGCGTTCATCGTGGGCCCCGAGGTCGTCGACGCCTTCTGCGCCCTCGATCCGGGCTCGTCCGGCGCCTTCGCCGCCGGCGACGGCGACCGCCGGCTCGCCGACCTCTATGCCCTCGCCCGCCGCCGGCTCGCCGCCGCGGGCGTGGTCACTGTGGCGGGCGGCACGCAGTGCACCTGGTCCGATCGCGACCGCTACTTCTCCTACCGGCGCGATCGCGCCACGGGCCGGCAAGGCGCCTTCGTCTGGCGCGAGCCGGACCGCGGCGGCGACGGCGTATAATCGCCGTGCAACCGGGTTGCATTCTCGCCCCGCCCGGACCTCACCGAAGCCACGCCGCAGACCCGCCCCGTGACCGCCCTGTCGCAGATCGTCATCGCCTCGCTGGCGGGCGGCGTGCTGGCCACCGTCGCCGCCGCCGGCACGCTGGCGCTGCACGCCTCGTGGATCTCGCGCCTCGTCTCCTTCGCGGTGGGCGCGCTGCTGGGGGCGGTGTTCCTCGAGCTGCTGCCGCACGCGCTGTCCGAGGGCAGCGCGCAGCGGGTGATGGTCACCGTGCTGGTCGGGCTGCTCGCGTTCTTCCTGCTGGAGAAGCTCGTCCTCTGGCGCCACGCGCACGGCCACGGCGAGCACGACGACGCCGCGGCCGAAACCGAGCACGAGCACGCGCTGCACGCGCAGGGTGGTCACGCCGACGGCGGTCGCTCGGGGCTGATGATCCTGGTCGGCACCAGCGTCCACAATTTCTGCGACGGCGTCGTCATCGCCGCGTCGTTCCTCGCCGACTCCGCGCTCGGCGTCGCCGCCACCGTGGCGATCGTCGCGCACGCCGTGCCGCAGCAGGTCGGCGACTTCGCCGTGCTGCTCCACTCCGGGTTCCCGCGCCGCCGGGCCTTCGGCTACAACGTCGCCGTCGGCGCGGCGACGCTGGTCGGCGCGCTCGCCGGCTACTACGCGCTCGCCGAGATGCAGCAGGTGCTGCCGACGGTGCTCGCCGTCGCCGCGGCCAGCCTGCTCTACGTGGCGGTGGCCGACCTGATCCCCAGCCTGCACCGGCGCCCCGAGCCGATCGAGACGGTGAAGCAGCTAGCGCTGATCGGCCTCGGCATCGGCGTCATCGCCGCCGCGCACCTCGCGCTGGAGCACTGAGCGGCCGCGCCCGGCGCGCGTGCGCGCCCGGCGCGCCGCGATCCACAGCACGAACAGCGCCGGCGCGAGGCCGACCACGGCGAAGAACGCGAGCCCGCCGGCGACGCTGTCCCAGGTCAGCGCCATCATGCCGATCACGTAGGTCCAGGTGATGATGACGATGTAAATGGCGCCCCCCCTCGTGGCGGCATGCGGGCCGTGGTCCGGCAGGTGCCGATTGTGCGCACCGCGACGGTCACGATAACATCGCGACTTCGTGCCGCGCGTCCGGCGCCGCCGGACTTCCCGGCCGCGCCCGCCCCGCCGTCTTCCACCCCCTCCCCGCGCAGGTGCCCCGTGCCGCCGACCCCGCCCCCGCTGGAAATGCCGCCGCAGTTCGACCTGGCCGAGCACTGGCGGGAAATCGGCGTCGAATGGGCCAAGTGGTGGATGCATCCGACCCGGGACGCGGCGAAGCCCGACGCCGGGTTCGCGATGCCGCACTTCCCGCCCTTCGCCGCGGCGACCGGTCTGCACCTGCCGCCCGCGCTGGCCACCGGCATGATCGATCCGCGCGCGCTGGCCGCACTGAACGCCCGTTTCCAGCCGCGACTGCGCCGGCTGTGGGAGGCTGCGAGCGCGGCCGCCGACCCGGGCAAGCAGGGCGCCGCACCGTTGCCCGAGGTGGCGACGCCCCCCGCCGGCGATCGGCGCTTCGCCGCGCCCGAGTGGAGCGAGCTGCCGTACTTCGCGCTGCTGAAGCAGGGCTACCTGCTGGCCGGCGAGTACCTGACCGAGCTCGCGGCGCTGGCGCCGCTGCCCGAGCACGACCGGCACCGGCTGGCGTTCATGACCCGCCAGGTGGTCGACGCGATGGCGCCGACCAACTTCCCGGCGACCAACCCCGAGGTGCTGAAGCGCGCCACGGCGACCGAGGGCAAGAGCCTCGTCCAGGGTGTCACCAACCTGGTGGCCGACGCGCGCAAGGGCCGGATCTCGATGAGCGACGCGTCGGCCTTCGAGGTCGGGCGGAATCTCGCGGTCACGCCGGGCAGCGTCGTGTTCCGCAATCAGCTGTTCGAACTCCTCCAGTACGACGCGACCACGCCCCGCGTGCACCGTCGGCCGCTGCTGATCGTGCCGCCCTGCATCAACAAGTACTACATCCTGGACCTGCAGCCCGACAACTCGTTCGTGCGCTGGGCGGTGGCCCAGGGGCACACGGTGCTGCTGATGTCCTGGCGCAACATTCCCAAGGAGCTCGGCAGCGTGACCTGGGACGACTACATCGAGGAAGCGGTGCTGACGGCGATCGAGGTGGTCAAGGAGATCTCCGGCAGCCCGACCATCAACACGCTCGGCTTCTGCGTCGGCGGCACGCTGCTGTCGTCGGCGCTCGCCGTGCTGGCGGCCCGGCACGACCGCAGCATCGAGAGCGCCACGCTGCTGACGACGATGCTCGACTTCGCCGATCCGGGCGAGATCGGCGTGTTCGTCTCGCGCGAGCTGCTCGCGGCGCGCGAGCCGGCGCTGATGAGCGGCCAGCGGGTCCACGGCAGCGAGCTCGCCGGCGCCTTCGCGAGCCTGCGCGCCAACGACCTGGTCTGGAACTACGTCGTCAACAACTACCTGAAGGGCGAAACGCCGCCGGCGTTCGACCTCCTGCACTGGAACGGCGACTCGTCGAACCTGCCCGGGCCGATGTACGCCTACTACCTCAGGAACCTGTACATCGACAACAAGCTGCGCGAGCCCGGGGCGCTGACGATGGCCGGCGAGTCGATCGACCTGTCGCGCATCACCGTGCCGACCTACGTGTTCGCGACCCGAGACGACCACATCGTGCCCTGGCGCTCCGCCTACCGGACGACCAGTCTCTTCGGCGGCGACGTCACGTTCACGCTGGGCGCGTCGGGGCACATCGCCGGGGTGATCAACCCGGCAGCCAAGAACCGCCGCAACTTCTGGGCGAACCCGCTGGTCACCGACGACGCCGACGACTGGCTGGCGCGGGCCGAGGACTGCCCGGGGAGCTGGTGGCCGCACTGGGGCGCGTGGCTGGCCGGGCATGGCGGCGCCATGCAGGCGGCCCCGACCCGCGCCGGTGGCGCCGCCCACCCGGCGCTCGGCCGCGCCCGCCACCCGAGCCGGCCCCCCCGCTCGAACCGCCGAAGGACTCTCAGCCTCTGAGGCACCGCCGGGCAAACCGCATCGTCACCGGTCGCCGCCACGGCGACGGCAAACCGCAGTCGACGTTCAACGAGGAGAAACCACATGGTCGGAGAGAGCAAGCAGCGCATCGCGCTGGTCACCGGGGGGATGGGCGGATTGGGCGAGGCGATCTGCGTCAAGCTGGCAGCGCTCGGCGACAAGGTCGTCACCACCTATTCGCCGGGCAACACCAAGGCGCACGAGTGGCTCGACAACATGCACCGGATGGGCTACGGCTTCCTCGCCTATCCCTGCGACGTCACCGACTGGGACTCCTGCCGCACCTGCGTCGCGACGGTGATCAAGGACGTCGGGCCGATCGACGTGCTGGTCAACAACGCCGGCATCACCCGCGACATGACGTTCAAGAAGATGGACAAGAACGCCTGGGATGCGGTGATCAGGACCAACCTCGACAGCTGCTTCAACATGGCCAAGCAGGTCGCCGACCCGATGGTCGAGCGCGGCTGGGGCCGGATCATCAACATCTCGTCGGTCAACGGCCAGAAGGGCGCCTTCGGCCAGACCAACTACTCGGCGGCGAAGGCCGGCATGCACGGCTTCACCAAGGCGCTGGCGCTGGAGGTCGCGCGCAAGGGCGTCACCGTGAACACGATCTCGCCCGGCTACATCGGCACCAAGATGGTGATGGCGATCCCGACCGAGGTCCTCGACACCAAGATCATCCCGCAGATCCCGATGGGGCGCCTCGGCAAGCCCGAGGAAGTGGCGGGACTCGTCGCCTATCTCGCCAGCGAGGAGGCGGCCTTCCTGACCGGGGCCAACATCTCGATCAACGGCGGCCAGCACATGTACTGACGCCGCGGGTTGCGCCGCCCGGCGCCGCGGATAAAAAAACCCCACAGGTCACCCTGTGGGGCTGAGGCTGTATCTTCTAGGAGGAGGATGAAGATACAGAAGGAGACACAGCGTTGCCGCCGGTGCCGCCGCGCTGCGGCCGCGACCGGGATCACGTCTGCATTCTAGGGCGCGAAATTAGACGCGGGACTCTAAACGACCGCGGCGCAATTTCAAGCCGCGGGCGTGACTCGGGCGGCGTGGCGCGTGCGCACGCCGCCCGTTTTCGCTGCGCAGCGGGCCCGGCTTCAGGCCGCCTTGCGGCCCTTGGTCGCGGTCGCGGCCTTGGTCGCATTGGCGGCGGCGGCGCGAACGCTGGCATCGGCCAGGCTCACCACCTGCTTGGTCGCCTTGTTGAACTGGTCGAACGCGGCGGTCGATGCGGCAAACGTCGACTTGAACGCGTTGACGGCGACGTCGGAGCCCGCGGGCGCCGACTTGCTGGCCTTCTCGACCCAGGCGGCCATGCCCTTGGTGTAGCCGGCCCAGGCTTCCTCGGCCAGCGCCGAGTATTGCGCCTGCGCTTCGGTCGCGAACTCGTACAGGCTCTTCGAGTAGCCCATCGCGGACTGAAGGCTCGATTCGGCCAGATTGGCACGCAGCGCGAGCAGTTCCTGCACGTCCTTGACCGCGGCGACGGCCTGCGCGCTCTCGACGCCCTGGGCAAGCGCCGACTTGGCGGCGGCCAGGTTCATCTTCGTCAGCTTCTCGGCGTTTTCGATGGCCAGCGCGGCGATCTTGGTGGCTTGCGCGATGTTGGCGTGGTTGATTTCGGCGAATTGCTCGGTGGCGTTGTACATGGCGATTCCTTTCGATGGAAGTTTGCGGTCGACGGCCGACCGGACCTGCTGACAACCGGGGGTGCCGCCCTGCCGTGGTGCCGGGACCCTATCGCCCGACCACGATTGCTGCACCGCACAAAACTCATTGTAGGGACGGCCACGGGCCAAGTCAAGCACTTTTTTGTGCGTTGCACAACGGTCAGGCCACTTGACCGCTTCCGCATTTCAAAGCACCGACAAATCAGCGGGTTATAATGCCGCAAACGACCCAGAGGAGGGCAACATGAGCGACACGCCGCGGATGATCAAGAAATACCCGAACCGCCGCCTCTACGACACGGCGAACAGCGGCTACATCACGCTGGCCGACGTCAAGCTGATGGTGCTCGAGAACATCGATTTCCAGGTCATCGACGCGAAGAGCGGCGACGACCTCACGCGTGCCATCCTGCTGCAGATCATCCTCGAGGAGGAGGCCGGCGGGCTGCCGATGTTCAGCTCCGAGATGCTGGCGCAGATGATCCGCTTCTACGGCACCGCACAGCAGACGATGATGGGCACGTACATGGAGCAGAACGTCAAGGCGTTCGTCAACATCCAGAAGAAGCTGCAGGAGCAGGCCAAGCAGATCTACGGCGACAAGCTGCTGCTGACGCCCGAGCTGTGGAAGCAGTTCATGCAGATGCAGGCGCCCGCGATGCAGGGCATGCTCGGCAACTACCTCGAGCAGAGCGCGAAGCTGTTCATGGACATGCAGCAGCGGATGCAGGACCAGACGCGGGGGATGTTCGCCGCGTTTCCGTTCCCCAACTTCGTTGCTCCGCAGCAAACGGGCAGCGAAGAGCAGCAATAGGGCCGACCGCCCAAAGGTCCACGATCCGCCGGCTGCTCGACCCGGAGTTATTGCGTTGCAGCAATTCTCGTTTTCGGATCGCTGATCGCCCGGTTTGCTGCAGTGCGATCGCAGCGCGGCGGGCCGTGCCGGCGGCCATCGGTGGCGGCCATCGCGCGCGCCGCGCCGTTCGTGTCGCGCGGACAACTGGCCCGTTGGCCGTAGACCCCTCGCCATGACCCGCCACCTCCGACCCCCGTCCCTGCCGTCGGCCCGCCGCCCGCCGCGCAAGGAGCCGCGCGTCGGCTTCGTCTCGCTGGGCTGCCCCAAGGCGCTCGTCGACTCCGAGCAGATCCTCACCCGGCTGCGCGCCGAAGGCTACGGGGTCGCCCCGTCCTACGCGGGCGCCGACCTCGTCGTCGTCAACACCTGCGGCTTCATCGACGCTGCCGTGGCCGAGTCGCTCGACGCCATCGGCGAGGCGCTGGCCGAGAACGGCAAGGTGATCGTCACCGGCTGCCTCGGGGCGAAGGACGGCGGCGCGTTCATCCGCGAAGCGCATCCGCGGGTCCTCGCCGTGACCGGACCGCACGCGGCGGCCGAGGTGATGGCGGCGGTGCACGCGCAGCTGCCGCGGCCCCACGACCCGTTCGCCGACCTCGTCCCGCCGCAGGGCGTCAAGCTGACGCCGCGCCACTACGCGTACCTCAAGATCAGCGAAGGCTGCAATCACCGCTGCACGTTCTGCATCATCCCGGCGCTGCGCGGCGACCTCGTCAGCCGGCCGATCGGCGACGTGCTGGGCGAGGCCGCGCGGCTGTTCGCCGCCGGGGTGAAGGAACTGCTGGTGATCTCGCAGGACACCAGCGCCTACGGCGTCGACGTCCGCTACCGCACCGGCTTCTGGGACGGGCGGCCGATCAGGACCCGGATGCACGAGCTCGTAACGGCGCTGGACGCGCTGGCGCGCGCCCACGGTGCCTGGGTGCGGCTGCACTACGTCTACCCCTATCCGCACGTCGACGACGTCGTGGCGCGGATGACCGCCGATCCGGCGAGGGCGGCCTCCTCCCCTATCTCGACGTGCCGTTCCAGCACGCGAGCCCGCGCATCCTCAAGCTGATGAAGCGCCCGGCCAACGCCGAGGGCACGCTGCAGCGCATCGAGGCCTGGCGTCGCGCGCGCCCCGACCTCGTGCTGCGCAGCACGTTCATCGTCGGCTTTCCCGGCGAGACCGAGCGCGAATTCGAGGCGCTGCTCGCGTTCCTCGAGACCGCCCAACTCGACCGGGTGGGCTGCTTCGCCTACTCGCCGGTCGAAGGCGCCGCCGCCAACGCGCTGCCGGATCCGGTGGCCGAGGAGGTGAAGGAAGAGCGGCGCGCCCGCTTCATGGCCGTCCAGGCGCGCATCAGCGCGGCGCGGCTCGCGCGCCGGATCGGCCAGCGCCTGACGGTGCTGGTCGACGGCCACGACGACGACGGGACCGCGATCGCCCGCAGCGCGGCCGACGCGCCCGAGATCGACGGCACGGTGCGCGTCGCCGACGGTGGCGCGCTGGCGGTCGGGGCCTTTGCCCGCGTCCGCGTCACCGCGGCCGGCGAGCACGACCTCGCCGCGCGGACCGAGCCCGGCTAGTCCCCTCGCGGGCGGCACACGCGGGTGCTGCAGTCGACAAGGCGTCGCTTTCGCGGTAAAAAGCGGGGTTTTCCTCCCCCCGCGCACGCCTCGCTGCGGCCGTGAGCTGCCTCCGTCTCCAGGAACTACGCCGATGAAACCACGCCCCGGCCCGCGCACGCCTTGGTTCGCCCGCCCCTTCGCCGCCTGCGCGCTCGCCGTCGTCGCCCTGCTCGTCGCCGGCTGCGGCAAGGAGGCCAAACAGGAAGTCGTGGCCGCACCGGTCGAGGTGACGGCGCTGACCATCGTGCCGCGCGACGTGCCCATCGCCACCACCTTCGTCGCGCAGACGCAGAGCTCGCAGGCGGTCAACATCCAGGCGCGGGTGTCGGGCTTCCTCGACAAGCGCGTCTACACCGAGGGCTCGGTGGTCAGGGCGGGGCAGGTGCTGTTCCGGATGGACCCGAAGCCGTTCCAGGCCCAGGTCGACGGCGCCGCCGCCGCGCTGCAGAAAAACCAGGCCGCGCACGAAGTCGCGAAGGCCAATCTCGCGCGCATCAAGCCGCTGGCGCAACTGAACGCGCTGTCGCAGAAGGACCTCGACGACGCCCAGGGGCAGTTCGAGCAGACGGCCGCCGCGGTCGCGCAGTCGCAGGCGCAGCTCGAGTCCGCCCGGCTCGACCTCTCCTACACGACGATCACCTCGCCGGTCGCCGGCGTCAGCAGCTTTTCCGCGGTGGCGGAAGGCAGCTACGTCGACGCCAAGAACGCGCAGCTGACGACCGTGTCGGTGCTGACCCCGATGTGGATCAACTTCAGCCTGTCCGAGAACGAGATGGAGCGCCTGCGCAGCCAGGTGCAGAAGGGACTGATCCGGATGCCGGCGGGCCAGCAGTTCGTCGTCGAGGTCGAGCTCGTCGACGGCAGCGTGCTGCCCGACAAGGGCCGGATCACCTTCGCCGACCCGTCCTACAACTCGCAGACCGGCACGTTCCTGATCCGCGCGTCGGTCGACAATCCGAAGGGCGTGCTGCGCCCCAACCAGTACGTCCGCGCACGTCTCCTCGGTGCCACCCGCCCGAACGCCGTCCTCGTGCCGCAGCGCGCGGTGCAGCAGGGTGCCAAGGGGCACTTCGTCTGGGTGGCGAACAAGGCGGACAAGGCGGAGCTGCGGCCGGTGCAGGTCGGGGACTGGTACGGCGACAGCTGGTTCATCGCGCAGGGCCTTGCCGCCGGCGACCGGGTCGTCGTCGACGGCACGCTGCGCCTGGCGCCGGACGCGCCAGTCAAGGTGACGCCGTACGTGCCGAAGGCCGATTCGCCGGAGGCCGCGCCGGCGACGCGTCCGGAAGGGGCGACGCTGGCCGTGAGCTTCGCGACTGGCAAGGCGACCCTCGACGCCGAGGCGCTGCGGCTGCTCAAGGGCTTCGCGCCGGCGATGAAGGCCGGCGTGAACCCGATCGACGTCACCGGCTTCGCCGACCGGACCGGCAACCGGAGCGCCAACGCCGAGCTCGCCAAGCGGCGGGCGATGGCCGTGCGCGACGCGCTGATCGCCGAGGGCGTTCCCGCCGACCGCGTCCGCCTGAAGGCGCCGCAGGAAGTGACCGGTTCCGGCAGCGACCGCGACGCCCGGCGCGTCGAAATCGCGGTCGGCCAGTAGCCGCGACGGCGACCTCATGTTCTCCCGCTTCTTCATCGAACGGCCGATCTTCGCCGCGGTCGTCGCGATCATCCTCTGCCTCGCGGGCGCCGTGGCGATGCTCGTGCTGCCGGTCCAGCAGTACCCGACGATCACCCCGGTGCAGGTCACCGTCAACGCGACCTATCCGGGCGCCGACTCGAAGACGGTGGCCGACTCGGTCGCCTCGCCGATCGAGGCGCAGGTCAACGGCGTCGACAACATGCTGTACATGTCGTCGACCAGCTCGGCCAACGGCCAGATGACGCTGACCGTCTACTTCTCGCTCGAGACCGACCCCGACATCGCGCAGGTGCAGGTGCAGAACCGGGTCAACCTCGCGCTGCCGCAGCTGCCCACGGCGGTGACGCAGCTCGGCGTCTCGGTGCAGAAGAAGTCGTCGTCGATCATGATGCTGGTCGGCATCTACGGCAAGGGCGACCGCTACTCGAGCGAGTACATCGCCAACTACGCCAACGTCTACGTGCTCGACGCGCTGAAGCGCGTCCCGGGCGCCGGGCAGGCGTCGATCATGGGCGTGCCCGACCAGGCGATGCGGATCTGGATGAATCCCGACCGCATGACCTCGCTCGGCATCACCACCAGCGACATCGCCAACGCCATCAAGGCGCAGAACGCGCTGTTCGGGGCCGGGCAGATCGGGCAGCAGCCGACGGCGGGGCCGGTGGAGCTCACCTTCCCGGTGGTCACGCAGGCGCCGTTCACCGACCCGCGGCAGTACGAGCAGATCATCCTGCGCGCGAGCCAGGACGGCAGCGCCATCGTCCGCCTCGGCGACGTCGCCCGCGCCGACGTCGGGCTGCGCCAGTACATCGTCGACACCAAGATGAACGGCGTGCCGTCGACGGCGATCGCCGTCTACCTGCAGCCGGGCGCCAACGGGCTCACGGTGTCGGAAGGCGTGCGCAAGACGCTGGCCGAGATGAAGTCGCGCTTCCCGGAGGGCATCGACTACGTCATCGCGCTCGACACCAACGACTTCGTCAAGCTGTCGATCGAGGAGGTGATCAAGACGCTGTTCGAGGCGATCGCGCTGGTCGTGCTGGTCGTCTACCTGTTCCTGCAGAGCTTCCGCACGACGATCATCTGCATCGTCGCGATCCTGGTGTCGCTGATCGCGACCTTCGCCGGCATGCTGGCGCTCGGCTTCTCGATCAACCTGATCACGCTGTTCGGACTGGTGCTCGCCATCGGCATCGTCGTCGACGACGCGATCGTCGTCGTCGAGAACGTCGAGCGCAACATGCACGAGCACCACCTCGCGCCGAAGGAGGCGACGATCCGGTCGATGGACGAGATCGCGAGCTCGCTGGTCGCCGTGGTGCTGGTGATGTCGTCGGTGTTCGTGCCGGCGGCGTTCCTGCCCGGCACCACCGGCCAGCTCTACAAGCAGTTCGCGGTCACCATCGTGATCTCGGTGTCGGTCTCCGGGTTCGTCGCGCTGACGCTGACCCCGGCGATGGCGGCGCTCATGCTCCGGCACAACCCGCCGCCGCAGCGCGGGTTCTTCGCGTGGTTCAACCGCCAGGTCGACGCGGTGACCCGCGGCTTCGGCCACGCCGTCGAGCTGGTGATCAAGCGCGCCGTCGTCGCGCTGGTGCTGTTCGCCGGGTTCCTCTGGAGCATCTGGCACCTCTTCTCCGTGCTGCCGTCGAGCTTCGTCCCCAACGAGGACCAGGGCTACGTGATGGCGGCGATCATCATGCCCGAGGCCGCGAGCCTCGACCGGACGCAGGCGGTCGCCGAGAAGGTCGACGCGATCTTCGCCCGGACGCCCGGCGTCGAGACGCGCGCGATGATCACCGGCTACAGCCTGCTCGACGGCGGCTTCAAGACCAATGCCGGCACGTTCTTCGTGACGCTCAAGGACTTCAAGGAGCGCTACGCGACCGCCGACTCGGCGCGCGCAGAGAACGCCCGCGCGGTGCTGACGAACCTGCACCGGGAGGCGCAGAGGATCGACGAGGCCATCGTCATTCCGGTCGCACCGCCGGCGATCCCCGGCATCGGCACCACGGGCGGCTTCGAGTTCTGGATCCAGGACACCGGTGCCGGCGACCCGGCGCAACTCGACGCGGTGACGCAGGAGTTCGTCCGGAAGGCGCGGGCGCGGGCGGAGCTGGCGAGCCTCTCCAGCACCTTCCGCGCCAACACGCAGCAGCTGCGCGCCAACGTCGACCGCGACAAGGCCACGCTGCTCGGCGTCCAGGTGGAGGACGTCTACAGCGCGATCCAGGCGCAGTTCGGCTCGCTCACCGCGAGCCAGTACAACCAGTTCAGCCGCGTCTGGTGGGTGATCGTCCAGTCCGACGCCCGGTACCGGCAGAACCCCGAGGACCTGACGCGGCTGTACACCCGCTCGAAGGACGGCCAGATGGTGCCGCTGTCGGCACTGGTCACGACCCAATGGGTTGCCGGACCGGACCTGCTGCCGCACTTCAACGGCTTTCCCGCCGCCAAGGTCAACGGCAATCCGGCGACCGGCTACAGTTCCGGCGACGCGATCGCCGCGATGGAGGCGGTCGCAACGGAGGTCCTGCCCCCGGGCTACACCTTCGCCTGGTCCGGGCTCGCCTACGAGGAGAAGAAGTCGGGAGGCACGTCGATGATCGCGTTCGTGTTCGGCCTCGTCATCGTCTTCCTGGTGCTCGCCGCGCAGTACGAGTCGTGGACGCTGCCGGGCGCGGTGATGTCGGCGGTGCCGTTCGGGATCCTCGGCGCGCTGCTCACCAACTGGGCGCGCGGCCTCGAGAACGACGTCTACTTCCAGATCGGCCTGCTGGTGCTGATCGGCCTCGGCGCGAAGAACGCGGTGCTGCGCGTGTCGGCGGCCATCCACTTCCGGGAACAGGGCAAGTCGATCATGGAGGCGACGGTGCTGGCCGGCGAGCAGCGGCTGCGTCCGATCATCATGACCTCGCTCGCCTTCGCCGCCGGCTGCCTGCCGCTGGCGCTGGCGATGGGCGCCGGCGCCAACGCGCGGCACTCGATCGGCACCGGCATCATCGGCGGCATGGTCGGCGAGACGACGCTCGCGATGCTCTACGTTCCGTTGCTGTTCTACCTCTTCGACCGGTTCGCCGAGGACAAGGCGAAGGCGCCTGCCGGCCCGTCGCCGGCCGCGCAGCACGACGGCGACGCAGGTGCCACGCCGCAGGCGCCGCGGGAGGGCCGCTGAGATGATATCCCCTGCCCCCGCTGCGGCCGGCGACGCCGCACCCCACTGCCCGGGAGCCGCTTTGCGCCGCGTGTGCGCGCTCGCCGCGCTCGCCTCGGCGCTGCTCGCCGGCTGCACGCTGGGCCCGGACTACGCGCGCCCGCCGGTGGATGCACCGGCCACGTTCCGCTTCGCGCCGGCGACCGCCGCCGACACCGCGAACACCGCGTGGTGGAAGCAGTTCGGCGATCCGGTGCTCGACCAGCTGATCGACACGGCGCTCGCGAACAACCTCAGCGTCCGCATCGCCGCCGCCAACGTCGAGCAGGCGCTGGCGGTGGTCACGCAGACCCGCTCGGCGCTCTACCCGCAGGTCGGCTACGCGGCGAGCGGCGAGCGGCTGCGCAGCCCCGACACCGGCCTGGCGGTGGCGATCCCCGGCTATCCCAATCCGCAGACGACGTACCAGGCGCTGCTCAGCGCGAGCTGGGAACTCGACCTCTGGGGCCGCATCCGGCGCCTGTCCGAGGCGGCGCAGGCGAACGTGCTCGCGACCGACGAAGCGCGTCGCGGCGTGCTGCTGACGCTGGTCAGCGCGGTGGCCACCAGCTACCTCCAGCTGCGCGGGCTGGACGAGCAGCTGGCGATCGCCCAGCGCACACTCGGTACCTACGCCGAATCGGTGCGCCTGTACCAGCTCCAGCTGAAGTACGGCCAGACCTCGCAGATGACCGTCGCGCAGGCGCAGTCGCAGTACGAGTCCGCCGCCGCGCAGATTCCGCAGCTCGAAGCGCAGCTCGCGCAGACCGAGAACACGCTGTCGATCCTGCTGGGGCGCAACCCCGGCCCCATTCCGCGCGGCAAGTCGATCTACGATCTCGCGCTGCCGGCGACACCGTCGGGACTGCCGTCCGCGCTGCTCGAGCGCCGGCCCGACCTCATGCAGTCCGAGCAGGCGCTGATCGCCGCCAATGCCCAGATCGGCGCGGCCAAGGCGCTCTACTTCCCGACGATCTCGCTCACCGGCGCGCTCGGCAGCGCGAGCATGGACCTCTCGAACCTGTTCCAGGGTCCGACCCGGACGTGGAATTACGCGGGGCAGCTCGTCGGGCCGATCTTCACCTTCGGCGCCGTCAGCGGCCAGGTGGCGCAGTCGGAGGCGGCACGGGAGGCGGCGCTGCTGAATTACCGGCTGGCGATCCAGAACGCGTTCGCCGACGTCGACAACGCGCTGGTGTCGCAGCGGAAGCTGCAGGATCAGCTCGGCGCGCAGCAGCGGCTGGTCGCGGCACTCAAGGACTACGCGCGACTGGCGCGGCTGCAGTACGACGGCGGCTACGCGCCTTACTCGACCGTGCTGCAGGCCGAGCAGGCGCTGTTCCCCGCGGAACTGACGCTCGCCGCCGTACGGGCGTCGGTGTTCGCCGCCGCTGCCGGCACCTACAAGGCGATGGGCGGCGGCTGGGTCGCCGAGGCGGACAAGCTGACGGGAACGACCGCCCCGGCCGTCGACGAGCGGGCCGGAATGCCGCCGCTGTTCTGACGCGCAGCTCCGTTACGGGTCGCACGCCGCCCGCCTGGTGCAGGCTCCCGGGTGCGACGTGTTCCGCCGCGCACCGGACCACGGGCGACCCGCCGGCGACGCGGCGCTACTTCCGCGCGAGATCCGCGGCCGCCAGGTCGCGACCGAGTTCGGCGACGATCTCGCCCAACGCAGCCGACAGCGCGCGGGCGTAGCCTTCCGGCGCCGCGCCGGCCACGGCCACCCGGCGCTGATACTCGCGCGCCCAGACCGGTGTCACGCCGACGTCGTGATTCCGGGTGAGGTAGTAGGCGACCGTCAGCTCCACCATCGGCTTGGCCGGCTCGCGCACGTCGCCGTACAGCGTCGAGACGAAGCCGTCGAGCACGTAGTCGCCGTCGGGCAGCGCCCCGGGCGGAATCACCTTGGCGAAAACCCCGGTCCGATCGAGCCCCCGCGCGGTCGCCTCGCCGATCAGCGCCCCCGGCGGGACCAGGAACTCGCTGTAGAAATCGGCCTCGTAGTTGAGTTCGGAGGCGCGGTAGACGAAGGCCTTGCCGCGGAACGGGGCGGCCACGCCGATCGCCCCGACGCGCAGCGACCCGGGATGGACGCGGCTCATCGCAGCCGGCGCGGGCGGATCGATGAGGAACGTGTGCTTGACTGGCGCGGGCCGCGTCAGCGAGCAGCCGCCGGCCGCCAGCAGGACGACGGCGGCGGCGATCGCGGCGAGGACGCGACCGGGCGAACGGAAAACGAGGGCGGTCATCAGCGGCGGCCTTCCATCGAGCGCGGCGGCTCACCGTACAGCACGTTGGCCGGGTAGCGCTTGGTGTCCTCGGTCAGGTCGCGCAGGTTGTCGGTGATCTGGCGCAGGTTGTCGATCGTGGTGGCGAGGTCCGCCTCGCCGCCGCCGAGTATCCGGTCGATGCGGCCGAGGCTCCGCGCCATGTTCTGCAGCGTCCGCGGCAGCGTGGGGTCCTCGACCAGGCTGCGCACCTTCGCCAGCGCCGCCGCCGCGTCGTCGGGCATCTTCTGCCACGCCGGGTTGGACAGCGTCTTCTTGAGCTCGGCGTTGGTCGCCCGCAGCTCCGCGAGCAGCGCCACGCCTTCCTCGGAGAGCTTCTGCGTCTGCAGCCCTTCGAGCGCGGTCTCGGCCCGGGCGAGCGAGCGATCCAACCGGCGCGACAGGCCAGCGGTGTCGAAGCTCTCGACGCGGGTGTTGAAGGTGACCAGCAGCCGGTTGAGGTTCTCGACCGTCCCCTCGACGTCGAGCTTGTGCAGCCGGTCGATCAGTTCCGACGCCGCGTTGACGAACTGCAGCACCGTCGACTTGGCGCTGGGGATGTACGCGTTGTCCGGCGTCCAGTCGATCGCAATCAGCGGCGGCGGCGGGTCGACGTAGTCGATCTCGAGGTAGTTGGTGCCGGTGATGCCCTGCGGTGCGAGGCGCGCGCGCAAGCCGCGCTCGGCCTCGAGCTGGGCGTTCTCCGGGCCCGTGATCTCGCCACCCGCGGCCCGTCCGCCGAGGAGCTTGGGCTCCAGCTGCGCCTCGACCAGCACGTAGCGCAGGCGCTGGCTGACCGGCTTGTCCAGCTGGTACTTGACGTAGGTGAAGCTGATCCGCGTGACGTCGCCGATCACCACGCCGCGGTACTTGACCTTCGACCCGATGTCGAGCCCCTGCACCGACTCGTCGAAGTAGGTCTCGATCACGATCTTCGGCTGGAACCAGCGGCCCGAGCCGATCACCACCAGCAGCATGCCCCCGGCGAGCACCGCGCCGATCACGAACAGCCCCAGCTTGTAGTAGTTGGCCCTGAGGCTCATGTGCGGACGGTCGTCGATCGATTGTCGGCGGTTTCGGGCTCGCGACGGAAAAACGCCCGCACGCGCGGGTCGGCGCTGGCGTCGCGCAACGCCCGCGGGTCGCCGTCCGCGATGATACCCCGGGCTTGCGGATCCAGCAGCACGACGCGGTCGACGCAGTTGAACACGCTGGGCAGGTCGTGGGTGACGATGACGAACGTCACCCCGAGGTTTTCCGCGAGGCGGCGCACCGTCGCGTCGAGCGTCGCCGAGGTGATCGGGTCCAGCCCGGACGAAGGCTCGTCGAGGAACAGGATCGCCGGGTCGAGCGCCATCGCGCGGGCGATGCCGGCGCGCTTCTGCATGCCGCCCGAGAGTTCGGCCGGCAGGTGGCCGGTGAACGCCTCGAGCCCGACCAGCGCGAGCTTCATCCGCGCGACGAGGTCGATCGCCTCCCCCGGCAGCGCCGTGTAGGCCTCGAGCGGCAGGCGGACGTTCTCCAGCAGCGTCATCGACCCGAACAGCGCGCCCGACTGGTACATGACGCCGAAGCGGCGTCGGATGACCTCCAGCTCGTCGTCGCCCGCGGCCACGATGTCGTCGCCGCCGATGTAGACCTTGCCTGCCACCGGCGGCAACAGGCCGATCATGTGCTTCATCAGCGTGCTCTTGCCGCAGCCCGACCCGCCCAGGATGCCGAACACCTCGCCGCGCCGGATCTCGAAGTTGAGGTCGTCGAGGATCGCGTTGCCGTCGTAGCCGGCGGCGATGCCCTCGACCCGGATGATCGCCTCGGCGGCGTCGGCGGCCGGCACGGTCAGACGTCCAGCAGGAAGTAGATCAGCGCGAACACGCCGTCGATCACCACCAGCAGGATGATGCCGGAGACGACCGCGCGGGTCGCCGACTCGCCGACGGCGGAGGCGCCGGCGCGGGTCTGCAGCCCGCGCAGGCAGCCGATGCCGGCGACGAGCACCGCGAACACGAACGACTTGACGAACCCGGCCAGGAAGTCGTCGAGGTTCACCGCGCCGTCGACCTCCTTCAGGAAGGTGACGAAGGGGATCGAGAACGACGTCATCGTGACCGCTCCGCCGACCATGCCGACGAGGTCGGCGAACAGCGTGAGCAGCGGGGTCATCAGCACCGCCGCGATGATCCGCGGCGTCACCAGGAAGCGCACCGGGTCGAGCCCCATCGTGGTCAGCGCGTCGACCTCCTGGTTGACGCGCATGGTGCCGATCTCGGCGGCGAACGCCGCGCCGGAGCGGCCGGCGAGCAGGATCGCGGTCAGGAGCGGCCCCAGCTCGCGGAGCATCGCCAGGCCGATCAGGTCGGCGACGAAGATCTCGGCGCCGAAACGCTTCATCGGCACCGCCGACTGGAAGGCGAGGATCATCCCCATCAGGAACGAGATCAGCGCGACGATCGGCAGCGCGTCGACGCCGACGCGCTCGCAGATGTGCCAGACCTCCTTCCAGCGCACGCTGCGCGGGTGAGTGGCCGCGTAGGCCATCGCGGCCGCGGTCTCGCCGATGAATTCCACCTGCGTGCGCACGTCGCGCCAGGTCGTGGCGGCGGCGCGCCCGATCTCCTCCAGCACGCGGCCGCGCGGCAGCTCGGGATCGAGGTCGTGGTCGAAGACCTGGGGATCGAACTGCCGCAGCAGCACCGCCGACGCGGGCTGCAGGTTCCTGACCTCGACCGAGGCGCCGCGCGGCGACCGCAGCAGGTCGACGAACAGCGCCACGCCGGCGCCGTCGCAGTACTCGATGCCGGCGGCGTCGACCACGATCGGCCCCGCGGGCGCGCGGGCGACGGCATCGCGCGCCGGCTGCCACAGCGCCGGCAGCGTCGTCGCGTCGAGCCGGCCGGTCAGCGCGATGATCCGCTGCCCGTCGGGCCGGTCGTCGATCGCCAGCTGCGCCATCGCGTGCGCCTGCCCCTCGGATGAGGGGTCAGTCGACGAGCTCGACGTGGTTGCCGGCGACGCGCACCCGATCGCCTTCGCGCACGTAGGGCTCGTAGGCGACCGTCAGCACCCGGGTCCGCCCGCTGTCGAGCTGCACCGTCACCTGCCACTGCGGCTTCTCGTAGGCGTTCGGCGACTTGCGGTAGACCGCGCCGCCGGACGCGCCGAGCACCACCACGCCCCGGTTCGTCATCCCCGGTCCGAACTCGACCACCGTCGCGACCTGTCCGGGGCGGCTGCCGGGCGACAGCGCGCCGGTGGTGGTGCCGAGCGGCGTCCAGTCCTCCTTGACGGTCACCTGAACGATGGACAGGACGCGTCCGCAGGGGAACTGCACGCAATCGGCGCCGGCTGGCGCCGGCTGCGCGTGCGCGTGGGCCGCGAGGAGCGTTGCCGCAACGATCGCGACGACGGCCTGCAGGCAGGTGGAGGCGCGGGCCATGACTCACTCCGGCAGCGTGTTGAGGTAGTACATCGAGTGCAGCAGCGGCCCCGGGCGGCCGAGGCTGCCCAGCCAGCGCTGGAAGATCGGATCGATCTCGCCGCTGCGGTAGAGCCCGGCCAGCGTGCGGTTGACGATCAGCCTGAGCTCGGGATCGTCGCGGCTCATGACCAGCGCGTAGGGCTCGAACGAGAAATCGCCGGCGATGAACTCGAACTCGGACGGCTTCGGCTGCCGCTGCCGCAGCCGGGCGAGCACCACCCGGTCGGCGGCGTAGGCGTCGACGGCGCCGCGCGCGAGCTGCTGCATGCCCTCGGCGCCGTCCTTGACCGGCACCATGACGGCGGTCCCGCCCAGCGAATTCATCATGCGGACGATCGCCTCCTCGGTGGTCGTGCCGCCGATCGCCCCGATCCGCTTGCCCTTGAGGTCGGCGAGGCGCTTCAGCTTGGCCTTCGCGCGAACGAGAACGCTGCCGCCGTCGACGAAGATCGGCAGGCTGAAGTCGACGGCCTTCATCCGCGTCAAGGTCGCGGTGGTCGTCCCGCACTCGACGTCGACGCGGCCGGAAGCCACTGCGGCGATGCGATCGGCGGCGTCGAGCGGCTGCCACAGCACCTTCATCTCGGCGAGGCCGAGGTCCTTCTGGACGGCGGTCGCGACGCGAGCGCAGAGCTCGACGCTGTAGCCGAGGACGCGGCCGTCGCGATCCTTGAACGAGAACGGAGCGGCATCGCTGCGGTAGCCGAGCGTGATGGCGCGGGCTTCCTTGATGCGATCGAGCGTCGGCGAGGGTGCGGCCGCCCCGGCCGGCGCCGCGCCGAGGACGACGAGGGCGGCGGCGACGGCGAGGCCGAAGAGCGGTCGGCAATTCATGGGCAATCACCTCGTTGAAATCGGGGGCGAGTTTAGCATGCACGCCTCCGCGGTCGCCCCCCGGCGTCGGGGAGTCTCCGGCCACGTGCGCGCGGTGCCGACAGGCGACGGACTGCCTGCCGTGAGGCGCGGTCCGGCGGCCAGATCGCGTACACTTGACCCTCGCCTGCCGCGCCGATCCGGGCGCCCTCGTCGGGGGGCAGACGGGCCTCCTGCGGCAGCCGGTTCGCCGCGGGTCCCGGACCCGCGCCTGCAGCAATCCTCAGGATCGTCACCCATGCGTCTGCTCCGTCCCCGTTTCCTCCTGCCGCTCGCCGTCGTGCTCGCCGCCACCGCGACGCTCGCCCTCGCCCAGCCGGCGCCGCGCACGGTCCCCGACACGCTGAACCGGATCCGCACGGCCAAGGAGATCCGGGTCGCGTTCTCCGGCGACTCGCTGCCCTTTTCGCACGTCGCGGCGAACGGCGAGCCGGCCGGCTTCGCCATCGACCTCTGCCGCCGCGTGATCGCCGACATCGGGCGCACGCTGGCGCTGCCCGAGCTGCAGACGCGCTGGATCGTGGGCTCCGCCGCCGAGCGCGTGGCAATGGTGGCCGGCGGCAAGGCCGACCTCGATTGCGCCAACACCACCGCGTCGCTGTCGCGGATGCGCGAGGTCGATTTCTCCGCGCTGGTGTTCGTCGACTCCGGCGGGTTGATGGTCAAGGCCGACGCCGCGACCCGGCGGCTCGCCGATCTCGCCGGCAAGAACATCGGCGTGCTCGCCGGCACCACGACCGAAGCACGCCTGGACGCGTTGCTGAAGCAGACGCAGACGAACGCCAGGGTGACGCGGCTCAACGAGGGCGGCGAGGGCATCGCGATGCTCGAGTCCGGATCGCTCGACGCCTTCGCCGGCGACAAGATCAAGCTGATCGGCCTCGCGGCGCAGGGCAAGGATCCCCAGGCGCTGGCGCTGTTGCCCGAGGACCTCTCCTACGAACCGCTGGCGTTCGCGTTGCCGCGCGACGATTCGGCCTTCCGCCTCGAGGTCGATCGTGCGCTGAGCCGGATCTACGCCAGCGGCGAGATCGAGCGCATCTTCGACCGCTGGCTGGGCCGGCTGGGCCGTCCGTCGGGGCTCCTCGCCGCGCTCTACCTGCTGCACGTGATACCGGAGTAGCCGACCGTCCGCAGCGACGCTGCCCGCTCCGACCGACCTCGTCCGACGCCGCGTCCCGATGGCTGAAGCCCTTCGCTTGCTGCTCAACGGCGAAGAAGTGGCCGTCGCCGGACTGTCGCCGCAGACAACGCTGCTCGAGTACCTGCGCGAACGGCGCCGCCTCACCGGCACCAAGGAGGGCTGCGCCGAGGGCGACTGCGGCGCCTGCACGGTGATCGTCGCCGAGCCGGCCGACGACGGCGGCCTCGACTGGCACCCGATCAACGCCTGCATCCGCCTGCTGCCCACGCTCGACGGCAAGGCCGTGTTCACCGTCGAGAGCCTCAGGCTTCCGGACGGGGGCCTCCATCCGGTCCAGGAGGCGCTGGTGCGCGAGCACGGCGCGCAGTGCGGCTTCTGCACCCCCGGGTTCGTGATGAGCCTCTTCGGCCTGTACAAGCGCGCAGTGCCGCCGTCGCGCGCCGACGCCGAAGTCGCGCTGTCCGGCAATCTCTGCCGCTGCACCGGTTACCGGCCGATCCTCGCCGCAGCGCAGACGATGACGATGCTGGCGCCCCCCGACGGCTGGCGCGGCCCGGGAGCGGACGCGGCCGGGGGGCGGCAAGTCAGCGCCGAGGAGCGCGCGCTCGCGCTGCGGCTGCGCCGGCTCGCCCGGGCGGGCGACGTGACCTATCGGCACGGGGCGCAGACCTGTCACGCGCCGGCGACGCTGGAAGCGCTGGCGCGTTGCGTCGCCGACCACCCCGACGCGCGCCTTCTCGCCGGCGGCACCGACCTCGCGCTCCGGGTCACCAAGCAGCAGCAGCCGCTGGGCGATCTCATCCACACCGGCCGGGTCGCCGAGCTGCAGGCGATCCGCCGCGACGACGGCGGCTGCAGCATCGGCGCGGCCGCCTCGCTGGAGCGTGCGTTCGCCGCGCTGGACGTCGACTGGCCCGAACTGCGCGAGATCTGGGAGCGCTTCGCCTCGGTGCCGATACGCCGTGCCGGAACGCTCGGCGGCAACGTCGCCAACGCCTCGCCGATCGGCGATTCGATGCCGGCGCTGATCGCGCTGGGTGCGCAGATCGAGCTGCGGCGGGGCGCCGCGACGCGCCGGCTGGCGCTCGAGGACTTCTATCTCGCCCACCCGCGGACCGCGCTGCAGCCCGGCGAATTCCTGGTCCGCATCCTCGTGCCGGCGCGCGCTGCGGGCACGGTGCTGCGCGCCTACAAGCTCTCGCGGCGGCACGACCAGGACATCGCGGCGGTCGCTCTCGCGCTCCGCCTCGACCTCGACGGGGCGCGCATCGTCCGCGCGCGCATCGGCTGCGGTGGCGTCGCGGCGACACCGCGCCGTGCCGTCGCCGCCGAGCGCGCGCTCGCCGGTCGCGACTGGAACCAGGCCGCGGCGCAGGCGGCGATGGACGCGATCGGCGCCGAGTTCGCGCCGATCACCGACCACCGCGCCACGGCCGACTATCGGCGGCGAGCGCTCGAGCGCCTCGTCTGGCGCTTCTGGCTGCAGACCGATCCTGCCCGCCGCGGCGACCTGCCGCTGCGGGTGCAGGACGTCACCGCCTGAGCGACCGAAGACGCACCGCGATGGATCCCGCCGCCCCGCCCGCTCCCGCCATCGCCGGCGCCGCCCTCGCGCACGATTCGGCGCGGCTGCACGTCACCGGCGAGGCGGCCTACACCGACGACCTGCCCGAGCCGCGGGGCACGCTGTACGCGGCGCTGGGCTGCAGTCCGGTGGCGCACGGCCGGCTGCGCGGCGTCGACCTCGCGGCGGTTCGCGCCGCAGCCGACGTCGTCGACGCCATCGTGGCCGCGGACCTGCCCTGCGCCAACGACGTCGGCCCCATCGTCGACGACGACCCGATCCTCGCCGCCGGCGTGGTGCAGTTCGCCGGCCAGCCGGTGTGCGCGGTGCTCGCACGCTCGCTGCCGGCGGCGCGCGCGGCGGCGAGACTCGCCCGCTACGACATCGAGCCGCTGCCGGCGATCCTGACGATCGACGCGGCGCGGCAGGCCGAGTCCTGGGTGCTGCCGCCGGCCCACCTTGCGCGCGGCGACGCCGCGGCCGCGCTGCGCCGCGCGCCGCATCGTCGGAGCGGGACCTTCGCCAGCGGCGGGCAGGACCACTTCTACCTCGAAGGGCAGGTGTCGCTCGCGCTCCCGCAGGAGGACGGCGGCATGCTGCTGCACTGCTCGACCCAGCACCCGGGCGAGGTGCAGCACCGGGTCGCGGCCGCGCTGGGCGTCGCCGAGCACCGCGTCACCGTCGTCTGCCGCCGGATGGGCGGCGGCTTCGGCGGCAAGGAGACGCAGATGTCGCAGTTCGCCTGCATCGCCGCGCTGTTCGCCCGCCGCAGCGGCTGCGCGGTCAAGCTGCGCCTCGACCGCGACGACGACATGACGATGACCGGCAAGCGGCACGCCTTTCGCTACGACTACGACGTCGGCTTCGACGACGAGGGGCGCATCCTCGGCCTCGACCTCACGCTGTCGTCGCGCTGCGGCTTCTCGGCCGACCTGTCGGGCCCGATCAACGACCGGGCGATGTTCCACGCCGACAACTGCTACTGGCTGCCCGACGTCGCGCTGCACTCGTACCGCTGCAGGACCCACACCGTCAGCGACACCGCCTTCCGCGGCTTCGGCGGCCCGCAGGGGATGTTCGCCATCGAAGCGGTGATCGACGAGATCGCGCGGACGCTCGGCCGCGACCCGCTCGACGTCCGCCGCGCCAATCTCTACGGCACGTCCGAGCGCAACGTCACGCCCTACGGAATGACGATCGAGGACAACGTCGCGCCGCAGCTGATCGACCGGCTCGAGCAGAGCTCGGATTACCGGGCGCGCCGCCGCGCCATCGCGCAGTGGAACCGCGCCAGCCCGGTGCTGAAGCGCGGCATCGCGCTGACGCCGGTCAAGTTCGGGATCTCGTTCACCGCCACCCACTACAACCAGGCGGGCGCGCTGCTGCACCTCTATTCCGACGGCAGCCTGACGCTGAACCACGGCGGCACCGAAATGGGCCAGGGCCTGTTCACCAAGGTCGCGCAGGTGGTCGCGCAGGAACTCGGCGTTTCGCTGGTGCGCATCGGCGTCAGCGCCTCCGACACCAGCAAGGTGCCGAACGCGTCGCCGACCGCCGCGTCGTCGGGCAGCGACCTCAACGGCATGGCGGCGCAGGACGCGGCACGCAAGTTGAAGCGCGTGCTGGCGCGTTTCGCCGCCGACCGTCACGGCGTCGGCGCCGACGCCGTCGTCTTCGCCGACGACGAGATCCGCATCGGTGCGCAGCGCCTGCCCTTCGCCGAGCTCGCCCGCGCCGCCTATCGCGCCCGCGTGCCGCTGTCGGCGACCGGCTTCTACGCGACGCCGAAGATCGACTACGACCGCAGGACGCTCACCGGGCGCCCGTTCTACTACTTCGCCTACGGTGCCGCGGTGGCGGAGGTCGTCGTCGACACGCTGACCGGAGAGACGCGGCTTCTCGCCGTCGACATCCTGCACGACGCCGGGACGTCGCTCAATCCGGCCATCGACCGCGGGCAGGTCGAGGGCGGCTTCCTGCAGGGCTACGGCTGGCTGACGATGGAAGCGCTGTGGTGGAACGACGACGGCGTGCTGCGCACGCACTCGCCGTCGACCTACAAGATCCCCACGGCGCGCGAGTGGCCGCCGCGCTTCGCCGTGGAGTTCTTCGACCGGCCGAACCGCGAGGAGACGATCCACCGTTCGAAGGCGGTCGGCGAGCCGCCGTTGATGCTGGCGCTGTCGGCCTTCCACGCCATCCGCGACGCGCTGGCCGGCGCGAGCCCCGGGGGTGCCGCCCCGCCGCTCGATGCGCCGGCGACGCCGGAGGCGATCCTGCGCGCCATCGGCGCCCTCGGGGACGACCCCCTGCCGCTGCCGGTCGCGCCGCCGTGACCGGCGTCGCGACCTTCGCCGGCGCCGACACGCCGTTCGCGGCCCTCGCGGCGGCGCTGGACCGTGCGCCCCGCGCCGTGCTGGTGTGCGTCGCCGGCGCCCGCGGCTCGACCCCGCGCGAGACCGGCGCGACGATGGTCGTGACGGCGACCGGCGCGGTCGGCACCATCGGCGGCGGCAAGCTCGAGTTCGAGGCGCTGCGCATCGCCCGGGCGGCGCTCGCCACGGACGCCGCCGCTGCCGGAGCGTCGACGCTGGTGCGCTTTCCGCTGGCCGCGAGCGTCGGGCAGTGCTGCGGGGGAGTCGCGACCCTCGCCTTCGCCACCTTCGTGACCGCCGACCGCGACTGGCTCGCCGAAGTCGACGGCGCGGCGCGTGCCGGCACCGCGCTGGCGATCCTTGTCGCCCTCCCCCCCCCCCCGGCGGCCCGGGCCACCCCGGTCGCCGGATGCGCGTCTCGGCCACCGCGGTGCACGGCAGCCTCGGCGACGCCGCGACCGACGCGGCCATGATCGCGCGGGCCCGGGCGCTGCTGGTCGACGACCGTGCCGATGCGCCGCGGGCGACGATCGAACAGACGGCCGGCGGCCCGGTGCTGGTGCTCTTGCCGCGTGCCGCGGCCTTCGACGTCTGGCTGTTCGGCAACGGCCACGTCGGCCGCGCGCTGGCGCAGGTCTTCGGTGCGCTGCCGGCCCGGCTGCGCTGGATCGACGAGCGCGAGGCGGACTTTCCGCCGGTCGTGGCGCCCAACGTCGAGATCGTCGTCACCGACCTGCCGGAAGCCGAGCTCCGGCACGCCCCTGCCGGCGCCCACCTGCTCGTCGCCACGCACAGCCACGCGCTCGATTTCGAACTCGTCGCCGCCGCCCTGGCGCGCGACGACTGGAGCTATCTCGGCATGATCGGCTCGCGCGCCAAGCGGGCGCAACTGGCGCGGCGGCTCGCCGAGCGCGGCCTGCCGCCGGCGGCGCTCGACCGCGTCGTGTGCCCGATCGGCGGCGGCGCCGGATTGCCGCGCGGCAAGTCGCCCGGAACCATCGCCGTCGCGGTGGCAGCAGAGATCCTGGCGCGACGCGAGCGTGCCGACGCCGGCGCCGTCCCCGACGGGCCGTCCGCTGCGGCATAATCGCTCCCATGTCCGCAGCGCCGCCCGCCCCGCCCCGCCTGCGCCTGTCGGGCATCACCAAGATCTATCCTTCGGTCGTCGCCAACGACGGCATCGACCTCGAGGTGCTGCCGGGCGAGATCCACGCGGTGCTCGGCGAGAACGGCGCCGGCAAGTCGACGCTGATGAAGATCATCTACGGCGTCGTCCGACCCGACGCCGGCACGATCCACTGGAACGAGGACGCGGTGACGATCGGCAACCCGGCCCGCGCGCGCCGGCTCGGCATCGGCATGGTGTTCCAGCACTTCTCGCTGTTCGAGACGCTGACGGTGGCCGAGAACATCGTGCTGGCCCTCGACACCGACGGCGGCGGCGACCTCCCGGCGCGCATCCGCGACGTGTCGGCGCACTACGGCCTTCCGCTCGACCCCGACCGGCACGTGCACACGATGTCGGTGGGCGAGCGCCAGCGGGTCGAGATCGTCCGCTGCCTGCTGCAGGACCCGAAGCTGCTGATCATGGACGAGCCGACGTCGGTGCTGACGCCGCAGGCCGTCGAGCGACTGTTCGAGACGCTGCGCACGCTGGCCGCCGAGGGCTGCAGCATCCTCTACATCAGCCACAAGCTGCACGAGATCCGCGCGCTGTGCCACCGCGCGACGGTGCTGCGCGCCGGCCGCGTGACCGGCACCTGCGATCCCCGGCACGAATCGGCGACGTCGCTCGCCCGGATGATGATCGGCGGCGACCTGCCGCACCCGGAGCATCGCGCGGCGCCGGCGCGCGGCGACGGTGCGCTGGTCGTCAGCAACCTGTCGCTGCCGGCGGACGACCCCTTCGGCACCGACCTCCACCAGATCAACCTCGCCGTCCACGCCGGCGAGATCGTCGGCATCGCCGGCGTGTCGGGCAACGGCCAGAAGGAACTCCTCGCCGCGCTGTCCGGCGAGCGCACCATCGCCGACGCGGCGGCGATCGTGCTCAACGGCCGGCCGGCCGGCACGCTGGATGCCGCGCAGCGGCGCGCTCGGGTTCGGCTTCGTGCCGGAAGAGCGCCTCGGTCGCGGCGCCGTGCCGGACATGTCGCTGGCCGAAAACACGCTGCTCACCGCGCACCGCCACGCCCTCGCCCGCCACGGCTTCGTCCGCCACGGCGCCGCGCGCGACTTCGCGCTGGCGACGATCGCCGACTTCAACGTCAAGGCCGGCGGGGCGCAGGCGGTCGCGCGCAGCCTCTCCGGCGGCAACCTGCAGAAGTTCATCGTCGGCCGCGAGATTCGCCAGCATCCGCGGGTGCTGGTCGCCGCGCAGCCGACCTGGGGCGTCGACGTCGGTGCGGCGGCGCAGATCCGCCAGGCGCTGCTCGACCTGCGCGACGCCGGCGTCGCGGTGCTGGTGATCTCCGAGGAGCTCGACGAGCTGTTCGAGATCTGCGATCGCATCGCGGTCATCGCCCAGGGACGGCTGTCCGAAGCCCGGCCCCGGGCGGACACCCACGCCGGGGAGATCGGCCTGCTGATGAGCGGGTCGTTCGTCGCCGGGGGCGCGCACAGCGAGCGCCACTTCTCGCCCGCCGGCGCGCTGGGCCTCGACTAGGGCGGCCGGCGTGCGCTACCGCCTGGAGCCGCGCCCCGCGCCGTCGCGCGCCGCCGGCTGGCTGTCTCCGTTCATCGCCGTCGCGGCGACGATGCTGATCGGATTCGCGCTGTTCACCGCGCTGGGCAAGGACCCGTGGCAGGCATTCCACGTCTTCTTCGTCAAGCCCGTCGAAACCCGCTACGGCGTCGGCGAACTGCTGCTCAAGGCCGGGCCGCTGATGCTCTGCGCGGTCGGCCTCGCCAGCGGCTACCGCGCCAACGTCTGGAACATCGGGGCCGAGGGACAGCTGACGATGGGCGCGATCTGCGGCGGCGGCCTCGCGCTGCTGTTCCACGACTCGACCTCGCTGCTGCTGCTGCCGGCGATGATCGTCGCCGGCGCGCTCGGCGGGATGGCGTGGGCGGCGATTCCGGCGCTGCTGCGCACGCGCTTCAACGCCAACGAGATCCTGGTGTCGCTGATGCTGGTCTACGTCGCGACCTACACGCTGTCGCTGCTGGTCCACGGCCCCTGGCGCGACCCCGAGGGCTTCAACTTCCCGCAATCGAAGATGTTCGAGCCGGCCGCGCTGCTGCCGAACCTGCTCGAGGAGACGCGCCTCAACGTCGGCTTCCTGATCGCGCTCGCCGCGATCGCCGCCGGCTGGGTGTTCATGGCGAAGAGCCTCGTCGGCTTCCAGATGCGCGTCGCGGGACTCGCGCCGGCCGCCGCCAACTATGCGGGCATCTCCGCCACGCGCACGATCTGGCTGGGCATGCTGATCGGCGGCGCCTGCGCGGGCGTCGCCGGCGTCGGCGAGGCCGCCGGACCGGTGGGCCAGCTGCAGCCCTCGATCTCGCCCGGCTACGGGTTCGCGGCGATCATCGTCGCCTTCGTCGGCCGGCTGCACCCCCTGGGCATCCTGTGCGCGAGCCTGCTGATGTCGCTGCTCTACCTCGGCGGCGAGTCGGCGCAGATGGAGCTCGCCTTGCCTTCGGCGGTGACCGGGCTGTTCCAGGGCACGCTGCTGTTCTTCCTGCTCGCCTCCGACGTGTTCATCAATTTCCGCCTGCGCGCGGCGCGCGTTCCTGCGGCGGGCGGCTGATGGACGTCTTCGCCGAACTGCTGGTGCTGACGCTCGCCGCCGGCACGCCGCTGGTGTACGCGGCGCTGGGCGAACTCGTGACCGAGAAGTCGGGCGTCCTCAACCTCGGCGTCGAGGGGATGATGCTGGTCGGCGCGGTGGCGTCCTTCGCCGTCGCAGCCAAGTCCGGCAACCCCTGGTTCGGCGTCGCCGCCGGGATCGGCGCCGGTGCGGCGCTGTCCCTGGTGTTCGCCGTGCTGACGCTGTCGCTGATGGCAAACCAGGTGGCGACCGGCCTCGCGCTGTCGCTGTTCGGCATCGGGCTCTCGGCCTTCGTCGGGCTCGACTACGTCAGCGTGGTGATCGAAGGCATCCAGCCCCTCGGGATCGCGACGCTGGCGGGGCTGCCGATCGTCGGCAAGATCGTGTTCGGCCACAACCCGCTGGTCTACCTGTCGCTGCTGCTCTTCGCCGCCATCCACGGGTTCCTCTACCGCACCCGGCCGGGCCTCGCGCTGCGCGCGATCGGCGAGTCGCCGCAGTCGGCGCACGCGATCGGTTACCCGGTGGTGCGCATCCGTTACCTCGCCGTGCTCTTCGGCGGCGCGTGCTCGGGCCTCGCCGGCGCCTACCTCGCCGTCGCCTACACGCCGCTGTGGGTCGAGGGGATGACCGCGGGCCGCGGCTGGATCGCGCTGGCGCTGGTGGTGTTCGCCACCTGGCGCCCGTGGCGCGTGCTCGCCGGCGCCTATCTCTTCGGCGGCGTCACGCTGGCGACCTTCCAGGCCCAGGCCGGCGGCGTCGCGGTGCCCTCGCAGCTGCTGTCGATGCTGCCCTACGTCGCCACCATCGTCGTGCTGGCCGTGATCTCGCGCGACGCAACCGCCATCCGCCTCAACGCACCGGCTTCGCTCGGTCGGCCGTTCCATCCTGACGGTTGAAGCGGCGCGGACGGTGCCGCCGTGCGGCGTGCCGACCCGCGGCTCACGTGCCCGTTGCGTTGCGCAGCAGCCGGCCGGCCGCGACCAGCGCGACCACGATCCGGCCGAGATGCGCACCATCGGTCTCGGGCCAGTCGGCGCCCGGCTGCCGCAGTTGCGCGGTGGCGCGGGGGCCGAGCAGCGCCTCGCGCAGGAACTCGACCTGCACGGCGCCGACCCGGGGCTCGTTGCGTGCGCGGAGCAAGGCGCCGTAGTGGCCAACCTCGTACCCGCCCTTGTAGGGGCGATTCAGGGAGATCGCGGCGTCGCGGTCGGCCGCGGCGACACCGAAACCCTGCGCCCAGGCATCGGCGATGCGCCGCACTTCCGCCGCGCCGATCGACAACGGATCGGACCCGCCCTCGCCGCGCTCGTCGCCCTTGTTGCCGAAATTGACCAGCGCCGGCAAGCGGTCGACGGCGGGACGCTCGACGACGATGGCGCCGTCGGCGCGCATCTTGGTGTTCATGGTGTCGTGCAGTCCGATCACGTGCAGCGCGGCGCCGGGCCGGTGCGCCCGCAGCACCGCGTCGATCACGCTGTCGCAGGCGCGACGATAGGCATCGTGTCCCAGCCGGCGCGCCGCTGCCAGCGCGACCGCCAGGGCCGACCACTGCGCCTCGTCGGCCGGGGGACGCAGCACGATCTCCCCCGCGAAGGTGATCGGACGCACGGCGTCGATGCCGTCGAAGGCCAGCTTCTCGCCCCCGCGCTGGCGCGCGATCCGCGCAAAGAACTCGCGCAAGCCCGGCATCACGTCGGCGGGCGGCGCGCGATTGGCGTCCTGCGCAACGCGCGAATGCGGACTCTCGACGAAGACGACCGCGGGGTCGGCGGCGGCCCAGGCACGGCCCAGGTCGCTGGTGATCGCGTCGGAGTAATCGTACTGCTTGCGCCGCGTCAGCGCGGCGTCGACGAACGGCTGCAGCTCGCCCGGGAAGCGCGCACTGGCGTGGGGACCGAGCACGACGGTGTCGATGCGCGCCGCCGCCGCGGCGAACGGCGCACGACCCTTGTCCCGCCAGAACACGAGGTCCTCGAAGCGGAACGCTTGCCCCGCCGGGATCCAGTCGACAGCTGCATTCGTCATTGCATCGGCATCCGTTCAAGGTCGCGATCGACATGGCCGGCGCCGGACGACGTCACGCCGGACGCCTGCACCGCCGGCGGCGGGCGCGGTCGGCCGACCAGGCACCGCGATCGGCGGCGAGCACCGCACTTCCAAGAGGGAGTATAGCGAGTTCGACCGTGCCGACTTCCGGCCGCCGTGTTCGAGTTCGGCCGATGCGGCGAGGCCGGCGAGTGAACGGCAGGTCCTGCGTCGCTGCCCGGTCGAGGGATCAGTCGCCGTAGCCGACGGACGCTTCGCGAAGACCGCTCGGGCCGGATTCGCCCGCCATCCGCTGGCGCTTTCGCATTTCCCTGCGCGCCTCCGCGAGGCTGTTGCGGGCTTCCGAACTGCCGCCGGTCAACCCGACCAGCAACCCGAGTGCCGCAAAGCCGCTCAACATCCGCCCAACCGCGACATCGTCCAGCGCGAAAATCTCTTTCGCCCCGAATGCGACGGCGACACCGAGCATGGCCATGCCCGCCGTGCTCAGCAGGACGGCGAAGAAGAGTTCCCCGAAAACGATGTCGATCTTGCGCTTGAGACTGAGGCCCGCCTTGACATAGGTCTCGTGGATCTGCGCATCGACGTGGCGCTGCAGTGCGAGATGATCGACCCTGGCGCCCCGCGCCAGCCGCAGCAACTCGAGATCCCGCCGGAGCCGGTCCGTGGAGCGGGGCATGAGCCGGTAGGCCACCGCGACCACGATGGAGGTGATGCCCAGCAAGGCCGTGAGGCTCTTCGGATCGAGTTCCATCATTCTGCACTCCATTGACGGGAGCACCGCGCGCGGCACTCCCTCGATTCACATTGCAACCACGCTCTGCGCAGCGAATGCCGTCCAGCCACCCGCCAGTTGCCGCCGAGGCGGCAAAGACTTCCGTTGCACGTCCGTGGCGACGCCGACCGAGGGCTCCGCCCGGCAGCTTCCGACCGGGATGCCTCCCGGCGTCCCTTCGGCGGGGCCTCGGCGCCGGGCGCGCCACCCTCGACACTTGCGTCGACTCAAGCAAGTTCAGGGCCAGTCGATCGGAAGGAAGGCGGCGTGTCGGCTGCGTCCGGCAGGCGCGACCGGTTTTGGGTCGACGCGGCCCGCGCACCCGGGCGGCGCTGCGCGATGCCGGGCCCCATTGCACGGCCCGCGGATCACCCGCTGAACGGCCGCCCCCGATCCGGGCGGACGCCGCCCGTCAGGTTCTGCCTGCGGGCTGCGCGGCAGACCGGAGCCGGGGCAGGAATCGCTGCCGATGGGAGCCCGCGGGAAGGCGGGGATCCCTGCGCTGCGTCGCGGTGCGCGGTGGCAGCTTCAGGTCTTCGCCGTCGCACCGTCCTCGGGACGAGCGCTCGCCGCGGCCGGCTTCTCCGCCGGGTCGTCGACCCACGCTTCGAGCAGCGTGTAGCCGACCGCCAGCACCACCGGGCCGACGAAGATCCCGAGCAGCCCCAGCGAGATCAGGCCGCCGATCACGCCGGCGAAGATCAGCAGCAGCGGCAGGTCGGCGCCCATCTTGATCAGGTACGGCCGCAGGAAGTTGTCCAGCGTGCCGACGAACACCGTCCACACCAGCAGCACCGTGCCCCAGACGTTGTCGCCGGTCCAGTAGAGCCACGCGACCGCGGGAACGAGCACCAGCGTCGGCCCGACCTGCGCGAGGCAGAACATCAGCATCACCGCCGTGAGCAGGCCGGCGAAGGGAACGCCGGCCACCAGCAGCCCGAGCCCGCCCAGCGTCGACTGCACCAGCGCGGTGACGACGACGCCCAGCGCGACGCCGCGGATCGCCTGTCCGGCCAGCACCGCGGCGTCATCGCCCCGCTGGCCGGCCAGCCGATGCGCGAACCGGCGCACGCCGCGCGCCGCGGTTTCGCCGCCCGAGTACATCACCGCCGCGATCGCGACCGTCAGCAGGAACTGCAGCAGCAGCATGCCGATCGTCCCCGCCTCGGCTGCCGCCCATTTGGCGATCGTGCCGACGTAGGGAGCGAGCTTGGCCGCAAGCGCTTCCGGCGGCATCGCCGCGACATCGCGCCACGCCGCCGCGACCTTGGCCCCGAATACCGGGACCATCTCGACGAACGCCGGCGGCGGCGGCACCTTGAAATCCTTGAGGCTTCCCGCCAGCTCCGCGAACTTGTCGGAATATTCGACGATCGCGCCGATCGCCGCCCAGAACGGCAGCACGAACACCAGCAGCATCGCCAGCGTCATCGTGGCCACGGCGAGCCCGCGCCGGCCGCCGAACGCCCGCTGGACCCGGAGCATCACCGGCCAGGTGGCGACCACGATCATCGTCGCCCAGATGACCGGCGCGAGGAACGGCCGGACGATCCACAGCGAGGCGACGATCAGCGTGCCGATGAAGAGCACGGCCAGCGTGCTGCGGGTGAGGTCGCGTTGCATCGATGGGTCTCCGGGACGGGCCGCGCCCAGACGGGAGGAACGGCAGCCCCGCCACGGTGCGCCGACGTGGCTGCGCGGCGGGGCGCTCATTATACGGGGCTGCGCCGGGAGGCGGTCCGGCGGCGCCGTTGCGCAGCGGCGCCGGGAGTAGAATTGCGGTCTTGCCCCATACCGTTCCGCCCCCTGACTCTGGAGACCCACGATGCTGCACGTTCCTCGCCGCAAGGCACTCCTCGCCGCGGCCGCCCTCACCGCCGCCGCGCTCGGCCTGGCGCTGTCCGCCACCGCGCAGACCAAGGCCGGCGAGCCGCTGAAGATCGGCTACGTCTACGTGAGCCCCATCGGCGACGCGGGCTGGACCTACCAGCACGACACCGGCCGCAAGGAAATGGAAAAGGCGCTCGGCGCCAAGGTGACCAGCAAGTACATCGAGAGCGTGCCCGAGGGCGCCGACGCCGAGCGCGTCATCCGCGAGCTCGCGCAGAGCGGCCACCAGCTGATCTTCACCACCTCGTTCGGCTACATGAACCCGACGCTCAAGGTCGCGAAGACCTTCCCCAAGACGCACTTCGAGCACGCGACCGGCTACAAGACCGACGCCAACGTGGGCGTCTACAACGCCCGCTTCTACGAGGGCCGCTACCTCGCCGGCATCGTCGCCGGCAGGATGACCAAGAGCAACGTCGCCGGCTACGTGGCGGCGTTCCCGATCCCCGAGGTCGTGATGGGCATCAACGCGTTCACCCGCGGGATGAGGAGCGTCAACCCCAAGGCCGAGACCAAGGTCATCTGGGTCAACTCGTGGTTCGACCCGGGTCGCGAGCGCGAGGCCGCCGACACGCTGATCTCGCAGGGCGCCGACGTCGTCACGCACCACACCGACTCGACCGCCGCGGTGCAGGCGGCGGAAGCCAAGAAGGTGTACGCGGTCGGATACCACTCCGACATGTCGAAGTACGGCCCCAACGCGCAGCTGACCGCGGTCACCCACCAGTGGGGCGCGTATTACACCAAGGTCGCGCAGTCGCAGCTCGACGGCAAGTGGAAGCGGGACAACGTCTGGGGCGGGATCAAGGACGGCATGATCAAGATGGCGCCGTTCAACAAGGTCGTGCCGCAGGACGTCCAGGACCTCGTCAACAAGACGTCGGCCGACATCGGCGCCGGCAAGTTCCACCCGTTCACCGGCCCCGTCAAGGACAACGACGGCAAGGAACGCCTCGCCGCCGGCAAGGTGATGGACGACGGCACGCTGTCGAAGATGGACTACTACGTCGAAGGCGTGCAGGGCAAGCTGCCCAAATAGCCTGCCCGCGGCGCCGGCGACGCGGCGCCCGCTCGCCCTCGACCAGGCCCCGGCGCGACCGGGGCCTGGTTTTTGGCGTCGCGGTCGGCGTCGATGCGGGGCGGGCCGGAAATCCGGCCATTACCGCAGGGAGCTGCCGTGCTCAGTGCCGATGGCCGCAGCCGCAGGCGTGCCCGTGTTGGTGCCCGGGCTCGTGTTCGTGCGCGTGCTCGTGGCCGCCGGCTGCGGCGTCGTGCGCTGCCGCGTCATCGGTCAGCGTCCCGGCGAGCACGCCGGCAATCGCCTTGTCCACGTCGGTCTCGGTGGTGACGATGGCGGTGACGCCGCGCGCCGCGAGGCGCTGCCGGAGTCCCGGCCCCATCCCGCCGGCGATCAGCCGATCGATGCCCTGCAGCGCCGGCGCAAGGCCGCCGCCGGTCGCGTGAAAGGTCTCTTCGCGCTCGAGTTCGACCAGCGCGCGGCTGACCACCGCCTGGTCCGCGATTTCGACGATCCAGAACCTGCGGCACTGGCCGGCGTGGCCGGTGACTTGTTGGCGATTCTGACTGGCGACGGCGATTTTCATGAGACGGATGCCTTTGATCGGGGTTGAGCGTAACGGACTCACTCCGGAACGCAGATTTCGCCGCGCATCGCGGCGACGACGGTGCGCGCGACCAGTGCCGCGACGACGATGCTGACCAGCCCGAGCAGCGCCGCGGCCAGTGCGCGAAGAACATCGGCGTGCAGCGCTTCCGCCATCGCCAGCGTGACGATGGTCACGGCGGCCAGCGGAAACGAGTACGCCCAGGACGAGAGATAGAACGGTGCGCGCAGGAAGCGCATGGCACCGACACCGAGCAGCAGCAGCAGAAACAGCGAGCAGTAGAAGAGGATCCGGGCAAACGCATCCACCTGCCCGGTGAGCGCCATCCACGCCAGACACCCCACCGCGGGGGGTGCCAGCAGGATGAACAGCGTGGGCGTAAGGCGCTCCGGCAGGGCCGGGTGAAAGAACAGCCGATAGAGGATGATCGAGAGCAACACCGGCCAGAAGACGATGCCGATGCTGAAGAAGAACCAGGACAGCTCGAGAGGAGCGAAGCGCACGCCGACCAGCGGCACGATGATGTTGCCGACCACGGGGATGAACCAGGCCGGATTGGCGTGCTTGATCTCGTAGTGCGAGTGATGGATCCAGCTCGACATCGCCATCAGCGTGAAGGCGAGGTGCAAGAGCGTCCCGGCGGCCCAGAGCGCGCGTGCGAACCCGGGTTCGCCGCCGCTCCAGCCGATGGCGAGCAACAGCAGGCCGATGGAAATCGAGGCAAAGAAATTGATCCGGACGGGGTGCCGGGCCTCCTGCATCACGGCCCCGGGATGGCGCAGCCACTTCGCGGCGTAGAGCAGCAGCAGGACGGCGAACAGCGCCGTGGCGAGATAGAGGATCGCTTCGCCCACGACGACCGGGGCACCGAGCACGAGATGCGCCTTGTGCCAGGCGATCGCCAGACCGGCGGTGCCCATCACCGTGGCAAAGAACGACACCGGGAAGTGTTCCAGGCGCTGGCTGGCAGGGGCCGGTGCGGCGGTCGTGGTCGTGGTCATGCGGCGCTCCGGGCGACGGTCCGGCGGGCCGCGCCGGCGTTGCGGTTGCGGGACGAGTCGCTCGCGCGCCGGCTGCAGGCCGCGACGAAGGCGTCGCGGGTGCGGCCGGCAAAGTGGGGATTGTGCAGGCGCTCCTCGGCGATCGTCGACACGGTACGACCGCGGCGGGTGTGGCCGGGGAACACCAGCGTCTCGCCCGGCAGGGTGAAGAGCTTCTGGGTGACGCTGTCGTAGAGCTGCCCCGCATCGGCGCCCGGCCCGATGGCAGGGCCGCGGCCGCCAAGCTCGAGCGCATCGCCGCAGAACAGGCGATCGCGCCACAAATAGCTCACGCTGCCCGCGGTGTGTCCGGGGGTGGCCAGGACGTGCAGCACCTCGTCGCCGAAGGTCACGGTGTCGCCATCGCCGACGCGCTGCACTCCGCCCGCGCGATCGCCGCCGCCGACGATGCCCACCGCACCCGCCTGGGCGCCCGCCAGCGTCGGCATCGCAGCATCGCCGCCGCCGTCGTGATCTTGGGTGTACAGGATCCAGCGCAGCGCGAGCTTGCGCTCGGCCAGCAGCGCCTGCACCACCGCGCGTTGCCGCGGTGCCGGGTCGATCACCACCGCCTCCTGCGCAGCGAGGTTGCCGAGAACGTAGGTCAGCGCGCCGTCGCTGCGGTCTGCGATCTGCCGGAAATACATGGCCGCGACCTCCTTCCCCGACGGGAGCTGCGCGGCGCCACCGGCGCCGCGCATCGACTTCCGACGAAGGTCAGTACTTCACTCCCCCGCCCGCGGGCGCCGTTGCCGCTGGAGCGGGTGCTGCCGTGGCGGAGCCTGCCGCCGGCCCGGCCACGCCCGGCGTCGTGGCGACGTCGTTCATCGCGAACAGGATCGTGTCGCCGTTGCCGAGATAGGCGGGATCCTTGGTGCCGTTGCGCGCGGTGCCCTTGACCACCCCCACGCCCGCCTCGATCAGCTTCTTGGCGGTGAGGATGCCGGTGCAGTGATTGCAGCCGACCTTCTCGAAGCCCCAGCTCTTGAACACGGCCACCAGGTCGTCGTACTTCGGATCCCACTCGTCGAACGGCGACACGTGCAGCCCGCCGTAGATGCCGTACAGCTTCTTGGTCTCAACGGCGCGCTGCGCGGTCGACGCGAACTGCAGGATGCCCTGGTGGCAGCAGCCGGTCACCGTGACCAGGCCCTTGTCCTTGACGTTGAAGAACAGCGACTGCTCGCCGAACACGCGGCAGATGATCGGTGTCTGGAAGTTGTACAGCGCGGCGCCCGGGAACAGCTTGTACAGCCCGGGCGTGGTCTCGATCAGTTCGCCGCGATGACCGGCGACCTTGATGTAGTCGAGACCTTCGGGATAGAAGCCCTTCGGGTAGAGCGTGCGGACCGTCGGCGCATACTTGAAGGTCACCGGAATCGCCCACATGTGGTCGAAGTGCTCGTGCGAGATCACGAAGTAGTCGATCTTGCCCCCGGCCAGCAGCTTGTCGATGCCCTCGCGCTTGAACGCCTTGTCCATCCAGTCGTACGACCAGCCGGAGTCGAGCAGGATGCGCTTCACTTCGCCCTCGAGGGTCTCCACCTCGATCAGCGCCGAGAAGCCCCCGGCGTTGAGCGGATTGACCGCGTTCTCCATCTGGAACGCCCACGCGTCCTCGAGCTTACCCGGCAGGAACTGCTTGATGTTCCTGACGCCTTCCTCGTAGCTGCCCTTGCCGAGCTTGCCCTTCACCTGCGCGAACGGCGGCCAGTTGTAGGTGTACTGGTTGACCAGCAGGCCGCCGGCGCCCTTGATGTCGCCCATCAGCTTCTTGTTGTCGAACCAGCTGGTTTCGCTGATGTTGGTGACCTTGACGCTCTTCACCTCGCCGATGTTGACCTTCGGCGGCGCCGCCTTGGCGAAATGCTGCTTGCGCATGGGCGAGTACGAATAGACGCCCATCGCCCCGATGGCGCCGGCCATCGTTCCCACCGCGACGCCCTTGGTGAAGTCGCGCCGGGTGATGCTGCCACTGTTCTCAGACATGATCGAAGCTCCTTGTCGCGGATCGGATTGACTGCGGCTGCGGTCACCGGCTGCGGCCCCACGGGCTGCCGCCGGGAGTGACCGGACCGGCGATCAGGTCCAGATCCAGCTGTTCTTGCCGAGAATCGGCAGCAGATAGACCACCAGGAAGTACAGGGCGACGCCCGCTCCCAGCCCGACGACCACGCCCAAACCATAAGACTTGCTCATTGCCTGTCCTCCTCAATCGGCAGCCGAACCGGCCGGCTGGCCAAGCATCGATGGGCGCCGGGTCGCGGGCGCGGGCGCGGACACCGGGACGGCCTTGCGCCACGCCGGCCAGTTGTCCATGTACCAGTGGTGCACCAGCATGATGTTGATCAGCCAGATGGTCGGAATCATCGGGAACTGCTCGGGCTGCGAGATGCCCCGCTGCGTCCCGAGCACGAGATGGCTGATGTTGTAGTAGAGGACCATCAGCGCGACCCCGGCAACGCCGACGATCACCGTCCTGACCAGCAGGTTGACCGGGACCGAGAACTTCGTCGGCCAGTTGCCGCAATAGAAGTTGAGGTACAGCGCCGGCAGCAGGAAGAAGATCATCATTTCGCCGACGTGCAGCCAGCGCCAGTCGGGCGCGTTGTCGTTGCGCGTGCCGCGGATCGCCTCGCCCAGGAACAGTTCCTGCGCGAAGTAGAGGAACAGGTGGAACGCCCAGGCGATGGCGACGATGCCGAAGAAGGTCGTGAAGCGGCGCAGCCACGGCCGCTCGATCAGACGGAAGGGATAGCGCTGCCAGATCGTCTCCACCAGCCACACGACCACGGTCGCGCACATGATCCACGCCACGTGGAAGTTGCCGCTCACGGTCCCGGCGAAGCTCTCCCAGTACGGGGGGGCCAGCGCGGTGAAGTACTGCCACGGGTAGTACAGGATCCCCATGTGCGGATGCATGGTCACGAAGTACAGGACCACCGCCAGGAAGAAGGTGACGATGAGGATGGTGAGGCCCTGCACCGGCTGCTTCTCGTGTTGCCAGGGCGCGCGCTCCATGCCGATCACCCACGCCGGGGCCAGCCACGACGCGAGCGCGGCGAACATCAGGATCGCCAGCGCTGCGTATTCCTCGGCGAAGAACGCCGTCATGCTCGGCAGCGTCGACGTGCGGCTGGGGTCGAAGTAGGCGATCCCCATCTTGCCGAGGAAGCCCTGGAAGAAGCCGTGGATCACGACCCACATGATGGCCACCGCCACCGGCACTGCGATCGCGGCCTTCAGCAGCGGATGCCAGGTCTCGAGCTGCGCGCGGCGCATCGGCCAGAACTGGAAGATGTACGCCATCCAGATCAGGATGATCAGCAGCCAGCGGGTGTACATGTACCCGACGTAGGGCGTGTACAGCCGCATCACGCCGCGCGGATCCTGGAAGATCCACCAGGTGGCGTAGAACATCGCCAGCAGCAGGGCGAGGTTGACGAGATGCGCGACGGGCGCCGGCCAGCGGGGCGACAGGCGCCGCTCCTCGAGATAGCCAACCCCGTAGCGTTCTTCGGTTGCAGTGGTCATGACGGAACTCCGGTGGGTGATGACGGGTAACTCAAGCCTGCGGCAACCCCGAGGTCGCGAAAACCGCCTTCAGGATCTCGAGGTCGCTCTTGCCTTCGGTGTCGATGTTCAGGCGCCGGGCTTCGTCGGCCAGGAACGGCCGGGCCTCGTTCACCTGCGCGCAGGCCATTTCGTACGAGCCGAAATACGCGTCCCACGGGTCCGGCGTCGGCGCCTCCGCCGCCGGCGTGCGACCCAGCAGGAACCCGCGACGCGACAGATCAGGTGCGGTGCTCATGGTGTGCGTCCTCGCAGTGATGGGTAAGGATGTGAACGTGCCCAGCGGCCTCTTCCGCCGCGCAATGGCCGCAGTACATGCCGACCGGATCGAAGTGCCAATGCGCGGCCTGCCACCACCGCGCGTTCACCGGCCACGGTGCGGTCGCCGGGGGCGTCTCCGAGGCGTGCGCGAACCAGGGCGGCCCGGCCGGTCGCCTGCCGGCGGACGCGGGATCGAACCCCGGTGACCGGCCCGGCATCGCCAACCCCGACCACTCGATCTCCCACTCGGTGACCGCGGGATCGGCCGGCCGCGGCGCGCGGTCGTCGGCAGCGCCGCGCAGCACCGTGCCGGGGCGCCGCCAGATCTGCACCGACGCGGGTGCCGCACGACCCAGGTAGACGACGCCGCCGACCAGCGCGTCGACGATGGGCAGCGCAAGCTCGGCCGCCGCCACGTCGCGCCGGTCGGTCGCGCCCTCGCCGTCCGGCGTCTCCTCGATCCAGCGATCCGGCACGTGCAGGCGCAACGTGAACCGCTCTTCGCCCTGCGGCACGAGGACGAGGCTGCCGATGCAGAACAGCGCGGGGTCCAGCGCATCGGCCTGGTCGAACGCCGGCGTTCCGGTGCGATCGAACAGCGACGACCGCCTGACTGCCTGTTCGACGGTCGAGAAGTCCTGGAAGGCGGGTTCGTCGGGGTCGGGAAAGTAGCGCAGCGCCAGCACGGCGCCGCCGGCCGCGTCGTCGGGAAAATCCGGGACCAGCGCGATCTCGTACGCACCGGTGCGCTCGGCGGTCCAGACGTACCAGGCCATCCCGCCGTGGCCGGCACGACTGATCGCCCTGAGCCCGAGCCGGAGGCGTGCCTGCGGATCGGGAAAGATCAGGCTGAATGCCCCCTCGACGATGCCGTGAGCGAAATCGTGGGGATCGAGGTCCGTGGATCGCTGGATGCGGCAAGTGGGTTGGCAGGTCATGGTGGCCGACGGCTTCGCAGCGGGTGGACGAATGCGGGCCCGGAAAGTGCAAGTACCCCGCAGCGCATCGACCCGTCGTCGTCGGTTCCACTATCGCAAGCGACGTGCCAACGTATACGTACCGGAATAATTCAATGTGGACAGTCACTTGCGTCAGCGCTCCGCCCGGTCGTTTGACGGGCAAGCTGCCATTTGCTACAAGGGTTGACATACTTTCTGCCAAAAACGACATGGCTATCGCTGCCGTCGCCCCCCCGCTGCCGGAACTCGTTTCCTTCCTGGAGCAGCTGCCGGAACCGCACATCCTCTGCGATCGCGAGTACCGGATCCTCGCCGCCAACGCCGCCTACCGGAAACAATGCGGCGGGTCGCGCAACGTCGTCGGCCGCAGCTGCTTCGAGGTGTCGCATCGCTATGCGGTGCCCTGCGACCGGGCGGGCGAGTCCTGCCCGCTGGCCCGGAGCCTCGATTCCGGACAGCGCGAGCGCGTGCTGCACCTCCACCACACGCCGAGCGGCGAAGCCTACGAGAACATCGAGCTCACCCCGCTGCGCGACGCGACGGGCGAAGTCGCCTATTTCATCGAAAAGCTGGAACCGCTGCCGATCGCGCGCGGCGCCGACAATGCCAAGAGCCTCAGCGGCAGCTCGCCGGCGTTCACCCGCCTCCTCCATCTGGTCGCCCGGGTCGCGCCGTCGGACGCGTCGGTGCTGCTGCAGGGCGAATCGGGGACCGGCAAGGAGCTGGTCGCCCAGGCGATCCACGACGCCAGCCGGCGCGCCGCGCGCCCGTTCGTGGTCGTCGACTGCTCGGGCTTGCCCGAAACGCTGTTCGAGAGCGAGCTGTTCGGTCACGAGCGCGGCGCGTTCACCGGTGCCGCCGCCCGCAAGCCCGGCCTGATCGAGGCGGCGAGCGGCGGCACGCTGTTCCTCGACGAGGTCGGCGACATGAGCTCCGCATGCAGGTCAAGCTGCTGCGCCTGCTCGAAACCGGAACCTATCGCCGCGTGGGGGGCGTCGAACTGCGGCGCGCCGACGTGCGCCTCATCTCGGCGACGCACCGGGCATTGGCGGAACGGGTGCGCGACGGCCGGTTCCGCCAGGACCTGTACTACCGACTCAACACCTTCCCGATTCCCGTGCCGGCGCTGCGCGAGCGCCGCAGCGACCTGCCGCAGCTGATCGCCACGCTGCTCGCGCGGGTCGCCCCGCGCCGGCAGCTCGCGGTTGCGCCGGCCGCGCTGGCGCTGCTCGAAGCCTACGACTATCCCGGCAACGTGCGCGAGCTCCGCAACCTGCTCGAACGGGCAAGCCTGATGTGCGACGGCGAGCTGATCACCGACCTGCACCTGCCGGAGGAGACGCGGCGCCCCGCCGGCAGCGGCGCGCTGCCGCCGGTCGGCGCCGCTCCCGCGCTCGTGCCTGCGGGCGCCGCCTCGTGGCGCGACCTCGAGCAGGAGACGCTGCGCGCGCTGCTCGCAGAGCACCGCGGCACCCGCCGGGCGCTGGCGGCCCGACTCGGCATCAGCGAACGCACGCTGTACCGCAAGATCCGCCAGTCAGGCTCCTGAGAAGACTCTCAGCCTCTCAGGCCGCGACCATCACCATCGCCTCGCCGTCGAGCACGACCTTGTCGCCGACCGTGCAGACGGTGGTGAGGATCACCCGCCGCTTGTCGCGCACGACGTCCTTCACGGTGACGACGGTCAGCACCTCGTCGCCGGGGCGCACCGGCCCGCGGAACGACAGCGTCTGCCCCATGTAGACGGTGCCCGACCCCGGCAGGTCGTTGCCGAGCAGCGCCGAGATGTAGCCGGCCGAAAGCATGCCGTGCGCGATCACGCCCTTGAACTGCGTGGTCGCGGCGAAGGCGTCGTCGAGGTGCACCGGATTCTGGTCGCCGGACAGTTCGGCGTAGGCGACGATGTGCTCGCGGGCGACGACGTTGCGCCGCTGCGCCGACATGCCGATTTCGATTTCGTGGATTTTCACCTTGACGACGCTCCCGATGACGAGGCGGCCGCTTGGCGGCCAGGCACGCAAGAAGTCGGTTCTCAACCCTTGAGGCGGTTGAGCACGCTCAGCACGCTGTCGAACAGCGCACCGTAGGGCGGATTGAGCAGGCGCGTGGCGGCGAGCCGGGCCTGGGTGAACACCGGCTTCTCGTTGCTGAACAGCACGAAGCTCCCCTCGCCGTGGTACGCGCCCTGCCCCGACGGGCCGACGCCGCCGAACGGCAGCGCCTCGTTGGCGAAGTGCAGCAGCGTGTCGTTGACGGTGACGCCCCCGGACATCGTCTCCCGCAGCACCCGCTCGCGCCGCGCGTCGTCGTCGCCGAAGTAGTACAGCGCCAGCGGGTGCGGCCGCGCGTTGACGCGCGCGATGGCGTCGTCGAGGTCGGCGACGGCCTCCACCGGCAGCAGCGGCCCGAAGATCTCCTCCTGCATCACCCGCATGTCGTCGGTGACGTCGAGGATCAGCGTCGGCGCGATCTTCCGCGCCGAGGCCGGCAAGGCTTCCTTCGCGGGGTTGAGCGGCACGATGCGGGCCCCCTTGGCCCGCGCGTCGTCGAGCAGCCCCTTCAGGCGCTGGTAGTGGCGCGCATTGACCACCGCGGTGTAGTCGGGATTGCCGGCCAGCGTCGGATACATCGACTTCACGGCATCGCCGACCGCGGCGACGAATTCGTCCACCCGCGCTTCCGGCACCATCGCATAGCAGGGCGCGATGCAGGTCTGCCCGGCGTTGAGCAGCTTGCCGCTGACCAGGCGCGGCACGGCCACGGCGAGGTCCGTGTCGTGGTCGAAGATCGCCGGCGACTTGCCGCCGAGCTCCAGCGTCACCGGCACCAGGTTGTCGGCGGCGGCGAGCGCGACCAGGCGGCCCACGGTCGTCGACCCGGTGAAGAACAGGTGGTCCCAGCGCTGCATCGCGAACGCGTGGCCGACGGCCGCGTCGCCCAGCACCACGGCGAACTCGTCCTCGTCGAACAGCCGCGAGACCAGGTTCTCGAGCAGCGCCGAGGTGGCCGGCGTCACCTCCGACGGCTTCAGCAGCACGCGGTTGCCGGCGGCGAGCGCGCCGATCGCCGGCGCGAGCCCCAGCTGCACCGGATAGTTCCACGGGCTGATGATGCCGACGACGCCCAGCGGCTGGCGCAGGATCCGCGACGACGCCGGCAGCAGGTGCAGCGGCGTGGAGACGCGCCGCGTGCGCATCCACTCCCGCAGGTGGTTGAGCGCGGTGCGCGCCTCGGCGGCGACGAAGAAGAGCTCGGCGAGCCGCGTCTCGTGGTGCGAGCGATGGCCGAAGTCCTGCGCGACCGCCGCGCACAGCGCCTTCTCGTGCTTGGTGACGATCTCCAGCACCCGCTCGACGCGGCGCTTGCGCACCGCCAGCGGCGGGAACCGCTCCTGCGCGAAGGCGTCGCGCTGCAGTGCGAACAGGCGCTCGAGTTCGGTGGACGGTGCGAGGGACCTGGGATGTTGGCGTGCGTTCATCATGGACCCGCCGACGAGGGCGGCCGGAAAGGGGCGGCAGGAAGCGGCGACGGGTCGACCACGCGGACGCCGGTCGCCTGCAGCAGGCGCCTGAAATCCTGGGATTGGCGCAGGATCACGCCGGCCGCCGTGCGCAGGCGGTCGACCGCCTCGTCGGGCAGCACGAACGACGTCGGCAGGTCGTTCAGGTATTCGCGTTCCCGTGCATCCGGGTGCGCCTCGAAGCTGACGTCGATCGCGTAGACGTCGGGTTCGGGCAGGTCGGCGGCGCGGGCCAGCACCGGGTTGTTGCCGCCGGCGAACGGCGCCGATTCGCGCACCGCCGCCGCCAACTGCCAGCGCGCGATCGTGTCCTTCAGCAGCTCCACCGCCTCGAACGAGTAGCGGTCGATCGGCACGCCGGTGGCCTTGACCAGGATGGCGAGATCGGACGGCGGTCGCTCGCTGCGGTCCCAGTCGGTCCGCGGCACCGACAGCGAATTGACGACGATGACGACGATCCGGCGGATCCGGTCGAGCGAGGTGGTGCGCCGATAGCCCCGGCTCGCCTCCCAGCTCTCCATCGTCTCCAGCACCGAGCGCATGCCGAGGTTGTCGGAGACGCCGCCGTCGACCAGATGGAGGAAGGGTCGCTCGGCGCTGTTCTGGAACGACACCATCTCCTTGTGCCGCTGCAGCGCCCGCCCGGCGGGCCGTGCCCGGTTGCCCGGGTCGGAAAACGCCCGCACCCAGGACGGGTCGCGATAGCCGCAGCTGCCGCCGTAGTTGTTGATCGTCACCGGCGACAGCACCATCGGCACCGCCGACGAGGCGGCCGCGGCACGCGACAGCGGCACCGAGGCGAGGTTCGAGCACAGCAGGTCGAACTCGCTCTGGATGAATCCCAGCCGGGAGCCGGTCGAGATGTCGGTCGCGGTCGCCATGACCAGCGGACCGGGCCGCCTGATCAGGTCGCCGAACGTCGCGCCCTCGAACAGGATCTCGTCGTAGAGTTCCGCCGCCATCTCCGAGCGGCCCCAGCCGTTCGACAGCAGCGACGTCCAGTTGCGCGGGGCGAGAAACCGGCCAAGGAGCTCGCCCTGGACGTTGCGCTTGAGAAAGCGCTGCTCGTAGTCGTCGAACAGCCGCTCGCCGTGCAGCCCGTAGGCCAGCGCGGTGAAGCTGCCGCCCGAGACGCCGGTGATCACGTCGACCTCGTCGAGGAGGCGCGCCCGCTGGCCGCGGGCGCCGACGAATTCGCTCCGCCGCAGCTCTTCCAGCACCCCGAAGGAAAACGCGGCCGCTCGCGTCCCGCCGCCGGAAAAAGCCAGGATCACCATGGTGTCGTCGGCGTTGTCGCGCGGCGGACGCGTGTCGAAGCGATAGCCGGCCTTGGGCTCGACCTGCGCGATCGGCGCGTTGATCGGGCGCGTGGCGCAACCGGCGACGGTCAGCGCGGCAGCGGCCAGCGCAAGGGCTTTGGAGAGCAGCGAGGCCATGGCGCCCATGATAGTCCGCGGCCTGGGTTCTGGCAACCGCGAAGGGCGCCGGAATACTGTTTATCAATATGATTTTATTATAATTTTTCTCATCCCTCCGAACGCGAGGCGAGGTGCCCAAACGGTCAGCGTCCCGCCCGCTGCGACGCCTTGCCGCCCGGCCCGCCTGCCCCCGCCGTCGCCGCCCGTTCGCGTTCCTGCAGCCGGGCCTTGCGCTCGACACCCCAGCGATAACCGGCCATGCCCCCATCCTTGGCCACCACGCGATGGCAGGGGATCACCAGCGCCGCCGGGTTCGCGGCACAGGCACCCGCGACGGCGCGCACCGCTCGCGGCGCGCCGAGGGTCGCGGCCAACGCGCCGTAGCTCGTCGTCGTCCCCGGAGGCAACGCCAGCAGCGCGTTCCACACCCGGTGCTGGAAGGCCGTCCCGGCGACGTCGAGCGGCAATTGCAGCGGCGTCGCCGGGTCGGCGACGAAGTCGACGACACGGCGCAGCCAGGCGGCGATCCGGGGGTCGCGCGCGGCCTTGCGCGCCTGCGGCTGCCGCGCCTCGAACTCGTCCTCGAGGGCACGCCGCGAGTCGCCCAGGACGAGCGCGCAGACGCCCCCCGGCGTCGCGGCGACCAGCACCCAGCCCAGCGTCGTCGCCCGCGTGGCGTAGCGGATCCCGTCCGCGCGGACGCGGTCCCGGAACGCGGCCGGCGTCGTTCCCAACTGCCGCGCTGCAGCCGCGTACGCGCGCGACGGCGACGAGAAACCCGCGTCGGCGATGGCACCCAGCACCGGGGCGCCGGCGGCGAGCGCGTCGCGCAGCCGCCGGTAGCGCGCGGCCTCGGCGTAACCACGCGGCGTGAGCCCGGTGCGCTGGCGAAACGCGCGGTGGAAGTGTGCCTTGCCGTAGCCGGCGACCCGCGCCAGCTCGGCGAGGTCGAGGCGCCGGCCTTCGCCGGCTGCAGCGTCGAGCCGGCGGCAGGCGTCGGCGACCGCGGCGACCAGGGCGGCGTCGCAGGTCTCGCGGCGGGGCTGGCAGCGCCGGCAGGCGCGAAAGCCCGCGCGCTCCGCGTCCGCGCAGCAGGCGAAGAACAGCACGTTCTCCGGTCGCGCGCGACGCGACGGGCACGATGGTCGGCAATAGATGCCGGTGGTGCGCACCGCGAACACGAACCTGCCGTCGGCGGCGGCGTCGCGGTGTTCCACGGCGGCCCGGCGGTCGGGGGTCGCCGGCAGCGGCTCGATGCGGGGGGCGGTGGCTTTCATGGCACCGACTATAGGGGCAGCGCGCAGCGCCCGACAACCCGTTTCCTGCGCTCGAATCGCTGCCGGCTGCCGCGACCGCCGCGGTCCGGTCGATATACTGCGCGGATGGATGCCCGCACGCTGCTGGTCCGCGCCGGCACCGTCGCCACGATGGACGACGCCGCCACGGAGTTCGCCGACGGCGGCGTGTTCGTCCGCGGCCCGGTCATCGAGGCGGTCGGCCCGCGCGCCACGCTGCCGGCGTCCGCCGACGAGGTGATCGACCTGCCCCGCCACGTGTTGCTGCCGGGCCTCGTCAACACCCATCACCACCTGTTCCAGACGCTGACGCGGGCGCTGCCGGCGGCGCAGGACGCGAGCCTGTTCGACTGGCTGCGCACGCTCTATCCGGTGTGGGCGCGGCTGACGCCGGAAATGATCCACGCCTCGGCGCTGACCGGCTTCGCCGAGCTGCTGCTGTCCGGCTGCACGACCACCAGCGATCACCTCTACCTGTACCCGAACGGCAGCCGGCTCGACGACACGCTGCGCGCCGCCGCCGAGATCGGCATCCGCTTCCACGCCTGCCGCGGCTCGATGAGCGTCGGCGAGAGCGCCGGCGGCCTGCCGCCGGATGCGCTGGTCGAGACCGAGGCGGCGATCCTCGCCGATTCGCAGCGCGTGATCGAGGCGTTCCACGACGCGCGGCCGCGCGCGATGACGCGCATCGCGCTGGCACCGTGCTCGCCGTTCTCGGTGTCGCGCGAGCTGATGCGCGACACCGCGGCGCTGGCGCGCTCCTATGGCGTGGGACTGCACACCCACCTGGCCGAGAGCGACAGCGACGTCGCCTACAGCCACGAGCGCTTCGGCTGCACACCGGCCGAGTATGCCGAGTCGCTGGGCTGGACCGGGCCCGACGTCTGGCACGCGCACTGCGTCAAGCTCGACACGGCCGGCATCGAGCGCTTCGCCGCCACGCGGACCGGTGTCGCGCACTGCCCGACGTCGAACATGCGCCTCGCGTCGGGCATCGCCCCGGTGCGGGCGATGCTCGACGCCGGCCTTCGCGTCGGCCTCGGCGTCGACGGCAGCGCGTCGAACGATGCCGGCCAGCTGCTGGCCGAAACCCGGCAGGCGCTGCTGCTGCAGCGGGTCGGCTTCGGGCCGCAGGCGCTGTCGGCGCGCGCGGCGCTGCGGCTGGCGACCCGCGGTGGCGCGGCGGTCCTCGGTCGCGACGACATCGGCCGCTCGCGCCCGGCGGCACCGCCGACCTCGTCGCCTTCGACCTCGCCGACGCGGCCCACGCTGGTGCGGCCGAGCACGACGCGATCGCCGCGCTGGTGCTCTGCGCGCCGGCCCGGGTCGCGCTGGCGGTGATCCACGGACGCGTCGTCGTCCGCGACGGCGAGTTGCGCAGCATCGCGCTCGGCCCCGCGCTGGAACGCCAGCGCCGGCTCGCCCGGCAACTCGCGCGGGGCGACTGATGCGGCGCGCGCCGGCCGGCGGGATGTCGGGATTGCCCGTCCGCGCGCGTCGGGCGTGCCGCGCGCTCTTTGCCGCCTGCGCGCTGGCGACCGCGCTGCCGGTGACGGCCGCCGGCACCGAGCGCCTCTGCCTCGCGGTCATCGGCCTGCCGGAGAACAAGGCGCTGACCGCGGCACCGCTGTACGCCGAAGGGGCGTCGTTCACGGTGACCTACCTGCACGCGACGACGCGGTCACCGGTACGCGAGACCTACCGGGCCGACGCCACCGGGCTCACGCAGGTCGAGATCCGCTTTGCGCAGCCCGCGGCCGGGCTGCCGACCGCCGCCGGTCCCGGCGAGACCTGGCAACGCGAAGGCGACCAGATCGTCGTCACCATGGCGCGCCGCTTCGACGGCGTGCGCCTGCGCGTGCGCGCCGAGCAGGCGCCGATGCTCGACGTCGCCGGACGCCAGACCGCGCTGGCGCAGTGGGGCGATCGGCTCGTCGGCCTCGTCCCCACCGCCTGCAGCACCGGCGCGAAGTAGCGCCATCGGTTCCGTCGCCGCGGCGGCGGGCCGGGCCACGCAGCGCTCGACTTCTCAGCGGTGCGGCTCCTGCGATTCCACCGGCTCGACGTGGATGGTCACGTTGGCGCGAGGCAGCGCCGCTTCCAGCGCCGCCTCGATCCGGTCGCACAGCAGGTGCGATTCGGCGACGGTGAGCGCGCCGGGCACGGTGAGATGGAATTCCAGGAAGCGCCGCGACCCGGCCTTGCGCGTGCGCAGCGCATGGAAGCTCGCGCCGGCCGGCAACTCGGCGGCGATCAGCGCCTCGGCGCGCGCGACCTCCTCCGGAGGCAGCGCGGTGTCCATCAGGCCGTCGGCCGAGCGCCGGAGCAGGTTGAAGCCGGTGAACAGGATGTGGATCGCCACGACGACGGCCATCAGCGGGTCGAGGATCGCCCACTGCGGCATCGCCATCACGACCAGCAGGCCGCCGACCACACCCACCGACGTCCAGACGTCGGTCAGGAGGTGCCTGGCGTCGGCCTCGAGCGTGATGCTGTCGTGCTGCTGCGCCACCTTCAGCATCGTGCGCGCAGTGACGAAGTTCATCGCTCCGGCGAGGAACGCCACGAACAGCCCGACGCCCAGGTTCTCGAGGGGTTGCGGCGACAGCAGCCGCTGGCTCGCCGACCAGACGATGGCGACCGCCGCGACCAGGATCAGCGCTCCCTCGACGCCGCTGGAAAAGTACTCGGCCTTGTCGTGGCCGTAGTGGTGCTTGTCGTCGGCCGGCTGGTGGGCGAGCGTGATCGCGCCCAGCGCGACCAGTCCTGCGGCGAGGTTGACCAGCGCCTCCAGCGCATCCGACCACAGGCTGACCGAACCGGTGAGGAACCAGGCGCCGAACTTGAGCGCGATCGTGCCGAGGGAGGTCGCGATCGACAGCCACGCCATCCGCTTCACCGCCTTCATCGCTCTCCCATTCGTCGCGCGCGCCGGTGCGTCGATCGACGCCGCGGCACCGGCGCGAGCGCCCCCGGCCACGCGTGGTCATGATCGCGCGGGCGCCGCCCGGCGCGTTTGCGGCAGATCAAGCCGCGTCGACCGGCGCCGCCAGCGCCTCTTCGATCGCCTCGATCAGCGCTTCCGGCTCCTGCGCGCCGGCGACCGCAACGCGGTTGTCGAAGATGAAGAACGGCACCCCGGTGACCCCGAGCTCGCGCACCCGCGCGTCCAGCGCGCGGACGTTTTCGATGCCCTCGTCGCCGGCGAGCATCGCGCGCGCGGACTCGGCATCGAACCCGGCTTCGCCGGCGATCGTCGCCAGCGTCGCGCGATCGCCGAGGTAGCGCCCGTCGAGGAAGCAGGCACGGAACAGCGCCTCGATCAGCGCGTCGGCGGGACCCTGCCGCTGCGCCCAGCTGACGAGGCGATGGGCGTCGAGCGTGTTCGGCTGCCGCTCGATGCGTTCGAAGGCGAAGGGGATCCCGACGCCCGTGCCCGCCTCGCGGACCCGCGCATAGATCGCGGCCGCGCGCTCGGGCCCGCCGAACTTGTCCTCGAGGTACTGTCGGCGATCGACGCCGCCGGCGGGCAGGTCCGGGTTGAGCTGGAACGGATGCCAGCTCACCTGGAAATCGACGTCCCCGTGCCGGCGCGCGAGACGCGCCAGCGCCGCCGCCAGCCGGCGCTTGCCGATGTAGCACCAGGGACAGACGACGTCGGACACGACGTCGATGGTGAAGACGCGCGGCGCCGGTCTTTCCGCCATGATTCCTCCGCAACGGGACGGGCCCGCCATTATGCGCCTGGCGCCGGCCGCGACCGCGGCGCGCGCGGCGCCGGGCGATAATGAGCGGCAACCGCCTTCCCTTCCCGATGCCGCCCGTCACCGCCCGCTGGGACGTATTCTGCAAGGTCGTCGACAACTTCGGCGACGCCGGTGTCTGCTGGCGACTGGCGCGGATGCTGGCGCGCGAGCATCGCCTCGCGGTGACGCTCTGGATCGACGATCCGGAAGCGCTGCTGCGCATGGCCCCCGGCGTCGACCCGATCCGGGATGCCCAGTCGCTGGCGGGGGTCACGCTGCGGCGGTGGACGCAGCCGTTTCCGGACCTCCCCGCCGACGAGATTCCCGCGGTCGTCGTCGAGGGTTTCGGCTGCGGGCTGCCCGAGCGCTATGTGGCCGCATTGGCCGCGCGGGCGACGCCTCCCGTCTGGTTCATCCTCGAGTACCTGTCGGCCGAGCGCTGGATCGACGCCGCGCACGGGCGGCCGTCGCCGCACCCGACGTGGGGCCTGCCCCGCCGCTTCTGGTTCCCCGGGTTCACGCCGGCCAGCGGCGGCCTGTTGCGCGAGCGAGGCCTCGCCGACCTGCGCCGGCGGTTCCGGGCCGACGGCGAGGCGCAGGCGGCGCTGTGGTCGCTGCTGGGCGTTCCGCCGCGCGCCGCCGGCGAAATCCGCGTGTCGATGTTCCGCTATCCGGGCGCGCGGCTGGCCGCGCTGCAGGAAGCCTGGGCCGCGGGCGACGTCCCGCTGGTCTGCCTCGTGCCCGATCCCGGGTCGCGGGCCGCGGCGGACGGGACGGTGCCGCCGCTCGCCGCCCCGGCGACGCGCGGCGCGCTCTCCGTCTACCGGATTCCCTTCGTCGCGCAGGATCACTACGACCGCCTGCTGTGGGCCTGCGATGTCAACTTCGTCCGCGGCGAGGATTCGTTCGTGCGGGCGCAATGGGCGGCGCGGCCGCTGCTGTGGCAGATCTACCCGCAGGCCGAGGCCGCCCACGTCGCCAAGCTCGAGGCATTCCTCGATCGCTACGTCGCCGGCATGGCGCCGGCCGCCGCCGCCGCGGCCAAGGGGCTGTTCGCGGCCTGGAACGACGTGCCGGGAGCGCCGGCGCCGGACGCCGCGTGGCGCGCTTACGTCGCGCTGCTGCCGGCGCTCGCCGACGCCGCCCTGCACTGGGCCGAAGGGCTCGCCGGCCTGCCGGAGCTCGCTGCCGGTCTGGTCAGCGCCGCCCGCGACGGGGTATAATTGAAAGTTTTCCGAATCAACCCCTTATCGCCCTCAGGACTCTAGGTACCGCAATGAAAATCGCCCAGGAAATCCGCGCCGGAAACGTGATCATGATCGGGAAGGACCCGATGGTGGTCCAGAAGGCAGAATTCACCAAGTCCGGCCGCAACGCGTCGGTCGTGAAGATGAAGCTCAAGAACCTGCTCTCGGGCTCGGGCACGGAAACCGTGTACCGCGCCGACGAGAAGTTCGACGTCATCCAGCTCGAGAAGAAGGACGTCACCTACTCGTACTTCGCCGACCCCATGTACGTTTTCATGGACGGGGAATTCAACCAGTACGACGTCGAGAAGGAGAACCTCGAGGACGCGCTGCCCTACCTCGCCGACGGCCTGCCCTGCCAGCTGACCTTCTACGACGGCAAGGCGATCTCGGTCGAGATGCCGAACACGGTGGTCCGCGAGGTCACCTACACCGAGCCCGCCGTCAAGGGCGACACCTCGGGCAAGGTGCTGAAGCCGGCGAAGATCGCCAGCGGCCTCGAGGTGCCGGTGCCGCTGTTCGTCGTCACCGGCGACAACATCGAAATCGACACCCGCACCGGCGAATACCGACGCCGCGTCTGACGCGCGTACCCGTCGCGACGGCGACGACGGGCGCGCTCCGCGGCTGCTGTCCGCGCCGCCAACGCCCCTTTCTCCCAAGGAGACGTGAATGCGCCTGCTGCTGCTCAGCAACGCCAAGTGCGAGGGCATGGGGTACCTCGAGCATGCCCGCGAGCACGTCCGCGATTTCCTCGGCGGCACCGTCCCGCGCGTGCTGTTCGTGCCGTTCGCGGCGGTGACCAGGAGCTACGACGATTTCGTCGGGCAGACGTTGCCGGTCTTCGACGCCCTCGGGGTCGCGGTGGAGGGCATTCACCGCTGCACCGATCCCGTGGCCGCGGTGAACGAAGCGCCGGCGCTGATGATCGGCGGCGGCAACACCTGGAAGCTGCTGCGCGAATTGCGCAGTCAGGCGCTGTTGCCGGCGATACGCGCGCGCGTCGAACGGGGCATGCCCTACATCGGCTGGAGTGCGGGGTCCAACGTCGCCTGCCCGACGATCATGACCACCAACGACATGCCGATCTGCGATCCGCACGGCTTCGACGCCCTGGGGCTGGTGCCGTTCCAGATCAACCCGCACTACCTGCACGGCAACCCGCCCGGATTCAAGGGCGAGACGCGGGAGGAGCGGATCAACGAGTACCTGGCGCTGCACCCCGACGTCGTGGTCGCCGGGCTGCGCGAAGGCACCGCGTTCCGCGTCGAGGACGCGACCCTCCGCCTGCTCGGCGACGCCGAGTGCCGGGTCTTCCGCCACGGGCAGCCGCCGCGCGAACTGACCCGCGGCGACGACTTCGGCTTCCTGCTCGCACCCCGGTAACGCCGCCCGCGGCGCGCAGCGGCGGCGCTGACTTGCGCGCCGACCCGGCACCGCGACCTCCCCGGCGGCTGCAGCCGTCGGTGCTTCCGTGCTGCGGGCCACGCTCGTCCGCTGCCCGCGTCAACCTGTCGCGGCGACCCCTGCTGCTGCCCGGGATTTGACTTCGCGCAAACAAGCCCGATTCTCGCCCCGGCCTGGCCTGCCCGCCGGTCCTTCCCGCGCGGTTTGCGGGTAGATTTCATCTCTTGGCACGCAGCGCAATTCGTTTCCGTTCGCACCCTCACCCGGACAGGAAGGTCCCATGAGCCTCTATGCGCAGTTCGAGCTGCTGATGGCGGTGGTCGTCATCGTCGGCGCCGTCTACCTCCTGGTCAAACAGTATGAAACGCGAACCGTGCTGATCGGCGCGGGGTTCGTCCTCTGCATCATCGCCCTGAAGCCGCTCCTCGCGCTGGATGCGTTCGTCAAGGCCATGACCACCGCCGGACTGATCCAGAACATCTGTGCGGCGATGGGCTTTGCCTACGTGATGAAGCTGACCAGGTGCGACACGCACCTGGTGAAACTGCTGCTGAAGCCGCTGAAGAACTTCGGCTTCATGCTCATTCCGGCGACGTTCGTGCTGACGTTCTTCATCAACATCGCCATCCCCTCCGCTGCCGGCTGCGCCGCCGCGGTCGGGGCGACGATGATCCCGATGCTGATGGCGGCCGGCGTGCGTCCGGCGATGGCGGCGGCCGCCGTCTTCGCCGGCACCTTCGGCTCGATCGTCAGCCCCGGCCTGTCGCACACCGCACTGATCGCCGACATGACCGGCAAGACCATCCCCGAGGTCATCACCGTCGTCGCCGTCTACGGCTTCGCCGCCGGCGCGATCGTGCTGGTCGGCCTGCCGCTGATGGCGCTGGTCTTCGGCGACTACCGCAAGGGTGGATTCGCCGTGGCCGGCGGCGCCCCGGTCGCCGGCGCCGCAGCCGGTCCCGGCGCCACGCCCGCCGTGCCGTCCGTCAAGCCCGAGGACGAAGTGACGAACATCAACGTGTTCTACGCGCTCGGCCCCCTGGTGCCGCTGGCGATCCTGATCGCCGCCTACCTGCTCACCACGTTCACCGACCTGCCGAAGACGTACAAGGACGTGCCGTCGGTGATGGCGCTGCTGAAGATCGGCGTGGCGCAGGCGATGATCATCGGCGCGCTCTACGGCCTGGCGGTCACCTGGTCGTCGCCGGCCAAGATCACCAAGCAGTTCTTCACCGGCATGGGCAACGCCTACGCCGACGTCATCGGCATCATCATCGCCGCCTCGGTGTTCGCCGCCGGGCTGGAAGCGGCAGGCGCGATCAAGTGGTTCATCGATCTCCTGACCGGGTCGCCGCAGTTCGCCCGCTGGGGGGCCACCGTCGGGCCGTTCCTCATGGCGCTGGTCACCGGCTCCGGCGACGCCGCCACGATGGCGTTCAACAAGTCGATCACGCCGCACGCCGCCACCTTCGGCTACGCGCAGGCGAACCTCGGGATGGCCGCCGCGCTGGCCGGCACGCTGGGTCGTTCGGCGTCGCCGCTTGCGGGCGCGGCGATCGTGTGCGCGGGCCTCGCGGGCGTCAGCCCGGTGGAACTGGCGAAGCGCACCTGGCCGGCCATGACGGTGGCGATGCTCATGGTCGCGATCTTCATGCTGTAGCGGACGGTGACGGCCGAATTTGAGTGCCTGAGTTGCACCCCACTGGCGGAGACCTGCGATGAATGCCCCGGATGCCGGCATCCTGAAGCAATGGCGGCGTGAGTTTCACGCCTTTCCCGAGATCGGCTGGTCGGAGTTCGTCACCACCGCCAAGCTGATCGAGCGCCTCGAGGGCATGGGCTTCACCGTGCTTTCCGGCACCGCGGTCATCAACCCGGCGTTCGTGCGCGGGCGCGTGGAGTCCGTCGTCGAGCAGGGCCTTGCCGCGGCCCGGGCGCATGGCGTCTCCGAAGCGCTGCTGCAGCGGATGGAGGGCCTGACCGGCTGCGTCGCCATTTTCGACTCCGGCCGGCCCGGCCCCACCCTCGGGCTGCGCTTCGACATCGACTGCGTCAACGTCAGCGAAACCACCGCGGCCGACCACATTCCGCGCAAGGAAGGCTTCGCCTCGACCAATCCCGGGTACATGCACGCCTGCGGCCACGACGGGCACATGAGCATCGGCCTCGGGGTCGCCCAGTGGCTGGTCGCCAACCGCGACCGCCTGAAAGGCCGGGTGAAGCTCCTCTTCCAGCCGGCCGAGGAAGGCGTGCGCGGGGCGCGGCCGATGGCGGAGAGCGGCATCGTCGACGACGTCGACTACTTCGCGTCCGCGCACCTCAGCTTCATCGCGGCCAGCGGCACGGTGATTGCGGGGCCGACCGGCTTCCTGTGCACGGTGAAGATCGACCTCCGCTTCAAGGGCAAGCCGGCGCACGCCGGCGCCGATCCGCACCTCGGTCGCAATGCGCTGGCCGCGGCCTGCCACGCGACGACGCAGATGCTCGGCATCTCCCGCCACGGCAAGGGGATGACGCGGATCAACGTCGGCGTGCTGCGTGCCGGCGAAGGGCGCAACGTCGTACCGTCGACCGCCGAGATGCAGATCGAGGTGCGCGGCGAGACCGAGGAAATCAACACCTACATGGTCGACGAGGTGATGCGGATCGCCCGGGGCATCGCCACCGGCTTCGACGTGCAACTCGACACCGAGATCGTCGGCGAGGCGGTGGATCTCACGCCCGACGCCGAGATGGTCGACCACGTGATGGCCGTGGCGAAGGAGAATCCCGCGATCGGCGAAGTGCTGCGCTCGCGGCCGCTCAACGGCAGCGAGGACGCGACGATCCTGGCCCGCCGCGTGCAGGCGCACGGCGGCAAGGCGGTCTATTTCGTCATCGGCGCCGATCGCACCGCCGGACACCACCAGGCGGAGTTCGACTTCGACGAGAAGCAGCTCGTCGTCGGCGTCGAGCTCTTCGCGGGCCTGATCGGCCGCCTGGCTTCCCGTTGAGTCGGCAGGAAGAATCGCTGACCTCGGTGCGAGCGCCTTCCGGCGCGAACGCAGCCACCGGGCGACCCGCGGCGAACTCGCCATGAGCGACCGCCGTTTCGACGCCGACTGCACCGAACTCGCGCGGCGGATGCTCGACGACGTCCGCGGGCTCAGTCGCGACGGCCCCGGCGTCACCCGACCCTCGTACAGCGACATCGAGACCGGCACGCTGGCCTACCTCGCGCAGCAGGCGGCGGCCGCGGGGCTCGAGACGGCCTACGACCTCGCCGGCAACCTGTGGATGACGGTCGCGGGCGGCGACCCCGCCCTGCCGCGGGTGATCGCCGGCTCGCACGCCGACTCGGTGCCGCAGGGCGGCAACTTCGACGGCCTCGCGGGGATCGTCGCCGCACTGCTCTGCGGCATTCGCATGCGCCGCGAAGGCGTCGTCCCGAAGCGAGCGTTCACCGCGCTGGCGCTGCGCGGCGAGGAAAGCGCGTGGTTCGGCAAGCCCTATCTGGGCTCGGCCGCGCTGCTCGGCCGCCTGACCGAGCAGGACCTGGCGCTCAAGCATCGCGACACCGGTCACCCGCTCAATTTCTACATGCGGGAGGTGGGTGCCGATCCGGGACGCCTGGTTCGCGGGAAGCCGCTGATCGATCCGGCATCCGTCGCCGCGTTCCTGGAGCTGCACATCGAACAGGGCCCGATCCTCGAGGACTCCGGCCTTGCGGTGGGGATCGTCACCGGCATTCGCGGCAACGTCCGTCATCTGCGCGTCCGCTGCGTCGGCACCACCGGGCACTCGGGGGCCGTGCCGAAATCGCTGCGGCAGGACGCCGTCTTCGCGGTGGCCGACTTCCTGTCGCAAGTCGAGTCGGCGTGGGCGCAATGGCTGCAACGCGGTCACGACCTGGTGGTGACGACCGGCGTGATCCAGACCAACGCGGCGACCCACGCACCGTCGGTGATCGCCGGCGAAGTCACTTTCAGCCTGGAGGCGCGCAGCGAGTCCCAGTCCACGCTGACGGAGTTCCGGGACGCGGTCGTCGCGCGGTCCCGGGCGATCGGCGAGGCGCGCGGCGTGCGCTTCGAGTTCGACGCGCCGGTGTTCTCCTCGCCGGCGATGCTGGACGCCCGCATCGTCGACCTGCTGGCGGCGATCTGCGCGCGGGAGCACCTCGGCCACATGCGGATATTGAGCGGTGCCGGACACGACGCCGCGCTGTTCGCCAACGCCGGCATTCCCGCGGCGATGATCTTCGTGCGCAATCAGCACGGTTCGCACAACCCCGAAGAGGACATGCGGATCGACGACCTGATGGCCGGGGCGACGGTGCTGTACGAGGCGATCTTCGCCGTCCCCTGACGAAGCGGAAGGAGCGAGAGTGCAGAAGTTCATCGACCCACGGCTGGTCGCCGAAGTCACCGCGCGGATCCTGCTGGACACCGGTGCGGTGCTGTTCAACGCCGAGCGGCCGTTCGTCTTCACCTCCGGCTGGGCGAGCCCGGTCTACGTCGACTGCCGGCGGGTGATCTCGTACCCGATACCCCGGCAGGTGCTGGCCCGGCTCGCGGCGGGGGAAATCGAGCGGCGCATCGGCCTGGCCAACGTCGACTCGATCGTCGGCGGCGAGACTGCCGGGATCCCGTTCGCCGCCTGGATCGCCGACGTGCTCGGCCTGCCGATGCAGTTCGTGCGCAAGAAGGAAAAGGGCTTCGGCGGGAAACCCCAGGTGGAAGGCGTGCTGAGCCAGGGGATGCGCACGCTGCTGGTCGAGGACCTGACCACCGACGGGCGCAGCAAGCTCGATTTCTGCCAGGCGCTGCGCCGCGCCGGAGCCAGCGTCGATCACGTCTTCGTGCTCTTCTATTACGACATCTTCGAGCAGAGCCGGAAGATCATCGCCGATCTGCGCGTGACGATGCACGCGCTGGCCACGTGGCGCGACGTGCTCGCCGTGGCGAAGACCAGCGGCCACTTCGATGCGGCGACGCTGGGCGAAGTCGAGCGCTTCCTGGACAGCCCGGCCGAGTGGTCGGCACGGCACGGCGGCCTGTCCGCGTTCCCGGAATAAAAGACTCTCAGCCTCTCAGAGGCTGAGAGTCTTTCGGGCGTGCCCGAGCAGCGCGGCAGAAGGTGTCCGATCGAGGCGCCAAGCGCAGCCATAGCTCGGGCTATGGCGGCTGGCAAACCAGGGCGCCTTCTGGCGTGATGAGCGGGCATGAGCGAGAGACTCTCAGCCTCTCAGGCCTTGGCCTTGCGCTGCGCTGCAGTGTCCGCCGATGCATCGACAGCGCGCGCGCGGTGGCGGAGATGTTGCCGCCGTGCTCGAGCAGGACGCGCTGGATGTACTCCCACTCGAGGCGCTCGACCGACATCGGCTTGCTGCTGACCGCCAGCGTGTCGTCGGCGTTTTCGTGCGCGAAGGCGGCGACCACCTCGTCGGCGTCGGCCGGCTTGGTGAGATAGTAGGTGGCGCCCAGCTTGATCGCCTCGATCGCCGTGGGGATGCTGCCGTGCCCGGTCAGGACGACGATGCGCGTCTGCGCATCGGCCGCCTTCAGCTGCGCGACGAGCTTCAGCCCCGACTGCTCGCCGAGCTTCAGGTCGACCAGCGCGTACTCCGGCGCCTCGCCGTCGACGACGCGCAGCGCGTCCTCGATGGTGTGGGCCACGGTGACGTCGAAGCCGCGACTGCCGAGCGCACGCGCCATCACCGCGCACAGCACCGGGTCGTCGTCGACCAGCAACAGCGAGGGCAGTTCGGAATCGGAGGCTTCCATCGTCAGCTCGTCGAGATGATCAGTTGTTCGAGAGGCACCTGCATTTCGGCCAGTGCGCCGCCGTCGGTGCGGTTGGTCCAGCGGATCGTGCCGCCGAGACGGCTCACGGCCGAGGTGGCGAGGACGAGCCCCAGTCCCGTGCCCTTGCCCGGCGCCTTGGTCGTGAAGAATACCCGGCCCAGCTTCTGCAGTTGCGTTTCGGTGAAGCCGGGACCGCGGTCGCTGATCGACACCCACAGCGTCGCGGCATCCCAACGTGCGCCGAAGCCGACATGATGCGGCGAAACGTCGCCGGCATTGTTGAGCAGGATCAGTATTGCCTGCTTCAGCATCTGGTCGGTGAAGATCTCCGGCGCCGGCCGCTGGCCTTCCCACTGCCGCTCGAGGACGACGTCGCGCCGCGCGGCGGCGAACCCGTCGGCGGTGGCGGCGAGGAAGGCATCCACGCGTTGCCGGCCGCCCCCCTCGGCGCGCAGGTAGCCGGCGGCCGAGGCGAACTGCGCCAGCGCATCGCGACAGGCGCGGATCTGCGCGGCCAGGATCTCGGCGTCCTGGGCGACGGCCGGCGTCGGCGGCTCGCGCCGCAGCTCGCCCACGATGACGGCCATCGTCGCCAGCGGCGTGCCCATCTCGTGCGCGGCGCCGGCGGCGAGCGTTCCCATGTGCAGCAGCGCGGCGTCGTTGACGGATTTCTGGGCCGCGCTCTCCAGCAGCTGCTGCTGGACCCGGAAAGCCGCCACCGCACCGACGATCACCCAGGTCAGCACCGCGGTGGTCAGCGTGAACGAGAGGCCGTAGCCGACGGCGATCAGGTCGGCCGGCGGCGGGCCACCGTCGACCAACCGCAACGGCGGCGCGACTGCGGCGGTGGCAGCCGCCGTGAGCACCACCAGCGCCGCGCATCCGGCGGCCAGGCGGCTCGGCAGCAGCAGCGCGGCCACGACGACGTGCAGCAGGAAGAAGAGCACGAAGGGGTTGCCCGCCCCGCCGGAGGCGCCGAGCAGCAGCGAAAAGGCGAACAGGTCGAGCAGGATCTGCGCGGGAACCTCGGCCGCCCGGAACGGCGCCCCGACGGCCAGGCGCCGCCAGGTCCAGACGCTGACGGCGATCAGGACGGCGATGACCGCCACCATCGGACCCAGCGGCAGCGCCACCCCCGCCGCATGGGCGACGCCGATCGCGGCCAGCTGCGCGACGTTGGCGACCGTCCGCAGGCGCAGGATCTGCCGCAGCCGGTCGGCAACCGGCAGGTCGAGAATCGGTGGCGTGGCGGCCGTGTGGAAGTCCATGGCATCGGGTCCCGCGCGGCGCACGCATCCGGCCGCAGGACAGAGAGCACAGGGAGCTTTTAGCAGACCGCGTACACGGCAGCAATGGACGCGCGCAACGGACGGGTGCCGCGGATCGCGGACAGGCTGCTAAAGTAAGCTGTCACCTCCGCTCTTGCCCAGGTCCGCCTGCCGGTCGCCATGCCCTCCCGTTCCCGCTTCGCCCTGATCGTCATTCTGCTCGCGCAGGCCGCCTGGACGGTGGTGCACGCGGCGCCGCCGGCACCGCTGTTTCCCGATCTCGGGCGCTATCGGTACGCGGCCGACACCCGCATGCCTCGGGCGCAGCAATACGTCGACCAGGGCATGCTGCTGGCCTACGGTTTCAATCCCGCCGAGGCGGCGCGCTCGTTCGAGGCCGCCACGGCCGCCGATCCCCGCTGCGCGACCTGCTGGTGGGCACTCGCCTGGTCGCAGGGACCCAACATCAACAGCGACATGGAGCCCGCCGCTGCCGAGCGCGTGCGCGCCGCGCTCAAGGAGGCGCGCACGCACGCCGCCCGGGCGACGCCGGCACAGCAGGGACTGATCGGGGCACTGTCGATCCGTCATCCACGCACCGGCGGCATCGACGAGGCGGGCTACGCCCGGGCGATGGCCGCGCTGGCGAAGCGCTTCCCGAAGGACGGCGAAATCGCGATGCTCGCCGCCGAAGCGGTGCTGAACCTGCATCCCTACGACTGGTGGGAGGCCGACGGCACGGCAAAACCCTGGACGCCGCAGATCGTCGCCGAACTCTCCCGCGCGATGGCGCTGATTCCCGACCATCCCGGCGCGCATCACTACTGGATCCACCTGCAGGAGTCCTCGAAGCATCCGCGCGACGGCGAGCCGAGCGCCGACCTGCTGCGCGACCGCGTCCCGGGCTCGGGCCACCTCACGCACATGCCGGCGCACATCTACCTGCGGACTGGCCGCTACGCCGACGCCATCCTCGCCAACCAGAAGTCGATCGAAGCGGACCGGCGCTATCTCGCCGCCGTCGATGCGCAAGGCGCGTACCGCGTCGGCTACGTCGCCCACAACCACCATTTTCTCTACGCGGCAGCGGCGATGGCCGGGCAGGCGCGCCTCGCCATCGAGGCCGCCAACGCGGCGTGGCCGGCGGCCTGCGGACCGCGGCCGGGCGACCGCAGCACCGCGATCCTGCAGCACTATTCGGTGCTGCCGCTCTACGCCCTGGTGCGCTTCGGCCGCTGGGACGAGATCCTGCGCGGCACGCTGCCCCCCGACGTGGCCGAGCCCTACCCGCTCGCCATCTGGCACTACGCCCGCGGGACGGCGCAGGCGCGCACCGGGAAACTCGGCGCCGCGCGCGACGAACTCGCCCGGCTCGAGCGCCACGCCGCCGACCCGGCGATCGCCAAGGCGAAGATCAAGAACATCAACGCCGCCGAGAAGCTCGCGCGCATCGCCGCGCTGACGCTGCGTGCCGACATCGCGCTGATGGAGCGCAAGCCCGCCGACGCGGTGCCGCTGCTCGTCGACGCGACGGCGATCGAGGACGCGCTGGTCTACGACGAACCGCACCTGTGGCTCGCGCCGACGCGCCACGCGCTGGGCGCGGCGCTGCTCGACGCCGGGCGCGCCGCCGACGCCGAGCGCGTCTACCGCGAGGACCTCGTCCACTACCCCGACAACGGGTGGTCGCTGCGCGGCCTCGCGCTGGCACAGAAGAAGCAGGGGCGCCAGGTGGCATCGCTGGAGACCGAGCAGCGGATGCGCACGGCGTTCCGGGGCGCCGACGCCGTCCCCGCGTCGTCGCGCTTCTGACGCTGTCGCGACCGGCCGGCGGCGGCTCCGCCGGTGCATCCTTTGACGAGCGTCAAGGGCGTTCATGCGCCGCGGTGCTACGTTGGCGCCACCAGAACCATTGCCGCACCCGGCGCATCACGCGGTGACGACATCCGCCACGGCGCAAGTTTCCGGCCGGCGTGCGGCGACCCTTCCCGCCCAAACCACGGAGAACGACCCATGTCCTACCGCAAATCGCTGCTGTTCACCGCCCTCGTCCTCGTCGGCGGCGCCGCACTGACCGCCTGCACGACCGCGCCGATGGCGCCGGCTGCGGCTCCCGCACCCGTCGCCCAGGCCGCGGCACCGGCGCCAAGCTACCCGGCGACGATCAACCAGCTGGTCGCCAGGACCAAGTCGCAGATCAAGACGGTCAAGATGCCCGAATTCAAGGCGGCGTTCGATCGCAAGGACACCGGGCTGCTGATCGACGTGCGCAACGAGAACGAATTCGAGGACGGCTTCGTCCCCGGCGCCGTCAACGTGCCGCGCGGCCTGATCGAGTTCCGGATCTGGAAGCAGGTCGGTTTCCCGAATGCCACCGACATGAACAAGAAGATGACGCTCTACTGCGCGACCGGCGGCCGTTGCGCGCTGGCCACCAAGACGCTGATGGAGCTGGGCTTCACCAACGTCACCTCGGTCGACATGCTGTTCGCCGACTGGGTGAAGGCCGGCTACCCGGTCGAGATGCCCAAGTAAGCACCGATCACTGGCACAGCACCGAAGCGGATGCCGCCGGCATCCGCTTTTTTGCGCGTCGCAGGGCGTTGCCGACAACGGGAAAGCGCTTCGCCGCGACCGATGGTCGCATCGCCGAATTATGCGTCCAGGCGCATGCAGATGCTCCGCCGCACCGGTCGTTGCTCCTGCAATATGCGCGCATGCTCATGCCGCAACATATGCCGCATCGCATATGACGAAGATCAATGTTCGTCGCCCGCAACGCGCGCAAACTCCGCCCATCGAATGTCACGACCGTCTCGCGCAACGACGCTGCACGGGTCCTGCGCAAGGCGCCTTCAAGCGAGAGTGAATCCATGGAATACGTTTCGCGCCGACGCTTCCTCAAGATCTCCGCCACGACCTTCGGCGCGGCGGCCGCTGCAACGCAGTGGGAGCCGCTGACGCAGCTGGCGAACGCCGCCGACGCCCCGGCCAAGGGCGTCACCACCATCCCCACCTTCTGCGAGATGTGTTTCTGGCGCTGCGGCGGCATCGCGTACCTGCGCGACGGCAAGCTGTGGAAGTTCGAGGGCAACCCGAAGGACCCGCAGAGCAACGGCCGGCTGTGCCCGCGCGGCACCGGGGCGGTCGGTGCGCACTACGACCCCGACCGGCTGCAGAAGCCGCTGATCCGCGTCGGTGCACGCGGCAGCCAGGAATGGAAGGCGGTAACCTGGGACGAGGCGATCACCTACATCGCCGAACGGATGCAGAAGATCAAGGCCGAGCACGGTCCCGAGTCGCTCGCACTGTTCAACCACGGCTTCGGCCAGCGCTTCTTCCAGCACGTGCTGAAGAGCTGGGGCGTCATCAACGTCGCCGGCCCGTCGTATGCGCAGTGCCGCGGCCCCCGCGACACCGGCTTCATGCTCACCTTCGGCGCGGGGCTGGGCTCGCCCGAGCCGACCGACATCAAGAATACCGAGTGCCTGGTGCTCATCGGCTCGCACCTCGGCGAGAACATGCACAACTCGCAGGTGCAGGAGTTCGCGCAGGCCGTCGAGCGCAAGGTGCCGATCATCGTCGTCGATCCGCGGTTCTCGGTCGCCGCCAGCAAGGCCAGGTACTGGCTGCCGATCATCCCCGGTACCGATCTGGCGCTGTTGCTGGCGTGGATGAACCTGCTGGTCACCGAGGGCCGCTACGACAAGGCCTTCGTCGACCAGTACGGGCACGGCTTCGACAAGTTCGCCGCCGAGATCAAGCAGTACACGGTCGAGTGGGCCGCCGGGGAGACGGGGCTGGCGCCCGAACTGATCCGCGCCGCGGCGCTCGAGTTCGCCAGGCCGGCGGCCGGCGACGATCATCCACCCGGGCCGTCGCGTGAACTGGTACGGCGACGACACGCAACGCAGTCGCGCGATCGCGCTCCTGTCCGGGCTGATGGGCAACTGGGGCAGGAAGGGCGGACTCTTCCTGGCGTCGGGCCTCAAGGTGCCGGCCTACCCGCTGCCGCCGTATCCGAAATCGAGCAAGCCCAAGGCCGACGGTTCCGACGGCGCCCGCTATCCCTTCGCCGACGAGGGCATCACCACCAGCATCCGCGATGCGACGTTGACGGAAAAGCCGTATCCGATCAAGGGCTGGTTCGTCTACTCGACCAACCTGCTGCAGGCGCTGCCGAACCGCGAAGAGACGCTGAAGGCGTTCGACAAGCTCGACCTCCTCGTCGTCTGCGAGACGATTCCGAGCGAGACCGCGGCTTACGCCGACGTCATCCTGCCCGAGTCGATCTTCCTCGAGCGTTACGACGAACTGCTGACCGGGTATGGCCGCGTCGGGTGGGCCGCGCTTCGCCAACCCGTGGTCGCGTCGCCGCACGAACAGAAGCCGGGCTGGTGGATCGCCAAGCAACTCGCCGAGAAGCTTGGCATCGGCGCCTGCATGCCGTTCAAGGACATGGAGGAGTACCTGAAGACAAGGGTTCAGAACGCCGGCCTGAGCTGGGAAACGCTCAAGAAGGACGGCGTGATCATGGGCACGCCGAAGCCCATCACCGTCGAGGAGGGACTCGCGCTCGAGTTCGACACGCCGTCGAAGAAGGTCGAGTTCTGGTCCGACCAGATTGCCAAGGCGGGGTTCGACCCGGTGCCGAAGTACACGCGGCACGAGCGTGGGCCGAAGGGCTACTACTGCCTGATCACCGGTCGCTGTCCGGTGCACACCTTCAGCCGCACCCAGAGCAATCCGCTGCTGCGGGACCTGGTGGTCGAGAACCAGGTCTGGGTGAACATCACGACGGCAACGAAGGAAGGCCTGAAGAACGGCCAGTACGTGCGGCTCAAGAACCAGGACGGCGTCGTCAGCAATCGCGTGCAAGTCAAGGCGACCAACCGCATCCGGCCGGGCTGCGTCTACATCACCCACGGCTTCGGCAGCACCAACAAGATGCTGAAGAGCGCCTACCTGCGAGGGGCCAGCGCGGCGGGCCTGCTCACGCGCTACAAGACCGATCCGCTGATGGGCGGCACCAGCATCCACGGCAACCAGGTCACCTTCGTCAAGGAGGCCTGAGATGCCCCGCTTTGGAATGGTCATCGACACCCGCAAGTGCGTGGGCTGCATGGACTGCGTCGTCGCCTGCCAGACGGAGAACGACGTTCCGAACGGCTACTGCCGCGACTGGATCACCACCGAGGTGCGCGGCGACTACCCGACGCTGGCGCTGGAGATCCGCTCCGAGCGCTGCAACCACTGCGACAACCCGCCCTGCGTGTCCTGTTGCCCGACCGGTGCCAGTCACGTCGAGGAGTTCGGCAAGACCGTGCAGGTGACGAAGGAGAAGTGCATCGGCTGCAAGGCCTGCATCGCCTCGTGTCCGTACGGGGCACGCTACGTGCACCCCAAGGGCTACATCGACAAGTGCACGTTCTGCGACCACCGCACGCGGGAAGGCCTCGACCCGGCCTGCGTTTCGGTCTGTCCGACGCACTGCATGCACTTCGGCGACCTAGACGACCCGAAGAGCAAGGTGAGCGAACTGCTGCGCACCGAGAAATATCACACGATCATGCCCGAGGCGGGGACCAAGCCGCGGGTTTTCTACCTGATCTGAGGAGTGCAAGGCGATGCTCGAAATCACATCCTCCCGCCACAACCCGCTGATCGATCCCGTGCTCGCGGTATGGAGCTGGGAGATCCCCCTCTACCTCTTCGTCGGCGGCGTCGTCGCCGGCATGATGGTGCTGGCGGGCATCGCGATGCTGCGCATCGCCCGGGGCGAGGACAGCCGGAGCTTCTTCTCGCTGCAGACGCCGTTGCTCGCCTTCATGCTGCTCAACGCCGGCATGGGTGCGTTGTTCCTCGACCTCACGCACAAACTGTACGTCTGGCGGATCTACACGACGTTCCAGATCACCTCGCCGATGTCCTGGGGTTCATGGGTGCTGCTCCTCGTCTACGCAGTGCTGCTCGTCTCCGCCCTCATCCGGCTGCCCGACGTCTGGCCGTGGCTCGGTCGGCGCGTGCCGAAACTGCAGCAACTCTCGGCGGCGATCATCGGCCACCCGGGACGCATGACGGCGCTGGGCTGGACGAACATCGTGCTCGGCGTCGGGATCGGCATCTACACGGGGATCCTGCTCAACACCATGGTCGCGCGCCCGCTGTGGAACAGCGCGATCCTCGGCCCGCTGTTCCTGTTCTCGGGGCTGTCGGCCGGCGCGGCGATGATGCACATCGCGTCGGTCTTGCTGCCTGGAGATCGGCCGGCGCCGCAGGGAATGATCGGGGGTGCGATCGCCGCGATGATCCAGCCGCTCGGGCCGAAGCCGCCGGAGCGGAACACCGTCAACGCGCTGATCCGCGCCGACGTGTTCTTCCTGATGGTCGAGTTGATCCTCCTCGGCCTCCTCCTCGCCAACCTGCTGATGTCGTCGGCCTCGCACATCGAGGCGGCGGCGCTGATCACCGCCGGCCCTATGCAATCTACTTCTGGGGCGTCATCGTCGCCGCCGGCGTGCTGCTGCCGATCGCGCTGCAGGGGCTGGAGCTCTCGCACCGGATTCCGCACACCGTCGTGCCGGCGCTGCTGGTGCTGGTCGGCGGCTACACGCTGCGCTGGGTGATGGTCAACGCCGGCCAGGCGAGCCAGGTCGTCCACGCCGGGTTCTGAGAGGCTGAGATTCCGCCGGCACGCAAGAAGGATCCCGCACATGGCCACGACATCGACTCCCGCGCGCGCCGCCACCGTCCGCCGCGGCTCGCCGACGGTCGCGACGGCAGCGCCGCGCCCACGCGCCCGTCCGTCGCCGGGGCATCGCCCCGCCCCCGGCTGTCCACCGGGACGCTGTTCGAGCTGCTCTCCGACGGCACGCGACGCCGCCTGCTGACGCTGCTGCTGGACGAGCGCGAGGTCTGCGTCTGCCGGCTGGTCGATGCGCTGCAGCAGCCGCAACCCAAGATCTCGCGCCACCTGGCCGCGCTGCGCGAGGCCGGCGTCCTCGTGTCGCGCCGCCAGCGCACCTGGATCATGTATCGCCTCGACCCCGAGCTGCCGGGGTGGGCGGTGCGGGTGCTGGCGATGCTGTCCGAGGGCGCGCGCCAGGAGCCCGATTACGCCGACGACTGCAAGCGCCTCGCGCACGCCAAGCGCTGCGGCGAGGTCGGCTTTACCTGATCCCAGAGCACCCGGGTGACTTCGTTCCAACCAGAGATGGAGAAATCATGAAAGCACTGTTCACCACGGCGGGCGTCCTGCTGCTCGCCACCGGCTCGATCGCGTTCGCGCAGGCGCCGGCGACCAAGCCCACGATCCCGCAGGTCTGCACCAACTGCCACCAGGCGAAGCCGGCGAACGTCCAGGGCTACTTCGAGAACGTCGCGTTCAAGTCGAAGTCGATCCAGCTGAAGATCGACGCGCACACCGAGATCGTCCGCTTCGACGAGGCGTCGCTCAAGGTCGTCACCACCGAGAAGACCGGCAAGGCCGACATGCTGCGCGACGTGCCGAAGGGACGCGAGGCGCGGATCGAGTTCACCGAGAAGGACGGCGTCAAGATGGCGACGCTGATCTCGTTCAAGGGCGTCGCCAAGCTGCCGCCGGAGAAGGAGCTCAAGTACGAACAGGTGCTGACGCTGGTCGAGCAGGGCAAGGCGTCGAACACCGTGCTGATCGACTCGCGGCCGCTGCCGCGCTTCCAGGAAGGCACGATTCCCGGCGCGATCAACCTGCCGTATCCGGCGTTCGACAAGTTCGTCGACCGGCTGCCCAAGGACAAGAACCAGGCGATCCTGTTCTTCTGCCAGGGGCCGACCTGCATGATGAGCCCCAACTCGCTGCGCAAGGCCGAGGCGCTGGGCTACAAGAACGTCAAGGTCTATCCCGGCGGCGTGCCCGAGTGGCTGGAGAAGAACGTCGGCGTGCTCTCCCCCGCGTTCCTGCAGGACGCCTGGATCGCCAAGGACATCCCGCACGTGCTGGTCGACGTGCGCCCGGCGTCCACCGTCGCGCGCGACGGCTTCATCCCCGGCGCCGTCAACGTGCCGGTGTCGCAGATCCCGGCGGCGCTGGCCACGTTGCCGCCCGCGAAGCTGAAGGCGCCGATCATGGTCTACGACGGCGACGGCGGCAACGCGGCCCGATACTCGGCGCTGCGGATCCAGGCGGCGGGGCAAAACAACGTCAACGTGGTCACCGGCGGCTTCGACGCCTGGAAGGCGGGCAGCCGGAAGGTCGCGACCGGCACGCCGGCGGCGAAGATCGCCTACGCGCCGAAGCCGCGGCCCGGCGAGATCTCGATCGCCGAGTTCACCGGGCTCGCCAAGGCGACGCCGGCGGACGTGCTGATCCTCGACGTGCGCAACCAGGACGAAGCCAACGCCGGCATGATCAAGGGGGCGAAGCTGATTCCCGACGAGGAGCTGCAGGACCGGATGGGCGAGGTCCCGAAGGACAAGCGGATCGTCGCCCACTGCTCGACCGGCGTGCGCGCCGAGATGGCGTACCACAAGCTGAAGGACAAGGGTTACAAGGTCAACTTCGTCAAGGCCGACCTCGCGATCAAGAAGGACGGCAGCTTCGTGGCGACCACGCCCAAGTGATCGACCTGCCGCCCCCCGCTTCGTGACCGACGCGGGGCGTGCGGCAACCGGAAAAGCCGACGGGGAGGGCGAATCGCCCTCCCCGTCTGTTTTGCTGCAGAAGCAACGACCGATCAGCAGCCGCCCTTCTTTTCCTTCTTGGCGGGCGCGGCGGTCTTGGCCTTCTCGACGGCCTTCGCCTTGTCGGCGTCGCTCATCTTGGCCCAGTCCTCGGCCTTGACGCTGGCAGGCTTCTCCAGCGCCGGCTTGGCGGCAGCGGCCGGGGCGGCGGCGGGCTTCGCCGGCTCGGCGGCGAACGCGCCGGTGGCGGCGACGGCGAAGGTCGAGGCGACGAGGATCGAAACGAGCTTGTTCATTGAGGTTCTCCGAAACAGGGTTGGGGAAGCAAGAAACGCGTCAGGCCGTCGTCCGGATGACAGGCGTTGCTCGAAAACGGCGGAAGATCTTACCACGCGGAACCGTGGATTCAAAACCCCATCCCTTGGAAAACAACGACATGCGTCTCCGCGCATTCGGCGCGCCGGACGCAGCCCCGACGTCGGAGCGTCCGGCGCGGGCGGGGCGCTCAGGCGCGCGTCAGAGCGACAGATTCCACTTGACGAGCTTCTTGATGTCGTCCGGGCTCGCCTTGACCGCCGGATGGCCCTGCGCCTTGGACAGCGCCTCGACCAGCTTGCCTTCGGCCGCCGCGTTGCCCTTGTACTTCTTCGCGATCTCCTTGAACGCCGGGCCCATCTTCTTGGTGTCCATCGCGTGGCAGGTCGTGCAGCCGCTCGACTTGGCCAGATCCTCGGATGCCTGGGCGATGCCCGCGGCGGCAACGCCGACGACCAGCGTCGCGGCGACGATCAACGATTTCATGGTGACTGCTCCTTCATCGGGAAATGGCCCGCACACAACCAGAACGAAGCGCCGGCGGGGCCGGACGACACTTCAGCAAGCCCGCTCCGGCCCGTCGCACCGGCCTCGACGCGCGCGTTCCGCAAACGGGGCAGCGGCGGCGGCGGCAATGAAAAAAGCCCTTCCGGCTGCGCCATGCGAAATCGCGCCGGAGGGCCCGGGTGCGCGGTGCAGCGCCGGAGTTACAGCGACAGCACCCACTTGACGAGGGTCTTGAGGTCGTCGCCCTTCGCCTTGACTTCCGGGTGTCCCTGCGCCTTCGACAGCGCCTCGACCAGCTTGCCTTCGGCGGCGGCGTTGCCCTTGTACTTCTTTGCGGTCTCCTTGAATGCGGGGCCCATCTTCTTGGTGTCGACGGCGTGGCAGGTCAGGCAGCCGCTGGACTTGGCCAGCGCTTCCGACGCATTGGCCGAACCGGCCGCCAGCACACCCGCCGCCATCACGGCCGCAATCATCATCGCTTTCATCGAATTCGCTCCTGGTTGGGTTCGTGCCCTGCGCCGAGGCCGGGGCGGATGCTGCCGGCGTGCAGACCGCACGCCGCGCCGCATTTTAACGCATGCGCGCGGAACGGCGTTGACGGCGCCCTGCGATAAAGGCGTCGACCCGGGGCGATTGTCGCGAAACCGTCAGCTCCGGGACGCCGGCGCGCCGCCCGCCGGTCGCCGATGGCGCGCGAGGTGCAGCGGCGTCCGCGACCGCGGCAGCTTGTGGACGAAGTGGTGCCGCGCGACGTGGTAGCTGGCGTCGAAGCCGTAGAAATTGAGCCGCATCCGCTCCATCTCCGCCGCGCGGTAGCCGGCGAGCGGCGCCTGCGCCTCGTCGGCCGCGCGGCGCGCGCGCTTGGCCGCGAGTTCGGCGGCGAGCCCCGGCGCCGCCGCCCACACGGCGGCGCGCCGGGCGATCTCGGCGCGAAACGCCGCCGGCGTGGTGCCGAAGTGCCCGTCGACGAGTCCCACCCGAGCAGCCTCTCCGGCGCCCAGCGGCAGCCGATTCCCGGTGATCGCCTGCGCCCGCGCCGGCCCGACGCGCCGCGGCAGCAGGTAGGTCCAGTACTCGGACCCGTACAGGTTGCCCATCGCCTTGTAGTGCGGGTTGAGGATCACGCCGTCGCGGGCGTAGACCCGGTCGGCGGCCAGCGCCAGGAACACCCCGCCCGCGCCCGCATTCCCCTGCAGCGCCGCGACCGTCATCTGGCGCTCGGTCAGCAGGATCTCGCGCACCAGATCGTTCATCGCCTCGATGTTGCGCCACGACTCGTCCGCGGGTTGCGCGGCGGCCTCGATGAGGTTGAGGTGGATGCCGTTGGACCAGAAATCGGGGCCGCCGAGGAGGACGATCACGCGCGTGGGTCGCGCCTTGGCCAGGGCCACCGCGGCGCGCAGCTGCTCGCAGTGCCGGGTGCCCATCGCGCCGTTGTAGAAGGGAAAGTGGACGTAGCCGACGGCGCCCTGCTCCTCGTAGCGGATCGGCCGCCAGGTCGCGCCGTCGACGACCGCGTCCGGCGCCAGCGGCGCTTCGGGCACGCCGGCGAGGCGTTCGCCCAGCACCGTGGCCGCCGGCAGCTTGAACGAAGGCTCCTGGCCGTCGATGCGCCGCAAATGGGTGATCCACACCGCGCCGTCGACGGTCGCGCGGCAGACGGCGCCGTCGCGGGTGGCGAGCACCGTCCCGGGCGCCGCCGAGGCGTGCCGCCGGCGCAGCGCGTCTTCCGGATGGGCATCGAACAGCGCCACCGGAAGCCCGTGGATCTCGTCGTGCACGCCCGGGAACCCGTCGGCGGCCCGGATCTTCCGCAACACCGCCGCAGTGTCGTCGCGCGACCAGTCGATCGCCCGGTCCGGCTGGCGCATCGGCGGCCGCAACCGGCCGCGCACGCCGGGCCGCGCGGGATCGAGCGGCCGGGGACGAAAGCCCGGCTGCGCCAGGCGCTCGAGGACGAGCCCGATCGCCGTCACCGCGGCCTCGGTCACCTCGTTGCGGTACAGGCTGCCCTTCGCCGCGTCGCGCATGGCGAAGCCGACGCTCGCCCAGACGTCGCCGGCGTCCATCTCGGCATTGGCCTCCAGCGCCGTCACCCCCCACTCGGTCTCGCCGTCGGCGATCGCCCAGTCGAGCGCCGAGGGACCGCGATCGCCCTCGATGCCGGGATGGATGACGATGCAGCGCTGCGCCCGCCAGATCGACTCGGGGATGCGCCGCTTGAGAAACGGCGCGACGACGAGCTCCGGCCGCCACAGCGCCACCGCTTCGGCGGTGACGCGATCGTCGATGTCGAACTCGATCGACACCTCGTGGCCGAGCGCGGTCAGCTCGACGTACAGGCGCTGCGTCAGGCTGTTGAAGGCGTGGGTGAGGAACAGGATGCGCATCGCGGGTCAGCAGATGCGCGGCAGCTGCTCACCCGTGAGCCAGTCGACGATCCGCCGGCCGCCGAACGACGTCTCCATCTGCACGAAGTGGTGCGGATCGGGAATCGCCTCGCCGATGATCGCCGCGTCGCGGCCCAGCGGGTGCGCGCGCATCGCCGCCAGCAGGCGCAGGGCGTCGTCGGGCGCACAGATGGCGACCAGCTTGCCTTCGTTGGCGACGTACAGCGGGTCGAGGCCGAGGAACTCGCAGGCGGCGCTGACCTGGCCGCGCACCGGCACGCTCGCCTCGTGGATCAGCAGCCCGCAGCCGGACTGCCCGGCCAGCTCGTTCAGCGTCGTCGCGAGCCCGCCGCGGGTGGGGTCGCGCAGGCAGTGAATGTCCGGAACGGCGGCGATCATCGCCGCGACCAGCCCGTGCAGCGCCGCGGTGTCGGACTCGATCGTCGTCTCGAAGGAGAGGTTCTCGCGCAGCGACATGATCGCGACGCCGTGGTCGCCGATGCTGCCGCTGACGATGATGCGATCGCCGGGGCGTGCGCGGTCCCCCGAGACGTCGATGCCCGGCGGGACGACGCCGAGGCCGGTGGTGGTGATGAACACGCCGTCGCCCTTGCCGCGCTCGACGACCTTGGTGTCGCCGGTGACGATCGGCACGCCGGCGTCGCGCGCCGCGCCCGCCATCGACACGACGATCCGCTGCAGGTCCGCCAGCGGAAAGCCCTCCTCGAGGATGAACGACGCGGCGAGGTTGAGCGGCACCGCGCCGGCCATCGCCACGTCGTTGATCGTGCCGTGGACCGACAGGCAGCCGATGTCGCCCCCGGGGAAGAACAGCGGCGAGACGACGTGGCTGTCGGTCGCCACGACCAGCCGGCCGGCCGGCACCTCGAAGCTCGCCTGGTCGTTCATCTGCCGCAGCCAGCGGTTGTCGAACTCGCGCAGGAACAGCTCGTCGATCAGCTGCGCCATCGCGCGCCCGCCGCTGCCGTGCGTCATGTCGACGCGGCCGTGCCTGAAGTCCACCGGCCGCACGTAGCCGTCGCGCACCTTGCTGACCGGACTGCCTTCGCGCTGCGCACTCCGGCATTCGCCCTCGGGACGCCCTTCGTGCTCATCGGACTGCCTTCGCGCTCATCGCGCCCCTTCCGTCACCACGGCGACGTCCTTGAAGCGGCCGTAGGTGTAGTGCGCGGCGCAGGCGCCCTCCGACGACACCATGCACGAGCCGATGGGGTTCTCCGGCGTGCAGACGGTGCCGAAGACCTTGCAGTCGGTCGGCTTCTTCACCCCGCGCAGGATCGCGCCGCACTCGCAGGCCTTGTTGTCGGGCACCGACCGGTAGGTGATGCCGTAGCGCGCCTCGGCGTCGAACGCGCGGTACTTGTCCTTGATCGCCAGCGCGCTGTAGGGCACCTCGCCCAGGCCGCGCCACTCGAAGGTCTTGCGCAGCTCGAACACCTCGGCGACCAGCGCCTTGGCCTTGGCGTTGCCGTCGCGCGTGACCGCGCGGGTGAACTCGTTCTCGACCTCGGCCCGCCCCTCGTTCAGCTGCCGCACCAGCATCAGGATCGCCTGCATCACGTCCAGCGGCTCGAAGCCGGCGATCACCACCGGCTTGGCGTACTCCTCGGCGAAGTACTCGTAGGGCTGGCTGCCGATCACCGTCGAGACGTGCGCCGGGCCGATGAAGCCGTCGAGCGGGACCGTGCCCAGCTCGCGCACCTCGGGCGACTCGAGGATGTTGCTGATCGCCGACGGGGTCAGCACGTGGTTGCAGAACACCGTGAAGTTGGCGAGCCCGGCGGCCTCGGCGGCCTTCACCGCCACGGCGGTCGGCGGCGTCGTGGTCTCGAAGCCGATGGCGAAGAACACGACCTCGCGGCCGGGGTTCTCGCGCGCGATGCGCACCGCGTCGGCGCTGGAGTACACCATCCGGACGTCGGATCCGCCGGCCTTCGCCTTCAGCAGCGACAATCCCCGGGATGCCGGCACGCGCATCGTGTCGGCGTAGGTGCACAGGATCAGCCCCGGCCGCGCCGCGAGCTCGATCGCGTTGTCGATGCGCCCGATCGGCAGCACGCAGACCGGGCAGCCCGGCCCGTGGATCATCCGCACGTTGGCGGGCAGCAGGTCGGCGACGCCGTAGCGCGAGATCGCGTGCGTGTGGCCGCCGCAGAACTCCATCAGGTTGTAGCTGCGCGGACGGTCGGCCTCGCGGCGAATCGCCGCGGCGAGCTGCCTGGCCACCGCGCCGTCGCGGAATTCGTCGATGTACTTCATGTCACCGGAGGGGCGCGTCGACGTCGATGCCGGCCTCGGCGAACGTCTGCAGCGTCCGCTCCGCCTCTTCGGGATCGAGCTTGGTCAGCGCGTAGCCGACGTGGACGATGACGTAGTCGCCCGGCTGCACGTCGTCGACGAGCTCCAGCGACACGCGCTTCTGCACGCCGCCGAGGTCGACGACCGCGGTCTGCGGCTCGGGCAGCGAGACGACGCGGGCGGGAATGGCAAGGCACATCGAGGGGCTCCTGTGGGGTTCGACCTACGGCGTCTTCAGCATCTGCAGCGCGACCCAGGCCTGGCCCAGCGCCAGCCCGCCGTCGTTGGGGGGCACGGCGCCGGCCTCGTGCAGGCCGAGGCCGCGGGCGGCGAGCTCGCGCCGCAGCGCCGCCGCGAGCACGGCGTTCAGCATGCAGCCGCCCGCGGCGGCGACCGTGCGGACCTGCCGCGCCGCCGCGGCGCGCTCGACCCACTCGGCCAGCGCGCAGGCGAGCGTGGCGTGAAACACCGCGGCACCCCAGCCCGGGTCGCCGCGCTCGGCGATCCGCAGCACCAGCGGCAGGAGATCGAGCTCGTTGGCGGCGTCGATCGCATACAGCGAGCGCTCGGGCGGGACCGCGCCGTGACTCGCGGCCAGGCCCTCGAGCAGCATCGCCGCCTGGCCCTCGAACGCCATCCGCCGGCGGACGTCGAGCACGCCCGCGGCGGCGTCGAACCAGCGCCCCAGGCTGCTGGTTTCCGGCGCGTTGAACCCGCGGTCCAGCAGCGCCGCCACGGTGGCCGCGCCGGGCTCGTCGGCGAAGCGCCGGGCGATGCGCGCGCCGTCCCCGGCGAGGTGGAACGCCGCGGCCGCCATTCGCCACGGCTCGCGCGCGGCGCGGTCGCCGCCGGGCAGGCGCAACGGGCGCAGGCGTCCCAGGCGCTCGCAGCGGGCGCCGTCGACCCGCAGCAGTTCGCCGCCCCAGGCGGCACCGTCGCTGCCGAGGCCGACGCCGTCGAGCGCCAGTCCCAGCACCGGCCCGTCCAGCCGGCGCTCGGCGACCACCGCGGCGACGTGCGCGTGGTGGTGCTGCACGGCGAGCGCCGGAACGCGCCACTGCGCGGCGAGCCGCGCGGCGAGCCGCGTGCTGAAGAAATCGGGATGCAGGTCGTGCGCGACCGCGGCCGGCTCGACGTCGAGGATCGCCACCAGGTGCGCGACGCTGTCCTCGAGCGCCGCGCAGGTGGCCGCGTTGTCGAGGTCCCCGACGTGCTCGGAGACGAACGCCTCGTCGCCGCGGGTGACGCAGACGGTGTTCTTGAAATGGCCGCCGGTCGCCACCACCGCCGGCCCGGCGCGCGGCAAGCGGATCGCGCGCGGGGTGTAGCCGCGCGCGCGGCGGACGAACTGCGCCGCGGGCAGCGCGCGCAGCACGCTGTCGTCGCAGCGGATCACGATGTCGCGGTCGTGCAGCAGCCACGCGTCGGCGATGCCGGCCAGGCGCGCCAGCGCTTCGTCGTTGGCGGTGACCAGCGGCTCGCCGCCGGGATTGGCGCTGGTCATCACCAGCACCAGCGGTTGCGGCGCCTCCATCCACGCCGTCCCCGGCGGGCGACCGGCCGCCTCGTGGAACAGCAGCACCTGCAGCGGCGTGGCGGGCAGCATCGCGCCCAGCCACGCGAGCCCCGGGGCGACGCCGGGCAGCAGCGCGTCGGTCTCGCTGCACTTTCGCAGCAGGACGATCGGCCGCTCCCGCGACTGCAGCAACGCCGCCTCGGCGCTGTCGACCTCGGCGAGCGGCGCGAGGCTGGCGCGACCGGCGACCATCACCGCGAACGGCTTCTCCTCGCGCGCCTTGCGCCGGCGCAGTGCCGCGACCGCGGCCGCGTTGCGCGCATCGCAGGCGAGGTGGAACCCACCCAGGCCCTTGACGGCGACGATCTCGCCGCGCAGCAGGCGTGCGACCGTCGCCGCCACCGGGTCGCCGTCGGTGAGCGAGCGTCCCTGCGCGTCGACCAGCGCGAGCCGTGGCCCGCACACCGGACAGGCGTTGGGCTCGGCGTGGAAACGGCGGTCGATCGGCGACGCGTACTCGGTGCGACAGTCCGGACAGAGCGCAAAGCCCGCCATCGACGTCGACGCGCGGTCGTACGGCAGCTCGCGGGTGATCGTGTAGCGCGGCCCGCAGTGCGTGCAGTTGATGAAGGCGTAGCGATAGCGCCGGTCGGCGGGCGCGAGCAGTTCTTCGAGGCAATCCGGACAGGTCGCGGCATCGGGCCCGACCGCGGTGGTCGCGGGGCCGCGCTCGCTGTCCACGACCGCAAACCCGGTCCGCAGCGCGCCCGGGGAAGCGGTCCCGCTATCGTCGCGGCTGACGCTGTCGACGCGGGCGAGCGGCGGCGCGTCGTCGCGCAGCCGCCGCAGCAGCGCGGCGATCGCCTCGGCATCGCCGACGGCCTCGATCGTCACCCCGGCGCCGTCGTTGCGCACCCAGCCGTCGAGGTCGAGTTCGCGCGCGAGCCGGTAGACGAAGGGGCGGAAGCCCACGCCCTGGACGATGCCGCGCACGACGACGCGGCAGCGCTGCCGGGCGACGGTCGGCGCGATCGCCTCCATGGCGTCGGACACGGCGCCTGCGGTCAGGCCCCGGCCGCCAGCCGGGCCTCGAGCTCGGCCACGCGCCGGCGCAGCGCGTCGAGATTCGCGTCGCGCGCCGCGCGCGCCGCGGCGACGCCGCGGTCGAGCCAGGCGAGCCACGCCTCGAAGCCCTCGCCCGTCGTCGCCGACACCCGGATCACCTCGAGCCCCGGGCGCACGCGATGGGCGAAGGCGACGGCGGCCTCGACGTCGAAGTCGAGGTGCGGCAGCAGGTCGACCTTGTTGACCAGCAGCAGGTCGGCGGCGTGGAACAGGTCCGGATACTTGATCGGCTTGTCCTCGCCCTCGGTCACCGACAGGATCACCACCTTGTGCGCCTCGCCGAGGTCGAACGCCGCCGGACAGACGAGGTTGCCGACGTTCTCGATCAGCAGCAGGCTGCCGTCCGCCAGCGGCAGTTGCCGCAGCGCCTGCCCGACCATGTGCGCGTCGAGATGGCAGCCCTTGCCGGTGTTGATCTGGATCGCCGGCGCACCGGTCGCGCGCACGCGATCGGCGTCGCGCGAGGTCTGCTGGTCGCCCTCGATCACCGCGGTGGCAAGGCGCCCCCGCAGCGCCTCGATCGTCCGCACCAGCAGCGTCGTCTTGCCCGAACCGGGGCTCGACACCAGGTTCAGCGCGAACACGCCGCGGTCGGCGAAGAGCGCCCGATTCTCGCGCGCGAAGGCGTCGTTCTTGGCCAGGATGTCGCGCTCGATCTGGACGATCCGCTCGGCGGCGATGCCCGGCGCGTGCGCGGCACCGAGCGGCGCGGCCGCGACCTGCCCGTGGTCGTGGCTGTGCCAGGCGCCGTCGGCATGCCGATGCCAGCGCGCGCCGGCGTGGTCGTGGGCGTGATCGCCGACGTGCTCGTGCGGATGCGCGTGGGTCGTTCCGTCCGCGTGGGTGTGGACGTGCTCGTGGTCGGCGACGGGGACCCCGTCGATCCTGGCTTCACCGCCGCCGCAACCGCAGGTCGTGCACATGTTCGTTCTCCTCGCCCGATCGCCTTGCCGGCGGCGATCCCTGCCGGTCATTCGATCGCGATTTCCTTGATCCGCATGTCGTTGCCGGCCACCACCTGCAACTGGTAGCTGCCGCACTGCGGGCAGGCGTCGCCGAGCGCCGCCAGAGCGACCCGCCCGGCGCAGCGGACGCACCAGGCGGCGCCCGGCGTGTCGATGATCTCCAACCGCGCACCTTCGGCGATCCCGCCCCGGGTCACGGCGTCGAAGCAGAACCGCAGCGCATCGCGCTCGACCTGTGCCAGTGTACCGATTTCCAGCCAGATCGCCGTGACCCTGCTTGCGGCATTGCCTTTCGCCGTGTCCTCGACGATCTGCAGCATGCCCTCGGCCAGCGACATCTCATGCATGGCCGACCTCGATGTTGCAGGCGACGCAGGGATCGAGTGCCTGGACCGCGAGCCGCGCGTGGCGCTCGAGCACCGCCGCGTCCGGCGCCTCGGCCCCTTCGAGGCCCTGCACCAGCGGTCCCGCGGGATGGAAGTTCCACTCGGTCGGCGCCACGACCTGATAGTCGGCCACACGGCCGTCGTCGAGCCGCGCTCGATGCAGCAGCAGCCCGCGCGCCGTCTGCACGGCGGCCAGCCCCTCGTCGCGGCCGAGTGCGAACGCCTCGACCCAGCGCGGATCCCCGTCGCCACCGAAGGGCCGGCGCGCCTGCCGCAGCAGCAGCGCGAGTTCGGCCAGTCGCGCCGCCATTCGCGTGGCCACCGTGTGCCCGTCGCGATCGGCCAGCGCGGCGACCAGCGGCCACGAGCGCGTCCGCGCGAGCGCGCCGGTCTCGGCGGTCATCCCCTGCCAGTAGGGCGCACGCGCGAACGAGGGATCGCCGCGCAGCGACGGAACGACCGCCTGCTGCAGCAGAGCCGCGGTGGCTGCCGGCATCAGCATCGTCGCGCTGCGGCCGAGTTGCGGCGCCGTGGCCATGAGTTCCCGCTGCAGCAGCGCGGGCAGCGTCGTCCCGGCGGCGATCCAGCCGTCGAAGGCAGCGGCGTCGGCGCGGTTCAGCCAGGCGTCGACCGGTTCGCCGTAGACGTGCTCGTCGGCCAGCGCTTCGAGCGCCGCCACCAGCGCCGGCGCGATGGAATCGTCGCCGCCGGCCAGCCCCTGCAACGCCGGCGTAATCCGCTGCCGCACCGCGGCGACCGCGGCCACCACCGGGGAGCGTCCCATCGCCCGCGGCCAGTCGATCAAGAGCCGCCACAGGTATTCATGGATCGTCTCCAGCACCACCGCCGTCGCGCGGGCAGCGAGCGCCTGCGGCGCCGGTGCGAGCCCCGCAGCGGCGTCGAGCGCGGACCGTGCCGCCGCGTTCTGGGCGTGACCGCAGATGCTGTAGAGGCGGGGAAGCATCAATGCCGCCTCCGCGGCGGGCTTGCCGGCGACCAACCGCCCCGCGATCAGCGGGCGCGTCGACTCGACGTCGACCCGGACGACCCGGCGGCCGTCCCATGCCAGCCGGACGGTGAGTTCACCCGGGAGACTCACGACCCGGCCCGAGCACCCGTCCGCGCAGGAAATCGCGCTTGGACATCGGCGCCTCGACGCGCGCCTGCATCCCCGCCAGCGGACCCGGCGCGGCAGGTGCGGCCGGCGCGAGGTTGGCCTCGGGGTAATCGTGCGGCTCGGCGTTCTGCGCGTCGAGCAGCGCCTCGCGCGCGAGCTCGGCCACCCGCCGCGCGGTGGCCTGGTCGTCGAACTCCAGCACCGGCGAGAACAGCGAGCACATCTGGTAATCGCCGACGATCGCATCCACCGCGCCGATGAATTCGTAGACCCCGGCGGGAAAGCAGTAGCTGCGCTTCTCCCCGACCGCCAACGGCTGCCAGCGGGCCGGGTCGCGCGGCAGCAGCGCCAGGTTCATGAACCACGGCGTCAGCATCACGCCCAGCCAGCAGTCTTCCCACGGAGCGAAGCCGACCGCCTCGACCTCCAGCGCCGGGTTGACGAAGCCGAGGCCGCGCATGCGCGCGGCGACGGCCCGGAACGCCTCGGTCAGCCGGGACGAGGGGTCGTCGCGCAGGGCGACGGCGTCACTCATCGGGGACCACGATGAACTGGTCCTGCGTCGCCGAGCAGTTGGGGCAGGTCCAGTGCGGCGGCAACTGCGAGAACGGCGTTCCCGGCGCGATCTGCCATACGGTGTCGCCCTCCGCCGGGTCGTAGACGTACCAGCAGATCCTGCACTCGAAGCGCGTCCGCGGATCGCTGTCCGCGGTGGCGCCGAAGCCGTGGAAACCGGTCATGTCGGTCACCGCCCGAAAGATGCCGACCCGCCCCCGCCGGAGGGCAGCGAACGGAGTGAGCGGGGGGACGTTTCACTTTCGGTCCGCGGCCTGCTCGGCGACCGACTCGTCCATCCAGGCGACGAGCTCGGCGAGGCGCGTCCGGCTGTCGGCGAGGTCCTCGGCGGAGGCCAGCGCCACCTCGGGGACGCCGACCACCTCGATGGTGTTGAGGATCAGCGTGTTCATGTTGTTGAAGTACTGGACGCGCCAGACGTCGCGCGCGGTGGTCGAGGTGATCCGGCAGTTGCCGAAGCCGCGCGAGATCATCGCCACCGGCCCGACCGGCAGCGCCCGCTCCAGCACCGCGTGGTCGTCCGGCGTCATCGGGAACAGCGTCAGGTTGACGACGTGGGCGCGCTGCCCCGGCGTGCGGCCGTCGAGCTGGCTCGCGATCTCGCTGATCAGCGCCGGCGAGTTCATCGCCCCCGGCGGCATCTCGACCGGTGCCAGCGCCGCACTTGCCGCGGCGCGCGCGCGCTCGAGCGCCACCCGCGGCACCGGGGCCGCCTCCAGCCAGTCGCGGCGCAGCGCCCCACCGGCGTCGAATTCGCAGCAGCGCCACAGTCCGGTGAACACGCTCTCCTGGATGCGCAGCGAAGGCACGCCGGCGACCTGGATCGACACCTCGCCCTCGCCCAGCACCTCGTTGGCGACGATCCGCGCCTCGGGCGCGAGCCCGGTCATGTCGCTGCGCGGGCCCTCGCCCTCGCCGGCGGGATCCCACCGCTCCAGCCACGCGAGGAAGTCCGCCAGCACGTCGCGCGCCGCCGCGAGCGCCGTGACTTCGGCGTGCTCGGGCACCACCGGCATCCGGAAGGTGTTCATGCCCTTGGGCATCGCCAGGTACTGGAGTTCCGCGTCCTCGTCCTCCGCCTGCGAGCCCGGACCGACCATGCGCACGGGAATCGGGAAGTCCTTCATCGGGGGTTCCTCGGGTGAATTGGCGTCAGGCACCGCAGCTGCCGGTGGCCGGCGCCGGGCCCTTGACGGCGATGCCGACGCTGGGCGGGCGCGTCGGCTCGGCCGCCAGCAGGCGACCGACGGCGTCGACGTACTCGTCCCAGTTGCGCAGGCCGTCGATCGCACCGACGTAGGCACCGTCCTTCAGCAGCACCACGGCAGGCCAGCGGCGGAAGCCGTAGCGGACGTGGAACTCGCGCGCCGCCTCGGGCAGCAGCACGCCGACCGCGAAGCGGCCGGGAAACGCGCGGACGAGCTCGGGCACGACGACGGCGAGGTCCAGCGTTTCCTTGTAGCGGACCGGATCCTCGGTGAACAGCAGCAGCGCGTGCCCCGGCTGCGCGACGAAAGCGGCGAAATTGCCGGCGCGCAGGTCGGCGAAGCCGTGCCGGGAGAAGAGCTGCGCGATCAGCGGGTACGACGCCAGCACGTCGGCGCCGGCGGCGATCGGCATCGGTACGGCGGCCATCAGCGGGGTCCTCTGAGGTGGGCGGGAAGCTCGGGCTCGCGCCCGGCGAGGTCGGCGAAGTGGCGGCCGGTCTCGGTGTCGCCGGCGAGCACCGCCGCGAGGGCGTCCAGCGCCGCGTTGGTCTGCGCCGCCTCGTCGGCGCCGAGCACGCGCAACGCCGTGCCCTGGAAGGTGAGCACCCAGGTGCCGGGCGCCTGCGCGCCGATCATCAGGCAGTTGATCCGCGCGCGCGCGCCGCGGCCCTCGCAGACGGCGAGGTCGTCGGCGCTTTCGACGATCTGCATGGGGATGCCGATGCACATCAGGACTCTCCGTCGCGGCGACGGGTCGCCGCCTCGAGCAGGCGCGGGTCGCCGATCCGGCACGCGGCCTCGGCCGAGGGCCGCTCCGCTTCGTAGACGTCGAGCGCCAGCGATCGGGCGTTCAGCGGCTCGGCCACGCTGCCAGGCGAGCGCGGCGTCGCCACATAGCCCCAGGCTGCGAGCTCGCGCACGGCGAGCAGGGCCGCCTCGGCGAGGCGCGCACGCACCGGCGGCCGCAGGCTGCCACCGAAATCGTTGAGCTCGATCGGCTGGACGCCGATGGCGGTGATCCTCTCCGGCGCGGTGCCGCGCAGTTGCGCCAGCGCCAGGATGTCGTTGAAGCCCGTCTGGTGCGGCGAGATCTTCTGCGCGCCCCAGGCCGGCACCTCGGCGTCGCGCAGCACCTTGAGCGTCCCGCCGGGCAGCCCGTAGTCGATGGCGTCGAACACCAGCACGTGGCGTGCCGACGCGATGTCCTCGAACAGGTTCAGTCCCAGGGTGCCGCCGTCCATCAGCCGGACGTTGGCGGGGAACTCCCAGCCGGCGTGCAGCGCCTCGACCGCGCGGACGCCGAACCCCTCGTCCGCCCACAGCACGTTGCCTATGCCCAGCACCAGCGCGTCGACCCGGTGTTCCATGCCACCCCTGTAACCCCTGTCGTAACAGCGACAGAGACTACCGCGGGCGAACCCGAGCGTATTGCGCCAGATCAAACGGCGACGAAATGCCGCGCCAGGAGGGCGAAGCAGCACGCGGAAGGGCGCCGCCCGGGGGTTCCGGGACCGCGGCAGCCGGATGCCTTTGCGGCGACGGCTACGCGCGCTTGCGCGCCTTGGGAGCGACGACGAGACGCTGCGCCGCGTACATGTCCCACGCGACCTGCAGGTGCATCCAGAACGCCGCGTCGTTGTCGAAGTACACGCCCAGCCGGACCGCGGTGTCGGGAGTGATCGCCCGCCGGCCGTTGACGAGTTCGTTCACCCGCCGGCGCGACACGCCCAGCGCTTCCGCCAGCTCGGTCTGGGTGATCGCCAACGGCCGCAGGTAGCGCGACTCGAGGAATTCACCCGGATGCGGCGGCTTGCGCGCCGGCAGTGCAAGGCGCGCCGGCGGCTTGGCGCCGGCGCCCTTCCACTTCCCCCCCTCCGTTCTGGCCAGCATCGCCCGCCGATCGCCCGCGATCAGGGCTTCGGCTCGCGCTTGAACATGCGGATGCCGCTGCCCATGACGCCGAACACCGTGCCACCGCTCATGATGTCCTCGCGGATCACCATGTAGAAGTGGATCATGATGAACAGCAGCATGTACCACATCATCAGGTGGTGCGCGGTGCGCACCGCCTGCGGCGTGCCGAACAGCGTGGTCACCCAGCCGAAGGCGTTCATCCAGCCGCTGCCCCAGCCGTAGGCCTGCGCGTACAGCCCGAGCCCGGTGACGATGATGACGACCAGCGCGACCAGGAAGTTGGCGAACATCGCCATCTGCGCCAGCGGGTTGTGGCCGACGTAGTTGTCGGAGTGCTCCTGCAGGAAGAGGTAGTACTTGGCCTGCCCGATCACCCCTTTCCACCACGCGCCGCTCCACACCGCCGGGATGAAGATGGCGCGCGCATGGTGGTTGCCCACGAACACCCAGTACAGCCGGAGGACGAACATCACGATCAGCAACATCGCGGCGACGAAGTGGACCGTGCGGATCCACCCCATCAGGAAGCTCGCGGTCGCCTCCCCTCCGATCGACGGCAGCGGCGCGCCGATCAGATACCCCGTCGGCACCAGCGCGCAGATGCAGAACGCGGTGATCCAGTGCCACAGGCGAACCGGCGCCTCGTAGACGTACACGTCTTCCATCGGGCCGCTCAGGACCCGTCCGGTCACACGTTCGACTCTCATGGAAGCCTCCTTGGCTCTACCGGACCTTGACCGAAACCAGCTCTTGGCCTTCCGGGCTCATCACGTGCGTGGCGCACGCGAGGCACGGGTCGAAGCTGTGGATGGTCCGCAGGATCTCCAGCGGCTGCTCGGGATTGACCATCGGCGTGTTCATCAGCGCCGCCTCGTAGGCTCCGATCTGGTTCCTGGCATCGCGCGGACCGGCATTCCACGTCGTCGGCACCACGCACTGGTAGCTGTCGATCTTGGTGTTCTTGATCTTCACCCAGTGCGCCAGCGCGCCGCGCGGGGCCTCGCAGGGCGCCACGCCCTTGGCGTCGGCCGGCCAGCTCGACGGCTCCCACTTCTCGATGTTCGCGGTGTTGAAGTCGCCCGCCTTGAGCCCCGCCATCAGCTGGTTGTAGAAGTACTTCATCTTGTGCGCCGACCACGAGCCCTCGAGCCCGCGGGCGGCGGTGCGACCGAGCGTGCTGAACAGCGCGGTGACCGGGACGTCGAGCGTCTTCAGCACCATGTTCACCTGCTCGGTGACCTCCTTGTTGCCGCGCGCATAGGCGACGATGTAGCGGGCGAGCGGACCGACCTCGACCGGGTTGCCCTTCCAGCGCGGCGACTTGATCCACGAGTACTTCGCGCTCTCGTCGAGGTTCTCGATGTTGGTGCGCGTGCCCTTGGTCTTGGCGCCGAGGACGAAGTTCGGATCGGTCGTGCCGTCGAAGGGGTGCAGCCCCTTGCTCTCGTCGCCCTGCTTGTACCACGAGTGCGTCACCCACTCCTGCACCTGGTCGGCCGCCTTGAGGTCGACGTCGTGGACCTTCTTCAGGTCGCCGCCGAGGATGACGCCGGACGGAAGCAGCATGCTGGCGTTCGAGTAGTCGTTGGCGATGTCCGGGAACTCGCCGTAGGACATCACGTTGGCGCCCGAGAGCCCGCCGCCGATCTTGGCCCAGTCCTTGTAGAACGACGCCACCGCGAGCAGGTCGGGGATGTAGACCTGGTCGATGAACTCGATGGTGCGGTTGATGATGTCGCCGATCATGTTGAGCTGCGTCATGTTGATCGCGCCCACCGCCCCGGTGCTGTCGAGGTTGATCGAGCACGGCACGCCGCCGACCAGCCAGTTCGGGTGCGGGTTCTTGCCGCCCAGGATCGTCTGGATCTTGACGATCTCCTTCTGGAAGTCGAGCGCCTCGAGGTAGTGCGTCGTCGCCATCAGGTTGGCCTCGGCCGGCAGCTTGTACGCCTTGCTGCCCCAGTAGCCGTTGGCGAAGATGCCGAGCTGGCCGCTCTCGACGAACTTCTTCAGCCGGTTCTGCACGTCGCGGAAATAGCCCGGCGAGGAGTTCGGCCACGGCGAGATGCTCTGCGCCAGCTCCGAGGTCTTCTTCGGGTCGGCCGACAGCGCCGAGACGACGTCGACCCAGTCGAGCGCGTGCAGGTGGTAGAAGTGCACCAGGTGGTCGTGCGCGTACAGCGTGGCGTGCATCAGGTTGCGGATGACGTTCGCCTGCTTGGGGATCTTGATCCCGAGCGCGTCCTCGACCGAGCGCACCGACGCGAGCGCGTGCACGCCGGTGCAGACGCCGCAGATGCGCTCGACGAACGCCCAGGCGTCGCGCGGGTCGCGCCCCTTGAGGATCACCTCGAGGCCGCGCCACATCGTGCCGGTGGACACCGCGTTGCGGATCACGTTGTCCTTGTCGACGTTGACCTCGATGCGCAGGTGGCCCTCGATGCGGGTGATCGGGTCGACGACGATGCGCTTGCCGCTGTCGTCGAGGGTGAAGCCTTGGGTCTGAATGGTCGCCATGATTATTTCTCCACCTCGCTCACCTTGTCGTTGCGGGTCTTGCTGCGCGCCTGCTTGATCGCGCTCACCGCGGCGTGCGCCGCGATGGCGGCACCCACGCCGACCGCGGCCGTCAGGCCGATCTTGTCGGCGGTGCCCTCGGCGCCGCCCAGCCCCGGCACCTTGATCGTCGTCAGGTGGTCGTAGAAGCTGCCCTTGTCCCAGAAGTCGTCTTCCGAGCAGCCGATGCAGCCGTGGCCCGACTGGATCGGGAACGACGTGCCCTCGTTCCAGCGCACCGTCGAGCAGGCGTTGTAGGTCGTCGGCCCCTTGCAGCCGACCTTGTACAGGCAGTAGCCCTGGCGCGCGCCGGCGTCGTCGAAGTGCTCGACGAACTGGCCGGCGTCGAAGTGCGGCCGGCGATAGCACTTGTCGTGGATGCGCTGGCTGTAGAACATCTTCGGCCGGCCCTGGGCATCGAGGTCGGGCAGGCGGTCGAAGGTGAGGATGTAGGTGACCACGCCGGTCATCACCTCGGCGATCGGCGGGCAGCCGGGCACCTTGATGATCGGCTTGTCGGTGATCACCTTGTGCACCGGCGTCGCGCGGGTCGGGTTCGGCTTCGCCGCCTGGACGCAGCCCCACGACGCGCACGACCCCCACGACACGATGGCCTTGGCGTCCTTCGCCACGTGGCGCAGCTTGTCGACGAAGGGCTTCCCTCCCGGGATGCAGTAGATGCCGTCGTCGGCGAGCGGCGGATTGCCCTCGACCGCGAGGATGTAGTTGCCCTTGTACTTCTTGATCGTGTCTTCCAGCGCCTGCTCGGCCTGGTGCCCGGCGGCGGCCATCAGCGTGTCGTCGTAGTCGAGCGAGATCATCGACAGCACGACGTCCTTGGCGAGCGGGTGCGCGGAACGGATGAACGACTCGGTGCAGCAGGTGCACTCGAGGCCGTGCAGCCAGATCACCGGCGTGCGCGGCTTGGTCTGCATCGCCTGCGCGATCTGCTGCGCGCCGGCATCGCCCAGACCCAGCGAGGCCGCGGTCAGGCTGCAGAACTTGAGGAAGCTGCGGCGCGAGATGCCCTGCCGACGCATCAGGTCATAATACGTTTCGATCATTTCACCCCTCCCGGGAAGACCTCTCGGACCCGCCGCGCGAGCTTCGCGGCGCAGCGGCGTTTTGACGCAACGATGGTCATTAGGAACCTTTGCGCGCGGCCTGCCGTTGACGTAGATCAAGGGCGCCCGCGGCGCTCCGTTGCGCCTCGCGTCCGGACCGGAGGTGTAACGGGATCCGTTACACTTTTGGTCGACGCCGAGCGGGGACCGTGACCGCGAGAGGGCCGCGGCGGGCGGGCATCGCGGCTGCCGCGAGGGGGCCGTCGCACCGGTGGCCGCCCGGTTTCGACCAGCGTGTAAGCTACGCGTTTTCGCCGGCCGCCCCGGCGGCATCCGCCCTCGCGATGGACCTCAGCAAGCGCCTCTTCGTCCCCTACTCCGCCGAGCGGATGTTCGACCTCATCGAGGCGGCCGAGCACTATCCGGAATTCCTGCCTTGGTGTGCGAGCGCGACCATCGTGCTGCGCACCGACGAGGTCGTCGTCGCCGACATCGTGGTCCAGCACAAGGGGGTGCGTTTCGACTTCCGCACCCGCAACCCGAAGCGGCGGCCGCAGACGATGTCGATCCGGCTCGAGCGCGGGCCCTTCCGCCGCTTCGAGGGCGAGTGGCGGCTCTTCCCGCTGGGCAGCGAAGGCTGCCGCGTCGAGTTCGAAATGCGCTACGATTTCAACAGCGTCATGGCGCGGCTGGCCGGGCCGGTGTTCGACCGGATCACCAACGCGATGGTGGACGCCTACGTGGCCCGTGCCGACGAGTTGTACGGCGGGCAATCCGCGGAGGCGTCGGCCGGCGCGGCCATCGCCCCGGCCGAAGCGGCCGCGGTCGTGGCGCCACCCGCACCCGCCGCCCTGCCCGACGACGTCCCGCCCGCCCCGCCCGGCCCTGCCGCCGCGACCGAGACCGCCACCGACACCGCCGCACCGCCCCCCTTTCCCGACCTCCCACGGAGTGCCACCCCATGACCGACCCGGACCGCATCGCCGCACTGAAGAGCACCAAGCTGGCCCAGGAACTGACCGAGTCCCAGGTCGCGACGCTGGCCCCGCTGATCACGCTGCGCCGGCTCGCCCCCGGCGAGGTGCTGGTCAAGGAGGGCCCGTCCGACAACCACCTCTACGTGATCCTGCACGGCGACCTGGCGGTGATCAAGAACGCCGGCACGGCGGCCGCGGAGACGCTGTTCACGCTCGACGCCGGCGACTTCGTCGGCGAGCTGTCGTTCATCGACGGCACCGAGCGCTACGCCTCGCTGGTCGCGGTCGACGACGCCCAGGTCCTCGGCCTGGAGCGCGAGAAGCTCGAGTCGCTGCTGCCGACGCACCCCGAGATCGTCTACCGGGTGATGCGCGCGATCCTGCGCACCGTCCACCAGATCCAGCGCCGGCTGTCGATCCAGTCGGTCGAGCTGACCAACTACATCTACAAGCAGCACGGCCGCTATTGACCGGCGGCCGCCGGCGCCCAGGTGCCCGGCGCCGCCCCCCCCCCCCCCCCCCCCCCCCCCCGCCCCCCCCCCCCCCTTCGGCAACGCCACGGCCCGGGGTGCAGGACTGCCCTTCACCATCGCCACCAGCTTGCCGACGTCGATGCTCTTCGCCTGCTGCTCGATGGCGCCGGTGTACCGGCCCTGCAGCGCCTTGGCCTCGCCCAGCATCGCCGCGAACGTTTCCTTGAGCGCGCCGGCGTCGAGGCGGCGTCCGCCGGCGTAGTAGCGCTTCGCCACCTGCCCCAGCGCATAGGTGGTCGCGAACGACAGCGCCGCGCCGGTGCCGAGGCTGCCGGCACCGCGCAGGATGCCGCCGCCGACCCTGCCCAGCAGGCCGCCGATCAGCTTGCGCCCGAACTGCTCGACGTACTGCGAGGCGAGCCCCACGCCCACGGTGGCGAGGAAGTCGGTGACGTGCCCGCGGTCGAGCTCGAAGCCGTGCGCCTTGCCGATCCGGTAGACCATCTTCATCTGCAGCGGAATGATCGCCATCGACGCCAGCGATTGCGGCAGCAGCTCCAGCGCCCCGTTGAGGATCGCGTAGTTGACGATCATGGCGTCGATCTCGGCGGCGTTGGCCGGAACCGCCGCGACGACCCCCGCGACCGGATCGCCGCCGGCCAGCGGCGCCGCGGCCACCGCGTCGGCCTCGGCCACCTGCCGCGCCGCGACGGCGGGGTCGATCCCCAGCGCCCGGGCGAGCGCCGTCAGGAACGCCGCCTCCGCGGGCGTGTGCGCGCCGTCGGCGTCGCAGACGGCGACGGCGACCTCGTAGGCCTGCCGCTTCGACTCCGGCGCCGTGATCGCGGCGGCGACGTCCTCGAGCCGCGGCTTGCGGAACAGCACGTCCTGGTAGATCGCCGCGATCTCGGGGTCGCTGCTGCCCAGCGCCTCGGCGGCGCGCTGCAGCGCCGCGTGCTCGGATTCGGCGTTGGCGCCGTCGGCGAACGCGGCCATCAGCGCCACGGTGAGGATTGCCCGGTTCTGCGGATCGTTCATGCCACGCCTCGTGGGTTCGTTGGGGAAGTGTGCATAGGATGCCCGAAAGCCGGCGCGAGTTCCTGCGCTCGCGACGGACGGCCCCATGCGAGGGACACGGCGGTGCCGAAAAAAAGCCCCGCGCGACGGCGGGGCTCGATCCGTCCAGGACGCAGGGTCAGCGCCGGGTGGCCTCGCCCTTGACCTGGACTTCGACGCGACGGTTCGGCGCCAGGCAGGCGATCAGCTCCTTGCGGTTCTTCTGCTCGCACTGCACGACCGGCTGCTTCTCGCCCAGGCCGAGGGTCTCGATCTTCGCCTTGTCGACGCCCTTGCCGACGAGGTAGTCGCGCACCGCGTCCGCCCGCTTCACCGACAGCTTCTGGTTGTAGGCGTCCGAGCCGAGACGGTCGGTGTGACCGGTCACCAGCACGACTTCCAGCTTCTGCACCTGCGCCAGCTTGCCGACGACCTGGCTGTCGATCGCCGCCTTGCCCTCCGGCTTCAGCACCGCCTGGTCGAAGTCGAACAACACCTTCGAGTCGAGCGTGATCTTCTGCACCTGCGGCGCGGGCACCGGCGCGGGAGCCGGCGTTGCCGGCTTCGGCGCGGGCGGGGGCGGCGGTGCCGTCACCGGCGCCGTAGCCCGCGGCGCCTCGGCGACCTTCAGCGCCGGCGGCGGCGGCAGCGCGGCATCCCAGGCGAACCTCGCGGTCAGGTAGAAGATGTTGGCGTTGTAGGTCTGGAACGCGTTCCACCCGTTGAGGTAGCTGGTCGTCGTGCTGGTGGTCGCGTTGAACGGCACGGTGCTCGTGTAGCCGTTGTACTGGATGTCGTCGTAGTCGTATTTCTGGTACGCGTAACCGCCGGTCACCGTCCAGTTCCTGTTGACCTTGTAGGCGGCCTTCAGGTTGAGCGACGTGGTCTTGATGTTCGGGTAGTTCGGCAGCGGCAGCGGGTTGCCGTAGTTGTTCTGCGCCGACATGTCCGCGGAGCCGTCCGTCTGCTCGTACAGCAGCGAGCCGGTCAGCAGCCACCGGTCGCCGACCGGCGCATCGGCGCCGACGCCGAGAATCCAGTTGTCGTTCTTGACGTTCGCGTTCCAGTTGTACGACGACGACGTCGGCGCCGCGTCGATCGAGTAGCAGTTCGGGCCGGTGGCCGTCGTGCAGACGGGGCTGGCGCCGACGTAGCGGTGGAACGACTCGTACTTGACGTTCTCGTAGTCGCCGAACAGGCTGACGCGCCACGACGACGCCGACCCGTAGGTCAGGTTGGCGAAGATCTCGTTGCGCGTGTCGCTGGTGCGGCCGATCTGCGTGTCGCTGTAGTCGTTGTCCTTGTAGATGTACTCGGCGGTGACGCCGAGCGCGTCGGAGGGCGCCCAGTCCAGCGTCAACTTGACGCGGTTCTGCTTCAGGTCGGCGAGGTCGAAGGCCTTGACGTAGCGGAAGAGGTAAGCGACGTCGTTCGCCGTCGGGCCCGCGTTGCCGAGCAGGAAGTTCGAGCTGCGGTCGAGGTAGGAGTACTTGACCCGGGCCGACAGCGTGTCGAAGGACGTGTTCTTCCACTCGAACCAGAACAGGTTGGACGTCGACTCGTCGAAATCGAACCGGTTCTGCTCGATGTTCAGCCAGTCCCATCCGCCGCCGATCCGGTTGCCGCGGTTGACCTTCCAGTGCGCCTCGGCGCCGAAGTTCTGCTTCTTGTAATCCCACAGCTCGTTCTCGAACGTCCCGCCGCAGCTCGCCGCACCGCTGGCGCAGAAGACGACGTCGGTGGAGTCGTTCTGCATTTCCTGCCAGTTGTAGTAGACCTTGGTGTCGACGGCGGCCGTCGGCTTCGCGGTCCAGGCCAGCGTGAACGTCTGCCGCACCTCGTCGCCGTTGAACGTCGAGGTGCTCGGCGCCACGTTGAGGTAGCCGCCCGCGCCGGCGCCGTTCAGCACCGTCGGGTTGACCGCGGCGTCGCTCTTGGTCTGGTCCCAGGTGTAGCGCGCCGACACCGTCGAGTTCCACGGCAGCGCGCGGACCGACCCGTTGAGCGACAGCCGCTGGTAGCTGTTTTCCGGCGGCAGGTAGGTGCGGTCGTAGTTGTTGCCGAAATACGGGTTGTTCCAGGCGACGGTCTCGTAGCCGTTGCCGAAGTTGCTGACCATGTAGTTGGCCGTGAACGTCATGTCCTTGGCCGCATAGCCGAACTCGACCGCCGCATTGTTGGTCTCGTACTGGACCGGCAGCGCGAGATCGACGTAGCCGTAGGTCGGGCTGGTCCCGTTCGAAGCGGCGCCGTTCTTCGTGCCCTCGGTCTTGACCTGGTTGCCCTCGACGCGGACGTACCACGGGGACTGGCGCTGCCACTCGAAATAGCCGCCGGTGTCCTTGCGCTGGTAGCCGAGGTCGACGTTCTCCCAGCTGGCGGGATTCGGCTTCGGGAACGTCGCCGTCAGCGTCGGACCGCCGCTGCCGACGAACGGGGTGAGGCCGTTGTACAGGAAGTCGTGCGGCATCCAGTTGGTGTAGGCGCGCGCCTTGAAGACGTCGTACATGCCGCCGCGGACGCTGAAGTACAGGTCGTCGCGGCCGAAGTTCTCGCCGTAGGCCTCGATCCACGAGCTGCTGTTGCGCCCCTGGATGCCGAAATTGGACAGCATGCCGTTGCCGAGGTCCTGGTATTCCTGGAACTTGGACGCGTCCCGCGTATCCGAGTCGGTGAGGATGCCGCCGACTTCGACCTGCCCCTGGGTGATGAACGGGTCCGCGCCCTGCGCGAATGCCGGTGCCGCGGCGAAGAGGGACGCGATCAGGATGGAAAGCTGAGTCTTGGTCATGAGTCTCTCCTGGCCCTAGCGAATGAAGAACTTGCCGCGGTTGCCCGGCGCGTTCGAGCCGTGGATCGCGTTGTGGCAGTTCAGACAGTTCCGGGCGACCAGCCGGGTGCTGGCGCTGGCATTGGGCTGCCCTTCCTTGCCGGCGCAGGCGGCCGAGGTGTCGCCGGGCTGGCAGGTGAACGCACCCGCGCCGCCGTAGACGGTGCCGGGGTGACGCGACCAGTCGTGGCAGTCCTGGCAGAGATTCGGCGTCTTCTCGTTCAGCAGCTTGGAGTAGACCGAGCCGTGCGGGTTGTGGCAGGAAAGGCAGTTCTCCTCGACCGCCGGGTGCGCGAAGATGTACGGGCCGCGCTTGTCGGCGTGGCAGGAGTAGCACTGCTGGTTGACCGTCTCGGCCTTGAGCATCACCGGGGTGATCGCGCCGTGCGGATTGTGACAGTCCGAGCACTTGATCTTGTTCTCGATGATCGGATGGTGCGACGGCTTCAGCGTCGCGGCGCGCACCTGCTGGTGGCAGGCGCCGCACATGTCGGCTTCGTTCGGCCGGAACGACGTCGTGAACGGCGCGACGACGGGGGCACCGGGCTTGCCGTGGATGTTGTGGCAGTTGCTGCACGACACCTCGTTCTGCGCGTGCTTGCCCGAATCCCAGAAACCGAGATGGCGGTTGCCGGCGTGGCAGGTCATGCACACCGCGTCTTTCTGCGCGGCGGGGACGCCCTTGCCGAACTTGGACGCCATCTTGTTCTTCAGCGGGTCCTTGAGGTGATCGTCGGCCGAGCCGTGGCAGGCCATGCACATCGAACCCGACGCGTCATTCCTGGCGCCGTGCTGCGTCAGCGCGACGGTCGCGTTCTGGGTCTCGTGACAATTCGCGCAGACGGACGTCTGAACCGGCATCTTCGCCTGCCCGAACACCGGACCGGCGATGAACGCTGCAACGGCAGCCAGCAGCCCCGACACGGCCAGCAAGGACTTGAATCGCATGTGAACCCCTTTCCTCTCTTTGATACGACCGGGGCATCGGCCAGCAACCGGTGCCCCGGGGCGCGGCGGAACGCCGCCCAATATGCGCGGCTGCGCAATTTGATATCTTTTTAAGGGAAGAGGCGTCGACGCGTCAAAGGAAACGGGTGCGGCAATACGCCGCAGTGTGGCAAAAATGCATCACGCGAAAAGGGGTAAGATTTCGTCCGTTCCGCGACCCGGTCTTGACCTGCGTCAAAACGTACCTGCCTGTGGTGTGTCCGGCACCCATTGCAGCGCAACCAATCGTCGCTATCGACGAGCAGGTTTTCATGGGGCGGGGACGGACAAGTGCGCCCGAAATGCGCCACATTTTATGAAACCGGCGCTCAGGCGCGCACGCGGACAGCGCCGAGGCCGTTCAAGGCTTGCGGATCGCCCGGCAACGTTGGAAAGTGCGCATCGGTGTCCCGTTGCCGTTCGCGCACCGGTCACGCTGCCTTCGCGATGCGTGGCGGCGACGGGGGCCCGAGTGATCGGCGGGAGCCGTCGACCGACCTGCATCATTTGCGCACCTGCGCATATTCGTCCGCTTGCATGGACATTGATCTGGATCAGAGGGCTGCCTCGCCGCCCCGGCCTGTGTGACCTGGGTCACATAAGCGCCGGGGCGAATGCAGTCCCATGCCTGCATTCACTCGCCACCACCTCCTGCCGGACCCATGAGCACACTCGCCGAACATCGAACGCCGGACCGCGCGACGGCCGCGGCGCGCCTTCCCAAACCCTTCTGGAACCCCTACCTGGCCGGGTTCCTCCTCGGCCTGGTGCTGCTGGGCACTTATCTCGTCACCGGCCGCGGACTGGGCGCCACCGCAGGCTTCGCCGGCGTGGCCACCTGGCTCGCGAGCCTCATGGCGCCGGCCGAGATGCAGACCAACGTCGTCCACGCCAAGTACTGGAACGACGGCGCACCCCTGCTCAACTGGACGCTGTTCCTGCTGATCGGCGCCATCGTCGGCGCCGCCCTCTCGGGCTGGCAGGGCAACCGCTTCAGGTGGTCGGTGGAACGCGGCCCCCGGGTCAGCGACGGGCAGCGGCTGGCGCTCGCCTTCGTCGGCGGCTTCGTGGCTGCCTGGGGCGCCAAGATCGCCAAGGGCTGCACCAGCGGCCAGGCGCTGACCGGCGGCTCGCTGCTTAACGTCGGCAGCCTCGTCTTCATGCTGGCGGTGTTCGCCGGCGCCTACGGCTTCGCCTATTTCCTGCGCAAGGAGTGGCTGTGATGCTTCCGCTCGCCTCGACCACGGAATTCACCCTCGGCGCCGAGCTCGGGATCGCGCTGGTCTGCGGCCTCGGCTTCGGCTTCGCGCTGGAGCGTGCCGGCTTCGGCAGCGCCCGCAAGCTCACGGCCGTGTTCTATTTCTACGACATGGCGGTGGTCAAGGTGATGTTCACCGCCATCGTCACCGCCATGGTCGGACTGTTCGCCCTGTCGGCGGTCGGCGTGCTGGACCTGGCCGAGCTCTACGTCGAGCCGACCAATTACGCGGCGCAGCTCGGCGGCGGGCTGCTGTTCGGGGCGGGCTTCATCGTCGGCGGCTACTGCCCGGGCACGGCGATGGCCGCGCTGGCGACCGGCCGCAAGGACGGCATGGTGTTCGCGCTGGGGATGCTCGGCGGCGTGCTGGCTTATGCCGAGCTCACCCCGGGGATCGACGTCTGGTACAAGGCGCACGCGACCCCCGAGCTGACGCTGCCCGCGCTGACCGGGATCGGCATGGGCTGGTGGGCGCTCGCCTTCGTCGCCTTCCTGCTGTTCGCCGCCTGGGGCATGGGCGCGCTCGAGCGCAGTTTCGGTCACTGGCGGCCGCAGCGCTGACGCCTGCCCATCCGGGTAACCCCACTACTCGAAAGGCGTATTTTCCGGCACACTGATCGGCCCCTAAGATGGTCGCGATTTGGCGACCTCGCCCCCCTGTCGCGCCGGCTCTTCGCCTCGAAGCCGTAGCGCAGGGACCGTGTGCAACGCCGTCCTGCCGATCGCCCGCTTCCAGAACCGGCGACGGCGGGAGCGATTCCCGTCCCGCCACCCCCTGTCAACGATCACCGAAAGGATACTCATGCACAAGAACCTGACGCTGTTGCGCGCCCTGGTCATCGCCGGCCTGGTCGCACCGTCGCTGGCCAGCGCGACCGACGGCTACTTCTCCAACGGCTACGGCATGAAATCGAACGGCATGGGCGGTGCGGCGGTCGCCGTGGCGCTGGAGCCTTTCGGCGGCGCGGTCAACCCCGGGGCGATGGCGTTCCTCGGCAACGAGTGGCAGGCGGGCCTCGCCTGGTTCAGTCCCGACCGTTACGCGTCGCGCAGCGGCTCGGGCATGGCGGGCATGGACGGCTACGTCGACAGCGGCAGCAAGAACTTCTTCATGCCCGAGTTCGGCATCAACTGGAAATACCGCCCCGACGTCGCCCTCGGCATCACCGTCTACGGCAACGGCGGGATGAACACCGACTACGCGGGCGGACAGATCTCCAACCAGAGCGCCTGCACCAACTTCCGCGGCGGAACCCCGGTCGGCCCGTACAACCTGCTCTGCGGCAACGACAATCTGGGCGTCGACCTGATGCAGCTGATGATCGCGCCGTACGTGGCCTGGGAGTTCGCCAAGGGGCACTCGGTCGGCATCGCGCCGACCATCGCCTACCAGCGCTTCGCGGCCGAAGGGCTGCAGATGTTCGACAACCCGATGTTCTCGAACGCGCCGGGCAGCGTCACCAACAACGGCCACAGCGACGCCTGGGGCTTCGGCGCCCGCGTCGGCTACATGGGCCAGCTGACCGACTACCTGTCGGTCGGGATCGCCTACTCCACCAAGATGAACATGGGCAACTTCGACGACTACAAGGGGCTGTTCGCCGAGGAAGGCGGCTTCGACATCCCGTCGAACTTCACCGTCGGCTTCGCGCTGCGCCCGACCCGGCAGTGGCTGCTCGCGCTGGACTACGAGCGCATCTTCTACGACGACGCGGCCTCGGTCAGCAATCAGCTGGCGAACATCTACGCCTGCCTGCCGCCGCAGATGGGCGGCCAGGGCCTGCGCGACAACTGCCTCGGCGGCAGCAACGGCGCGGGCTTCGGCTGGGAGAACATCAACGTCTGGAAGTTCGGCGTGCAGTACCAGCTGGACGACAAGTGGACGTTCCGCGCCGGATACAACCGCTCCGAGAACCCGGTCACGCCGGCGAACGTGACCTTCAACATCATCGCCCCCGGCGTGGTCGAGAACCAGTTCACGCTGGGCACCACCTACGCGATCGACAAGCAGTCGGCGATCACCGGCACGTTCATGTACGCGGACGAGAACTCGGTCACCGGCACCAGCCTGTTCGCCGGCTTCCTGCAGAACCCCGCGGTCACCGAGACCATCGGGATGAAGCAGTACCTGCTGGGCGTCGCCTACTCGCGCAGCTTCTGAGCGCCCCAGGGCCGCGCCCCCGGCCGCCCCGCGCGGCGCGAACGCATCGGCGCCCGCGCGATGCGCGCGTGACCGCCGACCGTTGTCCAGGTGACGAAAAAGGCGCGGGCTTCGACCCGCGCCTTTTTTTTCCGTCCGGGCGCGGCGCCGCCGCGTGCCGCTACAGCGCCAGCGCCACCTCGGTGCCCTGCTCGATCGCGCGCTTGGCGTCGAGCTCGCTCGCGACGTCGGCGCCGCCGATCAGCACCGGCTTGACGCCCGCCGCCTCGAGCCCGGCGACGAGCTCGCGCCGCGGCTCCTGCCCGGCGCAGACGACGATGGTGTCGACGGGAAGGAGCTGCGCCTTGCCACCGACGCGGACGTGCAGGCCCTGGTCGTCGATGCGCTCGTATTCGACGCCCGCCAGCATGGTGACGCCGCGCTTCTTGAGCAGCGTGCGGCGGATCCAGCCGGTGGTCTTGGCCAGCCCGCTGCCGACCTTGGTGTCCTTGCGCTGCAGCAGCCACACCTGGCGCGGCGACGCGGCGTCGTGCGCGGGCTTCAATCCACCGCGCGCCGTGCACTCGGCATCGATCCCCCACTCGTCGCGAAAGGCCGCGGGATCGTCGCCGCCGGCGTGCGTCAGCAGCTCGGCGACGTCGAAGCCGATGCCGCCGGCGCCGATGATCGCCACCCGTGCCCCGGCCTCGCGGCGCCGCTCGACGATGTCGATGTAGCTCGCGACCTTCGGGTGCTCGATGCCGGGAATCGCGGGCAGCCGCGGCACGATGCCGGTCGCCAGCAGCACCGCGTCGAAGCCGGCGAGGTCCTCGGCCCGCACCCGCCGGCTGAGCGCGAGCTTGACGCCGGTGCGCTCGATGCGGCGGCGGAAATAGCGCAGCGTCTCGGCGAACTCCTCCTTGCCGGGTATGCGCCGCGCGAGGTTGAACTGCCCGCCGACCTCGGCCGCCGCGTCGAACAGCGTGACGTCGTGGCCGCGCTCGGCGGCGGTGGTCGCGCAGGCCAGCCCCGCCGGCCCGGCGCCGACGACGGCGACCTTGCGCGGGCTCGCGGCCGGCACGAGCTTCCAGACGGTCTCGCGGCAGGCGAAGGGATTGACCAGGCAGGACGCGATCTTCTGCTCGAACACGTGATCGAGACAGGCCTGGTTGCAGGCGATGCAGGTGTTGATCTCGTCGGCACGGCCCGCGGCCGCCTTGGCGACGAAATGCGCGTCGGCGAGGAAGGGGCGCGCCATCGACACCATGTCGGCATCGCCGCGCGCGAGCACCTCCTCGGCGACCGCGGGATCGTTGATCCGGTTGGTCGTGACCAGCGGGATGCGCACCTCCCCCTTCATCCGCCGCGTCACCCAGGTGAACGCCGCGCGCGGCACCATCGTGGCGATGGTCGGGACCCGCGCCTCGTGCCAGCCGATGCCGGTGTTGATGATCGTCGCTCCGGCGGCCTCGATCGCCTTGGCCAGCGCCACGATCTCGTCCCAGGTGCTGCCGCCCTCGACCAGATCGAGCATCGACAGCCGGAAGACGATGATGAACTCGCGGCCGACCTTCTCCCGCGTCCGGCGCACGATCTCGACGGCGAAGCGGATGCGGTTCTCGAAGGTCCCGCCCCACTCGTCGCTGCGCAGGTTGGTCTGCGGCGCGATGAACTGGTTGATGAGGTAGCCCTCGGAGCCCATGATCTCGACCCCGTCGTAGCCGGCGCGCTGGGCGAGGACGGCACAGCGCGCGTAGTCGGCGATGGTCTTGCGCACGCCCCAGCCGGTCAGCGCCCGCGGCTTGAACGGCGTGATCGGCGAGCGCAGCCGCGACGGGGCGACCGACAGCGGGTGGTAGGCGTAGCGGCCGGCGTGCAGGATCTGCATCGCGATCTTGCCGCCGGCTTCGTGCACGGCGTCGGTGATCAGCCGGTGCCGCGCCACCTGCCACGGGAACGACAGCTGGGCCGCCTTCGGCTTCGCCCGTCCGGCGAGGTTCGGCGCGATCCCGCCGGTGACGATCAGGCCGACGCCGCCCCTGGCGCGCTCGGCGTAGAACGCGGCCATCCGGGCGTAGCCGTCCGGCGCCTCCTCGAGGCCGGTGTGCATCGAGCCCATGAGGACGCGGTTGGCGAGCGTGGTGAAGCCCAGGTCGAGCGGAGCGAGCAGGTGCGGATAGGGGGTCATGACAGCGTGGCCGGAATGGCCGAATGGGGAAGGGTCAACAGTTAATTATCGCACCCGCCGCCGTCGCGGGCGTCGACTTTGCAAGCTGCGGCGATTGGGATCGCGTGCCACCGGCGCCGTCGTCCGCGACGCCCGGCGCCTGCGCTGCGGCCGATCGTCGCGCCACGCAGCGCCGGCAGGAGTGCCCCCCGTTATGCAACCCTCGCCGCGACGGTGAAGAATTGCACGCCGGCGCCCGCCTCGCCGGCAGCGTAGTCCCACCACGATGCGACGACCCGAAAGCCACCGCCCGCGACCACAGCGACCAGCGCGTCGGGGGTCAGCGGACGAATCACCTCGCTCACTTCGACGCGATCGGCGACGCGACCGTCGCCGGCCACGACTTCATAGCGGCGCTCGATGCGGTTCCGGCCGTCCGGCAGCGGGGTGACCCGCTTGGACCGGACCAGGCTGCCGCCCTCGTACGGCCGCCGGTAGTCGAGCGTGAACTCCGGGCTCGCCGTCGCCGCTCGGGGCACGAAGGCATCGACGACGAAGACGCCGCGCGGGCGCAGCGCGCGCCGCACGCCGGCAAAGAGCCGCGCCACGTCGTCGTCGGTCACGTGGTAGGTGATCAGCGAATAGGGACAGAGCACGACGGCGAACGTCGCCGCGAAAGCCAGCGCGCGCGTGTCCATCCGCGCCACGTCGGGGACGAGACCGCGCAGCGCGGCCTTGCGCCGCAGTTCGGCCAGCATGCCGGCCGAGGCGTCGACGCCGACGATGTCCACCCCGCGCTCCAGCAGCGGCAGCAGCACGCGCCCGTTGCCGCAGCCGAGTTCCAGCACCCGCCCGCCGGCGTCGGCGCAGCGTGCCGCATAGAAGCCGACGTCGTCGAAGCGCATGTTCAGCGCCATGTCGGTGTCGTAGAAGCGGGCGATGCGGTCGTAGTTGTCGGTCATGGCGCATCGCTCTGCGATTGCAGCAAGCCGTCGTAGAGGCTGCGCTGGCGCTCGGCGCAGCGCTCCCACTGCCAGGCGGCCAGCCGCTCGTCCGGCGCCTCGAGTGCGTGACGACGCGCGGCGTCGGCGAGCAGCGCGATGATCGGCGCGGCCATCGCGCCGACGTCGGCGACGGTCACCAGCGCCGCGAACCGTTCGCCGCCGAAGCCCCGGGCGCCGTCGTCGGTGCTCACGCACACGCGCCCGGCCGACAGCGATTCGACGAGCTTGACGGCCGAACCGCGGATCCCGGTCAGCGGATTGATCGACAGCGCCGCGGCGCGCAGCAGCTCCGGCACGTCCTCGCGGTGCCGCAGCACCGTGACGCCCTGCTGCCGCAGCAGCGGGTCGGCGGCGACGATGGCCGTCGCTTCGTCGCCGCCCAGCGCGGTCAGCGTGACGTCCGGGTGCGCGGAACGGATCGCCGGCCAGGCCTCGCGCAGGAAGCGACGCAGGCCGTCGAGGTTCGGCGCGTAGCGGAACGGGCCGACGAACAGCAGCCCGGTCGAGCCCGAGGGCCGGTAGCCGGCAAGCGGGACGGCGCTGCCGTTGGGCACGACGACGACCCGGCGGTGCGCGGTGAGCGCAGCGTCTTCGGCAGAGCAGACGGTGACCGCGTCGTAGGCGGCGAGCGTGCCGGTCGCGAACGCGTCCGCCTCGCCGGCGGCGGCGAAATCTTCGGGGCGCACCGCATCGTGCAGCCCCAGCACCCAGCGCTGGCCGGGCTGCCGCTGGCGCACGAGCTCGGCGAGCTCGAAGTGCTCGACCTGGACGAGCTGCGGACGGTAGCGATCGATCGCCTCGGCGAGCGCGGCGGTGAGTTGCCGGTGGCAGTGCGCGCGCATCTGCGCCGCGAGCCCCGGCGCGTCGTCGCGATCGACGCGGCCGCGCTCGACCAGGTGCACGGCGTACAGGCCGTCCATCGGCGCCAGGCTGCGGGCATCGTAGAGTCCCGCCTCGTCGCTGATGAGGACGATGTCGTAGGCCGCGCGCAGGCAGCGCAGCAGCTCGGCGACGCGGCGCGCGCCGCCGTGCCGCGGGGGATACACCGCGAACGGCGTGACGAACAGCACGCACGGTCGCCGCGGGCCGTCGCCGGTCGCCGCCCGCAGCCGGCAGGCGTACGACGCGCCGGCGAGGACGATGCCGCGCTGCTCGCGGGCAAGCAGGCGCTGCGGCAGCAGCGGCGCGCGGGCGCGCTTCGCCCGGCGTCGCTGGCGTAGGACCGCGGCCGCGATCGCCGTCGACGCGAGCTCGCGCTGGCTGGGATACGGCAGCGCGCAGATCCGCGCCATGAGCTCGGCCGGCGTGTCGCCGCTCGCCGCGTGCCGGGCGTCGAACAGCAGCCGGTTGCGCTCGACGATCCGCTCGAGTTCGTCGGCGGCGTAGAAGCGCGACGTCGTCGCCCGGTGCAGGTGATGCGCCTGCGAGTCCGGGCAGAACAGCACCCGCAGCCCTTCGCGCCACGCGCAGACGCCCCAGTCCGCATCCTCCCAGTAGAACGGGTCGTAGCAGCGGGCGGCGCGCACGTACCGCAGCAGCAGATCGGTGCGGAACAGCGCCGCGCCGCCGCCGGCGCACAGCGCCGGGCAGGCCGCCGCGTCGTGGCGTGGCGGCGCGTGGAAGGCGCGGATCCCGGACCCGTCGACGTACCAGTCGACGAAGCCCGTTTCCTCGCGCCGGCCGTCGGCGCTGGTCTGGAAGATCTGCGAGCCGACGGCGAACACGTCGTCAGCGCGCCAGGGCAGCAGCGTGGCCAGCGCGTCGACGTCGAGCCGCATGTCGCTGTTGAGCAGATAGGTCCAGTCGTGCGTCGCGTGCTCCAGCCCACGCTCGATCGCACCGCCGAAGCCCAGCGGCTGGTCCGAGTGCAGGAACACGACGTCGCCGTGCCGTTGTCGCAGTTCCGCGTAGCGGCCGCTCGCCGCGCCGTTGACGACCACGATCACCTGTCGCGGCAGGTCGACGCGCGCCAGCGCCGCCGCCAGCGCCGCCAGCGTGCCGGACAGCAGCTCGGGCGTGTCGCGCTCGGGGATGACGACCGTGAGGCCGGACGGGCGCGCCGCGTCCTCCGCGGCACGGCGGTGCGGCACCGCCGCCGGCAGGCGCTCGGCCGCGAGCAGGGCGAGGTAGAGCGGCGCCAGCCGCAGGCGCTGCCGCCAGGTGGTCCCCCACATGCCGGTCAGCCCGCCTTCCCGCCGGCGCGACCCGGGAGCGGAGAAAGGAACCGCGTCACGACGACCCGCCGCCCCACTCACACCAATAGCGGCGCATCGCGCCCGGCCCGCTGGGCGAGGTCGCCTTCGTCGGCGAAGGCCAGCGCCTGCTCGGCGAACATCGCCGCCCAGACGTTGTGGCGCCGCGGCGCCGCGCCGACGGCGAAAGGCAGCGTCCCCTGCGCGGAGACCTGCTCGACCAGCATCCCGCGCAGCAGGTCGATTCCCGCCCGGTCCGGCGCCTCGCGCGGAACCTGCGCGGCGACGAGCACGCCGACGCGCAATGCCTGGGCGACGATGTCGACGCGCGCCGCGCCCGCGTCGGCGGCGCCGGCGCGCAGGAACTCGGGCACGCGTCCCTGCACGCGGGTCTCCACCAGCACGTCGTTGAACGCCCGGGCGACGACCGGCAGCGCCGAGGGCAACAGCGGGTGCCGCGGCAACGAGAGGAACCCCTCGGCCGCGTAGAGCAGCGGGTGCACCTCGCGGTGCGGCTGTTCGTCGAACCAGCGCAGGCTTGCCGCCAGCGTGTCCTCGGCCGCCTGCGTGGCCGTCGCGGCGACCCCCGGCAGCACCTTCGCCGCGTCGATCACGCCGGCCGCCGCCTTGGCCAGAAACGCGCCCCGCCGCGTCGACCAGCGATCGGGCACCGGACTCGCTCCCGGCTTGACGATGCAGGCGTCGAACAGGCCGTCCTGCGCACGCAACGACGCCAGCAGGCCGTTGACGCCATCGATCACCGCCGCCGAGGGCGCGACGAGCCCCTGGCGTGCCGCCGAGGCGAGCCCGCGCAGCACCATCGCGACGTCGAAGAAGAACACCGCGTCGTTGCGCCAGTCGCCGGCCACGGGGCCGAGGTGCACGCGCGTGCCCGGCAGCGGTGCAGCGGCGAGCCAGCGGGCGAGCCACTGCTGCGCGGCGTCCGCGCGCGTCGCCAGCGCGGCGGACACGCCGTCGCGGGCCGCGTGCCAGGCGAGCCACTGCAGGTAATAGCCGGTGATCTCGGCGTAGGCGTACTCGGCCACGCCATCGGCGCCGACGACGCCCGCGACGCCGCCGCGCTGCGGTCCCGCCGCGAGCTGCGCGGGACCGTCGCGCAGCCAGCCGGCGATGCGCCCGGCGGCGCCCGCGGCGACGGCGGAGGTCGTTGCCTCGGGGCGAATCATGGCCCGACGGCCGCGCGCGCCGGGGAAGCCGGCGGTGCCGCCGAATCATGACGCCGCTCGCTCACGCGATGCGATTCCGCGGCGACGTCGGCTTCGAGCAGCTCGGCAATGCGACGCCCGGCGTCGCCAGCGCCGAACGGCGCCGCATCGTCGAAGGGCAGCGGGGGTCGGCGCGGCGCCGCCAGCGCCGTCAGCGCCGCCGCGACCAAGTGCTCGCGATCCGCCACGACCAGGCGAACGAACCCGGTGGCGAGCGCCTCCGGCCGCTCGGTGTTGGTCCGCGGCACCAGCACCGGCGTGCCGAGATGCGGGGCCTCTTCCTGCACCCCGCCCGAGTCGCTGACGATCAATGCCGCCGCGGCCGCGGCGCGGACGAACGCGTCGTAGGCCATCGGCGCGACCAGATCGAATCCGCGTTTGCCTTCGAGGCGCTCGCGAATGCGCGGCGCGACGCGCGGATTGGGATGCACGGGAAAGGTGAAGCGCAGCGCCGGCCGCCGCGCTGCGATCTCGAGCAGGGCGTCGCAGATGACGTCGGCGTTGCCGCCCCAGTTCTCGCGCCGGTGCAGCGTGACGACGACGGTGTTGCGCGTCCCTGGTGCCGCGGTGTCCCCGTCCGCCCAGGTGCCCACGAGCTCGCGCAGGCAGTCGATGGCGGTGTTGCCGGTGCGATGGACGCGCGCGGGATCGACGCCCTCGCGCAGCAGGTTGTCGACCGCCGACGCCGAGGGCGCGCAGTGCAGTTCGGCGAGGCGGGCGATCCGGCGACGGAACCACTCCTCGGGGAAGGGATCCTTGACCGAGTCGGTGCGCAGCCCGGCTTCGACGTGGACGACCCTGCACCCGGCATCGGCGGCGGCCCGCGCACCCGCATACGCGGTCAGCGTGTCGCCCTGCACGACGACCCGGGCCGGAGCGGCCGCATCGATCACCGCCCGCAGACGCTCGCGCAGGCGATCGCTGGCGGCCCGCAGGCTGGCCAGCGGCGGCAAGGCCTCGAGCTCGATGTCCGCCCGGATGCCGAAGCTGGCCATCACTTCGCGGACGCCCTCGCGGTGCTGACCGCTGTTGACGACCAGCGGACGCAGGCTCCCGCGCTCACGCAAAGCGCGGATCAGCGGCACGAGCTTGATGCACTCCGGGCGGGTGCCGACGACGATCAGGACAACGGGCAGGCCAATCACGGTCGGCGGAGCATCCATGCGCGCAACGCCCCGGGACGCCATGCCCCCGATGGGCGGCGGAGCGGGGCAAAGCGTGATTGTAACCAGTTGTCGCCGAGGTCGGCAGCCGAGGCATCCCGCACAGTAGCTATACTGCGCGTTCCGCACGGCGCCCCTCGCGTCGGCGACCACGACACCCCCCGGAGGCGCCCATGAGAATCGAGACCATCGCCGTGCACGGCGGCCAAAGACCCGACCCCACGACCAGGGCGGTCGCCACGCCGATCTACCAGACGGTGGCCTACGCGTTCGACAACACCCAGCACGGGGCCGATCTCTTCGATCTCAAGGTGGCCGGCAACATCTACACCCGGATCATGAATCCGACCAACGCGGTGCTGGAACAGCGGCTGGCCGAACTGGAGGGGGGGCTCGCGGCGCTGGCGGTGGCCTCGGGCATGGCGGCGATCAGCTACGCGATCCAGACGATCGCCGAGAGCGGAGACAACATCGTGTCGGCGTCCACGCTGTACGGCGGCACCTACAACCTGTTCGCCCACACCTTCCCGCAGCTCGGCATCGAGGTCCGCTTCGCCGACTATCGCCAGCCCGATGCCTTCGCGCCGCTGATCGACGCCCGCACCAAGGCGATCTTCTGCGAGTCGATCGGCAATCCCCTGGGCAACATCACCGATTTCGCGCCGCTGGCCGAAATCGCCCATCGCCACGGCATCCCGCTGATCGTCGACAACACGGTTCCGAGCCCCTACCTGTGCCGGCCGTTCGAGCACGGTGCCGACATCGTCGTCCACTCGCTGACCAAGTACCTCGGCGGCCACGGCAACAGCGTCGGCGGCGCCATCGTCGACTCGGGCAGGTTCCCCTGGGCCGAGCACAAGGCGCGGTTCCGGCGGCTGAACGAGCCCGACGTGTCCTATCACGGCGTCGTCTACACCGAGGCGCTGGGACCCGCCGCCTACATCGGTCGCGCGCGCGTGGTGCCGCTGCGCAACATGGGCGCGGCGCTGTCGCCGATGAACGCCTTTCTCATCCTGCAGGGCATCGAGACGCTGCCGCTGCGGATGGACCGCATCTGCCACAACGCCAGGCGCATCGCCCAGCACCTCAAGGCGCACCCGAAAGTGCGCTGGGTCAACTACGCGGGACTGCCCGAGCACCCGGACCACGCGCTGGCGGAGAAGTACCTGGGTGGGCGCGCCTCGGGCATCGTGAGCTTCGGCATCGAGGGCGGGCGCGACGCCGGCGCGCGCTTCCAGGACGCGCTCCAGCTGTTCACCCGGCTGGTCAACATCGGCGACGCGAAGTCGCTGGCCTGCCACCCGGCGTCGACGACGCACCGGCAGCTCGGGCCGGAGGAGCTCGCCCGCGCCGGCGTCAGCGTCGACATGGTGCGTCTGAGCGTGGGCATCGAGCACATCGACGACCTCGTCGAGGACATCGACCGGGCGTTGGCCGCGGCCTGATCCGGCACGCCGGCGCGCGCAGCCAGGGGCCGTCGCGGAAGTCGATGGAATCCGGCGCAGGCCCATGACCTTCCGTTACGCGCCGCTCACCGCACAGGATCAGCCGGCCGTCGTGCAGCACCTGCTGTCGCTCGACGCGGACGACCGCGTGCTGCGCTTCAACACCACGGCCCCCGACGAGAAGGTCGTCGAGTACTGCGGGCGCTGGAATCACGCCGACGACATCGTCGAGGGCGCCTGGGAGGGCGAGCGGCTGATCGGCCTCATCCACCTGCCGGTGTTTCGCGTCGGAGCCGACCTCGTCGGGGAGCTGGGCGTGTCGGTCGCCGCCGATCGGCGCAAGCGGGGGGTCGCGACCCGACTCGCGCTGCGCACGCTCGACAGCAGTCGCCGCCGCGGCCTCGATCGGATCTACATCAATTTTCTCACCCGCAACCGGCCGATGATGTGCCTGGCGCGCCGCTTCACCGACGACATCGCGCTGGACGGCGACGAGACGGTGGCGACGATTCACCTCGACGCCGCGCCCCGGAACGACGCCGACGCCGCCGATCAGAGCCGTCCATCAGGTGACGGATGTGGCCACAGACCGTGCGCAGCTGGGCGCGGTCCATGCGCAGCAGGATGTTCCGGGTGACCGAAGCGAGGACCCGCACCGCGCCGGCCGCGGCGAGATGCGCCGACTGCTCGACGACGAAGCCCACCTTGGCCAGTCGCAGCGCGCGCAGGAAATAGTAGTCGACGCCGCTGTCGATCAGCTTGGCCACGACGTCGGCCAGTGCCTCGCGATCCGGCAGCGGGTCCTTGGCCGCTTCGATCGTCTCGAGGACGGCGAGGGTCTCCTTCCTGAGGGCCACCGAGTGGTGGAAGCGCAGCGACGGCGCCGCCACGGGAGTCGCCTCGCCGGCACTGCGGGTGGCCGGACGCGGCGGGGGACGCTTCGCGAGTGGGGACATGGGTCTGGGCTTCGTTCGCCGTCGCCCGTGACCCTGGGCCGGCATGGCAACGATGGTGACAGCTTTCGGGAGCTGCGGCGGAACCTTTTCGCGGGGCTGTTGCCCTGGCGCAACTGAGGGCAGAATGTCTCTCACCGTTCCGGTGAACCGAACCCCTCGAGGAGACCCCGCCATGTTCGACCCGATCACCCTGCCGTTCGGCGCCAAGATGCTGTTCAACACCGTCAAGCTCAAGCCCGGCGTGTCGATCGACGAGGTGGAGCTCGCCGTCGGCGAGATGTGCAACGTCGTCAAGGACACCTACGGCGGCGACAAGGGCGGCTTCATCGCCGGCCAGGTGTTCAAGTTCTCGGGCTTCGTCTCCGCCGAGGGTTCGCTCAACGCCACGCCCGGCGCCGACGAGCACTACGTCATCGTGACCTACTGGCGCAGCTTCGACGAGCACGAGAAGTCGCATGCCGACCTGACCTTCGCCACCAAGTTCGCGGCGCTGGAAAAGATGTGCTCCGAAACGAAGGAACTGGGCTACGACATGCTCTGGCAGGGGACGCCGGAGTCGCACTGACGGCAGGCGCATTCCGGGCGGCCGCAAGGCAACCGCGGGACGGCCGGTCGACGGCCAGGACGCAATGAAACGACGGGTCGGCGCTTCGGTGCCCGGCCCGGCCCCCGGCAGCCGCGGGATGCGCCGTCGCCTCGATCCTCACCGGCGGCGGCCCGCCCCGTGGAGAGTCACCTGCGCGCGCCGTCCTTCGGCGCAACCCGTGCCACCATCGCCTGCAGGCGTTGCACGGCCAAGGCGACGCTCGCCTCGTCCGGCCCGAACGAGAAGCGCAGGTATTGCCGGAAGCGCGACGTGTGGTCCGCCCGCCGCTTGCCGGGATTGATGTCGAAGAACATCCCCGGCACGGTGATCACGTGCTCCGCGAGCGCCGCCTCGAAGAAGGCGTCGCCGTCGTTGAGCGGCGCCGGCAGCGAGGCGACGCTGGCCCACACGTAGAAGCCGCCGTCGGGCTCGTGCTCCACCACCAGCCCGGCGCCGCGCAGTCCATCGATGAGCAGGCGTCGCTTGCGCGCGAACGCTTCGTGGATGGCGATCACTTCCTGCCGGGCGCGCTCGGGATCGAGCAGACTGCAGGCGGCATCCTGCAGCGGGCGGTTGCCGCCGCCGTCGAGGAAGCTGCCGGCGCTGGTGGCCGCTTCGATCACGGCGGCCGGGCCCACGATCCAGCTCAGCCGCCACCCCGGGCACCGCCAGCCCTTGGTGAGCCCGTCCAGGATCACCACCGGGTCCACGTTCACGTCGTCGACGAACTCGGCCGCGCTCACCGTGGTGCCCGACACCAGCGCTTCGTCCCACAGGTAGTGCGAGTAGAACTCGTCGAGGATGAGCGTGCACTTGAGCTCGCGCGCCTCGTGCACCCACGCGGCCAGCGCGCTGCCGCGCAGCACGCGCCCGGTCGGGTTCGACGGATTCGACAGCAGCAGGGCGCCGAGTCCCCGCCCGGCGATCTCGCGGCGCAGGTCGCGCGTCGACAGCGCGTACCCCGACTCCGGCTCGAGCAGCAGCGGAATGGCGCTGAAGGTCCCGAAGATCTCCAGCAGCTCCTCGTACGCCGTGTAGTCGGGCAGCACGTGGCCCAGATTCACGTTGCCCAGCGACGCGACGACGCGGGTGAGCGACGAGCGCCCGCCGCCGCAGATGCAGACGTTCTCCGGCCCGTACTGCGACGCCCTGCCCTGGCGATAGCGGACGTTGTAGAGGGTGGCCACGGCGCGGCGCAGCGCCTCCATGCCGCCCACCGGCGCGTACTCGTAGTCGTCGGCGGCGATGTGCACGGCGGCGGGACGCGGCGGCGAATGCGGCAAGGGGCCGGTCTCCGGCTGGCCCTGCCCCAGGTTGCACCAATCGGGGTCGCCGGCACGGAAGCCCAGCTGTCGGGCGCGGTCCATGACGTAGATGACGCCCGTGTGCGGCACGGGACGGAAGCCGGGAACGGCGGGGCGGTCGCTGCTGAAGGGTTCGCTCATAGGTGAATGCTAACAGTCGGCGGGCTGCTCGTCGTCGGCAGTCGGGGTCCCGTTCAGCGCCGCCCTGCACGGGACACGAGCAGGAAAATCGGCCACGCGGGGGGCCGTCGGAGCAAGGGCCGAGGGGGCGACCGGGATGGGAATGTGCAGCTGCTCACGGTACGCTGCGATCGGCGTCGCGACCAAGCCGCATCGACAACGCTGCACCGTCGACGGTGACGGAAACCGTTCCGGCGGCAGCCGTCGTCGCCCTCGCCGCGGGCAGCCGGAGTCCTCTGCGCAGCAGGCTTACGGGGTGGTGAGCTTGCCTGGCCGCGCACAGGCCGCGTCGAACACGCTCCGGCGCGCCGGGTCGGCATCCCGCCACGCGGGAAACTCGCCGTCGGTGACGCGCACGCCCTGTGCATCGATGACGCCGAACATGCCTGCAAATCCAAGCTCGTGCGCTATGCGGTCGCGCTTGGACTTGGTGCCGCATGCAAGCGGGTGGTTCGGGTCGAGGCTCGGGAACAGCGCATAGATCTCCTGTTCGCTGTCACCGGCGTTCGCCAGCAGACGCGCGGTGAGCGTATCCCAAACCGAAGCCCGGTAACCCTCGGAAAGCCAGGCCATGTAGGCGCCGTCGCCGAATTCACCGGTGTAGCCCAGCGCTTTCGCCAGCACATTGCGATTCTCGACGCTGAGGCCGGAACCGGTCAGGCCGGACGCTTTCACGGAGATCGTCTGCCGGCAAGTGGTGGAGCCAACGGAATTCGTGAACCGGTACGAGTAGCTCGTCGTCTGCGTGGGAGCGACCGCCACCGAGCCGCTTGCCGTACTGCTGCGGCCGTCCTGGTCCAGGACCGTGAGCGCATGCGTGGAACTCCATGCGATCCGGGCCGTCTCGCCCGTGGTGATGATGTTTCGATCGGCAGTCATCGTGCAGGTCGGGGCGACAAGGCTGCCTGCGAACCAGCACGAGGTCCCGGCGCAGGACCTGAGATTGCCGAGTGCGCTCCTGAGTGCGATCGTCACTGTGGCGTAGGACGGGTCGTCGCTTCCGTTCCGGATCTGGTGGGCATCGCTGCGCAGGTCATACAACTCGCTCTCCCCGGTCGCGACGTGATCGGCGAAGAGATAGTCGGTCGTCCGCACGGCCTCGTACCTGCTTTCCCAGTCGACCCGCGGCAATGGAGAATCGGTTCCTTCGATGAGCAGCGCACTGCGCCATGGAGCGGCTTCGTCGCTCACGAGCGGAAGGAGCGATTTGCCGTCGAAAGTGCGACCCGCCGTGATTCCGGCGGCATCGACGATGGTTGCCGGGAGATCGACGTTGTTCACCAACTGGGTGCGTACTGCGCCCTTCGGCACGCCCGGACCCCGGATGACGAGGGGCACGCGTATGGACTCCTCATAGACGACGCGCTTGCCTTCCGGCCGCCGATGTTCTCCCTGCGAGAACCCGTTGTCCGACGTGAAAACAACGAACGTGTTCTCGAGACGGCCGCTGTCCTGCAGCGCGCGCACCACGGTCTCGACCATGTCGTCGACGGCCAGCAGCGTTTCGCGACGGTTCCTGAACGATTGCGCAAGCGTTGCGATGGCGCCTTCGGACATCAGGGGAAGCTGCCGCATGAATGCCGGCTTGTCGCTGACGTCCGCCTCGTTGAAATTGGGAGGCTGCGGAAGCGCCAACGTGGACAGCGCCCCCTCGTGACGCGGCGCCGGAAACGGGCCGCCCCACGCATCGTCCCCGTCGCCGCCGAAATGCGGCGCGATCGGTGCCAGCCACAGAAACAGCGGCTTGTCGATCGGGACTGAACCGATGTAATCGGCGGCGCGCTGCGCCAGAACGTCGGTCTGGTAGTCGACAGGGCCGAACCGCTCGAGGACACCGTTGCGGTTGACGCCGAACGAGAAATAATTGTAGGTGCCGAATTCCTCGGGCAACCCCTGCCACTCGGACCACCCCGGGGGCACGTGCGCCGCCGGTACGACCTTTCCGTCGCCGTATCCGTTCAGGTATTTGCCGATGAGTGCCGTGGCGTATCCGGCATTCTCCAGCCAGACCGGAATCGTATTGTCCTCGGTCGCCATGAACCTGGCGTATCCGCCATCCTCGTCCGGCGTATTGCCCATCACCCCGTGGTTGTGCGCATACTGGCCGGTCAGGAACGACGCCCGCGACACGCAGCACAACGGGAACTCCACAAAGCTGTTCACGAACGTGACTCCTTGGTCCGCGAGCAGCTGCTTCGTCTTGGTCATGACGGTCATGGAGCCCATGTCGTCCTGGTCATCGGTCATGATGACGACAATGCTCGGTCGCGTTGCCCCGTTGCCGGCGCCGGGTGCCACGCCCCCCCCGGAACCGCCGCCCGCCGTCCCCTCGGTCGCCCCGAGGTCGCCGCTGGCGCACGCCCTGGCGATCGCGGTGCGCGTCCGCGGGCCGACTGCGCCGACCAGCTCGATCCCCTGTTCTTCCTGGAAACGAAGGACGAGCGCCTCGGTCGCAGCGTCGAATTCGCCGGTCACCGTCGGTTGCTGCCCCATGCCGTAGTGGTCCAGGAAAAACCGCTGGAGCTCGCTGACCTGCCCCTGCGGACTGGTCATCGTGTCGCGCATCCCGCGCAGAAGTGGCTGCGACAGCTGCGGGCAGTACCCCATGGCACCGGCCTGCGCGGCGGGCGACAAGAGCCCGGCGGCGCCCAACAGAACAAACCCGAACGCCAGCAGGATTGCCCGTCGCTTCCACCCTGCCTTGGACGACTCACACGGGCGAACTTCGCTAGAGGTCATCATGACGCGAGTAAGGCTCCATAACACGACGATCGGAGATCGGTCGACCTCGCGACTGGCTGGCGTTGAAAGGTCCGCAGCATCCTCTCGGCTGGCGCTGCCGGTTGAGTCCGCGGACTGCAGGTCTGCGGCGCGTCGTCGTGACGTTCTTTGGCGGTGGGCGTTCGCCCGGCGTTACCGGGCTCCAGCCACACCTGATCCCGACGAACTCGCTTCAGCAGCGCTCCAGCGCAAGCACTCGCTTGGGCTCGACACTGCATTGTAGCCAAAGCCATCGCGGGGGTGTTGGTGTCGTGCCATGGACCGTATGACTTCCGCCATGGGCACGTCTGGCCCGGCCGTCCTGGCCACCTCCTTCCCGACGGCATCAAACGGAGGCAACGAATGCATTCTGCTCTGGCATCTCACGCCCCTTGCGCACGCACAAAACCGCGCGGCCTCTTGCAGAACCAAAGGTTAACGGCGAAAAAAAAGACCAGAGAGAAATCTGATCTTTTTCAAATGGTGGAGGTGGGCGGAATCGAACCGCCGTCCGGAAGCACTCCGCAGTCAGGACTACATGCTTAGTCGCGTCATTGTGCTGTCATCCCGCAACCGCTGACGGACAGGCGGCGGCAGGACCAGTCACCTTGGTTTAACGCCTTACCCAAGTGACCCGGGCGGGCGCGATCGCTCTAGATGTCCTCGCTGTGGTTTCGCCGTTGCCGGCTACGTCACCCGAACCGAGCGCTGCCCGGTGCGAGGTCCGGCGGGGTTAAGCCGCCAGAGCGTACGTTTCGTCGTTCGCAGTTAAATTTGCGATTGTCAGGGTTTTACGAGGACCAACACCTCGGCATGCCCCAAGCTGCTTTGCAACCCCCGTCGAAGCCAGGTCACCCCCGAAATCGGTGCGGAGCGCACAACGCGCCAGAGAAATTCATTTTAGCACTCGCCGGGACATCTGCCCGGCAGCGCTTCTCCCGCATCACCGATATGGGGCTCCGGCGACGCGTTCTCAAGCGCGCCGTCACGCCAGCACGTCGGGGTCCATCTCCCGCGACAGCCAGACGATCTGGTCCTTGAGCAGCAGCTTGCGCCGCTTCAGGCGCTGGATCTGCACCTGGTCGAGCGAGCGATCGCCGTTCAGGCGATGCAGCAGGTCGTCGAGGTCGCGGTGCTCGAGCGTGAGTTGCACCAGCCGCTGCATCAACTCGACGCGCCTGGGGTCACCGATGCCGCCATCCACCATGAGCGAAGCTCCCGTTTGCTAATCCGTGCCGGCCGGCACCGGGGCGACCCGCCGCCCGAGCCGGCTGGTGATGGTGATCCCGGCCAGTATCAGCCCGATCCCGGCCAGGTGGTAGAGCGCCAGTCGCTCGCCGAGAAAGACCCACGCCAGCACGACGCCGAACACCGGCATCAGGTGGACGAAGAGGCCGGCGACGTTGGCGCCGACCGCCTCGACGCCCTGATTCCAGAAAATATACGCCAACACGGAGGAGAACAGCGCAACCGAGACCAGCGCGGCGATGTTGGCGGGGGTCACCGCCATCTGCCGCCCGTAGGTGAACTCGACGATGAACAGCGGCAGCACGGCGAGATCGCCGATGCAGGCGAGCACGAACAGGAACGTCAGCATCGACAGCCCGGCCGGACGCCAGCGCAGGCAGATCGTGTAGACCGCCCAGATCGCCATCGACAGCATCACCAGCAGGTCGCCGCCGTTCAGGCGGAACGAGGCCAGCACCTCGAAGCTGCCCTGCGACAGGATCACCAGCACGCCGGCCAGCGACACCGCGACACCGGACAACTGCACGCCGGACAGCCGGTCGCGCAGGAAGATCCACGACAGCGCGATGATCATCACCGGGATGAACGAATTCAGGATGACGCCATTGGTGGCCGTCGTGTAGTTGAGGCCGGCGTAGGCCAGCGCGTTGTGCGAGCCGACGCCGATGACACCGAGAAACAGCAGGATCTTCCAGTTGCGGCGCAGGATCGGCCAGTCGCGACGCACGTGCGCGAGCGCGAAGGGCGCGAGGATCAGCACGGCGAAGAACCAGCGCAGGAAGGTCATCGCCATCGGCGGTATGTCGCTGGCGAGTCCGCGCCCGACGATCCAGTTGCACGACCAGAAGAACGGCGTCAGCGTCAGCAGCAGATAGGGGTTGAGCCGGTCGATGGCGGCGGTGGCGCGGTGCGAAGACACCGGTCGATTATCGCACGTGGCCCGGCGCGTATAATCGCGTTTCGCTTCATCGCCTTCCGTTGCGTTGACCATCATCGCGCCCGGGTCGCGGCTGCGGTGTCGCCGGCGCCTGACCTGCCGGCTGCCGTCTTGATTCCTGCCGCCGCCCTCCCCTTCGCCGCCGCGAGCGCCGAGCGCCTCGCCGCGCTGCCCCCGCTCGTCCCGCCCTTGCCGCCCGCGGGGCAGCGGGCCCAGGCCGCCGGGCTGCCCGGATCGGCGGACGCGCTGGCGATCGCGCAGCTCGGGGTCGCCTGCGCGGCCAGCGCGCGGCTGCTCGTCGTGTTCTGCGCCGACGCGCTTGCCGCGCAGCGGATCGCCGACGAGGCGGCGTGGTTCGCGCCGGGACTGCGCGTCGCGCTGCTCCCCGACTGGGAGACGCTGCCCTACGACCACTTCTCGCCGCACCAGGATCTGGTCTCCGAGCGCCTCGCCACGCTGTACCGGGTCTCGCGCGGCGAGTGCGACGTCCTGGTCGTCGCGGCCACGACGGCGCTGTACCGCCTCGCGCCGCCGGCGTACCTCGCCGCCTTCACCTTCTTTCTCAAGCAGGGCACGCGGCTCGACGTCGAAGGCCTGCGCGCCCAGCTTTCGCTCGCCGGCTACCAGCACGTGACGCAGGTGGTGTCCCCCGGCGAGTTCAGCATCCGCGGCGGGTTGATCGACCTCTTCCCGATGGGCAGCCCGCTGCCCTACCGGCTCGACCTCTTCGACAACGACATCGAGAGCCTCAAGACCTTCGACGCCGACACGCAGCGCACGCTCTACCCGGTGCCGGAAGTGCGCCTGCTGCCGGCGCGCGAATTTCCGCTCGACGACGCCGGGCGGACGCGGTTTCGCAGCCGCTACCGGGAGGTCTTCGAAGGCGATCCGTCCAAGTCGGCGCTGTACCGGGACGTGAGCAACGGCGTGATCCCCGGCGGCATCGAGTACTACCTGCCGCTGTTCTTCGACGCGACGGCCACGCTCGCCGACTACCTGCCCGCGGACACCGCCGTCGTCCTGCACGGCGACGTGCAGGAGGCGATCACCGGCTTCTGGCAGGACACCGACGCGCGCTACAAGCTGCTGCGCGGCGACAGGTCGCGGCCGCTGCTGCCGCCGGCCGACGTGTTCCTGCCGGTCGAGGCCTTCAACGGCGTGCTGAAATCGTTCGCCCGGCTCGACCTGCCGCTGCCGTCGGGCGGGGAGCCGGGACCGCGGTCCGCACCCCTGCCGCAGCCGCTGCCTCCGGTGCAGGTCGATCGTCGTGCCGAGGATCCGCTGGCGGCGCTCAAGCGCTACCTCGCTGCGACCGACGCCCGGGTGCTGATCGCGGCCGAGAGCGCGGGCCGCCGCGAGACGATGCAGCAGTACTTCGCCGAATACGGGCTCGCGGTCCCGGCGGTCGACGACTGGGGCGCGCTCGCCGCCGAACCCGGCGCCGCCGCGGTCGGCCTGATCGTGGCCCCGCTCCACGCCGGCTTCGCCTGGCCCGCCGCCGGGCTCGCCTTCGTGACCGAGGCCGAGCTCTACGCCGGCGTCGTGCGCCGCGGCCGGCGCGACGCGGCGCGGCGCTCCAACGTCGACGCCATGCTGCGCGACCTGTCCGAGGTGCGCATCGGCGACCCGGTGGTCCACGAGCAGCACGGCATCGGCCGCTATCTCGGCCTCGTCACGCTGGACCTCGGCGAAGGGCCGGCCGAGTTCCTGCAGCTCGTCTACGCCAACGACGCCAAGCTGTACGTGCCGGTGGCGAGCCTGCACCTGATCGGCCGCTACAGCGGCGCCGCGCCCGAGACCGCGCCGCTGCACGAACTGGGCAGCGGCCAGTGGGAGAAGGCCAAGCGGCGTGCCGCGCGGCAGGCACACGACACCGCCGCCGAACTGCTGAACCTCTACGCGCAGCGCGCCGCCCGCAAGGGTCACGCCTTCCGCTTCAAGGCGCACGACTACGAGGCCTTCGCCGAGGGCTTCGGCTTCGAGGAGACGCCCGACCAGAGCGCGGCGATCGAGGCGGTGATCAAGGACCTGACCGACGGCAAGCCGATGGACCGGCTGGTCTGCGGCGACGTGGGCTTCGGCAAGACCGAGGTCGCGCTGCGCGCCGCCTTCGTCGCGCTGGCCGACGGCAAGCAGGTCGCCGTGCTGGTGCCGACGACGCTGCTCGCCGAGCAGCACTTCCAGGTCTTCTCCGACCGCTTCTCCGAGCTGCCGGTGAAGCTCGCCGAGCTCTCGCGCTTCCGCACGCCCAAGGAAGTGAAGGCGGCGCTCGACGGCCTCGCCGCGGGCAGCATCGACCTCGTCATCGGCACGCACAAGCTGATCCAGCCCGACGTCAAGTTCCGGAACCTCGGCCTCATCATCATCGACGAGGAGCACCGCTTCGGCGTGCGCCAGAAGGAGCAGCTGAAGCGCCTGCGGGCCGAGGTCGACGTGCTGACGCTGACGGCCACGCCGATCCCGCGCACGCTCGCGATGTCGCTCGAGGGCATCCGCGACTTCTCGGTGATCGCGACCGCGCCGCAGCGACGGCTGGCCATCAAGACCTTCGTGTCGACCTATTCGTCGGGGATCGTCCGCGAGGCGGCGCTGCGCGAGCTGAAGCGCGGCGGCCAGATCTACTTCCTGCACAACGACATCGACACCATCGCCTCGACGGCCGACAAGCTCGCCAAGCTGCTGCCGGAAGCGCGGCTCGCCGTCGCCCACGGGCAGATGGGCGAGCGCGACCTCGAGCACGTGATGCGCGAGTTCTACGCGCAGCGCTTCAACCTGCTGGTGTGCTCGACGATCATCGAGACCGGCATCGACATCCCGACCGCCAACACCATCATCATCGAGCGGGCCGACCGGTTCGGCCTGGCGCAGCTGCACCAGTTGCGCGGACGGGTCGGACGCTCGCATCATCAGGCCTATGCGTACCTGCTCACCCCGCCCGAGGAGGCGCTGTCGGCGCAGGCGAAGAAGCGCCTGGAGGCGATCCAGATGATGGAGGACCTGGGCTCGGGCTTCTACCTCGCCATGCACGACCTCGAGATCCGCGGCGCCGGCGAGGTGCTGGGCGAGTCGCAGTCCGGCGAGATGATGGAGATCGGCTTCCAGCTCTACGCCGACATGCTGAAGGCCGCGGTGTCGGCGCTGAAGTCGGGGCGGGAACCCGACCTGATGGCGCCGCTGGGTGTGGCCACCGAGATCAACCTGCGCGTGCCGGCGCTGCTCCCCGAGCCCTACTGCAGCGACGTCCACGAGCGGCTGGTGATCTACAAGCGGCTCGCCAACTGCGAGAGCGCCGACGAGCTGGAGGCGATGCAGGAGGAACTGGTCGACCGCTTCGGCAGCCCGCCGGAACCGGCGCAGGCGCTGCTCGCCTGTCACCGGCTGCGCCTGATCGCCAAACCGTTGGGTGTCGTCAAGATCGACGCCGGACCCGAACGCACGACGCTGCAGTTCGCGCCCAAGCCGCCGTTCGATCCCGGCAAGCTGATCCTGCTGGTCCAGCGCGACGGACGGATCCGCTTCGCGGGACCCGACCGGGTGCGCATCGACCGCGGCGCGCCGGCGCTGGCCGACCGCGTGGCGTTGGTGCGCGAGTTCCTGGCCCGGTTGACCTGAGAGGCCGAGCCGGCGATGGTCGCGCAACTCCTCCCGCCGCAGGTGCACGTCTTCGTCCGCGACTGGCTGTCGGCGAACAACGTGCTGCTCAAGAGTCGCGACGGCAACGTCCTCGTCGACTCGGGCTACGGCCGCCATGCGCCGCTGACGCTCGCGCTGCTGGCGTCGCCGCGGGGTCTGGGCAACGGGACGCTGTCCTGGCTGGTCAACACCCACTGCCACTCCGACCACGTCGGCGGCAACGCGGCGGTCGCCGAACGCTACGGCTGCCCGATCGCGATCCCGCAGGGCGAGGCCGCGGCCGTCCTGCGCTGGGACAGCCGCGCGCTGCTGCTCGACTACGCCGACCAGACGGTGGAGCGGTTCGTCTTTTCCAGCGTCCTCATCCCCGGCTCCAACCACGTCTGGGGCGATCTCGAGTGGCAGGCGCTCGCGGCGCCCGGCCACGACATGGGCGCGCTGGTGTTCTTCAACCCCGAGCACGGCATCCTGATCTCGGGCGACGCGCTCTGGCACCGGGGCTTCGGGCTGGTGATGCCGCCGGCGGTCGATCCCGAGGCGTTGCCGGCCACGCGCCGGACGCTGGAAATGCTCGCGACGCTCGAGCTGCGGGTGGTGATCCCCGGCCACGGCGAGCCGTTTGCCGACGTCGGCGACGCGCTGGACCGCGCGTTCAAGCGCCTGGCCGCGTTCGAGGCCGACCCGCTGCGCGCCGCCCGCTATGCGCTGAAGGCGCTGCTGACCTTCACGTTGCTCGATCGGCGCCGGCTGCCGCTCGCCGGCATGGCCGATTACGTCGAGCGCGTCGGCGTCTACCGCGACTTCAACGCCCTGTTCTTCCGGCTGCCGCCGCAGCGATTCGCGGACACGTTGATCGCGGAACTCGTCGCCGCCGGTGCGGTCCGTCGCGAGGATGGCTGGCTGCTTCCGGCCTGACGCCGGCGGCGGCACGGGAGCTGCGCGTTGGAATAGCTTCGCGCGCTCGCCTGTTGACTGTTTTGGCTTGCCGAAACGGAAAAATTGCGCTTCAATGCCGCCCGCCGCCGCCGCACCGCCGGCGGAACCTCGAAACTTTCGTCTTACGGAGACAACGATGCAGAAGGCAGTAAAGCTTGGACTGGGGGTCGCCCTCGCGACCGTCTTTGCGACCGCCGCGTTCGCGCAGGTCAAGCCGGACACCGCGATCCAATACCGGCAGGGGATCTTCAAGGCCCAGCTTTGGAACGTCCTGCCGATGGCGGCGATGGTTCAGGGCAAGGCGCCCTACGACCAGGCGGCCTTTCTGTTGCGCGCACAGCGACTCGACCAGCTGTCCAAGATGGCTTGGGACGGCTTCGGCCCCGGGACCAACGCCGGCGCGCCGACCAAGGCCCGGCCGGAGGTCTGGAGCAATGGCGCCGGGTTCAAGCAGGCGGCCGACGCATTCCAGGCCGAGACGCCGAAGCTCGTCGCCGCCGCGCAGACCGGCAACATGGATCAGATCAAGTCGGCGTTCGGTGCCGTGACCAAGAGCTGCGACAACTGCCACGACAACTTCCGCAGCAAATAGTCGCGGCTGCCGCCGCCGGGGACAGGGCCGGGCCGTTTGGCCCGGCTCTTCGCTTTCGGCCTGTCGCATTGACCACGACCGCACCGCGCAGGACCCGGCGCCAACCGTCAGAGACGGGCGACGATCCACCAAACGGTGAAGGCGGACGCCGCGAGCAGCGCAATGGCGCGAACGTGCGGCACCTTGTCGAGGCCCTCCGGTTCCAGCGACCGGTGCAGGCGCTTCCTCCCGGTCAGCATCGGGCGGACGAGGTTTTCCTTGGCGACGACCCAATGCGAGACCACCGCGGCGATGTGCACGCCCACCAGAATGCCGATCGCCCAGACGTTGAGATGGTGGAAGGTCGTGATCCGATCCGACAGTGCATCGCTGACGAACTTGACCAATGGGCCCTCCATCAGCAAGTCGTCGTTGGCGAACAGGCCCGTCCCGGCCTGCACCAGCAACGCCGCCAGCAGCGCGATCACCGACCAGCCGCCCAGCGGATTGTGGCCAATGGACACCGGCGATGCGCGCGTGGCGAACGACCTGGCGTACCGGATGGCCGTCCGCGGGCCGTGCAGAAAGCTCGCGAAGCGTGCGTGACGGGTGCCCGCGAAGCCCCAGGCGACGCGGAACAGCACCATCGCGAGAACCCCGTATCCGGCCCGCATGTGCCATTCCTTCGCGTCGCCGCCGAGGTAGGACGTGACGACCGCGAGGAACACCAGCGCGACGATGGACCAGTGAAACAGCCGGACCGGCCAATCCCACACGTGAACCGGCACGATCTCCTCGACCACGTTGCCCGTCCGCGCCGCGTGCTTCGTCGTCGTACGCGTCATTTCCCTCGCCTGCTCCGCATTCCCGCGACCACGCCGAACCATGCCGACCGCTACCGCGCCAGCGATGCGAAGAACGTCCGCGCGCCGGAGAGCAGCATCTCCACGGCCAGCGCCGTGAGCACCAGGCCCATCAGGCGCTCGAGCGCGACGATCGCGCGCTCGCCGAGCACCGCCTGCAGGCGGTGCGCGCCGACCAGCACGAGGGTTGTGACCAGCATGGCGGCGGAAAGTGCCGCGAACCAGGCGCCGAGGTTCGCGGGATCGCGCGAGGCCATCAGCATCACCGTGGCCAGCGCCGAGGGGCCGGCGATCGACGGCACGGCGAGCGGCACCAGGAATGGCTCGCCGCCCGGCGGATCGCCGAAGATGCCGTCGGGGTGATGGAACACCATCCGGATGGCGATCAGGAACAGGATGATCCCGCCGGCGATGGTCAGCGACACCTCGGAGAGGTGCATCAGCTGCAGGAAGCGGTGGCCGCCGGCCATGAAGACCAGCAGGATCACGTAGGCGGCGGCGCACTCCCGCAGGACGACGCGGACGCGCCGCTCGGGCGGGACGTTGTGCATCGCCGCGACGACCAGCGGGATGTTGCCGAACGGGTCGATGACCAGCAGCAGCAGGATGGCGGCGGAGAAGAGCTCGGCATTCATCGGCGGGTGCCGCGGTTCGTCGGGTGCCCGGGCAGTATATCGCGGCCCCGGCGACGCCCGGTCGCGCCGGGATCAGCGCAGCGCCTCGAGCACCCAGTAGATCACCGGCACCGCCAGCGCAGCCAGCACGCCGTGCAGGCCGAAGGCGAGGCCGGCGAAGGCCCCGGCCTCGGCGTTGACCTGGAACGCGCGCGCGGTGCCGATGCCGTGCGCGGCGAGACCCAGCGCAAAGCCCCGGACGCGCCAGTCGCGAATCGCGAGCGCATCGAGGACGTAGTGGCCGATCACCGCGCCGATCACGCCGGTGGTCACCGCCAGCACCGCGGCGAGCGCCGGCAGGCCGCCGATCTTCTCGGCGATGCCCATCGCGATCGGCGCCGTCACCGACTTGGGCGCGAGCGACAGCAGCGTCGCCTCCGACACGCCGAACGCGTGCGCGATGCCGAGCGCGCTCGCCACCGCGACCAGCGCGCCCGCGACCAGCGCGCCGGCGATCGGCAGCGCGAGCGCGCGCACGGCGTCCCACTGCCGCGCCAGCGGCACCGCCAGCGCGACGACGGCCGGCCCGAGCAGGAAGTGCACGAACTGCGCGCCGTCGAAATAGGTGCGGTAGGGTGTGCCGGTGATCGCCAGCGCGGCGACGACGATGCCCACTGCCAGCAGCACGGGATTCAGCAGCGGGTGGAAGCCGGCACGGGCGTAGACCCGGTAGCCGGCCTGATACGCGACCAGCGTCAGCGTGAGCCCCAGCAGCGGGCTCGCCGCGAGATAGACCCAGATCTCGGTGAAGGGCTGCGCGCTCACGGTCCGCCTGCGCGATCGCCGCGCGAACCGGGCACCGACGGCCCGCGGCGACGGATCAACGCGCGCATGACCACGGCGGCGGTGGCGATCGCCAGCGCCGTGCTGGCGACCAGCGCGACCGTCAGCGCCAGCCCCTCCTCGGCCAGGCGCGAGAAGTGCAGCATCACGCCGACGCCGGCCGGCACGAAGAGCAGCGACAGGTGGCGCAGCAACCCGTCGGCCGCATCCTCCAGCGGCGCCGGCACCGCCGCGCGCAGCCGCAGCGCGACGAACAGCAGGACCATCCCGGCGACGGGCCCGGGCACCGGCAGCCGGAGCAGGCGCACCAGCACCTCGCCCAGGCACTGGAAGACCAACAGCCAGGTGAGCCCGGCGAGCACTGAACTCAGGGCCCGAAGCGCCAGACGCGGTGGATGCGCCGGTCGCGAAAGTCGTCGGGCAGCGTCTGCGCGGTGATCTCCCTGCCGCCGGGGTCCGCCGCGAGCGTGGCGTCGAGGGCGAAAGTCCGCAGGTTGGTCGAGAAGTACAGCTCGCCGCCGGGATCGAGCAGCGCGCGGGCGTTGGCGATCAGCCAACGGTGGTCGCGCTGGACGTCGAGCACGTCGTCCATCGCCTTGGAGTTGGAGAACGACGGCGGGTCGAGGACGACGAGATCGTAGCGCCGGCCCTCGTCGAGCGCGTGGTCCAGCCACTCGAGCACGTCGGCGCGGATGAGCACGTGCCGGGACAGATCCATGCCGTTGAGCGCGAAGTTGCGCGCCGCCCAGTCGAGATAGGTGTTCGACAGGTCGACGGTGTCGGAGCGCAGCGCGCCGCCCGCCGCCGCGTACACGGTGAAGCTCCCGGTGTAGGCGAAGAGATTCAGCACCCGCCGCCCCGCCGCGCGCTCGCGCACCAGGGCGCGCAGCGCGCGGTGGTCCAGGAAGAGGCCGGTGTCGAGGTACGCGTCGAGGTTGACCAGGAAGCGCTGCCCCGCTTCGCGAACGGCGAACTCGCGGCCCCGCGATCCCGTCTTGCCGTGCTGCTCGCGCCCGTGCCGGCGCCGCTCCTTGACCGCGACGGCGGCGCGGGCGACCCCGAGCACGCGCGCCGTTTCGCTGCTGACCTCCGCCAGCCAGCCGCGATGCGCCGCTTCCTCCTGCTGCCAGCCGGTCTCGATCTCCTGCAGGTGCACGCGCAGCCCGAGCGCCGGATCGAGCGCGGCGTAGCAGTCGATGGCGAGCGGAAACTCCGGCAGGTCGCGATCGTAGACGCGCCAGGCGCCGAAGTCGCGCCGGCGCGCCCACTTGCCCCAGTGGCGCGCGTTCTTCCCGAGCCGCGCGGCGAAGGCCTGCAGCGCCACCGGCTGCACGCCGGTGCGCAGGACGGCGCCCGACGCCGGCGACGAGGGATCGGGGATGGCGTCAGCCGCCACGCGCCGTTCCTTCGCGCCGCGGATCGGCGGCGCCCGCCCAGCCGCGCGGCGTGCGCAGGATCGCGTGCACACCGCTGGTCTGGTCGCCGATCCGCACCTCGTGACCCAGAGCCGCCAGCCTGGGCGCGAGGCCCGCGGACGGCGTGTCGCGCTCGAGCTCGGTGGGCCCGTTGCGGCTGCCGAAGTTGGGCAGCGCGACTGCCTGCTGCACGTCGAGCTGCCAGTCGAGGATGGCGATCAGCGTCTTGGCTACGTGGTTGATGATCGCGCTGCCGCCGGCCGACCCGGCGACGAGGTGCACGCGCCCGGCACGGTCATAGACGATGACCGGTGCCATCGACGAGCGGGGACGCTTGCCGCCTTCCACGCGATTGGCCACCGGGCTTTCGGCCGCGACCGGCACGAACGAGAAATCGGTCAGCTGGTTGTTCAGCAGGTAGCCGCCGGCGGTCATTCGGCGGCTGCCGAACGCGCTCTCGATCGACGTCGTCATCGCGACGGCGTTGCCGAAGCGATCGACGATCGACAGGTGTGAGGTCGAGGGCCGCTCGGGGCCGTCGTGCGCGCCCCACGCGACCTGCCGCGCCGCGCCGCGCTCCGGCGGCAGCCCGGGCGGCGCCTCGCCCAGGCTCGCATTGGTGGCGATGAGCCGCGCGCGTGCCGCGAGGTAGCCGCGATCGAGCAGGCCGGACGGGACGGCGACGAAGTCCGGATCGGCGATGTAGGTGCCGCGATCGGCATAGGCGAGGCGCCCGGCCTCGCTCAGGAAGTGAACGCTCCACAGCGACACCGGAGCGAACGCGCCCACCGGGTAGGGCTCGAGCAGCGCCAGCACCTGCAGCAGCGTGACGCCTCCCGACGACGGTGGCGGCATCCCGCAGACGCGGTAGCCGCGGTACGGCGCGCAGACCGGGGCGCGCACCTGCACGCGATAGCGCGCGAGGTCGGACTCGGCGAGGTCGCCCGGTCGCGACGGCGGCGCGTTGGCCGCGGCGACGACGTCGCGCGCGAGCTCGCCGCGATAGAACGCGCCCGCGCCCCCGGCGGCCAGGGTCCTGAGCGTGGCCGCGTAGGCGGGGTTGCGGAGGACGTGGCCGACCGGATGCGGCACGCCGGGTGCGGCGAAGAAATACGCCTGCGCCCGCGGCTGGTCGAACAGCCGATCGGCCGCCAGCAGCGCGTGCAGGCGCGGGGAGATCGCGAAGCCCTGCTCGGCGAGCGCCAGCGCGGGCTCGAACAGCGTCGCCCAGCGCAGCCGGCCGTGCCGCCGATGTGCCTCGCCCAGCAGCGCGAGCACGCCCGGCACGCCGACGGCCCGCCCGCCGGCGATCGCGTCGGCGAGCGACAGCGGCTTGCCGTCCGCATCGAGGAAGCGGTCCGCCGTCGCCGCTGCCGGCGCGGTCTCGCGACCGTCGTAGGCGACCGGCGCGTTGCGGCGCGCGTCGTGGACCAGCATGAAGGCGCCGCCGCCGATGCCCGAGGACTGCGGCTCGACCAGCGTCAGCACGAGCTGCGCGGCGATCGCGGCATCGACCGCGCTGCCGCCGCGGCGCAGCATCCGGTAGGCCGCGTCCACGGCGTGCGGGTTCGCCGCCGCCACCATGAAGTGGCGGCCGTGCGCAGCCTCCGCGGTGCGTCGACCCGACGCCCGCTCGGGCGCAGGATCCTGCGCGCGCACCGGCGCCGCGACGGCGCACACGCCGAGCAGCACGCCGACGACGCCACGCAGAAGACGAAGGGAGCGATTCGGCGAACGAGGCATCGTCGGCATTGTAGGACCAATTCCACGTCCGGCGCCGGCGACCGGCCGCGATCGCCGGCCGCGATCGCCGGGCACGCCGCGCAGAAAAAGCGAAGGGCAGCGGGTGCGCCGCTGCCCTTCGCCCAGCGCCGGTCGCGCAGGAGTTACTTGACCTGGATCTCGACCCGGCGCGCCTCGGCGTCGCTGCCGGCGCCCTGCGTCTGCTCGGGCTTCTTGAGCTCGATCTTCTCCTCCGGCACGCCGGCCGCCTTGAGGGCCTCGCGAACCTTCAGCGCGCGCTGCTTGGCGAGCTCCTGGTTCTGTTCCAGATTGCCGGTCGCGTCGTGATAGCCGAAGACGGCGAGCGCGCCCTCGCTGGCCTTGGCCGCGGCGGCGATGGCGGCGATCGACTTGCTGCCGTCCGCCGGCAGCTCGGCCTTGCCGGTCTCGAAGTAGAGCTTGGTCGACGTCGTGGCGGTCGGTACGGCCGCCGGTGCCGCCGCCGTGGGCGCCGGGGCCGGCGCGACGATGGCGACCGGCGCCGCCGGCTTCGTCGCGGCACCCGGCAGCTTGTCGCCCCAGACCTGCGCCAGCAGCGGCACGATCATCAGCGCGACGATGTTGATGATCTTGATCAGCGGGTTCACGGCCGGGCCGGCGGTGTCCTTGTAGGGGTCGCCGACGGTGTCGCCGGTGACCGCCGCCTTGTGCGCATCCGAACCCTTGCCGCCGTGATGGCCGTCCTCGATGTACTTCTTGGCGTTGTCCCACGCGCCGCCGCCGGTGGTCATCGAGATGGCGACGAACAGGCCGGTGATGATCGTGCCCATCAGCAGGCCGCCCAGCGCCTGCGGGCCCAGCACCAGCCCGACGACCAGCGGCACCAGCACGGGCAGCAGCGACGGCACGATCATTTCCTTGATCGCCGCCTTGGTCAGCATGTCGACCGCGACGCCGTACTCGGGCTTCGCCGTGCCTTCCATGATGCCGGCGATCTCGCGGAACTGGCGGCGCACCTCGACCACCACGGCACCGGCGGCGCGGCCGACCGCCTCCATCGCCATCGCGCCGAAGAGATAGGGGATGAGACCGCCGATGAACAACCCGACGATGACCATGTGATTCGACAGGTCGAAGGTCGTGCCGAGGCTGAACGAATCGAGCGCGTGCGTGTAGTCGGCGAAGAGCACCAGCGCGGCGAGCCCCGCCGAGCCGATCGCGTAGCCCTTGGTCACCGCCTTGGTGGTGTTGCCGACGGCGTCCAGCGGGTCGGTGATCGCGCGCACCGAGTCGGGCAGGTCGGCCATCTCGGCGATGCCGCCGGCGTTGTCGGTGATGGGGCCGTAGGCGTCCAGCGCGACGATGATGCCGGCCATCGACAGCATCGAGGTGGCGGCGATGGCGATGCCGTACAGACCGGCGAGCCAGAACGACGCGAGGATCGACAGGCAGACGACGAGCACCGGAAAGGCGGTGGCCTTCATCGAGACGCCGATGCCGGCGATGATGTTGGTCGCGTGGCCGGTGGTCGAGGCCTGCGCGACGTGGCGGACCGGCTTGTATTCGGTGGCCGTGTAGTACTCGGTGATGACCACCATCGCCGCCGTCAGCACGAGGCCGACCAGGGACGCGCCGAACAGGCGCAGGGGGGTGAGTTCCGGGTAGACGGCGGCGACGCCGTCCATCATCCACTGGGTGATGAACCAGAACCCGACGGCCGAGATCACGCCGGCGACGATCAGGCCGCGGTAGAGCGCGTTCATGATCTTGCCGCCCGGCGTCGCCTTGACGAAGTAGCAGCCGACGATCGAGGCCAGGATCGAGAAGCCGCCCAGCACCAGCGGGTAGGTGACCGCCGCTTCGGCCATCACCGGCAGCATCAGCGCGCCGAGCAGCATCGTGGCGACGATGGTGACCGCGTAGGTCTCGAACAGGTCGGCCGCCATGCCGGCGCAGTCGCCGACGTTGTCACCGACGTTGTCGGCGATCACCGCGGGATTGCGCGGATCGTCCTCGGGGATGCCCGCCTCGACCTTGCCCACGAGGTCGGCGCCGACGTCGGCGCCCTTGGTGAAGATGCCGCCGCCCAGACGCGCGAAGATCGAGATCAGCGAACTGCCGAACGCGAGGCCGACCAGCGGCTGGATCGCGTGATGGAGGCCTTCCTTCATCAGGTTGGGCGCGCCGTGGGCGGAGCCCAGCAGGAACCAGAAGAAGCCGGCGACGCCCAGGAGGCCGAGGCCGACGACCAGCATGCCGGTGATCGCGCCGCCGCGAAAGGCCACGGCCAGCGCCTCGTTGAGACCGGTCCGCGCCGCCTCGGCGGTGCGCACGTTGGAGCGCACCGAGATGTTCATCCCGATGTAGCCGGCGAGACCGGAGAGCACCGCGCCGACCACGAAGCCGCCGGCGGTCGCGCCCCCGAGCGCCCACCAGATGATCACGAACAGCAGGACGCCGACGATCGCGATGGTCGTGTATTGCCGGTTGAGATAAGCCTGCGCCCCCGCCTGGATCGCCGCCGCGATCTCGCGCATCCGGTCGTTGCCGGTGCTCTTTTTCATGATCCAACTGACCGACACGATGCCGTAGACCAGCGCGGCGAGCGCACAGATCAGCGCGAAGATGAGGCCTGTGGACATGCTGACTCTCCCTTACCCGAGAAGTGGCTTCAGAAAACGGACGGGAAACGGCGGCCGGCGCCTGTTCCGGCGCGTCTTGCCGGTGCTCCGCGGGGCCCGATGCGCCCCGCCGATCACCCGTTTCCGCTGCGGCGCGTGCGGGACTCCGGCGCGCCGCCAGAAAAACACGCTATTGTGCCAGTGCGCGGTCCAAAAAGTCGAGCCGATCCTGGCCCCAGAACGGTTCGCCGCGGTAGACGTACCAGGGGGAGCCGAAAACCTGGGCTTCGATCGCCCTGGCGGTCGCCGCCGCGTAGCGGGCGGCGATTTCCGGCGCTTCGGCCCGGGCGCCAAGGGCCTTGGGGTCCAGGTGCAGGCCGGCGGCGAGTTCGGCCAGCGTCGCCGGGTCGGCGATGTCGCGCTCTTCGGCCCAGCGCGCGCGCATCAGCGCACCGGCCAGGTCCAGCGCCGGGCGCTGGCCGATTTCGGCGGCCGCGAGGATCCAGCGCGCCGCCGCATCCACCGGGGTGGCGCCGAATTTCGGCGGGACGTTGATCGGCACCCCGAGGTAGCGGCTCCAGCGCCGCAACTCGACCAGCCGGTAGGCGAGCCGCTGCGGGGCGCGCTGCGCCAGCGGCACGCCGCCGGAAACGGCGAACACCTTGCCGATGTCGACCGGGTAGATGTTGACGACGGCGCCGTGGCGCGCCGCGAGCGCCACGAAGCGGTCGTGGCCCAGATAGGCGTACGGCGATGCCGGCGTAACGTAGTAATCGACGACCTTGTCCATGGCTGCCCCCCCCCCGCGTCACCGTGCCGGCGCACCGCGCGCCGGCCGCCGGCCGCTGCAGCGGACTATACCTTGAACGCGGTCGCGAGCTTCCTCGGCACGGCGACGTTCTTGAGGCGGACGTACTGTGGCAGGCCGTCCTTGAACGGCGGCGGATCCTCGCCGCGGATCAGCGGCGCGAGATACGCACGCGCCCTGGCGGTGATGCCGTAGCCGTCGGCGGTGATGAAATTGCGCGGCAGCTTCTTCTCGACGTTGGCGACCTTGGCGAGCGGCGCCACGGTGATCTTCCAGCGGTAGGGCTGGTCGCTGGTCCGGGTGATCGCCGGCATCACCGCGTTGTGGCCGGCCAGCGCCAGCTCCACCGCCGCCCTGCCGACCGCGTAGGCGTGCAGGACGTCGGTCTTCGCCGCGATGTGCCGCGCCGCCCGCTGCAGGTAGTCGGCGACCGCCCAGTGGTACTTGTAGTCGAGCTTGTCCTTGACCAGCTTGGCGATCACCGGTCCCACGCCGCCCAGCTGCGCATGGCCGAAGGCGTCGCGCGTGCCGGCCTCGGCCATCAGCTGTCCTTCGGCATTCAGCAGCCCCTCCGAGACGCCCACGCAGCAGTAGCCGAAGCGCTTGACCTTGGCGTCGACGGCCGCGAGGAATTTCGCCTCGTCGAAGGCCACCTCCGGGAACAGCAGCACCAGCGGGATCGGCGTCGCCGCGTCCTCGGCCATGCCCACGGCGGCGGTGATCCAGCCGGCGTGGCGGCCCATCACCTCGAGCACGAACACCTTGGTCGAGGTCTTGGCCATCGACTGCACGTCGAACGCGGCCTCGCGCATCGACACCGCGACGTACTTGGCGACCGAGCCGAAGCCCGGGCAGTTGTCGGTGATCGGCAGGTCGTTGTCGACGGTCTTCGGCACGTGGACCGCGGTCAGCGGGTAACCCAGCTTCTCGGCGATCTGCGAGACCTTGAGGCAGGTGTCGGCGGAGTCGTTGCCGCCGTTGTAGAAGAAGTAGCCGATGTCGTGGGCGCGGAACACCTCGATCAGGCGCTCGTACTGCGCCCGGTACTCCTCGAGCCCCTTGAGCTTGTAGCGGCAGGAGCCGAAGGCCCCGGACGGCGTGTAGCGGAGCGCGGCGATCGCCCGCGCGCTCTCCTTGCCGGTGTCGATGAGATCCTCGGTCAGCGCGCCGATGATGCCGTTGCGTCCGGCGTAGACGCGGCCGATGCGGTCGCGGTGCGCGCGCGCGGTCTCGATGACCCCGGCGGCGGAGGCGTTGATGACGGCGGTGACTCCACCGGACTGGGCGTAGAAGGCGTTGCGTTTGGCCATGAATGTAACCCGAATGAAGTTGCCCGCAGCCGGACGACGGCGAACTGCCGTCAGCTCGCGGGGGGGAGGAGCGCCGCGCGCAGCCGCTGCGCCGGCGCGAATTCCGGGGCCAGGGCGAGAGCGCGGTCGCAGCAGCGCAACGCCTGCGGCGCGTCGCCCTGCGCGCGGCATACCAGAGCCAGATTGTAGACGAAGCCCGCGTCGAGCGGACGGATCGCCACCGCCAGTTCCTGCGCCGCGCGCGCTCCGCGCAGGTCGCCGGCGCTGCGCTGGATCATCGCCAGCAGGTTGAGCGCCCAGGGATCGTTGGGGCTCACCGTCAATGCCGCGCGGCATTTTGCCGCGGCGCTCTCGATCTGACCGGACTGCGCCAGCGCGCCCGCCTCCTCGAGCAGCGGCCCGACGCGCTCGAGCAGCGCGTCCCGCGCGGCCGCCCACTTGGCGTAAACGCGATCGCGGACCTGCGCGAAGCGGGCGTCGTCCCGGTTGCTTCCGCCGCCGGCGCCGGAGTCGCCCGCGTCGGCGTGCCACTCGAACGACTGCTGCGGCACGAAGTGGAACCGCGTGCGCTGCGCGAGCTGGAGGAAGAAGTCCCAGTCCTCGTGGATGGGGAGCGTCTCGTCGAAGCGGCACCCGGCCAGCACCAGGGCGCGCGCGAACACCGCCGTGGACAGGTGGACGTAATTGCGCTCGTAGAGCTGGATCAGCGCGTGGGGCTGACCGAAGCGCTCGCTGTGCCCGTCGCGGAACACGCCGCGGGCGTAGGAGTGGACGACGCCGGCGGTCGGCGCCGCCGCACGCGCGGCCATCAGCGCCGACAGGTGCCCGGGCAGGAAGACGTCGTCGTCGTCGAGAAAACCGAGCCACTCGCCCCGGGCGGCGTCGAGTCCGGCGTTGGCCGCCGCGGGCCGCGGCAGTCGCCCGGCACTGGGCACCAGGCGCAACGGAAACGTCCCGCACCGTTCCGGCAACGGCGGATGCGCGGGGCCGCAGGCGGCCACGACGACGACTTCGGTCGCCGGATAGTCCTGGGCGGCGATCGACGCCAGCGCAGCCGCGAGCGTCGGCCGCGCCATGCTGCGCACGATGACGCTCAACGTCGGGGGAGCGGCGCTCACCGCGGATCGGCCGCCGCGCGCGCCGAAGACCCGGCGTTCATCGAACACGCCGCCGGCGGGTGCGCCGGCCATACCCGACTAGCTCTTCAGCGCCGCAAGCGCGGCCGCGGTGATCGCGCCCACGTCACCCTGCCCGTCGATGCGGCGATAGCGCGGCGCCCGCGGATCGCCGGTCGCGGCCCAGCGGCCGTAGAAGTCGATCAGCGGCCGGGTCTGCGCGTGGTAGACGTCGAGGCGCTTCTTCACCGTCTCCTCGCGATCGTCATCGCGCTGCATCAGCGCGTCGCCGGTCACGTCGTCGCGACCCGCGACCTTCGGCGGATTGAACCGCAGGTGATAGCTGCGTCCCGATGCCGCATGCACGCGGCGACCGCTCATCCGCTCGACGATCGCGGCATCGGGCACGTCGATCTCGAGCACGTAATCGAGCGCGACGCCGGCCTCCTTCATCGCCTCGGCCTGCGGAATCGTCCGCGGAAAGCCGTCGAACAGGTAGCCGCTGGCGCAGTCGGGCGCGCGCAGCCGGTCCTTGACCAGGCCGATGATGATCTCGTCGGAGACGAGGCCGCCGCCGTCCATCACCTGCTTGACCGCCCGGCCGAGCGGCGTGCCGGCGGCGATCGCCGCGCGCAGCATGTCGCCGGTCGAGATCTGCGGAATGCCGAAGGCCTCCTTGATGAAGTTGGCCTGCGTTCCCTTGCCGGCGCCCGGCGGTCCGAGCAGTATCAGTCGCATCTCGTCAGCTCTTCGGTTGGTGATCGTTGCCGTCCTGCAGGGATCGCCCCGCACCCGGTCTCGCGGACGACGGGGCGCCCGATTCTCGCGGGAATGCCGCGACCGGTCAATGCGGGTCGGGGCCCGCCGTCGCGCCCGACGGCCTCACCATCCGGCCGGCAAAACCTCGCTCAGCGCCACCGGGCGGCCGAGGTCGATGCTGCGGTGCGCCGCGAGCCCGCTGGCCACGGCGCGCAGGCCCTCCTCCAGCCCGATCTCCGCGGGCAGGCCCTCGCGCACCGCGTTGGCGAACCGCAGGTGCTCGATGTACGACGCCCCGAAGTGCTGCCCGCCATAGCGGATGTTGGTGTCCCAGACGCGGCGCACGGCGACCCCGCGCCCGGTGCCGGAAGGCGCGCCCCACACGGTGCGCTGGCCCCAGTCCTCGCGCCGGCCGTGGCGCAGCTGCAGCGCCGGCAGCAGCGACTCGAGCCTTCCCTCGTCGCCGACGACGATGATCTGCTCGTTGTCGAGCGTGCCCTCGGCGAACATGCACAGGTCGAGCAGCGCCCGCGCGCCGCCCGGGTAGTCGACGATCACGTAGGCGTTGTCGAGGATGTCGGGCGTCCTGCCGTCGTAGCGCTCGTCGAGGTGGTTGACGCTCTGGCCACCCGAGGCGTACACCCGCACCGGCCGCTCGCGGACGATCAGGTCCATCAGGTTGAAGTAGTGGCAGCACTTCTCGACCAGCGTGCCGCCGGTGTTGGCGGTGAACCGGTTCCAGTCGCCGACCTTCGGGTAGAAAGGCTCGCGATGTTCGCGGATCGACACCTGGTGCACGCGGCCGACGGCGCCGTCGTGCGCCATGCGGATCATCTCGGCCACCGGCGGCATGTAGCGGTACTCCTGCGCCACCCACACCAGCCCACGCCTCCCGCGGGCCTGCTCGACCAGCTCGACCCCGTCCTCGATGCGGGTGACCAGCGGCTTCTCCACCAGGATGTGCAGGTCGGTCGCGAGCGCGTCGCGCATCACCGCCACGTGCGTGTGGTTCGGGGTCGCGATGACCACCGCGTCGCAGAGGCCGCTCTGCAACAGCTCCGCGTGATCGGTGAACACCCGAGGCGGCGTCGGGCACAGCGCCAGCGCCGCCTCGCGGCTCGGTGCGTGCGTGTCGGCGATCGCCGTGACCGCGACGCCGTCTTGCGCCCGCAGGTTGAGAATGTGCTCGCGGCCCATGCTGCCGCAGCCGACGATGCCGTAACGGATCATGATCGCCCTTCGATGGCTTCGTGCGAGTGAAGGAAACGACGCGTGGCGGAGCGCGGGGCCGGTCGGCGCCGGGAGTTGCCCATCGTACTCACCGGACGACGGCGTAGAGCGCGCGCACCCGTGCCAGATCCTCGGCGGTGTCGACGCCCGGCGCCGGCGTGCCGTGGGTGATCGCCACCGCGATCCGGTAGCCGTGCCACAGTGCGCGCAGCTGCTCCAGCGCCTCGAAGCGTTCGACGGGTGCGGGGGCGAGTCCGGGATACGCGCGCAGGAACGCCACGCGGTAGGCGTAGAGCCCGTAATGGCGGTACAGCGGCAGGTCGGCGGGCAGCCGGTCCCGCGTCTGCGCGAAGGCGTCGCGCGCCCAGGGAATGGTCGCGCGGCTGAAGTACATCGCGTCGCCGCGCGCGTCGAGCACGACCTTGACGACATTGGGACTGAACGCCTCGGCGACGTCGGTGATCGGATGGCAGGCCGTGGCGATGGCCGCGTCGGGGCGCCGCGCCAGCGTCTGCGCCATCGCGCGGATCAGCGCGGGTTCGAGCAGCGGCTCGTCGCCCTGGACGTTGACGACGATCGCATCGTCGGCGAGGCCGAGCTGGGCGGCGGCCTCGGCGAGACGGTCGGTGCCGGTCGCATGGTCGGCGCGCGTCATGCACACCGGGATGCCGTGCGCCGCCACCGCGGCCCGGATGCGCTCGTCGTCGGTCGCCACCGCCACCTGGGTCGCACCCGCTTCCAGGGCGCGCTCGGCGACCCGCACGACCATCGGCCTGCCGGCGATGTCCGCCAGCGGCTTGCCGGGCAATCGGCTCGAGGCGAAGCGCGCGGGAATCAGCGCGACGAACGCGGGCGCGGGGGACTGAGGCATCGGCGATGCTCGACCTGGACGAGGGCGGCGGCCGCGGGTCACTCGATCTCGTGCGGCTCCAGCCGCCGGGCCTCGTCCTCGAGCATCACCGGGATGCCGTCCTTGATCGGATAGGCGAGTCGTGCCGACTTGGACAGCAGCTCCTGCTTCTCCTTGTCGTAGACGAGCGGGCCCCTTGGTCACGGGACAGACCAGGATTTCAAGCAGCTTGGGATCCACGGAGCTTCTCCTCGATGCGCGGAACGAGTGTGGGGTCGAGGCGCGCCTCCACCGGCAGGTACCAGCAGCGCTCGTCGGCGAATGCACGGCATTTTACCGCATCCTTCTCCGTCATCAGCACCGGTGCATCGTCGCCGAACGCGAGGTCCGCGGAAGCGAAGCGGTGGTGGTCGGGGAACGGGTGCTCGAGCGCCTCGATGCCGAGGATGCGCAGTTGCGCAAAAAAGCGCTGCGGATGGCCGATGCCGGCCACGGCGTGGACGCGCCGGCCGGCGAACACCCTCGGCGCCGCCGGCAGCGCACGCCCGTCGACGCGCCGCAGCCGGCCCGGGTCGAGCGTCATCGTCAGCGCGCCCGCGAACCGCGGATCGCGCGCCACGCCGTCGGCGCGATTGAGCACCGCGACCGTCACCGTCGCGAGCCTCGACCGCGGCTCGCGCAGCGGTCCGGCCGGCAGCAGCCAGCCGTTGCCCAGCCCGCGCACCGCGTCGACGACGGCGATTTCGGCCACCCGCCCCAGCCGGTAGTGCTGCAGCCCGTCGTCGGCGATGATCACGTCGCACTGCGGGTGCGCGGCGAGCAGCGCCCGGCCCGCCGCCACCCGGTCGCGGGCAACCGCGACCCGGTGCCCGCGGCGCGCCAGCAGCAGCGGCTCGTCGCCCACGGCGGCCGGGTCGGCGTCGGGCGTCACCAGGATCGGCGACGCCTCGTCGTGCCCGGCGTCGCGACCGTAGCCCCGGCTGACGATGCCCGGATGCCAGCCGCGCGTCGCGAGCTCGCGCGCGAGCGCCTCGACCAGCGGCGTCTTGCCGACACCGCCGACGCTGAGATTGCCGACGACGACCACGGGCACCGGCAGGCGCTGCACCGCGAACCAGCCGCGCCGGTAGCCGAGCCGTCGCAACGCGGCGGCGACGCCGAAGACCAGCGCCAGCGGCGTCAGCGGCAGCGTCAGCGCGGTGAGGTGCGGCGCGTACCACGCGGCGACGAGGCGATCGGACCAGGGCACCTGCTGTCCTCCGCTGCGCCCCGCCGGCCCGCAGGCCTACTTCGCCGGTGCCTGCGTCGCGAACGTGATGTGGATGAAGCCGGCCGCGCGCGGGCTTCCATCACGTGGATCACCGCCTGGTGGGTCGCGTTGGCGTCCGCGTTGATGATGATGACCGGATCGGGAGCGTCGCCCGCCGAGCGCCGCAGCAGCTGGCTGAAGTCGGCGACCGTCGTGAAATTGAACACGGTCCGGTCCACGACGTAGCGCCCCTGCGCGTCGACGCCGACGGTGATCTCCTTCGGCCGCGGCTTCGCCTCGTTGGCCTGCGCCTCCGGCAGCGTGATCTGCAGTTCGGCGACGCGCTGGTACGTGGTCGTCACCATCAGGAAGATGAGGATGACGAGCAGGACGTCGATCAACGGGATGAAGTTGATCTCGGGCTCGTCGCGGGTGCGGGTGCCGCGGAGGTTCATCGGCCTGCCGCCTCTACTCGCGGTCGCCGTGGGCGATGTCGACCAGCCGGATCGCCTGCTGCTCCATCTCGACGATGAGACCGTCGACCTTGGAGCGGAAATGGCGGTAGAAGATCATGCTCGGGATGGCGACGATCAGGCCGAAGGCGGTGTTGTACAGCGCGATCGAGATGCCGTGCGCGAGCTGGATCGGATTCGACCCGGCCGCCGTCTGCGAGCCGAAGATCTCGATCATCCCGATCACGGTGCCGAACAGGCCCAGCAGCGGCCCCATCGCCGCGATCGTGCCCAGCGTCGTCAGGAAGCGGTCGAGCTCGTGGGTGACGACGCGGCCCGCCTCTTCGATCGACTCCTTGACCACCGGGCGCGGACTCCTGATGTTGGCGAGCCCGGCGGCGAGCAGGCGTCCGAGCGGCCCCTGCTGCGCGGTGCGGCCGAGGAGCTCCGGCGTCGCCCCCGACACCCGGTACTCGGCGAGCACCCGATCGACCAGGCCGACCGGCGCCACGGCGCTCTGCCGCAGCGACCACGACCGCTCGAAGATCAGCGCCAGCGCGATGACCGAAGCGAAGATCAGCGGCCAGATCGGCCAGCCGGCCGCTTGAATGATGGACCACACAGTAGATGACTCCGTCGATGCAAATCCAGCGAAATGTAGCCTGCCGGCCCCGATTCGGCAAGGCGAGCGACCGGCGAGCGGCGGTGCGCCGCATCCCGCGCGGGCCGCGCGCGGGCGTCAGCGGCGGGCGCCCCGCGGACGGCGCAGCGGCCCTTCGGCCAGCGTCGCCGTCACCGCCGCGCCGGCCAGCACCACCACCCAGGACACGTAGACCCAGAGCAGGAACAACGGCAGCGCCGCCAGCGCGCCGTAGACCAGCTGATAGGTCGGCACGCGGGCGATGAACAGCCCGAACAGCTGCTTCGCCACCTCGAAACCCAGCGCCGCGAACAGCCCGCCGATGGCCGCGAGACGCAGCGGCACGCGGCGGCTCGGCATCAGCGCATAGAGCAGCGTGAAGGCCAGCGCCATGATCGCGACCGCCACCGCGGGGGCCACGTAGGGCAGCGCGCGCGAGGTGAAGGGCAGCTGCTCCACCGACGCCTCGATCACCCAGGTGGTCGAGTAGACGGCCGCGCCGATGAGCAGCGGCCCGGCGACGATGCCGAGCGCGAAGACGAACAGCCGCTGCCACAGCGGGCGAGCGCCGCGGGCGCCCCAGATGGCGTTGATCTCGCGCTCGACGGTCGCGACCAGCAGCACCGCCGTGATGACGACGAAGGCGATGCTGACGCCCTGCAGATTCGCCGCCTTGGCGGTGAAGTCGGTCAGGTAGCCGCGGACGACGCTGCCGCTGCCGGGCAGCAGGTGCTTCAGCAGAAAGCGCTCCAGCGCATCCAGCCACTGCTGGAACAGCGGGTAGCGCGCGACGTAGACGAAGGCGACCGTGAACAGCGGCACCAGCCCGAGCACCGAGGTGAACGACAGCGCCGCGGCGGTGCGGCCCATCTCCGCGGCCCGCAGGCGCGCGATCACGCCGCCGACGACGAAGGTCCAGGCCCGGGTCACCGCGGTCGCCATCCGGCTCTCAGAAGATCTGCGTGGCGGCCCACCACGCCAGCGCGGCCATGAACGCGGCGCAGGGGATGGTGAGCACCCAGGCCCAGACGATCCGGCCGGCGACGCCCCAGCGGACCGCGGAGAGCTTGTGCACGGCGCCGACGCCGACGATGGCGCCGGTGATCGTGTGCGTCGTCGAGACCGGGATGCCGAGGCCGGTGGCGAGGAACAGCGTCAGCGCGCCGCCGGTCTCGGCGCAGAAGCCGCCGACGGGCTTCAGCTTGGTGATCTTCTGCCCCATCGTCTTCACGATCCGCCAGCCGCCGAACAGCGTGCCCAGCGCCATCGCCGTCTGGCAGGAGATCACCACCCAGAACGGGATCTCGGCGGCCTTGAAGTCGGGGCGCAGCGAGCCGTAGCTGACGAGGATCAGCGCGATGATGCCCATCGTCTTCTGCGCGTCGTTGCCGCCGTGGCCGAGGCTGTACAGCGACGCCGAGACGAGCTGCAGCCGGCGGAACCAGCGGTCGACCCTGCGCGGGGCGGTGCGGAAGAAGATCCACGCCACGGCGGTCATCAGCGCGATGCCGAGCGCGAAGCCCAGCGTCGGCGACAGCACGATGGCGAGGCTGATCTTGAAGAATCCGCTGCCGACGAGCGCACCGACGCCGCCCTTGGCCACCGCGGCGCCGGCCAGCGCGCCGATCAGCGCGTGCGACGACGACGACGGCAGGCCGAACCACCAGGTGACGACGTTCCAGGCGATCGCGCCGACCAGCGTGCCGAACAGCACGTAGTGATCGACCAGGACCGGGTCGACGACCCCCTTGCCGATGGTGTTGGCCACCGACAGGCCGAAGAACAGGAAGGCGATGAAGTTGAAGAACGCCGCCCAGGCGACGGCGAACTGCGGCCGCAGCACGCGCGTCGAGACGATGGTCGCGATCGAGTTCGCGGCGTCGTGGAAGCCGTTCATGAAGTCGAACGCCAGCGCGAGCACGACCAGCCCCGCCAGCACCTCGAAGCCGATGCCGCCGCCGGTCATCGCGCCACCCGCGAGCAGCGCCGGGACGCGCCGGTCACGCGTTCTCCAGCACGATGCCCTCGATGACGTTGGCGACGTCCTCGCACTTGTCGGTGATCGACTCCAGCAGCTGGTAGACCTCCTTCAGCTTGATGATCTGCTTGACGTCCGGCTCCTCGCGGAACAGCTTGGCGAGCGCCGAGCGGAAGACGTAGTCGGCCTCGCTCTCGAGGCGGTCGATCTCGCCGCAGATGCCCAGGATCTGGTCGGCGTTGTCCATCGACTCGAGCATGCGCACGGCTTCCCGCACCTTGGCTGTGCAGCCGACGCAGATCTCGCCGAGCTTCTGCGCGTCGGGAGTGACCGCCTTGACGTCGTAGAGGAAGAGGCAGGTGGCGACGTCCTCCATCAGGTCGAGGATGTCGTCCATGCCGGTGATGAGCTGGTGGATCTCGTCGCGATCGAGCGGCGTGATGAACGTCTTGTGCAGCAGCTGGACGGTCTCGTGCGTGATGCGGTCGGCCTGCTTCTCGTTCTTCTCGATCGCCCGGCTGCGCCGCTCGAGCTGCGACAGGTCGCCCAGCAGCGCCTGCAGCTCGAGGGCCGCCTCCGAGGCGAGGTCGGCGTGCTGGTTGAAAAAGTCGAAAAACCTGCCCTCCCTGGGCAACAGGCGCGCCATTTCGGTATCCTTCGCTCGGGTCCCGGCGCAATTATCGCACCCCGCCACGGCCCGGTCGGCGCCGCTCGTGACCGAGCTCGCCGCCGCGGCGACGTTCTTTCCGGCCGAGGCTTGGCACCACGACTGTTTCGAGCGCAATCCGCGCGCGCCCCACGGCGCCTTCGTCGTCGCGCCGAGGGTCGCCGAGTTTCGCCGGCGGTTTGCCGATCGCCTCCGGCGCAACTCCGCGCCCGGCTAGCGCCGCCGCGAAAGCACGCCGCTGGCCGTCAGCGTGGCGCCGACCGACCAGAACACCGGGCCGATGCCGACCGACGTGCCCAGCGCACCGAACAGCAGCGGCACGGCGACCGCCATCGACTGCACCAGCGCCATGCGCACACCCGCCGCCTCGCCCATCCGGCCTGCCGGCGCGTGGGCGTGCAGCAGCGACATCACCATCGGCTGGCCGCTGCCGAGCCCGAGGCCCAGGCAGAACGACAGCGGCAGCAGCAGCGCCGTGCTGCGCGCGAATGGAAAGACCAGGTAGACGCCGCCGGCCACGAGCAGCGCCGCCGTCAGCACCTGCTCCTCGCGGAAGTGCCGGGCGAGGTACGGCATCGCGAAGCGGATCACGAAGGTCGCGGCGGCGAACGACGACAGCACGAGGCCGATCTCCGATGCCGACAGGCCGAGGCGCGCGCCGTAGATCGGCACGAACACCGTGTGCAGGTCCCAGCCCACCGCCAGCAGCGCGTTGATCGCGAACACCCGGCGCAGCGTGGGATGGCGCAGCAGGTCGAGCACCGCCCCGCGCTGCCGCGGCACCGCCGCCGGGTGCGGGCCGGGCAGCCCGAGGCGCGCCCGGGCGAGAACCGCGAGCGGCAGCAGCGGCAGCAGCGCGAACAGCGCGAACGCCGCGGCGAAGCCGAGGTGGTCGATGGTCAGGCCCGCGACCAGCGGACCGACGAAGCCGGAGACCGAGTACCCCAGTGCCAACAGGCTGAAACTGCGCGCGCGGTCGTCGCCCCCGAGCTCGCCGGTGGCGTTCTGCGCCGCCACCTGGAACACCATGAAGCCGACGCCGAGCAATGCGGCGCTCGCGAACAGCGCGGGCATGCCGCGCGACAGGAACGGCAGGCTTGCGCCGGCGGCGATCAGCGCGCAGCCGACGAGCATCGGCCGGCGTGCACCGACGCGATCGCAGTAGCGACCCGCGCTCACCGCCAGCAGCATCGGCAGCAGCGCGTAGAGCGCCATCAACACGCCGACAGTGAACGGCGAGGCGCCCATATTCAGCGCGTCCAGCGCCACTGCGACCCGACTGCCGGCGAGCACCGAGTGGTTGGCGATGCCGAGCAGGATCAGGGCGACGAGCGCGCGCGGGGGCCGGTCAGCGAACATCGCCAGCGCGGCCCGCGACGGGCGCCGCGACGCCATCGGCCGTCATGGCGCGAGGCGGTCGATGATCCATTCGCCGTCGCGATCGCCGGCGCGCCGATACCGTACCCGATCGTGCAGGCGCGATCGATCGCCCTGCCAGAATTCGAGCAGCCGTGGCGCCAGGCGGTAGCCTTCCCAGGTCGCGGGCCGCTCCGGGGCCGCCGGGGCCGGATGCGCCGCATCCATCCGGTCGCGCAGCGCGGCGAGCGTCGCGCGGTCGGCGACCGGCACGCTCTGCGTCCACGCGGCCAGCACCAGCCGGGTGCCGCGCGGGCGGGCGGAGTACAGCGCTGCCGACGCCGTCGCATCCAGTTTCGCGACCTCACCCTCGGCGCGAACCTGGCGCACGAGCGCGGGCCAGTGGAAGACCAGCGCCGCGCGGGCGTCGCGTGCGAGTTCGCGTCCCTTGCGGCTCGCGCTGTCGGTGAGGAACACGAACCCGCGGGCATCGCAATCGCGCAGCAGGACGATGCGCGCCGCGGGACCGCCGTCCTCCGCCACCGTCGCCAGCGTCATCGCGCTCGGTTCGGGCAGGCCGGCGTCGATCGCCGCACGATGCCAGCGCGCGAACAGCAGCAGCGGGTCGCGCGGGCAATCGCGCTCCTCCAGCGGCGGGTGTCCGGTCGGCGTGGGATCCCCCGCTCTCACCGCCACGGCTCCGGGCGAGCCCGGCCTGCGAACCACCGCAGGGAGGACCGGCGGGCGAACGGCAGGGGACGATCGGCGATGCCGTGCCGATCGCCGGCGACCCGACGGCCGACGCGTGCCAGCTGCCCGAAACGGCTCGCCGGGCCTGCGGACGCTGCGGTGCTCACGGGGTCACGACTCGCGCCGCCACGCCCGAGGGCATCGGCGCGTGGAGGAGGAGGCAGGGCAATCGGGGAGGGACTCGCACGGGGGACCGAGGGCTGCACAGGCCAACCGCAGTGTCGCACCGGACCGGCCGCCGTTCAAGCGTCGTCGCCGCGACGGTTCGCCTCGCCGCCTCGCCGCCGCGTCGCCGGATCGGCGCCGCGCCGCGTCGCGCCGGCGGCGATTCCTGCGGCGGCGCAACGGCCCCGCTTTCACTCGTGAAATTTGCGCGCACGGGCATTCCCTTACTGTGGATTTGCGCTATAGTTCCCGCCGATGACGCAGGATAGCCCGTGACAGGAGGGCCTGCTTCAGAGTGTTCGGCGTATGAACGAGCAACTAATCATAGGAAGGAGAACTATGGCTACTGCCAAGAAAGCTGCAAAGAAGCCTGCCGCGAAAAAGCCCGCCGCCAAGAAACCGGCCGCCAAGAAGCCCGCCGCGAAGAAGGCTGCGGTGAAGAAGGCCCCGGCAAAGAAGGCCGCAGCGAAGAAGCCCGCCGCCAAGAAGCCCGCCGCCAAGCGCAAGCCGAACGCCGCGTTCATGAAGGCGATGACGCCCTCGGCGGTGCTCGCCGCCGTGATCGGGTCCGCCCCCGCGCCGCGCACCGAAGTCACCAAGAAGATCTGGGAATACATCAAGAAGAACAAGCTGCAGGATGCGACCAACAAGCGCAACATCAACGCCGATGACAAGCTCAAGGCCGTGTTCGGCGGCAAGAAGACGGTGTCGATGTTCGAGATGACCAAGCTCGTGTCGAACCACCTGAAGTAGACGCACTCTCCTCCCCGCGGTCCGCGGGTCGAGAACACGGCCGGCCGGGTTCCCCGACCGGCCGTTCGTTTGTCGCGGCCGGCGCGACTGCGGCGGCGGCCGCGGCAGCGCGCCCGGGACGACACCCGATGCAGACGCCGCGCGCCGCTCCAAGGCACAAGCGGCGCACAACGTGTTGACGCAGGACAAGGAAAGCGCAGCGCGCCTGCCGTCGCGAATTGATCGAGGTCAACGGCGGCGCAGGCGCCCGGCGCCCCCCTTGACGCGCGTCAATCCGCCGTCAGCATTCCGCGACACGCTGCCGCCTGCGGCGATCGGTCGCCGCGGGCGCAGCGGCAGCGCGCCTCAGCGGCGGCCCTGCAGCGCGGCGATCCGCACTTCGAGCGGCGGGTGCGTCGAGAACAGCGCCATGAACCCCGCCTTGTCGGCGATGCCGAAGCCGTTCATCGCCTTGGGGAGCTCGCCCGGCTCGACCCCGCCGAGACGCTTCAGCGCGTTGATCATCGGCTGCGGGTTGCCGAGGTAGTCGGCGGCACCGGAGTCGGCGCGGAACTCGCGCTGGCGCGAGAAGTACGCGACGATGATCGAGGCGAGAACGCCGAACACGATCTCGCAGACCATCACCGTGATGAAGTAGCCCGGGCCGGTGCCGCGCTCGCTGCGAAAGACCGCCTTGTCGATGATCGAGCCCACGATCCGCGCGAAGAACACGACGAAGGTGTTCACCACGCCCTGGATCAGCGTCAGCGTCACCATGTCGCCGTTGGCGACGTGCGCGACCTCGTGCGCGAGCACCGCCTCGACCTCCTCCTTGTTCATCGACTGCAGCAGCCCGGTCGACACCGCCACCAGCGCCGAGTTGCGGAACGCGCCGGTGGCGAAGGCGTTGGCCGCGCCCTCGTAGATGGCGACCTCGGGCATGCCGATGCCGGCCCTGGTCGCCAATCGGCGCACCGTCTCGACCAGCCACGCCTCGGCCTCGTTCGAGGGCTGCACGATCACCTGCGCCCCGGTCGACCACTTGGCGGCCTGCTTGGACATCAGCAGCGAGATGATCGCGCCGGTGAAGCCCACGACCGCCGAGAACGCGAGCAGGCTGCCGTAGGAGATGCCGGTCTGCGAATACATCGCGCGGTCGAGGCCGAACAGCTTCAGCACCACCGACAGCACGAGCATCACCGCGAGATTGGTGACGAGGAAAAGGACGATGCGCTTCATGGCATGAACCTCGGTTGAGAACGGGCGGCCGACATCATAGCGTCACCCGCGGAAGTCGTGGCCCGTGAAAACCGCGGCTGCGCCGCGGGGTGGCGTTCCCAAGATGCTGCCCGACCGGCGCGGAATCAAGGCCCCGAAGGCGGCTTGCTCCAGGAATCCTTCAGCGTGACCGCGCGATTGAACACCGGGCGACCTGGCGCGTGGTCTCCGAGGTCGGCGACGAAATAGCCGTGACGTTCGAACTGGAACCGGTCCTCCGGCGCCGCCGCAGCGAGCGCGGGCTCGACGAACGCCGTGATCACGCGCTTGGATCCGGGGTTGAGGTCGTCGAGATAGTTCCGCTCGATCGCCTCCACGACGTCGCCTTCTTCGCGGTCGTCGCCTTCGTCGCCGGCGACGACCGCGGCACGGGCCGGCGCGGCGATCTCGGCGGCACCTTCCTTCACGCCCCAGGGATGGCGGGAGCCGGGAAACGGCACCGCGAACAGCCGGTCGTACAGCCGCACCTCGGCGGGCATCGCGTCCGCCGCGGACAGCCAGTGGATGTTGCCCTTGACCTTGCGCGCATCCGCGCCCGGCGTGCCGCTGCGCGTCGCCGGGTCGTAGGTGCAGTGGACGGCGGTGACCCTGCCGGCGGCGTCCTTGTCGGCGCCGGTGCAGCGGACGATGTAGCCGTAGCGCAGCCGCACCTCGGCCCCCGGCGAGAGACGGAAGTAACCCTTCGGCGGCTGCTCGCTGTAATCGTCGCGCTCGATCCACAGCTCGCGGGTCAGCGGAAGCGACCGCTTGCCGAGCTCCGGATGCTGCGGATGGTTCGGCGCCAGGCAGGCCTCGGCCTGCGCGGCGGAGAAGTTGTCGATGACGAGCTTCAAGGGATCGAGGATGGCGATGCGCCGCTGCGCCCGCGCGTTGAGATCCTCGCGCATGCAGTCCTCGAGGATGCTCATGTCGATCCAGGAATCGGCCTTCGACACGCCGATCCGCTCGGCGAACAGCCGGAAGCCCTCGGGCGTGAACCCGCGCCGGCGCGCACCCACCAGCGTGGGCATCCGCGGATCGTCCCAGCCGTCGACGTGACCGTTGGCGACCAGTTGGATCAGCCGCCGCTTGGACAGGACCACGTAGGTCAGATTGAGGCGCGCGAACTCGAACTGCTGCGGCAGCGGGCGTGTCAGCTGCCCGCCGTCGGCGAGCTTCCCGATCACCCAGTCGTAGAGCGGCCGATGGTCCTGGAACTCCAGCGTGCAGATCGAGTGGGTGATGTGCTCCAGCGCGTCGGAGATGCAGTGCGTGTAGTCGTACAGCGGATAGATGCACCACTTGCTGCCGGTGCGATGGTGCGACGCGTGCCGGATGCGGTAGATCGCCGGATCGCGCATGTTGACGTTCGGGCTCGCCATGTCGATCTTCAGCCGCAGCACGTGCGCACCGTCGGGAAACTCGCCGGCGCGCATGCGGCGGAAGAGCTCCATGTTCTCGGCCACCGGCCGGTCGCGGAAGGGGCTCGGGCGTCCCGCCTGCGTCAGCGTGCCGCGCGACGCGCGAACCTCGTCCGCCGACTGGCTGTCGACGTACGCGAGGCCGGCGCCGATGAACCACTCGGCGAACGCGTAGAGACGATCGTAGTAGTCGGAGGCATGATAGCGGTGCGGACCCCAGTCGAATCCCAGCCAGCGCACCGACTCGGCGATCGAGTCCTCGAACTCGACGTCTTCCTTGACCGGGTTGGTGTCGTCGTAGCGCAGGTGGCAGCGACCGCCGTTCTCGGCCGCAAGCCCGAAATTGAGGATGATCGACTTGGCGTGCCCGTAGTGGAGGTAGCCGTTCGGCTCGGGCGGAAAGCGGGTGACGACCTGCCCGTCGTACTTGCCGGTCCGGTTGTCCTCGGCAATGATGGCACGCAGGAAATTCGACGCGTGCCCAACCGCCGCGGCCCGACCGCCGGCGCCCATCGCAGATGGAAGCGGCGCCGGTTTTGCGGCAGTGCAGCATGCTGGGTCATCGGGGTTTGATCATGAACAATCGACAGGGACGGGGCATTCTAACCGCTGGGGCGAACGGCGTCATCGGTCGCTCGCCCAGCGAAAACGGTGGCCGGCCGGAAAGCCGCGCCGGATAAGGCTTGGCGCGGGGTCCTCCGCGGCGGCGGCGGCGGGTTTTCCACAAATACTGTGGATAAAAGTGTGCATATCTTGTAAATTCGGGCGCTAAGTCGCGCGGGGGCCGGGAAAAAGCCTGTCCTGCCCAAAATCACGCCGACAAATTGTCTTTTTGAAACAATATCCTAGAGTCCCCTGCCAAGGGCCCCTGCTGCCGCCGCGAAGGTCCCGGTCGGCTCGACGCAAGGCAGCTTTGGCGGGCCTCGAGGCCACTTCTGTCATGGACAAAAAACTGCCCCGAATGGTTCTGTCGAATCCTTCACCGATGCCGCGCCCGTGACCGGCGCCCGCTTGCCCCCCGGCTCGCCGGCGCCCGCGGGGATGCCGGGGACGGCGTCCCTCCGCGGCCTCGGCCAGCCGGTCCTGTCGGTGTCGCTGCTGGTGGCCTCGGCGCGCGCGGCGCTGGAGCGCGAGGTCGGCCTCGTCTGGGTGGCCGGCGAGATCTCCGGCTTCACCCGCGCCGCCTCGGGACACTGCTACTTCAAGCTCAAGGATGCCGCCGCGCAGGTGTCCTGCGTGTTCTTCCGGCACAAGGCCCAGCACGCCGGCTTCGCGCTCAGGGACGGCCTGGCGGTGGAGCTGCGCGCCGCCGCGACGATGTACGAGGCCCGGGGCGAGTTCCAGCTCAACGTCGAAACGATTCGCCTCGCCGGCCTCGGCGCGCTGTACGAGCAGTTCGCCCGGCTGAAGGCGCGGCTCGAGGCCGCCGGCTGGTTCGCCGAGGAGCGCAAGCGGCCGCTGCCGGACTTCCCGCGCGCCGTCGGCGTCGTCACCTCGACCCACGGTGCCGCGTTGCACGACATCCTGACGACGCTGGCGCGGCGCTGGCCGGCGCTCCGGGTGGTGATCTATCCCTGCACGGTCCAGGGCAGCGGCGCCGCCGCCGAGATTGCCGCGGCAATCCGGGCCGCCAATGCCCGGCGCGAGGTCGACGTGCTGATCGTCGGCCGCGGCGGCGGTTCGATCGAGGACCTCTGGGCGTTCAACGAGGAAGCCGTCGCGCAGGCGGTCCTCGACTCGGCGCTGCCGGTGGTCTCGGCCGTCGGGCACGAGACCGACTTCACGATCTGCGATTTCGTCGCCGACGTCCGGGCCGCAACCCCCACGGCGGCGGCCGCGCAGGTGGCGCCCGACCGCGCGGCGATCGCCGGGCACGCGTTCGCCCTCGCCGGCCGGCTGCGCCGCGTCGGCAGCGCGGCGCTCGAGCAGCGGATGCAGCGGGTCGATCACCTGTCCCGCCGCCTGGTCCACCCGGCGGCGCGGCTGGCGCGGCAGGGCGAGGACGCCACGGCGCTGGCCACGCGGCTCGCGCGCGCGTTCGGACACCGGCTCGCGGCGCTTGCGGGCCGCGTCGACCACCAGGCGCAGCGCCTGCGTTCGCAACTGCGCCAGCCGCCGCCCGCCGCCGCCCGGCTGACCGACGCCAATGCGCGCTGGTCGCGCGCCGGCGCCCGGGCGATCGAAGCCGCCACCGCGCGCATCGCGGCGGCCGAACAGGCGCTGGCGCACCTCAATCCCCAGTCGGTGCTCGATCGCGGCTACGCCATCGTGACCCGGGCGGACGGGTCGATCGCGCGCGACGCGGCGCTGCTCGCCGTCAGCGAGGCGCTCGCGCTGCGGCTCGCTCGCGGCAGCGCGACGGCGAGCGTCACCGCCACGCGGCGAGCGGACGACGACGCCGTCTGACCCGCATCGTGGGGCCGCGCGCCGACCGGCGCGCGCAAGGCTCAGGCTTCGTCGGGCTCCGGGTCGTCGACGGCGGCGCCGGCGGACGGCTGGCCGCGGCCGGCCGCCGCGGCGCTGGCGAGGCGCGGCGTGGCCGTGACGACGTCGGCGTTCTGCGCCCGGTGGCGCAGCGCGTGATCCATCAGCACGATGGCCATCATCGCCTCGGCGATCGGCGTCGCGCGAATGCCCACGCAGGGGTCGTGCCGGCCGTGCGTGTTGACGGTCACCGCCCGCCCGGCCTTGTCGATCGACCGGCGGTCGAGCCGCACCGACGAGGTCGGCTTGACCGCCAGCGTGACGACGACGTCCTGCCCGGTCGAGATCCCGCCGAGGATGCCGCCGGCGTGGTTGGAAAGGAACCCCTCCGGGGTCATCTCGTCCGAGTGCGCGGTGCCCGACTGCCCCACGCTGGCGAAGCCCGCGCCGATCTCGACGCCCTTGACCGCGTTGATGCCCATCATCGCGTAGGCGAGCTCCGCGTCGAGGCGGTCGTAGACCGGCTCGCCCCAACCGACCGGGACGCCGCTCGCCACCACGGTGATCTTCGCGCCGCAGGAATCGCCGGACTTGCGCAGCCGATCCATGTACGCCTCGAGCTCGGGCACGACGGCGGCATTGGCCGCGAAAAAGGGATTGCCGTCGACCGCCGACCAGTCCGCGAACGGGATGAGGTTCGGGCCGAGCTGCACCAGGTGACCGCGGATCGCCACGCCGTGGCGCTCGCGCAGCCACTTGCGCGCGATCGCGCCGGCGGCGACCCGGACGGCGGTCTCGCGGGCCGACGAGCGGCCGCCGCCGCGAGGATCGCGGATGCCGTACTTCTGCCAATACGTGTAGTCGGCGTGGCCGGGACGGAACGTGTCGGCGATGTTCGCGTAATCCTTGCTGCGCTGATCCTCGTTGCGGATCAGCAGCGCGATCGGCGTGCCGGTGGTGCGGCCCTCGAACACCCCGGAGAGAATCTCCACGGTGTCCGATTCGCGCCGCTGCGTCACGTGCCGCGACGTGCCGGGCTTGCGGCGATCGAGATCACGCTGGATGTCGGCGGCGTCGAGCGCCATCCCCGGCGGGCAGCCGTCGACGACGCAGCCGATCGCCGGTCCGTGCGACTCGCCGAACGAGGTGACGCAGTAGAGCCTGCCGAGGGAGTTGCCGGACATGGGGCACCGCGAGCAAGGAAACCGCGGCGCGCGCTGCGCCGCGTTGCCGTTCGAGTCTAGCACGGCCGCGGGCGCGGCCCGGCGCGCGGCGGTGCCGGTCAGCGCCGCGCGCCGCGCAGCTCCAGCACCGTCGCGTGCAACCCGTCCAGCGTCACCCGGTCCGGCGGCACCGCGGCGCCGGCCGCGAGCGTGATGCGCGAGAACACGCCGCGAAAACGGCGCATGGCGCGCCCGCGGTGCGAGCGGCTGAAGAAGCTGCCCCACAGCCCGCGCAGCGCCAGCGGCACCACCGGCGCGGGGGTCGCGGCGAGGATCTGCTGGACCCCCGGGCGGAACGACGCCATCTCCCCGTCCTCGGTCAGCCTGCCCTCCGGGAAGATGCCGACGATCTCGCCGTCGGCCAGCGCCTGCGCCGCCGCGGCGAACGCCCGCTCCTTCATCGCCGCGTCCTCCTTCGCCGGTGCGATGGGGATCGTCCGCATGGTCCGGAAGATGAACGACAGCACCGGCACGCGAAAGATGCGGTGGTCCATCACGAAGCGGATCGGCCGCCGGATGCAGGCGGCCAGCACGACCGCGTCGACGTAGCTCACGTGGTTGCAGACGACGACGCAGGGGCCCGTCTCCGGGATGTGCTCCAGGCCCTGCTGCTCGACCCGGTAGAAGGTGTGGACGAGCAGCCACGCCAGGAAGCGCATCAGGAACTCGGGCACGAGGCCGAAGATGTAGGCGGCGACCGCCACGTTCATCAGCCCGGTGACCAGGAACAGCTGGGGAATGCTGAGCCCGGCCTGCAGCAGGCCGATCGCGACGCCGGCGGAGGCGACCATGAACACCGCGTTGAGGATGTTGTTGGCGGCGATGATCCGCGACCGGTGCGCCGGCTCCGAGCGCTCCTGGATCAGCGCGTACAGCGGGACGATGTAGAACCCGCCGAAGAGCCCGATCAGCACCAGGTCGGCGGCGACGCGCCAGTGCGCCGGCCGGGCGAGGAAGCCGTCCAGCCCGGTCAGGCTGGTGGCGGCGAGCCCGCGACTCGCGAGCCACAGGTCGATGGCGAACAGCGACAGCCCGATCGACCCGAACGGGACCAGCCCCAACTCGACCCGCCGCCCCGACAGCCGCTCGCAGAGCAGCGACCCGACGCCGATGCCGACCGAGAACAGCGCGAGCAGCAGCGTCACCACCTGCTCGTTGCCGCCGAGGACGTCGCGGGCGAAGCCGGCGAACTGGGCGAGGAACGTGGCGCCGTAGAACCAGAACCACGAGATGCCCAGCATCGACAGCCAGACGACGCGGTTGCCGTGCGCGAAGCGGAGGCTCCGCGCCGTCTCGGTGAACGGATTCCAGTTGATCCTGAGCTGCGGCGCCACCGCCGGGGTGAGCGGGATGCGCCGGCTGGCGAGGTACCCGGCGACGGCGATGGCGACGGCCAGGCCTCCGGCCAGCGCCGGGCCGCCGGGCTGCACGGCCACCACCACGCCGCCGGCGATCGTTCCCAGCAGGATCGCGACGAAGGTCCCCATCTCGACCAGGCCGTTGCCCCCGATCAGTTCCTCCGGCCGAAGGTGTTGCGGCAGGATCGCGTACTTGACCGGTCCGAACAGCGTCGAGTGGACGCCCATGAGCCCGAGCGCGACGAACAGCAGCGTGAGGTCGCGCCAGAGGAAGCCCGCGAAGCCGATGGCCATGACGCCGATCTCGAACAGCTTGATCCAGCGGATCAGCCGCGATTTCTCGTACTTGTCGGCGAGCTGCCCCGACGTGGCCGACAGCAGCACGAAGGGCGCGATGAACACCGCGCCGGCGAGATTGACCAGCGCGTTGGGGTCCAGCGTCGTCATCGACGACGCCTGGAAGGCGACGAAGATGACCAGCGCGTTCTTGTAGACGTTGTCGTTGCCGGCGCCGAGGAACTGCGTCCAGAAGAACGGCGCAAACCGGCGCTCGCGCAGGAGGTCGAACTGGTTCGGTGAGTGCATGGTCCGGACGACGCGGGGTGGCGGGCTCGGACGCAGCTTGCTCGACGGCGGCGATTCCGACAAGGGCCGCCGCCGGCGGCGACGCTCCGCCGTTCCGCTAGAATCCGCGTTCGACCCCTTCGCCCGCCCCCATGCGCCCCTACCTCGACCTCATGCGGCACGTCCGCGACCACGGCCAGCGCAAGGCCGACCGCACCGGCACCGGCACGCGGTCGGTGTTCGGCTACCAGATGCGCTTCGATCTCGCCGCCGGCTTCCCGCTGCTGACGACGAAGAAGGTCCACACCAAGTCGATCATCCACGAGCTGCTCTGGTTCCTGCGCGGGGAATCGAACGTGCGCTCGCTGCAGGCGGCGGGCGTGACCATCTGGGACGAGTGGGCCGACGCCGACGGCGATCTCGGCCCGATCTACGGCTACCAGTGGCGCAGCTGGCCCACGTCCGACGGCGGGCACGTCGACCAGATCGCGCAGCTGCTGGCCGAGATCCGGCGCAACCCCGACTCGCGGCGACTGATCGTCTCGGCGTGGAACGTCGGCGACATCCCGCGCATGAAGCTGCCGCCCTGCCACGCGTTCTTCCAGTTCTACGTCGCCGACGGGCGCCTGTCGTGCCAGCTCTACCAGCGCAGCGCCGACATCTTCCTCGGCGTCCCGTTCAACATCGCGTCCTACGCGCTGCTCACGCACATGGTGGCGCAGCAGTCCGACCTCGACGTCGGCGAGTTCATCTGGACCGGCGGCGACTGCCACCTCTACGACAATCACGCCGAGCAGGTGGCCACGCAGCTCGCCCGCGAGCCGTTCCCGCCGCCGCGCCTCGCCATCGCGCGCCGGCCGCCGACGATCTTCGACTACCGGTTCGAGGATTTCGAGATCGTCGGCTACCAGTGCCATCCGGGGATCAGGGCGCCGGTCGCCGTCTGAGGCGGAACGGGCCCCGGTCCGGCCGCGCCGGCGTACACTTGCCCAAGCGGCGGGGCCGACTTACCATCCCCGCCTCACTCGATGCCCAATCGTGCCCACCCGGAAGAGGAGAGCCGCATGTCGATGATCCGCAATTCCCTGCTGCTGGCTGCCGTCAGCACGGCGTTATCCATCCCGGCGCAAGCCGGCGACGTCGAGGTCCTGCACTGGTGGACCTCGGGCGGCGAGGCCAAGGCCGCCGCCGAGCTCAAGTCGTCGATGCAGAAGAAGGGCCACACCTGGAAGGACTTCGCCGTCGCGGGCGGCGGCGGCGACGCGGCGATGACGGTGCTGAAGTCGCGGGTGGTGTCGGGCAACGCCCCCGCCGCCGCGCAGATCAAGGGGCCGTCGATCCAGGAGTGGGCGCGCGAGGGCGTGCTCGCCAACATGGACGCGGTCGCCAAGGCCGAGAAGTGGGACAGCGTGCTGCCCAAGGTGATCGCCGACGGCCTGAAGTACAAGGGCAACTACGTGGCCGCGCCGGTCAACGTCCATCGCGTCAACTGGCTGTGGGCGAACCCCGAGGCCTTCAAGAAGGCCGGCGCCAAGCTGCCGACGACCTGGGACGAGTTCTTCGTCGCGGCCGAAGCGCTGAAGAAGGCCGGCATCACGCCGGTGGCGCACGGCGGCCAGAACTGGCAGGACTTCACGACCTTCGAATCGGTCGCGCTGGGTGCCGGCGGCGCCGAGTTCTACCGCAAGGCGCTGGTGCAGCTCGACCCGGGCTCGCTCAAGAGCCCGACGATGCTGAAGGTGCTGGAGACGTTCAAGAAGGTCAAGGGCTACACCGACAAGAACGCGCCGGGCCGCGACTGGAACCTCGCCACGGCGATGGTCATCAAGGGCGAAGCCGGCATGCAGCTGATGGGTGACTGGGCGAAGGGCGAGTTCATCGCCGCCGGCAAAGTGCCCGGCAAGGACTTCGCCTGCGTCGCCGCGCCCGGCACCGCCAAGTCCTACACCTACAACGTCGACAGCTTCGTGCTGTTCAAGCTGAAGGACGCCGCCAACCAGAAGGCCCAGCAGGACCTCGCCGTGGCGATCATGGGCCCCGAGTTCCAGGAGGTCTTCAACCTGAACAAGGGCTCGATCCCGGTTCGCCTCGACATGAAGCTCGACAAGTTCGACGAGTGCGCCAAGCTGTCGGCGGCGGACTTCGGGGCCAGCGCCAAGAGCGGCTCGCTGGTGCCGTCGATCGCCCACGGGATGGCCGTACCCTCCGCCGTCGAGGGCGCGATCAAGGACGTGGTCTCCCAGTTCTGGAACGACGACAAGATGACCGCTGCGGCCGCGATGGACAAGCTGGCTGCCGCCGCCAAGGCGAAGTGACGTGGTGACGGCGGGGACCGCCCGGGCGGTCCCCTGCACCGGCGCGGGGTCGCGGTGCGGCGGCGCGCCGTCGCCGCGACCGCGGCACACGGACGGCCGGCGATGACCGCGGGCGCCGGTACGGCGGTCGCGCGCTCCGCCGAGCCGTTCGGCGCGCGGCTTGCGCGCTGGGTGCCCAAGCTCGTGCTGGCGCCGTCGTTCGTGCTCGCGTTCCTGTTCATCTACGGCCTGATGGCGTGGAACGGCTACCTCTCGCTGTCGGCGTCGCGGCTGCTGCCGAACTACGAGTTCGTCGGCATCGAGCAGTACCAGCGGCTGTTCGAGAGCGAGCGCTGGTGGGTGGCGCTGACCAACCTCGGCATCTTCGGCGGGCTCTTCATCGGCTGCGGCATGACCATCGGCCTGCTGCTCGCCATCCTGCTCGACCAGAAGATCCGCGTCGAGGGCGTGCTGCGCACGATCTACCTCTATCCGATGGCGCTGTCGTTCATCGTCACCGGCACCGCGTGGAAGTGGATCCTCAATCCGGGGCTCGGCCTCGAGAAGCTGGCGCACGAGTGGGGCTTCGCCGGCTTTTCCTTCGACTGGCTGATCAACCCCGATCGCGCCATCTACACGATCGTCATCGCCGGTGTCTGGCAGAGCGCCGGCTTCGTCATGGCGCTGTTCCTGGCGGGGCTGCGCGGCATCGACGACTCGATCCTCAAGGCCGCGCAGATCGACGGCGCGAGCCTGCCCCGGATCTACTGGCGGATCATCATCCCCTGCCTGCGCCCGGTCTTCTTCTCGACGCTGATGGTGCTGTCGCACCTGGCGATCAAGAGCTTCGATCTGGTGATGGCGCTGACCGCCGGCGGCCCGGGCTTCGCCACCGACGTGCCGGCGACGTTCATGTACACGATGGCGTTCTCGCGCGGGCAGATCGGCCTCGGCGCGGCGTCGGCGACGATCATGCTCGCCACCGTGGCCGCGATCGTCGTGCCCTACCTTTACTCCGAGTTGCGGGGGCGTCGATGAGCCACCCGGCGAGGGGCCCCGACGACCTCGCTCAAGGACATGGCGCAGATCCGCGACGGCAACCTGCTGTCGCTGCCCACGGCGCCGACGCTCGCGGCCTGGGGCGCCGCCTGGAGCAGCGCCTGCACCGGCGTCGACTGCGGCGGCCTGAAGCCGTTCTTCCTGAACTCGGTGCTGATGGTGATCCCCGCGGTGCTGGTGTCGACCGTCCTCGGTGCCGTCAACGGCTACATCTTCAGCAAGTGGCGCTTCCGCGGCAGCGAGACGATGTTCGCGATGATGCTGTTCGGCGTCTTCATGCCGATGCAGGTGGTGCTGCTGCCGATGAGCCAGATCCTGGGCTGGCTGGGCATCGCCAACTCGATCTGGGGACTGGTGCTGGTGCACGTGATCGCCGGGCTGCCGTCGACGACGCTCTTCTTCCGCAACTACTACGTCGGCCTGCCCGACGAGCTGGTGAAGGCGGCGATGCTCGACGGCGCGGGGTTCTGGCGCATCTTCTGGCGCATCGTGCTGCCGCTGTCGACGCCGATCACCGTCGTGACGCTGATCTGGCAGTTCACCAACATCTGGAACGACTTCCTCTACGGCATCGTGTTCTCGGGCGCCGCCTCGAAGCCCGTCACCGTGGGCCTCAACAACCTCGCCAACACGTCCAGCGTGGTCAAGGAATACAACGTCGACATGGCCGCGGCGATGATCGCCGCGCTGCCCACGCTGATCGTCTACATCGTCGCCGGCAAGTACTTCGTCCGCGGGCTCACCGCCGGCGCGGTCAAGGGCTGAGAGGCTTTCCATCATGGGCGCGCTTTCCATCCGCGACGTGCGGCGCAGCTACGGCGGCATCGAGATCCTCAAGGGCATCGACGTCGAGGTCGAGGCCGGCGAGTTCCTGATCCTCGTCGGCCCCTCGGGCTGCGGCAAGAGCACGCTGCTCAACATCATCGCCGGGCTCGATGCGCCGACGACGGGCACCGTCCACATCGCGGGCCGCGACGTGACGCGGGCGCTGCCCAAGGACCGCGACATCGCGATGGTGTTCCAGAGCTACGCGCTGTACCCGAACATGAACGTCGCCGGCAACATCAGCTTCGGCCTGGAGATGCGCAACGTGCCCCGGGACCAGCGCGAGGCCGCCGTGCAGCGGGTCGCGAAGATGCTGCAGATCGAGCACCTGCTCGACCGCAAGCCGGGGCAGCTGTCGGGCGGGCAGCGCCAGCGCGTCGCGATGGGGCGGGCGCTCGCCCGCGACCCGGTGCTGTTCCTGTTCGACGAGCCGCTGTCCAATCTCGACGCCAAGCTGCGGGTCGAGATGCGGGCCGAGATCAAGCAGCTGCACCGGGCGGCGCAGGTGACCACCGTCTACGTCACCCACGACCAGGTCGAGGCGATGACGCTCGGCGATCGCATCGCGGTGATGAAGGGCGGCCTGATCGAGCAGCTGGGCACGCCCGACGACATCTACGACCGGCCCGCGACCCGGTTCGTCGCCGAGTTCATCGGCTCGCCGGCGATGAACATGATCGTCGCCGAGCGCAGCCCGGCCGGCCTCGCCGCGCAAGGCTTCGACCTCGTGCTCGACGACGGCCAGCGCCGCGCGCTGTCGGCCGGCGCGCCCGGTCCGGTGCTCTACGGCCTGCGGCCGGAGTCGCTGTCGTTCGGCGACGCCGGCCTGCCGGGCACGGTGACCATGCTCGAGCCGACCGGCCCGGAAACCTACGCGCTGGTCGACACCGCGGTGGGCAAGCTCACCGCGCGGGTTCCCGGCCGCCTGCACCAGGCGATCGGCGCCCCGGTCGCGCTGCGCTGGTCGGCCGCCGACGTCCACCTGTTCGACACCCGGACCGAACAGCGCCTCGCCTGAGAGGCTGAGAGTCTTTCGCTCGTGCCCGCTCATCACGGCAGCGGGCGACCCCGCTGCCTCGGTCGCGGTCCGACGCCCTCGGCCCCGGACAAAAAGAAGCCCGCCGGGAGGAGGATGGCGGGCAAGAGGGGGATCGTTGCGGCCCGGATGCACGGCGCGCCTGCGCCGGCAACGGGGATGGACGGGTGGCGCGGTCACGCCGTCGGAAGTCTCCGGTCAGAAGATGCTGCGTGCCGCGTTGACGCGATCGACCAGCGCCTCGAATTGCTGCAGCAGTGCCGGCGCGTCCAGCTCTTCGTCGCGGACCTTGGCGACGACGGCGACGACGGGGCTGCCACTCTCCGGCAGCCAGTACTGCGACAGGTCGGGTGCGAAAGCGGGCATGATGCCGTGGATGGCGGTCGAGGTTGGAGGATCTTCACTTCAACCAAAGCAATCGGCGTGCCAATCTCCGGATCCGCTTGACGCGAGCGCGGCGCAACCAGCGCCCGTCGAGTGAAAACCGTCGTCGACGCCGCCCGCGACGGCGCGGGCCTCCGCAGCGCGATCATGCCGATTTGTCGCGAAAGGCCGACAGGGATTCGGAAAATGAGCCCAGCCGGCTGTTTTGCATGGGCATTTTCTGTCACCGTTCCACGACGGCGAAATGCCGGCTCCGCCCCGTGCGCCGCCTCGGTGTCTCAGCCGGACTTGCCTTCCTTGAACATCGAAGGCTCGAGGTGGTGCCGTTGCAGCAGCTTGTAGAACTCGGTGCGGTTGCGCTTCGCCATCACGGCCGCCTGGGAGACGTTGCCGCCGGTGATCTTCAGCAGGCGAACGAGATAGTCGCGCTCGAACTGCTTGCGCGCCTCCTCGAACGGCACCAGGGCGCTGGCATCCTCGCGCAGCGTGTTCTGGACCAGCGACGCCGGAATCATCGTCGTCGGCACCAGCGCGACTGCCTGCTCGAGGAGATTCAGCAGCTGGCGGACGTTCCCGGGCCAGGGCGCCGCGACCAGCTGCGCCATGGCGTCGGGCGCCAGCGACGACACCGGCCGCTTGTAGCGCTCGGCGAGCTTGCGCAGGAAGTGCGTCGCCAGCAGCGGGATGTCCTCGCGCCGTTCGGCCAGCGAGGGGAGCTTGAGCGAGACCACGTTGAGGCGGTAATAGAGGTCCTCGCGGAACTGCCCGCTCGCCTTCTGCGCGTCGAGGTCGCGATGCGTCGCCGAGATCACGCGCACGTCGACGGCGATCGACTGGCTGGCGCCGACAGCGCGCACCTCGCCCTCCTGCAGCACCCGCAGCAGCTTGACCTGCAGCGCCAGCGGCATGTCGCCGATCTCGTCGAGGAAGATCGTGCCCCCGTCGGCGGCCTGGAACAGCCCCTTGTGCGCCTGCACGGCGCCGGTGAACGCGCCGCGGGCGTGCCCGAACAGCTCGGACTCGAGCAGCGGCTCGGGAATCGCGCCGCAGTTCACGGCCACGAACGCGCGCTCGCGCCGCGGACTCGCGCGGTGGATCGCCCGGGCGAGCAGCTCCTTGCCGGTGCCCGACTCGCCGAAGATGAGGACGCTGGCGTCGGAATCGGCCACGCGCCTGGCCTGGCGCAGCAGGTCCTCCATCGTCGGGCTGCGGGTGATGATGCCCGCCCGCCATTCGGCAGCGGACTCGTCGCTCGCCTGGGGCAGGTCGCCGGCGAGCTTCAGCGCCGACGCCACCAGCTGCAGCAGCTCCTGGCTGTCGAAGGGCTTGGTCAGAAATCCGAACACGCCGCGCTGCGTCGCCGACACGGCGTCGGGGATGGTCCCGTGCGCAGTCAGGATGATGACGGGCAGCGCCGGATGCTGCCGGTGCACGGCATCGAAGAGCTGCAGGCCGTCGATGCCCGGCATCCGCAGGTCGGTGATCAGCACGCCGGGGCGGACGACCGCGAGCGCCGCCAGCGCGGTCTCGCCGCTGTCGGCCGTGCGGACCCGGTAGCCGGCCGAGCCGAGCCGCAGGCTGATCAGCTTGAGCAGGTCGGGGTCGTCGTCGACCAACAGGATGTCGCCGGAGCTCATCGTCGTTCGCCCTTTCGTGTGGCCGTCAGTTGCCCCCGCCGCTGCCGCCACCGCCGCCCCCGCCGCCGCCGCTGCGGACGCGGTCGCGCAGCAGGCTGCGTTCCATCGCCCGCAGCGCCTCGAGCTTCTGCACGGCCGCATCGGCCTTCTGCTGCTCTTCGCGCACCGCCCGCACCCGCTCGGTCACCTGGACCTGCAGGACGACCGCCAGCTGCTTGATCGCGGGCGAGCCCGGCCCGCTCTTGGCGACGTTTTCGAGGAGCTGCAGCGCACGCTGATCGTCCTGCGCCGTCCGGGTCATCGTGTAGAGCACCGCGAGACGCACCCGGTGGGCGTCGCTGCGCTGGCGTGCCAGCGCCTGCGTCACCGCGGTGAGCTCGCGCCGCAGCTCGTCGGCGGACAGCTGCGCGTAGCGCTGCAGGTCGCCGACCACGGCGGCCATCAGCTGCTCGTCGCTGGGCTCGGCGACCGGCACGACGACGGCCACGGGCGCCGCCGGACCGGGAGCGATCGCGGCAACGCCAGCCGGCGGGGTTGCCGGTGCGGCTTCGGTGGCGGTCGACGCGACCGGCGGCGACGCAGCCGGGGATGCCGACACCGCCGGGGGCGGCGAGGCGACCGGCTCGAACGGCGGGGACTCGATCGCGACCGGCGCCGGCCGCGGTGCCGGTGGCGAGGCGACCGGCGCCGCGACCTCCGGGATCACGTCGATCTCGACCGCCGGCGCCGGCGGCGCCGACGGCGCCGTCGTGCAGCCGGCGTCGAGGAGGAGCAGCAGCAGGCACAGGCCCGCCCCGACGCCAGGACGCGCGGCGCCGGTCACCGCCCGCCCCCCTGCACCAGCGGATGCTCCGGCAGCACCGCGGTCGCGCCCGCCACCGCCGTCGCGCCGCCCGGCAGCGGCAGCAGCAGCCGAAACCGTGCGCCGGGGCGTCCATCGGCACGATCGGTCACCTCGATGCGCCCGCCGTGCGCCAACGCGTACTCCCGCGCGATCGCCAGTCCCAGTCCCGAGCCCTTGACCTTGCCTTCGGTGGGTGGCCGCCCCTGATAGAACGAGTCGAAGATCCGCTGCCGCTCCTGCGGGTCGACACCCGCACCCTCGTCGAGGACGTCGAGGACGGCGAAGCCCTCGCGCTGGGCCAGCTCGATCCGGATCGTCCCGGCCCGGGGCGAGTACTTGATCGCGTTCGAGACCAGGTTGTCGACGATGGTGCGCAGCTTGCTCGCGTCGCCGACGATCGGCACGGGGGGCAACTGCGTCTCGAAGCTGATCATGCGCGCCAGCGCGGCCAGCTTGTGCTCCCGCAGCACACCGCCGACGACGTCGGTGAGGCTGACCGGACCGAGCGCCTGCGGCTCCATCGCGCGGGTCTGGTGGTAGGTCAGCAGGTCCTCGATCAGCTTCTGCAGCTGCAGCGTGTTGTCGCGGACGATGCGCACGATGTCCTGCTGCCCGGAGGTCAGCCGGCCGCCGACGTTGTCGCGCAGCAGTTCCGCGCCCTCGCGCACGGCGGTCAGCGGCGTCTTGAGTTCGTGCGACACGTGGCGCAGGAAGCGGTTCTGCTGCTCCTCGAGGTCGTGCAGGCGGGTTCGCAGCCACTCCAGCCGCTGGCCCAGATAGCGCAGGTCGGCCGGCCCGGTGACCTCGACCGCGTGCGTGAAATCCGCGGTTCCCATCTGGCGGATCGCCTGGTCCAGCTGCCGGATGGGCCGCGCGATCAGCACCGAGAAGACGATGGCCAGCGCGATCGCGATGCCGGCGGTGGCGAGCACCAGGTACAGCCACTTCTGCCGCCCTTCGCGCGCGGTCTCCTGCAGGCGCTCGATCGCCCGCTCGGTCAACTCGTTGGTGGCGCCCAGCATCGCCTGCGCACCGTCGGCGAGCCGCGCGTAGCCGTCGGCGAGACGCAGGCTGGCGTCGGCGCTGCGCGGCTGCGCGCGCAGCAGGTCGTGCAGCCGCGATTCGCTGCCACCGAGGCCCTCCAGCGCCGTCAACTGCGGTCGCGACAGCGGCAGCTCCGACAGTTGCCGCAGCGTCGCCTGGAATTCCTGGCGCACGCGCGCATAGTCGTCGAGCAGCGCGGCGTCTTCGAGGATGAGATGCTGCCGCACCACCCGCTCCAGCGTTCCGCTCTGCTCCAGCAACTGCCGGCTCGCGCGACCGGCCTGGGCCGCCTCCTGCACCGCCTGCTGCCCCTGCGTCTGCAGGCGATCGAGCGACAGGATCAGCTCGGCCAGCGCGTAGACCAGCGGCAGGCTCACGAGCAGAAAGGCAAGCAGGATGAATTTGAGGAACGAGCGGGGGTAATACACGGGAGGCGGCCGCTATAATCCGCGGCGATCATCAGTTGGCCCCCGGCGGGGCGGCAGGGGGGCGGATGCGATCTGCGGACGATACACCACGGCAGGACGGCGTGCCAGCGTCGGCCTGTCCGCTGACGCTGATCGCCGCCGTCGCCGCGAACGGCGTCATCGGCGTCGACAACCGGCTGCCCTGGCGCCTGCCCGAAGACCTGCGCCACTTCCGCGCGCTGACCACCGGGCACGCGATCATCATGGGGCGCCGCACCTGGGAGTCGCTGCCGAAGGCGCTGCCCGGACGGCAGAACATCGTGGTGACCCGGCAAGCCGGCTACGTCGCCGCCGGCGCCGAGGTCGCGCCGTCGCTCGACGCCGCCTTGCAGTTGGTCCGCCTGCCGCCACCGGCCTTCTGCATCGGCGGGGCCGAACTCTACCGCTTCGCGCTGCCGCAGGCGGACCGGCTGGAAATCACCGAGATCGCCGCCGATTTTGCCGGCGACACCCGCTTCCCGGACTACGACCGCAGCGGCTGGATCGAAGCCTCCCGCCGGCCCGGGGCACCGGAAGCCGACGACGGTCCCGTCTATTCGTTTGCGAGCTACCGTCGCGCGCGCTGAGGCGGGCCCCGCGTCGCCCCCAGGCTGCGCCGTCGCGGGAGGAGGAAGGCACCCGTCATTGTGCCGTCACCCCGGTTTCCGCGATAATGCGCTGTTGCCCGTGCTGCGTTGCCGCGCCCGCCGGGCGCATCCTCGGCCGGGATGGCGGAACTGGTATACGCAGCAGACTCAAAATCTGCCGGCCGCAAGGCCATGAGGG